>NZ_LGHP01000001.1:3789329-3865757 GCF_001280845.1 Bacillus sp. FJAT-28004
AGCACAGCAATGTGTGTAGCTGACGAATACTAATCGGTCGAGGGCTTATCCTAAACACGTTTACCGTGACCCATACATCCGGTAGACAGCAGCATGAAGGCTTCAGCAAGCCTAATCTTTCGTATCCAGTTTTCAGGGCGTAAACACCTTGAAGGACTTTGGTTGGATCTTTTCTGAGGAAACTCAGGATGGAGATTCATCGAAAAATCCAGTTTGGTGGCGATGGCGGAGGGGAACCACGCGTTCCCATACCGAACACGACCGTTAAGCCCTCCAGCGCCAATGGTACTTAGACCGCAGGGTCTTGGGAGAGTAGGACGTCGCCAAGCACGAGAGACCTATCGCATGTTATGCGATAGGTTTTTTGTTTCCGTAATTATAATTTCAATCATAAATAAAGGCCTTAGAACGCTCTGTATGCGCTTCTAAGGCCTTTTTGTTATCGGTGATAATAAGATGCTTCTCTAGACTGGAGCCTAAGAACACCGTCCTTCTGCTCCTTACGGAAAGAGAGGGAGAGAAGCATGCGTGGAATTAGCAGCCACAAGTGCCAACTAACAATGCTAATCATCAAAGATTCTTTAATCCATGGATATAAAAGTGCAATGGCACAAAGGCCGATCCAGAACATATGACGATGAACTCGGCGAAAAAGGAACAGCTTAATATCATTAGCTGGTTTAAATCCAATCCATGGCGGTGTAATGCGCCACACCCATTGCCGGTCTGCTGCTTCGTCAACTCGAATAAAGGTAAGCAATATGATCGCAATATGAATGATTTGTACGACAACGAAGCCGAATAACCATGAAAATAGACCATCCATTTCATACATAAGCATTTGGAAGGCCAATAATACGGCTGAGATGAGCAAATGGCTCTGAATAAGCTCGGGACGAATGATTTTTCGTTTTACAAGCTGATATTGATAAATAGTAGCATTTTGTTGTTCGGATAATTTCTGACGCATGTTTGCAAGTCCTTTCTTTCTCAGAGATACTGTAACTCTCGTTAACTATATCGGTATTCATTAGCAATTTGTCCATAGCTTTATGAAACATTTTTACAGATGCTGTAACCATTAGCCCATACAGGGCATACGATATATAAATATTTGAAATGCGCTATGAAACAAGTATAAATAGATAGACTATGTGTCATAATAATAGCTAAATAGGGACGATCAGAAAGCGGGGATTGTTATGGACGATAATCGCGAGTATCAGTGTATTATTTGTAATGAACAAAAGGCTGAAGGTCAGGGTATACGAATTGTTACCGGCTTTATCTGTGATAGCTGTGAAGCGGAAATGATACGAACAGACGTTAAGGATGCCAAATACCCATTTTTCATTCATCAAATGAAGCAAATATTTTTGGAGAAAAATGCATGAGTGGTTTCTGATTACAGAAGCTGCTCTTTTTTTGTAGAATTTATCGAGTATTATATAATAGGTATAGGAATTAATGTTTACTTGAGAGGATTGTAAATGAACAATGAAGCCCTTTATTGCTCCGTTATTTGAAGCGCTTGTGAATCATGCCCGAAGAGAACCCGCCCGGTTTCACGTTCCTGGACATCATGGGGGACAAGCACTTAAGCAACATTTGTGGAATGACCAATCAAAATATGATTTAATCGATTATTTTTATAAAATAATGCAGCTAGATGTAACTGAAATTTCATCAACCGATGATTTGCATCATCCTGAAGCTTCTATTAAAGAAGCACAGCATTTGGCTGCAAAAACCTTTGGATCAGAGGAGACCTATTTTTTGGTAGGGGGAAGCACCTCTGGAAATATGGCGCTGTTGCTTGCCACATGCGATCCAGATGATATTGTTATCGTGCAGCGGAACGTACATAAATCGATTATAAATGGATTAAAGCTCGCAGGTGCCAGAGCAGTCTTCCTCTCCCCTCAGATTGAACCGATATCGGGGTTAGCGACGATACCGTCTGTGCAGCAATTGGAAGACGCTCTTATTCAATTTCCTAATGCAAAAGCTGTCTTTTTGTCTAATCCAAACTATTACGGAATTAGTGTGAAGCTCGCGTCATATGTGGACGTCGTTCATCAGCATGATAAGCCTATTTTTATTGATGAAGCTCACGGAGCTCATTATGGCATGGATCCATCATTTCCAGAAACGGCATTGTCAGAGGGAGCAGATGCAGTCGTACAGTCTGCACATAAGACATTACCGACATTGACGATGGGGGCTCTTCTTCACATACAAGGAAACAGAATACCAAGGGTTATGTTACGTCAGTCTTTAGCGATGATTCAAAGCTCAAGTCCTTCGTTTCCGATCTTGGCTTCAATAGATATTTCCCGAGCAATGATTGATGTTATGGGCACAAGTCTTTTTAAACAAAGCCTCGAGTCAGCAGCGTTCTTCCGTCAATGGTTGCATCATCACTCATCCGTAATACGCGAAATGAAAATAGACGCTAGCAGCGATTCAAAGATGCGTTCAGATCCGCTGCGACTGGTGTTATACGATTCTAGTGGAAAGCGAACGGGATATGGGCTTCTGAAGCATTTAGAGCAATACGGCATTTTTGCAGAGATGGCAGATCCGCGGTACATAGTGCTTGTACTCGGCATTCAAACTTCATTGGAGGATATGAGAAGGCTTCAAGAGGCTATTGAGCCCCTTGAGTCCCATGACGCTATAAGTGAAAACTATAGTGATCAGATGACGGTTGAAAGTAAGGGAAGTGCTGTACAAGTAGTTTCAATGAAATCCAGTCACAAAAGCGGAGCGATATCGGAGCCTGTTTCGTTTGCGAGATCTAGGTTTAAGAACAAATCAAGTGAGCGAATACAGCTGCAAGATGCTGTACATCATATATCGGCAGAGATGGTCACACCTTATCCGCCAGGTATCGCAATTTTATATCCCGGAGAAAGGATCACCGCACAGTTAATTGAACATATACTACAACTTGCTGCGATGGGTGCGAAGTTTCAAGGAGCCGCTGATGGGGCGATGAAAACTATATCTATATACCGTGAATAAGCTGGAATAGCAGATTGATTTTGAAGATGAAGTAAATCTTGATTGTACAAGGAGTACCGCTTTGTTAATATAGAAGAAAGTATAGTTAACATAACGTTAGGAGAAGCCTTGGTTTGAGAAAAGGTATTTTCATTACCATAGAAGGCGGCGAGGGAGCCGGCAAATCGACACTGATTGAACAGATAATGAATATGATGCTTCAAAGGGGAAAATCGATCACTACGACGAGAGAACCGGGTGGCATTCCGATTGCAGAACAGATTCGTGCTGTTATATTGGATCGTGATAATACTGCAATGGATGCCAGAACAGAAGCACTGCTTTACGCGGCTGCTAGAAGACAGCATTTGGTGGAAAAGGTTGTTCCAGCACTGGAGCAAGGCGAAATTGTCATTTGTGACCGGTTCGTCGACAGCAGCTTGGCTTATCAAGGTTATGCGCGTGGACTTGGAATGGATGAGGTCTGGGCCATCAATCAATTTGCAATTAAAGAAGTTATGCCTGATCTGACGATCTACATGGATGTGTCTCCGGAAGTAGGACTCGGACGTATCGCACAAGCGTCAGAGAGAGAAATCAATCGCTTAGACCTTGAGAAACAGTCCTTCCATGAGAAGGTAAGAGAAGGGTATATGAAGCTGCTGGAGCAAAATCCTGAACGAATCGTGCTTGTAAATGCCGAAAATAGTTCAGATTTGGTGTTTGCTGACGTTTTATCAGCAATTGATGATCGATTTGCAGGATTTTTTGCAACCGATGTCAAACTTTAAAGTATAGACATATTTCTTTGTATTAATGGCTTTTTGTTATCAAGGCAATAACGGATGAATGAACATTTTGCAGGTTTAAATCGCAAGTTTTCAATAACCTATTCTAATAGTAGTCAAGGGGGAATGAAGATGAAATTAGTAATCGCGGTTATTCAAGATAAGGATAGCAACCGACTGTCAAATGCGCTTGTGCGTGAAGGGTTTAGAGCAACAAAGCTTGCAAGTACAGGTGGATTTCTAAGAGCAGGCAATACTACCTTTATGATTGGTATTGAGGATGAGAGAGTACATGAGGTGCTGCAAGTCATTAATGCAAATTGCAAAGTGAGAGATCAATTGGTTACTCCTGTATCACCAATGGGTGGATCGACGGATTCCTATATTCCTTTCCCTGTTGAAGTACAGGTTGGGGGAGCAGCGGTATTCGTAATGCCTGTTGAACGATTTGAGCATTTCTGAATGGGCGTGATATAGGTGAAAATTGATCAAGGCTTCCGGCCGTTAGGCCAAAACCGTACAAACAACGAAGCGTCAAACAAACAGATACAGCCAAGAAGCTTCGCGGATGTGATGGTTCAGCAGGATGCTGACCGTACGCAAGAGCAGCTTCAACAGAAGCTGCAGGACATTCATAGACAGGGTGATCGTCTTGCTAGAGTGATGACTGTCCGTGAATTGAAAATTTATCGTCAAATGATCAAGCAGTTTTTGGAGGACACCATCAGACGCGGCGTTGTGCTGAAGGAAGTCAAAGGCTTCGATCGTAGAGGACGAATTAAACGATATAAACTGCTGGATGAGATAGATGAGACACTCGTCTCCATGGCTGAGGATTTACTCGACAGTGAGCAAGGAAGAATTGACTTGCTCAACAGGATCGGAGAGATACGAGGTCTTCTTATTAATTTATTGTTTTGATGATAAGAGAGCAGGGAAAGGTAAGGAACGGCTATGAGCTTCGATAATATTCCGGGGCAATGGAAAGCACAACGGATTCTGACTTATGCTTTGCAGAGCGGTAAAATTTCTCATGCCTATTTATTCAACGGACCCTCAGGTACGGGAAGAATGGCGATGGCTCGCGAATTTGCGAAGGCGTTGTTTTGTACGGCAGGTATTGCCGCTGCATGCGGAGAATGCTTGGAGTGCAGAAAGTTTGAACATGGCAATCAGACAGACTTAACAATTATTGCACCTGATGGCCAGTCCATAAAAATCGACCAAATTCGCGAGCTGCAGCGGGACTTTTCTTATCGTAATAGCGGTACGAAGCGAAAAGTATATATGATTGAACAAGCTGACAAAATGACGCAGCAAGCTGCGAATAGTTTGTTGAAATTTCTGGAAGAACCGTTGTCGCCAGTTGTAGCTATTCTGATTACTGATAATGGACAAGCTGTTCTTCCTACTATTCGCTCACGTACGCAGTGGGTGCCCTTTCTGCCTATGTCACCTGAGATTATGCTGCAAACACTTATTGCTGAGGGAGCGCCGTCTATTTTGGCCCGAACTGTTGTTCAATTAACATCAGGTTTGGACGGTGCTAGACAATTTCTCCAGCAGAATCAGTTTGCAGAAATCAGAAGCCTAGTGATACAATTAGGCAAGGAGAGTTTGACCCGATTCACCGCGGCGATGATCACTGCTGGACAACAGCTATTCAAAACGGATTTAGTGGAGCATACACAATTGCTGTTGTCGTTATTAGTTATATGGTTTAAAGATTTGATACAGTTCCAGGCCGGCAGGCAGGACAACATCGTTTTTATAGATCAGTTGGATTGGATAAGTAAGCATGCATTTAATCGTTCATTTGCAGGTTGGGTATCCTGCATTGAGCATACGTTAGAAGCGAGTAAGCGTATGCGAGCGAATGTTACACCTCAGCTCGCATTTGAGCAACTATTGGTAAACCTACAGGAGGGCTAATTCTTGTATAATGTCATCGGCGTCCGCTTCAAGAAAGCGGGCAAGATCTATTACTTTGATCCGGTTGAACATCCCGTGGATAAGGAGCAACATGTTATTGTTGAAACAGCACGCGGAATCGAATACGGTAAAGTGGTGGTGGGACAGAAGCAAGTCGGTGAATCGGATGTTGTTCTTCCTCTTAAGAAAGTGATACGTATTGCAAGCGATGTGGATGCAAAAGTTGTCGAAGAAAACCGCGCCGCAGCCAAAAATGCGTTCTCCACTTGTCTTGAAAAGATTAAAGGTCATCAGCTTCGAATGAAGTTAGTTGACGTTGAGTTCACGTTTGACCGCAACAAGATTATTTTTTATTTTACGGCAGAAGGCCGGGTCGACTTTCGTGAGCTAGTAAAAGATTTAGCCAGCGTATTTCGAACTCGGATTGAACTCAGACAAATCGGGGTTCGGGACGAAGCAAAGATGCTCGGTGGTATTGGTCCATGTGGACGAGTGCTTTGCTGCTCCTCATGGCTGGGTGATTTTGAGCCCGTATCGATCAAGATGGCCAAGGATCAGAACCTATCGCTTAATCCGACAAAAATTTCAGGATTATGCGGACGTCTTATGTGCTGTCTGAAATATGAGCATGACAATTACGAAAGCATTCGAGAAGAACTACCGGCAATTGGTAAATTCGTAGTCACCTCATATGGTGAAGGTAAGGTAACTGGTATTAATACATCCACCAAAAGTGTGTATGTGCAATTATTTGATACACCAGGTAAACCGAAAGAACTGTCGATGGATGATGTCGTCATCAAATAAGCGGCAGAGTGCGATTCTCACGGGTGAGGTTACACTCACGCTTGAAGCTCTGGGGTGGGAACTTGGAGAAGAACAATATTTTTGCGAAAATGGACGAGTTGGATAACCAAGTAGGTGTGTTCCACAAAGAGCTTACGGATTTGAAGCAGAAGGTAAAAGAGCTGCTCGAGGATAATAAGCGTCTAAGTGAGGAGAACAACCAGCTGCGTCAGTTGTTTAAGAGAGAGGCTGAGCTAGAGCATGAAGTTGTTAAAGCTCCAGCCAAGGGAATTAAACCGGATGCAAGTAAAGAGGAACAGGTCATCACTGGCAATGCATTCGCGGAAGCGGGAGCAGCAATTGGTGAAGGCCATGATAACTTAACCCGGTTGTATCATGAAGGATTCCACATATGCAACGTTTATTACGGGCATTTGCGGACGGAAGGTGACTGTTTATTCTGTCTATCCTTTCTTAATAAATAGTGGAATCCGTACGACATGCCGCCCTTGCCGCAAAGGGCGGTATTTTTATTAAATATATAATCAAGGAGCGGCCTCAATCGTGTCGGAACAAATAATCTTAGCAGAAAATGAACGTCTTGATGATCTTATGACAGAATCAGGTTTGAAAATTATACAAAGCCGGGAAGTATTTAGTTTTTCACTTGATGCTGTATTACTGTCGCGGTTCGCAAGTGTGCCAAAGCATGGACGAATTGCTGATTTATGTACGGGTAATGGTGTTATACCGATGCTTCTTACTACGAGAACGAATGCGCAAATCGATGCTGTTGAGATTCAACCGAGGTTGGCGGATATGGCTAGAAGAAGCGTAATGCTGAATAAGCTGACGGAGCAAATAAACGTTATAGAGCAGGATTTGAAATTGTACCCTAAGATTGCGGGCAATGGGGTATATGATGCGATAACTGTAAATCCGCCTTATATGCCAATAACAGCTGGGGAACAAAATGAAAATGAACATTATGCGATTGCAAGGCATGAGATTCACTGTACGCTTGATGATGTAGCAGAAGCATGTTCTAGGCTGGTGCGACCAGGCGGCAAGGTGTCGATGGTTCATCGGCCGTCGCGCCTGCTTGATATCGTGGAAACGATGCGTAAATGGAGGCTTGAACCAAAACGGATTCAATTTGTTCATCCTCATGCAAAAGCAGAAGCTAACATGGTATTAATAGAAGCAATGCGCGATGGGAAACCTGACATCAAGCTTCTTCCACCAATTATGGTATATGAGAATGGGGTGCAGATCGTTTGAATATACAAAAAAGTTTTGCCGATGCTTCCAATGAAAATGTTGGGAGCCTTTATTTAGTCGCAACACCAATTGGCAATTTGGAAGATATGACTTTCCGTGCCATTCGAACGTTGAAGGAAGTGCAGCTTATTGCTGCTGAGGATACGAGGCAAACACGGAAGCTGCTTACACATTTCGAGATTGGAACTCGTATTGTGAGCTATCATGAGCATAATAAGCAAGCTAGCGGCCCTGAACTGATCAGATTGCTTCTGGAAGGGCAATCAATCGCTTTAGTTAGTGATGCGGGCCTTCCTGCTATTTCTGATCCAGGTGCGGATCTCGTGAAGGACGCAATTGAAAATGGGATATCTGTTATTCCTATTCCAGGAGCGAATGCAGCATTGTCTGCGCTTATTATATCGGGATTGCCAACTGATCGATTTTTGTTTGCAGGCTTTCCACCGCGAGAGCGAAAATCATTAATGAAATGGCTGCTCGATATGCAAGCTCAGAGAGGGACCCTGCTTTTCTACGAGTCACCCCATCGTATAAACAAAACACTTGATGCACTTCAGGAATGTCTTGGCGATCGCCAAATAGCATGTATCAGAGAACTAACTAAACGCCATGAGGAAGCTGTTCGTGGGCGAATCTCGGAATGTATAACATGGTTTGAGGAGCATCCGCCGTTAGGTGAATTTTGCGTTGTAGTGGAAGGATCAGAGGGTGTTGGGGCAAGTGAACTGCCAACGGTAGACATTTGGTGGTCTGAGCTTGATCTTGCTGCTCATGTGGCTCATTATGAGCAGCAATTTGATCGTAAGGAAGCCATTAAGAAGGTAGCGCTCGATCGAGGACTGCCTAAGCGTGAAGTATATAATGAAGTAAATAGATAGACGATTGTCCTAAACTAAAATAGTAGACAAAAAAAAGACCTTCCTGGCCGGGTTCAAGCGCAGGAAGGTATCAAGGAGTATAAAAAAGGTTAGAATTAACAAGTTGATAAGTACAGTATAACTTATTTTTTTTATTTTGTCACAGGTGTTGGCATTTCTGACAAACAAACATGACAAACAATTTTTCCTTTGAAATAGGATACGTTTTCTGCATTGCCACAGAAGATACATGCAGGCTCATATTTCTTAAGCATGATGCGCTCGCCATCTACGTAGATTTCAAGTGCATCTTTTTCGCCTATTCCAAGTGTACGGCGCAATTCGATCGGTATAACGACGCGTCCTAGCTCATCAACCTTACGAACAATACCAGTAGATTTCATCATAATCTATTATTGCCCCTCTCAAAATACGTTTCGTCATCGTTCGACATAGTTTTTGCTTTTATGATTACTATAATACCAACGTTTACCATAATAGTCAACCGGGAATATTCCCTTGACAGCTGAATGCATAAGTATTTGACTAGTTAGTACGGTCATATTACTCTTGTAATAGAATACAACAGCTTCGACAATTTGGAAACTAATTTACGACACTATTCGACATGATACTCAGTTTTTGTGTCGAAAATATGAACAAAGGAGATGAGAGACGATGAAACAACTGCTGACCGAGGAGAAAGTTTTTAAGGATCCTGTGCATCATTATATATATGTACAAGACCAAACCATTTGGGATTTGATAAATACGAAGGAATTTCAGCGGTTGCGACGGATACGTCAGCTGGGAACCTCCTATTTGACCTTCCATGGGGCTGAGCACAGCCGTTTTTCGCATTCACTTGGCGTGTATGAAATTACTCGAAAGATAATTTCTCAGTTTGAACGCAACGGCTATCCTGACTGGCCTGTCGAGGAGAAACTAGTCTCGCTTTGTGCAGCTCTATTGCATGATGTCGGTCATGGTCCGTTCTCGCACTCCTTGGAAGAAGTATTCGACACGGATCACGAAGAATGGACATGTAAAATCATTCTGGGAGATACAGAAATCAATCGCGTGCTAAGTGGTGTATCGGAGCAGTTTCCTGCTCAGGTCGCTGCAGTCATACAAAAAAAATATCCAAAGCCTATTGTTGTTAGCTTGATTTCAAGTCAAATGGATGCTGACCGAATGGATTATTTGCTTCGAGATGCTTATTTTACAGGTGTTAACTACGGTACATTTGATTTAGAGCGGATTTTGCGCGTATTGCGTCCTTATAAAGGGCAAATTGTAGTCAAAGAGAGCGGTATGCACGCAGTTGAACATTATTTGATGTCTCGTTATCAAATGTATTGGCAAATTTACTTCCATCCTGTTACAAGAAGCTCTGAGATTATCCTACGTCAAATATTTCGTAGAGCACAGGAGATTTACGTGGGTGGCTACTCGTTTGAGTGGATGCCTAAGCAGCTGAAGTGCTTGCTCCAAAACACAATGACGGTGCAGGATTATTTGAAGTTAGATGAAGCACTTGTTCAGACTGCTTTCGCAGAATGGGCAGAGGAGCATGATTCGATATTAAGCGACCTATGTGAACGGTTTCTGAACCGCCATTTATATAAGTACATTACGCTTGAGAACCCAGATGAAGGGTTGCTAAATGAGATTAGTGAATGTTTCTCTTCTATAGGAATGAATCCTGATTATCACATGGAAATTGATTTTCCATTTGACCTGCCGTATGACGTTTATCGACCTGATAAAAAAGAAGGCGAAAAGAAAGAAAAAGCGCCGATTTTGTTGTTAGATGGTTTAGATGAAATTAGTGAAATATCCTCTAAATCCGACATTGTTCGTTCTATTACTGGCCTCCATCAAGGACAATATCACCTTTATTATCCAGAAGAGCCGCTTAAAGAAAATATTCACCGGTTACCTGATTCAATGCGAAAGCTTTTCAAACTCGATTGAAGGAGCATGACATCAACATGACATTACTTTTTGATACACATACCCACTTAGACTCAGAAAAATTTGATGAGGATCGCGACGAAGTCATTCAGCGTGCGAAGGATGCAGGCGTGCATATGCTTGTCAATATTGGCTTTAACCGTGAAACGATTCCAACAACGATGGCGCTTGCAGAGAATTATGATTTTATTTATGCGGCTGTAGGTTGGCATCCCGTTGACAGTATAGACATGCTACCGGAGGATTTAGAATGGATTGAACGTCTATGCTTGCATGAGAAGGTTGTCGCTATCGGTGAAATCGGTCTTGATTATCATTGGGATACTTCACCAAAAGATGTGCAACAAAGGGTTTTTCGAGAGCAAATTCGTCTTGCGCGTAAAGTAGGCAAACCAATTGTCATTCATAATAGGGATGCTCATGAAGATATCATCCGTATTCTGCAAGAAGAGAATGCAGCAGAGGTTGGCGGTGTCATGCATTGCTTCTCCGGCAGCTGGGAAACGGCTAAACAATGTCTAGATATGAACTTCTACATATCGTTTGGAGGACCCGTCACTTTCAAAAATGCAAGGGTGCCAAAAGAGGTGCTTAAGCAGGTTCCAATCGACCGAATTTTGATCGAAACCGATGCTCCATATTTGACACCTCATCCGTTCAGAGGGAAGCGAAATGAGTCCTCCTACGTCTCTCTGGTTGCAGAGACAGCAGCTGAAATATTAGGCAAAACGGTAGAAGAAATAGGCGTAATTACGACCGAAAATGGCAGAAGATGTTTTGGTATTGTCTAAAAACGAGAGATATCAAGAGAAATAGAGACCTTTATCGCGTAAAAACTAATTTTTATAGCGATAATCGCTTATTTTTTCCTGCTTTATCCTGCTTTTTCGCTTAAATCGTCTTTTATCGTATCTTTACAATTGACCTCGTATGAAGGTATGATTCATCTCAGAGCAATAAAATTTTGTATTGGATTTCCAGTTTACGCTTAATCTCCATTCGGAGAGCGGGGGAACCATGTACGGTTTTTGATACCGTATTTTGAATTCTTCAGGGGTGAATTTCGAAGCCATTGCCATGAGCATTGTGTAACGAATAGGGCGACTCTCTTGCCCGAATCCGTCAGCTAACCTCGCAAGCGTTATAGAGAGTGATCAACCTCGTGCATCCATTTTTCAGTATCCCAGTGAATCATTTAACCGGGAAGCCACGAAACAGATCCTCTGTCGACGGCTTCTTTTTATTTTCGAATAATCGGGAATTTGTCGACATAGGGATTAAAGATGGGGGTGGGAGGATCGATAGCAGTACTGGATTGCGTGCTTGCACGCCAATATACTATAGTCGCGTCAGTTGTATCATGCGTAACACTTGGCGGCGGGGCTATGAAGGAGGACCGATGAAGTGGGAATACTCCAGGTTAAGGACACCCATGGGAAACGATCATCCAGCATGTCTTTCGCATTGCGATGGAAGCGTGAAAACTTGCGTTTGATTCTTTTGAGTGCTACTATCTCAATCGCTATGACTTTCATGTTTTTGGTGTTGTTGTACGGAACGGCTGTCAAAAGCGTCTCCGTAGTAGTGAACGGACAAGAAACCATTGTGGAAACGAAGCAATGGGTCCTGCAACGCCTACTGGATGAACAAGCTATCGCAATTGGACCACATGATGAGGTGTCCATACCGCTTAACGCGGCAATAAAGGACGGAGATCGTATAGAGGTAACTCATGCGATACCGGTAATTGTGAAAGCAGATGGCAAGACCTCTACTGTATATACGACAGAGAGAACAGTGCAGGCAGCGATCGAGGAATTACATATTCCAGTTCGTGGTCAAGATAAAGTAATACCTCCGCTTCATACCGCTTTGGATTCGGAATTGACTGTAACGGTCGTTCGCGTTGATAAGAAGGTATCGGAGACAGAACGTGCAATGCCATTCTCTATCGTGAAGAAGAACGATCCAACGCTGGAAGCGGGCAAGCAAAAGCTCGTTCAACCCGGCAAGGAAGGTCTTATCGTAGAGAGTATCGAGAAGCAGTACGAGGACGGAATTCTAATATCTAAGAAGATGGTCAACAAGGTTGTTGAGACAGCAGCGGTTAATCAGGTTGTCGCCATCGGAACGAAAAAGGAAGAGCCTAAAGTATCTGTTCTCTCAAACAAGAGCCCGAATAGTACTTCGCTTACGAAGAGCGGCGTAACGTTTAAGGCGAGAAAAGTACTTAAAAATGTCACATTGACTGCTTATTCCGCAGGCTTCTCTTCAACAGGCAAAGATGAAAATCATCCGCAGTATGGGATTACATCATCAGGTGCTCGTGTGAAAGAGGGACGGACTATAGCTGTTGATCCGAAGATTATTCCCATCGGTTGGTGGGTCTATATTGAAGGAATCGGTTTCCGCCGTGCTGAGGATAAAGGTAGTGCGGTTAAAGGCAACAAAATCGACGTATACTTTGATAGTACGAAGATTGCCAACAAGTTCGGCAGAAAAAAAGGCATCACCGTATATGTGCTGGGGCCGAATAAACCTACCTCAAGCTAAATGATCGGGTTACCATCATCTTATCGCAATAATCAATTAAATATGCCATCATAAGGAGAGGCACTGCCTCTTCTTTTTGCATGTTTGTGGGTCTAATACAGTTTATGTAGAAGGGAATGATCTTGGTGATCAAAGAGATCATTGTCGTTGAAGGTAAAGACGATACCGTTGCAATAAAAAGGGCGGTAGATGCAGATACCATAGAGACGAATGGTTCCGCTATCGGTGAGGATGTACTGAAAAGAATAGCGCTGGCAAATGAGCGTCGCGGCGTCATTATTTTTACTGATCCTGACCATGCAGGTGAACGCATTCGCAAAATTGTCGCACGCCACGCACCAGGGTGCAAGCATGCCTTTTTGCCACAGGAGAAGGCTTTGTACAAAGGAGATATCGGCATCGAAAATGCGAGTCCCGAAGCGATTCGCGCAGCACTCGCAGAGCTCCGTACAGAGTCGGCGGATGAAGCGGGAGAGATTAGCTGGGACGACTTAATGGATGCAGGACTGATTGTACATCCTGATGCGTCTAATCGCCGCTTAGTTATAGGCAAGCTGCTTGGAATTGGTTATGCGAATGGCAAGCAGTTCTATAAGCGCTGTACAAGCTTTCGAATATCCAAGGCAGAGTTTACGGAAGCTTTCCGTCAAATGGAAAAGGAACTGGAGGGATAGCTGAATGAGTCAAGAGCAGAGTGAGCTTAGCAAAGAAACGGTAAAACCATCCGCGATAGAGGTGGCTACGCCCAAACGCACCAAAGAAATTATTGCGAAATATGGCTTCTCCTTCAAAAAGAGTTTAGGACAAAACTTTCTGATCGACCAAAATATTTTGAATAACATCGTAGCGGCTGCTGAGCTTGATGAAACAAAAGGCGCACTTGAAATCGGTCCTGGTATCGGTGCACTCACACAGCGGCTTGCAAAAGCAGCTGGAAAGGTGACAGCTGTCGAAATCGACAACAGGCTCATTCCGATTTTGAAGGACGTGCTGGAGGGCGAGGAGCATACAACTGTCATTCACGGGGATGTGCTTAAGCTTGATTTGAAGCAGCTGTTCGAAGAGCAGTTTGCGGGCGTAACAGGTGTAAGTGTTGTCGCCAACTTGCCTTATTATGTGACAACTCCAATTCTAATGAAGCTGCTTGAAGAGAAGTTGCCGCTTGAGCATATCGTCGTCATGATTCAGAAGGAAGTGGCGGAGCGGATGGCAGCCAAACCAGGCGGCAAGGAATATGGAAGCCTCAGTGTAGCTGTACAATATTACTGTGTGCCTAAGGTCGTCTGCATGGTGCCCCATACGGTGTTTATACCGCAGCCTAATGTGGATTCGGCAGTTATTAAGCTATCACTGCGTGATAAGCCTGCTGTTGATGTGCCTGATGAGGACCATTTCTTTAGAGTGGTACAAGCTAGCTTCGCACAACGACGCAAGACACTGGCGAATAATTTAACTGCTTTTGTAGGCAAGGAGCGCCGCGAGGCATTAACAGAAATGCTTTTAAGCAATGACATTGACCCGATAAGACGCGGTGAGACATTGTCGCTTGAGGAATTTGCGCGGATTAGCCGCAGCATGCTAGCGGCCGGCTGGAAGAGCTAGGCCATTTCATCATAAAATACTCACCATTCGCACGCTCTGCCCATAGGATAGACGAAGAGGTGATTTACCCATGAAGCAAGGGGACCTGGTCGTCCGCAAATCGTATGGCGGTGACGTGCTATTCAAGGTTGAGGCTATTCGTACACATACTGCCGTTCTGAAAGGCACGGATTACCGATTGCTTGCGGATGCTCCGATTCCTGACCTGTCGGTCATACGCGATCCAGAAACGACAAGTGCGGTGCAACAAGTTCGAATTAAAGTGAATGATTCATTAAGACGTATGCATTCTGAACGTGAACGCCAAGCGGTTGAGAACGAGGAGCATATTCGGCATGCGCTGCAGCAGAGTCAACCATTTTTTGAGGTACCAGGAAAAGTACTTCACCTTGATGGTGATAGTAATTATTTGAAGAAGAGCATGCAGTTGTACAATACGATGCAAGTTCCATCACACGGTCTCCATGTGCATGAGTCTCAGATGGCTGATGTGCTGTACCGTCTGCTGCCACAAATTCAACCGGATATTGTCGTAATAACGGGTCATGACGGCGTATTGAAAAGCCGTGTGCCAATGGATCTTTATAGTTTAAGCAGCTATAAAAATTCACAACATTTCGTTAATGCCGTTCGTGTTGCCAGGGAATATGAGAGGAACCGTGACGGGTTGATCGTTATTGCAGGTGCTTGCCAATCCCATTTTGAAGCTTTGCTGCAAGTGGGCTCAAATTTTGCAAGCTCGCCAGGACGAATATTGATTCATGCGCTCGATCCTGTTTATATAGCGATTAAAGCAAGCTATACATCCATTAAAGACACGATAAACTTAGCTGATGTCATTCATGGTACGATAAGCGGTATTGACGGTGTGGGCGGTATTGAGACAATGGGACGTTTCCGTGTTGGTTTGCCAAAACCTCAAATAACGGCATCCACTTCTGTTTTAAAGCAGTAACGGGCAATAGTCAGAACTTAAAGAATAAATTGCGGCTGTTTTTAGTATGAAAATAGTACGGTAGAACCTGTCCATTTCGCCACTAATAAGCATTAAATGATACATTTTAATTGAATCAACTTCTTATTATGTATATTTTTTGAATGGTTATGTATGGTTTTTTAAAAAATGGGTGAAATCACCGTTGACAAGTAAATATACCGACTGATATAATATTTTGCTTTGTTTGACAACCCACCTCCTTTTGGTTATAATGGACAAGGAAAGAGGTGGTAGTGGACAATGGCAAAAAATGCGCTATTGGATATTAAACGCAGCTTGGAAGCTCATGTTGGCTCCAAAATCCGTCTTCGAGCGAACGGTGGACGACGAAAGACCATCGAACGAACCGGTACGTTGGAAGAAACCTACCCTTCTGTTTTCATTGTAAAACTGGATGAAGAGCAACATGCATTTAAGCGTGTCTCTTACAGTTATGCGGACATACTGACCGAGTCGGTGGAAGTGACCGTATGCAATGATGAAGGTCAAGTCCGTATCGCCCATTTGCAACAATAGAATATATATCGCCTAGTGAGGCATGTTAGCGCAGATAGCATCTGCGCTTTTTTTTTATTTTCACAAAGAGAGGTCCGTGTTCCTTTGCTAAGAAAAGGAGACCCTTGCCATCTTCGTATGTTTCCCTCTAATTTGAAGCATACTACCTGTGCAATAGTAACAGCCGTATATTTTGATTGGATTAACATAAATTCGAATATGGAGGTAATGGAATGGGTCGCAGAAGACGCGGAGTAATGTCTGAAGAATTGAAATATGAACTGGCTAAGGATCTTGGTTTTTACGATACGGTACAGCAAGAAGGCTGGGGAAGCATACGTGCGAAGGACGCAGGAAATATGGTGAAACGCGCGATACAGATTGCTGAGCAAGCAGCTGCAAAAACAAATCAGCCTTAAGTGAAAGCTGGCATTTATACATGAAAAAGCTAAGTAAATGACAGTCGAAAAACATTCGATTGTCATCTCTTAGCTTTTATTGCGTTGGTTTGATATAATGATGCTTAAGCTTACGAACGAACGGGTGAACTTATCAGATGAAAATTTATGAAAAAGCTCCTGCTAAAATTAATTTATTGCTCGATGTACTCCGCAAGCGTGATGACGGCTACCATGAAGTCGAAATGATTATGACGATGGTTGACCTTGCAGACCGACTTGAAATGGAAGAGCTTCCTAGAGATACGATCATTATTTCAAGCCAAGTTGGATACATACCGTTAGATGAGAAGAACCTAGCTTTCCAGGCGGCTAGGCTTATTAAAGACCGTTATGATGTTAGGCAAGGCGTTTATATTCATTTAGACAAAAAGATACCCGTCGCTGCGGGACTCGCAGGCGGAAGCAGTGATGCTGCTGCTGCTCTGCGCGGGCTAAACCGCTTATGGAAGCTCCAGATCCCTGAGGACGAGCTGTGCAGTCTAGGCGCGGAGCTTGGCTCTGACGTTCCGTTCTGTGTAACGGGTGGCACAGCGATCGCAAGAGGGCGTGGCGAGAAGCTTGAGCATATCGCTAATCCTCCGCAATGCTGGGTCGTGCTTGCGAAGCCGCCAATCAATGTCTCGACGGCTGACGTATACGGCAGATTCCGCGCAAATGAGCTTAAAGAGCATCCATCCATCTCTAATATGGTTAGTGCGCTTGAGCGCGGCTCTTTTGCCGATATATGCGAAGGGCTTGGCAATGTACTCGAAAAAGTTACGTTGGATGTACATCCAGAAGTTATGCAGTTGAAGGAAAGTATGATTCGTCTTGGCGCTGATGGCGTCCTTATGTCTGGTAGTGGACCTACTGTATTCGGCCTTGTGTCGAAGGAAGCCAAGCTTCCTCGTATTTATAATGGGCTCCGCGGTTTCTGCAAAGAGGTCTATGTGGTAAGAATGCTCACATAAGGCTGACGTTCTCCTTGATTAAATCCGTATAAAAATGTTATATTTACATTATAATATTCGGATTTAGGTGGGGGGAGATGTGTTTGAAAAAGTTGAAACGGAGCTCGCGGTTGGTTGAGATGACCCAATACCTGTTAAGTCGACCCCACACGTTAATTTCACTGACAGCATTTGCTGATCGATATCAATCGGCAAAGTCTTCAATAAGTGAGGACCTGGCGATCATTAAAGAAGTGTTTGAGGAAGAAGGTATCGGCGAGCTTCATACACTTGCAGGAGCAGCAGGCGGAGTAAGATATACGCCTAAGATGCAAGATACGACGGCTCTTACCATTATGACAAGCATATGCCGCCAGTTAGAGCAGCCTGAAAGGGTTCTTCCCGGCGGTTATTTGTATATAACGGATATGTTAGGCCAACCAGAGCTTCTTGCGGATGTCGGCAGAATGTTTGCAACTGCGTTCGCAGACCGGAAGATCGATGTCATTATGACCGTTGAAACAAAAGGAATACCTCTAGCTTACGCAACTGCTGCGTGCTTGAATATTCCGGTTGTTATTGTGCGGCGAGACAATAAGGTAACTGAAGGCTCTGCAGTGAGTATCAACTATGTATCCGGATCAACCAAACGTATTCAGACGATGTCATTAGCACGAAGAGCGCTTAAGGAGCAATCACGCGTTCTAATTATTGACGACTTTATGAAGGCTGGCGGAACGATCCAAGGTATGATGGATTTGCTGTTCGAATTCAAGGCTACCGTCGCAGGCGTTGGTGTATTTGTTGAGTCAGGCGAGGTGGAACTTGAGGAACGGCTTCTTGAGGATTATGTGTCGCTAGCTAAGCTTACAGCTGTTGATATGAAGACAAAGCAAACGACGGTTATTCCAGGGAACTATTTTAAAGGATAGATACGTGTAAATGAAAGCTTATCACATCTTGTTAGGAAGGCTGGGACCATCATGACAACAAAGCAACAAATGCAAGTGATTGCTACGGACAAAGCTCCTGCAGCAATCGGACCATATTCGCAAGCGATTAAACTCGGAGGATTATTGTTCACTTCAGGACAAATTCCACTCGATGCGGCTGGGCAGCTTGTTGATGGCGGCATTGAGGAACAAACGCATCAGGTGTTTCGAAATTTGGAGGCCGTGCTTGATGCTGCAGGTGCCAGCTTTCAGGATGTCGTAAAAGCGACCGTATTTATGAAAGATATGAATCAATTTGCTACGGTAAATGGCATCTATTCATCTTATTTCGGAGAGCATAAACCGGCTCGATCGGCCGTTGAGGTCGCAAGGCTGCCAAAGGATGTTCTTGTCGAAATAGAGGTCATTGCATCGACAATTGTCGAATGAAAACGAAAAAGATTCAAATTAAAAAAAATATTTTAAATTGAGTATGATTTTACCAAAAATGTAGAAGGAATTGGCACAAAAACGTGGAAGTATACACCAAGTCTCTCATAGACAAAGGTGGTGAACACAAGTGCAAATTACTGATGTCAGACTCCGCCGTGTAAATTCCGAAGGGCGTATGAAGGCAATCGCATCCATTACAATTGATAATGAATTCGTTGTTCACGATATTCGTGTCATCGATGGAAACAATGGTATGTTCGTTGCAATGCCAAGCAAACGTACTCCGGATGGAGAATTTCGGGATATCGCTCATCCGATCTCTTCAACCACCCGGGAGAAAATCCAGGCTGCTGTTCTAGCTGAATACGAGCGCGCAGCAGAAGAAGTTGCGATTGAAGAAGGAGCTTAAGCACTGCATTTTATGTTTTTGGGGTTGATCGGAGAAGAGAGCCATGGCTCTCTTCTCTTTTTTTACGGTAAAAGATTAATAGGCTTGTGTTAGCTGGCTGCTTATCTTTTTACGATGAAATGAAAGGATTTAAGCGGGGAATGACAGACCGTAATTCCATACACTTGGAAATCGAGCAACATATTCGTATAATGGAATAGGATATCCTTCTTAATTCAATGCGGCTTTCAGCGTGGGCTGATGAAGATAGCACTGTGTTTTTACTATTCCAAAAGCTATACTAAAATAATAATTTATTGCAGGTCTAGGGGGTCTTTCATTTGAAAGTTATGGCGATTGTGCTTGCTGCGGGACAGGGCAAGCGTATGAAATCGAAGTTATATAAGGTGTTACATCCAGTATGCGGCAAGCCGATGGTGGGCCATGTGCTTGATGTTGTGAAGGAAGCGGCTGCGGAGCGTGCAGTCGTTATAGTGGGCCACGGTGCAGAAAAGGTTAAATCGTATTTGGGCGATGGCGCTGAATACGTCTTGCAGGAGCAACAGCTGGGTACTGGTCATGCGGTGCTGCAAGCGGAAGCGCTGCTCGGCGGAGAGAAGGGCACGACTATTGTTATTTGCGGTGATACTCCGCTTGTGCAAGCGTCGACGATTAAAGCGATGCTTGAGCTTCATCATTCGAGTGGAGCTGCTGCAACGGTGCTGACAGCTGCTTTTGAAGATCCTACCGGTTATGGCCGCGTAATTCGTGGTGAAGATGGAACGGTACAGCGCATTGTTGAACAGAAGGACTGCTCGGCTGAAGAAGCGGCTGCCAAAGAAATTAATACGGGTACGTATTGTTTCGACAATGAGAAGCTGTTCACTGCACTTTCCAAAGTAACGAGCAATAACGCACAGGGTGAATATTATTTGACAGATGTCATCGGAATATTCCGTGAAGCGGGTGAATCCGTTCAAGGCTACTGCACGACAGATGTGGCTGAAGCAATAGGTGTGAATGACCGCGTAGCGCTTGCTGAGGCAGAGCGTTTCATGCGGGATCGGATTAACCGCAATCATCTGCTTGGCGGCGTCACTCTAATTGATGCGTCCTCCACTTATATTGAAGCAGGTGTTCAGATCGGGTCTGACACAGTCATATACCCAGGGACAGTTCTTCGTGGATCAACAATTATCGGAGAAGATTGCATTATTGGTCCTCAAGCTGATATTGCGGACAGTACGATCGGCAATGGCGTAGCGATAAAATATTCCGTCGTTTCCGAATCCATTATCGGTGACACAAGCGCTGTAGGACCTTACGCTAATTTGCGTCCAGGCTCGAAGCTGGGCGTTGGCTGCAAGGTCGGCGACTTCGTGGAGTTAAAAAATGCATCGCTTGATGATGGCAGCAAGGTATCGCATCTAAGCTACGTTGGCGACGCCAAGGTCGGCAAAGACGTTAATATCGGCTGCGGGGCAATAACGGTCAATTATGACGGTTACAATAAATTTGTAACGGAAATCGGTGACAATGCCTTTATCGGCAGCAACGTCAATTTGATTGCTCCTCTGAAAATTGGTGATGGAGCCTATGTCGTTGCCGGCTCTACGGTTACGCATGATGTGCCAGCTGGGGACCTTGCGATCGCACGTGAGCGTCAGGTGAACAAATCAGGTTATGCTGATAAAATCCGCGGTCGTGCCAAAGCAAAAAAAGAAAAGAAACAATCATAATACAAAATGGTTGATATATAGGATAAAGGATGCAGTGACGAATTCAGAGGATGAATTCGTTGCTGCATCTTTTTTTGCATTTTTATTTGTCTGAGCTTCTGAGTCCATTCTTGCAGCTTAGCTTAACAATTGAGAGAAGCTGAATGGGCTCTCGAGAAGCTAGAGTCTAAATTAATCTTTTTAAAGTTTAATTTTTGGCTGAGGTGGGTAAGTTATAGGGAAATCACATGCGAAGCAGGTTCTTGCTTCACAAAACTAAGCGAATGCTTACGAAGCAAGTTTTTGCTTCACAAAAACTAAGCGAATGCTTACGAAGTAAGTTTTGCTTCACAAAACTTTTAGGAGGTAATCAATATGGCGATAGCTATGAACGCGGATCAACGAACTGGCACGACGAAAGGTGAGTTGCGCCAATTGCGGCTCCAAGGGAAGATTCCGGGTGTTATTTATGGAAAACAGTTGAGCGATGCGGCGCAGGTAACGGTGGATAGTAAGGAACTGCAGGCTTTGCTGCGTTCTCAGCCGAATGCGGTGCTTGAAATTAATATTCCGTCCCATGGAAAAACCTCCGTTATGGTCGCAGAGGTTCAACGTGATTCTCTGAGTAGACAAGTGCTGCACGTTGATTTCCATCAAATCAATATGAACGAGAATGTCCGGGCGAATGTTCGCATTCATGCAGAAGGCGATTCCCAAGGTGTGCGCGAGGGCGGTATCTTGCAGTTGATTTTGCATGAGCTTGAAGTGCAATGTCTGCCGGGTAATATCCCTGATGCAGTAACAGTCGATATATCTACACTAGAAATAGGCGGCAGCATACTCGTAAGCGATTTGAAGCTGCCAAGCGGCGTTGAATTACTTGCTGAGCCTGAGCAGGTAGTCGCGACGATACTTGCACCGCAAAAAGAGCTTACAGAGGAAGAAGCTGCGGCTGCGGCGGTGGAGCTTACAGAGGCGGAGTCACGCTCCAAGGAAGCGCAGCTTGAAGGCGTTAAGAGCCTCTAGTTTTTTATATATATGATTGTATAAGTTATCGTTTATACAAAGCAGTATAGAGCTTTATCAGGCGCCGTCCTTATCTAGGGCGGCGTTGTTTGCTTTTTTGGGATAACAGGTATTTCAGCACGGGCTTACTGCCGCAGGGAAGCTTCTGATGTTTACGCTTGTAATAGATTATGTTACATTTGTCCGTAAAGGAGTGGAGTGAGCAATGAAGTGGATTGCAGGACTTGGTAATCCTGGTGCTGCTTATCAAGGAACCCGGCATAATGTCGGATTTATGGTCGTTGATGAGCTTGCGAGGCGCTGGGGAATTAATGTAACGCAAAATAAATGTAAGGCATTAATCGGAGAAGGCAACGTACAAGGCACAAAAGTTGTCCTTATTAAGCCGATGACATATATGAATTTGTCTGGAGAGTCCGTACGTTCATTTTTGGATTATTTTAAAGCTGAGGTACAGGACGGTGTAATCGTTTATGATGACCTGGATACCGAGATTGGCAAGCTTCGGCTTCGCTATCAAGGCAGTGCGGGAGGTCATAATGGAATCAAATCCTTGATTCAGCATTTGGGCACGCAGACGTTCGATCGCGTCCGGATGGGCATCTCACGCCCGCAGCCAGGCATGAACATTGCTGACTATGTGCTGTCTACGTTTCCGAAGAGTGAGCATGATAAATTGTCAGCTATGATTGCTGATGCATGCGATGCCATTGAGTTCAGATTGAAGGCGCCATTCGAAGAGACAATGGCAAAGTTTAACCGATAATCTGTTAGAAAATGATTATGAGGGCATACTGAAGGATATAACTACCCTTCAGGAGGCATACATATGGCAGTAAACTATATTTGTCGGCATTGCAGAACATCGATAGGGTCGCTAAGCGGATCAGACATTACGGAGCACCAATTGGGCTTCCATTTCTTGACCCCCGAAGAACGCAGCGATATAATAGCGTATGACCCAAATGGGGATGTAACGGTAAAAGTAGTTTGCGATTATTGCCGCGAGGCGATTGACGCGAACCCAGAGCTTCATTTGGTAGCTAATCCTCTTCAATGACGGAAAGTGAATAGTATGAGCCTTAGCGGATGGCTGAGGCTTATTTTCAATGTACAGGGAGCGATCGTATCACTCTCCGATTGCGTAAAGAAACGGGGTGTCGCAAAAGTTGAAAGCTTTAATTAATGCTTTTGCCGCGGATACGGACGTTCAGTCCGTTATATCCGGTATTCGTAAAGGTATGCGTGAACAGATGATATCTGGTCTCGCAGGCTCTTCCAGGCAAGTGCTCATCGCAGCTCTGCAGGAAAATGTAGAACGTCCGATGCTTGTTGTGACGCATAACATGTTCTCTGCGCAGAAGATTGCAGAGGACTTGCAGGAATGTCTTTCACCAGAAAGTGTATTATTATATCCCGCCAATGAGCTAGTAGCTGCAGAAGCGGCGATCTCGAGTCCTGAGACGCTTGCGCAGCGAATGGATGTGCTGATCAAGCTGTCCAAAGGCTATCGCGGGATTGTTGTCGTGCCCTTCTCTGGGGTTCGGCGTTATTTGCCTATAAGCAGTGTCATGGCTGAAGCGCAGGTGGCGGTTCATGTTGGTCAATCGTTGCCGATTGATGCTTTTCTGCGCCAGATGACTGCTCTAGGTTATACGAGAGCTGACCGAGTAGAATTGCGCGGCGATATGAGCGTGCGCGGCGGGATTGTCGATTTCTATCCTCTAACGGCTTCACAAGCGTACCGGATCGAATGGTTTGGCGATGATGTTGATTCCATACGTGCCTTTGATCCAGCAGATCAACGTTCTTTGGACCGTTTGGAATCCTATGTGGTTCCGCCTTGCCAAGAACTGCTCGCAGACGGGCATCGCATGGAGGTCGCTGCTAATCATGCGCAGCGGTTGCTAGAGAAGCAGCTCGACAAGATGACGGATCGCACGGCCAAGGAACGACTTCGCTCGGAGATGGGCGGAGAGATTGAAAGGCTGCGCGAGCATGTTTATTTTCCAGAAATTTATAAATATATTTCGTTGTTATATCCTGAGCGTCAAACGATTCTTGACTATATGCCAGAAGACACACTGCTCATACTAGACGAGCCGACGCGTTTAATAGAGACAGCTAAGCAGCTGGAGCGGGACGAAGCAGAATGGTCCATGCATTTGCTGCAGAACGGTAAGTCGCTGCAAGGCCTTGTACTGGCTCGCGATACAGAAGAGATTTTGCATCATCGTCCGTTCCCAACATTGTTCCTGTCCTTATTCTTAAGGCAAATACCGCATTCACAGCCACAAAATATATTGAACATGACGAGCCGCTCGATGCAAAATTTTCATGGTCAAATGAATGTGCTGAAGGCAGAGATGGAACGTTGGCGCAAGACGGGTGCGACGGTAATGATGCTGGCTGGCAACTCGGAGCGCATGGAGCGCATGCGCCGAGTTCTTGACGACTATAGCATTGAGATGCCTACTCTGCTAGAGGGGAATTTGCAGTCCGGATTTGAGCTGCCTTCTTCTCATCTTGTTGTGATTACTGAAGGCGAGATGTTCTCGCAAAAGCAGCGCAAAGCGCGGAAAATGGATAAAAAAGTAGACAATGCCGAGCGTATCAAGAGTTATACGGAGCTCAAGGTCGGCGATT
This sequence comes from Bacillus sp. FJAT-28004, assembly GCF_001280845.1. Lineage (GTDB taxonomy): Bacteria > Bacillota > Bacilli > Paenibacillales > Paenibacillaceae > Pristimantibacillus. The sequence goes on from NZ_LGHP01000001.1 coordinate 3,814,157, forward strand.
ATGTCGTTCACCATAATCATGGTATAGGTAAGTATGTAGGTATCGGTACGCTTGAAATAGCCGGGATTCATAAAGATTATTTGCATATTCTCTATGCCGGCGGCGATAAGTTGTCTGTTCCGATCGAGCAAGTGGATATGATTCAGAAGTATGTCGGCAATGAAGACAGAGAACCCAAGGTCAATAAACTTGGAGGCAGTGAATGGACGCGGGCGAAGAGCAAGGTAAAAGCATCCGTTCAGGATATTGCCGATGACTTGATCAAGCTATATGCAGCGCGGCAGACGGCACCAGGATACGCTTTCGGACAAGATACCTCGTATCAGAATGAGTTTGAAGCGATGTTCCCGTATGACGAGACGCGTGATCAGCTTAGAGCAATCGAAGAGATTAAGAAGGACATGGAGAAGAGCCAGCCGATGGATCGGCTGTTATGCGGAGACGTCGGTTATGGAAAAACCGAGGTTGCCATTCGTGCTGCCTTCAAATCAGCAATGGACAGCAAACAGGTAGCGGTGCTTGTACCAACGACTATTTTGGCGCAGCAGCATTATGAGACTTTCCGTGAGCGTTTTGCGGGTTATCCAATTAACGTGCAGGTACTTAGCCGTTTCCGTTCTCGCAAGGAACAGAATGAAACGATGAAGGGATTGAAGGCGGGAACGGTAGATGTGGTTATTGGTACGCATCGACTGCTGTCGCAGGATATAATTTTCAAATCGCTCGGTCTGCTGATCGTGGATGAGGAACAGCGCTTTGGCGTGTCGCATAAGGAAAAGCTGAAGAAGCTTAAAACGAATGTCGACGTGCTTACGTTGACTGCTACTCCGATTCCAAGAACGCTTCATATGTCGATGCTTGGCGTGCGGGACTTATCGGTTATTGAAACGCCGCCGGAGAATCGGTTCCCTGTGCAAACGTATGTGGTGGAATATAGCCCGTCCCTCGTGCGGGAGTCGATAGAGCGCGAGCTGGCACGCGGAGGCCAGGTCTATTACTTGTATAATCGGGTTCAAGGCATCTACCAAATGGCGGAGCAGATCAATGCGCTTGTACCGGGTGCTAGAGTTGCGGTCGGTCACGGGCAAATGTCGGAGCAGGAACTAGAGAAGACTATTCTCGATTTCCTTGATGGAGAATCAGATGTTCTGGTAAGTACCAGCATTATTGAGACTGGCGTTGATATTCCGAACGTTAATACGCTCATTGTGCATGATGCTGATAAAATGGGGCTCTCGCAGCTCTATCAGCTGCGCGGCCGAGTCGGGCGTTCGAATCGCATTGCATACGCTTATTTTACGTATCAACGGGATAAAGTGCTTACGGAGGTTGCGGAGAAACGTCTGCAATCCATCAAAGAATTTACTGAGCTCGGCTCAGGCTTCAAAATCGCGATGCGCGATCTTTCGATTCGAGGAGCGGGCAACTTGCTTGGAGCTGAGCAGCATGGCTTTATTGCTTCGGTAGGCTTCGACATGTATTCGCAAATGCTTGCCGATGAGATAGCGAAGCGTAAAGCGGAGATGAGCGGCGAAGAAATCAAAGAAGAAAAGCCTGTTAGCATGCTTATTGATATTAGCATCGATGCTTATTTGCCTTCCGATTACATTTATGACAGCATCCAAAAAATTGAGATTTATAAAAAGGTGGCTGCTATTCGAACGTTTGAAGAAGCGGATGATGTAATCGATGAGCTTGTGGATCGTTTTGGCGATTTACCGCAAGCGGTAAGCAATCTGCTAGCAGTGGCTAGATTAAAAGTATATGGCACGATGTACGGTATTGAGCAGCTCAGTGGCAAAGGTGATGATCTGCTGCTTCGTTACGCAGCTAGCGAGAAGCGGAGAATTGACCGTAAGAAGGTGGACCAGCTTTGTCTGAAGCATGAAAACCGTTTTAAGCAGGGAAGCGAGCAAGAGCCAAACCCAAGTATTTTGCTGCGTGGCAAGGGATTGAATATGGAGCAGAAAATTCATATGATTGAACAATTTTTGCAAGCGTACAAGGATGTTCTCCTTTATAAAGACGAATTGCAAGATGCGACACCATAGACAAGATTCGCTTTATACGCCCCTTTTCTGATACAATATTAACAAGTTCTCAATATGAAAGGGGATTCAACATGTTACACAGTTCACGCAAATCGGCATGGCGCAAAGGTGCGCTGCTTATCATGGCAGTAGTGCTGGTCATGACGATGGCGGCATGCGGCGGTGCGAAGGAAACAGAAGTTGCAACCTATAAGGGTGGCAATGTGACAGACAAGGAATTCAATAAGTATTTGGATGTATTTACGGTTATGCAGCCTGCGTATGCGCAAGTTATTGAAATTCCGCAATTTAAGGAGCAGCTGCTCCAGCAGTATATTTCCTACAAAATAATAAGCGGCCAGGCTTCTAAGGAAGACATTAAAAAGGCTGAAAAAGAAGTAAAAGAACAAATGAAACAGTATAAAGCGGCGCTTTCCCAAGATGCGGAGTTGAAAGCTGCTGTAGATGCTAAGAAATTAAAAGAAAAAGATATGGAAAATTATTTGCTTATGACCTCTAAGCTTGTGGCTCGTATGAATTCTCAAGTAACTGAGGAAGAAATGAAAACCGAGTATGAAAAGAATGGTATTAACTATGCAACCGTTTCTGTTCGTCAAATCTTGGTAGCAACAAAAACGACAGATCCAGCTACGCAAGAGGAGAAAGAGCTTCGTACGGATGCGGAAGCCTTGGCTCGCGCTAAAGAAGTGAAAGACAAGCTGGCAGCAGGCGGAGACTGGGCAGCTCTTGCCAAAGAATACTCCGACGATCCAGGCTCGAAGGATGCAGGCGGTTTATATGCGGACAAGAAGAACGGTCAATGGGTAGAGGAATTCAAACAAGCTGCCTACAAACAAGAAATTGGTGTTATCGGCGATCCAGTACAAACAGAATTTGGCTACCACGTCATTCTTGTTGAGAAGCGTGATACGCCAGCATTTGATAAATTAAGCGAAACAGATAAAGAAGCTGTAAGAGGTGCAGTTGCCTCTGAGCATATGAACAAATACATGACAGACGAGCTTCCTAAGCAAGAAATCGTCATTAAGCTTCCTAAAGCGGAAGAAGAGACTCCTGCTAGCGATGCTCCTGCCAGCGATGCTCCAGCTGGGGATGAAACGCCAGCTACAGATGCGCCGGCTACAGAAGCACCAGCAACGAAATAAGTATAAGACGAACATCTCAGACCCTTTAACCATTCGTTGGTTAAGGGGTCTTTGTCTGAAAATATGCAGAGTAAGGATTGATTGCAGGATTCCGCAGACTATATGTTCATGACCGTTTTATGGCTTTAAAAGAGTTAAACCCATCTTGAGGCGTATGCCTTAGGCTGGGTTTTTTTAATTTTATTAATGTCATTAAAACTATCATAAAAATAATTTAAATAACATAATAGAAACAGTCGAACTATCAAGAGTCAATATACCTAACACGAAAGAAAAGAAAACACCCCTAAATGACCAATTAAAAGTCAAAGTACATCCGTTTAAAAATTAATGTTAACTATATTGACATTAACTTAACTGCCAATCTATAATAAAAGCACGAACAATGGAAGTTAATTCCAAGCTAATGTTCGGAAAAATAGAGACAAATATCAAGCGATGGGGAGTGGGAAGATGAAAAAGAGAATGTTTTATTCATTTGGCCTTATGTTTGTGGCGTTAACGATCGTATTGGCAGGTTGTGGCGCTAACAACAACAAACCAGCATCTACGAATGGGGAAACAGATAAGCCGACAAATGCTTCCAATGCCGGAGCGGGAGCAGAAGGGGAAATTAAAGTAGGAATATTGCACTCGCAGAGCGGCACCATGGCGATCAGTGAGGTATCAGTTATCGATGCTGAAATGATGGCCATTGATGAAATTAATGCAGCGGGTGGCGTTTTAGGTAAAAAAATTGTTCCTGTGCTTGAGGATGGCGCTTCAGATTGGCCGACCTTTGCTGAGAAGGCTCGCAAGCTTATCTCAGAAGATAAAGTGGCTACCGTATTTGGGGGATGGACTTCCGCAAGCCGGAAAGCAATGAAGCCGGTATTCGAAGAGTTAAATGGCCTGCTCTGGTATCCAGTGCAATATGAAGGTCTTGAATCTTCTCCGAATATTTTTTATACAGGTGCTACAACGAACCAACAAATCGTTCCATCTGTATCATGGCTGCTTGAAAACCGCGGCAAGAAATTTTACTTACTCGGTTCAGACTATGTATTTCCTCGTACAGCAAACCTCGTTATTAAAGAACAGTTGAAGGCTGAAGGCGGCGAATTAGTTGGTGAAGAATACACACCGCTTGGCCACACGGACTACAGCACGCTGATCAGCAAGATCAAAGAAGCTAAACCTGATGTCGTATATAACACGCTGAATGGTGACAGCAACGTTGCTTTCTTCAAGCAATTGAAAGATGCGGGCATTACGGCAAAGGATTTGACTACATTGTCTGTATCTGTTGCAGAGGAAGAGATTCGTGGTATTGGTGTTGATGTGCTGGAAGGACATTTGGCGGCGTGGAACTACTATCAAACAACGGATACGCCAGCAAATAAAACCTTCGTCGAAAACTATAAAAAGAAATACGGCGATGAACGCGTAACTGCGGACCCTATCGAAGCCGGCTATACAGCGGTTTACTTATGGGCAGCGGCTGTCGAGAAAGCAGGCTCTACGGACGTAGAAAAAGTGAAAGAAGCTGCAAAAGAGCTGGAGTGGGATGCTCCAGAGGGTAAAGTGAAGATTGATGGCGCTACACAGCATATTTACAAAACGGTTCGTATCGGAGAAGTGCAAGCTGATGGCCAATTCAAGGAATTGTGGAATTCAGGTGAAGCAGTTAAACCAGATCCATACCTGAAGGGCTACGATTGGGCAGCAAGCATTCAACCGACGGAATAATTCATAAGCAAGCGATCGTCTAATACGCAGCAATTTATGGGGGAGTATTCGGTCGCTTCGAATGCTCCCTTCTGTTATTGCCACAGAGGAAGGCGACAGCCGTTACGCTAGAGAGGAGCGGTCATATGGAAGTGTTTCTGCTGCAGCTATTTAATGGTTTAAGCATCAGCTCAATATTATTGCTGGTTGCCTTGGGGCTCGCTATTACATTCGGTCTGATGAAGGTCATCAATATGGCGCATGGCGAGCTTATTATGATAGGGGCATATTCCACTTATTTGACGCAAAATGTATTCCACGATTATTTACCGAAATCGATGTTTGATTGGTACTTTGTGTTAGCTGTTCCGGTTAGCTTTATCGTAGCCTTTATCATTGGCTTCATTCTCGAAATGTCGCTGATCCGCTTTCTATATGGACGGCCGCTCGATAGCTTGCTCGCCACTTGGGGTGTTGGTCTCGTGCTGCAGCAGCTTGCAAGATCAATATTTGGTGCACCAAACGTTGCGGTTACAAGTCCTGCGTGGCTAAATGGCGGTTTAAAGATTATGGATGGAACCTTGCTTCCTTACAAAAGGTTATTTATTATCGGACTCGTCATTGCTTGTCTAGTTGCTATGTATTTCTATATATACCGCAGCCATGAAGGAAGAAGAATGCGAGCGGTTATGCAAAATCGCGATATGGCCGCATGCCTTGGCGTTTCCACAAGACGGGTTGACGCGATGACCTTCGCTATCGGCTCCGGTATTGCCGGCATTGCCGGCTGCGCGCTCACTCTGCTTGGTCCTATCGGGCCATCTCTTGGCACTTATTATATCGTTGATGCCTTTATGGTCGTCGTGCTTGGCGGAGTCGGCAAGCTGGTTGGAACGGTGCTTGGGGCAGCTGGAATTGGGATGTTTAATACTTTGTTTGAGTATTGGACGAATGCCTCGCTTGGCAAGGTGCTTGTGTTTGTCTGTATAGTTGCTTTCCTCCAATGGAAGCCTATGGGACTCGTTGCCATGCGTTCGCGTTCGCTCGACTAGGATAAGAAAGGTGGGACGCACATGCGCTTGCAAAAATTTACTCCTCAACGAATTTGGATCTTAATCGGGTATGCGGCTGCGGCAGCAGCGCTCTTCTCAGCTCCGCTATTCGTAAGTGATTTTCGGCTCAATTTGTTAGCGAAATTTCTAGCCTTTGCGATAGTGGCATTAGGGCTTGATCTGATATGGGGCTACACCGGTATTTTAAGCTTAGGGCATGGTATTTTCTTTGGGCTAGGCGCCTATGCCATGGCTATGTATTTGAAGCTCGAAGCAAGCGGGGGAAGACCGCCGGATTTCATGGGCTGGAGTGGTCTTAAGGAGCTGCCTCTATTCTGGCAGCCGTTCCAAAGCTTCTGGTTCGCGGTTGCGATGGGGATTGCCATACCTGCGCTGCTCGCGCTAGTACTTGGTTATGTCACGTTCCGCAATCGAATTCGCGGCGTGTACTTCACTATTTTGACGCAAGCGCTCGTTATCATTACGACGACACTGCTCATTGGTCAGCAAGCTTTCACAGGCGGTACAAATGGGATTACGGGTTACTCTACTGTGCTTGGCTTCTCTATAGGTTCACCTGAGACGAAGCGTGTGCTCTACTATATTACCGTCGTTGCGCTCATTGCCATATTCGTCTTTTGTCGTTACGTAATCGGCAGCCGCTTCGGCAAGGTGCTCCGCGCTATTCGCGATGGTGAAAACCGCGTTCGGTTTATTGGCTATAATCCGGCAATATATCAAATGGTCGTTTTTACAATTTCAGCCGGAATTGCAGGAATAGCGGGGATGCTGTTCGTGCTCCACGTCGGTATTATTTCTCCATCGATGCTCGGGATTGTACCTTCTATTGAAATGGTCCTTTGGGTAGCCATTGGCGGACGGGGGACGCTTGTCGGAGCAGCGCTTGGCGCAATACTCATGAACTGGGCTAAAAGTGAATTCAGTACGGCATATCCGCAGAGTTGGTTATTCTTTATGGGGTTGCTGTTCGTAGTCGTCGTCGTATTTATGCCGAAGGGTGTCGCTGGTTTAGTTAGTCAATTGAAATTCCGCAAAAAAGGGAGGGAGCCGAAGCATGAAGGAGTCCGCAATCCTGCTGTGTGATGATGTGACGGTTGAGTTTGACGGCTTTAAAGCGGTTCAAGGCATGAACTTGAAGCTTGAGAAGGGTGAGCTTCGTTTCCTCATTGGCCCAAATGGAGCTGGCAAAACGACAATTCTTGATGTGATTTGTGGAAAAGTAAGGCCTACGGCGGGGCGTGTCACTTTCGGCAAGGTGGATATAACGAAAAAGAAAGAGCATCAAATCGCTGAGCTAGGCATCGGTCGCAAATTCCAAGCTCCTTCTATATTCCCTTCGATGACGGTTGCGGAAAATTTGGAAATCGCGATGCGCCAGAAGCGTACCGTATTCGCTACGTTATTTGCAAAGATGGCGGAGGAGGAACGGGCAAGAATTGACGGGCAGCTCGTTATGATTGGCCTGCAGAAAAAAGCAAAATGGCGGGCGGGCGGTTTGTCGCATGGGGAGAAACAGTGGCTTGAGATTGGCATGATGCTGCTCCAGGAGCCGGAAATATTATTGCTCGATGAACCGGTGGCGGGGATGACCGATAAGGAAACGGATAAGACAGGCGAGCTGCTCCACCAAATAGCTCGCAAGCGATCCATTGTTGTGGTGGAGCATGATATGGAATTTGTTCGTAATTTTGCGAGCAAGGTCACGGTCATGCATGAAGGGAAATTGCTGAAGGAAGGTTCAATGGAAGAAATTCAGCGAGATGATCGCGTAGCAGAAGTGTACTTGGGGAAAAGGCGGGATGCCGATGTTAGCCGTTCAACAGCTTGAGGCCGGTTATGGCGAAAGTATTATTTTGCGCGATGTGTCGCTGAAGGTGAAGCAAGGGCAGGTTGTATGTCTCCTCGGACGAAATGGGGTTGGCAAGACAACGCTGATGAAAAGCATAATGGGACTGCTGAAGGCGCGAGAAGGCTCTGTATCCTATAATGGCTCGGATTTAACGAGAAAGGCGCCGGGACTGCGGGCAAAAAGCGGAATCGGCTATGTGCCACAGGGACGTGAAATATTTGCCCAAATATCGGTTTATGAGAATTTGCTGCTTGGCCTTGAGGCTTCAAGGTCAAAAATATCATCTATTCCAGAGGAGGCTATTGCGAAATTCCCTGTGCTTCCAACGATGTATACACGCCGCGGCGGTGATCTCAGCGGTGGACAGCAGCAACAGCTCGCTTTCGCGAGGGCGTTAGCCTCGAAGCCCCAAGTACTGCTGCTTGATGAGCCTTGCGAGGGCATACAGCCCTCCATCGTTGATGATATAAGGGATGTTATTCGATCGATCAAAGCAGACGGCAAAACGGCTATTTTGCTGGTGGAGCAAAGCTTGGATTTTGTGAAGAGTGTGGGAGACTACTTCTACGTGCTGGAAAAAGGGGCCATTGCGTGGGAAGGCGGCTTGGAGTCGCTGGACGACGAAGTCATTCGCAAATATTTGACGGTATAAAGCGATACTGTACGGAATAATAAGCAAAAAGCGCCTTCATGAGAGGGCGCTTCTTGCTTTTGCCTTGTTATAGCTGTTTCCTGCCGAATGGCATCTATGTTGCGAAGGTTTTCTATGATTCCATAAATGTCTTCCTTTATTTCCATGTAAATTCCCCTGTATATGGAATGTCTTATGTTTAGTTTTGGGAAGTGGGTGTATATTTTTTGGCCCAGACTTCACGCCAGTCTTGAAAAGATTTGCCCTGAACCTCTTCTAATGTTTTGCCGTCTATCGACCAGTAACCACCGTCCGATATATCTCCGTTAGGAAACGAAGTTCCTCCTATAGGCTGGCCATCAGCCAAATATACATAAACATCGACGTTTTCTTCGAGGAGAGGATGATTGGTTACGATAAATTTCTGTATATGAATCGTTTTTCCAACATAATCGGAAGGATCAACGGATTGCAACCCCCAGTACATCATATAGGGTAGGACTGATAATTTCTTTTCGGTTAGCTCGTAGCTACTAACTTGACCCCCTTTTTCAACAACTTGATATCCTTTTTTCTCAAGATAGCTCTGAGAGACTGCTTGCTCTGTCGGTGCATGGGATTGTTCTGAACAACCAATGGAAAAGGAAAGCAGCGCTAAGATAAATAAATACTTCAATGCATTCACCCCTTCTTATATCAACTTGTGCATTATCGCGCTTTGTAGAGCAGCTCTAACCAACTTCCGTTGCAGTTTGTGCAATGGAATGAGCTTTTTAAGCTGCGTTGTCCGGCTTCTATTGCACTTTCTGCAATAGAATTACGGCTTGATGGGTTTTATCCATGAATCTCCTTCCATTCTATTGCAAAACTACAACGTGGCTTGCGTTAGACGCCCCCATGTGAGGTTTCTATTGCACAAACTGCAACGTAGAAAAAATGCGCCGACTTGTGACAGTAGTTAATGGGGTAAATGCGGTGGTGAGGGACAGGGAAGCTCATAATTGCATTGGTTGCTTTTTGTGACGAAGCTGCATCCTCTTTTGTTGCAAAAGTAAAAGAAACAATTGCTTATATATGTAAAAAGTGATATCATATTTATATCAAAATAATATAGCGAAATGATGAAGGAGTGGGGTTTATGAACGAGAAAAAGGCCTGGTATGTGAGCGGATACATGGCATTGCTATTTTCGGTAGTTGCTGCTGCTGGCGGCGTTTTTCTAACTATATCTGAAGCGTCAAAGGACAGCGGGTCTGCATTTATTATCGGTGTTGGTGCCTTTCTAGTTCTGCTGTCAGTCATTTGTCTGTCCTCTCTTACTATCGTGCAACCGAATGAGGCGAAGGTGGTTACGTTCTTCGGAACGTATATGGGATCTGTTCTAGAAAGTGGTCTTTGGATGGTGCTTCCGCTTACGAATAAGGTCAATATTTCACTGAAAGTACGCAATTTCAACAGTCAGACGCTTAAGGTCAATGATGCTGAAGGAAATCCGGTAGAGATTGGAGCAGTTGTTGTATTTAAAGTAATGGATACAGCGAGAGCAAGCTTCGATGTTGATAATTATGAGCGATTCGTAGAAATTCAAAGCGAGACGGCGATACGGCACATTGCCGCGCAATATCCTTACGATGTTTTCTCTGCGGACGCGGCTTCCTCACTGAGAGGGAATGCGGATGAGGTAGCGGCAGAGCTTGGCAATGAACTGCAAAACCGTCTTGCAGTAGCCGGTGTGAAGGTGCTTGAGACTCGCTTGACTCATCTGGCTTATGCTCAGGAAATTGCTAGTGCGATGCTTCAACGGCAGCAAGCGATTGCAATTGTAGCGGCGCGTTCCAAAATTGTTGAAGGTGCAGTTGGTATGGTGGATATGGCACTGCGGCAGCTAGAGGAAAACGGGATCACCTTGGATGCCGAACGGAGAGCGGCGATGGTGAACAATTTAATGGTGGCGATTGTATCTGATCGCGCTGCGACTCCAGTTATTAATACGGGAACGCTGTACGGCTAGAGGCTAATTATTATGGCAAAAGAAAAGAAAGCATTTCCGCTTCGTTTGGATCCCGATATCCATCGTGCTCTTGAGCAATGGGCCGCAGACGAATTCCGCAGCGTCAACGGGCACATTGAGTTTTTGCTCAGAGAAGCGCTCGGCAAAGCAGGCAGGCTCAAAAAAACGAACCAAGAAGGACAATAATGCAGGTAAATGATATACAGGCAAGGGCGGTTATCGATTAAGATCGATAACTGCCTTTTTTATTCGATAAACAATTGAAAAGCATTTGTTTCTCATGCAAGCAAAAGGGAGAAATGGGGAATGCTGAAAACGAGCTTGGGGATGCGTAAAAACGAAGGCTGGACGATGTACCGACAGCCTTTTTCACAAAGAGATGGAACGTTTGGCTTGAACTGTAGTCCGTGCATAAGAAATTGGGAGCGGATGAATACTATGGTCAGATTCAAAATCTTTTGAAGGAAGTTTCTTCTTCGTTATAAAAAAGCTGCAAGAATCCAGTCAATTCAAAATCCTCTAGGAAAGCGGGGCAACAAGAAATGAAAGCAACTGGAATTGTACGTCGCATCGATGATCTCGGGCGTGTCGTGATTCCGAAGGAGATCCGCCGTACACTGCGTATTCGCGAGGGAGACCCTCTAGAAATATTTGTAGATCGTGATGGCGAAGTTATTTTGAAAAAATATTCTCCTATCGGTGAGCTTGGTGACTTTGCTAAGGAATATGCAGAATCGTTATTTGAGGGAACAAATCATGTTACATTGATCACGGACCGGGATACCATAATTGCAGTAGCTGGAGCATCCAAGAAAGAGTTGCTTGATAAGCAGGTGGGCACTGTTCTGGAGAGCTGTATGGAAAATCGCAAGACGCTTGCTGAAGCAAACGGCGGTGCCTTTGAAATTGTGAAGGATACGCAGGAAACGTACAGCTCCTTCGTTATTGCGCCGATCATTGCGGGTGGCGATCCGATTGGAACTGTCGTTCTGCTCAGTAAGGATGAGTCCGTAAAAATGTCTACAATGGAAACGAAGATGGCTGAGACGGCTGCGGGCTTTTTGGCAAAACAGATGGAGCAATAGTAAGAAACAAGGTTATGACAGCTTCTTTGATCGAGAGAAAACTCGATTGGGGAAGCTTTTTCAACGTTTACGATTGTGAGGTATAATAGATACCAATAGAAATCGTGTGATAGGCAGGAGTGAACGGGATGAACCGCAAGCCGGGGGAAAGAGGGCAATCGGCGGAAATGCTAGGGCAGGCGGGCAAGCGAAAAGCGAGCGTGGGAGCGGTCGAAGCGCCCCGAACTTATGCTGAAGGGTCAGCAATCGTTCAGCAAACGGATGCTGGGCATCAACAGGTTACAGAGGCAGAATGGCCAGTTGAAGGACGGGTTCAGGTAGAACGCAGTTCGAAACAGCAGCTTATGAATGGTGTTGCGCTCATGGCGGGTGCGGCATTGTTGTCTAAGCTGATTGGCGTTTTTCAAAAAATACCGCTGCAAAATCTAGCCGGAGACCGCGTATTTGGCATATACAATGCCGTGTATCCGTTTTATCAGCTGGCTGCTGTTCTGGCTACTGCAGGGTTGCCTACAGCTGTATCGCTCCTCATTGCGGAAAGGCTGCGCAAGGGAGATGATGCAGAAGGCGTTAGGCGAACGTTATACGCAGCACTTCTGCTGCTTGGTGTGACGGGTATCATTTCTTTTGGCTTGATGTGGGGTGGAGCGAATCAAGTGGCAGGTTGGATTGGCGATGCGGAGACGGCTGGTGCAATAAGATCGGTCTCGTTTGCGCTGCTGCTTGCTCCATTCGTTGCTGCGTTAAGGGGTTATGTGCAGGGAATCGGACGAATGGGTTTGTCCGCTGCCTCGCAAGTTGTGGAGCAGATGATTCGTGTAGGCATCATGCTGCTTGTGCTTGCTTTAAGCATGTCTGCTGGCTGGACAGATGCATCTGTGGCATCTGGCGTGATGAGCGGATCGGCATTCGGAGCTTGCGCGTCGCTCCTGCTGCTTGCCATATATTTATGGCGCAGGCGCAGCAGTGAGCGGCTTAACCGAATGGCAGGAGCAATACGAGCAGAGATGAGAAAGCTTGCCGTTATTGCACTGCCCGTCGCGCTTGGGGCGGTTGTCGTTCCTGTTCTTGGTGTTGTGGATGCCTTTATGGTTCCTCGTTTATTGCAGGAAGGCGGTGCCTCGGAAGCAGCGGCAATGACATTGTTTGGTATATATAGCCGAGCGCAGCCACTTGTACAGCTTGTCGTTATGGTATCCGGAGCGGCGGCGGCAGCACTTGTACCAAGCATAGCGTTAGCTCGCATGCGGGGTGCATATGGACAGCTTCGGGTTCAGCTCTCGCTTGCGGAGCGGGCGGCATGGGCAATCGGCGCGGCGGCAGCCATCGGTTTGGCGCTGCTTGCGGAGCCGCTCAATATGATGCTGTACTCGGATACCAAAGGCACAATTGCTTTCGCTTTGGTTGGCTGCACTGCCCTTGCGGGCAGTGTGAATGCCGTAACAGCCCCTGTACTTCAAGGGTTAGGCGCCGTGCGTATTCCAGCTATTTTGCTGCTAGTTGCGGCGCTCCTTAAAGGCGTGATTAACGCTGTGCTTGTGCCTCTGTATGGCATTGAAGGAGCAGCTATTGCAGGTGTCGCGGCGCTAAGCGTGGCTGCTTTGCTCGGGTTAATTGCCGTGCGGTATACAGCTGCGGGAGCTGGAGCCTCACTGGTTGGTAGCCGAGCAGGAATGAATGTACCGGTGGGAAAAGGGCGAGTGAAGCCGAGTGGGCGAGCGGTTGAGGCGCCGTACGGTGTTTTTGGGGATGAGCGAGGGGATGGGAGTGGGCGAGAAGAAGGGCGCCAGCCATCGCTTGGGCGCGCGGCGGCGGGCACGGTCTTTGCGCTCGCGGTCATGGCCGCGGCGCTTGTTGTCGCCGAGCGAGCGCTGAGCGCCGCGCTTGGCGGGCTGCCGCCTCGGGCGGCAGCAACTGCGCTTGCGCTGACGTGCGTTGCCGTCGGCGCTTGCGCCTTTGGCGCCGCAGCTTTGCGCGGCGGCGCTATTAGCGCGCGCGAATTGCGCGCGTTGCCGGGCGGCGCTGTGCTGGCCGCCCGTTTGCAGCGCTGGCGGCTTATTCCGCCAGCGAAAGACGAGCAATAGCGCCGCAAGTTGGCGGCGAAGAGCGCACGGCATGTTGTTGTATTGGTCATTTTGAGGAAAATAGATTCCGTATGATATGCTTAGCGCAATGAATAATATGGAAATATATTATGTACTCAAAACATTTATAAAAATAAGTATTTTTTACGGCAATATTGATGTTTATGTAAAATTGGTCCATTATTACTTTTCGAAGAAAAATAAACGAATGATTTCTCATGATTATTACATATGCGAACTCGCGTTGCTTCCCATAAGGAAAACAAGGTTTGCTAATACAGATTTATTTTGCATGAGGCTGGCATTATAGCTACTCCATCAAATTTGGACCACAATACGAATGAATAGTTAAGGAGGCTTATTACTATGGCAACCCCGTATCTTACTGTCGTTGGACTCGGCTCAGGCGATCCTGACCAAATGACGCTTGGCGTATGGCGTAGGCTGCAAGCAGCGAAGAAAATCTTTGTTCGAACAGCCGATCATCCTGCGATGTCGATGCTTCTAGAAATCGGTATGGAATATACCTCATTTGATACTTTGTATGAGCAGCATGACTCATTTCCAGAGGTATACAAGGCGATTGCCGCGACACTAATTGCTGAAGCAAAGAGCATGAGCACAAGCGTGGACGAGCCTATTATTTATGCGGTGCCCGGCCATCCCATGGTGGCTGAACGTACGGTTCAGCTGCTGCGTGAGCAATGTTCGGAAGCAGGCATTGAGCTGCAAATTATCGGCGGTGAGAGCTTCCTTGATCAAGCTTTTATCAGTCTAGGAATGGATCCAATAGAGGGCTTCGCGCTGCTGGATGCAGCTGAACTACAGCCATCTTTATTGCAGCCCCAGTTGCACACTCTGATTGGACAGGTGTATGATGCCTTCACGGCATCTGATGTTAAGCTTGCGCTTATGGAGCGTTATCCCGATGATTACGAGGTTGTGGTAGGGCATGCTCTTGGTGTTGCTTCTCAGCAGCAGATCATTCGCGTTCCGCTATACGAGCTTGATCGCACGCCTGGCTATGGCAATTTGTCGCTGATATGGGTTCCGCGATCGGATGATGCAGCGCTCCGCAATCGTTCCTTTGATCGGTTGCATGAAATTGTATCTATTCTTCGCAGCCCTGAAGGTTGTCCATGGGACCAGGAGCAGACGCATCAGTCCATTCGCAAAAACTTTATCGAAGAGCTCTATGAAGCGCTTGAAGCTATCGATAATGATGATCCGGATGGCATGCAGGAGGAATTCGGCGACGTTATCCTGCAAGTGATGCTTCATAGCCAAATGGAAGAAGAGACTGGCGCATTTTCCATCTATGATGTGATACAATCACTTAACGAGAAGCTTATTTTCCGTCATCCGCATGTATTTGGTGAAGTAGATGCGAGCAATTCGGAAGAGGCGTTAGTCAACTGGGAGCAAATGAAGGCCGAGGAGAAACGGATGAAAGGAACCGATGTGTCTCGCACATCGGCGCTTGATGGCATTCCACCAGACCTGCCAGCACTCATGAAAGCCTATAAGCTTCAGAAAAAAGCGGCTAAGGTAGGCTTTGATTGGGACGAGCTTGGCCCTGTGCTTGCCAAGATTGAAGAGGAGCTCGCAGAGCTGCGCGAAGCGATAGCCTCACAATCGGAAGAGGAGCAGGCCTCTGAGCTAGGTGATTTGCTGTTTGCGGTCGTCAATGCCTCACGCTTCATCCATGCTGATCCGGAAGAGGCGCTTTCCCGCACGAACAAAAAATTCCGCAGTAGATTTGATTATATTGAGGAACAGCTTCGTATAAGCGGTAAAAATTTTGACCAGACTGATTTAACAGAAATGGATCGTTGGTGGGAAGAGGCAAAGCGTCAATCCTAGCTTTCAATTCGTCATGAATCGCCTTTTTTCCGCAACAATCGCAAAAAAATTTCAAATAGCGGCAGGATTTATTTGCTACAAGGCAGAATAAGTATTCTTCGTGAGAGTAAAAATGGGAAGCAAAGGCGGCGCCACAAGCGTCGACCACAAATAATGGTTAAAAATTAGGAGGAATTTTATAATGAACAAAACAGACTTGATCAACAACATTGCAGAAAAAAGTGGTTTGACTAAACGTGACGTAGAAGCAGTTCTTAACGGCTTCTTGGGCGAAGTAACAGATGCACTTGCTGGTGGCGATAAAGTACAATTGATCGGCTTCGGTACTTTTGAAACTCGCAAACGTGCTGGACGCACTGGACGCAACCCGCAAACAGGCGCTCCAATCGAAATCTCTGAAGCAAAAGTTCCTGCATTCAAAGCAGGCAACAAGTTGAAAGAAGCTATCCAATAATTTATGCGATTAGATAAATTTCTTAAGGTATCCCGGCTGATCAAACGCCGTACCGTTGCGAAGGATGTATCGGAGCAAGGTCGCGTATGGATCAACGGCCGCGAAGCGAAAGCAAGCAGTGCCGTCAAAGTCGGTGATGAGCTCCAAATCCAATACGGTCAAAAAATCGTAACCATTCGCGTTGAGCGAATTGCGGAAACGACTCGTAAGGATGAAGCCGGAGAGCTGTATACCTTGGTGAAAGAAGAGCAACGCCAGCGCGAGAACACGCTCGACTGGGAAGTACCGCAATAACAACAAGACTGCCTACAAGCATAATACTTGCAGGCAGTCTTTTTTTTTGCCCAATAAGCCATTCTAAATTCCACGAAATTTCCTGTTTCAACATCATAAAAAAGGTTTATATACTCGGAGGACTAGTCTATGAATCATCTGCAGCTGCCCATTCCCGAGTATCGGCGAAAAGGTTTATCCTTGCTAGGGCATGCGTGTGCTCTCTATTTCAAAAATATAATACCTATTCTAATTTTAGTAGCGATGATAACGATTCCGGTTGAGGCGATCAAAAACTATTATTTTTTTGAACAGGAAGACAGTCTCCTTTTTTTCGAGGCCAACAGCACGGACAATATGGTGAGTTTGTTTTTCTTATGTGTCATCACGCCGATGGTTATATACTACATACTTGCGAGAATGACCGGAGTAAGCGGGGGAATCATGTTACCCATTCTGTGGGGCCTTCGCAAATGGCCGCGCATGATCGCGTACAACTTTCTACATAGCGTCATTATCGTTGCAGGAATTGTAATGTTTGTTGTGCCTGGTCTCTTGTTCGCGGTATGGCTGATGCTGATGCCGATTGTTGTTTCTATTGCAGATACGTCGCGGATTAATCCGATGACGGTTAGCCGTGATTTGGCACGCGGGCGTTATTTCAGGTTTGTTGGTTACGCAATTGGCGGATATTCCGTGTTCATTGTGTTTACAAGCATATTGGTCTTTATTTTCTCTCTCTTTGTAAATCAGTCATGGATAACCGCTACGATATTTGATCTATGCTTAGGCTTGTTCAGCCAGTTGATAACCATAGTGCTTTTGCTTGTCTTTCTACAGGTGAATACAGAATGGAACAACGACGCGTTGAATTCTACTGATCAAGCAGATTAGGTTGGTTCTATTTCTCGTCCACGCCCCATAAGCTAGTCTTAACATATAAGACAGGATAAGCTTCACGCCTATGCCCTTCTTATATTTGACCGCGAAACGTATGCTGCGCCGCACTAGATCGGCTGTAGCCGTTTACGCCAAGACATGTTAACGAAGCGGAGGACGAGTCTATGGTTGACCAAGGCAAGGGGCAGAAGCGTCAGGAAGTCAAAATGCTAAATCGCAAGCTGCTGGAGCTTACCGGAGTCGTAAACGTGGAGAGCTTTGACAGCGAAGAGTTTTTACTCGAAACAGAGCTTGGCTTCTTGGAGGTTAAGGGCCAAAATTTGCATATGAAGCTTCTTAGCCTTGAACAGGGAATGGTAACTATCGAAGGACTCGTCCATTCGCTCGCCTATATGGACGGCAACAATTCCTCCTCTAAATCCAAAGGGCTGTTCGGGAAGTTATTTAAGTGACGCTTGATATGCAATGGTTAACGATGGCGGTCATGCTATTATCAGGCCTTGGCATGGGAACGGTATTCGACGGCTACCGAGTCGTAACGAATGAGCTCAAGCTCCCGCGTTGGTGGCTCCCGGTGCTTGATGTAGTCTACTGGATGGCAGCAGCATTGATCGTCTTTCGGGTGCTGTACGCTAGCAACAATGGCGAGGTGCGAGCGTACGTTTTTATCGGACTGGCTATTGGGATGGTAATCTATTATTTCGTTTTTAGCAGAATCGTTATTCATGTCGTAAAATGGATCATTGGAGCAGTACGAAAACTAATCCAAATTGTGCTAAAATGCTTGGACATCCTTATTGTTAAGCCGATTTTATTACTCTATAAATTGGTAAAGGTAATTTTGGCATTTGGGTCTGCGCTCACTATTTTCACTTTAAAAATTGTGATACAATTAGTCCGTCCATTTTGGAAATTGTTTGTTTGGATGGCAGGTCCAGTCATTCGTCCCCTCGGACGCTGGCTGTCGCGCTACGCTGTCAAATGGCAATTAGCTGAGAGGCTGAGAGGATTTGGACAACGAATAGCTCGATTGTGGGGCAAATGGTTTAGGAGGTAACACCGCTCATGGCAAAAGCATCTGAGAATAAAACGCCAGGGAATGCTGGCACAAAACGCCGGTTCAAACTATGGATGATGTTCATCGTGCTATTTATGGGCTGGGCGGGGTATACGATTTTTGGCCAAATGCAGCAGAAGAACGCAACAGGTCTAAAGCTAACTACAATTCAAGAGATGCTTGACGTTACCACCAAAGAAACCGATGAGCTTAAACGTCAAATTGAACGATTAAACGACCCAGAATATATCGAACAGCTAGCAACAAAAGAGCAGGGCATGGTGAAGAAGGGCGCGCAGCAAATTTTCAGTGACTAATTAGGGCGTTAATTCGGGTGAACGTCTGTTGACCTTACTTGAACGGTTCGGTTATAATCACGTTAATAGCGTTTTCGCAAAACTTTTAGCATATGCTTATGAATTCAGTTTTGCTTCGCATAACTTTTAGGGAGGAACATTTTATTTTATGGCAATTGAAGTGGGCGCTAAGTTAGAAGGAAAAGTGACAGGCATTACGCATTTTGGGGCATTTGTCGACTTGTCGGGAGGTGTCACTGGTCTTGTTCACATTTCGGAAATTGCTGATAATTACGTCAAAGACGTGAAGGATCACCTGAAGATCGACGATGTCGTGAAAGTCAAAGTGATCAACGTGGACAAAGACGGAAAGATCGGGCTTTCCATTAAGCAAGCCATTGACCGGCCAGAAGGCCAACCAGCGCCACAACAACGCGAGCGTCATAGCGGAGGCGGCGGTGGAAGCACTGGCGGTAGTGGTGGTGGTGGCGAACGTTTCAACCGCGGTGGCGGTGGTGGTGGCGGCGGCGGCGGCGGACGTCCCTTCAACAAGCAATCGGCTGGCAGACCGGCATACGGTAAACCGTCATTCGAGGATAAAGTGTCACGGTTCCTGAAAGACAGCGAAGAGCGCATCTCCTCTTTGAAGAAGAATACGGAGGGCAAACGCGGCGGACGCGGTGCCAAGCGAGTATAAGCTGAATCGTCATAACATTATACAAGAAGCAGAACCTAACCGGTTCTGCTTTTTTTGCGTCCAGCTGAGGTGTATTCCTCGCGATTTTTTGTAAGCGTATACAAGTTGCTGTCGAAGCAGGACGCTAAGCCTACGTATATGCTGGTGAATGATTGGACTTGCCTCTAATTGTCACGGTCAATGTCGTTTGTAAAGCGCGCAGAAGCGTAAAAAAAATACTTTTCTCTAATCCTCCATCATTCCCGACACATTATAACGCCGATTCGCCATCATTTCGAAAGCTCGCGGCACATATTTTGTTGTCATACAATTGTACTCAGACTATGCAAAAGGCCAGGCAATCCTATACGCGGTATATGTTTGACAGTGAATTGACAATGACCGCAATGGCATTTATTTTTGTCGGAAAAAATTTACAGATCAGTTGCTTTAACTGACAAACTTTATGCGGACAACCTCCTATAATGAAAAACACATTACATTCGGAATGGTGGTGTCTGCTCATGGAAAAGGAGAACACGGTTGTGCTTCCAGGTATGAAACGGATAGGTCTAGCTCAGACGATGTTGCAGAAAGGTCGGGAATGGGCGGCTGCACGGCGGTTCATTCAAGTCATATTAGCCAAAAAGTGGACGTTTCTACTTGTAGGAGTAGCTTTCTTGCTCGGAAGAGCGGTTATACTCGAGTCGCTGATGCCGTTTGCCATTGCTTATTTCGCCGTTATTTACTTTATGAGAAGGGATATTTACCCGTGGGTAGCGATATCCTTAGTGGCCGGCAGCTGGCTGGCAGCTGATCCTGCACCGATGTGGATTGCAATGGAGATTGCCGTACTATTTCTGTTTCTGAAGGGTTTGGAAACCTACGAGAAGGCTGAGCTGTCATCGGCGCCAATTCTTGTGTTCGCATCAACGCTGATGGTACAGATGTTCAGCATATTTATAGGGGACGAGCTAAGCTGGTACAATTTCATGCTCGTAGTGGTAGAGGCTGCACTCGGTTTTGTACTCACATTAGTTTTCATACAAGCTATACCGGTGCTCACGATGACCAAGAAATCAGCTTCTCTCAAAAATGAGGAAATTATTTGTTTAATGATTTTACTCGCCTCGGTTATGACGGGGGCTGTGGGATGGGTGTTTTACGGAATGTCAGTAGAGCATGTGATGTCACGTTATATGCTGCTGCTCTTTGCTTTAGCAGGTGGTGCACCGCTTGGCGCTTCGGTCGGTGTGGTTGCAGGACTCATTCTAAGCTTGGCTGACTTTGGTGCAGTCGTTCAAATGAGCTTACTCGCATTTGCGGGCTTGCTGGCTGGTCTGCTGCGTGATGGCGGCAAAATGGCAGCGGCATTCGGAATGTTGCTTGGAACATCGATTTTATCCATATATGTAGGAAGTCAGGCTGATGTTATGAGCTCGACTTGGGAGTCGGTTGCAGCCGCAACGCTGCTCATGCTAACACCGCGTATTATGATCCGCACGATTTCACGGTATGTGCCGGGTACGAATGAGCATGCCAAATCGCAGCATGATTATGCGAAGCGGGTACGTGAGGTGACAGCGGACCGTGTATCGCAGTACTCAGAAGTGTTCCGTCAGCTGTCGATGAGCTTTGGCCAGCTCAATAGCAGCGTTACGACGGTAAAAAGGGAGGATGAGATCAGCCATTTTATGAATGCGGTTGCTGAGCGCAGCTGTGCCAATTGCCATCGGCAAAATGCTTGCTGGGAGGATAAGTTTTTTCATACGTACAAAATGATGACCGATATGATGTCTGTTGTAGAGGAGAAACGGGTTCCGTCCCCTAAGGAAATACCGCGTGCTTGGTCGGCGCATTGCGTCAAATCCTCGCAGGTTCTTGTTGATATGACCCAGCAGTACGAGCTTTATCAAAATAATATGCACTGGAAGAAGCAAATATGCGACTCGCGTCAGCTTGTTGCGGATCAATTGCAGGGCGTGTCGCAGGTAATGGAGGATTTGGCTAAAGAAATTAAAAGGGAGGGGCAAACGCTTCATCTGCAGGAAGAGCAAATTCGAGAGGCGGTGGAAGGACTGGGATTATCCGTACAAGGGATTGATATTGTGAGCTTGGAGGAGGGGAATGTGGATATAGAGGTGTACCATACGTTTGGACAGGGCTATGATGAGTGCCGGAAAATAATCGCACCGCTGCTTAGTGATATTTTGGGAGAACATATTGCTGTGAAGTCGGAGCATTCCCCAACAAGAAGCGGTGAGCCGTCTTTAGTCGCGTTTGGTTCGGCCAAGCAGTACGAGGTGGAGACCGGCATAGCGGGTGCCGCCAAGGGAGGAGATCTGCTGTCTGGTGACAGCTTCAGTATGGTGGAGCTTGGAAATGGTAAGTTTGCAGTCGCAATTAGCGATGGGATGGGTAATGGGGAGCGAGCGCGGCAGGAAAGCAGCGCGGCATTGTCGATCCTGCAGCAGCTGCTGCAATCTGGCATGGATGAGAAGCTGGCGGTGAAGTCGGTTAACTCGGTGCTCTTATTACGTTCATCTGATGAAGTATTTGCTACCGTCGATTTGGCGATTGTTGATCTTTATACGGCGCAAACGACGTTTATGAAGATAGGGTCAACGCCAAGCTTTATTAAACGAGGAAATGAGGTCATTCCGATAACCGCGAACAATTTGCCGATTGGCATTCTTCAAGATATTGACGTCGACTTTGTGTCGATGCAGATGCAATCGGGTGATACGCTGGTCATGATGAGCGATGGCATTTATGATGCGCCGGGCCTTGCCGTTAATAAGGAGCTCTGGATGAAACGAATTATTAGCGAACTGGCGACGGATGATCCGCAAGAAATGGCGGATGCACTGCTTGAGAAGGTCGTGCGTCATCATAATGGAGAGATCTTGGATGATATGACCGTGCTTGTTGCGCGAATCGATAAACATTTGCCGGAATGGGCTTCCTTCCGTTTCCCAGGTGTGACGCGTATGGAGCGTCCAAGGACGGTGAGCTGAGTATAGAAGTAACACATGGATAGTGAGATAGTATATAAAATTAAAACAATGAATGAGGGGTACTTGAACAGTGAGCTAGTATCCATGTTATTCTTTGGGCAAGCAGTAGCCTATTTGTCTGTCGGCTGACTCACGCTGACGGCGAACGGGCTATTGCTATTCTTTTTACATAAAAATTAATTTAGGAACCAAGTTTAGACTTGCTTTATTGAATTGACTGACGATTCGGTAATCTCACTAATAGGATTACATAAACGAAAACTTTATTTTTGAAACATCAATCTCTCATACATTCATTCAACGATCATTTCCGGTCGATGAAAGATACAGGGGCGTATGAAGTTTAGTTATGTCCAACGTCAGTGCATAGTAATAACTTAAAAGAAATCGTTATACATATTGGTCTGCTTAACATGCTTATTTTTTAGTGAGAAAAACGGGTGAGTCGTATAAATACAAGTAATATTGGTTTATCTTGCTCGCAAATATCAATTTTTCACTAGTCTAGCTGTTTATCCCTCTCAAAAAAGGCAAAGCTAATAGAAAGGCAAAAAGGCGAAGCCTATGCTTACGAAGCTGCGTTTGATTCTCAAACGCTAAGCCTATGCTTACGAAGCTGCGTTTGATTCTCAAACGCTAAGCCTATGCTTACGATGCTGCGTTTGATTCTCAAACGCTTGAGGAGGGTAAATCATTATGAAGCAAATTTTGTTGATTACAGATGGATGCTCTAATGTGGGACTAAGTCCAGTGATAGCGGCGGCACATGCGCAATCAGATGGAATTTCAGTAAATGTAGTAGGCGTACTCGATCATGGTGATGTAGGAGAGCTGGGTGCAGCTGAGATTGATGAGATTGCGCGTGCAGGCGGCGGGCTAAGCAGAATGGTGAACATGCGTCAGCTTTCGCAGACTGTTCAGATGATGACACGCAAGACGGTTGTGCAGACGATCCAATTAGCGGTTCAGAAGGAACTGAAGCAGGTGCTTGGCAATGGCTCAATCGAAGCGCTGTCGCCGGAGAAGCGCGGTGACGTTGTGCGTGTAATCGATGAGCTTGGGGAGACATCGAATTTGCAAGTAGCGCTCCTTATCGATGCCAGCGCCAGCATGAAGCCAAAGCTGGCTGCCGTGGAAGAGGCGATACGCGATTTAATGCTCAGCCTGCAAGCTAGACAGGGGAAAAGCGAAATTTCCGTATTTCATTTCCCTGGATCGAGACATGGGGACGATTGTTTAATGGATTTGGGCTGGACGAGTCACTTGAATGGCGTTCATGCCATCTTCCCGAGACTGCAAATGGGCGGAACAACGCCAACAGGCCCTGCGATAATGCATGTTATTGATTTTTATCGTCAAGGCGATTATGGTAGACAGAGCAGAGACGAAACGGATGGGATGATGAGTGACTACGTCGTTTAAGGTTGATCTCCGCCGTGGCATGGTGGTGGTTGGCAAGTGGAAACAAGGGCGGTACCGGGTAGAGAGGTTGCTTGGAGAAGGCGCAAACGGTAAAGTATATCTCGTACAGCGTGATCGCAGCTGGTATGCGATGAAGCTCGGTTTAGATGCACTCGATCTCCAATCGGAGATCAATGTGCTGCAGTCGATCGCCAAGCAGAAGCAATACGGGCAGGAATCCTTTTTATTCGACGTGGATGATTTGTACGGTCCGGATGGAAAGGAATATCCTTTTTATATTATGCGCTATGTGCTTGGTTCCAAGCTGGATGATTACTTAAAGCAGCAAGGCACGGAGTGGTTTCCGTTAGTTGGCTTGAATCTGCTAGGCAAGCTGGCAAAGCTGCATCAAGCAGGGTGGGTATTTGGCGACCTGAAGGTAGAAAATGTGCTTGTTGCCGACTACGGTCATGTTGAGCTGGTCGATTTCGGAGGGGTTACAACGGCAGGTAAAGCCGTTCGCCAATTTACTGAGATTTATGATCGGGGCTACTGGAATGAAGGCTCGCGATCTGCTGACCCGCGATACGATTTATTTTCTTTTGGTGTACTTTGCATACAGCTGCATGAACCAAAGCGTCTTCATCAGTTGACGGTGGAGCTGTTGCCGCAAAATCGTTCAGCCGAGGAGCTTATCTTGATTGCTGAATCCAGTTCAGTATTAAAGCCGATTGCCGGTTGGCTGCGTAAAGCTTTTGCAGGACAATATTCGGATGCGGGGGAGGCTTCAGCAGCATGGCGTTTATTGATGCATAGACGCGACACCCATAGACCTTCTGCGACACCAGGATGGTTAAAGGGGCTTGCTGCCCTTTCAGCAGTCTTGCTTGGAACGTCGGTCTACTGGCTCATACGCAATGTGCTGTAGCGGCAACACGCAACGGGAAATGAAGGTGAGGTACAACCTATGAATCTGCGAAACGAGCTTGAGAAAACAGCTGTAGACCGCAGGCTATGGTCGAAGGGAGATCGTATTGTTGTAGCGGTGTCCGGCGGTCCGGATTCGATGGCACTGCTGCATATGTTATCAGTTGTAGCAAAGAGCAATGAAATCTCCATTACTGCAGCTCATGTGAATCACGGCTTTCGAGTAGAAGAGTCGGCACATGAGCTGGTTGTCGTTAAGGAATTTGCGGAGCAGTTAGGGGTTATTTGTGAGACGGTCACTTTCGATATGCCGTCTTATATAGAAGAAACGCGAATGAATGGACAGGCTGCTTCACGCGAGAGGCGATACGCTTTTTTACATGAAATCGCATCACGTTATGGAGCCTCGCGTATTGCCCTCGCCCATCACGCAGATGATCAAGCGGAAACGGTTCTTATGCGCGTAATAAGAGGAACAGGTTTAACTGGACTAGCGGGGATTCTTAGCAAAAGACGAGAAAAAAACGTGGAACTTATTCGTCCGCTGCTTCGTATGAACAAGTCAGACCTTCTGCGTTACTGCGAACAGCATCAAATTCCTTACTGCACGGACAGCAGTAACAAGGAACGCCATTATTTCCGAAATATCATTCGGTTAGATATTTTACCGTATTTATCAAAGCATAATCCGCACATATCCCAATCCCTTCAGCGGCTTGCTGAAGTAGCGGGAGCGGAAGACGAATGGATGGAGAAACAAACCGAAGCGTTATTTGCGCAGCTCGTTACGTTATCCCCCAATGAATGCGCGATAAGCTGCGACGATTTGCATGGTCTCCACGTCGCTTTACAAAGGAGATTGATTAAACTAATATTAAGTTATCTTTCTAAGGAAACGGAAAAGATATCTTTTGAGCAGATTGAGACGATGAGGCTTGCTGCTTCCGCACATGCGCCTGCAACTTGGCGAATCGATGCCGGTGCCGGCATTTGCTGCGCTCGTGAATATGATAGAATGCGATGGATTCAAGTTCCGCAGCATGTATCCAAAGAAGCGAGTGCCTATTTGTGCGAGGTGGGAAGGGATAAATCTAGCTTGGCGATCGAGCAATGCGGGTGGACATTTGAATTTGCTTATACTTCAGCGATAGAAAGTTGCAAGCCTGCATCGCGTTACGAAGCCTGCTTTGATGCGTCGGAACTAACGTATCCGCTCGTTGTTCGAAATCGGCAGCCGGGAGACAGAATTCAGGTTTTAGGATTAAATGGTTCGAAAAAAGTGCAAGATATGTTCGTTGACGAGAAAGTTGCACCGCTGAAGAGAGAGCTATATCCATTGTTGTTTGATGGAGCTGGGAAATTACTCTGGATTCCGGGCATTCGCAGATCAAGTCATGCGCTTACGGATACACATACAAAAGACGTGTTATTCATAAGAGCAGGCAACGAATAAGAAGCACTGGTACACTCATAAATATAGTTAAAGCGTAGGGGGATTTACACTTGCAGAACGATATTCAAGAAGTATTGTACGACGCGCAGCAAATTGGTGAGAAGGTTAAGGAACTAGGTGCAACACTGAGTAAAGATTTTAATGGGCGTAATCCGCTCGTTATTTGCGTTTTGAAAGGCGCGTTTATTTTCATGGCTGATTTGGTTAAGGAAATTACGGTGCCGCTTGAAATTGATTTTATGGCCGTGTCCAGCTATGGGCAATCCACTAAATCATCTGGTGTTGTCAAAATTATTAAAGACCTCGATGTTACAGTCGAAGGCCGCGATGTCCTCATTGTTGAAGATATTATCGACAGCGGACTGACACTTAGTTATTTGATTGATGTTCTAGAGCGTCGCAATGCGAAGTCTGTTACGGTAGTAACCTTGTTCGACAAACCTGGTCGCCGCACAGTTGATTTAGAAGCTGATTACAAGGGCTTCACGCTGCCGGATGAGTTTGTTGTCGGTTATGGACTGGATTATGCAGAACAATATCGTAACCTGCCTTATATTGGTATTTTGAAGCCGCAAGTTTATCAAAAATAATTGCGATTCACCCGTACATGCCCTTCTCCGTACACCTCTATTGTTATGGAAAGTCATGATATGGTAAAATATTTTAAGCGTCTGAGAGGAGGTTGGGGATGAATCGGATCATCCGTAATACTGGTTTTTATTTAATTATCTTTTTGGTGACCGTTGGGATTTTTCAATTTATCAGCAGCCAAAATAACACAACCGTTGGATTGCGTTACGATGAACTCGTTAAGGCAATTGAATCAGGGAATGTTAAAGAGTTAAGTGTTAAGTACGAGAACCAATCTTATTTTGTTTCCGGAAAATATAAAGTGAAACCTGCGGATGCAGAAAACGATCAATTCGTATCAAGGACTGGCGTTAGCGCTGAGCCTAAGATCGCTGAATGGTCGAAGCAGTATGGATTCGCTTATGAGACGAAGGAAATGGATCAGCCAAGCATTTGGCTTACGTTCCTTACCTCCATTATTCCGTTTGTCATCATCTTTGTCCTGTTCTTCTTCTTGATGAACCAAGCTCAAGGCGGCGGCGGCAAAGTCATGAACTTTGGCAAGAGCAAAGCGCGGCTTTATGATAATGAGAAGAAGCGGATAACATTTGAGGATGTCGCTGGCGCTGACGAGGAGAAGCAAGAGCTCGTCGAGGTCGTAGACTTCTTGAAGGACCCGCGGAAATTCAACTTGGTAGGCGCTCGTATACCAAAGGGCGTATTGCTTGTTGGTCCTCCAGGTACAGGTAAAACCTTGCTTGCACGTGCAGTAGCAGGGGAAGCAGGCGTGCCGTTCTTCAGCATTTCTGGTTCAGATTTTGTTGAGATGTTCGTAGGTGTCGGCGCATCTCGTGTGCGTGACTTGTTCGAGAACGCGAAGAAAAATGCTCCTTGTATCATTTTTATCGATGAAATTGATGCGGTAGGTCGTCAACGTGGAGCCGGTCTTGGCGGCGGACATGATGAACGTGAGCAAACGCTCAACCAATTGCTCGTTGAAATGGACGGCTTTGGTGCTAACGAAGGCATTATTATTATTGCAGCAACTAACCGTCCAGATATTCTTGATCCAGCCCTTCTTCGTCCGGGTCGTTTTGACCGTCAAATTACGGTTGATCGTCCTGACTTGAAAGGCCGTGAAGCGGTGCTTAAAGTTCATGCACGCAATAAGCCGCTTGCGAAGGATGTTAAGCTTGAAGTCATCGCAAGACGTACGACAGGTTTCAGTGGTGCTGATCTAGAGAACTTACTTAATGAAGCAGCACTCCTAGCTGCTCGTCGCAATAAGAAAGATATCGCTATGGTTGAGGTTGATGATGCGATTGATCGGATTATTGTCGGTACGGAGAAGAAAAGCCGTGTTGTCAGTGATCGTGAGAAACGTATTGTTGCTTACCATGAGGCGGGACACACCATTGCAGGCTTCTTCTTGGAGCATGCGGATATGGTACACAAGGTTACGATTATTCCTCGCGGCCGTGCTGGCGGATACGTCATCATGCTGCCGAAAGAAGATCGTATGCTTGTAACGAAGCAGGAGCTTCTTGACAAAATCACTGGATTGCTTGCAGGCCGTGTAGCGGAAGAGCTGTTTATCGGCGAAATCGGAACAGGTGCTTACAGTGACTTTAAACAAGCGACGGGTATCGTTCGCAGCATGATTATGGAATACGGTATGAGTGACAAGCTTGGACCGATGCAGTTCGGCAGCTCACAAGGCCAAGTATTCCTTGGACGTGATATTGGTCATGAACAGAACTATTCCGATGCTATTGCATACGAGATAGATCAAGAAATGCAATCCATTATTACGGGCTGTTACGATCGTGCGAAGAAGCTACTGACAGAGAAGAGCAAGGAAATGCATTTGATTGCTCAAACGCTTCTTAGCGAAGAGACGCTTGAAATGGATCAAATCAAACGTTTGGTTGAGACTGGCACTTTGGAAGGCGGTCCTTCTACGGATACAGCTGAAACGAATGAGCCGACTACCGAGCCTATTGTTGAGACTGTTGGAGACGTGAAAGTGCGTATCCAAACTCGTGATCAAGACGAAGCGAAAGCTCCAAACCTTGAGAAACGGGATCAAACAGAAGATCCAGATAAGAACGAATAGTATTTTATGCTTAATTGTTAAAGATAGTCGCTTGGCTACTTGTAGAGTAGCGGGCGACTATTTTTTTCTTTATTAATGTTCGGATTTAGCCTATAATACGTGTATAAACCTCATTTAAAAAATAGAAATACTTACATGAAGGCTTGTCTTTTATTGGCCAGATATTACATATATGTTACATAACAACGACGGTAACGTTTTTCATGTCAATTATATTGACATGTGTTATTGACGTTTATTTTTTTGTAACTATAATGAAATAATAGCGGCCAGTATCAGCAAGAATAAGAAGGTAAACAGGGGTTGCAGTGCTACACAAAAACTAAAGTAGGGGAGAAAACACGCATGAAAAAAACATTTAGCTTTATGCTTGTGATGATGATCGCGTTGACACTAGTGTTGTCGGCTTGCGGAGCAAAGAAAAATAACGAGGGCGGCGCGAACGGGAACAAAAATGAAGGTGCTGCTGTTGAGAGTGATGGTACTGGAAAAGGCAAAAAAATTGGTATGGTTACTGACGTTGGCGGCGTCCACGATAAATCATTTAACCAAAGCGCATGGGAAGCTCTACAGAAAGTAGCTGCTGAGACTGGTGCGGAGACGAAGTTCTTGGAAAGTAAAGGCGAAGCAGACATGGAGCCGAACCTGAACAGCTTTGTTAAAGAAGGATATGACCTTACTTGGGGTATCGGTTTCTTGTTTAATGATGCACTAAGCAAAGTGGCAAAAGAAAATCCAGATGCTAAGCTAGCTGTAATTGACAGCGTAATTGAAGCGCCAAACGTTGCTTCCATTACTTTCGCTGAGAACGAAGGCTCTTTCCTTGTTGGTGTTGTTGCAGGTTTGATGACAAAAACAAATAAAGTTGGATTCGTAGGCGGTATGGAGCTTCCGGTTATCAAGAAATTCGAAGCAGGCTTTAAAGCAGGCGTTGCTGCGGTTAAACCGGATGTGAAGGTTGAAGTGAACTATGCAGGTGACTTTGGTAAACCTGACCTTGGTAAATTGGCTGCTTCGACAATGTACGATGGCGGCGCTGATATTATTTTCCACGCTGCAGGCGCAACGGGTAATGGTGTGTTCAATGAAGGTAAAGCACGTAAAGACAATGGTGAAAACGTTTGGGTTATCGGCGTAGATAAAGACCAATCACTTGAGTTTGGTGATGAAATTACACTAACGTCCATGATGAAGGGCGTTGAGACTGCGGTTCATAAAGTATCCCAAGATCTAATCGCTGGAACATGGGCTGGCGGAACAGTACAAGAGCTAGGTTTGAAAGACAACGCTGTAGGCTTGCCAGAAACATCTAAGAAAAACGTTCCAGCTGACGTTCTTGCTGAAGTAGAGAAATACAAAGCAAAAATCGTTAGCGGCGATATTAAAGTACCTACTGAATAGTTTTCTCCATTCAATGGTATCCTTTGATTGAGGATCGTTTGTTGATGAATCAGACAAGACCGGCTTCGGCCGGTCTTTGTTCTTTGTTAGGATAAGAAAGTGCTTTTAATGTAAATATTTTTTATGCTTATTATAGCGGTAAATACCGGGGAGATGATGAGGAATGGACCGGAGCTTGACGGCTGTACAGTTAAAGGGAATAACAAAACGGTTTCCCGGGTTGGTAGCTAACGATTCCATAAATTTTGAATTAAAGAAAGGTCAGATTCATGCGCTTCTTGGTGAGAATGGCGCAGGTAAATCGACTTTAATGAACATTTTGTTCGGATTGTATCAACCGGACGAAGGTGAAATTTGGGTTAATGGCGAGAAAACAGTCATTGAAGGTGCCTCTAAAGCGATTGACCTTGGCATCGGCATGGTACATCAACATTTTAAACTCGTACAGCCTTTTACCGTTGCTGAAAATATTGTGCTTGGCAATGAGCCTGTCAAAGGAATGAAAATCGACTACAAGCTCGCTAATGAGAAGGTTCGGATGATATCTGAACGTTACGGTCTGAATGTAGATCCTCAGGCGCGAATTAAAGATATTACAGTTGGCATGCAACAGCGTGTTGAAATTCTGAAAACGTTGTATCGTGGTGCTGAAATCGTTATTTTCGATGAACCGACAGCTGTTTTAACGGTGCAAGAAATAGAGGAGCTAATCGATATCATTCGAAACCTGGCTGCTGAAGGAAAATCGATTATTATCATTACGCATAAATTGAAAGAAGTAATGGCTCTTGCTGATGCTGTAACCGTTATTAGACGCGGCAAGGTAATCAAGACAGTTACCACGGATGAAACAAATGAGCAGCAGCTTGCTGAGTTAATGGTCGGCAGGGACGTATCCTTCGAGGTGAAGAAGACGAAGCGCGAGCCTGGTGAAATTATTTTATCTGTGGATGGGTTGCAGATGAAGGGTGATCAAGGTAAAAATGTACTGGATGGCACTAGCTTCAATATTCGTGCAGGAGAGATATTTGGTATAGCCGGTGTTGATGGCAATGGGCAGAGTGAGCTCATTTATGCCATTACGGGGATGCGCAAGGTCGAAGGCGGCAGTATTAAGCTGAATGGAAAGAATATGACTAATAACTCGCCGCGTGAAATTTCGGTTGCGGGAGTAGGACATATACCAGAGGATCGGCATAAGCACGGGCTAGTGCTTGAGTTCTCCGTTAGCGAAAATATGATTTTGAATACGTACTTTAAGCCCGAATTTGGCCGTTCTTTGTTTATTGATTACAACAGTATGGACAAGCTGGCTGATAAGCTCGTTAATGAGTTTGATGTTCGCTCATCCGGTATTCATACGCATGCACGCCAGCTGTCTGGAGGCAACCAGCAGAAGGCTATTATTGCTAGGGAACTGCATAAGGACCCGGATTTGCTAATTGCGGTGCAGCCAACTCGCGGCCTCGACATCGGCGCGATAGAATTTGTGCATAAGCGTTTAGTACAAGCTCGAAACGAAGGGAAAGCGATTTTACTCGTTTCATTTGAGCTTGATGAACTATACGCATTGTCCGATCGGATCGCTGTCATGTATGAAGGCAAGCTAATGGGTGAGGTTGATGCTGAGCAAAGAGATGATCAGCAGCTTGGACTTATGATGGCTGGTAACAAATTAGCCGTACCTGCATCAGAGGGGAGAGGATAGCGTATATGGAAACATTGAAGAAAGTATTTAATAAATCGTCTATCCTTGTTCCTATTGTATCGATCATTCTTGGTTTTGTGGTTGGCGCCATTGCCATGCTTGCTGGAGGGTACGACCCCATTCTAGCGTACTCTTCTTTAATCGATAAGCTGTTCAGCACTCCTTACAATATGGGAGAAGCGGTTCGAGCGATTACACCTTTGATTTTCACAGGTTTAGCCGTTTCCTTCGCTTTCCGTACCGGTCTTTTCAATATCGGTGTAGAGGGACAATTTGTAATGGGGATGACTGGCGCGACGATCGTAGGCGTGCTGCTTGATTTGCCTTGGTATATACATGCGCCTCTAGCTGTGGTTACGGGTGCAGTATTCGGTGGCTTATGGGCAGGTATTGCAGGTTACTTAAAAGCGAAGCGCGGAGTAAATGAAGTTATTTCATCCATTATGCTGAACTGGATCGCATTATTTCTCTCGAATTTTATCGTTGCAAAGTTTCTTGTTGAGAAAGGCCAGCAGAAATCGATGCCGATTCATGAATCTGCTATGGTGAAAATAGACTGGCTTATCAAATTGACAGACAACGCTCGTATGCACTGGGGAACGATTGTTGCGCTCATTTGCATCGTTGTGTTTTATTTCATACTATGGCGTACGAAACAAGGCTATGAGCTGCGTGCTGTCGGGTATAATCCAGATGCAGCGCTATATGCTGGAATGAACGTTAACGTAACGATGGTTAAGTCGATGTTTATAAGCGGTGTATTCGCTGGTCTGGGCGGCGTATTTGAAATTTTAGGCGTTTTCGGCAATCAGACGGTTATGGCCGCTTCTCCTGGATACGGATTCGATGGAATTGCGGTAGCGCTGCTTGGCGGCAACACACCGATTGGTGTGTTCCTTGGCGCAGCTCTATTCGGTGGACTTAGTTACGGTTCTGCAGGTATGAGCTTTGGTGCAGGTGTTCCTCCTGAGGTCGTACGTATCGTAATCGGCGCCGTTATTTTCTTCGTTGCTTCGCATGGATTGGTGAAGTGGTTCTTGAAGCCTTTTCTAAATAAACGTGCAAGCAAGCGGAAGGAGGCGGTGTAGGATGAACGTGCTAGATATCATTGGACAACTTATGAATACAACGCTCGTGTTCTCCACCGCGCTCATTTTTACAGCGCTCGGCGGTATGTACTCTGAGCGTTCAGGAGTTGTTAACATCGGGCTTGAGGGTTTGATGGTTTCAGGAGCATTCGCTGCGGCAGTTGCTACAGAGTATGCGATACAAGCAGGCCTTGGTAGTGCTTCACCGTGGATTGGGTTTATAGCTGCAGCCATTTATGGTACGTTATTCGCTTTATTGCACGCTATTTCAACGATAACATTCCGCGCGGATCAAACCGTCGTTGGTGTCGTTATTAATATTCTATCGCTCGGCTTGTCGCTTTATTTAACCAAAAGCCTTTATGATGGATCAGGTCAAACGCCGCTTTTGGCAAATGTGTTCCACAAAGTGAAAATACCATTTTTATCAGATATTCCGTTGATCGGAAAAGCTATTTTCACTGCTTATCCGACGACGTATATTGTTCTAGTCATCGCAGTAGTCAGTTATTTCGTCTTGTTCCACACGCCGTTTGGCTTACGTCTCCGCGCGGTGGGTGAGCATCCGAGTTCAGCTGATACCGTAGGGATTAGCGTAACGAAATATCGTTATATTGGTGTATTGCTCAGCGGAGCGCTTGCTGGTCTTGGCGGTGCGACTATTACGTTGACGACGACGAGCAGCTTTGCGCATAATACGATTTCGGGGCAAGGATTTATTGCACTCGCTGCACTTATTTTCGGCAAATGGAATCCGCTTGGTGTCGTAGGAGCAGCAATGTTCTTCGGTCTAGCTCAAGCGCTGAGAAGTTTTGCACAGCGCTTTGAATTCTCACAGCATATCCCAGTTGAGTTTTTCTACATGCTGCCGTATGTTCTAACATTGATCGTGTTGGCAGGAGCTGTCGGTCGTTCAAATGCACCAGCAGCACTTGGTCAGCCTTACGATCCAGCAAAAAGATAGTTAATCATTGTCTCTCTCCATCATGGAGAGAGGCTTTTTTTATTTAATACCAAATATCGGAGTCGATAGTGACCGCGTATTTTGTGAAAAAAGGTCCATTTTCGAGGAATGTTAGTGAGATAAAGCTGTCAAAATAAATTATTTTAAATTGCTGCCATAAAAAGGCCTTTAACGCATTGACAGTAGCATCTACCGCGTGTAAATTAAAACTTAATCAAATGAAATTATCCCTTTTGGTTTAAACTAAGGGTAAGCGACTTTCTAAGTTTGTGCATCAATTCACAAAGTTCAGCTTGCCGTATAACGGAATGGGTTATAGCCCATCCCTCATAAGAGGAGAGGATCTACTGTGGAAGCACTGGCACTGGAACGCAAGGCGGAGCAAAACCGAGAGTTGCGTGAACGGTTGTTACAGTTGAAGAAAGAACGGAATGCTATCATTTTAGCTCATTATTATCAACGTGATGAAATTCAAGAGGTAGCCGATTTCCGTGGAGATTCCTTCCTGCTTGCGCAGAAGGCTGCACAAACGGATGCTGAAGTTATTGTTTTTTGCGGTGTTCACTTTATGGGTGAGAGCGCAAAAATTTTGGCACCAAATAAGACCGTTATCATTCCCGACGAGCGTGCAGGCTGTCCGATGGCCGACATGGTAAGTGTTGATGGCTTACGTAAGCTGAAAGCGCAGCACCCGAATGCAAAGGTCGTTACTTACATTAACTCGTCTGCTGAAATCAAAGCTGAGACTGATATTTGCTGTACATCGGCAAACGCAGTTAAAGTGGTAAATTCGGTAGAAGGCGACGAGATCATCTGGGTACCGGACAAAAACCTAGGACACTATGTGCAGCAGAACACAGATAAGAAAATGATTATCTGGGAAGGTTACTGCAATACGCACGACATGCTGACGGTTAAAGACGTAGAAGAAATGAAAGCGAAATATCCAAATGCGCAATTTGTTGTGCATCCGGAATGTCGTCCTGAAGTTGTTGAGCTTGGCGACTTTGTAGGCAGTACAACCGCTATCATTAAATACTGTAAAGAATCAGATTGCCAAGAATTTATCGTGGGTACAGAAGATGGTACAGGATATCAGCTTCGTTTAGACAGCCCAGGTAAAACTTTTCATTTTGCATCTAAATATTTGGTATGCCCTAACATGAAGGTCAATAATTTGAAGAAGCTAGTGAAATGCTTGGAAACAATGCAGCCTCAAATCTATGTACCGCCACATGTTGCAGATCAAGCCCGTTTATCCTTGGAGCGCATGCTACTCGTGAAGTAGTATGCGCTGCTTCTACGCTTGGAGGAGCCATGATGATTCCTAGATATTTAGTCGATGTGCAGTTAAGTGAGCTGCCTGTTATTGAAAAAGACGTGATTGTAATCGGGGCCGGCATTGCCGGTCTTTTTACCGCTATACGAGCAAGCGAAAACAATTCCGTCCTTATGATTACGAAAAAATCGCTGCTCGACAGCAATACGCGTTATGCGCAGGGTGGTATCGCTGCGGTTATTTCGGATGAGGATTCACCCGCTTACCATGGACAAGACACCCTCGTAGCGGGCGCTGGATTATGTTCTAATGAAGCGGTAGATGTACTCGTTCATGAGGGGCCCAAAGGTGTTCGCAGCTTAATCAAGATGGGTACGCAATTCGATTTGGAGAATGGTGAGTTTGCGCTTACGAAGGAAGGGGCGCATAGCCAGCGGCGTATTTTGCATGCTAATGGAGATGCTACGGGCTTCGAAATTGTACGAGCACTATCCGAAACGGCAGTTGCCAATCCAAAGATCGAGGTTTGGGATGACCATTTTGTTATTGATTTGGTCACTCAGGACGGCGAATGCTGCGGTGCAATTGTACAGAAGCCGAGTGGACAGCGTTTGTTCGTAAAAGGCAAAGCCGTTATTCTAAGCTCAGGCGGGGCTGGTCAGTTATATCGTTATACGACAAATCCTGAGGTTGCAACAGGAGACGGTATTGCAATGGCTTACCGAGCGGGCGCATACATACAGGATGTGGAGTTTATTCAATTCCATCCAACCTCGCTTTGTTATCCAGGTGCACCAAGGTTTTTGATTTCAGAGGCCGTGCGCGGTGAAGGGGCGTATCTTCGTAATATTAAAGGAGAGCGCTTCATGGACCGATATCACGAACAACTGGAACTCGCACCTCGGGACGTTGTAGCCAGAGCGATTGTCAGCGAAATGGAAGAAACGAAGTCGACTTTCGTTTATATTGATATCACACATGAATCAGCGGAAATGGTGAAGCATCGTTTTCCTACTATATATGAATATTGCTTGAAATACGGTCTGGACTTAACCTCGGATTGGATCCCGGTAGCGCCAGCTATGCATTATATGATGGGTGGAGTGAAAACCGATCTAAATGGGGAAACGAATATAAAGCGTTTGTTCGCTTGTGGCGAAGTTTCCTCTACGGGTGTGCATGGGGCTAATCGACTGGCGAGCAATTCACTTTCCGAGGCGATTGTTTTTGGCAGAAGAATTGTTAAGCGAATCGACGAGCTTTCGAGCCTTGAAATTCAGCCTAATATTAATAATGAAGCAGAACGAAGCAGTACATCCATCCAAGCTGTCGTAGAAAGACGGCTTAAACTGCAAAAAATTATGGTGCGTTACGCAGGCTTGCGCCGCGATGCAAAGGGTCTTGTGAAAGGTCTTGAGGAATTGAAACGGCAGCTGCCGATCTATCAATCCGTTCTGACTGAACGCGAGGAATACGAATTTGCTAATCTGCTCACCTGCGCGTTGCTGACCACGGAAGCTGCACTCTCGCGTGAGGAAAGCCGAGGCGCGCATTATCGAGAAGATTTCCCGGTACGTGATGATGTGATGTGGAAGAAGCATACGGTATTGCACCGTCTATATGGATTGACGGAGGAGCGAATAGAGGATGTTTGAATGGACGGCAGGCGGTTATGATACAGCAGTTCGCGAGCAAATTCGCAGCTGGCTTGCAGAGGATATAGGCAGTGGAGATATTACAACAGAGACGACGATTCCTAGAGACTCGCGTTCCAAAGCTGTTATACATGTAAAGGAAAGCGGTATAATAGCAGGGCTTCCGATTGCGAAGCTTGTATTTGAGGTTGTAGATTCGTCGCTTGTATTTGATTCAAAGGTACAGGATGGCGAGCAAGTAAATAAGGGAACTATCATTGCTACCGTAGAGGGTAGTACGCATAGCTTGTTAATTGGTGAGCGGCTGGCGCTTAACTTAATGCAAAGGCTGTCTGGCATTGCGACCAAGACACGCTCTTTCATCGATGCGCTGGAGGGACTGCCGGTTCGACTTGTCGATACTCGCAAAACGACGCCAGGTCACCGAATGCTGGAGAAGTATGCGGTACGGGTAGGCGGCGGCGCTAATCATCGGTTCGGTTTATACGATGCAGTCATGATTAAGGATAACCATATCAAAGGTTCTGGCGGCATTCGTGCTGCGGTTGAAGCTGCACGTCGTAAAATTCCACATACGATGAAAATTGAAGTGGAGACGGAATCATTAGAGCAAGTGGACGAAGCGCTTGCTTGCGGAGCAGACATCATTATGCTGGACAATATGTCAACTGACATGATGAAGACTTCTGTGGCTCGAATCAAAGCGGCTTCTCCTCATGTAATCGTAGAAGCATCTGGCGGTGTATCTTTAGAAACCGTTAAGGGTATCGCGGCTTGTGGCGTCGATGTCATTTCCGTAGGTGGATTGACTTATTCATTCCATGCGCTTGATATTAGCTTAGATTTGAATGAGAAGAAGGGTGGGGAATCTCTTTGATCCTCGTCATTGATGTTGGAAATACGAATATAGTGCTTGGCATATACAAAGGAAAAGAGCTTTTGCACCATTGGCGGCTGAGCACGAATCGTTCTGCGACAGTTGATGAATATGGCATTAATATTCATAATCTGTTTCATTATGCTGGCGTGAAGTTAGATCAGATGGAAGGCGTCATTATTTCATCGGTAGTGCCCCCTTTGATGCGGACACTCGAGCAGCTTTGTCTCAAATATTTGCGTAAAATTCCTCTAGTCGTAGGACCGGGCGTCAAAACGGGATTAAACATCCGTTATGAGAATCCGCGTGAGGTTGGAGCTGACCGGATCGTCAATTCGGTAGCGGGCATCGTAAAATACGGTTCACCGCTTATTGTTGTTGATTTCGGAACGGCGACAACCTTTGACTATATTGATGAAGGCGGCAACTACTTGGGCGGAGCCATTGTGCCGGGAATCGGAATTTCTACTGAGGCGCTTTATCAGCGCGCCGCTAAGCTGCCGCGTATTGAGCTCGTGAAGCCGAAGAGCGTCATTGGCCGCAATCCTGTGACGTCGATGCAGGCTGGTATTATTTTTGGATACGCAGGGCAGGTTGACGGTATTGTAAAACGTATTCGTACAGAATTCGGCGTCACACCGCGCGTTATCGCGACCGGTGGTTTAGCTGAGTTAATCGCTGCTGAATCGGAAACGATAGAAGAGGTTGATCCGCTGCTGACACTTGAAGGCCTCAGAATTATATATGAACGCAATCAGGAGGGATTATGATGGATAATCAGCTGAAGGACGTGCTGGTGCGAGGAACGGCATGGAATGGCAAAATTCGAGTGTTCGCGGCTCGCACGACTCAGCTTGTTGAAGAGCTTCGCCAAAGGCATGGTACATATCCAACGGCTACGGCAGCGTTAGGACGTACATTAACAGCAGGTGCTATTATGGGTGCTATGCTGAAAGGGCAGGAAAAACTGACGATTCAAGTGAAGGGCGACGGACCAATCGGTCAGATCGTTGTTGACGCTAATGCAGACGGAGAAGTCCGCGGATACGTTGATCATCCAGAAGTACATTTGGCAAGCAACGCACATGGCAAGCTTGATGTAGCTGGAGCAGTTGGACGCAGTGGGTATGTTCATATTACAAAGGATCTAGGAATGAAAGAGCCTTACCGTGGCAGTATTCCGATCGTATCGGGAGAGCTTGGCGAGGATTTCACGTACTATTTCGCGGTTTCGGAGCAGACGCCTTCAGCGGTTGGTCTTGGGGTGTTGGTTAATACGGATAACTCGGTGCTGCATGCCGGCGGGTTTATCGTTCAGCTAATGCCTGGTTTAACAGATGATGAAATTACAAAGCTGGAGCAAGCGGTCGGATCGATGCCGCCTGTAACGACCCTGCTTGATCAAGGAGAATCACCTGAGGGGCTGCTGCGCCGAATTGTTGGCGATAGTGATCTTCAGATTCATGATACGATGGACTTGAAGTTTCAATGCTTCTGTTCCTCGGAACGTGTAGGGCAAACACTTCTTAGTTTAGGTGAGCATGAGCTGCAACAAATTATTGATGAAGATGGAAAAGCGGAAGTCGTTTGCCAATTTTGCAACGAAGCGTATACATTTGAACGGGCTCAGCTAGAGCTGCTGCTTGAACAAGCGAAACCAAAGCCGATCCAATAATCGGAGGCATTAGGGTAATGAGGAAATACGAGGTGCTGAGGGCCGTTGTCATCCTTCAAGCCGTATGTATGGTGGTATTATCGGTAGTCGTGATAATTAAAGTGTGGCCGGGGAATGATCGACAGCTGGATGGACGTCCGCAAACGAATGTCGGCAGTGGAGAAGAGACGACTGAGCCGAGCAAGCCAGGTCAAACGCCTATTACTGATCCCTCGCAACAATCGGGTGGAAGTCGTATTATCGCTAAGGTGGGCAAGGAAATTATTACGCTCGCAGATTTGGAAGGCGAACTTCATTCGCAATATGGAGATGCCGTTCTGCGAACATTAATGGTGCACAAAGCGATCGATTTAGAAGCGGCAGCTTCTGAGCTAAGCGTGCCTGCTGAGGAGCAAAGTCGTGAGCTTGATAAAATGATTGAAGGCTACGATAGTGAAGAACATTTTTATGAAGTCATGCAGGAGCAGTTAGGTATGAGCAAAGAGCAGGTGCTGGAAGACTTGCGTTACCGCTTGCTGCTGGAGAAAATCGTCGTACGCAGCATCCCTGTTTCAGATGAAGAGGTAGATCGCTACATTACCGATCACCCTGAGGAATTTAATGAGAAAATGCAGCTGCACCTGCAATGGATCATAACGGAGACGATGAAGGAAGCAAACTCAGTGATGGGGCTTTTATCGGATGGTGAGGATTTTGCTGAGATGGCGCACGCATATTCCATTGATTCCTTTACAGCAGATACAGGCGGAGACCTCGGCTTGATTGAAAAGGATGATCCTTTCTATAACCGTGAAATGATGGAGACGGCTAGTCGATTGCGGGTAGCTGAAATTGCTGGTCCAATTAAGGTTGATGGGGGTTACGCGGTTATTCGTCTCATTGAGCGCCAAATGACAACGAATATGACGGGAAGCAGGCTGCGTGATACCGTACGCAAACAGCTGGCACTTGAACGTGCTGACTCAGTGACCAAAGTCGAGAATGAGCTGTTGGATAAATATGATGCTGTGAAAACAGAATAGCTTCGCCCAGTGTTTTGTTTTCAGTGGAGCATTAAAGTCACTATTGACAACGGATGCAAGAGATTGTTAAGATGTAATTAGTGAAAATACCAACTGAATTAGTCGGAATAAGGAGGCAGTTATTTCCATGGCCAAAATTGTGCAAAGCGTTCTAGATCTTATCGGTGATACTCCGCTTGTTCGTTTAAACCGTCTCGTGCCTGAGGGCAGTGCAGAAGTTTATGTGAAGCTTGAATATCAAAATCCAGGTGCAAGTGTAAAAGACCGTATTGCAATCAGTATGATTGAGGTTGCTGAGCAAGAGGGCATCATAAAACCGGGCGATACTATTATTGAGCCTACCAGTGGAAATACAGGAATTGGACTAGCACTCGTAGCAGCAGCAAAGGGCTACAAGGCTATTCTTGTTATGCCTGAAACGATGAGTATTGAGCGTCGCAACTTGCTTCGCGCTTACGGTGCAGAGCTTGTCTTGACACCAGGTTCAGAAGGTATGAACGGTGCAGTTCGCAAAGCGGAAGAACTAGCAGCTGAGAACACCAACTACTTCCTGCCGCAACAATTCAAGAACCAAGCAAACGTAAAGGTCCACCGTGAAACGACGGGTCCTGAGATTGTCGAAGCGATCAATTCTCTTGATGGCAAGCTCGATGCATTCGTTGCTGGTATTGGAACTGGCGGCACGATTTCAGGTACAGGTGAAGTGCTTAAGAAAAATTTCGACGGCATCAAAATTTACGCGGTTGAGCCTGCTGCTTCACCGATCCTCTCTGGCGGTAAACCAGGTGCTCACAAAATTCAAGGTATCGGCGCTAACTTTGTTCCTGATATTTTGAACCGTGATATCTATGACGCTGTTATTACAATTGAAAACGAAGATGCGTTTGAATACGCTCGTCGTGCAGCGAAAGAAGAAGGCATTCTTTGCGGAATCTCTTCTGGTGCAGCGATCTACGCAGCACTACAAGTTGCGAAAGAGCTTGGCGAAGGCAAACGTGTTGTTGCGATTGTTCCAAGTAACGGCGAACGTTACCTATCTACGCCGCTGTTCAACTTCGAAAACTAATTTTTACTACCTATATCGATCAGCCTTTCATTCCCCGGAATGGAAGGCTTTCTTTTTACTTAGCTATTCTGTATACTGAGCAAAATAAGTCAAGTATTCGGGGGTTGAAGGTGATGATCACCGCGATAGAGCAATGGACTCGGTGGCACGCCGAACAGAAATATACGACGCTGCCGTTGGTTAAGGAATTGCCCTTTGAGTTCGATAATCGGGCAAACGTTTCGTCATGGGAAGAAGTGTGGCAGGATGCTTCACCGCATGCCTTTGTATTAGAGAGCGGCAAAGATGGACGATATACGTATTTGGGATTGCATCCTGACGGTGTCATACGTGGAAAAGGCCTGCAAGCAGAGTCGATACAATTTCATTCACTAGAGGAGCAAAGCAAGCGGTGCTGGGAAGGTAAGCCTCTTGAGGTTGTGAGGGAATGGATGAGTGGCTTGTTGGGGCCAAAGCTTGAGAACGGGCCCAAGTGGGTTGGCGGCTGTATTGGATTCTGGGGTTACGATGTTATTCGTACGATCGAACGATTGCCGGTGCTAGCGGAGGACAATCAGAATATTCCTGACTATTTATTTATGCAAATGAATGAGATATGGATTATAGACCATCAGCAATCAAAGGTATACTGTGCGGTACATTCGAAAATAAATCAAGATGCGAATCAAGAGGAGCTGATCGCTGCTTATGATCGTGCGTCATCTAGAGCAGAAGGTATGACCGATTACTGGTTAACCTGGTTCGATGAAGAACGTGCTAAAGCGAAGGCAATATCGCTTCGAGCAGAGCGTCAGCGCTTGTTGATTGATGATTTATTGCAATTGGATGTTGATTCTATTTCTGGCATTACATCTCCTTTCTCAAAGCAAGCTTATATGGAGGCTGTTCGCAGCATTCAGCGATATATCGAGCAGGGAGACGTTTTTCAAGTTAATTTATCAGTCCGTCAGAGCAAAGCGATCACGGCCTCGCCGGAAGAGCTTTATGAATGGATTAGGCTGGTAAACCCTTCACCTTATATGGGTTTTCTGCGTTGTCCTGATTTTCAGATTGTATCCGCATCGCCAGAGCTTTTGGTGGAGCTTAACGATAACAAGTTGATAACAAGACCTATTGCCGGAACCCGTAGACGCGGACGAACAGAGGAAGAGGATCAGCGGCTAGCAGACGAGCTTCTCACCAATGAGAAGGAACGGGCGGAGCATATTATGCTCGTTGATTTGGAGCGGAACGATCTCGGCCGTATTTCAGCCTATGGTACGGTTAAGGTCGAGGAGCTTATGGTTATTGAACAATACTCGCATGTTATGCATCTCGTATCTCAGGTAGTGGGACAGCTTGCAAACGGCAAGGATGCTTACGATGTCATATCGGCTACCTTCCCTGGTGGAACGATTACTGGCGCTCCAAAAATTCGCACAATGGAAATCATAGAAGAGCTTGAACCGACACGTCGGGGCCCTTACACGGGCTCGCTTGGATGGATTGACTACAGTGGGGATATGGAATTTAATATAATTATTAGAACAATGGTGCTACAGGATAGCGTTGTTCATATTCAAGCAGGAGC
Organism: Bacillus sp. FJAT-28004; assembly: GCF_001280845.1. Classification (GTDB taxonomy): domain Bacteria; phylum Bacillota; class Bacilli; order Paenibacillales; family Paenibacillaceae; genus Pristimantibacillus. The sequence continues at coordinate 3,857,101 of NZ_LGHP01000001.1, forward strand.
AGGTATCGTTATCGATTCCGAGCCAGAGCGGGAATATAAGGAATCGCTAAACAAGGCGAAGGCGTTATGGAAGGCGATTCAGTACAGCGAACGGTTTGCAGCAGACGCTTTGGCAGTGGAAACGGAAAAAGGGGGAGCCATAACATGATACTGGTCATCGATAACTATGATTCTTTTACGTACAATTTAGTGCAGTATTTGGGTGAGCTTGGAGAAGACATAACGGTGAAACGCAATGACGAAATTGATTTGGCGGGAATTGAAGCTTTAGCGCCTGATCATATTTTAATATCACCCGGTCCATGTTCACCGAATGAAGCGGGTATCAGTCTATCGCTTATTGAGCACTTTAAAGGGAAAATTCCGATTTTTGGCGTTTGTTTAGGTCATCAATCGATTGGTCAAGCTTTTGGAGGCGAAGTGGTACGCGCCGAGAAGTTGATGCATGGCAAAACGTCAGCCATTTATCATCAAGGAAAATCAATATTTGAAAGTTTGCCATCACCATTTACCGCTACACGCTACCATTCTCTTATTGTACGCCGTGAAACGCTGCCCGATTGCTTGGAAATTACAGCAGAGACAGATGAAGGTGAAATTATGGGTCTGCGTCATAAGGAATATGCAATTGAAGGGGTACAATTTCACCCTGAATCCATTATAACGGAGCATGGTCTGACGATGCTTCGTAATTTCTTGCAAAATCGGGCGGGCGCAGTGCGATGAAGGTCGCACTGAACGGCTCCGTAATGGATGCGAGCGAAGCCGTGATCTCAGTTTATGATCACGGCTTTTTGTACGGTATCGGTTTATTCGAGACTTTTCGCACTTACGAAGGAAAACCTTATTTATTGGATAGGCATATGAATCGGTTGTATTCAGGCTGCAATCAGCTGGGTATTCGTTATCAAGATAATATGAATCAGGTGGCCGACTTGGTTAATGAGCTTCTGGAGGCAAACGGTTTAAAAGACGGTTATGTGCGATTGACCGTCAGCGCAGGGGAAGCAGAATTAGGTTTGCCGACTGGCGATTATGAACGTCCTAATGTGTTAACGCTTGTAAAGGCTTTGCCGCCGGTTAATGATGAGGTTCATATGCGCGCACGGGAGCTGCGGCTTTTGCAGACGAGGCGCAATACGCCCGAAGGTGATGTTCGCTTTAAGTCTCTCCATTATATGAACAATATTATTGCCAAACGGGAGCTGCTTGCCAGCAGTGCCTCTTCAAGCGCTGAGGGTCTTATGCTCAGCCAAGAAGGCTGGTTGGCCGAAGGAATTGTCAGCAACTTGTTTTTTGCCAAGGACAATGTTGTATATACGCCTGAACTTGCCACTGGCATATTGCCAGGCATTACGCGCGAGCGTGTTTTGGAGCTGGCTGGCAGTGCAGGGTATGAAGCGGAAGAAGGTCTTTATAGCTTTGAGAAACTGCAAGAGGCTGATGAGATATGGCTGACCAATTCCATTCAGGAGATCGTACCTGTTACCATTTTATCGGAAGCTAACAGGAAGATGACTGTCGGTGATGGTCAAGCTGGGGCTATTACGAAGCGATTGCTTGCTCTATACCGACAAACGACGATTGACTAACTAACCTCTGTGATCATGAAACAATAAGAAGAAGGATGGCGGTCTAAAGTGGATCAACAACCAAATTTCTATAAAAGAGCTTACGGGTTCGGCAGTGAGACGAAGCTGGAACTAGGTCAACGTACTTTAATTATGGGTATTCTGAATGCCACCCCAGATTCGTTCTCGGATGGCGGGCGCTACACGAATGTCGATGCAGCTCTTGCCAGGGCGAGAGCGATGGTGGAGGAAGGCGCCGACATTATCGATATTGGCGGTGAATCGACACGTCCAGGCTTTGAGCCAGTAGAAGTGGAAGAAGAGCTGCGACGTATACTCCCTGTTATTCAGGCATTGCGCAAAGCGCTGCCGCATATCCCTTTATCCATTGATACGTACAAAGCAGAGACTGCACGGCATGCGCTAGAGGCGGGCGCTCATATCATCAATGACATTTGGGGGCTTAAGGGCGACCCTAATATGGCCGCAGTTGCGGCTGAGTATGATTGCCCTGTCATTATCAATCATAACCGTCACGCCAGAGACTACAACGATTTTGTCCCGGATGTACTCGCTGATCTGCAGGGAAGCGTCAGCATCGCGAGAACAGCTGGCATCGCTGAAGATCGAATCTGGCTCGATCCTGGTATTGGTTTTGCCAAAACCTATGAGGACAACCTTGAGCTGCTAGGTCGTTTATCCGAGCTAACTGCACTTGGTTATCCGGTGCTGCTGGGCACCTCGCGCAAACGATTCATTAAGCAGACGCTTAATCTGCCGGTTGAAGAGCTTGTTGAGGGTACAGCTGCGACTGTTGCTCTTGGCATCGCGCATGGCTGCCAAATTATGCGCGTGCATGATGTGCGTGCAATCAAACGAACCGCGCTGATGACGGATGCTATATTATACCGCCGTTAGTACTGCTTTTGAATGGCTATTTCTTATTTTAGATAGGCTACATCGCTAGGAGAGTGACTATAATGGACAAAATGATGATCAAAGGGATGAGGTTTTACGGCTACCACGGCGTATTCCCCGAAGAAAATAAGCTGGGTCAGAAATATTACGTGGACATTGAGCTCAGTATGGATTTGGAGCGTGCGGCATTAACCGATGATTTGAACAGTACGGTGAATTATGCAGAAATTCACGCTCTCGCGAAAAAGATTGTAGAAGGTCCTCCTTTTAAGCTTATCGAAGCTTTAACGGGTCACATTGCATCGCAAGTACTGGAAGTTTATACTATGGTAAATGAAGTGACGGTTCGAGTAACTAAGCCTAACCCGCCGTTCGATATCCATTTTGACGGAGTAACGGTAGAGATGCGCAGAAAGCGGGACAATGATGGACGAACAATTCCCGCATGATGGCGCACAGGCCGAGGCATATATCGCTTTAGGATCAAACATGGGGAACCGTGAGCAACTGCTGCTGGAAGCGATTGGCCTCATAGATACGCACCCGGGTATTGTGGTAAGTAAAGTATCTGGCATGTATGAGACCGATCCTGTAGGCTATACAGAGCAACCGCCTTTTATTAATATGGCATTAGCTATACGAACGACGCTATCTCCCTTAATGCTTTTGCGTCAGCTTTTGGATTTTGAGCAGCAGCTAGGGAGAGTTCGACATATACGTTGGGGACCGAGAACCATTGACCTCGATCTACTCCTATACGATAATGTCAGAATGGATCAAGAGGAACTGACTTTGCCGCATCCGCGCATGATGGAGCGGTCGTTCGTGCTCGTGCCGCTGCATGATGTTATTGATCAAACGCATCGGCTGCAGGCCGAAGTAAGAGCAGTATCTGAAGCAGCGCTTCTGGATGGAAAGGAAGGCATTACGTTATGGAAAACAATCAATTGGCGCAGCGCGTCAGAGCCTTTCGAAAGCTGAAGGGCTATACTCAGCAGGAGCTGGCCAAGGAGCTTGGCGTATCGGTAGCTGTTCTTGGTTCATTAGAGCGAGGAACAAGAAAGACAGATACGAAGCTATTAAATCATATCGCCAAGACGTTAGGAATCAGCTATGAGGAATTAATGTCTGATAACCGAGAATAGTGATGTTTGGGACACAGGACATGAACAATATTCAATTAGAAGAGGAGCAAGGAGCGACATGCTGAAAATCGGAGACATCGCGATGAAGAACAGAGTGGTGCTAGCTCCGATGGCAGGCGTGTGCAACCCGGCCTTCCGATTAATTGCCAAGGAGTTCGGAACGGGTCTTGTGTGTGCGGAAATGGTAAGCGACAAGGCCATTTTGCATGGAAACAAAAGAACGCTTGAAATGTTGTTTGTTGATGATCGAGAAAAGCCGCTTAGCCTTCAAATATTTGGCGGTGACCGGGAGTCGCTGGTCGAGGCTGCAAAAGTAGTTGATAAGCAGACCAATGCAGATATTATCGATATTAATATGGGCTGCCCTGTTCCGAAGGTAACGAAATGTGACGCTGGCGCACGCTGGCTGCTTGATCCGAACAAGATTTATGAGATGGTATCAGCGGTTGTTGATGCTGTTCAGAAGCCTGTTACGGTGAAAATGCGCATAGGCTGGGATGACCAGCATATTTATGCCGTCGAGAATGCACGTGCAGTTGAACGTGCAGGCGGTAAAGCTGTTAGTGTACATGGACGTACTCGTGAGCAATTGTATACAGGTAAGGCAAATTGGGACATTATAAAGGATGTAAAAGAAGCGGTATCGATTCCCGTAATTGGGAATGGCGACGTTTTCTCACCAGAGGATACAAAACGGCTGCTTGATCATACCGGCTGTGACGGAGTTATGATTGGACGAGGTGCATTAGGCAACCCGTGGATGCTTTACCGGACGATTCAATATTTGACGAACGGTGAGCTTCTTAGTGATCCAACGCCGCGTGAGAAACTTGAAGTTGCCATTTTGCACTTGGATCGGTTAGTGGCACTGAAGAACGAGGCAGTTGCGGTTCGCGAGATGCGAAAGCACCTAGCTTGGTACTTGAAGGGTCTTCCGGGCGGCGCTCGTGTGAAGGACGATATTATGGAAGAGACCGGCCGTGATCCGATGGTAGCTATATTGGAAAACTACGTGCGCTCGCTTGAAGAGGACGCAGAATTCCAGTCCATTAGCGCTGCGCCAATCAGTGAAGCGGGTTCTGCAGAAGAAGTCGCCTACTAAAATTCAAATAGATCGGTTATGCCATTTACCCAGTTATGGGAGTGGGCCGACACCATTCGACAAAAGCCGCTATCATGCGGCTTCTGATCTGCTTTTCAGAAATGAAACGGTTTCAATGGGTCGTCTGGCTTTGATTGACATTCGGGGTAACTTTGCAATATAATCGTGCAATATAATCTAACAAAGTCATCAAGAGCGCTTCAAACAACAGTAGGTATGAGGAATAAGAAGCGTAATATATTAGGTAACAGTGAATTCATACATGGTATGAAAAATTAGTCACATGACAGGAGAATCGGAAAGATGAACGATAAGCAAATCATTCTGACTCAAGAAGGGCTGCGAAAGCTCGAAGATGAATTAGAGCACCTAAAGTCGGTCAAGCGTCGTGAAGTAGCTGAACGTATTAAAGTAGCAATCGGCTATGGTGATATAAGCGAAAACTCGGAGTATGAAGATGCGAAGAATGAGCAAGCATTTATCGAAGGCCGCGTTCTTACCCTTGAGAAAATGTTGCGCAACGCGCGTATTATAAATAATGACGATATTGATATTGACACCGTGAGCATCGGTTCGATCGTAACGGTTGAAGATATGGAGTATGGCGACACCATGGATTATTCCATTGTAGGTACAGCGGAAGCTGATCCTCTGCAAAACAAGATTTCGAATGAAAGCCCGGTTGGCAAAGCGATTCTAGGCAAGAAAAAAGGCACGGTTGTCGAAGTAAGCGTACCAGTCGGCATTATTCAATACAAAATTCTCGATATCAAAAAATAATGTTTGCTATGCGCGGCTCAAAAAGCTTCCTTGTGGGAAGCTTTTTGAACGTTTAAAATATAAGAACGTATATTACAGGTCTATACATTGCTTATATTTTATTGCGAAACGAGATTTTGCTGCATGAATCCGGTGACAGCTGCTTGCGTTTGCCGAATGATCAAGGAGATGAAAGAAGTGGAACAAGAAAACAATGAACAGCAGGAGCTAAGCGAGCTCTTGCAAATTCGTAGAAACAAATTGGACGAGCTTAGAGGGCTAGGAGTGGATCCATTCGGTCGAAAGTTCGAACGCACTCATAATGCCAAAGAGATTGTACAAGCCTATGAAGGGCTTAGCAAAGAAGAACTAGAAGAAAAAGCTGTTGAGGTGCGTATTGCAGGCCGTATTATGCAGAAGCGCGGCATGGGCAAAGCGGGTTTTGCTACGATTCAAGATTTGAGCGGCAAGGTTCAAATCTATGTTCGTAAAGATTCCGTTGAAGAGCATAAGTTCGCAGCTTTTGATTTGCTAGATATCGGTGATATTATTGGCGTACAAGGCGTTGTGTTCAAAACAAATACAGGCGAAGTTTCCGTTAAAGCGAAGGATATTGAAGTGTTGACGAAGTCGCTTCTTCCATTGCCTGATAAATATCATGGTTTGAAGGACGTGGAGCTTCGTTATCGCCAGCGCTATGTTGACCTTATCGTGAATCCAGACGTACAACAAACTTTTATCGCTCGTTCAAAAATCATTCAATCGATGCGTCGCTACCTAGATTCCCGCGGGTATCTAGAAGTAGAAACGCCAACGTTGCATTCTATTGCAGGCGGCGCTGCAGCGCGTCCGTTCGAGACACATCATAACGCGCTGGACATGCAGCTCTACATGCGTATTGCAATCGAGCTTCATTTGAAGCGGTTGATTGTAGGCGGATTAGAGAAAGTATATGAGATCGGCCGTGTATACCGGAATGAAGGAGTTTCTACTCGTCATAACCCGGAATTTACAATGATTGAGCTGTATGAGGCCTATGCCGATTACAAGGATATTATGGCGTTGACTGAAAATCTCATTGCGCATATCGCACAAGAAGTTCTCGGTACAACAAAAATTACTTATCAAGGTCAAGAAATTGATTTGACTCCGCAGTGGCGCAGAGTTACTATGGTCGAGCTTGTCAAAGAAACGACGGGCGTAGATTTCGGCGTGGAGATGAGCGACGAAGAAGCACATCGTTTGGCGAAGGAGCATAAAGTAGCCGTTGATCCTCATATGACTTTCGGTCATATTCTTAACGCCTTCTTTGAACAGTTCGGTGAGCATACGCTGATTCAGCCAACGTTTGTGACTGGACATCCTGTTGCCATTTCACCGCTTGCTAAGAAAAGCGAAGCAGATCCGCGTTTCACAGATCGTTTTGAGTTGTTTATCGTAGCGCGTGAGCATGCTAATGCATTTACGGAGCTAAACGACCCTATCGATCAACGTGAGCGTTTTGAGTCGCAGCTTGTCGAGCGCGAGCACGGCAATGATGAGGCGCATGAGATGGATGAAGACTTCATCCGTGCTCTAGAATACGGTATGCCGCCAACTGGCGGGCTAGGAATCGGCGTCGACCGATTGATCATGCTGTTAACAAACGCTCCATCGATCCGTGATGTACTGTTGTTCCCTCATATGAGAGATCAGCGCTCAGCTGAATAAGTAAAAGTAAAGAACCGTATGGCTTTTAGCAGCCAACGGTTCTTTTTTTCTAATATCGAGTATTTGCAACAACAATCCTCAAATACATCCAAAATATGATTAATATTGTGGTGCTTTCTATTGATTTGATAGTTCCATATGCTAGAATAGAACTAATAAAGCACTACACGATAACGGCAAACCTATCGAAAGGTAGGGACGCAAAGCTAAAGGGCCTTCCGTAAGATGGCAGCCAGCTACCGAATGGACAGGCTTTTTTTTGTTTGTATAGGGAAATTCCTTACATAACGCTTCACACGATAACGGCAAACCTATCGAAAGGTAGGGACGCAAAGCTAAAGGGCCTTCCGTAAGATGGCAGCCAGCTACCGAAGGGAGTATACTCATGCGTAAATTTATATTAGTAATCGCAGCTTTTTTTCTTTTTGCATCCATCCATGTTACGGTCGCTCAGGCAAGTGAAGCAAATTCTTCTTCCTGGTTGAATATGGGGAATTTAAATAAAGGTGTTGTTTCCGTACAATATTCAGTGAACGCCAAAGTAAAAACGAAGCTTATGATCGCAAAAGGCGCATCTAATTATACATATAACCTAACCAGTGGAAAAACAGCGGAGAAGTTCCCGTTGCAGCTTGGCAATGGCGAATACACGATTTCAGTTCTAGAGAACACGACGGGCAATAAATACAAGCTGGTGAAGAAAGAAGTCGTAACGCTCAACTTGAAAGACAATAAGGTGTTGTACTTGAATTCAATTCAAAACATAAATTGGTCGAATACGAGCACTGCAATCGTCAAGGCAAAAGAATTAACGAGCAATAAAAAAACGGATAGCGAGAAAGTAAAAGCGATCTACGAATACATTATTACTAATGTTAGTTATGATAATCAATTAGCTGCTAATTTGTCGGTTGATTACCTCCCTAATATTGATCGTACATTTAAATCGAGGAAGGATATCTGCTACGGATACGCTTCATTGTTTGCGGCAATGCTTCGAAGCGTTGATATTCCTACTAAGCTCTTGATGGGGCAATCCACTTATGTTGATGTTTATCATGCGTGGAACGAAGTGTATTTGGATGGGAAATGGGTTACGATTGATACGACAGTTGATGCAGGCCTAAAAAAGGACAAACAGAAGTATGAGCTTATCAAGGATGCAGCTCAATATACAGTAACTAAACAGTACTAGATGTAATACGAGCTTGCGTAAATCGCACAGCTCGTTTTTTTATGTCTATCTTCATTAGAAGGGACAAAGTAATACGACAATTACACTGTAATATAAACGGAAAATGTACGTTGAAAACTATTTAGCATTTTTCAAAAAAAACACTTGCATTTAATTAGGCGTCTATGATATATTATCTAGGTCGCCAACGAGACACACGGTCGACACGAAAGAAAAGATTGCTCTTTGAAAACTGAACAACGAGTAATAACTGCCTC
>NZ_LGHP01000001.1:3871332-3944516 GCF_001280845.1 Bacillus sp. FJAT-28004
AACACGACCGTTAAGCCCTCCAGCGCCAATGGTACTTAGACCGCAGGGTCTTGGGAGAGTAGGACGTCGCCAAGCACGAGAGACCTATCGCATGTAATGCGGTAGGTTTTTTTGTTGTTTATGCGGTATGATAAGGTCATATCAAATTTGGAGGTGCTTCGAAATGGAAACGCGTATCGTTATTAAGCATACGGGTATGGAGCAGTTTGACGAGAGTATGGCATTATCTCAATTTGCATTTCAATATGAACGGTCCGCTGCAGAGCTTGAACAAACGAGAGAGCAGTATGAGAACGAGCCGGCTGTAAGGTATGGAGCGTATGTCGATAATCAACCGGCCGCCCAAGCTGCGGTGCTGAAGCTGCAAACCTATATCGGAGGCAAAGCTTTTGATATGGGAGGAATTGCGGGTGTTGCGACATGGCCAGAGTTCAGGAGGCAGGGTCTAGTTGCTCAAATACTCATTCAATCGCTGATAGAGATGAAGGATATGGGCCTAACGGTTTCTTTTCTTCACCCTTTTTCATTTGGATTTTATCGTAAGTTTGGCTGGGAAACCTATACTGAACAAAAAGCCTATACGATTAAAGCGGATATGCTTCCGGAGAGGAAAGCTTATGAGGGCCGGATCGAGCGTGTATCAGGTAATTACAGCATATTGAACGATGTTTACCAAGCTTACGCGTCTCAATATAATGGTTCACTGGTACGGACCGAGTTATGGTGGAAGTATCGGATCAGCAAAAGAAAATCAGGGCAAATTGCACTTTATTATGATAAGGTCGGGGCAGCACAAGGTTATGTTATTTATGAAGTTAAGAACAGCCGGTTAACGGTTCATGAATTTGTTCATTTAAATGAACCAGCGAGAGCCGCCTTATGGTCATTTCTCGCACAGCATGATTCAATGATCGAAGAGCTGACAATTACAATGCCGTCTGACGATCGACTTCCTTACTTGCTGAACAACCCTAGAATTAAGCAGGAAATCATACCCTATTTTATGGCTCGTATTGTTGATGCGGAGGCTTTTGTGGGTCAATATGATTTTAAGGCAGCGGATCATGCCGATGACATTACTATTCAGCTAATCGATGCGCAAGCTCCTTGGAATAATGGTCATTTTTTATTCCATATCGATGCGTCTGGGAGAGCATCGCTTCGTCGTAAGGACGACAGTGAAAAAATAGATAAAGCAATTAAACTGGATATTGGTTCCTTTACGAGCGTGCTATTTGGGTATATTCAGTTAGAGCAATTAGCCGAATTAGCACGCATAGAAGGAGATATAGGATTGGTTAAACGCTTACAATCTCGAATTCCCGAACGAACTACGTATTTACCTGACTTTTTCTAAAGAATTAGCATGATTTGAGACTTCCAAATCGAATAGAAATCAGGTTGAACAAAGGTATTCATCAGCCTTGACAGCCTATACCCCCTCTGCTAATATTGCTAATAATATATGTGAGACGTACTTAATATAAGGGAGGAACATACTCGTGTGGGAAACGAAATTCGCCAAAGAAGGGCTAACGTTTGACGACGTCCTGCTTATTCCGCGCAAATCAGAAGTGCTGCCTAGGGAAGTTGACATCTCGATTCGATTAAGCGAGGACATTAAGCTAAACATTCCGCTCATTAGCGCAGGTATGGACACCGTTACAGAAGCCGCATTGGCGATTGCAATTGCGCGTGAGGGTGGTATTGGCATTATCCATAAGAACATGTCGATTGCACAGCAAGCGGAGGAAGTAGACCGTGTAAAACGTTCGGAGAGCGGTGTAATTACAAATCCGTTTTCGCTTACGCCTGATCACCATGTATACGACGCAGAAGAATTGATGGGTAAATACCGCATCTCAGGCGTACCGATTGTTGATCAAGATAAGAAGCTTGTAGGTATTTTGACAAACCGTGATTTGCGTTTCGTACATGATTATTCAATTAAAATAAATGAAGTTATGACTCGTAACAACCTTGTAACGGCACCTGTTGGCACAACGCTACAGGAAGCAGAAGGCCTTCTTCAAAAGCACAAGATCGAGAAGTTGCCGCTGATTGATGAGTCCAATACGCTTAAAGGTCTTATTACGATTAAAGATATCGAGAAAGCAATCCAATTCCCGAATGCGGCGAAGGATAAGCATGGTCGCTTGCTTTGCGGAGCAGCAGTTGGTATTTCGAAGGATACAATGGATCGTGCAGAAGCATTGGTTCAATCAGGAATTGATGTTCTTGTTGTAGACTCGGCGCATGGTCACCACATTAATATTTTGGATGCTGTTCGTAAGCTTCGTGCTACTTACCCAGACCTTACTATTATTGCAGGAAACGTTGCTACTGGAGATGCTACACGTGATCTTATCGAAGCAGGCGCTTCCGTTGTTAAAGTAGGGATTGGTCCTGGTTCGATCTGTACGACTCGCGTTATCGCCGGTATCGGTGTTCCACAAATTACAGCAATCTATGATTGCGCGTCAGTTGCTCGTGAATATAATATTCCGGTTATTGCAGACGGCGGTATTAAGTATTCCGGTGACATTACGAAAGCAATCGCATCTGGAGCAAGCGCGATCATGATCGGAAGCTTGTTCGCGGGTACAGCTGAAAGCCCTGGCGAAACTGAAATTTTCCAAGGACGTAGCTTTAAAGTTTACCGTGGTATGGGTTCGCTTGGCGCAATGAAAGAAGGAAGCAAGGATCGTTACTTCCAAGAAAACGAGAACAAACTTGTTCCGGAAGGTATCGAAGGGCGCGTTCCTTACAAAGGACCACTTGCTGACACTGTTCATCAATTGCTCGGAGGCTTGCGTTCAGGTATGGGCTATTGTGGTACAGCGTCTCTGGACGAGCTCAAGAACGATACACAATTCGTTCGTATTACAGGTTCTGGTCTTCGTGAAAGCCATCCGCATGATGTGCAAATTACGAAGGAAGCTCCGAACTATTCCCTTTAAGCTATATTTTTTAGATCCGATAATAACAGACAAGGAAAGGCGACTGAGTCGCTCGACCTTGTCTGTTTTTTTATGAAGGATTACTCATTCTTATTAGGGCCTGAAGAGGTTTAATTGTTAGGGTTTGATATGTTACAATTAACAACGGACAAACCAAGTGGGAAAAGGGGAGACGACGTTGAAGGAAATGGTAAGACCGGTTCGAATAAAGTCGGTCATCGCTGCAAGTTTGGCGGTTTGGATGGTAATGCTGTCGCTTGGTTCTGCGGTAGCAATGGCGAATGGATATGAAGGAAGACCAAGCACGGAAAACTCTTTAGGTTTACAAGTTAAAGCTGCTATTTTAATTGATGCGGATTCAGGTCAAGTTTTGTATGAAGTTAATTCAGAGGAGCCGCTCCCTGCAGCAAGTATGACTAAGCTAATGACGGAATATATCGTTCTTGAGGAAATTACGAATGAACGTCTATCCTGGGATGAGGTTATTACAACTAGTGCGGAAGCGGCCTCAACGCCAGCGGATGGATCATCTGTATTTCTAGCTCAAGGAGATCAACATACGGTTAGAGATTTATACAAAGCAATGGCAGTTGGTTCCGCAAATGATGCTACGATAGCATTAGCTTCGCAGATTGCTGGAAGTGAGCAAGGCTTTGTTAAGAAAATGAACGAGGTAGCTGGTGAACTTGGCCTTAAAACAGCTATTTTCACAAGTGCGACTGGTCTTTCGGAGACAACTGTTATTTCCGCGACAGACATGGCGAAGCTAGCACAAATTATTTTGAGCAAGCATCCTGAATTTTTGGAATACTCCAAGCTGCAAGAATATAAGTTTCGTGAACGCGACAAGGACGCGATTGTCAACATTAACTGGATGCTAGGCACGAACGTGAATCAACAGGGTCTAAAGCATTTAGCTTATGAAGGCGTTGACGGCATGAAGACAGGCTTTATTAATGCTGCAGGTTACAACTTCACAGGTACTGTAAAAAGAGGCGAGCAACGTTTTATTAGTGTAGTTATGGATACCGCTACAAAGTCTGCTCGTTTTAATGAAACGGCTAAGATGTATAACTATGGTTTTAGCACTTTTGAGAAAAAGACGGTGCTTGCGCCAAAATCTGTGGTAGAAACAGTGAAATCGGTCAAGATTAAAAAGGGTAAAAAGAAAACTTTGCCGATTGTAACAGAAAAAGATATAACGTTCATGGTTAAGAAGGGCGTTGAGCCTAAGATCGAGGTTGTAGCAAGTGATGTGAAGACAGAAGCTGAGCTAGTAGCTCCGATTCCTGTAGGTACCGTTGTAGGTACGGTTACGTACAAGTATACAGATGCGGAAACGAAGCAAGAGTTGAAAAAAACGGTTAACCTGATTACGACTGAGGAAGGTACGAAAGCAGGCTGGTTCCGCTTGATGTTCCGTGGAATTGGTGACTTTTTCTCAGGTTTGTTTAATGGAATCGTCAATTTGTTCTAATCCGAGTAGAAAACAGGGGAATGAAGTAAATCTAGGCTTGTCGATTATTCTTGCTTCCTGTAAAATCAATGGTTAGAACAACTGCGGTAATATACAAATCAATGGATGAAAATAGGAGGATTTTAGCATGGAAACAGGTACATCGCGCGTAAAACGCGGCATGGCAGAAATGCAAAAAGGCGGCGTCATTATGGACGTTATGAGCGCCGAGCAAGCAAAAGTAGCAGAAGCAGCAGGGGCAACAGCAGTAATGGCGCTCGAGCGCGTCCCTTCCGAAATTCGTGCAGCAGGCGGAGTAGCTCGTATGGCTGATCCGACAATTGTAGAAGAAGTAATGAAAGTCGTTTCTATTCCAGTTATGGCAAAGGCTCGTATCGGGCATTATGTAGAAGCTAAAGTGCTCGAATCAATGGGCGTTGACTATATCGATGAGAGTGAAGTGCTTACGCCAGCAGATGAAGTGTTCCACATCAGCAAACATGAGTTTACTATTCCATTCGTATGCGGTGCGAAAGATCTTGGAGAAGCTTTACGCCGTATTCAAGAAGGAGCAGCAATGCTTCGTACGAAGGGTGAGCCAGGAACAGGCAATATCGTAGAGGCTGTTCGTCACCTTCGCTTGATCAATGGTCAAATTCGTAAAATTCAAGGCTTGTCGAAGGACGAGCTTTATCATGAAGCTAAGCTTCTTGGTGTAGCTTATGACTTGCTTCTTAACGTACATGAGACTGGTAAGCTTCCAGTGGTTAACTTCGCAGCAGGCGGAGTAGCTACACCATCCGATGCAGCTTTGATGATGCATCTTGGAGCAGACGGCGTATTCGTTGGTTCCGGTATTTTCACATCGGAAAACCCAGAGAAATTCGCTCGTGCAATCGTTGAAGCAACGACTCATTATCAAGATTACAAACTAATTGCTGAAGTATCAAAAAACTTGGGAGCTCCTATGAAGGGGATCGAAATTTCCAAGCTTAACTCTTCAGAGCGTATGCAAGACCGCGGTATCTAATAGTTGTAATTTGCAGGTGCCGGCTTAGCGCGTATAGTGCTGCCGGCTCTTGCCCGTAAAGGAAGGCGAGTAGAGCGATGAAGATAGGCGTACTAGCGCTTCAGGGCGCTGTGGCAGAGCATATACGAAGCTTAGAAGCGGCGGGCGCAGAGGCGGTCGCCGTTAAGCGGGTTGAGCAGCTAGAAGAGCTGCAAGGGCTTGTAATACCAGGCGGCGAGAGCACGACGATCGGCAAGCTGATGCGGAAATACGGCTTTATGGAAGCTGTTGCGGATTTTTCTGCACAAGGCAAGCCATTGTTCGGCACTTGCGCGGGTCTTATCGTTTTGGCCGATGAAATAGAAGGCCAAGAAGATGCGCATTTGCGGCTTATGGATATGACAGTTGCAAGAAATGCATTCGGCCGTCAACAGGAAAGCTTTGAGACAGATTTGGATGTCAAAGGTATCGATGAACCGGTTCGTGCTGTATTTATCCGAGCACCTTTGATCAAAAAAGTCGGAGCGAGCGTAGACGTGTTGTCTACATACCGAGATGAGATCGTAACGGCAAGACAAGGTCATCTTCTTGCTGTATCGTATCATCCGGAGCTTACGGACGATTATAGGCTGCATGCTTACTTCGTTGATATGGTGAAGGAAGCAGCTGCAAGCAAGGAATAGACGTTTACAATAATAAAATTACTCCCTTCAGAGAGGGGCTTTTGGATCGTGTTGGATGTAAAATTGTTAAGAAACGAATTTGAAAAGGTTGAGAAAGCACTGCTTGATCGCGGGGCTTCACTTGATCTTATTGCTAATTTTCCTGCGCTCGACACAAGGCGCCGTGACCTAATACAGGAGACGGAGCAGCTGAAGAGCAGACGCAATACCGTTTCGCAGGATGTAGCCAAGCTCAAAAGAACAGGCGGAGACGCAGAATCGCTTATCCTTGAGATGAGAGAGGTTGGCGACCGTATTAAAGAGCTTGATGATGAGCTTCGTGAGCTGGATGTACAGGTGGTTGAGCTGACACAAGCAATCCCTAACATTCCTAGCGATAGCGTGCCGATCGGCAAGTCAGAGGAAGATAATGTAGAGCTTCGCAAAAATGGCGAGGTTCCGAGCTTTGACTTTGAGCCAAAACCGCATTGGGAGCTTGCGCAATCACTCGGTATATTGGACTTTGAGCGTGCAGCGAAGGTTACGGGATCACGTTTTACGTTCTACCGCGGCCTTGGAGCTCGTCTTGAGCGTGCGCTTATTAGCTTTATGATGGACTTGCATAGCGATAAGCATGGTTATGAGGAAGTACTGCCACCTTATATCGTTAATCGTGATAGCTTGGTTGGCACAGGTCAGCTTCCGAAATTTGAAGAGGATCTATTCAAAATTTCGGATTCGGATTATTTCCTTATCCCAACAGCGGAGGTTCCAGTTACGAATCTGCACCGCGAAGAGATTTTGCCGGTTGAAGAGCTTCCAAAATATTTTGTTGCTTACAGCTCATGCTTCCGTTCTGAAGCAGGATCTGCTGGGCGCGATACACGTGGCTTAATCCGTCAGCATCAGTTCAATAAAGTTGAATTGATCAAATTGACTAAACCAGAGGATTCGTACGATGAGCTGGAGAAAATGACCGCTAACGCGGAGAAGGTTTTGCAGCTACTAGGACTGCCTTATCGCGTTCTGACGCTATGTACGGGTGATATGGGCTTCACAGCGGCTAAAACGTATGACCTTGAAGTATGGCTTCCAAGCGCAGGCACGTATCGTGAAATTTCCTCTTGCTCAAATGTAGAGGATTTCCAAGCGCGCCGTGCTGGCATTCGTTTCCGCAGAGATACGAAGAGCAAGCCAGAATTCGTTCATACACTGAACGGTTCGGGACTAGCCGTAGGTCGTACTTTTGCGGCAATCATCGAGAACTTCCAGCAAGCGGATGGTTCTGTGACGATTCCAGAAGTACTGCGTCCGTATATGGGCGGCATTAGTTCAATCGATTCAGCTAAACTTTAAATTTTTTTTTGCCACATGGTCAAAATATAGTTGCTTTTTTATTTTGACCTGTGGTATTATATTTCTTGTGACAATTGAACGATGGAGAGATACCGAAGCGGTCATAACGGGGCAGTCTTGAAAACTGTTAGGGCGCAAGCCCACGTGGGTTCGAGTCCCACTCTCTCCTCCATATTTTTTCAAAATGTACATAACAAGCCCAGACGCTAAGCGTTTGGGCTTTTTTTTCATTCGATCTCCTCGTATAAAATAATGCTGCTTTTCGCATGTTATACGATGTGGAGGTGCTTCATTTAATGGGTAAATCAGATGAGCTGCAAATGAATCAAGAGAACTTGGCAGATGCTTGGCGTCAAACCTTACCAGAGACGCTAAAAGCAGCTGACCGCAGCAAAGTGCTGCCTGACGAGTCAGATGCCAAAGCGCTGCGCGTAACAATCGATACAGCTGGTCATCAAATGTATTCGTTTGATTTTAAAGTTACTTATGTAGACAGCCGGGAAGTAAAGGTTGAGCTTATTGACGTGGAGAAGGACAAGATTTCCGTTGATGAGCGTGGAGAAGTCATTCAAGAGCTGATACAGGATTACACTAGACATTTGCATGAATGTGCACAAGCGCTGCAACGCTTGACGCATGTTTAGAGGAGAGAACTGCTTATGACGAAGGTACAAGGAACGGCTGATAAAAATTTATCGAATGTGGTAGATGCTTTAGAGGTTGAGGTTGTCAATAGTCATCAGGCTCAGCAGTTGCAGCAGGATAAAAACGATAGACGTAATCAGGATGCCATGAACCATGATCATCCAACAGATTTAGAGCATCAAAAAAATTAATGCTTTATTAGAAATAAATGAAATTTATATAGGAGGAATCCGAATGTCGAAGCCAGACAGCTTTCCGGTACCAGATAGTAATCCGCAAAATAACCGGAAGCGCAACGATGGAGGCGGGCAGCAGGAGCCGCTTTCCGGTTCTAAGAAAACAAAACAGAGTAATCATGTGTCTCATAATAACCCACAAGGATAAATCAAATGACCTACAAATAGGTAGATCAAACGTCCCGTTTCAGCATGCTGAAACGGGATTTTTTGGATATAACTTCTAAAAGGTGTTTTTTTAGTATAGAATGGAGGTGCTTATAAAAAGATAGGGAGGAACATACTACATGAAGAATGTTCAAAAAATAGCGGTTCTTTTGTTATCCGTTATTTTGGTTGTCATTGCAGGTTGCAGCTCGGCTAAACCACCGAAGGAAGCTCTGCAAGCGGCGATGACGAAAATTACAAAGGCGGACTCATATGCAGTAAAAATGTCATTTGGCTTGGATGAATTGGAAGTTCCACAGCCGGCAACTTTGGAAGGTAATGCAGCTGCTACAGCAGCGATCGTAGGGATGATTAAGGATGCAACGATTACAGTCGACGCTGTATACAAGAAAAATCCTATGCGTACGGATATGAATATGCAAATCGTTGTGCCAGGCGACATGGAAATGAAGCTAACGGTACCGATGATTATGACTGAGGAAACGCTGTATGTGAAAATACCGCAAATTCCAATGCTGCCATTGCCGGAGACGATTACAGATAAGTTTATTAAAATTGATCTAAAGGAGCTTGCCGAGAAAGAAGGTACGGCTAAGCTGGATCTTGCTGCTCAGCAGAAGTTAGGCAAGGAACTTGGAGAAGTAGTGCTTAAGCATTTTGATGAGAAGACATACTTTAGCCAACCTAAAGCTGACGAGGCTGGCTTGCCAGCTGGTTTGAAGGCAGATCAAATCATTGCTTTTGAAATTAACGAGAGCAACTATCCAAAAACAGTAGAAACCATCGTTAATCAAGTGTTGCCTGAGGTACTGAATGTGCTGCTTGCAAATGAAGCATCGCTGAAGTCTCTTCAGCTTGAGAAGGCTGATATCGAGAAGCTGAAGACTGATCTTGAGACGAACAAAGCAGAGCTTCTAGACACGTTGAAAAACGATGTTAAAGTAAATTCGTTGAAGGCTACAGGTGCTATCTCGGACGGATATCTTTCTTACCAAGCAGGCAAGGTGAGTATTGAGGCTTCCGACAAAGAGAGCGGCCAGAAGATGAAGCTTGGCCTTCATTATGATGTAACTTATTCCGAGATTAATAAAGATGCAAAGTTCGAAGGTGAAATACCGACTGATGCGATTACACTGGATGAACTGACACAGATGTTCCAGCTGCCAGTTGGGCTGTAATAGACCTTAAGCCAAAGCAGCTCCTGACATTCAGGAGCTGCTTTTTCTTAGGGAGATGGGCGTACTGACTTAGGCTGATGATCAATTGGACCGCTTGCAGGTGACGAGGAATAAATATAGCTCATTGCTACTCAAAACAGAAAGACGCCGGAACGTGTAGAGTTCCGGCGTCTTTCTGTTTTATTTGATGAAACGAATAGTTAATGGGTAGCGATAACCATTGCCTTCAGAAGCGCGAATGGATCCGATGATGGTAAATGCAATCCAGAAAATAAATAAAAGTGGTGTAGTAATAAAGCCGATGAGTACAAACATGAGCAAACCAGAAATGATGGAGTAAATCATATTGCTAATCTGAAAATTAAGTGACTCTTTGCCATGCATATCTACGTAGCTGGATTGATCTTTCTTCAGAAGCCAAATGATGAGCGGGCCAAGAATATTGCCGAGTGGAATGATTACACCGCTAAAAGCAAGTAAGTGGCAAAGCATTCCGTACGTTTTTTCTTCCTTATGCAGTCCGAATGACTGATTCATTGTGTGTTGCCTCCCTTAAATTGAGAACAGCCGATTAAAGTGTCTTATGTACTTATACGTTAGCCGAACGATAAGATATGCATAAATATATCATCGAATAGCTATGATTGGAATCCATTCCCAAAATGATGTTGTAATCTGCGGTGGACGATTATATACTTATACATAGATATTCGATGCATAGAAATACGATACATAAATCGGAGGACGTTATGAAAATTAATAAGGAGCTTATGAAAGGCAGCACCGTTATTCTTATTTTGACACTGCTTGATCGTAAGGAAATGTATGGTTATGAAATGACCAAAGAAATTGAAAAAAGTTCGAGCGGTGTTTTTACTTTTAAAGAAGGAACCCTTTATCCGATCTTACATACGCTTGAGGTGGAGCAGCTGGTTGAGTCGTACTGGAATGAGGAAGGCAGCCGCAAACGGAAATACTATCGCATTACTGCGCGCGGAAGAGGGCAGCTAGAGGAGAAGAAACAGGAGTGGGTGCTGTTTCGGACGACGGTAGACCGCGTAATAGGGGAGGGCCATGCATGAATAACAAGCCTGTTCAGTATGAGTCGATTAAGCAATACTTAGCGCAGGTTTGCGGTCATGTGAAGGCAAGAGATGTGCATCAAGACATTGAGCTTGAAATGAGGAGTCATCTGGACGAGCTGGTGGAGGATAAGCTGAATGAAGGACTATCAGAGGAAGAGGCCGTTCGAGCGGCTTTAGCGCAGATGGGTGATCCCGATCAGATCGGAAAGCAGCTTCATGCTGCACATAAGCCGGTTATGGAATGGGGCTTAGCGCTGCTAGTGGCAATTATGGTCGGCATTGGTCTGCTTGCAATGTATGCAATGGAATTCGCTTATACGGACAATAATGTTTATAGTGGATATCAATTTTTTCTGAGGAAGGCATTTTATTCTGCGGTAGGCGTCTTATTTATTATTGGTATTTATTTTTTGGACTATCAAAAATGGAAAAAGTATTCGTGGCATATCTATAGCGGAACGGTCTTACTGATGATAGCTTGCTCCTTAATCGGTATTGAAATTAATGGTGCGAAAAGCTGGATCGTAGTCGGGTCCTTTTCCTTTGATGTTTATACTATCTCTTCCTATTTGTTGATGGTTGCTTTGGCAGGGACGCTGCTTGTTAAGCAGAAGGAGCAGCAGGGGCTATTCTACAAGTCATTTTACTTCGGTAAAATGATTCTCTTGTATGTGCTCGTGCCGACTATCCTATATAGTAAAGCAAACTCCTATCTAAATTTCATCCTATATTTCTTCGGACTGATGATCTTGATGCTGTTTGTTGCCAAAACGTACAAGCTGTTTCTAGCCTGTATGGGTTCGTTAGCAGCTGCAGGCGTGCTGCTTATAACGATGGATCCATATCGTTTTGCATTGATATGGGAGCGTTACACTGCGTTTCTAAGGTCCAATGCGTCCGAGGATGCAAGCTATATGATGCAGCGTTCATTGGAGCTTATTCGTGCAGGAGGAATGTGGGGGCAAGGGTTTGGCGTTGAAAGCCCAACGATTCGTTATATCTATAGTGAAATGGTATTCACTTATTTGATCTATAGCCTTGGTTGGGTTTTTGGTATCGCTATTGTCATGTTATCATTATTACTGATTGGCAAAGTGATCGGCATGGCAAGAAAGCTCAAGGATGCGTATGCCAGAGGCCTTGTCGTTGGCTTATTTTCAATTATTGGTCTGCATTTCGTTTGGAACATTCTTATGTCGTTCGGGCTGCTGCCTATGAATAGTATGACTATGCCATTCGTTTCGTTTGGCGGAATGAATGGCATTATTGAATTAATGGTGATGGGATTAGTGCTAAGCGTACATCGAAGAAAAAATATGGTGAGTTTAATAAACCGCGAGCCATTAAGATAAGCAAACAAAAGGGCTATCCTTCCGTAGAATATCTACAGTAGGATGGCCCTTTTGATTAGAAGCTACCTGGAGCGGGTGGACGAGTAGGATAATTTTGTCGATTATTTTTGGAAACGGCAATGAATAGGAATACGGCTGTTGTAAGGTGCATGATCATGCCGAGAATAGGTATCCATGCTAACACAGATGTAATGATACCAAGGATACTGCCTACGACTGGCTTATTATGCTGTGAGCAGAGAACAAGCGTTACGATATGGAGAATAAGCGTTACAAATAATAGTGTGTATCCAGATAACACGACTAGGGTACCACCCAGCAAGGGGATTCCTAAAATGCCTTCGATAATAGCGGTGACTAATAAAAGTGTACCTGCGGCTTTCATTTTATTTTCCTCCTATTTGTATATTTATAGCATTCTATAAAAGAGCATTTCTTGTTTTCTGTTTATCTTTGTACGTAGGGAAAGTGATCCTGGTTACATGCTTTCAAACAAAAAGGGCGTTTAACAGATCGAAATGGAAGACTATAGCGTTGTATGCCGAAATTGTGAGTATTGAAAAGAGCCTCACTGCATTCGTGAGACTTCTTAACAATCTTTAAACGGTTCGTCTGCTTTTTATTAGTCTATGGATGCTTATTTAGTGAAAATCCCAGCACTATAGGCTGAAATACACTTATTTATTTCAGTACGTATGTAAGCATGCGAATAAGCTATCTGATCTTCAAAACCGCGGCAATTAAAGCGATAGCTAATCTGATCAGCAGTATTGGTATACATGCACAGAGTAATGCTCTTGTGGAGAAGCTGCTGTGTGTTCGTTGTTAAATCTGCTTTCATCTTTGCAATCATAATGTCAGCAGCCCTTGCAAAAATAGATCGCAGGGTCCGGGCTTTTCTCTCAAGCTCGCGTCTATTGCGTTCGACAATAATAAGAGCTAGAGGAAGGATAACAGCTTCGCGTATAAGCTGTATCTCGTCTTGAGCAGGTGGATAGTATAGGTATGAATTGTTTACTTTGGACAACGGCATAGCCATTTGTAAATCACCTCATGCACATTATATGCGAACAAACGTTCCGTAGTCAATGTATCTAGAAGGCATTTTATAAAATGCTGATATAAGCCTTTGGTCAATCGCCGTTAGGGTACGTTACTGCTGGTAAAGCAAACAAAAAAAGCTTATTGCTGGTATTAGCAATAAGCTTTATATATGTATAAAAGAAATGGCGCGCCCGAGAGGGCTCGAACCTCCCACCTAACGTTTAGGAAACGTTCGCTCTATCCGGATGAGCTACGGACGCGCAGCAACATTTATTATAGCATGGGTGCTTTAGGGGAAGCAAGATTAACCATTTTCGGTTAAAGCAATAACTACACTAGGAGAATAAAGAAGGTTCTCTTTGGAAATAAGAAAACATGATGTCATTTCAAATAACGGAGGCAAAATAAAAGGCCATCGTCAATAAGGAGCATTTTCAATGTTTGCTTAAAGGTTACCGGTTTGCGATATGCTGACTACACACATGGAACATCAACCGGAAAGTAACGGCACAACTAAGATACAAACATAGACGGAGGAATTAATTATGCAAAAACTATATACAGCTACGGTAACCGCAACAGGTGGAAGAGATGGCAGGCTTGTTTCGAGCGATAATATTTTGAATGTAGATGTGAGAGCGCCTAAGGAGCTAGGAGGAGTCGGAGGTGCAACGAACCCAGAGCAGCTATTTGCAGGAGGTTATGCGGCTTGTTTCGAGAGTGCTCTTAACGTTGTGTGCCGGATGAAGAAGATT
Source organism: Bacillus sp. FJAT-28004 (assembly GCF_001280845.1). GTDB lineage: Bacteria > Bacillota > Bacilli > Paenibacillales > Paenibacillaceae > Pristimantibacillus. Next base: position 3,885,239 of record NZ_LGHP01000001.1, read on the forward strand.
AAAGTGGAGAAAACCGAAGTAACCGCTCATGTTACACTTGGCAAGGATGAAAGCGGCGGCTATGAGCTTGCAGTGAAGCTGGATATTGCGATTGCAGGTGTTGAAGCGGACGTGGCTAAGGAATTGGTTGAAGCGGCTCATCAGGTATGTCCTTATTCCAGAGCAACTAGAGGCAACATTAACGTAGAACTCAACCTTCTATAATCTAAAATGATACAAGCTCAAAGCAAAAAATCCGGAGAATAATCTCCGGATTTTTTTTGATACTCTTATTTCGCGATGGTTTGCTTGCCTGATAATTCAATAGATCTTTGTACAAGCACGGTCATAGCATCCACGCAAAAGGCTGCGACGTCTTTCTGGATCGGAATGCATGATAATTCCGTGCATGCGATGATAACACACTGACATTCATCTTGAACGAGCAAGTGGTTAATGATACCTTCAAACTCGGAAGGCTCAACAGGTAAATTGCGTTTCACCTTATTGTAGATAATGTCCATCACATGCTCCTGAATGGCTTCCTCAGGCTCGTGAAGGTGCATATTATACTGATTGCAGCCATGACGATACACACCGCTGCTGACTGTTCCGTTTGTAGCTAAAATACCAACTTTGCAGTGTTCTCCATAGGTGTCATGGATCTTCTTCAAAGTTTCGTCCACCATGTTGATTATATTAATGCTTGTCATCTGCTGCATATCATCATAGAAATAATGTGACGTATTGCAAGGAATCGCAATATTAGATACGCCTGCTGTCTCAAGGATTCTGAAATCTTTAGCAACCGCTTTGAGAAACAACTCGCCTTTGTTTTCTAATATGACACCTGTTCGATCAGGCAACGTGGCGTGATTGAGAATGACGATATCAATATGCTCTTGATCGCGATCTGCTGCAGTTTGCTCGATAATCATGTCGAAAAATACGGATGTTGCTTTTGGGCCCATCCCGCCTATGACGCCTAAGCTTTTAGCTTCCATTGCTCCAACCTACTTTTGATGAAGTGTTTAATTGAATTGATTTAGTTACTCAACAATCATAGCATGGCTTCCCATTGCATCATAGCTATTAAAAAAAGTGTCCGCATCGTAAGTAACTTGTCCCTTTAACGGATTCATTACATGTACTTTACCATCCTCATATCCATTTAGGACAACAACGTGCAAATTGATAGGAGCTGAATAATATTCACCCGTATCATTGAAATACCAAGCGTAATTCATTTTTGGCGGCGTGAGATCAAGCGTGATCCATGTAACGACAGGAATGCCCTTATCAAGCTGATCGATGATTTGTTCCCGCGTGCTGCCGCTAATATCTGACGTTTTGCTGCTGCGTCCTACGACATCAAAGTACAGGTTAGCCGCCTCCACGATAGGAGGAGCAAAGCTGAAAAATCCGCCCTTCAGCGACCTTGGATCACCAGCGTATGCTTTATATGGATCAGGTCCATATAATTTATTGTTCTTGGTGGTAAAAGCCTGCTTCGGCAAATAATTGTCGGACATCTGTGTTTTTGTAACATCATATCCGTAATAATTGAGTACCGCCGTTAAAGAAGTTATTTCGCAGCCGTTCGGCAGCTCCGGCTTCTGCATGACGGTGTCAACATCCATATAGACCTTCTTAATGTTGATGGAGCCATCAGCTGCTCGCTCATAATCTTTCACATATTCGAGCGTTTTGTTGGTTGTTGTCAGCTCTTGTACAGGCGCGTTAACAACTATGGGGTAATCTTCCTCTGAAAGCTGATATGGCATGCCGACCTTCTTTTGTTTAATCGTATAGCTAGTCCCGTAATCAAGCAAAATGGACGTTGCTTTACCCATTTCATCTGTCGTCATTGTACCGAGAACTGAGCCGCTATTGACAGCTGTTATCGTAAATACAGCATCTTTAATCGGCTGCTGCGTTGCTTCTTCTTTACTTATGATCGTAATTGTTCCTTGCTTTATTTCTGGAGTAGGGGCGGTCGTTGGTGTAGAATCGACGCTCTCCTTGAATACAGGTTTTGCATTATCTTTGATAAATAACGAATAAGCTAAAAATATAATACCCAGTAATACCAGGAGCTTGATCATTCTCTTCATGTTAGTGGCTCCTTTACTTTATAGCCGTAATAGTTGCGACAGTGTGTAACGAGCAGACAGCCGGAGGCTGCTCCATGCCTGTTACGCTTACTCGAAGAACGTCTTATGCCATATAAGGAACACGTACACTGTCCAAATATATCTAGCGTAATTTTGTTTGCCTGAATAGTGTGAATCAAGATATTTCATCAGCTCATCGGTATGAAAGAACAGCTTCGCTCGGTCCGAGAGAAACATATCCTTTACGAGCTTGTAATACTTTTCTTGTCTGAGCCAGTGTCTGATTGGTACAGGGAAACCAACCTTAGGTCGATTCGCCCATTCATCGGGAAGCACTTCCTTCGCAGCCGTACGCAGCGCATATTTCGTATTGCTCGAATGAACACGAAGGTCTGTTGGCAGCTTGGAAGCCAGTTCCATAACCATTTTATCTAAAAAAGGTACACGCAGCTCAATGGAATGCGCGAGGCTCATTTTGTCTGCCTTAAGAAGAATATCGCCCGGAAGCCAAAGCTTCAGATCGAGATATTGCATTTTGGTTATATCATCTTTGCCACGTACATCATCATATACAGCCCTCGTAATACTTTGTACGGACGGTCCTTGCTTATAGTCATCCTTCAGTACGGTTAATGCATCCGCTTCTTCAAACACACGGGCTTGTCCGATAAAACGTTCCTCGACCCGCTGTCCACCCTTTACGACGAAGGAAGTGATTCTGTTCTTAGACAGCTTGCTGCTTAATAATGAGAGCGGCCGCCGGATTGCAAACGGAAGCTTCTTATATTTTTTCATGGCTGGTGTCGTATCGTACCAATCATATCCGCCGAAGATTTCGTCTGCGCCTTCTCCAGAGAGCACCACTGTCACATGCTTGCTCGCAAGCTCTGCCAAGAAATAGAGAGGTACGGAGGAAGGATTAGACTGAGGCTCATCCATATGATATTGAATCGTCGGCAGCATTTTGAAGCACTCATCCGCTGAAACCAGTCGTTTATAGTTTTCAATGTTAAGAATTTCTGACAAATCCTCTGCAAGGTTCGTCTCATTAAAGTTGCCTTCGTAATCCTCAAAGCCGACGGAGAACGTTTTGTTTGGTTTCAGTAAGGCGGTAATATAACTGGAATCAATGCCTCCAGACAAAAAAGACCCGACCGGCACATCGCTAATTTGGTGATAGGCGACAGATTCTTTCATTGTACTTTTAATTTGATCGACGTAATAGGACAGACTGTTCTGTTCTTCAGCAAAGCTCGCGTCCCAAAAAGGCTTTACTTCAATAGTGCCTTGTTTGTAAATCATATAGTGGCCGGGCTTCAGCTTGTATACGCCTTTGAAAAAGGTTTCATCAAGCACAGAATATTGAAAGGTAAGGTATGGCCTCAGCGCGTCCTTATTCAGTTCTTTGCGGAATGCGGGCTGCTTTAAGAAAGCTTTGATTTCAGAGCTGAATAGGAAGGAGTTATCCGTTGTGTTTTGTGTATAATACAGCGGCTTTATGCCAAAGAAATCTCTGGCTAGAAACATCGTTTCCGTATTCGTATCCCATATCGCAAAAGCAAACATGCCCCTTAGCTTCTGAAGCAGCAAGGTACCATACTCTTCATAAGCATGAATGATAACCTCACTATCTGTATGGCTAACAAAGGTATGCCCGCACTGAATCAGCTCTTCCCGGAGCTCTTGATAATTGTAGATTTCTCCATTAAATACAAGAACGCAGCTTTTATCCTCATTGTAAATCGGTTGGCTGGCTTCTTCAGACATATCGATAATTTTCAGTCGTCTAAACCCTAAAGTTACTTCCTCATCCGAATAGATACCGCCACTATCGGGTCCTCTATGAAAGATCATATCCATCATGTCTTTAATAATGGATACCTGATCAACGTCGGGACGACTATCTGCAAAACCTACAAAACCGCACATTTGGGATACCTTTCATTTACCTTAGTGGTTAAAGCGCAGTCACATCGTTTTTAATTTGATTTCCCTGACGATTTCCATTTCATTAAATGGGATTTCCGTTTTCCCAATAATTTGCGACGTTTCATGGCCTTTGCCGGCAATGAGGATGACATCGTCTTTTCTACTAATATCAATGGCAAAAGCAATGGCGTCTCTCCGGTCAACAACGGCCTCATAAGCTCCGTTATAAGCTTCAACACCTTGAATAATTTCCCTAATAATCAAGTTGTTATCCTGTTCCTTGGGGTTATCTGAGGTGATAACGGAAAAATCAGCAAATGTAGCAGCTACCTTAGCCATTGCTCTTCGTTTCTCCGTGCCTGATTCCCCATCAGATGCGTAAACGCCAAATACGAGAATGATTTTGCCTTTGGTAAAAGGTCTAATTGTAGTCAAAGCCTTCTCTAGGCTGTCTTCGGTATGAGCAAAATCGACAATGATCTTGGTATCCTCGTCTTGATAAACAACTTCCAGTCGCCCTTTAATGCCTTCGACAGCCAAAATGCCGTCTGCGATTTGCTGCAGAGTAAATTGATTGCAATAAGCAGTTGCGATAGCGGCCAGACTATTATATACGTAGATCGTCCCAGGGAGGTTTACCCTAATCGCAATGCTGCCCTTTGGTGTATTTACATTATAAGTCGTGTAGTCGGCATAATAAGTAATGTCCGTCGCGTAAATGTCTGCTTCCTGCTCAATTCCGTAAGTAAGCAGCTTCGGAGCTTTGTGCTGCAATCGGTCAATAAGAATACGACCGTATTTATCATCAGCATTAATAATGTTAAAGTCCGTCGTCATGTCGAACAGCATGGCCTTCGCTTCGAAATATTCCTCCATCGTATGATGGAGCTCTAGATGATCCGGCGTTAAATTCGTAAAGATTCCTGTTTTGAAGCTGGAGTGTGCAACGCGTTTCAAATTGAGCGCATGCGAAGAAACCTCCATAACGCAATGCTTCATATGAGATTCGATCATATCGGCGAAGATTCGTTGCAAATACAGCGATTCCGGCGTCGTATTTTTATTTTGAATCAGCTTGTCGCCGATAACCGTGCCGATCGTGCCGATAATTCCGAGGGATGTCCCCGTTTGCTCGAAAATAGATTTTAGAAAATATGTGGTCGATGTTTTCCCGTTTGTTCCGGTGATGCCGAGAAGATTCATTTGCTCAGTCGGACGATGATAGAAGTTTGCAGATACCCGGGCAAGTGCTTCACGCGTGTCGTTAACGAGCAGCACCGTTATCCCTGCTGGAACGTGAACATCTTTCTCTACAATAACAACGGCCGCACCAAGTGCGATCGCTTTATCGATGAAAAGGTGTCCATCAACCGAAAAACCAGTTATCGCGACAAATACGCCATTGGCTGAGATTTCCCTTGAATCAAAGGCAATGGAGCTTACTTCAGTATGCAAATCGCCTTTCACGAGCGTGTAATCCAGATCTTTCAATAAGGAGGTCAATAACATACGATCAGCTCCATTCAATTACCTATTCCTATTTTCTTAGACTATCTTCTTAGAAGCTTTTTCGTAAGTTTGCCGCCAATGATAGCAGCATAGGAAAAGGCTGGTTTAGGGTCCTTCCAATCCCAGATCGCATAAGCTTTTGGCTTAAACAAGGATACGAATACTTGCTTCCAAGTCAGCTGACCCGTCTTGATGTAGTCGCGAACGGCAAGCATGTCCTCATATCCGTACCAGAAAACACGGTTCGTATTCTCTTTGACGGCTTTGGGAGGCACAAGGTTGCCGCCGGTTAACTCTTGGTAAGTAATCCATGGAATATTTACCCCTACTCGATACAGCAAGTTGTTCAGGTTAGTGATCCGGCAATTCACTTCAATTAAATAAAAGCGGCCTGTTTCGGCGTCTTTTTTGAATTCAATTTCCGCGAAGCCTTTCCATTTCATCTTTTCTAGAAAAGGGGCACCGATATCAAATAGCTCTTGTACGTATTTCTGGCCTGTATATACCGATGCACCAAAGTTAATGGGGTATTGCCTGAATTTTTGGCAAGTGACCCAGTGAGTTACTTTCGATTCTTGATTTAAGTAAGCATCAAACGTATACATATGATCGTCAAAGCCTGGGATGATACGCTGTACGATGACTTCCAAGCTTGCTTCCTTAGCTTTGGCTAGTGCCTGCTCAAGCTCTGTGCGATTGTTTACCTTGAAAAGCTTGCGTCTAAACTTTGCAACGAAGGACGGAGAATCAGTTGGCTTTACGATACAAGGGTACTTGATCATTTCGTCGATTTTCTCGAAAAAACGATCCTCATCTACACGTACCGTTTCAGGAACAGCAACGCCATTTTCCAGAGAAAGACGCTGTAGAACCTCTTTATTCATCATATCCGAGTAGATACCCGGGACGTCTTGTGGAATGAGATAATGCTCTCTCAGTTCTTCCAAATGCTCATCGATGACCTCAAGATACGAATCGTGGCATGGAATAAGGACCGGAGGAGCGCTTTGCTTGCGGGCATAATCTTTCAAGAAACGAATGAACGCTGCCGTGTCTTCTTTATAATGAGGAGAAATGATTCTCTCTGACGTATATTTTGAATCCGCGCCATAGGTATCTTTAGTAGAATAATCAACGGCAACCGTATGTACACCGTTAATGCCTAGGCAACGAATGGTGCTTAAACCTATATAGTAATTACAACCCAAAATAACTGCTTTATTATTCACAAAGGCACATCCCGACATCCTAATTTATGTTCATTTCACTGTATTACGACTGATGTTTTAAATAATTTTACTTCATACTTTCTTATAATACAAATGGATTTATCCTCATAATTGCGCAAAAGAAGTAGAGTAATGAGGTCGATTTTAAGGTGATTGGGCTGCTCAAAAAAGTTCCATTTACGGTATATTTTCCGGTCATTCGACACCATTACACGTAAAACTTTGTATCCCAACATCAGAATTGTGGACATTAAAGCATTTAATGATCGTTATTAGCATAATTGTGATGTAATTAAGCAATTCATGTTTCACATCTATGTACATTTGACTAATCTCTAAAATCCGCAAGTAACTTTTTCCATATATTGATCGATTTTACTAGTTAAAAAGAACTATAAATTGGATAAAATAACTTCATTTTGTCGAATAATGCCCGAAAATTGTCTACGTTCGTCGACAAGTTTTTACAAACTCCTTATTGCTCTACGAGTATAATAGAAGCATAACCACGCGAGTGCTAGATAAGGAGTGTGCCCCGAAGCGAGCTATGGACAAAAAACACTTGCTTAAACAATTGCAGTCGTTGCGGCTAAAGCTTCATGAAATAGCCGAAGCGCGCGGCAGTCTGACAGATCCGGATGTTCTAGCTATTAGCGAAGAGGCCGATCAACTTATTGTTGCGTTACAGCATATACAAAGAAACGAGCTAACACATATTTCGATACGCCCGAGCGATTTATAGAGGGCATTATCTCTTACGAAGACGTCGGAAGAATTGCGTCAACAGATTTGAGCATTCAGGCTGTAAAATACCACTTGTGAGCTCCGTTTCATGGTTGAAACGGGGCTCTTGCAGTAAGTTCATGAGCGTCCCTGCACATCCAGCCTTCGGGTCGGTTGTTCCATAAACGACACGTTTAACTCGAGATTGAACAATGGCGCCTGCGCACATTGGACAAGGCTCCAACGTGACATATAACGTACAATCTAACAATCTCCATGCGCCGATGCGATCGCAGGCGTCACGAATGGCTACCATTTCGGCATGAGCGGTTGGATCAAACCGTGTCTCACGCAAATTGAAGCCTCTTCCGATAATTTCATTGTTTCTGACGATAACAGCCCCGATTGGAACCTCTCCAATTTGCTCGGCTTTTTTTGCTTCTTCAATAGCTTCTAGCATCCATCTCTGATCTTCTTGCTCTCTTGTCATATACAATAACTCCTTTACTATTTATTCATTATACAACGAACAAATATTCCGTTGTTAACATGTCGTGGATAACATTGTGGATAACTATCATGATATACACAAAAATACTCACATTTTATTCAGAGCTGTGCACAGTAAATGTGGATAATGTGTATAAGATGTTAATAAAAACGTTTTTGTGTAAAAGGATGTGTCATTCATTGTCAATAAAGATGAAATTCTCAGTCTTGATCACGCTTATTGTTTTGACGTTTTTTGTATTCGAGCACATGTTGAGTGAGTATTCGATGGTTCAAAGCATGCATGAGCAAGCAAAACACGCGATGCACGATACTTCTATGCATGTGGCTAACACGTTTTCCTCTTACGAGAAGGAGTCAGGATCAGGCTACAGCTTTCCTGAGAAGGATCGTTCAGGTCCTGGACATATCTTTGATATCGTAAAAAAATTAAATCCAAATATAAATGAAATCACAGTATTTGAACAAGATACATTAGCTGTGCGTTATGGCACCTACACGTATTTGGATTCAAAGAGTGATCAATCTATTATAACCGAAGTGAAGAAAACTGGTTTTGAGCTGCGGAAGATGGAAATCAACGGAGAGTGCTTCTATCGAAGTTATTATTATACGAAGCAGATGGGTAATTATATTATAAGCGTTGTTTATGACAGTAATGGAATAAAGCAGCTTATCGATCAGAATCGAAATGACTCGTTCATTTATACGGGCATAACGATGGTGCTTGTCCTCTTTATTAGCTATTGGCTGGTTGGTGTAATGATTAGGCCTTTAAAAGATATATTGTGGAAGGTCAATGAGGTTTCCTCTGCTAGGTTTCAACAGCCAATTCGAATTAAACGTAAGGATGAGTTTGGATTGCTGGCGCTCAAGGTCAATGCCATGTCGCAAAATCTAAGTATTTATATGAACAAGCTGCGCAGAGCATTTGAAGAAAATCGCCGGATGAAGGAGCATTTGGAGTCATTTATCAATCACACGAGCGACGCGATCCATCTTATCGACTTGGATGGCAAGGTCATTCAAGTAAACCGTGCTTTTGAGCTGCTCTTTGGTTATGAGGAAGAGGAGGCAATCGGACTCATTAATCCCATTCTTCCGGATTCTCATCATGCAGAGATGAGAGATATGTTAAACCAGATCCTATCGGGAAAAGTACTGCCGGCTCAGGAAACGATGCGTATTACGAAGCTTGGAGAGCTGATACCTGTAAGTGTAACCATATCGCCTATTCGTGATTCAGACGGAACCATTCGTGCATTTGCCAGCATTTCTAGAGACATGAGAAGCCGTAATAAAATGGAGGAGCTGCTGCGCAGGTCAGAGAAGTTGACGACGGTAGGGCAGCTAGCTGCAGGCGTAGCCCATGAAATTCGCAACCCGCTGACGACGCTGCGCGGCTTCTTGCAGCTCCAGCAGGAAAGCAAGAAGCTTGCGCTTTCCCACGTATCGCTTATGTTATCGGAACTTGACCGAATCAATCTGATTGTTGGAGAGTTTCTGATTCTTGCAAAGCCGCAAGCGACGAGGTTTGTCACCAAAGACATACGAGATGTACTGCAAGATGTCATTGCATTAATGAACAGCGAGGCACTTCTTCACAATATCGAGTTCAGTATTTCTCTAACCGAGGATTCTTGCTTAATTTCATGTGAGGAAAATCAATTGAAACAAGTTTTTATAAATTTGTTGAAAAATGCGATAGAAGCGATGCCAAGCGGAGGCCGAATCCACATTAACATTAACCATAAACGTGATTTTATTTCGATCACGATAACGGATGAAGGCATGGGCATTCCGGACGATATGATTCCAAAAATTGGAGATCCCTTTTTTACAGCTAAAGAAACGGGTACGGGTCTTGGTATTATGGTTAGTCAGCGTATTATTAATAGCCACCGTGGAACGATGGATATCAAAAGCCAAGTTAATGTCGGAACAACCGTACATGTGATGCTTCCGGTTCTAATTGAAGGAAGCGGAGACAGCATGCTGGGGTAATGATTGAACGGGTGACGGGAACGGGTTCTATTGCGGCCTCTTTAGAGGCCGCTCTAGATGGGAAAATAAATGTGAGCAAAAGCAGGAACCGAGGTTGCCTAGCAAATTGCCAAGAATGAAAAATCAAAATGAAAGGGTTTACAAAAAAACGAACGGGGTCGATATGATCTAGATTTTATCAGCTATTTACGAGTCCGCACGGACAGGGCATGAGGTGTGGTTGGATTAGAAAAAAAGGCTTGCTTTCGCTCATTTGAGTAGAGGAAGTCTATCCTTCCGAAACGAATAATTAATGGGTGCAGGTATTTTGAAGAAGATGAACGGAGAGAAAAGAATGGCTACGATAAAAGATGTCGCTAAGATGGCAGGTGTTTCGATTTCGACTGTATCGTACGCCTTGAGCAACAATACCAAAGTAAGCAATAAAACCAAACAAAAAATTATGGAAGTTGCACGCCAGTTAAATTACCAGAAAAATGGCCTCGCATCTGATTTGAAAAAAAACAGCACTCGGACGATCGCTATTATTGTAACGGATTTAGCCGGTCCTTATTATGCGGAATTGGTTAAAGGCATACAAGAAGTTACTCTTTCCAAGGGATATGACTTGCTTGCCTGCAGCTCGGTTGGCGAAGAAATGTCCACTGCGGTTAAATTTTTAACGGAGAAGCGGGTCGATGGTGCCATCGTACTCGCTTACAATATTAGCGAGGAAATTATTAATCTATCAGCGAGAAAAGAATTTCCGATCATTCTGCTTGACCGGAAGGTTGACAGCGAGTTTGTGGTCAGCATCGAGGTTGATAATGAAGCAGGAACCCATAGGGCGGCGGAATATTTAATAGAGCAGGGACACCGAGAAATTGCCTATATAAGTGGTAAGCCAATAGGCGGCCTTCATGCCATGAGACTTCGAGGATACGAAAGCGCATTACGTAAGCATGGGTTGGACGGGAAAAGTCGATTGCATCAATTCGGTGTTTTTGACCGGGATAACGGCTACAACATGACCCAAATGCTTATTGCTCAGGGGAATTTACCAACCGCTATTATGTACGCTAATGATGAAATGGCGATTGGGGGCATTAATGCGTTCAAAGAGCATGGTATCAAAGTGCCGTCTGATGTTTCTATTATTGGCTTTGACGATATCGAATTGGCGCAGTATGTCCGCCCTGCACTCACGACAGTTATGCAGCCAAAATATGAGCGCGGGGCATTAGCGGCCCATTTGATATTTCAGATTATTGAAGGTAAAACAATTGAAAACTACTATAACTTTCCTACGAAGTTGGTTTTGCGGGATTCTGTTAAAAAAATAAATGAAATAAATTCGTAGATGCAGTAAGAAGATACCGGATTAATTTTTTTGTCCTGTTAGCTAAGGTGCATGGTAAATCAATTAATCCAAAATTTTGACATTTTTTTCAAATCACTAAGTATGGACCACACACCAAATAAAAATCGAAACGTTTCACTTTTCAAAAAGAGGCAGGCCTCAATAAGCACGGGGAGCTTTAGGCTCTTATCAATCGATATACAGAGAAACAATAAAAAAAGGCCTTCTTTCTGAAATATTTTCTCAGGAGGAGGGCCTTTCATATTCAAGGTACTCCTAGTTAATGTCGGAACAACCATACTTTTGATGCTTCCAGCTTTGAAAGAAACAATGGAGAGCGTTATACTGGAAGCATAAGCACGGATCGGGCTTCTAACGAAAAAGAAGAAGGAGGAATTCTCGTTGAAGCATCAGTCTACTGTGAATGTGCCAGACTCAAGGGAGAGCGTGCTTCATAATGAAGCAACACGCTACAGTGCCTTGCTTGTTGGAGCTACTGGCTTGATCGGTTCTGCCTTGCTCCGTCAGCTGATTCGTGATCCACTGGTGAGTAAGGTGACGGTTATTACAAGGCGGCCAATGGAGGACAAGGATTTGGGCAGCGCGAGTGAGAAGAGCAAGCTGATCGTAATGGTCACTTCGTTTGATGACTTGGATAAGTCATTGGAGCAGGTAGACGCAGACGTTGTATTTTGTACGCTAGGCACGACGATAAAGGTTGCCAAGACGCGGGAAGCTTTCCGCAAGGTAGATTACGAATATCCACTCGCGCTTGCAAGATTTGCAGAACGCACGAATGCTTCTGTATTCTCTGTCGTAACGGCTATGGGGGCATCATCAAACTCGAAAATATTTTACAGCAGAGTTAAAGGGGAGCTGCAGGATGCGATTGCTAGGCTCAGCATTCCGACGGTTCAGGTGTTTCAGCCCTCTCTACTGCTTGGTGACCGGAATCAGGTGCGTCCCGGAGAATCCTTCGGAGCTTTGATTTCTAAAGGACTGCAATTTGCGATGGTAGGTCCAATGCGCAAGTATCGGCCGATTAAGGGCGAGGATGTGGCTTTGGCGATGAGCCGAGCAGCGAATCAAGCTATTCAGATGAACACAGCAAGCAAATCAACGATGATGCATTATTATCCATCGGACAAGATCGCGGATTTGGCATTACATACAATGGGGTGAGCAGCTTTGAGAATCAATAAGTTTATTAGTGAAACGGGTTATTGCTCCAGACGCGAGGCAGATAAGCTGGTAGACAGCGGACGCGTAACCATTAACGGTGAAAAGGCGCAGCTAGGCAGTCAAGCTGAGCTCGGGGATGACGTGCGTGTTGATGGACGAAAAATCGGCGAGCAAAAAAATCATGTTTATATCGCGCTTAACAAGCCAGTAGGCATTACATGCACGACCGAGCTTCATATCAAAGGCAACATTGTTGACTTTGTTGGTCATTCGGAGCGTATCTTCCCAATTGGAAGGCTGGATAAGGATTCGGAGGGGTTAATTCTTCTAACCAATGACGGTGATATCGTCAATCCGATTCTACGCTCGGAAGGCAAGCATGAGAAAGAATATTTGGTCACGGTAGATAAGCCGATGACAGAAGCGTTTTTAAAAGGGATGGCAAGCGGAGTTCATATTCTGGGCAGCATGACATTGCCGTGCGTCGTAACGAGAGTGACTGATCGAGTATTCCGCATTATTTTAACGGAAGGCCGCAATCGACAAATCCGTAGAATGTGTGAAGCGTTCGGCTATCATGTACGGAGATTGCAGCGTCAACGCATTATGAACATTCAGCTCGGCGGTCTTCACGTCGGCAAGTGGCGTGATTTGAGTGAAGCTGAGAAGGCGACGCTGTTCGAAACGTTAAGCTATGAACCGGTATAGGGGAAGTTCGCTCAATATAATGCCAAAAAAACCTGAATCACACGCATAGGGCGAGTGGATTCAGGTTTTTTATTATGGATTCTTCACATTTAGTTGTTGTGCATTCGTGACATCGGCGTACGTATGAATGATCGAAACCTCGACACGTCGATTTTTGGATTTGCCTGCAACCGTTTCGTTATCGGCAACAGGTCGATACTCACCGTAACCGATAGCGCTGAAGCGCTCGGGTTTCAACTGTTTATTTTCGAGCAAAACGTCCAAGAAACGAATAGCCCTCATGGAGCTCAAATCCCAATTTGATTTGAAGAGGTAGTTCGAGATCGGCGTTGTATCGGTATGACCGGATACGATAACCTCGTAATCAGGATATTGTTGAAGCATTTTGCTGATTGCGACAGCAAGCTCCTTCGATTCAGGCTTAACGGCTGCTTGTGCCGGCGCAAATAATGCGTTGTCGCTAATGGTAATCATCAGCTGTGAAAGATTAAGCTTCGTCTCGAGATCAGATGTGAGACCGTTTTTCTCAATATAGGTATCTACTTTTTTCTTCAGATCCTCGAGATCCTTCTGCTCCTGCTTGATAAGTTCCTCGCGAGCCTTCTCTTCATCGGATTGATTTTTGCTTACATCCTTGTCAGGAAGCTTGCCACCTTGTTCGTCCTGCTTCTTCCCGTTATCATCACCGCTTTTTACGACGGCATTTTCAGTTAGAACACCACTGCCGGTGCTGAGCGCGACGCTAAATGCTTGGGACATTTCTTCAAACTTCTTTACGTCGACGGAATTCATGGAGTATAAAACGATAAAGAGTGCCAGCAGAAGGGTAAGCAAATCGGCATAAGGAATGAGCCATGATTCGTCAACATGCTCCTCGTGTTCTTCGTGTCTATGCTTTCTGCTCAACGGCGCCTTCCTCCTTCTCCCTCATCTTCAATCTTTCTGTAGGTGTAAGGAAAACAGACAGCTTCTGATTGATAGCGATCGTTGATACGCCGGATTGAATAGAAAGAAGGCCCTCAACCATCATAAGGCGAATTTGAATTTCTTTCTTAGACATGCGCTTCAGTTTATTAGCAATAGGATGCCATAATACATACCCTGTAAAGATACCAAGTAGTGTTGCGATAAACGCACCTGCAATGGCATGTGCGAGTTTTCCCATATCGCTCATATCAGCAAGTGCGGCAACCAAGCCGACAACTGCTCCGAGTACCCCAAGTGTAGGGGCATATGTACCTGCTTGCGTAAAAATAAGTGCACCCGCTTTATGGCGGTCTTCTGTTGCGGCAATATCCTCAAGTAAAACATCACGTACAAAATCTTGGTCATTTCCGTCAATAATCATACGCATGCCGTTACGAAGAAACGTATCTTCAATCTCGTCAACCTTTGCTTCAAGAGCAAGCAAACCTTCGCGACGTGTAATGGAAGCCCATTCCATGAAGCGCTGAATCAGCTCATCACGCATAGGCAGCTTTTGCTCAGTGAACACCATTTTGAATAGTTTACCCACTTTAGAAAGCTCGGACATCGGAAAGGCGATCATGACGGAGGCTATAGTTCCCAAAATAATAATCATAAAAGCAGCTGGATTTGCAAGAGAGGACAGGTGTGCTCCCTTTAAAACCATGCCTCCCAGTACAGCGACTAATCCTAGCACAAGACCAATAATTGTTGAATTTTTCATCATACACCCCGTCCAATACATTTTCGACATTTCTCTACTTCTTATATTATCGACAAATGGGTATTCTGAAGTTAGAGTATATGGAATGATTTAAGGCGAACGCGTTAAAAAATGATAAAATGCGGTAGAATAGTAGAGAGATGTGTACAAAAAATGATGATAGCAAAGGTGGTATACGCAAATGGGCGTAAGACATGCAAGAGAATATTCAGATATATTGAAGGATTTTACAGCAGCTGTGGCTGAAATTGAGAACAGCTATACTTTTTTTGAAATGGAGCCAGATGAATGGGCTGAGCTTCCTGTAAGTGATCGGCATGAGGTGATGGAAGCTTTGGCGGATGATGTTTTCTTTGGACTTGGAGAGAACCCCGTTATTGAAGTAGGCAGTGGTGTAATTACCTATAATAGCAAACATCACATCATTGAAGTTACGCAGGACGATAAGGTGACACAAATTATAAGATTGATATAGTTTTCGACATATAACTTCATATTAGCAGCGTTTCTGTCGGAACTTTACATTTTATGTCGACTCTATTACAATGTTATTCAATACCATATGGTATATAATTTGACATTAATATGACATGACATAGAGGAGAACGACATGAATGAGTGCTCATCATCGTTGCTGTTGCCGAAAACGCTTGATTTAGATGGTGAAACATTAGCCGCATTTTATCAGCCCATTATAGCGATGGATACAAGACGGATCATGGGTTACGAAGTGCTTGCTCGGGCTGTAAAAGGCGATTCCGTTCGGAGCCTTGGCCCTTTTTTCTGCAATGAGCAAATTTCAGAAGAGGACCACATCATTGTGGACCGGGTGCTGCGCGAGCAAGCATTCTCGAAGCTGGCTTTAATGGAAAAAGAACAGCCGATGTTATTCATTAATTTAAAGCCGTCTTGGATTTATCGGTATGAGGAGATCGGCGAGCTATACACATTGTCGCTTCTTGATAAATATGGAATTGACCCAAAACGAATTGTCATTGAGATAACGGAGGAAAGCTTCCAGGGTTCCATGGAGAGGCTTCGTTCTGTTGTCGACATATACAGGGCAAGAGGCTGTTTAATTGCCATCGATGATGTAGGCAGCGGTTTCAGTAATACGGACCGAATTGCACATATCCAGCCAAACCTGCTCAAAATTGATATTCATATGATTAAGAAAAGCGCGACACATGACGGTTACTTCGGCGTACTTCGTTCCTTCTCTGATCTAGCTGAGCAGATAGGTGCGTCAATCCTCATTGAAGGAGTGGAGACGCGGGAGGATTTGGCACGGGCCATTCAGGCAGGCGCTCGTTACGTCCAAGGTTTTATGTTTGCGAGGGCTGAGCCGGCATTTCGCGAGTCTACTTGTTTTGCATCCCTTATTGAAGCTGAGCTTGATCAGCATCTGCTGCATTTTGTGGGGACTGAACGCTATTGGCAAAGGCAATCTGAGAAGCTGGCAGAGCAATGGGTCGCGCTTGTTCAGAAGACGCGTTACCTGGGGCATGAGGATGAATGGATCGAGGGACTGCTTCCCGAGCTTTATGACCATTGCATTCGCGTTTATTTGTGCAATGAGAGCGGGATTCAGCTGTCATCCAATTATTATCGCGAATCGGACAAGGCTTGGCGGCGAGAGGAGCAATATCGTGGCGCAAACTGGTGCTGGCGCCCCTACTTTGTTCCTAATCTCGTTCAGCTCAATGAACATCGACGTACAATCGTTTCACGCGCCTACACAGATCTTGATTCCCATGCATGGATTAGAACCGTATCGGTTTTGGCAGCACCTGGTCTTATTTTACTTATGGATTTGAAAGATTCTGAGCGCGGTGTACAGCGTCTTTAAAGGATAGTCGGCTCATAAACCATACAATGGCATTCGGCAAAGCCTGTGGGAGTTGAGCGTGCATAGGTGTCGGTAATTTGGAAGCCGGCTTGTTTATAAGCACGCAAGGCGCGAGTGTTCCAAGTAAGCACCTCCAAATCAATTTCATTTTGAGGGGCGCGTCGCTTTGCCTCTGTGACAATGAGCCGCGTGAAGGCAAAGCCAAGTCCTTGGCCGCAAAGATCCGGCCTTAGGCCGAGGCCGAGCCGTGTTACACCTGTCATTGGGAAAAATTGCGCAAACCCAATAAGCGTAGATTGACGATCAAGCACAGCAACATATTGAGCTGCACGAAGGACGGAATCGCCAAATTCGATTTCGTCTTTTTTCATTTGTTCCCAAGCCGGCCAATTATAAATATCAAATGGAGCCTCGTAGCGCCAGCTGCATAACTGCTGTGCATGAACGGTTTCTAGCGGACATATGGTCATATCGACTCCATCTCGATTATAATGAGTAGAGCTTTGATAGCTTGTCATTGGTTTTGTCCCTCCGCTTGGTTAAGTAGTTGAATAGAGCGAATGATGAATGAAATAGGTTTATTATAACAGATAGGCGTGCGTTGATCGTGCGTAAATAAGGAGAAGCATCAAAATGAAGAAGTTGATTTGGCTTGGCTGCTTGTCATATCTAGTCATTGGTGTTGCCCATGTTGTGGGCGGATCTATTTTGGAACAGCTCATCGCTCATTATGGTTTAACCTATAAAGATGGCGGGCAATGGATTATGAATCAATTTCTCGGGTTTCTGGTGGGTGTTCTGTTAGCGCCAACGATTACCTCGCGAGTCGGAAAGAGAGGCGCAGTCCTGATTGCGATTGGTGTACTAACGCTGAGTGAGGCGGCATACAGTCTGTTGCTACCATGGGGCTGGATGCTTGCTATTGCCCCGCTTGCGGGTCTTGGTTTTGGTATGACGGAAGCTGTCGTCGGCGCAATGATTATTGATATGGCGAAAAACGGCAAGGCTTCAGCGATGAGCCGATTGGAAACTTTTTTTGGCGTCGGCGCTTTGTTAATTCCGATTGCAGCGGCTTACTTGATTCAACAAAACATCTGGCAGGTTTCATTTCCCATCCTTGCCGCAATGTCAGGTATCACCTTTGTTCTCTGGCTGACAATGTCCTTTGGAGAGCTGGATGATGAGCTTGGTTTTGTTGCCCGTGCACCGGAAGTGACGCTAAGCCATTCGAATGAGTCGGAAGGATTGCAAAACGCTCGCGGTGAAGGCATATCTGCCTTCTTTGGCTATCCCCGCAAAGCGCTGCCATTTCTTTTGTTATCGGCATTATTTTTTATGCTTTATGTAGGAATGGAAATGAGCTTCTCTAACTATCTACCCTCTATTCTAATCGTTCGCTCGGGCGTTGAGGATTCTAGTGCTGCAGCCGTGCTCAGCTTGTTCTGGGGGACGATGGTGCTTGGACGTTTATTTGCTGGGGTACTGGCTGATCGAATGGGGTATTCGCGTTATTTATTCATGGCTACAGCGGGAGCCTCGGTTGTTTTTGTTTTAATGGCCGTTATGGGACAGCTCAGCTGGATGTTAGCGTTTGTCGCACTCAGCGGGTTGTTCTTCTCGGGTATATTTGGTATTGCTCTTGTTTATGCGAATGAGCTCATTCCGGGTATGACGGAGAGGACTACGAGTTTGCTTGTAGCATTTGGCGGACTCGGGGGTGCTATTTTTCCTCGAATAACCGGTTGGATAATGGACCAGTACAACGTACAGTCTACGTTATGGTATATAAGCAGCCTGGTTATACTGATGCTGCTTCTGCTAGCAGCGATGCTTGTGCTCGGAAGAAAACAAGTTCAGAGCATACGCTCCGAGGCTTAAACGAACGATTACTGACAAAAAAACCTCCACATTCGCTGTTTCAAAAGCGATTGTGGAGGTTTATTTATTAGTAAGCATTTCACCAAGAGAACGATGAAAGTTATTTAAGGATGGTTTTGTATACCTCTATGGCGCGCGCTCGCGATGCTTTCAAGTCGACGATGGCGCCGCTTTGCGGCTGATGAATCTCTTTGTCTGTCAGATGATTCAAATGAGGCAGCCAGCGCCTAATATAGCTGCCGCTAGGATCATGCGTCTGCGACTGTATTGCTGGATTCATAATGCGGAAGTAAGGCGCTGCATCATACCCGAGTGAAGAGCACCACAGCCAACCGCCGCGATTAAGCGTGTTATCGTAATCGCTTAAGTGAAGACGGAAATACTGTTCTCCGAGCGTGAAGGGGCATAGCAGATTTTTAGTTAAAAACATCGCTGTTACCATTCGTAAACGGTTAGGCAGCTCTCCTGTACGATTGAGCTGCGTCATGGCCGCATCAATGATTGGGATGCCGGTGGCAGCTGTAGCCCATGCTTCTAGATGAGCATCTGAGAGCTTGGACATATCAGCGAGTTGCTCATAACGAAAGAAATCATCATGATACATCGCTTGATATAAATAAAAATCACGCCATGCCAGCTGACGGACCCACGATTCAGACCCTGGAAGACCTTGTGTCATTTCGTAAGCTTGACGGGCTGAGAGGGCCCCAGTATTAAGGAAGCGTGCGAGACTGCTTGTGTGATCCTCAGCATAAGCGTCCCTGCTATCCGAATAAGAGGCTAGGCGCTCGCGCACGAATCGCTCCAGCTTGGATAATGCTTTGGAAGATCCTTGTACTTTCGTGCCGCCTAACGCGCATGAAACGGATTCCGGCAAGGCGAAAGTTTGCGCAACCTTGGTATTTATTTCACCAATGGTAGTGAGCTCATGGATCGTCGTTTCACTCATTGGGTTATAACGCTCCAGCATAAAGCTGCTCCACATGCGATAAAAGGGTGTAAATACCTTGTATGGCTCCAATCTTCGAGCAAATGCTGGGAAAGCCTCCAAATCGGCAAGTGGTGAATCCGCAATGGACATCCAGCGGCGGCCAAGGCGGCGTGTTGTCAGCCCAAGCTGCTCATCGCGTTGCCGTGAGTAGGGGCTATAGTCAGCATGAACGATAACCTCTTCAATGGGATGCGCCTGCAGAAGAGCTTCGGTAATAGTAGCAGGGTCTCCATATAGCACATGCAGTTCTTTTCCTGCACTTGAATAGCTGTGGAGAAGGGAGGCGGCTTGCGCCATAAAGTTTCGGCCGCTATGGCTTGTTAAACGGCCATCGCCTGTCGTAACGGGATCTATGATTAGCAAATGAATGCCTTGTTTCTCTTTTCTCTTCAAATAATCAAAAGCGCGCAAATCTGCAATACGCAAATCCTTGCGATGAATAAACAAATACATCAGGCATAACTCCTTCCATAAGCGCAACATTGAACGGTACTATTCCATTGTGGAATGAAACAGCAAAGCCGCAAGTCATTTGTCGTCAGAGGACAAAAAACTGCGGCTTTGCTAGATGAGTCTACCGTTCAACCCTCAAGGAGAGGGATTAGGTTGCTCTATTTTACGTCAATGTTGGCTTGGTATGAATCAGCATCCATGATACGACGAGAAGTCACATAACGTCCTTCATAGTACTCAGAGTTAAGTTTGTCTGTTACAACGCCTCTGCTAGAGGAAGAATGTACAAACTTTCCATCTCCTATGTAAATGCCAACATGGGATATGGCGCTGTTGTTGCCGCCAATTGTGTCGAAGAACACAAGATCTCCCGGGATGAGGTCAGCCTTAGCGACCTTTGTACCTTCTTTTGCTTGCGAGCCAGAAGTACGTGTAATATCAATGCCCATTTTTTCGAACACATAGCTCGTGAAGCCGGAGCAGTCAAAGCCATTCGACGACGTTCCGCCGCTTTTGTACGGAGTACCAATAAGATCATTGACTATTCCGTTAAATTTTGAGTCTGCGAAAGCGCTTCCTGCTTGAAAAGCGAATACGAGAACGAGACCCAGGAGTATTGCGGTAATCTTCTTCAATTGTGAAACTCCTTCCAATGCCGACGAGGTTAGCTGTGGGGTTCGGTTGAAGGCTCCCTATGATTCCTCAGGCGTTTGAAAAATATCAAACGTCGGAATCAATTCACCCAAAGTGGTTCCCCCGTATCCCAATAGGGAATTAGGCAGTTTTTTTATTGCTTTGAGAAATATTCGATTATTTTCAATGATCTCCTGCCTTTAGTGTCAATTTCTAATAATTCTCATGTAACCTTTTGGCAATTTGCTTCGTTTAACCGTTCTTTCTGTAATATAAACACTCCATAGTAGTGCTTTCTAACTAATACATGGAGTCAATTTCATTAATTATGTGGATGTTGTGTAAAATATACCGATTTGTCCCTGTGGCGCTACATCGCAAGGACTAGCCTAAAGTGCCGTAAACGGCGGTATTTCACCATTTTGCTCATAATAGATTAGAAAAATCTCATCTATATTACTCGCGAATAAGAGTAGATTCTGACAGGCGAGCGGCAGCTCCAGATAAAGCAGCAGAAATAGACAAAGGAGGCTGTTCATGAGAACAGCCCCCTATTGGACAATCGAAAAATGAGATTTATTTTGCAGTAATGATTTTTTCCGAAATGAGCTGTGGATCGCTGTTTTTTTGTTTCATCCAGAACTGTACCTTGTATTTGCCTGCATATTTGAAGTCGTAGGAAAAGAGTTTGGAGCTGAACCAAAAGGTGTCTTTTTCGACGAACTCTTTAAAATCATCATCATCCTGGCTGCGGCTGTCGACTAAAGTTTCTTTATCATTAGGATCAACGATAGTGACTTTGAATTCGGAAATGGCCATATTCAAATTATCGATTTGCGCTTGCACTATAAATTTCTGCACGCTGCCTTTATCAACCTGTCCGAACATGGTCCGCTTCTCGTTCATTAGAAACATATGCACATTGGGCTTCTGAATAATCAGTTTCTTATCATTGTTCTTCCATTGGACAAAGGCTTGAAGAGTGTCGCTCAAAGAACGAATACTGATATACACCTTATCATCCACAATTACAGCATCGTCAGTGGACTGCTTATTATTATAAAGTAAGGTTACCTTTTGAAATAGTTTGTCTGCTGCAACTAATGAACCGCCCGATAAGAGCAATACCATGGATATAATAATTAGTTTTTTACGCATCATTTGTGAATATCCCCCATTTTTGATTTTCTTTCAGTTATTTATACAGAACTACCATCATTTAGTTGCGGTTAGTTATAAAAAAAACCTCCGCACCACAGTGAAGTGTGGAACGAAGGTTTTTTTGTAAATATAAGAAAGTATATCATTTTCTCCTACATATCTTATATTTCTCCGTCAAAGCTGCTTCAGCATTCGGAGGACGCTGAAGGCGTTTTTGCTCGACTAGATTCGTTTCGTTTGCAAATAATCATATTGCGCTGCTATCGTCCAAACCTTCATAAGTGTTTGAATGAGATAATAGCCTTGATGGAGGATGAGTGCGAATAACCCAGCCCAGAGCATGGAGAGGCTCGTTACCACAAGCCCAGCAGCTGCTCCGATTCCCCACATGATGAGCGAGACAGCTGCATAGGTGAGAAAATGACGTAGAGCATGCCATAAGGAGCGGAATATCCCTGTGCCTGACGCAGCACCGAACTGCATGGCTAGAAACAGGAGATGCAGCACCGTGCCCCATAGCAGCCAAAGCAGCGCGCCAGGCAGCACGGTTTGCAGCAGCTCCGGAATGGAGCCGCTCGCAAGAAGCGCGTCCAGTGAACGGGGAAGCACATACCATGCAGGAGCAATCGATAGGACAACCTCAATCCAGTAAAGCAGAACAACAGGTTTCCAAGCTTTGCGAATACCTTCCATAAACCGTGTTCCACCATCGGATCTAGCTTGATTTAGCGAATAGAATAGACCCGCATTGAATAAGGGTGTGACCAGCATTCTGGCAATCAGAAGGGCGCCGAGCGTCCAGACGTACGGATGAATGAGATCAGTCTTGAACAGTTGGAACTGTGCCTCCGTCATGAAGAGCGAAACGGCTGTGTCAGAAGGAGAGGAGCTCGGATATCGCCGCAGCAGCGGCGCAACGACCGAATCAATGAAACGGTAGAGGAAAAATCCCCAGAGCAGCTGATACAGAAATAATAAAATAACAAGGTAAAAATGTTTCACCGCTAGCCGCCAGCCTTGCTTCAAATGTATCTTCATCGTTTATCGCTCCTTGAACGCAATTACTTACCAGCTCAGCGACCCGAGCAGTCCTTCGATTAGCTGGACAACGCCGAGACTCCACCTGGTGCGTTTATCCTCTGGTAGCTGAGCCTGCATGTAGTTGTTGATGAGCTTATTATCGAGCACATTGCTATTACTTGGGTCAACGACCGCCCACTCAAGCGGAGCGGAATGCAGCTGTTTATATTGCATGTGAGATTCCTCGGCATCCCAAAGCTTCGTTATTTTGGTGCCGTCAGAAAACTTCATCACGACTTTAATCTCGCCATTGCTGCCGCCGTTTTTCTTGACCAGCACAACAGATTCATACATTTGGGTACCATCTTGAGTAACAGGGCGTACATGAATGGATTCAATCGAAAAGTCGGCCATCTTGTTGTCGTAGACATACTGGCTGAAATAATCATGCCATTTCGTTTTCGTTACCTGTTCGACAACGCGCTGGAAGTCTGCTGTAGAAGGATGCTTGAATTTATACTTTTGGAAATAGGTGCGCAAAATTTTCTGCATCGTTCTTGAGCCCACCTGATTCTCGATGCCAATGAGCACGAGCTTCGCCCGCATGTACACGTTCTCGGCGTATTGCGTGTGGCTCGCATATGCCCATGATGGCTGCTTGAGCGGTGCAGGATCGGTCATGTAGCTGGCTTCCATACGCAGATTCGGTTCCAAACCGTATGCGGTCTCCATCACTTTATCTTCGGCATAGGACGTAAAGCCCTCGTCCAGCCATGCCTCCTCGAACTCATTAGAGGCGACCATTCCGTACCAATATTGGTGTCCAATCTCGTGCACAACCGTACGCTCTAGATCGTAGCCGGGGTTATCATTTTCTGCGGCGAAAGCGGTTATGAGCGTTGGATACTCCATACCGCCAGCGCCATTCGCTCCTTTGGGTGGAACGACGATCGACAGCGTACTATAAGGATATTCACCATACCACTTGGCATAGCTTGCGAGCGCTGACTTGGCTGCATGCATATAGCGGTCCTTAAGGTCAGCATGCGCAGGATCAAGATAAAGCTTAATGCGTACACCGGGAATGCCGGTATCAGAATAAGCAGTCTCTTCATATACAAAGTCCGGCGAAGCCGACCAAGCGAAATCATGGATATCATCAGCGTAAAATTGGTAAATTTTTGTCTGTTCCTTGATTTCAATAGGTTTTGTTTGGAAGCCCGTTGCAGCCACGGTGTAGTCCTCAGGCACTTTAATCCGTACGCTGTAAATGCCAAAATCGCTGTAAAACTCGGAATTGCCATGATACTGGTGCACATTCCAGCCTTCGGCTGTACGCCCGCGCATGCCGGCTGTCTCATATACGGCGAGCTTCGGAAACCACTGCCCCGCCATTACAAAGTTGCCGGAATAGCCCATCCTTGCGAATACCTCTGGGAGCTTCACCTCATAACTCATTCGCAGCGTTACGGATGTGCCGGGAGCAACAGGCTCAGGCAAGCGAATTTTGGCCAAGGTGAAGTCATTGGCATTGCCATCGTCAGGTTGTACATATTGCAGGCGTGGCAGAAGGCTCTCTCCGTTCAACGTTTCTAGCGTAAGCAGGTTCATATAGCCTTGGCTATTGGTGGTTGCTTTGTCCTGACGCAGTTTGCCGCCGGATTCTTTCATAAACGTTGTTTTGTCCGATTGAAAGGCATTCGGATACAGATGGAAATAGAGCTCGGACACTGTTTTTTTACCAGGGTTAGTCCAAGTTACGGTTTGCTCACCGTTCAGCTGCTTCGCATCATTCGTTAAATGAACGTTGATATGGTATTCAACGACACGTTTGCTCAGCTCTTGCGGTTTAGGAGTCATGACCGTATTCGGTTCCTGCACGGCAGGTGGCTTGACCGACTTTTGGGCAGGCGCTGGTGCTTGCTTGGCAATAGCGGCGGGAGCGAAAGCATAAGTATATTGGGATTGCCAAGCAGTCCCGAAGTCATGCTGCAAAGATATACCGAGCAGCACGACTGCGAGTATTACAAGTGAAATTCGTTTGAAATAGCGTGGAGTCATTGAACGTTTCCCTCCCGTTGACAAGCATCTACAGCATGTATATGTTTGCTTTTCGATGATTATTAGCTAAAATGGAATTATTGTATCGGGGAAGGTGTGAATACGCATGACGGAAGAACAAGGACAGCCGGCCGAGCCGGAAAAGAAAGAAAAGAAATCACTGTCGCTCAACGTAGTGAGCAGCAAACAACATAAAGGTTTTGGAGCAGGTACGATTGATTTGAGCGCCGTATCCTGTGTCATTATTGATGATGGCGTCGCTTATATTGACGTTGGCGCCATGCATGCAAAGAGCAAAGTGGAGCGTGGCATTAAGTTTACGCCAAACAAAGAGGATACACCGAACGGTCGTCAATGCTGGATCGTGTGGGTAGCCGTTGACCGCAATGAAGAAGGTTCCTACTACGCGGGCGCTACGGCATGTGAGATGCTGATTGATTCAGAGGCGCGTCGCGGGTGGAAGCTGCTTCCAGACCATGTGAACAAGCTGGATCAATCGCTCAAACGTCGCTATAATTTGACTGAGCTTGGCGATGTTGAGAAATCGGCTCTTCGTAAGCTGCTTGTGGATCATAATCTCGAGTGGTGGGATCGCTCCCCTGAGGAGCTTAAGCAAGCTTTGACCGTATAACAGCAGGCGTTATTAGCAACAGGTTGCCGTTATTGTGAATAATGGATGAGAACCTCATCGTTCGTAGGCTAGTCCTATCGAATGATGAGGTTTTCCGCGTTGATAGAGGCTGATAAAGCCTCAAAAAAAGTTTTTGGGAACAAGTGCAGGGTATATGGGACATGCTGACGTCTATTAGATTGGGAAGGAGGGGAGCGACATTCAAGACGAGGATTGGATCAAAGCCGTGCAAAAGGGTGGGCCCGAGCATTATGGCCCTTTCGTACAAGCCTATGGTCCTTATATATATAGAACAGTCTTCGCAGTGCTTCATTCACCGCATGATGCGGAGGATATTACACAGGAAGTGCTGCTGCAAATTTATCGCTCCCTTCCGGATTGTCGATTGGATGGGCTCAAGACATGGATTACCCGTATTGCCGTTAATCGAGCGATTGATTTCAAGCGCAGCCGAGCACGAAGGCCAGAAGAGCTAATGGATAGCGAAGCGATGTCTGAAAAAGTTCATGAGGATCTAGTGGCTGCGCCTGCTGCTGAATCAATAGCCATCGAACAGGCGGATAGGCAGCAAATCCGAGAACGGGTTGAAGAAATGCCGGATAACTATCGTGAGGTCATAACCGCTTATTATATGGAAGACAAGTCATATGAGCAAATCGCAGCCGAAACCGGACTAGAGCGCAAAAGCGTAGAGTCCAGGCTGTACCGTGCAAGAAGCTGGATGAAGCGCCATTGGCGGAAGGAGGACTTCGAATGATGATTGAGCATATCTCTCCTGATCAAATGTTCCGTTACGTAAACGACAGACTAATTGAGGCTGAGCGTGTACCAGTTGAGCAGCATTTGGCTGCTTGTGACTTCTGTTTGCAGCTTTTTATAACCGCGATTGAAACAGCTGAAGGCGATTTGCAACCAGCAGACACTCATTTAACAAACGTAAGGCTTACACCGATTCCTGACATGGAGCGGTTAGAGAAGCGTGTCGTGGAGCAATTGAGGGATGAGCAGGAACAATATCACATAGATGCCAAGCAGCATGTTGCTCCGAATACCTTGCAAGAGAAACCTCGCCGCCTGCGGACCTGGCTTCAGCATCCGGTAACGCACTACACGATTGCAGCTTCTATTACGCTGCTGCTGCTTGCTAGCGGAACCTTTGCCTCCTTCTCGCAGAAGCTGGCTCAGCTTGACATGAATGAGAACGCGCAGCAGGATATAAGTCCGAATCCGCCAGTGTCCGCAAGTGAGCACACCGAATCCTGGTCAGACAGAATCGTCGATCAAACGGGCTCGTGGCTCGATGGCTTGAAAGCATCTCGATTTAGATAAATGAAAATAGAAGGGAATGAATCAATGATGAATAAAAGCCCGTTAGCGGCCTTCTTTCTTTCGTTTTTACCCGGCGTAGGACATGCCTATGCAGGCCGCCCCGTACGTGCAGTGTTATATGGCGGAGCCTTCTTTGGATCACTGGGATTACTTATTTTAATGGGTTTGGTAAGCGCAGGCGATGATGGGATATATGTTTTCCTTATGTTTATAGCGGCGATGGCGGGAATCATCAATATGATCGATATGATCATTTTCCTGCTTCTAGGCAAGGGGTTGCCGTCAAGCTCTGCTCATCAGCATCCGTTCGAGCATCCTGCCGATCATTTTTCACCGGGCTTTGTTCCTTTGGAGCGGGAGCGCCAGCGCGAGAAATCGCGTACGATACTATTCTCGCTCATACCGGGTCTAGGGCATATGAATATGGGGCTCATGCAGCGCGGCATCACTTTCCTCATTTCGTTCATTGGCTGGTTTGCGATTATCGTCTTCTTAGGCACGATTACGCATCGGGCTGAGCTGCTAGTTTTCCTGCTTGCTTTGCCAGTCATCTGGATATACAGCATGTTTGATGCGATTAGTCAGCTGCATGCCAAGCAGCGTGGGGAGCAGCTTGTGGACCGTGCCATATTTGAAGATATGGAATCGTATATCGCCTCTGGTCGCAAAAGCAAGGTGCTGGCGATTGCCTTATCCATTTTCCCAGGCGCAGGCCATCTTTATTTGGGCTTGCAAAAACGCGGACTGCAGCTCATGGGCGGTTTCCTCCTCGCCATCTATATTATGGACAATTTACGCTTGTCACTGTTTTTCTTCCTCCTGCCGCTGTTCTGGTGTTTTGCTTTCTTTGACGCCTTGCAGCAGACGTCTCGTTACGAGCGTCAGGTGCTCACGGATGAACCGGTACTGACGCAGCTTGTGCCTTATCAGCGATGGTTTGGTTTTGGACTGCTGGGATTCGGCGTTTACTACTTGCTCGATCGAGTAGCAGTGGAGGTTACTTCTCATTTCTCAAGGGAGCTATATTCGCAATACATGCAATTTAAATATATGATTCCAACGGCTGTGGTCGCATTTATTATGATTATTGTAGGCATGCGTCTAGCCTTTGGAAGTAAGGCATCTCCGGTGATGAGCAAAGGGAAACCGCCTGAGCTCCATAAGCCGATGCCAAGAAAGTACGAGGAGGAGTCGCATTGAACACTAACACGGTAAATATGGCAGACAGGGCCGTTAATCAGCCAGCAGGCTTACGTACTTGGCGAGTTGGTTCATTGTCAATGGGTGTGACGCTGATCCTCATGGGGACAGCATTAGCTGTCTCTCTATGGCAAGACATTGAAGCCTTCGAGGTGCTCGTTTGGGTCGCACCGGTTGTTTTCATTATGCTCGGAGCGGAGCTGCTGCTTTACTTGAAGTTCTCTAACAGTGCACGTACAATCGTTCGTTATGATTGGATGAGTGTCTTTTTTGTGGGGATGGTTGGAACGGCTAGTCTTGGACTTGCCCTGCTCATGTCTACGGGCTTATTCGATGAGCTGCAGAGAGGGCTGCAAATGACGCAGCGTTCGGCTTTCGTTACGACAAATAATTTAAAGGTTCCTGCTGAAATTAAAAAAATTGTTGTGCACTCCTTGGATGGTGTGACGCTTGAGCATTCAGAAACACGTGAGGTAAAGCTGTTTGGACAGATACGTTACTGGTCATCCGAGAAGTATGAACGATTGGACAATAAAATGCTGCAAACCGATATTGTTGGCTCAACGATGTACGTCATGATTGGTTCTGTCGATCACCGGGACGGCGGATTCATCTCGGACACGGTTAGCCCGGAGTTGACATTAATTGTACCGAAGGATGTAGAGATCGTGGAACAGGGTCGTATATAGCGGAAGTGGAAAAGCAGTTTGAAGCGGGATACTCGCTTCAAACTGCTTTTTTAATAGGGGGAAATGCAGGATTGTCGTTCATTGCTGCATTTCGATGGGCAATTTATTCAAAACCTCTTGAAGAGGAGCAAGGACACGATAAGAGCCGCGAAGAGGAACATATCCTAGCTTGCGATTAATGCTGAGAATGGGTTCATTCGTTGAATCATTATCCGTCCGAAGATAAGCAGCTTGTTGTTGCTTGGCTAGCTCAATCGCTTTGAGCTTTAGGGCAAATGCAATCTTTCTGCCGCGATAAGCTCTGCTTACACCGGTATATTCATGATACATGCCGTTTGTCTGTGGATTAAGCAGGACGTTAGTGACACCGACAAAGCGATCACCGTCAGCGGCGATAATAACTTGCTGCGGCGCATAGCCGTCCACTTTCAAATTCCATTTGCGCCATTCAAAGAAATCAGGGACTTCACCGAGATAACCGGGAATGTCCACCAGTGTTTCTTTATAGATCTCATATAGCTTTTGTTCGCTTTCTTCACCAGGTTCATCCGCAAGTGTTAGGAAACGGACAGTCCCAAGGTCCGGTATGCTTGGGAATTGTTGCTCTTGATTTCCTTCATGGCTGCCAAGCGTAAGGACGGACTGGAAGGCGTGACGTTCGATTACAAAAGCACGGCGCTTTGCGAACTGAAGCGCGTCCTCGTTATCATCCCATACCTCGGTAATGAGTGTAGATGCGCCGATTTTCAAAGCCCAATGTCCAATATGGACTAACAGTAATTGGCCGATTCCCTGCTTGCGGTAAGCGTCTGAAACGACGAGCGTATTGCATAAATAGCCAGGCTCCGTCCAAGGCGCCCGCCAAGACCACGCGTAGCCGACAATATCACCTTGAACATTCACAGCAACCTGTCGTTCGCGATCGTATCCGGCAAGCAGCCCGTTCTCATCCATCCATGTATGTCCGGTCTCATATAACTTCTTATCCGCTTCATGCAGGTTTTCTGCTGTAGTGGGTTCTGACCATACTTGATTAAGTAATTGTGCAAGCTGCTCATAGTCCTTGGGGAGCTGCAAGGGGCGCAGTGTAATGGACATGATGTCCCACCTCATCTTTCATTTCTTTATTCATATAAGACGATTATGGCACGGATAAAGCAGCCCTAGATAGGGAGAGTTTGATTATAAGCATAAAATAACAAACGAAAAAAGCTGTGCCAAAGTCAGATAGACTTCAGCACAGCTTTTTTTTATATCTGGTATTTATTCATATCGCCGATTATGATGCAACGGCATTGTAAGTCATAATCCAGACGGAGCCTGCGACGATCGTCAGCAAAATGACGAGGCCGAAAATAAGCGCCATAAGGTTGAAGCGCGGCTTCTCCTCATCCCGAATGTGCATAAAGAAGATAAGCTGAACAGCAAATTGCAGAACCGCCGTCACGAGGATGAGCAAGGTTGCAGCTTTTTTGCTAAGCAGGTCATTCATCACTACGACGAGCGGAATGATCGTCAGAATGATGGAGAATAGAAAGCCGATCACATAAGACTTCATCGACCCGCCGTGGGAACCGTGTGCGTCCTGTGTATGCGTGTTATGGTTTTCCATCCTACATCACCCCCATCAAATAAACGATTGAGAATACGAAAATCCATACAACGTCCAAGAAATGCCAGTACAAGCTGATGATGCCTACTTTACGCTTGGTGACCGGCGTAATACCACGGCGTCTTATTTGAAGGATTAATGCAATCATCCAGATAAGGCCGAGCGAAACGTGGAGACCGTGCGTGCCGACGAGAACGAAGAAGGCAGACCAGTAGGCACTCGTTCCGATATTAGCGCCCTCATGCACCAAATGCATGAACTCATTGACTTCAAGATAGACAAATGAAGCCCCGAGCACAGCTGTAATAGCGAGCCAGAGTATAAGACCACGTTTGTTGCCCTTATTCATCTCGAGAACGGCTATACCACTTGTAAAGCTGCTTGTCAGTAGGATGAAGGTCGAAATGATAATACCGTTCATCTCAAGCAATTCCGCACCTGTCGGCCCGCCGTCTGTGTTGAGACGGAGGACGACATAGGTGGCAAATAACGTACCGAACAAAATAACGTCGGTTATTAGAAACAGCCAGAAGCCGAACATTTTCATCGATTCTTGATCGTGATGATCGTCATGGTGACCGCCGCCGTGTCCAGCGCCGTGTCCGCCATGCGCTCCTGCTGGAGTGGAAACTGCATGTGCCATTATTTTGTCCCCCTTAACGCTGCTTCCGTGCGTTCAATCTCATCTACCGGAATGTAATAATCGGTATCGTAGGAGAACGAACGAACAAGCATACATACGGCTACGCCGATTAGACCTGGTATGGCCATCCATAGCCAATCCCATACGAAGCCGAATCCTGCAATAAACCAGCAGACCGACATGATGATTGGAATACCTGAGTTTTTTGGCATATGAATCGGTTCAAGCGGTGCAAGCGGTTTGGCAGGCTGGCCATTCGCGATGCGCTGCTTTTCTTCCCACCACTCGTCTTGGCTTGTAACCTGTGGCAAGCGAGCAAAGTTATATAGCGGCGCAGGTGATGGAATCGACCATTCGAGTGTGCGGCCATCCCAAGAATCGCCGTTCTTTTCTTTCTTGAGAAACTTGATGCTGTGAGCGATCTGCCAAACTTGGAAAATAAACGCGATACCCATTAGGAATGCGCCAACAGTAGATACGACGTTCAGAGGCTGCCAGCCCATATCGAAGTCGTACTCGTTGAAGCGACGCGTCATCCCCATAAATCCAAGCGCATATTGCGGCAGGAAACAAACATAGAAACCGATGTTCCAGAACCAGAAAGCCCATTTGCCAAGACCCTCATGCAAGCGGAAGCCAAACATTTTTGGCCACCAGTAGTAGAGGCCTGCGAAATAACCAAACACAACACCGCCGATAAGCACATTATGAAAATGCGCGATCAGGAAGTAGCTGTTATGGTACTGGAAGTCAGCAGGTGCAACGGATAAGAGCACCCCGGTCATCCCTCCGATAACAAAGCACGGAATGAATGCTACCGTCCACATCATTGGAGTCGGGAAGCTAAGTCGGCCTCGGTACATCGTAAACAGCCAGTTGAATATTTTTACCCCGGTCGGTATGGCGATAATCATCGTCGTCACAGCAAAGAATGCGTTGACGTTAGCGCCGGAACCCATTGTGAAGAAGTGATGCGCCCAGGTAAAGAAGGAGAAGAAGCTGATTGACATAAGAGCAAGTACCATTGACTTATAGCCAAACAGTTTTTTCTTCGAGAATGTTGATACAACCTCAGAGAATATACCAAAAGCAGGCAAAACAACAATATAAACTTCAGGATGTCCCCACATCCAGATGAGATTGATATACATCATCGGGTTGCCCCCGCCGTCGAGCGTAAAGAAATGCGCGCCCACATAACGGTCGAGGAATAGAAGGAACAATGTAACGGTCAAAATAGGAAATGCGAAGATAATCGTTACGCAAGACGACAGCACCGACCATACGAACATTGGCATTTTCATGAGCTTCATGCCAGGCGCACGCATTTTTAAGATCGTAACGATAAAGTTAATACCTGTAGCCAAGGAACCGATACCTGAGATCTGAATACCCCATATATAGAAGTCCTGACCAAGCCCTGGACTTCCCGACAGCTCAGAGAGCGGCGGATAAGCGAGCCAACCTGCATCAGGCGAACCGCCGATAATGAAGGATACGTTAAACAGCATGGCACCGAAGAAGAACATCCAGAAGCTAAGGGAGTTCAGGAACGGGAAAGCAACATCACGGGCGCCAATTTGCAGCGGAACGATGATATTGAATAAACCGAACATAAGTGGCATCGCCATGAACAAAATCATGATTACGCCGTGAGTGGTGAAAATTGCGTTATAATGATCCGGCGCCAAAAACTCAAGTTCAGGAGCAGCGAGCTGAACACGCATGAGCAGCGCATCAACGCCGCCGCGGAACAGCATGAGGATGGCAGCGATAATGTACATGATACCGATTTTCTTATGATCTACGCTGGTCAACCATTCCGTCCAAAGCCAGCGCCATTTCTTGAAAAAGGTGAGCGCGAATATAATTGCCACCATCGACAAGCCAATAGAGACTTGTGCCCCTAAAATAAGCGGATCGCCGGTGACGAAAAATTCGGACGCGAAATCTTTAATTTTGTCTAACATTAGGGGTCCTCCTAAAAGTTTGTGGCACAAACTCGCCTTTTAAGCAATTGCTTGCAAGCGGGTTAATGACCCGCATGAATACTAGCATTTAAATCCGGTTTGTTTTTCGTTTCACTTTGCGACTCAGACGCATCCGCTTCGTCGGCAGGCTCTGCGGCTACGCTGCCATGATGTTGATGAGCACCGCCGTCGCCTTTCACATATTGCCTTACAACTTTATCGAATAATCCTTTAGGGAAGCTGGAGAATAGCTGAACATCAGAAGTACTTGGCTCAGTCAGCGTCTCGAAACCTTCCATAGTCAGTGCAGGAGATGTGGCCTTCACTTCATCTACCCAAGCTTTGTAGTCCTCCTCGGAGGTAGCATCCACCTTAAACGTCATTTGCGCGAAGTCTTTCCCTGTGAAGTTCGCACCGGAGCCATAGTAGCTGCCTGGCTCATCGGCCTGCAGGAATAAGGTCATCGCCATCCCCGACATGGCATAAATTTGCCCGCCAAGCTGCGGAACCCAGAAGGAATTCATTGACGTGTCGGCGGTCACTTGGAATTTTATCGGCACGTCTTCAGGAATCTTAAGGTAATTAACAGTCGCAATATCCTCCTCCGGATATTTAAACAACCACTTCCAATCGAGTGAAGTGACCTGAATCGTTATCGGCGCCTTAGCCGACTCAATTGGTTTGGAAGGCTCAAGTTCATACGTGTATTTAGCGGTAACGATAGCCAGAATAAGGATGGCTACAATTGGAATGGACCACCAAATCGTTTCCAGCTTTGCGCTGTGCTCCCAGTTAGGCGTATAGGAAGCTTTTCTGCCGGGCTTATCACGGTATCGCAAGACGATAAAGGCTGTCAGGATAAGTACGGGGATAGTGATAATCGTACACAGAATGGCTGAAAAATACATTAAATCTTTCTGAGACTCGCCGATTGGCCCTTTCGGATCGAGCACGATGAATTGCTCGCCGCAGCCGGAAAGCATTACGGCCATTAGCATAATCAGTGCGGGTGTCAGCATACGAAGAAACGGTCTCATCATCAGTTCAACTCCTCAAAATTACTGCTTACGACTACAATAGCAGATCCACAAGGCAATAACTGCTGGGTTAACAATTACGTCAATAATTCGTCTTTATTCTGTAATAGAAAGTTCACTGCTTAGACAACTGTTAGATGTAGGAGCATTCTTTAAAGCGGATTGTTCTTACTTATAGTAACTTTACCCAAATTAAAGTGGTTTGTCCCTTTTAAGTTTTGGTGACGAGGGAGCTTCTTTCGCAGCATGGAAATGCCCCAGTTAAAGCAAATAGACAGCCCCATCTGGTCATTGACCAAATGAGGCTGTCTATTTGTTTCGAGACATGAGGCTAATCTTGATTATTGATGTTCGTTAAAATCATTCGGCGGCTGTTCTTGGTTTAGGCGAGCATGAACAAGTCCGATCGCTGTGCCAATGACATAAATATGGACGCTGCCGATTAGGAATCCGATGCCGACCATGAGACCAACATTTTTATCGCTGAAATGGCTTAAGTTAATTAGGCTGAGTATAACGCCAATAGATAGAACGATCCAAGAGATGGCAGTCATTGCCTTCACAAGGCGCTTGACATCTGATTTAGAAGGCTGAATGCTACTGATTGTTGCTGTTTTTGTTGTCATATTGAACACTCCCGATCAATTGTAAGTGTTTTCTTATGATTACTATACCACAACATTAAGGTTTTGTTCAAAGAAAATTCACTTTTTGATCATAAGTTAGACAAAAATGTGCGGAGGTTATGATTGATTCGTTATCGGAAGGAATAACAGCCCTCCTCAATAAAGGAAGGCTGCTGTTTTTTTAGTCTGTCCACCAACGCTTCAAGTCATTCCACCAAGAATGTCGTCCTGCTGCACCCGACCCTTCTTGCGAGGCATCGCTTTCGTTATTTCCGGCACCGGCAGGCTCGCCGCATACCTCAGTCGGCTCCGTTCCGCTTATGAAGGTTTCTAACCGTTTGTGCGGACAGCTGCTTTCCGCAAGCTTTCCGCTGGTTGGGTCGATGTACACATTTACGATACCTTCCGGAATTGGGAAAATCTTTGGCGGTATCGAGGATAGCGCCTGCTCCGTAAATTTAGCGAAAATGGGAGCAGCGCGATAAGCTTCAGCAACGGTTAATTTGCGATCCTTATCGTAGCCAACCCACACCGCTGTTGCTAGCTCAGGTGTATATCCCACAAGCCATGCATCCGTAGGGGTCGTACCCGTCTTACCTGCTATCGGCCGTTTAATAATAGAAGATACACGGAAAGCTGTGCCGCCTTCTTCAAATACACTCTCCATTAAGCTGGTCATCACATAGGCTTCAGCAGGGGTTACGGCTTGTTCGGATTTTTGTTCCGCTTCATATAATACCTGTCCCTTACGATCCTCAATACGGAGAATCGCAATAGGCTCAATGTGAATACCACCGTTTGCAAATGTACCGAATGCAGAAGCCATTTCGAACGGGCTCACTGGGAAGGTGCCAAGCGCGAGTGAAGGAACCGGCTTCATAGGGCTGTTGATTCCAAGCTTCCTAGCCGTATCAATTACTTTATCAGCGCCAACGGTCATGATGGTGTTGACTGCATAAATATTGTCCGAGCTAGCCAGCGCTTGTCTCATATCAATCAATTCATTCAAATATTTATCACCATAGTTGCTTGGCTCATACGTTTTCCTTCCCTCATCATAAGTGAATATGGTTGGTTCACTCATATAACGGGTAACAGGTGACATGAAACCGCTTTGCAAGGCGGTTAAATATAAGAAAGGCTTGAAGGAGGAGCCGGGTTGACGTGTCTTCGCAAACACCCGGTTATATTGGTTTTTCTTATAATTCCTTCCGCCAACCATCGCTTTGATATATCCGCTGCGCGGATCTATCGCAATAAGCGCTGCCTGCTGCTCGGAGTTTTCTGGAATCCCCTTTGCAATAACCTCTTCGGCCGTCGCTTGCGCTTCCGGATCAAGTGTCGTATAGATGGTAATGCCGCCCTCATTCAGCAAATGCTCATTAATACCCAGCTTGTCGACTGCAATATTCCGGATATAATCGCGAAAATACGGCGCAAACCCTTCCTGCTCTCCAGAGCCGAGTTTCTGGAAATTCAGCATCTCCTCATAAGCGGCATCAGCTTGCTCGGACGTAATAGAGCCGCCTTCGAGCATCGCCTGCAAAATAGTAAGCTGGCGGTCCTTCGCATTTTTCATATTAAGGTAAGGCGAATAATACTTGGGGCCCTTCGGGATGCCGGCAAGCATGGCGCTTTCTGCAAGCGTAAGCTCGGAAGCATGTTTATTAAAGTACATCATCGCCGCTGCTTCAATACCATAGGAGCCGTGGCCATAATAAATTTGATTCAAGTACATGCCGAGAATTTCGTCCTTGGAGTAGTTCATTTCAAGCTGAACGGTGTACATCGCTTCCTTCATCTTGCGCTGCCAGGTTCGCTCGTGCGTCAAATAAAGATTGCGTGCGAGCTGCTGTGTGAGCGTGCTTGCGCCTTGGCGTGCTGAGAAGCTTTGGACGTTAACCATAACGGCGCGCGCCATTCCCTTCATATCAAAGCCGCGATGATCGTAGAAGCGGCGGTCTTCGATAGCTAAGGTTGCTTCAATGACGTAATGCGAGATGTCGGATAGCTGCACAGAACGGCGGTTCTCTCCCGCATGAAACGTATCAATGACGTTGCCATGCAGATCAATCATTTGAGAGGTTTGGCTAATTGCAGTGACTGGAAGCGATTGGGTACGTAAATAGATAAGTGTACCGACCATGATGAGTATGAAAAGGGTGAAAGCGGCAGCTGCCCATCTCAACCATTTTTTCATTTTCAGAAATTGGGGAAGGAACCTCTCGGTTATAAGAGGAAAAGCAGGTCGGTTACGCAACTTACCCTGCTGGTTGGAATGTTTTTTCATGGAGCAGGCTCCCTTCAGTGCAAAACTTCACTTTTCCTTAGTATGGAAAAACGAAGAACACCCTATTCACAAAGAGGCGCTGATTCCTAAATATTTATAGAAAGCTCTGCCAGTCGAGATGATCATACATGAGACGATAGGAAACGCTCAGATGATTTCCACAACGATAATGGCTGTCCCAGGCAATTCGAGACAGCCTTTATAATTAAACAGAATCTACATATCGTTCGGAAAATCAGGATATTATATGGAATAAAATCTTTAAAAAACGTTAATACACGGATTGTCTGGAGTACTTGTAGTGATTTAATAATTTTACTATAATACAGGTTGAACGATTGAAGGAAAGAAGGGATTTTACACCATGGAATTGTGGTATACGGAAAAACAAACAGACAGCTTCGGCATAACGGCGAAGATCACTAAGACTTACGTAAATGAACAAACAGATTTTCAACAGCTTGATATGATCGAAACGGAAGAGTTTGGAACGATGCTTGTTCTCGACGGTATGGTTATGACCACGGTTAAGGATGAGTTCGTTTACCACGAGATGGTTGCGCATCCTGTACTTTTCACGCATCCGAATCCGGAGTACGTGCTTGTTGTTGGCGGCGGAGACGGCGGCGTTATTCGTGAAGTTATGAAACATCCGAAGGTGAAGAAGGCAGTTCTTGTCGACATCGACGGTAAAGTAATCGAATACTCCAAAAAATACTTGCCATCCATCGCTGGCGAGCTCGACAACCCGCGTGTTGAAGTGCTTGTAAACGACGGCTTTATGCATATTCATGATCATAAAAACACATATGACGTTATTATGGTTGATTCCACTGAACCGGTTGGACCTGCAGCAAACCTATTTACGAAGGGCTTCTACCAAGGCATCTATGAAGCATTGAAAGAAGACGGCATCTTCGTAGCTCAAACGGATAACCCTTGGTTTAAAGCGGATCTGATCCAAAGCGTAAACAAAGACGTGAAGGAAGTATTCCCGATCGTTCGTGTATACGGCGCGAACATTCCAACTTACCCAAGCGGTCTGTGGACGTTCACAATGGGCAGCAAAAAACACGATCCTCTTGCTGTTGATGAGACGGCAATTCCAGAAATTGATACAAAATATTACACGCCTCGTCTTCACAAAGCAGCATTCGTGCTTCCAAAATTTGTTGAAGATCTCGTGAAGTAACGAGCGGCTACGCTGCAGGAAAGAGAGGACACACCTCATGAAATTGGATCAAAAATATTCAGGCAATGTCTTCATTTTGAGCTCTGACAACTATGAAGCTTCCAAAGCGGTTATCTACGGCATGCCGATGGATTTCACGGTCAGCTTCCGTCCTGGCTCCCGTTTCGGCCCACCTCGCATTCGCGAGGTGTCGATCGGACTAGAAGAATACAGCCCTTACTTAGATCGCAGCCTCGAGGATATCGAATATTTCGATGCTGGCGATCTGCTGCTTCCTTTCGGAAACCCAGCGCGTAGTCTGGAAATCATCGGCGAATTCGTTCGCGGCGTTCTAGACGATGGCAAAATTCCTGTTGGTCTCGGCGGCGAGCATCTTGTTTCTTGGCCGATCTTCCAAGAGGTGTACAAAAAGTACCCTGATCTAGCGATCATCCATTTCGACGCTCACGCTGATTTGCGCGAGTCGTATGAAGGCGAACCGTTGTCCCACTCCACGCCGCTGCGCAAAGCGGCTGGTCTAATGGGCGGACAGAACATTTACCAGTTCGGTATCCGTTCGGGCTCCCGCGAGGAATGGCAATACGCACGCGAGAACATCAACTTCCATCCTTTCGAGGTTTTGGAGCCGCTTAAGAAGGTGCTTCCAGAGTTAGAAGGGCGTCCGGTTTACTTAACGATTGATATCGATGTGCTTGATCCATCTGCAGCACCTGGTACAGGTACGGCGGAAGCGGGCGGTATTACGTCTAAGGAGCTTATTGAATCGGTTCATGCCATTGCACGTTCCGGTGTGAACATTGTGGGCTTCGACCTCGTTGAGGTTGCGCCAGCTTATGATCCAACGGAGCAAACGCAGATTGTTGCGGCGAAGGTTATTCGCGAGATGCTTCTAGGCTTTTTGAAATAATGAAATGATTCAGAGAAGGCTTCGCTGCCAGCGGTAATTCATCCGCTTGGAGCGAAGCCTTTTTTTATTGTAAAAGGATTTAACGGGTTAACGAAATAAATAAATGACAATTCAGAATATTTAAATTAATATATTGAAGGAAAACATTATTTCATCTTGTGCTTGCAGCAGAGCATCTTAATTAATAGAAAGAGGATGAAGGAGGAGTTTTTGTTGGCGACACCGTACATATCGAAGTGGAAGGGTGCTTTAGCTGCTGCTATTACCGTTAGTCTAGGGGCTATGCCGTTCACGGCAATGGCCGATGCGGGTGCAGGAAATACGGTTCAATTGAGAATTATGGAAACATCCGACCTGCATGTAAACATGATGAACTATGATTATTTTGCGGACAAGCCTACTGATGAATATGGGCTCGCGAAGACGGCGACGCTCATCAAGAAAGCACGGGAGGAAGCTCCGAACAGCCTATTATTTGATAACGGTGATTTAATCCAAGGAAACCCTCTCGGTGATTATGTCGCTACGGTTGATAAGCTGAAGCAGGGTGAGACGCATCCGGTGTATAAAGCTATGAATTTGCTTGATTATGATGCGGGCAACTTAGGCAATCATGAATTCAATTATGGCCTATCATTTTTAGACAACTCGCTCGCAGGGGCGGACTTTCCTTATGTGAATGCAAATATTTATAAAGTAGACGGAGATAAGGACGAGTCGAATGATGTCAATTTGTTCAAGCCGTATCTCATTATCGATAAAGAAGTAACAGACAGCAAGGGCGTGAAACATACGCTGAAGGTGGGCGTGATTGGATTTGTTCCTCCGCAGATTACGCAATGGGATAAAGCTCATTTGGAAGGCAAGGTAACGGTCAAGGATATTGTAAAGACGGCAGAAAAGTTTGTGCCGGAAATGAAAGCAAAGGGAGCCGATATCATTGTTGCGATTCCGCACTCCGGCTTTGAAGATATCCCGCAAGCGGCGTTAATGGAAAACTCGGTGCTCTATTTAAGCAAAGTTGCCGGCATTAATGCGATTTTGTTCGGACATGCGCATAAAGTATTTCCTGACAAATCGTTTGAAGGAAAAACGGGTGTCGACCTTGCGAAAGGAACGATTAACGGAGTACCTGCCGTGGAACCGGGCTTCTGGGGAAATAATCTCGGCATTATTGATCTAACCTTGGAGAAGAAGGATGGGAAATGGGCGGTTATTGATTCGAAAAGCGAAGTTAAGCCTATCTTTGATACAGTAAACAAGGTACCGCTTGTAGATGCCGATAAGGCTGTCGTCGATGCGGTGAAAGAGGATCATGAGAATACGCTGGCGTACGTGCGAGGGCCTGTCGGCAAGACGACAGCGTCAATTAATAGCTGGTTTGCTCTTGTTCAAGATGATCCTTCCATTCAGATCGTTACGAATGCGCAAAAATGGTATGTGGAGAAGCAGCTGCAGGGAACGGAATATGAGGGGCTTCCTGTTCTTTCTGCAGGGGCGCCGTTCAAGGCTGGCGGTCGCCAAGGACCGAACTACTATACGAATATTAAGGCTGGCGATATTGCGATAAAGAATGTTGCCGATTTGTATTTGTACTCCAACACCGTAAATGCTGTACTCGTCACTGGGGCGGAGATTAAAGAGTGGCTCGAGTGGTCGGCCGGTCAATTCAAGCAGATTGATGCAGCAAGCAAAGAGAAGCAAGAGCTGATTAATTATGATTTTCCAACGTATAACTTCGATGTAATTGACGGTGTGACCTACCAGATCGATGTTGCAGAGCCGCCGAAGTATGATGCAACCGGCGTGATGAAGAACGAAAGCGCGAAACGGATCGTTAATTTGCAGTTCGAAGGGAAACCAATTAAGGCGGATCAGAAATTTGTTGTGGCTACTAACAACTATCGCGCCTCCTCGAGCAAATTCGCTAACCCGGATGGCAAACGAATTATACTTGCCTCGCCTGATGAGAACCGTCAGGTCGTGATCGATTACATTCGCTCCTTCAAGACGATTAATCCGGCAGCGGATGGCAACTGGTCGCTTGCGGCCATCAATGACACGGTGAATGTGACGATCAAGACGTCTCCGGAAGCAAAAAGTGCAGATGAAGCGAATAAATCGATTTCCTTCACAGCGGATACAGCTGATGGTTATGCGGAGTTTAAGCTTGACCTGAGTGGAGTGGCAGTTGTGGTGCCAGTAGAGCCGACGAAGCCGGTAAAGCCGACTGAGCCAGCTAAACCTGAGAAACCAACG
Source organism: Bacillus sp. FJAT-28004 (assembly GCF_001280845.1). Classification (GTDB taxonomy): domain Bacteria; phylum Bacillota; class Bacilli; order Paenibacillales; family Paenibacillaceae; genus Pristimantibacillus. Next base: position 3,926,586 of record NZ_LGHP01000001.1, read on the forward strand.
ACTACGGTGCCTACGGCGCCTCAAGAGTCCGTATACACGGTTGAAGCAGGGGACACTCTCTATGCTATTGCATTGGAACACGGAACGACGTGGCAGAAATTAGCCAGCTATAATAAGCTGAAGAACCCGAATCGAATCTATCCGGGCCAAATCATTAAGATTCCTGTCAAATAATCAATCCGCGTTGAGAAAAAGACGTTTTCCGCGTAATCTTAGCGGGAAGCGTCTTTTTCTGATGCAAACGGAGAAAACGATCGTATGATCGAGGCTGGACTGGGCTCATAATAAGACGTTGTTGTTACTTTGAAAATAAAGATTAAGGGGTTATACGACATGCGCATCTATTCGTTTCCACCTGTTATAGATGAGCGCTCACGCGTGCTGATTTTGGGTACGGCACCAAGCGTGAAGTCGCTCGAGCACAAGCAATTTTATGGACATCCGCAAAACTTTATGTGGAGGATTATATATCGTTTGTTTAATGAGTCAGAACCAGATCCTGTGTATGAGAATCGTCTCGCTTTCCTGAAAGAACATCGCTTAGCGTTGTGGGACGTCATAGAGTCTTGTGAGCGGGAAGGGAGCTTGGATGTGAACATACGTGGAATAGTACCGCAGAAGCTGCCTGAGCTTGTTGCCAAATATCCAGAGCTGCGCTGCTTCGCTTTTAACGGAAGCAAGGCATACGACACCTTTCAGAAATTTTACCGGGGACATGAAAGCTTTCAAGGCATAACGACCCTGAAGCTGCCATCCTCCAGTCCAATCCCAACTCAGCGTATGCGGACGCTCGAGGATCGTGTAGGGGCATGGAGTGAAATTGTACCGTTTGCAACAAGTTAACTGGGCTCTAGCGTTGAAATTAAGAGCCTACCTGTATATAGTAGTTACATAAGATTAGACTGATGACAGGAGCAAGATGATGGCAGACAGCAGGAAAGTGCGAATTACATTGGAGAGTGTGCAAGATGGAAGTTCGCATACTCATGCTTACAAAGGTGATTGGTTCCGCAAGGAGAAGTCCATATTTATCCGCTACATCGAGCCGGCTGTTGAAGGCGATACAGAAGCTGGTGAAATACGGACGCTTATTCGATTCCGGCCAGAAGAAATGTCTATCGTGCGTCGTGGCGCCATTGAGTCGGAGCAGCTCTTTGTTCGCGGACACAGGAGAGCGGGTCACTATCAATCGCAAATGACATCCTTATCGCTTGAAGCAGAAACGTTGCGGCTGCTGCTTCATGCACCGGGCGAAGATGGTGTAAATAAAGAGATGGGCACATTGCCTGAGCAACTTCCTTTTACGATTGAATGGGAGTATGAATTGTACGTTGGTGATCAAATGTCGGGTCGGTTTCATATCCGGCTCCATATACAGGAGGAACAAAATTAATGAATGCAAATGTACTAGAGAAGATGTATGAACAAGTCAAAGCGGCCATCGCTGATGCAGCGGTAGCAGCTGGTTTAGCAGCGCGGGAAGAGCTTCCAGCGTTTGTGCTGGAGGTGCCTAAGGATAAATCGCATGGTGATTTGGCAACAAATGCTGCGATGCAGCTAACTAAGCTGGCTAAGAAAAATCCTCGTCAAATTGCAGAAGCGATAGTTGCACATTTGGATACGAAGCAAGCGTCTATTCAAGCAGCGGAAATTGCGGGCCCGGGTTTTATTAACTTCCGTATGGATAACAGTTATCTCTATCCGGTTGTGGGCGCTGCGCTCGAAGCGGGAGATAATTACGGACGTACTTCAGATGGTACCGGCAAAAGCGTACAGGTAGAATTCGTAAGCGCGAATCCTACTGGCAGCTTGCATCTTGGGCATGCTCGCGGCGCCGCTGTTGGCGACGCATTGTGCAATGTGCTCGATTACGCGGGCTATGAAGTTACACGCGAATATTACATTAATGATGCGGGGAAACAGGTAGAAAACCTAGCTGTATCCATCGAAGCTCGTTACCGTCAGGCGCTTGGGCAAACAGCGGAAATGCCTGAGGACGGTTATTATGGCGAGGACATCATTGGCTTTGCAAAACTGCTTGTCGAGCAAGAGGGCGATAAGCTTCTGGAACTACCGGATCAAGAACGTTTTACGTTTTTCCGGCAGTTTGGCCTTGAGCGGGAGCTTGATAAAATTAAACGCGACCTCGGAAGATTCCGCGTAGGCTTTGACGTTTGGTACAGTGAAACGGCGCTATACGAGAGCGGACAAGTGGAGCAAGGTCTTGCAGCGCTGAAAGCGACAGGACATGTTTATGAGGAAGAAGGAGCGACATGGTTGTCTACCATGACTTTTGGCGACGACAAAAACCGCGTGCTCGTGAAAAATGACGGCTCTTACACTTATTTGACGCCGGATATCGCTTATCACATGGATAAATACGGACGCGGCTTCGATCAGATGATTAATATTTGGGGCGCTGATCACCATGGTTACATTCCCCGTGTGAAAGCAGCGATGGAAGCGCTGGGCAATGATCCGAAGAAACTAACCGTGTTAATTGCACAGATGGTAAGCTTGTTCCAGAACGGCGAGAAAATGAAAATGTCGAAGCGTACGGGCAAAGCGGTCACGATGCAGGACCTTATGGATGAAGTTGGCATCGATGCGATTCGTTACTTCTTCTCGATGCGCAGCATGGATTCGCATCTTGATTTCGATATGGATTTGGCTATTTCTACTTCAAATGAGAACCCTGTGTTCTATGTACAATATGCACATGCTCGGATTTGCAGCATTTTCAGACAAGCAGAGGAGCAAGGTCTTGTTCTTAAATCCTCGGATGCCATTGATTTCAGCAAGCTGACTGCTGAGGGCGAATTTGATCTTTTGCGTAAAATTGGCGAGCTGCCTCAGGAAATCTCGGAGGCTGCAGCGCAATACGCGCCGCATCGTCTCATTCGTTATGTATATGAACTGGCTTCTCAGTTCCACAGCTATTATAGAGCGGAGCGCGTCATCACAGAGGATGTTGAACAGTCGCAAGCACGCCTAGCCTTGCTTGGAGCTGTACGTATCGCTATTGCGAACGTGCTTCGTTTGGTCGGAGTTTCTGCTCCAGAGCGTATGTAATAAGTTTTGTTTCATAAAAATAAACCGTGGACTCATACTTTATCCACGGTTTGCATCATACGCATCACGTCAAGCTCGCCGATCGTTCGGCGGGCTTTGCTGCCTCTTAGGGGCTGAACAGAACGTTTAATAATAGACTTGATCTCGGTAGGTGTAAGTCCCGGCCTATGTGCAAGCAGAAGCGCGATTGCTCCGCTGATATGAGAGGTAGCCATGGAGGTTCCGCTCATTTCGTTATATTTGCCGCGAAGCCATGCTGATACGATTTTTTCGCCGGGCGCATACACGTCAATATAGGTGCCGCGGTTGCTAAATGGTGCAACACGGCGGAGTTTATTCGTAGCGCCAACGGCAATCGTCTGAGGGTAGCGGGCTGGATAATCAACGGAACGACGCTTCCCGTCATTGCCGGAGGAAGCAACGATAATGACGCCCGCATTGTGAGCATTTATAACGGCTCCAAGCAGCGCTTTGCTTTTGGTTTTCATACCGAAGCTCATGTTGATGACGTTCATGCGATTGCGGATACACCATTCGATTCCGAGAATGATGTCGGAAACGAATGCGCTCCCATTATGGTCAAAAGCCTTCACAGGCGAGATTAACGCACGCGGGGCTACGCCAATCATGCCCTGTAGTTGATTTGCTGCGGCAATGGTACCTGCGATATGTGTACCGTGGCCGTTATCGTCATGGGGGAGCATGCTGCGGTTGAGAAGGTTGATGCCCCTAGAGAGTGATTGGCGAAGATCGGGATGGCTGAAGTCGGCTCCCGTATCAATAACGCCGACTTTGACCTTGTGGCCGGTCGTTGTGCTCCAGGCTAGCGGGGCTTTGATCTGATTTACGCCCCAGGGGACGCCCTTATCTACAATAATCGACTTTTGTGGTGAGGAATGTACGCTGATTTTACAATCTTTCTCAATCCATACACGACCGGAGAAACGCTCCAGTGTTTCCTCTGCCGGCAAAGTACAGGCTATTCCGAGAATACTGGGCAATTGTCTAATGCTTTTTTGTGGCGAAGCTGATGAAGTGACCTTAGGTAATTGCTGTAGGAAGTATCGGTAGTCGCTCGCACGTTGAAAGCGAATGATCCGCTTTACAGTCGTTGTGCCCGTGCGAGCCATCATATCCTGCAACATACGGATAAAAGCGACGGTGTCCAAACTTGGCTTCCCCTCCCGACGGACCATGCTGAACTATTGTATGAACGAGCGCTCTAGAACGCATGAGCAACTTGCCTTTTTTCACATAATTAGGCTGAAAACCGTGTCAAAAATCGCCTGGGGACATACGATGAACAAAGAGTTCTCAGGGGCTCTTACGACCAAGGTACGTTGCCTCGTGTCATGGCCGGATGGATACAGTCAAAGCGGAAGGACTATCCTTTCGCTTTTTGCATATAAGTCCAAGCTATGCTGGAAGCAGCATGGTCCGCTTGCTTTTTTATAGGAAATAGGTTTTACTATACTTTGACTAGCGTAAACGGCAGGTGCGAGCCACTGGCAGTTACTGACCGTTGAGCAATTGAATGTGAGCGGTGTATAAGAGGGAAACGTACACGATCCTTGCATTTTATAGGTAAGAACGAGTACATAATTTGAATGGCAAGAGAGGATGTGTCCATATGAGCAGCAGCAATTTCACGTTAAAGCTGGATCCTGAACGTATGAAGGAAATGCCTATGGTCGATTTGGCCTTTGAAGTGCTGAAAGCGGCTAATACACCTTACTACTATCGCGATCTAATGATGGAGATCGCTAAAATACGCGGTCTTTCCGCAGACGGAATCAACCAGTTCATCGCCCAAGTGTATACGGAAATCAACATTGATGGACGTTTTGCTTGCGTTGGCAGCAATATGTGGGGACTGAAACGCTGGTATCCAGTGGAGCGTTCCGAAGATCCTGTAGGTAATGCGAAGCGTACGCGTATCATTAACGACGATGATGATCTCGAAGATGATGATGTATTTGCGGATGAAGAAGAGGATACTTACGCAGAGGCTGAAGAAGACTACGATGTATTCGACGAGGACCGTGAGGACTTCGAAGAGGCTGAAGAGGAAGCGGAAGTCGATGAGGAAGTTGGTATCGACGACGAGGAGCTAGAGGAAGAAGTCGATGGCGAACTCGATGCGGATGATGATGAGTCGGATGATGAGGAATTTGAAGACGAAGATGAGAGTGATAAGTAGTTTGCTGAAAGTGTAAGGCGGTCTAAGCATTGAGCTTATATGCCTTCATGCACTTATCTGCGGTACGAGCTCTGCTCTCTACTGACGGCTAAAGTCGTTTGAGCAGGAGTGAGGAATATCCAGTCAGTTTCGCTTGACAGGTGCTACGAGCGCAGAGTAAACTATCTCATGGGCTTAAGATTCGGTTAACAAATAACGCATACAAGCGTAAACGACTAGTTTCGTCTTTTGGCGAGAAGGTCCAGTTTCGCTGTGAAATAGAAGTAGAGCATTACATATTGCTGATGCTTGCTTGTATTTTTATATATGCCAAAAAAGGAAAAGTGCCCCGTTGCTACGGGTGTCACTTTTTTTGTTTGTGAGGGATGGGTCTGTAGGATGCATTCCCACAAATTGGATGGATAGGCGGAGTGTATCCGCATCCATGTTTATCGAGTAAATGGGCAAACCTAAACATTAACCATAGGGCTTGGAGGGTATCATCACAGTGACCAAATATATATTTGTAACCGGCGGCGTAGTGTCGTCCTTGGGCAAAGGGATAACAGCAGCCTCGCTTGGCCGATTGCTGAAGAACAGGGGCCTCAAAGTAACGATTCAGAAGTTTGATCCGTACATCAACGTGGACCCAGGAACGATGAGTCCATATCAGCACGGCGAAGTATTCGTTACCGATGATGGTGCAGAAACGGATTTGGATCTTGGTCACTATGAACGGTTCATCGACATTAACCTGTCGAAGAACAATAATGTGACGTCCGGCAAAATCTATTCCAACGTAATTACCAAAGAGCGCCGCGGTGACTACTTGGGTGGAACTGTTCAGGTAATCCCACACATTACGAACGAAATCAAAGACCGTGTATTCCGTGCGGGCAAAGAAGCGGGTTCAGATGTTGTCATTACAGAAATCGGCGGTACCGTGGGCGATATTGAAAGCTTGCCTTTCCTTGAAGCTATTCGTCAAATCAAAAGTGATATCGGTCGCGACAATGTAATGTACATTCACGTTACGCTTATTCCTTACATTAAAGCGGCAGGTGAAGTGAAAACAAAACCAACGCAGCATAGTGTTAAGGAATTGCGCAGCATCGGCATTCAGCCGAACGTGATCGTATGCCGTACTGAGCATCCGCTTGCTGAAGATTTGAAACGTAAAATTGGCTTGTTCTGCGATATCGATGCGAATGCAGTCGTAGAATGTCGTGATGCTTCGACTTTGTATGAAGTGCCATTGATGCTTCGTGAGGAAGGCCTTGACGAGATCGTTGTCAATCATCTGAAGCTTAAGACAGAACAACCGGATATGCGTGAATGGGAAAGCCTTGTTCAGCGCGTGAAGTCGCTGCATAAGAAGACGGAAATCGCGATTGTAGGGAAATATGTCTCATTGCACGATGCGTACCTCAGTATTGTAGAGTCACTTGAGCATGCGGGTATTGCTTCCGATTCAGAAGTGAAAATTCGTTGGCTGCACGCAGATGAGCTTACCGAAGAGAATGTCGAGCAACAGCTCAGAGGTGTTAACGGTATTCTTGTACCAGGCGGATTTGGCGATCGCGGTATCGAAGGCAAGATTACAGCTATCAAATACGCTCGTGAGAATAAAATTCCATTTTTCGGTATTTGTCTTGGTATGCAAGTAGCTGTCATTGAATATGCTCGAAATGTGGCTGGACTAGCTGGTGCGAATAGCTCTGAAATTAATTCATCCACTCCATATCCGGTTATTGATTTGCTGCCGGATCAGAAGGATGTTGAAGATATGGGTGGTACGATGCGTCTTGGTCTCTACCCTTGTAAGCTTAAGTCAGGTACGCTCGCAGAGCGTGAATATGGCGACGAGCTCGTTTACGAGCGTCATCGTCATCGGTATGAATTTAACAATGAGTACCGTGAAGCAATTGAATCCGTTGGTCTTACTATTTCCGGAACTTCTCCTGACGGTCGTCTTGTTGAGGTAGTTGAAATGGCTGATCATCCTTGGTTCTTGGCTGTTCAATTCCATCCTGAGTTCAAGTCTAGACCGAACCGTCCGCAGCCTTTGTTCCGCGGATTTGTACAAGCTGCGCTTAACCATTCCGAGTAATTTATAGCATTTTCGATTAATGACATATTCTATAACAACATCTGATAAGTTTTTCTCTTGGCGAGAAGGATTATATACCCACTTTAGCGAATATATTAACGATTATGGAAGAGTTGGCCATTTTTGTGAGTGAGCTCATTTGCGGGGGGATTTGGAGTTGGATAAGAAGAAAGTGTTGATCGTTGATGATCAGAACGGTATTCGCGTATTGCTCATGGAAGTTTTCAGCAGCGAGGGATATAATACTTTCCAAGCGTCTAATGGCAAGCTGGCTTTGGAAATCGTCAAGAACGATGCTCCTGATCTTGTTCTGTTGGATATGAAAATCCCTGGTATGGATGGTCTAGAAATTTTAAAGCATGTTAAAGCTATCGACCGTAACATTAAAGTCATCATGATGACCGCATACGGTGAATTGGATATGATTAAAGAAGCGACCGATCTCGGGGCATTAATGCACTTTACGAAACCTTTCGACATCGATGAGATGCGAATTGCGGTTAATATGCAGCTGCGAGGCGGTAACTCCACAAGTCGTTTTGCAATAGGCTCCTGATTTAGCGAATAAACGGCATCGTCTCTTACTTGAAGGCGATGTCGTTTTTTTCATTTATTGGTAATAGCAAAACAAGCTTTACCATTCCAAGGCTCATTATGTTATAATGTCTCAGAATGACAAGTCGGAGCGAGCTGGAGGAAGAAAGATAACATTTACGAGGAAGGCAACGATCTCGTTAGTTCCTATGAATGAATTTTGTCAAGCGCTTAAAGCAAGCAAGATACAACAGGTCGGTTCAACATTAACAACAGGGCTTTTACACAAACGATTGTTGAATCTGCTATGGAAGAAAATTCACCGTTTATACGCAGGGTCAGCGAAAGCGCCTTGAAATATATGGACATTGAATTCACTGTTGCAATAGCATGTGCTGCGGCAAAAAATATCTAGTCTTCCAATCGATTTGAGTCTTGTTAATGTACCTTTTAGAGAAACATGCTGCTAAAACAAATACAATTCATTAAATGCAAGCAGTTAACGCTGATGCATTTGAACAACGCAAATACTGACAGCTGTGCTCAGTGAGAAGCTGGCTGTTTTCAAGAAAAATCCGTTTGTTCGGAAGTAACAACCAAGTGTAATAACAGGAGCAAAGGAATAAACCGCCTCATAACGGCAAGTGGGTTTAACACTCGCTTGCTTTGGCGGTTTTTCCTTTATTCTCTTCCAATCTACGGGAGGAACTATAATTAGATGGAGAAATTGATGATACGCGGTGGACGGCCGCTTCGCGGCACCGTTCAAATCAGCGGAGCCAAGAACAGCGCGGTGGCTCTTGTACCTGCTGCTATTTTAGCAGAATCAGAAGTTGTGTTGGATAATTTGCCTATTATAAGTGATGTAGCTGTATATAGTGAAATTTTGCAAGAGCTTGGCGCTGTCGTAAAGCGTGACGGCGATATGATGCGCATTGATCCTTCGGCGCTTGTCTCAAAGCCTATGCCAAATGGTAAAGTGAAAATGTTGCGTGCGTCTTATTATTTGATGGGTGCAATGCTTGGTAGATTTGGTGAAGCGACGATCGGAATGCCTGGGGGCTGCAACTTCGAGCCAAGGCCAATCGATCAGCATATTAAAGGGTTTGAAGCTCTCGGTGCTACGGTAACGAATGATCATGGATCCATTCGAATTCATGCTAAAGAGCTTCGCGGTGCGAAGATTTATCTTGACGTATCGAGTGTTGGAGCAACGATTAATATTATGCTAGCTGCCTCACGGGCTAAAGGGATAACGATTATTGAAAATGCGGCAAAAGAGCCTGAAATTATAGATGTAGCTACTCTCCTTAATGCCATGGGCGCAAAAATCAAAGGTGCCGGAACTGAGACGATTCGCATTGAAGGGGTCGATCGGATGCATGGTTGCCGCCATTCCATTATTCCCGATCGAATCCAAGCCGGTACGTATATGATTGCAGCTGCCGCAACGCGCGGCGATGTCCTTATTGATAATGTTATTCCTAAGCACTTGGAAGCGATGACCGCAAAGCTTGAAGAGATGGGTGTTCAAGTGATTGAGATGGATGAATCCATCCGGATTATTGGCGGACCAAATTATTCGTCAATTGATGTAAAAGCACTTGTGTATCCGGGTTTCCCAACGGATTTGCAATCCCCGATGACTACCTTGCTTACACAAGCGAATGGAGTTAGCATTTTAACCGATTATGTTTACGGCACTAGATTTAAGCATGTTCCTGAGCTTACTCGCATGGGAGCTGATATTCGTGTCGAGGGCCGCTCGGCTGTTATTGAGGGCGGTAAGCTGAGCGCTGCTAAAGTTAAGGCTGCTGATTTACGTGCGGGCGCTGCACTAGTTGTAGCTGCATTGACTGTTGAAGAAGGCGTTACTGAAATATCGGGCGTTGAATATATTGACCGAGGTTATGATAATCTAGTAGAAAACTTATGCCGACTGGGTGCGGAAGTATGGCGTGAAACGGAAGCCACTTCATAAGGAATAGGACGATGCAGACGCTGTGGAATAGACGGCGTCTAATTCGGCAATGATGGTTAATCAATCCTATGATTTTACTAGATATACAAAATCATAATGAAAATTAAATAAAGTGGTGAGAACATGACAGACCTTCAGATCGCAGATCTAGAAGAGATGAAATTGACCGACCTTTACAAATTGGCGAAGCAATTTCAAGTTCCCTATTACGGAACGCTTAAGAAGAAGGAATTAATTTTTGCAATTCTTCGAGCACAGGCAGAGAAGAGTGGCCTTATGTTCATGGAAGGTGTACTTGATATTTTGTCAGAAGGCTTCGGATTTTTACGGCCTATTAACTATTTACCGAGCAAGGAAGATATTTATATTTCAGCTTCTCAAATTCGCAGATTTGATTTGCGAAGCGGCGATCTTGTGTCGGGAAAATGCCGTCCGCCGAAAGAGAATGAGCGTTATTTTGGTTTACTGCAAGTAAATGCTGTTAACGGCGAGAACCCGGAGACGGCTTCCGAACGATTGCACTTTCCTGCGCTTACTCCTCTTTATCCAGAAAAGAAGCTAGTGCTTGAGACGACACAGTCGAAGCTTTCCACTCGAATGATGGATTTGCTTGCACCTGTAGGACTTGGCCAACGCGGTCTAATCGTAGCTCCTCCGAAGACGGGTAAAACACTGCTTCTCAAAGAAATCGCCCACAGCATTTCCGAAAATCGTCCCGATATCAAATTGTTTGTCCTGCTTATTGATGAGCGTCCAGAGGAAGTTACAGATATGCAGCGTTCCGTGAAAGGTGAAGTTATTGCCTCCACGTTTGATGAGCTGCCAGAGAACCATATCAAAGTAGCTGAGCTTGTACTTGAGCGAGCGCTTCGTCTTGTTGAGCATAAGAAGGATGTTGTGATCTTGATGGATAGTATCACCCGTCTTGCTAGGGCGTATAACTTGGTTATTCCTCCTTCTGGCCGTACGCTTAGCGGCGGTATCGATCCTGCAGCTTTCCACCGTCCAAAACGGTTTTTTGGTTCGGCTCGAAACGTGGAAGAGGGCGGAAGCTTAACTATACTTGCGACTGCGCTGATTGAAACGGGTTCGCGTATGGATGATATCATTTATGAAGAATTTAAAGGTACCGGTAATATGGAGCTCCATCTAGACCGGAAGCTGTCAGAGCGTCGAATTTTCCCGGCACTTGATTTGCGCAGATCTGGAACTAGACGTGAGGAGATGCTGCTCACGAAGGAAGAGCTGGAGAAAGTTTGGGCTATCCGTAGAGGAATGACGGACACGCCTGATTATGTAGATAATTTCTTGAAGAAACTTAAAGACAGTGAGAACAATGAACAGTTCCTAATGTCTCTTGATACAACAGTTGAAGCTAAGCCAGAGCGGTCCGGCATAAAAAGCAGTACTACAACGACCAGCAGGCGTCCTACGCCTAGAACCACGCACGGATCGTAAGACCGCAGGAGGGAGAACAACATGAATCTCGTATATGCGGATGAAAACGGAAATGTATTTGACCATCCCGATTTTATAGCCTTGGGAAGAAGCGGCGATATGATTGTCGAAATTATGGAGGAGGAATTAATTCCACTTCCTAATGGAGCAACGCTTGTTAGCCTTCCATTTACTAGACCAATCGGACTTAACCCGAGTACAGGCGAGATGCAGGCACTTCAGGGCGGTGCTCAAGCGGTCGGAGCTTTGCTTCCGCAAGGATTCACTCGCCTTTGCTTGCCAGGATATGTGAAAGCTGATAAGAACGAGAAGCTGCCATTGTTCGGATATACGGCCGTAGTATGGAAGAATGGCAACTTTTACGTAACGGCTGAGCAAAGCGATAATCCCGAGAGATGGGACCCGCTTAACTGTGACCGCGGTGAACTGGGCATACAGGTGGAGCGTTTGCTTGCCAAATACCCGGAAAATCGTCTTTACAAGCATCTGTCCAACTGTGCTCTAGGCTATGAGTGCTTAACCTCTTCCAACACGTTTCTAGGAAGATGGGAGGGTGCTGTTCCTGTATCCTATTCTTGTAATGCAGGCTGCTTCGGTTGCATTTCAGAACAGCCTGACGATAGCGGCTTTGTTGCCCCGCAGACTCGGATGAATTTCAAGCCGACTGTCGATGAGATCGTCGAAATAATGCTTGAGCATTTGCGCGAGCCGGAATCCATCATTAGTTTTGGTCAAGGCTGTGAAGGTGAGCCTTCAACACAAGCAAAAATTATTGTCGAGGCAATGAAGCGTGTTCGTAGTCAAAACTCGCTTGGATACATTAACATCAATACGAACGCTGGCTTGACTGATTTCATGCGAGCGATTGTCGATGCAGGTCTTAATCTCATGCGCGTGAGTACGATTAGTGCACTGGATGACCACTATAATGCTTACTATAAGCCTCGGGGCTATAACTTAAAAAATGTTGAGAAATCGCTGAAATATGCTTCTGACAATGGTGTTTATACGTCGATCAACTATTTGATTTTTCCAGGGGTCACAGACCGTGAGGAAGAAATTGAAGCGATGATTGGCTTCGTTAAGCGTACCGGACTTAAACTCATCCAAATGCGCAACCTAAATATCGATCCTGAAAGCTACTTGGCGATTATTCCCAAGGCACAAGGCGAGATATACGGGATGAAGCAAATGCTTGAAATTTTCCGTGAAGAGCTTCCAGATGTAGTTATCGGCTCTTATACGCATGTTCCACCAGCCGCATTGCGTCGATAAGTACCAATTAGACTGTAAATTCGGCTAATATTAACCATATCATCGATTATTCATTGCAACTGCAAATCAGTTCATGCTATAATCCGAGATGTGCGATTTAACTCTGAGTCCGCATGCGATTCAGGGCAGAAAGAGGTGAACGAGATGAAACAAGCTATTCATCCGACATACCACAACATTACAGCAACTTGCGCTTGTGGAAATTCCTTCGAGACTGGTTCGGTTAAACCGAGTCTTCGCGTAGAGGTTTGTTCCCAATGCCACCCATTCTACACGGGTAAGCAAAAGTTCCTGGATGCTGGCGGCCGCGTCGATCGTTTCAAGAAGAAATACGGTATTTAATCCTACAAATCGTTCCGCCTTTATTTGGCAGAATACAAGAGCCTCCCTCAGCCATCCTATTGGATAGAAGGGAGGTTTTTTGATTGGATAAACAACCATTCGATTTGAGTAAGCGATTAGGTTTATTTCAAATTGCGATCTTGGCAGTAAGTCTGATTGTGTTAGCTATGATGTTCTCAGGTTGTGGGAACGGGAGAAGCAAGCAAGAAAATAGGCTGAAAACCTACGGTCATGATGGATACATGGGATATTCAAACAGCAATCCCAATTTACCGAATCGTTATCAGTATCTTAATTATAATGCTGACGGGAACTTTATTGAGCAGGTGCTGAAGCCGATTTCGGGCATCGAGCATACACAAATTTATTTTAACGGAACGGATCTTCATGTGAATCTAAAAGTAAATAAAGCATTGTCCGACGGCCAAGTGGAAGAGCTGCGAGCAAAAGCCCAGTCGGTTGTACAGGATAATATGCCTCGGTATAAGGTCCATGTAGAAGCCAAAAGGTAGACTCCAGCATATTGTCCAATTTCAACCGTGAGTTGCGCTTTGGGACAGAATCGGCTATACTTATTTTTGCCGTGCTAGATGGGGAGGTAGCGGTGCCCTGTAACTCGCAATCCGCTGTAGCGAGGTTGAATTCCTACTTGAGGTTATACTGATGTAGGGTCTTGGCACTTGCGAGCAGTGTTGACAGTTGGGTCCTCCGCAATGGACGTTTGTGAACTTGGTCAGGTCCGGAAGGAAGCAGCCATAAGCAAATTAGTTCATGTGCCGGGGGAGTGCCTGACTCGAGCTGTAGTGCAAGGATGCCGCCTGGGTCGTATTAATCAGGAGTAGGTGCACGGTACTAAAATTTTCTAATATTATTGCTAATAGCAAAAGTAGCACCTGTGATCGCTGTTCGATGTTTTTGTCGGAAATAGCGAATGCAGGTGTTTTTGTTTATAGATGTTGTTTTAATAGGGTACAGCCTTGGCAAAAGAAAGTTTTGCTTGCTACACAGTTGTTGTATAATAGGGGAATAGCAATTATTTTAAATATAAGAAAGTATATCTTTTTCTTACACTTATCTTATATTTCAACGGGTAAAGCTGCTTTAGCGTTCAAAGGACGCCGAAGGCATTTTTGCTTGTTGTAATGAAAAGGCAACTTGAAAGGAAAGGTCTGCGTGTCACATATCGCTTTATACCGTGCCTGGCGTCCGCAGACGTTTCAGGACATGGTTGGACAACAGCATATTATCCAAACGCTTCAAAATTCAATTCGTGAGCAGCGTGTATCTCATGCTTATCTTTTTAATGGGCCGCGAGGAACCGGAAAGACAAGCGCCGCGAAAATTTTGGCCAAAGCGGTTAACTGTGAACGTGGTCCGGCTGAAGAGCCATGTAATGAATGCGATGCTTGCGTAGGGATTACCGCGGGGCATATTATGGATGTAATCGAGATAGATGCTGCATCTAACCGGGGTATTGATGAAATTCGTGATATTCGTGATAAAGTGCGATATGCACCTTCAGAAGTGCGGTTCAAAGTTTATATTATAGATGAAGTACATATGCTTACGGCCGAGGCATTTAATGCCTTGCTCAAAACATTGGAGGAGCCGCCGGGGCATGTTATTTTCATCTTGGCGACGACCGAACCGCATAAGCTGCCTGCTACGATTATCTCCCGCTGTCAGCGGTTTGATTTCAGGCAGGTATCGCTTGAAGAGCAGACACAGCACTTGCTTAAGATTTGCCGTGAAGAAAGCATACTAGCCGACGAAGATGCCCTTGCCTACATTGCAAGATTGTCGGAAGGCGGTATGCGCGATGCGATTAGCTTGCTAGAGCAGGTTTCTGCTTTTGCAGGTGACCGTATTACACTCGAAGCAGCTGTAGATGTGACAGGCGGCATGGCTGCAGATCATTTCTATCAGCTTGCAGAAGCGGTTAAGGATCGTCATGTAGCAGCTGTTATGCCACTCGTGGAGAGCTTGATGCAAGCTGGCAAAAGCGCGGACAAATGCATGGAAAACTTAATTTATTATTTCCGTGACTTGCTGGTTATGAAGCTTGCTCCTCAGGGAGGTGCTGTAACTGAACGAATCGTTGATCCTGAGCGGTTCAAAATGATGGCAGAGGCTTTCACTGCAGAGCGATTGTTCACTATGATTGATACGCTGAATCGATATCAAGTAGAGTTAAAGCATGCGTCGCAACCTCAAACCTTGTTTGAAGTGGCGCTTATGAAGCTCTGCACGTTAAGCGATGAGCAATCTACAAGCGGAACAGCCTCTGGAGGTTCAACACCTTCAGCATCGACTGGTGGACAATCGGCTGAAGTTGGCCGATTGCGTCAGCAGATCGAAGCTTTGGAGCGCAAGCTTGAGCAAGCGATCCAAAATGGAGTGGCTGGCGGAAACGGTGCATCGTCTTCTGACAACGCAGCTAGCAAGCAAGCCGCACGTACTAATGCGGTTCGCAGTTCATTTGGCGGCTCAGGTGGCGTCGTGCGCTCGGCGGTTAAGCTTGATCCGTACCTTGCGTCAGCAGGCAGTCCCGAATTTAATCAATTCAGGATGAAATGGAATGATGTGCTTCAAGGCGTGAAGGACGCTAAGATTACGGTTCATGCTTGGTTAAAAGACGGTGAACCGGTTGCTTCCGCTGATGATGCCATTCTCGTTGCTTTTAAGAACACGATGCATCGAGAAACGACCGAGAAGCCGGCCAATCGAGAGATTATCGAAAAGGTCATGCATGATGTGCTCGGCGGTTCATTCCGAATCGTTACAGTTATGATGAAGGACTGGCAGGCGGCAGCGGCACAAGGCGCTAGCACACAGAAGAGTGAGACGCTTCAGCTTGAGCCTGAATCTTCTTCTGCACCACAAGGTGCAAGCAGGCCGGTATGGGTAGAAGAAGCCGTCAAGCTTTTTGGTGAAGATTTAGTAGTAGTGAAGGATAAAGATTAAATTCTAATGATGAGGTGATTTAAGATGAACAATATGAACCAAATGATGAAGCAAGTGAAAAAAATGCAAGATCAAATGATGAAGGCTCAAGAAGAGCTGGAAACAAAGACAGTTGAAGGTACTGCAGGCGGCGGCGTAGTAACTGTGTCTGCAAACGGCCATAAAAAACTTCTCAGCATTACGATTAAACCTGAGGCAGTAGATCCAGAAGATGTAGAAATGCTGCAAGACCTTGTGCTTACAGCTGTTAACGATGCGCTAACTAAAGTGGATGATTTGGCGAATAAGGATATGGGTAAATTCACAGGCGGAATGAAAATTCCTGGATTGTTCTAAGAAGCAGCATTGCTTCTGTTTGAAATAAAAGAAAGTATAGTGTGCCTTCATACTTATCTTTTATTTCTCCGTCAAAGCTGCTTCAGTGTCCAGGTGACATCGAAGGCGTTTTTGCTTGAAAGGAGCTGTACCCAGTTTTGTACTACCCCGAACCGATAGCGAAATTAATTGATGCTTTTACGCGATTACCGGGTATTGGACCCAAAACGGCCGCCCGTCTGGCGTTTCATGTACTTCGAATGAAAGAAGACGACGTCATCGATTTTGCGAAGGCGCTAGTAAGCGTTAAGCGCAATTTGTTCTATTGCTCGGTTTGCTGCAACATAACCGATACAGATCCATGCAGAATCTGTCAGGATAAATCTCGTGATCACTCCGTTATTTGTGTCGTTCAAGATTCTAAGGATCTTGTTGCGATAGAGCGTATGAAGGATTTTCAAGGCCATTATCACGTTCTTCAAGGTGCAATCTCGCCTATGGAGGGCATTGGCCCAGACGAAATTCGTATTGCTGAGCTATTAAGAAGGCTGAGTGACGAACGTGTTCAGGAGCTAATACTGGCAACTAATCCGAATATTGAAGGCGAAGCGACTGCAATGTATTTATCGAGGCTCATCAAACCATTTGGTATTCGAGTTACGCGTATCGCGCATGGATTGCCTGTTGGCGGTGATCTTGAATATGCGGATGAGGTTACCTTATCCAAAGCATTAGAGGGTCGTAGAGAAATAAACTAGTCTTAAAGAAAAATAGAAAACGGCAGGTCGAGGAGTTACTCGATCTGCCGTTTTTGTCGTTTCTATAGGATGCTCCATTTAATATCTCGTTCTATTCTGATGTCCATGTTTATACATATAGTAATGATCATTAAGTAATAAGGACAAGCGGGAGGGATATTTGTGAGCAGTACGCAGCAGCTCGAGTTGAAAATAACGGTCAACCAAATGGATGATATCCGAGCGGAAATTGTTGAGGCGCACCGTGAATGGGAGAATGCGAACCGTTTTTTTGATTACGCAGTCGGTAAGGATCAAATTGATTATGCAATATATTGTATGATCACAGCAGAAAAGCGATATGAGATGCTACTTCGTTTGGCAAAACGTACAAGCAACAACTGGCCAGCTTGGAGAGGGGTGAGAGTATGAAGGCAGTTTGGTTATCTATTTTTATCGGATCTTCTCTCCTGTTAGCAGCCGTACTGTTAAAAAACAAGTTATCGTGGGGATGGCTTCGGAGTTTTTCGCTTCATGTTGTTTTGGCGGCTGGGTTATTGTATTTGTTAAACTATTCGGGGCTCGTACCAGGGATGTATATCCCGCTAAACCCTATTACAATAGGAACCGTACTTACATTAGGCGTTCCTGGGATCGCCTTAATTGTTGGGCTTCAATGGGTGGTGGTTTAACGGATTTGAAAAAGGTTTGGCCAAAAGGTTGACTCTTTAATCAATTATATGCTACATTAGTTCTCGCCCCAAGAGTAAGCGAACGAGCTTCAAAAAAAGAATTTAAAAAAAAGCTTGCATTAACTTGGGCGAATGTGATATATTATAAAAGTCGCCGATACGAAATACGCGGTCGACACGAAAGAAAAGATTGCTCTTTGAAAACTGAACAACGAGTAATAACTGCCTCGCAAATCCTTCGGGATAAGCGAAAAAAGCGATAAAAAAGTAAT
>NZ_LGHP01000001.1:3950996-4683131 GCF_001280845.1 Bacillus sp. FJAT-28004
GCACCGCTGGGTAGCCAAGTACGGACGGGATAAGCGCTGAAAGCATCTAAGCGTGAAGCCCCCCTCAAGATGAGATTTCCCAGTATGTAAGACCCMTTGAAGACGACGAGGTTGATAGGTTCGGGGTGGAAGCACAGCAATGTGTGTAGCTGACGAATACTAATCGGTCGAGGGCTTATCCTAAACACGTTTGCCGTGACCCATACATCCGGTAGACAGCAGTATTAAGGCTTCAGCAAGCCTAATCTTTCGTATCCAGTTTTCAGGGCGTAATGTTCTGACTTTGCAAGCGTCCCCGAACGCTGCAATCGACAACTATTCGGGGGACAAGCGTGGCGGTGTAGCTCAGCTGGCTAGAGCGTACGGTTCATACCCGTGAGGTCGGGGGTTCGATCCCCTTCGCCGCTACCATTACCTTTTTATCGTAACATTTGGAGGATTAGCTCAGCTGGGAGAGCATCTGCCTTACAAGCAGAGGGTCGGCGGTTCGATCCCGTCATCCTCCACCATATGTACTTATTCGGTTTTATACCGGATCCACTTGGAGCTGTGGTGTAGTGGCCCAACATGCCTGCCTGTCACGCAGGAGACCGCGGGTTCGAATCCCGTCAGCTCCGCCATTTTTCTTTAAAGTAAGGCTCGGTAGCTCAGTCGGTAGAGCAGAGGACTGAAAATCCTCGTGTCGGCGGTTCGATTCCGTCCCGAGCCACCACTTTATTTTTCGTTATGACGACGAGAAATAAGTAATAGTATGGAGGATTAGTGAAGTGGCTAAACACGGCAGACTGTAAATCTGCTCTCTCTGAGTTCGGTGGTTCGAATCCATCATCCTCCACCATTCTTTTACAGCAAGAGCCATTAGCTCAGTTGGTAGAGCACCTGACTTTTAATCAGGGTGTCGTAGGTTCGAATCCTACATGGCTCACCATTTTTTTCTAAACACACCTATACAACCGTAGATCCTAGGATCTACGGTTTTTTTGTTTTATTATGGTTTAGGACAATAAAAAAGAGTCTGCTCATCAGTAATGGATGGACAGACTCTTTTTTCGATTAGTTGTAACAGTAAGTATTTCTTTGCTTGAATGTAGGGCTAACGAACAAATCTTAATTTTTTCTCCGCAGATTCAATTCATAAGCAAGCTCGTTTATCGTTTCGTTAAGACGAAGCTTTAATTCCTCATTTAATTCAAATACAGGAGCCTCATTTGGCTCTTGTGTACGTTCAATTTGGGAATCAACTGCGTATACCCCGCTAACATATAATTTTGCGCCCATGGATGCAAGTACCGGCTTGAGGGAATAGTCAATAGAGAGCAGATGCGCTATAGTGCCGCCGATAAATAGTGGAGCAATTATTTTTCCATCAAGACCCTTCTGTGGCAGTAGATCTAGAAAAGTTTTTAGCACGCCTGTATAAGATGCTTTGTAAACAGGACTTGCAATAATGACAGCATCAGCGTCCTCCACAAGCTTGTTGGCTTCTATAATAGCAGGGCTGCCAAAACGAGCGTGAATAAGGTCCTCGGCTGGCAAGGAAACCACAGTAATGGTCTGAGCTGAAAGGCTTTTCTCATTCAATTGTTGCTCTACGTATTGTGTAATGCCATTTAAACGAGATGAAGCATTCGGACTACCGGAAATAATTACGATCTTGGACATGTGTGCACTCCTCTTTTTGAAATAAATAGTGAGAAACGGTATTACATTAATCCGATAAGTAAACTTTGAATAGATAGTACCATGGCAGCTGTTATTTGGTCAAACAGGTTTGATTTGTTTCTTGTATTTTATCGATATAAGGGAACAATGTATACATACAGGAATGAAATAGAAAAAGGGGTAGTTGCAATGGTATACGGATTAGCGGTCTTAATTAGCTTTGCTATCGTATTTGCAAGCGTGCCACCGCTTCGTGTCTTTGCGCTGCGACTTGGTTTTGTCGATCGTCCTAATCAGAGAAAAATCCATAATAAGCCGATTCCTCTAATGGGTGGTGCGGCTATTTTTGTTGGTTGTGTGATTACGATGTTTATTTTTATTGGCTTTACTTCGCTTACTTGGACTATAGTCACCGGAGGAACAGTGCTTGTTATTATTGGTCTTCTCGATGATGGATCAAAGGCAAAAGGAAAAGACTTTCCGGTTTGGCCGCGCGTAATCCTCTATATGGGCGCTGCATCAATACCAAGCTTATTTCATATCAAAATCGCGGGTATAACTAATCCGTTTACACATCTATTTATTTCGTTTCCCGATTGGCTGTCATGGCTCACTACTATGCTATGGGTCTTCGCGCTTATTAATATGATCAACTTTATTGATGGTGTTGATGGGCTGGCTTCAGGCGTATGTACGCTGTCGGCACTTACCCTTCTTACGGTGGCGATCATAAAAGGGCAGCCTAGCTCAGCCATTCTTGCCATTATCGTAGCTGGAGCATGCTTCGGATTTTTAGTTCATAATTTCTATCCAGCTAGAATTTTCATGGGGGACGCCGGAGCGACTTTTTTAGGCTTTACTCTTGCGGTAATTGCCGTTGATGGCGCGTTTAAGAAAGCGACGTTTATCACATTGCTTGTTCCTCTACTGGCGCTTGGATTGCCTATATTTGATACGGCTTATGTCATGCTGCGCAGGCTTATAAGCGGTAAAGGATTGCATCATGCGGACAAGCTCCATACCCATCATCTTTTGATGAAATGGGGGCTGAGTCAGGTTCAAACCGTGTCGTTTCTATACTTGATTGCAGCGTTATTCGCGCTCTTGTCAATCATTCTTTTACTAGTAATAGGCTGAATTAAGCAAGCTCTTATGGTACAATGACGGGAAAAAGCGTTATTCCACAAAAAAGTGAGAATAAACTTTTTTACTCATTAATCCGCTTATATGGAGCTGCTAATCGCAATAGGTGCCCCTCCCATATGAGGAAGCACGCAGCCGCAAATGCTTGTGGAGATTGGAGATAGAGAAATGAGCACGACAGACTGGTTGAAGCCGCTGAAGCACATTTTGAACTGTCCGGTACATGCTGTTTCGAAATCTATAGCGGAGTGGAACGATTTAATTAGCAATGCTGATGAGGTGTGGTTAGGCGATCATATGGGATCTTCTCCTATAGAAGGCCAACGCGTAGAAAAAGAAGGAAAAACGTGGATTATTATTTCGTCTACGGAATATGAAGTGGATTTATTAGAAATCGAGTGTCCTCTTCAGTCAACAGAGAAGGAATTGATTAGCTGGACACTGCAGCTTAACCGAGGCCATCTAATGGAGAAAAAAAATGCGGCGCTCTCTGAATCAGAGAGGCAAGCGCTAAAGCTTGGAGATTGGATCCAGAAGCAATTGGAGTCTGATGAGCCCGCATATTCTTTGCCGGATCACTTAACTGTCGGCAGTCGTTTATTTAATGAAATGATACCTTTCTTACTGGTTACAGAGCAACCTGGCACAAAGCATGCAACTTATTCAGAGTTAGAAAAACTGCTGCGCTCGTTTATGTCCGATGAAGTCTTGCTAATCCCGCTAAAGAGTCAGGAATGGCTCATATGGGGCTCTATGTCCTTGCTTAGGGATGAGGATTCAGATGCCTTCGATGAACAGGAGGAAGAAACGATTGAGGATAGTCTTGCCTCGATTGGGCTTGGATTACATGAGATGCTTGCTAGTGAATGGATTGGTGAATGTCATATAGCGGTCGCTCATCCCTCATCACCGGCGAAAGGTATGATAGAGACGACCATGCTGCTGCGTGAGACGATTAATCTCGGTCGGAAATTCCATGTAGGGACGAATATTTATTTGCCGTGGATGCTTCAGCTGGAACGTTTGTTAAATGCGATTCCTGAGGTTCACCGTGCTAGATATTTGGAGCAGTCGTTAAAGAGAGCAGATCTATTTGTTGAATCGGAAATGCTGAGCACGCTGGAAACATTTTTTACCCTTGATTGTAATGTTAGTGAGACTGCGAAGAAATTATACATTCATCGAAATACATTATTATATCGTTTAGACAAGCTTAAACAAGAGACTGGATTAGATGTACGTCAGTTTAGAGATGCCGTACTAGTTAAAATTATATTACTATTGTACAAAGTTACGAAAAGAAATTAGTTTTTTTGTAAAGTATGTGCATAGTCACAAGCTCCCTTGTGGGATAAGATATAGGCATAACGAAATTTCTTTCTAGGGGGAAAATTATCATGGCAGGCGTACGTTTAGAAGGCATTTACAAAAAATACCCGGGTACTGACAAAGCATCGGTTACTGACGTTAACTTAGATATTAAAGACAAAGAGTTTCTCGTATTGGTCGGACCATCTGGTTGTGGTAAATCGACAACTCTTCGTATGATTGCAGGCCTTGAAGAAATTTCTGAAGGCAAATTGTTCATCGGCGACCGCCTTGTGAACGATGTTGCTCCTAAAGACCGCGACATCGCGATGGTATTCCAATCCTACGCGTTGTACCCGCACATGAACGTTTACCAAAACATGGCTTTCGGCCTTAAACTTCGTAAATTCAAAAAAGCAGACATCGACAAACGTGTTCGTGAAGCTGCTAAAATTCTAGATATCGAGCATTTGCTTGACCGTAAACCAAAAGCACTTTCCGGTGGTCAACGTCAACGTGTCGCTCTAGGACGCGCAATCGTTCGTGAGCCACAAGTATTCTTGATGGATGAGCCGCTTTCCAACTTGGACGCGAAACTTCGTGGACAAATGCGCGCTGAAATCAGCAAACTTACAAAACGTCTTGAAACAACGACTATCTATGTAACGCATGACCAAATCGAGGCAATGACAATGGGTGACCGTATCGTTGTTATGAAAGACGGTTTCATTCAACAAACAGCTTCACCTGAAGAACTGTATAACCACCCGGTTAACATCTTCGTAGCTGGCTTTATCGGCGCTCCTTCGATGAACTTTATCAGTGGTTCGCTTACAGAGCAAGGCGGCGCGCTTCGCTTCAAAGCAAGCGGCGTTGACGTAGTTGTTCCAGAAGGCAAAGCAGCATCGCTTCGCTCGAAAGGTTACATCGGTAAAGAAGTGATTCTTGGAATTCGTCCAGAGGATCTTCACGAAGAGCCAGTATTCTTGGAAGCATCCCCACAAACAATCGTGAACGCGAATGTTGAGGTTGCTGAGAACCTTGGTCACGAGATGTACTTGTACATGAACGGTATTGGCACTGACACAGTTATCGCTCGTGTTGATGGCCGCTCCGGACTACGTGATGGCACAAGCGTTAAGCTTGCGCTTGATATGAACAAAGTACATTTGTTCGACAAAACTACAGAACTTAACATTTTCGAAGCTTAATAAATAGTATGGAAGAAGAACGGTCGGATTATCCGATCGTTCTTTTTTTGTTTTAAAATAGTATTTAAATGAAAACCGTTTGCATGCTTCGGCTGTCTAATATAAAAAGGAATATGGGAAATGAGTAGCAGCCTGGGCAGGAGGGGAAAACGGCATGAATAAGGATGAGTGGGCTGAAGCAGCGATACGGGGTGATGAAACGGCGTTGTTGCAGCGTATTGAGCAGGATAAGCATCAAATGTATGGGATTGCTTACTCTTATATGCGAAATGAATCGGATGCATTGGAGGTTATGCAAGAGACCGTCTGCCGCATATGGACGAAGAGACATACTTTAAGAGAGCCAAAGTTTTTTACGACATGGGCCATTCGTATTTTGATCCGTGTATGCATGGATGCTAGGAAGAAACAAACGAGGGAGCGTCCAACCGAGTATATAGAAGAGCAATATGACATGAAGGGAAAAATGGTTGATCAGGATGCGGCGGCGCGACTTGATATGGCTGCGCAGATTCAGATGCTTCCGGTTAATTACCGTATGGTGATTACGCTCAAATATTATCGTGATATGACGATTACAGAAATCGCTGAGCTGTTGGAGAAACCTGATGGGACCATCAGAACGTGGCTGAACAAAGCATTAAAAGGGCTAAGAGCAGATATGGCAGATATGAAGGAGGAGATATGGAATGAGCGAGGCCAAGGAGACGCAGTTCGGGCAAGCCAATCAGGTGCTGCGAAGTGACATTGACCAAGTGAGTCAGGCGCTTGCAGTGATGCCGGAGCTGGCGCTGGATGCAGCCATTCGAAGAGGAATCGATCAGGGGCGGAAGCGATCCATACGTAGAAGCAGGAAAAGATGGAGTATGAGCATGATTGCGGCGGGGTTAAGTGTAATCCTACTCTTAACTGCGTTCGTTCGCGTATCTCCTGCATTTGCATCCATTGTAAAGGATATACCTGGGTTCAGCGGGTTTGTGGAGTTGATTCAGGGGGATAAGTCATTGTTGACGGCTATGGAGAATGATTTCATTCAGCCAGTTAAACTCTCTGATGAGAAAAATGGCTATACGTTTACGGTAGATGGGATTATAGCCGATGATCAACGCATGGCTATTTTGTATACAGTAGAAGGACCAGGGATAAACGGGAATACAGGTTTTCTGGATTATAAATTAAAGACGAGTGACGGCAAAGATTTGGTCGCTTCCATTGGTTCATCACATTATCAAAGTGAAGATGCCGAAGGCTCGAGTGTTCCCGTACATGACTATTTGGATATTAAATTGGGCGATGATGCTAAAATGCCAGATAGCTTACAATTTAGTCTATTGCTTGGCGGTCAGTGGCTTAAGGTAGACTTTCCGATTGAGCATGAGAGATTCGCAGGGATGCGCGAAGAAATCTCGATTGAACAAAAGGTAGAGGTAGGAGGACAACGTTTTACGGTTAAAGACGCCGTCATTACACCGCTTCAAATATCGGTGACTATCGAAGCGGATGCGAATAATGAAAAACACGCAAATGGTTTTATAAATATAGCGCTTGTCGATGAGAAAGGCAGGCGATATGAGTCAAACTCGGCTTTTGGCGAGTTCCATACGGCAATAACTCTTCATTTTAAGAGTAGTTACTTCGTTAAGCCTAAAAAATTGACTTTAGTAGCGGATGGATTGTATTTGTCGGATAACCATTTGAGCCTCACGGTCGATACGAACAAAATTGATACATTATCATCGCCTGGTAACAGGCTTCAGTTAGCCAGTAAAGAGCTGGTTAAGGGTGAGTATGAAGTGAAGTTTGATTTGCTTAGACTGAATGAAATCGACAAGAAGCCTGGTTATACGTTATTTGCGCATGGCGGTACCTTCAAGGACGGGGCAGGCGTATCTTATCCTATTTCAGATAATCGGGGGGTTGAATGGAATTCCGATGAAGACAAAGTGACCTATGTTTTTCGAATTCCAAAGGCGGACTATAAGCAGCCGTTAACATTCGATATCGAGCAGTTCCCTGGTTATGTATTGAAACCTATAAATATACCGATTAAGTAAGCCGAAGGCGCTGAGCAGCGGAGGAGACGTTGCGTTCAGCGCCTTTTTCCTTTACGATGAAGACATTGGAAAATATCATACATATACACACAAGCAGTTGTCATATGAGGGAGGCCCTACAATGCCGAAAAAAGTAAAAGTATCTGAGCTCGTCAAACAATTCCAGCTTGAAATTATTGCGGGCGAGGATGGAATGAAGCGTGCAATTACTGTAGATGATTTGTATCGGCCTGGACTTGAGATGGCCGGTTATTTCCACTACCATCCGAGCGAGCGCGTACAGCTGCTTGGAAGAACAGAAATTTCGTTCCTAAACATGCTGGACGGTGAAGAACGCAAGGATCGTATGGTTCGTTTGTGCAACGAGGACACACCATGCATTATTTTGACAAGAGGGCTGGAAGCGCCTCAAGAGCTCGTAGATCAATGCAATGAGAAACAGATCCCGCTGCTGCGGAGCAATGTGGCTACGACTATTTTGTCCAGCAGAATTACAGACTTCCTGGAGAGAAAGCTAGCTCCAACCGCTACGATTCATGGCGTGCTTGTTGACGTGTATGGCGTTGGTATGCTCATTACCGGCGGAAGCGGCATAGGTAAAAGTGAAACGGCGCTAGAGCTTGTTAAACGCGGACATCGGCTTGTTGCGGATGATGCGGTAGAGATTATGCAAACCTCGGACGCTCAGCTGCACGGAAGCGCGCCAGAGCTCATTCGTCACCTGCTTGAAATTAGAGGGCTAGGCATTATTAATGTAATGACATTGTTCGGCGCGGGGGCAGTTCGGACGCAGAAGCGTATCGGCCTTGTCATTAAGCTGGAAAATTGGCAGCAGGACAAGCAGTATGATCGCCTTGGGCTTGACGAGGAGACAACGCGCATTATCGATACGGACATTCCGCTCGTTACAGTGCCGGTAAGGCCAGGTCGTAACTTAGCGGTCATCATCGAGGTGGCGGCAATGAATTTCCGTTTGAAACGCATGGGTTACAACGCAGCTCTGCAGTTTACGAATAAGCTGACGGAAACGATCGCAGACGATATGGATGAATACGATTGAACCTAAAGGGGATATAACTAAATGAAGACATTGATACTAAATCCAATTGCCTTCACATTAGGATCGATAGAAGTGCATTGGTATGGCATAATTTTGGGAACGGCGGCATTAGTTGGGCTACTTCTCGTGGTGCAAGAAGGAAAACGATTCGGTATTAAGCCAGATTTATTCATGGACTTGCTGCTGCTTGGTGTTCCTTCCGCCATTATTGGAGCGCGAATTTATTATGTAGCGTTCAAATGGGAAGATTACAAAGGCAACTTTATTGATGTGTTCAAAATATGGAATGGCGGTATCGCGATATATGGTGCGATTATCGGGGCTTTTATTTGCGGGTTCTTCTATTTCCGCTATAAAGGTTATAATTTCTGGCGATTGGTGGACATTTGTGTACCTGGACTGCTTGCTGGTCAAATGATCGGTCGTTGGGGCAATTTCATGAACCAAGAAGCGTATGGCGGCGTGGTTAGCGAGTCTTTCCTTCGTAATACACTCCATTTACCATCGTTTATCGTGGATCAGATGCTCGTTCAAGGCGAGTATCGTCACCCAGCTTTCTTGTATGAATCCATATGGAGCTTGGTCGGTATCGCTATATTGTTCATACTTCGCCGTCAAAAGTTTTTGCGCGCAGGCGAGCTGATGGCCAGCTACTTTATCTGGTATTCAATCGGCCGTTTCTTTATTGAAGCTCTTCGTACCGACAGTCTTGCGTTTAGAGGACCATCGTGGCTGGCATCCTTCATCAATGGTCTATGGACTCCGATGGAGGTATTGTTTAAACAAGGTTACTTGGACCCTGCGTACGGCAACATAAGGATTTCTCAGGTACTTGCTTTGCTCCTCATCGTTGGCGCGATTGCACTTATTGTCGTGCGGCGTAAAACAGGACTTGCATCTGCGTATTATCTTGACCCCATTACGACAAGCAAGCCGGAGCGAAATGTAGGATCGGATTCTGTAAAAAAAGGTAAGGACCAACCTACGGGCTCCACTAAAGATGATGAGGTCGGCAAGCGTTAAACGTAATTTAGGGAGGTTTATCGATGACGGGCAATATCAAAACGATGCTGTTCGATTTGGACGGCACGATTATCGACACCAATGAGCTTATTATTCGCTCGTTCATAGAGTCTTTACAGGGTGTAGCGCCAGAAGGATTCGGAAGAGAACATATTATTCCAAGCATGGGACAACCGCTTACGGATCAAATGAAGTTGTTTTCGGGTCTGGAAGACGTAACACATCTTGTGGCAGCGTATCGCGAAGTGAATTTACGTTTGCATGATGACTATGTAAAACCATTTGATTATGTCATTGAAGTAATAGAGCGAATGCATAAACAAGGTATTCAAATCGGAGTTGTCACGACGAAAATGCGCCTGACAACGGAACGCGGCTTAAAGTACGTCGGGCTGTTTGACTTCGTAGATACGATTGTAACGATTGATGATGTTGTTCATGCTAAGCCGCATCCGGAGCCAGTGAGCAAAGCTATCGGACTGCTCGGCGCAGATCCAGCAACGACGATTATGGTTGGAGACAGCACGGTTGATATTGAATCCGCGGTTGCAGCGGGTGCGATAGCGGTTGGTGTCGCATGGTCGCTAAAAGGCGAGCAAATACTTAAGGATGCCGGAGCCCATCATGTCATTCACGACATGCGCGATCTCTATTCCTTTGTCGGAATGGAGCGGGAAACGTTTGCGTAAAGTTGAACGATATCCGGTGGAAGGGCCAAACGCGCTATGGCAAGTATATTCAACGGTAAGCCGAATTAAATCGGTTCGTAATTTCATTTGCATCCAGCTAGCGCGCTATTGTCCGATTCTTCCGTTGAAAAATTGGATTTACCGCTGTTTGCTTGGCATGAAGGTCGGAGAACATACCGCTTTTGCACTTATGGTCATGGTCGATGTCTTTTTCCCCGAGCGTATAACGGTAGGCAATAATACAATTATCGGATATAATACAACCATTCTAACTCATGAATATTTGATCAAGGAGTACCGTCTCGGTGACGTCGTGATTGGCTCCCATGTCATGATAGGAGCAAATACGACGATATTGCCAGGTGTGACAATCGGTGATCATGCCATTGTAGCTGCTGGATCAGTTGTCCATAAGGATGTGCCTGCTTATGCGTTTGTAGGCGGTAATCCAATGCGGGAAATTAGGCGAAGCGAAATGGTCGTGCCAAGCGAATTTGATGAGAATGTGCGCAACATTTTAAATTAATGGGCTATGGAAAGCTTCGTCCGTGCGAGTTCGTTTCGCAACGGGTCGAGGCTTTCTTTTTGACGTAAAACGGGCTGATTTCAGCTTGACGAAAACAAGGTTTTCATGCTAATATTACGACTAAACTCTTTAATTTGTTAGCATGGTAACATGGTATCGCTTTAAACAACTAAAGTAGATGAAGGTGATAAATATGTCTAAACCAAAAGTATTTGAGAAGCCGATTGGCGTTAAAGATTATTTGCCAAGCGCAGTGGCTAAGCTGCGTCATATTGAACGTCAGGTTCTAGCCTGTATGCAGGGCTGGGGCTATGAACAAATTATAACTCCAACAATGGAATATTACGATACAGTGGGTGTAGCTAGCTCTACGTCCGATCAGAAGTTATTCAAGTTGCTAAACAATCGTGGTACAACGTTGGTACTGCGCTCTGATATGACGGCGCCAATCGCTCGTGTGGTGTCATCCTTATTGAAGCAGGCAGATTTCCCGCAGCGCTTGTCGTACCACTCAAATGTGTTTCGGGCGATAGAAGAAGAGGCGGGCCGCGAGGCGGAATTTTTCCAAACGGGCGTAGAGCTTGTTGGTGATTCATCAGCAGAAGCAGATGCAGAGGTCGTTGCGCTTGCAATCGCATCGCTTAAAGCAGCCGGTGTTGAACGCTTCAAGATTGCCATTGGGCATGTTGGATTCTTAAACGGTTTATTGGAGAAATCGCTACCAGGCCGTGGAGAAGCACAGGAGCAGTTGAAGAGCTGCTTGCTGGGCCGTGATTTTGTAGGTTACCGCGAGCAGCTGCGTGAATTATCCGTTGATGATTCCGTACAGCAAGAGCTAGAAGGTGTTTTGCGTCTTCGCGGTGGCCAAGAAATATGTGATCAAGCGCTGCAGCTGAATGTAGATGATAAAGCTCGGGCGTCCATTCAACATTTGTGCGAAATTTGGGATGTATTAAAGGCATACGGGGTTTGTGAGCATGTGCTCATCGATCTGACGATGATCGGAGACTTCTCTTATTATACAGGTATGACTTTCGAGGGTTATGCAGCTGATCTGGGCTTCCCGGTTGTAAGCGGCGGCCGTTACGACAACCTGCTGGCACAGTTCGGCAGACCGGCTCCTGCAACGGGATTTGCGCTCAAGACGACACGTATTCTGGAACTGCTTGGTGATGGAGCTGAGAGTGAAACGGAACGTACGCTGGTTATATATGATACAGATGGACGCAATGAAGCGCTTGTTAAAGCACAGGAACTGCGTGGGCAGGGTGCCAGTGTTGTAACG
Organism: Bacillus sp. FJAT-28004; assembly: GCF_001280845.1. Taxonomy (GTDB): domain Bacteria; phylum Bacillota; class Bacilli; order Paenibacillales; family Paenibacillaceae; genus Pristimantibacillus. The sequence goes on from NZ_LGHP01000001.1 coordinate 3,962,958, forward strand.
GAGCGGGTAGACATGAACAACCTAGTGCTTGATGCAATAAGGAATTCGAGTGAGCAGCATTCGTTTACGTATAAAGGCGTAGCCTATACGACTTTGCTGACGTTTGACGGAAATGGAATTAAAGGAGGCAGCGCCACATGAGCGGAGTGACAAAAGACATATTGAAAGTGGCGATGCCGAAGGGCCGCATTTATAAGGTAGCTTCTAAGCTGTTTCGTGAAGCGGGACTTCCAATTCCAAACGACTTTGATGATACACGCAAGCTGATCATTGAACTTCCTGAAGTGGGTATGGAGTTCATTATGGCGAAGCCGGTTGACGTGCCGACTTATGTGGAATACGGTGTGGCGGACATCGGTATCGTGGGCAAAGACGTGCTCATGGAGGAAAACAAAGACGTTTATGAACTGCTTGATCTTGGCATTGCAAAATGCCGGATGTCTGTTATCGGTATGCCGGATTGGAAGCCGACTATGAATCCGCGCGTAGCCACCAAATACCCGAATGTAGCTTCGGCGTATTTCCGTGAGCTAGGGCAGCAGGTTGAGGTCATTAAGCTCAATGGCTCAATCGAGCTTGCGCCAATGATCGGATTGGCAGACCGTATCGTCGATATGGTGGAAACGGGCCAAACCCTTCGTGAGAATGGGCTTGTGGAGATGGAGTCGATCTTCGGTATTACGAGCCGCTTAATCGCCAATCGAGTAAGCTACCGGATGAAGAATGAAGCGATCCAAGGTCTATGCGATCGCTTGCAGGAAGCGCTGGCTAAGCGGGGGTAGGGTAAAGACTAGGGCAAGGCGATTAAAACGTTAAATAAAACGGATAGATCGGTAAGGCGAGTATTGGAAGGAGTGGATGATATGCGTATTATGCGAGCGGAGCAATTTGGTTTGAAGCGTGAGGTGGAGTATGGGACACCTGAGCAAAATGAAAGTGCCTTAAAGATCGTCTCAGACGTAAAGGCTGAGGGGGATGCAGCGCTGCTGAGGTATACGGAGCAGCATGACCGCGTTAAGCTGGATGCTGCGTCGCTGCGAGTGACGCAGGAGGAAATACAGGCGGCGTATGAGCATGTTGACGCCGACTTTCTCACGGCTATTCGCGAAGCGGCTGTGAATATTCGGGTTTTCCACGAGAAGCAAATGCGCACCTCGTGGATGGATTTGCAGCAGGACGGAACGCTGCTCGGGCAAATTATGCGACCGCTGAAGCGGGTCGGCGTATATGTGCCCGGAGGCAAGGCGGCTTATCCGTCGTCCGTGCTGATGAATGTTATTCCGGCACAGGTAGCTGGCGTGCCGGAGATTGTTATGGTGACGCCTCCTGCAACTGGCGGCAAGGAGGGCATCGACCCGTATATTCTCGTTGCCGCCGCGGAATCGGGCGTCAAGGAGATGTACCGGGTCGGGGGTGCACAAGCCATTGCCGCGCTTGCGTACGGCACGGCCAGCATTGCTCCGGTCGATAAGATATGCGGACCGGGCAATATTTACGTGGCGCTTGCGAAGCGCGCCGTATTCGGTGCCGTCGATATCGACAGTATCGCCGGGCCAAGTGAAATCGTCGTGCTTGCTGACGATTCAGCTGATCCCGCGTATGTAGCTGCGGATCTGCTGTCGCAGGCAGAGCACGATGAAATGTCATCTGCGATACTTGTAACGCCATCGCAGCAGCTTGCGGAAGCTGTCGCAGCGGAGGTGGAGCGTCAGTTGTCTACACTGCCGCGCCAAGACATTGCACGCAGCTCCATCGACAACTATGGCGCTGTATTGCTCGTCGACTCGCTTGAAGCGGGTATCGACGTCGTTAATCAGATAGCACCCGAACACTTAGAGGTGCTGACGGTCGACCCGATGCGTTTGCTGGGTTACATTCAGAATGCTGGCGCTATTTTCCTCGGACCTTACAGCTCGGAGCCGGTTGGGGATTATTTTGCTGGACCAAACCACATCATCCCGACGAATGGCACAGCACGGTTCTCATCGCCAGTAAACGTAGACGATTTCTTGAAGAAATCGAGCTTGATCTACTATAGTAAAGAAGCATTGCTTGCCAATGGCGATAAAATCATGACGCTGGCTCGTCACGAAGGACTTGAAGGCCACGCTCGTGCAATCGAGATTCGGCTTGAGAAGGAACGCGGGTAAATGCTTTCAGCATGAATAGATAAATTTGTTATGTAAGCGACCATGTATTGGAGAGTTATTACCTAGGTAATAACTCTTATGCTCTTTAGTGGTATGTGATCGCATGTGATGGAAGTGGCCATGATGGGACGTGCGCAAAAGTAGTGAATATTGTTGCGACAAAAACACTTATGGTGCTTGTCTTACTGCAGCCAGTCTCGAGAGTGCAGACTTACTTACTTACGTTGCAGAAACTACAATAGAAACCTGACATAACAACCCGATTTAAGAGCTGCGTTGCAGAAACTGCAATAGAAACCACCTAAAGTAAAGTTAATCATCCGGAAATGGTGATTTCTGCTGCAAAAACTACAACGGTGCTGAGTACCTAATACTCTACAGAGGATTACATTGCAGATAGTGCAATGTAGGTAGGGGCAAGTGCCCCGAGTGGCAGGGCGCATGTGGCAGAGTGCATGTTGCAGAGAAGAAGAAAACAAACATAATCATATAGGAAGAAGGAATGAAAGTGTCGGAAAATCGCGTACGTGAAGCATCGGTGGCACGCAAGACGAATGAAACGGATATCAAACTTACATTTGCAGTAGATGGAACAGGTGAGACAAAGATTGATACGGATGTGCCGTTCCTTAACCATATGCTAGATTTGTTTACTAAGCATGGCCAGTTTAATCTGGAGTTAGAAGCACGCGGGGATATCGACATTGATGATCACCATACAGTAGAGGATATCGGGATTTGTATCGGTCAGACGCTTCGCGAAGCACTAGGCGACAAACGCGGCATCAAGCGTTATGCTAGCGTATTTGTACCAATGGATGAGGCGCTCGCTCAGGTTATTATTGATGTCAGCAACCGTCCTCACTTTGAATACCGTGCAGAATATCCATCAGCGCAAGTAGGCAGCTTCTCGACAGAGCTAGTTCATGAGTTTTTGTGGAAGCTGGCTCTTGAATCACGTATCACGCTTCACGTAATCGTGCATTACGGCAAAAACACGCATCACATGATTGAAGCGGTGTTTAAGGCGCTTGGACGAGCGCTAGATGAAGCAACGAGCATTGATCCTCGCGTGCAAGGAGTGCCTTCAACGAAAGGGGTGCTCTAGGATGATCGCGATTATTGATTATGGGATGGGCAACCTCCACAGCGTAAGCAAAGCGGTTGAGCGTCTTGGATACGAGGCGGTCATCACAGCTGATCCAAATACGATTGCAGCTTCAGACGGAGCAATCCTTCCGGGCGTTGGTGCATTTGGCGATGCGATGCAAAACCTTCGTGAAACGAAGATGGATGAGGTAACCAAGACGTATGCAGCTTCTGGTAAGCCGTTACTGGGCATTTGCCTTGGCATGCAGCTCCTCTTCACCGAAAGTGATGAGTACGGAACAAACGAGGGCTTGAATTTGCTTCCTGGCAAGGTTAGCCGTTTCACAGGTGATTACAAGATTCCTCATATGGGTTGGAACAAGCTGTCTTTTCTTCAGGAACAGTCTCCACTGTTCAATGGTCTGACCGAAGGTCATGTCTATTTCGTGCATTCGTTCCATGCGAAGCCAGAGGTAGGTTCTGATCTGCTCGCGACGACAGACTATTACCAGCAGGTAACGGCAATTGTTGGTCGTGGCAATGTATATGGCATGCAATTTCACCCCGAGAAAAGCGGAGAGCTTGGCATGCAGCTGCTGGGCAACTTTCTTGCACTAACAAACAACAAAAATTTATAGACATTAAATCGAGCTGCTCGATCAGAGTTATACCGATATATGAAGCCACGCTGCTTGGTTATGGCTATGATATTTCTTAATGCCAAGCAGCTTTATTGAAGTAATCCTAAGTAACACCAAGCATCACTAAACACATAATCAAGCTCGGCTACGGGCATAAAGGAGAGGGCAATATGCTGGCGAAACGTATCATTCCTTGTCTTGACGTGAAGGATGGACGTGTTGTGAAGGGCGTTAATTTTGTGAACTTGCGCGATGCGGGCGATCCAGTCGAGCTGGCGGCCACCTATGACCAAGAGGGCGCTGATGAGCTTGTATTTCTAGATATATCGGCTTCGGTTGAAGGACGTGCGACGATGATTGAGGTCGTCAAGCGGACGGCTGGTGAAATTACGATTCCGTTTACGGTAGGCGGCGGCATTTCACATGTCGATGATATGAAGCGGCTGCTGCGCGCAGGCGCGGACAAAATTGGCATAAATACTGCTGCGGTACTAAACAAGGCGCTCATTCAAGAGGGTTCTCGCAAGTTCGGCTCACAGTGCATCGTGGTGGCGATTGATGCGAAGTTCAATCCTGAGTGGGGTGAATGGGAAGTTTACACGCACGGCGGTCGCAAAACGACTGGAATTAAGGCACTCGAATGGGCGCGTGAAGCGGAGCGGCTAGGTGCCGGAGAAATTTTGCTGACGAGTATGGATGCAGACGGTACGAAAGACGGCTTCGACATCAAGCTTACACAGGCGGTATCAGATTCACTGGGTATTCCGGTCATTGCTTCAGGCGGAGCGGGTAAAGTTGAACATTTTAACGATGTATTCCAGTTGGCACATGCGGACGCCGCTCTGGCTGCTACTATTTTTCACTATAAAGAAATGACGATCCGTGAAGTGAAGGACGATTTGCGTTTGAAGGGAGTAGAGGTACGATGACGGAAAACAATCATAATGAACTTATCTCTAAAATCAAATGGGACGACGCAGGTCTAGTGCCTGCTGTTGTGCAGGATGCGCAGAGCAAAGAAATTCTTATGCTTGCTTATATGAACAAGGAATCGCTTCAGTTATCCGTAGAATCCGGTGTTACATGGTATTGGAGCCGTTCACGGGGTGAGCTCTGGAACAAGGGAGCTACTAGCGGAAATACTCAGCGGATCGTCTCGATGGCTTATGATTGCGATGGCGATACTTTGCTCGTTAAAGTGGATCAGAAGGGGCCGGCATGCCATACAGGACGCTATAGCTGTTTCTTTAATCCAATTGAAGTAAGCGGGAACACAGAAGCTGCCCTTGATGCTGTATCATCCTCTCCAGACCGTTTCGCTACGCTTGGTCAGCTAGAGAGCATAATCGCCGAGCGTTACGCAGAGCGCCCTGAGGGCTCTTATACATCTTACCTGTTCGATAAAGGTGTAGATAAGATTTTGAAAAAGGTTGGCGAGGAAGCGTCCGAAGTGATCATTGCAGCGAAAAATAAAGATAACGACGAGCTTCGGAGCGAGGTTGGCGATCTTATTTTTCACCTGATGGTATTGCTCCGTGAGCGCGGATTGCCACTTGATGATGTGATTAGCGAAATTAACAATCGTCACGGCAAACCAACAACGAACAAAATGAGATAATTAGCAGCTTCATAATAAATTTCAGCAGAAAGGCCGGTACGCACATGTTTATCGATTACCATACGCATCATGCTCGCTGTGGTCATGCCGTCGGGGAGCTAGAGGAATATGTAAGGAAGGGAATAGAGATCGGACTCGTGCAGCTCGGCCTTTCCGATCACATGCCTCTGCTCCATGTTGACCCTGCGACTTATTATCCGGAAATGGCAATGCCGATGGATGAGCTTCCCCGTTATGTAGAGGAATGCCTTGAGCTCAAGGAAAAGTATAAGGGACAAATCGACATACGTGTTGGGCTGGAAGGCGATTATATCGAAGGCTGTGAAGAACAGATCGCTGCGATCGTGAACGCTTACCCTTGGGATTACGTGATTGGCTCCGTTCATTTTCTGGAGGAGTGGGACATTACGGATTTTCGGCAAACAGGAGGCTGGGAAGGCCGTAATCGAATGGCTGTATATGAGCAATACTACAGAGCCGTGGGCAAAGCAGCCGCAAGCGGTTTTTATGACTATTTCGGACACATTGATGTAATCAAGCGCTTTGGTTTTGGACCGGAGGAAAATGTTACCCATTTGGAAAATGCAGCGCTTGAGGCAGTCAAGAAGCATGGGCTTGCGATTGAGCTCAATGCATCGGGGCTCCGCACGCCTGCCGCTGAAATGTTCCCGAGCCGCCGTATGCTGGAATATGCGCTTGAATTAGGCATTCCGCTTACGGTTGGATCGGATGCTCATCAGCCCGAAAGACTAGGCCAATATTTGGATCAAGCGTACGCTTTGCTCAAAGAAGTTGGTTATAAGCAGCTTGCGACATTTAATTGTCGAAAATTAGTGATGATTGATTTTTGAAATATCGTAAATTCCATGTATAATATAGATGATAAAAGAAGCTTTGTCGAATGATCCGACAAAGACGAGTACTAGTTCCGTCAAATTAATTGGTTTTAACGCTCAGGAGGGTATCATGTTAAGCGACAAGGTGCGTATTTTTTCGGGTTCGTCTAATCCGGTATTGGCTCAGAAAATTAGTGCAGAGCTTGGTCTGACGCTAGGTGCGATCAAGATGTCCCGTTTTAAAAGCGGTGAGATTTACGTGCATTACGAGGAAACGATTCGGAATTGCGACGTATTTCTCGTACAATCGTTTTCACATCCAATCAACGAGCATTTTGTCGAATTGCTTGTTATGATTGATGCGGCGAAGCGTGCTTCCGCAAGAACGGTCAACATCATCATGCCTTATTACGGTTATGCGCGTCAGGAGCGCAAAGCAGCACCTCGGGAGCCGATTTCAGCGAAAATGCTGGCGGATGTGCTCACGACAGTTGGAGCGAACCGAGTGATTACAATCGACCTACATGCTCCAGCTATTCAAGGCTTCTTCAACATTCCGGTCGATCATATGACTGCGCTAGATTTAATCAGCGATTATTTGAAGTCGAAAAACATCAAGAACCCGGTTGTCGTATCGCCGGATGCAGGACGTGCTTCAACTGCTGAGAAGCTAGCGAACTACTTGGATACATCGTTTGCGATTATGATCAAGAAACGCCCTGCGCATAATGAATCGGTTATCACACACGTTATCGGTGATGTCGAAGGTCAGACACCGATTATTATCGAAGATCTTATCGATACGGGATCTACGATTGTTAACGTTGTGGAAGGCTTGAAGGAGCGTGGCGCAGAAGATGTATACGTATGCGCAACGCACCCGTTATTCTCCGGCTCGGCCATTGAGCGTTTGGATCATCCAAATATTAGAGAAGTCATCGTTACAGACTCAATCAGCTTGCCGGAATCGACTCCTGAACGATTCAAAGTGCTTTCCGTTGCGCCGCTTCTTGCTGAAGCAACACGCATTATTTTGGAAGGCGGCTCCATTAGCACCTTGTTCAAAAACAACGGTGTCTAATCGTTCAAATGGAATGCAGAACACACGAAATGAATAGTAATGCCGCGGGAAATCGCGGGTGGTGTATTTGCCACCCGCGATTTTCCCACATATTCTTTCATGTTCTGATGGGTATTGCTATGGTATAATCGTAGAAAATCGGAAGTTACGGGAGGTGCCTTGCGGGTGAAAGAAAAGAAACGAGTTGCCGTAGATCAACAGACGAAAGTCATACCGGTTCAATGGGACGCTACGTTTTTTTTCGAACGTGCGGTTCGGTCGCTTGATCGGCTCCATTATGACAAGGCACTTAAATATTTTCGTCGCGCCGTTGAATACGAGCCGGAGAATCCGGTAAACCATTGTAATATGGCCGGCATTCTTTCTGAAATGGGCAACTATGAGGAATCGAATAAAATATTGGGATGGATTGTAGATGAGCTCGATCCGACGATGACGGAATGCCATTTCTATATGGCAAACAATTTTGCTAATTTAGAGCAATATGAAGCAGCTGAGGGCTCGCTTATTCGATATTTAGAAGAAGACTCAGAGGGACAGTTTCTAGATGAAGCAGAGGATATGATGGATCTGCTGCATTATGAGCTGGAGCGTCCTACACGCTTGACCAACATAAAGTCTCGTGAAGGCATGGTCGAGCATGATTTGGCGCGTACTTTGCTTGAGGAAGGCAAATTCACTGAGGCTGTGCGCATTTTGGAAAAAATTATTGAAGGACAGCCTGATTTTTTAGCTGCTCGAAATAATTTGGCGTTAGCCTATTACTATATGGGCATGTTCGATAAAGCGATGGAAACGATTCATGAAGTGCTTGATCTTGAAGCGGGCAATCTGCATGCACTGTGCAATCTTGCTATTTTTTATCAGCACAAAAACGATGAAAAAAGCTTGAAGCCACTCGTTGAGCTGCTTGCGAAGACGGTACCGTTCCATCAGGAGCATGTGTTTAAACTGGCAACAACAATGGGCATCTTAGGAGAGCATGGTGCTGCTTATAAGCATTTCACCAGACTGCTCAAAGACTCTGAGCTGACTCAGGATCCTAGTCTGTACCATTATGCGGCTGTTGCAGCTTGCAATATCGGACGTTTGCAGGAAGCAGAGCGGCTTTGGAAGCAGACGATCAAGCTCGATCCGAAATCAAGCATTCCGCTTTATTATATGGAGCAGTTGGAGCTAGTTCGAAGCGGGCAACAGACGGCAGCCATCAGCTATCATTATCATTTGCCGTTCGAGGAGCAGTTCAAGCTTTGGGAGAAATCCTCCGACGGCATTCCCGATCATCTTAAGCGGGATCCACTAGTGCGCTCTTCGTTCTTCTGGGCGCTGCGTCATGGTGATCAGGACACGAAGCTGCAGGTTATTCAGGCTCTAGGGATGATCGCCGACAGCGAAGTGAAGGATGTTCTTCAGACGTTTTTGCTGGAGCGGGAAGAGGATGATTATTTAAAACGGATTGCCATCTTTGTACTCAGAACGATGGGTGTTCAAGAGCCTTTACATGTGGTGCTGGAAGGAAAAGAAACGGTCATTGAGCCGAATCGTGTCCCTTCAAGCCTGCCTGTATGGGAAGATAAGTGGCAGACTGTTGTAGATATGGCTCTCGATCGCATGAGCAAGCAATATGATTTGGTTCAGCAGCATGATCTGATGACCTTATGGGTAGAATTTTTGACGCGAGTATACCCGGATACTCCGAAGCTAACAAAGCCGGAGAGCTGGGCGGCCGCATTAGAATATTTGACAGCGAAAATGCATCGTCGGGCGATCTCATACCACGAGGTATCGACCAGATATAGCACATCCATTGCTACAGTAAGCAAGAACGTCAAGATTATTGATGAGGTTTGCGGCATCAAAGAAAAGATGAAGTCGATGAGTTCCGTCTTCTTTACACAGGAATTACAGGACGAATAAACTGTTACGAGGTGAAGCTTATGTACAAATCAATTATTATCGGTACTGGTCCTGCGGGACTTACAGCAGCAATTTATTTGGCTCGCGCCAACATGAGCCCACTGATTATTGAAGGCCCAGAACCGGGCGGACAATTGACGACAACGACAGAGGTTGAGAATTTCCCTGGTTTCCCAGAAGGTATTATGGGTCCTGAGCTTATGGAAAACATGCGTAAACAAGCGGAGCGCTTTGGCGCTAAGTTTATTACAGGTTGGGTAAATAGCGTGGATATGTCAGAGCGTCCATTCAAGCTTCAAGTGGAAGGTCACGGCGAGCTTGTTGGAGAAAGCATTATCATTTCTACTGGGGCATCGGCTAGATACCTCGGCATTCCTGGCGAGAAAGATAACGTAGGTCGCGGCGTAAGCACATGCGCAACTTGTGATGGCTTCTTCTTCCGCGGTAAAAAAATTATCGTAGTTGGCGGCGGCGACTCTGCAATGGAGGAAGCAAATTTCCTTACTCGTTTTGCTTCTAATGTAGAGCTTGTTAACCGTCGTGATGAGCTTCGCGCTTCAAAAATCATGCAAGATCGCGCTCGTGAGAACGAGAAAATCAGCTGGAGCTTGAACCGCACGCCGGTTGAAGTCGTAGCAAGCGGCATGGGTGTTACCGGACTTAAAGTTCGTAACAACGAGACAGGTGAAGAGGACGTTATTGAGACGGACGGAATCTTTATCGCAATCGGTCATACGCCAAATACGAAATTCCTTGCAGGCCAAATCGACACAGACGATCACGGATACATTGTTGTAAAACCGGGTACCTCTGAAACGAACGTACCGGGCGTATTCGCTTGCGGCGATGTTCAGGACAACAAATATCGTCAAGCGATTACTGCTGCAGGCAGTGGCTGTATGGCTGCACTGGATTGCGAAAGATATTTGGAAGGTGCAATTACGCATGACTGGAGCAAATCGCTTTAATACTTGGCGAGCATCATCATAAGATAAAGAAAGGGCTATACCAGCAGAGCGATATGCTTGACGGTATAGCCTTTTCATTAAAATAAAAGAAAGTATATTATTTGCTTCTACTTATCTTATATTTCTATGTCAAAGCTACTTCTGCATTCAGAGGATGCTGCAGGCATTTTTGCTTGGCCGAGAGCGGTTGATCTACCTGTGTTCCTCTATCTTGACCAGAGGATGAAGGTCGCTTATAGTGTTACAAGAGAAGATTAACATATTGATGAGGTGGACTAGTGATGTCTGAGAAGATTTACGTTGGAGTCGATGTCGGCGGAACTGCTATTAAAGTAGGTATTTGTAATTCGGATGGGCAACTGCTCCAGACGTACGAGGGGCCGACGGAGGCGAGTAAAGGAACGGACACTATCCTTCAAAATATTGCGAAATATGCACAACAAATCGTAGTTGAATCGGACTATGATTGGGAGCAAGTTGACGGGGTAGGTGTTGGTATTGCTGGTTTCCTAGATATTCCGAACGGAATTGTGAAATTTGCGCCAAACTTGAAAATCGAGAACGTCAATCTTAAAGCTTATTTGGAGCAAGAGCTGAATAAGACAGTAAAAGTTAATAATGATGCGAATGTTGCTGCACTAGGTGAAGCTTGGGGCGGTGCGGGCAAAGGCATTGCGCACTGCGTATGCTACACACTCGGCACAGGCGTAGGCGGCGGCATTATTATAGATGGTAAAATCGTAGAGGGTTCAATGGGTATGGCAGGCGAGCTAGGTCATATGGCAATTGTGCCTGATCTTGAAGCTATTGTATGTGGCTGCGGAAAAATTGGCTGCTTGGAAACGGTATCCTCGGCAACGGGTATTATCCGTATGGCGAAGGATGCTGTTGAACGCGGCGATCGCACATCGCTTTCACTCGTTGAGGACATTATGGCGAAGGACGTTCTTGATGCAGCTAAAGCAGGAGATGAAGTTGCTACTCGCATCGTAAACCGCGCTGCTTATTATTTGGGTAAATCAATGGCGATGATCGCTATCGTATTGAATCCGCAATATTTCATCATTGGCGGCGGCGTGTCGAAGGCTGGAGAATTTTTATTCGAGCAAATCCGTGAAGTTTTCGAGAAGTATACACAGGATCAAGCGAAAGAAAATGTGAAAATCGTAGCGGCAACGTTAGGCAACAATGCAGGTGTAGTAGGCGCAGCTGGCCTTATTCTAAGAGGATAATTTAATAATCATAAATTACGAAGAGACTTTGCATCCGCAAAGTCTTAGCTTATCCTTACGAAGTAGGTTTGCATCCGCAAAGTCTTAGCTTATCCTTACGAAGTAGGTTTGCATTCGCAAACCTTAAGCATATCCTTACGAAGTGACTTTGCATTCGCAAAGTCTTTAGGAGGTTTATTCATGGAAACGACAGGAGCAGTAGCGAAGCTTGTCATTATAACCGGGATGTCTGGCGCGGGCAAGACCATTGCTGTCCAAAGCCTGGAGGATCTCGGTTTCTTCTGCGTAGATAATCTGCCGCCCGTTCTTATTCCTAAATTTGCAGAGTTGATCGATCAGTCGAATGGTAAAATCGGCAACGTTGCGCTTGTCATTGATTTGCGCGGGCGTGAATTTTTCACGGCGCTCTCGGAGTCGTTGGCCTACATCAAGGAGCATTACACGCTTAGCTGTGAAATCCTATTTTTGGATGCGACTGATTCTGTATTGGTTCAGCGATATAAGGAAAGCCGTCGTCGTCACCCGCTAGCGCCTGAGGGCATGCCGCTTGAGGGCATTCGTAATGAACGTCGCCTGCTTGAGGACTTAAAGGGCTGGGCATCACAGGTTATTGATACGAGTATTTTGAAACCTGCTCAATTGAAGGAACGTATTATTTCTCATTTTACGCACTTAGAGCAAAACAGCCTGTCGATAAATGTAACTTCCTTTGGCTTTAAATATGGCATTCCCATTGATGCGGATCTGATCTATGACGTTCGATTCCTGCCTAATCCGCATTATGTCGAGCATCTGCGTCCAAATACCGGTCAAAACCCAGATGTATATGAATACGTTATGAAATGGCCTGAAACTCAGCAATTTCTAACGAAGCTGCTGGACATGTTGCAATTCCTTATTCCGCTTTATCGGAAGGAAGGGAAAAGTCAGGTTGTTATCGGTATTGGCTGTACTGGCGGTAAGCATCGTTCCGTTGCTATAGCTGAATATTTGGGACGCATGCTCGGCAGCAGTGATACGGAACGTGTGCGTGTCAGCCATCGCGATGCCGAACGTGACAAGCATTGACGAGGTGAGAGAATGCAAAGTAGACACAAGATAATGAGACGGCCTAAAATCGTCGTTATTGGCGGCGGTACAGGTCTCTCTGTCATGTTACGAGGTCTTAAGGAGAAACCGCTCGATATTACCGCGATTGTTACCGTTGCTGATGATGGCGGAAGCTCAGGTATTTTACGCAATGAGCTGCAAATTCCACCTCCAGGGGACATTCGGAACGTACTTATGGCGTTAGCTGATGCTGAACCGCTGCTCACTGAGGTGCTTCAGTATCGTTTCAAAACGGTACCGGGACTTGCAGGGCACAGCCTTGGCAATCTTATGCTGGCAGCAATGACCGATATTTCCGGTGACTTTGTGACCGGGATTCGTGAGCTGAGCCGTGTTTTAGCCGTTCGAGGAAGGGTCCTGCCCGCGGCGAATCAGGCTATCGTACTTAAAGCGGAAATGGCTGATGGCACCATTGTCACTGGGGAATCGATGATTCCGAAGGCTGGTAAGGTCATTAAACGAGTATTTTTGGAACCAGCTGATGTAGAACCGCTGCAAGAGGCAGTCGAGGCGATTGAACAGGCAGATGCCATTTTGATTGGACCGGGCAGCTTATATACAAGTATTATTCCAAATTTGCTAGTTCCTAAACTGGCAACTGCCATCGTGGAATCAGAAGCAGTAAAACTATTTGTCTGTAATGTAATGACGCAACCTGGAGAGACTGATAATTATTCAGTAGGTGATCACCTCGATGCGATTCATGCTCATATCGGACAGCATTTATTCGATTACGTCATTGTAAATGACGGCGAGATCCCGCCGCAGATCGAGAGCAGATATGCTGAATTAGGCGCGAAGGCGGTCCATTTGGATTTAGATGCGGTTACGCAAAAGGGATATGAAGTCATTGCGGACCGACTGGTTTTATTTCGCACTTTTCTTCGGCATGATGCCGAACGTTTAAGCCATCATATTTATAAACTGGTAGAGAACTGGATGTTACGAAAGAGGTGATACACAATGTCATTTGCGGCCCAAACAAAGAAAGAGCTGACGTTAATCGAAGCGGACAGCTGTTGTGAGATAGCGGAGCTATCCGCGCTCATACGGATGAATGGTTCGGTTAGCGTATCTAGCCGCAAAGTCGTTTTGGACATCTCAACGGAAAATGCCGCGATTGCCAGAAGGATTTATTCCCTGCTCAAAAAGCACTATGAAGTACATGTAGAACTGCTCGTCCGCAAAAAGATGAGGCTGAAAAAAAATAATGTGTATATCGTCCGTATCCCGGTAAGGGTTCAAGAAATATTAAGCGAGCTCAAAATTGTATCTGAAGGTTTTATGTTCAATTTAGGTATCGATAAGGAAATTATTCGCAAGCCTTGCTGCAAGCGGTCGTATTTGCGAGGTGCATTTCTTGCTGGCGGATCGGTTAATAATCCGGAAGGTTCTTCTTATCATTTGGAGATCTCTTCGATGTACCAAGAGCATTGTGAAGCGTTAGTTGACCTTGCGAACAAATTTGACCTAAACGCTAGATGCATTGAACGAAAAAAGGGATTCATCTTCTACATCAAAGAGGGCGAGAAAATTATCGAGCTTCTCAATATTGTTGGTGCGCATCAAGCTCTGTTTAAGTTTGAGGATGTTCGAATCATGCGCGATATGCGTAATTCAGTTAACCGGATCGTTAATTGCGAAACGGCTAACCTAAATAAAACGATCGGTGCAGCTGTTCGTCAAATCGAGAACATTAAGCTGCTGCAGCGTGAAGTGGGACTGGATAGCCTGCCTGATAAGCTGAAGGAAGTAGCTGAAATAAGGCTTCAACATCCAGATATGAATTTGACAGAGGTCGGCGAAATGCTCGGAGGAAAGGTCAGTAAGTCAGGCGTAAACCATCGATTACGTAAAATCGACGCGCTTGCGGAAAAAATCCGTGGCGTCTGAACTTTTATCCTAGTGCATCAGCTGGTATAATGATATAATAATTTAAAATGACGTAATTTCTAAAGATAAGAATAAGCAGCAGCGATACTTACACATCTTATCTTTGTCCGGAAACGAGCTTTTGCAGCCAGAAGACGGCAAACATAGCCGTATAAGCTTTTGCCGCATGTTAATGATTGAGAAAAATATAGGGGGTATGGTTTCCATGACAAGGCTTCCGGTTGTTGTTCGTCTTAAGACTGGACTACATGCAAGACCAGCAGCATTATTCGTACAAGAAGCGAACAAATTTTCCTCCGAAGTATTTGTAGAGAAAGACGACAAAAAAGTAAATGCTAAATCCATAATGGGAATTATGAGTTTGGCAATCAGTTCTGGCACTGAGGTATCCATAAGTGCAGAGGGTTCGGATGCAGAACAGGCTGTAAACGCTTTAGTCGCTTTGGTAAGCAAAGAAGAGCTGGAGAACCAATAAGGAAGAAGGAGAGAAGTCACGCAGGTTCATTATGAGCTTGCGGAGGCAGCTCTTTTTTTATAGGGAAGTACATAACATTGCGAGTGTGAACGCAAAAAAAAAGAGCAGGCTCGGATTAATCCGAACTTGCTCTTTTTTGCGTTAGCTAAATTGATTACGCAAGTTTCTCAATAACTTTATCAACCAAGCCGTACTCTTTGGCTTCTGCTGCACTCATGAAGTAATCGCGGTCAGTATCTTTCTCGATACGCTCAAGCGATTGTCCACTGCGCTCTGCCAAGATGCCGTTCAGCTTGTCACGCATAAGGATAATGCGTTTCGCACGAATGGCGATATCGCTTGCTTGACCTTCTGCACCGCCAAGTGGCTGATGGATCATTACTTCACTGTTTGGTAGCGCGTAACGTTTGCCGATTGCACCTGCAGTGAGCAGGAAGGCACCCATGGAAGCAGCCATACCGACACAAATCGTAGATACATCCGGTTTAATATATTGCATCGTATCGTAAATAGCCATGCCTGCCGTAATTGAACCGCCCGGGCTGTTAATATAAAGAGAAATGTCTTTCTCAGGGTCGTCTGCTGCCAAGAATAACAATTGTGCGATGATGGAGTTGGCAACCACGTCATTTACACCTGATCCTAGAAAAATAATGCGATCTTTCAATAGGCGAGAGTAAATGTCATACGCACGCTCACCCCGATTGTTTTGCTCAATAACCATAGGAACGAAATTCATATCCAACGTAAGCCCCCTCCTAAAAAACAATGAATGGTTAAATCGTATTCTCATAATAACGGATGAAAAGTCAAAAGTCAAAGATAGTCAAAGAGGTCTGTCATTCCCATGCAGCGTATAAGAAAAAAACAGGTTTGAAGTGGATTGGATGAAAAAAACAAGCGCAATTTGGAGTGTTTTTCATGAGGCAGAGGTTGGATGTTTGGGTAGGAGAATATTCGCTAGGCTCTTCCTTAAAATAAAAAAAACGTTCCAGTGTATAGGAACGGTTAGTGTGTATCAATATAGAGTTTGAACTTACGATAAGAAGGAGTAATGGCGCGCCCGCAAGGAATCGAACCTAGATCTCAGCCTTCGGAGGGCTGCGTCATATCCATTGGACCACGGGCGCATAAGCATAATTGGTGGTTGCCGCTATCTTCTTATGTTAGAAAATAGTCGCAAAAATGATTATATGACATTAAAGATTTTAAAGCAAGTGGAGAGCAAAAATTAAATTTGTGAAAAATGTGTCGGAAACCGTTTTCAATTGGTAATCGGCTATTGCTACAATCGTAGATTTCCGATAAACTAAAGGTGGGACTTGAAATGATACCGCGGGACATAATGAGTCCAACGTATTTGAACCGAATACGCTATAGGCCGATGGAGTGAAGGATGAGAGATGCGTCAGATCATTGAACTGCAGCAGCAGCTTGTGCCTGATCTGCTAGAGGTCATGAAGAAACGATATTCGATTTTACATCAAGTGATGGTATCGGACTTAATCGGACGTCGAACTTTGGCTTCTGTATTATCGATGACGGAGCGTATGCTTCGGGCGGAGACCGATTTTCTAAAGGCGCAAGGGCTGCTCGAGATACACTCGGGGGGCATGCGGATTAGCGATTCAGGCAAGCTTTTGTTAGAGCAGCTTGAGCCATTTTACAAGACGATGTTCGGACTATCCGAGCTGGAGGAAACGATTCGCAGTCATTACGGACTATCGCAGGTCATTATTGTTGCTGGCGATTCTGAGGTTTCTGCTCAAACGAAGCGAGAGCTTGGTCGTGCGGGATGTCAGGTGCTTAACAAGGTTATGCAGCCGAGTGATGTTGTGGCGGTAACAGGCGGTACGACGATTGCACAGCTGTCGAATCAACTGGTTAGCTCTTCTCAGCTGAAGACGAACTTGTTCGTGCCAGCTAGAGGCGGTCTTGGTGAGAGCTTGGATTACCAAGCCAATACGATTGCTTCAATGATGGCTAAGCGTACAGGAGCGCAATACAGACTTCTGCATGTGCCGGATCATCTTGGAGAGGAAGCTTTTGCATCTATTATGCAGGAGCCGAACATTCGGGAAATTGTGGATGTCATCCGCAGTGCTCGCATCGTTGTACATGGTATCGGGGATGCTATAGTTATGGCAAGACGCAGGCGGCTAGAGCGTGAGGTTATTGATGCTATGGAAGCTGAGGGTGCTTTGGCAGAGTCGTTCGGGTTTTATTTTGACCGAAAAGGCGCTGTCGTGCACAAAATGCAAACGGTGGGGTTACGGCTCGAGGATATTGTGAAGACTGAAGTTGTTATAGGTGTAGCCGGCGGTAAGAGCAAAGGCGAGGCTATAGCGGCAGTGATGCGATTTGGACACAATGATGTGCTCGTAACGGATGAAGCAGCTGCACTCGAAATCGTAGCTTTGATTGATCAAGAAAAGCTTAGTCAACAAGAAAGCAATAAGGAATCATGACGCTTTGCAAATTGCTGTTCTGGCATACCTGCAAAATGTCTTGAAATATATTCAATAATCTTTTAAAAACGCTTAGGAGGAAACAAAAATGGTTAAAGTTGGTATTAATGGTTTTGGTCGCATCGGCCGTAACGTATTCCGCGCAGCACTGAACAACCCTGATGTTCAAATCGTGGCAGTAAACGATCTTACGGATACTGCAACTCTGGCACATCTTCTGAAATACGATACAACACACGGTCAACTTGACGGTACTGTTGAAGCTAAAGAAGGCGCGCTTATCGTAAATGGCCGCGAAATCAAAGTATTCGCAGAGCGTAACCCTGCTGACCTTCCTTGGAGTTCGGTTGGCGTTGAAATCGTAGTTGAATCAACTGGTATTTTCACAGCGAAAGAAAAAGCTGAGCTTCACTTGCAAGGCGGCGCTAAAAAAGTTATCATCTCCGCTCCTGCAACGAACGAAGATATTACAGTGGTTATCGGCGTTAACGAAGATAAATACGACGCTGCGGCACACACCATTATTTCCAACGCTTCTTGCACAACGAACTGCCTAGCACCTTTCGCAAAAGTATTGAACGACAAATTCGGAATCGTTAAAGGTATGATGACTACTATTCACTCATACACAAATGACCAATCCGTTCTTGACGTTCCTCACAAAGACTTGCGTCGTGCTCGCGCAGCTGCTGAGAACATCATTCCTTCTTCAACTGGCGCAGCAAAAGCTGTTTCACTAGTTCTTCCTGAGCTTAAAGGTAAATTGAACGGTATGGCTATGCGTGTTCCTACGCCTAACGTTTCCGTAACTGACCTTGTTGCTGAGCTTAAAGTTAACGTAACTGTTGAAGAAGTTAACGCTGCATTCAAAGAAGCTTCAGAAGGCGCTCTTAAAGGCATCATGAACTACAACGAATTGCCGCTTGTATCAAGCGACTACAACACTGATCCTGCTTCTTCCACAATTGATGGTCTTTCAACTATGGTTGTTGAAGGCAACATGGTTAAAGTTATTTCATGGTACGACAACGAGTGGGGCTACTCGAACCGTGTAGTAGATCTTGCTGCTTACATCGCTAGCAAAGGTCTGTAAGCAAAGAAGACGGACTG
The DNA here is from genome assembly GCF_001280845.1 of Bacillus sp. FJAT-28004. GTDB lineage: Bacteria > Bacillota > Bacilli > Paenibacillales > Paenibacillaceae > Pristimantibacillus. The sequence continues at coordinate 3,981,546 of NZ_LGHP01000001.1, forward strand.
AGGCCGCAGCTCTCCGCGCATGCGGAGTAAAGCATAGGTCTTTGATTTGGGGCTTCTAGGAGTCGTAAATCATGAGGGCGTTTCTTCTTTGAAGGAACGCCCTCTTTTTTTTATAATTCTACAGCTATACCTTTCCATATCACATTTTCGGGAGGCTTCATTGATGAATAAGAAAAGTGTACGTGATGTAGCAGAACTAGCTGGTAAACGAGTATTTGTTCGCGTTGATTTCAACGTGCCGCTTGAAGATGGGAAAATTACGGATGACAAACGTATTCGTGAAACACTTCCAACGATCAACTTCTTGATTGAAAAAGGCGCAAAAGTTATTCTTGCAAGTCATCTTGGACGTCCGAACGGTCAAGTGGTAGAAGAGCTTCGTCACACAGCTTCCGCAGTACGTCTTTCTGAGCTGCTAGGCAAGCAAGTAACGAAAGCTAGCGAAGCAATTGGCGAAGCTGTTGAAGCACAAGTTGCTGCACTTAACAACGGAGATGTGTTATTGCTTGAAAACGTACGTTTCTACGAAGGCGAAGAGAAAAACGATCCAGAACTAGCGAAAGCTTTTGCAAAACTTGCTGACCTGTTCGTAAACGACGCATTCGGCGCTGCTCACCGCGCTCACGCTTCAACAGAAGGCATTGCTCACATTTTGCCAGCTGTATCAGGCCTACTTATGGAAAGAGAGCTTGAAGTACTAGGCAAAGCGCTAAACAACCCAGAGCGTCCTTTCACAGCAATCGTTGGCGGTTCTAAAGTAAAAGACAAAATCGCAGTAATCGATAAAATGCTTGAAATTGCTGACAATGTTATTATTGGCGGCGGCTTGTCTTATACATTCTTCAAAGCACAAGGTCATGAAATCGGCAAATCACTTGTAGATAATAGCAAGCTTGATCTAGCGCTTGAGTTCATGGAAAAAGCGAAGAAGCTAGGCAAAAACTTCTTGATCCCTGTTGATATCGTTGTTACTGACGATTTCAGCGCGAACGCTAACACGCAAATCGTTGATGTTGACAGCATCCCTGCTGATTGGGAAGGTATCGACATCGGTCCAAAAACGCGTGAAATTTATGCTGACGTTATCAAAAACTCCAAGCTAGTCGTATGGAACGGACCTATGGGCGTATTTGAAATCGAGCCATTCTCCCATGGTACACAAGCCGTTGCTCGCGCATGCGCGGAAACAGCTGGTTATACAGTTATTGGCGGCGGCGATTCCGCAGCAGCAGCTGAGAAGTTCCACCTGGCTGACAAAATGGACTTTATCTCGACAGGCGGCGGCGCTTCCCTAGAGTTTATGGAAGGTAAAGTACTTCCAGGCGTTGTAGCTCTTAACGATAAATAATAGGCTTTACCAAAATAATATGATTTGAGGAGGACTTAAGCATGAGCAACAGAAAACCGATTATTGCAGGTAACTGGAAAATGTTCAAAACGGTATCCGAGGCTGTAACATTTTTCTCCGAAATTAAAGGCAAAGCTGAAGTTGACGGTGTAGAGAGCGTTATTTGCGCGCCATACACAACGCTTCCAGCGCTTGTTGAAGCAGCAAAAGGCACTTCGATCGCAATCGGAGCGCAAAACGTTCACTTTGAGGACAACGGTGCTTTCACTGGTGAAATCAGCGGAGTAATGCTGAAGGATCTAGGCGTTAAATACGTGATTATCGGTCACTCCGAGCGTCGTGCTTATTTCGCAGAGTCCGATGAGATCGTGAACAAGAAAGTTCATGCTTCCTTCAAAAACAGCTTGCTTCCTATCGTTTGTGTAGGCGAGAAGCTTGAAGAGCGTGAAGCAGGACAAACGAAGGAAGTTTGCAAAGTGCAAACAGAAGCAGCTTTCCAAGGCGTATCTGCAGCACAAGCAGCTGAAGTCGTTATCGCATACGAGCCAATCTGGGCTATCGGCACAGGTAAATCTTCAACTTCCGAGGATGCACAAGATGTTATCGGTTATATCCGTGGTGTTGTTGCTGGTCTTTATGATCAAGCGACTGCAGATGCGGTTCGCATTCAATACGGCGGCAGCGTGAAGCCTAATAACGTTGCTGAGTACATGGGTCAAGCTGATATTGACGGTGCACTTGTTGGCGGCGCGAGCTTAGAGCCAGCATCCTACATCGCACTGGTCGAGGGGGCCAAGTAATATGGCTGCTCCAAAACCTGTAGCGCTTATTATTCTAGACGGCTTCGGTTTGCGCGATGATGTAACGGGCAATGCGGTTGCACAAGCAAAAAAACCGAACTATGACCGTTACTGGTCAACTTATCCGCATACGACATTAACGGCGTCCGGCGAGGCGGTTGGACTTCCTGAAGGTCAAATGGGCAACTCCGAGGTTGGCCACTTGAACATCGGCGCTGGCCGTATCGTTTATCAGGATCTGACTCGTATTAGTAAATCAATTCGTGACGGCGAATTTTACGACAATGAAACGATTCTTGGCGCAGTTCGTCATGTGAAAACGAATAGCAAAAAGCTTCATCTTTACGGCTTGCTATCTGATGGCGGTGTTCACAGCCACATTGAGCACTTGTTCGCTTTGCTGGAACTAGCGAAGAAGGAAGAGCTTGAAGAGGTATACATTCATGCTTTTCTTGATGGCCGCGACGTGTCCCCGGACAGTGCGAAGGGCTATCTAGAGCGTCTTCAAGCCAAAATCGAAGAGGTTGGCGTAGGCCGCATTGCGACGGTACAAGGCCGTTACTATGCAATGGACCGCGACAAGCGTTGGGAGCGTACGGAGAAATCCTACCGTGCCATGGTTTATGGTGAAGGCCCTCAATATTTCGATCCGATTCAAGCGGTAGTTGAATCCTACGAGAAATCGGTTTATGATGAATTCGTTATGCCAACGGTTATTATTGACGGTGAAAACAAGCCAGTTGGTCTTGTTGAATCCGAGGACGCGGTTATTTTCTTCAACTTCCGTCCTGACCGTGCGATTCAATTGTCGCAAGTATTCACGAACGAGGACTTCCGCGGCTTTGACCGTGGCGAGAGCCACCCTGTTAATCTGTATTTCGTCTGCTTGACGCTATTCAGTGAAACCGTAGGCGGATTCGTTGCGTATTCACCAAAGAACCTCGATAATACGCTTGGCGAAGTGCTCGTGCAAAACAACAAGACTCAATTACGTACAGCAGAAACAGAAAAATATCCGCATGTTACGTTTTTCTTCAGCGGTGGACGCGATCATGAGCTTCCTGGCGAAACTCGTGTGCTTATTAACTCCCCTAAGGTCGCAACGTACGACCTCAAGCCGGAAATGAGCGCATATGAGCTTGCGGAGTCCACAGTACGCGAGATTGAATCTGACAAGCATGACGCAATCATTCTGAATTTCGCTAACCCTGATATGGTAGGTCACTCCGGCATGCTGGAGCCTACGATAAAAGCGGTTGAAGCGACGGATGAATGTCTTGGCAAAGTAGTGGAAGCTGTACTAGCCAAAGGCGGCGTCTGCATCATCACGGCTGACCATGGTAATGCTGACATGGTGTTCGACGAGAATGGCCGTCCGTTTACGGCACATACGACGAATCCGGTTCCGCTTATCGTAACGAAAGCAGGCGAGACACTTCGTGAAGGCGGTATTCTTGCAGATATCGCACCGACAGTTCTTGATTTGCTTGAGCTTGCTAAGCCAAGTGAAATGACGGGCATTACTTTAATCAACAAATAATAAAACTTAAAAGGAGTGTTTTCTCACATGTCAATTATCGTTGATGTATACGCACGCGAAGTACTCGATTCCCGCGGGAATCCAACTGTAGAAGTAGAGGTTTCTCTTGAGTCAGGCGGCAAAGGCCGTGCAATCGTTCCATCCGGCGCTTCCACTGGCGCTTACGAGGCTGTTGAGCTTCGTGACGGCGACAAATCCCGTTACCTTGGTAAAGGCGTTTTGAAAGCTGTTGAAAATGTTAACACTGAAATCGCTCCTGAAATCATTGGTTTAGATGCACTTGATCAAGTAGCTATCGACCGCAAAATGATCGAGCTTGACGGTACTCCAAACAAAGCTAAGCTTGGCGCTAACGCGATTCTAGCTGTATCGATGGCAGTAGCTCGCGCAGCTGCTGACGCGCTTGATGTACCTCTTTACACTTACCTTGGCGGATTCAACGCTAAAGTGCTTCCGGTTCCAATGATGAACATCATCAACGGCGGCGAGCATGCTGACAACAACATCGACGTTCAAGAGTTTATGGTTCTTCCTGTTGGTGCTGAAAGCTTCAAAGAAGCGCTTCGTATCGGCGCTGAAATCTTCCACAACCTTAAAGCTGTATTGCATGAAAAAGGTCTTAACACAGCTGTTGGCGACGAAGGCGGCTTTGCTCCTAACCTTGGTTCAAACGAAGAAGCAATCACAACAATCATCTCCGCTATCGAGCGCGCAGGCTACAAGCCAGGCGTTGACGTATTCCTTGGTATGGACGTTGCTTCGACTGAGTTCTTCAAAGACGGTAAATACGTACTTGCAGGCGAAGGCAAATCGTTTACACCTGCTGAGTTCGTTGATCTTCTTGCTTCATGGGCTGACAAATACCCAATCCTTACAATCGAAGACGGTTGCTCCGAAGACGATTGGGATGGTTGGAAATTGCTTACTGAGAAGATTGGCAAAAAAGTTCAACTGGTTGGTGACGATCTGTTCGTTACGAACACTGAGCGTCTATCCGATGGTATCGATAAAGGCGTAGGTAACTCTATCCTTGTAAAAGTAAACCAAATCGGTACGCTTACTGAAACTTTTGATGCGATCGAAATGGCTAAACGCGCTGGTTACACAGCAGTTATCTCTCACCGTTCAGGCGAGAGCGAAGACAGCACAATTGCTGACATCGCTGTAGCTACAAACGCTGGCCAAATCAAAACAGGCGCTCCTTCCCGTACGGATCGCGTTGCGAAATACAACCAATTGCTTCGCATTGAGGACCAACTGGGTTCGACAGCTCAATACGCTGGCAAAACAGCATTCTACAACTTGAAAAACATCAAATAGGACGCAATTAGCGGCTTATTGAGAAGGGTATGCCTGATCAGGCATACCCTTCTTTTTTTTGGACTCGTGCAGGACATAATAGGAGGGTAAAGTATGAACGATTAGGCGGTGTGTAAGATTGGCGAAACCTGTAATAGGCATTCAAATGTATTCACTTCGAGATGAAACCGAGATTGATTTTTTGTCTACTTTAGAGAAGGTGGCGAAAATAGGTTATAAGGCGGTTGAATTCGCAGGATATTTCAAAACACCGGCGAAGGAATTGAAAAGTAAGCTGGATGAGCTAGGGTTAATCACACCCTCTGTGCATGTCCCGCTCAATTTTAGTGATACCAAACATATGGAATCTGATTTTGAAGGACAAATCGAGTATGCATTGGAGCTTGATGTTTCTTATATTATTACGCCCTGGGCACCACTCCCTGAGTTGCCCACGAAGGATAATGTGCAGCATTTAGTCGATGTATTCACAAAATGCGCGAAACAAGTGAAAGCAGCAGGCATGCAATACGGCTACCATAATCATGATTTTGAATTTAAGCTAGTGGATAAGAAACCTGTTATCGATCATATTTTGTCGGATATGCCAGAGGAGCTCTTGCAGATGGAGTTTGATTTGGGCTGGATTTATATCGCAGGTTATAATCCGGCTGACTATTTAAAAAAATACAAGGGGCGCGTTCCTTGCGTGCATCTGAAAGACTTCTTCAAAGGGCGGAAGGATGCAGAAATCGGCAAGGGCGAGGTTGGTTATGGTGAACTGCTAAATGAGATTGAACCTGCAGGCGTTGCGTATATGTTTGTTGAGCAAGAGCAATTTGATTCGAGCTCGCTCGAAAGCGCAGCTAATAATTTCAAATATTTGAAAGAACATGGTTTTACGTGATCAGCTAGATTAAGGGCTGTCCTATTGTAATTTGTGCCCATCTATGGTACACTCGATTTATGTGTTTCTACGGAGCTCCTATGCTGGAGGTGGAATGAATGGATATCATATTGAAAATCGTGCTCGTTATATTTTCTGTCGGCCTTATTGCTGTCGTATTATTGCAAAAAGGTAAAAGTGCAGGCTTGTCCGGAGCGATTACGGGTGGCGCTGAGCACCTTTTCGGAAAACAGAAAGCGCGCGGTTTGGATTTGTTCTTGCAGCGTTTGACAGTTGCTTTAGCAGCTGGTTTCTTCATATTGGCGCTTGTTGTTTCTTACTTCGTAAAACAATAACGAACACACACGCAGAAAGCGAGGATATTCCTCGCTTTTTTTGTATTTTCATCATATTCACGGATGCGCGGCTTCCATTTCGTGTATACTACATGTTATATGACAATCTATCAACCTGCTGCAAAATGCGCTATAGCAATATGACAGGTTTATGAGGAGAAAAAATAATAATGATTAATTACGAGCAGGAACTGCTTGATTTTATGAGGGAAACGGCATATAAGCCGATGACGTACCAAGAGCTTGAGAAACATTTTGGTATCGTAGATGCAGTGGAGTTTAAGGAGTTCCTTAAACTGCTGAATAAATTAGAAGATGAAGGTAAAATCATTCGTACGCCAAATGATCATTACGGCGTGCCGGAACGAATGAATCTATTGCGCGGTAAGCTGCAATCGCATGCGAAGGGCTTCGGCTTTCTGATACCGGATGAGAAGGATCATGGAGATGTGTATTTGCACGCCAATGATTTGAAGAGCGCGATGAACGGCGATATCATTCTGGTTCGCGTCACTTCGAGAAGTGAGCATGGGGGCCGGATGGAGGGCGAGGTCGTCCGTATTGTAGAACGTGCTGTTACGCAAATCGTAGGAACGTTCGAGGATCATGAGGTGTATGCCTTTGTCGTACCGGATGATAAAAGAATCAATCGAGATATATTCATACCAAAAGGCGGCTATCAAGGTGCTGTCTCCGGTCAGAAGGTCGTAGTTAAAATTGTCTCCTATCCAGAAGGGCGTTCTGCAGCTGAAGGGGAAATTGTCGAAATTTTGGGACATAAAAATGATCCCGGTGTCGACATCCTGTCGATTATTCGCAAACATCAGCTTCCAGAAGGCTTTCCAGATGAAGTAATGAGAGAAGCTGAGGCGGCACCCGATTCTATTACAGACGATGAGATTGTGCAGCAAGGCAGACGAGACTTGCGCGGTGAGGTCATTGTCACGATTGACGGTGAAGATGCAAAGGATTTAGATGATGCGGTGCATGTGAAGCGACTGGAGAACGGCAACTATTTGTTAGGTGTACATATTGCCGATGTTGGCTACTATGTAAAAGAAAATTCAGAGCTGGATCAGGAAGCCTATCTTAGAGGCTGCAGCGTTTATTTGGTGGATCGCGTTATTCCGATGCTTCCCCACCGTTTGTCGAATGGTATATGCTCGCTCAATCCACAGGTTGATCGTCTGACTCTTTCATGTGAAATGGAATTTGATGCTGCTACACTTAAGCGTGTGCGTCATGATGTGTTTACAAGTGTGATCCGCACGAAAGAACGTATGACCTATACCAATGTGAAAAAAATATTGACCGCGTCGGTAGAGGAGCCTCAAACCGAGCTTAAAGAGCGTTACGCCAGCTTGCTTGATATGTTTGGTTTGATGGAGGATCTGGCGATGCGTCTTCGTTCCAAGCGAATGAAGCGCGGCGCGATCGACTTCGATTTCCAAGAGTCTAAAGTTATCGTTGATGAGAACGGTAAAGCGGTTGATATTGTGAAACGTGAGCGTTCGGTAGCGGAGCAAATCATTGAGGAATTTATGCTCGTAGCGAATGAAACGGTAGCCGAGCATTTTCACTGGCTGCGCGTTCCGTTCCTTTACCGGATCCATGAAGATCCGTCGCAAGAGAAATTGCTTAACTTTGTCCAGTTTGCAGCGAACTTCGGTTATGTAGTGAAGGGCAAAGGCAATTCAATTCATCCAAAAGCATTGCAAACACTGCTAGAAGATATCCGCGGCACGAAGGAAGCAACCGTTATTTCTACGGTGATGCTTCGCTCGATGAAGCAAGCGAAGTACGATGCGGAAAGCTTGGGGCATTTTGGCCTTGCAGCCGAATTCTACTCGCATTTCACATCGCCTATTCGCCGCTATCCCGATTTGGTCATTCACCGTATCATTCGCGAGGTGCTTGATGGCAAGGGACAATTGACAGAAGCAAGACATGAATCGTTAACTGCTAGAATGCCGGAAATTGCGCAGCATTCATCGGAACGCGAGCGGGTAGCGGTTGATGCCGAGCGTGATACAGAGCAGTTGAAAAAATGTGAATTCATGCTCGATAAAGTGGGCGAAGAGTTCGAAGGTATTATTAGCAGCGTAACAAGCTTCGGGATGTTTATCGAGCTAGATAATTCGGTCGAAGGTTTAATTCGCTTGAGTGACATGTCTGATGATTACTATAACTTCCATGAGCAGCATATGATATTGGTCGGCGAGCGTACCTCTAAAGTGTACCGGATTGGCGATGAGGTTAAGATTCGTGTTACTCGCGTCAGTATGACCGAACACACGATTGACTTTGAGCTTGTAGATATGAAGCCGCGCAGCGGCTATAAGGGTATACCGAGCAGCGGTTTTGGCGGCGGTGAACGCGGCGGCAAAAAACGCGGCGGATTCGGTGATAGAGGCAAAGGCGGCAGAGGTGAACGTGGAGGAAACGCGGGCGGCAAAGGCCAAGGCGGAGCAGGTGAAGGCAACCGCGGCGGAAGAGGCGAGCGCGGAGCAAACGCAGGCGGTAAAGCCCAAGGCGGAGCGACCGAAGGTTATCGTGGCAAAACTGATCGCGGAGGAAACGCGGGAGGTAAAGGCCAAGGTGGAACAGCCGAGGGCAGCCGTGGTGGAAGAGGCGAGCGCGGAGCAAATGCGGGCGGTAAAGGTCGCGGAGGCAAAGGCGGACGCGGCGGATTTGGCGGCGGAGTCGATCGCAGCGTAGTCGGCATTGTCGAGCAGGCCAATCCATGGCGCATCGATGCACCTGATAGCGGGCGCGGCGGAGGCAAGCGGCGCGGACGGGGTGGCGACGGCGAAGCCGGAGCTAACGTGAACGACGGCGGAAAGCCGGCGGAACGTGGGCCGGGGCAAGAGGCGGATACGTCGCGCGGTAACGGCAGAGATTCGTCGCGCGGGAACAATTCGCGTACGGATATGTGGGGCCTGCCCATCCGCAATGGCGGCGGGCCAGGCGGAAATGGTCGTGGAGCCGGGCAGCGGCGCAACGATAGTAGTGGTGGCGCGAAGCGGCGGAATACGCCGGAGGGCGGCGTGGTTGGTAGTGAGCGAGGCGCGGATTCGCCGAGTGTGGAAGGTAGTAGCGGCGATGCGGTGAAGAGCAAGCGGAAGAAAAAAAGCGGAGGCGGCGGTAACACCACAGCTGCTTTTGTCCGGAAAAATCGCAAATAAAATAGGGGCGGCGACTTCCGTTCTATGGCATATTTGGAAGTCGCCGCTATCTGGGCAATTTGGGAAAATATATTTAAGCTCGTCACTTGCATTTTAATTCTGGGTATAGTACACTCAAATCAATCGATAATATGAACCTGAATTCACATATTGAAAAGGGTATCATTATAGTCATGAAACCCTTTCCAATGTGTGAATTTTTTGTTTAAAGACAAACCAGGCGCATATTAATATTATTTTTTTGGAGGTTTTTACACATGCAACAAGGTACAGTTAAATGGTTTAACGCAGAAAAAGGTTTCGGCTTTATCGAAGTTGAAGGCGGCAACGATGTATTCGTACATTTCTCCGCAATCACTGGCGAAGGCTTCAAAACTCTTGAAGAAGGACAACGCGTAGAATTTAACGTTGTTCAAGGCAACCGTGGACCACAAGCAGAAAACGTTGTAAAGCTGTAGTAGCTTACGAACGTTAATAAAACCGCCTTTGACCTTTGGGTTAAAGGCGGTTTTTTTTTATAAGAGGAATGTCTGTTTCTTTATTCGAATTCGTTAAGTAATTGACGGGCATGCCGAACGAGCATTCCATCAATAGGAGAATCTGTTCCACCGGTTCTAACGCCAGTTCCAAGATGAACGGCTTGTGCTCCGGTCGATTTTATAAAGGCAGGCAATGAAGGAACCGATAGACCGCTTCCAGGGAGTATGGTAACAGTATGTCCAATACTTTGTTTAACCAACCTATTAATTTGATCTTCTGCTTCAAGTACGCTTGGTTTGCCTCCCGAGGTAAGCACCCATTTAATTTGAGGATATTTTATGAGTGTGGCTAATGCTGCTTCTTGGTCGGGCACTTCATCGAATGCTCGGTGGAAGGTGACAGGACGATCACCAGCAGCTTCCAACAATCTTTCTAATGCATCAGTATTAATGGTGCCATCAAGCTGCAGTGTGCCTAAAACGAATGCATGAACGCCTAATGAGCGCATACTAATCATTTGAGTAGTCATTTCACTAATGTCGGCCTTATCGTATACGAAGGACTTGCTATGTGGCCTGACCATTGCGTGTACGGGATAGACTTTGGATAAAGGTGTATGGTTAGATTGCTCGAGTCGTTTAAGTGCCTCAAGCACCAATACCGTAACGTCCTCTTGTGGACTTAGTCCACCTTCATCAAAGGCTGAGATAAGCTCTACACGGTCCGCACCGTGCACTACAGCTGTAACCGCTTCATCTGCAGTCGTAGCAATGATTTCAAGCAGCATGGGAAATCTCCTTTTTGGCAGGGCGACAGAGCGGGTTGCTCCATGGCCGCCTTGATTTTCGTTGTTAAAGTTGTTACAATGAACACCAGTATACGTGCAACCATTATTTTAGCTTAATTAAGTCGAGGTGACTAGCATGGGTAAGAAGAGTGACGGCAAGCAGCTCGCCCAGAATAAGAAAGCTTCCCATGACTATTTCATTGAGGAAACGTTCGAAGCTGGCATGGTACTGCTGGGTACGGAAATTAAGTCACTGCGTACAGGCCGTGCAAACATTAGCGATGCGTTTGCTACTATCCGCAATGGGGAAATTTTCATACACAATATGCACATTAGTCCGTTCGAGCAAGGGAATATTCATAATCCTACCGATCCAACACGTGCTCGCAAGCTGTTGATGCACAAGATGCAAATTCATAAACTTCTAGGCTTATCTAAGCAAGAAGGTTATGCGATCGTGCCCTTGAAGATTTATGTGCGCAATGGATACGCGAAGTTATTGATTGGTCTCGGTAAAGGTAAGAAACAGTATGATAAACGGGATACGGCAGCTAAGCGTGATGCTCAGCGTGATATCCAGCGCGTGCTGCGCGAGAAACAGAAGGTTTCTAACTAAGGTGTTGTTTTCCATGGGAGCAAGCGACCACTGTTGCCAATAACAATTGTGCACGGAAGCTGCTGATTCGTGGTATACTAAAGCAGTAGCAACGGCAAGACAAACAATGCAAGTGCATTCGTGTTAGACAATCGGAACAGCCTGCTTTGTCAGATGCTGATCCTTAATCCTAAAGCTTCAATCTAGCTAAACATTAGTGTGGATGTACTCTTCGGAGTAGTGTTCATCTGCAGCTGATCGTTTATGCAAAATTGGGGGCGTTTATGGATTCGACGGGGATTGTACGAGCGCGGGTTGCGGGTAGCGGGGAGTCGTCCGCTTCATCAACGCTAAAGCCTATTAAACGGCAAACAACAAACAAACTACGCTTTCGCAGCCTAAGAAACTGTGTGCGTGCTTCTACCCAGCATCGTCCATGTGACTGGATTAGGGGCTAACAAGTAGTGGAATACGCTGTCTCATCTCCGCCTGCGGTGAGCTGAAGAAGACAATCAGGCTGACCTTAGCGAAAGCCGGTTACGGGGCGTTTGCTTGGGTGACATCAAAACTGTGACTACACCCGTAGAAGCCTGTGTGGCGTGATCTTCGGACAGGGGTTCAAATCCCCTCGCCTCCACCAACCATGAGAAACCCGACCGAATTAGGTCGGGTTTTTGCTATGTAATCCAAGGTTTGGATGTTTGCTATTTATCAGCTATATTTCAATTATGAAAATTCGCAAAATACTTAGTTCTAACATGAAAAGCCCGACCGCGTGAGGCCGGGCTTTTGTAAATATGCGGAAAAGGCAAACTGCTATTTTGCGTTCTCATCTGGCTGATGAATCCCAAATAAATTTCCTTCAGTGTCAATATAATACCCTTGCCACGCCATCCCAGGCAGTGCATACTTTGGCAATGCGAGCTTGCCTCCAAGATTAAGAATTTTTGCTTCAGTAGAATCGTAGTCTTCCACTCCCATTGTGCATGCATAACCATTCATGGCCTGGCCTGGTTGTGGGGAGGCACCTTGACGCTGCATCAAAGCTCCGTTGATTCCAAGTTCATTTGCATCTCCCGTCACAGCTCCAAAGTAGGGCATTCCAGCATAACTGCTCCAATCCTCAAAAGTCCATCCAAATATCTCTCCATAAAACTTCTTAGCACGCTCCATATTATCTACATGAATCTCGAAATGAACTAATCTTCCCATGACTTCCTCCTTAGTTTTGACTTCCATAATTTCTTCTATTATTATGTTTACCATTCCTACCTATAAATAATAAAATTATTGAAAATTTTTTATCTATGAAACGCTTAGATGACAAATGTGGCGTGATCTTCGGACAGGGGTTCAAATCTCCATACCCCCACCAAACTTATCAGAGGAGACACCTTGTCAGGTGTTTTTTTTGCATTCTCGGAATACATGGAGGTTAGAAAGGTATTCACTGAAAATGCCGAGATCTGCGACGATTTCTTCATATAGGCTAACAGCTTATATTCTTTATTATAACTTATATAATATGTACTAAATTTAATATATAACTTTAAAAATATCCTAAGTATAATAAACACAAATATATAGGCATGGTATTAAAAAATAGGAAAAGGAGGTATTACTCAATGTTTACCTTCAAAAAAGTGCGAAGTCTTTCTGCGGTAACAGCTCCCTATGTATTTATCGGCCCATCTAAGTTATTTATCATTGTAGCAGCTTTGAGAACGGTACCAAAAGAATTACATGAATCTGCACTCATTGACGGAGTAAACCGGATCAGGACTTTCTTTGGCATAACACTTCCAGTGATTAGAAACTTTATAGCTTTACGCAGTAGGACAGAAATTATGAGAGGTACTCAGGTCTTTTGAGAAAGCGTTTTCTATCCGAAACAGACTTACTATGCTGTGGGGGTGATTTTTATTACCATGAAAATGTGTGGTTATGTGGAGGTATAATCAACCATTAGATGTTGAAAAGATCCCTATTGTGCTACAAAGTTAAGGATATAACAACTTTTATTTAAACAACTGGAGAAATCGTATATGACCGGATACCCGCTGTACAAACATATCCAGGATATAATCGTTAATCAGATTCGCGAAGGAACTTTGCGACCGGGCGATCGGGTCTTATCTGAAAGCGAATAGGGATGGGAGATCTTCGCCTGTCGAGTAAACGAACTTAAAATAGTATAGGAGAGTGGGGAATCGTATGGGCAAAACTTTTGTGAATCCATTACTAGTGCATGGTGCGGATCCTTGGATGTATAAACACGAAGACGGAACCTATTATTTTATGGTTACAAGAAGAGATCGTCTGGATCTATGGAGATCAGACAATATTACGAATATCGCCAACGGTGACAAAAAGACAATCTGGATCCCGGAAGAGACCGGAATCAAAAGTAAGAATCTTTGGGCTCCTGAAATTCATTACATTAACAAAAAGTGGTATATATACTACACGGCGAATGATGGGGGCGGGGACAGCACTCGTAAAATATTCGTCCTTGAAAATGAAGAAGAAGACCCTTTTGAAGGAACCTGGACGGATAAAGGATCTATTAATACAGAATATGCAGGCTTGGACGGTACGGTATTTGAACATAGGGGCAATCTTTTTTTCCTATATGCGGGATATGGTCATTTTCCGGAGTATGGGTCTGCGATTTATATGGCAAAAATGATCAATCCTTGGACAATAGAAGGAGAAAACGTTCTGCTAAGTAAACCTACGGACCCATGGGAAATGCAAGGTGGTATGGCGATTAATGAGGGGCCTGTACTTTTGAGGAACAATGGGAAGATTTTTCTTATTTTCTCGGCTAGCACTTGTTGGTCTGATGACTATTCACTAGGTATGCTGACTTGCTCTGAACAGGATGACTTGATGAATCCAAAATCTTGGATAAAAACCCTAAGTCCAGTATTCCAAAAGAGCCTGGAAAATAATGTGTTCTGGCCCGGACATAATAGTTTTGTTAAATCACCTGATGATAACGAAGATTGGATAGTCTATCACGCAATTTCAGTGTCAGGCGCAGGAAGTGCGCATCGAAGTACTAGAGCACAAAAATTCGGATGGGATGAACAGGGTAATCCCGATTTCGGAATTCCGGTCCCGATCGATCATCCCATTGATGTGCCTTCTGGCGAATAATGCAATTGACTCAAATTTATATAGGGGAGAGATAAAATGATGCGTTTGGCGCTATTTGGAGATTTGCATTTTTTTGATAACAAATTTGTGCAAGGAAATGAAGAGCTGTTAAGGGCTAAAGAGTGTTTCTATGAAAGATATTTACAAAAGCTATTCGAAATTGAGGCAGACTTACACATCTCCCTTGGTGATTTGACCCACATGGGAACGGAGGAAGAATTCGAAAACGTATATCAGTATATTCGTAACTCCGGTATATCGTTTCGCCAAGTATTAGGGAATCACGATGCATATGAATTACCAAAAACTAAGCTTCAATCTTTGATTGATCAACCATTGAACGATGTATTTGAAACCAATGAGGCCCTGTTCGTGTTTGTTGATTCGACTAGAGAAATGGACCCGAAAGATTATAGCGGTCATCTTAATGCGGATCAATTGGAATGGTTGGAGGCACAAATGCTCGTTTCTCCATCAAAGCCAATCTTGGTTTTTGCCCATCATCCCCTATATAACACGACAACCGGATCTTTGGATGAAAAGATGCATATTGATCCGACCATTGATATGCGAGCAGTTTTACGAAAAAGACAAGGAAACTGTTTTTACTTCAACGGCCACAATCACGTACACTCCATTGTAAAGGAAGAACAATGGAACTTTATTCAGACTGCTGCCGGCTTGTGTCATCCTTCCATACGTATCGTGGAAATCGATAAGTCTGAAGTTCGCACCCGAATAGTAGCTATCGAGGATGAAGAAATAGTAAGAGCTGCGCAGATCCTATATGATAAATTGCCTCTTTATCATCGGCCATTAAATGCATATGGGCAAAATGCGGATCGGGATCATATCATGTTGTTTTAGTGGCATAAACTAAAAAGATCGCCCTGGAGTGGAGGGAAGGCAATGAATGATGCTCTGGCAGGCGCCGTGGCTGATATCGCACGTCATTTCGAGCTATACTACGAAGCGTATGTGCGAATCGTCCTAAGTGCGCTTGTCGGTTTAGCCGTTGGCTGGGACAGGGAAACCAAGAGCAAGCCTGCAGGTTTGAAAACGTATATGTACGTCTGCGTAGCTTGCTCCTTAATTACGCTGATATCCATTCACAGCGTCGGCAAGCTAAGTGGTCAATATCCGAACACGATGATGGACCCAATGAGGCTGGCCGCTCAGATTGTGGCGGGACTCGGTTTTCTCGGGGCTGGTGTTATTCTGAAAGATGGATTGAAGGTTAAGGGATTAACTTCGGCGGCCATGATACTGTTCGTGGGGGGATCGGGGATCGGGTTAGGTGCCGGCTTCTATGGTTTCGTGCTATTTGCGGTACTGACAAGCATGACGTTTGCTCGAATTGCCAACTATGTAGAGCGGCAGCGGTTCCAGAAAGCCTCTCGAATCGAACATCCGGCGGACTCGGAACTGGCAGTTGAGAAATACTAGAATTTCTCAACTGCCAGATTCACACGTTTACTTTATCAACCGAACGCTATTCATAAATTCTTAATAATAACGGAGGAAAAGACTATGAAAATCAGAGGCGTAGCGCATAGGGGTTATCCGGTGAGATTACCGGAAAACACATTATCTTCGTTTCAAGCGGCTATTGACTTGTCCTTTACGCACTTGGAGCTGGACGTCCATTTGTCCAAGGACGGCGTGCCCGTTCTGATGCACGATTTTGCCATTAACCGTATGACGGACGGACAAGGATTGATCCGCGATTATACGTTGGAGGAATTGAAAAGGTTCCGTGTGAAGGAGATAGAAACGATCCCGACGCTGGAGGAAGCGATGAAATTGCTCAAGGGCAACATTTCTGTGCTTATCGAATTAAAACAAACCGGAGACCGGTATCCGGGGCTGGAAGAAGCGGCACTGGATGTTATTCGCCGTACGGATACATTGGACCAATCGCGGATCATCGGCTTCGACCATTTTTCCATAGCACGTACGAGAGAACTTGATTCTGATATTGAATTGGGAATGATTTGCAACGGCAGTATGCCTTACGTTTTTCCGTTTATGAAGGAGATCCGCTGTACGTATCTCGGGGTGCACAAACAATTTATGACGCCGAAATATGCGGAGATGATTGCAGAGCACGGCATTGAATCCGGCCCTTGGCCGATTGATACGATTGAGGATATGGAGTTAATCGCAAAGAATTATCCGACATCTCTGATCACAACTGACAATCTGGAGCTTTGGGCGGATTTTTACCGCAAACATCCTGAATTACATATTTCTTGAAAAGACGTTTACAAGCACACGAATAACATCTTTAACTGTGTAAAGGATAACCTTTTTGATGAAGGTTGTCTTTTTTTTGAGCCAGCGAGCATCAGGGAGTTGTCTGCTTCATCAATGCTAAAGCCAATTAATTGGCAAACAACAAATAAACTACGCTGTAACAGCTTAATTACCTGCTCGTGTGCTCTCGCTCTGTATCGCCCATGTACCGTACCGGGATGAGGGCCCAACTTTAGTGGGATACGCTGTCAAATCTCGGCCTGTGGCGTGATCTTCGGACAGGGGTTCAAATCCCCTCGCCTCCACCTCGTGAGGTCGGGTTTTTGCTATCTGTAGGATCACATACAGGTAGAATACCTTTATAATTATTTAGTAACTTGAGAATGATCTATCTCGTTGGTAATATGGGCAAATAAGCATTCGATAGGAGTGAATGGTGTCGTGATTATTGTTGTTCTTAATCAGTTGAAAAAATAACTGAATATATGAGGCCGATCCTAATTGGAAGTAATCGTAGTTATAATCTGCAGACCTTCTATTTAGCCGCGCTCATATTATTAAGAACAATAGCAATATCATATATCCCTTTCTCCACCGGGCCTTATTTGCTCGGTATTTGTATGCTTATGTCAGATATGTACCTCATTCGTATCTGTTAATAAGGTGATCCAGGAGATTTGAGGCTACTGATGATGCTATGTTCATCTGTAGTCTTTTTGTCGTTCTTGGACATCTTGAGGAGAGGTATCAAACAGTAGTGATTCGTGTTCACTTACTATTATTTTGTGAATTTACAAGGAGGAATGGAGTATGCAATTAAGCGATTGGTCTATTGATACTATTACATATGATTTATCAAGTGAATATTCTATTCGAATGGCGGAGCCAGAAGAATGGGGAGTCTATTGTTCCGTTTATTATAACATGCAGTATACTGGTTTTTTTAGAGAAGAAAGCTATGCAGCTTCGCGAAGAAATTCTTTTTGGATTTATAAGGGAGAGACTAAAATCGGCGGCGTAAGAATGGCACCCAACGTGATATACCATTTATTTTTTATCCCTCCTTTTAATAACTCATTCGAAATATTGAAGCTGCTTAAAGAAATATTAATACATTGGTCTGACAGAACTCAACCAATTAAGACTTTTGAGGTTCTTCCCGATCAAGTTCAAATATATGCGAGGGCGGGTTTTTGGCCAGATGAATTCAGATGTCGTTGGATGCAGCGTCCTACAGATCATTTCGAAGTTATCTGGGATGAAAATTTAATTATTGAAAGTCCCCAAATTGAAGAAAACGAGAAGGGAACTAAGCGCTTCATCAATGAAGATGAAATTGCTCGTTGTGACTTTGAAAGCTTTAAAGGAGGATTTGAAGCAGTAAGGAGAAAAAAGTTTTCTTTAGAAGATTTTATTCCAAATGAAGATCCTAATTATACGAATGATATATTAGTTCAGGCTTCAACAATGATCTATGATAAGAATACGGGTCAGCTCATTGCGAATTGTCGTCTTTGTTTACAAGACAATCTGGCAGCAGTATATAGTATCGGTGTAATACCTTCTCATAGAGGAAGGGGATTGGCTACACATATGTTGCAAAGAGCCCTGAGTATCCTAGTAGATAAATATTCGATACTTAGATTGTATGTCATGGAAGGTAATGATGCAGAATCTGTTTATTTTAATCTTGGGTTCGTGCCTGGAGTACAGGAGATACAAAATATGTATATACCGGCAGGGAAATAATGGAGAACCATAAGGAAGCCTGAGCGCTATGGTCGGTCAACCGTTGCACGACGACTCCGATGGCAAAAACTGTCCAATGAAATGGTTACCTCCAATTTATCGAAGAGGTTCATTGGATATCGACTGTTGAATACATTCGCAAAGAGATTATAACCACCAATAGAAGCCTGTGTGGCTTTCATTCGTCTGCGAGGATACTGTCGTGGCTTGCGGTTGTCGGCATACTCGCTCTGTTTACGCTGGCATTAACTTGGCTAGCGGCCATTGCAGGTCTGTCAGCAAAAATGGTCAATGGCGCAAGTGCTTTTTCGTACCTGCTTATCTTCCTACAGTTTATCAGCTCGGCATTTGTTCCGACCGAGTCGATGCCGAAGGTCGTTCGTGTCTTTGCCGAAAACCAGCCGGTGACCTCGATCGTAGAGGCTAACCGAGCGCTGCTGTCAGGTCAGCCGGTGGGTAATGATATATGGGGTCGCTCTTGCGTGGTGCGTTGGGATTTTGTTCGTAGCCTATTTCTTTGCAATGAGAGTGTATAAAAAGAGAGTGTGAAGAAGGACAACATTGTCCGAATGAAGTCCGCGGAAACCGCGGGCTTTTTTGTTCTTTGTTTATAGTGAAGTGAAGGATGAAAATTATTGGCATGGCTGAGCAGTTTATAAAGAGTATAGCCCAATGATGATCAGCGGGCTGTACTCATAAATGTAGTTGTGAAGCAAGGTGAGATCAAATGCCTGCTTAATAAAAAAAGACATATAGCGAGATAAAGCTTACTCGTCATGCGTCACTTTTTTGTTATTTGCCGAGTCCGCTTCGGCAGAGCTTTCTTTGAAAAATCCCCCTCGGCGCAGGGCATCGACAAACTGCTGCAGCCACTCGTAATACTTCTTCGCATGCCTGAGCTTATGCAGATCCTGAAGCGCAAGCTTCCGTTCCTCGTCGGTAATATGTTCCTCAAGAATGATATTGGTTAGCTCGGGAAGAGCCTGATAGATAGCTTCCGTCATAACATCGACTTCACGCTGGAGCTTATGCGAGAAGAAGTGCTGAAACGCACGAAAAAAATCGGTTTCTGCGGCGTACAGATCTTTTCGATCCTGCTTTTCGTCCAGCTTGTTGACCATCTGGGATTCAACGAGCGCTCTGACAGCGTAGCTCATGTTGCTTTTACTCATGTTCATTTGCGCTTTCATCTCGTCGAGCGTCATAGCCCGATTCTCAAAGAACATAATGCCGTACAACTGGCCCGACGAATGAGTGGCGCCGTATAAATCCATTGTCTCTGCTATGGCTTCGATCATATTTTTTCTGATGCGCAGCCGTCGTTCAGCGCTTTCCTCGCTTTGGGACACCATGCTGTTCACTCCTCGTAACCGTTTTAGGACTCGATGTATATGTTCAATATTTCTTGAATTGATATCTTCTATTATAGCAAAAAGACCACCATGAAGGACAGCAAGGATGAAAACAAGCTTTTACATAATCTTTATGATCAGTTTACAGTCATTTGACATAACTTTCTCGAAATAATTGTACAATATTTTTTGTACAGAACAGGTTTAAAGCTCTAAAGAGGGAGTCCAAGTACTTGTATTAAATTTTTTTTGAATAATAAGGAAAGACAAGGGAGAGCTGACTGTGAAGATCAATTTTAATTGGAAATCGATGACGGCCATGTTACTCATTACGGGTTTATTGGCAGGATGTGGAACGGCAAAACAAGAGGGAGCTGCTTCAAACAGCGGTCAACAGCCTGCAGTGTCTGGTAAAGCGGGCGAAATCAACGTATATACAGCGATGGAAGAGGAACAGATCCAGACCTATCTCACTTCCTTCAAGTCTCAGAACCCGGATGTGAAAGTCAACATCGTACGCGATTCGACAGGAATCATGACTGCAAAGCTGATTGCCGAGAAAGATAACCCTCAAGCGGATGTCGTTTGGGGTCTGGCTGCAACTAGCTTGCTTGTTATGGATGATCAGGAAATGTTGGAGCCCTATGCCCCTAAAGGGGTGGATCGGGTACTACCGGAGTTCAAGGATAAAGCGAACCCGCCGAAATGGGTTGGCATCGATATTTGGGAGACAGCGATCATCGTTAATAAGGTGGAGATGGAGAAACGTAATCTGACGATTCCCCAGTCTTACGAGGAGCTGGCGAAGCCGGAATACAAAGGCTTGATCGCTATGCCGCATCCGGCTTCCTCGGGCACCGGATATTTGACGGTGAACGCCCTCAATCAGCTTTACGGGAAAGAAAAAGCGTGGCAGTACATGGACAAGCTGCATGAAAACATGATGCTGTACACGCATTCCGGTTCAAAGCCTGCCAAGATGGCTGCTTCCGGCGAAGTGCCGATCGGCATTTCTTATGGATACAGCGGCATTCTAGAGCAGAAAAAAGGAGCTCCGGTCGAAGTGATTTTCCCTAAGGAAGGCTCCGGCTGGGATATGGAAGCGAACGCTCTTGTAAAGAAAAAAGAAATCAAACCGGAAGCAAAGTTGTTCCTCGACTGGGCGATCAGCGAGGAGCCGATGAAGGAATACAACAAAAATTACGCGATCCTGAGCATTAAGCAGGAGGGTGGCAGTACGCCCGAAGGTTACAGTAAAGATCCGGTTTCGCAGCTGGCGAAGCTCGATTTGTATCAAGCGGCTCGGGACCGGGAAACGGTGCTTGCGGAATGGGAGGAGAAATACGGATCCAAGGCGGAACCTAAAAATTAAGCTTGCCTAGACCTGCAAGGTAAGCCCAGGAAGGGATGCCGAAAGCATCCTTCCGGGGCTTTGGGGGGGCGGGTGAGTCATCTCATGTATATAAAGGGGCAGTTGTAATGAAGCAAGGTTATTTATCCCTGCTCGGTATTTCCAAGCAATTCGGAAAGCAAACGGCGCTGCAGGACATTCATTTGGAAATTGACAAACACGAGTTCATCTGTCTCTTGGGACCGAGCGGCTGCGGAAAAACGACGCTGCTTCGCATTCTCGCGGGATTGGAAAAAGCGGACAGAGGGCAGTTGACCATTGCGGGCAAAGATATTACCGGGCTGCCGGCAGGGAAACGAAACTTTGGCATGATGTTCCAATCGTACGCTCTGTTCCCCAATCTATCAGTTAGCGAGAATATTGCGTACGGGCTGCGCAACCGCCTGTCCAAGGCTCAGATAGCCGATCGAGTGGAGGAATTGCTTGGACTGGTGGAACTAGTCGAGCAGCGTCACAAAGTTCCTGCGCAGTTGTCGGGAGGCCAGCAGCAGCGGGTCGCTCTCGCAAGGGCGCTGGCGTTCTCTCCGGATTGTTTGCTGCTCGACGAGCCGTTATCCGCGCTGGATGCCAAGGTTCGCGTCAAACTGCGGAATGAAATTTGCCGTCTGCACCGCCAGTTCGGCATGACCACGATCATGGTGACGCACGATCAGGAAGAGGCGCTGACGATGGCCGACCGCATTGTGGTCATGAATAAGTCGTGTATTATCCAGGTCGGGACACCGAATGAAGTGTATGAAAATCCGAGAACGCCGTTTGTTGCCGATTTTATTGGGGCCGTCAACTTTATTGGGACGGACAAAGACAGGCACGGCAGCGCGACCCTCGCGATTCGTCCGGAGCATGTCCAGCTGGTGCGTGAAGGTCATGAGAAAGGAAGGCAAGGCGTCGTGCGGGAGCTTGAGTATCGGGGGTCTCATTATCGCCTCGTTGCGGAGCTTTTGAACACGCAGGATACGCCGCAGCAGCAGTTCGTTACGATAGACGTGTCCGCAAAGACGATGATGTCCTTAAACGTCAGGACGAAACAAAAGATTCTTTTCACTTTCCCGCCCGAGCACGTGATCCGGTTTGATTCGTCAGCCAATCTGGCGGATGCTCAGTAAGGAGATGATGAATATGGACATCTGGTTAAAACGAATGAGGCCGAAAGCCGGCTCCTGGAGTCAAAATATCGTAATGGTCACGATGACTTTAGCGCTGTTGATCGCGATCCTCCTTCCGCTCACTGAGCTTATGATGAAGGCGGTCACCGACCAAGAAGGAAAGTTTGTCGGACTGGCTCACTTCGCCAACTATTTTTCGACGCCTGCTCTTGTTGCATCGCTATGGAATTCGATCAAAGTATCGACGATGACCACACTTATTGCCGTGACGCTCGGCTTCGGGTTTGCTTATGCGCTGGAGAGAAGCGGAATTCGGGGGAAATGGTTTTTTCGGTCCGTTGCACTGCTGCCGCTTTTCGCTCCCTCCATGCTGCACGGACTGGCGCTGATCTATTTGTTCGGCAATCAAGGGCTTATTTCGACCGGGTTCTTCGGCTTGCTGCCCGAGCTCCGCATTCCGCTCTACGGGCCGGTAGGAATCGTTCTGTCGGAAGTATTATATACGTTTCCGCAAGCGTTCCTGATTCTGTCGGTTGCCCTCTCGAGCGCCGATTACCGGCTGTATGAAGCGGCGGAGACGCTCGGCGCTTCCAAATGGCGTACGTTCTGGACGGTAACCCTGCCCGGCACGAAGTTCGCGTTGATTAGTACCATCTTCGTTTGTTTTGTTCTGACGTTTACGGATTTTGGAGCTCCGAAGGTCGTGGGAGGGCAGTATAACGTTCTTGCGACGGATTTGTACAAGCAGGTTATCGGTCAGCAAAATATGCAGATGGGTGCGGCCGTCGGCGTGCTTCTCCTCATTCCGGCCGTTGTTTCGTTCGTTATCGACCGCATTTCCCAGCGTAAGCAGAGCGGGTGGTTGAACGCTAAATCAACGCCTTACCGGATTGAAGAGAACAGACGGAGAGATGCCTTATTCTACCTGCTTTGCTCCATCGTGTCGGCGATCATCCTTGGAATTCTTCTCGTAGCGGTATACGGATCTTTGGTTAAAGTGTGGCCGTATAACCTGTCGATTTCCTTCTCTCGCTATGAAGGATTATTCGAAGGAGCGGGACCATTCGCGAGCAGTTTGATTATCGCGTTAGGCACTGCCGTAATCGGCACATTGTTTACCTTTATGTTCGCATATCTCATCGAGAAATCGCGCAGTTTTGCGATTTTGCGTCATGCCGCTTATTTTCTGTCCATGCTGCCGCTTGCGCTGCCGGGACTGGTGCTGGGTCTGATTTACGTTTTCTTTTTTAACAATCCGAATCAGCCCTTGCACGGGATTTACGGCACCATCTGGATCGTCATCCTGTGCAACATCGTACATTTTTACTCGGTTTCTTTCCTGACTATGACATCGTCGCTGAAGAAGTTGGATAGCGAGTTCGAGGCCGCTTCGGAATCGATGAACGTCCCTTGGTATCGGACGCTGTTTCGGGTAACCGTGCCGCTTTCGCTGCCGACGATTCTGGAAATTTTCGTTTACTTCTTTATCAACAGCATGGTTACGGTGTCGGCGGTTATCTTCTTGTATGCGCCCGATTTGAAGCCGGCTTCGGTTGCTATCGTCAATATGGAGGATTCAGGCGATATCGCACCGGCAGCAGCAATGTCTACGTTAATCATTGTGACCAATTTGTTGGTTCGATCGGTCATCATGGGTTTGTCCGGAAAGATGCGTAAGAGAACGGAGGGGTTGCTGGTCAAGAAAGGCGATTAATTTCAATATTTGTACAGGAGAGATCGGAATGCCGGAATTGATAATCAACAAGATACGCTATCCTATACAAGGAATTTTATTCGACAAAGACGGTACGCTGCTGGATTTTATTTATCTATGGGGCAAATGGAGCGAATGGATGCACCGTCATTATGAGAGTCTGCTCCCTCTCGGAGCCATACGCCCAGCTTCACTTGGAGGCGTCACGGCATGAAGGTTGAAAGCGGCTGGGGATGGACGCTGCTTCTGCTTGCCATCCTGTTCGAATTAGCCGGCACCACTTCCTTGAAGCTGTCTGACGGCTTCACCAAGCTATGGCCTTCCGTATGGATGTTTGTTTTGTACGGTTGCAGTTTTACCTTGCTTAACTTTGCGTTGACTTACATTAATGTCGGCGTCGCTTATGCGATTTGGTCGGGCGTAGGCATTGTTCTGATTACGCTGATCGGATTTGTCCTGTTTAAGGAATCGATTAACCTGATTCAAGTGCTCTGGGTGTCGCTCATCGTGCTCGGCGTCATCGGTCTCAAAATGAGCAGCAACGTTCATTAATAAGCAGATATTTTTTAATCATAAAATCCCTATATTATGGAGGTTTTCTCTAGTGAAAAGAATTTTATCGTTTACCCTTGTATTAACGATGATATTCACTATGTTATCGACCACGGCAAACGCAGCAAAAGATACTGCCGGCACAAATGCCAACCCCCTTATTGCATCGATGAAATTTGATAATAATTTGAAGAACGATGTAAATCAAGAAGATTTGAAAGCAACTGGAGATTATAGTTATGTAGACGGTATAAAACCCGGGACCAAAGCTATGCATTTAGATAGCGGAGACGGCAATTATGTCGGTACATCGAATAGCTTGAAGTTTGGTGATGAAAGCTTTACCGTATCCTTCTGGTATAAGGGTGACACCAAAAAAAATCAAGTTATATTATCAAACAAGGATTTTAGTAACGGCTCTAACGCAGGCTGGGCGATTTACACATCCGACAATTCGGTCAACATGAATTTTGGATTCCCAACGGCAAAAGTAAAAAACATTTCCTTTGGACGCAACACGTTTGATGCTTCCGATTGGCGTTACGTAACATTTGTTGTAGACAGAGATAAAATGCTCGCGTCGCTTTATATTGATGCTTACAAAATGGCTGATACAACGCTGAGGAACGGAACTTTAGATACGTCGAACCCATTAAATATAGGTAGTGACGGATTGGGCAACCTCGGCGGTAACTCATTCGATATTGCTGATCTGATGATTTGGAAAGGCGTATTAAATACTGAAGTGGTCCAAGCGAATTACAATAGTTACGCTGGACATTCAGTAGATATAGACGCACTTAACGACGCAATATCAGAAGCAAATACAATCGTAGAAGGCGGTCTCGGCAACGGCTTCAGCGAAACCGATTTTAACTATTTGAAGAAGGTTTTAAATTATTCAAATACCGTTGCAACTACGCAAAAAGTGAAATTTTATACACAGGAAACGATCAATTATTACGAACGTGAACTAAACAACGCGATATTCATCTATCAAAAAAGCAATAAAACATTAACTCCTCCCGGTTTGAATGTAACGGTGAACAGCGACACGGAAATCAGTGGTAATCCCAATGCAATCAAGCGCGTGGAAGAAGATTTCAGAAAAGCCATGGGTGTATTCCCGCAGGCCGATGTCATGTTGATTCCAGGCGACGTTACCGGCGGTAACCAAGCCAGTGAATATGTGTGGATGGGTGAGCTTACAAACGTATACAGTAAACTTCAAAAAGAGGGCTTATTTAAAAAGACAGAGTTATTAATGGTAAGAGGCAACCATGATATGGGCGGCGCCGAAAACTTAATACCTATCGGTTCGGCGGGCGCGTGGAATGAATCTACGAATTCGTACGATAACAATTTCTTTAACGATGCTTATCGGGTCAAGGTAAAAGGATATAACATTGTAGGTTTTGACGCGAATTACAACAACCAAAATACAGTAGGGAAGGCCAATAATTACCTCAAAACCATTAAAGAAGAAAAGGATTACGATCCGACAAAACCCATATTTGTCATGTCTCACTACCCAATAAGCGGAACCGTGTGGAGTGAGAGATGGAGCAGCGCGGGAAGTAATGCTGTTGGTAAATATATTGCCGAGAATGATTTGTCGCAAGTGGTATATTTTTCAGGCCATACGCAATACGATCCGACCGACGAACGCTCTCTCTATCAAGGTTCGGCTACGTATCTCGATTCCGGCGCGTCGTCCTATTCTAGTTATATTGATGAGGGTCCATACGGCGGATATATTGAAGGCTCGTATATCAATTACCATACCACCCCTCGTATCGTGAATTTCTTGGAGGTTTACGGTCCGAAAATTATTATCAAACAGTACAATCTAAGTACTAATGAATTTGTAGGCATCCCTTTTGTAGTAAACGCTGGCAGTGGCAGAAACGCCTTTACGTATAGCCAGAACGATATAAGAGAACTCATTCCTCCGCAGTTTGATGAAGGCAGTATTGCGGTCAAATCCTTCGAAAACAACGAGCTTGTTTTTACAATGAAGCAAGCCAGTGACAATGTTCGTGTAATGGAATACAATGTTCAGCTGATCAACAAGCTTACGAAAGAAGTGGATAAATCGTTCAATAGTCTTTCGCTGCCGCTGGACAAGCCATTCGATGTATTTAGGGAATACAAGTTTACAGGTTTGTCGCCGATTACTCCATATACACTCCGAGTATTCGCCGCGGATTCCATGTATAACCGTTCACTGCAGGAGATTGATATTACGCCTGAAGGCGCTAATTTAGTGAGCATCAATGCGCCTGCTGACATAACAGGGTTGACAATCGGATCGGCGAAGACAGCAGACGCCCTTGGATTGCCAAAGACAGTATCTTTGGTTACCGATGGTGGTGATGGCGATGCCTTAGTGACATGGGATGTAGATGCTTCAAAATATGATCCAGCTATAAAGACAGCACAAATATTTACAATAACTGGAACTGTAACTTTGCCGTCAGGGGTAGAAAATCTAAACAATGTGCCATTGACAACAAGCGTTAGTGTAACTGTTAATAGGATCTCAACGAAGACCGCCACAGTAACCGCTTCATCGTATTTCAATGCCAATTATACTCCCGACAAAGTGTTCGATGGCATCACAGGGCAAGCGGGTAACGGCGAATGGGCATCCAAGGAAGAACAGAATCCATGGATCCAGGTGAATTGGACTGAGAATCAAACGTTCAACAAGATTATCTTCTATGATCGGCCCAATTTAGTTGACCGGGCGCCCGGCGGAACGCTTACCTTCAGTGACGGAAGCACTTTGACGGTTTCAGAAATTCCGAATGACGGGAGCGCTTATGCTGTAACTTTCCCTGAGAAGACGGCGACATGGTTCAAATTCCAGGTATCTGGTGGAGGCGGCTCGAATGTCGGTTTATCGGAAATGATAATTGTCGCGCCGGAACTGGTGGTGCCAGATACATCTAAGTCTACATTGACAGGTGCAGAGCAGGTGAACCAAGGCCAAACCTTTGATGTAACAATGGGGCTGGCCGACGTTACGCAAAGTGTATACCAGTCAGTGAATGCCCAAGATTTGACGCTTCACTATGATCCAGAGATTTTGCAGCTCGATTCGATTAAATCTCTTAAGGACGGCTTCCAAGTCATCGATCAAAAAGAGACAGCGCCGGGACAAATCCGGATTATGGCTGCCAGCATGGGTGCAAACGTGCCTGCCCAAGGTGATTTGCTTGCGTTCAAATTTACGGCGAAAAAGGTAACTCAAGCTACCGATAAGACAACAATTTCTCTTGATCATGTCGTGATTGCAAACGGACAGGGGAATGAGCTGCAGGTAGGTAATGCCTCCCATGATATCAAAGTGTCAGACCAAGTCGGCAAAATTCCAGCTGTACCTACAGGTTTGACAGCAACGGCAGTAAGTCCGTCACAGATAAACGTAACCTGGAACAGTTCAATAGACGCAACGGGTTATGACTTGATGGTGGATGGAGTTATTCAAACGGACCTTTCAAGTCCGTTCGCACACACAGGTCTTGCAGCAAATACAACCCATACCTATGAGGTGAGGGCTAAAAATTCGGCAGGAGCTAGTGAATGGAGTGCTCAGGTCATTGCAAGCACTCAAAGTGAAACGTCGACGCCAACGCCAGAGCCGACGCCAAAACCAGAGCCGACGCCAACGCCAACGCCTGAACCTGCGGATGATGTATTCAACAGCAATATTATCAATGAAAAAGATTTCATTCATGCTATCGAGTCCAAGGTAGAGGAAGCCAATAAATCTAATATTAAGATTGAACTTGCTGACATGAAAGGACACTGGGCCGAAAAGACCGTTGTTGCGTTCATGAAAATGAACTTTGTCGTTGGGTATAAGGATGGAACGTTCCATCCAAACGGTAAAATCACACGCGCCGAGTTTGCAACGATCATCTCTCGCGTATTCGATGTCATCGGCAGCGCTAATCAAGAGGTTGAACTGAACGACATTAATAGTCATTGGGCTAAAGACGCGATTAATAAGCTTACAAGCGCAGGAGTTATTACCGGATATGAAGACGGAACCTTCAAGCCTAACAATACGATCAGCCGCGAAGAAATGGTCGTCATTCTGTCCCGTATTGTGGATTTAAGTAAAGTGGACAAAGATGCTTCGAAAGGCAACTTTACGGATATGGCAAGCGCAAGCCCGTATGCGGCAAATCTAATCAAGGATGCTGCGGCAGCAGGTATCGTCAGCGGCAAAGGCAATGGCGTATTCGATCCTCAGGGCGGCACTACACGTGCGGAGGCACTTACAATCGTTCTGAATGCTTTGAACCTTCACCCTCAAGTGAAAACACTTTTGGAGGGCTTGAACTAAATCTTCGTCGGCATTCCTGTCCTCTAAAAGTAGATGTATTATGTTGAGAAGTAAATATAGTAGAAATGGGGATTGGCAAATGAGTAAAAAACGAAACCGGAAAATGTTGCATCTAATCGTTTGTTTTGCGTCAGTCATGATGTTGATTTTCAACTTGACCGCTGCATCTTCCATTCAAGCCGTTGAAGCAGCTGGCGGCCAGACTTTAACAATGGACAAACTCCAGTACCTCAAAGGGGAAGCCATCACCCTGTCGTACACAGGGGCTGGCGCAAGCGGGTCAGATTGGGTTGGCGTCTACAAAACCGGAGATGTTCCACCAGGTGCGGGTGTATCGTTGAGCTGGGGCTATTTAAAGTCTGGGGATGGGAAAGCTAGTATAAGCAATGGGCTGGCCCCAGGTAAGTATGATGCGCTTTTTATGCTCGATGACGGGTATGAGATCGTGGATCGCAAAACATTCGAAGTCGTTGAACACGTCCCTGTTAACGGGGTGACGCTTGATCAACAGAACGTCGTCATGACTGAAGGCGAAACCAGAACCTTAACGGCTACAGTTACGCCGGCTAATGCGAACGATACAAAAGTTTCGTGGGTAAGCAGCGATCCTGCTGTAGTATCTGTAACCGCAACAGGCGGCAGCGCTTCGCTAATCGGCCATAGTTCTGGGAAGGCAATAGTGACGGTCACAACTGCTGATGGAAGTTTTACAGCTTCCACGAATGTGACAGTAGAGCTAAATCTGACGTTACAGAGCCTAATCGACAGCGCTCGGGCCAAGCACGATGCAGCTTTGGAAGGCAATGAGGATGGTCTGTATGCGGCTGGCTCCAAAACACAACTGCAGTCGGCTATCGATGCAGCCAATGCGACAGCAAACGATTCGAATGCTACTAAGGAGCAGGTTGATAGTGCGAAAGCGGCATTGAAAGCGGCCATTCAAGAGTTTGACAAGCAG
This sequence comes from Bacillus sp. FJAT-28004, assembly GCF_001280845.1. Classification (GTDB taxonomy): domain Bacteria; phylum Bacillota; class Bacilli; order Paenibacillales; family Paenibacillaceae; genus Pristimantibacillus. The sequence continues at coordinate 4,011,439 of NZ_LGHP01000001.1, forward strand.
ATAATCACCGCAGATGTTAATGGAGACGGAAAACGCTCTGTTGGAGACTTGGCTATTGTTTCAGGGGTACACGGCGGGCAACAAGGTCAAGCGAACTGGAATGAAAATGCGGATGTGAATCATGACGGTAAGGTTGATCAAGTCGACCTTAAAATCGTAGCAAAAGCGATACTGCAATAAAATCACTTTGAAAATGTTTGGATAAAAAGTCTATGAGAGGAAGATCTATTGTCTTCCTCTCATAGACTTGCTCCATTCTATGAAAAGAGGCACAGCAGATGACCTTACGAACTTTCCTATCCTTGTTAATCATCGTATTATTTTTCGGGACTTCTACACCTGCATTTGCGCATTCGGAAAGCATGGGTTACTCGTCAATAAACGTTAAAGGAAACGAGATTAACTTTGAACTATTTTTTGATCAAAGAGACTTGCTTGTGCAATTTGATACCAACAAGGATAACAATATGGATAACGAGGAACTGTCCTCGCAAAAGGAAGGTATCGAGGCGTTTTTACAGAAAGATCTTCGAATAGATGTCGATTCGCAGCCCTTGACGATGGAATTGCTTTCGATGGAAGCGATAACGAAGGGCGCCACAAAAGGCGTAGTGCTGCAACTAGAATTTTCCGCCGATGAAGCGATCGAACAATTTTATCTGCATTACAATCTAGTGTATGAAGATGCGCCTTTTCATAAGAGTATACTCTCAGTCCGTTCAGGGGATTTTTTCTATCAGGATATTTTTGAAATGAGTAGAAAAGATATTCAGGTAACCTTGCCTGAGTCCGAGACTGGTTCCTCTGCTCAGTCCGATATGGGCTCTGTTCTGTGGAAATACTTTCTACTTGGCATCGAACATATTTTAATCGGCTATGATCATTTGCTGTTTTTGTTATCCCTAGTCTTAATTGCACCTCGCTTTAAGGATGCGTTAAAGATTGTTACCGCGTTTACAATCGCCCACAGCATCACCCTTTTTTTGGTGGCGTCAGGCAGCATGCACGTCATCCCGTCTTGGGTTGAAGTCTTGATTGCCCTGTCGATTTGTTATGTAGCAGTGGAAAATCTGTTTGTTCAAAAGGCAAAATGGCGGTGGATATTGACAGCTGTATTTGGCCTGATTCACGGAATGGGTTTCGCCGGAGCGCTGGCCGAAAGGGGACTTCCGGAGCACAATCTGATTGGCTCGCTCTTGACGTTTAATTTGGGTGTAGAAGCGGGTCAGCTAATGATCCTATGCCTATTGCTTCCATGCTTGATATGGCTGCAAAGATTCCCATGGTATCGTAAAATGGTGATCTCAACGTCTTGCCTTATTTTTGTACTGGCATTTTATTGGTTTATACAAAGATTGTTATGAGGCCATTAGTTGGACAATATAAGAGAGCTAGCGGTATTTTGTTTTTACAGCGCACCTGGAAATGTAGCAAAACACCTCAAGAAAAAAAGGTACAGTCCTTCAAGAAATTTGAAGAGGCTGTACCTTTTTTGTCGCTTGAGTATTGTCAGAGACTTATACTGCTCTGACTGTTCCAGTTTGCCAAGTAGCGTGGAGTTGGAAGGGGGAAGTTATCCCTTTCGTGTATTACGATACTGCAGGCTAGCTGTATTTTGAGCCACAAATAGTAATCGATTGGCGAGTAGCCAGTCGTTTTTTTGAATAAATAAGAAAAATGAGGGACAGACATGTTAGCTCGATTAGCTAACTCTTGTAATGAGGTGCACGGTAGTTAACTAAGTGTATTTGCTAATCTAGAGTGCGCCACTTACATAACGTCTGCTAAGGTGAATGTTAAACACTCTGAGCTAAGTCTCTGTTATTATATTAATCAGCATCGTAAAGTTAGACTGAATAATAGACACATCGAAATGAAATCTTAAAATAGTACCAAGATGATGATGAAGAAGGGGATATCCTATGAAATTGCAGGCTGCCGGCAAAGCAAAATGGTTCGTCTATCAGAAAATTGTAATCGTCTTCATTGCGTTTCTTGTTCCTCTCATTTCGATGAACATTTGGGTCAATTATAAGGGCATGTCTTTTTCAAAAAATACGATGCTGAATTCAGCCGAAGCGGGAGCTTCCTTTTACGCGAAGCAGCTGGATAAGGAAATGTATTTTATTCGCAGTCAGCAATTGGGGTTTATTAACGGTGAGGATTTGCAAAAGCTTAGCTTTAGGGGAGGAAGCCTTGGGAAATATGAAGAGGTTAAACTCATTGAACAAGTGAGAGATCGATTGAGCTTTCTCATGAATTCGAGTGAATATGTAATTAATGCAGGGGTTTATATTGCTTCAGAAGGTAAAACCATCTCGATTTCGAATGGTGTTACCGATACGCCAAATGACGAATATCATTTCATTTCTACATTATTAGGAGTTTCAATCAAGCCTTCCTTTTATAGAGATAAAGATCGGATATTCTTTATTGAGACGGCAAATAATGACGGGATTTGGTCGTATATTGAACTTTCGAAAGTAAAGCTGCTCGAAGAACTGCATCAAGTTACGACTTTATATCAGGAATCAGAGGTATTGCTTGGGAGTGAAAGTCTAGGCAGTGTATTTTCTACGACGGAAGATGACCAAGCCATTACGGTACAGCATCAGCTGGTTAAAGAGCCTAGTGATCAAGCTGACAATCTGTCTAAAATGGAGAAAGTGAACGGCATCCGTTATTTTGTTATCAATAATTTTGTCAGCTCATTGAATTTGTCATTAATTATGTATGTGAATCAGAACGAAATCACCAGATCATTAAGTCAGTTTTATACGCTGTATTACCTCTTGTTCAGCATTACCATTATCATTCTTTTGCTCTATTCGTTCTCGGTTAATGTCATGATACATCGTCCATTGTCCAATCTAGGCAAGGCATTTCGAATGATAGAAACAGATAATCTAAACTTAGTCATCGAATCCAAGACAAAGGATGAATTTCATTATTTATTTCAAAGCTTTAATCGGATGGCACATCGATTGAAAGTTTCCATAAAGGAAAACTATGAACAAAAAATAGCGCTGCAGCATTCGGAATTAAAGCAGCTGCAATCTCAAATCAACCCTCATTTTTTATACAACAGCTTTTTTAATATTTATATGATGTGTAAAGTAGGAGATTCTGATAGTGCCGCTGAGCTCTCCCAAAAGCTGGGAAGCTATTATCAGTACATTACAAGAAGCGGTTCTGATGAAGTGCTCCTTAACAAGGAGTTTCAGCACGCACTTGATTATTGCGAAATCCAATGCATTCGCTTTTCCAATCGAATTTCGTATGAATACACCGAGATTTCGGATCGATTGCATACCGTTTACGTTCCAAGACTCATCATTCAGCCGATCGTTGAGAACGTATTTGATCATGCCTTTGAAGATGGTACGATGAACGGAGTTGTCTATATTGGAGCCAGCTATCAGGGCGATGTGGTTCGCATCACAGTAGAAGACAACGGCGGGTTATTAACAGATGATAAAATAGAGCAATTGCAGGAGCAGCTTGCAGTCAGATCTAAGCAGGTTGAGAAAACGGGATTAATTAACGTGAGCAATCGGCTAAAATTAATTTATGGAGCGGGCAGCGGCTTATTCGTCTCTCGAAGTCAATACGGCGGTTTGAAAGTGGAGCTTATCATACATCTTGAGAATAAGGGGGCATAATAATGTACCGATTGTTAATCGTAGATGACGAGCCTGTCATTGTAAATGGCCTAGTACAGCTTTTTCAGGGAAACAAAGACTTTGAGCTGGATATTTGTAAAGCATATTCTTCCGGTGAAGCGCTTGAAATAGCAAAGAAAACGAAGCTGGATATCTTGATCAGTGATATTCGTATGCCTCAGAAGAATGGTCTGCAATTAGTGGATGAAATGGTATACTATTGGCCCTCATGCCGGGTTATCTTTCTTACGGGGTATAGTGAATTTAATTATGTATACGAAGCGTTAAAGAAAAACGTAGAAAACTATATTTTAAAAACAGAAGGAATTGAGCCGATTTTCCAAGCGGTTAAAGAGGTAATAGGTAAACTGGAAGAAGAGAAGTGTCATAGGCTGCAGCAGGAAAAAGCACAGCGACATATTCAAATCGCGGAGCCTTATCTTAAAAAAGAACTGATGGAAGCTATGCTGAGCGGGGTGCCGCTTCCTTCTCTATTGACTGAGTCCATTTATGCAGAAGTGGACTTTACCATTGCTGCTCGGCGCCCCTCTTTCTTCCTAGTAGGGCAAGTGGATCGGCTCGAGGTTCAAAATTTAAAGGTGCTGGAATCGGTACAACGGATTTTTGACAATCATCTGCCGGCTTCCATAGCCCGGGAGAAAGCTGTCTACAATGGCAGCTCACTTCTGTGGCTTCTTCAAGCGGATGAGGAATTATTGGGACGCTTTAGAGGGAATGGGCCAGATGCGGATGCGAATGAGCATGGCATAGCATCCTATATGAAAGGCATTCTTGAGCTTGTGCAGAATGAATGTGCCCAGGTGATCGACGCTTCGGTTTCATTCGGCATTTCTGGGAATTTGTTAGGAAAGTGGGATACGCTCCATCTCCAAGTGGAAGCCGTTCGTGCAATGATTCAGAAAAGAGCGGCATTCGGTCAAAAAATGGTTATTGTTGATTACGAAAAATCGACCGGTTGTGAATCCGATATGAGCGGAGAGATGAGACAAGAAGAATTTAAACAATTGCTCATTGAACAAATTCATCAATATGTTCAGAACAATCTGTCCAATGATGTGTCCCTAACGGCTATTGCGGATGAGGTGCATTTTAATCCATCTTATTTGTCTCGCTATTACAAGCAGATCACGGGACATAATCTATTAGAGTATATTCAATCCACGAAAATGACCGTTGCCATTGATCTAATGATGAATACATCCTTGAAATTAAATGAAATTGCGAGTAAGGCGGGTTTTGATTCGCCTTCATACTTTACGACTTTTTTCAAAAAAATGACGGGTCTATCACCTCAAGAGTATCGAAATTCACAATAAGTAAAAAAATCAAAAGCAATGTAAAAAAAGTGAAATTGAAACCGCTTTCCCTCTCGAAATATAATAAACACAGGGATCAGGGCTATTAACATTATCAAAAGGGGGAAAGTGTTCCATATGAAAAATTATAGAAAAATGAAAATGATCTTATTGTTATCACTGTCTCTTTCAACCATTACAGCATGCTCAAGCCAAGGAAATGACAAGGAAAACACACCAAACTCTAAACCGTCAACAGAGAACAACCAAGCTGAAGTCACTCCGCCAGATCCATTCGGTAAATACCCTGAAACGGTCACGGTTACACAAGTACTTGGATTTAATCCACCTGAAGATTCAAGAACACCAAAAGGCATTACACCCGATCAGAATACTTACTTCAAAGATCTCAAAGAGATGATGAACATCGATGTGAAATATAAATGGACCGTGCCGTCCAGCCAATTCGAACAAAAGTTTTCACTTGCGATGGCATCGGGAGACCTGCCTGATATTTTAGAGCTGGACCCGAAGAACTTTGAGAAGTTGAAAAAGCAGGATATGCTCGCTGATCTTACAGAAGCTTATGAGCAATACGCATCGCCAACACTTAAGAAATACATGGAATCTGATGGCGGCTTTGCAATGAAGACTTATAACGCAGATGGCAAACAGCTAGCGATTCCAGCTTTTGAAGATCCGTTCCTATCCACTCAATTGCTATGGATTCGGAAGGATTGGCTTAATAATTTGAACTTACAAGCGCCAACAACGATCGATGAGCTGGAAAAGGTCGCAGAAGCATTTGTGAAAAATGATCCGGATCAAAACAGCAAAAATGATACCTACGGTATTTCATTGCAGAAAACGCTGTTTTTCTGGGGATTTGATGTAAGAGGATTATTTAACGGATTCGGTGCCTACCCATCCATTGGTGATGCTCAGACGGCTTGGATCAAAAGTGGTGAAGATAAACTAATACCGGGTCTGATTCAACCTGAAGTGAAGACGGCGCTTAGTAAGCTGCAGTCTTGGTACCAAAATGGCATTATCAATAAAGAGTTTGCTCTGAAGGATGAGAACAAAGCAGTAGAAGATCTTACTTCGGGCAAGGTTGGTATTTCCTACGGAGAATGGTGGTACCCAAACTGGCCGCTTAATCTAAATATTGACAATGATCCGAAGGCGGAATGGATTGCCGTTCAAATTCCAGGGCTAGACGGTCCAGCAAAATCACTTGTTCCGAAAATTCGCGCTGGCAAGGTTTTCGCTGTAAACAAAAAAGCGAAAAATCCAGAAGCCGCTATTAAAATGATCAATTTCTATATCGAAATGGGCAACAAACAATATTTAGAGAAAAACAAAGCAGAGAATGGTTATGTATATAACTGGTTTAATCCACGTATCTACAACCCGGCTCAAATTGAAACCATCTATACAGAAGTGAACAAGGCGCTAGACGCTAAACAGACTGAGATTACGCTGGATGACGAGAATTTCAAGAATGTAGCGGATGTTTTCAAAGCAGGAACCGATTTCCTTGCAGGAAACACAAAAGATGCTTCAAAAGGTGTAAATTGGGGGCAATACTATAGCCGTGCAGCAAAAGATGGCGGCTGGGGAACGACGCGTAAGATTAAAGAAAGCGGAGCGTTTGTAAACAATGAATTCTTTGGCCTTCCTACAAAAACACAAGTAGAGAAGGGTGCTCAGCTTGATAAGCTTATGCAGGAATCCTTTACAAAAATCATTATGGGCGGCTCGATTGATGAATTTGATAAGTTCGTTGCAAGCTGGAAGTCGCTAGGCGGCGATGATATTACAGAAGAAGTCAATGCATGGTATAGCGAGCAAGCCAAAAATTAAATCTTAAATCAAGCAAAAGCGCCTTCAGCGTCCTCAGGATGCTGAAGCAGCTTTGACGGAGAAATATAAGCCCTTTATAAGCTAACAAACTTATAAATTCTTATATTTTAAAAAAGCGGGAGAGACGAGTCGAGGAGTCGACAACTCCTCCCGCTTTAAAATTTGCAGCTGGTTAGGAGGGTCATCTATGAGAACGCTGAAAAAAGAATATGTGCTTCATTTGATGCTAGTGCCTGGTGTTATCGCTACTTTGATCTATGCATACGGTCCTATGGCTGGTCTTGTCATGGCTTTTCAACAGTTTGAACCATTATCCGGTTTTTTTAAATCAGAATTCGTTGGCCTTGAGAATTTCCGTTATGTATTTGCTTTACCGGATTTCACTCAGGTGCTTTGGAATACAATCATTATCGCGATCTTCAAAATGGTCCTGTTTCTGCTTGTTCCACTCATTCTTGCGCTGTTGCTAAATGAGGTTACAAGAAAATGGTTTTCAGGCTTCATTCAGTCTGCCATCTTCCTTCCGTTCTTTCTGTCATGGACCGTGCTTGGCGGCGTCGTTATTGAATTATTTTCACTGAGCGGACCTATTAATGGCTTGTTAACCGAAATTGGATTTCAACCTATTATGTTTATGCTCGACAATGACTGGTTTAGAGGTATTATCATTGGCTCAGATGTCTGGAAAGGCATGGGCTACAATATGATTGTTATGCTCGCCGCCATTGTAGGCATAAATGCAACACTTTATGAAGCGGCAGAGGTTGATGGAGCAGGGAAATGGAAGCAAGTCATGCACATTACGCTTCCAGGCATTGCCCCAATTCTTATTTTGCTTGGCGTATTAAGTTTAGGCGGCATTCTCAATGCGGGTTTCGAACAAATTCTAATTATGTATAACCCGACTGTTTATGAAGGTGCAGATATCATTGATACATTCGTTTATCGACTAGGGATGTTTAGTCAACAATTCGGACCAGCAGCGGCAATTGGCCTCTTTAAATCGGTCATATCATTAGGGCTAGTATCCATTACCTACTATGCGGCTTACAAACTTAACAATTACAGAATATTCTAGGACGGAGGTAATACGGTGATACACAAACAATCCATCAGCAGAAAGCTATTTGTCGTGTTCAATACGTTGTTGTTAACTTCAATCACGTTGCTCGGTATTATCCCGTTTATTCATTTACTTTCTATTTCACTTAGCTCGAATACGGCAGCAATGGCAGGGGAAGTAAAGCTTTGGCCTGTTGGTTTCTCCTTGGATGCTTATCAATACTTGGGAGAGAAGGTAGAGTTCTTCCGTTCCCTAGGGGTTTCCGTTCAGCGGGTCGTGCTTGGGACAGCTGTCAATATGCTGCTTGTATTTATTACAGCTTTTCCACTCGCTAAATCAAATAATCAGTTTAAATTTAGAACCCCCTATGTATGGTTCTTTGCGATTACGATGTTTTTCGGCGGCGGATTAATTCCTACTTATATCATTGTAAAAAATACAGGCATCATTGATTCGATTTGGGCACTCGTTTTGCCAGGTGCTTTGAATGTTTGGAATATGGTGCTCATGCTGAATTTCTTCAGATCCATTCCGAGAGAACTGGATGAGGCAGCTACAATTGACGGTGCAGGACATTGGCGAGTGCTTTGGCAAATTTATTTGCCTGTATCGCTTCCTTCGATTGCAACTATTGGATTGTTCACGATTGTCGGGCATTGGAACTCTTGGTTCGACGGTATTCTTTATTTGAATTCACCGGAAAAGTATCCACTGCAAACTTATCTTTCTACATTAATTATGTCGATAAATGCCCAAATGTCTTCCATGTCTATCGAGCAGCTAAAAGTGATGGACAACTTAAGTGAGAAGACACTTCGAAATGCGCAAATTTTTATGGGTGCTTTGCCTATTATGCTCGTATATCCGTTCTTGCAAAAGTATTTTGTTAAAGGCATGACCGTAGGAAGTGTCAAGGAATAGATAGACTTATAACAACGAGGAGAGATCAGTCATGAAAAAAGTTACTGTTGCCATCATTGGAGCGGGATTACGGGGAGTCAACTATTTGGAGTATGCTCTTCAGCATCCAAATGAGCTGCAAGTTGTAGCCGTTGCTGAGCCGGTTGCTGAGCGCCGGGAGAGCTTCCAAGCTAGGCATCGTATTCCGGATCATATGTGTTTTGAGAACTGGGATGATTTTTTTGCAATGCCGAAGCTCGCGGATGCTGTACTCATTTGCACCCAAGATAAACAGCATTTTGATCCGACAATGAAAGCACTTGAGGCTGGCTATCATGTGCTGCTTGAGAAGCCGATGTCTCCGGATGCCAAAGAATGCTTGCTTATGGGAGAAAAGGCGTCTCAGTTAAACCGTGTGTTTTCGATTTGTCATGTGCTTCGGTATACGAATTTCTTTTCTACGATTAAGGGACTATTAGAAAATAAAACAATTGGTAATTTAATGTCTATCACTCATAATGAAAATGTAGGATTTTGGCATCAAGCACATAGTTTCGTGAGAGGAAATTGGAGCCGGAAAGAGGACTCCAGTCCAATGATTCTCGCGAAGTCCTGTCATGATTTAGACATTTTGCTCTGGTTGGCAGGCGCAGAATGTGTTCGTGTATCCTCCTTTGGATCGCTTTCTCATTTTACCTCCGATCAAGCGCCGGCTGGAGCGCCGCTGCGCTGCTTGGACGGTTGCCCAGTGGCAGATGATTGTCTCTACTATGCGCCTAAGCACTATTTAACAGAGGATACCAATTGGCCTACATCGGCAATTAGCGATGATTTGAGCTACAGTGCGCGCTATAAGGCGCTAGAGGAAGGCCCTTATGGCAGATGCGTCTATCATTGTGACAATGATGTCGTTGACCACCAGGTTGTAAATATGGAATTTGCTAATTCCGTCACGGTAGCATTTACGATGAGCGCATTTACTAGAGATGTCAGCCGTACAATTAAGCTTATGGGAACCAAAGGGGAAATCCGCGGTGCTATGGAGAAGAATGAAATTGAAGTGATTCATTTTGGCAGCGGCAAGGTTGAGCGGATCTCTTTTGAAGATATGGGAGGTCACGTTGGCCACGGCGGCGGCGATATGGGTTTGCTCAAAGATTTCTTAAAGCTGGTAAGAGAAGACGGCAAGAGTCAGGGCCTAACCTCGGCAAGTCAATCGGTCCAAAGCCATTTAATGGCTTTCGCGGCGGAGCAATCAAGAATGGATGGAAATAGTATTAATCTCAAAGATTTTGCAAAAAGCATCTTAGTATAATGAGGTGAAAGAGTAATGAATGAGCCAATCCATTTTGAGACGAAATTACTAAGCTCTTTGACAAAAGTATTCGCAGATGAGACGCCAACCGAACAAGCCTTTAACCGCGCATCTGCGCTTTTCGGCGAGACCTATTCATTCCAAGTCGCATACACTTCAGATACGCTCTTAAAAAATATAAATGTAAACATAGAATCATCCCTTGCAGACCGTATTTTGATTAGATCTGTTGGGCTTGTTCCTTCGGAGATGCCTTGTTTCCAAAATCCTGATGATAACGTTTTGCGTACGACACCGGGACTATATCCAGATCCGTTATATGAGCTGAATCAGCAATCCATTAGTGCGGTTCCCCAGCAATGGCGTTCCATTTGGGTGAGCGCATTGCTTGATGAATCTGTCTCTGCGGGTCTTCATTCCATTCAAATCACCTTCCTATCCGATGAAGGAGAGACTTTAGCGGTATCTGATGTATTTCAGTTGACTGTCATTCCCGCTGCATTACCTCCGCAAAAATTGATTCATACGGAATGGTTTCATGTGGATTGTATTGCGACGCAGTATGGTGTCGAAGTCTTTAGTGAAGCGCATTGGACACTTCTGGAACGCTATGTGGACTCGATGGTCAAGCATGGCATGAACATGATATTGACGCCACTATTTACACCGCCGCTCGATACCCTCATTGGAGGAGAACGTCCAACGGTTCAACTGGTGCAAGTTGATGTCCAGGGAGATCGGTATACATTTGGCTTTGATCAGCTTACGCGGTGGGTAACCATGTGTAGGAAGCTAGACGTGAAGTACTTTGAGTTTTCACACTTATTTACGCAATGGGGGGCAAAGTGTGCTCCAAAGATTATAGGAACGGTACAGGGAGAAGCGAAAAAGTTATTTGGCTGGGAGACGGATGCATCCTCAGAAGCTTATCGCAGCTTCTTGGATCAATTCCTGCCTAGTCTTGATCGATACCTGAAAGAAAATGGACTGGATCAGCAAAGCTGGTTCCATATTTCGGATGAGCCGGATCTCAGTCATTTGGAATCCTATCAAGCTGCAAGCGAAATTGTGCGTAAGCATTTATCTGATTACCCTATTATGGACGCGCTATCTGATTTGGATATGTATGAGCGGGGACTGGTGCAGAGACCGATTCCAGGAAACAATCATATCGAACCGTTCCTGGAGCATGGCGTTCCAGATTTATGGACCTATTATTGCTGTGCGCAGCATCAAGAAGTATCTAATCGTTTTTTTAACATGCCTTCTTCTAGAAACCGGATTATTGGACTTCAGTTGTATAAGTTTGGATTACAGGGTTTTCTGCATTGGGGCTTTAACTTCTGGTATTCGCAGTATTCCATAGATCAGAAGCTCGATCCCTATCGGTCAACGGATGCAAAGCTTGGATTTCCTTCGGGAGATTCCTACTTGGTTTATCCGGGTGAAGAGGGCCCAATTGAATCTATTCGCTTGGAAGTTCTCTATGAGGCGATGCAAGACTTACGCGCATTAGAGCTGCTTGAGCAGAAGATTGGCAAAGAACAGACGATAAAGCTATTGGAAGAGGGTTTAACAGAGCCATTAACGTTCTCTGTGTATCCGAAAGGCAGTGGAGAATGGTTGTTAGCGACAAGAGAGAGAATTAATCAGGCGTTAGCCAGTCATTATGCTTAATGATTTCATTATTTTATAAGGCGGGGATTAGATGACTACATTTAATTATTCAGGATCTTCATTTTATTATAATGATCAGCCCATACGCCTCCTTTCAGGAGCTATTCATTATTTTCGCACCGTACCCGAGCATTGGCAAGATCGTCTTGCAAAATTAAAAGCTTGCGGGCTTAATACCGTTGAAACGTATGTCCCATGGAATCTTCACGAACCGAAGAAGGGCCAATTTCATTTTGAAGGCATGGCAGATATCGTTCGTTTTATTGAGCTGGCTGGAGAGCTCGGGCTGCATGTGATTGTTCGGCCTGCGCCTTATATTTGTGCAGAATGGGAATTTGGCGGACTGCCTTCTTGGTTGCTGGCAGATTCGGATATGCGTCTCCGTTGCTACCATAAGCCGTTTCTAGATCATGTAGATGCTTATTATGATGTGCTGCTTCCGAAATTAAAACCACTCTTATGCACCAATGGCGGACCGATCATCGCGATGCAGGTCGAGAATGAATATGGAAGCTATAGCAATGACAAACGATATTTGATTCATCAAAAAGAAAGCATGATCGCTCGAGGAATGGACGTGCTGTTATTTACCTCGGATGGACCTGAAGATGCAATGCTGCAAGGCGGTATGATTGATGGTGTTCTGGCAACAGTGAATTTCGGTTCACGGGCAAAAGAAGCTTTTGAGAAGCTTAAAGAATATCAACCGGATGCGCCATTTATGTGTATGGAATATTGGAACGGTTGGTTTGATCATTGGGGTGAGGAGCATCATACCCGCCCAGCCGAGGATGTCGCAAATGTATTGGATGAAATGCTTCGTTTAAACGGCTCCGTAAATTTCTATATGTTCCATGGTGGAACGAACTTTGGCTTCTATAATGGAGCGAATGGTCATACAGCGGATAGCTATGAGCCGACGGTTACAAGTTATGATTATGATGCCCTGTTGAATGAATCCGGCGAACCGACAGCTAAATATTATGCCGTGCGCGATGTCATCTCCAAATATGTGGATTTAGGTGAATGTGAATTGCCAGCACCAATCGCTAAGAAAGCGTATGGACGGGTGGAAATGACCGAACAAGCGTCATTAACAGCTAATTTGGATCGTATTTCGACACCGATACATACCGCTTACCCGGAGACGATGGAGAAATTGGGTCAGGATTACGGATTTATCCACTATCGTACGTTTATAAGCGGACCTCGTCCTAAAGATCAGTTTTTCTTGCAAGACGTGCATGACCGTGCACAAGTTTTCCTTAACGGACAGCCGGCTGGTGTTCTGGATCGCGTCCATACAGACGTGAAAATAGAATTTGAAGTGCCTGCTGAAGGAGTAGAGGTCTCTTTACTTGTTGAGAATCTAGGCCGCGTAAATTACGGACCTTATATGAAAGACCGGAAAGGGATTACCGAAGGGGTACGTTTTGGACGTCAGTTCCTGTCGGATTGGACGACGTATACATTACCGCTAACGGACTTATCGGGTCTGGAATTCGGAGGCGTCTCGGAACAATTGGATCCAAGCTTCTTCCGAGGAAATTTAGTTGTGGATGAGCCATGTGATACATTTATTAGCTTGGAAGGATGGACCAAAGGGGTCGTGTTTATTAATGGCTTCAATTTGGGGCGTTATTGGAATATAGGACCGCAGAAAAGATTGTACGTGCCGGGACCTCTATTGCAACAAGGCGACAATGAAATTGTGATTTTTGAACTGCACGGAGCTTCCGATCATGCGGTAACTTTTGTTGATCAGCCTGATTTAGGGGCCTAAAATATAGGTTTTACAAATAAGCGTGCAACAGTACGTTGCAAAAAGACACCGATATAGGTGTCTTTTTTTGTATTTTCTCCCCATGGTTAATCATAATAAGATTAACATTTAAGCCATCCGCGTAAGAAATTAAATTACCGTTCATTAGAGAGATTATGTTTGATTTTCACTTAAGAATAACGGAGGATGGCACCATTCTTGCATCCCTTGATAACCATTCATTTTTGCATGAATACACCTAAGGGTAGCGCCTACTGGTTATTCCAAAATATTATAATTATAGGTAACAAAGTTGAGGTTTCGATGTTTTTATAGATGTGTTATGTTTCAATAAAGATTGTGTTGAACCCACAATGTTGAAAGGAGAAGGGATATGATCACTGGTTACTGGAACAGGGTTCGATTGCTGCAGAAGTTAATTTTGATCGTGATCTTATTTCTGATTTTTCCCGTTCTGATCATTGGGTACTATTTATTTTCGACCAGCATTCCCCTTGCGCAGAAGGAAAGCCGCGAGATGCTGGAGAAGGTTGCGTACCAGTTGAATGAGAACATCGAATATCGGATTGTTGGTTACCAAAATATATTGATGCAGCTTTCATTAGATTCCGGAATTACGACAACGCTTACACAACAATATCAATCGCTTCAGGAAGAAGTGATGGGCCTTCAACGGATCGACTCCACCGTCAGTCGCATCCGAACCTACTTCCCCATGAAAACCATTCAATTTTACAAAAGCAATTCAAGCCTGCATGAAGACGGAGGAACCGTCTTGAATATGGAAAGAGCGGAAACGAAGGACTGGTATCCGGCGATGGAGGACAAGGATCAGAATTTTTATTGGCATTTCGAATGGAAGGAGGATCATTCCGAGCCTTCGCTTCATATAAGCAAATGGCTCGTGGACTATTTGTTGAATGAGAAGTTCGGCATTATCCATGTTGAGGTGACGAACCGGGCGCTGTTCGATCAGATTACAAATCCGTTGGCCTTAAAGAAAGGTGGGTTCGTGGTAGCGGATGACAAGGGAAAGATTTTGGCTAATTATATGGATTATCAAGACGGTGGAGACATCAGCAAGCTTCCATATTTGAAGAAGGTGTACGAGGCGAATAATGGCTGGTATTCGACGAAAATTAACGGTATGCAGAGCATGGTCGTCTACGAAACAAACCGGCTGGGATGGAAGGTCATTACGATTGTGAGCCAAGAGGAATTTTGGAACAAGCTGCAGCTTGTTAAAAAAGCGGCCATATCGATCAGCATTCTGTTCGTGGTCCTGACGTTTTCCGTGCTCACCGGTTTCGGTTTACGTATTACCAAACGCCTCAATTCCCTCATTCGAAGCATGAGAGGAGTCCGCAGCGGTGACATGGGCCTTACCATAAAAGTGCATGGAAAAGATGAATTGGCCGATGTCGAAGAGGAATTCAATAATATGTCCATTCGGCTGGAAAAATCGCTGAGAGAAATATCTGAAGCCAGGAGCCGGGCCGAGACCGAAAAGTTAAAGCTGCTGCAGGCACAGATCAATCCTCATTTTCTCTACAACACGCTGGCGTTAGTCAAAAGCATGGCCATGGATGTAGGGTCTACCGAAATCAGTAGAACAGTGGATGCCCTCGCCAAATTTTTCAGACTGGCGCTGAATCGCGGCATCGACATGCTGACTTTAAGAGAGGAACTGGAGCATGTAAAGGCTTATCTGGATATACACGAATCGCGTTATCCTGGCAGGCTGATGACGGTATTCGACGTGGAGGAAGATGCGCTTTCGTGTGAAATAGTGAAAATTACCCTGCAGCCAATCGTGGAGAATGCTCTGCTTCATGCCTTCGTGCATACTGGAGGGAGAGGACGTCTCCAAATATCGGCGCGGCTGCAGAAAGATACGCTATGTATTTCAATTGCCGATAACGGTTCAGGCATGAAGCCCGAGCAGTTGCAGCATTTGTTAGATAACCCAAACGGCGCCATAGAGCATCAGGGCTTTGGACTCTATAACGTAAACGAGCGATTAAAGCGGCACTATGGAGAATCCTTTCGTTTAGTCATTCAAAGCGCGCCGGGAGATGGCACATCGGTTCAATTGTTCATTAAGCAAAAAGCCGGGCAAATGGCTCCGGCAGGTTGAAATGGAGGATACCCGGATGGAAATCAAAGTGTTCGTGGTGGATGACGAGGAACGGCAGCGGCGTTCCATTGTCAGACACGTCGATTGGAAGCGATACCATATGCGTGTAATCGGAGAATCGGAGGATGCTGCTCAGGCACTCGAATCAGCTAATCTGGATCCTCCCGATTTGCTGATTACGGATATTCGCCTGCTGGGTACGGACGGTCTCGAGCTGTCCTCCCGCATGAAAAGGATTAATCCCCGTATTCACATCATCATGGTGACAGGTTTTGAAGAGTTCGAATATGCCAAGACGGCGCTTGATATCGGCGTGGATGCATTTCTGGTCAAACCGATTATTTTTGACGAATTAAATGCCGTGCTGGAGCGGATCTATCAAACGGAATGGATGGGACAGTCGAAAAGCATTGAAGAAATGCATTTGAAAGAGCAGCTTGACGTCTTCAAGCCCATTGCGCAGGAACAGTTTCTTCAAGAGGTTATTCACGGTCTTATTGTTGGTGAAGACGTGGTACGGGCTCGCGCGGGCGCCTTTGGCATGTTTGCGCATAAGGGATTGCGGCGCGTCTTGCTCCTCATTATCGACATGGAATCGGCATCGCCTCTTCCGAAGGAAGAGCAGGTTCGGCGCGTCAAGGGCATACTCGCTGAATCGGCGGCGACCGCCCGCGGTTCGCTGCTCGAGGAACAGACGACGACGCAGCGGGGAAACATTGTTCTCATCCTGCAGGATCGCGAGGGCGAGGATTTCGAACTTGCAACGGAGTCGTTCATCGAGCGGCTCTGCCTGGACGCTGGGAGAATGGATTCCTGTAAAGTTAGCATCGGGATCGGACCGTCCGTGAAGGCGCTGAGTCAATTAAGCGAGAGCTTCCGGCTGGCACAAATATCGGTCAATCAAAGACTGCTTGGCGGGGATGAGCGTACGTTTAGCTGGAAGCTGTTGATGAAGCAGGAAATCAGGCCGGAGAAGAACATGGAAGTGCTGATCGGCGATTTTTTTGAAGTGCTTGGCGCAGGAGACAGTCAGAACAGTCTGAGCCTGCTGGGTGAGATCCTGAGCAGCATCTCCGGGAATATTCAGATTCAAGGCTCCAAGCTGAGAAGCTTATGTCTGCAGCTTATCAGCGGCGCCTATCGTACAGCGGCAGAAATCGGCGACGCAAACCGTTGCTTAGGCCCGGAGGAAATGCTATGGGAACAAGTCCTCGATTGCTGGGAAGAACCAGAGCTGCTGCCGGAGACGGTGAAAATTATCAACGGGATATGCGATTTTATAGCAGCAAGAAAAAAAAGCCATACCCAGATCGTAGTTCAGAAAGCGCTCAAGTACATGAACGAGCACTATAGGGAAAACCTATCTCTTCGTTCGGTCGCGGAGTCGGTCTACTTGAGCCCCAATTATTTGGGGGCATTATTTAGAACGGAGCTCGGGGTTTCCTTTACCGATCAGCTCATTCAAATCCGGATCCAGAAGGCCAAGGAAATGCTGCAGCAATCGCATCTTAAGCTGTATGAGGTTGCGGAAGGCGTCGGTTATCAAAACATCGGCTATTTTACCGGGTTATTTAAACGAATTACGGGCCTTAGCCCCAAGGAGTATCGGTCATTTCTCGGGTTTTCGACTCCTGACTGATTCGATTTTCAGAGCGATGCATACATTGTGCATCGCTCCATTTCTTTTAGTGGAACTTGAAAGCATGAAAGTGCCTGAGCAACAGTAATCGTGCATTAGGATTATTGTAAGCGCTTTAGCGATGCTCTATATTCAGTTATAAGCACTACAAAAGGAAAAGAAAGGAGATAAGGCCATTTGAACCGTTTATGGATGCTAAAACAGAAGGGTTACCTCCCGTTATATGTCTTTATACTGCCGGGCATCGCACTTATCGTTCTGTTCAACTATATTCCGATGTTGGGGCTGCAAATTGCTTTTCGCGATTATAACTTCAGCGACGGGATTTGGAGGAGTCCGTGGATCGGTTTGCAGAATTTCAAGGAGTTTGTAGCGAGCACTGATTTTTGGAGAGCGACCGGAAACACCTTATTGCTAACCTTTCTCAGGCTGCTTTTTGTTTTTCCGACGACAATCATCGTCGCCCTGCTTATTAATGAGGTCCGATCTTTTCGATTCAAGCGTGTCGTTCAATCGCTTAGCTATCTCCCGCATTTTATTTCCTGGATCGTAGTCGTCGGATTTCTCGACGCCTTCTTGTCAATCGACGGCGGCGGCGCGAACTCGTTGCTGCGCAGCTTCGGCATGCAGGCGATTGCGTTTATGGGCTCGGAGACGTGGTTCCGTCCCATATTTATTCTCAGCAGCATGTGGAAGGAAGTGGGCTGGGGTACCATTTTATATTTGGCCGCCATTTCCAGCATCAATCCGGTGCTTTACGAGGCCGCGGTCATGGACGGAGCTGGACGTTTCGCCCAAATGCGCTATGTAACGCTGCCCAGCATCGTCCCGATTATATCCATCGTCCTGATATTGACAGTTCCAGGATTGCTTAGCGTAGGGATCGACCAAATTTACGCGATGATCAACCCAGCAAACATTGGCGTGGCGGAGGTCATTGATACGTATGTCTTGCGGCTCGGCATCGGGCAGGCCCAATATTCCCAGACAACCGCCATTGGGCTTGTGATGAGCGTCATCGCAACCGTGCTGCTCGTGCTGAGCAATATTATTTCCAAACGTATCGGCGGCGACAGCTTATGGTAGAAGGAAGGTGAGAGTATGAGACGTTCCACGCTGGGAGACCGTACATTTTCAATCGGAAATACATTAGTTCTTTCCGTGTTGGCATTTTTTTGCATCTATCCGCTGTGGTATATCTTGGTTCTATCTATAAACGAAGGAATGGATGCGAGCTTAGGCGGTATTTACTGGTGGCCACGGGTATTCACGCTGGACAACTACCGGGTTATGCTGTCCGACGATACGATTATCAACGCCTTCTGGATAACGGTAGAACGTACCGTCATAGGCACATTCGGTTCCTTGTTGATCACTTCTTTGGTAGCCTATGCCCTATCTCGCAAAGAACTGCCGGGCAGACAGGCACTGTTGTTCATTTTTCTATTCGTCATGCTATTCAGCGGCGGGCTCATACCCTACTATATTCAATTAATTCACCTGGGGCTGATTAACAATTTTTGGGTGTATGTTATTCCTTCTCTGTTCAGCATTTGGAACTTGTTCGTGATGAAAACCTCCTTCCAAAGCAACATTCCGGAAAGCGTGGTAGAGTCGGTCAAGCTTGACGGAGGAGGCTACACTCGGATTTATTTCCACATCGTGCTGCCCTTTTCGATGCCCTTATTCGCGGCGCTGGGCTTGTTTACGGCCGTGGGTCACTGGAACGACTGGTTTACAGGCGCCTTTTTCATCAACGATATCAATCTGCAGCCGCTTCCCACTTATTTGCAGCGTATGATGAGCACGATCGAAGCCAGCCAAATGATCAGCGCCAGCCAGATGACGACCCTCAATCAAACCAGGCTGTACAATCCGGACGCTATTACACCCAAGTCAGTCCGAATGGCGACCATTATGATTACGATATTGCCGATTTTATTCGTCTACCCGTTCGTTCAACGTTATTTTGTGAAGGGTGTGCTGATCGGTTCCGTAAAAGAGTAGCTTTTGTCTGTGCAGCAAAAGAACGACAGAGCGCGCTGTGAGAGAAAGGATTCTCTTATCCTGTTCGGCCGTCAGCGCTCCGATGTTCGCTTGATGACATAGAAAAGATCCGTGTACGAAGTCTGTATATCCGCAAGGCATTTTTAATAAGGGGGTTTCCGTTATGATTAATGGATGGAGGATCAGCGTAAAAACGGTTCTTACCGTAACGCTGGCAGCTGCACTGGTCGCAGGCTGCACAAACAAGGACAACGAGATCAAGCCGACAAACGGGGAAACTGGTAAAAACTCAGGCTCTGCTGCAGTCACGGAACAACTTACGCATTACAATTTGTATGCACCCGCAATGACGACACCAATCAATTTGGACGGACCGATTACACAAGAAGTCATGAAGAGGTCGGGTGTCAATTGGGATAAAGTTGAGATCGGAAACGGCGGCGACTTATCCCAGCAGATCAACCTTAAGCTCGTCGCCGGGGGGTTCCCCGACGCCATTATTTTGCCATCGGACAGTCTCATATGGTCGCATCTAATTAGCGAGAAGAAGCTGCTTTCGCTCGATGATTACTTCAACAATCCTGAAGAGTACCCAAATTTGGCTAAAATCGACAAACGAATTATTGATTACTGGCGCGCGAGCGACGGACACATCTACTTCGTGCCGTCCGCATACGAGCCGGTAATTGATGTGCCGTCCGCCTGGCAGGGCAATGCGCAGGGTCTGTGGGTTCAAAATACGCTCTTGGAAAAAGCAGGAATGACAAGCGAAGATCTGCGGACGGTAGATGGATTCGAGAAATACCTTAACGCCATCAAAGGCATGAAGGACGAAAAGGGACGCGACATTATTCCGCTGTCGCTTGGCGGTGAAAACTTTAACGGCCTGGAGATTGTCATGTCGATGTTCGGCGTTCGAAGCTTGGACAATGGCTTCAACGAGCAAGCGGACGGCACGGTTATTCCAGACTACGAGCTGCCCGGCTTCAAACAGGCGCTTCAATGGCTGAATCATCTTTATCTGAACGGCCTGCTGGATCCGGAGACGGCGTTCCAGAAGAAGGATTTGTTCAAGGAGAAAGTAAACAATCTACGCTTTGGTGCGATGCTGTTTGGCGGATGGGACAATCCTAACGTGACAACGCTTAAAAACAAAAACATTCCCGAGGCGATCACTTACAATGAACTTGAAAAGCAGGGCTTCCCTGAGGGATGGTTCTACCCAACGTCTCTACCGACCAATCCCGGTGTGAAATTGGCCCAATATGCCAACTACAATCCGTTCGGGACTAACGGCACGGGAATCAGCGCGAACGTCAAGGACCCGGATTGGCTGATGAAAGGCATCGACTGGATGCAGACTGATGAGGCATTCATTCTTATGGAGTATGGCACAGAGGAAATGGGCGCCTATAAGCTCGAGGATGGTGCCGCCGTCGAAAACTACGATGTATTCCGGGGACCTAAGTTCTGGGGTGGAGACAACGGAGGAATGGCAAGCGTCACACAATACGGTTTCTGGTGGTGGAAAAACCTCGGAAGTGTCGGCAGCTCGCATATTAAAACAATGGAATCGCCATGGCCGGCGTACAACGCCATGCTCTATGAAGCCGAGGAAATCAATCATGAGCAGGGAACGTTCGGACTTACGCCTAAAGCAACGCGCATCAAGCCGACCATCGGAGGCGCGGTGGAGAAATACAGCCCTGTACAGAGCGACATTCGTCTGAAATATTATGCGAAGATGCTGCTCGCGAAAAACGATAAAGACTTTGAAACGACTTATAACCAATTTTTGAATGAGATGAAGGTTCGTGGTCACGATGAGGAGACCATCGCCGAGTTCAAGAAGGAATACGAGGCTTACAGCGAAACGCCGGCAGGCAAAATTACGGTCGAAATTAAGAAGACGCTCCCTCGCAACGTCTATAGCGACAAGCCGGTTATTATCGGGGAGTAAACATTGGAGAGTGACTTATGAATCAAGCTGCACCGGTCTATCCGAATCGTGTCAATATTATTAACTTTATTCGCGGCGTGGAGCCGAGAGAGCCGATTGATCTGATCGAGCCTTTACATGAGCAGCTGGCGCTCGTGCAAAAGCACGGGCTGCCGGCAACCTGGCTGCTCCAGTATGATGCACTGATTAATCCAGACTTCACCGACCTGCTTCTTCGTGAGGCGAACGCTTCGCAAGAGATCGGCGTTTGGTTTGAGATCGTGCAGCCGCTGGCAGAAAAAGCGGGCATCCCTTGGAGAGGGCGCTTCTCCTGGGACTCGCATGCGCATATTGCATTCTCCGTTGGGTATACGCCGCAGGAACGGGAACGGCTAGCAGATGTGATCATGGAGGATTTCCGCGACAAATTCGGCTACTACCCGCAGTCGGTGGGTTCCTGGTTCATGGATGCGCATGTGCTTGCCTATTTTTCCGACCGCTATAATATTACCGCTTCTTGCAATTGCAAGGATCAGTGGGGAACGGATGGCTATACGATCTGGGGAGGCTATTACAATCAAGCCTACTACCCGAGCCGCTTAAACGGCTTTATGCCAGCACAAACCGAGGAATGTCAAATACCGGTTCCCGTCTTCCGTATGCTGGGGAGCGATCCAATCTACCAATACGATGCCCGGCTTGGTAGCAATGGACAGAGCGTTATTACCTTGGAGCCTGTTTATTCAGGAGATGAAGGCGGAGGCGGCATTCCGGAATGGGTGAGATGGTTCTTTGACGTCAATTTCCGTCAGGAGCAGGTTTCGTTTGGCTATGCGCAAGTCGGTCAGGAGAATTCCTTCGGTTGGCCATTGATGAAGAATGGCCTGATTGATCAAGTCGAATTGCTTGCAAGCAAGCAAGCGGAAGGGGTATTGAGAGTCGAATCGCTGGCGGAATCAGGCCGATGGTTCAAGAGCCAATATCCTCTCACGCCGGCCTCCTCGCTTTGTGCACTTACGGATTGGAGGAAGGAAGGCCATCAATCCGTGTGGTATTACAACCGCTTTTACCGATTCAACCTTTTGAATAATGACGGCGAGCTCTGGATTCGCGACATTCACCTTTTCGACGAGCGCTATGTGGAGCGGTACTTACAGGAGGCATGTCCAGATAAGAATAGTCACTATGATACGCTGCCAGTCGTGGACAGTGCCCGCTGGAGTGATAGCCGCACATCAGCCGGACTTCGTCCCGTCGCCTATGATGAAGAAGGGAATGCGGTAACGCTGGTTGTCCGTTCGTTAGAAACGGACGAATCCGTGCCTGGGGAACTTTCGATTCTGATTCGGCTGGAGGGCGAGGATACCTTCCGCATACGCTGCTCGGAGCAGCGTATTACCTTCTCAGCAAGCAGGCCGGATTGGGGGCTTTACTTGACATGGGGCGAATCTTCCGAGTTGCCGGAGATGAAGTTTGGACCGAGCGCGATCGAATATGTGTTTAATGGTCACCCGTATCGGGTTCAGTTGAGCGGCGCGCAGCCGTCATCCTGTGTCACGCATGAGAAGTCCGCTCCCTCTAACGAGATTATTCAAGCCAGTTTTTCCGCCGCTGCGGACGGCATCACGTTTCGCGCAGTTGAGCGTGAACTAACCCTGAATTTTTAAACCAGTGTTAGTTCAGCACAACTTAATATAAGAATACATTTTTTTAGAAACCCGGTAGCCCATTTGGTTACTGGGTTTCTCTTGTTTTCCTATCCTATTTTAGGATTACAGATAGTTTGTATATTTTTACTTTTCTGAAATTAAAAGAGTAAACGATTTCATTCTATGGTATCGTTTATGGTGGATGTCATAACATAGGGGCTGTATAAGGATGATAGGGGATTCGAAAGAGAAAGAGCGGACGATATTTGATCATACTGGAAATACGATCAAGACAGAAGATCGAGAGATTCGAATTCTTGCCAAGTATGATGAACCACTGGTCGTTGTACTAGGAAATGTGCTTAGCGATGAGGAATGCGATGAGCTAATTAAACATTCTAGGGAACAATTGCAACGTTCAAAAATAGGCGGAGATCGTGCAGTCAATCAAATTAGAACGAGCAGCGGAGTGTTCCCTGAAGAGAATGAGATGACGACTAGAATCGAGAAGCGATTTTCTCAAATTATGAATATTCCTATCAAACATGGTGATGGCTTGCAAGTTCTGCTGTATACCCCTGGCCAAGAGTATCAACCTCATTATGATTTCTTCGCAGAAACGAGTCGAGCAAGTGCCAACAATCGAATTAGTACGCTCGTGATGTATTTGAATGATGTGGAGGAAGGCGGAGAAACGTCGTTTCCCATGCTTAATTTTTCTGTTTCTCCTAACAAAGGTATGGCGGTCTACTTCGAATACTTTTACAGTAATCATGAATTAAACGATTTCACCTTGCATGCTGGTACACCAGTGATCAAAGGGGAAAAGTGGGTTGCAACGATGTGGATGAGAAGACAAGCTTTACGATTATCCTAAATGTAAGATTGGTGTGATCTTCGGACAGGGGTTCAAATCCTCTCACCTCCACCATGTAAACTCCGACCGCAAGAGGTCGGGGTTTTTCTGTGTTTTGTTCTATATAAATGATATACCTTTCATGAATATTCCCTATTTTACATAATTTTAACATCACACTAACAATCTATTGATAGTTGGGATATATACTCATTTTAGATGAATAAGGTTCGGACAAGTGAAGCTTGGGTGGAGATGATGAGAAAACCCTAAATTCGCAGTCTATAGAATAGATATTCTAATTCGGGCTGTGGATTTAGGCTTTTTGTCATGTCCTTTTTTCATCATAGAAAAACTTGGAGGTAGGATTATGTTGAAAAAAAGTTTCAGTAAAGGATTATTTCTACTCATTACATTTATGCTGATTGTGTCAGGGTGCGGATCAGCAAACAACAGCACAACAGACAGCGCTGGTAGTGGTAATGTGAAGCAGGATGCTAAGGAAACAGCAACACCAGATGAAAAAGTTGCTTTAACGTTTGCAGCATTTGGTAGTGATGAGGAGCTCGCGATCTATCAAAAGGCGATTGACTCATTTGAAAGTTTAAATCCAAGTATCAAGGTTGAGCTAAAGTCTTTCCCTCGTGCAGAATATAATCAAAAAATGCTGACTGAGCTAGCAGGTAATAATGCAGCTGATGTGTTCTATATAAAACCTGAGACGTTGGCTAAAATGCGAGATAGTAATTCTCTTTTGGACTTGTCAGTTTATTTAGCTAGTACAGAAAGTTATGTAAAGGCAACAGATTTTCCAGCAGGCTTCTGGGGTGGCGCAAAGGTAAACGAACAAATTTATGGCGTAGCCGTGGATGTTAATCCAATGGTGATTTACTATAATACTGCTATTTTTGAGGAGTTAGGCTTGAAGTCTCCACAGGAATACTACAATGAAGGCAACTGGAGTTGGGCTACGTTTAAAGAGCTAAGTAAGAAAGTAGTGGAATCAGGCAAGAAGGGTTATACGCTTGATACATACTGGGCTACTGTTCATAGCTGGATCTTCTCTAACGGTGGTCGTGTATTTGATGATAACGGTAAATATGTGCTGGATACGAATAATGAAGCTCAGGAGGCCCTTACTTTCCTTGAGAGTTTAATTAAGGACGAAGCCGCAATCTTTACAGGTACGTTGACGGAGGGTATATCTACTGAATCGTTGATGATGTCCAATCAGCTTGCATTTAATGCTTCTGGACGCTGGATAACACCAACCTTTATCACAAATAAATTTACTACTTTCGACTATATTCCATTCCCTACGAAAACAGGTGAAAAGCTTGAAGAAGTTGCAACAACGATTGCATTTCTAGGGGTTAATGCAAAAACCAAGCATGCTAATGAAGCGATGAAATTCCTATCGTACTATGTTTCTGCTGAAAGTCAAAAAACTCGTCTAGCAGGTGGTAATGCCGTGCCTTCAATAAATGGAGCAGAGTCTCTGATCGAAGAAGCTACGGTACCTGCTCATGCAAGCCATTTACTTGATATGCGTAAAATTTCATTCGCACCAAGTGGACCGCAAATGAACGAATACAATTATTCTGGTCTAGATGCAGAAATGAAAGCAGCATACGAACTACTGTTTACAGGGAAGAAAAATGTATCTGAAACAATAGAAACGATTTCTGGAAAAGTAAATGAAATGATGAAATAGATGGAAGGGAAGGGGCTTGTCCCCTTCTTGCTTTCTCGCTGTTTACAAGGGGGAGATTACTTGCATTTTCGTAATAGAAAAATGTGGGGCTATCTATTCATACTCCCTCAGGTTATCGGATTGATTGTATTTCATATCATTCCCTTAATTTGGGCTGGATATATTAGCTTCACAGATTTTGATGGCTTTGGACGTAATAACTTTATTGCTTTTGACAACTACTACAGTCTATTTAAGGATGATGAGCTGTGGGGTTCCTTGCGCAACACAGCTTATTACGCCCTACTAACCGTAGGGATCGGTGTAACAACAGCCTTACTTGTTGCGCTTGCTCTTAATGTAATGAAGGGTAAGAGGTTCTATCGCGTGTTCTATTTTATGCCGGTTATTACAAGCACCATTTCGATGGGTGTCATTTGGGTGTGGATGCTGAACGGGGAACTTGGCATTATCAATTATGTATTATCTGTTATTGGCATTGAGGGTCCAAGCTGGTTAATTGATGAGCGCTGGGTCATTCCCTCCATCGCATTAGTCGGTATTTGGGCTACGCTGGGTAAGGATATGATCATTTTTTTGGCAGGTTTACAAGGAATATCTAAGAGCTACTACGAAGCATCCGAAATTGATGGAGCCTCGGGATTTAAGCAGTTTTGGCATGTTACATTACCATTATTATCGCCTACAACGCTATTTGTCACGATTTTGGCGCTTATTAATTCTATTCAGGTATTCGATCAGCCCTATGTTATGACAGGTGGCGGTCCTGGTAAGAGCAGCTATACTCTCGTTTATCTCATCTATAATCAAGCTTTTGTTGAATTTAATATGGGACGAGCTTCAGCCGTTGCGATGATTCTGTTTGCTGTTATATTAATCATTACACTAATTCAATTTGTTGCTTCAAAAAGGTGGGTGCATTATGAATCTTAATCGAAATGAGCTGAATATCTCAGCTGTGCCTAGCCAAAAACGTAGGCTTATTCGAAACTTACCCACTCTATTCTTGCATATTGTTATGGCAATAGGTGCTTTGCTTATGATCTTGCCATTTATATGGACCTTAAGCAATTCATTTAAATCAATGGCAGAGATGTTTGCCTATCCGCCAGTACTATTACCTGAGAAACTGCTATTCAAAAATTATTTGGATTCCTTGACCGCTATGCCCTTTGACTTAGCCTATTGGAATAGTACCTACATTACCATTGCAATCGTACTTATTCAGCTTTTGACATGTACATTGGCAGCCTACGCATTTGCTAGAATCCAGTTTCGAGGACGCGAGTTTATCTTTATAGCCATTTTAGCGATGTTGATGGTACCGCATCAGGTTACAATGATTCCAACTTATCTCATCATTAGTAAGCTAGGGTGGCTTGATACACATTGGGCATTGATTATTCCCAACTCCATTTTCTGGGCTTTTGGTGTATTTATGATGCGTCAGTTTATGATGGGAATTCCTGCAGAGCTGGAGGAAGCGGCTATGGTAGATGGTGCATCTCCACCGCGAATTTACGCACAAATCATGCTGCCACTTGTAAGACCTGCACTAGCTGCGTTAACTATTTTCTCCTTTCTAAGCAATTGGAACGCTTTTCTTTATCCGCTGCTCTATCTTAGTGATCGTAGCCTGTTCACTGTGCCGCTATTGCTTAATGCCTTTAAAGGGCAATATAGCACAAACTGGTCACTTGTTATGGCAGGTACAATGATTTCAGTAATTCCTGTTTTGCTTGTCTATCTGATTGCTCAAAAGCACATTATTGAGGGAATTGCTATGACAGGTATTAAAGCGTAAGAAAGATTAATCATTAGTTTGCGTTTGGGAAACTCCATAAAATTATTTGTTACGCTTATATATAATGACCTGAATGGATAGGAGAGGAAGTATAACATGAGTAAACAACATCTTGATTACCCTCTAATTGCTGCGGTTACACGCCCAGAGCAGATGGAAGCAGCACTTAACAGTAAGGTGAAGCGTATCAATCTAATGACAGGAGATATTTCGCAATTAGCATCTATCGTTGAACGTGTACATGCAGTGGATAAGAAGCTCTATGTTCATATTGAAATGGTAAATGGAATTAGCAGGGATAGTAGTGGGATTCATTACTTAGCTAACGTTTTTAAGATTGATGGTATTGTCTCTACGAAAAGTAATGCCATAGCATCGGCTAAGCAAGCTGGTATTGGGACTACGCAGCGTATATTTGCCATCGATACGGCTGCAATTGAAACGGCACATAAAATGTTTCATAGTTCTAAGCCTGATGAGGTTGAACTTATGCCTGGCCTTATGCCAAGAATTATTACGGAAATTCGATCCCAGTGGGACAAGAAGCTTATCGTAGGCGGCTTAATTCAAAGTAGGGAAGAAATACAATTAGCGTTTGATCATGGAGCAGATTATGTTTCATTAAGTAATCCAAGTTTTTGGTAAGCAAGCAACTGAATAGATGGTAAGAGCAGGTGGAGATGATGAGAAAACCTAGCCCAAAAAACAAGACGTTTTTTTAGGCTGCCTTTTTTCAGCATCTCTTTTTTTTATGACACTTTTTAGGAGGGATATCATGTCTGATGGATTAATGGAAAAAGGAAAGATGAGTAGGAGAAAAATGCTTAAGGTTATGGGGGCTTCGATGTTATCGATAGCAGCAGGCTCTGCTCTCATTAATAATGCTTATTCAACAGCATCAGCAGCGGAAGCGGAAGCGGTACAACCAACAGAGCCAGCTGCACTCCCTATGGCAGCTATCTCCTTCTACAATGTGAAAGATTATGGTGCAGTTGGCAATGGTATTGCTAACGATACGGATGCCATCCAAACTGCCCTTACACTCGCTGCAGGAGTGGAAGGCAAAGCTTCCATGGTGTTTATTCCAAAGGGGACCTACCTTGTTAAAGATACTCTACGAATCTATTCAAGAACACACTTGAAGCTAGATCAAGGGACTACAATGGTACGTAATCATGATCGTTCCTTCCTAATTAATGGTGACTGGAATGCTAATTATATAGGCTATGATGGACAAGGTCATTTTATCGTTGAGGGGGGCGTATGGGATGGGAATATCAACCAATATCCAGATATGTTCAACTGGTTTGGACTTGCAAGAGCTCGCAATGTTGTGTTTAGAGATGTAGAAGTAAGGGATGTCGTCTCTGCGCATGCCATAGATATGAATGCTTGTGAGGACATCTTGATTGAAAATTGCCGCTTTCTAGGATATCGCGATGGAACAAGCGATCAGTCAAGAAACTATGCCGAAGCTATTCAAATCGCTAACCATACAGAGACAGGATTTAACGATATGGGATCCTTTGATGGCACGCCTTCTCGTAATGTAAGGATCATGAACTGCTATTTTGGAGCGAGCGGTACGGCAGGTACAGGACCATGGGCTTCAGGAGTAGGCAATCATTATGCGGTTCATAATCTATACAATTCGAACATTGTGATAGAAGGGAACACCTTTGATGGTATGACCTATTCTGGGGTTCGCAGCTTTAAATTTGCTGACCTTATTGTAGCGAATAATACATTTTTAAACTGTCATAAGGGAATTATGCTTTCTAACCCTGCAGCCAATACAGAATCAACCAAGGATGCCGCTGGGGTGCAATCAGGGCTTCCGCAGTCAAGTCATAATGTAATCATTCACTGTAATGTGTTCAAGGGAACGACGGGGGATAATATTTACTGTGTTGGTTGGCCGAAGAGCAATAGCGTGTATGCAAAGGTAGAAGCTTTAAGCATTACAGATAATATCTTTGATACAAACTCTGCTAATAACTCTTGTATTACGATGAAATGGGTAAATAACGCACAGATCTTAAATAATCAGTTCCGTAATGTATATCGTGGAATCTATCTTGCCTATGGAACCAGTGTTGCCATTACTGGAAACCATATGTCCGATATTAAGGTAGAAGGAATCTTTATTGAGGAGCCTGATACCGAGTATGCCGGCGTTGGTCATACTGCCAATATTAGAATTACAGACAATACTCTAAAGCAATGCGGGCGATCCGCAATTAATTTAAGAGCACTGAAGCATTTTCAGGTTAATGACAATATGATTGAAGCAGCAGGAATAGAAAGTGATAATTCAAGGCAAGGAATTGCTGTGAGCAGTGCTGCGAGTGAGGGAAGAATAGCTGGCAATGCGGTTATCCCAGCGGCTGTCGGTAATAAAAACCAATATGGTATTCAAGTTACGAGCACCTGCATCAATGTTCAGGTTGCAGACAATAGACTTGAGGGTAAGAGCGGACGAGTAAGTATCGAGGGAAGTACTAATTTTGAAGGAATTTATATGCATAGTCCAAATGGTAACAGATATCGAGTGACGGTAAGCAATAGCGGTACTCCAGTTTACACAGAAGCCTAAACCAGATATTTACCAATATATAACCTATAGGAGTTGATTTTATGTCAAATGATACCATTTGTATATCAGATTTAATATTACTTTCCGAGACTCTCGAAACGAAAATAGAAGCACTTAAAGAAATGGAAGTGAACGATGTAGAGTTGCTAGTTGACGGTAAAGCTTGGGATGATACGATACAGAGTTATGCTAATTATACACCTTATTTACGCCAATCTGGATTGAAATTCAGTGTTCATCCACCTGCTTGGGATACGAATCTATCAAGTGAGAATAAAAGTATTCGTGAAGCAACCTATGTGGAATATTGCAGAGCCATTGAGTTCACGTATGCGATTGGTGGAAAACATGTTGTCATCCATCCTGGTTTCTGTTATTCACCTGGCTTTGATAAGGAGCTTGCAAAGCAGCGTGCATATGAGCTTGTCTCATTATTATGTAAGACAGCAGAACCGCTTGGCATAAGATTAGCGATTGAGAATGTTGGGTATAACGGCAGCTCATTATTTACACAGAAGGAATACGTAGAATTTGTTGCAGGTTTGGATGCCAATGCAGCCTATTTAATTGATACGGGTCATGCTCATCTGAATGGCTGGGATATCCCTGAGCTAATTAGAGCGACAAAAAATCGTCTTTGCTCTATTCATTTACATGATAATTTTGCAGATGGTGATCGTCATTTACCAATTGGCAGTGGCAATATTGATTGGGAGCCTATCTTTGCAGAGCTGCGTGAAGTGAACGGTTGTCTACCAATCCTTGAATATGCCCCAGGAACAAATCTAGAGCAGCTGAAGCAGTCCATGAACCTTGTTAAGAATAAATTAAATGCTGGGATTATATCTTGATGTGTAGTATTAAGTTAATTGTAAGTGATCTCGATGGTACACTGTTGTCTGAGAGGCATGAACTTGAGCAGGAGGTACTCGATAGTATTGAAAGGTTTCGAGCCTCAGGTGGACAATTTACAATTGCGACAGGAAGACCACTAATTACAGCCTTACCTATACTTCAAAGGCTAAATATCGAGCTTCCCGTTATTCTTTGTAATGGAGCGGTCATTGCCCAGGATGGTCATATTGTGGAACAGCATTGTTTTTCTTTAGCTAAGCTTAGCCATTTGCTCATTGAGGCATATAACCAAGGGCTGACGATACTTCTCTTCCACCATTCTAATGTATTTATATTTGAACATACAGCAGATGCAAAAGTTTACGAGCAAAAGGAAAAGATATCTTGTACCGTAATCTCCTTAGAGGGGATGGAGTGGGTAGAGAAGCAAGCAGAGAAGGTTATGCTAATAGGTGATATTGAGCGATCATTATTTTTATGGATGAAGTATCAGAGTACACTAGGTGATCACTTTGGAGCTTTCCAATCGGAATATAACTATCTTGAAATTGTAGATAAATCATGCAGTAAAGGAAGCGCAGTTACTACTGTAGCAGAGTTGCTTGGCGTTAGCCGAGAGCAAATCATGACGATTGGTAATGAAATGAATGACTTACCTATGTATTCAGCATCGGCTGTTGGGGTTGCTGTTGCCAATGGACGAGAGGGATTGAAAGAAGCTGCTGATTATATTTGCCAAAAAGCATATGGTCAAGGAGTGGTGGAGGCGATAGAGCGATTTGCTCTGGAAGCTGCATTGCAGAGGGGAGCTGAGTAAGGCATGATTGGTGGTTTAGGTACGACAGGTATTTTATTACTAGTACTGGTTGCATTGCTGCTGTTTGGACCAAAGAAGCTGCCAGAGCTAGGGAGAGCGCTCGGTAGAACGATTAGTGAGTTTCGTTCTGGAACGAAGGTGTTGATTGAAGAGGAAGAAGCAGATAGTAAAACGAAGAATGAAACTAAAATAGCGCGATCAGAGTGAGGTTTGAAGAATAAAATAATCAATGATAACGAGGCTGTCTCTCAAGTGAGCGAATCACTTTTGAAACAGCCTCCTTATCATTTACATCGTATTGTTTATTCAAGTGGCTCAAGGCTATCCAGAATCGCCTGCAAGCTGAGCTCGCAGCCCGCCATCGACGTGTCCGCTACGCCGTAGTACATTTTCACGATGTCACCGTCTACGATCGCGCCGCATGCGAATACGACGTCGCCGAAGAAGCCATTCTTCTCGTACTCGGCTTCCGGTTCCAGGATAGGTTTGTTTGAACGGGCAAGCACCTTGGACGGATCATTCAGATCGAGCAGCACAGCGCCCATACAGTAGCGATGCTCCGCCGTTGCCCCGTGATACAGCTCCAGCCATCCGCGTTCGGTCTTGATCGGCACGCAGCCGCCGCCCATCCGGCCTCCATCCCACATCCCGGAACGAAGTCCGATCAGATGCTTGTGGTTACCCCAGTAAAGCAGATTGTCAGACTCGGCAATCCACATTTCCGGATTACCCGTGCTCTTTGTTGTCGGGCGGTGCAGTGCGTAGTATTTACCGTTCACCTTCTCCGGGAAGATGAGCACATCCTTGTTATCCGGGCCGAAAATCATCCCGTGATGCTTGACCTTCTCGAAATCGGTTGTAGATACCATAGACTCACCGACGCCCACCGGGCTGACAGCAGAGAAATAAATGTAGTAGATGTCACCGATCTGGGTTATGCGCGGATCCTCGATCCCGAAGGTTTCCAGCTTCTGCGACGGGTAGAGAAACGGCTTCTCATCCACTGTAAAATGATGTCCATCCTTGCTGCGGGCAATTCGCAGGTAGGAGAGGGACGTCAAATATTCGAAAGTCGCGCTCTGCGACTTGTTGCGAATGACCCGCGGATCAGAGAAATCATAACGCTCGTCATCCAGGCGCAGCTCAATCAGGTCAAGTTCTTGCGTATCCGTGTTGAAGACCGGCGCCAGCACCTTCTCGGGGTCAGGGCTGATCGGACGCTCCGCAACGCGAAGCAGCATAATAATCTCATCCCCATAGACAGCGATGCCGGCGTTGAACGCGCCGATAACTTCGAACTGCTCATGGTGAGGGACTACATCTGCAGGTGTGATCAAAGGATTTTCTTCGTAGCGATATACTTTCATAACGGATTAGATAACTCCCTTTATAAACATTTAGTTTTCGAATTTGCGGAAAGGATCAGCAATCGTTAGCTTCTGCGCATCGGCATCACTAATGCCTGCATAGAGAACTGCCACGCCTTCCGCTGCATGACGAACGAGGCCTCCGCTGAACACGACATCCTGCAGATCCGGACGCTTCGACGGCCCCGGCAGAAAGTCTGCCCGTACGGCGATCAACTCGATATCAGAGAACTTGCCGTCCTCTGGATTGAAGACAAATGCCATCGGATAATAATGGCGGTCGCCGCTATCATCATAACAAGCGATATGTCCAAGGACACCGACCAAGCCATTCACCAGCAGATGCGCTTCATTCGCTCCGCCCCATTCAGCATCGATGAACTGACCGCCGAGCAGCGGTGCAGCGTCAATGAGCTCAACGCTCAATGCATCAAGTGAAGCAACGTTCGTATAGCCGATTTTGCCACGTCCTCCCTTATCGCCTTGGGGACGGGTGAATACGCCTATCGAACCGTCCCTAAGTTCCACGAGACGTATGTCCTTCATACCGTCTGGCCCTTTGAAGAAAGGCTTCAATGAAGCAATTCCCTCGCCTCGGTAGAATACGGTGCGCCATTTCAGCATGTTTGAATTCTCGGGATGCGGGAATATTTCTACACCTCCCAGCACAAGCTGGCCTGCGATGCGTGTGAAGAACGGATCCTGAAGGCGGAGCACCGGCGCCCCTTCGCGGGGAATCCACTCGCCACCTTGTTCTATGAAAAACATAATTTCGGAATGCTCGCTGTCACGCGATTCCACCCGGCCGGCAATGACGGGAACCCCTTCATCCATGAACGGAGCAGAAATATTGTAAACGTCCTTACCCTCTACGCTTGTACCGACAAAATGGATCTTCTGCGCCTCGCGAGCAACCTTTCCCGAAGCTTGATAGGCACCGAGCAGCTCGGCGCATGTTTTTACATCTGTACTGACGAAACTCATAACCTCTTCTCCTTTAGACGTTTGCCGAGTTATTTTAAGTTAAATTGCATGCCATCTTGGAACTTCTTCCCGAAAATAAAAAACAGCACGATAATCGGGAATGTCAACAGCACCGATGCGGCATACAGAGGACCTGGATAGGTGGCATACGGGCCGAACATTTGAGAAAGCAGTACATTCAAGGTCAACATATGGTCGCTGCGCACGATAATCATATCCCAAAGCAGCTCCGTCCAACGCTCCATCAGTAGGAACAGGAAGATGACGGTCGTAATCGAACGCGACATCGGAAGCAAGACCCGATACATGATTTTGAAATCGGTGGCGCCGTCGAGCTTAGCTGCTTCAATAAAGACAGATGGAATTGCTTTGAAGAAGTTAGTATACATGAAGATCGCCCACAGACTGACGGCCTTCGGAATAATCATCCCCAAGTAGGTATCGTACAAGCCGACGCGCTGCACGACCAGGAACGTCGGAATCAGCAATATAATCGCTGGGAAAAACATATGGAACAGCACAAAATTGTTCACGGTATCGCGTCCCCGGAAATTGAGCTTCGACAAGGCATAAGCAACCATAATGCCGGACATCATCATCAAACCGGTAGAAGAAACCGAGACGATAACACTATTCATTAATGCGGTGAGCCATGGACGGGACATACCCGTCTCCCCGCCTGAGAACAGCCACTCGTACGATTTTAGCGAGAAGGAGTTTGGCAGCAACTTGCGGTCCACCTGACTCCAATCCGCGAACGAGTGCAAGATCATATACAGGTACGGATAGACCATCAAGATCAGAAGAATGACTGCTAAGCCATAGCGGAACGCCAATCGGCTTGTTCTATTGCGATTAGACCCAACCATTACGTTTCCCCCACAGTTCTAGCAGTTTTCGAATAATAAAGATTGAGATGAACGTCGCTACTGATGCGAGCAAAGCAACCGCTGATGCATAGCCGGCCTTCAGATTAATGAATGCCTGCTTGAAGATCTCCATTTGCCACGTATTCGTTGCAAAATTCGGTCCGCCTCCTGTCAGTTGATACACCTCGGTGAAAATACCGAAGGTGACGCCGAATGACAGAATAAGCGTCGTGTAGAGCGCTGGGTACATGAGCGGAAGCGTCACGCGCCAGAAGCGCTGATTGTCCGTTACACCATCTATGGCGGCTGCTTCATAGACTTCATTGTCTATGCTCGACAGTCCGGACGTTAAGATGAGCGCATAGTAGCCTGTGAATTTCCAAGCCAGAATCATGCCGACCACGAATAAAGCTGACATCGGAGAGCCCAGCCAGTCGATCGTAATGCCGAACTTGCGAAGCATGGTATTAATAGGGCTCGTATACGACAGAAGCCCTTTTACGATGAGGGACGATACGACCCCCGATGACAGGTACGGCAAGAAAAATCCGATGAGAAACAAGCTTCGCATCCGCGGTAAACTGTGTACAACAACCGCTACACACATCGCCATCACCGTAACGAGCGGGACAAAGATGAGCATAAATTTGTATGTGACCCAGAACGAAGAATGCACAGCAGGTGACTTGAGTGCGTTCATAAAGTTGTCGAAGCCGACCATTTTAAACTCCGGCGCAATGAGATCCCAATCCGTGAAGGCCAGGTAGAAGGACCAAATCAACGGCCCGAAGAAGAAAATGAGTGAATAAATAAGGTAGGGACTGGTGAATAACCAGCCCAACCGATTGTTTTTCTGATCCATGGAATAATCTCCCTTTACTGAAGGGCGCCTTCAATGGCTTTTTTCAAATTCGTCCAAGCCTGCTCTGGAGCAAGCTCGCCGCGTACAACTTTATTAAACGCTTCCTGGCCGATCAGCGTTTGTAGGTCGACATATTTAGCGTTGTCCATTGGAGGCACCGCATTAGGTACATTTTCTGCATAAGGTTTCAAATCTGGATTCGCTTCTAAAATGCTTTTGAACGATTCATTGCTTGTCAGATCGTCGCGGGCAGGAGGAAGCTTCGTTTGCTCGAACCATTTCGCATCGTTCTTCGCATCGGAATACACCCATTTAATGAATTCGAATGCCGCTTTCTGCTCGGCTTCTGTCGCTTGCGCGAAGATGACGAGTCCTTTCGTGTCGGCAAAAGTCTTGCTTGCTGCGGGATCTATACCATCCGGTACAGGAGGCATCGTGAGTGCGAACGTTTCATTAATTTTCATGTTCGGATATTTCTCTTCCCACAAGCTGAACGTCCAAGGACCCAAGTCAGTAAATACACCCACGCCATTCTCGAAAGGATCTGTGACCGTTTGCGTCAAGATACCCTTCTCTTTGCGAAGATTGTCCATGAAGGTAAGCACTTCAATGCCCGCCTTATCATCGCCAACAAACTTGTTGTTCTCTACCAGCTTGTTGCCGTTCGAAGCCGCATCATACAGCATATAGAAGTCGAACCAACGTTTCCAGAACGTTGAATCGGCAAGATCAGGCTTCGCCCATACATACTTGTCCGGGAATTTCGCTTTTAAGTTCTTTGTCAGCTCCAGCATCTCGCTGTAGGTTTTTGGAAGCGTGTCAATGCCCGCCTCCTTCAAGATATCGATGCGCCAGCCGAAGAGCATGGGAACCGAGTAAATGGGCATTACGTATTGATGGCCGTCAGAAAACTTCCAAGGCTCGATTGTAGCTTTCATGTTTCGGTTAGTGACAACTTCGTCGTAGCCCGCCAAAGTCTCAAGCGGCACGAGCGCTTTGCTGTTGGCTAATTGAGCGGCAAAACCCCGGTTAATATTCTCAGAAATAGTCGGAGCGCTCTTGCCTGCGATGGCCGATTGAATGCTCGCTTCGGAGCTTGGTGATTCTTTAATCGCACTTACATTGATTTTGACCTTCGGATTCTCTGCCATGTAGGCGCTCGCAAGCTCTTTCCAATAAGCCTGCTGCGTCGGGTGAGGGGCAGCCCAAAATTCAATCGTCGTAACGTCTGATGCAGCGCTGCCGGTTCCTGTGTTGCCGCCGCCTTTCGCGCAAGCTCCAAGCATAGCGCCTGCCATGACAGTAACCAAAAGCGTAGATACTAGCTTCTTCATGTACGTAAATCCTCCTTAGATGTTAAATAAGATAACAAAATGTGCATTTACAGTCACTCTTTTTGTAACGTTACAAAATTAAATACTAAGTGGTTATGTCACTAATTATTAACGTTTTGTAATGCTATGTCAAGTAACAACTACAGGGAAACATAGGTTTTTTTCCGATCCCTGTTTACTTTATAATCTTGTAACGTTACAATTAAGGGCATAATGACCGTATAAATGGATGCAGCGGGAAAGGATGCTCGGAATGAAAGATAAAGTTACCATGCAGCAAATCGCGGATGAGCTGAAGCTGTCCAAAAACTCCGTTTCCCAAGCGCTCTCCGGCAAGGACGGCGTAAGCGAAGCTACACGGAAGTTGATTATGGATACGGCGCACCGGATGGGCTATTCTTATACAAAGACGAAGAAGTCAGGCGCCATTCTCGGGGAACAACCTAAACTTAAGGGATCCATAGCGCTTATCGCGTCTGACTTTGCTTTCAGTATGCAAAGCTTTTTCGGTGAAATTTATTTAATCATAGAGAAGGAAGCTAAGCAGCAAGGGTATGAGCTCGTAATTCAATCCATTGACCGCGTAGCAATTGATGAGAAAAGACTTCCTCCTTTTCTCCTAAACCGATCTGTTGACGGGATTATTATCTTGTCTCATATCACAACGGCCTATACGAAAATGATGCTAGACACAGGAATTCCTGCTGTTATGATTGACCATCATCATCCGAATCTACAGGTGGACAGCATTCTGACAAATAACCGATTCGCTGCTTATGAAGCCGTACGGCATCTGGCGCATCACGGGCATCGCGAGATCGGCTTTGTCGGCGATACCTCTTTCTCTCCAAGTTATCAAGAGCGACTGGATGGCTTTCGGATGGCGATGAGGGAATTCGAGCTGTCGGTTAAGGAAGAATGGATTTGCTCTCAAGCGATAGAGGACCATGCGTTTATTTCCAATTATACGAGGGGGCTTGAGCGTCAGCCTACAGCGTGGTTTTGTGTGAACGACGGCCTTGGTTATTTTCTAACCTCTGCTATGCAGCAGCTCGGTATGAAAGTGCCCGATGATATGTCTATCATCAGCTTCGACAACGGGTATTTATCCCAAATCTCTACACCTCCGACTACAACGGTAGATATCGACTTGAAATTATACGCTGCAAAAGCTGTTGAGAGGCTGATGGAGCGAATGAGCGAGCCGGATCAGCCATTCACCGAACTGCTGCTGCCAACGAAGCTGATCGTACGGGAGTCGACAGGCCGGCCCCGTGCATAAAAGCTGCCTGCCGATAAATGTTTAAATTGTAATTGTAATGTTGAAACTTAAAAAGCAGCTCGTTCCTCATCAGAGGGCGGGCTGCTTTTGTTACGAGTGTAGTTAGAAAGAGGGTCCATTTTGCTCATGTTGTGGATTTTTTCTCGATCAAGAGCGGTCTGATACGCTTCCAAACATTACGCATCAATTTATGATCAGTGGCGGATTGACCGGGAACTGGCTTCGACAGCGCTTGATGAATCTGCAGAATTCGGTATTTCACTCCGTTCGCTGTTTTAAGTCGTGTGGACCAGGTAGGAGTATAACTGGTTTCAGTCACTTTAACCTTTCCGTCCGTTTCTTTTTTAACTGTTAACTGGACAATGACACCGCAGTTGGTAGCCGGATTACGGTATAGGCGTGTAGCGATAAAATTGCCAAGCGAATAGATGGCAAAGCGGTCATCCTTGGTGGGAGAGGCCGGTTGTATGACGTGAGGATGATGGCCCAAAATAATATGGGCACCGTTAGCAAGCAATAAGTTCACTAACCGCTGCGATTGCTTCAGGGGAACATGACGGCATTCCTTTCCTATATGGAGGCAAACCACGACAACATCGACCTTGCGAGCAAGCCTGCGTATATGATCGGCGACTTTTTTGTGATTTGTAGGATCGATTTGGTTTACCATCCAAGCTTCATCAGGAGACAAAGGGATTTTGTTTGTTCCTTTCGAATAGCTGACTATTCCGACCTTTGATGCCTTTTACATCTAGAATTAGATGGTTCTCGTTCCGCGGATCGGATGCATACGTGCCAGTGTGTGCAAGCTCAAGCTTGTCGAGAACCTGCAGCGTGCGAACGAGGCCTTTCCTACCGCGATCCATACAGTGATTGTTGGCTGTAGTCAAAACGTTGAAACCGGTTTTTTTTAAAGCGGAAGCTAAATCATCTGGACAGTTGAACATCGAGAAGCCTGTGCGAGGGTTCGACTGTGTATAATGAACTTCTGTTCCTGCAAGCGGTGTCTCTAGATTGCCGATCACCAAATCGGCTTGCTTTAACAATGGAGCGACGTTTTGAAATATGGGTTCAAATGCGTATTTGTTTTCATTTAATTGTTTGGCTGACGTTAGGAGAGAGCCCATCATTAAAATATCTCCTACGGCAGCTAGCTTAAATTCCATGGTCAATTTACCCTTATCCTTTCCAATACAAAAGGTTATTTTACCTCATGCTCATGTTATGATGTGTAGACGTGCCTGGTGAATGGAATAGCAGCCAGTGCGGAATACTAAACAAGTTGAAAATTAAATCACACGATAAAAAGCCAACTTCAACGCAAATCCTTCGCGTCAAGTTGGCTTTATATTTGTTTAAGCAATTACACTACATTTTTTCGCTTCATATGGATAAGTATCTTATTTCTGTGACTGTTCCACCTGTTCGATTAGCGCATCAACCGCTTCATCCACCAGGTAAGGTCCATAATTCCATTTATCACGGGTTACGTTAATAATGTGATTATTTTTTACTGCGGGAATCGCCTTATAGAGAGGCTCTTGGAACAGTTTCGTCATCTCTACCATCTCTTCGTCTGTCATCTGTGTGAAGAAATAGTCGGCAGGTCGATCAGCCAAAGATTCCATCGACAAAGCAGCGCCGCCATCTGCAAATTTCTCGAACTGTTCTGGCATTTGGAAACCAAAATCCTCATAGATTAGTTTACCCAAAGTACCACCCTTGCCTCCCAAAAGCACTTCTCCCTTATGAAGGATAAACGTAATTGCCGTTGTACCTTCTTTAATATTAATATGGAGCTCATCTCGGACACGCTGAAGCTTCTCCTCAAATGTAGAAATCCACGCTTCTGCCTCTTGCTTTCGGTTCATGACATCGCCAATCGCACGCAGCGTATTCACCACGTCGGGATCACCGCCCCATGCTACGGCAACCGTCGGGGCTATTGTTTGATAAGTTTCATAGATTTCTGCACTATGATAGTCTGGCAGTATAATCACGTCTGGCTGAAGTGCAGATATAGCCTCTACATTGCCAAGTCCATCGCCGATGCTATCGACCTTTGCCATTTCATCTGGATATTTATCAAGTGTACCTTGGTCGGCTCCTACCGGCTCTAGTCCAAGTGGAAGCAAATAACCGCCGTATGTAATAACGACAGCCTTGCTCGGTTTAACCGGAATATCCACCTGCCGTCCCAGCGCATCTTTATACAATCTTGTCTCTGCCGGCAACGTATCCGTGTTATTATTTTGCTGTTTATTAGTGCTGTCTGCAGCCTGTTGCACATCTGAACCTGCACCACCGCAAGCTGCCAGCAGCAGAGATAGGCTAAACAAGAGCGTCACAGCAAAGGAAGGCTTAAAACCAAAATTCATTTCATTCACTCTCCAAGTATCTTGTTGATAATGATTATCACTATTAACAATATAACCTTCTTCTGCTGGCGGAGCAATGAACGATTCGGGCATATCATTCGTACGAATTGAACTTTTTAGCCCGAGATTATACATTTTAAACTGCGCGGGTGTTACACCGGTCTGCTTTTTGAAAAGGCGGCTAAAGTAATACATATCTGTATACCCGACACTGTCAGCAATATCGCGAATGGTCACATCCGTTTTATTCAGCAAAAATTTAGCCCGATTCATCCGAGTCTGAATGAGATATTCAATTGGGCTGCACTTATATTTGCGTTTAAACACCCTGGAGAGGTAATGTGCACTGTAATGAAATAAACTAGCCATCATCTCCATGGAAATCGTCTCACGATAATGCGCATGAATATATTGAGCGATATGTGTAGCCAAATCTGGTGCAGAGGCCTCAGCATCGGCGAGTAACAGCTGACGAAACTGCTCATACACAAATTGATAGAACAGTCCTGTCACTTGCAGTCTGTCTAGATCCTCACCTGTCGTCCACTTCTGATACAAAGACTCTAGAAGAACAAGCAAAGATAATGGTTGTTTTGTTTGAAATGTATATTGTCGCCCAAAAGGAGCCAGTCGCTCCACTCGTCTGCGCATAGATTGACCGGATAAGCCATCAACAGGTTTATATAAAATCAGATAATAGTCAAATGGACGATTCAAACAGCGGATATTCAGCGATGCGCCCTTGCCGCCATGCAGGACTTGAAAATTGGCTGATACGGTTTCCATTCCATCAAGACTCAATCTGGCCTCGCCCTGGTTAGCGAAAATAAAAGCACTAGCTGGAAGGCGGTAATCTTGCAGCTCTTCTCCTGCCTTCATTACCAAATGCCGAATGTCGAGTACTTTAACCGGCGTCTGGTTCCATATTTTAATGGTTTCAGGCCATTCCATAACTACACCCCGTAACGGACTCCATTGCATTATTTTTACTAGTGAGAATCCATATCATTTATAATATATAATCATATCGTATACCATTAAGCACGTATAGAGAAGACAGAGGAATCCCAATCCGCCTATTCCATCCAATAGCTAGCGTATCCTAAATAAAATAAATATTGCAATCCGACGAGTGATAAGTTATTATCGTTTTAGTTAGTGATTGATCAATTACTAACTAAATGGGTACCTTAAAGGTGGAAGATACAATGGAAAAAAACACAGCAGCGTCAGTTAACCGACGTACAGATATTATTGCTGCTGCGATTGAAGTTTTCGCTGAAATTGGATATTATCGCGCCACAA
This sequence comes from Bacillus sp. FJAT-28004, assembly GCF_001280845.1. Lineage (GTDB taxonomy): Bacteria > Bacillota > Bacilli > Paenibacillales > Paenibacillaceae > Pristimantibacillus. The sequence continues at coordinate 4,053,415 of NZ_LGHP01000001.1, forward strand.
CGGCAAAGGTTGCTGAACGAGCTCAAATTTCACAGCCGTATGTTTTTCGGTTTTTTGCAACGAAGGAGATTCTGTTAAAGGAAGCTTTAGAAGTATCATGGACCCGTATCGTTGAAGCATTCCGCAGCGTTATCGAGACAGCGGGACCTGATCAGCTTGAGAAGGAACTTGTCGAGGTCTATATACAGATAATGAAATCGTATCAGAATGAAACCCTTCTGCAAATGCAGGCTCAGACGATAAAAGATGAAGCTATTGTCGAGGTCATGCAAAATGGATACCGTGAGGTGCAGCAGTTAGTGTATAACGCATTCCAGCAAGCTGGTCTTGAAAATCCCAAGGAGAAGACCATTATATTTTTGGCTAGAGGTATGTTATGCAATGTTTCCATGGCTCTGTCTTTGCCGGAACTAATGTATTAGAGCTGATATTTCGGCTCTTATATACATCATTGTAATTGATCAATCAATAAATAGGTGAAATGTTCAGTTAGTGATTAATCAATTACAAAATGAGAGGAGTTTGATTAAGAATGAAAAAAGCAATTGTATTAGGTGCTACCGGGGGGACTGGAGCTCCTATTGTAGAGGAGCTTCTGAAGAGAGGAATCGAGACTACGGCATTCGGGCGCTCTTATCAAAAGCTGGATCAACTTTCAATGGATTTGGGCTATCCTAAGCATTTATCGCTTAAAGTTGGAGATGTGTTTAATATAAAGGAACTGATATCTGCTTGCGAAGGCCACGAGGTTATTTTTAACTGTGCGAATGTGCCTTACAATGACATGCATACAAAGCTGATTCCTATGGGAGAGGCAGTTATGGAGGCAGCGAATCAGCTTGGTGCAAAAATCATCGTTGTGGATGGCATTTATCCCTATGGTAGGAGAACTACTGATCACGCATCGGAGGATCACCCTAAGAATCCGCACACGAAAAAAGGCAAGGTTCGACTACAGTACGAGCAAATGGTATTTAGCCCAAGATGGAATAAGGCGCGTAAAATGATTGTTCGTCTACCAGACTATTATGGCCCATCAGCTAACCAAGCATCCTATTTGGGGTCAACTTTAGATGGGATTGCTGCTGCCAAGCCGACGGTGTTTATTGGAACAATGAAGGTTGCTCGCGAGTTTGTATATTTACCGGATGCCGCAATTATGATTGTAGAGTTGGCCATTAGGGAGGATGCGTACGAGCAAAATTGGCATATTCCAGGATCAGGTGTGATCTCTGGCCGACATTTTGTAGAGATAGCTCAGAGGGCAGCAGGTACGTCAAAACCAGTCATACCTCTTGGCAAAATGGGCTTATCACTAATTGGACTACTTTCATCTGTTATGAAGGAGGTCGTCGAAATGCTGTATTTAACAGAGGAACCATTCATATTAAGTGGTGAAAAATACGAGCGGCTTGTTGGACCGATCCCTATGACCCCATACGAGATTGGTATTACATCTACGATTAACACCCTTATGAAACGAAATGAAGTGAAAAAGGCGATCTCTAGCGGGAACTGAGTCAGCAAAAGAGAAGGATATATTGATTCTAGGAATTAAGAGGGCGAATTGTGATTGGGCACTGCCACAGTTCGCCTTCTCTATGGTGAACACCACCTGAGGATAAAATCCTAATAATGAAATAAAACATAGGGGAGCGCTTCACGCGAAGAAGGTGAAAAACAGGGAGGAGTAAAGCCATTCAACGATTTCTGACTAGTTGCACGAAAAAGGGGATTTAGTTATGAGGTTATAAATGGTTGAAGCCAAAGCTAAGATTACAGCTCTAACGCTTCTTTCGTAATCTTTTGGATATCGACAGGGCAATTGGAGCTATCCTTAACGATGTCTGGTAAAATATGCGCAAGAAAATAATCTACACAATGAAGCTTTATTTTTTTGATTTTGACGAGCGCTTCGCGATACATAACGATAAATTCCTTCTCTGTGTTGCCTCTTTGCAATTCAGTTAGCGCCTCATAAACTTGATCAAGCTTATCGGCCACTTCAAGAATTAGACCTTCGACGGAATCGTCCTTGCCTTCGCGCAGTTGTCTGCGGAAAATAGACTTAAACTCCTCAGGAATATTCTCCTCTATAAAAAGAGCAATCATACCTTCCTCTACTTGCTGCAGCATGCCGCGCAGTTCTAGTGAGTAATGCTTTACAGGTGTTTTAATATCTCCAATAAATATTTCACCATAATCATGACTGCTCGTAATTTCGTAAAGCTTCTTCCAATCTATCGCGACGCCGTTGCTTTCTTCAATATCTGCTAATGTTTTGGCGTACTGAACAACCTTCCAAGAATGAGCGGATACACTGTGCTCTTCAAACTTGAATTTACCTGGACAACGAATGATACGTTCGAGATCGTTAAGTGATTGAAAATACGTATGAATTCCCATGACATGCATCCTTTCTATTTCTGTATTTATTGTATAGTGCGAAGCATTACAGTCAGTATAAAGCTTATTTGTTAATGGACGATTAAATGAATTAGGTAATATATGTTATATCGATAGTAATGCATTATACATATTATCTTGTCAGTAAGACTTATTCCTGCTATGATCATAATGACTTATTAAAGATGTTTAATAAGTTGTTATGATCATAGCAGGGACGGATTTCACAAACGAAAAGATGATGAACACCAAGGAGAATAATAGCTATGGCAACTTTCTTTTTAATTATTATTTATTTGGCTTTTATTAGTTTAGGCTTGCCAGATTCATTGCTCGGATCGGCATGGCCTGTGATGAGAGAGGATCTGAATGCTTCATTAGGAACTGCTGGCATTCTCTCCATGGTTATTGCAGGCAGTACGATTGTGTCGAGCTTGTTAAGTGGTACAGTACTGCAACGTTTTGGCACGGGGAAAGTAACACTTGTGAGCTGTATAATGACAGCAGGAGCTTTACTTGGGTTTGCATGGTCTCCTTCAATAATCTGGTTAATAATGTTCGCCATTCCACTTGGTATAGGTGCGGGAAGCGTAGATGCAGGATTAAATAACTATGTTGCTACTCATTACAAAGCTCATCATATGAGCTGGCTTCACTGTTTTTGGGGAGTAGGAGCTACCCTTGGTCCAATTATTATGGCTTCGTCTATTTCGGGTCAAAACCTTTGGAGACATGGTTATCTCATTGTAGCGGGTATTCAATTTATTCTAGTCATCATACTATTCGTTTCTCTTCCTTTATGGGATAAAGTTGCTAGAAGTAGTCATGTAATAAATGTTGAAGCTCAAAATGAGTTGCTTAATCAAGAATTAGAGCAAAATTCTGAGACAACAAAGCCATGGCAAGTCAAAGGGGTTAAACTCGCAATGCTAACCTTCTTATTTTACTGTGGAATTGAAGCAAGCATGGGATTATGGGGAAGCAGCTTTCTTGTTCAAATAAAAAACTTGCCTGCAGCCACAGCAGCACAATGGGTTTCTTGGTTCTTTGTAGGAATTACAGTTGGTCGAATGATTACCGGATTTATCACGTTTAAAATGAGTAGTCGCATGCTGATTAGGTACGGTCAGATTATCGCTTTAGTCGGAACAGTAGTACTTGTGTTACCGTTCCCACCTATCCTCTCGCTTGTCGGCTTTATGATTGTAGGACTCGGATTAGCCCCGATATTTCCGTGTATGCTGCATGAAACGCCTGCAAGATTTGGGAAAAAGAATGCTCAGTCTATCATGGGTTTTCAAATGGCAGCTGCTTATACGGGTAGTACGTTAGTGCCTCCTTTTCTGGGCTTGCTAGCTTCAAATATAACTATTAGTATCTTTCCGTGGTTTATTATTATATTTGCCATTGCGATGCTCTTGTGTACGGAAAAATTAAATGATTTTTTGAAAAGATTACATGCGGGAAGATTAGCGAAATAAGATTTTATGCGATTAACATGAGTGGATATCAAGCAGAATATTTCTTGATAGGTCGTGCGGAGATTATAATCGAATTCGAGCCTCGAACAAAGAGTGTCTAATCAAACATCGTCATGCTGGAGAAGGGCCAAGGGGTCCTTCTCCTTTTAATTGAAACATGAATTATACTAATTTAGCATTGCGCATCAGTCATTTCGTTGGTGAAGGCGCGTTTATATTCCTGCGCCGACATCTTTACTGCTGATTCCGGAGAATAATGAAATTGCAGTGCACGGCGACCCTTCGGTGACTGATTGGATGGCGTGCCATGATGAATCAGACCATGGAAAAACATCGTTCCACCGGGTGATAAGGGCACCGCGACATCTTTATCTACCTGCACACTGCTATCACAGAGCTGCCAATCCCTCTCGGCATAATGTGGAACGAACCCTTCCTTTTGTGACTTCGGAATGACGTGCATACATCCGTTGTCAATCGTTGCTTCATCTATTGCGATCCACACTCCTATTACTGACTTGTTAAAAGCAAGAGGTCCATATGCCATATCCTGATGCCATGGTTTTTCACCACCTCCATGGGGCGGTTTCATCAATGCCATGTTCTGAACAAGAACTGGTTTTTCACCTAATATTTTCTCCAAGATCCTCAATAAGGTGGGGTGATAGGCAATCGCCTGCATGGCTTCCTCTACTTCTACGAGATCATAAATCTTACGAATGGCTAGCTCCCTATCGAGGTCAGTATGCAGTTGGTCTTGCGGCTTAGCAAATTGTAATTTAGCTCCCTTAGTATCTTTCAACAATATGCTCTTTAGTGCTTCAGATGCATCTGAAACTTCCTTAGAGCTAAACAGAGAATCAATAGCAAAAAATCCAGTTTCTTTGTACTCAACTACCTGATTATCCGAAAAATCATAAATAGATTGAAGAGGTGTGTATGTGTTGTCGTACATGTACATGAACTTAGAAATCTCTTCCTCTGTTTGCCATTTCATCGTTTATATCGACTCCTTTTATGAACCTTCTATATGCCAAATATACCATTTGAGGTTTCCAAACCAAATATCCCAAGTCATATATAATTTGTATCTAAATGCATATCGAACTATTTCGTAATCTGTTAAAATGATGGAAATTAAGTTGAAACGGGGCCCGGAATATGAAGATACAACCACCGTTTGATTTTCTCCACCACGCGTTAATCAAGCCCTGTTATAACTCAGGGAAGGTCAAATGTGAGCCAGGCTGGTCTTGGCATCCCCGTCTTCTTCCACAGGATTGGGATCTTTGGTACGTCATTTCAGGCACCGGCACAATGCATATTAATGACGAATGCTTTTCAGTAAACAAAGGTACTTGTTTCCTAACCCGTCCTGGCGATCGTATTTATGCCACACAAAATCTCGAAGATCGGCTCACCGTTATCTACCATCATTTTAGCGTATCCCATTCACTCACCCATCAGGCTTTTCGTTCCGAGGAGTTACCCCCCAGGATGACTCAGGTACAGGACTCTTTTGGGTTCGAGCAACAATTGAATCAACTATTGAACATTCTAGAACGGAAGGACATTTGGGTCGAGGAAGAGTTCCATTCTTTAATGAAGCATATCCTTTTACTCTTATATAAGGCACATGCTTCTCAGATGGAATGGAGTGAAGCCAAGCTTCGTCAACAGAAAATCATCCAAGGTGTAATGAATTATGTGAAAGACCGAATCGATCAGCGAATCGATTATAACGAACTAGCAGAGGCATTCACCTTGAACTCTCGTTATATCAGTCATATTTTCAAGTTAAACACCGGCTACTCCTTAAAAGAAAACATAACCCGCCTGCGGCTGGAACGAGCCGTGACATTGCTGACGGAAACCCCTTTATCCATTTCAGAGATCGCTGATATGCTTGGGTTCACGGACATTTATCATTTCAGCAAGCTTTTTAAAGCACACTATGGGGTACCGCCATCAGCCTACCGTTATCATTTAAAACCGAGCAAGCCTCAATCTTGAAGCAGCTCCAATACTCCACTTCCAAACGGCGATTATTATACCAATCCCATAAAAGGGGCTGTCCTACGGTCATTTCTGACCTTTTGAGACAGTCTCTTTTTGTTTCTTATTTTATTATTTTGCTGTCACATTTACCCAATCTTTATATGATTTTAATTTTACTCGTATAATCCGATGATAAAATTCTCCTTTGTACATAACAATATCTGACAGAAGAGGTGCGTAATGAGGAGAGGAAACAAGAAAACCATAGTATGGTTATTACTATGCAGTCTGCTGTTCGGTACAGTTCCGATGGCGGAATCTGCAGCAGCTATGGAAGGTCTAACAGTGACGACGCCAAAGCTATTGATAACGGAGCTAGTACCGGACAGTGCCAATGTTGGCGGGGCAGATGGATATGAATTTGTGGAAGTATATAATAATTCACAGGATACTATTAATTTCAAAGATTACGGTATCCATTATGTGAATGATAAAGTAACGACAGCATGGCCGCTTTCCACGAAAGAGGACATACTTATTCCTCCTGGCAAAGCTATCGTTCTATGGGTAATGAATGCTAAAAATGGCAGTCAGACTGCTGCTGATTTTAACAAGAACTACAGCACTGACCTTATTGTAAATTCGGATTTATTCCGATTTGAGGCGGTGAAAGACAGTGAAGGCATTATTATCAGCGGAGGTATGTCCAACGCGGGACCGAGGTCTCTAGCTATTAAGGATGCCTCCGGAATATTAATATCTCAGGCAACCTATCAGACGGATGCTCAAACCCAAGAGAATAAAGGAATCTTCTATAAAATCCCAACGTCGATAGGGTCAACGGAAATGATGATGATGGAAGGTGCAGGCACACTGCCAGCAACACCGGGAAGCATTACTTCCGAGCAAATAACGCTGCCTACTTTTAACGCTCCTCCGGTTATTAATCATATTCCAGTGATGTCAGCAAGCGTGCAAAGTGATCTTGCGATTATGGCTGAAATCCTTAATGATGAGAGCCAAAACGGTGACAAAAATGATCCAGTAACGGCAACGCTTTTTTACAAAACGATTTCGCAGCAGTTTTTTACCGCTTCTAGCATGAGTTCTTCTGCTGGCGGCTTCAACTTTGAAGGTTTGATCGGAAAATCAGCTATGGTTGAGCCGGAGCTGCAGTACTATATTCAGGCGAAGGACAAGGACAATACGGTTACGACTTCTACTTATACAGTGGGTATGGAGGGACTGCCTGCTTTTGATTCGTCAAAAGTACCGCCGCTGCTCATAACAGAGCTAGTACCGGATAGTGTTAATCGTCTTTCAAGTGATGACGGTGAATTTATCGAACTTTATAATAATACGAATAAGGAAATCAATTTCAGTGATTATAAAATTTATTATCGTTACCCCGATTCCGGTCCGGATGCAGATGTCATTTGGCCGACGGATAGAGAGGATATTCGGATACCCGCTCAAAGCACGATGGTATTTTGGGTAATCAACAGTGCAAACAAAAACCAGACGGTCGCAGACTTTAACGCATCATATGGAACGCAGCTTGTTGAGAACAAAGATATCGTCAAAATTTACAGCGATGGTATGGCAAATGGAAGCAAGAGAGGCGTAGTAGTTGGTACGAATACACATAAGGAAATCGCTTCTGTTTATTATGACGGTTCCAATAAAATGGACGTTGCTGCAGGCAAGGGTATTTTCTATAAATACCCAGTAAACGGCTCAACAACTTTGATCAAATACAATGTAGGTGTGGAAAATGCGACACCGGGCAAAGTAGACAAGGCTCAAGTACCTTCTGAGCCGATCGATGTGCAAGAGGATACGATTGCTCCAACGATTACAGATGTAACGGGCCAGGAGAAGATCGACCAATCAAGCCATTTGGAATTAATTGCGGATGCGCAAGATGATCGGAATATCAAATCTGTATCCGTTTATTTCAAGACGAACATGGATGCGGAGTATACCAAACACTATTTGTATCAAGATTATAGCGATACGATGTACCATTACATGCTGGCATCTCCGAATCTAATAGCCAAAACTTATGTTGACTATTATTTTGAAGCATCTGATGGTACGCATACAAGCAAGTCTAGCGTAAAGCGTGTATCCGTAACGGGTGGACCTGATCGCTCTGAGCTTCGCTTGAATGTGAAAAATGACGATGTGGTTTCCGGCACTTATGTACTGAAAGGCACAGCAGAGAGCGCAGATACGGATTCACTGCAACTGACGGTTGACGGAAACCAGTTGGATAATTCTTACCGGGCACTGGAGAATGATGCGTACTTTGCATTCGAAGCGGCTGAGGTGAATTACTATTTTAAAAATGCGGTAACGGTTGGCGATGAAATCCTCTATACCTTTATGGATCCTATCAATACGTATGAAACGTTAAGCTACTCCATCGATAGCGCAAGACTGAAGGAAGGTGTTAATGCAATTGCCATTCGAGCGGGAACGAAGACGGGACCTTTCGATGATCGTCCAGAGGAGAACAGAGACGATTTCCAGGTGAGAAATGTCCGTCTCGTCTTATCTGATGGCACAACCATTTATGATCCAGCTTATTCAGATAAGAACAAGGATATTAAAATTGGTGACTCTTCTATTACGAAGCCAAAATTTATTGATTTTAAATTCCCGCTAACAGCAGACAAAATGCATGCGAAAGCAAGTGATTGGGATACGAAAGCGCTGGCGGACGGTGTTCATACCATTGCAGTGAAGGATGGAAGCAAAGAGGTTAGCGCTAAGGTGACTGTCGATAACACGGCTCCCGTTATTGTACCGAGCGTGGAAGATGGCAAGACTTATCGCGGTACGATTAAGCTTGCTGCGAATGTAACCGATGTACTTGCAGGATTAGCTTCCACTAAGGCAACACTTGATGGTTCAGTTATCGAATTTCCTTATGAGACAACATCTGGAAAACTAACTGGCGGAGAGCATCTGTTCGTTATTGAAGCAACGGACAAAGCCGGAAATAAGGCAGAAAAAACGATTCGCTTCATTGTTCCTAATGAGAATCCAGATAAGCCGCAGTTGGTTTCACCTCTAAAGGGTGATATTCTGTCGGGAAGCAACAGCGTTAAGCTGACGGTCAAGGCAAGCGACCCGTCGGAAGATATCATGAATCTAACCTTCATGAAAGGTTTTAATTATGACGCAACCAGTAAGTCAGGCTTTGCGGCTTATAAAGGAGTATCGGATATCGAGCCTCCGAAGCAAATTAAGCCAGACGGCGATGACGTTATGGATGGGGCGGACTATAGTAAGATTCAAGCGGCAGATGGCGAATACCTTGTAAATGATTCTGCTGACGGCTTCCCGTATCATCGCTTCACCATTCAACTGGATGAGACAGTGAAGGCAACTGATCGTGTCGATATTCAGTGGAAAGGTAATTCACTGGAGGGCAGAAAGGTAAGCATATACGCTTGGAGCATGAAGGACAGTCGCTGGGCATTGCTCGATTATAAAGTTGCAGGAGAAGAAGACTTCGATTTAGGGGCAACCGTAAAAGCAGGTGAGTATAACAACGGCGGAACCATTAACGTTATGGTGCAGGATGAGCTGCCTGTGAAGCAGGACAGCTATGACTTTTCTTTCATTTGGATGTCTGATACGCAATACTATTCAGAGAGCTATCCGGAAATTTATCAGAAAAATGTGGAATGGATTGTTGAGCAGCAAGAGGCAATGAACATTAAGTATGTTATCCATACTGGTGATATTGTCGATAAGGCGGATCAAGAATTCCAATGGCAAAATGCGAATAAAAGCATGAAGGTACTTGATGATTCCGGCATACCTTACGGTGTATTAGCTGGCAATCATGACGTCTCTCATCAAACAGGAGACTACTCTTATTATTGGAAGCATTATGGCGAGGATCGGTTTAAAAACCAGCCAACTTACGGCGGGTCCTATCAGAACAATCGCGGACACTTTGATTTAATTTCTGCTGGAGGCGTAGATTTCATCATCGTATATATGGGTTGGAATATTGATGATGAGCAGATCGATTGGATTAATCAAGTGGTGCAGGATCATCCGGATCGGAAAGCTATATTAGCTTTTCATGAGTATATGCTCGTATCCAATAATCGAGCTCCTATAGCAGACAAAATTTTTGAACGTGTGGTTGTTCCAAATAAGAATGTGATTGCGACCTTGTCAGGTCATTACCATGATGCAGAGACTTTGGTAGACGAAATTGATGACAATGGTGACGGTGTTCCAGATCGTAAAGTATATCAAATGCTAGCCGATTACCAAGGAGCAGAGAAAGGCGGACTTGGCTATATTAGGCTAATGCAGTTTGACTTGCAGAACAATCAGGTGCATATGAAGACGTATTCCCCTTATTTGAATGATTATAATTATTATGATCCGAATGAATTCCCGAGGAAAGACGAATTTGACTTGGATGTTGATCTTACGACCATGGTGAAACGTGTAGCTACCGATTATTTCGGCGTTAAGGTTTATACCGATCAGAAGATTGGACAGGCGACGAAAGTGGCAAGCGGAAGCGAAGCATCAGCTGTATGGGAAGGACTAGCTGCTGACCATTATTATCAATGGTATGTAGTGGCGGAAGATGCTAACAGCGGCTATACACTATCTGATATTTGGAGCTTTGCGACTGGTGATGTTCCTTCTGGCGGGAACGAGGGTGGAAACAACGGCGGCAATGGAGGAACAGAAGTGAAGCCGATTGATCCTACTGAACCTACTGAAAAACCTAGCTTCACAGATACAAAATTGCATTGGGCGAAAGAAGCTATTGCGAAGCTTGCGGAGCAACAGATTATTACAGGTTACCCAGACGGGACATTCAAGCCGAATAATCATATGAACAGGGCAGAGTATGCAGCTGTCGTATATAGATTGATGGGACTCAAAACTTCCACCGGGAATTCGCCGTCTTTCACAGATGTAGGCTCCGATAAGTGGTATACGAAGTATGTGACCGAATTGTCGGATGCAGGAATCATCAATGGCTTTGAAGACGGCACGTTTAGACCGAATCAAGATATGACAAGAGAAGAAGCATTCGTTATTTTGTACAGAGGAATGAAGGATAAGCTAGTCGTAGCTTCGGGCACTGCTGAACCGAAATTTGCAGACGGAGGTAAGATTTCAGTCTGGGCACAGGAAGCAGCCGCAGCCTTAGTTAAGGCTGGTGTTATTAAAGGTTATGAGGATGGAACACTTCGTCCGAAAAATACAATTACACGAGCGGAGATCGCAGAAATTGCAGCATTTTTTTTGAAGTAATAGTGCATAAGAGGCTGATTGACTAGTCTTAAATGATCTAAGACCCGAAAGATAGACACTTTTTTATAAAGTGTTCGTCTCTCGGGTCTTTACGTATCTTTTTTAAATTATCTTAACGCTGTTGACCGCTTCTCGCGAAATAGCATAAAGAAAAGCATAGATGCGGTGACATAAAGTGCTCCAGTTATGCTGAACGTAATGGCATATCCCCAATAATAGCCATAGGTAGCAATGAGATGAGAATGAATCGGTCCCATTGTCGCCCACCCTAGCATAAAGGCAGTCTGCATGCAGGAATTAGCTAAACTTTGCTTTTTTGCAGAGACCCGATCGATTAGAATAGCCGATTGCAGCGGATTAGCCGCATTCATAAGTGCTTGTCTGAATAGAAAGCTAATAGAAGCCACGAGTAGTAGATTCGTAAAACCTGTTAATAGCAGGAATGGCAGCGAAAGCGTTTGGAAAATAACGATTGCTTTCACTTGTCCGACTCGATTAGCGAGCGACGGGCCAATGAGCATAGAGATAATGGTCATGACTTGACCTAATGAAAGTAATAAGCTCATCGCACTAAGCGATATCGAGAAACGATTGGTGAAATATAAATTTAAATATGGAACGACAAGTCCAGATCCGATACCAATCAAAAGCTGTATGGAGGCAAACTTCATAATAAATGAAATTTCTCCATTTGAATGAGCTGCTTGGTGTGAAGTGGTCGGCTCGTTAGATGCTTCAGCGCTAGCCTTCTGGGTACGTGCTGCTTCCCTAATCGCTTGCAAAGGCAGAAACGCTGCTAAAGTCGCGATACTACCCACGAGCAAAACAATTTTAAACGAGAGCAGTTTATTTATTCCTGCTGCTTGCATAACATCCGCTATGACGCCACCACCAAGGCTGCCAGCAACCTGTGAGGCGAGCACAAACGCTGAATATATGCTGAATATGCGCAGCCGATCTGCTTTAGCTATATTTTCGGCAAGGAAAGGTATGGCGAGTACCTGAAAGATAGCAGCAAATAAGCCTGTCAGAACGGCCATCGTAAGTAAACTGCTCTCTGTTTCAAATAAGGAGCGGCCAGCCAGTACGACACCGCTGCATAAAGCGCCAATGACGAGCAACCGTTTGCGGCTGGCGCGATCACCGAACAAACCAATAGGAATGAAGCACAATGCCGTTGCGAGCGATTGCATACTGACGATTTTACCACTCATGGCGTCGGGGTAACCGAGCTCGTGGATGTACAAATTATAGAGTACCGAGAACATGCCCGTACCGATTTGATATAACATATTTGCTAGAAAGAATAGACGAATATTTCGGGTCCAGCCCTGCCATTCTGTGGCGGTAGATTGAATGAATTTCACGTAGATGCCTCCTGAAGATGTTCCAAACTACCTTACTCCACTGGCAACGGTAAATCAATCGGAAATTATTGCGCAGGCAAAAATAATGGAATGTGCGTCTGTCTAAAGGGATGAAACATAGGAGAATAATTCCCTCCCCCATACAATCATGATATGCTAAACGTACGAATTTAAAAATGAGGTGAGAGATTCATATGCAAACATTTGTGTTGCTCGGTTGTATTCTGATGGTGCTCGCGGTCGCTATTGGCGCGTTCGGCGCACATGCGCTGAAAAGTAAAATAACACCGGATAAGCTGAAGGTATACGAGGTAGGTGTGCAGTATCACATTGCGCATGCATTAGGATTGATTCTAATCGGGCTGCTAGTGAACCAATTTCCGGATGCTCAAATCATCGTTACGGGCGGCTGGTTTTTGGTAGCGGGAATTATTTTGTTCTCGGGAAGCCTATACGTATTAAGTATTGCAAAAGCTCGGTTTCTTGGTCCGATAACTCCGCTAGGCGGACTTTCTTTTATGATTGGTTGGGTACTTGTCGCTGTAGGTGTCCTTTAGGGGGTATACACAGCAATAATAATTGTACATAAAAAATGACACGGACCTATAAAGGACGGTGTCATTTTTAATTCTCAATATTATATACCGCATGACTAATAGCTAGTAACAAGATAAGGAGTCAAGCCGTTTGCGATAACTTGATGCCCACGATCATTTGGATGGATAGGCAGTGATAAGCTCAAAGCATCTTCTAATTTTCCATTACGATAACCATAGACTAGTGCTGCTTGTTTTCCTTCAAACCATCTATGAACGGGGGCGATTTTTGCATTGTAGCTTTGGGCGACCTCGTTTATGGTGTAATTTAATTGGTCTATGGATGCAGCTGCAAGAGGGCTATTCGGAAACGGATTATATTGCGTGCAGCAAATGATATGGGCGCGGCTTTCACTTTTTATATGAGATAAAATGGCATGTAGATTTCGCTTATAAGGGGTTAAAATTTGTTTTATAGCTAGCGGTTGCTGGTTCTTAAGCGAAGACAGTGCAGCGTTTGCTAAATCTACTCCTCCTATCCATACAGAAACCACATCGGATTGGTTAATAGCGGAGGAACCCTTCCAGGTTACTGCATGTAATAGATCATAGCTGCTCCAACCCGGACGAGCTAATACATATCCAGTTACCCTGTGGGAACGTGAGCGTGAATTTAAAGCGGAAACGGCTAGTTGGGGATATGCTTTTGCGAAAGAGGAGGCATTCTCCCCATAGGTAATAGAATCACCAAGAGCTGTATAGAGCATAAGAATAACGTCCTCCCTACTCTTAATCATACAGACAATGCAAATAGGCTAGAGGAAATTTGAGGCTAACAATCGACTGTTGTTTGTCCGTCTACTTCACTATTGCATCTCTAATGATATAGTATTGCAATGATATGCCGTTTGCGTGGACACTTGTTCAATAGCAGATAATTTAATAAATTTTATTGATAATTATTGACTTCATTTCAAATGCTTTGTACGCTGTGCTGAGGAGCAAAGTCTATCAACATAGGAGTCGACAGAATGAAGCTTAAAGATGGCATCCGAATGCTTAAGGGCAACAGTTTTTTGAAGTATCCATCATTTTATCGCAAAATGATTGTATTTACATTATTATCATCGATCATTCCTATCATTATCCTTGGAATCACAAGCTACGTATTAACTTCCAAAACAGTTAAAGATAATGTCAGTCAAGACATTACTCAAATCTTAAGTTATGCTTCAGAGACGATTGATAACGGGCTTGAAAGAGTGCAGAATAACTTAATCCAGCTTGAGCTGAGTTCGTTCTTCACTTCAGACTTGAAGGAAATGAAAAAAACCAATTATTCTGGCTTCTATACGAGTGTATATCAGAACTTGTTGGCTTTTATGAACGGCAATCCACTTGTTAAGGATATTGCACTATACACATTGGACGAGAACTACTTCATTTCATCGACTTACGGCGGTACGAAGATCGAATCAGCCGTTGAACGAGAGAAATACGAGAAGCTGCTGGACAACAATCAACAATTAGCTTGGGAAGTAGGTTATTCCCAGAGCGGCAAAGACTATAATTCAGGCATAACCATAACAAGCACAGTACCTCTGCATACAAAAGAACCGATCGGCATTATTCAGGTCATCATTGATAATAAAGCGTTTGAATCGCTGACAACACAATTTCTTAAATACGAGAATCAGCACATGTATGTGCTCGATGAAACCGGTCAGCTCGTATTCCATATGAACGGGTCCGAAGTGCCAGAAGATTTGTTTGAGTTGATAACGGTTACACATGCGGGTAAGCAAGAGTTCTTATATCACTGGCAGGGCCGAGAGTATTTAGTTACATCTATGGTATCTCCGATCAAAAAAATGCTGTTTGTGGATATGATTCCTACGACGGAGTTGTACAGCAGCGCAAGGAAGATTGCGGGTATAACGATTGGAATTGTACTTATAGTTCTGGCTGCGGGAATTGCGCTTGCGATGATCGGCACGAAGAAAGTATATAGTCCGATTCGGAAGCTGGTTTCTCACATCAGTGATAATCAAGCAGCGGATATGGGGACGGATGAGTTCAGTTATGTGAAGCAGCGTTGGAAGGAAATTAACAGTAAAGCAAGCCAGCTGGAAGGCCAATTAAATCAGCAGCTTCCACTTATTCGCGAGTTGTTTGCCTTACGGTTAATGGAAGGACAGTTTACTCATGAACGTCCTGAACATTTGCACGAGCTTCTGCGCAGATATTCTATTCCGGAGAAGCAATGTGCAGTTGTCTTTATTATTTCATACGATCACCTATCGGACCTAGCTAAGTTCCAAGAGTCGGATAAGGATCTAATCCTATTCATTATGAAAAATATGACGACAGAATTGTTGGAACATCAACAGCTCGAAGGATTGGTCATCAACGGGTTAAATGATCAAGTGGTAGTTTGGTTATGGACAGAGAGTGAAGAGATAGACGTATGGTCATCTAAAATGAAGCCTGTAATTGAAAGGATACGCGAGCAAATTACTCTTTTTCTGCAATCTCCAGCAACGATTGGTTTAAGTCGTGCTACGTCGCAGGTGGAGGAATTGCCTGATTTATATCGTGAAGCACAGCTTGCGATTTATTCACGGATGATTAACGGCGGCAATCAGATTATTGAGAGCAAAGGACTTGCGGATTCGATGATTTACCGTTACCCAACGGAGATTGAGAACCATCTGATCGATTCACTGCAGGTGGGTGATCTCGTTGAAACGAAGCGTATGCTTGATGCCTTCTCCGATAAAGTACAATCAGCTGTTCACAATCCCGAGCTTATTAGGATGTCGTACGATCAATTGCTGTCTACTACTTTGCGTACAGTATATTTAATGAATATCAGTCCAGAGCAGCTATTCGGAAGAACAACTAGTGAGCTCAATCTAGATATGAGATCATGCGAAACGATTCATTTGATAAATGAGTGGTTTATGGAACGTATATTTGAACCGATCATGATGTCAGTGAATGGCAAGAGGAATCAAGAGTATGAGCAGCTTATAGAGAAGGTTACGGACTACATTACTTCACATTATAAGCTTGATATTTCTCTTGACCAGTGTGCGCAGATTTGTAATCTGACCCCGCAATATTTAAGCAAGCTGTTTAAGCGCACAATGGACATCTCCTTTATCGAGTACCTTACACAAGTGCGTGTAGCGAAAGCTAAGGACTTGCTTGAAGTGACTGATTTGATGGTGAATGAAATAGCGGAGCAGGTCGGCTACAACCCTAAAAATTTCATTCGAGTATTTAAGAAGCAGGTCGGCTTGCCGCCTGGACAATATCGAGAGATGCATCGCAAGTAGAATGCTAAACGAAATCGAATATGCTTATTGTAAAAAAGGCTTTGCTAAGCGTGAGAGAAATGAAACCTCTCAATCTTGCAAGCTTTTTTTTGTTATAAAAGGGTGCGAATTTATAATCTAAGGGGGGTAACGAGGTTAATTAATGAGACCCGAAGCAGTTATAAACCCAGCAGCAGCAAGGGATTCTCAATTATTGCTTAAGGGACACGAGATCATAAGAATTGGTCATTGCCCGGGGGGAGCCTCGGCTTGTAAGATGCAGACATGAAACATTATAAGCAGCCAAGTTTAAACAAAATTGTTGGAGGTGGTGAAACCCTTGCCGCAATCTAATCCTGAATTAGCGAACGCAAGTTTATCACAGGCACATGGACCCGAATGGCCAAAAACGAGAGACTCGAAGTGGGCTCGATTTAAAGTCATATTAGGCCGAGAAAAATATTTGTACTTATTAGCACTTCCAGGTATTCTCTTCTTTTTTATCTTCAAATACTTGCCCATATGGGGGCTAGCATTAGCATTTAAAAACTATTCTCCATATTTAGGCTTCTGGCAAAGTGAATGGGTCGGATTCAAATATTTTAATGAGTTTTTCTCGAATCCAGACTTCTTACTCTTATTTAGAAATACGATGGCAATTAGTTTGCTAAACATCGTCTTTTTCTTCCCGATTCCGATCGTTCTCGCTATTCTCATTAACGAGGTTCGCAATAGGGCATTTAAGAAGACGATTCAAACGATCATTTATTTACCACACTTTTTGTCCTGGGTTATTATTGCAGGTATTTGCTTTATAATTCTCGGACAAAGCGATGGTATTATTAACAAGATTATTGTCGAATTAGGCGGCAAGCCGATCAGTTTCTTGACAGAGCCGAATTACTTCTGGGGTTTGTTGACGGCACAGAGCATTTGGAAAGAAGCAGGCTGGGGCACAATTATATTCTTGGCTGCCATTGCAGGCATTAATCAAGATTTGTATGAGGCGGCGCAAATTGATGGTGCAAACCGTTGGAAGCAAATCCTTAATGTTACGCTGCCATGCATCAAGAGCACGATTATCGTTTTGCTCATTCTGAGACTTGGTCAAGTGATGGAGGTAGGGTTCGAGCAAATCTATCTGATGATGAGTTCTCCGGTCTCTCATGTGGCTGATGTATTTGATACCTATGTGTATCGAACAGGAATACAAAATGGTCGTTTCAGTTATGCGACGGTTGTGGGTATATTTAAGTCGGTTGTCGGTCTTATCCTAGTTGTAACAGCCAATCGTTTAGCAAAAAAATTCGGTGAGGAGGGTCTTTACTAATGCATAAGTCCCTCGGTTATAAAGTGACAAACGGCATCATCTATACGGTACTTGGTCTAATTGGACTCGTAACGCTGCTGCCTTTCCTGTATGTCATTGTTGTCTCTTTTACAGATCCTTCGGAGTATTTGAGAAAGTCGTTAATCATTATTCCAGAAAAGTGGAGCCTTTCCTCCTATAAGTACATTTTATCGACCCCGATGTTTGTACGCTCATTAGGTGTCAGCGGCTTCTTGGCTGTTGTTGGCTCGGCAATCGGTATTATTGTTACAAGCGCTTTGGCCTATGCCTTGTCGCGGAGACGATTTTTCGGTAAAAAGTTTTTTCTCGTTGCGATTCTAATGACGATGCTGTTCAACCCAGGTATGATCCCTAACTTCCTGTTAGTTGAGAGCTTAGGGCTTATCGATACGGTATGGTCGTTAATACTACCTGCTATTACAAGCGCATGGTACGTATTCTTGATGAGAAACTTCTATCAGGAATTGCCGGAGGAGCTGGAAGAAGCAGCGAAGATTGATGGATGTAATGATATTGGAGTATTCTTTAGAATTATGTTTCCGATCTCGATGCCAGCAGTCGCTGCGTTCGGACTATTCTTTGCAGTAGGTTTCTGGAATACGTACTTCAACGGCGTACTGTACATCAACTCGGATGAACTTCGTCCGATGCAGGTTGTGCTGCAGATGATGCTGATTCAGGCTTCAACCAATATAGCAGATCCATCCGTAGCTGCAATGCTGCAGAGTGAGCAGATGCTCCCTCCAGAGACGATCAAGATGGCAGCGGTAGTCGTCGCGTCTCTGCCTATCATTATGGTGTATCCGTTCTTGCAGAAGTATTTTGTTAAAGGTATGCTGGTTGGTTCCGTAAAGGGTTAACGGACAAACGACCATTATATAGGTATTAACTACAGAAAAGGGAGGGTTTTAAAAATGAATAAAAGAAGTTGGGGTATGACTCTATTGGGGCTAGTTCTTACTACAAGCATCATTGGCTGTTCGAATGGTGACCAAGCTAATTCTGCGGGCAATAAAGAGGGTCAGCAAAAGCCGGTTGAGATTAAAATCGGCACGATGACTTATGGTGAATCTCCTAGCAGTGATCTCGAAAGTGTTCAGCAGCTCAATGAAAAATTAAATGTAAAGCTGAGTATCGATTTCTATCCGATTAATAGCTATAAAGAAAAGCTGAATGCCTTGCTTGCTTCCAAGAGCTTGCCAGATGTCATTCTCATCGAGGATATCAATGATCCTGCATTCTCAACAGCGATAGAGCAGGGTGCATTCTGGGATTTGACTCCTTTCTTACAAGATTATCCGAACCTAGCAGGTTATCCGGAGAATGCAATTGAGAACATCAAGTTCAAAGGGAAATCCTACGGTATTCCGCGTGTTCGTCCGCTAGATGGTCATGAATCCTTAATTATTCGTCAAGATTGGCTTGATAAAGTGGGATTGAAAGCACCAACGACGATGGATGAGCTCTACAAAGTGTTAGAAGCTTTTACAAAAAATGATCCGGACGGCAACAGTAAAAACGATACTTATGGTATGGTGCAAGCGAGTGTCAGCCCTTATATGATGACGATGTTTGGCGCAGGTACAGCGTGGAAGGAAACAGCTGAAGGCGGTCTTGAGCCATACTGGTTGACAACTGAAGCGAGAGAAGCGCTTGAATTCTGGAGCAAGGCTTACGGCGATGGACTTATTACGCCAGATTTGCCAGTGATGAAGCCAAGCCAAGTGAAAGAAATGATGATTCAAGGCAAAGCGGGCATCTCCTTTGGCAATATTAACGAAGCGTTTATTTTTGGACAAGAACTGCAAAAGATTAAGCCTGAAGCTGAGCTGAAGGCGTATGAAATTCCAGCTGCCAAAGACGGCAAAAAATACAACGAGCAAGCGTATGGCTACTATGGATTGTTCTTAGTTAGCAAATCGGTTAGCGAAGACAAGCTGAAGAAAATCCTAGAGGTTTATAACGATACGGCAACGGAAGAAGGCTACAATCTCATCACCTATGGTATTAAAGACAAAGATTATACCGTATCTGAAGATGGATCGATCGTTCAAACGGATGAAGGCAAGCAAAAAGCTTACGGTACAGCGACTACTGCACAATGGATTTCCGGTTACTTTAACAAATACCAACGCGCAGAAGGACCTGGTATGCCAGCAGACGTAAGAGATTACAACCGTCAGCTAGTCGATACCATCTCCGCATCTTCTATTAAGAACCCTGCGGCAGGATTGCCAACTACTGAAGTATGGATGGAAAAAGGCGGCGACTGGCAGAAGAAGTTTGTTGATATGTACACAAACGTTGTCATCCGCAAAGCAAGCTTGGAGGACTGGGACAAATTTATTAACGGACTAAAAGCAGACGCCAGCTTCCAGCAGCATCTCAAAGAAACTAGTGATTCTTACAAAGCGTTAGCAAGCAAGTAAGTGAATAAGCCCGGTAAGTTCGAATAGGTCAGTCGAGTTTACCGGGCTTATCTTTTCTATTAGATCATGTAGGGGGAAAATGAAGTGGAAAAGTTAAATGGAGCTCTGCAGCTGGAAACGAGATGTATCAGTTCATTAATCAAAGTATTTGCCGATGAAGAACTGCATATACCTGCGGTGACTAGAGGCTCGGCACTGCTTGGTGAATCCTATTCGTTCCAGGTTGCATATCGGGCAAATGTACTTATGCGGCAGTTGCAGGTTTGGGTGGAATCTGAGCTTGAGCAAGCGTTGACCGTGCGAACCGTAGAGCTAGTACCTGCCAATATGGTCAGCTATCACGATGCAGATGATCAAGTGCTGAGAAGCACACCCGGCTTGTATCCAGATGCGTTAATCCCGTTTGATGCAAACCGCGGTATAACCGGTTATCCAAATCAATGGCGCTCTCTATGGATCACCATCGAGGTGCCGATTGATGCTAAGGCAGGTTTATTTGATATTCGTATTTATATCGTCAATGATAGCGGCGACCAAGTAGGTGAGGAAACATTTACGCTGGAAGTCATTGCGGCAGCACTGCCGGAGCAGTCACTTATCCATACGGAATGGTTCCATGCAGATTGCTTGGCTACCTACTATAAGACGGAAGTATTTAGCGAGTACCATTGGCAGTTGATGGAGCAATACATCCAAACCGCTGTGAAACATGGAATGAATATGATTTTGACCCCTTTGTTTACACCTCCGTTAGACACGGAAATCGGGGGAGACCGACCTACCGTACAGCTCGTTCAAATTGAACGCGTTGGGGACAATTACAAATTTACTTTTGAGAGATTAAAGCGCTGGATAGAGCTGTGTAACCGCAGTGGAATGAAATATTTTGAGTTTTCCCATCTATTCACACAGTGGGGTGCCAAGCACGCACCAAAAGTTATGGCTACAGTTGAGGGTCAGGTGAAGCAGCTATTTGGTTGGGATACGGATTCCAAAGATCCGGAGTATACGGAGTTCCTTACATTGTTTTTGCACGAGTTAATTTCATTTATAAAGGAGAACGGTTTAGAAAAGCGAGTTTATTTTCATCTGTCGGATGAGCCAAACCTTGAGGACATGGAAACCTATCGTGCAGCGAGTGAGGTTATTGGACCGATTTTGGAAGGATTTCCAATCATTGACGCACTCTCTGAGTATGAATTTTATGGAAGTGGTCTGATTAAGCATCCAATTCCCGCCAGCAATGCGATCCAGCCATTTCTTGAACACGGCGTAGAGGGGCTATGGGCGTATTATTGCTGTGCCCAATATAAGCTCGTGTCTAATCGCTTTCTCCATATGCCGTCATCGCGAAATCGTGTACTAGGAATGCAATTGTACAAGCTGAAGCTTACAGGTTTCTTGCATTGGGGCTACAACTTCTGGTATGCGCAGTTCTCAAAGTATCCGATTAATCCGTTCCAAGTGACGGATGCAGGAGGCGGTTTCCCAGCGGGCGACGCATTTCTCGTATATCCAGGTGCTGACGGACCAATTGAGTCGATCAGGCTGGAGGTGCTTACGGAAGCGCTGCAGGATCTTCGCGCACTTGAGCTTCTGGAGCGGAGCACCTCACGAGAAGCGGTCATTGCCTTACTGGAAGATGGCTTAGAGCAAGAACTATCCTTTGAAGCATACCCGCGAGAGACGGAATGGTATATCCGCAAGCGTGAGGAAATTAACCGTCTAATTGGCGAGCATGCAAAATCAAAACAGTAATGGAAAGTAGAATACATCTAGTTCATGAGCAGAGGAGTAATTGACATGGCATCATTCACAATGAAAGGTAATCAATTTCTTTATGAGGGTAAACCCTTAACGATTTTGTCGGGAGCAATTCACTATTTCCGTGTTATTCCTGAGTATTGGAAGGATCGATTGCTTAAGCTGAAGGCTTGCGGTTTTAATACGGTTGAAACGTATGTTGCTTGGAATATGCACGAGCCGGAGGAAGGTAAGTTCTGTTTCACGGGAATGGCGGATATTGTGGCGTTTATCGAGATCGCAGCAGAGCTAGAATTGCATGTGATTGTACGTCCTAGTCCTTACATTTGTGCGGAGTGGGAGTTCGGTGGAATGCCAGCTTGGCTGCTTGCCGAGGATGGAATGCGCTTGCGCTGTTATGACGAGTTATTTTTGTCAAAAGTGGATGCTTATTATGATGTGCTGCTGCCGATGTTGAAGCCTTTGCTATGTACGAATGGCGGTCCGATCATTGCGATGCAAATTGAGAATGAGTACGGCAGCTACGGAAATGACCTGAAATATCTTGAACATATAAAGGAAAGCATGATTTCGCGCGGGATGGACGTTATGCTGTTCACCTCAGATGGTCCAGAAGATTTTATGCTGCAGGGCGGGATGATTCCAGGTGTTTTTGAAACCGTAAACTTTGGTTCGAGAACAGAAGAGGCTTTTAATAGCTTAAAGCAAGTACAGCCTGACAAGCCGCTCATGTGCATGGAGTATTGGAACGGTTGGTTCGATCATTGGAACAAGCCGCATCATACGCGGGATGCAAAGGAAGCCGTACAAGTATTTGAGGATATGCTGAATGCTGGCGGATCGGTTAACTTCTATATGTTCCATGGCGGAACGAACTTCGGATTCTATAATGGAGCCAACAACCATGGGAAATACGAGCCTACGGTAACGAGCTACGACTATGATAGTCCAGTGACAGAGTGGGGGGATATTACGGAAAAGTACCTCCTGTTAAGGGAGCTTATCGCAAAACATTTTGGCACGGCGTTAATGCCGCTTCCGGAGCCTGTTCGCAAAATGGGATATGGCAATGTTCAGATGAAGCCGGTTGCACCGCTGTTTGACCTGCTTCCGCTGCTGTCGACACCTGTGCAGCGTACTTGCCCTGAGCCAATGGAGAAGCTCGGACAGGATTATGGATTTATTTTATATACGACCAAGGTTTCTGGCCCTAGGCAAAACTGTTCACTGGTCTTGCAGGAAGTTCATGATCGCGCACTCGTATTCTTGGATGGAGAGTATAGGGGAGTTATTGAGCGCTCTGATCCGCAGCCAATCGAGTTTGATGTGCCAGAGGGCGGGGCTGAGCTTCGTATTCTAGTTGAGAATATGGGTAGAACCAACTACGGACCGTATTTACGAGATTACAAGGGGATTACTGAGGGTGCGAGACTGGGCTTCCAATTCCTATTTGATTGGACGATTCATCCGCTGCCGCTTAATGATATTGCTCTTCTTAAAAAAGCATCTGGTGCTGGAGAGCGGGTGCAAGAGATAGGCAGTCCAACATTCTACCAAGGCTCCTTCAACATTGAGCAGGAGTCAGATATTGCAGATACCTTCCTGGCACTTGAGGGCTGGACAAAGGGAATTGTTTTTGTAAATGGCTTCAACCTCGGACGTTACTGGGAGGCAGGTCCGCAGAAGACGCTTTATGTTCCGGGTCCGCTGCTTCGTACTGGTGAAAATGAGATTGTAGTATTCGAGCTGCATGGGGCGAAAGAGCTGCAAGTGACGCTTCAAGATACACCTGATTTGGGGTAGTGCTAAGTAATATAAGGTAATACCATCATGAACTGGAGATAGGAGAGGTTTCATTCATGAATATCAGGAAGAGGTCTATTTCAATTGTAGTGGTATGCTGTATGGCATTTCAGCTTGTATTTGCCGGGCTGCCTGTTTTTGGCGGACAAGCTGATGCAAGTGCGAATACGATGGTTAATTTGATTACTAATGGCGGCTTTGAAGAAGGCGGCTTAATTCCGGATAAAGGTTGGCAGGATGGAGGAAGACCGGCGGGTTGGGGCGTATGGCGCGCAATGGAAGGCAATCAGAACGTATCCGTTACGGAGGCCGTATATCACACAGGAACACGATCTATACAAGTTAAACACGATAAGCTTGCTAGAACAGATATCGTTCCAGATCCGCTTGTGCCTATTACCCCAGGGCAAACCTATAAGCTGCAAGCTTGGCTGAAGACGGATCAAGTACTGCCTGAAAATGTGAGTAAAGGCGTATATATTCGTACACAGTATTGCGGTGCTGATGGGAAAAAGATTGAAGACGGTCCGTATCTTCCTTATGTAAAGGGAACAACAAACTGGACACCTTATGAACTGCTGCTGCAGGTTCCTGATAAAGCCCAAATTGCTAGTTTTAAAGTTGAAATATTTTTTGAGACGGGTACAGGTACGCTTTGGATTGACGACGTAACCCTCTCTCCGTTTAAAGATATTACGTCCATCGAGCTTAATCCGAAAAATGTGAACATGGATAAGGAGAAAAAGGTACAGCTGATTCCTACCGTGACACCTGCTAATGCACCGATTGATGACCTGATTTGGAGTTCATCCAATACGTTGGTAGCAACGGTTCAAAACGGAGAAGTAACTGCTCATGATTACGGTACTGCGGTTATTACCGCTACGACGAGTGATCGTAAAGTTTCCGCACAAAGCTTCGTAACGGTAGAATCAGAAGCGCAGAAGAAAGCATATGAAACGCTTCGTAAAAAATGGGCGACAAAGCTGGTAGGCGGGGAAGGGATTGATATGAACGATCCTGAGCTCGCGGCAAATGTTGAAGCGTTAGTGAACCGTATGACGAATACAGAAGGTACAGGAAGATGGGACACGCTGAATAAGGCTGCCGATCCGGATACATTATGGGAAGGTGTCATTAGCAAAACTCAAAATGATTCTTGGCGCATCTCCTGGGCATATGGAATTATTCGAGATCTCTCGTTGACTTATTCGATGAAAGGCTCCTCCCTCTATCAAAATGAAGATCTAAAGAACGATATCATTCATGCGATGGAATGGATGTTGAAGTATCAGTACAATTCCAGCAAGAAGATTACTGGGAACTGGTGGGATTGGGAGATTGGGACACCGCAGGAGATTATGAACATCCTGTCGTTAATGTATGATGCAATGCCACAAGAATTGATTGGAAAATATATTGAAGCTGTCGATAAGTTCGTACCAGATCCGAAGAAACGTGTAGCGAACTCAGCAACAATCGAGACAGGAGCGAACCTGCTCGATAAAGCACTCGTTGTGACGCTGCGGGGTATTGTTGGTCAACATGCAGCTAAAGTCATGCAGGGACGTGATTCGATTGCGGATGAGTTCTTGTATGTGAAGAAGGGGGATGGACTTTATGAAGATGGTTCCCTCGTTCAACACACGAGCATAGCTTACACCGGCGGCTACGGTGCTGTATTGCTTGGACGTATGGCTGATCTATTTTATATTTTTGCGGATTCAGAGTGGGCCATTACAGACTCGAATGCTAACCATGTTTATAGCTGGGTAAAGGATTCTTTTGAGCCGCTTCTATATAAAGGTGCCATTCTAGACTCGGTTAAAGGTCGTAGCATTTCTCGTGCTGCCGACTCTGATCATATTACAGGGCGCTCCATTATAATGACACTGCTGCGTCTGGCGCAGTCCGCTCCACCTGCAATTGCGGAGCAGACAAAAAGCATGGTGAAGGAATGGGTACTGTCTGACACTACTTTTGAACATTATTACAAGGGATTGCCATTATATGAACTTCATTTATTGAAGCAATTAATGCAGGATGACAGCGTTGCTCCTCGTGGAGAGCTGGTTCATACGCAAATGTTTGCGGGTATGGATCGGGCTGTTCAGCTTCGTCCAGACTTCGGTCTTTCTATCAGCATGTTCTCTGATCGCATTGCAGCATTTGAATATGGCAATGGTGAGAATAAAAAAGGCTGGTACACAGGAATCGGAATGACGAATGTATACAATAGCGACTTGAAGCAGTTTAGTGACCATTATTGGCCAACCATTGATAGCTACAGGTTGCCAGGAACAACGACAGACCATTCCTATAAAGACCCTGCAGAATGGGCCAACTATATGAACGGCAAGGATTGGGTGGGCGGCTCAGTAATTGATGATTACTATGGAGCCGTGGGTATGGAGTTCTCGCTTGCAGGCAGTACAGGAAGTTCTTTGCAAGGAAAAAAATCATGGTTCTTGTTCGATGATGAAATGGTTGCAGTAGGTTCTAATATTGCCAACAACACGGCGAACATGACAGAAACGATCGTTGAGAATCGTCAGCTAACACAAGCGGGAGCCAATAAGCTTATTGTTAACGGTCATGAAATGCCAACAGATTTAGGCTGGCAGGAACAAATGACGGATGTGAAATGGGCTCATATGGAGGGCAATGCAGCCGGTTCTGATATCGGCTACGTATTCCCTTCCGGAGAAAAAGTGACGGGTAAACGTGAAGCTCGCGAGGGAGCTTGGAGCGAAATTAATAAGGGCGGTCCAACGGATGTAGTGAAGCGCAATTACTTAAGCCTTGCCATCGAGCATGGCAAATTACCGACCGCAGGCGCTTATGAATATGTGCTACTTCCAGGCAAAACGCCGGAGCAAACAGCTGCATATGAAGCGAGTCCAGATATTCAAGTACTGGCTAAGACGGAGCGGGTTCATGCTGTAAAAGAAACGAAGCAGCAGGTTACAGGTTTGAATTTCTGGGAAGCTTCTGCTTTTCAATATGTGAAGACCGATAAGCCAATTTCCATGATGATTAAGGAGAAGGGCAACGAGCTTACCATCGCGATTGCTGAGCCTACACAGAAACAAGCTATGGTAACGGTTGATCTTGGTAAAATTGGATTACACATCGTTGCACAAGACCCGAGCATTCAGGTCGTGCAAACTTTCCCGTATACTCGCTTGGCAATCAATACGCAAGGAGCAGCAGGAAAGGTCCATACGATTACGTTGAAGGTTGATCCAAGCCAAACGATCGACATGGAAGGCATGCAGCCAGAAGAAGGTAAAACCTTTAAGATTCCAGTGATCGAGGATACCTTCGTTCGTAGTGGGGCGAATCATATAAATGTGAATAATGGCACCAAAGATTATGTTGAAGTTCGTGAATATGGTGAGGGATATACACAACGATCTTTCATGAAGTTTGACCTTAGCAGCCTTGCCGGCGATATTGAGTCTGTAAAGCTGAAAGTCTACGGAAAAATAAATGATGGCGATGCCAAATACGATGCCAACTTAATCGGTGTTCACCACGTTGAAGATGATTCTTGGAAAGAGACCGAGATGGTGTGGGGCCATCAACCAGCCTATGGAAATGCAATCTCAACGATTAGTTTCCAAAAAGTTGACAAGTGGCGTGAATACGAGCTGACGGATACCGTTAAAGCGGAGCTGCTGCATGATCAACGATTAAGTGTTGCATTGATTGAGCAGCCAGGCGTGAAAGGCTTGAATACACAGATCAAGAGTAAAGAGAACGCTGCGTTAGCGCCATATTTAGAAGTGACGACTAAGGCATCTGAGGGTGCAAAGGTGACGGAAGTCATCGTAACACCATCTGCAGCAACGATAAAACAAGGCGAGCAGGTAAAGCTTGAAGCGACTGCGAAGCCAGATCATGCAAAAAACAAACAAGTCGTTTGGACAATGAGTAATGAGCATCGTGCACTCGCAACGCTGCAAGTCATTAATGGACAAGCCGTTGTAACAGGCGTGCTGCCTGGCAAGGTGGAGGTTATTGCAGCTTCTGTCGATGGAGGTTCTCAAGCGACTGTTACAATCGTGATAGAGGGCGAGGAAGTGAAGCCAGATCCAACACCGACTCCAATCCCAACGCCAAGCCCGACACCTGGACAATCAGGCTCGAATGGGTCGAAGATGAAAGATCAGGTTCAAGGCATGCTTGGCGGGCAGTTGAAAATAGACAGTACAGACGAGCAATTAGCGGCTGGGCAAATTTTAATATCGATCTCAAATGGAGCTAAAAGTGTTCAGCTCTCTTCCGCTGCAATAACGAAGCTAGTGGAATGGAACAGCGAAGCTAAGCTGATTTTGAGCGGGAAGAATGTGTCTATTACGCTTCCACTGAAGCAAATAGCTAATCTTGAAGCGGCAAATGGCGTGCGAATCGGAATGGAGCCTATTGCTGAAGCGATGGTAACGACGATTGCAAATCATGTAAAAGGACTGGGCGCTTCACTAGTTACTATTGCAAATCAAGTTGTAATGGAGTCGGGCACCTTGCAGCCGATGTACGGCAGCTTGATTGAAGCTAGAAAGCTTGAAATGAAATGGATGATAGAAACGAAAGCAAATCCGGAACATTTGGCTGGGATGCGTTATGACGAGGATCGCAAAGCGCTTGTTCCTGTTCCAATGAAACTGAAAGCGGTTGGCAGTGGTGTAGAAGCAACCTTTGGCGGAATGCCAGGCGAAACCTACCTGTTGGTTGAAGCAAACAAGACGTTTACGGATCTTGAGAAGCATTGGGTGAAGAACGACGCGCAATACTTGGCATCCAAGTTCATTATGCAAGGAAGAAATACAGATTCCTTCGTACCTCAGGCGAATATTACTCGCGCGGAGATGGCTGCTTTAATCGTTCGCATGTTGGATCTTGGTTTGAAAGGCTCAGAACTAACGTACACAGATGCAAGCGGCATGCAGGGCAAGTGGTACGAGAATGACATCATACGAGTGCATGAAGCTGGAATCATGACCGGTTATGCAGATGGTTCGTTCAAGCCAGAGCAAACCATAACGCGACAAGAAATGGCGGTAATGATTGCTCGCGTTATGAGTAAGATTCAACCAGACTGGATGTCAGGGACTGAAGCCTCCCAAGTGGATATTTTCGCGGATTCCAAAGACATTGCCGCTTGGAGCGTAAAGGAAGTTGCAGCAGCGGTGGAGAGAGGGCTGCTGCAAGGGGATAAGCAACAAAGATTTGCCCCTGCTGCAGTAGCGACTCGAGCGGAGGCAGCCGCTGTCGTGAAGAGAATACTGGATCAGATTAATCGGTAGTTGAAAGGATTGAAGGACATGTGGAAATTGGCAATTGAAGATGCAATGGGGAAGACGAAAATGAACATCCAGCGTTTTGGGGTTCGCTTCCCGCATGTCAGTGTCGATGGCAAGTATGAACTCAATGATAATGAAGATTGGACAAATGGATTCTGGAGCGGAATGCTGTGGCTATGCTACGAGTATTCCGGTGATGAAACTTACCGTGATGCTGCTCGGCTCACGGTAAAGAGCTTCAAGCATCGAATGGAACAGCATATTGTGCTTGATCATCATGACATTGGATTCTTATATACCTTATCCTCGCAAGCACAGTGGATTTTAGAGCGGGATGAGGAAGCAAGAGAGCTGACTTTACAAGCAGCTGACGTGCTTCTGCGCCGCTTTAGAGAGAATGGGCAATACATTCAGGCTTGGGGATTGCCTGGAGACGAGAAGCATGGCGGGCGCATGATTATTGATTGCCTCTTAAATCTTCCTCTGTTATTCTGGGCTTATAAACAAACGGGTGATGAGCGTTATCATGAGGTTGCCATCAAGCAGGCAGATCAAAGCCGCCGCTATCTTGTGCGCGGTGACGACAGCTCATACCATACCTTCGTGTTTAATGAAGAAACGGGTGAAGCGCTCGGCGGTGCTACACATCAAGGTTATACCAATGGATCGACATGGGCCCGTGGTCAAGCATGGGGTGTTTATGGCTTTGCACTTGCCTATCGTTACACCGGGAATAAGGCATATTTGGACACAGCGAAACGACTGGCAGCATACTTTCTTTCCCAACTGCCAGAGGATCATGTGGCCTACTGGGACTTTGATGTTGAGATCGAAGAAGGTACGTACCGAGACAGCTCTGCTTCTGCGATCGTAGCCGCTGGCTTGCTCGAATTAGTGAGCCATCTGGACGATAAAGACCCAGATCGCGCTGAATTTGAATGGAAGCTGAATCTGTCGATGACCTCGCTCGTTCGTCATTATTCGACGATGGGAGAAGAGGCAGAGGGGTTATTAAAGCATGGCTCTTATTATGTAAGAGGAAATACAGCACCGGATGACTTTATGATCTGGGGAGACTATTTTTACCTTGAGGCACTTCTGCGTATGGAAAAAGGAATAAAAGGTTACTGGTACGAGTAAATGAAGTAAGAGAGCAGGCATTTAGGAAAAAGAAACGCGGTGATTCGACGATGCCAACTATCGCACTCCTACTCGTATTAGCATCTGGCTTTACGCATGCGATATGGAATCTGTTTGCGAAGCGCAGCATGAACAAAGATGTTTTTTTATGGATGATTAATATCCCGTGCTTTCTTCTGCTCACTCCCTACCTGGTTGATTGGTTAGTAAATAATACGCTTCCGTTGAAAGCTTACGGCCTCATACTGCTGTCTATTTTACTGCAGAGCGGATATTTTGTACTGTTATCCAAGGCATATCAGTTCGGTGATATTTCGCAAGTGTATCCGATTATGCGCGGGACGGGAGCGCTGCTGGTTCCTGTCCTAAGCATACTCATGTACAACGAATCCCTTTCTATTTTTGGGTGGGCAGGTTTAATGATTATCATTTATGGCATGATCCGCATCGGCGGCTTTAAGCTGAGTCGTGCACTGCTGCAAGACAAGATGTATGTGCGAGGACTTATGTGCGCTATCGGTGTCGGTTTATGCATAACAGGTTATACCTTGATCGACAAAATTATATTGGAATACATGCCACCGCTCGCATTGCTGGCGCTGTGCAACATTGGCTATATGCTCGTTCTGACACTTCCGGCTCTGCGCTCGAAAGCAATTAAGACGGAGTGGAAGCTCAATAAGATGCCGCTAATTGTTGGTTCTATTTTTTCTCCAGGTTCATATTTGTTATTTCTATTTGCCATGAATTTAGGCCCGTTGTCACATCTGTCTCCGATACGCGAGATCGGTACCGTGTTCGGTACGCTGCTCGGTATTCTAGTTCTGAAAGAGCAGCAGGGGAAAATGCGGATTGTGATGTCGATTGCGATTACCACAGGAATTATTATAATAGGCACTCTTGGATAGATACGGAACTGCACGAATAAACGTGGGATATGGAAGGTGAATAACCATGAATAAAGGACAAATTTCCGTTAAGTTGGAACAGAATAACAGCTATTTTCCGATTACGGTTAAAGAAGAGTACGATTGGCTTGCGATTCGCTTTACATATGAGAAGGAAAACTCGTGGGGACGACTGCATCTGTTTAATGCGGAGAACACTATTCGTTTCTGCTTCCTCGACGGTGGAAACGAGCGGCTGATCGTCGTTCATAGGCAGGTGGAATTAACGAGTCCAATAGCAATGCCAGGCCCGATCGTGCCTGGCACGTGGATGCTTGAGGTTTCAAACGAAGAGGGCAGAATGTTTGAAGCAGAATGGGAGCTTGGCTGCGGTGCATTGCCAGAGGAGTATGTATCAACACAGCTTCAGGGCGAGCGCGAGTATTGGAGCAGCGGCAATCGGAATGCTGGAGTCACGGTGGACAGCTACGACTGGGCGAAGGTGTGGAAGACGGGAAGCCGTTATTACAAAGGGGATTTCCATACGCATACCGTGTTGTCCGATGGCAAAATGACGCAGCTTATGAATCGTGAGCAGGCGGTAAAGCAGGGACTGGATTTCTTTGTAGCGACGGATCACAACGTGCTGTCTACATCATGGGCCAAAGGGGATGCGCTCGTCCTTCCAGGTGTGGAAATAACGGCTGGCGACGGACACTGGAATGCGCTTGGTCTTCGGAAATGGATCGATTGGAGAGCGACAGCACCAGATGGAGGCTTGACTACGCAACAGGGAATGGACCGATTGATGAAGGAGGCAGCGGAACTAGGGGCTGTCTGCTCTATTAATCACCCAATGCTGGCGCCTTGGGCATGGTTATATGGTGAGACGCAGCTTAAGGGAGTGCATTCCATGGAAATATGGAATGATCCGACCTTTTCCCCAAACACGGTAGCTACCGAGAAGGCATTGCAGCTATGGACGGCAAGCTGGAATGAAGGCTATCGTATTACCGGTATCGGCGGCTCTGACTCGCATATGCTGCCAACAGAAAAATATGAGGATAGTTTAATTCCTTCTTTGATTGGCGATCCTTCCACGTATGTGTGGTGTGATGATTTGAGTGCGGATCATATATTAGAAGGCGTACGGAATGGGCATGTTTATGTATCGCGTGGTCCGGTGCTTGAAACATCGATTCAAGTCGGCAGTGAAGATTACCGCTTTGGCTGTGATTTGTCTGATGCATTCCGTCAGGGGCAAGGTGAAGCAGCATCCCAGGAAGTGAACTGTAAATTAAGCGTAGTGAGTGATGTGAACACTCGTGTGACACTCATTCGAAACGGCATTACTGAATCGGTGAAGGAAGTTTCCGCGGCGGCGGCGGGTGAAACGCCAGAGGCGCTGGAGTGGAATATACCTTGGGAAGAAGGCGCGTATAACTGGTATCGCTTTGACATTCGCGATGCAGCGGGAATGCTGCTCGCCTTTACGAACCCATTCTATTATGGTTCTAAGGAGCCGCAGATCACAACTTATAATGAGCTCTTGGCAAGCGCAAATTTGACGCAAGAGAGTTAATCTAGGTTTCCGCATAAGCTAGCAATTATAAAATAGTTAATGTAAAAGCCCGTAATGGCGGTGATTGTCCTAATCATCGTTTTACGGGCTTTTTAGCCTAGCTGTTGTATTTTGTAAACCCACAACCAAAAGAGGTTGTGGGTTTTTACTTGTACTGTAATAAAAATAGCTCGAAAGTAATAAATAGCTATAGTTATTCTGTCATCTTTACCGTTGTAAAAAAATGTGAGTAAATAGGTTGGTAACGAAAGGGGGAAGAATATGTCCGTTATTAATAAGCTTCCTAAGGCGATAGAAGCACAACTTAGAGAAACATCGCTGTTTCATGCTGTATCTGATTTAATGAACGATGGTCAGTTTGGGGAAGAATGGCTAGTACTTACTGAGAAGGAAGTATCGGTTTGGCGTTCGGACGGGGTGTTGGTGACTAAACTTGCGGTTTCGGATATTACCGATGCCCGGGCTGTTGGCGGAGTAGGCGGTGGCTCATTGCTTGCGGATACCAAGAGCGGCCCGATTATCCTTATACGATATACTGCATCACTTACTTCTATTTTTGGATATGCTTCTAAATTAATAGGTGCAGTTGCAAAAGGGGAAGAGAGGCCAACGGCTTCCGAAAAAGAATTCCCAAGAAATTGTCCAAAGTGCCGCAATCCGCTGCCAGACGATTCACAAGCTTGCCCTGTATGTAAAAACAATGGCAAGGTTCTGTTTCGAATGTTAAGTTATGCGAAGCCTTACAAGCTGCAGATGGTTGCAGCGGCTATTATGTTGATCTTTACAACATTGGTAGAGCTTATCCCGCCATTTTTGACCAAAATGATTGTGGATGATGTGCTGACACCGAAGGATATGGGTTCCACGCTTCTATGGATTGTCATCGGCCTTGCAGCGACCTCACTGATGGTCACCCTCATGCAGACCGTACGCGGCATTATTGGTGTGTGGATTGGTTCCAAATTAATGGGCGATCTTAGGCACGATGTCTATAATGCTTTGATGAGGTTGTCGTTATCCTTCTTCGACCGAAGACAGTCCTCGCAATTTATTGGACGGGTAAACAATGATTCGGAGGCGATGCGGCAATTTATGACCGATGGCGTCATTTGGGTGTCGGGTGAATCGCTGCGGGTCATTGCGATCTTCATCATTATGTTCAGCTTTGATTGGAAATTAACGCTGCTTGCGATGCTGCCTATGCCACTTATGATTGTATTGTCCACCGTATTGTGGCCGATGATCGGCAGGCGATGGTATCAGCAGTGGAGGTCTATTTTCAGATTAAATGCATTAGTTGGCGATTCTCTGCAAGGTATTCGTGTTGTCAAAGCATTTGGTCAGGAATCGACGGAGATGTCACGTTATACGGTGGCTAATAAGGAACTCGTTCGGCATAATATTCGAATTGAAGGACTGTGGCAGGGCATGTTTCCCGTCTTCGCTTTAGTTGCTGGAGCGGGTACTCTATTAATTTGGTATTATGGCGGCAGAACAGTGCTTAATGGCAATCTATCCATCGGTACCTTGATCGCTCTAATTACATATCTGGGCATGCTTCTTGGGCCTTTGCAGTGGGTAAGCCAAATGATCAACTGGGCAACTCATGCGATATCAGCAGCGGACCGTGTATTTGAGATTATGGATACACCGTCTGACGTGCCAGATACAGTAAACCCCGCTCAGATCGGACGTGTTAAAGGCGAGGTTGAATTCAAAAAGGTTACTTATGGATACGAAAAGCATCACCCGGTGCTCAAAAGCGTAGACTTAAAGGTAGCGGCAGGCGAGATGATCGGATTAGTCGGCCATTCCGGTGCCGGAAAGTCGACGTTTATTAACATGATCTGCCGATTTTATGATTCGGATGAGGGTACCATTACGATTGATGGAACAAATATCCGCAATATTAGCCAGAATGACCTGCGTAAGCAGATCGGCGTAGTGCTGCAGGAGACGTTTCTGTTTGACGGGACGATTGCGGAGAATATTGCTTATTCGAAACCGGACGCTACGGAGTTAGAAATTATGCGTGCCGCCAAAATCGCAAATGCGCATGATTTTATCGTTCAGCTGCCAGATGGCTACGACACAAGGGTAGGCGAACGTGGACATAAGCTGTCAGGCGGAGAGAAGCAACGGGTATCGATTGCTCGTGCCATTATTCATGATCCGCGCATTCTAATCTTGGACGAAGCAACCGCCTCAGTAGATACGGTGACGGAGCGGCAAATTCAAGAAGCGATTTCGCGTCTGGTTAAAGGCAGAACAACGTTCGCGATTGCCCATCGCTTGTCGACTTTGCGCAATGCAGACCGACTTGTTGTGCTGGATCACGGGAAGATCGTTGAAGTAGGTACGCATGAGGAGCTGCTGGCTACGGAAGGCGCTTATTTCAAGCTAGTTGAGGCGCAAAAGGAAATGTCTAAGATCAAGGGGGTAGAAAATGCATGATTGATTCAAACGACATCCGTGTTGAAAATAACACGAAGGACCCTTTTGAGATCAATATTCTTGAACCAAACACGGTTTCATTTACCCGTAGTCAAGGCGGTGTTTTCCAAGGCGTGGTCGAAGGAAAGGTTTTTGAAGAAATTATTCTTTATCGCATATTTCCTTTTCAATACACGACCCAGTTTATATCTGTCCGAGACTCCAAGGGTGATGAAATCGGTGTTATTCGTGACATTGAGCAGCTGGATGAAGAAAGCAGGTCGGAGATGGATAAAGAGCTGCAGCTGCGCTATTTCCTACCGCTTGTGGCTCGTATTGATTCAATTAAGCAGAAAGCAGACCTATGGATTTGGGAGCTGCAAACCAATCTGGGGCCGACTCGCATCGTGATGCGAAACTTGCATGAGCATATGCAATACCCAAGTGACAATCGGATTATTCTCACCGACATCAACGGCAAAAGATGTGAAGTCCGCGATTGGAAATCGTTGGACAGCCACAGCCGGAGCCAATTGAAGGACGTTTTATAAGAGAATGAGTAAAGTGCTGTCCCTCTTTTTTGAAAAAGAGAGGGCAGCATTTTTTATGAGCTCGTGCTGCTAGTACTGCAAAAAATGCAATAGAAACCTGACATGATCCTCATAATGTGGCGCTGCATTGCAGAAATGCAATAAAAACGCTACAGATATCGGCTAACTAGCTGAAAATAGTGATTTCTGTTGCATAAACTGCAGCCTAGCTGAAAACTTTAGCTTCTACTGAGGATTCTATTGCACAAAGTGCAATGCAGATTCGATTAAGCGAGAAAGTAAAGATATACGAGGATCAAGATACTCAAAGATGGTATTCATTTATTGCATTTCGAATCCATAAACGGTTTTGAATTTGAACAGAACCCATGGTGAATAGAAAAAGCGCTCGTCATCTCAATTGTTAATGGAAGGAACGTGCGTTCATGAACAAAATAATTAAAATAACGACGGGAACGATTATTATTGCGGCGATAGGCTTGATGGTCTATCTTGGATATAGCTATATTAACAAACTCAAAAGCGAATTATCGAGTATCTCGTTGTCGGAGTTAAGTACAGGTGAAGAAGTGGTGGTTGATTTTGCTGCAAAACCAACGGTCTTATCCATATTCACTTCATGGTGTCCTTATTGTAATGAGGATGCTCCCAAAATGGTCGCTTTGCATGAAAAGTATAAGGACAGGATAAATGTATACGGAATAAATGTTACGAATCGTGATGAAATATCAGAGGTACAGAACTATGTGGCGCAGCATCAGATCGAATACCCGGTCCTCCTTGACCAAAAGGGAGACGTATACGAGTACTACGGCGGGGATGGCTTCCCAGCTCTGTGTTTTGTAAATACCGATGGGGAGATTATTGATTATATTATCGGATTACTTAATCAAGGCGAGATTGAAGCATCGTTTAAGAAGCTTCTCGGTGAGTCATGATACGGTACCGGCCTATTAAAGGAGCAGTATAGCTGGAGAAAGGGGAGTTATTCTTGATTCAATACAAGAATGAAAACGTAACGGTATTCCAAAGTGAATTATATCAGACGACTTCTACAGTCATTCAAACAGAAGAAATGGTACTCATCGTAGATCCGAACTGGCTTTCGGGAGAAGTTGAGGCGATAAAGGAGTATGTAAATGGCATCAAAGGGGATCGTGATACGTATCTGTTATTTACCCACGGAGATTTCGATCATATTATTGGCTATCAAGCGTTCCCTGATGCGATAACAATTGGCAGTTTCGAGCTGCAGCAGCATCCGCAAAAAGAGCAAAAGCTTGAAATGATTCGAGAGTTCGATAACAAAAATTATATTATAAGAAACTATCCTATAGCATTTCCAAATCTCGATATCGTAATTCAAGAGGATGGGCAGCAGCTGCGTTTAGGGAATACGACGATTACTTTCTATCTTGCTCCGGGGCATACGGAAGATGGATTAATAACGATAGTCGAGCCTCTAGGAATCATGGTTGCAGGAGATTATTTATCCGATTTCGAACTGCCTTTCATTTATCAAAGCGCAAAGGCATATAACCAAACGCTGGAGAAGGCGGGTCGTATTTTTGAAGCTCATTCCGTTCGCTTGCTCATACCAGGTCATGGAAAAGCCACTGCCGACTCGTCAGAGATGAAGAGACGCTTGGCTACGGCATCGGATTACTTGAACCGACTTTGTGAGGCGGTTATAACAAATAACGAGCCTGCTCTTGCTGCGCTCTATCATGAGCATGCCTTCTTATCCACCTTTACGGAAGCCTGCCACAAGGAAAATATATCGATAATACAACGAGAGTATCGGTAATATAGTAGTACACGAACATCAAAACACGCTATCGAGAAGACACTTAGGTGCTGCGCGATAGCGTGTTTTTGGTTTATTTACGTTTAAACTTCCTTTTTCATAGTATATTATGCGCGCTCATTATAGCAGGTGTTATCGTCTTGAATCTTAAGGCGCAAGCCATTGAAATATAAATCTAGTATCTGCTTATATTTAGTGTGATTACCTGATATTATAATATATTAGTAGGTATAGTAATGATAAATTTGGTAATGAGGCAAGGTGTTATTCGTGCTTTAATCGACATATTATATTTGAGAGGAATGATTGTAAAATGCCGTTAGTAGACATGCCGCTTGAGAAGTTGAAGGAGTACCAGGGAATTAATCCTTGCCCCGCTGATTTTGATGCTTACTGGGACCGGGCGATCTCAGAGATGCGCGCAGTAGATCCGCAAATTCAGCTTGTTCCGAGCTCGTTCCAGACTCCGAATGCGGAATGCTTTGATCTCTACTTTACCGGCGTTCGCGGGGCTCGGATACATGCGAAATATGTTCGGCCAAAACATATTTCTGAGCCGCATCCGGCAGTCGTGTTATTCCATGGGTACACGGGAAATGCGGGCGATTGGAACGATAAGCTGGCTTATGCCTCATTAGGTTTCTCTGTTCTAGCCATGGATTGCCGCGGCCAAGGGGGAGCGTCCGAGGATTCGGGCAATGTGAAGGGGAACACCCATCATGGCCATATTATTCGGGGATTAGATGATCATCCGGATAATCTGCTGTTCCGCCATATTTATTTGGATACCGCACAATTGGCGGGTATCGCGCTTGGCTTGCCTGAGGTTGATCCAGAACGTGTTTATGCAGCTGGCGGCTCACAGGGCGGGGCGCTTACGATTGCTTGCGCGGCACTCGAGCCGAGAGTGAAGAAGCTTGCTCCCGTTTTCCCTTTCCTTTGCGATTATAAACGAACTTGGGAGATGGATTTGGCGAAGGGTGCGTATCAGGAGCTTAGTACCTTCTTCCGTTATTTCGATCCGCTGCATGAACGTGAGGATGAAATTTTTGAGAAGCTTGGTTATATTGATCTTCAATTCCTTGCAAACCGGATTCGCGGCGAAGTATTGATGTTCGTTGGCCTAATGGATACGACTTGTCCGCCTTCCACACAGTTTGCAGCCTATAACAAAATAACTGCTCCTAAGCAGTTAGCCATATATCCCGATTTTGGACATGAACATTTGCCGGGTTCAACGGATCGTACGATTCAATTTTTCTTAACCTAAT
Source organism: Bacillus sp. FJAT-28004 (assembly GCF_001280845.1). GTDB lineage: Bacteria > Bacillota > Bacilli > Paenibacillales > Paenibacillaceae > Pristimantibacillus. Next base: position 4,092,154 of record NZ_LGHP01000001.1, read on the forward strand.
ACTCCTAAAATAAATGAGAAGAGTCAGACCACTTTTTCAAGAGGTCATGGCTCTTTTTTGTGCTGGTTGGAGGTCTTAGCGGACAATCTTCAATCTGACTATAGTTGTAGTAAAAAATAGATTCTATCAATAGGTCATAGATTAGATCGGAGTCTATCGATTATGAATACCTTGTTTTAAAGGAGTTGAGTAACTTGGACGATAAAAAAATAACCCTTACTATTCTTGGAAGCGGTGGAGGAGTGGCTAAATCAATTCTAGCAATATTAGACAAATCTTTTCAAAATGTTGATGATCCCATCCATTCGTTTATAAGCAGTTGTAACCTTCATTTAGTCGATCGGACACAAAAGAAAATGAAGTATTACGAGCAATTCATTCCTCATTTAAGACATACGGTTACGTTACATCAGATTAATTTGAATGATTTGAAAAAGTTTCGGCAGTATTTAATCGATTCAAAGACAACGATCGTCATTGATGTTTCTTGGGCTGACACGGTCGAAATGCTTCATTGCTGTAATGAACTGGGCGTTCAGTATATTAACACCGCATTAGAAAATACAATGGTGGATGAAGAGGAAGAGCTTGAAGGATTTACATTAATGGAACGTTATCGTATTTTTGAAGAAAATAGAGGACGCTTCACAAATATGAAAGCGATCATCGGTTCAGGAATGAATCCAGGCGTCGTGCAATGGATGGTCTTTGAAATGCTGAAGCAAACGCCAGATGAAAAACCGCTTGGCTGCTACATCGTTGAACATGACAATACATTTTATAGCGATCCATCGCTAGGTCAGAAAAAAACAATTTATACTACATGGTCCCCTGAATGTTTCTTGGATGAAGCCATATTAAACTATCCTATGTTTATGAAGCAGCACAGGTCTCTTTTTTTCTATAACGCTGTTTATGAGTTAGAGTTTAAAGTGTCGCTCGGAAACAAACAGTTTTACGGGTGTTTGATGCCCCACGAAGAGGTTATTACGCTGGGGAAAGCTTTTGATATGGAGATAGGTTTTATTTATCGTGTGAATGATCATACGACGGATTTAATCCATGCCAATCTTAGCAATATCGATGATCTTTGGGATTGGAATCACAAGGTTTTGGATCCATTGGACGCCGAACTGGATGGAGAAGATTTGGTAGGTGTGCTCCTCGTTTATAAAGATAGAGAAAGATTTATGTATAACGTCATGAACAATAAGTCCATATTTTCCGAATACAAAACAAATGCCACTTATTTTCAGGTAGCCTGCGGGGTCTATGGGGCCTTGTCAGCGCTGCTGCTTGATGATATTCCTAATGGTGTTTATTTTGTCGACGAACTGTTGCTTCAAACCGATACTGGTTATGGCAAATACCTTTCGTATTATATGAAAGACTTTGTTACGGGCGAAAATAACAATTCTGACGGGCTTTTACTGGATAGAATTAAAAAACAATGATTCGGTGGGATAATAGAATGACAGATAAAAAGTATTCCTTAACAGGTTATTATAAAGAAACAAATGAGGAGTTATGGTTGTGGGATGACCTTCCAGAGCTTGAAATGGAAGTTGGATATAAAGTAGGAGCGCTTCTTCACTACGAACAATCCCCTTTTCAAGAGATTAGTATTATCGAAACAAAAGGTTTCGGCCGCATGCTTGTTCTTGATGGAACTCCCCAAGTTACCGAAAAAGATGGTTTTATTTATAACGAAATGATAACGCATATTGCAATGACCACTCATCATGAACCCCAAAAAGTCGCAATGATTGGAGGCGGTGATTGCGGTCCAGCCCGCGAAGCGCTGAAGTATGATAGTGTGCAGCAGATCGATGTTGTGGAAATTGACCAGAGAGTGATTGAAGTATGCAGGACATGGATGACAAAAGAGACTGACGATAAGCGGAGAGAGCTTATAAACACAGTAATCAAAGATGGGTACAAGTGGATTCAAGGGCAAAAAAACAAGTACGATGTGCTTCTTGTGGATCGATCAGATCCTTATGGGCCGGCAACCAGTCTATATAAGCAACAATTTTATCAATACGTTTACGATAGTTTGACAGCTGACGGTATCGCCGTTTTTCAGTCAGGATCCCCCTATTATAATCAGAATATTTTGAAAAATACGATTAGCAAATTGAAAAAGTTATTTCCCATCGTACGCACTTATTTATGTTCCATTCCTTCGTTCCCCGGTGGGATATGGAGTTTTACGGTTGCTTCAAAAAAGTGGGATCCTCTAGAGGCAGACTTGAATGGTTTGCAATGGCAGGAAACGAAATATATATCCCCTGAAATATTCCGAGCTTCTTTTGTAGTGCCAAATTATATTAAAAAAATATTGGAAGAGAAGTGAAAGCACAATCATGAAACAGCGCGCCCCGATTGAATATCGGTGCGCGCTGTTTCAGTTTGGCTTTTTCAACTGTTTAGTTCTGTTCTTCGTCCTCGTTCTCTGCTTGCTGCGGTTTGGCTGGAAGATTGTTGTGATCTCGGATAAGCGAGAAGTAATGATCGGCTCGCACGGCTTGATATTCCGGTCCGAGCGATTCTGTCAACGCCACAACATCTGATGGCGTCATGCTCCATGCGAGCAGTCCAAGTGATACGAACAATGGTGATTTGCCATCCCAGTTCGCTTTGGCTGCTGCCAAAATGTTTTTCCCGTCTTGTGCGGTACTAATGCCTTGAATCGTTGATACCGGCAGGGTACCGTTTAGGATTTCGACGCCGTAATGGCCTTCCCAGCTGAGGAAGAGTCCTTTTGCTTTGTAGAACTTCTCATAGGCAGCTGCCTTTGATGCGCTGAGCGGAACATTTTCGCTGTTCACACGATTGAGCACATATGGAACAGTCATCCCTGTTTTCTTCATATACGTGTAAGACTGCTTAAGGAAATCTGAGAATGTAGATTCCGGCCATGCTTCTGGATAGAAATATCCGGAACCGGATGGACCGGCAATGATGAGGTCATTTTCCGTCGCTGTTTTTTGGAAGTAGTTCAGAATAGCAGGTGCACCGTCATAAAGAAGCGGGCTCGATGTCCAGTTGATCGGCACTTTACCGCGAGCTGGGTCATCCCACAGTATGCGCATTCTATGCTGATTGTATTGGAAGTTGTCGCCTTCGCTAAAGGTATACGTGACATAAATTTTATTTTCAAGCTTAGGTGCCTCAGGTGTTTTGGCTTTGAATGACTTCGCTTTCGTACCCGAGAAAACCGTCAAGTTGCTGAACCAGTCCGCTGCAAGCACGTAGACGCTGTGATTGGATGTGATTTCTACGGAGCTGAATTCACCCTCAACGTCATTATTGAACCAGCCTAGATAAGGGGTACCCGGTTTGACTCCAGATAAGATTTTCTCGAAGAGCGCCTTCTGTTCAGGCACGTTCGAATCAAGCCAGAACACCATCGCTTTGTTCGCAACCGCATAATCGCGGAGGTAGCCGTAAGGCTCCTTCTGATCTGAAGTAGGCGGCTGGACATTGCCTGCCGAAACCTTGTACTGGTTCCACATCAAGACAGAGGCAGTTAACTGCTTCGTACCTGCAGGCGGCGTAAACTTGTAGACGAAGTATCGGCCGTTGTCTGCGAACCGATGTCCGCCTTGGCCAGTCGATACTTGGGAGCTTTGACGGTCATACAGAAACGCTTCCTCCTCAGGCGTACCTGGAATGAACTGCGCGATTGTTTGTCCATCTGCCTTCACGGTTACTTCATGAACGGCTGGTCCCCAGCCATCCTGAGTGAAGGCGTCGTCGAAGCGGAGGTATACGGATTCTTTGCCCAAATTGCTGGACAGATCAAGTTCATACGTATTTTTGTTTTTGCCATCGCGTTCCTGCGTTGTGTCTTCCGCTATGACCTTAAACGATTCAGGAAGACCAGAAGGTATTCTAACGGATGTGTCAGGGCTTAATCCGACTAACATCCGATGTGTCGATTTTGCCCATAGGTTCTCATATTGCCATGTATAAGCATCCATGCGGTCTTTGAATTTACCCTGTAGATCATCGAGCACTTTTAGGTTAAACGGAGCGGCTTTCAACTGCTCAGCGAGAGCGGGACTTGCAACAACGGCGTCCTTTAACCCAGCAAGAGTAGTCGCTACGTTGATGGTGTCAGCAATCTTTGGATCGTAAACGATGATGCCTTTAATTTCTTTTTTATATTTTTTGACGATATCCCAGTAATCAGCTTGTAGATTGTAGGGAACCTTCAAGTCTTTTAGCCAAGTTAGCTTGCCTTCTTCTTGATTTTCGAGCAGATAGATCCGGGGCTCCTCACGGTTAACGATACCCTGCAGAGTTGCAAGCAGCAGCTTAATGTCTCCTGGCGCATCATAAATATCAGCAACATCCAGCTTTTTAGGGGTTGCGAAAGATGGAAGCGCTTGCTTATTTGGCCAGCTAATTGAGCTTTTGTCGGATTTGGATTCCCCAGAAGCTGAAGCTGAAGCGCCAAGTATTAAAGACAGCGTACATACTATAGCCAGACATGTGACAGTAAGTTTTCGAATCACGTCTTACACCTCGTCTCATCCTATTTGGTGATACCATCGTTATAGCGCCTTTTTCAATCCCTCCTTCTTAGGCTAGTTCGCTAATGAACGAATGGCGGTACCTATATAACATATTAAATATATTTATATTAATTACAATCGTTTCGACAAAGGTTCTAACAGAAGACAACTCGAGACCTAAAGCATCATAGCGCAAAAGAGATAAGGAGTAGTCCCTATTACATAGCTTAAACGTAGAAAATACCCGTATTTAAAATATATATTCAATATATATAATTATGGAGAAATGTTGGAAATTTGCAGCTTCTTCACAAAGTGATTCCTGAATATCCGAGTTGCGTATTGCAGATATTTCATCCACAAAGGTATAATGTAAATAATGGAAATTTAATATTTTAATTGTAGAAAGCGGTGTTGAAATGGATAGTTCTTTTTATGTATTCGTTATTGCCATTGCTGCTCTCGTGCTATGGAGGCGAACAAGGAGCTTTTATCGTCCAATTCGTGGAGATGGTAAAAGGCTGTTGTACCCTATTCTTTTTATGCTGCCCGGATTATTATTGATTTTTAATTCCAATGTCCATGCGCCGTTTTACGAATTTTTGATTGCGGCGGCTATCGGTATTACTCTCTCGATTCCTCTAATATGGACCACAAACTATGAAATTCGTGATGATCATCTAATATACGCCAAGAAAAACTGGGGATTCGTCGTAGCTTTTCTCGTTGTCATAGCGATTCGGTTCGAGCTGCACCACTATTTATCAAAAATCGAACCTCAAACACTGGCTGCTTTGTTTATGATTTTGGCATTCTTCTATGTCATCCCATGGCGAGTAGTCTCCTACATTAAATTCCGGAAATTGATGCACCTTCAAACGGTACGGTAAATGTATATTATTATTCTGACATTCAGGGAGCCCCTCTTTAAAGGAGCTCCTTTTTTTTGTTTTTGGTGCAGCTAGTGCACGGATCTTGTAAGCCCTTTCTAAAATTGTGCTATAATGGGGCTTATTTATTAATCATTCCGACAGAGGAGATGTCATCTTGTTTAATGTTCTAATTGTGGATGATGAGCATACAGAGCGTGAAGGCATAAAGAGTTTAATTACACAGTATAAATTTCCCTTTAATGTGCTGGAAGCTGAGAATGGTCTTATTGCCGAAGACATTTTAAATAAGAAGTCCATAGATATTCTGATTACAGATGTGAAGATGCCTATGATGAATGGTTTGGAATTAAGTAAGATGGCTAGAAAAACGCAGGAGAATTTAAAAATTGTGATTTGCAGCGGTTACGACGAGTTTGAATATGCTAAAAGTGCAATCAAATTAGGGGTAGTCAATTACTTGTTGAAGCCTTTAATCGTCGATGAATTTCTAGAGGCAATGGAAGAGATTACGCAAATCAGCCCTTGCAGAGATAACCCGGAGCATGAAACACAAGAATCGATGGTCATTAGGCAAGTGAAGGAGATCGTGAAGGATAATTTCCAGCGTGATCTCTCATTATCGGATGTGTCTAAGGAGGTTTACCTTTCTCCAGGCTATTTAAGCATACTTTTTAAAAAAGAGACAGGTGTAAATTTCTCGAAATATTTAACGGATTATCGGCTGCGCAAGGCGAATTATATGCTGGTCCATTCCAATATGAAAATAAATGATATCGCTGTCTTTGTAGGAATTGATAATACCTCTTATTTTTGTAGGTTATTTAAAGCTAAATATAACGTCAGTCCGTTACAATATAGAGAAAGCGGTATAACAAATGATTCAGTTGATAAAGAACAAGTTCAATGATATTAAATTCCGAAACAAATTATTGCTATCTCATCTCATTATCGCGTTGATTCCTATTATTTTATTAGGTCTATTCTCATTTATTCAATCGTATAGGACTCAGATAAAAGAGTTAAAGAGTGAAGCGGCTTCAAGCTTGAACCAGATTTCCAATATTCTTGATTATAAAATTAATAGATATAATACACTCGCCGAGTTTATGGTACTCAATCGGGATTTTTCGGATGTGTTTATAAATAATTACGAAGAGAACTATTTTGCTATGTACCTCGACTTCAGAGACAAAGTAGATCCTATGATTTCGCATATTAAATTAATGGATGATAACATCGAGGGAATTACTTTTTATACGTCGGGAGATTTACTGGGCATCCGTGAAAATATTTTGCCGTTAAGCGAGCTGAAAAACAAGGCGTGGTATGCTGGGTTTAGAGGCAGGCAATGGGTCATCTATGACAATAACGTATATTTGGTCCAAGAGCTGATTAGTAATTTGAAAGATAGTAATTTTATGGTCATTTCGATTAATTTTGATAGTATTTTTTCTGATTTGGATAAGCTGTCGGACTATATTTTTGTAAATATTGAGAACGAAAAGAACCAAATCGTATTTAATGAAAAAAAACCAGAGGAAATCTCTTCAATAGCTGCTATGTCCGAGAATCGCTTGAAAATAAGTGGTGAATTGAAAAATATCGACTGGACGATCCATTATTATCTTTCGAATGCAAACGCTTATATTAATGCTTTTGGTATTTTTAAAATCACAGTATATGTTATTTTACTGAGTTTAGTGATCACTTTTTTACTGATCTATATATTTTCAAACAATTTTACAAGGCGAATCATCTTTTTGAAAAATAAGGTGGACAAGGTTGAACAAAACAATCTAGATGTCATTATTCAAAGTACATCCAAAGACGAGTTTGGTGGACTCACGAATGGAATCGGGAAAATGCTGGAGCGGATTAACGGTCTGATTTTTCAAGTTTACCAGGCTGAAATCGCCAAAAAGGAAAGTGAGTACAACAAGCTCATAAGCCAGATTAACCCTCACTTTTTGTATAATACGCTCTCCTTTATCCACTGGCGCGCGCTCAAGAAAAAAGATATAGAAACCAGCTATATGGTCACTACATTAGCTAAGTTCTACAGAAAGACGTTAAATCATGGCAGAAATATGGTTACGGTAGAAAATGAAATTGAACATATTCATGCCTATTTGGATTTGCAGTACATCATGAATGACGGGAAATTTGAGGTGGAGTACCAGATAGATGAAGCGATTCTAAACCATTCGATCATTCATTTTATTTTACAGCCGATCGTGGAAAATGCCCTTAAACATGGATTCGCCGAACCCAATGCTGATGGAAATCAATTGACGATTGCAGCTTATCCCGAGAATGAGGAGATCAAAATGGTGGTAAGCGATAACGGTGTCGGCATGTCATCAGAGCAACAAAAGCAGCTGTTAACAGCAGATAGCGGAGGCTGTGGTGTAAAGAATGTGAATGACCGTATTAAGCTGTATTATGGCAAGGAATATGGGCTGGAAATGGAGAGCATACAAGGTGAAGGAACAACGGTCACATTAACGATTCCGCTTACTTGATGCAGCATACAGCTCATTCTGGAAACCGTGGTACCTCGTGTACAACGGTTTTTTTGTAATGTTCATAAAGGATGATGGAACATTAAAAAGTGCTATAGAAAAGAAAAATGTTGCATATACGTCATTTCTGATAACGCATACAATTTAAATATAAATAAACGAAGGAGCTACTAAACATGAGGAAAAGTAGGAAATTCGCAGTAATTTTAACAGCTTGTATAAGTTTGCTAGTTGCCAGCGGTTGTAATAGTGCTAATAGTGGAGGCAACGAAGCAGCTGCTCCAGTTAACGAAAATGATTATAATCCCTATGGAAAATATGAAACGCCTGTTGAATTTACAATTGGCCGACATACAAATCGGGTGAACAATTTGCCTGAAGGGGATACCATCGAGAATAACCTTGCTACAAGATATGTGGAAAGCAAGGTAAATGTAAAAGCGAAGGTTGCTTGGGAAACAGATGATATGGGTCAGAAACTATCTCTATCGATGACGACTGGTGATTTGCCTGATGTAATGCTTGTCAACCGAGAGCTATTCAATCAATTGGTTGATAATGATTTGATTGCCGATTTGACTGAGGTCTACGAAAAAACGGCATCCGACGGAATTAAGAAAATTTATGATTCTTATAGTGAATTATTAATGGATCAAGTAAAGGTCGATGGCAAAATCATGGGGCTGCCCATGACGAATATTGGGAACCAGCACCAACTATTGTGGGTAAGGAAAGATTGGGTTGATAAGGTTGGAGCTGAATTGCCGAAAAGCTTGGATGACGTTTGGAACTTGTCGAAAACCTTTGTAGAGAAGGATGCTTCGGGAACAGGAAAAACGGTTGGATTTGTAATGGATCAGAATGCAATGAATTTCTCACCCGTGTTTGCAGCGCATGATGCATTTCCTGCACAGTGGATTACGAATAAAGAGGGACAAGTTGTATACGGGTCGGTTCAGCCGGAAATGAAAGAGGCATTGGCGGATCTGAGTGAACGTTACAAAGAAGGACTCATCGATAAACAGTTTGCGGTTAGATCGAACGAAGAAAAAGAAGCTCTAGTGATCAACGGTCAGGTAGGCATGCTATTTAATCCTTGGTGGATCGGCTATACGAATTATAAGGATTCGATTAAAAAAGACCCGAATGCTGAGTGGGTAGCGATTTCTGCGCCAGTGGATGACAATGGGAAATTTAAGACGATTCGCCAAGATCCAATTGGCGGCGGTATCGTCGTTGTGAAAAAGGGTTTTAAACATCCCGAAGCCATTATGAAATCTATTAATTTAACAACAGACTTCTTATACTCCATGACTGACGATGCTGTGCAGTACAAAAAAGAGCATTCGGATGAATTATTAACAGATGCGAGTAGATGGAACAACGACCCTACTCAAATTCCGATGCAAATTGACTATGATGATGTATTAAAACGTTACTATGACGACATTATGCAGGCAGATAAATCGGGAGATGAATCTACGATTCAGGAAGATCGGATTGTATCGTTGCGTGCCTATCAAGAGTTCAAGAAACAGGGAAGCGCTATTGATGTTAACACGTATGGAGAATATATTTCCCGCATTGAAGGCCAAAGAGAAGCCAATAACGAGAACCTTGAAGTCATAGCTGGCGGTTTCTATGGGACAACGGAAACGATGAAGATGAAGTGGGCTAACCTGCAAAAGATGGAAGAAGAAATGATTTTGAAAATTATTATGGGCGAAGCAAAAATTGATGAGTTTGATAAGTTTGTCGCAACTTGGCATCGCACAGGCGGAGATGAAATAGCCAAAGAAATTAATCAATAGTAAGAATCATCAGGTGGAGTGAACCTCCACCTGAACATTTTCGTTTAGCTGAAGCAAGTTCATTAATTTAAATCCAAGGATGTGATGCGAAAATGGCGCAAGTGGTGAAAAAACGGGGGTTGTCGAGCGGTCTTATTTATCATTTCATGCTGCTGCCTGGGATGATCATGTTGTTTATTTTTTCGATTATTCCGATGTTTGGAGCTGTGATGGCCTTTCAAAGATTCATTCCTGCGAAGGGGATATGGGGATCTGACTGGGTGGGTCTTGCTAACTTTACGTATATGTTTCAACTGCCGGACAGCAAGCAGATTTTCATTAATACGATTGTCATAGCGGTAGGTAAAATCTTGCTCGGCTTATTAGTACCCATTGTATTCGCTCTATTACTAAATGAAGTAAGACTTAAAGTCTTTAAGAGTGCGGTTCAAACCATTGTATATTTGCCGCATTTTATGTCATGGGTTGTTTTAGGCACCATGCTATCTATGATTTTTTCATATGACGGTATGGTCAACGGTCTACTTGAGTTTTTGGGTCTGGAACCGATTATGTTTTTGGCAAGCAATACGTGGTTTAGGCCTCTGCTTATTTTAACGGATACATGGAAGGAATTTGGTTACGGAACCATTATTTACTTAGCTGCCCTGACGGCAATTAACCCAGCATTATATGAATCGGCTGCGCTTGATGGTGCTAACCGCTGGAGACAAATTAGAAGTATAACGCTGCCGGGAATTTTTCCAACAATCGTACTACTGGGCACTTTGAGTCTAGGAAATGTATTGAATGCAGGTTTTGACCAGGTATTCAATCTATATAATCCGTTGGTATATGAAACAGGGGATATTATCGATACCTTTGTATACCGTATGGGACTAATCAACATGCAATATTCCTTCGCTACAGCCATTGGATTAATGAAATCGGTTATCAGTTTTGTATTAATTATTCTCTCCTATAAGTTAGCTGCAAAATATGCCGGGTATAAGATTTTTTAGGAGGTAAACATGGTACAATCCAAAGCCCTCGGGTCCAGATTTGTTAATATACTCATTATTGCGGCATTGTTGATGATCACTTTTCTTTCCATTGTTCCACTAATCAATACGATTGTCATTTCGATAAGCAGCAGTACAGCTGTAAATGCGGGAGAGGTTTATTTTATCCCCATTGATATTAATTTTTCCTCCTACGAGAAGATATTGAATGACACGAAGTTTTGGAAAGCATTTTTAGTATCGGTGGAGCGGGTAGTTCTTGGAGTTAGCTTGAACATGATTCTGACTATATTGATGGCATACCCGCTATCCAAAGGCATCAAGCAGTTTAAGTCTAGAAATGTATATATGTGGATCATTATATTTACGATGTTGTTTAGCGGTGGTATTGTTCCATGGTTTATGGTCATTAGCAATCTTGGTTTGATCAATTCCATCTGGGCTCTCGTATTGCCTGGTGCCGTTCCTGTGTTTAATGTCATCTTGCTCATGAATTTTTTCAAAGGTATTCCAAGAGAGCTTGAAGAAGCTGCCTTTATGGATGGAGCGGGTCCGTTAAAAACATTATTTTATATTTTTCTTCCGGTCTCCTTGCCAAGCTTAGCTACCATTGCTTTGTTTGCCATTGTGGGTCATTGGAACAACTTCTTTGACGGGATTATTCTAATTAATGACAGTACAAAAATTCCTTTGCAGACCTATCTTCAACAGCTCAGTCTGACACGGGATCAACTGCAGAATCTTACGGTGGAGCAGCTTAAGGAGTTTAACAAGGTGTCCAATGTCACATTAAACTCAGCAAAAATATTGGTATCGATGATTCCTATCTTATTAATCTATCCCTTCCTGCAGCGTTTCCTTATTCACGGAATCGTCTTAGGATCGGTAAAAGAATAGTTAATAAAACATATAACTCGCAATACTACACAGGAGAATGATTATGCCTGGACAGGAAATCAGAAAGTCTTAATTCATATGTTGATCCACAACCAAATAGGGTTGTGGATTTTCTTTTACGGGGAAAAAGCAAATAGACACCTGTCAATGGAATAAAACATAAATTTACTTTAATATAGCGTTAACTTATGTGAAATCTAGTGGTAAATGTGGTATGTTTATGTAAATTGCGTTTAACAGGAGCGGTTCATCAATGAAGGTTAGTATATTTGATGTTGCTAAGAAATCGGGATTGTCAGTCGTTACGGTATCCAGAGTTCTTAATAAATCGACATCCGTGCGCCAGAAGAATAAAGAAAAAGTGTTGCAGGCCATGAAGGACCTGGACTATCATCCGAACGCATCAGCCCGGAGCCTCGCAAGCGGCAAAACCGGTATTATCGGATTAACATTGACCACATTGCATGACACTGTTCTTGACGCTGTAGTCAAGGAGATTAATGATAGCTTGGCAGAGCAGGGTTATTTTCTCGCACTCTCCATCTCACAAGGAGACGAGGATTCGTTCAACCGTTCGATGTTTCAAGAGGATCGTGTAGATGGGGTTATTTTGCTCTCGCCAATTAATGCAGATATATATGTAATGGAGCTTAAAAAGAGGAAAATTCCTTTTGTCATTCTGGATAATCAGCAGCGTAATCCGACGGTTCCATCTGTTATCGTTAATAATTTTAAAGGCGGCTATGATGCAACAAAACATCTGATCGACCTTGGACATACCGATATTGCTCATATTAGCGGGCCTGATCCGTTTCTGAGCAGCCGTGAGCGTGAGAGAGGATTTCTGTTCGCGCTTGAGGAAGCTGGTTTGCAGCCTTTCCAAGTGGAGCAAGGTTCGTTTGATATTCCTTCAGGCTACGCCATTGCTAAGCGCTGGATTGATGGAGGCAAGCTGCCTACAGCGGTATTCGCAGCAGATGACTTTATGGCGTTAGGCGTAATGGACGCTTTCAAAAATGAAGGGATTCGCATTCCTCAAGATGTATCTGTCGTAGGTTTCGATGATCAGATTTATGCGGAAGAATTTCATCCTGCACTGACAACCATTCGTTTGCCATTTGAGAAAATTGGGCGGCAGGGAGTGGATATTTTGCTGAAACTAATCAAGGATTCTCCTAAACGAAATACGATCATGGAGTTCGATCCGGAGTTAATGGTTAGGAAATCTACGGGAGCGCCTAGAGATCGTTAAGTGATAAGACAAAGGGCATTCATATTAAAAGAAAGAGCCAGCACAATTACTATTTCTATAGTGATTGCGCCGGCTCTTTCTTTTTATTCTGGCTGAGGAGGTATTAGCTCTAGTAACAAGCCTGCTCAAGTGAATGAAGCACGGATAATAACTCCTGCTTTAGCTCAGGATCTGTAATCATGCCTTCTTTATTTAGTTTTAACGTAATATGCGGAATAATCAATGTCCCGCCCTCTACAATCTCAGCATTAATCATTTTAAGTGTAAGCAGAAGTGAAGCATGAGCTTTATCCCCGCCCATTGGAGTAGGTGAGGCGCTGATTACCGCTGTAGGCTTATTCATAAACGCAGTAGTGGATACAAGCCAATCCAGCGCGTTTTTCAAAACGCCAGGCACACCGTTCCCATATTCGGGTGTACATATAAGCACACCATCAACTTCATTAAGCAGTGTTCTTAGCCCTTTGACCGGCACAGGTCCTTCCTCAATATCAATATCAGGGTTAAAATGCGGAAGGTCTCCTAACTCACCGTATATAGTGAATTTTATGTTTTCCGGGGCTAATCCGATGATAGCATTCATTAGTGATGTATTTGAGGAGCTTTGACGAAGACTTCCCGAGATAGCCAAGATTTTAATTTCCTTATTCATTCCACTTCATCTCATTTCTTCTAAGATTTTAATAACTCGATAATGAGTTACCGGGTGTAATGATACGCAAGTACATTCATATTTATTATCTCATTTGAACACAAGAAGGGCGTCTTTTCAAATTACTTCTGCCCTACAGAGTGGAAAGGACATAGCCTTTATTTATATTACCCTTATAAAAATGTGCTATTTGATAAGAAACTACTCCTCTATCAAACGGTTGAGTATTAAATTGAAACACGATCATTGAATAGCTTCTTACTCTTAAAAGTTTAAGCGTTTAAATAAAATATATGACAAAATCAACGTTTAATAGTTATAAGAGACAAGTAAAGACAAAAACAGAAACAGTGCATTTATCTACAAGTTAAAGGATATATAGAATCCATAATAAGCAAATAAAATATTAATTGACATATTTTGAATGTCGGTATAAACTCATGTTGAATATTAAAGCGGTTAAACTTTCGCTATCGATTTAAGATTTTCTCGGATTTGCTTCTTTCATTATTAAAAAGAAAAGAGGTTAGTTTCATGAGGATTAAAAGGCTATCAACGATTCGTTTCTCGACTTGTCTGACTCTCGTGTTCATGATGTTGACGCTGAATCTTTCGAACTTGGCAGCTGCGGCAGAAGGTTCAACAGAAAAAGGACCACTCAAAGCATTTCCGCAGCATACCGCTTACGCGGAAGGGTCGATTAAGCCTAACCATGTCCCGCAAGAACAACTGGATAATACAGTGAAAAAATTATACGACGAGTGGAAAGTAAAATACTTAAAAGAAAATCCATATACGAAAGGTCAATATTATGTTTGGTACGCGGACGGGGACTGGTTTGTGGGCAACGAAATTACGGTCTCGGAAGCACACGGGTACGGGATGTTAATAACAGCTCTGATGGCTGGTCATGATCCGAATGCGAAGAAATATTTTGATGGTATGTATCGTTACTTTAGAGCACATCCAAGTGAAATCAATCCAGATTTAATGGCTTGGCAGCAGGGGGATACAGGCAAGGCTATCGTTGATATAAACGGTATAGATTCAGCTACGGATGGAGATTTGGATATCGCTTATGCGCTGCTGCTCGCTGGTGAGCAATGGGGAAATGATGGAGAAATCAATTATTTAGCGCAAGCCCGTAAAGTTATAGATGCCATTATGCAAAGTGAAGTGAATCAGGAAGACTGGATCTTAAGACTTGCGGATTGGGCGACGACTGACAAATGGGCTAGTGCGACACGCTCATCCGATTTCATGCTGCAGCATCTGAAGGATTTCCGGAACGTTTCTGATGATCCACGCTGGGATAAAGTTATCGACAAAACGTATGGTATTATACGAAACCTCTACAAAAACTCCAGTCCTAATGCAGGACTTCTCCCAGACTTCGTCGTGAAAAAGGGCAACAGCTTCATTCCTGCACCGCCAGAATTTCTTGAATCCATTTATGATGGCGACTATAGCTATAACTCCTCCCGAATCCCATGGCGTCTTGGAACGGATTACTTAATTACAGGGGACAACAGGGCGAAAGATCAGTTAAGCACACTGAATGCATGGATACGCAAAACAACGAAAAATGACCCTAGCCATATTATGGCGGGATACAAGTTAGATGGGTCAAAAGCGATAGCAGATTATGAAGATATCTCGTTCGCCGCTCCGCTAATGGTAAGCGCAATGGTCGATTCTTCTAATCAAGAGTGGCTCAATAAATTATGGGATTACAATGCCGCGGTCAAGACGGAAGAAGATTTGTATTTCGGCAATAATCTTAGGTTGTTAAGCATGATTGTCGTATCTGGCAACTGGTGGTCACCAACCATCGTTGATATGAAAGCGTCTTCTGATCCAGGCAACTTTAAAGATATTGCGGGTCATTGGGCAGAATCCAATATTCGTAAAGCTGCTGTGGCAGGCATCGTGAAGGGTTATGCCGATGCCAACTTTAATCCTAATCGTTCCGTAACTCGCGCAGAGTTTGCTGCTATGATGATGCAAATAATAAAGCCGCAATCAAATGGAGCTGAGCTTACGTTTAGTGATACGTCTGCAATCAGTGAGTGGGCTGTAAAGGCGGTATCACAAGCTGTTGAGCTAGGAATCGTCTCAGGTTATGAGGATGGCAGCTTCCAACCTAATGCTCCGATTTCACGAGCGGAGATGGCTGTGATGATTGCAAATGGCATGAATATCGAAGCGGATGCTACTGCCATACCGGGGTTCGCTGACGATAATGAAATACCAGGCTGGGCCAAAAAAGCAGTAGAGTCTGCGAAGAAAAATGGCATTGTACAAGGGCGCAGCGGCAATTTATTTGTGCCTAATGCGATAGCTAGCCGTGCAGAAGCGGTAACGATGCTGCTGAGCATGCAAGCAATTGTAGAAAAGGAATAGGAAACCGAATGGAAGGGGGGCGGTTTTACTGAAGAGCAGCAAATTTCAGAGGCGGGAAAACAAACACTTTTATCTATTTATTTCTCCATGGATTATTGGTTTTCTTATATTTGCTTTATATCCAGTAGGCGCTTCATTGTACTACAGCTTCACGGACTACGATATTATTAACCCGCCCGTTTTCGTGGGATTGGACAATTTCAGAGAGCTCTTTCAGGATCAACAGTTTTATAACTCGATAATGGTTACAATCAAGTACACCCTTATCAGCGTTCCTATAACGTTATTTTTATCTCTTATGTTTGCAATCTTGATTAATCAGAAGATTCCCTTTAACGGGTTTTTCCGTACAGCGATGTATTTTCCAAGTATGATTTCAGGCGTATCGATGGCCTTGTTATGGTTCTGGGTATTCAATCCGCAGGCGGGATTGTTCAACTATGGGTTATCGTTTTTCGGAATTGAACCGATCCACTGGTTTTTGGATGAGAATTACGCTTTAGGGGCTCTCATTATTATGTCGTTCTGGGGACTCGGCGCAGGCATGCTTATTTTCCTAGCGGGGCTCCAAGGTGTGCCAGCCCATCTGCTGGAGGCAGCAAGGCTCGATGGCGCTGGCCGCTGGAAAACATTTTGGAACGTAACATTCCCGATGATTTCGCCCGTATTTCTGTTCCAGCTTATTATTGGTGTCATTGAATCCTTTCAAGTGTTTACACAGGCCTATACGATCACGCGTGGCGGACCGAATTACTCTACCTGGTTTTACGTGTATAACATTTACATCAATGCGTTCAAAAATTTCCGTTATGGATATGCGTCTACCATGGCCTGGATACTACTCGTTGCAGTATTAGTTGTTACCTACTTTATTATGAGAACGTCGAAACGATACGTTTACTACGAAGGAGGTGGCAACAAATGAGTGAAGTAACCTCGGACGCAATCTCAAAACGATTAGTTGTGAAAAAGAAGCTGAAGTTATCGCAAATAATTGGATTCCTCATTTTATTGGCGGTAACGATCACGATGTTGTCACCGGTTTGGTTTATGCTCTCGACATCCCTAAAGACGACCAAAGAAATGCTGATGTTTCCTCCGACGATCATTCCTAAAGTGTTTGCTTGGGAAAACTTTAGTGAATTGTTTACCAATACCGACATTAAATTCGGCCAGCAATATAAGAACAGCTTAATTGTTGGCATATTCACCGTTATCGGAACGGTGCTTTCCTCATCATTCGTTGCGTTTGGATTTGCTAGATACAAGGGAAAAGGCAGTGGACTTATGTTCATGCTAGTGCTCAGCACTTTGATGCTGCCTTATCCGGCTATCATGATTCCGCAGTTCCTTTTATTCATGAATCTTGGACTGCATGATTCGTTATTGCCGCTCATTCTGCCAGCTTTTTTTGGGTCAGCTTATATGATTTTTTTGTTAAGACAATTTTTCTCTACGCTGCCTGATGAGCTTTATAACGCCGGCCGGATAGACGGTTGCAGTGAGTTTAGACTGTACTGGAATATTACGCTTCCTTTAGCAGGCCCGGCGCTTGCTACGGTTGCCATATTTTCATTCATTTGGAGTTGGAACGACCTGCTCAGCCCTGTACTTTACCTAGATTCGCAGGAGAACTTCACGCTTCCAGTAGGGATGGCTGCTATGCTGTCATCGAAGTTTCGTTTAGCGCCTTGGAATTTACTGATGGCCGCTTCGATTCTTTCCGTACTGCCGATTATCGTGTTGTTTGCGGTGGCACAGAAGAGATTTGTTGAGGGGATCGTACTTACAGGCATTAAATAGTCTATGGAATCTAATAAAACCAAGGGGGAAATTAGAATGAAGAATAAGAAATGGATATCTATTACCGCTATTCTCGCATTATCGCTGCTTGCAACCGCATGTTCGAACAACGGAAACACGGGTTCTGGTAAAGAAAAGCAAGTAACGATCACGCATTATACGATTGACTCGCCCGACAGAACGTTTGTAGAGAAGCTGATTCCAGAGTTTGAAGCTAAACATCCGAACATCAAGGTGAAAGTAACCAAAGCACCTTACGAACAATTTGATTCCAAGCTGCAATCATCCATCGCTGCGAAAAATGCGCCGGACGTAACCTCTCACTGGGGGTATGGCGGGTTTATGGAATACTACAACAAAGATATGCTGCTGGATATGACACCTTATTTTGAAGACTTCAAAGCTTCTGATTACAATATTCCGGAAGATGTTATGAACATCTACAAGGTAGATGGTAAAACCTATGGTATTCCGCTTAATAGTTACGTAACCGTTATGTTATATAACAAGGATCTTTTCGATAAGGCAGGACTTCCTTACCCTCCAACAGATTACGAGGACAAGAGCTGGACTTTTGACAAAATGGTCGAATATGCGAAGAAGCTGACAGTGGACTCCGATAATTTGGAGGAAGCTCAGTATGGCGTGGATTTTGGGTTTGGTGAGCGTGACCAACGTCCTCAATATTTCGGAGCGAATGTCTATTCCGATGACACGTGGACTAATGGCGGCAAACCTTCAGAGATTAATTT
The DNA here is from genome assembly GCF_001280845.1 of Bacillus sp. FJAT-28004. GTDB lineage: Bacteria > Bacillota > Bacilli > Paenibacillales > Paenibacillaceae > Pristimantibacillus. The sequence goes on from NZ_LGHP01000001.1 coordinate 4,110,663, forward strand.
GACAAAACCTGATGTTATCGACGCTTACAAAACGCTTTATGGTCTAATTCATGATTTGAAAGTTTCACCAACACCAGCATTCTCCCAATCGGTATCCGGCCAATTCGGTGATCCATTCTTATCGGGTAAAATAGCAATGTCTGTTGTTGGTTCGTGGAGCCTAGCTGCCGCTGCAGATTTCAACTTTAAAGTAGGTGTTGCTGCGGTTCCTGTAAGTCCAAAAGGCGATGTGCGAAGCGTACTTTACGTTGATCCATTATTCGTATTGAAGGGTTCAAAACATCCAAAGGAAGCTGCGGAGTGGATTAAGTTCTTGATTACAACGGAAATTCAGGAGAAATCGATCGAGCTTAGCGGAGGCAATCCTCCAGTAAACCAAGCTGCAGCAGAGAAGTATTACAATAACTTCGAAGGCATCGATCCAGCAGGCATTAAGCAAGTATTCGATGGCGCTTATAAATACGGTTTTGAATCGTACAATCACCTTATTTCCAACTACTCTCAAATTAATGAGCTATTCATCAATGAGCTCTCAGGTGTGGAGAACGGAAAACAGAAGGTTGAGGATGTGCTTCCAGTCATTGAACAGAAGCTGAAGGATCTATTGGCAAGAGTAAATAAGGAATAGGTTAAGGGGGAGGGGCGAAATATGCTGCTCCCCTCTTTTTTTGAGGCAGTGACAAACATGTAATCAAGGGAGTGAATCTGTTGAAATATTACTTAGGTGTAGATGGTGGCGGCAGCAAGACTAATACGCTAATTACAGACGAGTACGGCAGAGTCGTAGGAAAAGGGAATAGTGGGAACGGAAATCATCAAATCGATTATGAGACAGCCAAACGCAATATATGTGAATCGGTTGAGATGGCATTAAGCGAAGCAAATATGGAGCGCAGTGACATTCAGTTCGCATATTTTGGATTAGCCGGTGCTGACAGGGAAGCCGATTATCAAATATTGAGACCGATGATCGCTGAACTGGGATTTTCCAAGTATGAAGTAAATTGTGATACAGCGATAGCCCTTCGGGCGGGAACGGATCAACCACATGGGGTCGTATTGATATGCGGTGCCGGAACAAACAGCGCGGGAGTTAATTGTCGGCATGAGTTTTATCAGTGCGGAGGTTTCTCCTATGTTTTCGGAGATTTTGGCGGTGGCAGTGACTTAGGCATTGAAGCCTTCCGCTCTGTAATCCGTGCATGGGATGGACGTGAGCGGCCGACCTTATTGACGAACCTCCTGCTGCAGGATCAAGGTTATGACAGTGTGCAGAGCATGTTCAATGATTATTTGAATCACGATAAGACCCCTCCACTTAGAACAGTAAAGCTGCTATTCCAAGCAGCGGCACAAGGAGACGAGGTTGCATTACATATTTTGCGTGTACAAGGGGAAGAGCTGGGCAAGTCGGCGCAGGCTATCATTAAGCGTCTGGACATGGAGGCGGACAAGTTCGATGTTGTACTTGCTGGCAGCGTTCTTACCCGTGGAGAAGCGCGTTTTATTCATCCCTACATCGAACAGGCTGTCAAAAGCTGCGCCCCAGGTGCATCGTTAGTGAAGCTCGAGATTGAGCCCGTCGTTGGAGCGGTGTGGCTCGCTTTTGAAGCTGGAGGGAATAAGCTGCCGAGGGAAGTATACGACCGTCTGAGATCCGCATCGGAATATAGTTATTGAATCCAAATCGACTAGATTGTTTAATATCGTCTCATGGTGGCACATAGGTTAGTCGGGTTATGCTGGAGTAAGCTAATCATTTGGTTAAGCAGCATAGATTATAAAATATGGGCTGGGAAGCGAGGAATATAGGAACATGATACGAAATGAAGGTATTCCGGTAGAGCGTATAAAGGTAACATCAAAGAATCCCATAATTACAACGATATACACAGCTGATCCATCTGCTCATGTTTGGGAGGACGGCAAGGTTTTTATTTATGCATCTCACGATATGGATCCGGCCAGAGGCTGTGATCTGATGGACCGATATCATGTATACTCCTCTGAGGATATGGTCAACTGGATGGATGAGGGAGAAATCCTCCGCTCGGACGATGTAGCATGGGGTAGACCAGAAGGAGGTTTCATGTGGGCGCCCGACTGCGCCTATAAAAACGGAACCTACTATTTCTATTACCCGCATCCTAGCGGATCAAATTGGAATGACTCATGGAAAATCGGAGTTGCAACTAGTCAAAAACCTGCAAGCGACTTTAAGGATCAGGGTTTTATTCCGGGGCTTGGTGGATTTGCTCTCATTGATCCGTGCGTGTTAGTTGACGATGATGGGCGCGCTTATATGTATTATGGCGGGGGAAGCAGATGCGAGGGCGGCGAGCTGAACGACGATATGATGTCCATTAAAGGCGAGATGCGCGAAATGGAAGGACTGGAGGATTTTCATGAAGCGGCTTGGGTTTTTAAAAGAGCTGACCTCTACTATCTGACCTATGCCGACAATCTAGAAGGAAATAACCGCATGAGATATGCTACCAGCAAACATCCGCTTGGTCCATGGACATATAGAGGAATCTTTCTGGAGCCGACGGGCTGCTCGACTACCCACGGTTCCGTGGCAGAGTTTAAGGGGCAGTGGTATTTGTTTTATCACAACCAAGAGATTTCGGGTCAAGGCAATTTAAGAAGCATGTGCATTGATTATTTGTATTTTAATGAAGACGGAACGATTCAGACCGTCGTTCAGACCAAGGAAGGCGTTCAATCCGTAGGGGAAGCGCCTGCCCCTCATCCGAATCAGAAAACATATTCAGCCGAGACATGCAGTGTGGGCGGAGGAGCAGCTGTTGAATCAAACGAGCAAGGGGAAGTTGTCATCAATCATTTGCAGTCCGCAGGTTCTTACTGTGAGTTTCAACATATTGACGGAGAAAAGGGCGGAAGAGCGGCCATCCATATTCGCTATGCAACGGCAGAGCGTCTAGCCAAACTCAACCTGACAGTTAATAGTCATGACTACTCATTGCTCAATGCGCTGTCGACTGGCAGTCTGCTGAACTATAGCGGATGTGCTAGCATTACAGTTAAGTTGGAGCCTGGTGATGATAATATGATTAGACTTACAGGCGGCAATGGTGAAGTTAGTATTGAAAGCATTACGGTTAGCCCGTTTGTAGATTGAGAGGAATTTGCTCCATTAATAAGCAGCCCCCATGACAACAAGTGTCAGGGGGCTGCTGCTTTTAATTAGAAGGTAAAAAAACTTAACAGAAGCAATCAGGAGCTATATATTATTTAGCAGTAAACTCTTTATCAAAGATTCGATCATGGTTAGGGTCAACTTCTGGCCCTACGGCATTCGTGTTAAGAACCATAATATGCTTCCCGCCCAAAGGACCTCCTGCTAGCGTTGAATACCCATGAATACCACCACCCGCTGCCCAATAGTGCCCCCCATCTGACAACTTCTTCTTAATAATCCCTAGTCCATAACCACCAAAAGGTGAATCATGAGCAGTGAGCATTTGTTTCATCATCTCATCATCCAATAGTTCCCCACCTAATAGCGCACTCATAAATGTAGTCAAATCTTTTGCAGTTGAGACCATGTCCCCCGCTGCATTTGCCCAAGAAGGATTCATATCAGTTAAATCATATAACTTTAGCGATCTATCCAAGTTATAACCTCTAGCATGCTCCCCCGGAATAAGTGGATTACTTCCTCGTAAAGATGTTCCTGTCAGATGAAGTGGTTCGATGATCCTTGATTTGATCTGCTCTGCATAAGTTTCTCCTGTAATCTTCTCTATAATGAGACCAACTAACACCGTGTTTGTATTAGAATAGTGAAAATCCGTTCCTGGTTCAAATATCGGTTTTTTGGCCAAACCCATGTCTACAAGTTCTTGAGTTGCATAATAACGGAATGGATTTTGCGGTATAACAATGTCTCGCAAGTCATTATCCGTATAACTTGCAATTCCGCTTCTATGATTCAATAAATGACGAATCAGAATTTTATTTCCATCATATCCATTACCCTGAACGACACCTGGAAGCCATTTCTCTACAGAGTCATCTAGGCTTATCTTGTTTTCCTCAACGAGTTGTAATACAACAACAGCTACAAATGTCTTTGCGACACTTCCAACGCGGAACGAAAAGTGTGACTCCATTGGAATTGAATCTTCTAAACTGGCTTTACCTGAAGCGTAAGTCCATTTCTTCCCATTCTGCAATCCAGCTGCCACTATGCCAGGAATATACTTGCTTTTCACCGATTCATCAATATGTTGTTTAATGACATTGCGATTAGATGGTTTCGATGATTCAGCCACCTTATTCATTGTAGGTTTGGCTGATGTCTGACTCGCTTGTACAGAACCATATGTAGGCAGTGTAAGTGCCCCCACTAATAAAGCTGTTGCAGTAAGTGCCCATCCGGTTTTCTTGTTAATCAATTTCATTTCAAATCTCTCCTTTATTGGTTGTTGTCTAGCCCCCTTACTATAGTCCCCCCGATGTTAATTGAGATAGTGACGAAACCGCACCAATACTGGATGACATCGTATCCAGACCTATCACATATATGAGATGATAAATAGTCATCTAACGCATGTGACAGTGCACTTGACCACTGGGGAATAAATAGTGCATGATAAACTGGTCTTGTAAACCCTATATAAAAATATCAAACAGGTAGGTGTATTGGAGCATTGTTATCCATCATAAAAAATTGGTTCTGGTATAATTGGATGACTTTTGCGATGCGATCGATATGGCTAATCATTATCGTAATTTCTTGTGCACTCCAACAATCGCAGTTTTTTTCATCATTTTCGGTCATAGTCATCTTTGCAATATTGGTTTATTTTATTCCACTCATTGTCCAATATAAGAGAGAAAACAGTTATCTTGCTGTTGAAGTCATGTCGACCAGTTTCTTCTATTTGTACATAGCTGCTGCGGCCCCAGAGTTACTGTGGTCTTGTGCTATACTCGTGTTTATTATTGGCTTAGCAAGCAGTCGTAAAACGTATGTATGGGCAGGTATTTCAAGTGGTTTCATTCTCCCTGCTTTGAATGGTTGGATCGCTAATCAACTTCCATACGAAATTGTCGTTAGTTATAGCTTCTGTTTTACCTTCGGTTTCGCATTTAGTGTATTAATTCAAGCACAAAAGCAATCCGTGATTATCCAAGAACAGAAACAATTACTGGAGCAGCATATTAAACAGATCGAAGAGCTTACACTCATAGAGGAACGAAACCGACTATCACATGAATTGCATGACACTATTGGACATTCTTTAACTTCTCTGATTGTTGGCGTTGAGTCGCTCCGATCATTCATACACACTTCACAGCTTGAACGAATTGATACCATCGTCTCCATTGGACAACGTAGTCTAGACGATATCCGAAGGCATCTACATCAGCTTTCAGATACCCCATTCAATCATTCTCTCAGTGAATCGCTACTGCAATTAACGCAAGAATTCACGAAATCAACAGGTATAATCGTTAACTTCCGAGTGATCGGTAATGAGATGCCTATTTTACGGGAAATGAATCATTGTATATATCGTTGCCTACAGGAGTCACTAACTAATGCAGTTCGTCACGGACATGCGAACACCATATTTGTTAATCTGCACATTGATAATCAACAGCTTCGGTTACAAGTAGAAGACAACGGTATCGGAATGGATTCAGACCTGTATGGATTTGGTCTCAATGGCATGAAGGAACGATTGGCAATATTACGCGGTACGTTGTCTGTTCATTCTCAGAACAAACAAGGTACGATTGTTATATGTACGATTCCATTGCAAGCAGAGCTTGTAGAGGCATCCATCCGTCTGTTGATTGTTGATGATCAGGCTATAATTGCAGATAGTTTAAAGCATATTTTTGCACAGCATGTTAACGTTACTGTTGTTGGCACGGCTAGTGATGGATATGAAGCATTACAACATTGTGAACGATCCAAACCCGATATCGTACTAATGGATGTTCGTATGCATCGAATGGACGGACTTCAAACCTTGATAGAAATGAAGAGACAATGGCCTGACATGAAGGTTGTTCTCATGACAACATTTGAGGACCCCATGCAGGCAGCACGCGCGCTGGAACAGGGCGCAGATGGATACTTGTTAAAGTCCATACATCCGAGAGAGATTATTGAAATCATAAAGCTCATTTATAACGGAGGAACATGGATCGATCAGTCGATAGCTGCCAGAGTATTTGAAGAGATGAAACGCCAACGTGAGGCATTAGAGAAGATCGGCCCCAATGATCCGTACGGGCTTACAAAACGAGATAAGCAGTTATTAGAGGAACTTGCAAATGGAATGCGCTACAAGGCAATTGCATCGAAGCTATTTTTAACGGAGGGTACGGTGCGCAATTATTGTTCAACGCTATATTCGAAGCTTGATGTAAAAAATCGTGAAGATGCAGTGGAACTTGCACGATTAAAGGGAATAATCTAAAAGAAAAGCTCCTCAAGGTTGAGGAGCTCAGCCACTTTGCTTATTGCTTTCCTTCGCTTCGTGCAAGCTCCTTGCGTACGATTGGCGCTACCTTGGTGCCGAGCAGCTCAATGGCCCGCATTACTTCACGGTGCGGCATCGTGCCGACATTCACATGGAGGAAGAAACGAGTAACCCCTAAATTTTTGCGCAGCAAAATAATCTTTTCCGCAACGTATTCAGGATCACCTACATAAAGAGCGCCTTGAAGGCTGCGGGCGGAATCATAGGTTGCGCGGCTGTATTGCTGTCCCCAGCCCCGCTCACGTCCAATGACATTCATTTGGGCCGCAGTTGGAGGGAAAAACAAATCGGCTGCCTGCTCGGTTGTTTCTCCCACAAAACCATGTGAATGCGTCGCAATCTGCAGCTTGTTGGGATCGTGTCCAGCCTTTGCAGCCGCCTCTTTATAAAGGGCGACCAGCGGAGCAAAACTCTCAGGCATCCCGCCGATAATAGCGAAGGCGATGGGAAGGCCTAGCATGCCTGCCCGAATAGCTGATTGTGCGTTTCCGCCGCTTGCGATCCAAACCGGAAGCGGGTTCTGGACTGGACGAGGATATACAGGAAGATTATGAATAGCAGGACGATGACCACCGCGCCAATTAACCTTCTCCGAGGATCTGATTGCTAGGAGCAGCTCCAGCTTCTCTTCGAACAATTCATCATAATCCTCTAGGCTATACCCAAATAGCGGAAAGGACTCAATAAACGATCCCCGGCCAGCCATAATTTCGGCTCTGCCGTTAGAGATTCCGTCGAGGGTGGAGAACGCTTGAAATACACGAACCGGATCATCTGAGGACAGCACGGTAACCGCACTCGTGAGTCTAATGTTTTTGGTCATAGCAGCCGCTGCTGCTAATACAACCGCGGGCGTGGTACCTGCGTAATCGGCACGATGATGCTCCCCGATACCGTAAACATCTAGTCCGACTTGATCTGCGAGCACGATCTCTTCAACCGCGTTGCGCAGTCGTTCGGCATGGCTGATGACCGCTCCTGTCACCGGGTCCGGTGTCGTTTCCAAAAAGGTACTAATTCCTATTTCCATGTTAGCTGCCAAATCGGCCATAAGTATACGTCTCCTTTATTATCCGAATTAAACATTACCCATATAACTGCGTGTTAAATTCGGCATAATTAGCACATCGTTTTTGCTATATTTAGCATACAGCTCGGAAAGAGAATGAATAAACGCCGTATAATGCTCGTCGGTTTGTTTCAGAGCATAGGAGGCTGATAAATTACGTCCAATAAAATGGTTTAAATCAAACTCTAAATGGTACTCAAATACTTTGTATTCATATTCACCATTTCGGAAAAACTGCTGATACATTTCTGGCGTTTCCTCGATACCACCACTGAATCCTTTAAATGAAGGGCAATACTTCCTGCATATTGCTGCATTTTCAATCACTAGCTCACTTGAAGAATCTCTACTATTCCACACTAATGCAACGTTAGCATCCTGTTTCAATATTCTTTGGCACTCTAATTGGAACTGCTCTTTGTCAAACCAATGAAAGGCCTGGGCAACAGTAATTAAATCAATACTTTTGTCTGGGAGCTGTGTATGCTCAGCAGCAGCATTTAATGAAGTAAACTTAGAATAATGATTTAATTCTTTTTCAGCAGTTGTTCTCATATCATCATTAGGCTCGATTGCCATTACTTTTAAATCCGTATCCAGAAGCTGCTTGGTTAGTATTCCGGTGCCGGAACCAATATCTGCTACAGTATGATTGGATGATAACTTATTGCTCTGAATAAGATAGTTGATATATGCCATTGGATAATTCGAACGATATTCAGAATAAATCGCAGCCTTGCCCGTAAAGTTATCTTTTGTCCCCAAAATAATAGCCTCCCTTAAATGGTTTATCTTAAACACAATATTCTGACAGATTTTCTTTCATTGTAACGCTTGTCTTGCTATTAGTCGATGAAGGAAGATATGATGAAATGAATAACAAGTCTATGAGTAGCGAGGGGTAGGTAAAATGATAGTCGACCGTAAACAATTGAAGCCTGAAGTAGTGGCGTACCTTGAACGGATTAGTTACAACGGCCCAATCGACAATAGTGTGGCAACGCTCACGGCACTCCAAAACTGCCATGTACATACTATACCCTACGAAAACTTAGATATTATAAATCGGGTACCGCTTTCTTTGGAAATTCCCTACTTATTCGATAAAATGGTTACAAGGCGTCGCGGGGGCTACTGTTTCGAGTTGAATGCTCTATTTGGTTGGTTGTTAACGGAGCTCGGCTTTACCGTAACGAATTATTTTGCTCGGTTCTGGCGTGATGAAACCCAGACACCACCTAAACGCAGGCATCATATTTTACAGGTACAAGCTGAAGGGAAGCCGTATCTATGTGATGTAGGAGTAGGCGGTATTGCACCCCAAAGCCCGATCCTTTTGTCTGAAAATATCGTTCACGAGCAAATGGATGAAGCTTATCAGCTAGAGCGGGATTCCTTTTTTGGTTGGGTGCTGCTAGAGAGGAAGAAGGGGGAATGGAGCCGTCTCTATACCTTTACGGAGGAACCGCAGTTGCCTCAAGATTTCATTATGACGTCCTACTGGTGTGAGAATGCACAAGGTTCGATATTTGTTAGCACGCCGATGGCAGCCATTCGGACAGATAAGGGAAGAAATACGATAGCAGGCGAAGAGTTTCGTATATTTACGGCAGAGGGCGTTCAGGCATTTACACCCAATACGCAAGCGGAATATGCGGAAGCATTACGTAAATATTTTGGAATTGTAATACACGTATAACCTACTAAGTGAACGAAAAGTTATCTTTATGTCTATCATACAAATCCTCAACCACTAAGGTTGTGGATTTTTTTTATGCACGTTTTTACCAGAATGTTGTCATATGACAAAAATATGACAACTCTCACTATGTTGAAGGAAGAAATTGGATTATAATATTTATAGGTAATTAGAATCATGAAAAGGCAGAGATGCTCGAGATAAATAGATAATATGAATTATTTTTGAGGTGAAAACAATGGCTGAGTATATCATGTTTCGAGAGATTTGGACGCCTTTTCGGTTGCTAGGCATCCGACTATTCAAAGATGAAAATATGCATTATTGGTATAAAATCGGGGGCAATCATAGAAAACGAATTTTCAAGTGACTTGAACAAACAGACCCTCCATTGGATGGTCTGTTTTTTTAGTACGCCCAGCATGGGCGCTATCTCTAGGGTTCAAGTCCCGAATGGTATAGAAGCCATAGTACGCAAAGCTGTTGCAACAGCCTGCGGAAGGGCTGAACATGAAATAGGCATTTGTACATCAAGGCGTTCAGGATGAGTGGTGAAAGCAGAAAATCCGAAAGGACCTGACTGAAAGAAGGAAACGGTGAATTCCGTGGGGGGGAGGAACGTATCCTCAGACAGATGCGTGAAGAGTGCCGCTATATCAACATGGGGCTATGATTGCCTTTAGAAATAAAAAACCAGCCGATCCCAAGAGAGACCGACTGGTTGAGGTTATTCAAATTGCAATGAAACAACTATTATTTAGACGCTGCTGCATTGTCATCTGAAGTTACAATAACAATTTCAGCATTCGTGATGCCTGGCAATGAATCGGTCATGATTGAGGAATGGTAAGCGACAATTTTCGTGCCGGCTTTCAATTCATTCCCTCCGCCAATCTGTGGGATCACTTTGGTATCTTCCGAGATGTTCAGGATCACATCGTTGTTAACGGATTTATCAGAAGCAACATCGACATACACTTGGCCCTCTGATGTACGATCCGATGCAACGATAGTACCTTCAACTTTATTGGTTTCCGTTGCTTTAACGACGATTTTCTCCGCATGCGTTTGAGCCGGGTAGATCTTCGTCATCATTGCACCGTAATAGGCGTCAACACGAATATCAGCTTTCAATGCATCCAGCTTTAATGGGTTACCGTCTTGGTTGACGATTTGAGTGTTCTCATCCACAGTTAGAATGACATAATCCACTCCGCCTTTTTCCATCGGGTTCCCGATCACGGTGATTTTGTTCTCTTCTACATTGGTAATAATACCGTCTGTGCCAGGAGCATCTTCTTTAACCGTCTCTTCAGAATTCGTGTCCACCAAGACATAATTCGTTGTCGCTTGAGGCGGAAGGCTCATGGTAACAGCAGGACCGTAGAAAGCTTTGACGCTCATACCTTGTTTGATCGCACTTGCTTCGATGGCTTTGCCATCTTGGTCTAAGATCTGAGCTTTGTTAGCAAAGCTCAATACGATCGTTTCCTCGTTTGCATTGTAGATGTCCGTACCTTTTACAACGATACTGTCTTCTCTCACTTCGGAGACCGTACCATTAATCCCGGTAAAGCTCTGATCTCTAACAACTAGTGTCATTGCAGTTCCGCGGGCAGGAAGGCTCTTCGTAATGTTTGGATTGTAGAATGCTTTAACCACCTTTTTCTCATCGATAATGGTTTTTAACAGCACCTTGTTCCCTTTGGCATCAATTATTTTAGTATCCTTGGTGATGGCCAAAATAATTTCACTTTGATCTGTCGCAGCAATTCCACGACCAGTTACGGTAATGAATGTACCTGTTTTATCATTCACGAAATCTGTAATTTGACCCATTGTACCAGGGACAAGCTTCACGTCATTGAGAACGGATCCTTGTCCGTTGTGAATCGGTAATGGTGGAATATTCTGCGCACTTGCTGCGATTGGTACAGCTGTCATCGCTAGAAGAACTGTTGTTGCTAACACTTTGTGCATCTTTCTCATTTTGTCATTCCTCCTATATTATTTATGATGTTCTTTAGTTTCTCGTACTTGCCTACATTGTCTTAGACGGTAATTTGCTCAGAATGTTACATGAATTTTCATTTACAGGGTTATTCAATGACGCGGTATTCATGAAACAAGCCCCAATGATATAATAATCTTAATTAACTTTTGGGCTTCCTTTAATTGATTACCTATATTTATATAATGAATTCTTTCCATATCTATGCAACTGGGGAGTGCGGCTTCATGATTGAGATATCAGGTTATCAAATGATCGATGAAATAGGTAGTTACGATGATATAAAGCTATATAGAATGATTCGACAAGTGGATAACTTACAGGTTATCGCTAAGACGACATGCGACGTATATCCTGGACCGAACGTGGTTGCTGCGTTTCAGCACGAGTATGATTTGCTTATGAAACTCGGCGGACGAGGAACGTTAGAAGCATACGGTCTGATAATTTTAGCGGATAGACCTGTTCTGTTTTTACAGGATATCGGTGGAAGTACACTTGATCAGGTATTGCGCACGCGCGATAAACCTTTTATGCACGCGACACTACTGGGTATTGCAGCAGCTGCTGCTGATAGTCTGATGCAAATACATCGTGAGAAAATAATACTTAATGAAATTAGCCCCTTTCATCTCATCGCTAATCCCGATACATATGAAGTGAAATTTATCGATATTCGAATGTGTTCAACCGATTTGAACAAGAGCCTGCTGCCGTTAACAACAGGTAGACCGGACTTTATTCTGCCTTATATCTCTCCGGAACAGACGGGCAGAACGGGAATGACACCCGATTACCGCTCTGATTTTTATTCGCTCGGCGTCACCTTATACGAATGGATGTCGGGGAGCTTGCCTTTTGAGTCTCAGGATGTATGGGACGTCATTTATCGACATCTTGCCAGCACGCCTGAGCCTCTACATAAGCGATATCCCTCTATACCCGAGATGGTCTCCGCTATAGTGAGCAAATGCATGGAGAAGATGCCTGATGCGAGGTATGCTAGTGCATTCGGGATTAAGTCGGATTTGGAGGAGTGTCTGAAACGATTTCAGGCTACGGGAGAAGTAGGAGTCTTTGCGCTGGCAAGCAGTGATATTCCTGATCGCTGGAGGATTCCAAGCCATTATTACGGCAGGATTTCGGAGCAGCAGAGCTTGCAAGAAGCGCTGCAGCGAGCGTCGTATAGCGCTGCGGAGGTCATCTGGGTTAGTGGCAACGAGGGAATAGGGAAAACGTCCTTCGTGAATGAAACGCTAAGGAAATCGATGCCGCTCGAAGTTTATTTTGTTACGGGCAAATTTAATCCACAACAAGCTGCACGGCCATACGATGTATGGATTCAAGCCATTGATGAACTGGTTAGTCTTATGCTCATGGAGAGCAAGCTGCAGGCGGAGGTTTGGAAGCTGCGTATTGTAGACGCGTTGAATGGTTATGGACAGCTGTTGATTGAATTGGTTCCAAAGCTGGAGCTGCTGATTGGTGAGCAGCCATCCATACAGCCATTGCCGCCAGTGGAAGCACAGCGCCGTTTTCACCTTATTCTGAGCCGCTTTATTAAGCTGTTTCTTCAAAGGGATTGCCCTTTGGTTTTGTTTTTTGATGATCTTCAATATGCGGATGAAGAGTCGCTTCAATATCTGGCCTATCTTCTAGAGGATAGGGATACGAATCATCTGCTCGTCATCTTGGCTTATCGGGACGGAGAGATTACCCCGCTGCATCCGCTGAGCCGTTTGGAGAAACATCTTGAAGAGCAAAACACAAGGAGCAATCGTATCCATTTAAAGGCTCTTGAGGCCATTGATTTGAGTAGCCTTCTAAGCGACACCATGGGTTACGAGGCTGCTGAAACCAATGAGCTGGCATACTTATTGCTGCATAAGACAGAAGGCAATCCTTTTTTTCTCAAGCAATTCCTTCAGGATCTGGTTGATGATAAACAAGTGATTTTCGATGAATCGAGCAGGCGCTGGCAATGGAGTTTGCAGCATATTGCGGAGAGGAACGTTCCCAATAATTCAGCTGATTATATATCGGACAAAATGAAGCTTTTCTCGGATCAAACGGTTTACGTGCTTGGTAGGGCAGCTGTTCTGGGCACAAGCTTCGATGTAGATACGCTCGTCGCCATTACGAATCTTCCCCTTCAGGAGCTGGAAGAAGTGCTGGGAAATGCTGAGCGTGAACAATTATTACAGCCTGTTAAGTTCGGGAATGGTAATACACATCAATTTCAGCATGACCGCATCCAGCAGGCTGCCTATCATCTTGTTTCTGAGGATGAACTTCCGAAGCTGCATTGGAGTATTGGTTCACTGCTTGCGGACCGTATGAAACTCGGCGAAGATACGAATATTTTCGAAGTAGTCAATCATTTCAATCAGGCGCGGAATCAGATAGAACGTCCGGAACAGAAACTGGAATTGGCCGAGCTGAACTTACAGGCGGCCTTAAAGGCCAAACAATCGACCGCGTATGAGACATCATTAGGTTATTTGCGTCATGCTACGGCCCTAATCGAAGAAGATAGTTGGAAGCATAGCTACTCATTAGCCTTCCGATCCTTCCGAGAACGGGCAGAGGCGGAATATTTATGCGGTCATTTTGCGAAAGCGAATGATTTATTTAACCTGTTGATCAGCAGAGCGGAGACAAATTTAGATAAAGCACTTGTTTGCACGATGAAGATTCAATTGGAGGCAACGAATGATAATTATGGCGAGGTCATTTCTTTAGGCCATCAAACGTTGGAATTATTGAACATCCGTCATCATTTTGAACCAAGCACATTTGAACTGACTTTACAGTGGTTAAAGCTCAGTCGAAAATTAAAGAAGCATCCGATTGAATCTCTACAGCAACTGCCGCTTATGACAGATGAAGTACGGAAAGCGGCTATGACCGCAATGGTCTATACGAGCAATGCCAGCTTTTTTGTCAATAAGAAAGGCTGGCTCGCTACTACGTTTACAATGATCGAAATGACTCTTGATTACGGCATGACTCCGGAGTCTTCAATAGGTTTTGTAGGTTATGCCATGTTCCTGAATTTTCATTTTCGTCATTATAAAGAGGCATTTGAGTGGGGTATGCTTGCATGCGAATTATCGAAGCCGTACCCAATACTGCATGTTAAGACACTTACTTCATTCACATTGTGTAACGATAGCTGGCGCCAATTTGATCCGATGATGCTGAAGACTTTTACCGAGCATGCTGGGAAAGTAGGTCTGGAATCGGGAGATCTGTGGCACAGCAATCAAAGTGTATTAATCAATTGTGCAATTCTTCTGCAATATGGTCATCCGCTTGGGGATATTTATAATCGATTAATTGCTCATTCAGGGGATTTTTTACGGCACAATAATAGTCTTCATTGGAAGCAAGCCGTTGTGCTGGTTGATCTCCTCGTCCGTTTAACAGGTTATCGCGCACCGAATGACCCATTTGAGGAAACGGATATTTATAGCGAGGATTTTGCCGGATCGGTACATGGAGATCAGTTTAATACGATTCAAGAACTTGTTTGCACTCTTCAGTATCTACCTGGCTATATTTTCGGTCAGTATCAAGAAGCAAATGAGGCTTTGAAGAGAGCTGCTGCGATCATTAATGCACGTCAAGATAAATATGAGAGCACCGTTCAATATTTGTATGAATCGTTAGTTTTGGCACAGCTTTATGAGGATGCTTCCATACAGGAACAAAAAGTATTTTTGACTACGATAAGGAAGCACCTGAAAAGAATGAAAGTGCTCGCTGCGCGTTGCCCAGAAAATTATAAACATAAATATTTGCTCATTAAAGCTGAAGTGGCACGGATTACACGAAAAAACCGCCAAGCAGAGGAGTTATTCGAACAGTCGATTGAGGCAGCGCGTGCGTACGGATATATACACGATGTTGGAATAGCTGCGGAATGCCTTGCTAAATTTGCGCTTCGTCATGGTAAACAGCAGCTTGCGAAAATCTATATGACGGAAGCGTATGAAGCTTATCTCGAGTGGGGGGCGACGGCGAAGGCGGCTGTCCTGGAACAAAAATATGGACATCTCCTCCACATCAGGCGAGAGTCGGGCCTCGAGAGTGTTGATTATCTCTCTGCAGTCATGTCCGCACAAGCTTTATCGGGCGAAATGGAGATGAATCGGTTGCTCGACACACTGATGCGCATCATGCTTCATAATGCGGGAGCGGAATACGGTGTACTTATTTTTGGTCATGAAGACAATTGGGTTGTTGAGGCTTATGGAACGGCGGATGAGCAACACATCGAAACCGTTCCCTTAGAAGCAGAATCGGAGATCGCTTCAGCGGCTATTATTGGATATGCAGCAAGGACGAAAGAGGAAGTCGTGCTGCATGATGCAGCCCATGAAGGGATGTTCGTACGAAATCCGTATGTCAAAAATAATGGGTTGAAGTCGGTGCTTTGTCTCCCTATCATGCATCAGAACAAGTTGATTTGTTTGCTCTATATGGAGAACAGGTTATCGACCAGCGTATTTACGCCTCAGCGGCTGGATGTGCTCAAGCTGCTTGGCTCCCAATGCGCTATTTCTATAGAAAACGCCAAGCTTTATTCGGGGATTCAGTATCTTAAAAATAATCTAGAGGCTCAAGTCGTAGAGAGAACTCGCAGTCTTGAGCGATCCATGCGCGAGACATCCGCTGCTCTGGCCGAAGCTTCTGTTTATGAGGAACGGAACCGTATCGCCCATGATATTCATGATATTGTCGGGCATTCGCTTACATCGACAATCCTTCAGATTGAAGCTGGAAAACGGCTGCTGCTTAAGGATATGGAGGGCGGCATGCAGCGGTTGAAAGAAGCACAGGATCTGGCAAGGCATAGCCTGAATGAAATCCGCGGATCCGTCCATATGTTGAAGGAGGACAAGTTCGCCGATCTCGGACAAATGCTGAATCAGCTCATTCGAGATACAGAGCGCAATATGGAAGTCGACGTTCATTCAGCTATTCATCAATTGCCTAAGCTGTCGACAGCTCATAAGAAGGCGATCTATCATGCGCTCCAAGAAGGCTTAACTAATGGCATCCGACATGGCGGGAGCAAGGAGTTCCGCTTTAGTCTGCAATCAGTCGGAACCTATTTGCAGTTCAGGCTCGAGGATTGCGGAACCGGTGCCCCTGAGATCACGTTAGGATTTGGATTAAAAGCGATGAAAGAGCGAGTTGAACAACTGGGCGGCAGTCTTTCTGTTGAATCATGGCCAAATCAAGGATGTCTGTTAAAAATCGATTTACCATATAAGGTGCGATTGAATGGAGATAGGGAATGAAAAAGATAACGATTGTAATTGCCGATGATCAAATGCTGACACGGGAAGGGCTCCGAACCATATTGGATTTGGAAGATGATTTCGAAATTATTGGCGTAGCTAAGAATGGGGAAGAGGCTTGTGTGATGGCAGAAACGCTTCACCCCGATCTTATGCTGCTGGACATTCAAATGCCGATTATGGATGGAATCACCGCTTTAAAACGAATCAAGCAGAGCTCGCCCAACATTTTCATTTTGTTTTTAACGACCTTCATAGACGCGGATTATATTGTAGAAGGGATGGCGCATGGGGCAAGCGGATATATGCTGAAAGACATGGACATCGATAAAATGATCACCGCGATTCGTGATACGATGACTGGTCAGTATATTCTGCCGGCCGCAGTTGCAGCCAAACTGGCAGAGAGGATGAATAGGTTCACGGTAGATCATGAACAATGGCAAAAATCGAGTCTGGATAACATCCAGCTGACAGATCGTGAGAAAAAGTTGGCACAGCTCATTATTCGTGGACTGAACAACCGCGAAATTGCCGATGCACTGTTCATAGCTGAAGGTACAGCACGCAACTACATCAGCAACCTCTATGGAAAACTAGAAGTCGTCGATCGCGCGCAGGCGATTATTCGTCTACAAGGTTTGATTTAAGTTTGCATTTTATTAAGTCATACTGAAATGGTTAGCAAAATACAAAAAGGAAACAAACTCACTTCCTTGTGGAGGTGAGTTTGTTTCCTTTTTTATTCGTTCATGCGCAGCTGTACACGGGAGAGATGTTTAATCGATTATTTTTCTGCTTTCCATTCAGCGATTTGCTGTTTGTACTGTTCCAGCAGCTTGCCGAGTGATTCCTTAATAGCATCGGAATCTTCAGATTGAACCGCTTGCGCCAGTTTGATCTCCGCTCTAATAAATGCCATATCAGAGCTGTCAGCCTCGCTAACAACCGCTTGTGCCATTTGAATTTTCGTTCCATCCTGTTCATCAAGCTTAACAACAGCATCGGGCACTACCTCTAGTTTTGTGGAGGTTTTAGCAGCTTTTGAAACTAATGTAGCGCTGATTTCCCCTTTAGATATAGAAATGGTCTCTTTACCAGATGCAACAGCTGGCGTCGCTTCGATTGTAGATGAGACGATACTCAGGGTTTTGCCGATCGTTTTCTCATATTGGTCCAATGTTTCTTGCCAGTCAGCGAGCGTGTCAGGCGCATACTTTTTTGCTAAGTCGAGCGGATTAGTAAAGCTGTTGACTACAGCTACGCCAGTAATGGCGTCTGTGGAAGAGGTATTACTTGATATTACTTTTTGCAACATTGGGATTTGTTCCGGGTTTGGTGATTTGGTAGCCGCATTCGAGATGGCAGGACCGGCAACGGCGGACATTAATAAAGCAGAAGAAAGGACAACTCTTGAGATAATCAATTTGTGGTTCATGGTTTCACGCTCCTAATGGGTTTGTCTTACCTGCTTTACTCTACAGCACGGCTGTGGCAGAACATTGGTGTATTTGTGGAAAAACGATGGCACGGCCCCATTGCGATTGTCAGCTTGGTATACTTATAGAAGAAATGTTCAGGGGGTTAGTGAAGGTGAACAGCAATTATCGCATCGCCGTTGTGGACGATGACCATCATATACGTAATCTAGTCGAGATTTATTTGCAGAAGGAAAGTTACCAGACGGTTGGATTGGAAAATGCAGAGGACGCATGGGAGCTATGGCAAACCAATCCTCCCGATCTCTGGGTGCTCGATATTATGCTGCCAGGTATGGACGGCTATGAGTTATGCAGGCGAATTCGCAATGAAGCAGAAGTGCCGATTATTATGATTTCAGCCAAAGATACAGAAGTGGATAAAATATTAGGTTTGGAGCTCGGAAGCGACGACTATTTAGTTAAGCCATTTAGTCCTCGCGAACTGGTGGCACGTATAAAGCGGCAGCTCCAACGATGGTACAAATATAACCATGATGAAAGCATCACGAATGCTGCAACGCCATTATCGCGGCTCGAGATGGGTGAGCTTCAATTGATGTTGGAGGAAAGACGCGTGTTTTGGCAAGGTGAGGAAGTGGACATGACGAGCAAGGAATTTACAATGCTTAAAGTATTTATTGAGCAGCCGAACCGTGCTTTTGCTAGGGCTGATCTCCTGACACTCGTCTGGGGCGACGATTATTTCGGCAGCGATCGTGCTGTCGATCATCTCATTAAACGAATACGCAAAAAAATAGAGCATTTGCCGATAGAGTCGGTATGGGGACATGGCTATCGAATGAGAACGGATCGGGGTGGGTGCTGATATGAAGTTAGTTCATCAAATTAATCTCGCATTTGGCATAGCGCTTATACTTGTTTTATCTATAACGGCGGTCTTGATTCACTTTGTTTTATTGGATCATTTTATGGTTGCGCAGAAGGAAGAATTGAAGATGGCAAGTGCTTCGCTATCAGCTACTATGATGAAAAGTGAATCTTTTGGACAAGCAACTATCGATAAACGAACTACTCTTTCTGCAAGTACGTCGCAGGTTAACTCGTCTATTGAAGCCGTCGTTACGGATGCTCAAGGCAACATTGTGGAAGATGTATTACCCATGCAGTCGGTGCAAATAGGAACAACGTCAAGTACAAAAACATCTGCCATTTCGAGCGTGGGAAAGGTACTAGATGGATCGGATAAAGGGTTCCTTGTAGAAGTTAATGCAATTCCGCAGGGTACTTTGACGCTATTTACGCCAGTCAGCAAAATCAAAGAAATTGAGCAGGCGCTGCTCAAACGATTGCTTCTCGTATTCGGTGTGGGCGGCGTGCTTATGCTGGTGCTCAGCCACTTCATAACGAGAAAACTAATCAAGCCGCTAATGAAATTGAAAGATGAATTAACAAAGGTGAAGAGCCGTCAGTTTTCAAAGGTTAAGCGAGTGAAGGCAGGAGGGGAGATTGGTTCTGTTGCGCAGGTCGTTTTTGAAATGGCTGACGAGCTCAATCGATTTAATCGTGCGCAGAAGCAATTTTTCCAAAATGCGTCTCATGAGCTGAAATCGCCTTTAATGTCCATTGCGGGATACACTGAAGGCATTAGAGACGGGGTTTTTGAAGGCGAAAATGTTCGCAAAGGTTTGGATATTATTTTGAGTGAAAGCGACAGATTGAAAAATCTTGTTACGGAAATGACGCTATTAGCAAAGCTGGACAGCGAGGAGGATATTTATAAGCCCTCATTGGTTTGTTTAAAGGATTTGCTCGCCGAGACGATTGAACGTGTCAATCCCATGCTTGTCAAAAAAGGAATTACGCTTCATCCAAGCTATGATGATCATGAACAGCTGATGGTTCAGGCAGACCAAGATAAGTTATTACAAGCACTGCTTAACGTTGTAACTAACGCGATTAGACATGCGGATAAACATATTTATATTAACGCTGCGATCAAGAAAGGTCGCATTGAAATATCGGTGTCCGATGATGGCGGCGGCATATCAGATGAGCTGCTTCCTTATTTATTTCATCGTTTTGTGAAAGGCAAGGATGGGGAGTCTGGATTGGGACTAGCCATAGCACGAGCGATTGTTGAACGGTGCGGCGGCCTCATTACAGCTGATAATCACAAGGGCGGCGGAGCCATATTTTCACTTGGATTTCCGATCGCCACGTGATTATATAAAAAGGTACGGATATAAGAAGCTTTCAACTCCACTGCTTGAGTGGGATTGAGGGCTTCTTTTTGTATACATGAAGCACACTGGGTATCTTTTAGTCGTTTTTTGTCGATCCTTGGAATGACTATTTTAAATCAATAAATGGATCAAGATAGGATGATTCCTTGTGTTTTCGATAATGAAATTTTTTAGAGGGAACCGCAAATCGAAGTATCGGATACCCAATCATAGTGCTTCAACTCTGCAAGATCCTCCGCTTAGTAATGTAATGTCAGCTAACATCGAATACCTTAAACAATTGTTTACGTTAACACCAGATTTAATCATAAGACAGATCCAAACGGATCAGGAAGGTAACTCTACGACACTTGTATATCTGGAGGGCTTAGTAAATAAGGAATATATACATAATAATATTTTGCATGAATTAATTAATGGTTCTCCTGAACAATATAATCGCTTACCCGAAGTAAGTGTAGGAAAGATTCGTATCGAATGGTCTTGGGATGAAATAGAAAATGCTATTTTGCAAGGGAATAGTGTGCTTTTTGTTGAAGGACAGCCCAAAGTCTACGTTTATGATACGAAAGGTTGGCCGCAAAGAGCAGTCGAAGACTCTCGAATAGAAGCATCCCTTCGTGGGGCACATCAAAGCTTCGTAGAAACGGGGAGCCAGAACATTGCTTTGATACGCAGGTATATTCCCAATCGTGAATTGAAGATCAAGGAGCTGAGTGTAGGGCAACGCGGAAAAATAAAGCTATCCATTATGTACTTGGCTGATGTGGCTAATCCGGAGCTGCTCAAAGAGCTCGAAAAGCGAATAAATCTTATAGATATTGATGCCATTATGAATACAGGCGAGTTAGCTGAATTCATTGAGGATAATCCGTTTTCGCCATTCCCGCAGGTTATTTTGACGGAGAAACCGGATACAACCGCATCACATATTCTCCAAGGAAGATTTGCCGTTGTCGTGGATCGATCGCCCACTGTGTTGATTGCTCCCGTAAATTTTATTACCTTCTTTCAAAGCGTTGATGATTACAATAGCCGCTGGTTGATTGCTTCCTTTATTCGACTTCTTCGCTTCTTTGCTTTATTTATTGCATTGTTTTTACCCTCTGCTTATATCGCGTTTATTTCATTTAATTACGAGGTCATTCCGGTACAGCTCATTCTATCGATTGCGGAAACAAGATCACGGGTGCCATTCCCGCCTATTATAGAAGCTATTGTGATGGAAATCGTACTTGAAATGATGAGAGAAGCAGGAATTCGTCTGCCCGCAATGATCGGTCAAACGATTGGTATTGTTGGAGGCATCATTATTGGGCAGGCGGCTGTTCAGGCAGGAATTGTAAGCAATTTCATGGTCATCGTCGTATCCACTACTGCAATAGCCTCGTTTATCATTCCGAACTATGATATGGGGGCTTCAATTAGGCTGCTAAGGTTCCCGATGATGATACTGGCTTCGATGTTTGGCATAGTGGGAATTGTCACTGGAGCGATGATATTAGTTGTGCATTTCGTTTCTTTGGAATCGCTGGGAACTCCCTACGGAAGCCCGTTAGCTCCGTGGAGATATGTTGAAATGAAGGATGTTTTTGTTCGTTTTCCTATATGGTCTATGCTCAAGCGACCCAAAAGCACGATGCCCTCACAATCCATCAGACAGAAAAATCATCGGGAGGATGAGGATTCTTGAAGAAACATGGGCTAAACCAAATTACATTCATGCAGTTTATTTTTATCATTCAAGGGTGTCAGGTGGGAACTGGGGTGTTTTCTCTCCCCAGAGACCTTGCTGAGAAAGCAGGGACCGATGGATGGATATCACTCATCCTTGGATATTGCATAAACTTGATTGCAAGCATTATTATCGTAAAGGTTTTAGAGAAATACCCTGATGACACCATTTTTGATTTGTTGATACGTCTTTTTGGCAAGTTTGTGGGAAAGGCAATGGCCCTTCCTATTATTTTGTATTTCGCTTTTTTCGTCTGGACGATATTGACATTAACGATGCTATTTATCAAGCATTGGTTTTTGCAAATAACCCCGGATTATATTGTTGTTTGTTTACTCATTGCTCCTGGATTTCTTATGGTTGGAAAAGGCCTACATGTTTTGGGGAGATACTCCGAGCTTGTTTTTTATATGACGGTTTGGATGTTTTTTCTTTTACTGTTTTCTCTGAAAGACGCGCAATGGATTCATCTCCTTCCCATTATAAAGGAAGGTTGGAGGCCTATTTTTAATGGGGTAGAGTCATCGATTTTCTCATTTCTCGGTTTTGAGATTGTGTTGGTGTTATATCCTTTTTTGAAAAAAAAGCATTTGGCTGTTCGCGGAATCGTCATAGCCAATTCGATTACTTTATTTATTTATTTAGGCGTTACCTTGATTTGCTTCGCCTACTTTAGTCCTGACGGGATTACAGACTATAATCAGCCCCTATTTAATTTATTGAAGATGATTGAATTTCATTTTTTAGAGCGTTTTGACATGATTTTTTTGGCTCTCTATTTGTTTGTTATTTCAACGGCGTGGCTTCCTTACATGTTCGGAGCAGCCTTTGGCGCTAATTTCCTATTTGGTACAAAAAACACGGCTCCATACGGTGCTGTTATTCTATTGTCGTGCGTTGTGCTCACTGTTTTTATACACCCTTCATGGAATGAGACGGGTCAATGGTCGACATTCATAAGTAAAGTAGGAATATGGTTCGTATATGTGTGTCCTTTCTTCCTTTACCTATATGTCCGTATCTATAATCGATTTCAACGGAGTGATAGCTAGTGAGAGTCATTTACTTTTTTGGTCTACTGTTATCACTGTCTGTTCTTTCGGGGTGCGCGGATCGGATCGACATTGAAGATATTTCACTCGGTCTGATGATTGGAATCGATCTAGATGAGGATGAAAATCTTGTTGTTACTTCATCTAGCCCGGTGTTTGATAAGGAAGCGAAAGACAAGGAAGAGAACACAATCGTTAAGGCTGTTACGATTAGGGAATCGGTCGAACAATTGGATGCTACAATCACTGCATTGACAAGAAGAGGCAAGGTTCAAGTGATTCTCATTGGTAAACGTGTTGTGCAGCATAAACGCTGGTTCAGAGTTATGGACACAATGTACAGGGATGGAAAGAATACAACCGTGTCTAGGGCCATCTTGGTAGATGGACCCGTTTCAGAAATCGCTATGTCTGTACCTAAAGATAAGCCCCGTCTTCCTCTGTATTTATTGAAACTGGTCGATACCGCACATGAGCGCAATATTACAGTTAAAACGACACTTCAAGAGCTTCATCGTCAATTTACAGAAAAAGGGACAACTCCCTTTATGACAGAGATGAAAAAAGATGGTCTAATAAAAGTAACGGGAACGGCACTTTTGGATCATATGGGTAAATATAAATTAACCTTGGATATTAACGAAACAAAATTATTGAAAATTTTGCAGGATGAAAAGGGTGGCGTATTTTCATTTACGCTCAAGCTTCCTCAGCAGCCGGACGAGGGCTTGTCTCAAGAGAATAAAGCAAGTTTTTACCCTACGTTTATACATGTGAAGACGAAAACTAGTTATATAGATAATCATTTTAAATTTAATATTAGGGTGAAGATGGGTATTGTTATGACAGAGCGTCTTTTTACTTTTGATGTCGAGAAGAATGCCCCCGAGCTAGAAAAACAAATAGAAGAAGAGCTTCAAAAACAAGCGCAACACTTAATTAAGAAAACGCAAGGAGCCAAAATTGATCCTATTGGATACGGTTTACATGCAAGAGCCTATGAATACGAGCATTGGAAGGAGGTCAAGGAGAACTGGGGTGAAGCATTTTCTAAGGCGGAAGTAAATGTTAAAATGAAAATTAAAATTCAAGCAATGGGCTCGAACAGATGATGATGGTTGAAGATTTGGATGCCGCTAGCAGCAGTTCCCGCTTAATAAGCTCACAACGGAAAGAGGTTGTGGGCTTTTTTGTTGATTAGAGAACCGAGTCAATGTAGAGTTGGGTATCGGTATTTGCAAAAGGGTAAAATACCCAATTTCTGCATTCAGCATAGCAATGGGGTCATGTATAATAGATAAGTTCAATATAAATTATAGATAAACTAGGTGATAATGTGGCTGTTTTGGAAATTAAAGAGTTGGAAAGATATACGGAGAATATCCTCGTATTTCCCGCTTTTCATATAGAAATTGCTCGACATGATGTGGTTGCACTCTATTCGAGCATGAATGTGCGCAATACGCTATTAGCGATGCTGACAGGAAAACTGCCGGTCTCAAGCGGAGAAATTCAAGTAAATAAAGAAGCCTATGCGAGCAATAAGAAAGCATATCTGTCGCAGCTTGGGCTGTTGCTGTTAGAAGACGGGTTTTACGAGCGGCTTTCGGTAAAAGAAAACTTTAGTTTTTTCAAAAAGTTGTATGGGTCAGACCTAGTAGTCGATGAGGTTATTCGCAGCGTTAAGCTCGATATGAAAGCAAATATGCGCATAACGAAGCTAAACCTGTCAGAGAAAAGACGAGTTCAATTTGCCCGCTTATTGTTTCAAGATCCGGCGTTGTTTGTATTTGAAGAGCCGGATCAGAACATAGACAATGAAACGAAATTGGTTTTTCAAAAAATGGTTCGAGTACTCGGGGAGAGCGGTAAAGCTATTCTCGTTCTCACCGGAAATATGGAAACGGTGCTTAGTGTGACCAGCCGTGTTTATCGTCTGGATGAGAAGGGACTAAAAGCGTTTGATGTTCAAGATACGGAGAATGCAGAGAAACCGTTGCCTTCTGATGATGCTGATCATAATGAAGAACAATCTAAAGAAGCAAGTGATGACGAACGTGAAGAAGAAGAAGAAGAGCCTATCGTTCAGCTCGTTAGATTCGAGAAAATTCCGACACGAATGAATGACAAAATTATTTTATTTAATCCTCCGGAGATTGATTATATCGAAAGCAGTGAAGGACAAACCAATCTCTTTATTAAGGGTGAGATATATCCAACGTCTTTCAAAATTAACGAGCTAGAAGAAAGATTACAGACGTATGGTTTCTTCCGTTGTCATCGTTCGTACATCGTTAATCTGCAGAAGGTAAGAGAGGTAATAACCTTCACTCGCAATAGTTATAGCTTGGTACTTGATGATCATTTAAAGACAAACGTTCCTTTGTCAAAAACAAAAATGGCTGAGTTAAAGGAAATGATGGGACTCAAATAAGCGCGATTCGCTGAATTGGATGCTCCAAACAACGTTAATATTGCGCTATTCAGCTCCAAATAAGCACCATTCACCCCTTTATATGCTCCATTCGATGGGATTATAATGCGCCGCTGCTGGATCTGTCCTAAGATGAAGGCAGAACAGCAAACGAAAGCGGAGGTTGAAAGCGGAATGGAAAATATAATTGAAGTGACTTCATTAGAGAAATCATTTTCGAATTCAAGGGCATTAAAGGACGTTTCCTTTAACGTGAGGAAAGGTGAAATTTTCGGATTTCTTGGTCCGAGCGGATCGGGCAAAACGACTACGATAAAAATATTAACCGCGCAGTTAAAACAGACATCAGGGAACGCATACGTGTTCGGAGTACCTGCAAGTCAATTGCAGCAAGCGAAGTATCGTCAAAAAATGGCGGTGCTTACAGACAACACATCATTGTATGGCCGCTTATCCATCTATGATAATTTGAAGCTGTACTGTGACTTATATGATGTACCTGTCAGCCGAATTCAAGAGGTGCTCCAAATGGTTAATTTGGAGCAGGAGAGCAAAAAAGTAGTATCGAAGCTATCCAAGGGTATGACCCAAAGAGTAGTATTGGCAAGAGCTTTTCTACATGAGCCGGAGCTGCTGTTTCTAGATGAGCCGACCTCGGCACTGGACCCTGTAAACACCAAACATATTTATGAAGGCTTACTGAAGCTGAGAGCGAAGGGCTCGACTATTTTCTTGACGACACATGATATGGCCGAGGCTGAAACATTATGTGATCGCGTTGCTTTTCTGAATAACGGCACGATTCAATTGCTTGATGCGCCGAAGAAGCTGCGTGAGCTGCATAGTGATGACACGATTACTATAGAGTTGACCGATGGTGCTACCGTTGTCGTACCTAAGGGCGCTAAGGGAGCACAGCAGGTGTTTGAATATATGAGCGCGAACCGAGTGAAGACGATTCATTCTAATTATCCGACACTTGGCGATATTTTCGTAGAAGTAACAGGGAGGAAACTATCATGACATTTTCAATGAAGCGTGTACTGGCTATTTTGCAGAAAGACTATAAAGACGTATCCCGAAATTTGTATGTTACTTCAACCATATTCATGCCGTTACTTTTAGCTGCATTTTACGGAAACATGGGTGATATGACAATTTATACGCAATATATGATCATTAATATGACGTTTATTATGGTAGGAGCCTATGTTCAATCGGCATTAGTCGCAGAAGAGAAAGAAAAAAACACGCTGCGTGGACTTACGCTGTCACCTGCTAGTATTTATGAGATCTTTTTAGGGAAAAGTTTGTTAAGCATGATTGCGACCGGGGCTGTATTGCTTGGATCGATCTACTTGCTTGGGTATAGTCCTGCTAACACGCTCGTTATCGGTATTGCACTATTATTATCCTTGGTTTTTTATGTAGGGGTAGGCACATTTGTCGGATTGCTGACAAAGTCGGTTATGGAGGCTTCGGTTGCTATTTTGCCGCTAGTAGTTGTTTTTACTTGGGGAACTTCTCTCTCCATGTTTGCTGATGCGTTTCCGTTATTGTCCATCGTCTCCTATTTGCCAAATGCGCAGCTTGTAGAGTTGGCAAACGAAGTGGAAAAGGGTGTAGGCTTCGCGGATGTTTGGCCTTACTTAGCCGTTATTGCGCTATGGATTGTTGGTATCTACTTATTGTGTGCATATTTTTACAAGAAACGTATGGTCGATGCTTAGAAGCTATTGATGATATGTACAACAGCAAACACAACCCGGTCGCATGCGGCCGGGTATTTCTGCATGAGGCTAAATGTAAAAACAAGTAGAAGGATAGAAATGTAAATTCGAATCGAATAATTGTAAGTAAACGAATTCTCATGCATAATTGGTTTATATTGTTATAGCGCTTATATTTATTTTTACAGACTGGAGAGGCTTCGATGTATAAAGTAATTATTGTCGATGATGAAGCGGTTGTCCGAATCGGATTAAAAAATACAATCAATTGGAATGAGCATGGCTTCGAATTGATTGGTGATTACGCTAACGGTCGAGAGGCGTGGGATGCAGTAGAACTCGATCGGCCGGAGCTCGTTATTTCAGACATCAGTATGCCATTTATGGACGGATTAGAGTTGGCTGGTTTAATTTCCGCACAATTTCCTTATATAAAAATGATTATATTAACGGGCTATGACGAATTTGAATATGCGCAGCAGGCTATTCGGCTTAAAATTTCTGATTTCATTCTGAAACCGATTACAGCGCAAGAAATACGACAGCTGCTTGACCGGATTAAAGCAGAGATGGATGAAGAGAAGCAGCGCCGTGAAGATCTCGGCAGACTAAACAATCAGCTGGAGCACAGTCTACCACTGCTTAAGGAGAGATTTCTTGAGCGTTTAGTAGCGGTTGGCCTAGGGAAAGTGGAAATCGCAGAACGATTTGCGTATTTCAACCTTCCTCCGATCTCACCGCTATATTTGGTCATGGTCGTAGACATCGACGATTTCGGCGACCGAGAGCTGCCTTCCTATGAACATGACGTCGAGTTTTTGCGATTTGCAGCTTACGATATTTTTAAAGAGACGCTGGATCGAGAGCATGTGCTTACCTTCCGTACAAGGGAGGAGAGGATGGTTGCGATTATTTTTGGCGATGACAATGAGAGCCTCTTATATGAGCAAGGATTTTCGCTTGCTGAGGAGGTTCGCTATCATATTGAGAAATATTTGAAGTTTACCGTGACAATAGGAATTGGCAGAACATGCATACTTGCTGAACAGCTGCCGTTATCCTACAAGAGTGCTTTGTCTGTACTAGACTATCGTTTTCTGCTAGGCAAAAATAGGGTGCTAAGTATTATCGATATAGAAGGAAAACCTTCCGGTTATATGCCGCTGAGCCAAGACCTCGATCGCAAGCTGGCTGCCGCTGTCAAAACAGGCGCCATTCAAGAAGCCTACCAATTGATTGAACAAGGGGTAGCTGAGCTAAAGACTTCGCTCGTTCCCGTAGAAGCATGCATGCTGCAAATGCAAAAGGTTGTTTTATCGCTCATGAACTCCATACAGGAGCTAGCCATTCACGAGCAGGAGCCTTCCTACGATCAACAAATGAAGCTGATGAACGTGTTCAAATTCAAGACGCTTGATGAGGTAGAAATTTGGCTAAAAGATATGGTAAGCTCCGTCATTTCTACTATAGCAGATAATCGTAATTATTTGACAAACATGCAAATCCACCGTGCAGTAGCGTACATCGATACAAACTATGCGAATGAAAAGATGTCATTGCAGGACTTATGCCGTCATGTGCTCATGAGTTCAAGCTATTTCAGCCTCGTGTTCAAGCAGCATACAGGAGAGACATTTATTGAATATTTAACTGGTGTAAGAGTCGCTAAGGCGAAGGAGCTGCTTCATCATTCAGCATTGAAGCTGTATGAAATTGCGGAGCAAGTCGGGTATAAGGACCCGAATTATTTCAGCATTTTATTTAAGAAGCATACAGGCATCACGCCGAAGGATTACCGAGAGAAACAAATAAAGGGGAGCGGAGCCTAACATGCTCAAAGATCGGTTCTTTCCTTTATTTCCGCTGAAAAGCATTCAATCGAATATATCTTTGGCTTTTTCCATGCTGATTTTGGCTGCCATTGTATTAACAAGCCTAGTAAGCTATCAGGTTTCCGTAGCGGCAGTAGAGCGAAATTCGAAGGGCTACATTGAGGAAATTATTAAGCAGGTCAATTTAAACATTCAATCGTATGTCGACAACATGGAAAATATATCACTGCTCGCTTTAACGAATAAGGACGTCAAGTATTACATATCGGACAACAACTTCATCAGCGCAGAGAACCGTCGCACATACGAGAAGCAAATTTCCGACTTGTTCCAGGCGATTTTGTATACGCGCAAGGACATCGCCTCGATCATGGTATTTGGATACATTGGGCGATTTGTTTCTGACCGAAGAATTACTACCTTAAACCCCAATACGACGCTGGAGGATCAAGCATGGTATCAGCTGGCAAAAGCAGCAGGTGGCAGATCCGTCGTTTCTGCTCCTCATGTGCAAAACCTAATCGAGAACGAATACCGCTGGGTCGTTTCTCTGAGTCGAGAGCTTAAGAGCACAGATGGGATTAAGGCGGATGGCGTGCTTCTTGTTGATCTCAACTTAAGTGTCATTAATGATATTTGCGAAAACATCAACCTCGGCAAAAAAGGTTATCTCTTCATCGTGGATAACGAGGGTCATATCGTCTATCATCCGCAGCAACAGCTCATCGACAGTAAACTGCGTACGGAGCGAATTGCAGAAGTTCTGCGGGCTCCAAGTGGTCACTCCTTTGTAGCGAATGAGAGTGGAGATAAACGTATCTATTCCGTGCAGGATACGAACTTCGGATGGAGAATTGCCGGGGTTGCCTATTCTGATGATTTGATTGCGAGCAAAGAAGGGCTGCGTAATTCCATTATCTTTTATTCCTTATGCGGTTTAGCTATTTCCTTGCTTATTTCCGTAGGATTGTCACATCGCTTATCCAAGCCTATTAAAGTATTGCAATCCGATATGAAGCAAGTGGAGAAAGGAAACTTCAATATTCAGACGGAAATTGGTCAAATGAATGAAATTGGTCAGCTGGGACGATCTTTTAATTTAATGGTCAGCAGAACCAAGTTTCTGATGGAGGAAACGATTCTAAATCAGGAAAACAAGCGAAAGAGCGAGCTGCTGCTGCTTCAATCGCAAATCAATCCCCATTTTCTATACAATACGCTCGATTCGATTGTGTGGATGGCCGAGCAGAAGCAGCATGAGGAGGTCGTTCTTATGACATCCGCTTTAGCTAAGCTGTTCCGAGCAAGCATTACGAAGGAAAAAGAGCTGGTACCGATTCGAGTGGAAATTGAACATATTACGAACTACTTGCTTATACAGAAAATGCGCTATAACGATGAGCTCAATTATGTCATCGATATGGATGAATCAATTCTAGGCTATAAAACGTTAAAAATATTGCTTCAGCCATTTGTTGAAAATGCGATCTATCATGGCATACGGAACATGTACGGCATGGATGATGGATTAATTACGATACGCGGAAGGCAGGCAGGCGATCAAATTATATTTGAGGTAGAGGATAACGGACAAGGGATGTCACAGGAGCAGCTGGGGAAACTTCTCTACAGCAATAAGGATGATAACGGCAATCAAGGCATCGGTATACGCAACGTAAACGAGCGAATCAAGCTGTATTTTGGGCATGAGTATGGCATCCAAATTCGCAGCGAAATTGAAGAGGGTACCTGTATTACGATCGTAATACCGAAACTCGATTAAGGGGAGCAAAATAATGCGAAAGCATCGATTTACGCTGTGGCTAGTCCTGGCAATTGCGATGATTGCCATCTATTTTGTATTCAACTTTAATCTGCTTTTTGGCGTTAACCATGAGGAGAAAAATGTTACGGTTATTTTGAAGTCCTTAAATATTCGTCTTGATTTCTGGCAGGCCGTAAATCAGGGAGCAGAAGCAGCAGCCAAGGAAACAGGATTGAACTTGAGCGTAGAAGGTCCGCTTGTAGAAGGCGACTCCAATGCTCAGATTCAAATTTTGGAGGATGCCATTGCGCGAAAACCGCAAGCCATTGTTATTGATACGGTGATGGATCATCGAATGCCCGCCATACTTGCCAAAGCACGTGCAGCAGGCATCAAGCTGGTCATTATTAATCATTCCCCGAATATGAAGCCTACTCCCATCATTGTCTCTAGTGACCATAGGGAAGCAGGACGATTAGCGGGGCAAACCTCCATTGAAGAAACGGACGGTGATCCGAATATTGCCGTTATTAGCGATCATGCTAATTCGATCATTTCTCAAGAGAGGCTGGAGGGCATGCAGCTTGCATTGAAGGGCTACAAAGACAGCGCAATGGAAACCTATTATGCAGATGATTCCGAGGATCAGGCCTATGAAATTGCTAAGCGGCTGCTTAGGAGTGATTCCCGCGTCAATACGTTTATTACGCTCAATCAATCTGCTTCGCAGGGTGTTGCAAAGTTATTAAAAGAGTATAACAAGACGGGCACCATTAATCTCATTGGATTTGATAGCACAAGTGATGAAGTCCAATTGCTGGAATCCGGCATGATGACAGCTTCGATTGTGCAGAAGCCATTTAATATGGGCTATCTTGGCGTGAAAGCGGCGCTAAAGCTAATTAATGGAGAAAAAATCGATCTCATTACTTACGTTGAATCCAATGTCATTACGAAAGATAATATGTACACAACGGAGAATCAGAAGCTGCTGTTCCCATTCATTACTAATAAGTAGATCCCTATTCGGAAGGATAATATAACCCTATGCAGCAAAAATGGTATGGAGTAAAACCTCCTATGGTGGCTGTCAGCCTCTTGTTAACCACGCTTATTTTCTCTTCATGTATGAATGCGAGTCCAGAACCAGTTGCCACTCCCAAGGAGGAGCGGGCATTAATCCGGTTTGTCGCCTCTGAATACAGCACGGAAACGAAGCCGCTGCTTGAGAAACTTGTGAAAGAGTTTGAGAGGAAGAACCCTTTAATCGATGTGGAGCTGCAAGTAGCCAACTGGGATATACTCGATGGAATCTATACGACGATGATTAGCAAGAATCAGCCTCCCGATCTTTTGAATACAAATGTGTATGCCCATTATGCCAAGGATGGCTTGCTAAATAATATGGATGATATTATATCGCCTGAACTAGCGAATAGGCTGTATCCGAATTTAGTAGACATGGATCAGATAGACGGTGTACAATACGCCATTCCATACGTGGCCACTACACGGAATTTATACTATAACAAGGATTTGTTCCGAAAAGCGGGCATTGCTGCTCCTCCAACAACATGGTCGGAGCTGGAACAGGCCGCTATTAAAATTAAAGCGCTTGGAGCAGCGGACGGATTCGGTATTGACCTATCGGACAATGAGACGCAGGCAACTTTGTCTTATATCTTTTTTGGCTCGGGCGGTGATTGGATTAAAGATGGGAAATGGGCGATTAATTCACCGGCCAATGTTGAAGGGTTATCCTTTTTTAAAGAGCTGTTTGATAAAGGCTTGACTGAACCTGAACCAAATAGTACGACTCGCGACGAGAAGCAGCGTATCATGGGCGGGGGCCAGCTCGCTATGATGATATCCGGTAATTATTTCTCGGCCGTCGTCCCCAACGAGTTTCCGGAGCTGCAATGGGGAAAGGGTCCGATTCCAGTAAAGGATGGTACACCGCCTATTACGTTTGGAGTGCATGATCTGCTTGTCTCCTTCAAAACCGATCATACAAACCAAGAAGCATTGTCCAAGTTTCTCGACTTCCTATATGAAGATCGTGCTTATGAAGAAATGATTAAACGCGAAGGTTTTCTTCCCGTTACGACGACAGTAGGCACCCGGTTATCTGAGAAGAGCGAAGAGACCAAAAGTGATTTAGAAGCGTTAAGCAAAGCGAGATTTTATCCGGCGAAGGAGCCTTCCTGGCAAGCTGTACTCGATTATACCCGTAAGCTGGGAGAAGCCGTTCTGTATGAGCAAATGACTCCGAAAGCGGCATTAGACGAACTGCAGTCTTTTGCCGAAAGTAAAAGTAATCAACAAAATTGACCAACATTGATGTTTTAGATCAAATAATGGGCTTTGCATGCTCGAAACAGAAGATAATAAAGAATATATGGAAGATATTCAATAGAGATTATAGCCCTCCCAATTTATGATGAAATTACACGATGGAGCTGCAATAGGAGCCCATAAGTACTGTGTAAAAAACATCATTTTTGGGAGGGTTTGCTTTAATGATTATGAAGAAAAAGATTGCCGCGCTTGGTATCGCCGTTATTTTGGCTGCCGTTTCGCTAGTTGGATGTGGCTCTAATAGCAATAATGGTGGAGCAGCCACTAATGCACCTACAAAGGAGCCTGCTGCTGAAGCTACGGACGCACCAGCTACCGACAATACGGTTAAACTAACTGGCGACTTCGAAATTCAATATTTTGTAGGCGGGTATGGCGATAAATGGTGGAAAAAAGTTATTGCTGATTTCCAAGCTGCGAATCCGGAGCTGAACATTAAAGAATCCGCAGGACCAAAAATTAATGATCAAAACAGACCTCGCTGGATCGGCGGCAACCCGCCAGATTTCGTATACATCGATGGTCCGGTATTAAATGATCGTCAAATGGTCGAAGACGGCCAGCTGGAAGATTTGACGGAATGGCTGAAAGATGCCAAAAACGTTGACGGTGATCTGATTGCCGACATTTTGGCTCAACCCGCTCAACAATTTGACGGTAAAGTATACAACATTCCGCTCGTATTGAACTCATGGGGTGTTTTCTGGAACAAAGCGCTCTTTAAGGAAAAGGGTTGGGCTGAACCAACGGACTTCCCATCCTTCCTTGATGTAAGCGAAAAAATTAAAGCAGACGGCATTACGCCTTTCATTCACACGGGTAAATATCCGTACTATATCAACGGCTCGTTCCTGTATCCAGCCATCGTGTCGGCAAACAACAATGATTTCTCCATTCTTCAAGATATGGCAGCTAACAAAGTAGAAGCTTTTGAAAGCCCTGCCGTTCTTGCTGCTTTGAACAAAATCGTCGCCATGCGCGATAAGGATTACATCGATAAAGCTTCCATCCAAATCAATCACACGGATTCACAAATGCTGTTCCTGCAAAACAAAGATGCTTTCATTGTGAATGGATTATGGCTGCCTAACGAAATGGCGAAAGACGTTCCTGCTGGCTTTGACTTTGGTTTCATTCCTTCCATTACGCAAGAAGCTGGCGGCAAAGTGGTTGCTAACACTTCCACAGCTACAGTTGCTATTGCTAAAAAAGCGAAAAACAAAGAGGCGGCTAAAGCGTTCTTGCAGTTCATTTTCTCGAAAGATCAAGCTTCGCAATGGGCTGAGTTAAGCGGCGCTCCTTCTAACATTAAAGGCGACATCAGCAGCTCCAATGCGCCAAGCCATGTTAAAGATGCTGCTAAATATTTGACAGATCCTAACACAGTTGTTATTCCGACAATTACGTATAACGCTGACGTTGATAAAGCGATGATGGATGCAACAGATGCACTGACTATTAGCAAGATTACGCCTGAAGAGTGGGTTAAGCGGGTAACTGATGTGGTGAAAAAGGTTAGCAAATAAATAAGCCTTCAAAAGATTGACGGCAGCGATTGATCGAGGCATAACGCCTCGATCAATCGCTGTGAATTTACTCGGAGGGATGGAAAGTATGAACTCAGGGACAGTAAAATGGCAGAGAAATATATTTATCGCATCATTCATCATCCCAACTCTTTTATTTTTCGGCGTATTTACAATCTATCCGGTTGTGCAAAGCTTGTATTATTCATTTTTTGACTGGTCCGGCATGTCAGAGACAAAAACATTTGTTGGTTTTGATAATTTCAAAGAGATGTTCCATGATCCCATTGTGTGGAGAGCGATCGGCAACGACTATTTCCTTGTTGCTGGCAAAGTAATCGGCATTATGCTTCTCGCGACGTTTTTTGCAGTAGCGCTTACCAGGTTCGGCTTCAAACTGGCTGGATTTTTTCGGTCGATTTTCTTCATTCCGAATGTAATTTCCGTCGTTGTTATTGGCGTATTGTGGAATTTCATATATAATCCGCAAATTGGCTTCTTGAATGCGTTTTTGTCGTTATTCACAAGTGAAAAAGTATCGATAACATGGCTTGGCTTCTCTGATCATACGATCTGGATGCTTCTGCCTCCAGCCATTTGGGCGGGTATCGGGTTTTATATGATTCTTCTCATCGCTGCCATTCAAAGTATTCCTGCATCGTATTTTGAAGCGGCAAGCATTGAGGGTGCAGGTGAGTGGAAACAGTTCTGGAGCATAACACTCCCTCTCGTATGGGAGCAAATGAAAGTATCCATTCTTAACATCATGATGACTACGCTTAACGGTTCCTTCGTTATTGTATGGATTATGACAGAAGGTGGACCGGATAACAGCACACAGGTTATGGGCTCCTATTTGTATCAAATGGCATTCCGTCAATTTCACTTCGGGTATGGTGCTTCGATAGGGTTTATCATCTTGGTCCTGTCCTTAATTACGACAATCGTACTTCAACGGTTAATGCGTCATGACCCCGTTGAGATGAGCTAAGGGGGATAAAGAGATGAATATACAGATTAAAAATCCGTTCGCCAAACTGATCATCTATGTTATTTTGATCCTATGGGGCATATCCGTATTGTACCCGCTTATTTGGACTTTACTTGATTCTCTTAAAAATAATGAACAATTTTTCTTAAATGCACCTTGGGCCTTGCCGGAGATGCCGCTGATTTGGTCAAACTTCTCGTATGTATGGAGTAAATATCACTTTGATACGTATTTTGTTAATTCAATGGTCATTACGACGGGATCGACGATACTAGCGCTGCTGCTATCTGCAACGACGGCGTATGTGCTCGCGAGATACAAATTTAGAGGAAGCAATGCTTTGTTTCTGCTTTATATTTCCTCGATGATGGTTCCATTTGTACTCGCGCTCATCCCGTTATTTTTCTTAATGAATTCACTTGGATTAATCAATACGAAGCTCGGCTTGATTTTTGTTTATACGTCCAGCTTGCTGGCATTCGGAATTTTTGTGCTCGTCGGGTTTTTCAAGTCGCTGCCGAAGGAGCTCGAGGAAGCAGCTATCGTCGATGGCGCATCTTATTACGGGACGTTCTTCCGTGTCATGCTTCCGCTAGCGCAGCCTGGCTTGATTACAGTAGGCATTGTCAACATCCTCAACATCTGGAATGAATACATCGTGGGCACAATACTCATTAATGATCCAACTCAGTACACGCTGCCGGTGGAAATCGGCGTTATGCAAGCCGAGATGCAGTATCGTACAGAGTGGGGACCATTGTTCGCAGCACTTTTGATCACCATTATTCCAGTACTCATTATTTATATTATTTTTCAACGGCAAATCGCAAGCGGGATTACGGCTGGTGCGGTCAAATAATGTAGATGAATACGGTGTGATAAATGAAGGGCCTTTCCTTTGGAGAGGCTCTTTTTTTTGTTGTCTGTGTGGACTGCATCATGCTGGGTAGAGCCTTAAACCAGAAAAATGGGATGGGATTTCACTCATTTCGAAACAATATTATGTATGGGAAGGGTATTTAATGCAGTGAAATTAGTTTATTATTTGTTTAAATGAGGAGAGGAGGAAGTGTTTTGAACATTCGGAAACGTGTGAAACTTTCACTAAAGAAACGTATGCTTATCATCATCCTAACAAGTTCACTTATTCCATTGTTCTTAATTGGAACTCTCTCGTATTACAAAATGTACGCAATGCTGAACAATAAAATCGAGGCGAGTGTTCAAAATAATTTGCAGCAGGTGGCGCTTTCGCTCGAAAACACGATAGCTAACTTGAATTATGTGACGCAGCAGATGGCGTTCGAGGGGAATGTGGGACGCAGCTTACAAGATTACTTGCAAACAGATAGCGTATACGAGAAATCGCAATTGGAGAAAGAGCTCATTATGGAACTAAACATTATAGGCTTTTCTAATCCTTCAATAGGCTTAATGACGTATTACTTCAAAAATGACAAACGTCTGCAATTTCAAAATTTCCCTACAAAAAAGGATTTTAATGTAGAGGATTTGCCCGTTCTACAGCAGTTTGATAAAATCACGTATTATGGTCCGCATAAATCAGTGAATCGTTTCGACGATAGCAACGTCATCTCTGTTTTCCGACAAGTCAATGTCCTAGATCAGGATGATGTTTACGTATACGTTGAGACCAGTTATAAATTCACCCAAAAAATTTTACAGAGCAATCAGAAGGGCATGTCTGTTAACCATCTCATTGTCAATGACAAAGGTGTAGTCAGCTTTAGTGAGAATACCACTGATTTTCCCGTTGGTTCGATCTACCCTAGCGACAATATATCAAGCAAACCCACACCCTATAACGAATATTATTTATTTCGCAATGTGAGCAATCAGGGTTGGAGCGTAGTTTCAGTCATCCCTCAGCTGGAGTATAACAAGGAAATATCAGAATGGTTCAAGCAATTTTTCGGGTTTTCCCTGTTATCCATTGGCGTCAGCTTGCTGCTCGGATGGATTCTCTGGAAAATGGTTTACGTTCCGCTTACGAAGTTCAACAATGAAATTATGCAGCTTACGAACCAAAACTTTCATTCCGAGTTAAAAACGACACAAATACCTGAATTCGATCATTTGCTGAATCATTTTTGGAATATGCGCCGGCGTGTCTGGGAGCTTCTTGCAGAGGTAAAGCAAACGGAGAAAAAAAAGGCTGATCTTGAAGTAGAAAAGCTGATGTATCAGATTAACCCGCATTTTCTCTATAACACGCTGGATACGGTTTGCTGGCTCGCGCGCTTGAATGGTCAAGATGAGATCGATGGTCTTGCTACATCACTCAACAAACTTCTCCATTACAATTTGGACAAGCAGGGGCAAGATACGACAATTAAGCAAGAGATCGGGGCGCTGAAGGAATATTTGAATTTGCAGCAAATCAGGTATGACTTTCGCTTTGATGTTCAGATCGAAGCGGATGCTTCTATTGAGGATTTAGAAATCCCAAGGTTTATTTTGCAGCCGATTGTCGAGAATGCGTTGTACCACGGTCTGGGCGATGACGGCGTGATTCAAGTACAGGTTAGATTAGAGGGATCTTCGCATGTGGTTCTTTCCGTAGCAGATAACGGAATCAGCCTGTCGGAGGAAACGATTCAAAAGCTGCTTCATAATGAACGCGGTGAGAATAAAAAGGTCGGCTTTGGCATCGGTATGAATTACATCAAGCGGGTTCTTTCCTCTCGCTACGGATCGGAAGCCGAATTGCAAATGACGAGCAACGAGGCCGGAGGCACTACTGTTCTGATGCGAATTCCATTGAAGAAAGATGGTGAATAAGTTGAATGTACTCATCGTGGATGATGATAAATTAGTCCGAAAAGGGCTGATCGTTCTTATGCCTTGGCAGAAATTCGGGTTGAATGTTGTCGGAGAAGCGGCAAACGGCGAAGCTGCGCTTCAATTTTTGGAGAATAACGATGTCGATTTGCTCATAACTGATTTGAACATGCCTGTCATGTCGGGCATTGAATTAATGCGGACCGTCCGCATACGTTACCCTAACATTTGGCTGGTGGTCTTAACCTTCCATCAGGATTTCGAATATATTCAAGAGTCGCTTCGGCTTGGCGCAATCGATTATATCGTAAAGCTGCAGCTCGAAAAGGAAAAAATGGATGATGTGCTAACCCGTATTATGGGCAGGATAACAGAAGAAACCGGGAAACGTAATGCAGTGAATCGGTATATGCCTGAGAAGAACGAGCTTATTGCATCCCAAAGCGGCTGCGGCATTGCTTTAGTATCTCTGAATCCTGAGCAAGATGATCAATGGACCGAAGGATTGGCAATAAAGTCGGGAGACGATGTGACGGAATTAGAACAGGGCTTATGGCTATGGATACGGGAAAGCGCGGATGCTGACTGGATGCAGGAAGAGAATTTGCATGAACGACTGCAAGTGGAGCCAAATATCGTAATGATCAAATTGTCCGACCTTGAAGGCTTTGACAAGACATTGGTCGTCAAATGGCTGAGGGAGTATCGCAATCGGGGATTATTGTATGAGTTGGAAAATGGCAAGCGCATTTATTCCGTATCCCTTGTATCAGAGCAGCAAAACAGGCCAATCGTATTTGATGATGATATTCTCGAAATGCACAGACGGTGGTCATCGCTCGTATGGGTGAACAATGACCTCATATTCGAGCGTTTCCTAACGGAGCTGAAGCAGATGATGCTGCCTAGGGAGAAGCTGGAGAGTATTTTTTATTCGGCTCTGCGTGAGTGGGAACGGACGTTGTCCACCGACCGGTTGTCGGTTGGCAACCGGATCGGCAGCTTAGTGTACTGGTACGAATGGGTAGAATGGATTGGCGAGATAAGAAGGGGCATGATCGAATTAACGAATAAATCGATGTACTCCCGGCCAATTGTGGAAAGTATCTTGAAGGCGGCAGATTTAATTGCTCAAGATATTACTCAGCAAGTCGGTCTCGTTGAGATGGCGAGCTCGGTCAATATGAGCCGCAGTTACTTTAGCCAGTGCTTTAAAGATATTTTAGGAAAGCCGTTTAATGAGTATATCCGTGATCGGCGTATAGCTAAAGCGGAGGAGTTGCTGGCACAAACGGGCATGCCGATCATCCGAATTGCCGAAAAGACAGGATACCCGAATGAAAAATACTTTAGTAGACTCTTTCGTGAACAAACAGGTATGACACCAAGCGAATACCGCCAAAATCAGAAGCAAAGTACACAATTATCCAGTGAATAGAACAGAATCATCCATTATGATCGGCAAAGGCGTACATTTTAGTACGATCCTATACGATTCTAAGGACGCTAGATACTCCCTTGGGGAGTTCTTTTTATTTTATAATGAAAGCGCAAACACATAACGATATAAGAAAGGGTGGGGAAATGAAGATTTCAAAAATGCTTACATTTGTACTAGCTACTTCTATCTTACTTGCTGGATGCAGCACAAAAAATAACCCCGACACAACGAAGCCTGAAGAGCAGCAGATATCTGACAATACGCCGGTAGATCCTTTTCGACTACCAGAGCCAGTAGAAGTTAAGGTTATCAAATCTGTTCTTCCGGACTTGAATATGGCAGCAGGCGAAACGATTGAGGACAATGCTTATACCAAGTATGTTTTCGAGAGAACGAATATAAAAACAAAG
The DNA here is from genome assembly GCF_001280845.1 of Bacillus sp. FJAT-28004. Lineage (GTDB taxonomy): Bacteria > Bacillota > Bacilli > Paenibacillales > Paenibacillaceae > Pristimantibacillus. The sequence goes on from NZ_LGHP01000001.1 coordinate 4,151,036, forward strand.
GTAATGTGGTACGCATCTGCAACGGACTATGATCAAAAAATGCAGTTGGCGATTGCCAGCAATGACATTCCTGACATGATGGTTGTCAATGAGAATACGTTCAGAGCAATGGCTGCGTCGAATCAGCTTGAAGATTTGACAGAGGTGTACAACAAATATGTAACGCCGGAAATCAAAAAGTTTTATGAGGCAACTAACAATAAGGTCATTGAGTCCGCAACTTACGGCGGGAAATTGCTCGCATTGCCAAGCGTAGGCATTCAAGCCGATGCGCCTTCTATGCTTTGGGTTCGTCAGGATTGGCTGGACAAGCTAAGCCTGCAGCCTCCCAAAAACATTGAAGAATTGAAAAGCATGCTTAAAGCATTTGTAGAGCAAGACCCAGATGACAATGGTAAAGCCGACACGATCGGTTTAACTGGAAACAACGTGAATCTTGCTGCTCAGGGCGGCGGCTTGCACGATTTTAAAGCCATTTTTAACGCATTCAAATCGTATCCGTTAACCTGGGTAAAGGATGAAGCGGGCAATACGGTGTACGGTTCTACGATGCCAGGGGCTAAAAAAGCGCTGGGCGTTATTCGGGATATGTATAAGGAAGGCCTTATTGATAAAGAGTTCGCACTGCGGAAAAGTCCGGATGAGCTCGTAGCAAGCGGCAAAGCGGGTGCCTTTTTCGGGCCTTGGTGGACGCCATGGGCGTTGACTGGTTCTGTAAAGAACGATCCGAAAGCGGATTGGAGAGCTTATATGATCGGGGACGAGCAAGGCGAATACAACATTGCGTCACTGCCGGCGGCCCAGTCGTACCTTGTCGTTAAGAAAGGCTTTAAGCATCCGGAAGCAGCTGTCGTCTATGCCAATATGTACGATCAAGTATCACATACGCCTAGTGAGAAGGAAAAAGAGCTCATAAATGGCCATTCCTTGTGGCCGTTGACGATGATAACGGATTACCCAAATGCTGCAACGATCAAGCACGAGCTTCTTGTGGACGCTCTGGCGGGCAAGGTAGATCCAACAACATTAGACGGCGAAATGCAGCTAGTTTACAAGCAAGCGCTTAAGGATAAGGAAAACCCTAGAGCGAACGCCGATGAATGGGCTGCGCCTCATGCTTACTTGGAGGGTGCTGGTGTTCTGAAATTGAAGATGAATGCGATCGATCCGGTATTCAACACGTCAACCAAAACGATGGAGCGAAGATGGGCTAACCTGCAGAAGATGGAGAATGAAACGTTCTTCAAAATCGTACTTGGCGGTTTGGAGCTGGATGCATTCGATCAGTTTGTCGAAAAGTGGAAAGCTGAAGGTGGAACTACGATTATAAAAGAAATTGATGAAGAAATATTGAAATAGTCTACTAACGGTAATAAGCGCTGTGGATTGATGCAGCGCTTGTTAGGACAGGCTGTTTTTCTAGGGAATGAGGCGTAGAAATGAAACAATTCCTTTTACAAAAGCACTATCACTTTATGTTATTGCCAGGAATGATCCTGCTCATCATTTTCAGTGTAATCCCGATGGTTGGTATTGTACTTGCTTTTCAGGACTTTAAAATGGGTCTTGGCTTAATGGGATCACCATGGATTGGTTTCGAGAATTTCTCCTATTTGTTTGATATGGAAGATAGTAAAACGATTTTTTTCAATACGATTAATATCGCATTTTGGAAAATCATAGCCAATAGCGTAATTCCGTTGGCTTTTGCCATTTTATTAAATGAAGTAAATAAACTCGCTTTTAAACGCTGGGTTCAGACGATTGTCTATTTGCCCCATTTCTTGTCATGGGTTATTTTATCCGGCATCATTATTGACCTTCTCTCCCTTGATGGTGTAGTGAACAATGCCCTCCAAGCGATAGGGATGGAGCCTATTATGTTCCTAGGGAACAATACATTGTTTCCATGGATCGTCATTTCAAGTGACGTGTGGAAGGAATTCGGGTTTAACGCAATTATATTTTTGGCAGCATTAACCGGAATCAATCAAACCCTATACGAAGCGGCTGAAATCGATGGTGCTACATGGCTGAAGAAATTAAGACATGTTACATTACCGGGTATCGCCCCGACGATTGTGCTTCTCGGGACTTTGAGCATTGGAAACATATTAAATGCTGGTTTCGATCAGATTTTCAACCTATACAATCCTCTCGTATATGAGTCAGGAGATATTATTGATACGTATGTTTACCGTGTTGGTATTGTACAAGCTCAGTTTGGTCTAGCAACAGCAGTAGGATTAATGAAATCGGTCATTGGTTTAATCTTGATCGTCATCTCGTATCGATTAGCTGGAAGATTTGCTAATTATCGCATTTTTTAATAGAAGAGGGTGATTATTCGTGGTTCGGAACCAATCGTGGCAGACTCGTTTAGCTATAGGCAGTTTGTACACGCTCATGACAGTCATTGCATTTCTATCATTGGCTCCGATTTTGTATACCGTTGCGGTTTCCTTCAGTGATAAAGCGGCTGCAGCGGCGGGAAAAGTCACTTTATGGCCGATCGGTTTTAATACCTTTGCCTATGACACGATATTGAAGGATAAAAATTTTCTTGGTTCCTTTGGAGTATCTGTAAAAAGGGTTCTGTTAGGCGGCGTCATTAACTTTCTAATATGCGTGTCTATGGCATATCCGCTATCCCGCCAGGTAAATGAGTTTCGTTTCCGTGATACGTACATGTGGTTCATCATTGTAACGATGCTGTTCAGTGGAGGAATCATTCCTCTTTATATTTTGATGAAGTATTTGGGTTTGTTTGACACAATCTGGGCGTTGGTGCTACCAACCGCAGTACCTGTATTTAACGTAATCCTGTTAATTAACTTTTTTCGAAGCATTCCTAAAGAGCTGTCTGAAGCGGGACATATTGATGGGGCGGGCCCATGGTATATGTTGATGAAGATATTTATTCCTCTTTCCGCGCCAGCGCTGGCCACAATCACGTTATTTAGCATCGTCAACCATTGGAATTCATTTTTTGACGGGTTGATATTTATGCGAAGCATGGAAAATTATCCGCTGCAAACGTATATTCAGCAGTTTGTCGTTCAGACAAATATGCAAAATGTATCTTCGATGGAGAAGATTGAGCTTCTCAAAAAGCTTTCGAATCAAACCTTGAATGCTGCGAAAATCGTAATCGGGATGCTGCCTATTCTTGTTATTTATCCATTCTTACAGCGATTTTTTATTCATGGCATTATGCTGGGCTCCGTCAAGGAGTAGTGCACAAGTGGCATATTCGATAATGAGTATTTCCCGAAGTTATAGCTTGCCTAACAAAAAAACAAAAAAATGGAGGGATTCACAATGAAAATTCAATTGACAGAGCAAGAACGGGCTACAAAACAGTTGAGCCCAGAAACGTTGGAAATAGCGGTTGAGCAGGTACTAACAAACGGATATGTTTTGTTTGATAAAGTATTGAGCGAAGAGAAAATTGCCCATATCAAACAATCCTTTGATCCTTTATTCGATGAATTCATTGAACGTAAAGGATACAACACAGGGACTAACCGCGCACAAATGTTTCTTCCTTTCATGCAGCCCTACATCGATGAGGACGTCATCAGCAACTCGATCGCAACGGCTGTACTGGACAAAATTCTTGGCGAAGGCAACCGCTGCACCTATTTGGCTTCGGATACACCGATGCCGGGTTCTGATTATCAGAATGTACATTGCGACATTATGCCGCTATTTCCGGATCTGTCTATTCCCCTTCCAATCTTCAGCTTGGTTGTAAATATTCCTTTGGTTGACGTTACGGAGGAGAATGGACCGCTTGAAGTATGGCCTGGCGGTACGCATCTAAATCCTGATCGGGCGAATCATGATACGCTTGACGGCAGTGTGAACCCGCACCTCAATATCGTCAGAGCGGCTGAATATATGCATTCTGAGAAGGTATTTATGTCTGCAGGCTCCATCGTTATTCGTGATATCAGAATGTGGCATCGCGGTACACCAAACCGCTCGAACGACCGCCGCACGAACCTTGCAATGATCTTCGGAAAAAGCTGGTACGGCGGAGGTTCTTATATTCAAATACCGCAAGAAACATACGACGGGCTGCCTCCTAAAGCGAAGGATGCGTTCCGTATGGAAAAAATCGGCTTCCCAGCTAAAATGCCTTGGGAATAAGGGTGGATAAGATGAGAATTTATATTATTGGTGCTGGCGTTATTGGCAGATTTCATGCGGAAGCGATTCGCAAGCTTTCCGCAGAGGAATCGATCTTGATGAAGGTGGCAGACCCGAACGCTCAAACCCTTGCCATTTTCACAGAAGCATTTCCTGAGGCAGAAGCCTTTTCCGATACACAGACGATGCTTGCAGAGCCTGCGAGAGAGGACGATATTGTTATTATCGGTACTCCTCCAGTTACACACTTTGCCTTGTCACAGATGGTATTGGAGTCCGGTCGCCATGTGCTTTGCGAGAAGCCGCTCGTTATGAACGGTCATGAAGCGGAAACGCTGCTGGCGCTGGCGAAGCGTCAAAATCGGATGCTTGGATGCTGCAGCGACCGTTTTCTTGGCCTCTCCAAGACAGAGGAAGTTAAAGAGCTGCTGCGTACGCAAACCTTGGGCGATCTATATAAAGTCACTTTCGTTTATCGAAATCAACGTTCACGCGCTGGTGTCGAATACCAGCCGGAAAGTAAATGGTTTCTTGACCGCGTGAAGAGCGGCGGCGGTATTCTAATGGATTGGGGTCCTTATGATCTTACGGTCTTGAATGATCTCTTAAATCCGGAGTCTATTGAAGTCGTTACCGCTTGGACAAGCCAGCCGATTACAGAAATTGATCCGACAGATACAACATACGATGTTGAAGGACATGTCGGTGCTATGCTGCAATACAGCTTGTCTGATGGCAAGAAAGTATTTGTACAGTATGAGCGGGCATCGTGTACTCATGGTGAGGCATACCATCATGTTGAGCTGGAAGGTACATTAGGTGCGGTCAAATGGTCGCCTTATTTTGAAACGGACGAGGTTGTTTACAAAAAGGATAAAGCAGGACAAATAGAATCGAAGGAGAGCCTTATCCCTCATAATGGCCCTTATTCGGTGATGGATCATCCGCTGTATTACTTCTATTTGAAAGTCAAAGGGATTGAATCCCGTGCAACCATTAACGAGCAGGCTGTATTCAACCTGAAATGTTTGCAAGCGATCTATGAATGTGCGGAGACAGGGGTTTCTCAGAAGGTGTCCATGCCGTTACAAAATGCGGTAAATGCGTAGAAAAGCATGTGAATAAGGAAGCGTGATGCAGACATGAAGGTAATGGTGCTAGGCGGTACTGGAAATATAAGCGAGAGCATTGTTGTCAGGCTGCTGGAGCTTGGGCATGAAGTGACATGCTTCAACCGAGGGAATAGAGGGAATGTTCCCGAAGGCGTCAAGGTCATTATTGGCGATCGACATGACAAAAGTGCTTTTATCGATAGGATGAGGAAAGAACAGTTCGATGCTGTCATCGATATGATCAGCTTTACGGAAGATGACGCTTTAACCAGCATAGAAGCATTCCGCGGCGTAGGGCATTTCATTCAATGCTCGACCGTATGCACCTATGGCATTGATTACGATTCATTCCCTGTGACCGAGGACCATCCGCTTCGACCGATATCGGGTTATGGCAAAGGCAAGGGGGATGCGGATCAAGTACTTCTCCAAGCTTATGCGGAGGAAGGTTTTCCAGTTACGATTGTGAAGCCCTCGACTACCTATGGGCCTAAGTCGGGTATGCTTCGCCAAGTGGCTTGGGACTTTTCTTGGATCGATCGAATTCGCAAGGGGAAGCCGATTCTGGTTTGCGGAGAAGGCAAGGCGCTGCATCAGTTTTTGCACGTATCCGACGCGGCTAGAGGATTTGCAAGTATTCTCGGGAAAGCCCACTGTATCGGAGAGGTATACCATCTTGTTCGTCCTGACTTTGTAAGTTGGGGAGACTATCACCGTACTGCAATGAAGATATTGAACCGCGAAGTGGAAATGGTCGGTGTAAGCTTGGATGAGCTGCTGGCAATCGATCCGAATCGATTTGACTTATGCCGAGAGATTTTTGCACATGACACGTATTATAGCGCGCAGAAGCTGTTAAGAGATGTGCCTGAATTTATGCCTGCAATCTCCTTGGAAGCAGGAATGCAGCAAGTGTTCCATGCTATGGAGCGAGAAGGAAGAATTCCTGATTCCGATCTGGAAACTTGGGAGGACCCTATTATTGCTCGCTATCATTCGGAAAGAGTAAGGAGATTCTAAACATGATCATCAAAGGATTTTCGATAGCGATATATAGCTGGCAGGAGAGATACCATTTCGACCAAAGAGAGTTCTCTTGGGAAGAGGTTTTTCGGGAGTGTGCCGAAGCTGGGCTGAACGCGGTTGAATTTGACCCGGAACCGGAATTGTTAAGTCTAGCTCAGAAATATGGCATATCGGTATCCGGCTCCTACATGGGACTTAATTTACACGAAGATGTGATTCCACTTGAAGAGACGATGAAGCCTTTAGCTGAGCGTTTGGCAAAAGCCGGAGGAACAGATCTGGTTGTGAATGCCGATCCAAAAGGTGGATGGGGCGTTGCACTCCCGAAAACGGAGGACGAGTTCAAGCGTCAAGGGGAGCATTTGTCACGTATCGCTTTAATCGGGGAAGAATGGGGCTTAAAAGTAAGCCTGCACAATCATGCGGATGAGAAGCATAATGCCGAAGGTGATCTGCGCAGTGTTATTGAATATGCTAGTCCTAATGTAGGACTTTGCGTGGACACCGGATGGGCGCATGTAGCAGGGTATGATCCAACAGATTGGATTCGGAAGTATCCAGATCGAATTGATGCGTTTCATTTAAGAAACCAGTTCGGACGCATTCCGAGTGAAGATCTTCTTGAAGGCGACATTAATATGCAGAAGCTGATGCAAGCACTAGCGGAAACCGAGTATAATGGCTGGCTATCGTTTGAGCTGCTGCATAACGCGGAGAGCCAGCCCGTACGCACGATGAAAGAAGATATTAAGCGATCAGTCGACTATTTGAAGCTGCTTGCTGCTAAATAACGGAATGGAGGGACTTTTGCTTATAACAGCAAAGGTCCTTCGTCATAAGTACGCCGAGAGGAGACAGGATATGGACTCTACCAATAGAGGGAATGCAGCTGGCAAGCATCCAGAAACGGAGGAAAAAATAAAATCGTTATTGATGCAAATGACCCTGTCTGAGAAGATTGGGCAAATGACTCAGATCGGAAGGTTCAATCCTGACAGTGATTTATCGTCAATTAGGGAAGGCAAAGTCGGTTCTTTGCTTGGAGTCATAGGGGCGGAGAAGGTAAATGAATTGCAGCGCATCGCCGTAGAACAATCCCGTCTTGGCATTCCGCTCCTCATTGCAGCTGACGTCATTCATGGTTACCGTTCTATATTTCCAATTCCGCTAGCGGAGGCAAGCAGTTGGAATATGGCATTAATCGAGGAAACATCGGCAATTGCCGCAAGAGAAGCTTCGGCGGAAGGCATTCAGTGGATTCTCGCTCCGATGGTGGATATCACGCATGATCCAAGATGGGGAAGAATAGCGGAAGGCGCGGGCGAAGATCCTTTTTTGGGTTCGGACATTGCCCATGCGAGAGTAAAGGGCATTCAGCGCAATGATTGGAGCAATCGACCGCATATGATGGCATGTCCCAAGCATTTTGCCGGCTACGGGTTCGCTGAAGCTGGACGGGACTATAATACAGTCGACATGTCGATCCGGCGGTTAAGGGAAATTTGTTTCCCGCCGTTTAAAGCGGCGCTGGGTGCAGGCGCGGGTTCGATCATGGTAGCTTTCAATGAGTTGAACGGAGTGCCATGCTCAAGCAACCGTTGGCTATTAAAAGAGGTTTTGCAGCAGGAATGGGGATTTGAGGGTGTTGTCGTAAGCGATTGGAATTCAATCGGTGAATTGGTGCAGCATGGAAATGCTGATTCGGAAGCAGCAGCGGCGCGTCTAGCTATCCAATCTGGCGTTCACATGGACATGGAATCTCAGGCTTATGGTAACCATCTGCTTGAGTTGGTCAGACAGGGCACTATCTCGGAAGCGCTTCTTGATGATGCTGTGACCCGCATTTTGAGAATGAAATTTCAATTGGGATTATTTGATCAGCCGTACACGGATCCTGCGCTGGAATCAACGATTCTGCTTGCCCCATGTCACGTGCAGACCGCTCGTGAAATGGCATGCCAGTCCATTGTGCTTTTGAAAAACGAGGGAAATGTACTGCCGCTGAAGCCGACGGTGCGTAAGTTGGCTGTGATTGGTCCGCTTGCTGATGATCGCGAAGCGCTTCTTGGATGCTGGCGCGGGCAAGGCAGGAACAGTGATGTTGTTACAGTTGTCGATGGGATTCGATCCTCGGCCACATCCGGTATGGAGATCATGTACGCCAAGGGCTCTGATGTGACAGAGGGAACAGACAAAGAAAGAATCGAGGCCGCAGCTGTTGCAAGCGAGTGCGAGGTTGCTATCGTCGTACTTGGCGAATCGGCAAATATGAGCGGAGAAAATAACAACCGCACGTCTCTTGAAATCCCGAGCTGTCAGATGGCGCTGCTGAAAGCAATTCATGAGACTGGAACTCCAGTCGTTCTGGTGCTCGTGAATGGCAGACCGTTATCCGTAGAGTGGGCACAGCTGCATGTTCCGGCTATTGTAGAAACGTGGCAGCTCGGTATTCAATCCGGAATGGCGACGGCAGACGTTCTATTTGGTCATTACAACCCAAGCGGAAAGCTTCCGGTTACTTTTCCGAGAAATGCAGGACAAATTCCGATTTATTACAACGCGAAGAGAACGGGCAGACCTGAATTGAAGCAATATGTTGATGATCAAGTGGACCCGCTGTATCCTTTTGGATACGGATTGAGCTATACAACGTTCGAATACAGTGATTTGGTTCTCAATAAGTCGAAGATTACCGCTGAGGAGAGCATAAAGGTACAGGTTCGTATTCTCAATGCGGGCAACATGGATGGCGAAGAAGTCGTGCAGCTCTATATTTGCGACGAATTCGCTTCCATCACTAGACCCGTGAAAGAACTTAAAGGTTATCAGAAAATCATGCTCCGAGCTGGTGAGATGCAGACCGTTGAGTTTGAACTGGCTGCAGAGCATTTGGGTTTTGTAAATAGTGAAGAACAGTTTGTTGTAGAACCAGGATCATTTCGTGTATGGGTGGGGCCGAGCAGCGCGGACGGGTTGGAAGGTCAATTCGAGGTTATTTCAACTAAAGAGTAGCAGATCGCCTTCACTTATCTTTAAATGATATATTCACTAATAGGAACACTCCTCATCGAAGGAGTGTTTTTTTATAATAAAATGATCATTTGAGACAATTGTCACATGAACATACATTCATTTGTTTTCATATATGATATGATGGCTTTGGAGTTGAACCTTGTGCTTGGAGTTGATCATATTGTACATTTACTTCTTTGAAACGCTGCTTTATTTATCCTTTGCTTTAACAGGTGGTTATCTATTACTTCAATTCATCCCCGAGAAGTCCAAACCACAATTAAAAAACATCTCTGATTTATTTCAATACGCCTTATTAGCAATCCCGCTATTTTCTTTTATGTCGATTCTTCGATCGGCTCTTGTTTTACGTGATTTTGCGCAGGACATGCCATTCGTTCAAGTTTTATTAATTGTAGTTAAAGATTATTCGTACGGTAATGCATGGGTTTGGAACCTCATTATTTGTACGGTGATGTACATGATTACGCAGTTCAAAGGTTTGCAGGGTAAAATGACCAAGTGGGTCCTAGCACTTTTGTGGTGTTCAAGTATTCTAGCTCATGGCTGGGCTAGCCATCCGGCAGGTTTCTCACCCGTTTGGGGAGTTCTCTCACAATCTGTTCATGTCGCTGCGGTTTCCCTTTGGCTGGGTACTCTTCTTATTATTGCTTGGTTTACAAAAGGAGAATGGAACTGGAAGGCGTTTGTGAGGTGGTTTACGCCAATGTCGATCAGCAGTATCGTCCTTATTATAGCGGCTGGTATTGTTATGATGTTTCTCTTAGTAGATGGTTATATCAACTCTTGGGCTATCAACTATGGAGAAGCTCTTCTTCTCAAGCATCTTGTTTTCTTGCCGCTTGTTCTTCTAGGCTTTATGAATGGATTCCTAACCAAAATAACGGATAATGGTCAACATAAAAGCAGATTGCAATGGTGGCTTCGCTTGGAAACGGTTATTGCACTCGTTATTCTTATTACGACTGCCTATATGGGCGTACAGGAGCCTCCTCATGAAGGGGAGTTCGAGGATCCCTCTCCCTCAGCACTATTCACTTTCTTGCAGGGGGATTTGCAGGATCTATCACTGCAATGGAACTGGAATTTTGTTTATGTCAGCATGATTCTCATTGGAATAGCAGCAATGGCCTTATTATTTCCTAGCTATAAAAAAGAAAAACGCAGCATGTTTGTTGCTTTTACTTGCATAGCTGTCCTGTTCCCGTTTCTTGGCATTCTCTTATCTGTTCAATAGTGTAAATAGAAGGAAAACTCGTTTCTGCTTTTTATGCAGGACGAGTTTTTTTTGTAAGACAGTAGGATTGTATTAGATAAGGAGAGGAGAGTATTGGAACATTTTTTTATTCTCAACTATAATACAGGAAACTAACGATAGAATAGAGGTTGCAACATGACAGCTGAAGCAATTTGGAAGGGAAATACCGACCAACCCATTTGTGCGTTTACGTTTGATGACGGACCTTCGCATCTTCCACTTGAATGGTGGCTCGATGTTCTCGAGGAAGAGGAAGCCATTGGCACCTTCTTTTTTACGGGAGAGTGGATAGATCGATATCCGAATAAGGCGAGAGAAATACTCTCACGGGGTCATGTGCTTGCCCCGCACACCTATCATCATCGCCGGATGGCAGAAGTGCCTAAGGCGGTATTTTTGGAGCAGCTTAAGCTAGCCGAACTGGCTTATCAGGATGCAACAGGCCTTCCATGCCCAACCTTTATGCGTTTTCCCTATTGTTCATTCCGTGAAGAAAATCTGGATTGGCTAGCAGAATGGGGCGGCTACCGGGACATTGAAGGCGTCGATTCAGGAGATTGGAGGGGTGTACCTTCGGAAGCTATCATTGCTAAGATCGAGCCAAAGCTTGATAAAGGGACGATAGTGGTCATGCATAGCAACGATATTGCGAAGGGTACTCCAGATGCTTTAAGAGAGCTTATCCGAATCGCTAAGCAAAGAGGGCTAAGATGCGTGGGCATCCCTGAAATGCTGGAGTCATCTGGAATTGAAGTAGGTTATAAGCCTTGGAAAATTACGATTGAGGTTCCGTCTGAGCTGGATTATCCTTCTGAGAGTTGGGTTCCTCTGAAGAACAACGATGAGCTTGCTGCGCTGGCAGCTCAGACGATAGATTGGAATATTCCACAATATTCTCTGCAGTTCCATTCCGAGCTGGAATGGCTTGAGCATTTGGAGAATCCTCTACAGGAATGCGGCGTCATGGAGAACCGTGAGCTATTTCATATTCGGCAATTTGAAGGTTCCTATTGGGGTTTTGCACGCTTTGGTGTCATGGAGGATACGCTTGTCCTACTAGACTTTGCGGCTAAGGAAGCGCAAGCAGACACACTCGTCTATTTGCTGCGTTTTGCTGTTGAGACTGCAAAGGAGCTAGGACTAAGCCGCATTGAGGCAAGGCGGGATATTCGCAATATGAATGAGATGTGCAGACAGCTGGGCTGGCAATCGGAGATCAAGGAAGAGCTGTAGAAAGAAGGAACGCATCGGTGAAGTCATTAGCAAGCTATTATTTTTTATGGTATCTAGCCATTTCTGTTGTTATGCCCTATACAAGTCTTTATTTCAGCGATCGGGGCTTTAGCCATACAACGGTTGGTCTAATCCTGTCTTTATGGGCTCTGGTAAGCGTCATTGCCCAGCCCGTAATGGGCATGATCAATGACCGTATCAACAATCCGCGCAAAATCATTATGATTTGCGTCATCACAGCTCCCATACTCGGGATCGGATTCCAGTTCACAGAAGGACTTGCAGGGATTCTCGTATTGTCTATATTCTTTGCATGGTTTCAATCCTCTGGCGGACCGATAGGCGACGCGATGTCTGTTGAGATTGCCAGCAAAAAAGGTTTTTCCTTTGGCAGCGTCAGGCTGTGGGGAGCTTTAAGTTATGCGATTGGTACCTTTGCTACGGGCATTTTATACGAAAAATACGGCTACAATGACATCTTTATTTATTATCTCGTCGTTAGTACAACGGTCTGCTTGGCGCTCATGCTGCTTCCTGCAACCAAGGTTACTCGTAGAAATGTGACGTTATTCGGCCAAATGGGCGAGGTTGTTCGCAATAAGCCATTTATGATATTTGTCGCTACAAGCATGCTGATGATGATGTCTGCATCGATTAATATGAATTTTTTGCCATTATACTTTAAAGAAATGGGCTTTGATAAGAGCTGGATTGGCAGTGCATTTGCAATCGCCGCAATTATTGAGGTGCCTATGTTCTGGGTAGCGACGAAGCTAAGCAAGCGAATAGGCAGATACCAGCTGTTATGCGTGGCAGCTATGATCTACGGCATTCAATATTTTGCGATGTTTTTCTTCGACAACGTATCATTGACGCTTGCGGTTCAACTGTTGAATGGGATCGCGTTTGCTTTTGTGGCGGGCACAGCTGTAGAAATTGTACAGAGCTATGCCAACGAGGGAACGAAAGCAACTCTGCAAACGGTCTATGCAGCTGTAACATGGGGACTTGGCGGCATTGTTGGCAATGCGATGGGCGGCGTTGTCGTCGATCGTTTTGGAGCACCATTCCTTTACTTGATTCTGTTTTGTTTATGTATGGCGGCTTCAGTGCTGTTTTTTGCAAACAAGCACCACCAACGAGGAAATCAAGCAGATTCGGTCGCTTAATGGGTTTTTGGCTAAAATAGATCTAATAAAAAGGGGCTGTCCTAAAGGTCTATAATGACCTTAAGGACAGCCCCTTTCCTATGATTAGAGCGTAATTAACCGATAGTCGGCGGCTCGTCATCTGTCATATATTTCTCCGTTAATATGGTCAGCAATTGAATGCCAACCTCGTTATGTCCGCCTTCAGGAATGATCAGATCGGCATATTTTTTGGACGGCTCAATAAAGGCTTCGTGCATGGGCTTAACCGTGTTCAAATATTGGTCGTGGACAGATTGTATCGTCCGGCCGCGCTCCTCGATATCCCGAAGCACTCGGCGAAGAATACGCACGTCGGGGTCCGTATCGACAAATACCTTGATGTCTAGCAGCTTCCGTATGCTTTCTTCTGCGAGCACATGAAGTCCTTCCAATATAACGATATTGTTCGGATTAAGCTCTACGATTTCGGTAGTGGATGGTGCATAAGCGGCGAAATCATAAACCGGCGCGTAAACTGTTTTTCCTTCTTTAAGAAGAAGCAGATCATGAGCGAGCAGCTCGATGTTGAAAGAGAGAGGATGATCATAATTGATCAATTCGCGTTCAGCCATGCTGAGATGCGAGTAAGTTTTATAGTAGTTATCCTGAGATATGAAAGTCACTTTTTCCGATCCAAGACGTTCAATGACAGAGCGTGCGACCGTGGTTTTTCCCGAGCCGGTGCCGCCAGCGATACCAATAATAAGCATGGTGATTCAATAAACCTCCCTAATAGAATTGCCATAGCAATTTCAGTATTGTAGCACAGAATACTGAACCATGCTATTTCTTACCTATGGTTTAAAATGTTAAAATGATAAGGACAGGCAACAAATCATTTAGAAGGAGTGTTGATCTTGAAGTATAGAAGACTCGGAAGCACAGAGCTAAATGTGTCGGTAATCGGCATCGGAACCTGGCAGTTTGGAGGAGAATGGGGCCGGGAGTATTCACAGAATGAAGTCGATATGATTCTCGACAAAGGGCGTGAGCTCGGCATCAATCTGATTGATACCGCAGAATGTTACGGCGATCACCTCTCAGAATCACTCATTGGAGATTATATCAGCCGCCGCAACCGCGAGGATTGGATCATAGCAACAAAATTTGGCCATCATTTTCACGAGCGTTTCACCCGTACAGACGTATTTGACGCCGAAGGCGTCGTAGCACAGCTTGATGCTTCGCTGAAAGCGTTAAAGACGGAGTACATTGACCTGTACCAATTCCATTCCGGACCCGATCAGGCATTTGATAATGATGTGCTGTGGACGACTTTGGAGAAGCAAATTGCAGCTGGGAAAATCCGGTTTCTTGGAACATCTATCGGCAGCAATGACAATCTTCATCAGACGGAAGCATCAGCCAAAGTAAATTCCCGCGTCATTCAGGTTGTCTATAATCGACTTGATCGTAAGCCGGAGGAAAGAGTATTTCCAGTATGCGAGCAGCAGGATCTAGGCGTACTTGCGCGTGTTCCGCTGGCGAGCGGCTATTTGAGCGGTAAATATAAGCCGGGTGCCGTGTTCGGCGAAACGGATGTACGCCACAGGCATGATGCCGAGAATACACGGCTTAAGCTGCTGGAAGTTGAGGAAATTCAACGTGAAGAGGTACCACAAGGTGTCGATATGGCAAGCTGGGCGCTTGCTTGGTGCTTGAAGCATCCTGCTGTAACGGCGGTTATCCCGGGCTGCAAGGACCCAGCACAGGTTGAGGCTAACGCCAAAGCAGCGTTACTCGCGGTGGAGCCACACCCGCAAGATCGCAGCAATTAACCCTATAAAGTAATATTTTACGCTTAAGAAGAGGCTGGTGAGCGATCATCAGTCTCTTTTTTGTATTATTACGTTAATCATTCACCACGCTAATTTAATATATCGTCGAAAATCCTGAGCGGCTCTTTCTTGAGTCAAGCTTGACATACAGGTCGAGAGTGGTTTACAACCATATACAGAGGCAGAGACAATTGCTAGATGTAGTTGGAAAATGTAGCAAACGCAGGAGGAGCAAGCTTGACGACCTTATATCAATTAAATACGATTTTTATTAGCATGGTGATGGAAGCTATCCCTTTCGTCTTAGTCGGCGTCCTTATTTCCGGATTAATTCAAACTTTCGTGAAGGAAGGATGGATAACGCGCATCATGCCGCGCAACCGTTATATGGCTACCTTATTGGGTTGCGGAATCGGCATCTTTTTTCCTTCATGCGAATGCGGGATTGTACCCATTACGCGAAGATTAATAAACAAGGGTATGCCGCTGCATGCCGGAATTGCGTTTATGCTTACTGGACCGATTATCAATCCAATCGTGTTGTTCTCCACTTATATCGCCTTTGGGAATGATTGGGAGATGGTTGGCATTCGGGCTGGACTTGCTATCGCGGTAGCTTTCTCCGTTTCGATTATCCTGTCGTTTATGTTCAAGCAGCTTCCGTTCCGCATTCAAGATGGACAAGCTGCCGCGGCCATGGAGCCTGGCATGGAAGTGCCAGCCGCTTCCCATGTTCCGCCCGGCAAGAAGCTTTATGAGGTAGTCGTCCATGCGGTTGAAGAATTTTTCTCCGTCGGCAAATATTTAGTGCTCGGCGCGTTTATCGCCGCATGCATGCAAACATTCGTACCGACCTCTTATTTGCTTCATTTAGGCAGCAACCCGGTGACTTCTTCGTTGGTCATGATTGCCCTTGCTTTCCTTATTTCGCTTTGCTCGGAGGCGGATGCCTTCATTGCAGCTTCCTTCAGAAGCACATTTGCAGTAGGCTCATTATCGGCTTTCCTTGTTTTTGGACCGATGATCGATATTAAAAACACGCTTATGCTTCTCGGAACATACCGCGGCAAATTTGTCGCTGTCTTAATTGCGCTCGTAACGTTGTTTACGTTGGTTGGATCGTTGCTTGTAGGGAGGTTATTCGGATGATGCGTTTCGTTATATTGTTCGGATTTTCTTTTATGTTTTTTATGCTGCATTATACGGGAGATATTAATAAATATATCAATATGAAATATGCTTACCTATCCATAAGCGCCGTCGTTATCATGGGTCTCTTAAGTATCTTTGAATTCGTACGCGTCTCACGCCAGCAGATTGCCGAGGAGAAGAAGCAGGCGGCTGCTGCAGCCGGGCATGTTCACGACAAGGAATGCTGTCATGAAGTGCATGATCATGATCACGCTCATCATCATGATCATGGCCACTCCCACGGCAACGATACGAAGCTGAAACGATTTATCGGCTACTTCATTTTATTTGTGCCGATCTTTACAGGATTATTCTTGCCGGCCTATGCGCTTGATTCAAGCTTTGTGAAGGCAAAAGGTTTTTCCTTCCCGAGTTTTGAAGAAAACATCCAAAACAATCCTGGCGCCCACCAGTTTCTGAAGCCGGATTCAAGCGTTTTTTACCGCAAGGACGATTATGTTAATGTCAAAAACAAAGAACTGGCGCAATTCATAAATCGGCCTGAAGTCATCCTGACGGATGCGGATTATTTGAAAGGTATGGAAGTCATCTACAATACGCCGGAAGCATTTATGGGCAAAACCATTGGGTTCGATGGGTTCGCTTATAAAGGGCAGCAGGTGGACGGCAACCATTATTTTGTCTTCCGGTTCGGCTTCATCCATTGCGTGGCGGATTCAGGCGTTTTTGGCATGCTCGTTGAATTTCCGAAAAACACGCAAATTAAGGACGATGATTGGGTGCATGTATCGGGGAAACTGACTTGGGAGCTTTATCAGCCCTTTAAACAAACGATTCCCGTGTTGAAGGTGACCGATTGGAAGACAATCGAGACACCCAAAGATCCTTATGTTTATCGCTCCAATTAATGAGGAAGCAGCAAGAAGCCGCCCCCGTACGGGAGAGCACTGAAAAAAGTCGTTGTCTTGTTGCTTTAAGCAACAAAACGTCGACTTTTTCAGTGTTCTCTCAAAAGGTTGTTAGCCTTTCGGACAGCCTCTTTTTTTGCTTAGAGCACCGTTACTTCATTTCGATGCCTTTCGAAATCGGATACGCGGCATTCCAGCTTCATTCGTGTGCCTTCCGATTCGTAATCCGTAGAATGCACATGCGCATGCTCGTTAAAGTAAGCGACCAAACGCCCTTGGCTGAACGGAATCAACAGCTCGCATTCCATATAATCGTCGAAGACATGGTCGCGAATGAGCTGAATAAGCTCATTTAATCCGATATTCTTTTTGGCGGAGAGGTAGACTTGTGTTTCGTGCACTTCTGGATAAGCATGATCCGTCAGATCACATTTATTGTAAGCATAAATCGTTGGAAGGTCGTAAGCGCCCAGCTCCTTCAACGTCTCATTCGTAACGGCGACAAGCTGCTCATAATTGGCATGGGCGTAATCGACGACATGAATGAGTAGATCAGCTTCGGTCACTTCCTCCAAGGTGGAACGAAAGGCTTTTACAAGATGATGGGGCAGCTGACTTACAAAACCGACCGTATCCGTTAGCAGGAATGATTTGTTATCGGGCAGATCAATGCTGCGAACCGATGTTTCCAGCGTTGCAAAAAGCATATCTTGCGCAAACACCTGCTTCGTCGTCTCCGGATTATATTTCTCAAGCAAAGCATTCATCAAGCTGGATTTGCCTGTATTCGTATATCCGACGAGACAGACGACAGGCATTTCGTTCTTTTGACGCTGCTTCCGCTGGATTTGACGCCGAGCTACAAGCTTTTCAAGCTCTGCTTGCAGAGCGGTAATTCGTTCCTCGATTCGTCTCCGATCCAGCTCAAGCTTCGTCTCACCGGCGCCTCTGTTTTTGAGTCCGGCTCCGCCGCCTTGCCGCCCCAAAGATGCGCGAAGTCCTACGAGGCGGGGAAGCATATATTGAAGCCGAGCGACTTCGACTTGCAGCTGGGCTTCTCTTGTTTTGGCGCGTTCCGCAAATATATCTAGAATAAGAATCGTCCGGTCAATAACCGTCCGCTCCAAAGCGGCTTCCAAATTGCGAATTTGGGAATGAGAGAGCTCATCATTGAAAATAACGACATGCGCGTCATGCGCTTCCAGTAGTGCAAGCAGCTCTTGTATCTTTCCAGTCCCAATATAGTGGGAGGGATTGATGCGTGCCGCCTTTTGGCTCAGTTCATCGACAACCTCGATATAGCAGGCGGAAGCTAGATTGCGAAGCTCCTCCATGGAATATGCAAAGTCAGTTTGATTTTGAAGCTGAACCCCGACGATAATTGCCTTTTGCTTCGGTTGTTCCATTATTCATCATCCTTTTAACGGTTATTTATAAAATAAAAAAACACAGGCAGCTCTGCCTGTGTTCACCGTTATCGGTAAGCGGGTATCAGTAAAAAAATCCATGAGGGATCCAATATCCCTTATCGTTATGGATTGATGGTCTTCCATGTACGCTTAAATAAACGTATGGAATTTCCGCTCTAAAGGCGAATACGCGAGTCGGGATGCTCCCTACAAAAGTCGACGTATTCTGTTTATATGGGTTACCTTCAAAATGGGCAGACCTATCCTGAGTCCCCTGCACACAGGCAGAGCTTTGGCGCTATTCAATTAGCAGCTGCGCAAAGACCTAACTCGGATATAGTCTATCACACGTAACCCTCCGTTCATTTAAATTAGCATCAGTGTAGCACAAAGGGCTATTTCACGGCAAGTCATAAAGAAAACAGCTCCTTATGAGTCGCTCCAATCCTGCCGCAAAGTGAAGAGCTCCTTCAGTTCATCCGTTGAAAGCTCTGTGATCCAGCCCTCTGAGCTGGAGATGACATTTTCACTGAGCTGCTGCTTATTTTCCAGCATCTCATCGATGCGCTCCTCAAGCGTACCAAGCGAGATAAATTTATGGACCTGAACGTCGCGGGTTTGTCCCATCCGGTAGGCTCGATCGGTTGCTTGGTTCTCGACAGCAGGATTCCACCAGCGATCGAAATGGAATACATGATTAGCGGCTGTCAGGTTAAGCCCGACGCCGCCAGCCTTGATCGACAGAATGAATACGTTAGGCTGCTCCTCAGGCGGCAATTCATTTGATTGGAACTTCTCGATCATGCGATCCCGTGCCAGCTTGGAGGTGCTGCCATTCAAGTATAGGATCGGCTCTTGCAGCTCCTGCTGCAGCACGGTCTGAAGCAGTTCCCCCATACCGAGGTATTGGGTGAAAATAAGGCAGCGTTCCCCTTCGTCTCGCAGTTCTCTCACCATGGCGAGCAATCGCTCCAGCTTAGCGGATCGGCTAATGAGACGCTCAGTATCCATTTCCTCACCAGCGGGCGCAGAGCTGTCTACAATAGGTTCCTTCGTTAGCAGCATAGGATGATCGCATAGTTGCTTCAGCTGCATAATGGACGATAAAATGGCGCCTTTGCGCTCGATGCCTTCAAGCTTTTGCATGCGATCCATAAGCTGATTAACGGTTTGATTATAAAGTGCGCCTTGCTCAGCTGTGAGATGGATATAGGTTTTCATTTCATTTTTGTCCGGCAAATCAAGCTGGATCGCTGGGTCCTTCTTCTTGCGCCGCAGCATGAATGGCTTAACTAGCTTCTGCAAATCTGCCGTACGCTGAACATTGCGCTCCTTCTCAATCGGATTGCTGAAGCGCTGCTGAAAGCCGTGCGCGCTCCCCAGAAATCCCGGATTCATGAAATCATAGATGGACCACAGCTCCGATAGACGATTCTCGATCGGAGTGCCGGTCAGAGCTATGCGATGTTTCGCAGTAAAGCTCCGAACGGCTGCGGACTGCTTGGTCTGCGCGTTTTTAATATTTTGTGCCTCATCCAAACAAATGGCTGCAAAGGTGATCTCCTTCAGCATGTCCTGATCAAGTGTAGCTGTTGCGAATGAGGTTAGTATGACATCGGCGTGCCGGATTTCCTCTAGGAAATGTTCTCCTCCAAGGCGTCTGCTTCCGTAATGAAGCATGACTCGAAGTGAGGGTGCAAAGCGACTAATCTCCTTCTGCCAGTTGCCGAGAACCGAGGTTGGGCAAATAATAAGTGAGGGCATGTGTTGTTCCGAATCTTCTGCGCTCTCCTTGAGATTTAGCAAATAAGTGATAAGCTGAACCGTTTTACCGAGACCCATGTCGTCGGCTAAACATGCGCCAAGTCCGAATCGTCGTAAAAAGGATAACCAAGCGTAACCTTCATGCTGATAGGCGCGAAGCTCGGCACGCAGCCCGGCTGGAACAGCAAGCAAAGGCAATTCGGTCCGCTGATTAAGCTGGCTGACCAGCGTCATCAGATGTTCATTCAGCTCAACTTCCAGCTGAATGCGATGATCTTGCTCTGTCTCCTGTTCAGGCTGCTCGTCATCACTTTGGTTATTACCGCTTCCTAGCAGATGCAGCTGAAGAACATCCTGAAAGGATAGACCCTCGGCGCGGTCAATACCCGACATCGCTTTGCGGATTTGCGCCAGCAAGGCGGGATCAAGCGACACCCATTGTCCTCGGAAGCGAACGAGACGCTCATTACGAGCAACGAGTTCATTAAACTCGAATTCAGTAAGGTCAGTGTCGCCAATCGCAATGCGCCAGTCGAATTCGATTAATGTATCCAGTCCAAATAAAGATTCACGGGAGCCTTCTTCTCTTTTGCTTGTGCTGATTTTAGCGCGAAGACGTGGTTTCTTGCGGCTGGCGGTTTCCCACCAAGCGGGAAGCAGAACCTGCCAACCCGCATCTAATAGACGTGGACTGTCCACTGCAAGAAAACGCCAAGCGGCGTCATTTTTCAACGGGGCGTTCAAAATATCCTCACGATTGCCCGCTAGAAGGTCTGACAGCAAGCATGCGCGCAGACGATCCAGCCACCCGGCGGAACGTTCACGTATAGGTGACGACCACGTAGTAGGCCACGAGCCGTAGGCTACACCTGTATCAGACAATCTAACGTTTACAATAACCGCTTGATCGAGCTTGTCCTGTAAAATAAGCTTGAGCTGCCACGGTGCATCGATATCAACGGGCTCGACCAGTTGGAGCATCGGCCGGAAAGGAGCTTGATCGACTTTCCAGCCGATGGCGATCAGCCATGCCTGTGCATCAAGTCCGGCAGTTGAGCCATGATCCTTGGCAAAGAGGAGCGGGTATTCTCTTCGCAAATCAGCGGCAGTCGTTTCTGTTCCGTAGTTGGCATCAAAAACAGCAGCGGAAAAAGCTGCAAGCAATCCCGCCTTAAAGCTATCGTCTGTTTGTGTCTTCTTAACCATGGTCTGAATTTGCTCATTTAAAGCAGCATTGTCCCAGCTCCACTGGAGCCTTCCCGAACGAAATGCTGAGAAACTCGGTACATAGCGTTGAACTTTGATTTCTGCTGCTAGCAAGGGGGCTAGCTTAACAAGCAGTCCAGCTTGCTCTTCCCATATCCATTCCACGTGCTCAAGCACCGTATTTTCCGCAAA
The DNA here is from genome assembly GCF_001280845.1 of Bacillus sp. FJAT-28004. Classification (GTDB taxonomy): domain Bacteria; phylum Bacillota; class Bacilli; order Paenibacillales; family Paenibacillaceae; genus Pristimantibacillus. Next base: position 4,172,452 of record NZ_LGHP01000001.1, read on the forward strand.
AAAAGGAATGACCTGCTCGGCAGGAAGCAATACAAGCTCCAGTCCTTCCACCTGCTGAACTTCAAGTTCCGTTCCGTAAAAGGAGGGTGTATGCCATGCGAACAAGCTTTGTTTCAGGATGACGCCGGATAGGAAGTCGCCCGTGCCGCTCATTCCGTATAGAAGAGCATCGCCATGTGTCGTTAAACTTGCGTATACGGTAATTGTTTTTGTGAACTTGCTCATGGTATTAGTTTTCCTTTCCGAAGCTCCTCCTGAAGCGCGCGAAGCCGGCTATGACGAGAGGCGAACGCAGTAATAAATGAATCCCATCGTTCTTCGTCTTTCCTTTTTTTGTACAGCTTAGCAAGGCGTTTGAGCAGCTTCACAGCGGTTTTGTAGCCAACCCTGTTTTTGAGCAGAACATATCTTTCCACAGCTTGGTGATAGATCGGGAGCAGCAGTTCAGGCGCATGTTTCTCAATTGGGGCGAATACAATGACACGATAGTCAAGCGGCTCAGTTCCCGTACTAAGCTGATAATCTATCCACTGCTGCCATTTGGCATGATGGAGCAATTTTTGTTCGTAAATAGAACTAACATAGGGCAGTGCTTGAATAAGAGGTTCCCACATATGCTGCTCCGCATCTGGAATATGCTCGATTACCCCGTCCCAGTAGCTATAAAAGATTTCCAAACTGTTAAAACGGCTTTTCTCTACATACGGCTTCGTCTCCACCAGCCAATTCGATAAACGCTGCCATTGTTCACGCCCCGACATCACCGATAAGAGATGAAATAAGTCACCTGGACGAAGCTCATAGCTGCTGTTTATTTCTCTAAATTTGCTCCACGCTTCTTGGTCGCGTTGTAAGAAGAAGTTCATCCACGCCTCGGCAAGCTGCAAAGGGTAACGGGAAAGCGATGAGCCGAGCTTAGAGGCTGCAGCTTTCAATTGCTCCAGCTCTTCTAGACATAGGCGCATATCATTCTGATTAGGGATTACCCAGTATTGCCATAGCCAGAAATACGGATCAGAAAAATACGGCTTGGCACCTGCTTCCGTCAGCATGAGTCGACGTAAAAAGGCCAATGTTTCATTTGTGAGCAGCCAATAATCAAGCTCATCGGCAGCATCAGGTCTCATCTGCATTTGCATAATGTTAGTGATGGCAATCTGAACGTCAGAAATAGCGGCGTGTGTATGAAAACCGATAAAGGAACCTGAATGTCCCTTTTGATCCTGAATAAGATTAAGCAGCAGCATCAGAATATGTAGATGAGCATGCAGCTCAAATAGGTTGTTTTGAGCAGGGGGAAGCTTGGGTCTTATTTGGTCAATAGCTGCCAGTGCACTATGTACATAAGCGATATTTCGGGTATGGTCAGACAGAGATTCGGTACGAGAGCTAAATAGCGCGTGCCACTCTGTAACATTCATTTGATCAATTGGTTTCATGACGAAGTGGTCTCCCTGACGAATAAAATCATTTTATGAATCAGCTAATTATAACATTTATTTTGATCATAGCTTGGGGTATAAAGTGTTTGCTTGCCTCAGTTTTTCTTTCCTAAAGCACCAAAACATTTTACAATATAAATACGGTAAGCAATGAACGACTGTCTTTTTTGGCAGAAAGGGAAGATGACAGATGGCAATACAAGAAATCCAAGAAGAAGACTGGCTAAAGCTGAATCGGATAGGGAATGGTAAGGATGCGCTGCTATTTTCATCACCGTTTTGCGGAACCTGTAAGGTTGCCGAGCGAATGTTGGAAGTTGTGGTAGCCGCAGAGGTTCCAGTAACCTTGTATAAAATAAATATAAATTATGCGCCTCAGCTGCGAAATGCATGGAAAATTACGAGTGTACCTTGCCTTGTTTTATTGAAAAACGGAGAACCTTATCAGTTTGAGTATGCCATGCGGTCGGTTGATTATTTGTATACACTTATGAAAAGTATGGATTAATGGTAATTGTTTTTCAGTAGAATGGCCAAAATATATTTTATTTACCATAAAATTTTTATCAAGCGAAGATTATAGGGCTGTTCGTGTTATAATTGAGAGGTGCAGTCAATAAAGACCATTGACTATGATAAAGGAGTCGGAAATATGCAGGTAGTATTTGAAGACTGGGATCAAAAAGTGAAAAAAACATTTAATGCAACGAGCAAGCAAGTTGTATTAACCGTTACCGAGGCCGGTGACCTGTTAGGCCTGACTAAGGACCAGATGAAGGTTTATGTGCTTAAGCATAACCTGACTAAGGTTTCGATTAACCGCAGCGTCCACAGATATCTATTACTGAAAAGCGAAATAGATGAGATCCTAGGTAAAGCCTAATATTTGCGATAAACCACAACCTCCTGAGGTTGTGGTTTTTTGTTTAGGAGGATGCGCTGCAATTTTATACATAATTACCATTAGTTTCGTAAAAAATAGAGAAGGTAAATAAAAGTGTTAGGAATGGGGCTGTAGCTGATGACGACAATAGGTGTATTAGCGGCTTCTATTTTAGCTTCTCTGCTCATTGCTGTATTAGATATGGGTGTATATCATGAATCGTTTGGGCACGCATTCTATAAGCAGTCACTAGCTTATAATAGCTGGCAAACTTATTTGATGGTTATAGTTGCTTTTATCGTCGCACTATCACGGGACTTGAGAAGCTATAAACGATTTCGAGGCGGGAAACAATCAAAGAAAACACAGCGATCAAGCAGCGAGCTGCACAGGGATAGGTTAATCGATGGCGAATAAACTGACTACATTTCAAATCTATAGTCTCATGCTTGTTCTATTGTTAGGTACGTCAATCCTTTTTGGCACACCGAAGCTGGTGGAAGATGTATGGCTAGTTCAAATCGTAACCGTCGTTCCAGCGCTTCTGCTGTTCCTCTTCTACACTGCCTTTGTTTCCTCGGAGTCTCCGAAAGGATTGTATGCCCTCTTGATTTCTGCTTGGGGCAGCGTACTCGGCAAAACGTTCGTGCTCTGTTATACCGTTTATTTTCTATATATAGCCGCCCGAAATGTTCGGGACATGCTAGAACTTGTCATGACTACGCTTTTGCGTGCAACTCCGCAGGAGATCGTTGTAGTGCTGTTTGTACTTATTATCGCTTATGCAACGTATGGCGGTATGCTAACATTGGGACGGTTATCGGAGGTTGTTATTGGATTAATTATTTTGTTCTTTATTGCAATAGCCGCTCTTTTGTACATGAGTGGGTCGCTTGAACTGCAAAGAATGTTTCCTTTCTTGTCTAAAGGCATCGTTCCGATCATCAAGACTAGCATGGCAAACTCATTGTGGTTCCCCTACGGTGAGATGATTGTTTTTCTCGTCCTGTGTTCGAGGATGGGCGGGAAGAAATCATTTCGCAAAGCGGGAGTGTGGGCAGTTATAAGTGCAGGTTTGATTTTGACGCTCTCTGATTTGCTGCAAATTTGGACGATGGGAATGGCGTATAAGAAATTTTCAACATTTCCGCTGCTGGATGCGGCAAGGCTCATTAATGTATTGGATTTTATTAACCGGATGGATGCTCTTGTTGCATTCATCACCATTTTTGGAGTTTTTTTAAAATGTGCCGTTTTTTTATACGCAGGCGCCAAAGGCGTTTCAGTCGTATTTCGTAGGGCTAGCCGGACATACATCTACCCGCTTGCGTTGTTAATAGGGGCAATGTCACTCATCGTCACGCAAAACTTCGCTGAGCATTCGGAGGAAGGGCTTCACTTTGTCATCTACTTCCTGCATATTCCGTTTCAGTTTGTGCTTCCTCTTCTAACGGGAGCATTGTTATGGATACGTTCTAATCGAAAGAGAGGCAATGCGAATGAACCGATCTAACCAACCTTCACAGGACGGGATGAATAGTCAGCCTATACAGTCAATCGATCAAGTTCGCACGTATGTAAAGAATGCCTTCGGAAATACGAATGATCTTACTGTTGTGTCGGTACGTATCGGTGAAGTCACAGGGATGCTCTGTTATTTGGAAACGATGACGAGTGTCTCTTTTATAATGGATCATATTGTTAAGCCGCTATCGCATATGAATGAGCGTGAAGATGCTGGCAGTTCTGTGGCGATACTAGAAGGTTTAGGGGAGAAGTATTTCAGTGGGCTGTCCAGCGAGCTTATAGATAATCTGAAGGAGCTCACGCATAAGATAGCTGCGGGTTATGCCGGTTTGGTGATAGATGGCGCGTCTTCCATACTTATGCTGGACGTGAAGAAGCTGGACAATCGAACGGTCGCTGAGCCAACGTCACAAGCCGTCGTAAGAGGACCAAAGGATGGATTTACGGAATCGGCGGATACGAATATGAGCTTAATTCGCAGGCGTCTGATTAATGATAAGCTGCGATTTGAGCAATATACCGTTGGCTCTAAATCGTCTACTTCCGTGTATTTAGCTTACTTAGAGGGAGGGGTCGACTCCAAGGTTTTAAGTAAGATCAGAAATAGGCTGAAGACGAACCAAATGTCCAGCGTCATGGATTCCGGCAATTTGGAGGACCTTCTAAGGCCAAGAAGCTTCTCTTTGTTCCCGACCGTATATAGCAGTGAACGACCGGATGCGATTTGCACTTCCATTATGGAGGCGAAGGTCGCCATCATTGTGAATGGCAGCCCTTTCGTGCTCGTTGTTCCGGCTGTCATGAACGATTTTTTCAAATCGCCGGAGGATCATTATCAGTGGTTTGCTTTCGGTACCGTTACGAGGGTATTGCGGTATTTAGCTTTCTTTTTCTCGCTTCTGGTTCCCGCTGTCTATATAGCGATAACGACCTTTCATGCTGAATTGATACCAACGGTGCTGCTGACAAGCATCGTTGCGCAGAGGGAGGGCATCCCCTTCCCTGCAGTTATCGAAATTTTATTAATGGAAATTACATTTGAAATTTTGCGCGAGGCAGGAACGCGGATGCCAAGGGTCGTCGGTCAGACGATATCCATCGTTGGAGCATTAGTGCTTGGTGAGGCGGCAGTTCAAGCAGGTTTCGTTTCCAGCATCAATGTCATTGTCGTAGCATTAACCGCTATTTCCGGCTTTGCTGCGCCTGTTTACACCTTTGGCGCCAACATCCGCCTTTTGCGGTTTGGATTTATTTTTCTAGCGGGGCTGCTTGGGCTCTATGGCGTGATATTGGGTGCCGCATTCCTATTGATTCATATGGTTAGACTGCAATCCTTTGGGGTTGTCTATCTGTCTCCATTCATCCCATTTCGTGCAAACAATCAGAAGGATGCTGTCTTGATTTTTCAGACTCCCTTGCCGGATGAAGGGATAGGAGGAGAGAGCCGTGATTAAAGCAGCTAGACTTCTTATTGCCGTATGTTTGACAGCCTCTTCTCTTGGTTTGGCAGGTTGTTGGGATAGTTCGGAGCTGAATAAAACATCCCTTCTTACAGGAATAGCTTTGGAGCCAGGAGAGCACGCCAAGCTGCGACTGACCGTTGAGACCATGATGGCTAAACGGCCGGAGGAGAGCAAGGATACAACCCCTTCAATCGTGCAATCATTGGAAGGAAATTCGCTGACTGATCTTTTGGAGCGGTTCAACGAAAGCTTGGATCGCAGCCTGCTCATCTCCCATATTGGCGTTATTATTATCGACGAACGGTTGGCAAGGCAGGGGATTCAACAACTATTAGACCCGCTGCAGCGCACAAGGTTTATTCGAGAGGATGTCTTAGTCTTAATCTCACAAGGTGTTCACGCCTCCCAAATTTTCAAGGTTCTATATCCTAGGAATATACAAGCTTCCTCAAAAATCGTTTCCCAATTAAAAAGCTATCGCAACTCAAGGGGGGGAGTTCCCCAAAGTCGGTTGTACGATGCCTCGGAAGCTTTTCTAGCCGAAGGAAGAGAGCTGATACTGGGTTCAATCTCGCTTAAGGGCTCCAGTAAGGATGCTGACAAACTGGAAAGCATCAAGATGGTCACGCCAAAGTCATCCATTGTCATTTCCGGAGCGGGCATTTTCTCTGAGGACAAGCTGAAAGGCTTCATCTCTGTCGATGATAGCAGAATGCTGATGATCGTCAACAATCAGGTGAGGGAAACAACAATTTCGATTCCGTATCATGAGTATAATGCAGCCATAAGGCTTCGACATATGCATTCTGATTATCAAGCTGTTATGGATAAGGGGAAAGTGAAAATTCAGGTGAACCTGAAGGCAGACGGCATCGTTGCGAGCATTGATGATTCCATTGATATAACGAAGGTTTCGGGGTATGAGAAGCTAGAGAAGCTGGGTTCAGATTATTTGGAGCAGCAAATAACAGAGACGATTCGAAACATACAGAAGAAATTTGGTATGGATGTATTCGGTTTTGGAGAGCAAATGTTTCGTAGTCATTATTCGCAATTCGCTCCGCTCGCCGGAAGATGGAACGAAGTATTTGCGAGTGCGCCTGTAACGGTAAAAGTTAAGATTCGAATCCTTCGCTCCGAATTGAAAACGAACCATATTAGTAATGAGCGGATAAAACCGTAGCTCTCAAGCTTTTCCAGCAAATGATGAAGCGAAAGGGAAGTTAAAAGGAGGATATGGCAGGATGTTTTCGAATGGCTAGTATTGGATTCCGCTCATTCCTCCTTAGACGGAATTATTAGTTATAGCGCAGCCTGATGCGGTTTTTCAATAGGTATAGCATTCGTTATACTTATATAGACCGATTGGAAAACATCAGCTGGAGGGTGATTTTACTTGACTTATATGGACATGTTAGGACGTCGGAGCATCATTTTGAAGCGGAATATCGGTAATTTAATTATTAAAGACAACAAGCAAGGGCTCAGCATGCAGGAAAATCTTTTTTATCAAAGCATGCTCAAGGAATGGCATCAAAATGAGAATGAATTGAATTCAGCTAGACAACATTCCTAAATGTAAGGTTTTTAACTAAACCAAATAACTTGCAAAAAAAGCCGGATGTCGTTCTGACATTCGGTTTGCTGTTTGTTATTTTTTAATATAGGAATACATGATGTTCTCATTAGAATGTTAGATGAATGAATGCTTATGGTATACTACATAGATGATAAAGGTTGGCAGCAATAAATAAACGGAGGTTTCTTGCTATGTTAGCGGCTGAAAAAGCGGTGTACCTCACGATTGATGACGGTCCTGCCGAAGATTTTGTACAAAAGGTCAATTTTTTGAACGCAAAAGGAATTTTGGCGATTTGGTTTTGTATGGGTGAAGCACTGGAAAGGTTCTCCAAGGAAGCGATAGACGCCATTAAGGCTGGCCATATCATCGGAAATCGCAGCTATGATCATGCTGATTTCTCAGCTATCAGCTTGCATGACGCAAGAGAGCAGATCGAGAGAACCGACCGTATAATAGATGAGCTGTATACAAAAGCAGAAACGATCAGGCCTTCAAAGCTGTTTCGTTTTCCATTTATGCAGCATTTGCAAGACAAGGCGTTCGACGACCATTTCGAAGGCATTCAGCGGGTGTTGGATCAGCTGGGCTACCATCAACCGTCTTTCGAGAATATGCAATATAGCGAGCGTATCTCAGGCAGCCTAAAGAGCGGACTTCATGTGGAATGTACATGGGATACTTTCGATTTGGAGCGGGCAGACGTTGTGAACGAACGGGATGATTTACAAGCTTCTAACGGAAATGAGATTATTATGATTCACGACTGGATCTCGGTTGCTCCTTTTAAAGCTTTAATGGATAAGCTGATTGCAAAAAATGTTGTTTTCCAGCTCCCGAAGGAAATGAGTCTTCAAAACGCAGCGATGTAGTTTGCAAATAGGATTTCAGATAAGGAGTGCAGCACGCCTCTATGTTTCATAGCAGCGGCGAACTGTACTCCTTTTTTTGCTGCGAGCATATATAGTTGAATTAAAGCAAGGCGAAAGCGGATGAACGAAACAAAGTAAGCGCTTCATACGTTTAAGTAAAAAAGAACGTTCATCCATGAGAGGGGTAATGGTTTATGCACTGGATTCCCGCTAGCAGAAGCGGCAGGTGGTGGCTAGTAGCTGGAGCATCATCCTTGCTCGTTAGTTTATTGTTGTGGTTCATTCGTTTTCTCATATTAGGCCAACCATTCACAGGCATGCACGCTTTTCGATTCATGGTGCTTGCAGCTATTTTATCTTTTTTATTTAGCTTTACCGGCTGGCTTGGAGCGAGAAAGCTCTGGCTGTTCTCCAACCTCGGGATGATGATTGGTCTTATACTCATGGCTATGTATTCCAAGGGTTTGACTGGATGGGAGGACCTGGTTAGTTTCCTCGTTTTCTTAGAAGCGGTAGCAGGAGGTTTTATAGCAGGCCTGATTGTTGAGGGTGTTTACTTTATTAGAAGGATGATTAAGAAATAAGAGCCTGCCGCAAAAATGATGTAAATAAGATGAAACTGGATGTTGCTTTTTTCCGTCATACAGAGTGAAATGGAATAATGAGGTAAAATTATTCTAAATTGTTTTGTGACGGAGCTGATCTTATGTGCCAGGAGGCAATGATAAATTTTGAAATACAGGAAAAAATGAAGCAGAATGGTGTTCCAGGATTAGGAATTGCCGTTCTTCAACATGGACAAATGGCGTGGCAAGGAAGCTATGGAGTAGTAGAGGCAGGAACACAGCTTACGGTGACAGAGGAAAGTTTGTTCCCTGCCTGCTCAATAAGCAAAATGGTTACGGCTATTGGTGTGCTTTGTTTGGTGCAAGAGGGTGTGCTTAGCTTGGAGGAGGATGTCAATCGTTACTTGGTCTCGTGGAATGTTCCAGAAAACCAGTTCACGAAGCAAAAGAAAGTGACGCTGCGCAATTTACTGGCACATCAAGCGGGGTTTGTAGATTTAAGGGGAAGCTTTGATACTTATCAAGAGCAAGACCCTTTTCCTTCTCCAAAAGAGCTGCTGATGGGAACAACCAAATATCATTCAGAGCTCGCTCAGGTTACATACCTGCCAGAGAGTCGATTCTCCTATTCAGATGCTGGTTATACGGTTGTAGAGCAAATACTTGAGGATGTGTCAGGAGAGTCTTTTGCTGCTGCTCTGGAGCGGCTTGTTATGAAGCCACTCGGCTTAAAACGAACTCTTTTCTGGGATGGCATAACAAATGAACCGGCAGGCGCAATCATGGGACATGACAAATGGGGGCATGTGGTTGAAGGGAAGAGAGCGCACTACCCCAATTTATCCGGCGCTGGCTTATGGACGACGCCCAAAGAATTGTCAGTACTTTCAAGCGAGGTCATGAAAGCATGGAATGGCGATCCTAATGGTATTTTGCGACCAGCCATGGCGAAGATGATGCTTACAGGCTATGCAAGCGATAAAGGAGTAGGCTTAGGCGTCTTTCTTCCGCATGCTGGTGAACAGCTGGGCTTCGTGTCTCAAGGCTGGGGAGTGGGATCTCAAAGTAAGCTGGTTGGCTATCCGCGCCAGGAAAGCTGCATTGCAGTGATGATGAATGCAGAGCCTGGTAAACCTCAAAATGAATCGTTGATCGGTGAAGTGATTCGGGAAATGTGCAAGCATTACGAATTACCGATGTTGTAGGTTTTGGCTGATCATTCTAATGGGATGAGTTGAGGGGTGAATATGGAGGGCATTTCAAGTCATATCATACATGTTTTTTTACATTTTGTTGTAGGCGCCAGCCTAGCTTATTTATTTTGTGGTAAAGTGGCTGCATCAAACGTGAATCGCAGGATACTCTTACTATTCGGCGGTGCAGCCGCTGTTTCACCAGACATTTCGAAGCTTTACGGGGATCTGCTTGGTCACTCTATTTGGCTCGTACCTGTGATTGGTTTGTTTTTTGCAGCTTGTTACTATGGGTTTCAAAAGAAAATATCGTTTAAGAAAGCTTGGCTGATACTCTCTATATGCGTGCTTAGCCATTTATTTGTAGATTTCATCGGTAATGGTGTAGCTCCCTTTTATCCCTTCATTAAAACGGAATCTGACTTTTTTATTGTGAATAGAAACGATGCCGTTCTTTTATTTACGCTTACCACTGCTCTCATTATCGGGGCGTCTACTCAGAGAAGAAGACTTATTTTTTTATCAGGATTAATCCTTGTTGCTGTATATCTTGGAGGATTGTCGTTCTCGAAATTACAATTGCAGCACGCATTAGAAAAAAAATATAAGAACGAAAACATCTATGTAATGCTCACTTTTCCGAGAGATGGCTTTAAATGGACATTCATAGTAAGGACGGATGAAACATATGTCGACGGCTATTCGCCAATTGCAGGCTTGGACATACATATTGAACAAGAAATGAACAAATCAGGAGAGTGGGTCTATATTGATAAACAATAAAGAGGATATTATACAGCTTGTTTATGCGGATGAGTGGATGATGAACATCTTAAGAGAGGTTAATACACTCCAGCTTCCAGATTGGTGGGTATGTGCAGGCTTTGTGCGCAGCAAAATTTGGGATACCCTTCACGGATTTACGGAACGAACGCCGCTGGCCGATGTTGATGTCGTATATTTCGATCCTTCCAACATAGACGAGCAGATGGAGAAACAGCTGGAAAATACATTAAATCAGATGAACCCTCACGTACCTTGGTCCGTTAAGAACCAAGCCCGAATGCATATGATCAATAACAATCCTCCGTATTCATGCTCCATAGATGCCATTTCAAAATTTCCAGAGACCGTAACCGCCTTAGGTTTGAAAATAGATCAGCATGACCATCTCGTGTTAACTGCTCCTTGTGGGATAGAGGATGTTCTAGAAATGAATGTCAGACCAACGCCTTTTTTCTTAGAATACGAGGATCGAATCGCCATTTATGAGAGACGGCTTGAGCAAAAAAGATTTCAAGAGCGCTGGCCTAAAGTACGACAATGAAAAATGAAGTAAGCTATGTCGGACATAGTGAAGGGTTCTTGTTCGTTTATCCTATGACATGGGTGGGTAAGCATACAATAGGAGTGCCTCGAAAAAGGGGATTGAAAGCGGGCAATAGTGGAAAGGTAATGGTAAATAAAATGTTGCGGGGGGAGAAAATGGAGTCTAAACCAGAACGTCAGAGTTTGATACAACTGATAAAGAAAGGGAATAAATCTTCCGCTGTGGCGATGATCGGCAATGCATTTATCGCTGCAATTAAAGGGTTCGCAGCAGCATTCAGCGGCAGCGGCACCATGTTTGCTTCCGCGATGCATTCATTGGCAGACGCCATAAACCAAGGATTTGTGTTTGCCGGAAGTATTCTTGCCGAGAAAAAACCGACACCAAGGTTTCCAACCGGTTTTGGACGTGTCATCAATATATTCTGTATGGTTGCCGTCATTGTCGTTACCATTATGGCTTATGAAACGATTCGTGAAGGCTGGCATCTCATTTTGCATCCTGTTGCAAGTGAAGGCATTTGGTTAAACATCGGGGTACTGATAGTTAACCTTGTCATAGACGGGATAATCTTAGTGAAAGCAATGAAGGAAATTTTACACGAAGCGGGAGCAGAAGGGAAAGGGCTCGGAATTTTCTCAGCTGCTTTCAAAAATGTAGGTCGTTCTGCGCCTGCTACACGATTAGTTTTTTATGAGGATCTTGTCGCCGTTTCGGGAGCTGCACTTGCGATGATCGCGGTCATTGTTGCTTCATTAACCTCGTTTAAGACAGTCGATGGTATAGCAACCTTGCTGATTGGATTTTTAATGGTCGGTGTTGCTTATCGTGTCGGCTATGACAATATGATCGGACTTATTGGCGTTGCTGCTCCAAAGGAAGTAGCAGACAAAGTGTCTCGTATTATTTTTTCCGAACAGTCCGTTACAGATATTTATCAAATGCGTATTCTTCAAGAAGGACGCTATTACCACGTTGAGGCATATTTGGAGCTGCAGCCCGGATTAACGCTTGCGGTAGCCGATGATATTAAATTTCTCGTTCGCGCCAAGCTTCTCGAGGACAAAGACATTGCAGATGTAACATTAGGTATTCTTGAAGATGACGGCAAAAAAAGCTGGAATCCTGTTGAATCCAAATAGAAAGATGAAGCCGCCAACATGTTTGGCGGTTTTTTTTGCTTTGTTGTAGCTGTCTGGGATACCTTAGGGTTCTATGAAAGTTAGAACTGTTTTGAAGCGGAGGGATTGGATACTATTTAGATATAAGAACGATTGGATTTGAAATGAGGAGAGGGCTAACATGCAGAACATGACAGCTGCACTTATCATACGGAAAGCGATAGCAACATTTGTTGTAACTTTAATAGCTTCCATAATAATGGCTGCCCCCTATGTGCTCAGGACTGGTCCATCTGAGTTCCCGTATAACCTTGGTCATTCACTTGTGGGCTGGTCATTTATTTATGTCATGTATATAGGCACAATCATTTTAATTTACGGTAATGCGGTATCGCTCTTGTTAGAATGGGCACGGAAAAAATGGTTTGTGCAGCATAGGTGGTTAGCTTTATTATTGCATGGTGTTTTTGGCCTAGTTATTTACTTATTAATCCCAAATTGGCCGTTTGCCTTAGCGGGTATGATTATTGCATTAGCCTACGGCGGCTTAGATTGGTGGTTAAGCGTTAGGGTACCAAATCGAGTAGGGATATTGTTGCTGGTGCTTACTCCCATCATGCTGTATGTGGGGTCATGGGGAACGCTGCAATACATTTCACAACCGATGCCTCCATTCACCATTGAAGATGCAGTTGCTACTGCCACGGATGGGAAAGGAACAGATATCGATGACTTTCCTAATGAGATCGGACGATGGCATGGTATGATCGATGATTATCAAGTAGAAAGAACAACAAGTGCAGAAGAAATAGCAAAGGATAGATATATCGTTACCTTCACAGAGACCTGGAAAAAAGGCGGGGAAACGAATTCTAGGTACATGTCCTATCACGTGATGCGTGGATCAACGACTCATTACAAAAGTGATGGAGAAATACCCCCTTATAAAAATTTGACTCTTAAAGATCAATCGATAAATATATCTATTAATTTTCCAGTTATGGTAATATGAATTTGAATTGTAGTTACAAGACTGGAGGGATATTTCATGACCGTTCACGAGATTGAATTGGCACAAGGCTCCCTAATTGGCTCATTTACAACAGATGTGACCCCGCTGCTTACGATTGATTCAGGTGATTCCATTCGTTTTCAAACATTGGATGCAGGATGGGGGAGGGGAACGAGCAACCAAGATAGATATAAGCCATTTGCAAGAAGGCAGGATATCGATAGTGGTCATGCTTTAATTGGTCCCCTATTTATCAAAGAAGCAAAAAAAGGAATGACCCTTGAGATTAGATTTAATGAAATCATTCCAGGATCATACGGCTTTACTGCAGCAGGCCAATATCCAAATTGGCAAAATCAAAAGCTCAAGTTAACGGAAGATAAGGAGATTTCCTTAGACTGGAAATTAGATCATGAGTTGATGAAGGGAACCTGTCTCATTAATGGGAAATCGTTCACTGTCGAATTACATCCTTTTATGGGTGTGATCGGGATGCCTCCTGATGAGACAGGCATTCATGCCACTTTTCCTCCGCGCTACTGCGGTGGAAATATAGATTGCAAGGAGCTTGTAGAAGGAAGCACATTATATTTACCTATACCCGTTGACGGAGCTTATTTGTCAATAGGAGATGGCCACGCTCGTCAAGGGGATGGAGAAATTAGTTGTCAGGCCATTGAGTCTCCAATGGAATTGGTTGACGTAACGATAACAGTAAAGGAAGATCTTATTTTGTCAAATCCGAGGGCCAACACACCTTCAGGCTGGATTACGTTTGGCTTTCATGAAGACTTGAATGAGGCAACTGTTGAGGCGCTGGATGGGATGCTTGACCTTATGGGTGAATTATATGGTTTAAATCGAGTGGAAGCGATGGCACTGGGAAGCTCGGTCATTGATTTGAAAATTACGCAAATTGTGAATGGAATAAAAGGCGTTCACGCGTGCTTGCCGCATGGCGTTTTCAAGTAATCGATAGAGCTGGGATGAAAGCAGTTTGGAACATGAAGTTATGTTTCAGATTGCTTTTTTGTTTACAGCGGGATGGCAGCTGCACAGTTGCTGCTCTAACCGCTCTTTGCTGCATGCCATAAGTTAACGTTGACGTTAACTGTCACTAGGGGTATGCTTATTTTAGAAAACTCGGAGGTGCTCGACATTGGATTTGCTGAAAATTGAAGAAGTAGCGAAACGTACTGGTTTAACGAAACGCGCCATTCGGTATTATGAGGATTTTGGTTTGATCTCTGCACCGGAGCGAACGCAAGGCGGTATTCGGTTATATTCAGAGGAAAATATCGAGAAGATTAATAAAATACTGCTCGTGAAAGAGGTGCTCGGCTTCTCGCTTGCGGAGCTTCAGCAGTACATGGCGTTTCAAGCGCTCATCGAGCAGCAGAAGAGCGAATATCGTACGAGTGAGGACCGCGAAGCGCGGAAATTGAAGCTTATCGATATATCGCAGGTGATCCATAAGGAAAAAACGATGATCGACATGAAAATTAAGCGTATGGAGCAATTTAAAGAAGAACTAATGGAAACAGAGAAGCGTGTATTGAAAGCTATTGATCAATTACAGGAATAGGAGCATGAATGTGGAATCCTCGCAAAAAGCAGCTTCGTCATTTTGGACCATTATGATTGCCGTTTTTTTCGGTAACTTCATGGCCTCTTTGAGTACAACTACGATAAATGTGGCGTTGCCTATATTTATGGATGATTTTGGGGCCACCTTAAACACGGTGCAATGGATGTTATCGGGTTTTATGATGGCAACGGGCATTATTGCTCCGATTATAGGGTTTATGGGTGATAAATGGAGCTACAAAAAATTATATGTTATCGCGCTAGCGGGCTTTACTTTAACATCTGCGCTTTGCACCTTCGCATGGAGCATTGAATCACTAATTGTTTTCCGGATTTTGCAAGGTTTCTTCAGCGGAATTATTATGCCCACAACGATGACAATCATTTATCAAACCATTGAGAAATCGAAGCAGGCAGTTGCCGTCAGCTTCTGGAGTGTATCGGCGATGCTTGCCCCTGCACTGGGGCCGACAATCGGCGGATGGCTCGCTGAAATTTACGGTTGGAAGTCATTATTTCTGATGAACATTCCGATTGGCATTATTGCTGTTCTTATCGCAGCCAAATATATCCCGAATTATCGATTAAGCAGTGGAATTAAACTGGATTGGATCGGATTTGGCGCAGTCCTTATCGGGACTAGCGCGTTGCTGGTAGCATTTAGCGAAGCACATAACTGGGGCTGGGCCGGCTGGCAGACACTCGGAATGATCGCGGCAGGCTTACTCGTGCTCACCTATTTTGTACTTCGGACACTGCGCGTCAGCAATCCTTTATTGAATTTGCGAGTACTGAAGATTCCGCGGTTTACGTACGGAGTCATACTGAACTGTTGTATAACGATTTCATTATACGCTGGTACGTTACTGGTCCCGATCTTCATGCAAAATATTAAAGGAGAATCAAGCTTTACTACCGGGATGGTTATGCTTCCTGGTACGCTGGCGATGGTCTTGATCTCGCTTGCGGCAGGCAGGCTTTATGGCAAAATAGGCCCATCGATGTTGATCTTTATCGGATTACTGCTGATGGGAGCAGCAACATGGGAGCTTAGTCATGCGAATGTGGCAACAAGCGCGGCATTTATTACGGTATGGGTTGCTATTCGTTATATGGGTATCGGCTTCAGCAACATGCCAGTGACGAACGCCGCCATGTCTGCTGTGCCAAGCGTGAACTCAGGTCATGCATCAGCTGTGATGAACTGGATCAGGCAGGGGACGGCGGCGCTATCCATTAGTTTATTCAGTACGATTTTGTCAGCGCAGACGATAGCTCATTTGGAGGATGGGGTTTCGTCCAAAACAATCGCTCTGTCACTTAGCATTCAGGATGTTTTCCATCTGGGGACAATTATTATTATCGTTTCTATCCCACTCACGCTATTGCTGCGGAGACGTAAGGCAGCTGCGGTACAATAAAGAAAGAGCGCCGATAGCGGCGCTCTTTCTTATTTCATGTAGGTTAAAATACATGTGCGCCTTCCAAGGCGACTTTGATTTTTCCGTTAGTCTCCAGCACCTTAACCTTTACTTTGTGACCAGGCTGATATTGAGGAATATTAACCATATAAATGACGGTTTTAATAATGGCGCGATAGGGATCTGCATGTTCTCTTGGGATCGTTAAGCCAATAAAAACCTCAGGATGGCCGTTAATCTCCGTATTGGTTTGTTGAATGGAATTCACAGTCGCATCATAAGATTCGCCATATTTCAAAATAAACTTTATCTCCCGAGTATCCTTAAATGATTGCCGAATGACGATAAAGGCAAGCAGAAAAAGCGGCACGGAAATGAGGATAATGACAACTAAGGTGATACTCTCATTTGTACTCACGAATCACCAACTTTCATGGATCATGAACGGTATTGCATCATGCTGACTCTAAACTTATATAATCCTTGGAAAAGCATAACATAACCTTTACATCATGAAAATATTTCCAAAGCCTTATTAAGGAATAGGTACTTTAGCAGCTGTCCAAGTCGTAAACAGCTTATTTTGTACGAAAAAAAAAGGCTGTTTAATGAGGTCATTTGACCTGAAACAGCCTTCGTGCGGATAGCCTATTCCTATTTCTAAAGGAATGGCGTCTTTTTTACAAAGCTTTGTGCGAGATGGTCAGCATGAAGATCTTTGTCGTTTTTCTTATAATTTTCAAGAACATCAATCAAATAATCGTCTGCTGGGTTGTTGGAACGGAAAATAAACTGTTCTTCATTCTCGATATGTACATCATGTCCGCATTGTTTCAGGACCTCTTGATAATCTTGAACGCTAGGTTTTGTGTTTTCTTCTAGGTACATGAGTCCGGTCAGTGTCTTGGTTACCGCACCATGCATAATTTTGAAATGAACGGTATGTTCTTTTTTCATACCTATTCCCTCCTAAGTCGAAACGAAGTTTTGTTATTAATATAATATGCTCCAAAAGGCATAGGAAAGCATGCTATTTGTGAAAGCTTCATGAAAGTCTCGTTATTTTGAGTGGTTCGGGCTGCATTTGTATGTGTAAAAAGCTGCATCATCCTTGGACGGCGCAGCTTTTTGATGTCATGCTATTTTTTTGCAAAAAAGCTTATACTTGTGCCACTTTGATTAGATTGGTTGCACCAGCTTGGCCAATTGGCACGCCGGCGGAGAGCACGATAATATCGCCTGTATCAATAAGTCCAGTCAGCTTGGCATTGCGGATGGCGGACTCGAACATTTCGTCGGTTGTTGTTACTGCATCGCCCTTAACCGGAATAACGCCGGACAGCAAGCAAATTTTCGGAAGCACATGGTCATGCTGCGTGATGGCGATAATCGGTGACATAGGACGATACTTGGATACCATACGTGCAGTAAAGCCGCTTTCCGTTGAGGTAAGGATCGCTTTCGCGTTCAGCTCAAGCGAGGAGCTAACGACGCCTTGGCTAATCACCTCGGTAATATTTGTGCTTTGCTTGGATCTCTTTTTGTCGAATTGCTCTTTATAATCGATCATGGATTCCGCTTTTCTTGCGATGGAAGCCATTGTCCGTACGGATGGGATTGGATATTTTCCAGCAGCCGTCTCGCCGGAGAGCATGACGACGTCAGCGCCTTGAATAACCGCATTTGCCACGTCACTCACCTCAGCCCTAGTCGGACGCGGGTTAACCTGCATCGATTCCAACATATGTGTAGCAACGATAACCGGCTTGCCAACAAGATTACATTTGTTGATCATCTCACGCTGCATCATCGGCACGTCTTCAATCGGCACCTCAACGCCTAGATCACCACGCGCTACCATAATGCCATCGGAAGCTTCGATGATCGCATCAAGATTTTGCATGCCCTCTGCATTTTCGATTTTAGAGATGATCTGCACATGGCTTGCGTTTGCTTCTTCAAGAATGTTGCGGATTTCCAATATGTCCTCTGCTTTTCTAACGAAGGAAGCAGCAATGATCTCAACGTTATGCTTGATGCCAAAATGAATATGCACCACATCGCGCTCGGTTACGCCTGGCAGCGTCGTTTTGATGCCTGGCAGGTTAACGCCTTTCCGTGGCTTCAACGTACCGCCGCTAATTATTTTGCAACGAATATCATTTCCTTCTACAGCCAACACCGTAAGATCTACGAGACCATCATCAATAAGAATCCGGTCACCTGTTTTTACAACCAGTGGAAGCTCAGCGTAATTAACAGGGAGACGGGTCGCATCGCCCAGTACATCCTCTGTCGTAAGAATCAATTCTTCTCCGATAACGAGCTCGCAGGAAGCTTCTTTCAGCTTGCCGATCCGTACCTCAGGACCTTTAATATCCATCATAATTGGCACAAAAGTATTCAGCTCGCGTGCAGCCTGCCGTATATTATTCATTCGCATGACGTGATCTTCTAAGTCGCCGTGAGCCATATTCAGTCTACCAACGGTCATACCTGCTTGGATCATTTCTTTTATCGTCGAAACGGAGTCGCAAGCGGGCCCCATTGTACAAATAATTTTTGTTTTTAGCATGTTGTAGGCCTCCTCATTTGTTCCATTGTAACGTGAGTGGTCGAAAGAGGATAAGAACTATAGTACAATGAATGTACAATAGTATGGTTGTAAGGAGCGTTCATTATGCTGGCAATTATGGATGTGCATCAGGACAACGGGGCGGATTGGTACGAGGAGGGAGAGGGGCGCAAGCTATCCTTCCATCTCTCGCTAGTGACGTATGGGAAATGTGTATATTGGGTGAACGAGGAAAAGGTGATTTTAGAAAAAGGTGATTTGCTCCTCATACCGGGACATATTCCGTACTATGGGAAAAGCATCCCAACGGTCGTACACACGAAGTACGTTGTCAATTTTTGCAAAACCTCCTCCGAGTGCAGCCTGCCTCTACTACAACTGGAAGAGCCTCTTAAGCAAAGGCTTGGGCGCTTTGAGGTTATACAGGAGAGGCTTCGGGGAGTTTGGACACAATACAAGGAGAAACCTTCCTATTTCCAGCTCATGGCAGAGGCGCTGCTTACAGAAGCTTTGGTCTTACTTAATCAAGAGAAGGATCGTGGGATGATATCCTCGGAGAAGCATCGGCGAGTTGACAGTATGAAGCAATATATTTCAACGCATTATCGTGAGAGGGTAACGAAAGAGGAGCTGGGGGATGTCATCAATACGACGCCGAATTACGCTGCTACCTTGTTTAAGGCAGTTACGAACCAGACGATCAGCGAATATGTGCACAATCAGCGAATGAAGACGGCGATCTACATGCTGACCGAATCGCAGCTGATGATTAGTGAAATTGCGGACTATTTAGGCTATAACGATGTGTCGTATTTTTACCGTATATTCAAGCGCAGTATAGGCAGCTCGCCATCCGATTTCCTGCATGAGCGTTCTTCAACGGTTTAATGCGAAGCTTAGGTGCAGTTGACTTATTGGAATATTCGAATTACAATTTAGCCATAAATAGGCATTGACCAAAGACATGATTACCTTATACGAGCTGTCCAGAGAGAGAGGCTAAGGCTGAGAGCTTCTCCAGCAACCGATTGTGTAATTACCCCTTTGTAGCCGTGTTATTGAACCCGCTGTTTGCACAAAGCGATTGTAAACAACACCGACTCATCCTCGTTACCGGGTGCTCAATAAGGATCTTGCTGTAACTTTAAGTCTGGCGGATAGCCAGTCACATAAAGCAGCAGATCGAATGAGGGTGGAACCACGAGCTGAACGCACTCGTCCCTTGGTGGGAGAGATGTGTTTTTTTTGCGTTCAACTACATTCGATCGGAGGCTGCATGATGAGTATTGCAATTACATTACCGGATGGAACAGTTAAGGAGTATCCACGGGGGACAACCGCTGCGCAATTGGCGGAATCAATCAGTACTGGCCTTGGCAAAAATGCAGTCGCGGCAAAAGTTGATGGCAAGCTCGTCGATCTGAACGAGCCTATTCAAGCAAGCAGCAGCGTAGAAATTATTACGCTCGATGGGGCTGATGGCTTAGCTCTTTACCGTCACAGTACAGCGCATGTTATGGCACAAGCCATTAAGCGTATCTACGGGGAAAAAGCTGTGAAGCTCGGGATTGGTCCTGTTATTGAGGATGGCTTCTACTATGACATTGATATCGAGAAGCCGTTATCTACGGATGATCTTGCTGCAATTGAAGCAGAGATGAGCAAAGTTATTCAAGAAAACCTGCCTATTACGCGTCGTGAAGTGAGTCGCGAGGAAGCGACAGCTTTTTTCGCACAGTCAGATGAATTACTGAAGCTGGATCTAATCCGCGACTTGCCAAGCGATTCGGTTATTACGCTTTATGAGCAAGGCGAGTTTATTGATCTTTGCCGCGGCCCGCATTTACCATCCACTGGGCGCATCAAGGCGTTCAAGCTGCTAAGTGTAGCAGGCGCTTACTGGCGTGGCAATTCGGATAATAAAATGCTGCAGCGGATATACGGCACGTCCTTCCCGAAGAAGGCGCAGCTTGATGAGCATATGAATCTGCTGGAGGAAGCGAAGAAGCGTGATCACCGCAAGCTTGGCAAGGAACTGGAGCTGTTTATGTTCTCAGAAGAGGCGCCGGGCATGCCGTTCTATCTGCCGAATGGCATGACAGTTCGTACGGAGCTGGAGAGCTTGATTCGTGAGCAGCAGCGGCAGCGGGATTACGAGGAAGTTCGCACACCGTTTATGATGAACCAGCGGTTATGGGAGCAATCGGGACACTGGGATCATTATAAGGACAATATGTATTTTACAAATGTTGATGATACGGCATATGCGCTTAAACCAATGAACTGCCCTGGGCATATGCTGATTTTCAAAAATAGCCTGCACTCTTACAGGGAGCTGCCGATTCGGATGTCGGAATTTGGTCAGGTTCATCGGCATGAGTACTCGGGAGCGCTGAACGGGATGATGCGGGTGCGCACGTTTTGTCAGGATGATGCGCATATATTCGTCCGGCCTGATCAGATTGAGGCGGAGATTAGTCATGCGATTGCCTTGATCGACCATATATATGGCGTATTCGGTTTTGATTTCAAGATTGAGCTGTCGACTAGACCAGAGGATTCCATGGGCTCCGAGGAATTGTGGGATCAAGCGGAGCAATCGCTGCGCAGCGTGCTGGACAGCCGCAATATTCAATATCGCGTAAATGAAGGCGACGGTGCATTTTACGGTCCGAAAATTGATTTCCATATTCTCGATGCCTTGAAGCGGAGCTGGCAATGCGGCACGATTCAGCTTGATTTCCAAATGCCTGAGAAATTTGATTTGTCCTACATTGGCGAGGATAACCAGAAGCATCGTCCTGTTGTCATTCACCGTGCGGTGTATGGGTCAATTGATCGTTTTATCGGCATTTTGACAGAGCATTATTCGGGGGCATTCCCACTATGGCTCGCACCTGTTCAGGTTAAGCTGCTGCCTGTCTCGGAGAAGTATATCGACTATGCCTTGCAGGTGAAGGAAGCACTCGCTGAAGCTGGCATTCGTACTAAAGTGGATATACGGAATGAGAAGCTGGGTTATAAAATTCGTGAGGCTGGGCTTGAGAAGGTGCCTTACACATTGGTGCTCGGTGAGAACGAGAAAAACGCAGGCAGCGTTTCTATTAGGAAACGAGGCGAAGGTGATCTCGGATCACTAGCGATTGCCGAGGTTGTACAGCGCATAAAGGATGAGATTGCGGCTAAGTCATAATGGCCTGCTATACAGAGATAGCCAATCCAACTAATTGGTCATCCATGGAAAAGTTAGCGTTTGAATGATAAATAAAAGTCGTTGACAGAAGTAATACCGATAATCTATAGTAAGTTCATCGGAATTATAAGGAATAGGGCTGATTAGACGACTAAAAGCTCTTATTTCACGGAACGGCGCAAGCAGCCGGCATCTGTGGAATAAGAGCTTTTCTGTTTTTCTAGACGTCTGATCAGCTTGAAAAACAAATCGAAAGCAGGGGGAAATCATATGAAACAAAAAATCGTATTGATTATGCTGACACTGGTATTAACAGTAGTGCTTGCCGCATGCGGCAACAAATCAGATTCTAAAGGTGCAGAGGGCGAAGGGGAAAAGGCGAAGCTAAAGGTAGGCATTTCGGCAGGCGTTGAGGAGGAAATTTGGAAGCAAGTTCAAGAAGTTGCGGCAAAGGACAACCTCGATATTGAGCTCGTTGTATTCAATGATTATGTACAGCCGAATAAAGTGCTGGCCGAAGGTGAGCTTGACGCGAATGCGTTCCAGCACGAGCCTTATCTTGATCAATTCAAGAAGGATAACAACCTTGATCTGGTGAAGATCGCCAATACGCTTAATTTTCCAATTGGCTTCTATTCCAACAAGATTAAAGATGTTTCTGAAATTAAGGAAGGCGATGTCATTGGTTTGCCTAATGATCCGACGAATGGCGCCAGAGCGTTGATTCTATTCGAAAATGCAGGACTGATTAAATTAAAAGAAGGCGCTGGCATTAAAGCGACTGTACGCGACATAGCGGAAAACAAGCTCAAATTGAAATTCGAGGAGCTTGATGCGGCGTTCATTCCGAAAGCGCTTGGCGATTTGACAGCGGCGGTTATTAACACGAACTATGCGGTAGAAGCAGGTTTTGTGCCAACAAAGGATGCGATTTTCATTGAGCCAAAGGATTCTCCTTGGGTAAATATTATCGCAGTAAGAACCGAGGACAAGGATAAGCCGGTATTCCAAAGACTGATTAAGGCGTATCATTCCGATCAGGTGAAGAAATTCGTAGAAGAAAAATACGGCACGTACATTGTTGCATCCTGGTAGTCCGAAAAAAAGGCCTTGGTCTCTTCTTAGATGAAGAGACCTTTTTAACATTTTAGCAGAGACGGGAGTTGTACAGTGATCTGGATGGAAAATGTCAGCAAAACGTATCAACAAGGCAAGCAGAACGTCCATGCGGTAAAGGACGCGAATCTGCACATTCACAAAGGAGAAATTTTCGGCATTATAGGCTACAGCGGAGCAGGAAAGAGTACGCTTCTGCGCTGCATTAACTTTTTGGAGCGGCCAACAGCTGGCAGCGTTCGTGTAAAAGATACGGAGCTGGCATTGCTCAGCGAGCAGCAGCTTCGCATCATGCGGCGGAAGATCGGTATGATTTTTCAAAATTTCAATTTGCTAATGTCGAGTACGGTCTATCAAAATATAGCATCGCCGCTCATGCTTACAGGTGCTCCAAAAAAACAAATCGAAGCAAGGGTAAACGAGCTGCTCTCGCTCGTAGGGCTTTCGGATAAAAGCGATATATACCCCGCTCAATTGTCTGGAGGACAGAAGCAGCGTGTCGCGATTGCAAGGGCGCTTGCCAATGAACCGGAAATTTTGTTATGCGACGAGGCGACGTCGGCGCTTGATCCACAAACGACCGATTCAATCTTGAACTTGCTGCTAGACATTCATCGTTCCTACGGGATTACGATTGTACTTATTACACACGAGATGTATGTCGTAAAAAAAATATGCGATCGAGTAGCCGTCATGGAGGACGGCGTCATCGTGGAGCAAGGTTCCGTTCTTGAGTTGTTCACCAATCCGCAGACGGATACGACCAGAAAATTCACGAAAAGTGTGTTTGATGTGGATTTGCCGCAAGAGCTGCTGCACAAAGCTAACCTTCCAGCAGTGCCGAGACATCTGCTGCGCATTTCATTCATTGGCGAGACGGTAAGCGAGCCCATATTAGCTGATTTGACGCTGCGCTATCAGCTGCGGCCAAGCATTTTGTACGGAAATATAACAAAAATTAAAGACACCGTGTTTGGCTTCCTCCTGATTAGTCTGCCGGGTGAATCAGCTGCCATAGAAGAAGGAATTGCGTATATGGTACAAAGCGGCATGCAGGTGGAGGTGCTTGAGCATGCTGGATAGTTTCTTCGAGAGCCTTGCCCGCAACCATGACCTTTATACGGAGGCGCTGGGCGAAACGGCGGCTATGGTCGTCTATTCATTATTTTTCTCGACGATGATTGGCCTGTTTCTGGGCATCTGCCTACTCGTGCTGCGTCCAAATCATATTTATGAGAACAAATTGTTATATCATCTGTTAAACGCAGTCATCAACGTATTGCGTTCGGTCCCGTTCATCATTATTTTAATTGCGATCATTCCGATTACGAAGTGGATTGTGCATACGACAATCGGAGTGAAAGGGGCGATCGTGCCGCTTGTATTTTATACCGCTCCCTATATTGCAAGACTCATTGAATCGGCTTTGCTGGAGGTCAATCCCGGTGTAATCGAAGCCTTTCAAGCGATGGGAGCCTCGCGGCGGCAAATCATTTGGCGGGTCATTTTGAAGGAGGCGAGACCAGGGGTCGTGCTTGGCCTAACCATCGCAACTATTGGATTAATTGGCGCTACGGCGATGGCAGGAGTACTCGGAGCAGGCGGTCTTGGCGATGTCGCGATTCGTTATGGCTACCAGCGCTGGGAGCCCGACGTTATGTACGTATGTGTTATTATTCTTATTTTACTCGTACAGCTGATGCAATCCGCGGGCAGCCGAATATCGAAGAAGCTGCGTAAACATTAACAGAATCCTACCATGGCTTGAACAGACGACGAAACGCGCGATCGGGTGGGGACCCACTCCTTAAAGTAGGCTTAAGGGGCATAAACACATAGAGAAGCAGTTTCATATGATGAAGGGTATAGTCCCATTAAAGGATGCGCGTAGAAGGAAATAGGAGTCGTGGGAGGGATTGCAAATGGCGTTGTATCAGAATATCCACGCACTAATTGGCAATACGCCACTAGTTGAGCTTACAGGTTATGCGCTGCCAGCAGGCGTAAGGCTTTATGCGAAGCTTGAGTATAAAAATCCGGGAGGAAGCGTCAAGGATCGGCTTGGCGTCGAGCTGTTGAATGCCGCGTTCGCAAGCGGGCAGCTGCAGCTCGGAGGAACCATTATTGAAGCGACAGCAGGCAATACGGGGATCGGACTCGCTTTGGCGGCAATCAGGCGGGGAGTGTCAGCAATCTTTGTTGTACCTGACAAGTTTAGCATAGAAAAACAGCAACTTATGAGAGCGCTTGGCGCACAAATCGTAAATACGCCAACGGAGCTTGGTATCGCAGGTGCGGTACAGAGAGCGGAAGAGCTTATAAAGGAAATACCGGGAGCATATTCACCAAGACAATTCTCTAATGCAGCAAACCCGCTAACCTATTACAAAACGC
Source organism: Bacillus sp. FJAT-28004 (assembly GCF_001280845.1). GTDB lineage: Bacteria > Bacillota > Bacilli > Paenibacillales > Paenibacillaceae > Pristimantibacillus. Next base: position 4,197,726 of record NZ_LGHP01000001.1, read on the forward strand.
TGGGCCCTGAGTTATGGCATGATTTGAATGGCTCGGTTGATGTTTTTGTTGCCGGAGCGGGAACGGGCGGCACCTTTATGGGGACGGCGCAATATTTGAAGGAACAGAGTCCAAAGGTGAAGACGGTCATTGTTGAACCGGAAGGCTCCATCCTTGGCGGCGGAGCGCCGGGCCCCCACAAGACAGAGGGAATCGGCGTGGAGATGCTGGCTCCGTTTATGGACAGCAGTTATTTCGATGCCATCCATACGATTAAGGATGAGGATGCTTTTGCAAGGGTGAAGGAGCTGGCACAGCTTGAAGGGATGCTTGTCGGAAGCTCATCAGGCGCCGCGCTGCATGCTGCTTTGCTAGAAGCGGAAGTCGCTTCGCCAGGCAGCCGAATCGTTACTATTTTTCCAGATGGCAGTGAGCGGTACTTAAGCAAACAGATTTACAACGGAGGTGCTTAAGCTGAGGCGGAAAACAAAGCTCATTCATGGAGGCAGCCCCTTTGATCCGTTTACAGGCGCGGTCAGCGTTCCCATTTATCAAGTAAGCACTTATAAACAGGATGACATCGGCGTTCACAAAGGTTATGAATATTCACGTACGGGCAATCCGACGCGTCATGCATTGGAGCAGTATATTGCTGATTTAGAGGAAGGTGCAAGAGGTTTTGCTTTTAGCTCGGGCATGGCAGCGATCAACGCTGTGTTTTCTATGCTGAGCGCAGGCGATCATATTATTTTGACGGACGATGTTTATGGAGGAACGTATCGCATTGTTACGAAGGTGCTGAACCGGCTTGGCATTGAAGCGACCTTTGCAGATACGACGAACCTAGAAGAAATGGAGAAGGCGCTTCAGCCGAATACGAAGGCATTGTTTGTAGAAACACCGACGAATCCGCTGCTTAAAGTAACGGACATTGCAGAAGTCGCTGCATGGGCCAAAGCTAGGGAACTGCTATTTATTGTCGACAATACGTTCAGCACACCTTATTGGCAAACGCCGATTGCGTTAGGCGCCGATATCGTGCTTCATTCGGCTACAAAATACATTGGTGGGCATAGCGATGTCGTCGCTGGTCTGGCTGTTGTGAGCAACGATAAGCTGGGCGAGGAGCTGCATTTTGTGCAAAATGCGACGGGCGGCGTGCTTGGACCTCAGGATTCGTGGCTGCTCATCCGCGGTTTGAAAACACTTGGCCTGCGCATGGAAGCCCATGAAGAAAATGCCAGGGCAATCGTCTCTTATTTATCGGGAGTGGATGTTATTCAAAACATCTATTACCCTGGGCTGCCGAGCCATCCCCAGCATGAGCTGGCGAAGAGGCAAGCGCGCGGCTTTGGCGGCATTATATCGTTTGACGTAGGCAGCGCGGAGAAAGCGTCTGAGATGATCAAAAAACTGAAATACTTTACGCTCGCCGAAAGCTTAGGCGCTGTAGAGAGTCTGATTTCCGTTCCCGCGAGAATGACGCATGCCTCTATTCCTAGCAAGCGGCGGGAGCAGCTTGGCATTACCGATGGTTTAGTGCGAATTTCTGTCGGTATTGAAGACAGTGAGGATTTACTTGAAGACCTAGAGCAGAGTCTTAAATCATGAAAAAGTAGGCCAATGCAACTTATTTCAACCTGCGTTCGTTAGTTTGGATGTAAACCAAATGACTAACAACAAAGGATGGTAGACAAATGGCCTTTAAACAATTGTTAAATAAAAACCTCATGATAGCATCCCTTTCGACCGCTTTATTTCTTAGTGCAGCAGCCAGCGGAGCAACCGCTTATGGTGCTTCAGCCGTTTCGTCTGTTCCACTTCAATTCCAAATAGGCAGCACCAAATCGATCGATTATCGTGGTGAGCATAAGCTCGCGGCGGCGCCCTATTTACAGAACGGCATTGCCATGGTTCCTGTCAGAGCACTGGCTGAGGGATTGCAAGCATACATTTACTTGGATGCGGCAACGAAAAAAATCACTTTAAGTCGAGATGGACTTACAGTGACCCTGACTCAGAATAGCGACGCGGTAGTTGGAAGTTTCATTAAGAACGTGAAGCTGCCTACAAAAGTTGTAGTTGTTAAAGGCACGACCTTCGTTCCAGCAAAAATTGTAGCACAGCTGCTAGGAGTAAAAACGAGCTGGGACGCAAAGCAGAAAAAGGTTTCCATGCAAGCGAGTGAGGCTGCGCTATCGCGCCATTATAATTTTGACCAAGGCGAGGAAGGCTGGAAGGGTGCCTTTGCCGATCTGCCAGTAGACTACAATCCGGATATTTACGAGCTGCAATACGCAAGAGAGCTGCTTCCGGTTGCGAATAACAAGACCAACTACGCACTGAAACTTAACGGGATGAATCGCAGTGATGATTTGTTCATGTTCGCGACTAAGAAGATCGAAGGTCTGAAACCTAATACGGTATATCAAGCATCGCTTTCCTTTAAGCTGTATACAGACCAAGCAGGCGGCATGATGGGGGTTGGCGGAGCTCCTGGAGAGGCAGTCAGCATTAAAGCAGGGTTTGTAAGCAAGGAGCCGCAGGCTATAAAGGTTGATAGTGGTGGTGATCATTATTATCGAATGAACTTGGATAAAGGCAATCAGAAGACCGAAGGAAAAGATATGAAGATCGTTGGAAACATGGTGCAGCCAGATGATTCGCTGAAAGGGTTTCAGCCCGTCGCCATGGACTATGAGGCAACGCTGCAATCCAATGAGAAGGGTGAGCTTTATGTTATCGTAGGAAGCGACTCTGGATATGAGGGTCTAACTACTTTGTATCTCGATGATATGAAGATTGATCTTTTGCCAAAGGGCTAATAATAACATAAAAAAATAAGCGATTCCTTAACGGTTCTCCACTGTTAAGCATCGCTTTTTTTATTTTTGATATGGTTTGGTACAATTTACGAATCAGGAATGTCGCTTTTTGGGATATCAACTCTGATTTTGATGATTATTGTAGATAATAAGTGATTTTTAATAAATATAGGAAGGAATACGAGAGGTTAAACTAGAATATTGGATATTGTCCAACAAATTGGAAGCTAGCCGTCCTGGAAAGGTTATTGGTATACCATATGATAAATAACGATGTAATCATAGAATCACATAAACAATGCAAACTGCAAGGACTTAATCCCGATGAACTGCCTGTATTTACACAGCGTTTTTCGGATTCGGAGCTTAAAGCTCAGCGAGTCCGTTATAAGGAAATCATTGAAGTTATCAGTGTGTTTGTTGAAAAGTTTTTATCGACCGTTGCAGATGATCCTTTTTTTCTTGCCATATCAGACAATGAGGGTTACATTCTTGAATTCAGAGGCAACGCCTCTATTATTAATCAGGTGCGCCAGCTAGGTGTTGTTGAAGGCGTGCGATACTGCGAAGAAATTGGTACGAGCTCAGTTAATCTATGCCTGCGTGAACAGCTGCCTTTTCAACTTGTTGGCGAAGATCATTATCATAAAGTATTGCATCGGCTCGCTTGTTATTCGGCACCTCTTTTTATGGAGGACAGCGGTCAACTGCTAGGATCGATTTCAATCATGACAGAAATTCAGTTTGCCCATCCTCATTTGCTGGCACTTTTATGTACAATCGTAGATTCTATCGAGCGGGAGCTTCTGCTCCGCAAACACAATACACAGCTTCAAATCTTAAATCAGGTCCTTCTGGATACTAATTATTATGGTGTCATTATTGCCGATGCACAGGGCGCTATTGTAGAAATAAACAAATACTGCGCAGCGATATTGAACAACTCCCATCATGAAAAAAACGGCTGCTTAGGCACGAGTGTATTTGAAGTCGGCATCATTGGGATTTATTTTGAACGTGTAATGAAACATGGAGAGTCATGTGTAGGGATAGAGTTATCTATTCTGGTTGAAGACAAGCTGCGTTATTACATGCTTGATGTGGTGCCTATCTACGATAGTGAAGGCCAGCTTACGCGGGTTGTAGGCAGCTTGCGGGATATTACGGAGATGAAGATAGCGGAAGAACTGCTTCGCAATAGCGAGAAGCTTGTGTTTGCAGGCCAGCTAGCTGTCAGCATTGCGCATGAGATCCGTAATCCCATGACCACGGTAAAGGGAATGCTCCAATTGTCCAGCAAAACGACTAATCCTCATCATTACAACTTGATGATGTCAGAGCTGGAGCGGATGAATGCGATTGTAGGCGAATATTTAATATTAGGAAGACCACAAGCGATTCTGTATAAGGAAGAATATTGCGGTGATATTTTGCAAGAGGTCATATCCGTATTCGAGCTGCAATTTGAAATGAATGGTATTCAGATACGCAGTGAAACAGTCGGGGAGACAAAAATCTTGTGCGACCGTGATCAAGTAAAACAAGTATTCTTGAATATTTTGAAAAATGCGATGGAGGCTCTTCCCTTTGGTGGGGAAGTTAATATTAAGCTGGATGTCGTGGACAATTACCAACGTATTCAATTTACCGATAACGGCGTTGGAATGACGGATGAAGTCATGCAGCGTATCGGACAACCCTTTCTTACGACAAGACGAGACGGGAACGGCCTAGGTATGATGATTGTAGATAAAATAATATCCTCGCACGGAGGCCGCTTATCGTTATCTAGCGAGCTTGGCGTAGGTACGATTGTAGAGGTATGGCTTCCTGCTGCTAAATAAGATAATACGCCCCATAGCGGGAAGCGCGTTTCGAATGCCGAGACGCGCTTTTGTTTTGTGCTTTGATTACTTAATAGCTGCTATTTGTGCGTCGACTTTGGCAATAATGCTCATCGTCTGCTGCTCATGAGCATATGTTTTTTGTTTCTGCTCGTTAATCTGTTTCGTGTAGGCGAGCATGCGAGTAAGGGAACTCAAAGTCGCCGTTGAATCTCCCTTTTTCAACACTTGGTTCAAAATGGATGTCTCGGTCGTGAACTGTTTCTTTATACGGCTAATGGCGCTCTTGGCTGCTTTGATTTTTACTTTAAGAGGGTCGATGCCGCTCAGCAGCTCTCGCAAATTTTTAATCCTTTTGGCGGTGCTGGCTTTGGCTGTTCTAAGTGCAGTCTCTTTGCTGCGTATATCTAGTTTGGCGAGCTGAACGGCTGCTTTTGTCGTTTCGACCTGCGGCTTCAGCACATTTGTAAGTAATTTGTCTTTAAACGATTTGGCGAGGTTCAGCTGTTGATTTAATGAATCATAAAGGTTGAAGAGGGGTTCGTACTTTTTTTTGGCCTTCACTACAGCTGCTTCTAGCCGATTCAGCTTCTCCGCGTCGACTTCCTTAATCCGCTTGCGAGTAGCGAGCACGTTCTCCTCGTTTTGGTAATGAAGTTTGTCTATCCGCATATCCCAATCAATGGTCAGCTTCTGACTCGCTTGCAATTCCGCGTATTGCGACGTTAATTTGGCAGAGGTACCTTTATCCGCTGCTCCTTTCATTTTGTCAAAAGCTGTTTTGGCGGTGACGCTAAACTCAAACGATGCAGCAGCAATAGTGGCCGGACTTAGAAACGCGAGCAAGAGCACAAGCATGACTACAGTTAATTTAGAAACAGATTGCATGATCCATGAAACCTCCCTTGGTTTTCGGCAAACAACGCAAAAAAAGCACCTGCAAGATAGGCGTTATACGCCTTCTCTTACGGGTGCTTCCATCGTAAGCCGTGCTTATTTAACTGATTTCTATCAATATACAGGATCGTTCAGGGCGCAGTCAAGCGGCAGATAAACTATAAAGCGGGACGCTTTGCATACTCATCTGGCGTTTTACCGATAATGGATTTGAAATCTTTAATAAAATGCGATTGATCATAATAGCCGAGCTCAGCAGACAGCTTTAATGAATCATAATGGCTGCTCTTATCCATAACCTCTGCCGCATTTTGCAGCCGGTACAGCTTAATAACCCACTTCGGGCTTATTCCGACATATTGACTAAATAGGCGCTGAAGCTTTCTTTTGTTTATATCGAACGCTTCGCATATTTGCTCTACCTTGGTCAGCTCATGATCCTCAAGAATTCGTGTAATGATTTGATTGATGAGCGTAATGGATACATCCTGCTGCGGAAGACGACGGAGAAATAAAGCTTCAGTAAGTGCGATCATGTCGGCAGAATCTGTTAAAGACCTAAGCTGCTGCTCGTATGCTATAGCCTCCGTGCCCAAAACAGCCTCAATCGACAAAGCTTGATCCGTAATGCCCGCTAAAGGCGAGTTTAGAAAAGGATAAAAACCTCCAGGCTGAAACTTAACGCCAAATACTCGTCCTTTGCCTTCAATTCTTGTGGTATACATTTGGCTGGCAACGCCATAAATGCCGCTTCTATGGTCTTCGATAACTAAATTGACACAAGGATTCGGCACGACATCCTGAAAATAAGGAGCTTGGCCTTCTAAATCCCAGTATATGATCCAATAATGCTTAACGAATGGAAGGAGAGCTTCGGAGGGGGCATAACGGGAAAGTTGAAATTTTTTCTCGCTCTCTTTCTTCTGCAATATGCCCATACTGCGCTTTTGGTCGATAGCCTTCATCAATAAATCTCTCCTATTGATCAATTTGTCGCGTTTTTACAATACTAACCATTTCGAAAGCTTTATACTACGGATAGAAAGCGCCAACCATCTACTTTAGAAAAAGGAGTGTAACAAATGGAGTTTAAATATGAGTTTTATATTGGTGCAGCGCCCGAGAAGGTGTGGGATGCATTCGTATCGCCTGAGGGAACGCGCCAAACGTTTTTTGGCTGTATTATTGATTCAACCTTTGAAGTAGGCTCATCCTTTAAATATGTTGGGCCGGGTAAGGAAGGCGATGAAACCGTTCATCTTTATGGTTCTATCTTAGCATATGAGCCAAATAAAATACTTAGCTTTTTGGAGCATCCAGGTCCCTCTTATCGACCAAATCATGCAGAACTGGAGTCGCGGATTACTTTTAAATTGGAAGAGGTTGGAGCTACAACGAAGTTGACATTGGTTAATGACCAATTTACTGAAAATCATCCTTCGATCCCAACGACTGATAGCCAGTGGTGGATGATTCTAAACAATTTGAAAACCTTTATCGAGACGGGCAAGGTATTGGACTTTGGTTGGTAAACTTATGGGGTATTTGATAGCATCAGCAGCCGCTGGTGCTATTTTAGTTTAAAAGAAATTTAGCGGACATGAGATCCGTTATTCGCATGGAATCTCCTCTTATCAGAGGGCTAACGGACATAGGATCGCTTAATTGGCCTGAATGACTAGGATTATGCTCCATTCTGCACATATAACGTATCGTATGTCCGTTACACTCCACTATTGCCTTTATTTCTTGAAATAGCGGCTTTTATGTCCGTTAGGGTCAAGCATGATGTTGTGAGGTAAGGTTTTTGATGGCGAGTCGAGTTTGTAAAATAAGGTCAAACATTTCTTTTCCGTCTTTAATTCTTTATACTGATAAAAAAGGACAGGCGTCATACGTCTGCGACAACGGATAGGAGAGAGCAGAGAATGGGTTACAAAATCGTTTTTTTTGATATCGATGGCACGCTGATTAACGAACAAAAGGAAATACCGGCAGATACGATCAAAGCTATTGCTGAGCTGAAGGAAAGCGGCGTTGAGCCGGTCATTGCAACAGGCAGAGCACCATATTTCATTAAACCGCTTGCGGAGCAGCTAGGTATCGAATCATTCGTCTGCTTAAATGGCGGATATGTGGTTTACAAAGGAACAACGCTATATAAACGGGAGATTGAGAAAAGTCGATTGGAGAGACTCGTAAAGGTTGCAGCTGAGCATAATCATGGGCTTGTGTTCGAAGGGGAACATAACTTTTTTGCCGACAAAGAAGATCATCCCTTTATTATAGATTCGGTTAATTCTTTAAAAGTGGATCTACCAGGCTACAATCCGGAGTTTTGGAAAACGGACGGTATTTACCAAGTGTTTCTTCACTGTGAGAGCCAAGACGAACATTTGTATGATGGACTGCATGACGAGCTGAAGCTTATTCGCTGGCATCCGCAAGCGATTGATGTCCTTCCTGCCGGCGGCTCCAAGGCGCAAGGAATTGAGGCACTGCTCGATAAGCTCGGCTACACGACTGTCGATGCGGTTGCTTTTGGCGATGGCCTGAACGACATTGAGATGCTCGAGACAGTGGGCTTAGGTATCGCAATGGGTAATTCACATCCAGACCTGCTGCCATTTGCGGATTATGTGACGACGCATGTTGATGAGCAAGGGATTCGGAACGGCTTGGTGAAGGCTGGTTTGCTAGAGAAATAATGCATGAATGAGTGTAATTCTATTTTGTATGCAAATATGCAAAAATAATAGATAAAGAGCTGATCCTTGTTTAAGGGTCAGCTCTTTCCTTTTTCTGTGCAGAGTAGCTGTAGTCATAATTACAATAGAGTTGGCAAAAGGCAATATAGCGCAGTTGTAAACGAGGATTTTGGGAAGAAAGGTTAAACGTTATTCGATAACACAGACATTTTAAATTACGCTCCGAAGAGACCCCACATCGGTGTGATAACTGACTCAAGTATCGAGAAATGGGAAGCAGGCTTTGAGATGTTCGATCACGATGAAAGATTCGGAATCAGAACTCCCATTGTCAGACTTGATGGGAATATATATGTAACAAGGCTTCATTGCCATCATCCTGACTGCTCCAATAGTGCTGTGGGTGCTGATCTTTGCCGTTACTACGGGTGCGGCTGCTGGTGCAGGCTGCGAGCTGGAGTGTAAGGAGTATTTTTGCCCGTTAAACTTCACGTATCTATACTCTGGGATGAGAACTTCATATTGAGAACCTCCCTAAGAAGACAATTAGCACCTAAACTGCCGGATAAGAACTACTTTTCCTGCAGCTTAGGTGCTATTGTTTGTGCATCAACAGCATAAATGCTGGACATTAGGAGGTCTCGAAGATGATTCCTTTTACAGAACAGGATTTGTTCTCTTTAAAACAGCAGCGAACTTTTCCCCGACAAGCGACAGAAGCCAAGTTTCTGCTCGGCGGGATTGGAACAGGCAATGTCTCTGTTGGTTCTCGCGGTCAGCTATGCGACTGGGAAATATTCAATAGTCAAGGGAAAGGCAATAAGCTGCCTCATACTTTCTTTGCGATTAGAACTCAGCAGGGGGAGCAACAGCCTATCGCAAAGGTTCTGGAATCACAACTGGCTGGTTCTTTTTCGAGTGCTTGCGGTTTTTATACAACAGAAATAGCGGGGCTGCCGCGATTCGAAGCATCCGAGATGAAGGGAGAATATCCTTTTGTGACGGTTGATTTGAAGGATAATGCGCTTCCTGTTTCTGTTCAGATGGAGGCTTTTACTCCGTTTATACCTCTAAATGCAGATGATTCTGGCATCCCCGGCGCTGTTATTCGCTATAAAGTGAAAAACACGACTAAGGCTCCTGTAGATGTGTCGATTGCCGGATCGCTTGCCAATGTTGTCGGATTAGAACGGATTGATCATCATGCGAATGTAGGGCTTGCAAAGCAAGTAAGGAATCAATATCGGGAAGAGAGTCAGGCTAGAGGGCTTTATTATGATGCTCTTGAAATGGAGAGCGATCATAAAGGGTACGGCTCCATGGCAATCATGACCGCAGCGAAGGACATTACAGTGAAAGAAGAGTGGCTGGATGGATACTGGTCTGACGGGATTCATGACTTTTGGGATGATTTTTGCGAGGACGGTTTACTCAAGCGACATTCGGAAGCGCAAGGTATTAAAGGCAGGCTCATGACTAAATCAAAGCTGAGAATCGGTTCCCTTGGAATGAAGCGATTGTTGCAGCCACACGAAGAGCATGTGTTTGAATTTGTTATAGCTTGGCATTTTCCTAATCGACCTAAGCGCTGGGAAGGCGGCAATACCTTTCCTGACGATGGCAGACGCGAGATTGAGCTGAACTATTACACGAATCTATTTGAAGATGCATGGCATGCAGGTGTTTATTTGTTAAGCGACCTAAAGCGTTTAGAAGGACACTCTCGGGATTTTCATCAAGCGATATTCGGCAGCACGCTTCCTGACTATGTGCTTGATGCATTAACAAGCAATCTTACTGTGTTGCGCAGTACGACTTGCTTTCGAATTCAAAACGGAACTTTTCTCGGTTGGGAAGGCGGTTTAGACCATAATGGGAGCTGCGAAGGTTCTTGTACACATGTATGGAATTATGCGCAATCGCTGGCCTTTTTGTTCCCGGAGCTGGAACGCACAATGAGACGAGTCGAATTTTTACTTGAAACGGATGAGCAGGGCAGCATGGCTTTTCGGACGAATCAAGTATTGGGCGGCGAGAGGTGGGATATGATTCCTGCTACGGATGGGCAGATGGGAACGATTGTCCGGCTTTATCGGGAATGGAAGCTGAGCGGTGATGATACGTTTTTGCGTGAGGTGTGGGAGAAAGCAAGTCTTGCCTTGGATTTTGCTTTTACCTATTGGGACTCCGACGGCGATTTCGTGCTGGACAGTGAGCAGCACAATACGTATGATATCGAATTTCAAGGGCCGAATTCTCATTCTAATTCTATGTTCTACGCAGCATTGAAGGCAGGAATGGATATGGCGCGTCATCTTGGAGATAACAAGCGGGCTGAACGATATCAATATGCATTTGAACAAGGCAGCCGCAAGATGGACGAACAGCTTTGGGGCGGTGAATATTACATTCAGCAGCTGAATGATATTGACGAATACCGCTATCAATACGGAATAGGCTGTTTATCCGATCAATTGATCGGTCAGTTTATGGCTCATGTGGCAGGACTGGGCTATATTTTGCCAGAGGAGCATGTAAAGCAAGCGATATACTCCATATTCAAATATAATTTCCGTACCGATTTTACAGATCACCATAACGTCCAACGTACCTTTGCCTTGAATGATGAAATGGGCTTGCTGCTTTGTTCGTGGCCTCATGGTGGAAGACCTAAGCTGCCGTTTGTTTATTCTGACGAAGTATGGACGGGGATTGAATATCAGGTGGCGGCACATCTCATCTATGAAGGCTTTGTATGTGAAGGATTAACACTTGTCAAATCGGTTCGCAATCGTCATGACGGTTTCAAACGTAATCCTTGGAATGAGGCGGAGTGCGGACATCATTATGCAAGATCGATGGCAAGCTGGGCGCTATTGACTTCGTTAAGCGGATATTCTTATGACATGGTCAATCGCACATTATCATTTGCACCAAAAATAAATGCAGATCATTTCCGTACATTTTGGAGCACTGGCACCGCTTGGGGAATTTACAAGCAATCGCAAAATATGCAAACTGGCGAGCTGGAATGGACAATCAAGGTTTTGTATGGAGAGCTGAATAATGTTGAGGTTAACGGTGTGAGGCTTTAAAAATAGAGAACCTCATAATTAGAACCTTGATTTTATGCGCTTTTAGAACCAAAGTTGCGGATTGTGAACTATTCGACACTAATGGAGGGTGTTATTCTCTATGTGTCGACAAAATAAATACATCATGAATATCGAGGAGTGATGGAATGACAGGGAGAATAAAACTTGGAGTAATTGGGTTAGGTGAAATTGCTCAAATTGCTCATTTGCCTATACTCTATTCTTTGCGGAATCAATTTGAAATAACGGCTATCTGTGATGTTTCTAAACAGCTGGTTGACGCAATTGCACAACAGTACAACGTGTCAAAAGGATATGTAAACGCGATGGAGTTGATTGCGGATTCAGAACTAGAGGCTGTCTTTATTTTGAATAGCGATGAGTACCACGCGGATAATGTTATAGCAGCTTTGCAAAGCGGTCTTCACGTATTTGTAGAAAAGCCGATGTGCCTCAATATGGCAGACGCTGAGCGTATCGCCGCAGCGAAGCAACAAGCAGGAAAAGAAGTGATGGTAGGTTATATGCGACGCTACGCTCCTGCCTTCAGACAAGCGTTGGAAGAAGTAAAAAGCATGAAGCATATTAATTACGCACGCTTCCGGGATATCATTGGCTATAATCATTTTTTTATTGGACAAACCCAGAACGTATTTAAGTTTTCGGATATTCCTGCGGAATTGGCGGCGGATAAAGCAGAAAGAGGCAAGGAGCAGGTGCGTGCTGCAATTGGAGATCTAGCTGATCGACACGCCAATACGTATCGGTGGATGGCTGGCTTATGTAGTCATGACTTTTCTGCTATGCGCGAAATGCTTGGCATGCCCAATCGAGTAGTTGCGGCTACAAGTTGGAGTGATCGGAATTTTATGAATGTCTTGTTTGAGTATGATGGTTTTCATGTCATGTATGAAGTAGGGTTTGACCATCAAATTCGCTTTGATGCCTCTATTGAAGTTTTTGGCGATAAAAAGACCGTTCATGTCGAGTATGATTCAGGCTACATCAGACAATTACCGACGATTTTGAAAATTGAACAATCTGAAGGCGATAGCTATCAAGAGACCGTTGTCCGCCCAACCTACACCGATCCTTATACGATTGAAATCAAACATTTTTATGGGGTCGTTAGAGAGGGCGTTCCTTTGAATACGACAGTAGAGGATGCGATCGAGGATTTGAAGCTGTTCCAAATGATTGTTCAAGCGATTGAAGACCAGAATAATTCGTTCATAAATGAATCGAAAACATCATGAAAGAATTAAAGGTTGGTTTGATTGGCTACGGTTACGCAGGAAAAAATTTTCATGCGCCAATTATTACTTCAATCCCGCAAATGAAGCTTGCTAAGGTTGTACAGCGGAAGTCGAGTGACGCCAAAGAGCGGTATCCGTGGATTGAAGTGGTGCGAGATGCGAGTGATGTGCTTCAGGATAGTTCGATTGAACTCGTAGTCGTCGCCACTCCAAGCGCAGATCATTATTCCTATGCGCGTGCAGCATTGCTAGCCGGTAAGCATGTCGTCGTTGAGAAGCCTTTTACGATCCATGAGGCAGAAGCGCGCTCTTTAATTGCAATAGCGAAGGAACAAGGAAAAATGATAAGCGTATTTCATAATCGCCGCTTCGATGGAGATTTTATTACCATTCGTAAAATAATCGAGCAAGGAATGCTTGGAAGATTAGTCGATGTTCGCTTCAGCTGGGATCGATATATTCCGCATGTTAATCCTTCGGAATGGAGAGAAAGCGGCAATTTGGGAGCAGGAGTATTGTATGATTTGGCTGTCCATTTCATAGATCAGGCTCTGCAGTTATTTGGCTTACCGTATCGGATTCAGGCAGATGTTCGCAAGATGCGAGATCACGCTGCAGCAGACGACTATTTCGATATCCAGTTGGCGTATCGGAATGGGCCGAAGGTTACGCTTCAAGCATCGCTGCTTCGCCGAGAGAAAGGTCCGCGTTATGTTCTGCATGGAATGAATGGTTCCTACGTCAAATATGGGGAAGACTCACAGGAAGAGGCGCTTTTGCAAGGCTTGGCTCCCGGTTGTCCTGGATGGGGGAAAGAAGAGCAGCACCTTTGGGGCACTATGGATACGAAGCTTGAAGAAGTGAATGTCGTCGGTCAAATTGAAACGATGCCCGGCAGCTACGAGTCCTATTATCAGAATGTGTATAATCATATTGTTCATAATGCCGAGCTATTGGTTAAGCCAGAGGAAGCTCAACTAACGATACAAATGGTTGAACTTGCGCTTAAGAGCAGCAGGGAAGGAAGAGCGATCACCATTCAACCTTAACACTGCATAGCAAACGGATTCACAGGAGGTGCGGCATGAGCTTTTTTAGAGAAATATCTCGAAACCGGAGTCTATATGTTTTGGCGCTCCCTGGTTTGTTATTTTTGATTGTCTTTGCGTATATCCCTATGCTTGGCCACTTGATTGCCTTCAAAAAATATAACGCAACGATCGGGTTTTTGAATAGTCCTTGGGTAGGCTTTAAAAACTTTGAGTTTTTCTTCTCTTCAGGAGAATGGCTTCATGTTACCTGGAACACCATGTTTCTAAATTCTCTGTTTATCATTTTTGGTTTAGGACTGGCTGTAGTAATGGCTATTTTGCTTAACGAGATTCGACTTGCAATTTTCAAACGAATTGCTCAATCGATTATTTTTATGCCGTACTTTATTTCCTGGATGGTTGTCAGCCTGATGGTATACGCGCTGCTGAACACGACAGACGGAATGATTAACCAGACGCTCAAAGCATTCGGCATGGATGCGATTGGTTGGTACAATAACGCTGAATATTGGCCAACAATATTAACCATCATATATGTTTGGAAGATGGCTGGTTATTATTCTATTATCTTCTTGGCGTCGATAACGGGCATATCCAGTGATTATTATGAAAGCGCTCGAATTGATGGAGCAACACGTTTTCAACAAATCTGGCATATTACAATGCCACTCATTCGCCCAACGATAATTGTATTAGCATTGCTTGCTGTAGGTCGTATTTTCTACGGAGACTTTGCAATGATCTATGGCATTGTCGGCGATAATGCTGCTTTATTCCAAACTACAGATGTTATCGATACATTCTCTTATCGCGCGCTTAGACAGCTGGGGGACTTTGGGATGTCTTCTTCCGTCGCTTTGTATCAATCCTTTATGGGCGTGATTGCTATTGTATTGTTCAACTGGATCATTAGAAAAGTGGATAAGGACTCGGCATTGTTCTAAGAAAAGGAGGGATGAATGTGGCACAGCGGGCACTGAAAAAACGGAGCAATTTGGATTCCGAACGATCTTGGTCCGGTAGGTTATTTGTATGGTCTGGATATCTATTAGTGATACTATTCACAGTTTTTTGTTTAGTGCCGTTTTGGATGGTATTTATCAATTCATTCGCAGCGGAAAAAGAAATCATGACGAAAGGCTTTCAGCTCTTTCCTAGTGAATTTTCTTTAGCGGCCTATAAGCTGCTGTTCCAGAGCAATCAGATTTATAACAGTTATTTTGTTACGGTTTTTGTAACTGTTGTAGGCACAGTATTGGCAATGCTCATAACGAGCATGTATGCGTATGTGCTGGCTCATCGCAAAGTAAAGTATAGAAATTTCCTTTCATTCATGACTTACTTGACGATGATCTTTGGATCAGGATTAGTCGGCTTTTATATTACGATTGCGATTTACCTTGACTTAAAGGATAGCATTTGGGCATTAATATTGCCGTATTTATTAAATCCGTTTTTTGCATTTATTTTAGTCGCCTTTTATCGAAGTGTTCCATATGAACTGAATGAAGCAGCAACGGTAGATGGTGCGAGCGAATTCAGAATTTTCTTTAAAATCATATGTCCTATTTCGATGCCTGCGATTTCAACAGTCAGCTTGTTTTATGCTTTAACGTATTGGAATGACTTCTGGCTTTCATTATTATTTGTAGATAATCATAAGCTCCAACCATTGCAAATAATGCTGCGTCAGCTCATTTCGAACGTGAATATGAAGCAATATGTATCAGGAGCTGCGATGGATTATGCCCAAGCGATTCCGACTTATGGTTTGCAGATGGCGACAGTATGCTTGACAATTGGTCCTATCATTTTGCTATACCCTTTTGTGCAGAAATTTTTTGTTAAAGGTATTACGATCGGGGCGGTAAAAGGTTAAGGATTCATGCTACTAATAATAAGAAAAGGGTGATCGATTTGAAATTTAAAAAATGGTTATTAGTAATGTTGTCCGCAGTTTTAATTGTTCTATCTGCGTGTTCTGCAGGCGGCAATGAAGGCAATCAGAATCTTAACGAAACCGGAGCGGATATAGGCAAGGAAATTACGCTCAAAATTATGCTGCCCGGTGATCGACCTCAGGATCTGGATAAAGTGCTTGCGGCTGCTGAAGAAAAAATGAAAGCAGACGGCCTGAATTATAAATTGAATTTTGTGTTTATTCCATGGGCGGATCTCGCCAATAAAACGCAAGTGACATTAACATCAGGCGAAGCGATCGATCTAATTTATGATGCTCCTTGGCTGCATATTAACCAAATGACAAGCGAAGGGTATTATACAGATTTGACTGATCTGCTGAAAGAGCATGGTCCAAATATATTGAATGCCGGTTCAGATCTTATTTTTGAAGCGAACAAATTTAATGGACAAATGACGGGTATACCGTTGGGCAGCAAAAACGGACATGCGAACAACATATTAATTCGTAAAGATATTCGCGAAGAGCTTGGATTAGAAAAAATTACAACACATGAACAGTTTCTTACATTTTTGAGAGAAGTCAAAGCGAAAAAACCTGAAATCATTCCATATTCCTCATGGGGCGTTTCGCCGGACTTGTCATATGCGGGAATTCGTATTGAAAATGACTATGAATCAGGCATCCGGGTATCCCCTGCCTTTAACCGTAACTTCACGCTTTATTTGAAGGGCAATGATTCGACTGTTCATAATTTATTCGACGAAATGGAGCCTTCTGTATGGGAATACATCGAACTGACAAGATCGATGTACCAAGAAGGATTGATCAATCCGGATATTATGTCCAGCCCAGATAGCAAGGTGATGATGAAATCTGGTGAAATCGCGTCTATGACTTATACGGATTTCTCTATGCAGCACAACACGCTGCGTGAATTGCAAGCGAATGTTCCGGGAGCTGAGCTGGAAATCTTCGAGCTGTACAAATTTGATAAAAACGTAAATACTTCTGATTATAAGCAAAATGACTATTTGACTGTGCCAAAAGCAAGCAAGCATCAAGTAGAAGCGGTTAAATTTTTGAACTGGGCGCACGAGCAGGATAATTACAACTTATTGTCCTTTGGTATTGAAGGCGAGCATTGGGAAGCAGTAGGCGACAATCAATACAAACCGCTCAAGGATACGTATCCTTGGTTCGGCTGGTCATGGTTATGGGCGCCTAAATATCATAAGTTCAGCTCGGAATTTTCTCCAGAGGATTTAGCGAAAAATGAATTTTATTACACGGCTGAAAACTTCGAGAAGGATGTATTAACAGGTTTTACTTTCGATACAAGCCCGGTTGCGAATGAAATTGCACAATTTAATTCCATTGAAGCTAAATATTATCCATTGATCATGAGCGGTGTTGTCGATCCTAAGGAATTATGGGAGAAATATAAAAAAGACGGTGAAACCGTAGTTAAAAAAATTCAAGTAGAGCTGCAATCACAAATAGATAAGTTCTTGAGCGAGCAGAAATAATAGTTTAAATGAGAGGTGAAGCAGGTTGGATCAATTGAAAAGAATTATTATCGATACGGATATCGGCTCTGATCCGGACGACTCGGTTGCGCTGGCGCTTGCTATGCAATCTCCAGAGATTATCATTGAAGGAATCACAACCGTGTATGGGGACGTCGATTTGCGCGCTCGGTTAGCCCAAAAGATGCTTCGACTTGGAGGGCAACCGAATATTCCGATCTATACCGGAATTAGTCCTTCGTTACTTCGTAACCGTGAGGTTTGGTGGGGAGGACATGAAGGAGAAGGAGTTCTTGAGGGAGGAGAGGCGACCGAATCTGCCGGGCATGCCGTTGATTTTATCATCGATCTGATTATGAAAAATCCAGGTCAGATTACATTAGTAGCCATAGGCCCGCTTGCAAATATTGCAGCCGCACTCATTCGTGAGCCAGCTATAGCTCAGCATGTGAAAGAGATATTGATGATGGGCGGGGTAACGCGTTTGGGTAAGAATGGGGCTGGCTTGCCCGTTCTTGAGCATAATATTAAATGCGATCCAGAAGCGGCTTCCGTCGTGTTCTCATCAGGTGCTCCGATCGTCATGGTAGGTCTAGATGTTACCATGAATGTGAATATTCAGCGCGCGCAAGTTGATCAACTAGGCAGATCCAATCAGCCCTTGAATCAAGCAGTTAGTAATATGTTGGATAGATGGCTTACGATATGTCAGCGAGATTATACTGCTATGCATGATCCGCTAGCCATTTCACACTTGATAGATCCACTAATTTTCGAAAAAGAGAGAATGAACATAACGGTTGAGTATGATTTGCGTCATCCTTCGGGAATGACAGTGGCAGTTCCTTCGGCTACGGGCAACGTTGAAGTATGCTTAGGAGTAGATGAAAATAGATTTATTCAGCTTTTAATGACCCGATTGCTCGGGGTTGAGCACGCATTGTAATGTCCTTCACAGTATTATAAGATTAGATTACATTACATTAGGAAATCCTCTCTTCATAGAGAGGATTCCTTACTACTATTTTCCCATTCGAGATGGGGAGTGTCCAATGAAGCGGGTATTTTTTCCGAAATCAACTTACATTCGTATATTTATTGCACTTGCTTTCCTATGTACAGTAATTATTGCTATGTTTTCATTATCTTTAACAAAGCAATTTTCTAAGTATTATTTGGAAGAAATTAACGTTATTTCGGAACATCAATTAGAGCAGACGGTATTTGATGTTGAATTTACGCTAAATAAACTAAAAAGCTACGGTATTAATATGTATCAAGATCCTGATATCATGTCCTGGGTCTCTGATAATAGCAGGAACAAGGTTGCGGACTACAATGCAATCCGTGCCTTGCGTCGTTATATTAATACAGAACCATTTATAAGCAATGTTTATTTATTGAATAGACAAACGGGGCATATTCTTGATTATCAAAAAGGTATTTCCACGCTTGGACGATTTCATGATCAGGCACTATTGGAACTAATAGAAGAGAAAAAACAGGGGTATTTGCATTATTTTTATCATGAAGCTGGTCATGCTTCTTATTGGGGGTTAATACTCCCGCCGGATATTAGTAAAATTGATCATTATGGAAGCGTCGTAATTTTGTTTGATCTAAAAATTGTTGGAGAGTATATACAAAATAGCGGCAATTCAGATGTTCAAATCGCGATTATGGACGTTGATGGAAACTCCGTGCTGGGCAAAGAGATTGATGAATGGAATGCAACCATTTATAAACAGGCTTCGCAAGAGATTAGGAGCCACTTTCAATTCGACTATGAAGGGGAAGCTTATTTTGCTAGCGCATCTAGTGTGAATTCGAATAAGTGGAACTTATTTTATATTATTAGCATGAGCGGATGGTATGAGAAGGTCAATCAATTTTCATTCAAAATTGTAATTTCTTCTTTTGCTATGCTGATAGCAATTATGATCGTCATGTTTTGGAATTCAAGAAAGTATATTAAGCCATTCAGTACACTGGCGAATAATGTAATGCAGCTTGCTACGGGACCGCGCGAAGAGCGATCAACGGATTCTGAGTATGATGTAATAAAACGCGGGATCGATAACTTGGTGCATACAAGAGATGAAATGATGCATACGATGCGTGACCATGAAGGTTTAATTCTAGACGACTATTTCCGTCGCTGGATTCTTCAAGGGAAGATGAATTTCTCTATTCGCGAGTATATTGAGAAACGAACGCCGTTCTTGCAATACAAGCATATACAGCTAGCTGTAATTCGGATAGATGCATATGCGGAGTTTCAAGAAAAGTATAATTTTGAATCGAGAAAGCTAATCAAATATGCAATTGGAAACATTGCACAAGAAGTTTTAATGCAAGAAGGTGTAGCGTCGCGACCAGTTGACATTGTAGGCGATCATCTTGTTTTATTAATAGGCTGCTTGAAGGAGCCGGCATTAGATCGTCAATATGATAATCAGCTTGTACATCAGAAGCTGTCCATTGTGAAAGAACAGATTATGAGATGGCTGAAGCTTCAAGTGACCATTGCCGTTAGTGAAGTTAGGAATATTACAGATGATGTTCAGCTCCTCTATGAGAATATGTATGAACTAACGACCTTTAAGTTTGTGAGCGGAGAGGACCGGATTTACGAGGAGCAAGATTTGGTCGAATATGATAAACTGCTTCAACCGCCAGATGACGTTATGCTGCTGGAGCAAATTATTTACTCGGTTCGATTGGGACAAGAAGATGTGATGCGTGAACATTTGGATAAGCTGTTTTTAGAGCTGCAGCATTTATCTTATATCGATTGCAAAATGCAGCTGGAGCTTATTATGCATACGTTTATGAGAAGCTTTCATTCTATTAAGTCGGTTCAATTATTGCAGGGAACTGCAGTTAATTTAGATCGGTTTTCAACCTTGCAGGCTTACCGACTATGGTTTGAAGAGCAGCTTGTACACGTTTTACAAACGATTCAAAGCAATGGCCGTTCGGGACGCAAAGAAGAATATGTCGATGAAATGGTGGAATATATTCAAAATCACTTGCATTCTGCACAATTAAACATTGATGAAATCGCGGAGAAGCTATCGCTTTCTCCAGGCTATGTCAGACAATTGTTTAAAGAGGTTACAGATAACTCTCTATCTGATTATATTTTGAATAAGCGAGTGGAAAACGTTTGTACATTATTAATTAATACGGATTGGACGATTGCTGAAATTGCTAAACAATCAGGATTTCAAACGAAAAGTCACTTTTTTACTATTTTTAAGAAGAGTACAGGTCTTACGCCAAATCAATATCGAATTGCTCATGGGAGTGAACAAGCGGAGCGAAATGAGTGATCTAAATAAGCATGCATAGAAACGGCCTGGTGAAGGCTGGTTTGCTAGAGAAATAATGCATGAATGAGTGTAATTCTATTTTGTTTGCAAATATGCAAAAACAATAAATGTAGAGCTGGTCCTTGTTTAAGGGTCAGCTCTTTTCTTTTTGCTGTGCAAAGCAGCTATAACTGTTCTTTACCTTGCCACCAATCATCTCCCCATTCTAAGATGAATAAGAAATATATGGATGATACACCCCGCAGTTTGGAGGCAATAGAAAATGAATATCCCTATTAAACAATATTGGAGACTGTTAAGCACCTATTTAAGGCATGAGCGTAATAAGCTTGTGCTGCTTTCTGTGCTGCTTCTCGCAAGTATTGGTTTGCAGCTCTGGAATCCGCAAATCATTCGGCATTTTATTGATAGCGCGCTGCAGCCTGGCATTCAGATTAATGATCTTATCGGCAGCGCATTGTTGTTCATTACGGTCGCGCTTTTGCATCAGCTTGCTAGCGTTTCCTCAGGCTATATCGGAGAACAGGTCGGCTGGACGGCGACGAATGAGCTGAGAGGTGATCTAGCAAAACATTGCCTTCACCTTGATCAAAGCTTCCATAAAGAGAGAACGAGCGGCGAATTAATTCAGAGGATCGATGGAGATGTGAATGAGCTGTCGCATTTTTTCTCCAATTTCATATTTGTGTTGGTTGCGAACCTCCTGCTCATAGCAGGTGTACTCGTATTGATGTTTCGGGAGGATTGGCGCTTAGGCGCAGGCATGACGGTATTCGTTATATTGACGATATTTGTGCTTCAACGGATACGGACGGCTTTTTCGCCTTTTTGGGTGAAATCAAGTGAAGCGCAAGCGGAGTTTTATGGGTTTGTTGGCGAGCATTTAGCTGGCACAGAGGATACACGCGCAAATGGAGCGAGTGAATTTGTGATGAGACGATTTCATGGGCTGCTTCGCAAAATACTCCCGATTACACTCAAAGCCAGCATAGGCGGATATTCGATGTGGGTATCGACAATCTTTGTATTCACGCTTGGTCGATCGCTGGCATTATTATATTGCGCATATTTGTGGACAACGGATTCCATGAGCCTCGGCACGATTTATTTGGTCTTTACGTATACGGAGCTGCTTAATCATCCGCTTGAGCAAATCCGCACACAAATTCAAGATTTACAGCGGGCGGATGCTAGTATTGTAAGGGTTAGTGGGCTATTCGCAACGGAATCGAAGCTAAAAGAGAAAGAAAAGGCTGCCGTGCTGCCCGAAGGCGCACTTTCAGTACGTTTTTCGAATGTCACATTTGCTTATACGGGAGAAGACGGGGACGGGGAGCGAGTGCTCCACGATGTCGATTTGGAGCTTCAGCCCGGGCGAGTGCTCGGTTTGTTAGGACGGACGGGGAGCGGGAAAAGTACGTTAGCAAGGCTCCTCGTTCGCTTTTATGATGTGAAAGAAGGCGCTATCGAACTGGGCGGAACAGATATCAGGGATTATTCGTTATCTGACCTGCGCGGTCGAATAGCGATGGTATCTCAAAATATTCAGCTGTTTCAAGCGTCCGTGCGTGATAACCTCACGCTTTATGATCAATCCATTTCGGATGAGCGGCTGCTTGATGTATTAGAAGATTTAGGGTTAGGCGCCTGGTTAGCTTCGCTTGGGGAAGGGCTTGATACACAGTTGGCCTCAGGAGGAAGCGGTCTGTCAGCTGGAGAAGCGCAGCTGCTTGCATTCGCCCGTGCGTTTCTCTCTAATCCAGGTCTCGTCATTCTCGATGAGGCTACTTCAAGGCTCGATCCTGCTACAGAAGCGCATATTGAGCGAGCGATCGATAAGCTGCTTGCAGGCCGCACAGCCATTATTATTGCCCACCGCCTTGCGACGATTAAACGGGCAGATGATATCCTTATTTTAGACGCTGGAACTCCTGTGGAATCCGGCAATAGATCACAATTAGCAGAAGACCCAAATTCAAGACTATACCAATTGCTGCAAACCGGGGCTGTGGAGGTGCTTGTATGAACGACAAGGAAATGTCAACGGTGCAAGCGATGTGGCGTCTTATTCGCTATCGTCCGGTCCTTTATACAGCGAATGCTATTCTCTGGGCAACGATTCATCTGTTCCCGCTGTTGCCTGGCTTAATTATTCAACAGTTTTTTGATTCGTTGACAGGTCAGGCGAGCTGGTCGCTTAGCGCTACAAACCTAGCTGTCTTGTTAATGGCTGTAGCGGCTGCAAGAATCGTTACGATTTATGGCGGCGCCTTAACCGATACGATTCATCGCTTTAGTATGGGCTCCTTGCTTAGGTGGAACATGCTGCGCTGGATTTTGCGGCAGCCGGCAGCGGCAGCCATTCCGTGCTCACCGGGTGAGGCGGTCACACAATTTCGCGACGATGCCAATCAAGCAGAGGATGCCATTAGCTGGACGCTGGATTTTATCGGCAAATTGTTATTTGCTGCTGCTGCGATCTTCATTTTGCTGCGGGTTAACGTCAGTATCACTTGTTATGTTTTTCTACCACTTATACTCGTTGTATCAGTCACTCAGCTTGCTTCCAAGCGTCTGCAATCCTATCGGGCCACCAGTCGTGATGCAACGGGTAAAGTCACGGGCATGGTCGGTGAAATGTTCAGCTCGGTGCAGGCCATTCAACTCGCTGGTGCTGAGAATCGGTTTATCGAGAGACTTCGCCTATTGAATAAGCAGCGCAGGCAGGCTGCGCTCAAGGATCGACTATTTACGTCTATACTTGACTCGGTATTTTCCAATATCGTTAATATAGGAACAGGATTTATTTTACTGCTTGGTGCTTCCGCCATGCAGCGCTCGGAGCTGAGCGTTGGTGACTTTGCATTATTCGTCTATTATTTAACGTTTGTGACCGATTTTACTGCTTTTTTTGGCAGATTTTTAGCTACTCTGCAGCAAACAGGCATTTCGTTTAAACGGATGGTGCAGCTGTTGCAAGGCGCTTCAACTGAAAAACTTACCGAGCATCACCCATTGCAGCTAAATGGTCCATTTCCTGAAAATGACCGTTCATTGAAAAAGGAGCAAGACGAGGCTCCTTTTCGCACGCTTTCGGTACGGGGACTCAGCTATCGTTATAAGGATTCCGGCAGAGGAATTGAAGATATCAGTATGGAACTTACAAGGGGCAGCTTCACCGTTGTAACGGGAAGGATTGGCTCGGGGAAAACAACGCTGCTCCGTTCCGTAATAGGGCTTCTGCCGCCGCAGGCGGGAGAAATTTGGTGGAACGACGAGCGTGTAGCCGATCCGGATTCTTTTTTTGCACCGCCGCGAAGCGCCTATACCTCGCAGGTGCCTAATTTGTTTAGTGAAACACTTGAAACGAATATTTTGCTGGGAATGCCGGACGAACCGGATCGTAAGCAGAAAGCGATTCACACCGCGGTGCTGGACAAAGATATTTTGCAGCTTGAGCATGGACTTGAAACGATGATTGGCCAGCGCGGCGTGAAGCTATCCGGCGGGCAAGCACAGCGTACAGCTGCTGCGCGAATGTTCATTCGTGAGCCGGAGCTGCTCGTGTTTGACGACTTATCGAGTGCACTGGATGTGACGACCGAGAAGCTGCTTTGGGAACGTGTGGAGAAAACGCCGCATGCGGCATGCCTGATTGTTTCTCATCGCAAGGCCGCTTTGCAACGAGCCGATCATATTATCGTCATGAAAGACGGAAAAATAGAGGCTCAAGGCCGTTTGGATTATTTGCTCGCGATTTCTGCGGAAATGAGATTGTTATGGGAAGAAGAAAATATAGAAGCAACAGAAGAGTGAGGAGACGATTCTATGCGTGAAGGAATGCAAATAAGAGCAATGGAAAGTGATGATGTCAGTGCCATTTTTCATGCGATTGAACATCAAGATATTAGTAAACGTTTAGAATATGTAGCGAGATGCTGGGAAGAAAACATAACCGGGCAGCGCATCACCCTTGTCGCTCTCTACGATGGCCAGTTTGCAGGATGGCTGCATCTGCTGTCACAATCGAATTATCCCTATTTTCAGCAAAACAACATTCCCGAAATTAACAATTTTGATGTTGTCCCGGCTTATCGGCGCAAGGGGATTGGAAATGCATTAATGGAAGCAATTGAGCAAATTGCATTTGAGAAGTACGGAATCGTTGGAATCGGTGTAGGTCTCTACCCGAGTTATGGCAGCGCACAGCGAATCTACGCTCGCAGAGGTTATATTCCAGACGGCAGAGGAATTACCTATGAGAATGTTATTGTTAAGCCCGGCAGCATGGTTCGTGTCGATGATGAGCTCGTGTTATATATGACGAAAGAAGTGCCGCAAGCCTCCTCGGAAAACGGTCACTAGTTTCGCCCATACGATTCATTGTTCCTCTATCGGGGTAAGAAGTAGTAGACCGATAGCTTGACCATAAGAAGCTACAACTAACAGCTTTCTAGGAGGTGCAGGCAACAATGAGTACAGACAGAGACATGTATGGTGAAGTAGAAGAGGAAATTTTGGCTCAAAAGCAAGGGAACAGCTATATTCTAACGACAGCAAAAGGAACGATCGGCCAGATCACCTATACTATGGTTGACGTAGACACATGGGTCATTGACCATACGTATGTGGATGGCGATTATCGCGGCCAACATTTGGGACGGCAGCTGCTTGATTTTGTAGTAGAAGAGGCTAGAGAGAAGGGCAGACGGATTATACCTTCCTGCTCGTATGCACTAGCCGAGTTCAAGCGGAACCCAGCCTATGCGGACGTGTGGGAGAGAACAGACACGGAATATTCCGATCTTTACAGCTCCAGCGGAGCTGGTGGATCAAGAGGCGCACTGTCTAAATCATAGCGATAGACTGGTAAGAAAGAGGAGCCGTCGACCCAAATGGGTTGACGGCTCTTCTGCTGTATAGTAACACGATTTGGCAGCATTCGCGTAAGGCCAGTTGCATCCATACTCACATTTTTTTATTTCATACGTACAATAACCTAATCGATATTGTGTGAAATGGAGGAGAGCTAAGGTGATACTTGTTGCGGGTAGTCCAACGTTTTCGATTAACCCTTTGACGTTATCGGAGATTGAACGAAAAATACTGCAAGCAAAGCAGAAAAGTCAGGTTGTCTATCGCTATCCATCGGTTGATGCGTTGGAGTTTGAGCTGAAAATGCGAATGCATACGGTTGAAGCCGCCAAAGCACTTTATGCCAGCGGAGTGAGCTTTGCGACCTTTGCGGGGTCAAAATGCAATGAGCAATATTGGACGCGTACGGAAAACGGAGGTTTTCAGCTAAAAGGAGGCGTACTGCCTTCCGTCGGAATTAATGATATTTTTGAAAATGGACATTTGTATGGCTTTGAGTGCGCGGGCGCAATTATTATTATTTTTTATAAGGCAGTGCTTGATACCGTTGGTGATGCCGTGTTTAATGCTTACTTCAAAAACCTTTTTTTAAGAGACTGGCAATACGACCGTGATTTGAGCCTCATAACAACCTATAATAAAAACGAAGCCTATCCCGGGGATGCGCTTTATTTCAAGAACCCTGATCATGATCCGGAAACACCGGAGTGGCAGGGCGAGAACGTCATAATGCTGGATGACGATTTGTATTTTGGCCACGGCATCGGTATTGAATCTGGCCAAGATATTATTAATGCGCTGAATCGCATGCGTTCTGAGAACGCCACTATATCTGCCTATTTGCAAGACATAGTCGTTCATCCGGACTACGAGTATTTGCGGGGACTATCGGTAAGGGATGCTTGGTGGGATGAGGGAAGTGATTCTGAACAGCGCGGCATTGCCGCAAGAATAGGAACGGGTTTGGTTATCTATTAAAATGATTCGTATAGGCGAAATGTATGAAAAAGACACCTGTAGAAGATGCGTTTAGTGCCTTCGAATACAGGTGTTTTCGCATGGCGTGCATGGAGGAGTATAATGGAAATAGCAACGATAAATAAGGTCATTTGTAGGGAGCAAGCCGATGAGAATGCATGTGTTAATAGTAGATGATGATCCTTCCATTCGGGAGCTGCTGCGCTTTGTTTTAGGGAAAGACGGATATGTCGTTCTTGAAGCGGAAGACGGACAAGCAGCTTCAATTAAACTTGAGAACGAGCAGGTTCATCTTGCTGTCGTCGATATTATGATGCCCGGTAAAAATGGGTACGAGCTGTGCCGAGAAATAAGAGAGCATTATGACATTCCCGTTATGATGCTGACTGCCAGAGCTGAGATGGAGGATAAGGAGCAAGGGTTTGACTCCGGGACGGATGATTATTTAGTAAAGCCGTTTGAGCCAAAGGAGCTCTTGTTTCGAATAAAAGCGCTGCTGCGCCGTTATCGTCTAGTATCCTCAGAGGTAATTAAGCTTGGGAGCGTATCTATTGATCGAAGAGGCTATGAAATTAAAGTGGGCGACGAGATCATTACGCTTCCGCTGCGAGAATTTGAGCTGTTGTCGCAGCTCGCTAGCCATCCAGGCCGCATTTATACACGAGAGCAGCTGATTCAGCTGATTTGGAGTGCAGATTTTAAAGGGGATAGCCGTACCGTTGATGTTCATATTAAACGGCTGCGCGAGCGTTTTGCGGAATGTCAGGATGATTTCACGATTACAACAATCCGGGGGCTCGGCTATAAGTTGGAGGTGCACGAGGGATGAAATCCTTATATGTACGCATCGTCTTCACGTTTGTTATGGTCGCTATGATTAGCCTCATTTTAGGCTTGCTGTTCACGGGTCTCTACTACCAAAACAATCAACAATCCAGCAATGAACAAAAAATGATCGCGATCGCTCAAAACATCAGCACTCAATATGAGCAAAACCCGCAAATGGATCTGAATAGCTATCTGACGCATATTGCAGCACTTGGCTTTCAAATTTATTTGGTTCGTGACAATCTGCAGGGACAAGCCTATGGCTCGCCCTTCAAGCATGGAAAGCTGAGCGAGCAGCAAATGCAATCTGTGCTGGACGGAGCCATTTACCGGGGATTGGAGGAGCAGAAGGGGCGGCTCGAGCTGTTTTCTTATTTTAAAAATAGTGTTTTGAACACGGCGGGTATGAGGATTCAGACGCAGGCGGGGAAAGCAGCATTGTTTATCCGTCCTGATCTGCAGCAGCAAATTGGCGAGATTCGTATTATTGCCGCTATTCTGATCGGCGCTACTTTCGTCATTAGTCTGCTGCTTATTGTATTCTTATCACGCCTAATTGTGAAGCCGGTCAATGAGCTGACGAGAGCAACGAAGAAGATCGTTGCAGGTGATTTTGAAGCAGGACTTCAGCTTTCGCGCAAGGATGAAATTGGCGAGCTGGCACGCAACTTCTCGGCGATGTCGGTGGCGATCAAGCAGCTGGATCAAATGCGGCAAGAGTTTGTTGCGAATGTCTCGCATGAATTTCAGACGCCGCTTACGTCCATGCAGGGCTTAGCTCGGGCAGTGCTTGATAAGGGAACGACACCTGAGCAGACGGACAGCTATTTGACCATTATTGAAAAGGAAAGCAAGCGTCTATCCCGATTAAGCAAGCAGCTTCTGACGCTTGCCGCGCTGGACAAGGATAATAAGCCGCTCCATAAGACAAGCTTTCGCCTAGATGAGCAGATTCGCCAGTTATTAATTACACTTGAATGGCAATGGACGGAAAAGGATTTGCAATGGGAGCTTGAGCTGCCGGATACGACCATTTATGCTGATCAAGAGCTGCTCTATGAGGTTTGGCTGAACCTGATTGCTAATAGCATTAAGTTTTCTAATGCAGGCGGGCCGATCAGCATTAAAATAATGGAGACCGATGTTATTACAGTCGTGATTGAAGATCTAGGAATGGGCATACCGGAGGAAGACCTCCCGTTTATTTTTGATCGTTTCTATAAGGCGGATAAAGCTCGTAATCATGCTTCCTCAGGCAGCGGGCTAGGACTCTCTATCGTGCAGAAAATGGTGGCTTTGCATCAAGGCAACGTCAATATTCAAAGCAAGCGCGCAGTCGGTACAACCGTCACGGTTACCCTTCCAAGGCCATAAGGTTCTTAGTATTGTTTGTTGTTTATTCGACTGAATAGCTTAAAAGTAATGCCTCATTCCTTCGGATTTTAAGGGGGATGAGAAAGACGTCTCCGCCGATTAGGCTGCGAGACGTCTTTTTTTGCATCCGAGATGCCCAGTCGCAATCGGCTGCAATAACTGTTACATTAGAAATAGAGTAGAGGTTTTGCGGAAGCAGAACGGTTGCAGAACGTGAAAAGTAGCGGATCTGTTGCGGGAAGTGTAGTGTAGCAGATCACGTTGTAGATAGTGCAATAGAAACCTAACATGAGCCTCCTATTAAGGAGCTACGCTGCAGAAATGCAATAGAAATTGCTTGAAATGTGAATATAGAGGTAGGAGCGTGGGGTTCTGTTGCAAAAACTACAATGTAGCCAAGGAGATTCAGCTCGAATGGTGATTGTGTTGCAGAAAGTGCAATAGAAACCTAACTTAGAAATAAAGTGAACGATTCACCGCTCACTTAGCTTTGAGCGACATAGTACGCAAGAATGAAGCTTATTATAAGCCGATATAATGGAGGATTATACTTATGTCATCTTTTAAAGCGCTGGTAATTAACAAAATAGAAAATGAAATGATAACGGAAACGAAACAGTTGGACTTAAATGATTTGCCGCAGGGCGAACTGCTCATTAAGGTTGCCTATTCCAGTGTGAACTACAAAGACGCGTTAGCTTGCCTGGCTAATGGCGGCATTGTGAAAAGTTATCCTTTTGTACCGGGCATTGATTTGGCGGGTACGGTTGTTTCTAGTGAAGATGAGCGATTCCGAGAGGGCGACGAGATTGTGGTTACTGGCTTTGGGCTCGGAGTCAATCATTTTGGCGGTTTTAGTGAATATGCCCGCGTGCCTGCAGAATGGGCAATCAAGCTGCCGCTAGGTTTGTCGATGAAGGAAGCAATGATACTAGGGACGGCAGGCTTTACTGCGGCTTTGTCCGTATATGAACTTCAGAAAAATGGCATTCGGCCTGAGGATGGTCCTATTCTCGTTACTGGGGCAACTGGTGGTGTAGGCAGCATTGCAGCTGCAATTGCGGCAAAGCTTGGGTATGAGGTGGTAGCGAGCACGGGGAAACTGGATAAGCAGCAGTATTTATTTGGACTAGGCGTGAAGCGGATTCTCACAAGAGAGGAGCTTTTATCTCACTCAAAGCAGGCTCTGAACAAGCAGGTATGGGCAGGAGCTATTGATTGTGTGGGCGGAGAAACGTTAGCTTCCGTGCTGTCTCAATTGAAATATGGCGGCACCGTAGCGGCGAGCGGTTTGACGGGCGGAGCGGGGCTTTCCATGACCGTGTACCCTTTTATCATAAGAGGAGTACGGCTGATCGGTATCGATTCTGTCATGGCAGGGATGGAGATTCGCAGCAAGATATGGGGGCTATTAGCTGATACCTATAAGCCGGATATGCTGGGCGAACTATTCTCGGAAATTAGTCTGGAACAGGTGAGTGAGCAGGTAGCTATTCTCTTGAATGGGCAAGCTAAAGGTAGGGTAATTGTAAAGCTATAACGGAGAAAGGAGCCATTGCCGTCATTATGACAATGGCTCCTTTTGTTAAAACTCAGCCTCGATTTAATCTCCGGGCGCGGAATTGCTTATATTGAAAATAGATGGTGCAGCCAATGCAAAAACCAAGGATAGCAGCAAGAGCAGCTGCTCCCATCATCCCTGCAAATATATAACCAGCTACAGACCAGCCGAGCGAGAAGCTAAGCAGCGAGAAGGTGAGGAAACCTACACCGAGTGAGTTGTTGAAGCGTTGCAGCTCGGCTGCTTCTGTTTGTGCGGAAGAGATTCGACCCATTAGGAATGGACGAGCCGCGATAATGAATAAATTAGCTTTTGGACCGAAGATCAGCCCAGCTACCTGAATGATCCAAAGTGCTGCGATGAGCCATGGTAACTGCAGGCCAATCGCAAGGAGGAGAACAGTGACGATACCAACTTGATTACTGCGAACAAAAGGAATCGGAATCTCCTTCATTTAAAAACCAACTTTCCTCATTGGATTTATTTAATTTAATAGTAGAGAATTTCAACCCTTTTGACAATAACCAAATTAATTACAAAAATATTTTGTTTGCTTTTGACAGTGAATACAATGCTATTATTATGAGTAGTTAGCAAAGCAAAGCAATGCAAAATTCCTTATCCTCGGAATGGAGGCTGTACAATGAGTTCGGAAAGCCGCTTGCAAAATAATGTAGACCGTTTCTCCGGGTTCCAAAACGATTACGATCAGCATCGTCCGAAAGCGCCTGACGCAGTTGTCAGTATTTTGACAAACTACTTGGGCAGAGTACCGAGCGTTGTGGCAGATGTAGGCTGCGGCACGGGCTTATCCTCCTTTATATGGCTGGGGCATGCGGGGCAAATCATAGGTTTTGAGCCAAATGACGATATGAGAAGCAAAGCGCTCTCTCATTTGTCTCAGCTATCGGAGGAAGAGTCTATTTCCTTCGTCAAAGGGTACTCTGATCAGCTTGCTCTAGACGCGGAGAGTGTCGATATCATAACATGCTCGCAATCCTTTCATTGGATGGAGCCCGTTAGCACACTCTCTGAATTTGCTCGTGTTCTGAAGCCGGAAGGCGTGTTTGCTGCCTATGATTGCGATTGGCCGCCAACGCTGCATTGGGCTGTCGAAATGGAATATAAGCAGCTTATGGATCGTTCTGAGGAGATTATTGCTGCTCATATGCCAGAGAAGGACCGAGCAAGCAAACGAGATAAGGAACAGCATTTAACACAGATTTATAACAGTGAACTGTTCCGTTTCTCCAAAGAAATCGTCTTTCATAATATAGAGCGCTGCGATGCAGAGCGATATATTGGGCTGGCCATTAGCCAAGGTGGTATTCAGGCGGTCTTTAAGCTTGGCTCGAAGGAGCTTGAGGAACAATTGCAGAGCTTTCGCAGCAGTGTAGAGCAATATTTTGCAGGAAGAACGCTTGATGTCATGTTCAGCTACCGCATGCGATTAGGTGTTAAATAAGTGCAGCACGTAGCGAGAGATAATCAGTGAAAATAGAGTGAGATACGCAAAGAAGCAAGCAGCTGGCGCCATGGATAGGCGACGGCTGCTTGCTTCTTTGCGGTTGTTGCAGGGAAAGGGGGGACTAAGGTTTTGTGAATATTCCGCTCTTTAATAAGAACCATTGATTAAAAGTAAAATATTTCATGGCCAACCTCCACCTTAAAAGTAAGTGATAACGGTTCCAAGACAGCAACCTCTATTTATTGATGATTGCATAGATGGCATAGCCGATAGCGATAGCTACCAAACCAATTGCTGCCGTGGAGGAAAGAATACGGAAAAATATTTCCCACTTATCTCTTTTTGTGTTTCGAATGTCCTTATCCTCATTCCCCTGCGTCACATGATGTACTGGATTATCTTGACGAGGCTTAATGATGGGATCACCCGCTTTCTTTATTCCTTATCTTTATTTTGCTTATAAACGACAAGAATGGTGCTGCGTTGATAGGCGTTGCCTGATGTGGCTGTTTTAATCATAGAGCCGTAGCAAATATTAATGACTTGATCGTCGCTCAGCTCTGCCAAAAACTCATTTGCTCTTTTTTCGGCAAAAACAGAATCTGTATCAATAAATTCTTTAACTTGTATCATGTTCATTGTGCCCTCCTTACCAAATATACAGATAGGCACCCCGCGTCGATAGCAGAATGCCTTCTGACGTCCACCATAGCATTGCGTACTACAAGTGTCAACCAGTAGATTAATTGATCAATTTTGGTTACAAAAAATAGGGGCAGCTTCGCAATAATAACGAAGCAGCCCCTATTCGTTTACATAGGCTAGCTAGCTATTTTCCACACGCCGCCTTGATCAGGTTTATCCCCCATCGTCCACCATTTGGCTACGTAGCTGATGCCATTATAAGTGACATGAGTGCCTCCTACATAGGCTTTCGTGCTGTTCCATTCTGGGACAACGAGGCTAAGCAGCTTCCAAGCACTAGAAGTGTCTGGGCGATTATTTTGCGTCCAATAAAGCGCCTCGTAATCTAATCCGTCATAGCTTACTTTATTTCCTTGTACATATACGGTTGAGGAGCTCCAAGCGGGCAGTGTACTTCCTCCACCTGCATCGGTTGTGCCATTTACGGAGCTGGCAGTGGACTGATTGCCTGCGGCGTCTATTGCATAGACGTTGAAGGTATAAGGAGTGCTTGGGCTAAGTCCCGTTACCGTATATGATGTTGCCGTACCAGACACAGTTGTGACTAAAGTCGTACCGCGATAGATCTTATAGCCGGTTACGCCGACATTGTCTGTAGAGGCACTCCACATCAGCATTAAGCTGGTAGAGGTTGGCGCTCCCATGATATGCAGACCGCCTGGCGCAGTTGGTGCTTGCGTGTCATTGCCGAGAGGGGCATTTGTCGTTACGGTAATCGAGTTGCTGGCATTCGATACATTGCCTGCAGCGTCAATCGCCTTGATATTGAAGGTATAGGCGGTATTTGCCGTTAAGCCGGTTACATTGTACGTTAGCGTTGTGCCGGACACCGTACCGACTAAGGAATCGCCGTTGAAAACGCGGTAGCCGGTAACGCCAACGTTATCCGTAGAAGCATTCCATGCCAAGGATACGCTGTTAGCGGTTTTGGCAGGAGAGGTTAATGAGGCAGGCGCGGAAGGCGCTTGCGTATCAACGGGATTGCTTCCGCTGAAATTGACGTCAATGACGTTATAGAAAGCGTTCGCAGTATCGGCGATTTCCCATACGGCTAGAATGACCTGATAGCCGCTGCGCTCAGGAACGTTACAGGTGTTGGAATAAGAGAAAGGCGGTTGAGCACCGCCGTAATTAACGGAGCAGAATGGAGTTAAGTCGAAGGAATCGCGCGTAAGAGCGGCATTCGGATTCCAATTAGGCTTGGTAATATAGTATTTCCAGCTCGTTGTCAAATGATTGGCTGTCAGCTTCCAGGTAAACGTATTTTGACCGGAGGACATGTTCACTTTCGCCCAGCGGGTAGCTGATTGCTCGTCAAGCTTAGGGAAAGCGCCGTTCGCGCTCGCAATTTTGCCGTCTGCGGGCCCTGCCGCAGGGAAGCCCTTTGGCGCTTCCAGACTTTGAGGCTCGTAGACAATCGAACCGCAATCTTGGTTTTGTTTGGATGCACAGAGGGCAGCGCGGCTTGTGGGCCCTTCGACATAGCCATGAGCGGATGCGCTGGCTGCGAATGCGAGAGAGCATGATAGTGCAATGAGTAATGCAGCGATAGTTAAAAGAAATGGTGAAGAAGTTGTTGAGGAATGAGTGGAATACGATAATTTTGGCATATCAGTTCTCCTTTAATTTGTTTTGTTTGCTTATTGCACTTTTCATGTAAGGTTTCATCACCCCTTTTTTAATAAATATAATTATATTTTTGTAATAACAATTGAAAATATTGAGAGATGACATTTAATTATAGAGGAATGAAATCCTGTTTTTTAAGTTTATATATTAGTTATCGAATAAATGTTTAATAAAAAATAGGGTCTATATTCCTAATTATTACACTGAAAGTGTTATCTAGAATAATCTTTCTGTTCTTGTCGTTAATCTAGTAATCCCATTAATATATGTTAATATATCTAACATATATCTTCTTTAATTTAGTAAGAATACGAGCATAAATAAGTGAAAAATAGAGTATATGCATGATGGTTACGCTTTTTTGTCTATTATATTGACTTGTTAACTTATATAACACGAAATAGAATAATGAAGAAGAAAGAGAGAATTATATAACATAGGAGGAGTTAAACATGACACAAGTTGTAAATAGCAAGGCAGCAAGAAAGATTTTAATTCCACTACTTGTACTTTCGTTGCTTACAGCAATGGTAGGTATACTAACAAAAACGGATTTTGTTCGCGCTGAAGAAGCGCCGCAGCTGCCGAAATTTGATATTCCGGCCTTATCATCTGAACATCAGACTTCCAGCCTTCCTAATGTTATCGTTGTTGCAACAGGAGGAACGATTGCAGGCAAGGCGAGCAAGGATGATCCTACTAACTTCCAAAGCTATGCTGCTGGTACATATAAAATGGCGGATATGGTTGCTCAGCTGCCTGGAAAAAATAAAATAGCTGATGTCTCGACCTATCAATTCGGTAATAAGGGTTCGAGCGGATACAGTATAAAAGACCTTTATGATCTATCGCTTGCGGTAGATGAAGCTTTAAAAATTTATGACAGTGCAGTAGTAACGACGGGCACGGATACAATGGAAGAAATCGCGTATTTCCTTGATCTTACCGTTCGCAGTGAAAAGCCAGTTGTTGTAACAGGCTCTATGCGCCCATGGGATGTTATTGGAACGGACGCGCCTGCCAATCTCTATCAAGCTATTAAACTAGCAGGCAGCGGCAAAACAGAATGGTTCGGTACAGTTGTCATGTTGAATGATGTCATTTATGCAGCGCGTGAAGTTACAAAGTCAAACTCACACCGCACCGATACATTTGATGCTCCGATGTTTGGCGCACTAGGTTATGTAGATGATCCGGCTGTTCGTATTTATCGTGCTCCCGCTAGAGCGGCGAAAGCAGGTACGCCGGCATGGGCTTCACCGTTCGATTTGAAAACCATTTCCAAAGACAGTCTTCCAATTGTAGAAATCGTATATAGCTATCAAGAAGCAGGCGGCGGCGCTATTCGCGGCTTAGTGGAAGACGGCGCAAAAGGTATTGTAACAGCAGGGACAGGTGCAGGCGGAATTTCGTCAAAACTAAGTGCTGCTCGCTCGACAGCTATTAAGGATAAAGGTGTCGTATTTGTATCGACAACAAGAACAGGCTCTGGTTCTATTTATAATAGCGGCAGTGGGAATGTCATTGGCGGAGACAACTTGAACGCGGCGCATGCCCGCATGATGCTATTGCTGTCGCTAGCATTTACAAACGATGTAAACACGATTAGAAACTGGTTTACGACTTTTGGCACGCAGGACGTAGAAATTTCTGTTGATGAAAATACAGTGCTCAGCACTACGGTTGAGGAACCAATCGTAGAACCTGTTGTGACGGAGCCTATCGTTGTTGTTCCAACACCTGAAGCTGTAATTCCAGCTGCAACAGAAACGACGTCTGAAGTAGCACCGGTGACGCCATAATTTGGGGGAGGAGTACGGTTATGACCATAAGAAGCGAATCAACTGCAGCAAAGAAAGTTTTCATTCCCCTCCTCATTATGGCTCTCCTCAGTTCGATACTGACTGGCTATGCCAGCTCAGTTCGTGCCGAGGCGGCAGCGCCGCAGCTGCCGACCTTTGACATTCCGGCATTAACGGAGGAGCATAAAGCTTCTCCGCTGCCCAATGTTATTGTAGTAGCTACAGGAGGAACGATAGCCGGTAAAGCAAGCAATAATGACCCTACCAACTTCCAAAGTTACGCAGCAGGCACGTATAAGATGGCGGATATGGTAGCCCAGCTGCCTGGAAAAAATAAAATTGCTGATGTCTCTACTTATCAATTCGGCAACAAAGGTTCGAGCGGCTACAGTATGAAAGATCTCTATGATCTCTCTCTTGCGGTGGACGCAGCGCTTGAAATTTACGATAGTGTAGTTGTTACGACAGGTACGGACACGATGGAGGAAATTGCTTATTTCCTCGATCTAACGGTTCAAAGTGAGAAGCCAGTAGTCGTAACGGGCTCGATGAGACCTTGGGATGTTATTGGAACGGATGCTCCAGCCAACTTATATCAAGCGATTAAGGTAGCAGGGAGCGGCAAGACAAAATGGTTTGGCACCGTCGTTATGCTGAACGATGTCATTCATGCAGCACGTGAGGTAACCAAGAGCAATTCGCACCGGACGGATACGTTCGAGTCACCGATGTTCGGCGTGCTTGGCTACGTTGATGATGCAGCGGTGCGCATGTATCGTCTGAATGCAAGGGCGCTCAAGGCTGGTCAAGCGGATTGGGCAACACCATTTGATTTGAAAAATATATCGAAGGACAGTCTTCCTATAGTGGAAATCGTATATAGCTACCAAGAAGCAGGCGGCGGCGCCATTCGTGCTTTGGTAGCAGACGGAGCCAAGGGGATTGTTACAGCTGGTACTGGTGCGGCTGGTATTTCCTCGAAAATGAGCGCGGCACGTTCCGCAGCGATTAAAGACCACGGCGTTACGTTCGTTTCGACGACAAGAACAGGCTCTGGGACTATCACTGGCGGCGGCAACGGCGTAATTGCCGGAGACAATTTAAACCCGCAGCATGCACGTATTATGCTTATGCTGTCACTGGCATTCTCGAATGATTTTGCTACAGTGAAGAACTGGTTTGAAACGGTAGGCACACAAGATATTACGATTGATGTGCCGGAAACGCCAGTAACGCCTACACCGACACCGACTCCACCAGTAGAAGGCGGTTCGGGTGGATCGGGCGGTAATGTACCAAACAAAGGACAGGTTTCGATTGGTGCAGGCAGCGCAGGTATGCTTGGCTTGGATGATAGTGTAACGGTATCTATTCCGGCAGGAGCGACAAAGGAGCAAATGCTGCTTTCCATTGAGAAGCTGACAGGAAATAGCGGAATCATTGATCCTTCAAGCAAGCTTGTATCGCCAATTTTTGAAATACACAAGTCGATTTCAGCTAATTTCTTGTTTCCAGCGACGTTGACCTTTAAGTTCGATACCACTTTGGTCAAGGATGGACAGACGGCATCCGTATTCTATTACGATGAAGTGAAGAAGCAATGGGTAGAGATGGGCGGTGTAATAAAGGACAATTTTATTACTGTGAACTCTGATCATTTCACTAAGTTTGCCGTATTCGCAGTGGACAAGAAGGTTGAAGAAGTACCTTCCTTTACAGACATATCAAGCCACTGGGCAGAGGCTGCTATTAATGAGGCGGTTGCTTCCGGTATTGTGAAGGGATATTCAGACGGTACATTTAAACCAAATAAAACCGTTACGCGAGCGGAATTTTCTGTTATGCTGATGGGCGCATTGAAAGCGGAGGGTGAAGGTGCGGTGCTTGCCTTTGCTGATAGTGCAAAAATCGCGGCTTGGGCAAAGGATGCAGTTGCTCATGCGGTCAAAGCGGACATTATTAGCGGATATCCAGACGGAACCTTCCGCCCAGGCGCAAACATTTTGCGTATGGAAATGGTATCGATTATTGCGAGTGGTGCCGGATTAACGTTGGATCCGAATGCGACAACCAGCTTTGCTGATAACAAGGAAATCCCGGCGTGGGCGAAGGGTGCTGTCAAAGCGGTTAGCGATAAAGGCATCATTCAAGGCCGGACGGGCAATATCTTTGCTCCGAAAGCTACGGCAACGCGGGCAGATGCGATTACGGTTATTATGAATATGCTTAAGAGCAAGTAGTGGTTTGAACGAAAAAAAAGGGCGGTTTTTAAAGGTCGAATAGGACCTTTAAGAGCCGCCTTTTTTTCAGGCCATGCAGCAAATTTTAAACTAGAGCCCCGCTTGGAATAATAGGCGCGCTGTTTCAGGTGGATGAGAAAGGGGGAAGTGGTGACCGTGTGCTAGCAGCTGAGTAGGAACTGTGCTGTAAGTTTTCGGTATCGTATACACGCGGTCCTGTGAGCCCCAAATGATACTGACCCGTTTCTCATCCCATTGTTCGGGTTGGTGTCGGAAATGCTCATCTTTTGTTAACTCAACGAGTGTGTCAGCCAGAGTGGCTCTAACGCGCGGGGAGCTGAGTTCGTTCAAGATATATTCCAAATAGCCCTTAGGGATTTGACTGATCCTCTCGAAGCATCCCTGCAATACAAGCTCTTTGCGCAAAGTTGCTAAGGAAACATGGGACAAAAGCATACGATTGACGATTCTACTCCTGTATCTGCTGTTCGCATGGTGAAGCGCTGGCTGTAATAAATGTACGGCTTGAATACGCTCTGGCAAACGCTCCATGACCTTGGCTGCGAGCAATGCTCCATAGGAATGGCCGATTAAAGTAACCGATTCAGGTTGTGATGTAATAGCGGACATAATAGCCTCGACATGTCCGTTTACTACGTTTGCGGGATGATGGTGATAGGGTGATCGCCCAAAGCCTGGTAAATCAGCAATCCACACTTGACGATGCTGCAGCTCTGAAGCTAGCGGTATAAGGCAGTCTGCACCGCTGAAGGTACCGGGCAGCAAAATAATCGGGTTGCCGCTGCCAGCTTTTTCTAGCGTAGCGAGTGGGCCGCGTTTGCTGCGTACGAAGTTAGGATGACTTGTTGGCCCATGGGACAAACGATAATCCAAATCGGCGATCACATGCGGGAGAATCGAAAAATCTACAGCGGCAGGAAGTGAATGTTTTTGCTGAATATGCTGTGTAGATTGTAGAGGGAATGCTTGATTGACAATAAAGCTGAGCGATTCTCGGGGAATGCCTAGCTTGCTGCCTATACGGGTGCTTAAAATCTTGCTCAAAAGGGATACAGGGATAAAACCGATTGGAGACGGGACGCGAAGTTCCTTATTTATGAGTGTTATTAGCTGGTTCATGTTAAGGCTTGCTGCTTGTTCATCAAGTAAATAATAGGTGTTGCTGAGAGGTTGTTGCTCGTTCGCGAGGGCAGCGATGAAAGCAGCCGTATGATCCAGATGGACGAGCGGGAGCCAGTTTTTCTTGCCTCCTGGAACAGTGCCCATAAGTTTTTTTCTCGCCGCTGCTATCAAAATGCCCAACCCACCAGTTTGCTCTGTGTTGCCCGTAGTAGAATCACCGATGACTACGCTTGGGTTAACGACGGATAGAGGGTAGCCGGTTTGTTTAGCATGCTGGCGGATATGAAGGTCTGCGTTTATTTTCATTCGCTCATAAGGCGACTCGTGCTCCAAAAGCTGCATAATGGCTGTTGCATCGTTTAAGTTCGAATCGGTCACAGGACTCTTGAAACCGACGACATGAATGAAATGCAGGGGATTTCCATTCTCGTAAAGCTCAGCAGCAAGTGAAGTTAAATGGTTAGCTGCATCAAGAAAAACCTCCTTCGCTTGTTGTTCAGTTAAAAGAATATCCATTGGTCCGCCAGCGTGTATAATGACATCCGCGTTTTGTATCGCAAGGCGGTCGCTTGAAGATAGGCCCAGTCCTTGCTTCGTCAAATCTCCGATTACGGCTGATAGGAGACCGGACTCCTCGTGGTTTGTTTGTTTAATAAGTTCCGCTATTCGGCTATGCGAACGTGCTAAAGCAGTAATGCGATGACCGCCTGCAGCTAGCTGTTTAATAATTTGGGAGCCGACAAAACCTGTTCCGCCCGTCATGAATACATGTGCCATTAGTAAACACTCCTCTGAAATAATTTTAGTACTAATCAGTACTAAAGTAATCAAAAAAATTACTTTAGCATAGAAGCTAAAGCATGAAGCGATTGCTGTAGTATGGTGGGGTCTTGCTGAGCGTGCTGCAGAAACAATCCGCCCTCGATCGTGGACAAAATTAAGGAAGCCATTGGCTGAGGGGGCAGTTTGCTGTTTATTTCATTTCTAGCGATGCCCTCTGTAATAAGCTGCTCGAGGATCGTTAATTGTTTGTTGAAAAATACGCTTATCTGTTTCCGAATGGCGGTTGCTTCCATTGGTGTTTGCGTGTATAGCGTTAAAAAAGGACAGCCTCCGAGGCAGTCGATGTCCTGCAGAGTGAGCGTCTGCATAAGTTTCGTCAGCCTTTCCATAACAGGCAGCTCGGTTTGAGCGGCAATATGAGCTATAAGTGCTTCATATTGATCAGTCATCCGCTCAATGATCGTGGACAATATCTCCTCTTTACTCTTGAAATAGTAATAAATATTAGTCTTGGATACTTTGCTCGCTGCAACAATATCATCCATGCTTGTGACAAGATAACCTTTGCTCAAAAACAAGTTGGACGCTGTCTGTAGCGCAATTTCGCGATTAGATGTTTTAGAGGTCGTTTTCATGATTAGTACTATACAGTACTAATCATGAAATTGTCAATTATTTCATGAACATAAAAAACCTCCTTGGGTGAGAACACCCAAGAAGGTCCGTCATACAAAATTTAATACACGCCGTGAACTTCCTCCCACCACCCAACGGAGAGAACGGCGGGAGCGGGATGGTTCATTGCGCTTGTTAAGGTGAAGAGAATGGCTTTGCCTGGTCCGATGATCCAGTGACCGCTCTTTTCACTTGAGATGCTGGAATATGACGGAATAACACGAGTGGATACCGGAATGGCTGACAGCGCAGTCGTATCCAGATGGCTGCCGAACTGGATTTGTCCTTGGGGCTGCGGTTTCGGATGAATGGCAAGGTTAGCTGTAGATACCTCATGCGATTGTTTCCCGTGTGTAGGCAAGCTGGAACAAAAGCAAATTTGCGAGACGAGCTTATCATCTGACAAGTTGCTTAGCACATAAAGATCCAAATAAAGATTAACGCTGGAATGGGGAGGGTTGACCAAAGCTCCCCAAGTCCGGTTTGCATCGGTCGGATTCAACTGATCGGTTTCGCCTAAAAAATATTTGCCTTGCAGCGATTTATTAAGCGGATTCGTTAAGTTGACCACACTGACCGGCCCGTAGCCATTCATCGCTTCACCGTCCTCTGTCATAGGCCTATATACCACCATATGATGAAAAATGTGGATCATGCCTATGAATCGAAGCGGCAAGGCGACGACTATAAAGAACTATTCTTTGGAGACATGACTGCCCCAAACGGCAATACCTTCTTTGGATAGTGCGCTGAACGTCATCACATAGCTGAGTGTGCCTTCATTCCACTGACGGAGAAATGCTCCGTGATACAGCGAGCCGTCAATCGTGAGATCGATAGTAGAAGCGCCAGTGCTTTTCCATGAGCCGCTTGCGCTTCCGGAGATCGTGCCGTCTTTGTTCAGAGAAAGCAGGGTGGATGGTTTGATATCAGCTGAGATGTCTTTGCCGTGGTTCACATATTTATACTCACCGATGAATTGCTCGGTCTTTACGCTCTCAGCGGTTTCGCCTGCGTAACGATGAGGAGCAACGACGGGCCAGCCTTCCGTGTTCATAAGCATTTGATGAACCCTGACCTCATGGCCTTCGCCGCGAGTTGGGAAACGAGTGTGGAAAATGAGAAACATTTTGCCCGCATCAGGGTCGACATAGGTGGAGTTATGGCCAGGTGAAACATAACCCGTCCCGATATTTGCGATTTCTCCGTCGACATTGTCCATCTGGAAGTTGCCCATTAGCTTCACCCCATAAGGTGCAATAGAAGCGTCATCGAACAGCGTTCCGAAGGTGCCAAATGCGTCAATCATTTCCTTGCCCTTTGAGTCTAGGAAGGGGCCGTCGGGATTTTTTGAGCGCGCCACACGGATATTGTAACCGCCTTTGGAGTCTAACCCGCCGTAGGAAAGGTATAGATAGTAGTAGTCCGTTTCTTTGTTGTACATCATATAAGGCGCCTCGATGCGACTATGATTGTTGCCGAGCAGTCGTTTGCCGTAACCTTGATCGGGATAGGGGAGGCCGGTTTCTGGATTCATTTTCATGATAAAAATACCGCCTGAGTATGAGCCATACACCATCCAGAGCATACCGTCTTTATCATAAAATAAATTCGGATCAACGACGTTCGGATGAACGGCCGCATCATACACAGTTCCGTCCTCGCTCAAATCATTCCACATGCCGGATTTGAGAATCGTTCCTTTATTTTTATAAGGCCCCTCTACCTGATCGGCAACCGCGTAACCAAGCACCGACCGAGGCGAGTCACCCTTGCACATGCTGTAATACATATAAAATTTGCCGTCCGGCAATTGGATGACATCGCCCGCCCAGAACGTATCGGTCTCGGCCCAAGCAAGCTCCTCACTCATTTCTGTCAGTACATCCGGTATAATTGGGTTCCCTTCATAGACACTGGAGTTCATCTGCTCCCAGGACATCAGATCCTTCGACTTTGCAGCAGCGAGATGGGAGCCAAAAATGTAGAAGGTGTCGCGGACTTTGATGATCGACGGATCATGAACGGAAGCGTTAGTGAATGCGGGCTCCTCCATTGTAACCGCTTCCGATTTTTGCTTATTTGAAGCTTCGTTTGTTGCTGCTGGCTGCTTGCGCTCCTCCGGTGCTGCAGTGTTTCCTTCAGGGTTTCCGCTGCAAGCGCTCATGAAAGTCATCATACATACGGTTATCAAAATAATGTTTTGTTTTCTCAAGTAGAAGATCCTCCTAGGTTAACGTCATTTAATTCATATAAATATTAATCGATTAATAAAATTATTATATCCTAGGCAATAAAAAAGAGAAGGGCTCAGCCCTTCTCTTATTTCGTCGTTACTGGTTCTTCGAATGTCATGCCAAGCGTGTCTACGGTTACTTTTTTCATGGAAATCGGTGTTTCTGGTTTATCGCCCGCGCCAACCTTCTGATTGACGATTTCATCGACCGCTTCCATGCCTTCTGTTACTTTGCCGAAAGATGCATATGCGTTATCGAGTGACGGCGCATCTGCTACCATGATGAAAAACTGCGATCCGCCCGTGTCAGGATCGTTCGTGCGTGCCATTGAGAGGACGCCGCGTGTATGCTTCAGCTTGTTCTCAAAACCATTGCTGAGAAACTCGCCTGGAATGCTGTATCCTGGACCACCGGTTCCTGAACCTTCTGGGTCTCCGCCTTGAATCATAAAGCCTGGAATAACGCGGTGGAATATTACGCCATCATAAAAGTTTTTATTAATAAGAGAAATAAAGTTGTTTACGGTATTAGGTGCAACCTCTGGGTAAAGCTCAAGTTTAATGATTTTGTCATTACTTAATTGAATCGTTACAACAGGATGCTTGTCCGAGCCAAGAAGCTCAGGGCCTTCCTCAGCAGGTGCTTCAGTAGGGGGAGTTGTGCTTGTATTGCCACCGCCTGATCCTGTTTTCTCCGTACTCCCGTTTGCACCACAGCCTGATGCTACAACGAGCAGAGTAAGTGCAAGAAGAAGCATGATCCCAAGACGTTTGTTCTTAAACAGCATTTCAATATCCTCCTTAAATTTGCGAATGCAAATGACCTCGAAACGATCTGATTCACGCAGCATTCACCTTTTATATCCAACTTGTATAATATCATATTGCATGATTTAAATGCGAATCCATCGTAACTCTTGCGCGAAAAGCTGCGATTCGCTATAATCACATTAATTCAGTCGAAGGGATTGGGTCCTATGTACACATTCCAATTGAATCAGCTTCATCATTTCACCAAGCGTTAGCACCCCTGATCAACATTCAGGGTGGGCTAGCGCTTCTCGCGTTGGCCTCCCTGCAGCATACGATGCGCGCAGGACCAAGAGGTCCTGCGCGTTTTTTTTATTCCAATAATTTAGGGAGAGGAATGATCGTGATGCAAAATGTAAAGGGAACCTATGACTATTATGGCAGGGAGCAAGCGCTTAGAAGAAAGATTCAGGAGACCCTTCGGGAAAAGTTCGAGCTATATGACTTTGATGAGATGGTGACAACCGAGCTGACTGATCTCGCTTTCTTGACATCCAAATATGCTGGCGGCGATGAAATTATTAAGGAAATGTACCAGCTTACTGATCAGCGGAAGCGACGATTAGGC
This sequence comes from Bacillus sp. FJAT-28004, assembly GCF_001280845.1. Lineage (GTDB taxonomy): Bacteria > Bacillota > Bacilli > Paenibacillales > Paenibacillaceae > Pristimantibacillus. The sequence goes on from NZ_LGHP01000001.1 coordinate 4,241,842, forward strand.
TTGCGATATGATTTGACGATCCCTTTTGCCAAGGTGATGGCATTAAACCCAAGTATTGAATTGCCTTTCAAACGATATGAAATGGGCAAGGTATTCCGTGACGGTCCTGTTAAACGCGGACGGCTGCGTGAATTTTTGCAATGTGATGTGGACGTTGTTGGGGTGAAGGGGCCGGAGGCAGAGGTGGAAATGATGCAGCTGGCTATCGATGTGTTTCGCACCCTTGAGCTGGATATCCAATTGAAATGGAATAATAGGCGGTTTCTCGGCGAAATGCTTGCAGCTATTGGCGTCCAAGGTAGGGATTCGCTGTCGGTTATGCTGACTCTAGATAAGCTCGCAAAAATCGGAATAAACAGTGTGAAGGAGGAGCTTAACGAGAATGGTTTGGCTGACGAGGCGATCACTGCGATTATAGAGTTGATTGAGCTGGAGGAGCCGACTTTGGAGGCTTTGATGGACAAATATAGCCTGCAGAACAGTGTTGGGACGCAGGAAGTGATAGAGGTACGCGATATTCTGCGCAAGCTTGGATTAGAGTCCGTTTGTGTGTTTGATCCTTTTCTATCACGAGGGCTACCGTTCTACACGGGTACTGTTTATGAAATATTTGATGCAGCGGGTGGCTTCTCATCGAGCCTTGGCGGCGGTGGACGGTATGATGCCATTATTGGACAGCTAGTTGGCAGTGACGATGCTGAATATGCAGCGGTTGGATTGTCGTTTGGCATGGAATCAATTATGGCGCTGCTTGAAGAGCGTTATGCAGCTGCGGCAACTACGTCTGTTAACGTAGTCCTCATTCCTATAAGCGTAACGGCTGCAGAACTGCTGCAAACCGCAGCGGATCTGCGTGCAAGCGGCATTCGAGTGAAGCTCGACTCTAGCGGGCGGAAGTTGAAAAATATACTTGCTTCGGTAGCAAGCAGCGGAATTCGTTACGCTCTGCTCGTAGGAGAATCCGAATGGAAGGCGGGGCTGGTTCGCTTGAAGGATATGGAGGAGCGGGTGGAAAGAGAAATGAGTATCGATGAAGCCATTTATATTTTAGAAAATGTAAGTGGCTAAGGAAAAGGATTAACGTGATTAACGTATTATCGAGTCTCATTTTGGAGCAGCCAAGTTGTACTCGTCTTAGTCATCTTGGCTGCTCGCCATTGAATCTCGTAATGGTCACAGTGGAAGAGATCGAGGATTTGTCTTTAAAGGAATGGGAATAGGATACGGAGCAGCTTGCGTCGTTTGTTACGATCCGTTGCTGAGAGTGATGCTGCGGCAATATGCTGCTGAGGAAGTTGCAGAGCGTCCATGCTTCTGGTTAGCTGAGTGAGAATGTGACGCAGCTCATCCAGCTCCTGCCGATGGCTCAGTAGCTGGTATGTGACGACTTCATCCGCTTTTTGGGATAGAGAAGTTTCCAGACGGCTCAGTCGATTAAGCAGTTCTTCACGATCCTCGTATGCAGGGGGAGGCGGGGTAAGAGGAAGCGGGTCAGGTAAGTCAGGTGAGAGATTAATAGCTTGCAGGCTGCTCCCGTCCTCTAATTCTCGCTTAATCAGATGGAGCTTATCAAGAGCTGTCTCGTCAAAAGTATAGTGACCATGCATATCCTTGTGAAAGGAAGAGGGGAACTGGGATACCCAACGTCTGACTGTTGTTTCACTGACAGTAAGCAGCTGAGCGGCTTCTTTGGTTTTTAACAACGCCATTGTCATCACCTCACTCTTTAATTACTAGAGTAATTCGTTCCTAATCCATGCTCTCCTGCACGGCTGACAAAGGTAGTGGTTAATCGCTAAAAGAAGTGATCATCCGATAGTTTTTTTATGAAAATGTCTAAAAGAGCAATGCTCGCTGAATTAATTGGAAATTGTGAGAATCTATGCTTGAATAAATTGGTCAGAAGGTCATGGGCAGACTCATTGGCCGGTGGCTGGTTGGTCTGCATTGCAGTTAGTGCAATGGGAGTGTTTCATTTGGAGAAGTCGTCATCGTAGGTTGTAGTTATTGCAATAGAAACAGCAAAAGCAGCTCATTTATCGCTTATATCCTAGCGTTCTGTTGCAAATTTGCAATGTAGCTGCCAAGTATGGCTTTCATGTTAGGTTTCTATTGTATGAACTACATTAGAACTGTTGGCTTGCTAAAGTGTGATGTCTATTTGATAGCGAAAGAGGCAGAGGGTAGAACTGTTCAGTAAGGGCAAAGTGGAATAGACCGTCTCATCATCCCGAAAAAAGAAGCTTTCTAATCCACTTGCTAAGTGGGGAAGAAGGCTTCTTTTTTGCGTGAATGTTATCTGAAGCGGTTTATTGAAACCGTCATATTCGGTATTAGGCGTGTGTAGGAACTCCTAGAAGCTTCTGTACATATCCTTCGATTTTCTCAGGCGTATCCTTCGATCCGAAGCGCTTTAATACTTTGCCGTTCTGGTCGACAAGGAATTTGGTGAAATTCCATTTGATAGACCTCGTACCGAGGAAACCACGTGCTTCATTCGTTAAGTGTTTGAATAAAGGGTGAGCATTATTGCCGTTCACATCGATTTTTGCAAATAACGGGAACGATACTCCGAAATTGATTTCACACGCTTCTGCAACCTTGCTGTCTTCAGATAACTCTTGATTGGCAAATTGCGAGGATGGGAAGCCGAGTACGGAAAATCCTTCCTTGTTATACGTATCATGAAGTTTTTGAAGACCTTTGAACTGCGGCGCGAAGCCGCATTTGGTAGCTGTATTCACGATGAGCATGACCTTGCCTTTATAGGGGGCTAGAGTCTGCTTTTCGCCTCTAATTGTCTTTACTTCAATATTGTATAAGGACATAGGAAACAACCTCCATTAACCGATTTTATATTTATTATAATTCAATTGTACTCAATCTAAATGGAGGTGTCAAATGAAATGTATAGGGTACCTTTTTCGTGACCGGAGGATATCGTGCTCGGGCTGAAAAGAATAAGAGGCTGCCCCTATTGGTTAGGAACAGCCTCGTGTTATTAATAAATGACTTTATATGCGCCCGACTGGAGAAGCAAAGCTTCAGCGGCAGTCTCGGAATCAGTATCGGCCACTAGCAAATATCGTCCTTGCTCAATGGCTTCTCCACATTCTTTAGTGTGTTTATCGGGTATGCCGATATCATGCAGCACATCCTTGTTGCTTAACCCCTGATCGAGCTCAGCAGCTCCTGCAACAATGCCTGCTGGGTTGCCATTCACTCCAGTGCTTCCCGGAGTGTAGCCCCCGGCCGCAAACGGCGCGACACCGATGGGCGTAACCACTCTAGCGTTGTTGAGTTCTTGCGCTTCTCGGATCTCATATACTTCCTCAATAGGAGTATTCGTCTCTGCTGCAAGTAATGGAGCTGATTCCTTGTTCTTTACTACAATACGCAGATTATGCTCATTCGTCCTCGTCGCTTGAAATCTTTTGATTGCTTCCAAGACACCTTCTTCTTTCTCGAATATACCGATGGCCACCGTCATGGTGAGCCCTCCTCTCGCATCTCAGCTGGAATGAGGTTACATCTACTTATACCCTCCACTCCTTGCTTTGAATCGGGAGACTGACTTAACGGGATGTAAATTTCGAAGCTTCACTAATTTCGTTGATTTCATCTATTGTCAGCTTGAAGCGCATGGCTTTCACATTTTGCTCGGCATGATGAATTTTTGATGCGCCCGGAATCGCGAATACGGTATTACCGTGAGCATGGATGAGCCAATTTAACGCTATTTGCGTTGCAGTAGCCTCATAACGGACAGCCATCTGCTCAAGCGAATCAATAAGCGGCTTAGAACGTTTTAGGCCATTCGTTTGAAAAGCCGGGCTCCATTTACGAGGGCCACTAATGGCTTTGACCAGCGATGGATCATGATGGAACTTCCCGCTTAATATGCCCTGTTCCAGTGGAGAATAAGCAATGATTGCACATCCAAGCTCCTGTGCCGTCTCGAGGATACCATTTTGCTCGATGCGACGGTCAAGCAAGCTGTATTTCACTTGATTGGAGGCAAGCTGCAAACCGTGCTCGCGCAAAACGCGATCAGCCTCGCGCATTTGTTTAGCGGAGAAATTGCTTACGCCTATATTTTTGATTTTACCGGCAGCGGCCAGCTTCGCCATTTCCTTCATCTCGCTGCTTACTGAAGAGAAGGAAAAGGGTTGATGTACCTGATACAAATGGATCGTACGCCCCTCAAGCAGTTTAATTCTCTCATCAATCGTACGCCCAATGCTGCTGGCGGTGCGCAGTATCGGCCACCATTTGGTCGCGATATAGACAGGATCTTCCGCTGGAATGGTCTCCCGCAAAGCGCGAGCGAGCAGCTGCTCGGATTGACCTTTCCCGTAAATTTCAGCGGTGTCGAACCAGTTGATGCCGCCTTCGTAGCTTGTTTTGACGATATCATTAATGATTTCACCCTTCAGAACGGGCCAAAACTTCCCGACGAGCCCTTTGCCATTGCTGAATTGCCAGCAGCCGAGGCCGAGCGGAGATAACTGCAAATTCGTCTGGCCAAATGGCCTAACAATAGGTAGTGTCATGGCTTGCTCCCTTCAGAATAGAGGATTGGCAGCTTTCTTTATCGACCTTCCTTAGCTGCACTTTGCTGTATTCGGTTTAGGAATTGATGCATAAGCTCAAGCATCGCAGCGCCTTCTTCAGGTGTGCCGTCAAGCTTGCATGCGAGCTGATAAGGAATATCGATGGCTTGTTCCTTCAAAGCTCGGCCTTGCTCTGTAAGCTCTACCAGCACGCTGCGCTCATCGTTGCGGTCACGCGTGCGCGTAATATGTCCGGCAGCCTCCAGCTTCTTAAGCAGAGGGGTCAAAGTGCCCGAATCCAAATAAAGCTTGTTGCCAAGCGCAGTTACCGTCACATGGTCCTGCTCCCATAGTGCGAGCATCGTAACATATTGTGTGTAAGTAAGGTCGATCTTCTCGAGCATAGGGCGGTACAGCTTAGTAATTTCTCTGGAGCACGCATAAAAGGCGAAGCAAATTTGATTGTCGAGTTTTAAAATATCGTTGCTATCCATGTTGTTGTCCTCCGTGGGAAGGTGAATTTGTTTGTCTTAACCGTAATGAGCAAGAGTCTAAGTTTAACAAAATTAAATTGTGATAAATATAATATAGAGGAATGGACAAGACACTGTCAATGCGCATATGAGCTCACTATATTGATGAGTGATGATGAAGTATGCTATAGTTACAGCGTTTATTTAATGAAGGAGTGAGAGCGATGTCGCATACTGCTAATGAGGTTGCAGAATGGATGCTGAACGAATTGAAGGAAAAAGGAATTTTGCATCAAAGCGCCGCAGTAGAGCATATAAAAAGCCATTTTGGCGAATCGTTTATATATGTGAATGAGCACGGCAACGCTTCAATCGACAAAGAAGTGAAGAAAGTATTCCGTAAGCTGCATAAAGGGAAGGCGGCTTGGGAGAGAGACGGTTTTTTCTGGGGCTGGAGCTAAAGCGCAAAGTAACGTAGTGAGAAGCTGGGCGTTAAAGCCGAAACGTCCAATTCTCATGAATAACTTGACAAAGGTAACTGTAATCATTAAACTTACAGTATGGAAGTCACCAATAGGACGTTGCTTGATCGTAAGTGAAGCGTCTACTTTTTTAAAGCAAGTGTACCGAAAAAAGTTACAGTTAACGGGGTATTCTTACTATTAGGGATAGGTGGTGTTTGAAGATGAAATTCAACATAAGCGATTGGGTACAAGGTAAAACAAAAGATGGCGAGCTCATTCATGGTTTTGTCGAAACCATCGATATTTTGCAAGGGTTTGTAACCGTGAGCGTTGTAAAGTCGGATAACGAGGAAGTTATAGGGAAAACCGTTGCTGTTCGTTCATCATGGCTCAAAAACGTATCCGATATTACTATAAATGATGCACAGGTTTTTCAAAATGCCATTGACTTAGCTTTAGATACTTGGGATGAGGCTTGGTTTATGGAGCTGACGAATGCAAAGAAAGCTAACGAGGAAGCGGCTGAGGCCGGAGAACGTTCAAAAGTGTATTCGTTTCCGGTCAATCGACTTGGTCAATCTGCTTAAACCGAGCAGGCCTGCCCATAATAACAGAATATCACTAACAAATAAAGGATGATGCCATGCGCGCTGCTGGTGTCATCTTTTTTTTGTTGTTTGTAAATATGTAACCCAGCTTCGGATGGAGAGGGCGAAAGAGCTGCTGGTTGATCCCGATATGAGCGTGACGCGGGTAGGCGAGCTCATCGGTTATTCTGATGTCAGGCACTTCACGCAAGTATTTCGGAAATATTGCGAGAGTACGCCGAGCCAGTATCGGATGGAGAAGAAGAGTATGTGAGTGGCGAATGAATGCTCCCAGTGAATGGTATGGCATGATGATTGCCAGACTGCTGCTGGGAGCATTATTTGAGTTGTAATCCGATCCCGAGCGCTTGCGCGCGCTGGACGAAATAATCGGCTACCGCCATATCAAACACGGCCATACCCATCGGGCAAAATAATACGGGCTCCGAAGCCGGTAAACTCGCCAGTGCTCCGCGGCATACAACATCGGTTAAGGAGCTAGTTTGTGCCTCTGTTAAACCGCTCGTAAGATGCAGCAGCTCAATGTCGGTATTCTCGCGGCAAACTTCATCCCAATCGTCAACGATAATCGCGTTAATGCCGTTTATGGCTGCTGCTGTATAATCCCGCAAGGATACATCAAGGAGAAGAGTGCCTTCAGCGGGCGGAATATCGATATAACGTTGAGAGCTTACCGTACAAGTAATAATGAGGTTGCATTCTTTATATAGCTGCTGCCAGCTGCTCGCAAGTCGCGTGCGGCGGCGCAGAGTGTCTTGGGCAGCAATAAGATCAGGGCTATCCAGCTCGCATCCGCGAATATCATACACTTGTATGTCCTCTAAGTGCTCCCCAAACAATCGGCAGCACATATCGTAATGAAGCCGACCTACGGGCCCGAAGCCGATGATTCCAAGCTTCAAACGCTTTGAAGCTGCGCGCGCCTTCAGATAATGGCGGATTAGCAAGCCGCTGACTGCCGCTGTCCGAGCAGCACTCGGCAGAGGGGTGCCTATCATAGCGTAAGGAATGCCGGTATCGGCGTTGTTGAGGAGCGTAACGCTGTGCGCCCTTGGCAAGCCGGCGTCGATATTCCCAGGAAAGCTGGCGATCCACTTGATGCCGGCAGCTTGCACGGAGCCGCCGATGTAAGCGGGCATGGCAATGATTCGATTAGCTGGGTTACGGTAACGCAGGTAGGGCTTTATCGGCTGTGCATAATCGCCTGAATCGATAATTTGCACCGCAACCTCAACGCTGTCAACAAGCTCTTCCCAATGCAAACCGATGGTGCGAATATGTTCATCACCGAGATATAGCACGGACATGATCCTCTCGTTTTTAGATTACGAAGTGAATAGATACCATTGTATAGATTTGACGACGAACGTCGAAGTGGTATCAGCCAAATTGCTGCTTTACCCACTCATCGTTGTATACGGTATCCATGTAACGCTCGCCGCGATCATGTATAATAACGGCGCATACGGAATCATCCGGCAGCTCGTGCTCGATCGTTTTTAAGGCATGGATAATTGCACCGGAGGATGGTCCTGCCAAAATGGATTCCTTCGCAACGAGCAGCCTGCAGCCATCAACCATATCTTTATCAGCTACCTTTATAGCCTGGTCCATAAACCTCGTCTGGGCAAAAGGAGGTATGATTCCTGTTCCAAGTCCAGGGAATCGACGATTGCCGTTTACTCCGCCAAAAATAACGCTTCCTGCCGCATCGACTGCTACCACTTGCGTTGAAAGCTTGTGATCGCGCACAAATTGCGAGCAGCCTAACATGGTGCCACATGTGCTGACGCCGCCGACGACAAAATCGACATGACCCAGCTCTTCAATGATTTCGCGCATCGTCCCCTCATAGTGGGACAGATAGTTATTCTTATTCGCATATTGGTTCGGCCAGAAGCTGTTCGGAATGCGCTCTAGTAATTGTTGAACGCGATTTAATCTTGCTGGCAGAAATTCTCCTGTTTCAGCGTCCGGCTCATCAACGAGTTCGATCTCGGCACCATAAGCACGCATGATGCGGATGTTTTGCTGTGTCGCTTTTGGATCGATGACGCTGACGAATTTCATACCGAGATAGGAGCAGATTGCGGCGAGACTAATGGCCATATTCCCAGAGCTGGACTCGATGATGACGGAGCCGGGTCCGATCAATCCTTCATTCCATGCGTTATTAATAATTCGAGCGGCGGAGCGGTCTTTTGCGCTGCCACCCGGGTTTAGCAATTCGAGCTTTGCGAATACCTTAATACCGCGATCGCTCGCAAACAGCTTCGTGAGCTGAACGAGCGGCGTATTCCCGATAATGGACAACACATTTTTCTCCAAAGGCGAGCACCCCTTAAGAATAAATTTTTTTGGATTTCACTGTCCCGCGTTCAAGCTGTTCATTTTCCGCTGCGCGTGTTACCGAAATGCCCTCAAGCATTCGATTTTGAATCATTTGACCAATCTCACCAATTTTATGCTCGATAGCATGCTGAATATGAACAAGCATTTCATCTTTTAACGATTTACTCTGAATATGAACGAACAGCTTATTATCGCGGAGCCTTACTCGAAGCGCGGCATCATGAATGAATTGGTGTACGACACTTTCGATATCATATAGGCTAATTTTCTCCCCATGCTTTAGATCCGTGCCGATTCGCTTGGAGATACAGCTGAAGCACTGCCGTTCCCGGCCATCAATGCAGATGGTTTGGAAATCACGCACGACGTCATAGGTTACGTATCGAATGACTGGGAATAACGTGCGCACATAAGAGGTTAATACGAGAACTGCTTCGTTTTCTTGCAGCGGCTCAAAGCGATCATCGATTTGCTCTGATGGAAGTGCCTCGGCATGAATGCCATCAGCAATGACATATTGCCCAAGCTCATGAGAATAGGAGGCGATAGCTCCAACTTCAATCGAGCCATAGGTGTCTAAAATATGCTGTGGTTCGATTCCGAACCGTTCGGTCATGTTGTGCTGCCAGTAGAGCGGGGCGATCTCGCCGACTAGTATTATTTTTTTGATGCCAAAAAGTTTCGGATCTTCCGAGTTAGAGACGATTGCGTCCAAAATCGATGGCATCGTATAGAGAAGCTCTGGACGCGTGGATTCCAGCTTCGCAATATGTTCTTCGATCGGCAGCGAGAAGGATAGAGAATCCGCTTCTAAGCCAAGTCGGTCAAAGATTGTCATCGCCGTGTTTGCTGCATGCCCTGTGCCCATATCGGCTAATGCTTTATGAATGGGAGCGGGGTGCTGATTAGGAGTGCTAGTGGCAGTGGCGGTTAGCCATTCCTGAAAGCAGGCTGTTTTTGCGTCAATGTAGCGCTCGTCGTCTTCCTTTGAGTAATAAATCGCCTTGCGAACGCCTGATGAGGTGCCCGAGGTTTTGTAAACGGACAAGCCATCCTCTTCTCTGGCTTCACCGGTAAAATAATGCTGCTCCAAAATGTCCGACGTGATGAGCGGCAGCTCAGATAACTGGCATGTTTGCGGATCTATTGCATCCTGTTTAAGGAGAGTTTTGTACCATGGGTGATGATGGCATATTCGCTTGATATGCTGATGAAGCTGAGTTAATGGTGACATTTGACGTTGAACCTCCTAAAGGACAAATATCTCGCATGATTGCGTTAATTAAGCATATGTCGTTTGCGCTTCTAGGTTCTGATTATGGGGACAACAGCCTACATCCATTTCGTTCAAGGTTCGTATGCTAATAGGAGTGAATAACAAAGTGGAGGGATCTTGTGAGAGAGAGTGTGGCTTCTATATCGTCTAAGAAGAAACATAGCCGCAGTGTTGCGGATAAGTGGGCCAAATCGGAAATGATGCAACGTGATTCAATATTGAGGGAGTATCTGCCTCCAGCAAAGCGCATGACAAAGCAGAGCTTGCGTGAGATGCTGAAACGGTGGGGTATGGTATACGTGAAGCCGATCAGAGGGTCGCAAGGAAACGGTGTGATGAAGGTGGAGTTGGGCGAGGGGAAGGCGCGATGCTATAGGTACCAGCTTGGGAGAAAGAAGTTAGCTTTTTCCTCTTATAAAGCAGCTTATCGGTCTATTTTGAAGGATACGAGAGGGAAGGGTTATCTTGTGCAAAAGGGTATTCGCTTGCTGAAGCATAAGGGACGCCCGTTTGACATACGCCTCGTGGTACAGAAGTCGCCGCGCGGGGTTTGGGAAGCGACAGGAACTTTAGGTAGAGTAGCTCATCCTCATAAAATAGTAACGAACGGCAGTCAAGGAGGGACGATTTACCCAACGGCGTTTTTGCTGAAACGCTATACGAGTGCATCACTGAAGCGGCGCATGTTGAAGAAAATGGATAAAATTGGCTTAATTACAGCGAAACGCCTCCACGATAGGTATCCTGGCATCAAGGAGTTAGGCGTTGATCTTGCGCTTGACCGCAAGCTTAAGCCTTGGATACTTGAAGTCAACACTGTGCCTGATCCTTCCCCGTTCTCGCTGCTCAATGACCGATCAATGCTTCGTAAAATTGTGCGCTACGGCAAGGCTTATGGGAAGACCTACAGGGTCAAAATTAAAAAAGCGAAGCGCGGGGTTAAGTAAGATGTTGCTGGTGAGCTAGCTCAAAATATCGCTGTAAGAGCACATATGCTCTTACAGCACCAAAGTAACATTAGTCTACCAAGAACAGCGACTCCATCGAGAACGCGGTGCGGAAGCGAAGGCTCTCGACGGGATCACGCAGATCGCGGCCGGTGAGCCTTTCGCATTTTTCAAGGCGATAGGTAACGGTGTTGCGATGGACGAACAGCTGCTTCGCAGTCTCGGCAAGCTGACAATGCGTATCGTAAAAGGTGCTGAGCGTCTTAAGTAAATCGCTGCGTTCCTTGCCTTCAATGTCTAACAAATCCTTGAAGGTCTCCTCGTAATACTCCTTAAGCTCTTCCTTCGGAATCATCCGAAGCAAATAGTTGAAATCCTTGGCGCGGTAAGGTTGAATGAACTGCTTCTTTCGCGCATCGTAACCTGTTTGCAGCGCCTCTATCGCTTCTTTGTAAGATAAAGGGATGTGAGTAAGTTGTGATACCGGATTACCGATGCCAATCGAGATCGGAATACCGTGCTGCTCACTTAGGTAAAGGACCATTTGCTTCAACTGCCCCAAAAATTTATTTTCCTTGCCCTTGGCAACATCTTGGCTTGCTTTCAGCGCGATAAGGAAGCAGAAGTATTCATTTTTCGTAAAAAGCACAAAACGCAAATCAAGCTTTGTAAATTCGCTTTTCAGCAGATTGTAATGACGATCGCGCTCTGATATGAAGCGGCCATCTGATTCAAGCGCGCTTGAGGGACGAAAGGAATCAAAAGAGGTGTCGCGCTTAGCGACAATGCTGACGTAAACAGGATGATTCAATAAATCATAATTTTTACTGCGATGAATAAGCTCTTGCTCTGAGGTAATGAGGCCGTCGACAAAGTCGGAGAAAAATTCATTTTTGTAACGTCGCGACCGCTCTTTGACTGCTTGTTTTTTTATGAGCTCGAGTCCGATGACGTTAGCTGCTTGTTCCATCGCATGTTTCGTCAGGTTGCTGAAGTGTTTGCTGCTATCACTCGTCAGAACAATCAATATGCCTTCTAGTTGAAAGGTTACAATGGGGTACAGCTCAGCTGCCGAAAAGGGTGTGTCAGTGAAAGAAAGCGGAGTGAACGGGATGCTGTAAGAGCTATGCAGAGAGGGTGAGATCAGCTCTGCTTGAAGCTCAGACGACAATTCGAGATAAAGTTCCTCTGTCATAGAATTTGAGTGATACAACAGTTCTCCTTGTGGATTCGTCAGCATGACTGGGGAATCAATAAGAAGGGACAACGCTTCAATGACGTCGACCGTGCTCTTACCCTGCATGATCATTTGAGAAAACTGTTTATGTGTCGTCAATGCGTAATGAAGCTCATCGGTACGCTTCTCCAAAATATGACTAAGTGAGTCGTTGCATATATCTCCAAGTGATTGCTCGAGCGACAGCTCGATAATCGGAAATTGCAGCTTCTCTGCACACTGGAGCACATCGCTCGGCACCTCCTGCAAAAAACGCTTGGTTTTGATAGCTAGACCAGCACAGCCGACCTCGGCCATGCTTTTGACGAGCGACAGCAGCGCTTCTGGCTGATCCTTCATCGCATAACCCGTCGTTAGAAGCAATTCCTGCGGTTTCAAATAATTAATAATATCAGGAGCGTCCATGATGTTGACCGATTGGACGCTATTTGTCATGCCGTTATGCCCGGCAAGTATTTTTGCATTCGCGTATATAGGGAGAGAGAGAAGCTCTTTAAGAAGCATGACAACACCGCCAATGGTTTTTTGTGTTAGATTATATGACACAATATATCATCTATGCAGCGAGGTGTAAATATAGGATTGTGCAGGTTATTCAATAAATACGGGATATTTTTAGCTACGTTGCACAATGACAATGACATGGATTCGGATTATGATGTAGCTACAAAACAAATTCATGTTATATAACCTGACAACAATAATGGATTGGGGTTGGTAAAAATGAAATTAGTAGTGAATCAGGTTGGGAAGAGCTTTGGAAGCAGAACGATTTTGAAAAATGTAGATCTTACAGTTAACTCTCACGAGTTTATTTGCATACTTGGCCATAGCGGATGCGGCAAGTCGACGCTGTTAAATATGATTGCAGGTTACCTACTGCCTGATGATGGTGCTATTACAGTGGATGGAGAAGAAATTAAGGGGCCTTCCAAATCACGAGGAATGGTATTTCAGGATCATGCATTATTCCCATGGATGACCATAAAGGATAACATTGCCTTCGGCCCAGAGGTGCAGAAGATGCCTAAAGCACAGGCGAAGGAAACGGCAATGGAGTTTCTGAAGCTGGTAGGTTTGGAACAATATGCAGCTCATTATCCTGGAGAGTTGTCGGGAGGCATGAAGCAGCGCGTAGGTATTGCAAGGGCGCTTGCGAGCAAGCCGGATATTTTGCTTATGGATGAGCCGTTTGGCGCACTGGACGTACTGACACGAGAAACGATGCGAGTGGAGCTGCAAAAGATTTGCAGTCAGCTCAAACCAACCATTCTATTCGTGACACACAGCATTAGCGAAGCGGTGTACTTGGCTGATCGTGTCGTTGTAATGAAGCATGGTGAAATTGCAGAGATTTTTGAGGTCGGAATCAAGCATCCGCGTTCTTCTCATTCTGCTGGTTTCGGTGAAATGATGAGCCGCATTGAACGGGTTCTCATGGATGAGGAGCATCTAGAGCTGGCGCAAGCAAAGGTGGGGTCATAATGAATGGTGCAAAATTAACTACCGTGAAGGACACAGGAACCATGCAGGCTTCACGGCCGGCAACGACAGTAATAAGCAAGCAGGCGCGAGGCAAGCGTCCATCTGCAATCCATCAGTTTTTTCAAAAATACAACATACTCCCATCCCTCTTGTTTTTCGTTTTTTGGGAGCTGTTCTCTAGAGTGAATGAAACAGCAAAGTTTTTTAATCCTAACTTTCTTCCTGCACCAACCGTGCTGCTGTCGGAGGGCTGGGAGCTGGCGAAGACGGGGATTATTACAGACAGCTTGATTTCCAGCACGATTCGTATTGCGTTAGGTTTTGTCATTGGAAGTGCAGTGGCAGTGGGGATTGGTGTCATCATGAGCAAGTTTAAAACGGTGGAACGGTGGTTTTCACCCATTCTCAACTTGGTTGGCCCGATCCCGACCTTAGCGCTCCTGCCCTTATTTATTATCTGGTTCGGTATCGGCGAGTTTCCGAAGGTTCTGCTTATTGCGTGGACGACGTTTATCCCGGTGCTGGTGTACACACTTGACGGCTTTAAGTCAGTACCTTCAACGCTGATCCGCTCCGCGCTCAGCTTGGGTGCGACGGAGCGGCAAATATTTACGAGAGTAATGCTGCCATCCGCAATCCCGAATTTTCTCGTTGGCGCACAGGTCAGTCTCGGTTTATCCTTCTCCGCGCTCATCGTCTCCGAAATGATGGGTGCAAAGTCGGGACTGGGCTACATCATTGTAGATGCGAGAAATTATTTTAAAATATCGAATATGTTCATTGCCATCATATTGATTGGCTTGGAATATAGCTTGTTCTCTTATCTGCTGAAGCTGGTTGAGAAGAGAGTAATGGCTTGGCGTAAAGGCGGACTTCGAGATGCCATCGAGAAGTAACGCTACATACGGAGCCGGAGCAGTACAACTAAAAAGAGATAAGTGGAGGGAATACCAATGAAAAAATCGGGAAAATGGTTTAAATCAGCAATTATCCTCACATCGTTAACCTTTGTGCTTGCTGCTTGCGGCGGCAATGAGAAGGCGCCAGCAAATGCAAATGCGCCAGCTTCCACAGAGCTGGAGATGAAAGATCTAACGTTAGTTGGTGTTCGTGATGCCCAAATCTCATCGCAGCAAATTATTGCCGACAAACTTGGTTATTTCAAGGAAGAGGGACTTAACGTTACGAGTCAACTGATCGAGAGCGGGCCGGACATCGGACCGATGGTTGCCGGAGGCAGTGCGCCGGTAAGTATTCAAACGAACTTTATGGATATTATTTTGAAATCAACGGATATTCCGGTCAAGATCATTGCCCCACTCGCACAAATTGCCGGCACGCAAGCTGTTGTGGGTTCGAGCAAGCTTGAACTGAAGAGCGCGAAGGATCTTGAAGGCAAAACGATTGGTATTCCGAGCGGAGCTGACGTTACGATTGCGATCAACAATATGGCCAAAGAGCTTGGCGTAGACGCCAGCAAAATCAAATATGTAAACCTTGCGCCGAGCGACGCGGTTGTTGCTTTGGAGAAGGGTGACATCGATGCACTGGCTGCTTGGGAACCGTTCATTACGAAGGCAATCCAAGGCGGCGGCAAGTTCCTCTTCAGCGGCACAAAAAGCGAGCTGCCTGACAAGCAAGGCGATGTGAATTGGATGAGCGTGCATACGACAATTCAAGTTTCGGATGATTTCCTTAAGAAAAACCCGAATACGCTGAAGGCTGTACTGCGCGCTTTGCAAAAAGCGACGAATTACATTAATGACAACCGTGAGGATGCTATTAAAACATTAGCTCCTGAGCTCCACCTAAGCGAGGAAGAGCTAACACAAATCATGTCACGCAATGTGTATTCGATGGAAGTTGGCGATACCTATGTGAATGGAAGCAATGGGCCCGCTGTCGGTGAGTACCTGAAATCGGTTGGCAATATCAAATCGATTCCGGCACCAGCTTCCTATCATGATCTAAGCCTGCTGAAAGAGGTAGATGCAAGCCTAATCGTGACAGAGCTCAAGTAATTGAAGGCTGATAGAGAATGTTAATGGGTCGAAAATGACTGTTTTGCAACTGTTTTGCACACGGATAGTGGAAGGTAGTTAATCGGGCCGCGGACCTCGTTGTCCGCGGCCTATTTATTTAAAGAGTGCTCTTAGTTGCTTTACTATTTGGCGGATTCGGCTCATAAACTGCATCAGAGTGATTGGGCAAATGAAAGGCGGAGGGCAAAATGGTCGGACGAGATAAGCTGGATATGCTGGATGTATGGATCAAAAACGGCAGCGTCGTATTGAAAAATGAGGTACGGATGCTCGACATAGGAATAAAAGCAGGACGGATTGTTGTGCTCGGCGAGGATCTAAGTGGCATTCATGCAGATTCAGTGGTGGATGCAACCGGCCTGATGATTATGGCTGGCATGATTGATGTCCATGTCCATCTCAACGAGCCGGGCTTAGGGGAATGGGAAGGCTTTGAGACGGGGTCTGCAGCTCTTGCGGCTGGGGGCTGTACAACCTATGTTGATATGCCGTTGAATGGCATTCCGCCTACAGTTACTGTGGATGCTATGCAGCAGAAGCTAGCTGCTGCCAAGGGTCGTTCTTATGTGGATTATGCCATCTGGGGCGGATTAGTGCCTGGCAAGCTGCATGAGCTTGCGCCTCTGCATGAAGCGGGAGTTGTTGGTTTTAAAGCATTTATGTCATCCCCGGGTGATCCGAGTGAGGATGCATTCCGTGAAGTGGATGATTACACACTGCTCGAAGGCATGAGAATAATCGCTGGTCTCGGCAAGGTGCTCGCTCTGCATGCTGAGAGCGAGCCGATTGTTGCTAAGCTTGGTCTGGCTATGCGGGCGGAAGGGCGGTTGACACCGGCTGATTATGTGGCTTCGCGGCCTATTATTGCTGAGCTGGAGGCGATTAATCGGGCACTCTTTTACGCGGAGCAAACGGGCTGTGCACTTCACTTTGTTCATATTAGCAGCGAGGCGGGTGTTAATTTGATTACAGCTGCGCGCGAGCGCGGGATGAACGTCTCGGTAGAAACCTGTCCGCATTATTTGGCCTTAACGGCGGCGGATTTGGATCATAAGGGAGCGGTAGCTAAGTGCTCTCCGCCGCTGCGAGATGCTGGGGAGCAGGAGAAGCTTTGGAATGCCATTGCAACAGGGCGTGTCGATATGGTTTCGTCGGATCATTCGCCTTGTCCAGCTTCGATGAAGGAGGCGGACAACTTCTTTGATGCTTGGGGCGGCATTGCCGGCGCGCAAAGCTCGGTAGAACTCATGGTCGGAGAAGGGCATGTGAAGCGGGGGCTGCCGCTCACGCTGATCAGTGAGCTGCTGGCGAGTGGACCGGCAAGACGATTTGGTTTACAGGCTTCGAAAGGTGAAATACGAATCGGCGCAGACGCTGACCTTATTCTGATTGATTTGAACAAGTCCTATAGACTGGAAGCGGAGCATTTGTATCAACGCCATAAGCATAGTCCATATATCGGTGAAGAGCTACGCTGCAAAATAAAGGCTACTTATTTACGCGGTCATCAGGTGTATGAAGAAACAGTAGGAATAAGCGAGAGCAAGCAGGGCGAATGGGTTAGGCAACAGGCCCAATGAAATGGAAGGAGGAGCAGCTATGGTGCGAAGTGTACTTTCCCATCCGAGAGAGAAGGAACGGCTATTATCGTATTTTGAGACGCAAGTGATGCAAGTATTGAATTGGCTGGCAACCTATAGCCCGGATGAAGAAGGCGGCATAACGCGGCTGCTTTATACCGACGGATGGCTTAAGACGCAGCAGGCGCTTGCGGTCAAAATGGAAGGCTGCGGTCTAACAACAGAGTTTGATAACGTTGGCAACTTATTCGGAAAATTACAAGGCGACGATCTGGATGCGCCTTCTATTATAACAGGCTCACATATCGATACAGTTATTCAAGGCGGGCATTATGACGGGGCCTATGGGATTGCAGCGGGTTTGCTGGCGCTTGATTATTTGCAGAAGCAATTCGGCAAGCCGAGGCGAACGCTGGAGCTTGTATCCCTATGCGAAGAGGAAGGAAGCCGGTTTCCGATGGCCTACTGGGGCTCGGGCAGCATCGCCGGAAAACGTAACTTTGAGCAAATTGTGCATTTGCAGGATGCTCATGAGGTGTTTTTTGCGGATGCGATGAAGCAATGCGGCTTTGGCGAGGGAACCGGCAGAGATAGTCGCCGTCACGATATTGGCGCTTTTATTGAGGTTCATATCGAGCAAGGGGCAGTGCTGGAACAGGAAGGCGTTGCTATCGGTGTAGTAGAAACAATCGCAGGCCAGCGAAGGCTGAAGTTTGAAGTCATTGGCGAATCGAACCATGCGGGAACTACTCCGATGCATATGCGCAGGGATGCGCTTGAGGGTGTTAGCGCAATGATTGGGGCTCTGCGTCAAGAAGCCATTCGGCTCGGATCGCCATTAGTGGCGACCGTTGGCAGACTGCAGGTGCATCCGAATGTACCAAATGTCGTTCCGGGTAAGGTTGTATTTACAGTAGATGCGCGTCACGCCAATGAACAAGAACTTGATAGCTTTTGCCGATGGGTCGTGCAGGAGTTTGCGGCATTGGCGGGTGAACGGCAGCTCCAAATGCATGGAACGGAATGGTTTAGGGAAGAGCCGGTTCCGATGAATGGCTTGCTCAAACAATATATGGACGATGTATGTGGCAAAATGGGAATTTCCTCGAAACGAATGGTTAGCGGAGCGGGGCATGATGCCCAGATGTTTGAGCATATTTGTCCGACTGCCATGTTATTTGTTCCAAGTAGACGAGGCGTTTCGCATTCACCGGAGGAATATACCGAGCCTCGTGATCTCGCGGTTGGTGTACTCGTCTTGACTGAGCTGCTATATCGATTAGGTTATGAGGGGGAGAAGCTATGAAGACTTACAGGGATTTGGCGCCGTCGCCGCGCACGATTATGACTCCAGGTCCGGTCGAGGTTGATCCGCGGGTGCTGCGGGCGATGTCTTATCCGATACTGGGGCAATTTGATCCAGAGTTTACGGCATTAATGAATGAAACGATGGAAATGCTGCGCCAATTATTTAAGACCGTTAACGAATGGGCATTCCCGGTCGATGGAACGTCAAGGGCGGGGATAGAGGCGGTGCTTGTTGGCTTGATCGAGCCTGGCGCTAAGGTACTTGTGCCGATTTATGGACGATTCGGACATTTGCTGACGGAGATTGCGAAGCGCTGCGGCGCAGAGGTTGTGACGCTGGAGAAGGAATGGGGCACCGTTTTTACAACAGAGGAAATTGTTAATGCCATAAAAGAAAATCAGCCTCACGTTGTAGCTCTTGTGCACGGTGAGACATCGACGGGAAGAATGCAGCCGCTTGAAGGAATCGGTCAAGCATGCAGGGAAGTGAACGCACTTTTTGTAGTGGACGCTGTTGCGACAATTGGCGGTATTGAGGTAGCAACGGATCGGCTGCTCATCGACGCCGTAATCGGCGGCACGCAGAAGTGCTTGTCGGTACCGGCGGGTATGGCGCCGATTACGTACAATAAACGGGTAGAAGCCAAGCTGTTAAGCCGTAAAAAGGTTGAAAGAGGGCTGCTTCTTGCTGATGAGGATGATCCGCTTCTACGTCCGATACAAAGCAACTACTTGGATCTAAGTCAGCTGCAGGATTACTGGAGTCCGGCGCGGCTCAATCATCATACGGAAGCTACGTCGATGCTTTATGCGCTGCGCGAAGGGCTGCGGCTCGTGCTGGAGGAGGGACTAGAGGCTCGTTTTGCCCGGCATCGCGAGCATGAAGGGGCGTTGATTGCTGGTTTAGAAGCAATGGGTTTGCGGCTCTATGGCGACCCTGCCTGCAAAATGACCGTGGTTACCTGTATTGAAATTCCATCTGGGGTAGACGGGGAATCCGTTAGATCGATGCTGCTTGATCATTACGGCATTGAGATCGCCAGCTCCTTCGGACCCTTGAAGGGGAAAATATGGAGAATCGGCACGATGGGCTACAGCTGCAGCAAGCGAAACGTGCTGCTCACACTTGGTGCGCTGGAAGCGGTGCTGCTGCGTCATGGTCATCAGCTGGAAGCGGGGCGAGCGCTGCAGGCGGCTATGGATGTTTATAAGATGTAGGCTAAGTAGTTTTCCTCTTATTTTAGTATCAAAAAGAACGTCCCTTTGCCATGAGCAGAAGGACGTTCTTCTTCGTTTTCCTATCGTATGATATTGATCTCAAAATTAGTTGTTGATATAACGCTCAAAAATAGCGCCAAAATCCTTGATGCGATACTGTTTGTGGGTATTTACGAGCCAGTTGAACGCGGATTTGTTCAGTCCGTCGAACTGCTCGACGACGTTGAAGTCGCCTTTATGGAATTGTTGCAATGTCGTGGATGCAAGATCGAGACTGCGTCTTGCATATTCAAGCGAGATTTCGTTCTCGCGTGTAACTTCAGAAATTTTGATGAGCGCTTTATAGAGGTCTTTCAGCTCCTCGATATGCTTCTTGTTGACATCTATGGAGAAGGGAACTGAACCAATCGTGAACTTGATTTCAACATCAAGGTCGACGGTGCCTGCTGTTTCCAATGCAACCTGCGAAATTTGGTTAGCGCTGTAGGAGTAACGCTTCAATATCCGTTTTTTGCTAAGTGCGCTTTTGCCGTCAAGATGAATGAGTGCAAGGTTTGTGAAGCAATATTCGTCGGTTTTTGACTTAATGAGAAAATAGATTTTCTCATTATCCTCGTGCATGACGTAATCGTCAGCATCGGCTTTGCTGAAATCTGCAGGTTTGATGATCGCGCCAATATCACTTATTCCAAGCGCGTCTGCGGCTAATTTTCCAAACATGGTACCATTCCTTTCGAGTTGCATTGAATTCATACCTATTCATTATATATTAAAAAATGGAAATTATGATAGTCCGTTTGTCGTATTTTGGCGCAGTACGTTGTACTTTATACAACCTGGAAGCCTTCTTACCGTCACCTCCAATGCTGCGTTGTAGATTCTACAATAGAAGTTCCTCGATTGATCCTTTTTTTCTTTTTGGCGGCTGTTTCTGTTGTATTTCTGCAGTGTAGTCGCTTAATTCGAGTCTCATGTAAGGTTTCTATTGTACTTTATGCAACAGAGGTAAGAGATAGTTGGTTTCGGTGCTTGGAGTATCTCTGTGACTTCGAATCCTTTGAACGATACTCTTCGATCATAGGTCTAGTGAAGTTTTGTCCATCGGATGGATAAAATACGGAAAATTCAACAAACTGAGGAGATGAAAAGCGTGTATGTAGTGGAGTGCGGCAGATGCAGTAAAAAATGATGCGACACAACGCGCTAACAATAAGAATAACAGCTAAGAATGGAGGAACGCGTCAATGAGTGAGCAACGAGATGACTCAAACACGCTGCGCAGAGGTCTGAAGGCTCGGCACATGACAATGATATCGCTTGGAGGTTCCATCGGTACGGGCCTCTTTCTTGCAAGTGGCGGCGCCATTCACTCTGCGGGCCCGGGAGGCGCGGTTCTTGCTTATTCCCTTATCGGTATTATGGTGTATTTTCTAATGACGAGCTTGGGGGAAATGGCTACCTATATGCCTGTGTCGGGTACGTTCAGCACCTATGCAACCCGTTTTGTTGATCCCTCGCTTGGATTTGCTCTTGGCTGGAACTATTGGTACAACTGGGCGATAACGATTGCTGCGGAGCTCTCTGCGGCCACGCTAATTATGAAATTTTGGTTTCCGAACAGTCCATCTATTTTATGGAGCGGTTTATTTCTATTGTTGATGCTAAGCCTTAATCTTCTATCTGTTAAGGGTTATGGCGAATCGGAATACTGGTTTGCGATGATCAAAATTGTAACGGTGATCGTGTTTATCGCTATCGGTTTGATGATGGTGATTGGTATATGGAATGGGAAGGCGGTTGGCATCAGCAATCTGACGGATAATCCGTTTCCTGCCGGCTTTCTCGCTACGTTAGGTGTTTTTATGGCAGCTGGTTTCTCCTTTCAAGGCACGGAGCTGATCGGAGTGACGGCCGGTGAGAGTGAGAATCCTCGCGAAAATATTCCACGCGCCATTCGTTCGATTTTTTGGAGAATCCTCTTGTTCTACATATTGGCTATATTGCTAATCGGCATGCTGATCCCGTATTCAAACGAACACCTGGCGAGCGGAGACATTTCAACGAGTCCGTTCACGATCATTTTCGAGAGAGCGGGGCTGGCGGTTGCTGCTTCGATAATGAATGCAGTCATTTTAACATCGGTTTTGTCAGCTGGCAATTCTGGTATGTATGCCTCTACTCGTATGCTTTGGGTGCTGGCGAAGGAGGGTAAGGCACCTCGCTTTCTAGCACGACTGAACGTACGCGGAGTTCCGGTAGCAGCGCTCCTCGCGACTGGGGCTCTTGGCATGCTTGCTTTTCTAGCTTCCTTCTTCGGCGACGGCGTCGTCTACGTTTGGCTGCTGAATGCGTCGGGGATGTCTGGTTTTATCGTTTGGCTTGGCATTGCAATTAGCCATTATCGCTTTCGCAGAGCCTACCTATCGCAAGGCCACAAGCTTGAAGATCTGGCCTACCTGGCCAAATGGTTTCCTTTTGGGCCGATTCTCGCTATGCTGCTCTGTATCGTTGTGATTGGCGGTCAGTTTGTTGGCGCCCTAAATGATGGTCGCATCGATTGGGCTTATATCGTCGCTTCCTACATCGGTATCCCGATGTTCCTCGCTATCTTCATCGGCCACAAATGGAAGCATCGCACCCGAATGTTGACACTAGCAGAGTGTAAGCTCGATCCGGAGGGATAACGGATATGCGATGAGCTGAGTTTATTTTTTGATCGCAATCGAGAAAGTGACCGTTTTATGCCTTTAGTATGAAAAAAGCTTCCAGCCCTATGCGCGATGGCACAGGGCTGGAAGCTTTGCTTCAAAATATTAATAGGCCTGTATCTAAAATTAGTCGAGTACAGCTGTAATATGAGCTTTAGTAATCGACCAGTGGGATGTCGTCCACACTTTTTCTTTTTTCTCAATAAAGATAATTTGCGGGGATTCATGTTTTACAGACGTGTCTTCCGCAATTTGGTTGGAGACCGGACGCGACTCAATGACCTTCACGAGAACGTATTCTACGTCTTCTCTTGGTTTTCCATCGAGGTATTGATTAAATTCTTGATGAGCGTTCGCGCTAACCGGGCAAGTTGTGCTGTGCTTGAAAACAACGAGTGGACGAGTAGCTGAAGCTTCGTAAACGTTGTTCCATTCTTCAATAGATGTAATTTCTTTGTATGACATAAGGGAAACACTCCTTTTGGTAGGTTTGGACAGGCCTCGATGACCGTGTTCACTTATTATATCGTTAATTAAAGTGTAAAGTCACCTCGCAGCGTAAAAGTTGTGATTTAACTATTGCAATATGGAAAACGCCATGCTAAGATACATTATACGAAATGACCGAATTGGTTTTTTGGTCAGTTGTTCAGGAGGTGACAGGATGGCGGTTGACCGACGGCAGCAAATAATCGATGCGGCGACAAAGTCGTTTGCGTTATTCGGATATAAGGCAACGACGATGGATCAGGTTGCGAAGATTGCTAACGTAGGCAAGGGCACCATTTACACATTTTTTGCGAATAAGGAAGTGCTGTTTCAGGAAATAATGAATCGAATGATTCAAGATATGAAACATGTTGCAGAGCAGGTTGTTGATCGAGAGAAGAAGTTTTTCGATAACTTGAATGCTGTGCTTGAGCAAATGTTTGATTTCCGAGAGCAGCATGAGCTGGCGATGAAGCTGGCACATGAGGTGAGGGAGATCGGCACGCCGATGGCGCGCGAAGGTATTGAGCAGCTGGAGAGGGCAGTCGTAAGCTACATTCAACAGGAAGTGCAGCGGGCGGTTGATAAGGGTGAACTTAAACCATGCAATCCGCAAATGACTGCATTTATTATGCTTAAGATGTATATGGCGCTCACGGTGGATTGGAAGCTGAGATATGAGCCGCTGGATAAGCGTGGGGTTTCTGAGCAGATGAGTTTTTATTTGCAGGGAGGATTGGCTCCGGAGTAGATCAGGTGCCTTTTTTTTCACCATAAAATGACCGTATGAGGAATATGGTCAATTAGTAAATAGGAGAGTGAAGTACTTGAAGTTGAGAGGCATACAACAATTTGGTGAGGAACTAGCGGCAATTGCTCGTAATAAGAAGGTGCTCATAGCGGTTATCGCGGTACTGGCCATTCCGGTCTTATATACAGCGATGTTTCTTACGGCATTCTGGGATCCTTATGCGAAACTGGCTGATCTGCCGGTCGCAATAGTTAATGAAGATAAAGGTACAGAGTTTAATGGCGAGAAAATGCAAATCGGTGCTGATTTTGAGGAACAGCTGAAGAAAAATCCGAAATTTAATTGGGTATTTGTAAGCATGGAAGAAGCGGAAAAGGGGCTTGCGGATAATAGCTACTATATGGCAATTGAAATTCCTGCAGACTTCTCGGAGAAGACGACTTCTCTCACTTCCGATAAACCGATGCCGGCACAGCTCAAATATGTTCCGAATGAGGGTTATAACTTCCTAGCTTCTCAAATCGGTAACACGGCAATCGATCAGCTCAAATCATTATTGAACAAAGAGGTAACATCAGCTTATACGCGTACCGTGTTCGAACAAATGGAGCAATTGGTTGATGGAGTTGGTCAAGCGAGCGATGGTGCAGGTGAAATCGCGGAAGGCACGACGAAAGCGAAGGATGGCGCGGTACTTATTGAGCAAAATCTGAGCAAGCTCGTCAGCGGTTCATTGACGCTGCAAGAAGGTGTGAGCAAGCTTGAAGCAGGCGGTCAGAAGCTGGCTTCAGGAAGCAGTGAGCTTAACAGCGGAGCTGCTAATCTTGCAAGCGGGCTAGGCCAACTTGGCACCGCGCAGAAGCAGCTTGGCGATGCAGCCGCATCGCTTGGTGAAGGCGTGAAGAGCGTTGGGACTGGCGCTGTGAAGCTGAGCGCGGGATTGTCGGAGCTATCGGGCGCTGGTGGTCAACTGGCGACGAGTGCAACAGGTGCGCAGCAAGCAGCAGGACAGCTAGCTGGCGGACTTGACGCTGCGGCTTCTGGGACGGCTGAGCTGGAGGCTGGTGCAGCTAAGCTGGCGAAGGGGCTCGAGCAGCTTGCTCAGTCTGATTCAGAGCTTGCTCAGGATGCGAACTTTAAAGCGCTGCTTGCAGCTAGCAAGCAACTAGAGGCTGGTTTGGTGAAGTCCTCAGAAGCTCAGCAGCAATTGAATGGTGGAGCAACCAAGTTGAATGAGGGTCTTGTGAAGCTATCTGCAGGACTAGGCACATTCGATGCGAAGCTGAAGGATGCTGCGACGGCTGGTAACCAGCTTGGAGCAGGTGGAGAGAAGCTTGTGGCTGGTGCAAATAAGTTTACGAGCGGTATGCAACAGTTTGGCGTGAAGTTCAGTGAAGCAAGTGCTGGCGGCACGAAGTTGGCAGCAGGTGCGAAGCAGCTGAGTAGCGGTGTTTCTGAGCTGACAGCGGGCCTTGGACAACTGTCGACGAGTATCGTTCCTTTCGTTGATGGCTCAACGCAGCTTGAAGATGGCGCGCAGCAGGTAGCTTCCGGCTTGCTTAAGCTGGATGAAGGCACACATGAATTGTCGGGCAAGCTAAGTGATGCATCTGACAAGACAGCAGGATTAGAGCTTACTGACGACATGGTGGATATGTTTGCAGATCCAATCAAGCTTGATGTTGAAAGAGTAAATGAAGTACCGAACTATGGTACGGGTTTTGCGCCTTACTTCCTATCACTTGGTCTGTTTGTAGGTGCATTGCTTATTACCATTGTATATCCGGTACGCATTCCTGCCATTCGCCCGCCGAATGCGTGGAGTTGGTTTGCAAGTAAGGCGTTAACGCTTGTTCTGATTGGTACGATCCAAGCGCTTATTGCTGATGCGGCACTATTCTTTATCCTTCATCTCGAAGTACAAAGTGTTCCGCTATTCATTATGTACTCCATTTTGACTAGTATTGCTTTTATGATGCTCGTTCAGTTCTTCGTGGCAACGCTTGGCGATCCAGGTCGCTTCGTGGCAATCGTCGTATTGATATTCCAATTGACGACTTCCGCAGGTACGTTCCCGCTTGAACTTATTCCGAACTGGCTTCAAAAGGTAACGCCTTGGCTGCCTATGACTTATACAGTGGCTGGCTTTAAGGATGTTATCTCTACCGGTGATTTTGATTCGATGTGGAAATACGCAGCTTTGTTAGCTGGTTATGCGGTATTGTTCGCGGCATTGACGCTTACTTTCTTTATCGTTACTCACCGGAAAGAGAAAAATGCAGACATTGCAGCAGCACCGACTATGTCTTAATGGCTATTATATAATTGAAAGTATGATTGAAGCCGGCCCTCGTGGCCGGTTTTTTTTGTGTTCCCAGCTGTGGCGCTTTATGCAGAGTTTACTAATCTCTAGTCGATATCCTTGTAAGGGCTGAGAAATGACAGCCCAGTCACAGGCTCATTGCGTTAGAATAGCGCAAGAAGATGCATATTACGTATATAACAGGATGGTGTCGTAATTGTTCATTTGCATCTCTAATCGTAAACAACATCTTAGGTCTACATTGTAGTTTATGCAATGTACAAGGCTTCCAAGCGGCTTCACTGTCGTTACATTGTAGAAAGTACAACAGATTTCCTTGTATCTTTTAATTATTCAGCATTAATGGTTAGTTCTATTGCATTTCTGCAGTGCAGCTCATGATGACGAGTGCCATGTGAGGTTTCTGTTGTATTTAGTGCAATGTAGCCAAGTTGGTATAGCGGATGTGTAGGAGGATAAACTTTTAATCCCGTTAAGTGTTAAGCATTTACGATCAGCGCGCCCAATGGCCAATCGCTATACATAACTTAGTTATGCCGGATAAAATAAAACGGCTGTCCGAAAAAGAAGGCATGATGCCTTCTTTCTCGGACAACCGCTAATTATTAGCTATTCATGTATGGCAGTAAGCAGCTGACCCAGCGCCTCGAGCGCCTGTTCTTCTTGTTCGCCGTCAATTTCCAAAGT
Organism: Bacillus sp. FJAT-28004; assembly: GCF_001280845.1. GTDB lineage: Bacteria > Bacillota > Bacilli > Paenibacillales > Paenibacillaceae > Pristimantibacillus. Next base: position 4,268,343 of record NZ_LGHP01000001.1, read on the forward strand.
GACTTCTTCATTCGCCGCGATGCCTAGTGTAAGCATGCTTAGCGAGCTTTTGCCGTTCACTCTTTTCCCTTTATTAATCACGTTAATCTTGCAAGGGAAGGTGCTGGCGGTTTGGACGAAGGTTTTAGTCGGACGAACGTGAAAGCCTGTCGGATTGATGATAGTGTAAGTTTTGCTAATCATGATGAATCACTCCGTTTCTTGTGCGTTCTACAAATTGTGTAATTTCCTGCGTGCTCCGCATGGTCAGCGCTTGATTGGCATGGACGGACCATTCGGACTGGTCGAGCTGTCCAATCAGCTCTCTTGCTTGTAGAATCGAGCCTGCGCTCATACTGAATTCATGCAGGCCAAGTCCGAGCAGCAAAGGTATTGCCGTCTGATCTCCTGCCATTTCACCGCACATGCCAACCCATTTGCCTTCCTTCTCTGCCGCTTGAATGACGAATCGAATGAGACGAAGCAGGGAAGGATGCCAAGGCTGATACAAGTACGATACCGTTTCATTCATACGGTCTGCCGCCATTGTATATTGAATCAAATCGTTAGTTCCGATGCTGAAGAAATCAACCTCAGGCGCGAAGAGGTCGGCAGCGACTGCCGCAGCTGGAATTTCAACCATCATTCCAACCTCGATATGCTCGGCAAGCTGAACGCCTTCGGCAATTAGCTTCTGTTTTTCTTCCTCAAGCAGCTTCTTCGCTTCAAGCAGTTCTTCTAATACAGCGATCATCGGGAACATAATTTTCAAGTTCCCGTAGCGGCTGGCGCGGAGAAGCGCCCGCAACTGCGTACGGAACAAGTCCTGTCTATCCAGACACAGACGCAAGGCGCGCTGTCCGAGGAATGGATTGGTTTCCTTCGGCAGCTCCATATAAGGAAGCTCCTTATCGCCGCCAATATCAAGCGTCCTTATAACGACGGGTTTCTGGTTCATTTTTTCAAGCGCATATTTGTAGCTGGTGAACTGTTCCTCCTCAGTAGGGAGGGAGCTGCGACCCATATATAGAAATTCGGTACGAAAAAGTCCGATACCTTCGGTGCCGTTGTCGATTGCCCGCTGAATATCTTCAAGGCTGCCGATATTGGCTGCCAGCTCAACCTGTTTGTCATCCTTGGATAAAGTAGGCTGATCCTTCAGCTTGCTTAATTCTACTCTGCGCAGATCATCTTTCTGCTTCTTGTCTTGATAAGCCGCCAGCTCCTCTTCAGTTGGCTCGATAAGGACGACACCTTGATTCGCATCCATGACGATCACGGCATGTGCCGGAATATCATGAATCGCGGAGCCGATCCCCACGATTGCGGGTATTTCCAATGAACGCGCCATTATGGCGGAATGGGATGTCCGGCTGCCTACTTCGGTTACAAAACCTCGTACGAAATCCAGATTGAGTTGGGCGGTATCAGATGGCGTCAAATCGCGCGCAACGATAATACATTCCTCCGAAAGGTTGGCGAGGTCGATATGCGAAACGCCGCGCAAATGGCTCATGATGCGGCCGGACACATCCTCAATATCAACAGCACGCCCGCGCAGCAATTCATCGGACATCGATTGCAGCAGCTCGATAAAGGATTGGGAGACCTCGTGCAGCGCGAATTCGGCATTCATGGCCTCATCGGAAATTTTTTGCTCAATCGCTTCAATAAGATCAGGATCCTCAAGAATCATCAGATGTCCTTCGAAAATTTCCGCTTTGTCTGCTCCAAGGCGCTCTTCCGTTGAGGTACGAATCGCCTCGACCTCATCTCGGGTAATTGCAACAGCATGGCGAAACTTTTCAATCTCCTGCGCACTGTTTTGAACAGATTGCTGAACCGGAATGAAACGATCGGCTGCGAGATGGAACACTTTGGTGATGGCGATGCCCGGTGATGCTGCTATCCCTTTAAGTGATAGTGTCATTAATTTCTTTCTCCTTTCGCCGCGGATTGGAGTGATTGCTCAAGCTTGCGGTATTGCTCAGCTGCATGTATATGAAGCGGATGCTGCTCATCTAAACTTGTATATTTGGTTATCGTAGAATGAAGGCCATGTTCCTTTATGGAAGCTTGCAGCTGAGCAGCCTCGGGATCATCTGTCGCATTAAAGTGTAAAGCTGCAGCCATAGCAGCTGTCAAATGAGTAGCAGGCATGCCGTATTGGTAAGCTAATAAGGCCGGTCTAACCAGACGGTCATTCGGAGAAAGCTTTCGAATCGGCGAGCGGCCGATTCGAACAACCTCGTCTACCAAGTACGGGTTGACGAAGCGCTCCAAAATTTGCTCAACATAGAGAGCGTGCTCTTTCTCATCGAATTGATAAGTTTGTACAAGAGCGGCACCCGATTCCTGCAAAGCGCCACGTACCTCAGCCAATACCTCGTTGTCGTTCATCGCCTCTTGGATCGTCTCGTAGCCTTTTAGGTAACCGTGATACGCTGCAACGCAATGCCCTGTATTGACAGTGAACAGCTTGCGCTCGATATACGGCTCCAGTTGATCGACGTAATGTACCCCGTCAATTTCCTTTAACGAATTTAGCAAAGGGGAGCGCTCTACAGTCCACTCATAGAAAGGCTCGACCGTAACTTGCAGAGGGTCCTCGTTCTGCTGCTGCGGAACGATACGGTCAACGGCGGCGTCAGGGAAAACGATATGCTGATCGGCCTCCGCCTGTGCTTCCGCAGATAGGTGGCCATAGACGAATTGCTTCAAAATTGTGCTGCCGCTAAGCGCATTCTCGCACGCAATAATGGGAAGAGTGGCTTTGCCGCTCCCTAGTCTCAGCTCAATTCCTTTGGCAACCGCAGCAGCAATATGCTTCAGTACCGATACGCCAACAGCTGTTGTGACGATATCGGCTTCTGCAATTGTCTCAGCGACTAAATCGATATTTTTGCCGTCAATAGCTGTTACATGGTCAACGAGATACGTATCGCCTTGTTCGTTAGCGATCTTCACCGCATATTGCCCTTTTGTTTGCAACTGCGACACAAGGGTGTCATTCACATCAACAAAACATACCTCGTAGCCCGCGTTATGCAGCAGCAGACCGATAAAACCTCTGCCTATGTTGCCTGCACCGAAGTGAACAGCCTTCATGATTCCATCCCCGATTCAAAAATAGAAATCAGCTCTTGTGCCGAGGAAGCGTTCAATATGCGCTGCATGTCTTCTTCCTCAGATACGAGCACAGCAACATTGGTCAAAATATCAAGGTGATCGTCGCCGACTGCCGCTAAACCGATAATTAATTGAGCCGGCTCCTCGCCGCCGAAGTCCACGCCTCCCGGTACGGTAATGATCGCCATCCCTGTCGATTGAATGAGCGCTTTTGATTCGTTAGTGCCATGAGGCATAGCGAGTCCTCCGCCAATATAGGTGGAAAGAGACTCCTCGCGCTCAATCATTTTGTCGATATAAGACTGCGGCGCATGTCCCGCGTCTACAAGCATTTGTCCAACCATGCGGATCGCTTCGTATTTGTCCTTTATATTAACGTTTAATTTTACTTTCTCTGTAGATAGAATGGTCATGACTATTCTCTCCAATCCAATTTGGTTTTTATATACTGTTCCAGCTTCTTTGAGATAAACAACTTGATGCTTGCCGCATGATCATGCGCAAGTAAAGTAAGCAGATCCGGCAGCAGCAGCATTGCGCTAATTTCACTAAGCAGCTCCAGACTATAGGAATCAAGCTTGAGAGGGCCAAGCATCATCAACAGGTGCTTGGCCTGAGCTTCTTCGTCCTCGCCAAGCTGCAGAGGTCTATCATACCGATATAGGGCAAGCAGCGGCTCTTTGATCCACTCACTGCGTGTATGAAGCAGGGCGAGCTCGGTGTCTGGTATGACAAGACTGCCTTGCTGCTCTCTTGCCAGCAATTGATCGACTATTTTATCGCTATTTGCAGCAATATACGGTTTCTCGAACAAGAAGAGCATGCTAGGCAGCTGATTCTCCAACTGCTCTTGACCTTCTAATAGCGGCAGGTCATGCACATGGAAGCCATCAAGCAGCCGAAGAACGATGCCGGAGTACAGCTGAAGCTGCAGCAAGCGATCCATAGGTGATTGACCGGCCTTGTCTTCGTCTGCTGAAAGGGCGGGGTTGACCTTCTTTAAGGTTGTGCCCTCTATATAGCTGCGAAGCTTATTTGTTTCTTCCGGCGTGAGCATGGGACTCAGCTTAATGTAGCGGTCCGGCTCTAAAGGCAAATCAACAGTTGAAATGATCAAGTCATAGCGGCTAGGCGGAAGTCTTGTCGCTTCATACCATGAATAATGACCGATCAGGTCGATTTGCGGCAGTACGTTAGCAATTTTGACAGCTAAAAGCTTGGAGGAACCAATGCCACTCGTGCAGACGAGAACAGCTCTTATCTTTCTTGGAAAAGGCTTCAACCGCTCCAAGGAAGCTCCGAAATGCATGACGATATAACCGATCTCCTCATCAGGCACTTTTAAATGTGTATAAACCTGTTGCACACCGCTTTGAACAATCGAAAATAACGGGCCATATTCCTTTTTTATTGGCACTAGCATCGGATTACGTATCGCGATACCGTCCTTAATGCGTTGGAAAGCTGGTTTTATATGCTGAATAAGTCCTTCCTCAAGCGATCGATCCTCCATAAGCGGCATGTGCAGCTGATCCTCTACATAGTGGATGAGCTGCTTGACGCCTTCGATGGTCGGCATATCGTCATGATGGATCAAAAGACCACTCTCTGGAAAAGCTTCGCTGCCTAGCAATTGAGAAAGATAAATTTGTTCTTCTATTGGAAGCTGTAGATTAAGCACATCAAGCAGGCTCCGCAGTAATGAAATGATTTCGCCTGAATGATATTCACTCGCCGAAACGAAGTAGTTCTGCTCTATGCGGGTTAACGCAACCGACAGCTTAATAAGCAATCTTGTATAGTCAGACTCGTTTAAAGTGATGGGCCATTCATCGTTTAGTTCCCATAGAGTGTGCTCGAGTCTCTTAAAGTTTTCTTTGCCGATCATGTCGAGCAGCTGTGCCGTGATCGGATTCGAGACCGCGAGGTTCTTGAATTGCCCGAATAAATCAGAGTCGTCGAGATGATTCATTGCAAGCAAGCTAATTGAATGACGTTTTGCTTCTTCAGGTCCAATAATTTCAACGCCGTAACCTCTTCTTCGAATGAGGGTCATCCCTTGCTTTACAATCATTTTCTCCAGCTCATCAAGATCGTGGCTGATGGTTGGCATCGTTACGCGCAGCTCGTGAGCGAGAGAAAATAGCTTTATCGGCTCGTCATGTTCGAGCAGCCTGCAGAGAATAATAATTTTGCGTTCTTCAGCCGAATATTCAAAGAAATCAGACGGCTCGAACGATTGCTTGAATCGCTCGAGAGTATCTTTGTCTGCTTCTACTCGGATGCCAAGCCCAGCTATTTTGTGAAGAACAATACCATTTGCGGCTAGTAACGATTCAATATCGGTAAGCTCGCGATGGATCGTCCTTGTGCTCGTTCCGACGATGGACGCGATATCGGCTGCGGTAATTTCTTGCTTTTGACTCAGCAGCAGTTCGATAATTCGACGTTGCCTAGTTGAGGCTTTGATAGGCTATCCTCCTTAGCAGAAGAATGGACTTAACGCCGACAGAAATCTGTCAGCGTTAAGTATGATGTTATGAACTTAGTCTTTGTACGAGCAAGTCATACTCAGGACTTTTGAGGAAATTATCGATAGAAATATGCTCGGCGTTTGGCGCTTTTAGCCTTGCGCGGTCGGTTAATGTTTTATGAGTGATCACGATGTCTGCATCGCCTGGAATATCATTGATCGCCGTGTTAATAACAGTGATCGGCAGCGCAGCAGCATTTACTTTTTTGCGTAATATAGAAGCCCCCATAGCGCTTGAGCCCATGCCCGCATCGCAAGAAAATACGATTTTGTTGACTTGCTCCTTCGTTAGCTGTACTTGTTCTGCGGAAGGTGAAGCGACATTGCCTTTGGATTCGGCTTTCATTTGCTGAACTTTTTGTGCAGCGAGTTCAAGCTCGCTATCGGCATCCTCATTCTGCTTACTGGTTTTTAGAAGCAATGCAGAGACAAGGAAGGAAACGATTGTTGCGACTACTACACCGCTCAACATGGCTAGCAATCCACCTTTTGGTGTCATGGTGATGTAGGCGATAATACTGCCTGGCGAAGGTGCGGCGACAAGGCCTGCTCCGAAGATAGAGAAGGTGAATGTACCGGCTACACCACCGGCAATAGCTGCAATAATCAAGCGCGGATTCATAAGGATATACGGGAAGTAAATTTCATGAATACCGCCGAAGAAATGAATGACAACAGCGCCTGGCGCCGATTGCTTAACCATTCCTTTGCCAAACACCCAATAAGCAAGTAGAATGCCAAGACCTGGTCCTGGGTTGGATTCCAGCATGTAAATGATGGATTTGCCTGCTTGCGATGCTTGATCCAGCGCGAGCGGTCCTAGTATGCCGTGGTTAATGGCGTTGTTGAGAAACAATACTTTAGCTGGCTCAATCAAAATATTCGCAAGCGGCAGAAAACCTGTGTTGATTAGCCACTCCACACCTGAAGCGAGTAGTTTGCTTACTGCGGCTACGACGGGTCCGATGCCCTTAAATGCAATCAATGCAAGCCCGCCGCCTATAATACCAGACGAGAAGTTATTGATGAGCATTTCGAATCCGGAAGGAATCTTTCCTTCAATAGATTGATCGAATTTCTTCAGCACCCATGCGGCGAAAGGGCCGACGATCATGGCTCCGAGGAACATTGGAATATCCGCCCCTGCAATAACGCCGAGTGTGACGATTGCGCCGACTACGCCTCCGCGTACGCCGTGAATCATTTGACCACCGGTATAACCGATGAGTATAGGGAGCAAGTAGGTAATCATCGGTCCAACAAGCGTTGCTAGACTCTCGTTCGGAATCCAGCCTGTTGGAATAAATAGTGCCGTTATGAGTCCCCATGCAATAAAAGCGCCAATATTCGGCATGACCATGCCGCTTAAAAAACGACCAAATCGTTGTACGGAAACTTTAACTCCGCCGGATACCGGTTGCTCGGATGTCAGTTTACTCATGCTTAAACCTCCAATGTATAATAATGTTCACTAAGTGAACCTGAATTAATCGTAATGTATAGCGCTTTCATATTCAATGAATTGAAAAATAGGTTGCGTCATGAGCATTGTTGACATCATTTTTCCTTTTAGTATTGCTGATTTTCGGGGATGCTGTATAATCACTATTGTTTCTTCTAAAAATGCAAAGGGGAATGCGATATGCAAGACCAAACGATTATTCGCTTTGAACATGTGACAAAGCAATATGCTCATAACGCTGCTGCCGTTCTCAAAGACGTCAGCTTTACAATAGAGCGAGGAAAATTTTATACGCTGCTTGGTCCGTCTGGCTGCGGCAAGACGACGGTGCTCCGGCTGATAGCTGGCTTCACTGAACCCTCGGAGGGTCAAATCTATTTTCATGGAAAAGTCATTAACCGCGTGCCTGCGAATGAGCGGCAAGTGAATACGGTGTTCCAGGATTACGCTCTATTTCCTCATCTAAATGTTTTCGAGAATGTTGCCTTCGGCCTGCGAATCAAGAAGATGAAAAACGCCGATGTGACGAATAAAGTTAAGGATGCGCTTCGTTTCGTCAACTTGGACGGCTATGAATCACGGGAGATTTCTGAGATGTCTGGCGGTCAGCGGCAGCGTGTTGCAATCGCACGCGCAATCGTGAACGAACCGGAAATTATTTTGCTGGACGAACCGCTCTCTGCGCTTGACCTTAAGCTTCGCACAGAGATGCAGTACGAGCTGCGCGAGCTGCAGCGCCGCCTTGGAATCACGTTTATTTTTGTTACGCATGACCAAGAGGAAGCGCTGGCGATGTCTGACGAAATTTTCGTTATTAATGAAGGGAAAATTCAACAAAGCGGAACGCCAACAGATATTTATGATGAGCCGATCAATCGCTTTGTCGCTGATTTCATTGGAGAATCCAATATTGTGCCAGGCCGAATGGTACGCGACTTCGAAGTGGAGTTCGCAGGTCATTCTTTTGAATGCGTCGATCAAGGACTCACGCCGAACGAGGCAGTTGATATCGTAATCAGGCCGGAGGATTTGGAAATTACTTCATCGGAGAACGGCAAGCTGCAGGTGCGGGTTGATTCACAGCTGTTCCGCGGCGTGCATTACGAGATTTGCTGTTACGATGAATCGGGTAATGAGTGGCTTGTCCATTCCACTCGCAAAGCGACGGTCGGAGAGCAGATCGGATTGACCTTTGACTCAGAAGCGATACATGTCATGAGACTGGGTGAAACGGAAGAAGAATTCGATAAGCGTCTTGAAGCGTACAGTGAGGCTGCAGATGTCGAATAAATCACGTAGTTTTTATCTCATACCTTATATGGCTTGGATCGTGCTTTTCGTTATTGCGCCGATTGTATTAATCGCTTATTACTCCTTCTTTGATGTGGAAGGCAACTTCACGCTGGACAATTATGTGAAGTTTTTCACGCCGGTATATATGCGAATGACGCTTAGCTCCTTTTGGTACGCGTTTCTGATAACAGCAATATCATTGCTCGTAGCGTACCCGGCTGCTTATTTATTGACGAAGACCAAGCATAAACAGCTATGGCTGCTGCTCATTATATTGCCAAGCTGGATTAATTTGCTGCTCAAGGCTTATGCGTTTATTGGTTTGTTCGGTACATATGGCTTTGCAAATTCCGTGCTGGAAGCGATCGGCATTGGGAAACAGCAAATTTTGTTTACTGACTTCAGCTTTATATTCGTATCCGTTTATATCTTTATCCCGTTCATGATTTTGCCGATCTTTAATGCGCTGGAGGAGATGAACCCGACGCTCGTATATGCGGCGCGTGATCTTGGCGCCTCGGCATGGACGACGTTCCGTCGTGTCATCTTCCCTCTAACCATCAGTGGTGTGAAGTCCGGCTGTATGGCTGTATTCATACCTGCACTATCGCTGTTCATGATCACGAGACTTATTGCCGGCAATAGGGTTATTACACTCGGTACGGCAATCGAGCAGCATTTTCTCGTGACGCAGGACTGGGGTATGGGCTCGACTATTGCTGTGTTCTTGATTCTAGCGATGGCTGCAATGATGCTGTTAACCGGCAATCGAAAGCGAGGTGCGGCAGATGAGCGGAAAAAATAAATGGTCGAACATCTATCTCGTACTCGTATTTGCAGTGCTCTACGCGCCTATTTTCTATTTAATGTTTTACTCGTTCAATAGCGGCGGATCGATGCGCAATTTCGAGAGCTTCACGCTCGATTATTACAAAGAGGTTTTCGAGGATACGCGTTTGCTCATCATCGTCTTGAATACGTTCGTCATTGCACTGTTGTCCGCTGCAATCTCGACGATTCTAGGTGTTGTTGGCGCCATTGCTATCCATCACATCCGCAGGAATCGACCGAAGCAATCGCTTTTGACGCTCAATAACGTACTGATCGTCAGTCCGGATGTCATCATCGGCGCGTCCTTTCTAATCCTATTTACGATGATTGGCATCAAGCTGGGCTTTGTGTCCGTCTTGCTATCGCATATCGCATTCAGTGTTCCGATTGTCGTTATTATGGTACTGCCGAAGCTGCAGGAAATGAGCTCGACGCTGATTGATGCGGCGCATGATCTAGGTGCAAGCTCATGGCAGGTGCTGACACGCGTTGTGCTTCCGTTCATCAAGCCGGGTATATTCGCAGGGTTCTTCATGGCGCTGACGTATTCGCTCGATGACTTTGCGGTAACATTCTTCGTGACAGGGAACGGCTTCTCGACGTTGTCTGTGGAAATTTATTCACGGGCGCGCCAAGGTGTGTCGCTATCGATCAACGCGTTATCGACACTTATTTTCTTATTTACGATCATACTCGTCGTTGGTTATTACTTCATTAACCAACGGAATGTGAAGCCGTCTAGCAAGGAGGGGCACTAATGACACAGTTGGTGCGTATGTTCGTTGTCGTGTTTGTTGTTTCATTTGGCCTTATCTACCTGACTGCCTATCTGAATGATAGTGAGGGCTACAGCGGTGACAATACACTGACGATTTACAACTGGGGCGATTATGTCGATCCCGAACTGCTCGAGCGTTTTGAAGACGAGACAGGCATTAAGGTCATTTATCAAACCTTCGATTCGAATGAAGCTATGATGACCAAAATTGGACAAGGCGGTACGACGTTTGATGTGAGTATTCCCTCTGAGTATGCGATTAGCAAAATGAACGAGGAAGGTTTGCTCTTGAAGCTCGATCACTCGAAGCTTCCGAATTTAAAGTATATCGATCCACGTTTCATGAATTTGTCGTTTGATCCCGATAATGCTTATTCCATTCCTTATTTTTGGGGGACAGTCGGGATTGTGTTCAATCCAGAGCTAGTGGGTGACCTTACCTTCACTAGTTGGAATGATCTGTGGGATGATAGTCTGCGCAATCAGATCCTGCTGCTGGATGGCGCGCGCGAAGTTATGGGCATGGGTTTAAACTCTTTGGGTTATTCGCTTAATGATACAGATGAGGCTCATTTGCAGGAGGCAAAAGCGAAGTTGCTTCAGATGACGCCTAACGTCAAAGCTATCGTTGGAGACGAGATTAAGATGCTCCTTGCGAATGAGGAAGCAGCTGTGGGGCTTGTCTGGTCAGGCGATGCATCGGAAATTATGGATGAGAACGATAAGCTGGATTATATCGTTCCAGAGGAAGGTTCGAACCTGTGGTTCGATAATATGGTTATTCCGAAGACGGCAAGAAATATCGAGGGCGCGCATCAATTTATTAACTTTATGCTCGACCCTGAAGTGGCTGCTCAGAACGCGGAGTATGTCGGTTATTCGACCCCGAATGATGCGGCGCTGGCGCTGCTGCCGGAGGATATTGCGACCGATGAGCGCTTTTATCCGAATGAGGAGCTGACTGGAAGGCTTGAGGTTTATGACAATCTCGGCAAAAGAATGTTAGCCCATTACAACGAGTTGTTCCTCGAGTTTAAAATGCATAAGAAGTAAACCAAATAGAAGGCATTTTTCTGATTGTTCCCATGCTATGATGGATGAGATATTTCCAGATCAGGCGACAAATGTGAATAGATGGGGCGGAGAGCATGAATAACAAATGGATGAATTATGGCGGTCTTATTCTAATCGCTGTTGTGTGGGGGGCGAACTTCGGCATATCGCGGTTAGCCATGGAGTCGTTTAATCCAATCGTTTTCTCGTTTTTGAGATTTGGTTTGGCTATTCCATTTTTCTTTCTCATTCTTAAGCTGACTGAGGGCAGCGTGGGTATTCCGTGGCGAATCGTGCCGAAGCTTGCTTTAATTGGGCTGGTCGGCATTACGCTGCTTGAAATTACGGTAATGTACTCGATTAAATATACAACCTTAGCCAATGCGTCGCTGCTGAACGTGGCGCCATGGCCGATCTTCGCTGCATTGTTTGCACCTTTGTTCATGCGCGAAACCATTACGAAGAGGCTTGTTGTTGGCGGGGCGATATCCATTGTTGGGGTATGCTTCGTCATACTTGGCGGCGGTGAAAGCTTCAGTCTCTCTTCAGAGAATATGATCGGCAACGCGATGGCGCTTGGAGTCAGTATCGTTGGTCCGTTATTTAATCTAAGCTCCATGTCGCTTATGAAGCAATATTCAGCTCTTCGGGTAAGTACGTGGACGATTGCATTTGGGTCGTTGTTTATGCTGCCGCTCACCTTCGGTGCTTGGGGGCAAACGGACTGGTCCGGCCTTAAGACAGGACATTATTTATCCATTGGATATAATGTGTTGATTTGCACGGTAGTAGCGTTTGTTGTTTGGAATGCTTGTATGTTTAAGGTTGGAGCGACGCGGTCGAACTTCTTTCGTTATGCGGTTCCAGCAGCAGCTGTTGTGGCTGGTTACGTGATGTTCGATGAGAAAATTGCGCTGCTGCAAATGTGCGGTGCAGGCTGCATGGCAGCGGGATTGATTTGGATCAGCATCGAGAGCAAACCACGAACCGAACCGACCGTGCCAGCGGCGGAGATAGGCGGTTAAGTGCTTTAATTAGTGTTTTGGTCTGGAAGTATACGGAACGAAATGTTAGTTACTTTAAAAAAATCTCATGTAAGGGTTTCGCAATAAGCTGCACTAGCTTATCGTGAAACCCTTTTATTTTTTACATAAAAAGGATTATTAAAGCACAAATAGTGTCAAGGTTACTAACATTGAATGAAACCTTACATGACAATGGATAAAAATGTTGAATTTTTGCACTTTATAGCGAAATTTTTCTTTTAAAATACGTACGAAAAAGGTAAAATCAAAAAAGCGGCTAATCCATGGAATGGGAGTCGGACTCTACGAAGAAGGACTGAACTTAAAATGACAGTGAGTATAGTAGAAGAAACGTTAAATCCGTACCAAATCGCACAGCAGCAAATTGATACTGCAGCGGCACATCTCCAGCTGCCTAAGCATGTTACAGACATCTTGAAGCAACCGAAGCGCGTGCTGTCGGTTAACTTCCCAGTTCGTATGGATGATGGCTCTATTCGTGTGTTCGAAGGTTACCGTGCCCAGCATAATGACGCGATTGGACCGACTAAGGGCGGCATTCGCTTTCACCCAGATGTAACGCTTGATGAAGTAAAAGCACTTTCCATGTGGATGAGCTTTAAATGCGGCGTTGTTGGTCTGCCATACGGCGGCGGCAAGGGCGGAGTTATTTGTGATCCACATCTTCTTAGCAAAGGCGAGCTAGAACGTGTTAGCCGCGCTTTCATGGAAGCTATCGCTGACTTTGTAGGTCCTGACAAAGATATCCCTGCACCGGACGTATACACGACTCCACAAATCATGGGTTGGATGATGGATACTTATAGCAGACTAAAAGGTGTTAACTCACCTGGCGTTATTACAGGTAAACCGCTTATCCTTGGCGGATCCAAAGGTCGTAATGAAGCAACAGCACAAGGCTGTGTATACACAATCTTGGCAGCACTTCAAGATAAGAATATTCCTGTTCAAAATGCTACTGCAGCGATTCAAGGTTTCGGTAACGCTGGCCGCATTGCTGCGCGTTTGCTTAGCGAAGCAGGCATTAAAGTTGTAGCAGTTAGCGACTCCAGAGGCGGAATTTACGATCCGAATGGATTGGATATCGAACAGGTATCCATACTAAAGGATACGACTTCCATCCGTGAGTATGGCGAGTCCTATTACATTTCAAACGAAGATTTGCTTGAGCTTGATGTTGATATTTTGGTACCAGCTGCTCTAGAGAACGTTATTACAGCTAAAAATGCAGATCGCATTAAAGCAAAAATCGTTGCAGAAGCTGCGAACGGACCAACGACACCAGAAGCGGATCGCGTTCTTTGGAGCCACGACATCACAGTTATTCCTGACGTACTTGCAAATGCAGGCGGTGTTACGGTTTCGTACTTCGAGTGGGTACAAAACTTGGCGAACTACTACTGGAGCGAAGCAGAAGTTCTTGAGAAGCTTGAGACGAATATGATTCTTTCTTATGTAGCTGTTCGTGATCTTGCTAAGGAGCATGACACTGATCTTCGTACGGCTGCTTATATGATTTCAATTAAACGGATCGCAGCAGCAATGGAAGCTAGAGGTTGGATCTAATATTTTTATAAAATAAGAAGAGGTGGCGGCGTCATGACAGAACAGATTCGCATCGGTATTGTCGGTTACGGCAATCTTGGACGCGGCGTAGAGCTTGCGATCAGACAAAGTCCAGATATGAGATTGGATGCGATATTTACTCGCAGAGACCCGGCATCTATACCGTCAGCTACAAAAGCGTATACGATTGAAGATGCTGAGAACTTTGTCGATGATATCGACGTTATGATTTTATGCGGCGGCTCGGCAACGGACTTGCCAGAGCAGGTTCCTGCTTTTGCCCGCTTATTCCATACGGTTGACAGCTTCGACACGCATGCGCGTATTCCTGAATATTTTGATCAGGTTGATGCAGTAGCCAAAACGAGTAATAAAGTAAGTGTTATATCTACAGGCTGGGACCCAGGCTTATTCTCTTTGAATCGTTTACTTGCTGAAGCTATATTGCCGGAAGGCAAGGAGTATACGTTCTGGGGCAAAGGCGTAAGCCAAGGCCATTCGGATGCGATTCGTCGAGTGAAGGGTGTAAAGAACGGCGTTCAATACACAATTCCGAGCGATGAAGCAGTGGCACGAGTTCGTGGCGGCGAAAATCCTGAGCTTACAACGCGTGAGAAGCACATCCGTGATTGCTACATCGTAGCAGAGGAAGGTGCTGATCAAGAGGCGATTGCAGAGGAAATTCGCACGATGCCGAACTATTTCTCGGATTATAATACAACTGTGCATTTCATTGATGAAGCGACTTTGAAAGCCGAACATTCCACAATGCCTCACGGCGGTATGGTGCTTCGCAGCGGCAAGACAGGTGAAAATAGCACGCAAATTATTGAATTCGGCTTGAAGCTCGATAGCAACCCGGAGTTTACGGCAAGTGTGCTCGTTGCTTACGCTAGAGCTGCTTATAAGTTTGCTCGCGAAGGACAAGCTGGAGCGAAGACTGTGTTCGACATTCCGTACGGCTATCTTTCACCAAAATCCGCAGCAGAACTGCGTAAAGAGCTGCTGTAGTCTGAAACCTTTTTGAACAATTTTTCCATTTTACAATTTTTTACTTACACTTTTGGAAATAGTAGGATATAATAAAAAAAGTGAGAGTAATTACTGTCGAATTGTAGGGAGAAGTGCTGAAAGATCCATTTTCCTATGGTAGAATAGATTCAAACCTACCTATCGGGTAAATTCTACTAGGAAGTGAAATCAGCATGATAGACATCCATACGCATATTTTACCTGGATTGGATGATGGTGCGGCTAGTTTCGATGATACTTTGAATATGGCCCGGGCAGCTGTATCAGAGGGAATTACAACAATCATCGCAACTCCGCACCATGCCAATGGAACCTATATCAATACAGCGGATGACGTAGCCAAGCACACTCACACTATTAACGACCAGTTGATAGCTGCGGGTGTGCCTCTTGCTGTACGCTCAGGTCAAGAAATTCGCGTTCATGATGATCTGCTAGATGCTTGGTATAGAAAAGAGCTGCTTCCCTTAGCCGGCTCTAGTTATGTGTTGGTTGAGATGCCATCCTCTCGTATCCCGAAGGCGATGATTGAGCTCGTACATGAGCTTAAGGTGTTGAAGTTGAAACCAATTATCGCGCACCCCGAAAGAAATGCAGAGGTTGTGAAGCATCCAGATCGATTAGCTGAGCTCATTGAAGCAGGCGCATTCGCACAGGTTACGACCCATTCACTGCTTGGGGGATTTGGTAAGCGCATAGAACAATCCGCATGGTCATTGTTGAAGGCGGGGCATATCCATTTTGTTTCTTCCGATGCTCATCATATTGAGCGGCGCGGCTTTCGTCTTGGTGAAGCCTATGCGTCCATTGAGAGGCGGATGGGAGAACAGTGGGTGAATTATTTGCAATTGAACGCTCAGTCCGTGTTAGAAGACAAACCTATACATAATCAGCCTGTTACAATATCTTCTTCTGACGGGGTACTGCGTCGTTTTATTTCCTATTTTTACAAAAAATAGTGTATGCTAGAGTGATTGACAGTTGAAGGAATCGCATACATAAATTGCTTCTACCGGCGTTATTAGTCATTCATCTATTAGATGAGTGCAACTATTATCATATAATTAGGAGTGAAGAAAGTGACATTAAGAAAAAAAATAGCAGTTTCTACAATTGCGGCAAGCGTAGCCCTTACGGCACTCGCTGGCATTCCGCTAAGCAGCAAAGGTTTGGCAGAGAAGCTTGGAGTGAATGGGGTTGTTCATGCATCCTCGTCGTTGGCTGATACTCAGCTAGTATCGGATTTGAAAAAATTGCGTGCCGCTCTTGTTAGCACTGGCGGATTAGCTGCAGTTGAAGCATTTCAGCTTGAACTGGATGCCTTGGACGTTAATGTAAAAGGTGACATCGTAGCGCCGATTGTAGACAAGTTCAAACCTACGGGCAGCGAAGAAACACAATTGGAAAACCTTTTCCATGATGCTGTGAAGCTATCATATAACCCTTCCGTTGCTGGACTTGAAGAATTGCGCACAAAATATGGAACACTGCTTCAATCTTTTGCTACTGAAGCAGGAGTGACTGATCTTACAGTAGATGATATTGCTAAATATTTCTTTGATATTCAAAAAGAGCTTATTAAGCAAGTTGAATCTAAGGACTTGGCGGGACTTTTAGATATTATTAAGGATTCGAACAGCCTTAATGCGCTGCTGCAGGATGTGCTTGCTGCACTGCCTGACAATGAATATGCAGTTGAGAAGATATTCCTTCACTATGGCGTAACGACTGAAGATGTACTTGAAGTATTGTCTCAAGCAAAAATAGCAATTAAGGACGATACTAAGTTTCTTGCTGCTGCTGGAGCTTTATACACTGCTTATAAATCACTGAACACAACTACACCTCCAACCACTAATCCTCCAGGCGGTGGCATAGTAACACCAGTTACTCCACTTCCTGTATCAACTGACAAATTGCTTAATGATTTGAAAGCAGCGCTTGATAAAGCGACAGATGCTGAGAAAGCTGCTATTGTGGCTAAATTTGTTACTGATGCGAAAGCAGAGATTGCTAAGCTAGCTGCAATTAGCGCATCTTCGAGTGTTACTATTGTAAACGGTCAAGCAGTTCTTCAATTGGATGAGAAAAGTGTGTTGTCAGCAATTGCCGGCATTAATGCTGTTGCAGCTAAAGTTAAAGAAGTAGCACCAGCATCAGCAGTTGCGAAGACTACTTTGAAAATTGATCTAGGTGCAGTATCGCAGAAGGATGTTGTTCTTAACCTTTCTGATGCAGTTGTTAAGGCTGCAGCAGACGGCAATGTATCAGGTGTTACATTCACGATTGGTAAATTTGAAGTGACGGTTCCAGTTGGCGGTTCGTTCTCTTCTGCTATTGCTCTTACCATTAAGAAGAGTGATGCATCAGCAGAGGTTGTAGGCACATTGAAATCAGTGTCGGAAGTTTATGACTTCAACCTAACGGTTGGCGGTGTTGCGAAAACTTCATTCGATCAACCGATCGTAATCAGCATCCCGCTGGGCGATACAACTGGCCTTGATAAAGAGCTGCTTTCAGTAGCAAAAATCGTTGATGGCAAGCTTGTATTCCACGGTGGACGCGTATCTGGCAGCTCAATTATCGAATCTCGTGATTCGTTCTCCTCTTATGTAGTTGTAGAAAACAAAGTTTCGTTCAGTGATATTGCTTCTGTAGAAGCTTGGGCTGGTCGCGAAATTAGCGTTGTCGCTGCTAAAGGCGCAATCGAAGGTAAATCGGTGGGTCTATTTGCACCGAAGGATAAAGTAACTCGCGCTGAGTTTGCGAAGATGCTTATCCGTGCTCTTGATCTAGAGAATGGTTCAGCTACAGAAGGTTTTGCCGATGTAGATTCAGCTGCTTGGTATGCTCCTTACGTAGCTGCTGCAGCACAACTGAAAATCATTAACGGCCGTTCGGATACCAAATTTGATCCTAATGCAACGATTACTCGTGCTGAGATGGCAACGATGATCGCTCGCGCATTGAAAGTATCGCAAGGGGCATCAGACGTGGCTGATGTAAATGCTGCTCTGAAGGACTTTGCAGATGCTGGTAAAATTAATGCGTCATTAAAAGATGGCGTTGCATTTGCGGCAACTCACAAAATCGTAGTTGGAAATGCAGGCAAGTTCTTGCCAAATAACAATGCGACTCGTGCAGAGGCAGCTGTAATTATTTACCGTGCCCTAAATTTCGACAACTAAGCTAAAATATACACAAAATCTTCCTCTCATGTGGATGAGAGGAAGATTTTTTTCGGGAATATATAGGGTATTGCTAGATTATAGATTATTATGTGGTAAGATATAGTTCTTGAGGATTATATTCTCATTCTAAATGACTATATCCGATGGAGGAATATAGTATGTCTAACGAACTAGATTTACGACAGTATATGGCGATCATTAAGAAGAGATTAGCGCTTATCATAGTATTTGTTTTCCTTTGCACAGCAGTAGCGGCCGTTATTAGTATGTTTTTTAAAGATCCTGTTTATGAGGCTTCAACAAAAATAATCGTAAATCAAACCACAACACAGATGGCAACCGGCCAGCTTGATCTGAATCAAATTAACTCCAACATTAAGATGATCGATACTTACAAAGAGATTATCAAAACACCGGCTATTTTGGATAAAGTGGCTAAGCAATATCCGCAGCTTGGACTTACAGCAACTGAGCTCTCCCGTAAAATTCAGGTTAGCTCTGTAAATAATACACAGGTCATGACATTAGTCGTACAAGATGTGGATTATAAGCAAGCGGCTCAAGTTGTAAATGCGGTATCGAATGTTTTCCGTGAAGAGATCCAGCATATTTTTAAAGTCGAGAATGTATCGATTCTGAATGAAGCCGTGGTCGATGCACAGCCAAGTCCTGTTTCTCCTAACGTTCCTCTTAATACCGCAATTGCGTTTATTGTATCTTTAATGATTGCTGTAGGTATTACATTCTTGCTTGAGTATATGGATGACACGATTAAAACCGAAGCAGATGTGCTGCAGTTTTTGGGCCAGCCCACGCTTGCCATGATCTCAAGAATGAATACGGAGGATGCTAATTCTAGCCAAACCAGCAAAACAAAACAAACTTACAAGGCAGGTGAATTAGAGGGTGTCTCGATTGAAAAATAAGCGTCAGATCATTACGCTAACGAATCCTCGTTCTCCCATATCAGAATCCTATCGCGCTCTGAGGACGAACATAGAGTTCTCTTCAATAGATGAAAAGCTACAAGTGTTAATGGTCTCCTCGGCAGGCCCTGGTGAGGGGAAGTCGACAACCATAACGAATCTGGCTGTCACTTTCGCACAATCCGAGAAGAAGGTCGTTCTTATCGACGCCGATCTTCGTAAGCCTACTGCGCATCATACATTCTCTATTACTAATCGGCTTGGTTTATCTTCCGTTATTTCACAGCAATGCTCGCTAGAGGATGGAATACAAGGTACAGATATTCCTAATCTGGATGTGATGACATCAGGTGCCATACCGCCTAACCCGGCAGAGATGATGAACTCAAAGAGAATGACTTCTATTATTGAGCAGCTAAGACAGATGTACGACATTATCTTAATTGATACGCCTCCGCTGCTTGCGGTAACGGATGCACAGATTGTAGCTACCAAGAGTGATGGCGTTATTCTTGTCGTTGATCAAGGCAAAGTGAAGAGGGATATCGCTAGCAAAGCAGTAAAGAACCTGGAAAGCGTGAATGCACGTATTTTGGGTGTCGTGCTGAATAATGTGAAGCGCAAGGCGAATGAAGAGGCTTATTACTATTATTATGGTGTTCAAGAGAAATAAAGAAAAATACTCGTAGATGTCTTTGTGCGGAGGGATGAGTTAGTTGAGTAATAGAAATAGAATGCTTGTCATACTGGTGGTAGATATTTGTATTATATGGATAGCAATAGGGATATCCTATCTCTTTCGTTTTGACGGAAATATCCCTCCCATCTACGAAAAACAGATGCTTCAGTTCGCTTTTTTAACAACCGTGATTTGCGGATTCAGCCTAGCCTATTTCCGAATGTACAGACGAATGTGGCAATATGCCAGTATTGGGGAAATTATTGAGCTTGCTAAGGCAATAATAATCGGGCTTATCTTATCTTACGGAGCAGCTTACGCAATTAGTGGGGAACGAGTTCCTATTTCCATTACTAGCCGAACGCTTGAACTCATGCTGTTATTAATGGGTGGATCACGCTTCCTCTGGCGATTAATCCGAGTAAATAGAACAAAAAAGACTGCTTTAACGAATAATGTACTTGTCGTTGGTGCTGGAGACTGTGGAGCGCTAATTGCAAAGGAAATTATGACAAGCAACAGCTTTGTTGGTAATCGAATTATTGGATTTATTGATGACGATCCACATAAACGCAATATGCAGGTAGTAGGTTTATCTGTTCTTGGTACTCGGATGAACATTGAAGAGATTGTACATAAACATCATATCCAAGACATTATTATCGCGATGCCTTCCGCAAAGCGGGTACATATAACGGAGATTATAAATATTTGCAAGCTTACCGGAGCGAAGGTCAAGATTATTCCTTCTATTAATGATTTTATTAAAGGCCGCCTTGCAGTAAAAGCTTTACGTAATGTTGAAGTAGAAGATTTGCTTGGAAGAGAACCTGTTATGACGGATTTAGAAGGCATAGCCAATTATGTATCAGATAAAGTCGTTCTTGTAACAGGTGCTGGCGGATCGATTGGTTCAGAACTATGCAGACAAATTTCTTCTTTTAGGCCCAAAACATTACTTCTGCTTGGACACGGCGAGAATAGTATTTATACGATTGAGATGGAGCTAAAAACGAAGTTTCCAGATGTTCATTTGGAAACGGTTATTGCAGATATTCAAGATCGAAGCCGTTTGGATGACGTGTTCCGCAGGTTTAGACCGCAGGTCGTATTCCATGCAGCTGCGCACAAACACGTACCACTAATGGAACGAAACCCATCAGAGGCAGTGAAGAACAATGTGTTTGGGACAAGAAACGTAGCGGATTGTGCGGATAAATATAAAGCAGAACGGTTCGTAATGATCTCCTCCGATAAAGCTGTTAATCCTTCAAGCATAATGGGAGCGACCAAGAGAATAGCAGAGATGTACATACAGAGTATTAATACAATAAGTGAGACCCAGTTCGTAGCAGTTCGGTTCGGTAACGTACTGGGAAGTCGCGGCAGCGTTATTCCAAGGTTCAAGCAGCAAATTGCTGCAGGCGGACCGGTTACCGTTACTCATCCCGACATGGTCAGATATTTCATGACGATACCTGAGGCGGTTCAGCTCGTTATTCAAGCGGGATCATTCGCCAAGGGCGGAGAAATCTTCGTCTTAGACATGGGACAGCCGGTTCGAATTCTGGATTTAGCTCAAGATCTCATTCGATTATCAGGTTATGAGCCTAACGTGGATATTGAAATTAATTTTAGCGGCATGCGCGAAGGTGAGAAGCTGTTCGAGGAGCTGCTAACGGATGAAGAAGCAGTATCGTCTACTCAACATGAACGGATTTACATAGGCAAGCCAACACAAATTAATAGAGTAGAACTTGAGCTTCAGTTCAAGCGAATTGAGAAAGTCATTGGAGAAAATCAAACGACAATTAAAGATGTTATCGAGCATCTTGTTCCTTTTTATTCACATGTATCCTAACAGACAACCAAACATAACGGAGGAGATTACATATGCGTAAGAAAAAATGGAAGAAGATTTTAGTCTGGGTCGCATCAATTATTGTAATACTCGGAGTGGGAGGCTTATTTGCAGCTAATTATGCTGTGGATAAGTTTATTTCCACGTTAGCTGCTGATCTTGAAAGTGATTTGTTGAATGAAGTGGTAACTCCAGATACGAAGCCAAATGAGCAGGCCGAGGATAAGATAGTAACGGATGATCCTTCGTCTACGGTTGGTACGGATGAAACAGTGAAAGACCCTGCAGGTAATACTGAGAAAGTAGAATCAGAAGGTTCGAACAAGGCTGAAACTGGTTCTATTGAATCAAAAGAAGACGATAAGTCAAAAGACGGCTATAGCGCCGAGGTATCACTAGAAAAAGCTAAGAATCTTCAAGAAAAAATAACGGTGTCTGAGAAGGCACAGGTTTCAACCGTATTGCTTAAAGAGCTTAGTATGTCGGATATAAAAGAGTTGCAAGCTCTTGCTAGTGGTGGAATGAGTGTAGAGGAGAAGAAAAAAGCTCGCAGCATTATCCTCGATAAGTTATCTGCTGAGCAATATGATGAGTTGATTCAGGTGGCTAAGAAGTATGGGATGAGTAAAGGGAAGTCTTATGATGAGGTTGTTAACGAAAAATAAAAAGATGTAACATTATAGTTATTGGGGGCAATAAATTGAAGGTTCGTAAAGCTATCATACCGGCAGCTGGTCTTGGGACAAGATTTTTACCAGCGACCAAAGCTATGCCAAAAGAAATGCTGCCGATCGTTGATAAACCTACTATTCAATATATTGTAGAGGAAGCAATAGAATCAGGAATCGAAGACATCATTATTGTCACTGGCAAGGGAAAAAGAGCTATTGAAGATCATTTCGATAACTCATTCGAATTGGAGCAAAATTTATTCGAAAAAGGGAAGTTTGAGCTGTTAAACGAAGTGCAAAAATCTTCAAAAATGGTGGATATACATTATATTCGTCAAAAAGAGGCTAGAGGGTTAGGACATGCAATATGGTGTGCTCGAAAGTTTATAGGCAATGAACCTTTTGCTGTATTACTAGGTGATGATATCGTACAAGCAGATAAACCATGTTTAAGACAGATGATTGAGCAGTATGACCGTTATAAATCATCGATTATTGGTGTACAGACTGTATCGAAGGACGAAGTCTCCCGTTACGGTATCGTTGATGGAAATCTTGTCCAAGATCGGCTCTACAGCGTATCGCATCTTGTCGAGAAGCCGAAGCTTGAAGTAGCTCCATCGAATATCGCCATTATGGGTCGCTACATCCTTAGCCCTAGTATTTTCAATATCTTAGAAAACCAATCTCCAGGTTCAGGCGGTGAGATCCAACTCACCGACGCCATCGCCCATTTGAACCGCTTCGAAGCGGTATACGCTTATGACTTCGAAGGCACTCGGTATGATGTAGGCGAGAAGCTTGGTTTTATTAAGACTCAATTAGAATTTGCATTGCAGAGGGAAGACTTGAAGAGTGATTTACTAGAGCACTTAGAGTCCATCATTGATGAGTATAAATCCCAAGTTAGATCCTAAGATACACTAATCCAGTAACGTAGGTAATAAATTCAATTTGTATAACCACGTAAAATTGTTAAGTGAGCGGTAAGTATAAGTGAAAGTTAATTATATCAAAAGTTTGTGTTTATGAAACCCAGTGAGTGCATAGAAAGGAGAGCAACTTAGCAATGAGAGATAGAATATTTCTGTCATCACCACACATGAGTGATGAAGGATACGAGATGAAATATGTACAAGAAGCTTTCGATACAAATTGGATTGCTCCATTAGGCAAAAATGTCGATCAGTTCGAAGAAGAATTCGCTGTTAAAGTTGAGATTGGTACTGCAGCAGCACTATCATCGGGTACCAGTGCTATTCACTTGGCCTTGAGAGCGGCAGGAGTTGGGAAAGAAGATATTGTATTCTGTTCAACACTCACTTTTTCAGCAACGGCTAACCCTATTATCTATCAGAATGCTATCCCTATTTTTATAGATAGTAATTACGAAACATGGAATATGTGCCCTGTACAGTTGGAAAAAGCATTTCATAAATACCCTAATGTAAAAGCAGTTATTGTAGTACATCTCTATGGTTTATCGGCAGACATGGATAAAATCATAGAGTTATGTAATCGCCATAATGTAGCTTTGATTGAAGATGCGGCAGAGTCTTTAGGGGGATTCTATAAAGGGAAGCAGACAGGCACTCTAGGTAATTACGGAATTTTCTCCTTTAATGGTAACAAGATTATTACTACGTCTGGTGGTGGAATGCTAGTTTCTAACGATGAAGAGCGGGTGTCTAAAGTTAGATTTTGGGCTACTCAATCGAGAGACACTGCACAGCATTATCAGCATAGTGAGCTAGGTTTTAATTATCGAATGAGTAATGTTATTGCCGGAATTGGCAGAGGACAACTTAAAGTGTTGGAGCAAAGAGTTACAAAGAAAAGATATATCTATCAATACTATAAGAATGAGCTGTCAAGGCTTCCGGGCATCAAATTAATGCCAGATAATGATTGGGATGAACCAAACTATTGGTTAAGTGCAATTTTATTAACTGGTAAAGTTAGGCCTAGTGATGTAATG
Source organism: Bacillus sp. FJAT-28004 (assembly GCF_001280845.1). GTDB lineage: Bacteria > Bacillota > Bacilli > Paenibacillales > Paenibacillaceae > Pristimantibacillus. The sequence goes on from NZ_LGHP01000001.1 coordinate 4,292,351, forward strand.
AAGGCATTGGAGAAAGAAAATATCGAAAGTAGACCGATTTGGAAACCGATGCATTTGCAACCATTTTTCGAGGAACATGATTTTATAGGAACAAATGTTTCTGAGAAATTGTTTGAAAACGGGGTTTGTTTACCTTCGGATACGAAGATGACAGATGATGACTTAGTGCGAGTAGTGGAGATTATTAAAGGATTGTGGTGTTAATAATGAGGACGTCAAAAAGTAACATATACAGTAGATTAGTAAAGAGACCCATGGACTTTACTATATCTTTATTTTCGTTCATTATTTTGATTCCAATATTAATATTGCTGGCTTGTATAGCCCGAATTAAACTTGGAGGACCGATATTGTTTAAACAGCAAAGGCCAGGTTTAAATGAGAAAATTTTTACGGTTTATAAATTTAGAACAATGACCGATGAAAGAGATGAAAATGGAAAGTTACTTCCTGACTCTGTCAGACTTACAAAGTTCGGATCTTTCTTACGCTCTACATCGTTCGATGAACTTCCTCAGTTATTTAACATTATAAAAGGTGACATGTCCTTTATAGGACCGAGACCCTTACTAGTTGAGTATCTACCTATGTATAATGAGCATCAACGTCGTCGTCATGAAGTTCGACCAGGATTGACTGGGTTAGCACAAATAAGTGGAAGGAATAACATTAGTTGGGAAGAGACGTTCGACCTTGATATTCAATACATAGAGACAATGGGATTCTTAAAAGAGTGTGAAATTATATTAGCAACTATAAAAACAGTTCTCCTAAGAGAAGGCATTAACTCAGAGGCTAGAGTTACAATGGAACTGACTAAAAGACCAGATAATAGCGTTGGAATGTAAATTTTGCTTCATAATATAGTTAGATTCAGTGAAGACGGTGTAAAGGAGAATCTCAATGGAATCCATAATGAAAGTGTTATTTTTCTTAAGTGGTTTTGTTATAGTGTGGGCAATGATTGGTTATCCGTTATCCTTAAATATAATAGGAAAATTGTATGGAAATAGAAAAGTTCTAAAAGATTACTCTCATCAACCAAATGTAACGGTTATGGTAGTAGCTCACAATGAGGAAAAAGTAATATTTAAAAAATTGCAGAATCTCCTATCGCTAAACTATCCTAAAGAAAAAATAGATATCTTAGTCGCCTCAGATAATAGTACTGACAGAACAAATGAAATTGTCATAAAGTTTATTCAAGAACACCCAGATAGAGAAATAAGACTCTGTGAAATTAAGGCGCGAAAAGGAAAAACAAATGCTCAAAATGAAGCGCAAAAAACAGTGACAACTGAATACCTCGTTATGACAGATGCGAATTCTATTATGGATAAGGAATCAATTAAAGAGCTTATGTCAGCATTCACTTCAGATGATATTGCTTACGTTTCAGGTAGATTATCACTTATTAATCAAGCATCCAGTGATGTAAGTAATGCTGAAGCAAGTTATTGGGATAGTGATGTAGCTCTCCGTGAAATTGAAGGTAGAATTCAAACCATAACTGCTGGCAATGGAGCATTATATGCTTGTAGGACAAAAGACTATTATGATTTTAATCCAATACAGTGTCACGACAGTGCGATGCCTTCGTTGTATGCACTCCAAGGAAAGCGAGCGATTGCTAATCATGACGCTATAGCATATGAAAAAGCTGGAGAAGTTATTGAAGATGAATTTGGTCGTAAAGTAAGAATGAATAGAAATTTATTAAAACATATTCTACCTGATTTAAGAATCCTTAATATTTATAAGTACAAATGGTTCCCGTATTTTTATTTTGGACATAGAACGTGTAGGTACCTACTATGGATCTCACATTTAATTGTATTAGTCTCCAATATTTTATTAATTCCTGAATCTTGGTTCTATATGATGACTTTTTTAGGGCAGGCATTATTTTATTCTTTAGCTGTGGTCAAAGTAGTGACTAAAAACAATAATAAATTGTTGACGCTGGTTTATTATTACTGCGTTACAATTAGTGCACAATGGGTAGGAGTATTTAACATCCTAACAGGAAGAGCTAAACCTTTTTGGGAAAAAGCGGAAACTACAAGGTAGGCGATATGAGAGTTTTTTGACTAGGATGGATAATTAGCCGTGAATCTACAAGTACTACTACCGATGAAGTAGCAACAGGATTATGGTGTTCTAGAAAGAATGAATATGGAGTGAGAGGTAAGTTGAAATGAAAATTACTATAGCGGGTACTGGTTACGTAGGAGTATCTAATGCCATTCTGTTAGCACAGCATAATGAAGTGATTGCACTAGATATCATACAAGAAAAAGTAGATATGATCAACAATAGACAATCACCAATAGTAGATCATGAAATAGAGGAATATTTGAGAAATAAAGAATTGAACTTAAGAGGAACAACAGATAACTATACAGCATTTAAAGATTCGGAAATAGTAATAATCGCCACACCTACGAATTACGATGCTGAGAAAAATTATTTTAACACAAGAAGTGTAGAGGCAGTCATTGCCAATGTGTTAGCAATTAATCCAGACGCACTAATGATAATAAAATCTACTGTACCAGTAGGTTATATTAATAGAGTGAAAGAGATGTTTGAAACCGATAATATAATTTTTTCTCCTGAGTTTCTTAGAGAAGGAAGAGCTCTCCATGATAATTTGTACCCATCGCGAATTATTGTGGGTGAAAAGTCTAATAGAGCGGAACAATTTGCAAACTTATTAGCACAAGGAGCGATCAAAAAGGATATTCCCATGCTCTTTACAAGTTCAGTTGAAGCTGAGGCAATCAAGCTATTCTCGAACACATACCTAGCAATGAGAGTTGCTTATTTCAATGAGCTAGATACTTATGCTGAAATAAGGGACCTTAATACGAGCGAGATTATTAAGGGGGTCGGATTAGACCCTAGAATCGGAGATCATTATAATAACCCATCGTTTGGATATGGTGGATATTGTTTGCCTAAGGATACCAAACAGTTACTTGCTAACTATGAGGATGTTCCGAATAACATAATGGCTGCTATTGTGGAGGCGAATAGAACAAGAAAAGATCATATAGCTAATATGATTTTAAAAAGAGAGCCTAAAGTTGTAGGTATATATAGATTGACTATGAAGACTAATTCAGATAATTTCAGGCATTCATCAATTCAAGGTGTGATGAAACGTATAGAATCAAAAGGAGTAGAAGTTATAGTCTATGAACCAAACCTAAACGAAGAAATCTTTTATAATTCAAGGGTTATTAAAGATTTAGAGGAGTTTAAACGGATATCAGATGTTATAGTTGCAAACAGGATTACAGATGAGATTACTGAGGTTAATGAAAAAATATATACAAGAGATATTTTTAGAGAAGATTAAATAATATACCAAGTATTATTAGGTGGTGGTATTAGGTGGTAATTTTAAAATTAATTGGTGGTCTAGGAAACCAAATGTTTGAAATTGCGTTTGCTAGAGTAATGGCTTTAGAAAGCAAAAGTGAGTTATTTATAGACACGTCTGTTTATAAAAGGTACAAAATAAGAAGCTATTCATTACCACATCTTGTAATTAGTGACTCAGTGAGACCTCTTGAAGAGTCTAAGCTATCAAAATCCCGCTTGTTGTGTATGAAGATTAGTCAACAATTATATCGAGTATACCAAAAAGCATACAAAGTTATATCTAAGAAAGATAAGATCGGTAAAGGGATATATAAGTTTTTGGTGAAGCAAGGTCTGCACTATAATTTCGATCGTTATTATTATTCGGATGTAATGAGCAATAAAAAAGTGAAATATATATATGGTTATTTCCAAAGTGAAAAATATTTCAAAGAATACAAATCAATAATTGTAAAGGAATTAAAAGTAAAAACAAAACCGACTAAGTATGAAGAAGAGCTCTTAGATGAAATAACAAAATGTAATTCAGTTGGAGTTAGCATTAGATTAGGGGACGATTATATTAATTCAGCGTCTTTAAACGTATGCAATCATGATTATTACTATAGAGCCATGGACTTAATGTATGAGAAGAATAAAAATGTTGTTTTTTTTATATTTAGTGATTGTATTGATAGAGTAAAGGAGCAATTTAACTTTAAATATAATGTATGTTATGTTGATGGATTTAAAGACTATGAGAGTTTAAGATTGTTATATTCATGTAGTAATTTTATTATATCGAACAGTTCTTTCTCTTGGTGGGGGGCATATTTATCGGATAATGATTCGAAGATTATAGTATCACCGAGCAAGTGGTACAATGATTCGTTTGAAACGCCGGACATTTATAACAATTCTATGATGCTACTTAGAGTTTAAAGGGGTTGTAGGTTACGTTTGAAGGGGATTAGACCCCACATTGATAAATTATCATAGGAGGGGTGTATTTTGGAGCAAGTTAATGTAGTTTTTTGTGTAGTAACATATAAAAATCATACCGATTTGGTTGAGTTCATTGAAAATGCAAAGTTAATCATAGCCGGCGGTGAAAACTTCTCGTACAAAATTATTGTTATTAATAATTACGCTGACGATAATTCATTGAAAAAGATAAAGGAGATTTCACAACTTAATGACTGCATATTTATAGAGAGTGAAAACAAAGGATATGGATATGGTAACAATACAGGTATTATATATGCAAAAGAGAATTACATATTTGATTTCTTAGTAGTTTGTAACCCAGATACTATTATGAAAAAGTTTAATTATTCTATACTATCTAATTACAGGGAAGGGATAATAGCACCAGAGATAGTTTGTGTTAACAGCAAGAAGCAGAATCCATTAAATTATAAATATATGCCTATAATAGAAAGATTATTGTATACGGCCTTCACAAGTAAACAATTAATTATCCTATTAACTGCAATAGTGCTTATCAAACTAGATACATCTCTTAGAAGATTGATATATAGAGCAATGAATAAGCAGGTAGTTAATATTCATGCATGTCATGGATCTTTTATTATATTTAGTTCTTTCGCTATTGATAAGATATTTCCAGTTTTCGATGAAAAAATATTTTTATTTTGTGAAGAAAGTGATTTAGCTATGCAATGTAAATTAAAGGGGATTACTATTAGCTATGATAAAAATATATTAATTTATCATAAAGAAGATGGAAGTATGAATCTTAGTAATGATAATTTGAAAGAAATACATAGAAATTCATATATATATTATTATGATAAATGGAAATTATTAAAGAAATAAACGAGGTATATCCATGGTTATATTTGCGATTTTGGTCATTATAGTGGTTATGCTAGTTGGTAGCTGGTTAATCACGAGAAGTTGGTGGTCGCCAACGAGCACTATGGTGATATATTGGTCATTTTTTATAGTCTTCAGTATGTTTGTGTTTAAATATGAGTATAACTGGAGTTATTCCGGTGTTCTATGGATATTAGCAGCATGTGTATTTTTTGGATTAGGAAATACAGTCGGGAACGCATTAAGTGTGCAGTTGATTAGAGGTAGGGAAGTATCCCTAGTAAGTAGACCTAAGAAAAGTCTGTCAAGGTTTTCATGGTATTTTATAATTTTATGTATTACCATGGGAATTATTCGAATAATTATTGATATAATTGCCAATGGTTTTACATTTCAATCGTTTTTGAACTTAAATGCAATCCTTGATATGAATGAGACTATGGCCTATCAAAGGTATAGTGGAGGCGAAGGTTCTAATAATGTAATAATGCAACTTCTATTAGTATTTGTATATGCTGGTCCCTTGTGTGGCGGTTATGCATCTAATTATAGAGAAAATAAATTTGACACCTCGATAACATTTCTAACATTCGTACCAGTATTGCTCTCGCTGCTTTTCAATAATGGGAAAGCAGGTTTGATTGCATGTGTATTGTTGTGGATAAGTGGATATATTGTGGGGTTTGTTGAAAAAAACAAAAAACTACCATCATTCAGGATGGGAACGTTTTTTAAATTCATCTTGTCATTAATTATTGCTCTTATTTTCTTATATATATCTATGTTAATGAGAATTGGGGATTTTAGTGAATCTACGAGAAGTATAGTTTATCAGAAATTTATGGTTTATGCATTTGGAAATATACCCGCTTTCGACTATGGTTTCAGTAGTAAGTTGTTTTTGAAAAGTGAATTACCAGGACAATTCACATTTGTGGGGATATACAATACTTTAGGTTTTACTGAAAGGCTTCAGGGTGTATACAAATTTGGGATAACTTTTACAAATGGGTATTTTACTAATGTATTTACTTCTTTCTTTGGAATAATTAGTGATTTTGGTTATGTTGGCGGCCTTCTTTTTTTTAGTGCAATAGGTGTTATTTCGGGATTTAGTTTAAACAGAATTATTAATCTTAATGGACGTAACATTATGACGATGACTGTATTGTCATCAATATATTTCTTTATATTCTATTCTTTTATTATTTCTCCGTGGTCATATTCTTCTTATATATTATCGATGTTTGTATTTATGGTTTATTTATGGTTAACGATTTTAAATAGGGGGAAGTAACTTAGAGTTGTTAATTGATTTCTTTCATAAGCATGCGTTTCTTCCAAGGAGTAAATTAAAAAAGAGGTTTAGTGATGTCTATTATTAAGAAAGCATGGAAATCTAAATTTGGAAAAGATGTTGTAATAACTTCAGTAGGTCAATTTGTTATCTTATTAGTTGCGCTTGGGATAAATAAGATATTAAGTATCGAATTAGGACCTGTTGGTTTTGCTGAGTATAGTATAGCTAAAAGGGCTGCAGCAGTGTTTGGATTTATTATGATTGCAGGATTAGGGATTGCCATCCCAAAATATCTTTCTAAGTTAGATCAAGAAAATGATAGATTGAATAAATCAAGGTATATAATAGTGTCGATGTCTATCATGTTTATTTTATCGTTTATAACATTAATTATAGTTATTTTTTTTAATGAGATTCTAGCATTAATGTTGTTTGGGGATAGAAGTCATTCACATTATATATTTGCCATACTTTCATATGCACTTTCAATTACTTTTACTACATTTGTTTTTTCTTATTATCGAGGGCTTGATAAATTTGTGATGTATAGTACTTCTCAAATATTTGTTCAACTAAGCTCATTGTTTGTAGCAATAATAGTTAATTCGAGCGTAATATCCTTTTTGTATTCATCAAGTATTATAACTGGAGCCTATGGTCTTTATATGTGTATAAGATTGTGGCGAATACATTATATTTTTGCTAAAATTAAGTCATTTAACCAAATAAGACCAATATTTACAGAACTGTTATTTTTTTGTCTTCCCAGAATTCCCGGAGAAATAGTTCTATTTGGTTTTACTGCGATACCATTAATAATTATTAGTCACAAAATGAGTATAGAATATTCCGCTTATTTTGCAGTCGCAATAACAATAAATACTATGATTCAGCCTTTCTTTGGGATGATAGGAGCAGTACTTTTGTCGTTTGTTAGTAAAAGTATTGTGGGTGAACGCTTCGGTGAAGCAGAGGCAAAGATAAATGTACTGTCAAAAATTTATTTTATAGTAGGTCTTATAGTAGTGATGTTCATTGAAATATTTACACCATTTTTAGTGAATTTGCTATTTAGTAAAGAATTTGAACCTAGCGTACCTATCATTAGGATTGTAGCAATTGCTATATTACCGAATATCTATTATTTGTTATTGAGGAATCCACTGGATGCAATGAGTCGTTTTCCTTATAATTCAATTAATTTAATTATTAGCTTTTTGCTGCTAAACTTATTGTTAATTTATTCATCGAGTATGGAAGCATTCGCTGTTTCCTTTGTTGTTTCTTACTTCGTACTGGGTATACTGTCATTTGCAACTTGGTTTATTTTAAAAAAGAAATTAATAAAGAGCGATTATAAATAAAATTCTAGCTAATATTTCCATACTTAGTAGCTATTTTATAAGCTACATCGACTAGTTGCGACTGGACAACTGATTATTAGATTAAATTTAATTTGAAAATATTATTATTGTAAGAAATGTTAGATACTCTCTTATTGTCAACAGGAGAAGAGGGTGCATCGTTGAAGCTAATATTCATTGTGCAGCATACAAGAAGGAGTAATTCTCTAAGCTTTAGGCCGATATAATGGACAGATTGTCGTTCTTAAAGCTCTGACTATTAGGTCAGAGTTAGCGCGAAGCTTTGATACAGTGGGTCTAAATTTATAAGTAGGCGGTGTATGATATTGAAAGGTATTATTCTAGCAGGTGGAAGTGGAACACGTCTTTATCCTTTAACAATGGTAACGAGTAAGCAACTGTTACCGATATATGACAAGCCAATGATTTATTATCCTTTATCTACATTAATGTTAGCAGGAATACGTGAAATTCTAATTATTTCTACTCCTGAAGATACACCCAGGTTTGAGAGCTTATTAGGTGATGGCTCTCAATTCGGAATTACTTTACAGTATAAAGCACAGCCAAGTCCCGATGGCTTAGCTCAGGCATTTATTATTGGTGAACAATTTATTGGTAATGACTCAGTGGCTATGATTTTAGGAGACAATATTTATTATGGTAGCGGCCTTCGTAAGATTTTAAAAAACGCCGCTAGTAAAGTAAAAGGCGCAACAGTATTCGGTTATCATGTGCAGGATCCGGAAAGATTCGGGGTTGTAGAGTTTGATACAAATGGTACGGTCTTAAGTGTGGAAGAGAAACCTAAAAATCCAAAATCCAACTATGCAATCACAGGATTATACTTTTATGATAATCGTGTCATTAATATCGCTAAAAGTATAACCCCATCTTCTCGTGGAGAATTGGAAATAACCTCAGTTAATGAAGCCTATTTAAAGAAAAATGAGTTAGAGGTCTCTTTATTAGGACGTGGTTACACATGGTTAGACACTGGTACACATGAGAGCCTAGTGGATGCGACTAACTTTGTACGAACCATAGAGGATCATCAAGGTATTAAAATAGCAGCTCCAGAAGAGATTGGTTACATAAACCAATGGATTACTAAAGAACAATTATTGCTCAGTGGTGAAAGGCTCAGCAAAACTGGATATGGTCAATATTTATTGAAAGTTGCTAAAGGTGAGATTATATACTAGATAAGAAAGTGTGGATAACAATGAAATATACTAATACGAAGTTAGATGGTGTATTACTTATTGAACCAACCACATTTGGCGATCACAGAGGTTGGTTTATGGAAACCTATAGCGCAATAAAGTTTAAAGAGTTTGGAATTGATTTAGAATTTATGCAAGATAATCAATCCTTTTCTGCCACAAAAGGGACATTACGAGGATTACATTATCAATTAAATCCAAAAGCTCAAACAAAGCTTATTCGTTGTACAAGAGGATCTATATTTGATGTAGCCGTGGATATTCGTAAGGGTAGCCCTTCGTATGGTCAATGGTATGGTATCGAATTAAATGCTGAAAATAAAAAACAATTGCTTATACCAAAAGGTTTTGCTCATGGATTTATGACATTAACTGAAGATGTAGAGGTTCAATATAAAGTTGATGAGGTATATTCTCCTGGGTGTGATCGGGGAATTATTTGGAATGATCCATATATTGGTATTAAATGGCCTTTGGAAATTACTCCAATCCTGTCGGATAAGGATTCTAAGGCTCCTCTTCTGAAAGATGCAGAACATAATTTTCAGTTCGGAGAATAGATAAATGAAAATTTTAGTTACAGGTCGTAATGGACAACTTGGTTTTGATGTTATTCGAGAAGGGCAAGGTCGAGGTTTTGACATAATTGGAACAGGCCGCTCTGAATTGGATTTTACAGATTATTCTGCAGTACAAGCACTTATAAGCCAAATAAAACCGGATGCAATTATTCATTGTGCAGCTTATACCGCAGTGGATAAAGCAGAAAGTGACAAAGAAGAGTGCTTGAAAGTTAACGTTCAAGGGACGAAAAACCTTGCAACTGTTGCTAGGGAGCTTGGTGCTAAATTTATGTATGTAAGCACTGATTATGTATTTGACGGCAAAGGTGATGTTCCGTTCATAGAGTCAGATCTACCTAAACCTGTTGGTTACTATGGTTTAACGAAATATGAAGGTGAACAAACGGTTCAAAACTTAGTTGAAAGCTCTTTTATTGTTCGTATATCTTGGGTATTCGGCATCAACGGTAACAATTTTGTGAAAACGATGCTGCGGTTAGCAGAAAGCCGTGATCAACTAAATGTGGTTTCTGATCAATATGGTTCTCCTACATATACAGTAGATCTAGCTATACTATTATTAGATATGATTCAAACTAATAAATATGGAGTATATCATGCTTCAAATGAAGGCTTTTGCAGTTGGGCAGATTTCTCAAGAGAGATATTTGAAAAATCGGGTAAAAAAGTTGCAGTTGAAGGAATAACAACGAAAGAATATCCCACTCCTGCAGTTCGACCTTCTAACTCCCGAATGTCAAAGCAAAAACTAGAAGACAGTGGATTTAGAAGACTTCCTTTATGGCAAGATGCTCTAAGGAGATTTTTGAATGAATTATCACTTGAGGTGAAGGAATGACAAAAAGTAAAGTACTTGTAACAGGCGGTGCTGGTTTTATTGGTGGTAATTTTGTTCAATACATGGTTAATAAATACCCTGAGTATGAAATTGTTAATTTAGATTTATTGACCTATGCTGGGGAGTTATCCAAACATCAGGATATTGAGAACAAAGAGAACTATCGTTTTCTAAAGGCTGATATCGCAGATCGTGATGTAATCATGTCTATATTTGAAGGTGAAAACTTTAAATATGTTGTTCATTTTGCTGCTGAAAGCCATGTAGATCGTTCGATTACAGATCCAGGGATATTTGTTCGTACTAATGTAATGGGAACGCAATCCTTACTTGATGCATCCAAGAAACATGGAATATCCAAGTTTGTACATGTATCCACGGATGAGGTATATGGTGATTTAGATTTTGACCCTACGACGTTCTTTACTGAAGAGACACCATTGCAAGCAAACAGCCCGTACAGTGCTAGTAAGGCAGGTTCTGATTTACTGGTACGTGCCTATCATGAGACCTACGGGCTTCCGGTAAATATTACACGGTGTTCAAATAATTATGGTCCTTACCATTTCCCTGAGAAACTTATTCCATTAACGATTTCACGTGTCTGTAACGACGAGAAAGTACCTGTGTATGGAAATGGTATGAATGTTCGTGATTGGCTCCATGTATATGATCATTGCACCGCGATAGATTTGGTTCTGCATGAAGGTGTCAGTGGTGAGGTGTATAATGTAGGTGGTCATAATGAACGTACCAACCTTGAAGTCGTGAAGACAATTATTAAGACTCTAGGAAAATCAGAGCAGTTAATTGAATATGTGACGGATCGACTGGGCCACGATAAAAGGTATGCTATTGATCCATCTAAATTAGAAAGACTAGGTTGGAAGCCGACTTTCAACTTTGAGACTGGCATAGCACAAACAATTGAGTGGTACATGACAAATAAGAGCTGGTGGGAACGTATAATTAGCGGAGACTACAGATCTGAAACAAACTAGTACTTTCAGTTTTAAACTCAAACAAACCCTATACATCCCCACACAATTTTGTTAACATACCGTTAAACAAAACAACCGCATAACCACACGATAAAGGCAAAACCATTGAAAAGTGGTGACGCAAAGCTAAAGGGGCTTATCTTTTAAAAGACTGCCAGCCAGCTACCGAATATCGTGCCTCCCGTCGTGGTTTATGTGGAAACATGGAGGTTATTATTATGTTCATGCGCGCAAACGTTGTACGTGAATGGCATCAGCTCTGTATGGGGTTCCATGAATTGTTGTGGGAAGACTGCTTAGATGAGAAAAAGCGTATGGAGATTTATTTGAGAATTGTTTATCACAAAAATAAACTAGCAGCTGTCGCTGTCTCATGAACAAGCATGTAGCGCGTCACTATTAGATCTGAAACTGCTATATCCGCAAGCTGACGCCCCGTCACTATGAAGCGTCAGCTTTTTTATTTGAAAATAAATGAAGGAGAATCATATGTGACCTTTACTTAAGTAATGGCCCATATGAAACCAAAACAATGAAAAAATCGAACAAAACATTAATGATCATTGCAGGTGCACTTGTTGTTATCGGTATTGTTATTTATGGCAGTATGAGTCTGTATTCGAAATTAAATCAGGTAGATGAACTGAATGGGCGTCTTGATGAAGCTGCAGATAGCAATGCAGGACAGGATCCATTGAAGGCTACGGAGCAACCGGACGAACAACCTACGAATCAGGCTGAACAGACTCCACAACCAGACGCAACACCAATACCGGAGCTAGTTCCAACGACGCAGCCTGAGGAAGTCAATCAGCCTAGTCCGACTGCAACTTTACCGCCAGCTGACGCGTCTAATAACATAGACAAGGGGCAAAAGCCGGATAAGGAATCTACGAATTCGGAAGAAAAGTCCCGAAAGAAAAAAGAGATAGATGCTTCGGTCACAGTAAAGCTGGGAAAGCTGAAATCCTCGTGTCAAGCAACCAGCAATAGCTTGGTCAAGCAGATCGCGCAAGAGCTTAGTGGGGATGAAGAGGCCACACTTGCTACTATTCAAAGTAAATACCTGAATAAGGTGTTTTCTGCGGAAGCCGATTGTGATGCCAAGTTCAATCAATTAATAAGCAATGCCAAGAGCGAGTATAAAGCAGCCGATCTAGGTGAACAAGCCTTTCCGGATTGGAGCGCGCAATACGAGAGTGCGAAGGCTGGGGCTAGAGCCAATGCGCTTACTGTAATTGCAAACTCGCTAAACAAGTAAGCTTTAACATTCTGAGGAGGACCTATGAAAAAGTCACGTTTATTATCTATTTTTCTAGTTGTTATGATGCTATCATCTGTACTTGTAACCGCTGCATCCGCAGCAACAGCAACGATTAAGACAAAGACGCAGCCTATCAATCTGAAATTTGATGGACAAGCGCTAAAACTGCCCGATGGACAATATTCATTTATTTATCAAGGAAGTACATATGTACCGATTCGTTATATTTCTTATGCGCTGCTAAAAACAGTGAATTGGGATGGTGCGAAAGCGACTATCTCCGAGCCAACAGAGAAGGAGCTTGCTGCTCTGAAGAAGCAATTGCAGAGTGCCGCTGCTGGCAGCCAAAAGCCGCAAACGAGCATTACTATCGCGATACAGCCAGTGAAGGCAACTCTTGTGTTTAATGGAAAGACGAAGGTATTGCCGGCTGGACAATCCCTGTATGCCTATAAAGGCTCGATCTATGTGCCGATTCGTTTCTTATCAGAATCGGTAGGTACGCAGATTAGCTACGATCCGGTGACGAAGACAGTTAGCGGCGAGTCAGAAGCTTACCGGGCTGAGCAAGGCGCCGGCGGTGGAGTTGTTCTTCCAGGTACGGGTGGTGGAACTGGAGGTTCTGGTGGTACAGGCGGTTCGGGTAATGCTGGCGGTGGAACAGTTAAGCCTACATATGAGCAAATTACGGCAGAAGCAGAGAGCAAGCTTAATTCGCTGAAAGAAAGCTGTAAGGTAACTCTTATGGACATTGGCTTGCAGTATGTTGCGGCAACGGATCCAGCTGTTAAAGCACAGATCAAAGCTAAGGGAATTCAAGAAGTAGACAACTGTTCTGCAAAGTTTGAGGTCATCATGACGGATACAAAGGCTAAGCTGACAACGAATGGTTATAGCACGGATGTGCTTGCTTCCTATAGAGAAGCCTTTAACAAAGAGCTTGAAGCAGGAAGAGCTATTGCAGAGGGTTTGATGTAAAAGGAGTATGATACATCAGCTTTGCAAAATAAAAGAAGGGGCAGAAGAAGTCACAATGACTTCTTCTGCCCCTTCTTAGCGTTTTTTTGCACATCTCGGCATGTAGGAACCGTGCTAATAGCCTCTAATTAGCTGCTGAAGCTTTAGGAGGACGAAAGGCTCCCTTTACCCCAATCTGCCTTAATAAACCATCCTTGAGGCATGTGAGCTGTTCAGTGCACGTTTAGTTCATTTCTTGTCATTGTGAATCGTCGTTAGGATTAAAATGTATGATGAATTATCCAATCAGCTTCTTGATATATTTTAACGTTAAAAGCATTACCTAAAGCAAGCAACAATGTCATCATCAGCAAAAAGCTGCGTTTGAACATCTTGTCTTGCATGTTTTTTGTCTCCCCTTACAAGAATTTCTTGGAATATGTAAAAAAATGACTCATTTCACTAGCAAAACCACTACCATAGTACTAAAATATACATTACACTAGCATTACAGACTAACCTAAAATCATACAGTAGTGGTAATGTAGGGGGACTATGGACATATTTAATTCGTTCTACCAATTCGATCATTGTACTTCTGATCCTGATGCAGAAGTTATAGTACTCTTACATGGATTAGGTCTTAATGCTCGTATGTGGGAACCGCTCGCTGCTGTGCTAACTGAACGGTATCATGTTGTACGTTATGATTTGTATGGGCATGGCGGGTGCTTGCATGATGGCTCTGAATTAACGTGGGAGCTGCTTTGCAATGATCTCGAAGGCATATTCCACCAATGCGGCATAATAGATGCGCATTTAGTTGGGCATGGTTTTGGCGGAAGCTTAGCTGCTAGGTATGGTGTGAGCCGCCCGGAGCGGGTCAAGACGATTGTTCTTATGTCGACGATTGGATTTTATCCTCCGGAGGCGATGGAGCGTTCTGTTGAGCTGCGTAGGAGCTATGCTGAGAATGGGGTGGCAGCTGGACTTGCTGAGCAGATGACTAGTCTAGTAACTTGTCTGCCCCAGGACAGGGAAGAAGTATCATGGATAAGAGAAGCATACTTGCAGTGTGACATGGACGTTTACTTCAAATTAATAGAGCTCTTCGCAGCAGAGAATCCATTGGATGACTTATCCGCGATGAATAAGCCTTGCCTTGTTATGGCGGGAGACAAAGATACGATATACCCATCCTATATGTCAAAGATTACGTCGCAGTTTATTCCGAATGCGTTCTCGGTAACGGTGCCTGATGCGGCTAGTATGGTTTTTATAGATAATCTTCCCTATGCAGCTCAGAAATTATTAGATTTCCTCTCCAACCCTTCAATTGACAGGGAGAGTCCAAATGTTGGTGATCCACTGCTTGGATTAATGAGAATCGATGCGATTAAAATGTTTGGCGATGCCTACAAGACTGCTCCAAGCAAGAAAGTACTGCTCGAGGTCAAGCTAATCGGTACGTTTCGCGTATCTATTAATGGCAAGGAAATACCTAATGGCTGGCAGCAGCGTAATGCGAAGAGATTGCTTGTCTATTTATTGTTTCACCCGAACCCAACAAGGGAACAGTTATGCGATGCGTTATGGCCGCTTGCTGAGATTAGCAAGGCAAGCAATTTGCTGCGAGTGAGTCTCTCTCATTTGAAGGGATTGTTTGACACGGCGGGTGTGAATCCTATTGTTGCAAATCGCAGTCATGTTAAGCTGCACGCGGCTGTAGAGTGTGACATGCTGAAATGGATTCAGTCGCTTGAAGAGGCGCATTTGGAGAAAAAAGCAACAAGGAAGATTAGTCTTGTCAAAGAACTGCTCATCTATCCTGTAGAGGAAATGCTTGCAGGCTTGTATGATAACTGGGCGGATCAGGAACGAAGCAGGTTGGAATATATGCTGCAGGGACTTGTAGAATCGCTCGCGGATAGTTATAAAAAAGAAGGCGAATTTGCAGCGGCTAGTCAAGTGATGAGAAGGATAAGCAATATGTATAGCGGGGAAATACCCGTTGATATCGTTCGAAATACGCATGCTCAGGGAGAGGTGAGGGACCATTAATAGAGATACTGTTCTACACAAAATAAAGCTAGAGCAGACGATTGAGCTGCTGCGGCAGGAAATGATCGATAAACTATTAGTGAGCCAGTCCTACCAAGCTGAAGAAGTGCTGGGAGCAAGCCAGGCGCTTGATCTTGTTCTTAATTGCTATGATTGCGTAAGGTATGAGAGAGGCTGTAGAAATGAGAAGAATTGTGCGTCTCTTGCTCTGTTATTAGATGAAAATACAACTACTTAAATATACGCTTTCGCTTATTTTGTTTATACTTATACCAATAACTTCCGTTTTCATCCTTAAAAATCCTTATTCCGAACAGTTTTAATGGTGTAGACAACTCAGTAAACATTAAATAACTAGACATAACATTCACCCTCGTTTCACTTCTTTTTAGTTATAATACCAAACTTAAGGCTTATTGACTATATGAAAATAGGACTTTTATCTCAGTTATATTGAAAAATGATGGGTTATATTTCTTTATTTCTCAAATGCAAACGTTGTTCCAGCGCCACCGGCTGCTTCATTTTTGCGAGTAAGCCGTTCTTTGGCATGCCGATTTTTAGCACCCCCATGCTAAAATTTTGTTTGTGTGTTTTTTTCAAGTATGATAGAAGGATGAAAAAAGTAAGCTGGTTGTTTTACAGGAGGTGCAAGTGAACATGTATAGACCTGCTAGATGGAAGCCAACCATTATATGGGGGCTATTATTAGTAGGGTGGCTCGGGCTTTTATTCCTATTTTCATCCCAGACGTATGAGCAACAAAGTATTCAGCCGTTTTTGCGCAGTCACTTTACATACGATCAGCTTGTAAGATGGCTGCCGGATGTTACGATTACCTATCGAACGAGCATCGTTAATTCACATGATCGGCCATTTAATTTCATTGAATTTCTATTTCGAAAGGGCGCACATTTGTTTGTGTATGCGACGTTTGCTGCGTTGCTCTTTATGTTTCTGCGAGCACTGACCCGTAAGCGTTGGTTCCTTTCTATTATACTTACTCTGCTGGTCGCCATTGCTGTTCCGGCTATGGATGAATGGAATCAATTAGGCTCCGATGAGCGTACGGGCAACGCGACTGATGTTGTTCTTGATTTTGTAGGGGGCTGTACAGGCTTGCTTGTCTGTTTGTGCATCTTAGGAGTGGTGAAGCTGTTCCGAAGAGGAAAACGCAGGTCATATTCATAGGTTAAAAGGCATGTGAAAATAGTTGCGGACAAAGCAGGCTGCTATCCCTTATAATCGTCAATGACATTATATAGATTCGGTAAATGTGGGGGAATTGCAGCTTGCAGCGCTATGAGGAATTAGATTCACTTAGGGGATTGGCGGCATTAGCCGTGATGATTGGTCATTTCTTATTGGTATTTGCGCCAATCGCGCAAAATACTTCGGATCTCAGCTTTCTAGATTACCCGCTTAACCTGTTTAAATACACACCGCTGCATGCGGTATGGGGCGGTCATGAAGCGGTCATTATGTTTTTTCTGCTCAGCGGATTTGTGCTTTCCTTGCCGTTCTTCAGCAACCGCCAGCAGCCCTATTCAAAATATGTAATTAAGCGGATTTGCCGCATTTACATTCCTTTTCTCGTTGCTTTGATTATCGCCATCTTAATGAGGGAAATCGTTTATGTGTCGAAGCTGACGAATTTGACGAGCTATTATAACAATCTGTGGGTGATACCCCCGAATGTGACCTCGATCATTCATCATTTGCTGTTTGTTGGAAACTACAATACAACGAGGTATGATCCGATTATATGGACGCTCGTTCATGAAATGCGCATCTCATTATTGTTCCCGTTTATTATGTTCATCATTGCAAAAAGCAGCTGGAAAGTGGGACTGCCGCTGGCACTCGTCTTGTCCATTGGTGCTGAAAAATTGCTTGAAAATTTTGAAACGAGATATACGACGAACTTTGTGATCTCGCTGCATTATGCCTCCTTCTTTATTATTGGGGCGCTGCTGGCCAAATATCAGAAAGAGTTAAAAGCCGCCTTTGCACGATTAAAAGGCTGGTGGGTAATGCTGCTTCTTGTTGTAGGGCTCTGCTTCTATTCGTTCAAATGGATCGGTTATGGCGAGGACTTCCATGACATGCTCATGCCGCACGGCGGCGATTGGATGACGGCTATCGGCGCTTCGATCTTCATTATTGCAGCGCTATCGTCGGTTCGTTTATCAAGGCAGCTGCAGCGAAAGCCGTTATTGTTTTTGGGGAAAATCTCGTACAGTCTTTACTTGTATCATATGATTATACTCCTATCGCTCATCCATCTGCTAAATGGCGAGGTGGAGACACCGTTTATCGTCATACTCGCCTTTGTTGCTTCGTTCGGAGCGGGGGCGCTAAGTTACTATTTCATTGAGCTGCCATCCATTCGGTTAGGCAAGTGGCTTACAGGCTGGGGCAGGAAGCCGAATACTGCTGCTGTAAGTGGTAATGATGGTATATCATCCAATGCATAATAAATAGATGATTAGTCGAAGGAACGGTTCTCTTAGAGGGAGTCGTTCCTTTTTTACGAGCAGGATTGCAGCAGGTAAGTGTCCAAAATAGCGAAGGAGCAGCCCCGCGTTCGGCCTGAAGCTGTGGAGGGAGTGCGCTCATCCTTATCCATGTGAAAATCGTTGTCTATATTTGCGCGGCGAAATGCTCTCGTATTTGGCAAAGCAAGATGTGAAGTAGGCAGCATGATTGAAGCCAACCTGCTCGCCGATGCGAGCGATAGGCAGATCGGTTTGAAGCAGCAGCAGCTTGGCCTGCTCGATCCGGAAACGCATGAGGTAATCAAATGGAGCGCAGCCAAATTCTTTCTGCATGCATCTCGCGATGTAAACGGGATGAAAGTTGATGCTATCTCCCAGCTCCTGCGCGGTTATACTCTCACGATAATGTTCTCGCAAATAGGAAGCAGCCTGCTCTGCGCACAAGATAGAGGGAGATGGCCCATCGGCTTCCATGGATGCGGATAAATGCTCGATAACCTCTTGAAACACGAGCTGCTGCTTCCATTTTACGCTGGGGATATGATCATTCATATTGAGCTGAACCAATTGGCGCAGTAGGCTGTCCATCTTGGAGGGCTGAAGCAGCTTAGCAAACTGGGGCAGTCGCTTGGTAAAGGTTTGTGTCGTATAAACGTTTGACGTGAGTATTCTTGTTTTGGCACTGTCTGCCGGCACTTCTGGCACGGATTGATCGAATATGCTCCATGCGCCAGTCGTCTGAAAATGAATCCAATAGTAAGCCGTTTGCTCTTGGCAAGACTTCGTAGCGTAATGGTGAGCATCCGGCCTGAGAATGAGTGCATGCCCTGCACTCACTTCGTAATGCCGATCTTCTTCTCCCATGTATAAGCAGCCCCGCGTGACTACAAGCAAATCAAACACATTAATGTTGCATCTGCTTGGATGCTTGCGGCCTGAAGGGGCAACGGTATAACCTCCAATGATATAATGCGGCAGCGGCGGAATGGTCATATGAATGATGGTCATGTTAGGATTTTCTCCTTAAAATATTGAAGTTTGAATCGTTATAGTTTCAGTTGTAAAAGTGATACATCAAGCTCAGTATAGCATCTATAATTTGATATGACGATTGATGATAAACAACGGATACGGTCGCTAATAAGCGGTCGGTGCAGGAGGACAACAGGATGGCTTTACCTAACAAAAAAATTTCGCTCTGGATGCTGGCTTGGCCGATTTTCATAGAGCTGTTTTTACAGTTTTTACTCGGTGCGGCGGACACACTGATGGTGAGCCGGATATCGGATGATGCGGTAGCGGTGGTCGGCTTCTCTAATCAGCTGTTTCAAGCGTTGACGACCTTGTTTATAACCGTAGCGAGTGGAGCGGGCATACTCATTGCGCAAAAAATTGGTTCCAAAAATGGCGAGGACGCCCGTACGATCGCCATTATGGCGGTGAAAGTGAGCGCCATCATTGGACTTTTACTTAGCGGGCTGCTGATCCTCATTCCAGGAGAGATCGCTGCAGTGCTTCAGCTTCCAGAAAATCTGATTCCACTAGCGAAGACGTATATATCAATAGTCGGTGGCGGCATGGTATTGATAGCGTTAATGTCAGCACTTAGCACGTCGATTCGGAATACAGGCAATACGAAGGGGCCTATGTATACGGCAATCGGAATGAATGTTGTGCATGTTTTTTTCAACTATGCGTTCATATTCGGTGCGTTTGGTTTTCCAAAATGGGGCTTGATGGGTGTAGCGATTTCAACCGTGTTATGCCGCTTGCTCGCAACGATCGTACTGTTCATTATGTTCCTTAGCTCCTTTGAGCGTACGATTGCTTTACGTGATTTTAATGTATTTAATCGCAAGCTGTTCGGTGAAATTCTCCGTATTGGATGGCCGCTTGGCGTGAATTTGTCTTGCTGGGTGTTTACGCAGCTGCTTATTTTCAGCTTTTTGGCTATACTCGGCTCGAATGAGCTGGCGGCGCGGACGTATATGAATACGTTGGAATCCTTCTGCTTCATGCTTGGTTATTCGATTGCGCTGGCTGTACAAATTCAAATTGCCCATTTATTTGGAGCGGGCCGGGTCAAAGAGGCATACAGCATCGCCTTCCGAGCGATGTGGATCGGGCTTGCGGTGGTGACGGTCAACGCGTTCCTTATTTATTTGTTTGGCCGGCAGCTGCTCGGAATGTTTACAGAAAACAAAGAAATTGTAGCGTTAGGCGTATCTCTGCTCGGAATGAATTTACTGCTTCAGCCGGGTAAAATGATTAATATGGCGCTCGGCAACTCATTGAATGCGGTAGGCGATACTCGTTTTACGATGTGGACTTCAGTATTCTCGATGTGGCTGATTGCTACGGGACTAGCTTACTTTGTTGGGATTCAGCTTGGCTATGGCCTCATCGGGATTTATGCTTGTATGATCTTGGATGAGTACATCCGCGGCATTCTATCTTTAATTCGCTGGAGAGGCCAGAAGTTTCTGCGTAAAGCGGAGCGGGATGAGGCCGAAGCTGAAGCGAATAGGAGTGCTGAGATAGGCATAGGCGGAAAAGCACATAAACAAACCGCGCTGGACGTCTAATAAAAGCGTATAATAAAGGAAGGAAAATACAGCGGCTTAGCAAGTGAAAGCTGCTGTTTTCCGTATTCACGGCAAGGGAGCGATAAGCGGACATGGCATCGATGGTTATTATGAATGAAAAAATACGCGCCTCCGAGGTGCACTTGACGGGCTTGCGAGGCGAGGATCTTGGCGTTATCTCGCGTGATGAAGCGCTGGCAAAGGCAAAGGAATTGAAGGTGGATTTGGTCTGCACCTCACTTATGAGCAGTCCTCCGCCATGCAAGCTGGTGGCCAAAGGGCAGGCGAAGAAGCAGGCTGATCAAGAGAAGCGAGGCGTTAAGGTGAAGGAGCAGCCTAGCAAAGTAAAAGAGCTCCGCTTGACTGCTCATATAGAGGACCATGATTATGATACGAAGCTGCGGCAAGCGGCGAAGCTTCTAGGCTCAGGCAATGGTGTGCAGCTAGTTGTAAAAATTCAAGGCAAGGAAGGACCCAAAGCGAAGGAACTGCTTGAGCGCATGCTGAAGGATCTGGAGGGGAGCGGCAAGAAGCAATCCGGCATTCAAGTGAGCGGGAAGCAGGCGGCGGTGCAGGTGCTACCTATATAATAGCTTTACTGAAGGTGTGACAACAGAGACTAGCAAGGAGGAGGCGGCAGCTTCCTCTTGGAGCTCTATGTAGGTAAGCTGGACAGGATGGACGCTGTGATGAATGTTCGTGTGGAATCATTTTTATGATATTAATGTATGCGCTTACTTTTGTTTGTAGTAGTTTAGCAAGGTAAATAGTAATCGTTCCATAATGATCATTAGCGGGGTGAATTATTAATGAAGAAAACATTGCATACAGGACCGATTAAGCTGCCGAGGCTGCCAGACCCGAAGCTGTGGGTGAGCAAAGCTCCTTTTGGGCTAGGACGCATTAAGCCCCATCATATTCGTGATACGCTCAAAGTAGCGTGGGATAACCGAGACAACTTGCCATATGCCTATCGGATTTTGACGCAGGGCGTATGTGATGGCTGTGCGCTTGGCGTGTCCGGATTATATGATCAGACGCTGGACGGTCCCCATATTTGCACGACGAGATTGAACGTCCTGCGGCTGAATACGATGCCTGCGATTAAAGCAGAGGTACTTCATGCAGATATTGATGAGCTGAGAAAGCTGGATAGCACGCAATTGCGCAAGCTCGGAAGATTGCCTTATCCGCTCATAAGAAGCAAGGGAGAACGCAGCTTTCGCAGGATTTCATGGGATGAGGCGCTAGACCGGATTGCTGCCAAAGCGAGAATCATCGACCCAAAGCAAATGGCGTTCTACTTAACTGCGCGCGGCATTACGAATGAATCGTATTATGTGGCGGGGAAGGCTGCTCGGCTCATCGGGACGAACAATATCGATAACGCCTCCCGCATTTGCCATTCTCCTTCTAAAACAGCGATGAAGCGTTCCATTGGGGTAGGAGCTTCTACCTGCAATTATAAAGACTGGATCGGTACGGATGTGCTCGTGTTTTGGGGCAGTGTGGCGGCGAACAATCAGCCTGTATCGACCAAGTATATGTATGCGGCGAAGCGCAAAGGTACCAAAATCATCGTGATCAACCCTTATCGCGAGCCGGCAATGGAGGGTTACTGGATACCGTCTATACCGGAATCGGCTCTCTTTGGCACGAAGCTGGCAGACGATTTCTATCAGGTGAACATCGGTGGGGACATTGCATTCATGCACGGCGTCATGAAAAGCTGGTTCGAGATGGAGGAGGAGCAGTCAGGCTCAGCGATTGATCATGCTTTTGTAAGTGAGCATACGAAGGGTTATGAGGAGCTGAAGGCTCATATTCAGCAGCAAGGTTGGGAGCTGCTGGAGAAATCATCAGGACTGACGAGAGAGCGGATGCGGGATTTTGCGGCTCTGCTTGCCGCTGCAAAGTCAGGTGTATTCGTTTGGAGCATGGGACTGACGCAGCATCGATTCGGAACGGATAATATTTCGCAGGTAGCTAATCTCGCGCTGCTCCGAGGTTTTCTCGGGCGGGAGCATTGCGGCTTGATGCCGATTCGCGGTCATAGCGGCGTTCAGGGCTCAGGCGAAATGGGGGCTGATCCGTTCAGCCTACCTGGCGGTGAGTTTAAAGGAGCGGATATCCGGCGTGTGGAGCAGCTTTGGGGTTTCAAGCTGCCGGATTGGCAGGGTGATATTGTAGGGGTGTCACTGGAGAACGCATTGCTGAATGAGCATTCTGACCGAAAGCTGAAACTGTTTTATACGTCGGGCGGCAATTTTGTGGAGACGATGCCGGATCCTGATTTTGTGAAGCGTTGTTTAGAGAGTGTTGATTTGCGGGTGCATCAAGATATTGTGCTGAACAGCTCGACGCTGCTGGATGCGCAGGAGGAGGTTATCGTTCTGCCTGCAATGACAAGGTACGAACAGCCAGGCGGCGGTACGTCGACCTCGACGGAGCGGATGGTCTATTTTTCACCGACGATCGAAGGGCCACGGATAGAGGAAGCGCGTGCGGAGTGGCAAATTTATGCGGATCTAGCTGCACGTATCCGGCCGGAGCTCAAAGCGGCGATCACGTTTAAAGACGCAGCTGCTGTGAGGAGAGAAATTGCGCTGGCTTCACCGAACTATGAGGGCGTAGAGATGCTGCGAAGTCAAGGTGATGTATTCCAATGGGGCGGGGCATGGCTGTGTGAGGATGGTTTTTGCCCAACTGCTGATGGGAGGGGCAGCCTGCTGCCGATTGAACTGCCAGAGCTGCGCATACCGGAAGGACATTTCTATGCTACGACAAGGCGCGGTAAACAGTTCAATTCGATGATTTATGGCGAGAAGGATGCCTTTAACGATGCTGGACGCTACGACGTGCTGATGAATGAAGCGAATTTATCAGAGCTTGCTATCGCCGAAGGAGATGCGATCGTTGTATATAACCGAAGCGGGAGCTTCCATGGCAGAGCTAAGCAAGCGGATATTGCACCGGGCAATATCGAGTTGTATTGGCCGGAAGGGAATAGTCTATTCCCAAAAGGTGTATATGAGCCCTTTGCAGGCATACCGGAGTATAATGCATCGGTTATCGTGGAGAAAGCCGAAACCTATCATGCTTTTAAAGATACGAAATATATGGAGAAGCGGATTGTGGAGCTGGAAATCGAGCCGCCGGCCTAGATAGGGCTGTTAGGTAGGAATAAAGCATAAGCAAGCTGAGCGTGGAAGGGGAGCATTCGAATGGATCTTTCAAACACGACCAAATGGCGCATCCTCAAATACGATGGCAGCGCCCACTGGGAGAAGGATGACGACATCGCTGCGGAATATCCGCTTACCTTAAAGCTGGACGGTGAGGAATTTGCAACTATGGTATGCTCGCCATCGCATTTGCAGGAGCTGGTCATTGGTTTTCTCGCATCCGAAGGGGTCATACGTACAGCCGGGCAGGTGAAATCGCTGCGCATCGAGGAGGATGCGGGTTTTGCCTATGTCGAGCTTGAGCACAAGCATACGTTAAGCCAGGATCATTACGCCAAACGTTTTATCGGATCATGCTGCGGCAAGAGTCGGCAGTTTTATTTTCACAATGATATGCTGACGGCCAAAACGATTATGACCCGCACAAAAATATCGGCTGAGCAGTGCATTCGTTTTATGCGCGAGCTTCAGGAGGCATCCTCCGAATTTCGCAGCACGGGCGGCGTTCATAATGCAGCAATCGGAACACCAACTGAGCTGCTTGCTGTACGAACGGATATTGGGCGTCACAATGCGCTCGATAAGCTGTTCGGCTATTGTTTGCTGCACCGTGTTCGGACTTCAGATAAAGTGATTGCATTCAGCGGCAGACTCTCCTCGGAGGCAGTACTGAAAGCAGCAAAAATCGGCTGCGGCATCATGCTCAGCAAGTCGGCGCCTACTGACCTTGCTCTTCGCTTGGCGGAGGATTTAGGCATCACCTGTGTAGGTTTTATAAGAGGCGGAGAGATGAATGTGTATACCCATCCTGAGCGAATCAATTTTGGCGATGGATTGACAGCATGGTAGTGATTGTATATCATTTTAAATGAAAATCATTATCACTACGTAAGAAGAAGGAGTTTACGATGCTTTTACGCTTTTTTGCCTACTACAAGCCTTACAAGAAGCTTTTTCTTCTTGATTTCTGTTGTGCGGTACTGCTGGCAGTACTTGAGCTGTGCTTCCCCTTGGCAGTCAGTTATGTAATAGATACGCTGTTGCCGGACGAGAACTGGGGGCTCATCGTTACAGCCTGCGCAATCTTGCTTGTGATTTATATCATTAATACTTTATTGCAGTATGTTGTTACATACTGGGGCCATATGCTTGGGATTAATATTGAGACAGACATGCGGAAGAAGCTGTTCGACCATGTGCAGAAGCTGTCTTTCCGATTCTTTGACAACACGAAGACCGGTCATCTGATCTCGCGTCTTACGAATGATTTATTCGAGATCGGCGAGGTTGCCCATCATGGCCCAGAGGATATGTTCATTGCTGCGATGACGCTCGTCGGAGCGTTCGGCATCATGGCGTATATTAATCTGGAACTAGCTATTCTTACCTTTGTTATTGTACCTATCATCATCTGGCTCGTTCTCATGTTCAACGGTAAAATGACGAAAGCTGCGAATCGGTTGTTTTCGGATATGGCCGATTTTAACGCACGCGTAGAGGATACGGTTGGCGGTATTCGTGTTGTTCAAGCATTCTCGAACGAAAGCCATGAGAAAAAGCTGTTCAAGGTGAACAACCTGCGTTTCCGCGAGGCGAAGCTTATTTCGTACAAAATTATTGGTTTGAACTCTTCGATTACCTATATGCTGATGAGACTTGTCTCTGTATTCGTGTTGATTGCAGGCACATGGTTTGTTATTAAAGGCGATCTGAAGTACGGCGAGTTTATTAGCTTTGTTTTACTCACGAACATCTTCTTCAAGCCTATTGAAAAAATCAATGCGGTTATCGAGAGTTATCCGAAAGGCATTGCCGGTTTTAAGCGTTATGTGCAGCTGCTGGAGACAGCACCTGACGTTGCGGATAAACCAAATGCCGTGGAGGTTGACCGCTTAAGCGGAAATATTGCATATCGGAATGTTACGTTTGGTTATGAAGGCGAGGCGAAGGTGCTTCAAAATATCGATCTCACGATCCGTGCAGGCGAGACGATTGCGTTCGTGGGACCTTCCGGCGCCGGCAAAACGACGCTTTGCAGCCTGCTGCCGCGCTTCTATGAAATTGAAGGCGGAAGCATTTCCGTCGATGGCTACGATATTCGCGATTTGAAGCTGGATTCGCTGCGGAAGCAGATCGGAATCGTGCAGCAGGACGTGTTCCTGTTCGCCGGTACGATTAGAGAGAACATCAGTTACGGTAAGCTTGGCGCGTCGGATAAAGATATTTGGGAGGCTGCGCGCAGAGCGAAGCTGGAGGAATTCATCCATGCTCAGCCGCAGGGGCTGGAAACGGTAGTTGGCGAACGCGGCGTTAAGCTGTCCGGCGGACAGAAGCAGCGGCTTGCGATTGCGCGGATGTTCCTGAAAAACCCACCTATTCTCATTCTCGATGAAGCTACATCGGCTCTCGATACCGAAACGGAAGCAGCAATCCAGCAGTCGCTGGCTGAGCTGTCTGTGGGCCGGACTACGCTCGTTATTGCACATCGACTAGCTACGATCAAAAATGCAGATCGCATTGTCGTCGTCACGGAGCAAGGAATTTCCGAGCAAGGCCGCCACGAAGAACTCGTATCGGCGGGCGGCATTTACAGCCGTTTACACCATGCGCAGTTTGGCAACAGATAATAATTGGCTCATTAATTGCAAAGAAGGCTACCGATATTCATGAATCGGTAGCCTTCTTTTTATAACGAGGAGCCGCAGCTTCCTAGCAGAATAATCACCGATAAGGATCCTGCTTTGGACTCGTACACTGAGCAGAAGCTCGCACCCGACACCCCACACCCCACACTCCTCAGAGTCACACCTAAAGGTTGAATTTGCCGCCTACATTAATAGGTTTAATCTTAAGCTCGTCTCTGCATTGCACAAAGTACAATAGAAACCTAACATAAGGCTTGATAGGAAGGGCTACGTTGCAGAAATGCAGCTGAATGAGCGTCGTAAGAGGTAATTTGGATTGATTTTGAGGATTCTATTGTAGAAACTGCAACGTAGCAGGGGAGGTTGCTTTAAAGGGTCCACTACATTGTATAAAGTGCAATGTAGAAACTAAGCACACCCTCCAAGATAAGCAGTTACGTTATAGATGCGCAGTGAGGTTCAGCCCCGCATTTGTTAACGTAACTAAAGATCCAGCCTTGTTGATAATGAGGTCACAGCGTCAGACGGTACTTCCTTTTTATCTTGCTTAGAGCCGGTCTTCCTTCTTTTATAGAACGACAAGTAGGCTGATGTAACGGCAATCGATAAAGCAGATAACAATCCACTCTGAAGCGAGAATACAGATAAACTACTGATCACAACCAGAAGATCGAATACGAAGTTGGTCATTCCAGGATTGACGTTATATCTCTTCTGCAAATAAATCGCCAGTATCGTCGCGCCTCCGAGAGATGCACCGTTACGGAACAAGGCGGTGATGCCTGCCCCAATGAATACTCCTCCAACGATCGATCCGATCAGTGACGGAATCGTAAAGGCAGGTAATATGTCGTTCACAGCGCTTAATGAGGAGAGGAGTGCGATAGCAACAATGGAATTGAAGGTAAAGGATTTGCCCATATAAAAGTAGGAGAAAATTAAAAATGGAAGGTTGAGCAATACAAATAAATAGTGGAATGAGACTTGCAGCAGGGGAGATAAGCTTAAAGAGAGTCCCGCTGTTCCTCCAGTGACGATATGCGAATGCTTTAGAATGATTAATCCGCCGGTAGTAACGAAGCAGCCTATTGCAATATGAAGCCATTTATTGATGTTTTCCTTCATTTTGTTATCCGATCTCCGAATCATCACGTATGCACCACCTGCTTAAGTTTGTTACTATAAGAATACAAAACAGCACGAATCGGATATATGATAAACAGAATGAAAATGATGTAAATTTATATAACATTGAATTAAATTACAGCCTTTTTACTGCAAAATGAAGGGGGCTAGTGATAATGGATCAATTGGATCGAACGCTTCTCCAACTGCTGCAGGAGGATGGGCGAATGACGGTAAGTGAGCTGTCCAAACGATTGGCTCTGAGCCGTCCCAGCATATCAGAGCGTCTGCTGCGTCTACAGGAGAAGGGTGTCATTACTGGGTTCGGCGCTCGAGTATCGCCTGCTGCAATCGGCAGAAACATACAGGTGATCATTCAAATGAGCGAATTGAAGGTATTTCCGATGGAGTTTGAGAAGCGCATCATGAATGATGATGAAATTATCGAGTGCCACCGGGTAACGGGGACGGTCAGCTATATTTTGAAGGCGGCGGTAACGGGGATGGATGGGCTAAGCGAGCTCGTAGAGCGACTCATGCCTTTCGGAAATGTGAACACGTCGGTCATCCTTTCTTCTCCCGTGATGAACCGGACTATACTGCCGAAGGAATAAACAACCAATATAAAAAAGGGGTCTTACAGGATGGAAAAAACAACGACACTAATTCAAGCATATAATCAAGCCAGCTACCCTTTAATCGGTCATGGAAGACGGAATGTGCAGGTGCTGAAAGAAGCGCTAGGGCAATGGGATGATGAGCAGGATAGCGATATGTACGGCAAGGGGGTACTAATCGAGAATTTTGAGGAACGAATGGCAAGCCTGCTTGGCAAAGAATCGGCTGTTTTTTTCCCCAGCGGTACAATGGCACAGCAAATTGCGCTCCGGATATGGTGCGACGAGAAAGGGATTAAGAAAGTTGGCTATCATCCCTTAAGCCACCTGGAAATTCATGAGAAAGACGGCATGAAAGAGCTTCACCATCTTGAATCGGTATTACTGGCGGATGAAGAAAGGCCTGTCCTTCTTAAGGATCTGCTTGACCTGAAGGAAGATATCGCTTGTTTGCTTCTGGAGCTGCCGCAGAGGGAAATTGGCGGACAATTGCCGGAATTTGCAGAGCTTGAAGCCATGTCGGCATTTTGCCGTGAAAGAGGGATAAAGCTTCATCTGGATGGAGCTAGGTTGTTCGAGATTCTTCCTTATTATCGAAAGTCGGCTCGAGAGGTATGCTCGCTCTTCGATAGCGTGTATATCTCGTTCTACAAAGGAATTGGCGGGATTGCAGGAGCTGTCTTAGCCGGAGCTCGTGATTTTACAGAAGAATCGAAGACTTGGAAAAGACGTCACGGCGGTGATCTAATCAGCCTGTATCCTTATATTATCGCCGCAGATTACTACATGGAGCGGCGGCTCCCGCATATGGAGAAGTATTATAGGGAAGCGCAGGAGCTTGCTGAATTATATAACGGGTGCCATCGAATGAAGACCATCCCTGAAGTACCTGTTTCCAATATGTTTCATGTTCACTCGACAGCAAAGAAGGAGCAGCTTGAGCTGATCCTAACCGATAT
This sequence comes from Bacillus sp. FJAT-28004, assembly GCF_001280845.1. Classification (GTDB taxonomy): domain Bacteria; phylum Bacillota; class Bacilli; order Paenibacillales; family Paenibacillaceae; genus Pristimantibacillus. The sequence goes on from NZ_LGHP01000001.1 coordinate 4,321,768, forward strand.
CGCTATAGAAACAGGCATCGGCTTGTCACAGTCAGTGCGGGATAGAGGTGATGATGGCTCCTATTTTGAGGTTAACATCGGTGATCGGTATGGCGTGGCTCCCAAAGAATCTGTTGTAAAAGCTTTTCGACTGCTGGATTATAAGCTGCGGCTAGGTGCTGGGAAGACGCCAGCTAAATGAAGGGCGTATTACACGTGAAAAGCTGCTGGTAGCAATCCATGATATTAGCACATAAAGTGAAATGACGCTAAAGAAGGAGTGATCCATTCTGAAAAAAATCATTTTACTAATCGTTTGCTGCTTCCTCGTATTTGGTGGTACTTATGTTTACTCGAAATCCAACCCGCCTATAGCAGCAGGGGCGAGCTCTTCAACAAACGATAGACATATCGTCTTAGTTGAAGTTGGCAATAAAGGTTTAATCGGAGATATTGAAATCGACGAGGTACTAATAAATGCAGGCACTGCACCTGCACGGGTTAAAATGCAAGTGAGCACTCCTTCAAAAGGATTTATAGTTTCAGACCGTTTCGAGGGGATGGAAGAACAGGATTATACTTTTAAAACGATAGACGAGGTAATAATCCCAACAGGAACATCACCGCAAAAACAAATGGAAAAAGTGAATAGTGGTACGGCAACAGATGCGGACAAAATTTACGCCATTACGATAGGTGATGAGAAAACAATTGAAACTGTCACCATCAAATATCGCCACCTCGGTATTTCACATAAAAAAACGATATCGACTAAGGGAGTTCAATGAGTTATATCATCTTTAACATAAAGAATGATTAAAGAGGTTAGTCTTTTATGAGGCTAAACGTTGGATTTCGGTGTGGGTTTCAAACTATGGAATAGTACAAAGGAGGTATTTATTCATATGAAATATTCCATTTGTGCTTGGGCAGCTTCTGTGGGATGTATCATTTTGAGTTGCCTTTTATTGTTTTGGAACCCATATACGAGGATGCCGGTGGACGATCAAACGATTCTAATCGTTTTTATCATGTTGATACTACCCGCTTGTATAGGGATTTTAGCTGCTGCATCCATACCGAGTGTTTGGAATCTCTATGGTGCGGTGCTCATTTTATATGCCATTTCTCTTGGCCGCTTATCCGTTTAGTGAAAAATTTGGATGGGTTGCAGATAAATACGGTGTTTCGTGGCAATTAACCCTTGAAAAAAGCTGATTGTTAAGAGGTCATTTCATTCGAAATCTATTTGACAATTCTTCTAAAATCCACGATAAATGAGGTTGTATGATGGAAAACAATCGTCTACAAAATCAACCCTGTCTTGTCAGGCTTAATGAGATGAAGCTGGTGGGGCTCCCCATTACCCATCCGTTTAATGGAACCTCGGAAATCTTGAAGCAAGCAAGAGAGAGATTCGAAGAACGCAGAACTGAAATTCAAAATGTACAGAACCCTGAACGATACATATGTGCACATTTTAATTCTGAGGTTATATTCACTTATTGTTTCTGCATGGAGGTTAGCGAGTTCGGTGAATTGCCAGAAGGTATGATCTCATTTACAATCCCTGCACACCGGTATGGAGCTATCAGATGCGATGGCGATCCATACGAATCGATTCATAGCTATTTAAACAACCATGGCATTATTAATAACCCTAAAGCGCTCGCTTTGGAGGTTTACCACTTCGCAAACCCAAAGTTCCCTGAAGAAGTCGATGTTTACATTCCAACCCATGAATAATAGTGATGCAGAAGATAGTGGACGTATTCCGCCGTCTTCTGCATCACTCGAGCCCATCTTAAAGCTACTCTAGCATTTCAGCTTTTAGGTTGGGGAATTTCAATTGTATTTCCGCTAAACGATCTATTATTGCTGCCTTATCAAAATGATATTTAAAAATATCCGGATTTGGCTTGAAGGTAATGCTGGTGCCCGTTTCTTTAGTCATTCCTAAGACAAGCAGTTCACTTTGCGGAATGCCATGTTTAAAATCTTGACGAAATACTTTCCCTTCACGGCGAACCTCTACGGAAAGCTGTTCGGATAAAGCGTTAACCACGGGCATATTTATGCCTTTTAGCCCATCTGAGGCTACCACGGATGCGCTCTTGTTATAATGCCCAAGCTCTGTAAGAACGGCTTGTACCGGAGTCTTCTTCGATTGAGGAAAGGCTTGAATCGGAATACCCCTACCATTATCAGAAACGGTGATGCTCGTATCACTGTGAAGTACGATATTAAGCTCCGTACAATATCCAGCTTGGTGCTCAAACAGCGAATTATCTATTACTGCCCATAAAAGATAATGCGGATCGTACCCCTCGTTATTTTCACCTAAATAGGCCTCTACGTTATTTCTAGCCTCAGTAAGTTCTATATAATGGCTCGTATCATGCAGGTCAGTAATGGCAGTCAACAAGAGCAGCAGCGGCAGGGTTCGATGAGCAGGCAGCGAATATTTTCCTCCGCGTTCTTCTTGGACTAAAAGATCGGCACCAAGCAAAGCTTTGGTATGGTGATAAAGCTGCCCAGTGGTTCCTAAGTTTAGCCTTTCTACGATTTCAGAGCCGGAGAGCGGTTCCTGTAAAACAGCAAACAAGATGTCGAGCCGTTGCTTATTCCCGAGTGCCGCTAAAATTTTTGCCACTTTGTCCGTATCAAGGCCGAGTAAGTGATGGACTTCCTGTTGTCTGGGGTCCCACCTGAAGCCATTATGTCCACGATATTGCCCCGAATAAAATATAGTGCCTAAATCTAAATCGTGCTCGATTCCATCTGTTAGTTGATCTTGGCTCAGCGAAGCGGTCTGAGAATGTTTTTGAGAAGGACGAGCATTAATCACTTGACTTAACATTTGCTTGAGCTCGTGCATTTCCTTGGTAAGCAAATCAAGCTCAGTTCCGTAATCTCTAGAAGTTGTCAAACGACATCACCTCATATTATTATTGTTTTACGTAATTACGTTATAAAGTAACAATATCATAATTCCAGTGAATTGTAAACATCACCCAAATAATTTGTGGTACGATGAAGAAATATTTCATTGTAATCATGATCGTTGATCGTCATGCACGAGGAGTAGCAGACCTAGCATTTAAGGGGGGTAAGCATTGTTTTCGAAAAAGAGGCATGTGAGGATTGATTGGGAATGCTCAATTGAGGACGAAACAGATGCTCGAGTCAGTGTCCATGTAACATTTCCAGATTACTCCCAGTGGGTAGCTAATTTTTATACGGTTAAATGTATCGAATCCATCCGTAACGATCATCTGAGCAGAGGGTACAATGAGTTCGTGTGGTCAGAAGAATATTTAATTATTGTCGATAAAATAAGCCGATCGCATATTGAAAACATTGTTGATGAGAGTATTGAACAGAATACATTCGAGTATTTGTTTAAATATTTCTGCATGGTCCGAGTATGGGAGACTAAACAATATCCTGATGGTTTCTTCGAAACCGGGCCAAAGATTAACTCCGATATCGTAATGCGTCAAGCAGGTAGACTGTACGAAATGCTGGAGCATGCCAGCGATGAATTGAAGGAAAATATAAAGCGTTTTTTGTTTGATGATCGTAAGGTTAGGATCGAGCACCTCAAGCTGGTACCCAAACTTGAAGCAAAACATATGAGTGTGGCTCAGGCAGAGCTTGAGGGTCGTGACATGAAGCGCGAGTGGGAAGACGTTTTTGCAGAGGGTTTGGATGCTCAAGAAAAGATAAATATTTATATGGAACAATATTTATGGCATATTTTCAGCTATTCAAAAAAACCATGCCTAAGTGATGTACAAGCTGTGGAAGCCTTCCGCAATGAAACTAAGAAAGCGTGTTATGTCTTCTATCAGGGGCACGATTTAGCTTTGCTAATAGAAGATGCAGCACAATTAATGCCTGAGGATCTGGAAGACGAGCAGGACATTTATATCGTAGATAAGGATTTTAAGTGGACCTATGTGGTGACCCATGAATCAGAATTAGGGCCTTATTTCTTGGAGATAGGCGGATAGTTAGGGTCCCCAAATTGAATGACAACAGTGCCGTGAAAGTTTTGAGGAATGTGATGAATAACAGGTCTATGTTTCTCGACCTCCGAGTTCAGCATGTGAATTGGCAGGTAAATGATAATTAGTGAAGTGAGTAAAAAGACCAGATAACCCCGCTCTTTTATAGCAACGAGAGAGCCGATGGTAAATATGAAAGCTGAGCTGGCAAACAGCAAAATGAACAGTCCGAACTCAGGAGAAAAGAGATCCTGTAACCGCCATATTCCTAGGCCCATCATAACGGTGACGGAAGCTGCCGCAATAATACTTAAAACAATAAGCAGGGCAGTCCGCAGCAAGATAGCCGATTTTCTCCAGCGGAACATAAGGGTATAGAACGGAAGAATTAGGAATAGATACGAGGGGAGCGTCCAGCCGATAAGCTTGCTCGATTCACTCCCGAGGCTTTGATCATATACGAGTTCCAAAAAAGTTATATAAGCGAATACACCTGCAAAATAGCTGGCTATAGCTACTAAAACGTAAAATAGCTTTTGTTTCATTGGGTTAACACCTCTTCTTTTCGAATGGGAGCTTTGTACCTTTCAAGCATAACGTTGTACCGAATATAGCAATAGTTCTATCTTTTGTAGTACCGAGTTAACAACGTAAAGCACCTGGATCAGACAGGTAAAAGCAACAATACACGTTACCCTATTCAACTACCATGAAAATTCATCCTTTGTGTTGCAGGGCTAATTATTGCGCTGTATGAATGGCTAACGGGCAGGCAGGATAGTTCCAATATGTGGTATATTTGATTTAATGACATTCTATAAGCGGAGGTGCTTATGAATCCTGCTTTTGACACCTATATCCAATCGCTGGCCGGTCGGGACGTGACCATCATCGGCGCCGGCGTCAGCAACTCACCGCTGATCCGCATGCTGTGCTCAGCAGGGGCGCGCGTCACCGTACGCGACCGCAATCCGGCTCTGCCACGGGAGGAGTGGGACGTTCTAGGCGTCGGTTTGCGCCTAGGGGAGAATTACCTGGATCGCGTTGGGGGCGATATTGTGTTCCGCACTCCGGGCATGCGCCCAGACCATCCGGCGCTGGACTCGGCCCGCGCTGGCGGCAGCCGTGTGACTAGTGAGATGGAGGAGTTCTTTGCGTTGTGTCCTTGTCCCATTTTCGGCGTGACCGGTTCGGACGGTAAGACCACCACCACGTCGTTAATTGCAGACATGCTGGCAAACGGGGGGCGAACGGTGCATCTGGGCGGCAACATTGGCACGCCACTGCTGACGCGCGCTGGCGAGATGTCGCCGCTGGACGCGTGCGCGGTCGAGCTATCCAGCTTCCAGCTGATGGACATGACGCGCTCTCCCCATGTGGCGGTCATTACCAACCTCTCGCCAAATCACCTCGACTGGCACCGCGATATGAATGAATATACCGCCGCCAAGCGCCGCCTGCTGGATTTTCAGAGTGCTGGCGACCTTGCCGTCCTTAACGGCGACAACCCGGCGACCGCCACACTGCGCGGGCGTGGGCGGACCAAGTATTTCGGCGGGCACACAGTCCGCGATGGAGTGATCGATGGTCTGGTACCTATCAGTGACATTCGTTTACCGGGGTGGTATAACGTGGAAAACGTTATGGCTGCCATGACCGCCGTGAGGGGGACCGTGCCGGACGAGGCAATCCTAGAGACGGTACGCACCTTTGTCGGCGTGGAGCACCGAAACCAGTGGGTGGCAACTGTGGGCGGCGTGCATTACTACAACAATTCAATCGGCTCTAGCCCCGCCCGTACCGTCGCCACTCTGCACGCGCACGTGGGCCGAGTGCTGCTGATCGCCGGCGGGAGAGATAAGAAGGTACCGTTTGACGTGATGGCCAGACTACTGCCTGATCATGTCAAGGTGTTGCTGTTGATCGGCGAAGCGGCCAGTCAAATCGAGGATACAGCGCGCAGAGTGCCGAGTTGCCCCCCTATTTTCCGTTGCGAAGGCTTGGCCGAGGCCGTGGCGCAGGCGCACAAGCTGGCCGCACCGGGCGACACGGTACTGCTGAGCCCTGCCTGCACCGCGTTTGACCAATACCGCAACTTTGAAGAGCGCGGACGCCACTTTGTAGAGCTGGTCGGGACGCTGCGTCGGTCGGAGGGAAAGGATTGAATAAGACATGGGCGTTTTCCGGGAAACCCTGATTGCCCGCATGTGTGGCTAACGGGGAACGATAGTTAAACATAAAGGGTTCCACATATTAGTCATGTACAATATGTAGAACTCTTTATTTTATCTGACTTTTTTATATTTGGCTTTTGATAAACTCGGAAAATTAAGTATTAGACTAACGGTGCTTCATTAAGCTAATGGGCAGTATAGCGCAACTTCCATAACATTTAAAGCATCTTAATTTCAGACTCTCTATTTACAGGAAATGGAGATGTTCTCAATCCAAACTCAGTTAGGTTTAAAAATGGAAGGTGTGTATTAGGTCATTAATGAATACTATGGATAAACAATTTACGATAATAAGAGTAGCATTTTTAATCACTTTTCTAGTTTATTTGCTTTTATTATTAAAAGTCATATTGTTTAAAGTTGCATCTCCATTTACCATCATGGATTATCTCCTTAATTTTAATTTGAATAATTTCAAACGTACCCTTAATTTAAGTAGTAACTTTGTGCCTTTTAAAACTATATCAGGTTATGTTTTTCATACGTCAAACCAAAATATTGTTATCAAGAACGTTGTGGGCAATATTATCATTTTTATTCCCTTTGGATTTTTGTTACCAGTGATTGCTGGGAAAAAGCTAAACATTGTTCAACTTATTACTTTTTCTTTTTTATTGAGCTTATGTCTTGAACTCATTCAATTGTTTTCTCGAATAGGTAGCTTTGATGTTGATGATTTATTGTTAAATACTCTCGGGGCAATACTGGGTTTTTTTACACTGAATGTTATCACCAAAGTAATAAGACATACAGTAAGAAAATGAACTAACTTGTCCAGTCACAGTTACGCTAACGGGTAACGATAGTTGAATAATTCATATGGATGAGCAGGCGCTGAGGTGGCCTGCTCATTTTATTAAGCTAACGGGCAGTATAGTTAAGAAAGTAAGGGGTATTAGTTGAAATTGAATAAGGTTTTAAGAATGCGCTATTTCAAGAGTAACTTTTTCTCCGATATTCCGTCTAAATGGATAGATATGGGCTAATATAGGTTGTGCCGACATTAATGTTAAATAAAAAATAATCAAAAGGAAAAGGTGACTTGAAAAATGCAGCAGGCAATCGTTGTTTATTACATATCCGAAAAGAAAAACAACCTCGATGAATTAAATAAAATGCTTGAGAATGGGTGGAAAGTAATAAACCAAAGAGCGATGGGTGGCGAATGTGGTACCGCTGTTTATTCATTAGTAATTCTTGAGAATTAGCTAAAAAATCATTAAGCTAACGGGTCACGATAGTTGAACACAGAAAGGGCTGCCATATGGTAGCCCTTCATTACGCTAACGGGCAGATTTGCTCAACTAACGGGAGTTTGCTTGAAGTAAAGCATTATGATAAATTATTGGATACAAATCAGCTTAGAGAATGGAGAAAATCATTAGATGTTTCAAGCAATMATACAAGGAATTTTGTTATCATTTGGTCTAATCTTGCCGTTAGGTGTACAAAATGTATTTGTTTTTAATCAAGGTGTTACGCAACCGAGATTTATTAGGGCTTTACCAGTAATAATTACAGCATCACTTTGTGATACTGCACTCATCTCATTAGCTATATTAGGGGTATCAGTATTAATATTTGCCATTCCGACTATTAAGACAATATTATTYTTGGTGGGAATACTATTTCTAGCTTATATGGGGTTCGTAACGTGGAAAAGTAAAGCGARTCGTAGCACKACTCAAGAAGAAGYATTATCTCCTAAAAAGCAAATTGCKTTCGCCGCATCTGTTTCATTATTAAATCCTCATGCAATCCTCGATACTATCGGTGTAATTGGAACAAGTTCCATTTCCTATTCTGGGATGGAAAAGCTAGCATTTACACTTGCTTGTATATTGGTGTCATGGATTTGGTTTTTTTCTCTTGCCTTAGTGGGAAGACAAGTAGGAAGATTAGATAAATCTGGCAGGTTTATCATTTTTCTAAACAAAGTTTCTGCCATTATTATGTGGGGAACAGCTGTATATCTTATTACACTATTAAACTAACGGGACACGTTAGCTCAATAAAACAGCAGCAGTCTAGGACTTTATTTTTTCATCCAGGCTTACGCTTTTTTTATAGTTAGAGCCAGTCTAATACTTTATTTTCTTTCTACATTAACCAATCATGCTGGGATAGCAGTCAGAGGGCATAACGAACAGGAAAATCTCCAGCTAATTTTACAATTGTACCCGTTACCGCTTAATTAGAAGGAAATACTCCCTTTAAATCGATGGAAATAAGCTGTTTTCTAAAATATTGCTTAGATTAGCGGGAGAAATTCCGGTTACATTCGTTTTCATCTGAAAAGAGCGAATTATAGCAGGAGAAATTCCTGTTAGTTTGTTTATTACGTAGCAAAATAGGTCGGACGACGACCGGAATGAGTAGAGCAGGAGAAGTGACTCCCTAATGTCTAAATAAAAAACGGTCAAACCCACATTCACAGTGGGTTTGACCGTTTTTGCAGTTTTACCTGAGCAGCTTACACTTCTTTACGAGTGAAATAAAGAAGACCGATTGCAAAAAATAAAACAAAGCTGCTCGTTATGGTAATGAGCAAATTTTCTAATGGAAGCGCGAAAGCGCCGAAGTTGTCACCCTCGAAGCTCAGCATCGCTAACATAGGTTGTGCCCAAGGGTAGAAGGGAGCGAATCGTTCAGAGTTAACAACAAGCATATTAGGCAGCGTCAGCATCACGTTAATAACAAGCGGAGCGGCGAAGCTGCTCCAGCTCACAGATACGAGCAGTTGAAGTGCTGCAAGCGGGAGACACGCAAGCCATCCGCTGCCTATTCCTTTCATAAGCATCTCCCACGGCAGTGGGCCATCTATGCCTTGATAGGACGCTGCTATGATGACTGCTCCTAGAAACAATAGCTGTGTGATGGCAAGGAGAACAGCGACTACGCTGAATTTTGCAAAATAAAGGCCGATTCTAGACACGGGAAGCGTCAACAGCTGCTTCCAGCCTCCTCCTACATGCTCGTATCTGCATACGAAAGCGGAGAGAATGCCTGTTAGAATAGGTAAAAATAGCATGGCATGGAACGAAGCCATTGAAGCAATGAGTAAGGCATATTGAGCAGATGCATCCGAAGAATCAAAAGATATTAACATTCCGAGAGCAAGCGACAGCAGCGAGCTGAGCGGAATGAGTATCCAAATGAAGGTTTTGAATAACTTAATCCGTTCCGCAGCAACTAAACGAAAGAAACCAATCATTTCAATTCACATCCTTTTTGATGAAATGAAAGGCGCCAACAAGTAGCAAGATGCACCCAAGTAAAAAACCTGCACCAACGAATAGTTCTCGCTGCGGATCCATATAACCAAGCATTGGCCAGTTTAAAGGCAGCAACTTTGACCAATCCTTTGAAATCAGACCTGTAAATATGGAGCTGATAGCGATCAACACGCCAAACGTAATGGGAATGGCTTGATTTTTCATGGTCATACAAAGCCATACGAACAGCGCCAGCGCCGGGAGCGATGCAACGAACGGCAGGAAGCAAAGTCGCAAAATATCGATTACAGGCATCTCTTTAAGCTCGAATCGCAACGATAAACCAAGCGCAGCGGTACCTACAGCCAGCAAAACGCATGATGAGAGCAGCAAAAGGAAGCTTAAGACAAATTTGGAGCGGAATACAGCTCCCTTGGAAATAGGAAGGGCGAGCAGCTGCTTCCACGCATTTGTGTTATGCTCGATATTTGCGAGCAGGGAAGAGACGAGTGTCACGCCAAGGAATAGTGAGATTGGAACGAACATTTGAATGTCCTGCAGCAGAACCTCCCAAAGTCTCCCCGCATATTTGTTCGTTAAATATTCATAACGGAGTCCGTAATTGAGAGCTTGCATAGCGATCAATCCGATAGGCCCAATAAAGATAAGAAACCATAGCCCCTTGCCGCGTATTTTCAAAAAGTCAGCCGAAAGCGCTTTGAGCATCATAGCTGCTTGCCCTCCCCGACAATTTGCAGGAAGAGATCCTCCAGCGATTTTCGTTTCTCCTCGACGCGGTAGATGGAATGTTCCCGTTCAACGAGATTTTTTACGATGCGTGCAAGGGCAGGGTTATCCGTATGCTCCAGCATAATTGCGGAACCGTTTTGTACAGCTTCCACGCCTTGCCGCTGCAAGACTGCCAAAGCAAGCTCTGGCTCAGACACGACAAGCGATATTCGGCCTTGTGCCTGCTCATGCAAATGGCTGATCGTATCTTGAAAGACGAGCTCCCCTTGCCGAATAATACCAACCGTCCCTGCCGTAAGCTCTACCTCACTTAACAAATGACTGGATATAAGGACGGTTATGCCATGCTGCTTAGGCATTTGCTTAATTAATTCGCGTATCTCTAGTATGCCGGATGGATCAAGTCCATTTGTCGGCTCGTCGAGAAGCAGCAGTTCCGGGCTGCCAAGCAATGCGCTCGCGATGCCTAATCGCTGCTTCATCCCAAGCGAGTAGCCTTTCACTGGACGCCTCGCCTCCTTAGTCAGGCCAACGATGTCCAATACTTCAGTAATCTTGGATGTAGGAGAGCCAAGAATACGGCGAATAGCTTCCAAGTTATCGACGGCACTTAAATGCCCATAATACGAGGGATACTCGACGAGCGAGCCGACTCGGCGTAATATGGATAACCGTTCCTTCTTCAACGGCTGTCCAAAAATATGGACAGACCCTCCCGATGGCTGGATTAATCCGAGCAGCATGCGGATTGTCGTTGTTTTACCAGCGCCGTTCGGTCCAAGAAAACCATATATATCTCCTTTTGCTATTTTCAAGTTCAGGTTGGACACCGCATAACGCCCTTTATAACGTTTGCTTAGCCCTTTCGTTTCGATTACCCATTCATTCACGTTAATCACCTCAGTACTTACATTAACGGATGAAGGTTAAACGAAGAGTTCCCCAAGTTTAAATTTTGTTTAAAAAAACAACAGTGCGTCTGCTCAATTTAAATAAATATAAATGGTCGTACCACTTGCTTGGTTATCCATATGCCAATCGAGCTTCATTTCTTTCAGTAGATAGTCGACAATGGCAAGACCAATGCCAGCGCCCTTGCCCATCGAAGCAGTCTCCAGTCCATTGCCGCGATCTCGAATAACGAGCGCAGATCGGCCTTGATATCGCTCTACGGTGATGCCAATATATTTGCCGCCTCTCGCATGCCTTGTTACATTTTGGAATAAGTTATCCAGCACGCGGCGGAAACCCGCTTTATCAACATCACGAAGCATAGAACCATCAGGCAGCTCCACTTCAGCAACGATACCTTCCTGTTCCCAAAGAGGATACCAGGACGCCGCGCTTTCACGAACTAACCGCAGCAAATCCTGAGGTTCGAGCTTAAGCGGATAGCGTCCGCTGGTCATGAGCGTGTAGGAGAGCAGGTTTTCTATGAGACTGTCTAAGCTGATGATTTTTTGCTCCATTTGCTTGACCGCTGCTTGCGCGCTCGAGCTTAACGGTTCCTTATGCAAGGAATAAAGGTGGCTGTTCATAACGGTTAATGGGGTCCTCAGATCATGCGATAAGCTGGCGATGAGCTGCTTGCGAAGCTCCTCTTCTGCACGCTCGCGCTCTGTGCTCTCCCGAAGCTGCTCAACCATTTGATTAAAAGCCGCCTCCAGCTGCCCAATTTCATCATTTTTATTTAATAGGATCGGCATGGGCAGACCATTGTCGCCGTGCAAAGTCATAGCTGTTTGCAGGCTGAGCAGACGCTTGCGAATATGCCGGAAGAAAAGCAAGGACAACAAGAAGAAAAAGGCGAACATAATAAACAGAAACCCCAGATAAAAAGGTGTTCCCGATCCGATCGGTTTATCTAGCTGAATAACAGAACGCGGCAGCTGCATCACCATGAAGCCAGACTCTTTGTGGTCTGCCCCAAGGAATGAGACGATCGTAAAGGGATCGCTGTCGATGCTTGCCTTCATGAATTGAATCGAGCGGGCAGGCGTCCACTTGCTTGGCAGCTGTTCTTGGGTCGGAAGTTGCAGCCTTGTTGAACCGGTAGAGTCGACCCAGAAGAAGGAGGCTTCGGGGTAAGTTCGCTTAAGCTCTTGAAGCTTGCTGTCTATCTGAGCGGTATCGCTCTCTGTCAGTTCTGCTGCTTGCTTATGCCACATTAAGCTTAGGTCTTTCCCGCTGCCGTACTTCAAATAGTTCATATTCGTCGATTGTGTATTTTCTTGAATGAGCATATAAAGAATAGAAGTTATCGGGAATATGATCGGGATAAATAGAAAGGCAAATAAAATGATAAGCAGGTAGCGAGACAACAAGGTTTGGCGGAATTTCATGCCGCCGGTATGTTTTTTAGGCTTTTTCATGCGCGTACCCGATAGCCGATGCCGCGAACCGTCTCAATGATTTCAGGGGCAGCGGGGTTACGCTCAATTTTCTCCCTCAAATAGCGGATGTGCACCATTAACGTTTTATCTCCTTCAATGAAGGATTCTCCCCACACGGCCTCATAAATTTGTTCTTTCGTAAGCAGTTGTCCTAAATGGCGCAGCAGGTAGCTGAAGATGTGAAACTGCTTGCCTGTTAGCATGATTTCTTCCCCAGTCTCGCGGTTTTCTACTCGGTTTTGCTGCTCATAGACGAGCAGATGCTTAATAGCCAATGGTTCAGCATTGCGCGCGCCCGATCGGCGGAGAAGCACTTCCACGCGAGCGGTTAACTCATCGGGATGAAAAGGCTTGGTGAGGTAGTCGTCAGCGAATTGCAAGCCTTGCAGCTTATCATCAATGGATGTGCGGGCTGAAAGCATCAGAATAGGAATATCCGGTGCAGCTTTTTTAAGCCGCTGTCCAATGGTAAAGCCATCAAGTCCCGGCAGCATGACATCGAGGATGACAAGTCTGCAGCCAGCAGCGGCCTCAAGCGCATGTTCGCCGTTCTTCAACCATTCAACTTTATAACCTTGCTCTTGCAAATGCTTTGATACGAAACCTCCGATCTCGATATCATCTTCAATATATAGCAGTGATGCAGTCATATTCGAAACGTTCCTTTCGTTATTTCAATTCGTTTCCTTATTTTAGCTGTTCTGTTTCGATTATACGGCAGAGCTCGGCGGATTGCATGCCCTAAAACATTGCTTGAAGTGGAACAACCGCTTGGATCTAATTGAAAAAAAGAAAGGGACCTAGCCGATAATGGCTAGATCCCTTTGTTCTATTTGATACGTCAGCCTTCGCTTTCAGGCTCCTGTACTTTCTTTTTCTTTTCCCATCTGAATATTGCGTTTAACCCTTTGAATACCAGCTTCGACTCCTTTGTCAGAAGTGGTCCCATTATCGCAAGAATGAGTACATACAAGGCGGCGAATGGCTGCAGAAGCTCAAGCAAGCCGCCTGCTTTGCCGAGGTTCGCCATAATGATGGAGAACTCGCCGCGAGATACGATGGTCAGTCCGATATTGGCGGATGCCTTCGGCGATAAGCCTGCACTTTTTCCTGCTAACATGCCGGCTAAGAAGTTGCCGAATAGTGTAACGCCAACCGCTCCAAGCGACAGCCATACAGCTCCGCCTAGCGCGAAAGGGTCGATGGTCAGACCGAAGCTGAAGAAGAATAGTGCGCCGAAGAAGTCGCGGAAGGGCAAAATAAGATGCTCAATCCGTTTCATGTGAACAGTCTCAGCCAGCACTAAGCCTACGAGTAGCGCGCCAATTGCCTCCGCTACGTGAATCGTTTCGGAGAAGCCTGCCACGAGGAACAGGAAACCGAATACAAGCAGCAGAAACAGCTCATTAGAGCGAATATTGAAAATTTTGTTAAGAAGCGGCGCAGCTTTCCTTCCTATAATCAAGAAAAGCAGCATGAAGCCTAATGCATAGGAAGCAGAAAGGAGTACTCCGCCTAAAGTTGACGAATCACTGAGTACGAGCCCAGAGAGAACGGAAATATATACAGCAAGGAAGATATCCTCGAACATAATGATTCCGAGAATCATTTCTGTCTCTGGGTTTGCGGTCCGTTTTAAATCGACGAGCACCTTCGCAACGATAGCACTCGACGAAATCGTTGTAATGCCGGCGATGACCATCGTTTCTTCAATAGGGAAGTCGTTGATCCAGCCAAATAACAAACCAAGTGAAAAGTTGATAAGAATATAGATGGTTCCGCCTACCGCAATCGAGCGACCCGATTTCATTAATCGACCCACAGAAAACTCCAGACCTAAATAGAACAGGAGGAACAGCACGCCTAGCCGCCCCATGAATTCAATTAGTTCTGCACTATGAATAAACCTAAAGTCCAGTATGCCTACGTGAGGCGCATGAGGACCTACGGCCATGCCGATTAAAATATAAAACGGGATGACGGAAAACCGAATTTTTGCAGCTAACAGCCCGACTAAGGCGATGAGTATAACAGCAAGACCGATTTCCAGCACCATGTGATCCATAATTAACGGCTCCCATTTTGCAGTATCAGCTTAAGAAGCTTCAGATGCTGTCGTTCACCTGCAACGATAAGGGTAGTATCTGCCTTGAATATATAGTCGGGGCCGGGATTAATATGCTTTGCTTCCTTCTCAACCGCAGCGATAATCGTCGCTCCAGTCGTTTGGCGAATATCGGCCTGGCCGATCGTTCTGCCAATGCATGCGGCGTTTGGTTCAATCTTGTACCATTCAATCGTTAGATCATCGAGCGCGACTTCAATCGTTTCAAGCGCTTTCGGCTTGTAGGTCATACCGCCAATGATGGCAGCGACTTGTCTTGCTTCTTCATCCTCAAGGGTTACCATGGAAATGCTATCGTCTGGATCCTCATAGTCAAAGTGATACATCTCACGGCGTCCGTCATCATGAATAATAATGACAAACTTATCGCCGCTCCTCGCCATAACTTGGTATTTTCGGCCAATACCGGGCAGATCGGATTCTCTAATATTCATTGTGTATGCCTCCTCATTTGTTGTTAGTATACGAACAAAATGAGAGGATTAACCAACGAAATGGGATGTGAATTTAATCGGAGTCATTAGTAGATCGCGCAATCGCTGTCGATAAGATGTGACGAGTGCGGATAGGGTTGTGGATCGCCAATAAATAAGCATGAGAGCATGCACATAGGCGGCAACGAGTACGTTTTCCGGTAAAAATGTTTTGGCTGTGGTGCTCTGCTTGCGCACGGTTGATGTCGCATATTTCGCTGCCGTATTAATTCGGCTTGCACCAGCTGTTAGCTCAAACATATTGCCAGCTTGGTAGGCGAACAGAGCTGCAAAAAGCAGCGGAACAATAAGGAACAAGTTCATTAAATGCTTGCGACTAAAGCGACGGAAATCAAGTACGCCATTGTTCATCTGTCCACCTCCAAAATGATTTCGTTAATATAAGTATAACTTATAAATTGAAAATTAAAAAGTCGATGTTACATTTTAACATAGAAAAAATGAAAATAGCCCTCTATTCCCACCTGTTTAATGAATTGACGATATACCATAAGCGTTATAAAATAAGTAAACGATTTTTATATACGAAAAGTACGTAAAAGAGAGAAAGAAGGTTGAAATGGATGGGAGTAGGAGTAAAACAGTTGTCGCCGCTCGTACAAACGCTTGGTTTGAAGGAGCATGTCGAGGGTGGATGGTACAAGGAGATTTGGAAAGCAGGCTTTACAATACCGCAGGAAGTGCTAGGCGCTCCATATTCAGGATCACGTTTTGCAGCATCATCGATTTATTTTCTACTGCATCCAGGTGAGTTTTCGGATTGGCATAAGGTTTACTCAGACGAGTTGTGGATGTGGCATTCTGGCAGCCCATTGATGCTAACGCTTGGCGGCACAGAAGATGCGCCGGAAACTAGAAAAGAAATTATTGTTGGACCTGATGTGTTGGCAGGCCATCAGCCGCAGGCATTGGTGCCGGCTAACGAATGGCAAATGTCACACCTGCTAGGGGACGAGCCCGTACTTGTTTCTTGTGTAGTAGCACCTGGTTTCCATTACGATGATTTTCAACTCATAAAGCGATAATTTACTATCATTAAATAAATGACGAAGAGCCATCCGAGGAGTGAAGTTCCTTTGCCGGATGGCTCTTATTTTGCAATTAAGAAGCAGGCAAAGATCAAAAAATGACTTTAAAATAAACGGCATGAGGCAGGTTAAAAGATTCGGTGGCTCCAGCCGTTAAGCTTGGCGAATGCTTCTACGAAGTAGTAGTCCCCGTATATAAGTGATACGTTGATGTTGGCGTTTCCAGGCTTATGTCCGGTACCTTGGAGAAGAATCGCTTCATGGTCCGGATTGTCCCAGGTTGCATAATTCACGCTTAGTGAATACAGGATTCTCTCGGCAGCCGCGTTATAGATTCGGCGTTCCGCGGATGGTACCAGCTCAGCAAGTTCGAGCAGACCGGATGCTGCGATGGCGGCAGCGGAAGTATCGCGCGGCTCGTTTTCTATGTTTTCTACGCGGAAATCCCAATACGGCACATGGTCTTCCGGCAGGGCGGCGACAAAGTAATGCGCTACTCGCTTCGCCGCGTGCAAATAACGCTCAAGCCCGGTGCATCGGTAAGCAATCGCGAGGCCATAAAGCGCCCAGGCATTGCCTCGGCTCCACGCCGAAGAGCCGGAAAAGCCTTGACCGCCCAGCGGTTCTATAAACGCGCCCGTCTCCGGATCAAAAGATAAAATATGACATACCGAGCCATCTTCGCGAATGGCGTAACGGAGGAAGGTGTCCGCGTGACGTATCGCGATATGCTTGTAACGCGGGTCGCCTGTCGTGCGGCTTGCCCAGAACAATAGGGGGATATTCATCATGCAATCAACAATGGCCCAGCCGAGAGCCTCTTGTCCGTTCCACGCACGAATAAACTCGCCATTCACGTTGAAGCGGCCCGCGAGGAAGTTTGCCGCCTCCAAACCGATTCGCAGACCTTCCTGATCGCCCGTTAATTCGTATTTGATGACAGCGGTCGGCAGAAACTGAAAGCCGACATCGTGATGCAATTGTACGGGATGCTCGCAGAAGCAGCGCTCCAGCTTGGCGTCCCATTCCCAAGCGGCTGCCCGGAATAACTCTTTCCCTGTTGCATCATGCATAATCCAGAGCATGCCGGGCCAGAAGCCGGACGTCCACCAGTTATCGTCTGTGCTGTCATAGATGCCGTTGGCTTTTGCCACATGGGGCGTTTTATCTCCGATTTGGTTTATCATGCGCTCTACCTTTTCGGTTAATTGCAACAATATTTTTTCTTTGTATGCCTGATTCATATTATAGTAATCCTCCTCGTTGACACATGATTGTGATTAAGCTGCTTGCTATCATTATAGTCTCTGACAAATGGGCAAAGTTACGCTACAATGGTTAAAAATGTTGTTCTGTTGACTTGTTGAAATGAAGGGGTGCAGTTAGTGAAGGGGACGCTGTTTCAGGAAATGGACTACGGGGGACTGTCTTTTCTTTGGTCATACCGCAACTGGTCGCAGCAAGATTTCGTGGGGTACTACCACTTTCATAGGGGTTTCGAGGTGCTGGCTGTGCATCAGGGGCACGGCACGGTTACCGTCAATCAGAAGACGTACGAGCTTAAGCCCGGCATGCTGTTTTATTTCGAGCCCTATCAGCTGCATAATATTTATGTGGAAGTGGATGAAAGCCGGCCGTATGAACGCAGCGTCTTTCATTTCGACCCTGTATTTATGAAGGGCTACTTAAGAACGTTTCCGGCTCTTTATGACGTCTATAAACGAATGCTTCAAGGGCTTATCGCTTTGCAGGGTATAGATATGATGGATTGCAATGAAGAGTTGAATGCCGCTTGCTCCGCATTCCAGAATAGCCTGCTCGCTTCCTCCGCCAGCAGCAAGGAAGAGCAGAGCGCGCTTTATTTGTTAAAGGTGTTGTCGTTAATTAAACGAAAGGTGATTCCGGGGCCCAAGCAGGAGGAACATATGAAGCCGATTCGCCAATCGGAACGTGTTATGGCATGGATTGAAAATCATTACGGGGAGCCCTTTCAGCTGGAGCTGCTTGCGGACGAGCTCCATATGTCCAAATCTTATCTGTCCCGGCTGTTTCGGCAAGAGACGGGTAGCAGCATTACGGGCTATTTGACAGCCCGCAGAATGCAGCAGGCTTGCAGTCTGCTTCAAACGACGAACAAATCCGTAGAAGTGATCGGCGAGAAGGTAGGGTTTACGAACACCTCTTATTTTATTAGCCTGTTCAAACGGATTATGGGCGTATCTCCGCATCAATACCGCCTAAGGCTGTAGCGGGGAGCAGCGGTAATAGAATAGATGCTTCGTTTCCGAACGTACAGCTATCGACCACGCTATCTCCGAACAGAACTCTTTCCCTAATATCATAGATGGAGCTTGATTTGACCAAACTCTTCGTCGGTCAGCTTGCCTTCTTTGAATAAAACATCGTCACGAACATCAATTTTGCCGATATCATGTAGGAGTGCCGTTTTGTGCAGAAGATCAATTTGCCGATATGGGAAATATAGGCGCAACTACTAGCAACAAGAGAGGAATTAATATCGTGAAGGAATCGCTGTGGACCAAACCGTTTGTTTTATTAATCTTGTCTAATTTATTTTTATTCCTATCGCTCGAGATGCTGCTTCCTACGCTTCCTATGTTTGCGGCAAATAAAGGCGGATCGGATGCGGAGATCGGACTCATTATTGGTTTATTTACATTTTCAGCTGTTTTACTAAGGCCTTTTGTCGGTATGGCTTCCGATAAGTTCGGCAAAAAGCTGCTGCTCCTCGTTGGTGTAGCCATTTGCTTAATCGGCACGGCCAGCTATTACGCTGCAGTGACGATCACGATGATGCTTATGCTTCGTATCGTGCATGGTGTGGGCTTCGGTATTTCCACGACCTTGTATGGAACGGTTGCTTCGGACATTATACCTGCTTCTCGCAGAGGTGAGGGCATGGGGTTCTTCGGTACAGGAAATGCCGTAGCCATCTCGCTCGGGCCCTTCCTGGGCATATGGTTAATGGAGGAATTTGGCTTCTCCGTATTGTTCATTGTTGGCGCATGTATTTTGCTGCTCGCAATTGTCTTTACCGCTTTCGTAAAAGGGGATTCCAAAGAGGAGAGGGCAAAGGCGCAAATTGCGACAGCTGCTCAAACGTCTCTCATGCTTCGATTTGTGGAGCCAAAGGCGCTTATGCCTTCTTTGCTTGGTCTGCTTGTGGGCTTGTCTCTGGGCGGAGTTATCAGCTTTATCACATTGTTCGGCAAAGAAACGGGCGTACAAAATATCGGATTTTTCTTCTTGGTACTCGCAATAAGCGAATTTCTGATTCGATTTATTAGCGGCCGGATTTTTGATTTGAAGGGAAGGTTCTGGGTATTGTTTCCTGCGGCTATCTCTTGTATCGTGGGCTGCATAATCCTTTATATGACCAAATCTACAGGAACGCTGCTGCTTGCAGCCGTATTTTATGGAGCGGGTTTCGGGGCTATTTTTCCTGGCTTGCAGGCTTGGGTGATTGATAGGGTGGAACCGCAGCGCAGAGGGGTAGCGACCGCAACTTTTTACAATGCTTTCGATATTGGAATCGGCAGCGGCGCGATGCTGCTTGGGCTAGTAGCTACATGGACCAATTATGCGACGATGTATCTGTTTTCCAGCTTGTTTTTCGTCATTTACTTAGTTGTATATTTCGTTTATGAGAAGCAATTAAAGCAAGATCATTTGTCTAGGATGGTAAAGCGATCGTAGCCGAGTGATGCAGCAGCGACGACCGCGGTGACTTAGTGTGAAACGTATTGATCTTTGCCATCGCGCTTCGCCTGATACAGCGCTTTGTCCGCATAGGTAAACAGCTCATCTTGCTTAGCGGAGCAGCCCGGCTTCCACGTCGCTGAACCCAAGCTTATCGTGACATGGGGACAGCCGGATAATTCAGCATGAGGGATTCTTAATTGTCTGACCGCTTCAAGAAGTCTAGTCGCGATATTTGCAGCGCGTTCTTCACTCGTTTGCGGTAAAATAAATCCGAATTCCTCTCCTCCATAGCGGGCAACGATATCAAGCGGACGCTTCAAGGCGCTCCGCAATGCGGCGGCGATTTGTCTGAGACATTCGTCGCCTTTTTGATGCCCGAACGTATCATTGTAAATTTTAAAGTTGTCGATATCGCCCAGCATTAACGTGATGGGCATATGATGATTCTGCGCTTCCACCCATTCCTTATTCCAGGACTCATCAAACATTCGCCGATTTGCAATATTGGTCAACTCATCAACATGCGAGAGCTTATGCATTAGTTGATATTTCTCAATCATTTTCAACTCATTTTCTTTGCGAGGGGTTACGTCTCTAGAGACAGAAACGATCGTTTGCGTGCGATCTCCGTCATGGTAAATGACGCGGGATGTAGTCTCGAACCAGCGGTAGATGCCTTCCTTGCGACGGATGCGATAAGTAATCGTATTGGCTTCAACGTTGCTGTAAATGAGCTCTTGATTTTCGAGCATTCGCTTCGTATCATCAGGATGATACAAAGTAAAAGGGGATGAGCCGATTAGCTCATCATCGCGGAAGCCTAGCAGCATATAGCAGGCAGGGGATGCATAAGTAAACAAACCTTCTCGGTTATGCTTGGATATCATGTCGCTTGAATTCTCAGCAAGCAGTCGGAAGCTCTTCTCGCTCTCCAGCAATTTGTCTGCGAATCGCTTCCGCTCCGTAATTTGGCGAAAATGAACGGAGAGCCCGAATTCGGACGGGTATAAATTCGACTCAAACCAATTATTAAGCCGCGGAATAAACTGTTCGTACACGCGGTGCTGATTTGTTTCCATAGACAGCTTATATTCTAGATGGCTAATCGACTCGGCGAGCCAAGGGAATAGCTCCCAAATACTATAACCATGCAATTGTTCCTTGCTCCGTTTAAATAGTTCCTGAGCCGCAATGTTCGTATAGATGAATCGGAATTCATGATCTAGTGAGAAGAATGCATCTGAAATGCTTTCCAAAATATTAGAAATTCGCATCGTAAGCTGCTTCACTTCCGACACCGCTTGCGTTTTCTCTGTAATGTCCATCATTTGCGATATAAAATGACGAGGATTGCCATGCTTATCATATACAAGGGATACGGAAAGAAGCGCGGTTAGAAGGTCTCCGTTCTTTTTGATATATCTTTTTTGCATTTGAAAGGTGTCGATTTCGCCTTCGATCAGCTGCTTCACGTAATGGTTATCCTGATCCAAATCCTCGGGATGGGTAATTTCGGCATACGTAAGGCGGACAAGCTCATTCTCTTCATAGCCAAGCATCGTTTGAGCGGAGGGGTTGGCTACAATAAAACGACCATCTAAATCTACTAAAGCCATGCCTATTGAGGCATAATGAAAAGCGCTGCTGAATAAATCGGCTTCGCGTTTTGGTTTCGGAAACAAGGTCAAGCTGCGCACCTCTCTGCGGTTCAGACTGGATAGGATTGTTAGTACATAGTAAAGAATAGAACACAACCATTCGTTTGTCCACATGACTTCTGTAGGAAAGATGGTCTGCAAAATAGTAAACATGTTCGGGGTTTAAATTATTGTTGTTTTGAAAAAAGCTTCGTATAATGAAACGTATCATGCGTATCTTGCTCATCCATTTGGTTAGGATAGGGAAGTGGCGCACCGGCAGAGCAATATTGGGAGCATACGAAGACTTAGAAGGATAGTGGAGGAGTGAAAAAAATGAGTAACGACATGAATTATTCGTCAGCGGAGATTGCGGCGATGATCGATCATACAATACTTAAAGCGGATGCGACGAAGGATGAGGTCGTGCAAATTTGCCGCGAGGCTAAGCAATATCAGTTTGCAACGGTTTGCGTGAATCCAGGCTGGGTAGCTACAGCTGCTGAAGTACTGAAAGGATCGGGAGTGGGCATAACGACAGTAGTTGGCTTCCCATTAGGAGCGACTATGACGGCATCTAAGGCGGCAGAAGCAAAGTTTGCCATTGAAGATGGAGCGACGGAAGTAGATATGGTCCTAAACATCGGCTTGTTGAAATCAGGCGATCTTGAAGGCGTAAAGCGAGATGTAGAGGGCGTAGCCGCAGCTGTTAAAGGACAAGCTATTCTTAAGGTTATCCTTGAAACGGGACTTCTAACAGATGAAGAAAAAGTTGTCGCAAGTGAAATTTGCAAACAGGCTGGTGCAGACTTCGTGAAGACATCAACGGGCTTCGGCAAGGGCGGGGCTACGGTGGAGGATATTGCGCTAATGCGCCGTACGGTAGGTCCTGACCTCGGTGTGAAAGCATCCGGGGGCGTACGCGACCGGGAGACTGCTTTGCAAATGTTCGCAGCGGGCGCAACACGTATTGGAGCAAGCTCTGGTATCGCTATCGTTACAGGCGGTAAAGGCGAAGGCTATTAATCAGCTGCAGTAGATGTAATGGGAAAAAAGCAGAGAGGGAAACCATGCTCCATGAAGTCGATCTCATGGTTTGCAAGGCATCCCTCTCTTTTTTTGTTCGTTGGTATCCGTGCTTCACGAGCTTAATTCTTAAATGAGTTAGCGCTCACAACTAATCGTCATATTGGCTTGCAGTTCTTCGCCAGCATTCAACATAACGAGCTCCTCTTGGCGGTTAAGCTCACCGTTCATAGCCATCCAGGGCTCCACACATACGAACGGTCGATCTTTAACGGACCACAATACCATATATTTGAAAATGTCATCGTAAGTCAGACGGACGCGAGCGCCTTGCAAGGCGGAGAAGGAGATTTCACTCTTCTTCGTATCAAGCAGGCATACCGATTCCACAAGACCTTCCAAGTCGATAACACCATCAAATGGTTTCTCCACATTGTCGTTATAGTCAACATAGCGGGTTGCATCACTTTCATAGGCGATATTTTTGCCCGAATCAATGGCGAAATAAGGATGGAAGCCGGCATAAAAAGGCATCGCAGCAGCTTCGCTTAAATTGCGATACACCTGACGTGTATGTAATTGACCATCCTGCAGCGCATAGGTGAACAGCAATTCGAATGCAAAAGGATAGGAGCGAAGCGTCTCTTCGTTGCTTTGCAGGCGAATGGTAATAGAAGCCTCACCATCGGTTTTTGTGCTGATAACATCCCATACTGCTGTGCGGGCAACACCGTGATTAGCCATCGTGTACGATTGACCGTTCCACTCATAGGATTGATTTTCCAGCTGACCGCTAATCGGGAACAAAATCGGATTGCCGCCGCGAATATTAGCGGTTGGATTCTCAAACGTCGATTTGTCCAAATAAAAGAGCTCGAGTCCCTGCAGTTGACAGCCAATTACGATGCCGCCGCGCTCTGGACATACGATAACACGGGATTGCGTGCTTTCTTCCGTTAGTTCATACAAGGTATAAGTATCCTTATAGCTGCGTACTTCGTAGTTGCTCACTTGATTCCCTCCAATAATAAGTACATGACATATTTCATCATCATATCATAATCGCAATACTTGCTACCTTACTATTTATGTCCTAAATCCCGCCTACAGAGTCATTTCGCTCTCCCCGTCATCCGTACGACTACCCCTAGACAATTCGATTTATTGCATGTTACAAAATGGTCGAATCTAGTAAAACAATCATCTACGCCAACGGATAGTAATAGAATAGTATATATTAACTTCAGAAGAACGACATACTATTGAAGAAGTTCACCTGTTCTTCTGAAGCCAAAGCCTTCCTAAGGTTCATCCCTCCGGGCCAAAGGAGGGCTTTTTACTGTTACATTGAACAGCCTATACAAAAAAAAGGGACAGCGTCCCAAAGGTTAGGAGTAACCTTTGAAGCACAGTCCCTTTATTCAAAGCATTAGCTATTATTCTGCTTTTGGAGCGTCAGTAGCTGCTGGAGTCAGTGTGTTCGTAATTTTTGCTTTAGCACGAATTTCTGTCATCCAAGCTTCGGATAGCTCATTTGCTTCTGTAGCAATAAGCTGGTTCTTAATTTCTTCCTTCTTCTCTTCGAAGGTTGGAACAACAGCAGCTTGCTCAGCTGTCTTCTTAATAATGTGGAAGCCCATCTCGGATTGAACAACACCGCTGATTTCATTGATTTTCAATGCAAAAGCAGCAGCTTCGAACTCAGGAACCATTTTTCCTTTTCCGAATAGGCCAAGATCTCCGCCATTATCTTTCGATCCTGGGTCAATCGATTTCTCTTTCGCGATTGCAGCAAAGTCGCCGCCTTGCTTAAGCTCAGCTAGAATAGCGTCAGCTTCTTCTTTTGTAGCTACCAAAATGTGTGAAGCTTGGATTTGCTCAGGCGTGCCAAGTGCTGCTTTGTTCGTATCATAGAATGTTTGAATTTCTTCGGCAGTAACGTCTGTTTTTGGCTCCAAAACTTTACGAATCGTTAGATTGATTTTTGTATCGTTTTTCAAGTTTTCAAGCGTCATATTGTATTGAGCAAGTGCAGCGCTGAACTGCTCGTCCGTACCGAAGCTCTTCTTGATTAGAGCGATTTCGGCATCCACGTCAGCGTCTGTAACTTTTACGTTATTTGCTTCTGCTTCTTGGAAAATAAGCTCTTGCGTAATAAGATTCTCAAGCGTAGCCGGACCGCCTGCTTTAATTAACTCATCGTAGAGTTTGTCTTTCCCTATGTTGACACCGTTGACAGTTGCCACGGTTTCATTGCTTGATCCAAATGGCGGTTTAATTAATACGACAACTAGCAAAATAGCCAGTACCGCCGAGACGATCATCCATGCTTTTCCGCTTCCGCCTTTTGGAGCTTGATGAACGCTCTCCGAATTTAGGGTAGCGGCGCGAATATCGTCGTTTGATGCCTCAGGAAGCTCTTCGTTTATTTCTTGTTGAAGTTCCTCTTCAATAGCTGCATCTTGATCTGAAAGCTTGTCCTGCTCTTCTGTCTGTTCGAACTCGTAACGCTCTTCTTTCGCAGTCAATTCGTTATCTGCGTCTTTTTTTGGCTGCGATTCCTTGTTATTCATTCCATAAACTCCCTTCGTTTTACCTGTCTTCAACTACTATAACAAAACAAGAATGAAAAAACCTTAATCTAAAATAAAAATATATTTTGTCGGATCCATTTATCCGTATTTCCGCGAAATTTCACTATTTATAGGATGCGTGCGGGGTGATATGATAGTAAAAGACGAATATCCAACATTATCCTACAGGATTCATGTAGGCTTTTAATGAAGCTTTGCATTTTACGCCTCCCACAGGCGGTATGTTTACCAGCAATTACGTACGCAGAACGACATCTAGGAGGAATAAGCTTGCGCAAAAATATGTGGGTATACACACGTTTGGTTTTATCAATGCTTTTGCCGTTGGTAGGCTATTTCGTGTTGCGAGGTACGGAGCTTGATAAGAGTGTAAGCGCGCCTCAAGAACATTTTTATATCGTCACACTAGTTGCAACGCTATCACTGATCCTTGCAATTGCTGTAGGATTCGTCGCCATAACGATGCGTAATATTAAGATTAGTTTTCTATCGTTATCTTATGTATCACTATCAGCTTTGTTTGTTCTGCACGGCTTATCTACTCCTGGTTTTTTAACGCATCACTCAAGTACTGCAGGCAGCACTGCTCAGCTTAGCGTTATACTGGCGGTTGTATGGTTGTGGTTGTCCTCTATATCTGTTGATCAGCCTCTCATCAAATGGTTTGCGCAATGGCAGCGAATACTATTGCCTATATGGACATTCCTGCTCCTTGCTCTGTGCACCATCCTTTGGTTTAATCCGGACCTTATATTATTACTGCATCTTAAGGAATTACCGATGAAATGGCTCGCAAGCCTATTCACGATTAGTTTGAATGGCTGGACGATTTACCGGTATTTCCAGGCTTACCTATCCTCCCGTTTTCCATTACAGCTCGCCATTGTGTACAGCTCAGGCTGGATGATTATCGCGCAGCTTATTATCGTGACTGGAGAGACTTGGAATATAAGCTGGTGGCTTTACCATTTCCTATTGCTTGGTTCTGTTATCGTCATGGTTTGGGGCATTGTGAATCAATATGTCAGCTCGAAGTCCATTACAGCCTCCATTAAGCTGATGTTCCGCGCCAATCCGCGCGATTGGATCAACACTTATATGTCTTCAAGCGTTCGAGAATTGGTTATGACAACGGAAGCACGTGATTCTTACACGGCAGGCCATAACTACCGGGTGGCCCTTTATGCTTTGAAGTTAGGCGAGGAGCTTTCACTCAGCTCTGCTGAACTCAGAGCGATCGCGCAGGGCGGATTAGTCCATGACGTTGGCAAATTGCGAATACCGGATACGATTTTGAACAAGCCAGGCAAGCTTACACCGCAGGAACGTGAAATTATTGAAGTGCATCCCGTATCGGGCTACGATTTATGCAAAAGATTAGGTTTTATGCCGGAAGAGCTATCCGTTATCCGTTCTCATCATGAAAAGTGGGATGGCAGCGGCTATCCCGATCAGCTTGCAGGTGAGCAGATACCGCTTCTTGCGCGGGTGACAGCTGTTGCGGATGTTTATGATGCGTTGACCTCGTCGCGATCTTACCGCAAGGCGATGTCACATGATGCAGCAATGGAAATCATTCTTAAGGATAGCGGACGCCATTTCGACCCGCTTTGCGTTAAGGCATGGGAGCGGCTTGTTCGGGAGCAAACGAGCTTTTTCGAGGAAACAGTACGAAACAGTCCGCACTTGAAGCTGGAGAAAAGACTGATCAAATAGTCGCATTTCCATTTGCATAGTTACAGTTGTACAATAGACGGGAAGCGGCTTGATGATTGTAAACGAGCAATGAGCGTTTCTAATAACGGCTTGGGGGAATATCGAACATGACCTATTTAGCGGCTAATAATCGGTATGAGAGCATGAAGTATAATCGTGTTGGACGAAGCGGCTTAAAGCTGCCGGCTATTTCCTTAGGATTGTGGCATAATTTCGGCGGCATTGACCGTCTTGAGAATGGACGTGCAATGGTACGGCGTGCATTTGATTTAGGCATTACACATTTCGATCTTGCGAATAACTATGGACCGCCTCCAGGCTCAGCAGAAGAAACATTTGGCCAAATACTTAAACAAGATTTTGCAGCCTATCGTGATGAGCTTATCATATCCACCAAAGCGGGTTACTATATGTGGGAAGGCCCATATGGCGAATGGGGCTCGCGTAAATATTTGGTTTCCAGCCTGGATCAGAGCCTGAAACGGATGAACCTCGACTACGTCGATATTTTTTATCACCATCGTCCAGATCCGGATACACCGCTAGAAGAGACAATGGGGGCTCTTGATCATATTGTACGGCAAGGAAAAGCGCTGTATGTTGGCGTTTCGAATTACAATCCGGAGCAAACGGCTAAA
This sequence comes from Bacillus sp. FJAT-28004, assembly GCF_001280845.1. Taxonomy (GTDB): domain Bacteria; phylum Bacillota; class Bacilli; order Paenibacillales; family Paenibacillaceae; genus Pristimantibacillus. Next base: position 4,349,330 of record NZ_LGHP01000001.1, read on the forward strand.
GCCGCAGCTATTCTGAAGGAACTTGGTACCCCTTTCCTTATTCATCAGCCGTCCTACTCCATGTTTAACCGCTGGATCGAGAATGGTCTGCAGGATGTTTTGGATGAGGAAGGCATTGGTTCGATCGTATTTTCTCCGCTTGCTGGAGGTTTGCTCACGAATCGTTATTTGAACGGCGTTCCTGTCGATTCTCGCGCTGGAGGACCAAGCGTGTTCCTGAAGGCAGATCATATTACGGATAACACGTTGAGCAAAATTAAGCAGCTGAATGAGATTGCACAGGAACGTGGACAATCGCTTGCTCAAATGTCTCTCGCTTGGGTACTTAGAGGTGGAAGAGTAACCTCGGCTTTGATCGGAGCAAGCCGTGTAGAACAAATTGATGATAATGTCGCAGCTTTGAGCCGTCTTGATTTCAGCGACGAGGAGCTTAGCCGTATCGAATCGGTGCTTGCAGCCGACTAGCTAGATATAAATATAATGAAACGCTAGAGCAGCTAACCGCAATATTGCGGCATGCAGACTCTAGCGTTTTTTTGTTATCCAAATAATAGATGAAAGAGATATAATAGTGTCAATATCGGGCGAATTTTGCTCATGCGTAGCGGAAGGTGGAAGTGGTTTGAAAAAAATGTCGTTGCGTACAAAAGGTTTGATCTTTATCGTTCTTATTTCTTTCTTCCCGCTGTTAATTGCCGGAGTGGGCAACTATTCCGCGGTCAAGGATGCGATGCTTAAATCCGAAATAGAGAAGACAAGCAGCATGGAAAACAAACGTGCTAATGAATTGGCATCATGGATGGCTATCCGCAAGGCGGAGGTTGTGGTGATGAGCCGAACAGAGGTTGTCCGTTTTGGAACAGATGAGGAGCGTCTTCGTTACTTTGGGCGTGAGCTCATTCGCGGCGGCTTCATTTACCATTCCATTGGGTATATTGACGAGTCTGGCATAAGCTTGCGTACTGACGGCATACGAAGGGATATGAGCAAGGAGCCGTTTTACCAAGAGGCCATTACGGGTCAGGTGGTCATTACGGACCCTTTCAAACCTTCATTCTCAGATGTTACGCAATCGCTTATTGTTGTGCCCGTATATGGGGCAAAGAATGAACTCCAAGGGGTTGTCTATGCCTCTATTGTATTCGCTACACTACAGCCATTCATTGAATTTGCTGGTGATCATTCGGTTATTCGCATGTTTAATGATGAAGGCGGCATCATTTATTGCTCGGATGACAAAGAAATGATGAGCAAAAGCTTAGATGACGAGCAGTCTACCTTGTCACCCATCGCGGATAAGATGCTTAGCTCCAATGAGGGTGTTTCGAAAATTAGCATAGCAGGCAATTCATATGCGGTTTTCCATACGAAGGTGAGTGAAACGCCATGGCGATTTGCACTACAAGAACCGATGTCCAAGCTGAAGGAAGAAGTAAAGCCAATCTTCTGGCGTATTTTCACGACGATTGCTGTCTCGGAAGCGATTATTGTTATCTTTTTCTTCCTCTACTTCGAACGTATTGTGAAACGGTTAGAACGTATTTTGGGCGTTACGGAGCAGGCTGCAGCGGGGAGCTTCGAGGCTGAGCATCTTGAGGTTGAGCCGTATGATGAGATCGGTCAGCTTGGCCATTCCGTGAACGGCATGATGGAGCATTTACAAGAAATGTTCGATCGTCTTGAAGCAATCATCAATCAAAATCAGTATGGATTTATTGTGCTTGATGATCAGTATAAGGTCTCCTATCTGAATAAAACAGCAGAAGAGATGCTGGGTTATAAGACTTCGGAGTTAGCTGGAAGTGCTACACCGTTGTTGTTCATGGATCTTGATGAGATTCGCTTGGAAGCCGAGAAGCTTACAGAACAGCTCGGCAGAACGATTCAGCCGGGTCTTGAGGTATTCAAGGAACTCCGCAGCGAAAGCTTCTCCTATGAGCGAGAATGGACCTTTATCCATAAAGATGGAACACGAATTCCGACGCTGCACAGCTCGAACGGTTTGCGTGATCGCAATGGACGGTTCTCCGGTGTTGTAGGCATGGTTCTCGATATTTCTGACCGCAAACATGTGGAGAAGGCGCGCAACCGTTTGCTCGACATTGTCGAGTCGGCCAAGGATTTAATAGCCTCCGTTAGCTCGGAAGGCAAGCTCGTTTATATGAATGGGGCAGGCAGAGAAATGCTGGGCTTGCAAAGCAGCGCGGATGAGGTACATATGGTAGAAGAATATTCTCATCCGGAAATGTATACGGAGCTTGTGAGAGGAGCCACATTAGCCAAGAAATTCGGTTATTGGGAAAGCGACGCTCAGTTGTTGAAGAGAAATGGCGAACCGCTGCACGTATCCATGGTCATCGTTCCACATCAGGATGAAGACACCGGAGAGCTGTTTTTCTCATGTATAGCAAGAGATATTTCGGAGCAGAAGATGGTGCAGGAGAAGCTTGTTCGCGCTACGCAAGAAGCAGAGGAAGCGAACCAAGCGAAGAGCCGATTCCTTGCATTGATGAGCCATGAGATACGCACCCCGCTTAATGGAATAATCGGCTTGACGCAATTAATGCGCAAAACAGGGTTGTCTGCGTCACAGAAGGATTACATGGACAAGATGAATACGTCGTCGGAGACGCTGCTGCGAATTATTAATGATATTTTGGATTTCTCCAAAATTGAAGCAGGCAAGGTGGATATTGAACGTCGGCCGTTCCAACCAGAGGAACTGATGCACCGGATAACCGATCAATTAAGCGTATTTATGGGCGGTAAAGAGCAGTTTGAATTTATTATTGATACACCAGAGGATTTGCCGCAAACGATTATTGGCGATGCCCTGCGTCTTGAACAGGTTTTGCTCAATTTATGCATGAACGCGATCAAGTTCACGAATAGAGGAAAAGTAAGGCTGAAGCTGGAGCTGGTGGAGGAGACGGATAAAGGAGTAAGCGTGAAGTTCATCATCTCTGATACGGGGATTGGGATGAGCGAGGCGCAAGTTCAGAAGCTGTTTAAACCATTTACGCAAGCCGATGGATCAACAACTCGGAAGTTTGGTGGAACAGGTCTTGGACTTGTCATATCGAAATCATTTGTTGAATTAATGGGAGGTAAACTGAAGGTTTCTAGCGAAGCGCTCGTTGGAAGCATGTTTTCCTTTACGCTGCCATTCACCGTTATTCATAAGTATACGGAAACGCGGTTGCAGGCTCATCAGGATTTATTGGAGCAGCCTGTGTGGATCGTAGAGGATGATGACGAGATGCGAGTGCACTGGAGTGATATTGTCGAATCCTTCGGCTTGACGCCAATTCCATTCCATTCTTGGAAAATGGCTAGAGATCGCCTGCGCCGCATTGGAGCTGGTGCATTGCCTAAGCTCATCGTACTGGATATGGAGATGCCGGATATGTACGGTGCAGAAACCTGGCTCGAATTCCACCGCGATGCGGAACTAGCCGGCGTCAAAACCATTGCAATGACAACCTCCTATGGACGCGATGAAATGATGCAGCTTCCTGTTGAGCAAAGACCGGTCACATTGTTAATTAAGCCGATCATGCGAACGGCTATGCTTCGTGCAATTGAAAGTGTTCTCGATTATAAGGGCTCTGATGTGAATGAACAAGAAATCGAGGCGCTCGTAGCGACGGTTCAACAAAACATGACAAATACGCGGATATTGTTAGCAGAGGACAATAAGATTAATCAACTGGTGGCGATAGAAATTTTGAAGGAGCGGGGTTACGAGGTTGGCTTAGCTGAGAATGGCGAAGAAGTGCTGAATAAGCTCGCTGAAGAGCGCTGGGATATTATTTTGATTGATATTCATATGCCCGTCATGGATGGATCGGATGCGGTTCGCATCATCCGTACGCAATCTGAGTACGATCATATCCCGATCATTGCCGTAACTGCAAACGTGCTTCGCAATGATCACGAACGTTATTTGAAGCTTGGCATGAACGATGTAGTGACGAAGCCGATTTCCTCCGAGCGGCTGCATAATGTTATTTCCTATTGGCTCAAGGAAGTCAGCAGTCCGAACATACAGCCAGTCGCCAAGGCTGGTTTGAAAGAACGCTCACGTACATTAGAAGCAGCGAATAGAGAGCCATTGCCATCTATTGATGGGATGGACGTTGAAAGCGCGCTGGCGAGAGTAAATGGAAAACTCCCAATTTTGCTGCATATGATGGAGCAATTTATGCTTGATTACGATTCCTTCGCTGATCAGCTTCGTATGATGGTCAAGCAATCGGAGCTAACAATTGTCAAACGAATGGCTCATACCCTAAAGGGGGCTGCTGGATATTTATCTGCCTATGATTTGTTAGAGGCAGCCTGCGAAGTAGAGCGTATTGTGAAGCAGCCGGAGCTTGAATCGGACAATTTGCAAAACGCTATTATTGAGCTGGAAGTGGCGTTAAAACGGCTTTTGGAAGGGCTTCGAAATGCAAAAGAGGTATTCGACAATAAAACCTAACAAATTTCTAACAAGTATTGTTCCTTTAATGACGTTAAGGTATAGTAGAGATACAAAAATTTTTGACAGAAATCTTCAATCCTCAATCCTCAAAAAGGGTGACGACAATGTATAAGGTTTTAGTTATTGAAGATGACGTCATGATGAGTGATATGCTGTCTATGTATTTATCCGAGGAAGGCTATTCCGTCATGCAAGCTTATAGAGCGGATGATGGATTAAGAATTGCATCTGAGTTTGATCCTGACTTGGTGCTGCTTGATTTGATCTTGCCCGATCTGGATGGAATGGAAGTTTGTGCGCTAATTAGAAAGCGCTCTAACGTGCCGATTATGATTCTTTCCATGAAGAGTGAAGTGTCAGAAAGGGTTCAGGCTTTAAAGGCTGGAGCGGATGATTACATGTGCAAACCATTCAGCATGCACGAAATGACAGCTAGGGTAGAGGCGTTGATTCGTCGATCGAATACGATGCAGAATGAGACAGCACAGCAGGTTTCCGCAGCAGTGGAAGTGAACGTGGAGGGTGAACTCATTCAGCTTGATTTTGAGAGACGCCTATTGCTAGTTCGTGGGCAGTTAGTTGAAACAACATTCTCCGAATATGAGCTGATGAAATTATTTCTTGCGTATCCGGGCAAAGTATTTAGTAGAGAAGAACTTATAAATACGATTCGCGGCTTTGATTCCTTCGTGACAGACCGTGCTATAGACGTACATATCGTCAACCTTCGCAAGAAGATTGAATTGAACCCGAAGGAGCCACGGCTAATTCGAACGGTTTGGGGATTTGGCTACAAGTATACCGCTCCGCATACGAGCATGAATCAAAGTTGAATACCTTTATCTTTTAATAAGAATCACTCCTTTGTTGCGGAGTGGTTCTTTTTTTTTTTGCTAACAAATGATGTAGAAAAATGCTACCTTTGGCCTAATTGTAAGGTTGAATGAATGGGTATTAAATTTTCTAACATAGTTCTAAATATCTACCATTAATTTTTCTAATAGTTTTATGACAAAATGAGTTTATATAACTGGAATGGAAATGGATGGTGGTCGAACAACATGGATGCGTTGACCGGATTGCCATGTCGCAAAGAGGCTTTTGCACAGCTCGAATTGGCCGTAAATGTCGTACGGGCAGCAGGCAAGCGGATGGTGGTGGCGTTGGTGGATTTGGATAAATTTTATCGTGTAAATGAAACCAAAGGAACAGAGTTTGGCAACCATGTGCTCCTCACGATGGGGCAGCGTTTAGCAGACGCGAGAAAGTCTGCTACGACGGTGAGCAGGGTTGGGGGAAATCGTTTTTTGGTAGCTATGCCAGTAGAGCAGGATGAAAAACAAAGCTTGCAAGCTGTGGAGGCAATCAAAAATGCGATTGAGCGCCCTATTGATATGGACGGAACTGAACTATATTTGACGTCGAGTATTGGGGCTACGCTGTATCCGAAGGATGGACGTACAAGCGAGCAGCTGATATGCCGAGCAGAATCAGCCTTATATCAATCGAAAGAGCAGGGCGGCAATCGAGCGAAATTTTACAGTTTGGAGGATACGAACCAGCTTAACCGGCGCATCGCTATCGAAGCGGCGCTAAGACCTGCATTATATTTACAGCAATTCCGTCTCAGCTATCAGCCCATCTATCGTATAACGGACGGCAAGCTTAAAGGATTTGAAGCGCTGCTTCGCTGGCAGCATCCGGAGCTTGGCGATATTTCACCTTCAGAGATTATACCTATTGCTGAGCATAGCGGTCTAATTGTGGCTATTGGTGAATGGGTGCTTAGAGAATCGTGCAAAATGCTCGCGAACATGAGTAAATATGGTTTGAATAGTCTTAACATGTCAATTAATATATCTTCTCTTCAGCTGCAAGATCCGACCTTTTCTCAAACGGTTCTGAATGTATTAAAGGAGTACCAGCTGCCCCCTTCTTCTTTTGAACTCGAAATAACGGAAAGTAGTGTGCTTCACACCTCAACTGCAGCGATATCTACACTTAGCTACCTTCGAGCGGCTGGCGTTCGCATCGTCCTTGATGATTTTGGAACAGGTTTCTCCTCTCTCACTAACTTGAATCAATTGCCAATTCATTGTCTCAAGATCGATAAGTCGTTCATTAGAAAAATTGATCTGCAAAGCGCTGAGCGCATTATCGTTGAAGGCATTATTAATCTCGTTCATAAGCTAGGACTAGAGGTTATTGCCAAAGGTGTAGAGTATAAGGAGCAATACGAATTATTGAGCGAATGGGGTTGCAATTATGTGCAGGGCTTCCTTCTAGGCAAGCCACAGGAGCCTGACGTACTTGACATATCTATGATACGACGTTCGGAATATTCAGCTGAGAGCAAAGCAAAAGGAGAATTGTAAAGTGAGTCTATTGAACAAGCTAAAAAATCTTCGATCCATAAAACCTACGATTCGTGTAAAGCTGATGGCGTTATGTTTGTCGCTTTTGCTAATTCCCAGCATTCTGGTCAGCACTCTAAGCTACAATACTGCTGTTAGTGAGCTTGACAATGGCGGCGAGAAGCTTATTCGAAACAGCGTTAAAAGCACCATTGGTTTAATTGCATTGCTTGACACGCAGGTGAAAGCAGGAGCGATTGACCGTGCCAAAGCAGAGGAGTTCGTCAAAGTATCTATGCTTGGGCCAAAGAATGAGGCAGGCAAACGGCCAATCAATAAAACGATAGATCTCGGAGAGAACGGTTATCCTTTTGCATTTGACAAAGATTCGATCATGATGGCCCATCCCACGATGGAAGGCAGCAGTATCGTTGGGATGAAGCACAGCAATGGTGAGCTTGTGCTCGATTCCGAGCTGGGCCTCCCCATTACAGATGCCTTCATGAAGAAAGCGGAGTCAGGGGGCGGCTTTGTTTATTATACTTTTGCGCTTCCAGGTACAGAGGATCAACTGGCATCAAAAATTACCTATCTAGAAAAGGACCCTCACTGGGGCTGGATTATCGCTTCGGGTACATATATGCAGGATTTTAATAAAGGTGCCGAACAGATTGTGACGGTTACCATTGTTACATTATTAATTACGATAGCGGTCGGTATTGCAGCAACGATTCTCTTTACGATTCGCATGACGCGGCCAATAAAGCAGGTATCGGCGCTTTCAATGGAGGTTGCAAAGGGAAATCTTCGAATAGATCCGATTATTTGCCATTATCGAGATGAGACGGGTGTGCTGGCCGAAAGTTTTAATGAAATGGTAAAGCAGCTTAAAACACTCGTTCACGAGGTTGGTAGCAGCGTCGATCAGGTAGCCGCTTCCTCGGAGGAGCTCATGGCTAGCGGTGAACAAACTAGTCAGGCAAGCGAGCATATCGCTTATACGATCCAGCAAGTAGCGGACGGAGCTGAGAAGCAATCGGCCAGCGCTGAGCAAAGCTTTCAGGTAATACACGAAATGTCGGCAAGCGTCCAGCAAATAGCAGTAAGCACGGAGCAAGCATCACATGCAGCCAAAAAAACTTCCCACCAGGCAACAGTAGGAAGTGAGACGCTCGAGCAGGCTATTGTTCAAATGGAATCGATACAGCTATCCTTTAATAGTTTGGCTTCAGCAGTACAAGGACTTGGGAATCGATCCACAGAAGTCGTTAGAATGGTACAGGTCATTTCGGACATTTCTGCTCAAACGAATCTGCTTGCACTGAACGCTTCTATAGAAGCGGCAAGGGCGGGCGAGCATGGTAAAGGCTTCGCAGTGGTAGCTGGCGAGGTACGCAAGCTAGCAGAGCAAACGAAGGAATCAAGCGATCATATTACGAAGATTGTTATGGCTGTGGGCACGGAGACGGAGCGTGTGGTGCTGGCGATGAATGATGCGGGCACTGTCGTTTCAGGCGGCATCCAAGCAGTTGAGGGAGCAGGCCGCATGTTTGGCTCTATAAGGGACGAGGTTATGCAGGTTGCTGAGCAAATTGACGAGGTTTCGCATGCGGCGAATGGCATTGCAGCAGGTACGGAACAGGTGATGCTGACAATTAAAGAGGTCGTTGATATCGCGGTTGAAGGTGCTTCTGGTACGCAATCGGTAGCGGCTGCGGCGCAGCAGCAGACGGCCTCGATGGAAGAAATCGCGGCGGCATCTGCCATGCTTGCCAGTATGGCGGAGCATTTGCAGAAGGAAATTATGAAATTTAAGGTTTAGCATAAAGGAGAACGCGTACTGCCCTAGCAGCGAGGTGCTGCTGGGGCGTTTTTGCTTGCATCGTGAATAAAGAGGATGAAAACACAAAAAGACCTGACGGGCATATTGCCTTCAGGTCTTTCTTTAAGAGTTATCTAACATACTTCAAGATAGAGCTTTGTGCCATCGTTATACTGGAAAATAGCCACATCGCGTACCATTTCAACGGATTTGATTCTTCTCCATTTTTTGCGGAAGTCAAAATCGAGTTCTAATTCGTACAATTTATGATGAAGCAGATCTACGGATGCGGATTTTTCATTAGGGTAGTAGACTGGGACAGAACGACTTTTAAAGGTAACGATTTTCATCATTTCCTATAACACCTCCGATCAATTTCCTCCATTCTAACGTAAATATTTTAGCCCCTTATGAATATGTGGTCAGAATTTTGTTTACTTTATTTACACTTTTCTAACATGTTCGACAATTACTGCACATGTTTTAATGGAATAAAGCTGCAATCTCATGTATGAAAGCCACGAAAACACTGGCAGAATGATCAATTGAACGATAGCGTGCGTAACATTTCTTTGAAGCTTTGGTTGCTGGTTGCATAATAGATGATTGCGATGAGCGTCAGATGAAGCGGATAAAAGCTGCGCCAGACGAAGCGTGGCACTTTTATTGCATCGAGTCTGCGCATGAAGTCGGGTACATAGACCATTAAAATAGTAGCAAATATGCTAAAGGGCTGAATGAACCATTCCTTTATAATGATGCTTACCACTTCCAAGGAAAAGTGAAACAAAATAATCGATTGATTTTGAGCATAACGATAAATGAGTACGAGCAGCGCAACATATGCGCCATAGCTGAAGGGCAGAAACTCAAGCAATCCAGCGAGCGAAAGACAAATCAGAACTTGTAGGAACGGTTTGCCGTTCCATTTATCGAGAAGGCGCAGAAGCAGCAGACAGACAAATAAAGAGCCTACCGTATTGACTTCAAGCCGATAAAAAGCAAATTGATAAGGCAGCTGCGACAAAATCGCAATCCATGCGACCCTTTTCAGATAGCGATTCAGGTCGCTCGTTCGATAATAGCCAAGCACGATCGCCAGCGCATAGAACGGAAGTGCAAGCCGTCCGATGATTCTCCATACTATGTTTTCAGGAAACCATAGGAGGCCTATATGATCAATAAGCATAGTAAGCATAGCCAAAATTTGAATCGCAATCACCTTCGTTCCCTCGCCTTTCGTCTAGTATAGCATAGGGAAACGAGGGAATAGGAGCAGGAAGACCTCCAAGCCGCTTTGCGCGCATGAGGAGGTCTTCCTTGTATAACCGATAAGACTATAGACCGGCGTTCTTCTGGAGCCGACGGGCAATTTCAATAAAATCCTCTTGCGAGATGCCCGGCGCAAACTCCTCCGGCAGCTCACTCAAATCAGGCATAGGCGCGCCTTGCGGTGCGCCCTGAATGACCTCGAGCTCAGCGCCGGTAAGCGGATTTTGTCCATTCCAAATGAGGACGATATCCTTGTAATCGTTCTGACTGAATGTATACAGCTTGTTGCCGAGCCCCATGGCTTCATACTTCCGAGCCGTTTCAAAGCTGTTGTTGCTAAGATCGGGAATAGGTATGAGCTTCTTCACGTCGACGCCCGTAGCAATTTCGAGCGCTTTGGCATAAGCGAGCACATGAACGCCGCCGCGAACGAGCAAATAACCAATCATCGCCCGCGCGGTGGGGTGGTCCGTCATCTCATAAACCCGCATTTTATGTGTTCGCGCCCCGCACTCCAAGAAGAAGTTATGCAACAGATCAAGCACGAGATTGCCGCTGCTAAATACATTATCGCCAGTCCAAGCACGACCCATTGAATCACCAGGCAACGAGGTTTGAGCGTTTTGGATAAAAAAGTAGCTGTTGCGCTTATTTACACCTTCCCTCAGCGGCGTAGCATTCGGATCACCGGGGCTTGTAGTTCCCGTTAACACCATATTAATGGCTGTCGAAACAAGCTCTACATGGCCAAACTCCTCTGCTGTAATACTTGATACTAGGTCGTAGAAGGGCTTTAGCTTTTTTTTCTCGCGAAAGTTAAAGGACTGATACATGTAGTTGTTTAAGGTAGACATTTCACCAAATTTTCCTCCAAGCAGCTCTTGTACTGCTGCCGCGGCATTCGCATCCGCATAAGGTGATGGCGGGAGCTCTACCTGAAGCCGATTTATTCGTTCAATCATGAGCCTACTCCCCTCATTTCATCGACGATTCATTCTATGCATATGTATGACAGCTTTCGCAGTCATAGACCGTCGATGTCAAAAGGGACATGCTTTTGTCGAATAAACCCAAGCATAACTTGACTAAGGCTTAGAGCAGCGTAATAACGAGAAGTTCATAAAGAACAAGTGGCAGCACCGTATTGTACGGGCTCATGAATGCTCGCGGATCTCTCATTGTACATTGCAAATATAGGATGCAGTGATCGATATGCACAAGCATGCCTTCAAAAACATGGCCATCGACCGTTTGGACACAAACGTATTTATGCATATGACCGCCGCACATGTTCATAACGCGTTCGCGAACCTCCATCACCATTGCCGTGTGCTGTGCTTCCGCTTGATAGAGCACCGGAACGGGTTTCTCCATGCCTGCCATATTGCTCATATTAGGCATGGTGCCCATGCTGCCTACGTTTGGCATATTGCCCATGTTGTTCATATTTGCCATGCTGCCCATGTTGCCTGCGTTTGGCATAGTGCTCATTGTGTTCATGTTCGGCATGCTGCCCATATTGCCTGTGTTAGGCACATTGCCCATATTGCCGATATTGCCCATGTTCATCATATTTTCTGCCAAGCCAAAGACCTCCATTCAAATGGTATGTCATATAGGTATGCAGGAAGCGAGCGGGTCATACAAGAATGGAAGGTTAATTTCAACACTTGGATGGTAATACTTGTCCATAATCACAGGAGATGTATTGGCCGCATATGTTATAGGAGTGAGAGACGAGAATAATGTAGGAATGTGGAGGGGAAGAGGATGCCGCGAATACCTAATTTTCCGCAAGCATTGTTAGATGAACACGGCGTATGGCATCATACGAATCATTTGGTTCCGGGAACGATACCGCCGCCGGGCTATGGCGATCGGTTTTTGCGATTTCATCGCGATTTTATAAATAGGGTATACAGCTGGCATGATTCCATGGGGTATGACCGAAGCTGGGTTGCGGGTTGGAATGGGGTGCCTGAAGGCATCAGGCGTTCCTCCTGCTTTAATGCGGGTGCGGAACAGCGAGTATTATCTAATCCGCGTTCGTTCGCTTCAGCCGACGAGCTTGGCAGCTTTATAGAGAGCAATCTCCACGGCTGTTTTCATGAAATGGCGGCGAGGTTGTACAATCAGCCCGAGCTGAATGATTTTGACCTAGCGCCGCGCAATACTGAGTTTTATAACATCCATGGTTTAATCGACCAATGGTATAGCAATTGGGAGCGAGCAATGGGAGTTCGCGAGTCCACGGGCAAAAGCGATGCCTCCTTTAAGTACAATCGCGCAGCGCCTGAAGTACGCTCGTATAATAAGAAAAGTCGCGCGGCACGAATTGCTTCGCCGAAACGGAGCGCTGGACAATCGTTAGCGGCGCATTCTGACCACTTAGTTCAACACCTTCCGCAGAAACCGCGGATAAAGAGCCTTCAAACAAAGCAATCAACTCATCTAGATCAGCCTCATATACGCCAGCCACTTCTTCGGGCTGCAGCTGAAGTTCTGTCAAAGGCATCTCGCACACGAGGCCAAAAACGTCGCTGACCTCTCGGTCGATAAAAGGTTTTCCATTTACTTCACCGCTAATATTTTCCCGAATTTGCCCGAGTGGTAGAAGCTGTTCAAATGAAACGGTTACCCCGAGCTCCTCCTCAAGCTCGCGAATGGCCTCGCGGATTGTCTCGCCTGCGGTCAAATGACCAGCCGCGGTTATATCGTAGCAGCTCGGGTTCGTATCCTTGCCGGCCTGGCGCAACTGAAACCGCACGAGCCTACGGTTTCCTTCGCGGCGCGTCAGCCAGCAATGGAAAGTACGATGCCAATAACCGTTCGCATGCGTCTCTGCACGTGTCGCGGTGCCTAGCGGCTGAAGTTGCTCGTCATAAATATCGAACAGCTCATCAGCCATGTGCAGCAGCCTCAAGCTGGGATGTGCAGTGCTTGCAGCGCGTAGCCTTCACAGGTACTTTGGACAAGCAGTATGGACAATCCTTCTCGGTTACTTCCACAGGTGCAGCTTCCTTCTTATCATTACGGCGAAGAACATTGATCACTTTAACAAGCAAAAAGATACAGAAAGCAACGATTAAAAAGTCCAGCATAACGTTAATGAATTGACCGTAGTTGATGGTGGGTGCCGTAGTTTTGTCTTCTAAAGCATTTATTTGTGCTTGACTATAGAGATTGATTTTTAAATCTTTAAAATCAACCCCTCCTAAAATCCTTCCAATCGGCGGCATAATAATATCGTTAACCAGAGAAGTAACGATTTTACCAAATGCGCCTCCGATAATTACACCGACCGCTAAGTCGATGACATTGCCTTTCATCGCAAACTCTTTAAACTCTTTAATGATTTTCATTGCTTTTCCTCCTACGCGTTTTGAGAAGCGTTAATAATGTTTGACGTTTAGCCTCGTGCTATATAAAGCGGAATTAGCAAAGCTAGCAACAGCATAGTAGACTATTATCGTCTGATTCTACTAAAGTCATTCTACTATAATAGCCGAAGATGAGGAGAAGAGAAACACTGTCTAAATTTCTTACAAAAAATTGAAATGATTGACCGAATGAAGAGAGGTTTTTGGTGGAGATTGTCGAATTTTACTATTGAAAGCAAATTAATGGTTATTTAAGGAGTTCTATGAACGATCTGATTATAGATGGAAATCCGTTTTATTTAATTTTATCGCTCTTCATCATCTGTTTTGCGTCTTACACGATGCTGAATATGATCGAGAAGCCTCTGCCAAGGGAACAGGCACACGGATTCAATAGGATTATTGGCGGAGCCTCCGTATATGGGCTCGGCCTATGGACGATGCATCTTGTATTATTGCTTGCGTCCGACTATAGATTGGTCATGAATTGGAGCATGCTGCCGATAACGGTCGTATTTGTTGTTATCGTCTATTCCTCATTTATTGTTTTGAAAAAACAAGCGTTCACATCGGGACGTTTCTTATTTAGCGCTTTATTAATGGCACTTGGAGCTAACATGCTTCATTACATGTCGAAGCTGACGGAATCAGTCATTGTACTAAAGATGGACTGGCTGCTATTTTGGCTCTCCTTTGGAGTCAGCTTTGTTGGCGCTTTTCTGGCTTTTTACTGGCTGGAAACAAAGACGACAAGGTATAAACTGAAAAGCTGCATATCACTTGGACTGTCTAATATGGTCACTCATCTGATTGGGATGCATGCACTGCAGATTGATTACGGAGATGTTTTAACTACAGACCTGTTAAATAAATATTTGCTGATGCTTGCTTTTCTGCTTGGGCTATCTAACTTAATTATCCTTAGCTTCAGTCTCTCGACCTGGCTGGCCTCGAACAAATACAGCCAAATGAATGAGTGTTATAAGCTTCTAGTTGAAAACTCCATGGATACGATTGCCATAATAAGTGATGATAAATGGGGATTTATGAACCGTGCGGGTTTGCGCTTGTTCGAGGTGCAGTCAGGGGACGGAATTATCGGTTCAAACGTCTATAATTTATTGGCGGAGCCATATCATAGTGAAATGGCAGCATGGCTTGCAGCGGGTCGAGCAGGAGAGGAGGCACCCAATAAGCCGATTGAGCTGCAATGGATGTCCATGCAAGGAACACTGCTTCATACGGAAATGGTACGAGCGAGCTCTACCTTTTCGGGTAAGCAAATTGAACAAGTCATTATTCGAGATATTTCTGAGCGAAAAAAGAACGAGGAGCTGCTCATTAATTCTGAGAAGCTTTACGTGGCAGGCCAATTAGCGGCAGGCATTGCACATGAAATTCGAAATCCACTCACCTCGTTAAAAGGGTTTCTGCAGCTCATAACATCAGGCAGGGGGAATATCAACAATTTTTACGAAATTATGAAAACGGAGCTCATTCGTATCGAATCCATTGTCAGTGAGTTGCTTATGCTCTCCAAGCCACAGGTATATGAGTTTGCGCATAAAGACTCCCGTCAAATGATGGCGGACACGGTCAATTTACTAGAGACACAAGCTATTTTGCATAATGTCATCATTAAATTCCATTCGGATTACCGTCCATTATGGGTGTTTTGCGTTGAGGATCAATTAAAGCAAGTGTTTATTAATGTACTAAAAAATGCGATTGAAGCGATGCATAACGGTGGCGTCGTTACGATTAATATGTCCCTCGATAGTGATCTCGGAGTCGAAATACGAATTAAAGATGAAGGAACAGGTATGCCTGCGGAGCAGCTGTCTAAGATCGGTCAACCTTTCTATACAACGAAGGATAAAGGAACCGGACTTGGCTTAATGGTCACCTATAAGATCATCACTAATCATCAAGGACATATTTCGGCAGAAAGCGAGCTAGGGATCGGGACGACCTTTATCATTCAATTGCCGTATAAGGAACAACCGAGTCCGACATGAAGAAGTCAAATGGAATTTGAAACTTAATTTTAAAGACATCGTAATACGGTTATGCAGTTAGGATAGATGATAATTTGATTGGAGGTCGGTTTGATGTTTAATCGTTTTTTGGCAAGCATCGGTATTGGCTCAGCAAAGATTGATACATTGTTAGAAAAAGCACGTTATGCACCAGGTGAAGAGGTTCGAGGTATCGTTAAGATTCAGGGCGGCAACGTGGAGCAGCGTATTGAAACGATACAACTATCGGTCATGACAGAATATATACGCGAGAGCAATGACAGTAAAATTAAGCAGCAGGGAGTGGTAGGTCGCTATCATGTGAGCGCCCCATTCACGCTGCAGGCAAATGAGAATCGGGAGGTGTCTTTCTCCTTTCAGCTTCCTCATCAAACACCGCTTACAATCGGCCACGCACCTGTATGGGTGAAAACGGAATTAGACGTTCGCGGAGGTGTCGATCCAGGTGATAATGACCGAATCGAAGTCGTTCCGACTGCCGCAATGAATACGGTGCTTGAGGCGCTGAATTTGCTCGGCTTCCGTTTGCGCAAGGCAGAATGTGAGTACTCCTCCCGCCTTGGTGGTAAAATGCCTTTTATTCAAGAGCTGGAGTTTGTTCCAACTTCACAGTTCCGCGGTCAGCTTGATGAGCTGGAAGTTATGTTCTATCCATCGGATCGTGAGCTTGAGCTGGTGCTTCAGATCGACCGGCGTGCGCGCGGGTTGTCTTCCTTTTTTGCAGAAGCTATGGATATGGATGAGACATTCGTTCGGGCTCGCTTCACGAATGATCAGCTGTCAGCGGGATCGAATGCAATCGCTCAGCAGTTGTCCGGTATCATAGCACGCTACATTTAATCATTTTATAAATAAACCAAGCTCGGGAGCGCTCCTGTAGGAGCGTTTCGGAGCTTTTTTTGCTGTTTACAGAGCAGTTATAAACGAATAACGCATGCAAGTAGTGAACGGATCGGATTTTTCGGTATAATAACTGGAGGAGGGGATTTAAATTGGCAGAACCGCTTAAAGCTATGTATGACGGATTATTTTTGGAACAATTTGCGGGTTTGCTGAAGACAGCATGGAGCCCTTTTGACGCCATTCTTTTCGCAGAGCGTGTACGAGATGGTGACTGGGAGCAGCTTGAGCTAAAGGCTCGCACTCGAAAAATAACAGAAGCGCTTGGTGCCTCATTACCACAAGCTTATGATGAAGCGCTGGCTGTTTTATATCAAATAGATGAAAAATGTACAGGGCTGCCGTTTATCATTTTTCCAGACTTCGTCGAAGTTTTTGGGCTGGAACCGCAGAACTGGGAGCTATCTTTGGACGCGCTTGAGCGCTTTACGAAATATTCGACCTCAGAATTTGCGATAAGAGCTTTCATTCTGAAGGATCCACAGCGTATGGCTAAGCAAATGCTTATATGGGCAGATCATCCGAATGAGCATGTAAGGCGGCTTGCGAGCGAAGGAATAAGGCCCCGTCTTCCGTGGGCGCAGGCGCTGCCGCTCTTTAAGCGCGATCCATCGCCGATTGTTCCGATTTTGGAGAAACTGAAATGTGATCCTTCACTTTATGTGCGCAAGAGCGTAGCTAACAATTTGAATGATATTGCGAAGGATCATCCCGAGCTCGTTATTGCGCTTGCGAAGGCTTGGATCGGCAATGATGCGAAGACGGATTGGATCATTCGCCATGGTTGCCGCACGCTGATCAAGCAATCGAGCCCGCAAATCATGGAATTGTTTGGGTACGCGAAGCACACATCTGCAGAGGAAACGGAACGTCCGCTTGTAGCTTTTGCTGCAATCGAGGTAGATCCACAGTCGGTAGCTATCGGCGGTGAGGTTTCTTTACGCTATCGCGTACAGCTGCGTGAGGGTGAGCCGGCTAAGCTGCGTATCGAATATGGAATAACGTTCGTGAAGTCTGGAGGCAAAACGTCGCTAAAACGTTTTCTGCTATCGGATCGTGAGTATGCCGGAGGAGCATCAGCTTCAAGTGTTCGCGTTCATCGTTTTGCTGATTTAACGACGCGCAAGCATTATAGCGGGCTTCATCTTGTGACACTTTGGGTAAATGGAAGAGAGGTGGCTTCAGCCGAACTTCTTGTGACGGAGGCAGAATCAACATGACGATTGGTGCAAGAGTTTTAAAGACGGGGATGGCTGTTGCGTTAGCGATTTACTTGAGCAGTTTATTCGGCTTCGCTTCCCCGCTTATTGCTGCCGTGGCAGCTATTTTTACGATTCAACCTTCTATATACCGCTCATGGCAGCGTGTAGCGGATCAAGTACAAACGAATCTGCTTGGCGCTGTAATGGCGATTGTAGCTGTTCGGTTATTCGGTCATACGCCGATTGCGGCAGGTCTTGTTTGTATCCTTGTCATTCTTATCAGTATACGTTTGAAGATGGAGAGCACGATTAGTCTGACGCTGGTTACGGTCGTTGCCATCATGGAAGCGAATGGACAAGGCTGGGACGTGGCGATAGGAAGATTTTTAATGGTGCTTACCGGTATTGGCGCTTCATTCGCGGTTAATGTACTTGTGTTTCCTCCACGTCCAAGGAAGCAATTTACCGAACAGGTTCATCAGGCGTATTCACAGCTTTCACTGCTGCTTCGTACGGCAATTTCAAATGAAATGAAGGAGCAGGTTTTCCGTCAAGAGAAGGACAAGCTGCATGATACGCTGCGCAAGCTGGAGGAACGTCACGCTGTATTTGAAGAAGAACGCCAAGTGCTTGCAAGGACGAAGACGAGCCATGCACGTCAGCTGCTTGTATCGAAACAAATGATTAAGTCTCTGCAAAAAGGGGCTGATCTCCTCGATGTGGTGGAGGAGCATTACTTTTCCTCGCCAAGCGCCAGTGAGTGGGCGCTGCGCTTCGATCGGCAAATTGAGGATTTGTCGAAATATCACGAGCATATTTTGCTGAAAGCTGAAGGGAAAATGAAGCCCAATGCGCTGATTGAGCCCGAGGAAGAAAGAGAAGCGAGGTTCGTGAAGGAGTTAACAGCTTACATTTTGGAAGATCCGGATGAGCATAAGCGTCTCGTCTTTGTTGCTTCGGCATTGTTCGAATACGCCTACCATTTACGACGGTTGGAGAAGCTGCTCGATCAAGTGACGCAGCGTGAAGAAAGCGCGAAGCGCAGTTCAGAGGAGTCGGGCGAGGGAACGAAGTAATAACGTGATAAGTTGGATGATTAGCAAAACTGAATCTTCGGTGGAGGTTGCGGTAATCAGAGTGGCTTGCAGCTACATAGCTCATTCTACACAGCAGGCTGCTATAGCCAGAGTAACTTTGTAGCCACCCAACGTAGGTCTACATTGCAGTTACTACAACAGAATGAGCTCCACAAGCGCATTTTTCGATCTACGATGCAGTAAGTACAATAGAATCCTATAAATGAAGCTTAGTTCTCCTATAACACGGCTAATCTATTGTATAACTGCAACGCAGCTAACGAAATGGTACGGCATGTTAGGTTTCTGCTGCAGTAAGTGCAGTAGTTGTACCGATTACCATAAGTTGCATACGAAACAAACAAAACAAAAACAGCAGGCAAGAACGCCGCATACGAGCGCTCTGACCTGCTATTTTTTCTGCTTTTATTGCTGCATGCTCAATGCTTACTGATCATCATCCGTTTTATTGCTTCCTTCATGACGTCTTGGATGCTGCATATGAGCTTCTGGGTTATTGGCATTATCATGCGGTACCAATCGTGGATCAGTATGCCCTTGATGATGATTATTGAAGTAGAGCTCAACGAGCTGCCACTCTGTCGTTCCGAGCATCGGATCCGCCGGGAATATCTCTCCGCGTTCCAACTGCTCTTCACGTCCCCATTCATTACGGTAGGTGCCTTTTACTTCAACTGGCTCACCGGATAGGGGATTCATTTCATTATGGTTATTATCATTGCTCATATGGTGTCAACCAACCTTCCTGTGCTTATAATCCGTGCTTAGGCACCGCTGAACGATCGGCATCTGACTGCAGCTCGCTTGCTTTTTCTTTGCTGGCTAGATTGCGGTCTGCTCGAGATTGCGCCTTACTTGCTGCCTTCTGTTGATCGGATGGCTGTTCGCCTGACATATGGTCACCCTCCTGAGAATTTCATCGTTTTTCGTTTTCTTTATCTTCAGAAGAAGATCCTCAACAGTGTGCCACAAAAGGATGAAATGTATGAGTACAGGTTGGAGGGATATGAGCAAATCTATAATAACTGGAGTCCGCATGAGGGGCAAACCGAATCACGTTCAGTGACGATCTCATCGCAAGCGGGACATGGTTCGGAAAATGGTGCTTTAGCAGCCGCGGCATCATTTATGAGCTCGGCTTGGCCATTCTTTTTGGCGGAGGATTGTTCGGGTTGAGGACGGAGATGGGCAGGCGTACCGAAGATTGTCTCCACCATCTCTTTGATGTCCTTGAACTTATCTGAATCGTCAGAAACGATTCGAATGAACATAAACATGCCAGCGAGCAGTGCAAATGTAATGACCAGCACGATCGTCGTTGCCCCAACATCAAACCATGTGAGGAGGGGGCGCGTCATATGTACCGGCCAATGATTTAAGATGGACCATGTAAGCAGATTCGATCACCTCACCCATTCACCTGATAGCGAGACTCGAGACGTTTGCCCCCAAACCACATGACCAATACAGCGGTAATCGAGACGAATATACGCCAAGGCTCATCGACCAGATTGCCGATATCGAAGCTAATCAAGGAGATGCAAAATATCATAACTGCCTTACCAAGCAGTGTAGCAAGCAAAAATGTAGGAAAGGGCACCTTGCTAAGGCCGGATACGACGGTTATAACGATCGAAGGTGTAAATGGGAAGCAAGCCAGCAAGAATAAAGGCGTGAAGCCTCTGCGTTCAACCCAATTGAAAAACCGCTCTGATTTTGGAAAACGCCGCTCCAGTCTCCCTTTCACATTGCGCCCCAGCTTTCGACTAATCCAAAATACGGAGATAGCGCCGGCAGTTACACCGATCCATGAGAAAAGAAAGCCGAAGCCAAGGCCGTAAATGTTGGCATTAGCTGCAATGATAAGAATTAATGGGAGGAAAGGGAGAAAAGATTCAAGCATCGGAAGCAAAATACCGGGAAATGGCCCCCATTGCGAATAGCTTTCCAATGTCCATTGGATCGAATCGAGATCCAAGTGTTTTAAGTATTCCAGCCAGTTGCGCCAATCATTCATAGATCTAACCCCGTTCTACTTGTTTGTAGCTTTTTCATTTGTAGCGAATGTCGGAAATGGGAACCATAAATAAAATAAGCCGATCAATCCAAAGAGGATAGCACTTGTCCAAAAAACAGAAGCTTCCCCGTTCCAAGCAGCGATTAAGCCGCCAGCAGCTGGACCGATCATAACGCCAATGCCTTCAAAGGTAGATAATACACCCCAGCCAAGCCCCTCTTGATTAGGTGGCACATACGCTGCGAGCAGCGCATTCCATACAGGCAGAATAGCGGAGTAGGATAATCCAAGAGCAGCTGCTATTAGTAAACAATACCAGAACGAAAGACCTGATGCTAGCATATATAAGCCAAATGCAAACGCTCCGAAACCAGTCACGAGAAACCATTTTTTATTAGCCAGCTTATCGGCGAGCTTTCCCATTGGAATGAGTCCTGCCGCGGCAAAAAGTCCTCCCGCTGTTAGAAGAATAGAATATTGCGTGCCTGAGATGCCAAGCTCTTGATTTGCAAAGCTAGGCAATATCGGAACGAGCATGCTAGCCCCTGTCGTCTGCAAAATCATTCCCGGCAGCAGCATCTTCATATGTCCGAGTCTATCCTTCAGAATGCTGAGCTGTGTTCGAAGCGGCATACGGTTCGTTGTAACCGCTCGTTCTCTACTCATGAAAAGCGTTAACAGGCATGCAGCCACAGACATGCTGACAAGCAGTTTGTACGTAAATGATACGCTGAAATCAAGTAGAATATTACATACGATCGGACCGCTTCCTAGTCCGACCATCCAAATCGTGTAGAGCATCCCCATTTGGGTTGCGCGCTGCTGTTCGGTTACTTTCGTCAAGCAAACGATCCAAATCGGTGACATCCCGATACCATATAACGCAGCTGAACCAATGAACATCCATGGCAGCTCGGCGAATTGCAGCAAATAAACGCCAACCAAGGATATGATTAAACCAGCCTGAACGACGATACGAGTTGAAAAACGATCTAACAAATAGCCAATCGCCATTTTGAGCAGCGTATCGGTTATGTAGTGAGCTGAAATAGCTGCACCGATAACATCAGGCGCGAGGCCTAATGTTTTTGCTCCAAAAATAGGCAATAGGCTAACGAGTACAGCACCTCTTACAAACTCCACAATAAACAAAATAACGGAGATAAGCCGCATCTCCGCTCCAAACCAACTTTTCTGATTTGTAATCACGGGCAAGCCCCTTATCCATTATAAAGTGATTGCTTTCTCCATTATACGAAAATTGGATAAAATATCCAAAACAATGCTGTCTGCTGCGGTTTGTGAGGTTTGAAGCTGCTTAGTGGACAGTCTGCTACTAGTAAGACGTAACGGATCATGAACGAGTTTCAAAATTTGTTCCGTCAGCTCATTCACTTCATTTGCAATGATGGCCGCGCCTTTGGATTTCAGATACAATGCATTTTGTTTTTCTTGTCCGGGAACCGGCCGGTAGATAAATATGGGCAGTTCTGCAGCGATTGCTTCTGAGAGTGTGACGCCTCCAGGTTTGGTTATGAGGCAATCGGATATGGCCATTAACTCATGAATAGGCTCTATGAACCCATATACTTGCAGGCGAGAAGCCCCTTCATGTGCTTGGAATTGTTGATGAATAATATTTTTCATAAAAAGATTATGTCCACATACTAACGCAACCTGAATTTCAGCGTTTTGCAAAAGGCTGCTGCAAATTTGCGATACGTCAGGCAAAACACCCTGCGCTCCCGCCATAATAAGGACAGTAGGTTTATTAGGATTTAGTCCATACCGTTCGTAGAGTTCACTTGAGGCAGCCGTTGCGCGGAAGCCTCGCTTAAGCGGAATACCACTCACTTGGATGGCGCGTTCTGGTATACCGAGTGATGTAAGCTCCAGCCTTAAATCTTCCGTTGCGACATAATAGCGGTCGATGCTTGGATGAACCCAGCGCCTGTGAAGATCGAAATCGGTAATGACAGCATAGGAGGGCGGATGGAAGTTTTTACGTTTCTTAAGCTTCGGCAGAGCGAAGCTGGGAAAGGTATGCACGACGATATCTGGCTGCTCTGCGGCGAGAATACGCCTAATTTTTTCTGTACCAAAGGAGTGAAGCAGCGCGCCAAATAATGAATCATGTTTCATTAGCCTTGTGAAATCATACATCCAGCCATAAAGGGAAGGCATATGCGTATAGCTCTTTAAGTAAAAGCGCTTAGCAAACTCATTTAGCCAAGGATGAGATTCCGCCATTAAATCCACCATTACGGTGTGATAATTGCCATGCTCCTCCCAAGCTCCCTTAATCGCGCGTGCCACTTGAAGATGCCCTTCTCCATATGAAGCGTACAAAATTAACAATTTCGGCTGTGGATTTTCCTCGAAACGTATCATAGACACACCTCCTGCCGTTAGTGTAACGAACATTTGTTATGCGATTGTGAACGCTGTTTGGTTACTTTGTGTATTTTTAGTATAATGAATACGCAATCCATCCTATTTCAAAATTGAAGGAGCGATGATTAGAGTGCAATACACGAAACTAGGAAGATCAGGACTTCGCGTCAGCCGTTTATGTCTGGGTACAATGAATTTTGGTGTGGATACAGACGAGAAGGAATCATTTCGTATATTAGACGCTGCTCTAGATGCAGGCATTAATTTTATCGATACCGCAAACATTTACGGTTGGGGTGAGAACGCGGGCCGTACGGAAGAAATTATCGGAAAATGGTTCAAGCAAGGCGACGGACGTCGCGAACGCACTGTACTGGCTACAAAAGTGTACGGCGACATGCATGATAATCATGACGGTCCAAACCGTGAAGCTGGACTATCCGCATATAAAATTCGCAGACATTTGGAAGCTTCGCTTAAGCGTCTTCAAACGGATCATATAGAACTTTACCAAATGCATCATGTGGATCGCAGCGCAAACTGGAACGAGCTTTGGGGAGCATTCGAAACAGCGGTATACCAAGGCAAGGTTGGCTACATAGGCTCAAGTAATTTTGCCGGCTGGGATATTGCAGTTGCGCAAGGTGAAGCGAAGGCAAGAGGCTCAATTGGTCTAGTATCTGAGCAGCATAAGTACAACCTATTATGCCGTCTGCCGGAACTGGAAGTATTGCCGGCTTCGAAGGAATTAGGACTTGGCGTTATTCCGTGGAGTCCGCTTGACGGCGGTTTGCTTGCAGGCAACCACCGTCGCAAGGATGGAGGCCGCCGCAGCGGAGATTCGAAACGGCTCGAGCAGCATCGTGATAAGCTAGACGCTTATGCGGCTTTCTGTGACGAGCTTGGCGAGCCTGAGGATCTTGTTTCATTAGCATGGCTGCTCGCTAACCCGGCAGTAACGGCTCCGATTATCGGTGTCCGCACGCTGGACCAATTCGAGCGCTCGCTTCGTGCAGTTGAAATCTCGTTAGATGAATCTGCATTGAAACGTATTGATGAAATATTCCCAGGTCCTGGTGGAGATGCACCGCGCGCCTACGCCTGGTAATGACAAACGCCCCGTGTCCATTAATGGATACGGGGCGTATCTTATTCATCAGGCAGATCAGATTAACAGGTTAAATAAAACAGGATCCTTGTTCAGCTCGAGAAACTGAAAGCCCTTCTTACTCATACGGTCAACGAGCGGATTGTAATCCTCTCTGTGCTTCAGCTCGATGCCGACGAGTGCAGGCCCATTGTCCTTGTTTGATTTTTTCGTATATTCGAATCGTGTTATATCATCATTAGGTCCAAGCACGCTGTCGAGAAATTCTCGAAGAGCTCCGGCGCGCTGCGGGAAGCTGACCATAAAGTAATGCTTGTAACCCTCATAGATGAGAGAGCGTTCTTTGATCTCCTGCATCCGGTCGACATCATTATTGCCGCCGCTTACGACACAGACGACCGTCTTGCCTTGAATTTGCTCACGATAGGCTTCAAGCGCAGCGATAGGCAGTGCACCTGCGGGCTCAGCTACGATTGCATTCTCATTGTACAAGTCGAGCATCGTCGTACATACTTTTCCTTCAGGCACGGAAATAACATCGTCAAGCAATTCTCTGCAAAGCTCAAATGTTAAATCACCGATTCGTTTAACGGCTGCGCCGTCGACGAATTTCTCAATCTGATCAAGAGTTATGACTTCTCCTGCATCAAGTGAGGCCCTCAGCGATTGCGCGCCATCCGGTTCAACGCCAATCACCTTTGTTGCGGGTGAGACGATCTTCACATAAGAAGCAACGCCGGCTGCAAGTCCGCCACCGCCTACAGTCACGAATACAAAGTCGGGCACGGTATCAGAAGCTTCCATTAATTCTTGGCCAACCGTTCCGTTACCTGCTATGATTTTGGGATCGTCGAATGGATGAACGAAGGCAAGACCATTGCGGTTGCTCTCTGCAACGGCTTCGGCATAGGCATCGTCGAAGGTGTCGCCGATAAGGATAACCTCAACCTGGGAGCCGCCAAAAAAATTGACTTGTGACACCTTCTGGCGAGGAGTCGTGCTGGGCATGTATATTTTGCCGGGAATGCCAAGGGTTTGGCAAGAGTAAGCCACGCCTTGTGCATGGTTGCCAGCACTTGCGCAAACCACACCTTTAGAAAGTATTTCTGGCGGCAGTGAACGCATCATATGATAAGCTCCGCGTAGTTTGAACGAGCGAACGATTTGCAGGTCCTCTCGTTTTAAAAGTACATTGCAGCCAAACCGCTCGGACAGCACACGGTTATGTTGAAGTGGCGTACGTGTAATGATATCCTTTAAGTGCATTTGAGCTTGAACGATATCTTCAAGCCCAACCCGATGCATCGGTACAGGATTTGTGTTCAATGGTGACCATCCTCTCGGCTTTTTTGGATTAACAGTAAAAATGATTGGATTCATTATAGCACTATCATTGTGAGTTGAAGTAATAGAAATCGTTTATTTGTATAGCAAGGAGAGGATTCGCATGGGAAAAACCTTAAAAAGACTTCTGATAGGCGTCATCGTCATTCTTTTGCTGCTTGGTGGTGCACTATGGTGGTTCTTATCTTATATTGCACCGGACGAGAGGCTGGACATGAGCTATGCGCCTATTGATGTGAAAGAGAAAGCGCTGGATATGGTCAAAAAAGTAAAACTGGAGCTCGTCCTGACGGAATCCGATATTAACCATTTGATCAAAAAGCATATGAAAGACGAGTACGCAATGAACAAATCAGGAGCTGCTACCTCGGAGCTGGCAAAGGATATTCGACTGGATGGAGCCCACTTTGATCTCGAAGAGGACAAGCTGATAGCTCGGATGAATATTACCTATAAGAATAAAATTCCTGCTAGGCTGGATGCGGTATATTCGCTGGATTGGCAGTCTCCAAACATAGTCCTAAAGCCGCAATCGTTAGCTGTAAAGGCTATTCAGCTGCCGCTTAACACGCTTGAAACGATCGTCATTCCGCTAGATTTGCCGGCGCAGGATGTAGTGACGGTGAGGGATGTTCAGTTCGAGAATAATCAGATGAAAATACTTTTCAAGCTGCAAATTCAATTTAAGCTGTAATAAAGGAATCAGGTTGAGAATAGAAAACGACAGATGAGGAATATAGCCTCATCTGTCGTTTCTTTTTTTTGTTCACTAATCGATGAATGAAGAATAAATGAAGAACAGGATTGACATAATCATTGAGAATGGTTATCATGTATACGAAAGTGATAATCATTATCACTACATGCAGTAACCATATACATCTAGCAGGATAGAGCTTGAACTGTCATACACATTAACATCTTATATAAAGAATGGAACATATTGAAAGCATTTTCAGCGCGGAGAGAACGATAAAACGATTATTTTTTAGGAGTGAGAGATATGCAGACTGAAACGAGCAAGCCTTGGAATTGGCTGCTCTTTCCCTTCTCGTCCGTTAAGGCAGGAGCTGATTGCTTGTTCGCAGCTTCAGTCGGTCACGGCATTTATCAAATCGATGATGAAGGAGAATGGAAGAAGCTTGATCAAGGTATGGAAGATCAGACCAACGTAAATCGGCTGCAATTGCAGCATGATTTGCTGCATGCCTGCACAAGCAGCGGCTTATATGAATGGAACGGAGAAGCATGGGTCAATGATGGCATATTGATTCCTAGTTATCAGTATCGAAAGATCGGCGGAACTAGCTACGTTGCAACGGAATATGGGCTTTGGTCCAAAGCAGGCTCCAAATGGGAGCAAATAGCTTGCCAAGATAAACGGGTATTCGATTTTATGAATTTGCCGCAATATTTGATCATTGCACATGAGAGCGGCATCTCCTTATACGATCGTTTTATGGATGATTGGGCTCATTTTGAGCTGGGTGCAAGTGTAACTAGCTTAGCGGTATTCAGAGGCCATTTAATCGGAACAAGCGATCAAGGGGAACTGTTCATCGGCGATAAAAAAGGAAGGTTTGACCGGATAAGATTCGGCAAAAATTTTATATTCTCCGTTCAGGCGAAGGGCAATGAGGTTTATGTATGTACGGATCGCGGGTTATCAAAGCTTACTTATCTTTGTAATCAAGTAACATTACTGTCGGTTAAACTTGGCTATCCGGTAACAGATATTGATATGCAAGACGGCAATCTGTATCTCGCTACGCTTTTCCAAGGCATTCAAACGATAAATGTCTAACGACAAACAAATAGGAAGCGGAGGAATGGAAGATGCCAAAAATACTTGTGGTGTATGCTAGTATGACGGGAAATACAGAAGAAATGGCAGAGGCTATTGTAGAAGGCGCTAAGGAAGCGGGTGCGGAGGTTGTCTCCAAAGAGGCCTTCGATGCCAGTGCGGATGAGCTGAATCATTATGACGGCATAATTATTGGTGCGTACACGTGGGGAGATGGCGAGCTGCCGGATGAGTTTATCGATTTTTATGATGAAATGGATGGACTTGATCTTATCGGCAAGAAAGCAGCAGTATTTGGATCTGGAGATACATCATATCCGATCTATTGCGGCGCTGTGGATATAATAGAAGCAAAGCTGAAGGAGCTCGGTGCAGAAATAGCAGGCGAGTGCATTAAATTTGAATATAACGCGTCTGAAGAAGAGAAAGAGCAAGGAAGAAGATTAGGACGCCAAATTGCGGGTCTAGTAGCGGTAGCCGGATAATGAAACGAGAAACTTTGTGATGGAGCATCTACCTGCGATTTTGAGAGTTGAAGATTATAAGCTAGAAGAACTGCTGCGTTGTCCTGAACGGTTCGCTCGAAGAAAGTCCGGTCGCAAGCAGGAAAGTGATGTGAATTGGCGACAGCTTGTTCAATATGCAGCCAGCCACACTGTAAACGACTTTTACCGGCAGTCAAAAGAGACACGCTCGATAGAAGCCATACATACTTCCGTTGAGAATTGGTGGACGAATCGAAATTATAAATTTCATTCTGATGAGCATTATTTGCAAATGAAGCAAACGGTTAAGGAGCATTTGACAGTCTTCTTGCTTGGCGGCGCAGCTCCGAGCATGCCGATCATTTTTTATGAGCAAATGACGGCTTATGTGGATGAGCTTGATTTGGAGATTTCGCAAATCTTTCATTTGGTTTCCGCTGAGCAGGAAGGTTCGCTTGATGAATATATCGTGCAAAAGCTAGCAGTAGATACAGATGAAGATTCCCTTAATCTGTTTTTCCACATGACATCGGTATTTTGCATGAGCGCTTTTGAGAAGCTTCCTACTCGAATAGAAGTGTTCTCCCTACTGAGCGGGAAACAGGTCGTGTTTGAGCCTGATGAGGAATCGCTTGAGTTCTCTTATGACTATATGTATTTGATCAAAAGCTTACTGCCAGACGTAGACTTCTTTAAGGTTAATCCGGGTTCGGCAGAGCAGTTAGTTATGTGAAATTTTTACTGAAAATGATACAAAATTTGCAAATCCCCCAAGTCATTTCCGGATGCGGAATGAAGGGGGATTTGTTTTGTTGTAGACAAATGAAATGGTTTTCAAGTAACATGAGCAGTAGTCATTTTTTGCATATTTGCACATGGCGATTGAATGCGAGGTTTATTTTGCTGCGCAAAAGTAAGCGTATGCTTTCGAAGTGAGTTTTTGCTACGCAAAACAAAGCTAATGCTTACGAAGTAAGTTTTGCTACGCAAAACAAAGCTAATGCTTACGAAGTAAGTTTTGCTACGCAAAACTTTAGAAGGAGAGAGATTAGGTTGTCAGAGGAGCTATTACTAACATTTCGTTCACCACCATTGCCATTTTTCATAGAATCAAACCGATTGGTTTATCACGCGGGCGAGGAGCATCCGAATCGGACAAACCTCGGCGTATTTGATTTGTTGTATGTAAACAAGGGAGCGCTGCATGTAGCAGAGGACAATCGCAGCTGGACACTCGGTCCGGGAGATGTGCTTATTCTCAGACCTGACCGTTGGCATTATTCTACGCGCCCATGCGAGGAAGAAACCGTATTTGATTGGATTCATTTTCAAACAGTCGGTGCATGGGAGGAGACGGTAGGTAATCAGAGCGGATCGCTTAGAGGGGACTACTATACCTACGCCATACGTCTGCCCAAAAAAATGAAGCTTACATACACCGATGAAGCGAATCTTATTTTCTCACAATTGCATGAAGCTTCCAAAGGCTCATCGCATGGCGCGTTCTGGGATCGACAGCAGCGGTTTCTGCATTTGCTGCAAATGCTGGACGAAGGCTGGCGCTCGGATGCAGCAAAAGCAGCTGTTTCAGTAGCGGAGCGTGCAGCCGCTTACTTAAAGCTGAATTATCGCTCTCCAATCAGCAACACGATGCTGAGCGATGTGCTTCAACTACATACCAATTACATTACGCGCTGCATGAGTGAGGTTTTTGATTGCACGCCGCAGCAATATTTGCTTTATTACAGGCTCGATCAAGCTAAGCTGCTGCTTATTAAGACAGACTGGACCATTGCAAGAGTTGCGGAGGAAACAGGCTTCCGGCAGACGCCACATTTCTCAAGGCTGTTTGCATCCCATACGGGAATGCCTCCGCTGAAATTCCGAAAACGATTTACGATGTAGGCGGAAGGTCTAAACGGAGTAAATGAACTATTTTCGACAAACCGTTGTATAGAGCATTCTGATATTCTAACGAGGAACGTTGCATAAATTTCGTGACTTTAACAAAAACTGGATTCAACAACGTGAAAAGGGTGGTCGCGATGATTGAACGGTTTTCGTTAACAGCGGATATTGGCGATATAGTGGAAATGTTTCAGGTAGGTAAAGTGGTTCGGGGGCATACGAACCGGTTTAATGCAGCTCCGACTCAGACGGTTTCGATTGTCATGAATGATCGATTCGATCAACGGACGATGGAGGAATCGAGGTGGGGGCTGTTTCCTTTTTGGGCGAAGGATGCGGTTAATGCGGATCATATGACGTTGTCCGAGAAGCCTTTTTTAGAGAGAATGCTGCGCAGACAAAGATGTGTTCTGCCATGCAGCGGTTTTTTTGGTCAAAAGCAATTCGGGAAAGAACGTGATCCGAGGGCGATGCATATCGTTGTTCCGAGCCAGCAGCTTTTTGGCATTGCGGGTATCTACGACTGCTGGAAAAACGTAAGCGGCAAAGAAGTGCGTGCCTTCACGATGATTACCGCAGCTTCGACGGGAGCGATGTCGGTGTGGCAGCCTCGGGTTCCGGTTATATTGGACGAAGATGGCATAGAAGACTGGCTCAATCCGCGTATTACAGAATTCAGCGGACTGCGGAAGCATCTTGAGGCAATGGACACTTATCTCATGCGCGCCTACCCAGTTACGAACGCGGTGCATGATGATTTGTACGAGTCGCCGGATTGCATCCGGGAGATCCGCCCGGACTTTGCATAGGTATGGAACATAGGTAAGAAACATAGGTAAGAAACATAGGTAAGAAACATAGGTATGAAAGAAATATGATCAACAAAAAGGCGTTCTATTCCTGATTCGGCTCTGTATGATGCCGAGAAAGGTAGGACGCCTGCTTTGTTTTGAGGGGAGAGATTTGGGTGAGTATGGTGAACAGCAGCGTTGTATGAAGCTCTATAGTGAAAATGATTAAGCGCGTGCGCGTTGGAGTTCTGTTGTTAATAGCGGAACGACCTCGAATAAATCGCCTACGATGCCGTAATCAGCTACGCTGAAAATGGGGGCATCGGGGTCTTTATTGATAGCTACAATGACACGAGATTGGCTCATACCCGCCAAATGTTGAATAGCGCCGCTGATTCCGCAGGCAATATAGAGCTGCGGCGTGACGACTTTACCCGTCTGGCCAATTTGCAGAGCATAATCACAGTAGCCGGCATCGCAAGCGCCACGCGAGGCTCCGACTGCGCCTCCGAGCGCAGTAGCCATCGCTTGCAGCGGCTCAAAGCCTGCTGAACTGCGAACACCTCGACCGCCGGAAACAACGACGTCGGCTTCGGCTAGATCTAGCTGGCCACCGGCACGGCGAACAAGGCTGTGCACGGTGGTATAGAGTCGCGGCACCGTGAACGGAAGCTCCGCTGCCGAGCCCTTTATTTCGGCGTCGTCAAGCGGTTCCGCCGCCGGCAGGTTGTTCGGGCGCACCGTAATCACCCACGTCGCGCCCGAAACAAAGCTGCGCCGCTCGAACGCCTTGCCGGCGTAGAGCGGGCGAATGAATAAGGCGTCATTGCCATCGTCAGATGTTTCGATGGCAATGACGTCGGCAATGTGGCCGGCGCCATAGGCTGCGGCCACTCGGGGCGCGAGCTCGCGCCCCAAAGCGGTGTGGCCGAGCAATAGCGCGTCCGGCTGCACCGCAGTCATGGCTGCGCTGAGGGCGGCGATGTACGCCTCGGGCGCAAAGGCGCGGAGGGCCGGATCGTCGGCGATATGCACGACGTCCGCTCCCCGCGCGATCAGTGCGGCGGCTTCATCCGCCGCACCGCCGAAGCAGGCAAGGACGGCGTGAACATGGCCGTCCTTGCCTGCAAGCCTGCGCGCTGCGCCGAGTGCCTCCAGCGCCACTCGGCGCAGCGCGCCGTTCCGGCTTTCTGCAAATACGAGAATGGTTTTGGACATAGGATGCAGCTCCTCTCCCACAAAATAAACTTAGCTCAATGATCAAGAAGAAAACTAACTATATTCTTCAGTAACTACTTCAGTAAATATGAGTAACTAGTAGGACACGATGACTGCGTTGCAGTCTGCAAAGCGACCTAATGATGCTTATTAAGTTTGTTTTCCTTGTTATACTGGCTGCTTTAGCTCTCATCGGAGCTCTCCGATCATCGAAAGAATTCGAATCATAGTAGCCCCGCCAACTTCACTTAATTAGCCCACAGTTGTTAGACTAACTCATTTACCTCATTAAATACTGCCACCAGCCGGCGCATTTTTTCTACATAGGAGTACCCCGCCAACTTCACTTAATTAACCCACAGTTGTTAGACAAACTCATTTACCCCATTAACTACTGCTACCAGTCGGCGCATTTTTTCTACGTTGCAGTTTGTGCAATAGAAACCTCACATGGGGGCGTCTAACGCAGGCTACGCTGTAGTTTTGCAATAGAATGGAGGGAGATTCATGGATNCTACGTTGCAGTTTGTGCAATAGAAACCTCACATGGGGGCGTCTAACGCAGGCTACGCTGTAGTTTTGCAATAGAATGGAGGGAGATTCATGGATAAAACCCTTCAAGCCGTAATTCTATTGCAGAAAGTGCAATAGAAGCCGGTCRACGCAGCTYAAMAGCTCATTCCATTGCACAAACTGCAAYGGAAGTTGGTTAGAGCTGCTCTACAAAGCGCGATATTGCACAAGTTGATATGCGGTATTGCCTTTTTAGCTACTTAAACTCCAGTCAGCGAGAGAGGTAGTTGCTGCACCAATGCAGTTACGAGCNCGATATTGCACAAGTTGATATGCGGTATTGCCTTTTTAGCTACTTAAACTCCAGTCAGCGAGAGAGGTAGTTGCTGCACCAATGCAGTTACGAGCCTCCCTGTCCCTCACCACCGCCATTCCCCAGCTCCGCATCCTCCGGTTACCCGTCCGTCGACCGCCGAGCCGCAGCTCCGCATCCTCCGGTTACCGTCCGTCCACCACCGTGCCCCAGCTCCGCTTCCTCCGGTTACCCGTCCGTCGACCGCCGAGCCGCAGTTCCGCATCCTCCGGCTACTGTCCGTCCACCGCCGAGCCGCAGCTCCGCATCCTCCGGTTGCCGTCCGCCGAGCCGCAGCTCCGCATCCTCCGGCTGCCGTCCGTCGACCGCCGAGCCGCAGCTCCGCTTCCTCCGGCTACCGTCCGACCACCGCCGAGCCGCAGTTCCGCATCCTCCGGCTGCCGTCCGTCGACCGCCGAGCCGCAGCTCCGCATCCTCCGGCTACGGTCCGTCGACCGCCGCACCCTAGCTCCGCATCCTCCGTCTACCGTCCGTCCACCGCCCCTAAAACAGCTTCGCTTCCTCCCGCAGCAGTGAAACAAGAGCTGCTGCTTGCTCGGCCGGCTCACCGGGGATGCGTTTTCCCGCTGCTCGTGGAGGCGGCGGGAGCAGCTGTGTGCGAGCGGTGCGAGGCGAAACGCTTTCAAGCGCAAGTACGCCGCTGGCGATTAGCTCAGCAACCATAATCGTGCGAAGAGGCTTGCGCTTTGCCTTCATAATGCCTGGCAGAGAAGGATAACGCGGCTCGTTTAGTCCCTGCTGAGCCGTAATGAGCGCAGGGAGCGGAATCGATACCGTTTCGGTATCTCCTTCAACATCGCGCTCGACTAATGCGTAACGCTCAGCGTTCCCCGCTGCTGTTGAGCTGAGCATTTCTTCATTCGCAGGCAATGAGCCAAGCTCCTCCGCTGACAAGATTGTAACCTTCACAGCTGAAGCGGCATGAGGCAAGCGAAGCAGCTCGGCAATTTGCAGAGCTACGCTTCCAGCGCCGCTGTCCACTGCAAATAAGCCGGCTAGCAGCAGATCGGGGGAGATTGGTCCAATAACGGCAGCAAGAGCAGCAGCAACGGCTGAGCTATCATCGGGCAAAGCTTCGTTATCGAGCCGGATGGCTTCATCTGCTCCGATAGCCAGAGCGGTTCGGAGCGCCTCTTGCGATCGCTCAGAGCCGCAGGTGATTGCGATGACCTCGCCGCCTAGCCGCTCACGCTGGCGAATCGCTTCCTCGAGTGCATACTCATCGTAAGGATTAATTACAAATTTGGCGTCTCTTTCATCAACGCCAGCGGGTGTTACAATGATTTTTTCCTCGGTATCGAACGTTTGCTTGAGAAGCACAACTATTTTCAGCATAGAAGCTCCCTCACTTGTACCGCTAATTTGTTGACACTGTCCATCAGTGCTAACATATGAAGTTTTGCAATTGAATAGACCGTCTGCAATTGCCCGCTGAGCGGCATGTTCAAGGCCGAAAGCTCATATACATGGAGCACCGCGGCTATTTTTGTAAGCGCTTCAATACTTGTCCGACTACTGCGCGCGTAGGTGCTCGGTTTTATGGCCGGCATATAAGGGAGGCGGGGCGTATGCCATCTTTTTTGACACTTGGGAATGTCGATCAATGGTTGATAGGGGGAAGATGGACGTTATTCGCGGCGGTTGTGCTGTTTGCTATCACCATGTTCGCAATGGTTGTGCAGAGGCGCATCCTGTATATGAGGCTTGGGGTGCCGACGGTTTTCACACGGTATCGACGTAAGTCCGGCAGCAAATCCAACTTTACCGCACAGGTATTAGGTCATCGGAAGCTGCTGAACGATGTGAGAAGCGGCGTGATGCATCTGGTTTATTTTTATGGCTTTATTGTACTTCAGTTTGGTGCGGCGGACTTGATTTGGAAAGGGTTGAACCGAGGTGTTCCGCTGCCCCTGCCCTATTATCACTGGTTCTCGTTGACGCAGGAAATGACCGTTACGCTCGTATTTGCTGCTGTGCTGTACGGTGCCTTTCGCCGTTATGGTGAGCGGCTTCCACGGCTTAAGCGGGGGTGGAAGCCTTCGCTCGTCATGTGGTTTATTGGCTCGTTGATGCTGACTATTTTATTCTCATTAGCTTTCGAGCGTTTGGCTGAGGCAAATGAGTCTAACGCATCTGTTGTTGAGTCGGACTTCGCTCCGGTTAGCGCGCCGCTCGCTAATATGCTGGAAAGTGCAGGCATAGAGCAGCACAGCGCGGCGGCTCATGCTGGTTTTGAACTATTTTGGTGGCTGCATCTTCTGGTTCTGCTTAGCTTCCTTGTGTACGTGCCGCAGTCGAAGCATTTTCATTTATTGACCGCACCTGTGAATCTGTGGTTCAGACGCAGCACGCCTCCCGGCCGACTTGTACCGCTTAACCTAGAGGACGAGGAAGCGGAGTCCTTCGGCGCAGGGAAGGTGGAGCATTTCTCGCAAAAACAGATGCTTGACTTGTACGCCTGCGTCGAATGCGGCCGCTGTACGAATGTCTGTCCTGCTTCTAGTACCGGCAAGCTGCTGTCGCCAATGCATCTTATTGTGAAGCTGAGGGATCATTTGACCGAGAAAGGCGCTGCCATAACGTCCAAGTCGCCATGGCTTCCAGCCAGCCTAATGCATTCGAAAACGCGCGAGCCTCATGCCCATGTGATGGGAGCAGTGCTCCCTGCTTGGGAAGCCGAATCTGAATGGGGCACAAATATAGCGCCAACAATGGCTGCGCAGGCTGGGGCTTGGAGTATAAAAGATGGTGCTAAACCAGAGGAGGTGGAGCTGATCGGCGAGGTTTTGACCGAAGAGGAGCTATGGGCATGCACGACCTGCCGCAATTGCGAGGAGCAATGTCCGGTCGGCAACGAGCATGTCGACAAAATCATCGATATGCGCCGTTATTTAATACTGATGGAGGGCAGGCTGCCGTCCGACGGGCAGCGCGCGCTGCAAAACATCGAACGCCAAAGCAACCCTTGGGGCTTGCCGCGTGCCGAACGGGCTGCTTGGATTAGCGATTGCGAGAGCCGAACCGGCATAAGGGTGCCCACTATGCAGGAGCTAAAGAAGCAGGGGAAGAATGCTGACGTTCTGCTCTGGGCTGGATCGATGGGTGCGTATGATATGCGAAGCCGCCGTGTTTTATACGATGTGGTAAGGCTGCTTAATCATGCAGGCATCAACTTCGCTACGCTGGGATTGGAGGAAAAAAGCTCTGGCGATACGGCAAGACGAATTGGCAATGAACTGCTCTTCCAGGAGCTGTGCCGCGAGAATATAGAAACACTTAGCAAATATAGCGTTACACAAATCGTGACCGCTTGCCCGCATACGTATAACACATTCAAAAATGAATATCCTGATTTCGGTCTCAGTCCAAGTATTATCGTGGAGCATCATACCGAATTGCTTGCTCGTCTGCTTGAAGAAGGTTCATTAAAGCCGGAGCATACGATTGAGGAGCGAGTAACGGTACACGATTCCTGCTACCTCGGCCGCTACAACGATACTTATGAAGCGCCCCGAAGCCTGCTTCGCTCCATTCCAGGCGTAAAGATTGAAGAGATGGAGCGCTCGGGCTCAAACGGCATGTGCTGCGGCGCGGGTGGCGGACTAATGTGGATGGAGGAGCATTCGGGAACTCGCATCAATCATGCGAGAACCGCTCAAGCGCTTGAAGTAAAGCCGTCGGTCATCAGCTCCGCTTGCCCCTATTGCCTAACGATGATGGAGGATGGTTTGAAAGCGCTGGGTGCAGATGAGAAAGTAATTGCGCGTGATGTGGCTGAGCTGCTTGCCGAAAGTATATTTGGGGAGTAAGCCGCCGTTTTTCGAAAAGGAGGAGGAGGTTATGACGATACAAGCATCGCAAAATAACATAAGCACGATTCGCAGAGCCGCTGTGATCGGTTCCGGCGTTATGGGGGCTGGCATTGCCGCCCATTTAGCCAATGCGGGTATGCGAGTCATACTGCTGGACATTGTTCCGCAGACGCTGACGGCAGAGGAGGAACGGCAGGGGTTCGCGCTCTCTGATTCCAAGGTGCGCAACCGTCTGGCAAATGCGGCTATTGCAAAAATGAGCAAATCACAGCCAGCGCAGCTCTACGACCCGTCCTGGTCATCACGCATTACGCCAGGCAATTTGACCGATCATCTAGCATCGCTAGGCGAGGCAGACTGGATTGTTGAGGCGGTTGTCGAGCGGCTCGATATTAAACGTGAGGTGCTTGCTGCAATCGAAGCCGCTCGCAAGCCGGGCAGCATCGTTTCCACGAATACATCAGGTTTATCGGCTGCGTCCATGGCAGAGGGAAGGAGCAAGGAGTTTCGGCAGCATTTTGCGGTAACCCATTTTTTCAATCCGCCGCGGTATATGAAGCTTGTTGAGATCGTGCCTACCGAAGACACGACACCCGAGGTTATTCGGCTGCTGACGGAGGTGTGCGAGAAGCGTCTTGGCAAGGGAGTTGTTCTTGCGAAGGATACGCCGAACTTCATTGCGAACCGAATTGGAACCTACGGCATGCTTGTAACGCTTGAGGATACACTTGCATTTGGGCTGACGGTAGAGGAAGCGGATGCTCTGACCGGGCCTGCGATGGGGAGACCGAAGACGGCGACGCTGCGAATGCTCGATTTGGTTGGCTTAGATACGCTGCTGCATGTCGTGGATAATGTGCGGGAGAGGAGCAGCGATCCAGCGGAGCAAAAAGTTTTCGCAAGGCCGCCGCTGCTTGAGCAGCTTGTAGCTTCTGGACGGCTCGGCGAAAAAGCTGGAGCGGGCTTTTACAGGAAGGTGAAGGGTAAAGGAGGCAGCGAGATTGAATCGCTTAAGCTGGATACGCTCGAATATGGGCCTAAGCGGTCCGTAAACTCGCCTGTCATTGATGCGTCCAAGGCAGCGAAGGGAGCGGCGGCAAAGGTGAAGGCGCTGCTTCGAACAGACCCGCAGGACCGCTATGCTAAATTTGCATGGTCGACAATTAAAAAAACGCTGCTCTATGCAGCCTCGCAGGTCGGTGTCATTGCGGATTCGATCTCGGATATCGACCGCGCGATGCGCTGGGGCTTTAACTGGGAGCTGGGACCCTTCGAGCTGTGGGATGCAATAGGACTCCGCAAGTCGGTGCAGCAAATACAGAAGGAGGGCGATGCTATCCCGGAGTGGGTTGCGGCTTGGCTGGAAGCTGGCCATGAAAGCTTCTACAAGGTGGAGGGTACGGAACGAGTCTACGCTGCGAGCGGGGCATACAAGAGGGAAGCGGAGGAAGCAGATACGGTTTCCTTAACGGCATTAAAGGCTGCAGGCAAAACCGTATTGTCCACCTCGGGCGCTAGTCTGATTGATATTGGCGATGATGTGGTGCTGCTCGAATTTCATTCACCTAACAATGCCATTGGGGGTGATATATTATCTGCCATTCGGCAGAGCACAGAGGAGGTTTCACAAAACTGGCGCGGTCTGGTGATTGCGAATGAAGGACGCAACTTTTGTGTGGGAGCAAACTTGATGCTTCTATTGATGGAGGCGCAAAGCGGTGAATGGGATGAGGTGGAGGACATTATTCGCTTCTTCCAGAGCAGTATGCTTGGGCTGAAGCGGCTTGACCGTCCTGTCGTAGCAGCTCCGCACCGGATGACGTTAGGCGGCGGAGTAGAGGCATGCCTGCCTGCCGATCGTATAATTTATTCGCCAGAGACATACTTTGGTTTAGTGGAAACGGGAGTTGGCCTTATTCCTGCGGGCGGGGGCTGCAAGGAAGCGGCTGCAATGGCAGCCGAACGGGCCTTTATTGCGAATGGCGGCAAGCAAGGCGGAGACTTGCAGCCGCATTTGAATGCGCTGTTCGAGACGATTGCGCTGGCCAAATCATCCACTAGCGGCTATGAGGTTAGCCGTTTGGGACTGATGCGGCCGCAGGACCTTGTCATTATGCGGCAGGAGGCACGTATTGCCGAAGCGAAGCGTGCGGTACTGGAGCTGGACCGAGCCGGCTACTCGCCGCCAGCGGAGGAGCGTATCCGCGTTGCCGGGCGAGAAGGCAGAGCGGTGCTGAAGGTAGCGGTGCAAGCGATGCAGCTTAGCGGTCATATTAGTGAGCATGACGCGCTTATCGCAGGCAAGCTTGGCTCCGTGCTGGCTGGCGGCGACATTCAGCCGGGTGCAGAAGTGAGTGAGCAGTACATGCTCGATTTGGAATGCGAAGCATTTCTCAGTTTATGCGGCGAACGTAAAACGCAGGAGCGTATGAGCCATATGCTTGCGACAGGCAAACCGCTGCGTAATTAGCCGAAAGTGATAAACCAAAGGGGGAGAGTGAAATGTCAGCTTCATCACCGTTTGAAGATCACGCTCGTGATGCCGTTATCGTTGCTGCGGTGAGGACGGCAGTCGGCAAAGCATCGAAGGGGAGCCTTGCGGAGACGAGGGCAGAGGATCTTGGGCGAACCGTCCTGCAAGGGGCGCTTGCGCGTCTGCCCGGCTTGTCGCCTGAACTCATAGAGGATGTCATCATCGGCTGCGCGATGCCCGAGGGCGAACAGGGTTTGAATATGGCGCGTACGATCTCGCTTTATGCGGGATTGCCGGTGACGACGCCGGCAGTAACGATTAACCGCTTCTGCGCATCGGGTCTGCAATCGATCGCATATGCAGCGGAGCGCATTAGGCTTGGCGATGCGGACGTTATTGCAGCCGGCGGTGTGGAGAGCATGAGCCATGTGCCGATGACAGGCTTCAGGCTGTCGCCGCATCCTGCAATTGTTGATACAAAGCCAGAGGTTTACATGGGCATGGGGCACACAGCAGAAGAGGTCGCCCGTCGTTATGGCGTGACGCGTGAAGAGCAGGATGCGTTTGCATCATCCAGCCACCGCAAGGCAGCAGCTGCGATCGAGGCGGGGCGCTTTCAGGAGGAGATCGTACCGATAACGACCAGCCGCTCTGGCGTGAACGATGCTGGCCGCCCATGGTCGAAAGTGATTACTTTCGATACGGATGAAGGCGTGCGGCCGGAGACAACGGTTCAAACCTTGGCTCCGCTCAAGCCATCTTTTGCAAGAGAAGGTACAGTTACAGCGGGCAATACGTCCCAAATGAGCGATGGTGCAGCTGCCGTAATCGTGATGAGCAGGGCGCGTGCCGAGGAGCTGGGTTATCGTCCGCTTGCGGTATTCCGCGGTTTTAGTGTAGCTGGCGTCGCTCCTGAGGTCATGGGCATCGGTCCCATCGAAGCAGTTCCTAAAGCGCTGAAGAAAGCTGGCATTACACTTGAGCAGGTTGATCTTTTTGAGCTTAATGAAGCCTTTGCAGCTCAGTGCGTGCCCATAATCAAGGAGCTTGGCATTAATCCTGAGATCGTCAATGTGAACGGCGGGGCTATCGCGCTCGGTCATCCGCTTGGTTGTACGGGAACGAAGCTGACGGTGTCGCTTATTCATGAGCTTGGACGCAGAGGAGGCGGAATTGGCGTTGTCACGATGTGTATAGGCGGAGGCATGGGAGCAGCAGGTGTGATTGAAGTATACAGTGCTGCCCAATAAGCGGTGGCAGGTGATCCGGTAAGTGAGGAAATTTTAGCATATTAATAAAAAAATCGGTTGGCTGAAAGGAGAACTGCGCATGACGGAGACGATACGTTTTGGCGGTCGGTTTGTCGTGGAAGACAGTGTGCCGGAATCGGTCGTGACGCCCGAGGATTTTACGGAAGAACAGCGTATGATGGCAGATGCGGCGCAGCAGTTCATGGATGCGGAAATTACGCCACGGGATGCGGAGCTGGAAGCATTAAATTACGATCTGACAGTGGAGCTGATGCGCAAAGCAGGTGAGCTTGGACTTCTGGGCGCAGATGTGCCGGAGGCTTATGGCGGGCTGGGGCTCGACAAGGTAAGCACGACGCTGCTCGCAGAAACGTTAGCAAGATCCTCTTCGTTCGCTTTATCAGTAGGCGCCCATACGGGAATCGGCACGCTGCCGATCGTTTTTTTCGGTACACCTGCGCAAAAAGAAAAATACCTCCCAGCGCTTGCGACAGGGGAGCGCATAGCCGCTTATTGCTTAACCGAACCAGCATCGGGCTCGGATGCTCTTGGAGCTAAGACAACAGCAAGACTATCGCCGAATGGGAAGCATTACGTATTGAATGGATCAAAGCTCTATATTACGAACGCCGGCTTCGCCGATTTGTTTATCGTTTATGCGAAGGTAGATGGCGAGTATTTTACAGCATTTATTGTGGAGAAGGGAATGCCGGGGTTCAGTATTGGACCGGAGGAGCATAAGATGGGCATCAAGGGTTCTTCAACACGCCCTTTATTTTTTGAAGATGTTGCGGTACCGGTTGAAAACGTGCTTGGGGAGGTCGGAAAAGGGCATCAAATCGCATTTAATATTTTGAACATAGGACGCTTTAAGCTTGGAGCAGCTTGCCTCGGTTCGTCGAAGGAGACTATTGAGCTTGCATCGGCCTATGCCAATACGCGGAAACAATTTGGGAAGGCGATTTCCTCCTATCCGTTAATAGGCGCCAAGCTGGCTGATATGAACATTCGTACTTATGTGCTCGAGAGCATGGTCTACCGAACTGCCGGCTGGATCGATTCGATGCTGCGGACAACGGAATTAGATGGCGGGGTGGCAGCCGATGGTATGACGGTAGCTAAGGCAATCGGAGAGTATGCAATTGAATGCTCAATAATTAAGGTTTTTGCATCTGAGGCACTTGATTTTGTTGCAGATGAAGGGGTGCAAATTCACGGCGGCTACGGCTATATTCGCGAGTATAAGGTGGAGAGAATTTATCGGGATTCGCGAATTAATCGGATTTTTGAAGGGACGAATGAAATTAATCGGATGCTCATTCCCGGTACGCTGATGAAAAAAGCGTTAAAGGGCGAGCTGCCGCTGCTGCGCAAGGCTCGGTCATTGCAAGCGGAGCTGGTGCAGCCAATGCCGATACCTCCCCTTGAAAAGCCGCTTAGCAAGGAAGCGTTCCGCGTAGGTCAAGCGAAAAAAATCTTCCTCGCCATTGGCGGGCTTGCTGTTCAGAAGCTGGGACTGCGGCTAGAGCAGGAACAAGAGGTGTTATGTTCTCTTGCCGATCTTATGATCAACATATTTGCCATGGAAAGCGCGCTGCTGCGCTCACAAAAAATATGGAAGGCTAACCGAGGAGCCGCTTCGGATAAGACGGAAAATGTTATAGCAATGACAACGGTCTTCGTGCAGGAGGCAATGGAGCGGGTCGAGTCGCTAGCGAAGCTTGCACTCGCTGCACTGGAGACGGGAGATGGGCTGCAGATGCAGCTTTCCATCCTGAAAAAGCTGATGCGTGCGCCGATCTCGGATACGGTTGCTTTGAAGCGAACGATTGCCGCTCGTGTTATTAAAAGTGAGCATTATGTCGTGTGAAGGGGGAGAGCATGAATGGATTCGCTCAGACCGGAAGATCCGTCTTTGCCAGAGCAACCGTCCATCGAGACTGAAGAGCAAGCGCGCCCATGGCTTCGACATTACCCGAAAGAGGTTTCTTCAACACTAAACTATCCGGATCAGAGCATAGTCCAGTTTTTAATTAATGCGGCTAATCATCATCCGAGCCATCCAGCCGTGCATTTCCTCGGAAAAATATTAACGTACCGCGAGCTGTATGATAATGCGGTTAATCTCGCTTATGGTCTCCTTTCCCTTGGCATAGCCAAAGGAGACCGGGTGGCGATCATGCTGCCGAATTGCCCGCAGGCAGTCGCTGCTTTTTATGGCGTGCTGCTCGCGGGGGGCGTTGTCGTTCAGACGAATCCGCTTTATGTGGAACGTGAGCTGGAGCATCAGCTTGCAGATAGTGGAGCAGTGGCTGTCATTACGGTCGATCTTCTATATGCGCGTTTGTCTCGGGTTCGAGGCAAACTGCCGGAGTCAGGCCCGCTGCCGCAGTTGAAGCATGCCATTATAACATCCATTAAGGATGGGCTGCCGTTTCCGAAAAACCTGCTTTACCCTCTTAAGCAGCGAAAAGAAGGTTTTCGTGCAGACATTCCATATGGCAGCTTTGGCGTCGTTTCTTATAAGAAGCTGCTTGCAACGAAGCATGCGGCTGTAAGTTTGCCCGATTCGGCAAAAGGGTCTGATCTTGCTGCGCTGCAATATACAGGCGGCACAACTGGAACGCCTAAAGGCGTGATGCTGACACATCGCAATCTCGTTGCAAACACGATACAAATATCTACTTGGTGCTATAGAGCGGAGGATGCCAAGGAGCGTTTTCTAGCGGCACTGCCTCTGTTTCATGTATTTGGATTAACGGTATTAATGAATATGTCGGTACTGCGGGCGGGAACGCTCATTTTACTTCCGCGCTTCGAAGTGGAGACGGTGCTGCAAACGATTAATCAGCAGAAACCTACGATTTTTCCAGGC
Organism: Bacillus sp. FJAT-28004; assembly: GCF_001280845.1. GTDB lineage: Bacteria > Bacillota > Bacilli > Paenibacillales > Paenibacillaceae > Pristimantibacillus. The sequence goes on from NZ_LGHP01000001.1 coordinate 4,392,247, forward strand.
GCGCCAACGATGTATGTTGCACTCATCCATCATAAGTCAGCTGCGAAAACCGATTTTTCCTCCATTAATGTGTGCGTAAGCGGTTCGGCGGCCTTGCCTCTTGAGGTGCAGGAGAAGTTCGAGGCTTTAACCGGCGGAAGGCTCGTTGAAGGTTATGGCTTATCGGAGACTTCCCCCGTCACACATGCCAATCCGGTATGGGAGAAGCGTAAAATCGGCACAATCGGCATTCCGTTTCCAGATACGGATGCTGCGGTTATCGACCCTGAAAGCGGTGAGAAGCTGCCAATAGGCGAGCTTGGGGAGTTAATTGTGCGCGGTCCGCAGGTCATGCGAGGATATTGGAATAAGCCCGCTGAAACGGATCAGGTATTGCGGGACGGATGGTTGCACACAGGGGACCTTGCTACGATGGACGAAGATGGTTTTTTTACAATAATGGATCGGATTAAGGATGTTATTATCGCAGGCGGTTTTAATATTTATCCGCGTGAGGTGGAGGAGGTATTGTTCGAGCATCCGGCCGTAAGGGAAGCGGCAGTTATCGGTGTGAAGGATGAATACAGAGGCGAAACGGTAAAAGCATTTATTGTGTTTAAGGAGGGCTGGCAAGTATCAAGCAGTCAACTGGATCGATGGTGCAGAGAACGACTAGCTTCCTATAAGGTGCCACACCACTATTCCTTTAGGGAAACGCTTCCAAAAACAATGGTCGGCAAAGTGCTTCGCCGGAAACTGCAGGAGGAGGAGGCCGAGGCTGAGAAGGCGCGGAAGGCGGAGAAGAAGGGAGAGTGAGCGGTATGGATGAGGAATGGTTTGTTCAACAGGCGGATCAGGCCGGTCACCTGACTAGGCTCGCAGAGCGTGCGCAAGCGACCTTTTGGGGATTGCTTGGCTGTGAAATTGTGCAGGCTAACGCAAGTAAAGCAGTCATTTGCCTAGACGCCTCTGAACGGCATCTTAATCTGCTTAACATCGTTCACGGCGGAGTGCTGATGTCACTTATGGATAATGCGATGGGGCTGGTGGTTATGCTGGCAGCACCAGAAAAGAGCGCTGTAACGGCAAATTTGAACACACAATTTCTCGCTAGCGCCAAAGGTGGCGTGCTGCTTTGCGAGGCAGAGCTGGTTCATCGAACGGAACGTACGCTGACACTGCAAGCGCAGGTTAAGGATGAAGGCGGCAAGCTTCTTGTTTGTGGGATCGGCGCGTATCGAATCATTTAGTTCACACTTTCGCAAGTTGCTTGCGTGCTTCTTGTACGTTATACTAATACCTAATTATGGAAAAATAATAGAAGTGGAACAGGATTAATAATTAAGCGTATTATACCGATAAAAGTAATATGGGAAGGAGGCGAGGACATGGTTCAGGGCTGGGTAACGACATTGGTTTTAGCGTTTGGAATCGGAGTCGCCATTATTGGCGTGATCGCATATTTGAGAATGTTTCGTAAAGATCGGCTTTCATCTACGTCTAACCAGTCAGCCGATGTCTCGCCTCCAAACGTAATAAGTATAACAACTGCAAGGGATTCCGAGCATAATCAGCCACCAAAATCCGAAAAAGCTGCGCCAAGAGATTAATAATTGTTAACTTTCATATTCAGAATCAAAATGTTATAATAGTAAGAAAAATGTGAACATTGTGACTCATTGGCCATGGAGTTGCCTGCACCGAATGGGGGTTCTTGCGGTGTAATCGCCGCATGCGGTCTCGTATAATGCTGTTTAGGACGACCATCCAACGTAAAGGGGAGGAGATTTCATGGCGAAGCATAGCCAGAATGAAGTCAAGGAAAGCCTGAAAGAACTCACGAGAATTTTTCAACCCAAGGACCCGCGTAAATTTGTTAAAGAGTATATTCGTAAGTACCGGATTACCGGGGGCTACGAAGATGAATTAACGACATTGGTGGAAAATGAATTAGGCAGAATCAACTCCTCGGTCAGCTAAACTCATCATGAAGGATACGGCTTTGTAAACTGTCTTTTGGCAGGATGCAAAGCCTTTTTGTTTTTTTACAGGATAGTAAGGAATATCGTTGCGAGCTGCATTGTAGAAAATACAATAGAAACCTAACATGACCTCCGCGAAAAGAAGCTACGTTGCAGAAATGCATTAGAAATAGCTCTAAAAGTGCCATATCAGCTGGATCGGGGTGAATCTGCTGTAGTAAGTACAGTGTAGCCAGAGTAGGTGAGGCTTGAGCAGAGTTCTGTTGTAAAAAGTGCAACAGAATCGTGCACGACGTGGAAGATGTTGTTACGACTTAACTTGAAAGAGGATGCAATAGGCGAAGGCGCGTACTCATTCATCATATTTTTAGTCCAGAACCATCCTATATTTTCCATAAAGAGGTAGCTGTATTATCAGTAAAATGTAAACGTCAAAGTTCTCCGTATCGCATGCAGATTAAATGAATATTTACACCCGATAAATCATAATTTTGCCATAAATGATGGGCATGTGTCTTCCTTTTCTCGAATAAGTTATACATAGACAAATCTACTCGTTATCATAGGCGGGAAAAGCTTCCGAGCTGGATTTTAATTGCATAAAACCTAGGTCTATGCTTTCGAAGTGGATTTTACTTATGTAAAAACCTAAAGGAGGTTCGTACACACATGGCAGTGGATTTGAAGACAAAGGAACATATTCTGGGCATTCACAAAGCTGGCCGTATTGTCGCTGCCTGTCACAAAGAGCTCTCAAAACGGATAGCGCCGGGCGTTACTACGCAAGAAATTGACCGATTTGTTGAACGGTTCATGCTGGATCGAGGGGCGACTCCGGCACAGAAAGGCTATAAGGGATATCCATTCGCTACGTGTGCCTCCGTTAATGAGGTTGTCTGCCACGGTTTTCCAGACTCAGAACCGCTAGAAGCTGGTGATATTGTTACGATTGATATGGTGGCTGATTTGGACGGATGGAAAGCAGATTCCGCATGGACCTATGCGATCGGCAAGACGAATAAAGCTATGGAAAAGCTGCTCCTTGCAGCAGAGCAATCGTTGAACGATGGAATAAAGCAAGCTGTGCTAGGCAATCGGCTAGGAGACATCGGTTACGCGGTGCAAAGGAGAGCGGAGAGAGCTGGTTTTGAGGTGGTAACGGCTTTCGTTGGTCATGGCATTGGCAGAAGCATGCATGAATTTCCTGAGGTTATGCATCATGGCATGCCCGGTCAGGGGATCGCGCTTGAAGAAGGTATGGTTATAACGATAGAACCTATCCTAATAGCAGGTAGAGCTGATGTGTTTATTGCGCAGGATGGGTGGACAGCGCGCACTAGAGATGGAGCATGGGCGGCGCAATTTGAACATACCGTGGCCATAACGAAGGAAGGTCCGATCGTTTTGACCCGCTGGGAATAACTATAAAAAAACATAGTCAAAAGCCGAGCCTGTACAGGATTTAACCGCTGCTCGGCTTTTTTTAGTTCCCTATTTCTGTGTGGAAAGCTTCAACCGAAAATTTATCTTCCCAATTCTGTAGCTCAAAACAATGAATTGGGCTCTATGCAAACCCCTCCGATCCTCAGCATATTTAATGTAATCCAGTAATAGCCGCTATTATCTCCGAAAATCGCCAGTCGACGCTCCCTATAGCAAATTCCCTACTATTAGCTTTCGCTAACTCAAACGCTTCATCTAGAATATAATGCAATCCATTGCACCCCTTTAGCACATGCAGCAATACCGGTATTGACGGAAGGAATTTACAGTAATAGGATATAAGAACTGGAGTAAAACAATCTGTTTATATAAGATAAATATCCAATTAACAGCACATAATCTTGCTTAGGAGGTCGCACCTTGTCTGCGATACACGAAAATCCACAATCCATTCCTGACTGGAATAACGGCAGGTTGCATGCTGACTGTGAGAATTGTTTTGGTTTATGCTGTGTTTCATTGCCCTTCGCAGCTTCTATAGACTTTGCAATCGATAAAGACGCCGGTCATCCCTGCAGCAATCTACAATCCAACTTCCGCTGCGGCATACATAATAGTCTTAGGGAGCAGGGGTTTAAAGGTTGTACAGTTTACGATTGCTTTGGAGCTGGACAACAGGTTTCACAGGTCACCTACGGCGGTCATGATTGGCGGCAAGTCCCAGATTCTGCGGAGCAAATGTTCGAAGTGTTCCGGGTCATGCGGCAAATCCATGAGCTGCTTTGGTATTTGAGAGAGACGCTTGTATTGGAAACGACACGTCCAATTCACGATGAGCTTAGATTGGCGCTCGAAGAGACGGAGCGGCTCACTCGCCTAAGTCCCGATTCTCTCATGGAACTGAACGTGTCAGCACATCGAGCTGAGGTCAATGAACTTCTTCTTAAAGTCAGTGAGCTTGTGCGCGGGGAGGCCCATCGCGAGCAGAGAAGCACTCGAGGACGTAAGAAAACCTACGGCCGAGGAGCCGACCTCATTGGAGCCAAGCTTAGAGGCGCTGACCTTAGAGGAGCAAATTTGAGAGGGTCTTATCTTATTGCCGCAGACCTCAGAGATGCCGATCTTAGAGCAGCGGATCTCATCGGAGCTGATTTCCGAGATGCTGACCTCAAAGGTGCCAACCTCACAGAGAGTCTCTTTCTCACACAATTCCAGCTTAATGCTGCAAAAGGGAATGCCGCTACGAAGCTCCCGCCTTCGCTTGCTCGTCCAGCGCACTGGTGAGCATGCAGTATAGATGGATGCTCAGGTGTACTCATGCACGGTTGCGCTAGACAGAGAAAGGCTGCCGTTTGGCAGCCTCCTAACGGACACAGAGGCCGTTATTTCTGATTATTATGGTCAATTTGCTTACTAACGGACATAGAAGCCGTTATTTGCCCAAAATAGTGATCAAACGCTTGGAAATTACGAAATAAGGTATGCTATGTCCGTTAGGATCGAGAAACAGGAAGATATACCGTAGATAAGGTCTCTGATGTCCGTTAATCGAATGCAGAATTCAAAAAACATCTTCTAATACCGCTGGGATGATACTCAAGCACGGGGTTTGGTTTGAACTATTATAATTGAAACCTTTATTGCTGAAACCTAAACGCGTCAATCACTGATTACAGTGTTGCACCATAACAATCGACGAATAAGTCACGTAACCGTTTCGCAATTTCTAAGTCAGTTAGAAGTGCTAGCTTTTTGTGCAGAAATAATCATGAACATAGGTCTCCGATTCTCGTCCTGCATCAGAGGATTATTCTCCAGCATTTCATCGGAAGGCATCGGTTCCTTAATGGTTTTTAACTCAAACCCAGCCCCAATCAAGTCATTGATGTAAGTTGAAACGGTACGATGATATTTAATAACGTTATCGGTTAGGAATGATGTTTTTCGTAAGCCCTCTGACTGATATTGATCTACTGGCCAGTGCAGACGGTTTCCTTGATCATCGTAATGCCAATCTTGTTCATTTCGGGAAGTAAATATAGGATGCTCCACTGAAAAAATGAAAGCTCCTCCCGGTTTTAGACAATCATATACCTTTTTGCAAAGGGTTTCGAACGATTCGATATAGTGAAAAGCCAATGAGCTGATAACAATATCGAATTGAGAATCTGAGAATGCGATATCCTCAATCGGCATTTGTATATAAGTAATAGCAGTGTCATCGGTTTGTTCTCGAGCTTTTTGAAGCATGTTCTCAGAAATATCAACACCTACCACTGAGCTTGCTTCCTGTTCACGAGCATAGAGGCAATGCCAGCCGAAGCCGCAGCCTAAATCAAGCACGCTTTTATCATGTAAGTCTGGCAATAAGGATTTGAATACATGCCACTCACCCGCAGCTTCAAGTCCATGGGTGGAACGCGGCATTTCCTTGTATTGTGAAAAGAAATTAGAATCATCATATTTATTTTGTTTCATCCGCTTACAACTCCTCTACTCCAAAATAAGCTTTCTCCACCATGCTAACGGAACTTTTTTCATTTATCAACAAACCTTGGTGGTGCCTCTGGAATTGGTTTAGCACTAGCTGAACGATTTATTCAACTTGATAATCAGGTCATTATCGTCGCCCGTCTCAAACAAGCGGCTGGCGATAGCCGCTTTGTTAACCCAGTTTCGTTTTACGATAATCGGAAGGTGTTACACCAAAGCTCTTTTTGAACATGCGGTGGAAATAGGAGCTGCTTGTATAGCCGCTCTTCACAGCGATATCTACGATCGACAAATCGGTATTCTCCAGATGCTCCTTCGCTCGTTCCATACGTACATTATTAATGACATCAACAATTGTAGCTAACGTCTGTTGTTTGTATACTCGGCTCAAGTAGATGGAGGACATGTCTAATTCATCGGCAATCCAGTTCAGGCTTAGATTCGGATTTGCATATTCCTTTTGGATAAGATCATTTATCTTGCGAATGAGATCACCCTGTTTGGTAGAGCGTTTCATGGAAAGCTTCGTTTGAATATCATCGAATAGCGAGAAAAAGACTTCATTAAGCTCATTAATCGTTTCAAAATGATCCGGCGTTGGAATATGAATGCTAAGACTTGCCTCAACGTCCAAACTATTGTTTTTCTGAATCGTGAACAAGATATTGTTCACGGTCATCGTCAGATGCGAGATGGCGAGCTGAACGACATGGATCGGATACTGCGCCGTCTCCTGTACGATTTCCGCAAACATTTTTTTTGCTTCCTCCGTCTTCGAGGTCATTAATGCATCGGTCAATTTCCGCTCTTTGTCAGCGGGGAAGATATACTCCTTCGATTTTAAGGAAATGATATCCTGTCCATTAATCAACGAGCCAAGACCATGGAACAAGCGGTGCTGTGATGCTTCTTTCACCAGCTTGTAATGGGTAGAGAGCTGCTGTGCCTGAAGGGCCTCTGGGCTATAGGTGATCGAGAGACCAATCTTCAAAAAATCCAACGAGGATCGCTGAATTTTGGCAAGCATATGACGTAGCAGCTCGTCATCAGGCTCACCGGAATCGTCGGGACGGCCAAGAAGCATGATGACATAATCGGCACCCATGTCAACAGTTTCCACACGATAATCGTTTTGGGCGATCTCGGAAGCTATATTCATAATGGCAAACTTATAGACATGCAGATCATCTCCGCGCGTTTGCTTCAAAGCGGCAAGCTCATCAATTTTTAATAGGACAACTCGATAACACGACTGAAAGTCGAAATTAATTCCAGTTAGCATAAGCTTCTGAAGCTGCGCGTTCGTTTGCAATGATTGTGAGCCTTGGATAAGGCTGCGCAGCATATTTTGCCTAATGGTATAGGAACTGTTGCGCTTTTCTGTTTCAAGAATGTTCATCTTGTTCATAATTTGATGAATAGGGCGATACAGCATGCGAGAGAGCAGCCATGAGATAAATAAGCCGATCACCAAAATGATGACAGCAATCAAGATGGTCGTATTGCGGATGGAATAAATAGCTTTGGTTACATGCTTGTATGGTGTCACGCGTACGTATTGCCAGTCCAAGGAATCTGGAGAAGTATACGAGATAAGAGACTTCTTTCCGTCGAAGTCGGCGACAACGTAACCAGACTCCTTGTTTTTAATCTTTTCGTTAATGATGGTGCTATCCTCGTTGTTTAGCTTCTTGGGTAAGAGTGAATCTCCGGATAGGAGAAGATTCTGATTGTCTAGAATATATGATTTCCCTTCGCTGTCGCTCTTATTGACGCCAATATCTTTGTTGATCCAAGCAGAAGAAATATTAATAATAACAGCAGAATTAATCGTTTGCGTTTGACCGATAGCATCATAACCTAAATAGGTATAAGCCTTCGTTAGATGCTCACCGCTCAGATTCACGGTTGTATAGGTTCTCGGAATAGGAGTGAACGGACGATACTCCTGATAGTTGTCGAGAATGTCCAAAATCCCCCTATCTGCAAGCTCCTCTTTACTGAACGTGCCCCCTTCACCTTGACGGCTGGCTGTGTAGAACAGACCATTGGCCGAATTGTACACATAAATGGATTCAATGAACGGCATGGAGTTCAAATAGTTGTTCAATTCGTTCATAGCTGCCGTCACATCATAAATGTTAGGGTCGTTGTAGAACATAAGCTTAGAGACGCTGAAGGTTCGATAGATTTGGAAGGAGAGAGACTGAGCGCTCTCGGTCATGCTGATGACTTCTTTGCTGGTTTGAGTTAGATTGCTGACGTCAGACTGGTAGGCTTTCTTCAAATCGATCTGCATGTAAGTGAAGAAATTAAACAAGGAGGATACCAATAAAGTAAGCACGATGCACAAGGTGATCGTGAACAGCAGCTTACTGTATAGTTTTCCGTTATTTTTCAATTGAACAGCTGGCATGATGGCTCCCCCTTTATATATGTAAAACAATTTAGAATGAACATAATTTACCGAATAAGCGTAAGCGTTTCCCTTTATTGCTAAGGATTAATCCTATGCTTTTAATTAATTAGTAAGAATATTTCACTTTTCAGTTGGCTGATACAAGGAACATTATAATCTTCACTCGCATCTGGGTGCAATGAACCAAATAAATGAAGGTGAATGAACTTGATTTTATGTAGTGAACAATACGAACTGGAGTGAACTTATTGGCGAAACGCTCCAAGTAAGATGACAAGCGGGTGCTGCATCCGTTAGAATGTCACGGAATTCGACGCTAATGGCAGAAGGGACCGTGAAGAAATGATTAATACGAAGCTGAAACAGATTTGGTACGGAGGAGATTATAATCCGGATCAGTGGCCGGAGGAGATATGGCATGAGGATATGCGTTTATTTAAGGAAGCGGGAATAAATGTTGTGACGCTTCCCGTATTCAGCTGGGCGAAGCTGCAGCCGTCGGAGGATACTTATCATTTCGAATGGCTGGACAAACTATTAAACCTCATCGCGGAAAATGGAATCTATGCCTGTCTAGCCACATCGACAGCCGCACAGCCGGCATGGATGTCGCGCAAATATGAGGATGTGCTGCCAGTTGATGTTGACGGGAAGAAGCGCACGCATGGCGCTCGTACTAACTTTTGTCCGAACAGCAAGACGTACCGCAGACTATCGGGCCAGCTGGCACGTAGGTTAGCTGAGCGATACAAAGATCATCCGGCACTGCTCATTTGGCATATCAACAACGAATACGGTACGCATTGTTATTGCAGCAATTGTGCTGCAGAGTTCCGCGAATGGTTGAAGGTGAAGTACGAGACGATTGAGCGGCTGAACGCCGAGTGGAATATGAGCTTCTGGGGCCATACCGTCTATGAATGGGAGGAAATTGTTCCGCCATCCAATTTGAACGGCGACAATCGCAACTTCCAGCCAATGGCCATCGACTACAAGCGGTTCATGTCCGACTCTATTCTTGGGTGCTATCAGGTTGAATATGCGGAGCTGAAAGCTGTTACGCCGGATATTCCGATTACGACGAATATTTGGGGCTTGTTTAACGGGCTTGATCTGAAAAAATGGGGCGAAGCGATGGACGTCGTCTCTTGGGACAGCTATCCGCAAATGAATGAACCAATGGGCAATGTGGCGATGCGTCATGACTATATGCGCGGATTAAAGGACGGCAAGCCCTTCATGCTGATGGAACAGACGCCAAGCCAGCAAAACTGGCAGCCATACAACAGCTTAAAACGGCCTGGCGTGATGCGGCTTTGGAGCTATCAAGCCGTTGCGCATGGCGCGGACACGGTCATGTTCTTCCAGCTTCGCCGCTCCTTCGGGGCATGCGAGAAATATCACGGCGCCGTTATCGAGCATGTCGGTCATGAGGATACGCGAGTATTTCGTGAGTGCGCTGCGCTGGGGCGTGAGCTTGGCGAGCTTGGTGATCGTTTGCTTGATTCGGAGGTTCATGCTGAGGTGGCGTTGTTGTTCGATATCGATACGTGGAACGCGGTAGAGATTACGAGCGGGCCAAGTGTCGATCTGAATTATTTGGACCAAGCGCAAAAATATTACAAGGCTTTTTATGATCAGAATGTGGCTATAGATGTGCTTAGTCCGCTTAGCGATTTCTCAAAATACAAAATACTCGTTGCACCTGTGTTGTATATGCTAAAGCCGGGTGTTGCCGAACGCATTGAAGCGTTTGTGCAAAGTGGAGGCACCTTTATCACCACCTTCTTCAGCGGCATCGTAAACGAGAACGATCTGGTCACGCTTGGCGGATATCCAGGCAAGCTTCGTAATCTGCTTGGTTTATGGGTAGAGGAAATTGACAGTCTGCTGCCCGAAATGCGCAACAGTGTTGAGATTGGCGAGGCGTTTGGCCATGTAGCAGGGACGTACGAGTGCGGCTTGCTGTGTGATCTTCTTCATTTGGAGGGAGCGAGAGCTCTCGGGACATACGGCAAAGATTTCTACGCAGGCATGCCGGCATTAACGGTAAACTCGTTTGGGCTTGGTGAAGCCTATTACGTAGCAACAGCGCCGGAACAAAAATTGTTAGCGGATTTGATCCAAACGTTGTGCGATAAGCATCAGATTGTTGCTCCGTTCACAGCAGCAGCGGGTGTGGAACTCGCACAGAGAGTCAAGGATGATCAAGTGTATACGTTTGTTTTGAATCATAACAGTCATCAATCGACCATTTCTCTCGGAAATACGAGCTATTTCGACCTATTAACAAACTCTCAGGTAAGCGAAACGGTAGAAATAGAGCCGCATGGCGTCATGATTTTACAAAAATCATAATCATTTGTCGTAAAAACCACGATTTCGTTCGTCTCGAATAACGCTTCGAGCAGACGACCTCGTGGTTTTTTTGCTATGCGTTACCGGTGAAATGGCTTGTTAATACATAAAAGTTTAAATCGTTCACTGTTCATTTCGCTAATTCGTTCACTGACTTTGCATTCTTACTCTTTTCTCCAAAACGGGCTGGACGTACAGTGAGAACAGCAGACAACACGAAATAGAAAAGAACGCTGTGAGAGGAGACATCATCTGCATGTTGAAAAAAAATGGAGTGCTTAGGGAGCTTGTAACGAATCGTATACTTTTCCTTATGCTATTGCCGGCGCTTATCTTCTTCCTAATTAACTCGTATGTACCTATGGTAGGTATCTACTACGCTTTCACAAGGTTCGACTTCAACACAAGCTTGTTCAACAGTCAATTTGTTGGACTCGATAACTTCAAGTTTTTATGGAAATCGGGGGTTCTCGCTAGGCTAACCTTAAATACGGTCGGCTATAATGTCGTATTTATTCTACTTGGAAATGTGCTCGCCATTGCGCTGGCCATTCTTCTAAGCGAGCTGCGCTTGCAATGGTTTAAGAAGCTGACGCAATCGATCATGTTTCTGCCATACTTCGTTTCCTTCGTTATTCTTAGTGTTATCGTATACAACGTGTTCAACTATGAAAGCGGATTTCTGAATTCGACGCTTAAGTCGCTCGGATACGATTCATTGGACGTATACAATACGCCTTGGGTGTGGGTGTTCCTCATTATCATCTTCTACCTGTGGAAAAATATCGGATACAGCATGGTTATCTACCTAGCATCGATTACTGGAATTAGCGAAGAGTATTATGAGGCGGCCAAAATTGATGGCGCGAACATATTCCAGCGTATCTGGTACATTACCGTTCCTATGTTGAAGACGACATTCGTCATGCTCCTGCTGTTCGCTTTAGGCAGCATCATGAAAGGTCAGTTCGACTTGTTCTACCAGCTGATCGGCAACAACGGCGTTCTTTACAATACGACAGATATTCTCGATACGTATGTGTACCGTTCACTGAAGGTAACGTTCGATATCGGAATGTCGACAGCCGCTGGGTTGTACCAATCGCTATTCGGCTTCGTTCTCATCATGACCGTCAATTACATCATCAAGAAAATCAATGACGAGTACGCATTGTTCTAAACGATCTGAAGCAACCGCTATCAGCTAACTGTAGGAGGTACCCATGAAAATCAAAGACGACAATTATATGAAGTGGTTTAGACTCATTGCTTTTGTAGTCATCCTTATATCAACCGTTGCATGTTTGTTTCCTTTCCTGCTCATCATCTCTGCTTCTTTTACGCAAAATGAGGCCATTATAAGAGATGGCTACCATCTCATCCCGACCGTGTTTTCTTTTGAGGGTTATGCGACCGTGTTCCGTTTTCCGAAGCAGGTATTAACGGCTTATGGCGTTACCACATTAACAACGGTTATCGGTACGACACTTGGGTTGTTCCTGATGACGATGGCGGGATATGTCTTGCAGCGCAAGGATTTCAAATATCGCAATTTCTTCTCCTTCATGATTTATTTCACGACGCTGTTTGGCGGCGGACTTGTGCCTTGGTACATTCTGATGACTAAGTATTTGAAGCTAACTGACAAGCTTGAAGTGTTGATATTGCCGGGTCTGATGACGCCCTTCCTCATTATATTGATGAAAAATTTCATACGCTCCGCTGTACCGGATGAGGTTATTGAATCGGCGAAAATTGATGGTGCAAACGACTTCACCATTTATAGCCGAATTGTGCTTCAACTGTCGATGCCGGGCATCGCAACCGTAGGATTGTTTTTGGCGCTTCATTATTGGAATGACTGGTTCACTTCCTCGTTGTTCATTAACGATACGACCAAGTACCAGCTGCAATATTACTTGTACAACGTCATTAATGCGATGAGCTTTGTCGCGCAAATGGGTTCAGGAACCGGTGTCTCGCTGGGATCTGACATGCCGACTGAATCGACGAAGATGGCGATGTCCATTATCGTAACCGGACCGATCCTATTCTTGTATCCGTTCGTACAGCGTTATTTTGTAAAAGGATTGACGATCGGTGCTGTTAAAGGTTAGAACTAGACAAGGGATCTATCATTCCGCGTTTAGCTAACATAGATAAGAACTTACTAAAGGGAGGATTCACATGACTAAGAAAGCAGCAAAAGCAGTCTCCATGTTTCTATCCATCATCGTATTTATTACAGTACTAGCAGCTTGCGGATCGAACAACAATGGAAATAGCGGCAGCAATGCTACCAATGCTCCAACAAACACAGAGGGCGCTACAAACGAAGGCGGGGAAAAAACAGCCATCGACACTTCGAAAAAAGTGGAATTGCAATTTTATATGTTAGGCGATGCTCCTAAAGATATCGCTTCTATTCAAGAGCAAGTAAACAAAATGGCATTGGAAGATTTGAATGCTACCGTTAAATTCAACTACACATCATGGACAGATTGGGATCAAAAGTATAAGCTGCTGCTCGGATCAGGCCAACAGGTTGACTTGATCTATACAGCGGAGTGGACACAATACCAATCGTATGCAAAGAAAGGCGCTTTCCAAGCGCTTGATAAGCTTCTTCCAGTTGCAGCGCCTACGCTGAACTCTTATGTACCTGCGGATATGTGGGAAGCCGTGAAAATCGACGGTCAAATCTACACGGTTCCAGCTACTTACAAAGAGTATGTAACGGACGGCTTTGTATGGCGCGAAGATCTGCGTGAGAAATACAATCTGCCTACGCCCGTTGATATTGCAACTTTCGAGCAATATCTAGATGGTATCAAGAAAAACGAACCAACCGTTACACCGCTTTCGATGAACTCTGATGTGAAAACAAACCTTATGGACCGTTTCAAAGGTATTGCACACGCTCCAATCGGCGCGCTTCCTTACGGTGTCGGCATCAACTATGCAACACCTAATGAAGTATACTCCTACTGGGGTTCAGACGAGCAAAAACAAGATTTGACTGTATTGAAGCGTTGGCAGGATAACGGTTACATGGTGAAAAACGTGCTAGCTGTTAAAGATACTTTGCAAGATCAGATAACAAGCGGTAAAGCTGCAGCTATTATCGGCGACAACCCAACTCGTTTCAATGATATGGTTATCAAAATTCAATCGACTCACCCGGATTGGAAGCTGGGCTACCACCCGTTCCCAAAAACAAACGGAATTGCAACACCGGTACACCCGATCCACAACGGCTTCGCTATTCCAGCTAGCAGCAAAAACGCAGAGCGCGCGCTTGCGTTCTATGAGAAGCTGGTTACGGACAAACGCTACAACATGCTTACGCAATATGGCGTTGAAGGCAAAAACTATGAAGTGAAAGACGGTTACTACTCCATGATCGGCGATTCGAACTCCAACGGCTTCCCTCGCGAGGGCATGAACGGTTGGGCTTGGAGAAACCCTGAGTACATGCTGTTCGACAAAAACTATGACGGCGTAAAAGCAATCTTCGACGATCTTGATAAAATCCAAGTACCTGATAAATTCACAGGTTTCGCAGAAGATTACACACCATACCAAGCGGAGAGAGCGGCGCTTGAGCAAGTGGAGAAGCAATACTTGTTCCCGCTTAATGCGGGTCTAGTGAAGAGCGTGGATGATGGCTTGAACACTTTCATGGAAAAAGCGAAACAAGCTGGTCTTGAGAAAATTCAAGCCGAATACACGAAACAATGGCAGGCTTATGTAGCAGAGCAAGGCATTAAATAAGTCCGTTTATGAAAACAGATCATTCCTCTTAGGAGGATGATCTGTTTTTTTATTTTCAACTGATTATAAGTATGAGATCTATTTAGCTACGGTTTCTAATGCAACTTCGATCATATCGTTGAAGGTGGTTTGTCTCTCTTGTGCAGTCGTTTGTTCTCCAGTGAGAATGTGATCACTTACCGTTAGGAGACTGAGGCCTTTTACGCCGAATTTAACCGTTAAATAATAAAGTGCGGCTGTTTCCATTTCTACTGCCAATACGCCATACCGGCCAAGCTTTGTAACGGCATCTTTATCTTCTGTGTAGAAAACATCAGACGAAAGCACGTTCCCTACGCGAAGGTTAAGGCCTTTGCCTTCTCCAATTTCATAAGCGGTTTTAATTAAATCAAAGCTCCCAATCTGAGGGAAGTCATATCCAGGGAATTGGTTGCGAATGATAGCCGAATCGGTAGCCGCTGCTTGCGCAATAAGAACATCGCGGAGATTAACATCATCTTGAATGGCACCGCATGTTCCGATACGAACGAGATTTTTTGCACCATAATCGTTGATCAGCTCATGAATATATATGGATGCAGAAGGCATACCCATGCCTGTACCTTGAATCGATACTCGGTTTCCTTTATATGTGCCTGTAAAGCCTAACATGCCACGTACATTGTTGTAACAGACGACATTTTCGAGGAAGGTCTCCGCAATATACTTTGCACGCAGCGGATCTCCAGGTAATAAGACGGATTCTGCAATTTCGCCAATCTTTGCTTCAATATGAAAACTCATGTGAATTCCCTCCAATGTTTCTTATCGTGCATTACAAAATAGGATGCACGAGAATCATAGCACGATTGAAATCCACATTATGTTAAAGGGATTACTTTACTTTTGTGAACTGGTTCACAAAATAACTGTTAGCGCAGTAACGGAAATAAAGCGCTGTCATTTGTATTATTAGGTGCACGGCATCGTTAAATGTTATGCCACTTGCGCATTGTAGGGAGCTCTTCTGTTTCATTACAGATCGATTCTATCATTTCCTTATCAAGGAGGTATAAGTACTTATCACGAATGTCGATCAGTCCTTCCGCTTGAAACTCACCCAGCGTTTTGGATATGGATTCTCGCGTGACTCCGAGCATGTTGGCGAACAAGGATTGATTAATTTTTAAATCGATTTTGTATGCGTTATCACTTGCGACTCCAAAGTTGTAATAGAGATCCATAATGAGATTAACTACTTTTCCACGTACGTCATGGAAGGTCAAATAACGAATCATGCGATTGAGCATTCGAGTTCGCTCTACAAGAATTTTGTAAGCGTTTCGCAGGATGGAAGGATATTGATCTACAAGCTGTAGGAAATCTCGTTTTGTCAACAGCCAAACGTTGACGTCTTCTATGGCTTCTATGGATGAGATCCGATGATTGTCACTGGACAAGGCTTCTACTTCTCCAATGATATCACCGGGACTAGTAATACTTAGAACGACTTCTTTTCCTTCATACATGCGATAAACCTTGATCATACCTGAGCGAATAAGATAAACCTCGTCACTTTGGTCATTTTCAAACATCAGAACATGATTCTTTTTGAATCTTCGTTCTTTGAGCAATGGGGTTATTTTTGGCAATTCATCCTTAGGAATGTCCGAGAAAATCGAGATGTCTGAGATGTTGTCGATCATAAGTATTTTTCCTTTCGCATTTCAATATTTAAGCAACTCTTAGGTAAGAGATTGCGAAACGGCTAGAAACGTATTGTAGCATGGATTGGGTGGAAAATAGCAATGCATTGCTTTAGCTTTTTTTTGAGAATTGAGGTGTATTTATGAAATTTGAGCGAATAAGCGTGATTGTGCTGGATAGTGTTGGTATTGGCGCTTTACCAGACGCTTCGGACTTCGGAGATGAAGGCAGCCATACATTAGGACATATTTGCGAGCAAGTACCGAACATGAAATTACCAAATCTCGCAGCTCTGGGACTAGGTAATATTGCACCGCTGGCTACGATCTTGCAAGTGGATCATCCTCTAGCGTGTTATGGCAAGATGGCGGAGATATCCGCTAACAAAGATACAATGACGGGTCATTGGGAACTCATGGGGCTCGAGGTAAAGCTGCCCTTTCAAGTATACTCCGATGGATTTCCAACGGAATTGATTGGGAAGTTCGAAGCCATGACGGGTCGCAAGGTAATTGGAAACAAGCCAGCTTCTGGAACTGAGATTTTGGACGAGTATGGTGAAGAGCAGCTCCGTACGGGCGCATGGATTGTTTATACTTCCGGAGACAGCGTATTTCAAATCGCGGCTCATGAGGATGTTATTCCATTAAAGGAGTTATATCATGCATGTGAAATTGCACGTGAGCTAACCTTAAATGATCCTTATGTAGTTGGTCGAGTCATAGCGAGACCTTACATTGGTGAGCCAGGTGCTTATAAACGTACACCTAATCGGCATGATTATGCACTCAAACCTTTCGGAGAAACCGTACTTGATCATCTCAAGAATGAAGGCTGCGATGTTATTTCAGTCGGGAAAATCAACGATATTTTCTCAGGACAAGGAATTAGTGAATCGTATCCAACAAAGAGCAATCTGGATGGGATTAGGGCAACGATCAAGCTGCTGAATCGGCCGTTTAAAGGACTGTTATTCGCAAATTTAGTTGATTTTGATTCTTTATATGGCCATCGTCGCGATCCTAAAGGATACGCTGCCTGCCTCGAAGAGTTTGATCAATATGTACCAGAGCTCATGCAGCAAATCAGCGACAAAGATTTACTTATCATTACGGCTGATCATGGCAATGACCCAACCGCGCCAGGAACTGATCATACACGTGAATACGTACCTATTTTGATCTACAGCCCATCGTTAGCAAAGGACAGCGTTTCTATTGGCACAAGAAATACATTTGCTGATTTAGCTGCAACAATTGCAGAAAATTTCAAGGTAACTAAACCAACTATCGGGGAAAGCTTCTTGGATTTGTTAGTAGATCAAACCAAGTAGATCAATCAGATATCGAGGAATATAACTTTAGGGGGAATTCACAATGAAAAGATCAATGAAAGCATTATTGCCTTTAATACTGATTTTTACGCTAGTCATAACAGCATGCGGTCAAAATGGCAGCAAAAGCGAAACGGGTAACGCAGGGGCTACAGGTACGACTAATAAACAAGAGCTTAAAAAGCTGAAAGTCGGAATGGTAACTGACCTTGGCAGTGTAAATGATAAATCCTTTAACCAAAGTGCTTGGGAAGCGTTGCAGAAATTAAAGAAGGACTTTGGTTTTGAAGTGAAATACCTAGAACCAAAAACAGATGGCGATGTTGTTCCTAACCTGAATCAGTTTGTCAAAGCAAACTATGATCTAACGTGGGCAACTGCCTTTACATTAGCTGATGCGGTGACACAGCTATCCAAAGAAAACCCAGATAAAATGTTTGGAATTGTTGATTCTGACCTCGTGCTGCCGAATGTAGCAGCTATCTCTTTTAAGGAGCAAGAAGGCGCGTTCCTCGTAGGTGTTATCGCAGGTTTAACGACGAAAACGAATAAAATCGGCTTTGTAGGCGGCATGGAAATTCCCGTTATTAAACGATTTGAAGCTGGCTTCCGTGAAGGGATAAAAGCTGTAAATCCAGATGCTAAATTAATCGTTAACTATACAGGGCTATTCAACCGGGTAGATATGGGGAAATCTGCGGCTTCTACAATCTATAACGATGGTGCAGATATCATATTCCATGCAGCAGGGCTAACAGGCAATGGTGTGTTTAATGAAGCGAAGGAACGGGGCAGCAAGGGCGGAAAAGTATGGGTCATTGGTGTGGATAAAGATCAATCTTTAACCTTCGGACCAGATGTTACGTTAACTTCGATGATCAAAAAAGTAGATGAGGCTGTTTACCAAGCTTCAAAAAAATTAGCTGAAGGTGAATTTCCGGCAGGTAAAGTGACGTTAATGGGCCTCAAAGAAAACGGAGTCGATATTGCTCCAAATTCGGATGTTAACGTAGCGCCGGAAGTTCTTGCTAAGGTCGAGGAATATCGCACGAAAATAATCAATGGTGAAATCGTCGTGCCGGAAAAATAATGCGAGCTCGTCCCCTCTTCTATTATTAGCTTAGATAGAGAGGGGACGAATATTTTGGGGAGGGTCTTATATGACTAAGACAGATGTCGTGTTAGAGCTGAAAGGGATAACCAAAAGATTCCCCGGCGTAGTCGCCAACGATTCGATTAGCTTGCAATTAAAGCGTGGAGAAATTCATGCTTTGCTCGGGGAAAATGGATCAGGGAAATCCACCCTAATGAGTATCGTATTCGGTTTATATCAGCCAGACGAAGGCGAGATTCATGTGAATGGGAAACATGAGCTGATGGATAGTCCAAACAAGGCGATTGAGCTCGGGATTGGGATGGTGCATCAGCATTTTAAATTGGTAGAGCCTTTTACGGTAACAGAAAATATCATTCTCGGGATGGAACCCAAAAAGGGGATGAAGATTGATATTAAAGGGGCAAGTAAAAAAGTCAAGGAACTATCTGAACGTTATAAGCTTGATGTTGATCCAATGGCAACGATTGAGTCGATCAGTGTAGGGATGCAGCAGCGTGTAGAAATTTTGAAAACACTGTACCGTGGAGCAGATATTCTAATCTTTGATGAACCGACTGCTGTGTTAACTCCACAAGAGATCACTGAATTACTGGCTATTATGAAGCGTCTTGTAGCTGAGGGTAAATCTATTATTCTCATTACGCATAAGCTGAAGGAAATTATGGAAATAGCGGACACTTGCACCATTATTCGGCGCGGTAAGCGGATTGAAAGTGTGGAAGTAGCATCGAGCGATGCGCAGCAATTGGCAGAAAAAATGGTGGGTAAAGAAGTTAATTTTAAGACTGCAAAAAGAGCAGCTAACCCGAAAGAAGCGTTATTAGCAGTAAAAGAATTGGTGGTTCAAGGTAGTAACGGCAAGGCCGCGGTTAATAATCTCAGCTTCTCTGTACGGGCGGGCGAGATTGTCGGTATCGCTGGTGTAGACGGCAATGGTCAGTCCGAACTAATCGAAGCTTTAACAGGTATGCGAAACATTCGTTCAGGTGAAATTTGGTTACAAGGTAAAAGCATCGCCAATCTTGCACCGCGTACGATTTCTGAAGCGGGAATGTCACATATTCCGCAGGATCGGCATAAACATGGACTCGTTCTGGACTTTTCTGTCAGTGAAAATACAATTTTACAAACGTATTATCAACCAGAAATAAGCAAGCATGGTTTCATTAATAAGAAAACGATGGATGATATGGCAACGCGTTTAGTGAACGAATTTGATATACGCACACCAGGCATTGATACATTCGTTCGTTCGATGTCAGGAGGAAACCAACAAAAAATCATTATCGCACGCGAAATCAATAAAAACCCGCAGGTCTTGATTGCGGCACAACCTACGCGAGGGCTGGACGTAGGTGCGATTGAATTTGTGCATCAACAATTAATCGCTGAACGTGATCAAGGCAAGGCTGTTTTGCTTATTTCGTTTGAGCTGGATGAAATACTCAATGTGGCAGACCGTATTCTGGTCCTATTCGGTGGACAAATTGTTGGAGAAACAACACCAGAAACAACAAATGATCAGCAATTAGGAATGATGATGGCAGGCAAGCATGAAGGAGAAGGCATCCATGAATAAAATAATGAGTATTTTCAAACGTGAATCTGCACTTATCCCTCTTGTTGCCATTATTATGGGTCTGCTATTAGGCGCAATTATTATGTGGATCGGCGGCTACGATCCAGTGCTGGCCTATAAATCCCTAATCGATAAAATATTTGGCAGCCGTTACGATTTTGGAGAAGCCTTGCGTACGATTGTACCGCTTATTATGAGCGGTTTGGCCGTAGCGATCGCTTTTCGTTCCGGGATGTTTAATATTGGCGTAGACGGTCAGATTATTATGGGATCGTTGGGCGCCTTAATTGTAGGCACACAGTTAAGTCTGCCACCTCTGCTGCATGCGCTGCTCGCTGTCCTAGTTGGCGCCTTGCTTGGCGGGATGTGGGGAGCGCTTGTGGGTTATATTAAGGCAAAACGTGGTATTAATGAAGTGATTACCAGCATCATGCTTAATTTTATTGCGCTTTATTTGGCGAATTACATTATTCGGACGTTCATCCCGCAAGCAGGTACACAACGATCTGCCTTGATCCATGAATCAGCCAGTATTCAAATTAGCTGGCTCTCTGAGCTGATGGATGGCGCACGTATCCACTGGGGATTTGTGATTGCGATTGTTGCGGTTGTTTTTTACCACATCTATTTAACCAAGACCACATGGGGTTATGAGCTGCGGGCAGTTGGACTTAATTCTGAAGCTGCTAAATATGCAGGAATGAAGGTTTCGAATGTTATGGTTCGTACCATGTTTATTTCAGGCGTATTTGGCGGTTTGATTGGTACCTTTGAAGTGTTAGGTGTGTTTAACTATGTGGCTATCAACTCGGTTTCATCAGGCCTTGGTTTTGATGGTATAGCGGTAGCTTTGCTTGGCGGCAATAGCGCACTTGGCGTATTCCTCTCCGCGTCCCTGATTGGGGGCCTTACCTATGGTTCACAAGGCATGAGCTTTGGTGCAGAGGTGCCTGGCGAAATTATTCGGATGATTATTGCTTTTATTATCTTTTTTGTTGCTGCACCAGGCATTGTTAAGTTGCTTTTCCGGACGATTAAACTAAAATCAAAGAAGAAGGTGTGACAGATGGAGGTAATTGGCAATTTACTGAATGGGACGCTCGTATTCTCAACTGCCCTTATCTTTGCTGCACTCGGTGGACTCATTTCCGAACGCTCAGGAGTCATTAATATTGGACTGGAAGGGTTTATGGTATCGGGAGCTTTCTTCTCTGCAATAACGACTCATTATGCGGAAATAGCAGGCTTTGGCGGTTTCTCACCTTGGCTAGGCTTACTCGGAGCCTTCCTATTTACCATTATCTTTTCTAGCATTCATGCGGTCGCCTCGATTACGTTTAAGGCGAATCAGGTTGTGAGCGGGGTTGTCATCAATATTCTCGCAGCAAGCTCAACGTTCTTTTTCGTAAAATTACTTTTTGACGGCTCGGCAGAAACACCGCTTCTAACCACTGTATTTCATAAGGTGACAATTCCCTATTTAAGCGATATTCCGTTCATTGGCAATGTGTTCTTCAATGCCTATCCGACTACTTATATTGCCATTGCATTAGTCATCGTCCTATTCTCTTATTTGTTTAAGACTTCAGGTGGACTAAGGCTTCGCTCTGTTGGCGAACATCCAAGTGCGGCAGATACGGTTGGAATAAAAGTAAATCGCACGCGTTACATCGCTGTTATTTTAAGTGGATCGCTTGCAGCACTCGGCGGAGCAACGATTGTACTTACCTCAAATGGCAACTTTGCTTTTAATACCATTTCCGGACAAGGCTATATTGCGCTTGCGGCTGTTATTTTTGGAAAATGGAATCCTATTGGTGTGATGCTTGCTTCATTATTTTTTGGGTTAGCCCAGGCAGCAAAGGACCAATTGCAAATCTTTGAGTTTGCTGCTAGCATTCCAAATGAGTTCTTCTATATGCTTCCATATGTTTTAACATTACTCGTATTAATTGGAGCAGTAGGGAAAGCTCGTTCACCCAAAGCATTAGGGGAACCTTATGATGTTGGGAAACGATAAAAGGTGGTTATACATTGGTAAGTCGATTGCAGAAAATGTTCCATATTGAAAAAGAAAATTCGACGGTACGTACGGAATTAGTTGCAGGAACGACTTCATTTATGACGGTTGCCTATATCATTGCGGTGAATGGAGCCATCTTGCAGCTAGCCGGCATGCCCTATGAAGCAGCTACGATTGTTACGGTAATCTGCTCTTTTATCGGTTGTATGCTGATGGCACTTTGGGCGAATTCACCGTTAATTCTTGTCCCTGGGATGGGGGACAATGCATTTTTTGTTTTTACTTTGGTATTCTCGTTAGGGCTTTCGTGGCAGCAAGCACTTGCAGCAGTATTTTTAGCAGGTGTCGTATTTATGTTAACTGCGGTAACGAAAGGGGCCGACTATTTATCGCGCTCGATCCCAACGTCGATGATTAACGCTATGACCGCCGGTATCGGTCTTTTTATTGCTTTTCTAGGATTAAAAAATGGGGGGATCATTGTTGCGAGCGAAGGCACTTTCGTTACTTTGGCGAAGCTGAGTGATCCCTATGCCCTAACGACTATATTGACTTTATTGATTGCGATACCACTTTTCATGCGAAATGTAAAAGGCAGCTTCTTAATTGCCATTATCGCAGGCACAGGCATTGGTGCACTGCTTGGTATCGTCGATTTTTCAACTTTACGTGATTTCAGTATTTCCTTTAATGGGTATGGTGAGTTGTTTTTTGCCTTGGACTTTAGTGGAATCGGCACGCTTAATTTTTGGACAGCTGTTTTTTCGTTATCGATGGTCATTATTTTTCAGAATATGGGCGCGCAGCTAGGGATGCTTCCAGACAAGGCGAAGTTTCGCAAGTCCTTTCAAGCTAACTCTGTTTCGGTTATAAGTGCAGGGCTTTTGGGTTGCAGCCCGATGACGACAGCAGCTGAGTCTGCCACAGGCATAGCATCAGGTGGGAGAACGGGGCTAACCTCTTTTACAACGGGACTTCTGTTTATTCCTGCTTTGTTTCTCATTCCTCTTTTCAAAATAATCCCGAACAGTGCGATTGCTCCTGTGCTCATCATTGTTGGCTGTCTTATGTTTCAGAGCATTAAGGAGATTCCGTTCAATGATTTTACAGAAGCATTTCCCGCTTATCTGATGATGGCAATTATGCCGCTATCCTTTAGTATCGCGAATGGGATTGCGTTTGGTTTCATTGCTTACCCGATTCTGAAACTGGTTACGGGTCGAAGGAAAGAAGTATCTATTACGATGTATGTCATCGCATTTTTCTTCTTGCTTTATTTTATATTGGGTTCGATTTAAGCGGAAAATAGGTATCCCGAATGAACCATTTTATTGACGATACGTGCTTTTGATGAGGATGCGCAGCAGCGGTCGCTGGTATGGCTTGATAATCGCAGCCCCCTTGTTTTCTACCCTAATTGGTTGGAAAGCACGCTGGCAACAGGCATTTTCATTTGATGGCGGAAGCAGTTGGGATACAATATGTAGAATTTGAATACATCGCTAAGTAGGCAATATGCCTTGGGTGGTGTATTTTTTTTATGCTCTGAATCAGCATAGAGTCAATAGCCTGCTGTGATGTGGCATAATTCAATCACGTTTTTTGGGATTTGATTATATCGCTCGCAAGCTAGGTCGTTTTAATGGGCTTACCTCATGGGAAAGACAATTCCTAAGGCTTATTACTTAAGTAAGATGTGGAAAATATTAGAAGTTGGAGTTTTTGTCGGTGGTAGTTAGCGGCATCTGTGTCAATCACAATGCTATCGTTTGTAAAATGGACTCTGACGAGGGTAGAGGAGATGTAATACTTTTGTAATAGTTTACTAATGATTTCGAAAGTGTATTGTTCTTGGATGGTTAGCATTGTTCGATATGATTGGTCCGTAGAAGAACAATGGGATATTCCAAGGAGGAGATTATTTTGAAAAAAAACATTTTGTCTTCACTAATACTAGGGGGCATGTTGGTGTTAAGCGCGTGCAACGCGAATAATAATAACATGGGCAAAGAAAACTCTCAAACGGAAATGAAAGATGAGATGAAGTCCGATGAGATGAAGACTGACGATATGAAGAAAGATGAAATGAAAACGGATGAAATGATGACTGAAGAAAAGATGTAATGGGGATTGGTGAAATAATTAGGGAGATGATTCAGCGAAGTATCTGTTTGGCCGGCTATAGGAGTGGTGATTCGGTTGCACAAACTGTAACGGATGAAACCTTATAAGAACTAGCAAGCTTGATCGTATGGTTTTAAAGGTTCGCTGTGTTTTATAAATCAATTCCTCCGCCTCATGGCGGGGGAATTATTACTATACAAGATAGCTAGAGTCGTATCCGCCTCCCAACGGCGTTATAATGCAGGAAGAGGATGTACGTTGGAGGAGAGAGGGAGGGACCTGCGTTGAGCGCCAAAATAATAGTGGCCGATGACGAACGGAATATAACGGATGTGTGCCGGCGTTATTTGGAGCGTGAGGGATGGACGGTTTGGGTAGCGGCAGACGGCGAGGAGGCGCTGAAGCTATGGCGAGAGCATCGTCCGGACCTGCTCGTGCTCGATTTGATGATGCCGAGGCTCGGTGGGCTGGAGGTATGCGACCGGGTTCGGCAGGAAGAGGAGACACCGATCATCATGCTTACGGCGCTGGGAGAAGAGGCCGATCGGCTGCTCGGTCTAACGATGGGCGCGGACGATTATATGACGAAGCCGTTTAGTCCGCGGGAGCTCGTCCTACGCATTAAAAATATTTTGAGAAGGTCGGGCTCTCTCGCAGGCAGCATGGCGAAGGAGCCGAGGAAGGAGACGTCAGGCAGCGGCAGCGCGGAGACGGGGCAGTCGCTTTATTTTGACGGATTATCGATCTTTCCGCAGGAGAGAAGGGTTACGGTTAAAGGAGCAGAGGCGGATCTCACGGCCAAAGAATTTGACATGCTGCATCTGCTTGCGCAGTATCCAGGGAAGGTATTTTCCCGAAGCCAGCTGCTTAACCAGATTTGGGATGTCGCTTATGATGGCGATACGACAACCGTTACGGTGCATATACGCCGCTTGAGGGAGAAAATCGAGGAGAATCCTTCCGATCCAGGCTGGATTAAGACGGTATGGGGAATCGGCTATAAGCTGGACGGCAAAGGAGCAGCCGTATGAAGCTACGCTCTTACCTATTGCTGGCTAATACGATCAGTATCGCGTTTATTATTATTTTGCTGCTGGCGTTCTACCGGTATATGCTTCTGTCCAAGGAGCAGTTTATTTTGCTGACGCTTGCGACCATGGGAGCAGGATTGGTTTCGGGCCTTTTGCACTTTCTGCTCGTGAGACCGCTTGAGGCGTCTGTTCGCCGGATTGGCGACGGGGCTGGGCGAATTGCGGCGGGTGACCTGGAGGCGCGGGTGAAGCATGGCGGTCTGAGGGAGTTTAAGCAGCTTGCGGAACAATTCAATCATATGGGCATCAGCTTGGAAGAAAGCTTCCGGCAGGTAAAGGCAGCCGAATCGGCGCAGCGTGAGCTCGTTGCGAACATGGCGCATGATCTGCGTACGCCGCTCGCTTCGGTGCAGTCATATGTGGAAGCGTTAGAGGATGGCGTCATTTCGGACGAGGAAACGTTTAAGCACTATTTGGGGACGATACGGAGCGAGACAGTCAGGCTTGGCGAATTGATTCAGGACTTGTTCGAATTGTCGACGCTGGATGCGGAGCAGAGGGAGCCGGCGCCGTTTCGGCCAGCGAATGCGGAAGATGTGCTTGTCGAGCTGTTGCCGCGGTTTACGAAACCTATGGATGAGAAATCGCTGCAGCTTCGAGTGAAGCTGCCGGAGCATCCGCTTCGTTTAACGATGCAGCCGCGCCATTTGCAGCGCGTACTGCAAAACTTGCTCGAAAATGCGGTGAGGCATTCGCCGCAGGGCGGTTTGATTTTAATAGAAGCGGAAGAAGGATACGGGCAGCGGGAGAAGCATATCCGCTTTACCGTTTCTGACGAGGGGGAAGGCGTGCCGGAAGCAGAAAGAGAACGGATATTCGAGCGCTTCTACCGATCGGACCGTTCCCGAAGCCGGGATAGCGGTGGCGCGGGGCTTGGACTCTCCATAGCTAAGCTATTAGTGGAGCAATATGGAGGGGAAATCGGCGTGCAGCAGTCAGGTCATCAAGGGAGCTTATTTTGGTTCACGGTGCAGGAGGCAGCGGAAGGTGCGGGTAAGGTCTTTTCGAAAAACGATATAGAGCAGAATTGGAGGCTAAGCCGATGAGCGGACTGTTGGAACGTCTTCGCAAGGGTTATGGTAAAAAGCTCGTTTCGCTGCATGCTTGGAACGGGTGGATTGTCGTTATTTTGGCATTAACCGGGCTTATACTGGTAGGCGGCTTCTGGCGCGGCGTTCTTGGGGAGGTTCGCGTTTGGATAAAGTGGGCGCATGTAGTCGTTGGTATAGCTTCCATCCTGCCTGTTGTCTATTATCTGGCGCTGGCAGGCAAGCACTGGAAGCAGCTGAAGCAAAAGCCTTGGCAAAGATTTAACGTACTCGTCGTGGTAGGCTTATTGCTGGGTTGGTTCGGATCGGGCGTGCTGCTGTGGCAGTTTAGAGCAGTCGGACCAAGCGTATCTAATGTGGCATTAGTCATACATGATCTCCTTACATGGGTTGGTCTTCCTTATATCATTTATCACTCTATCACGCGGGTCAAATGGCTGAAAGAGCCGAATCGCCGTACCGTCAAAAACGAGCAGAAGGAAGAGAGCGTCATCCACCCAGCGGGAGCGCCTCAGCCGGTCTATACGCGCAAAGCGTTCATACGCGGTGCAATTGGTCTTGGTTTAGCCGTTACGATAGGGCCCTCTTTTCTGAAATGGCTCGGCACTTCGCTTGGAAGTGTAGGTGGAAGCCAGAGCATCGATAAGCTGATTGAAAATGATGCAAATATGCTTTTGCCAGCGCCGCAGCCGCTGCCTGCTTCGGCCCCGCCAATGGGTGGCGGAGCCATTGGACAATTCCGTGTATACACGGTAACGCCGATTCCCTCTTTTACAAATGCGGATTGGAATTTTACGATAGACGGGTTAGTCGATAAGACGTTTAAGTGGGATTGGAAACAGTTTGTGGCACTGAAGCGAACGGTACAGGTCAGTGATTTTCATTGTGTGACCGGTTGGTCCGTTTACAAAAACACGTGGGAGGGTATTCCACTCAAAGAACTGTTGAAAATGGCGGGTGTGCAGTCCGGAGCGGAAACGGTGAAGCTTTACTCGGGTGATGGTGTGTATACGGATACGCTGACGCTTGAGCAGGCCGACATGGATGATGTTATGGTAGCAGTTATGCATGATGGAAAGCCGATCCCGAGTGATCTTGGCGGACCGGTTCGTCTCATTGTGCCGAAAATGTATGCCTATAAGTCAGTGAAATGGTTAAATCGGATTGAGCTGATTAAAGGCGAGCATGTGGGGTACTGGGAGGAGCGCGGATATGCGAACGATGCTTGGGTGTAGTTTTTTTGTACTATTTTACATGTAATCCCACCTCTATACTGCACTTTGGTGATATGATCAGGATAGATATATCTTGTATAAACCGAGTGAATAGCTAGCTACTATAGAATTAAATATTGCGACGGGGAAGGTGCTGCTATTGAGTAATGCGAGTATTTTGCATCAGACATTTACGTTGGAGCTGGACCCGGGAGTGTATGTTAGAGGCGATATAAGAGTGAAGGAAGATGGGGGACGCAAGCCGGTCCTCCTCTTTGTGCATGGTTTTAAAGGGTTCAAGGATTGGGCGTTCTTCCCATATGCAGCTGAGCAATTCGCGGGCCAGGACTTTGCGGTTATTAAGTTCAACTTTTCGTTTAACGGTGTTAATGAACATGATTTTGACGAGCTGGATAAGTTCGGGATGAACACCTACTCGCAGGAGCAAAAGGATTTGTCAGCTGTGCTTACAGCCGTGCTCGAGGGAGGGCTTCCGCTTGATGATCAGCTGGATAAGCAGCAAATTTTCTTGGTGGGGCACAGCCGTGGCGGCGGGAATAGTGTAATATTCGCATCCGAGCATCCTGAAATTCGCGGCGTAGTAACATGGAACGGAATAGCGAAAGCCAATCTGTTTGGAGAAGAATTCCGCGAGCAAGTATTGCGGGATGGGGTAGGCTATGTGACGAATGCAAGGACAAAGCAGGAAATGCCGATTAACGCTGTGTTTTTTGAGGATTTGGATCGCAATCGTGAGCGCTTCGCTATTACTGCCAAGGCAGCGTCGCTTCGAACGCCTGTGTTATTCATTCAAGGAACGGGGGATTCTGGGCGATTGCTTACAGGATTCCATCTTCTCCAAGCAGCTGCGCCACACCATCGTTTTTCGCCACTGGAAGGAGCAACCCATACCTTTGGGGCGGTGCATCCTTTTGTAGGGACGACGGATGATTTGGAGAAAGCGATTGGAATAACGGGAGCTTTTTTTGCGCTGCTGCTGCAGCGGCCGTCGGAGTGATAGAGCTTACTATTAAGTGAAGAGAGCGAAAACTAAGATACTGAAAAAATGATTGATATGCGAGTGGCAGGGCTAAGTGAGGATCTCTCTAGTCCCAAGCGTTCGAATGGAGAAGGCGATCGTCATCCATTGCCTGAGCCGGGGGTACTGGCGGATGGTCTTGGACGGATTGGCATTGGCAATCATACGGCAGTTATCGCCTATGACGATCAAGGCGGCGCGATGGCATCCCGTCTGCGCTGGCTGCTGCAATGGCTTGGGCAATATCAGCAGTTATATCAACTTGTTGAATGAGTATTGGATTAATACTGAATAATCAAAGATCTACGCTAGTAAAAAGAAAGCATATTTATTTCACAAAATAAATATGCTTTCTTTTATTTTAAATATTTTGGTGCCTTGTAACTTTCGATTTCGAGCTGTTTACCTAAATTCACCAGGTCATCTTTTGTTACCTTTAAAGTAAAAAGGTTCCCCACATCTTCAATAATAATTAAATAATATCCTGTTGCATTCTCATGTATCCATCTTAAATTGAAATGTTTTTCGAAATGGGAATAGTGACCATCTTGATCGTTAACAGGAAAATTCTTCAGTATTTCAATGAATTTGTAGAGAACTCGATTAGCCCAACCAAATTCACTTGTTCTTTCTAACTTTGAATTGTTGAAAAAGGAAACTTCCAAGTAGCTTCCTTCATCTGGATCCGGGGTATGTGAAAGAAATAAGAAATTAATAAATGTATCGTTTGCTTGGCAATCTCTAAGGGTTATTTTCATATATTCATCTCCTAAATTAATTATGACTTTATAAGAAACGGATTCGTCCAAAACACTCTGGACGAACCTATTTCTAATTAATCAATAAAGGTTTATTTAAATTTCCAAGTAGCCGCTTTCAATCTTCCGTTTTTAACTCTAGTTTCTATTGAATTCCCAGTTTCATCATAAGTTGTAATTATTGTATTTGCAGTCTTATCCAATACAACTACGACTTTATTGTTTGGATCATACATGATACGAGAATTAAAATCAAGATCATCATATTTTTGTACTAATTGTATCCCAGATGGGATTTCGTCCAAAACATTATCGATTAGTACATTAGTAATATTTCTCTCTATTGCCCGTTGCATAGTATGCAAGGTAAGTTTAGTGGTAACATTTCTAACTGTAGCTTTCACAGTAGCAGAAGCACTGTCTTTAACCATGTCTTTGAAAATTAACTTAAGTAAGTGACCGAGTAATCCTCGGGCCATTGGATCAGTGTTGTTGTTTATTACTAGTTGAGACGACGTAGTTGCTTTTTCCTCTTCATACGCTTTAAATGCGGTAATCATTTCAGACTCGTATTCATCAGAAACGGTTATCTTATTGATTTGATTTGGCTGATTTTCAATAGAATTTGCGGACATTGAAGTTACCAAAGTAAGATTTAGGAACATAACTAATGCTAAAGCAATAGAAAAATTACGAAAAACAAGTTTCAATGCAAACATCTCCTAAGTATTTAGAATTTTATATAACTGGCCAGTTACATTAATATAATACCATTGATGGATAAAAAAGTAATTATTTGGTAAGTTTGATTGTTACATATTTGTGAAAATTGGAAATATTAAGTAGTTGAAATTCTGTATGTATATAACTGGTTTTATTTATGGAGGAAATGGAAAAATGATTAACCATCGCAGGAATAAACCCCGTTTTTAGCGAAAATAAAGATATGAGCAGGAACAGGGAATTTGCATGCAATCTGAACACATGGTATCCATCTTGGCAGGTCAAGCCAATTAATCGCTGCGCTCAGCGACGAAATCGTTCATAAGCGGTATGGGGGTCACCCCAGTTCGCCACCAAAAAGATCTTAATTCGAGAGTTTAATAGTAACCACGCCTTGGAGCGTAGGGGGAGAGGGCTGTATTTAAAGTCATCTAAGTCAGTACTTCGATTTGGTTCTGCTGTCTGCGGGTTGTCTTGGCTCTGGCGAGGGTCAAGCATTTCTACTGTCTTGCACTTTTTCACTTGTTGACTAATCGGCACGATCCACCCATTTTTTTGGAATATACTTCCTGCGCCTGGTTGCCCTTCTTGCTTTCCGAACCAATGGAACTGGCGCGCGAAACGCTGAGCCTTTGAACCCCAAGGTGGAGAAAACGCCCTGTGATCGCCACCGTCAACGGCATAATGAAACCTAGTGGCCTCGTTGCTCTGCATATGCCCAAAGCTTCCGATCTGAAAACTTTCAGTACATAACCGACAGCTGGAGTGATTGGAGTTCGGATAATGAGAATCTGGTTGCGGTGGGGACGAGGAGAAGGCTTAGGACGGTTATATATAGAATATGTCTTGGAGTACATCGACACATGAGCGATGTACTTCTTTGCATTGTGCTCGGGATCGTCGAAATCAACGCGGAGTTAACGCTAGATTCCTGAAAATACTTACAGGCAATCCCGGACCACGCTCTTGCCCCTAGTATAGCTGTTCCGTCGCCGTAATCGACCCGACACCCGAACTTGTCTACATGCCCTCCGGCCTCATCGTCTCCTGCAAAAGAATGAACGCTCTTCTATATTGTATAAATAAAATCGCCTATTTCTCCATGTCCATGAAGATTGCATTTTTGTATAGTCTAATGAGTGAAAACAATTCTCATTACCACCTAATAAGCGAGGAGAACATCATGAACCTTCGAAACACAAAAACTATGTTCATTGCCGGACTAAGCTTCATACTGATTATGTTGATCGTTGCAGGTTGCGGCAAGCAAGCGGATAACGGGCCTGCAGCCGCGAATTCGAATACCGCTCAAGCGACGGAGAGCGGAGAGGCGTCACCGCCTGCATCCCCTCAGACCAAATCGTTTACGGACTCGATGGGCACCAAGGAAATTCCCGTTAACCCGCAGCGCATTTTCTCGGTAAGCGCAACAACCCCGTTGCTGGCTCTCGGCATAACGCCCGTTGGTGGGCTTAAATACGAAATCGAACAAGATTATTATTTGAACGAATATATGGGTGAGATCCAGATTGCGGGAGATTATCCCCCCGACATGGAAGCCGTAACCGCATTGGAGCCGGACTTAATTATCGCTTCTTCATTCGTAGCACCGGAAGTTGTTGAGCAACTGGAGAAAATCGCCCCCACTGTCCTCTATCCTTGGGAATCCAATTTGTATGATCAATTGCGTTTTGTTGCCGATATCGTCGACAAGAACGAAGAGGCGGAAGTATGGATTAAGAAACACGAAGAGAAGGCTGCATCTAACAAAGAAAAAATGAAATCGATTGTCGGAGAAGGGGAGACCGTGGTCGCGATCGAAATCTTCAAGGACACATTCCAAGTGGCAGGCAACCGAAATATAGGTTTTGTGCTTCATGAGCTGCTAGGCTTGAAGCGGCTGCCGTACATTCAAGAGCAAATCGACAAGAATGGCGGTTATTTGGTCTATACGGAGGGCCAGTCGATGGAGAAGCTTCCCGACCTGACTTCCGACTATCTTCTGGTGAAAGTAAACGATACCCAGCCTGGTTCGCAGCAATTTTTCGAACAAATGCAGAAATCGGCGCTTTGGAAGAGCCTGCCCGCAGTCCAAAAAGGCAATGTCTTCATCATCCCTCATGACAAATGGTGGTCGTACACGTTATTCTCGACCGACGCCTTGTTGGACGAAGCAGTCGCTTTATTCCAGAACAAAAAGTAAATAGATTGGCATACAGGAAGACCCCTATGACGAAGGGGTCTTTTCTGCTTTCCATAACTATAGTACAATTACTTATTGAGAATTGTTATCACTTAGGGGGCTTCAATCGTGTTAGACGAGAGAATGGATGGGGCTTACGATGAGCTGCATTTTCGGTGGCGCGGTCACGAAGTCTGCTGTTATGACTTAAGCGCTCCGCAAGCTCCTTTCGCAGCTGCTGCGCATATGCTATGGCTATGCCATCAAGGGGCAGGGACGATCCTAATTGACGGGAACCCCTGCTCGATACGCAAGGGTCAGTGCATCTTGTATACTCCTAAAACTAGAGTCGAATTCGTCCAAGGAGCAGGGCAGACACTACATGTCCATGCCTTGTCCTTTGAAATATCTACAAGCGGAAGAACGAACCCAGGCGAAGAGGATTTGTCCAAGTTCGGGAACCGAGCGGTTTCCGTTCATCCCTTGTCTGCGTTCATCTCGATGATGGATACACTAAGCGGCTTCAAAACATCCTTCACCGGGCTGGACAAATTCAAACGAAACATCGTACTGCAGGAAGCGCTGCACACTTTTCTATCCATCGTCAGCCGCGAGGAACCTATCGATTCCAAAGACGCCGTGGAACAAACGATCTCCTATATGCAGAGGAACTTTCAGCTTCCGATTAAGTTAACCGACTTGTCTGCCATGGCTTGTATTGGTGTTAGACAATACTCTCATCTATTCAAACAGGTTGCGGGATGCAGCCCGATGGACTATTTGTACCGGATTCGTATCGAAAAAGCTAAGAAACTGCTAAGAACTTCATCACAGGACATGTTTTCCGTCGCGAATCAGGTTGGCTTCCGCGACGAATTTTATTTTAGCCGCAGGTTCAAGCAGCAGGAAGGCGTATCGCCGTCCGTCTATGCGAAGAATCGGCAGCCGCGCGTCATCGGACTTTTGTACACCTCGCACTTGCTAGCGTTAGGGATTACACCGATCGGCGCGCCTGACTACCATCTTCATCGGAATGATTATGTGCGCCCGCTTTTGTCCGACATCCAATCGTTCGCTTGGTCGCCGATCGACATGGAAGCCGTCCGCGCCATGGAACCTGATTTCATATTAGGCTATGAGCATATGACGACGGGCGAATATGAGCAATTCTCGCAGATTGCGGAAGTCGTTCGGATTCCATGGCAATCCCATGACGTATACCAGCAGTTGAACAGCGTGTCGGCGGTTCTTGATATGCGTCAGGTTGCTCAGGCATGGCTGTACGCGCATCTGGAGAAGGTCGGCCGGGTCCAAGAATGGATGCGGCTTCATATTGGAAGCCAACCGACATGCGCAGCGTTCGTTATCGAACGAGATTCCTTTCGGGTGGCCGGTGATCGCAATATCGGACATACCTTATACCGTTCGCTTCAGTTCATTCCGCATCCGCTCGTTCAAAGCTTCATAGACGACTATAACGGCACGAACGCCTTTTCGGAGCCGCAGCCTTTTGAGAAGATCGTTGAATACGATGCCGATTGGATTTTCGTTATGGTAAACGCCCAAGATCCGCAAGCCGAGGAATCGTATTTCCAATTCGTACAAACCGAACGATGGCAGAACTTGACTGCTGTTCGTAACAACCGAGTCAAAGTTCTGCCTTATTCTAGATGGTGGATGTACTCGCCCCTCGCCGTCGATGGGCAATTGGATGACATCTTGGCTGGTCTCCTATTTTGATATTTTCAAGTTAATGGAAGCGTGGTACGCTAACAAAGAATAGGTTTGAATTCAATTATTT
This sequence comes from Bacillus sp. FJAT-28004, assembly GCF_001280845.1. GTDB lineage: Bacteria > Bacillota > Bacilli > Paenibacillales > Paenibacillaceae > Pristimantibacillus. The sequence goes on from NZ_LGHP01000001.1 coordinate 4,426,414, forward strand.
TACAAAAGATAATCGAATTAAGGGGGCAACGATTTATTATGCTAGGCAAATGCATAGGCATTGGCTCCAGCTGTGAGGTGCATGAGTGGGGCGAAGAGGACAAAGTTGTAAAGCTGTTCCATGCTGGCACGCCATTGGAATCTGTTCAGCTCGAATATCGGAACAGCTCTGCTGCTTGGGCAAGCGGACTGCCGGCAGCGCGCCCGTTCGAGCAAGTCGTGTGGGATAATCGCCCTGGTATCGTCTTCGAGAAAGTAGTCGGATCGACATTCGTGAATCGATTTTTTGAACAGCTGTATGCGTTTGAAAAAATCGATTTTGACGATGTAGACAGCGATTTAAGGAAATTCGCTCGCGTCCTTTATAACATTCATAAAGGAGACATCAGCGGGATTGTTACTGAGCAAAAGGAGCATTTGCAGCTAATCATCGGCCGGCCCGCCTTGCTGACGGATGATGAAATAACCGCCCTCCATGCTTATGTGGATCAATTGCCTAATAAACGGCTGCTATGCCACGGTGACACGAACGTCAATAATCTCATTTTGCGAGAAGGTATACCGGTTATGATCGATTGGATGCATGCCGCAATCGGCAACCCGGCGGCGGATATCGCAGAAGTGTGCGTGACGATCCTGTATACCGTGTTGCCCCCAGAAACGCCGCCTGACGTTAACGCATTCTTTGAATCCTCCAGGCAGACGGCTTACCGTATATTAGTTGATGAATATTGCATGCTGTCTGGCGTAACAGAAGATGAAATATTCCCCTGGTACGTTCCAGTCGCCGCTCGTCAGCTCCAATCGGGCGCCTTATCAGACGTACAAGCGGAAAAGCTTGCTGCGTTGATTAGGGATAAGCTCATTATTGTGCTTTAGCGAAGAGGGCTGTAATAGGTTAAGTATCTAAAGCCGAACAGCGCGATCTCGATGTCACCGGTTCCAGTTGGAGAAGCTTAGGGGTGAGGGCCAAAGCTTTGCGGATGTGCGTGTTGAACAAGCATTGATGCATACGGGAGTGTACTCAACGTCTTTCGAATGCTCGGTCGAAATCGATAGACGGGCGTTGGAGACAGGCGAATTGATCGAAGCCGCTCGTGGACGGAGTGGTTGTTGATTATCATCTTGATTATTAAGATGATGAAGATTCGAAATAAATAAAAGGATAAGAGCTGTCTCTAATCAGACATCATGCTGCTAGAAAGAGCATAAATTGAACTTTTTGAATGAATAAGCCCAGCCTCTAGTTGCGTTTAATCAAGCTTTTCAAAAAACCGCGAGCAGTTCAGTGAACAACATAAAAACCGCAGGACACATCAGGTAAACCCAGACGTGTCCTGCGGTTTCTGTCGTTTTTCTTTAATCCTCGCTTGATACCTTTGAGAAAAAGGAGAGAGCATAAAGTGCTGCGACACCAACGACGATATATACGATTCGTGACCCAACTTCCTCCGTACCCCCGAAAAGCTCACTGACGACGTCGTAATTGAACAAGCCTACGGATAACCAGTTTAAGCCGCCGAGGATGACCAGAATAAGACTGACGACGTTAAGTACCTTCATTAGAAACAGCCTCCTTAATGGGGTTCTCAACTTTTTTTGGAGCAACGGTCTGATGGAGGTGTGCCGATTCTTGGTTGATACTTTAGGTTTATGAGCAGCTGCCGCAGGATATGCCATACAAGCTGCATTTTTCGGAGTTTAATGGAGATTGATGCACATGGGCGCCAGTTGCGTTATATGGAGAAAGGCGCAGGAAAACTAACTGTCGTTTTCGAATCGGGCATGGGCTTGTCCCGCTCTACTTGGGGGCTTGTGCAGCCGCTTGTCGCCGAACATGCGCGAGTCATCGTCTACGACCGAACGGGTATCGGAAGGAGCGAACCGGGGCTTATGCCAAGGACGCTGGCTAGAATGGCTGATGATCTGGCTTACTTGTTGAACCAGCGGATCGGAGGTTTGGACCTGCGCTTCACGAATCCCATCGGCAAACGGCGGCCTCATTAGCGGCCGGCCGCTTGGTAGAAGCCCCGCATTCTGGGCATTTGGTTATGTACACCGAGCCTCGCCTGATCGCAGACGAGATTAAACGGATGATCGATTAATTGGGGACATGATGAACGAAATGACTTTGCCCCGGCTTTGAACCGGCGCGTTCCAATGTGTTCACGGAGCCGTTCCAAAAGGGAATCCGACAGCTGGAGTGATTGGAGTTCTGTGGAGGGGAATCCGGTAGCGACGGGGGAAAGAGGAGAAGGCGTAAGCAGTTATACAGGTTGTAACATGGAGTACGTCGTCGCTCATGTGACGATGTACTCCTTTGCTTTGTGTCCAGGAGGATCGAGGGCAATTTGCACGTGCATGCGACTCCACTTGATTCACAATCTCACGCACGTGAAACAGCGGGGTCATCCCTCGTGTGGTCCTTAAAACGGGAGAGCCGACAAGGGTCTAATTCGCTTCTTGATTCCTGATCGATTATTTCACTTGTAGCCAGACGCGCAATCAGCGGCGCCAGCGTAATTGCAGAATGCATCACTGTCAGATAAAGCCCTTTTATGTGATCATGGAAGCCCACGATCGGATAACCGTCTTCAGGCATTGGTCTCATCCCGACCTGGATGCTTTCCAGTTCTAATTGATTCCCGCCCTTCAGACTGCGACGCAACGTGTCGAACGCTCGTTTACCAACCGCCTCTGGTCCGTTTTCCTCCGACTCGTCGATATAATCTTCCGCAGCCAGCAGCGTTTGATCCGACAGTTGACGCGCTTCAAATTGCGCATTTGAGATTAATGTGCGTATCAGCTTATTTGCAGTTTTCATCCGAATCAGAATGGAAGGCGACGGCGTTACCGGTACGGGACAACCTAAAGGGTTGCAAAGTTCGGGTATGCCTGTACCTGCGGCCAATATCACGATATCCGACTCCAGAAAACCCTTGGACGTATGGACGCCGACCAGGCGGGAGTCTTCTTGCTGCAGCTGTGTAACGTTGGTACCGAACTGAACCTTTGCTCCGTACTCCCGCGCTTTGCTGAGCAACAGCTCCGTTACCCCTATCGGGTCCACCGCACCTTCTTCGCTGACAAACATCGCTTCATCCGGATATTCCTTCAGATTCGGCTCCAATGCCTCAAGCTGCTCCCGGTTTAATTTTTGAAAGTGGAGTTGCTCCCTTAGGGGCGGAGTGCCCCAAGTCAGCGCTCCATGCCAATGAATTTTCAGTTCGGGCAGCTCTTGCTGAAGCGCATGATATTCTTCACAAGCCGCATCGTACAAATGCCAGTATTCGGGAGCCACCCTATGCGTCGTATGTATCCAGGCAAAAGATTTTTCCGTGACTTCACGCGCCGCGGCAGAGTGTCGTTCAATAACGGTTACATCTTGATTTCGTTTGGCCAGCTGATAGGCCAAGGACGCCCCGACAATCCCTGCGCCAATAATCACGATTTTTTGTTTGCTCAATAATGACTCCCCCTTTGTCACTTTATTGTAGCATAGGCGTCATAATAATCCGACGTCATAACATATGAGGACAGCTGGAGTGATTGGAGTTCTGATAAAGGGAATCCGGTTGCGGTGGGGGAAGAGTGAGAGCTGAGAGGCACATAGCAGTATTTAAGATTTGAGTACATCGCCATATAGGCTGTATACCTTGGGTGATGTATTTTTTTGTCTCGAAGTCAACACGGAGTCAACACTTGCTCCCTGAAAACATTTTCAGAAAGCCGTGAACCGAGCGTTTGTTTGTATGATTTTCGATACGCTGTACGGCCTGCCAAACATGCAGCACCCCGTCGCTTTATGTACACAAAGAAGGCCGAATTGCTACATGGAATTGATAAAGCATGTCAATGAACGGACCCTTCGCCCGTAATTGGCCAGCGTCTTGATTAGACAATGTGACGTTTCTATGATATGGTGTGGGTTACATATAGGCATTCCACTTTCCGAAGTGGGGTGCCTATCTGTATATTCACGGAAGTTTTACATTAAATGTATTGTGCCGTAATCGGCAGAACATGGAGGTGGTGATGCTATGTTTCGCTCTTTATCCCCTATCGGGGAAGATTCAGCGACTAAGGAACCAGCGCAAAGATCTTTTAATAAAGAGGAGAGAGTTAAGCATGACAACATTTATGCAAGCAGAGAAACGTACACATTTGAATACATCAGGGCTTCGTAATCTACGTAAATCAGGACGTCTGCCTGGTATTGTGTTTGGTAGAAATGTAGAAAATAAGATGGTTCATATTTCAACGATAGAATTTCATAAGTGGTTGAAGCAAGGTGCATCTGGTTTTATCGATATACAGCTTGATGGGAAAGATTCAGTGTCCGTACTGCTTGAGGATCTCCAGCGAGATCCGGTAACGCGTGACTTGATTCATGTTGATTCCAGCAAGTGCAGACTAACGAAATCGTATGCACAAAGATTCCGGTAAAGTTCATAGGCAAACCAATCGGAATGAAGCAGGGCGGGGTCGTGCAACTTCAGTCCGAGTTTATTGAGGTAGAAGCTTTGCCAAGGCATTTGCCGTCGGTGATAGAATATGATATCAGCGGTATGAATATCGGTGAATCCGTCTATGTGAAGGATTTGGATTTGTCATCAGAAGTTACACTTATTTCCGATGAAAACGAGTTTCTCGTATCTGTAGTGAAGCCTTAGCTCATCCTATTAGTTTTCAACTATTATAAACACGTCGTTTCTGCAGCTTACCTGCTGGTACGACGTGTTTTTGCGTAATTTGACATCTTCCTCCCGTTCTTAAGGACCATTGACGGCGCTTGCAGATTATCCCCATAATAGAAAAAGGTGTTACATAAATTTATAGTTGGGAGAGGGTAAAATGTCCAAACGCGTGCTTATTCTAACCGGCGACGGTGCAGAGGTTCTGGAGGTTTATTATCCATTCTATCGGTTGAAGGAAGAGGGCTACGAGGCGGTGATCGCTTCTCCGAGGAAGAAGACATTGAATACGGTATGCCACGACTTCATCGAGGGATGGGATACTTATTCAGAGAAGCCAGCTCATCTGCTGCCGTCTGATATAGCCTTTGCGGACGTGGAGCCTGCTGATTACGACGCCTTGATCATCCCAGGCGGACGTGCTCCTGAGTTCATCCGCAACGATCAAGACCTTCCGCGAATTGTCCAGCACTTTCTGGAAGCGGACAAGCCTGTAGGCGCGATTTGTCACGGTGCTCAGGTATTTTTGGCGCTGCCCGATCGTTCCTATTTCAAAGGCAGAACGTTAACGGCATACAATGCGTGCAAGCTGGAAGTCGAATCACTCGGCGCAGAATATGCAAGTGAGACATTACATGTAGACGGAAATTTAGTATCTGGTCACGCATGGCCTGATCTCCCTGGATTTATGCGGGAATTTCTAAATCTGCTTGGCCGGACGTCGAACAAGGAACTAACCTCAACCACGAATTAATTCATAATATAGCGAAAACGCCAGTGCCTTTCAAGCGTTGCATACGAATAGCAGAAGGAAAAGACACCGTGGAGGTGTCTTTTTTGACATATGCGCGCCTAGCTAGGCTAGGCACAACTCATTGATGAAAGTGCAGGGAGCGTTGCATGCGCGGAATAAATCCTGAATGCGTGCAGAATACATTCGGAATAAATTTCTGATAGTGGGAATCCAGTTGCGGTGGGGGACGAAGAGAAGGCTTAAGTCATGACGGCAAGCCGATTCTGAGCAATCAATAAAAAAGGAAACTCCTTGAATCTTGTGGATTCGAGGAGTTTTTGTCTGCGCCCGGTTAATGAAATCTAGTAATTCAGCTTTGTTATCATTCTATCGGATAACATAACGCATATATAAAATATAACAGAAATTTATGGTAATATAGTTTTGATAGATTACCATTTTATTATATGGAGGCGCTTACTTATGGACCAACAGTTGCAGCAAGAGGGGTACTTCGGAGAATTCGGAGGTAGCTTCGTTCCACCGGAATTGCAGGAAGTGCTAAACTATTTGAGCGAGCAATTTTACAAGTTCAGAGAAGATCCGGACTTTCAGGAAGAGCTTAGCTATTACCTGCGTGAATATGTTGGCCGCAAGAGCCCGCTGACGTATGCGGAGCGGTTGTCCAAAGCATGGGGAGGACCCAAAATTTATTTGAAGCGCGAAGATCTGAATCATACTGGGGCGCATAAGATCAACAACGCCATTGGTCAGATTCTGCTCGCTAAGCGGATGGGCGCCAAGCGGATTATCGCCGAGACTGGTGCCGGACAGCATGGGGTCGCAACGGCAACGGCCTGTGCCATGTTTAATATGGAATGCGTCATCTATATGGGAGCCGAGGATATGCGCCGCCAGGCGCTCAACGTGTTCCGGATAGAGCTGCTCGGTGCTACTGTCGTGCCGGTTGATAAGGGGCAGGGTCGACTGAAGGATGCCGTGGACGAAGCGCTGGGCGATCTGGTTCGCAATTATAAAAATACGTTTTATTTGCTCGGTTCCGCGGTTGGTCCGCATCCGTTTCCGACGATGGTCAAGCATTTTCAGGCTGTCATCAGCGAAGAGTCGAAGCAGCAGATTTTGGAGAAGGAAGGCCGTTTGCCTGATGCGGTGGTAGCCTGTGCGGGCGGCGGCAGCAATGCGATTGGAGCATTCGCTCATTATATCGACGAGCCGAGCGTTCGCCTGATTGGCGTTGAACCCGATCAAGCCCCGACCTTAACGGAAGGCGTTCCGGGCATGATTCACGGCTTCAAGTGCTTGGTACTGCTAGACGAGGAAGGTCAGCCGCGGAAGACGTATTCGATCGCCGCGGGGCTCGATTATCCGGGCATCGGGCCGGAACATAGCCACTTGAAGGTGACAGGGCGCGCCGAATATGCGACGGTTACCAATGAGGAAGTGCTGGAAGCGTTCCAAGAACTTTCCCGAACGGAAGGAATTATCCCTGCCCTGGAGAGCGCGCACGCGGTTGCCTATGCCAAGAAGCTGGCGCCGACGATGAATCAGGATCAGATCCTGATCATCAACCTTTCCGGCCGCGGAGACAAAGATGTTGAGCAAGTATTTCAGATGATTAAATAATAACAACCGTCGACTGCATCTATGCGAGATAGGGTTCGGCACGACGAAAAAAACCACGATTGCAACTAAGTGATCTAGATGTAGGAATAGCAGGCCGGGAGCCTCCTCAGTGGAGAGACTCCCGGTCTTTGTTTTATAATTGGCTGAAGTGCTCCATTGAAGATTTGAATCACACCATATACTATAGATATGAAGGCTAACGGAGCAATCTAGGGCTAAAGGTTCCATAATGGATTACATAAATGAACGAAAGAGGCGAGTCGGAATGAATAACATCGTGTCGTTGGAATGGCTGAAGGAGAAACTGGGTGAGCCGAATCTAGTCATCGCGGATTGCCGTTTTCGTTTGGACGATCCCGATGCGGGGCTCAGAGCGTACGAGGAGTCGCATATCCCGGGGGCTGTTTATATGGATCTGGAGAAAGATCTGTCCGGTGAGGTCGAGGAATATGGCGGACGCCATCCGCTTCCGGATATTTTTGCAATGACGGTGACGTTCGGTAGGACAGGCATAGGCAACGATTCGATTGTGGTCGCTTATGACGATCAAGGCGGAGCGATGGCTTCCCGGCTGTGGTGGCTGCTGAAGTATATGGGGCATGAGCAGGTCTATGTGCTGGACAATGGCTTCTCGGCGTGGGCCAAAAAAGGGTTGCCGGTAACAACCGAGAAGGAAGTTGTGCAGCCTGCGACATACCTTGCAACGGTGCAGCACAATATGCTGGTGGAAATGGATGAGGTTAGGGAGCTGCTGGGCAGCGAGGGAGTAACGCTCATCGATTCGCGCGAAGCTCCTCGCTACCGTGGCGAGGTCGAGCCGATCGACCGCGTCGCAGGCCACATTCCGGGCGCGATTAACCGTTTCTGGAAAGATAGTTTAACGGAATCCGGCGCGTGGAAGGAAGTTGCCGCTCAAACCGATCGGTTCCATGATCTGGACAAGAATGGCGATCTGATCGTGTATTGCGGCTCCGGCGTCACGGCCACGCCAAACGTCATTGCGCTACAGGAAGCAGGCTTCACGAAAGTGCGCTTGTATGCGGGAAGCTGGAGCGATTGGAGTTCCAGACCTGAGAATCCTGTCGCTACTGGCGAGGAGTAAGTGCTGAGAGGCATAAAACAGTATGAATGATTTGAATACATCGCCATGTGGGTCAAGTGCCTTGGGCGATGTATTTGTTATGTTCAGAGTCAACACGAAGTCAACGAAAAAATTGGAAAACGCTCATGAAATGGTCTTAACCGAGTGCATGCTGTAAACTCTTAATAGACACTATGATGTCCGAACTTCCTTAATCTGAAGGCTCTGGTCAATACGGTAATTCAGCCCTTTCACATTGAAGTCAACAAGTTTTTACAGCAAACATAGAGAGTTATTTAAATTACATCTGTTATTTACGTAGGCGTTCCAACTCTCGATAGTCACTCGCCTACTTTCTTACAAAAGGCTTGTCAGTAGTAATGCGACTAACGGCAGTTTAAGATCAAACGTGGGGAACCGTATTACAAATAGTGGTAAAGCAGCATAAAGTAGAATACCAGGTACAGGAGTGGATTAAATGACAGTAATGAATGACGAAAGAGAACACGCTGGTAAGATAACCTTTCAGTGCTCGGATCAGCGATTAAATGACGGCTTCAACTGGGCGCGGGAACAAGCAATGGCTTATGCGCATTTTGGGGAAGATGCTGTTGGATTGTGGTATGAGGCTGCGCTTCCGGCACGAAGTGCCTTCTGTATGCGAGATGTCGCCCATCACAGTATGGGGGCTGCCGCTCTTGGACTTGCGCCGCATACACTCAATATGATGCTGAAATTTGGCAAATACATAAGCCTAACCCGTGATTGGTGCACCTATTGGGAAATCACGAAGGACGACGAGCCAGCGGAAGTTGATTATGCAGATGATCAGGACTTCTGGTACAACCTGCCTTCCAATTTTGATATTATATTTGCCTGCTGGCGCCAGTATATGTGGACAGGGGATCGGACGTACCTGGATCATCCAGTGCTGCAGAATTTTTATGATAAAACGGTAACCGAATATGTGAAGACATGGGATAAAGATGGGGATGGCATTCTAGAATATTATCCAGAATACGGTCGCCGCGGACTTGCTTCCTATAATGAAGTGGGCTTGCAGCCGCTTGCGGGTGGAGATATGGTTGCTGCGCAAATTGCTGGCTACAGAGCATACTCTCATATGAAAATGCTTTTGTCTGATCCAGCGGCAAGTGCGCATTATGAACAGCTGGCCGCTCAATTGGAGCAGAAGTATGAGCAGCAATGGTGGAATGAAGAGACGGCGAGCTTCTACGGGTCCCTGCTTCAGGATCGGACTTATAATACCAATCATCAAGCGGAGGCCAACTTTCTGCCTCTTTATTTCGAAGCTGTTCAGGATCTGCGCAAAAGAACAGCAGCCCTGGCTGATATGCATTCCCGCGGAGTAGCCAATGTTGAGGCGAAGACCTACATGCCAGATATCTATTATCCATATGAGCAGCATGAATACGGACTGCAAGAACTGCTCGAGCTAGTAGATCCCAAGCTTGACCGGCGTGAATATCCGGAGGTTTCCTATTGCGTGGTGGGTTCTATCGCAACTGGCTTGATGGGCGTATCTGCCAATGGACAAGACATGATTACTACGGTTTCCAGACTAAGCCCTCATCTTGACTGGGCGGAACTGACCGAACTGCCGATACTTGGATGTACGATAGCTGTAAAGCATTTCGGATATGAAACAACCGAATTATGTAATGACGGTCAGGATAGGGTGCTATGGAAGGCTGTATTTGCTGGGGAGCATACACAATTACTGCATAATGGAGTTCTTATTCCCGCCGAGCAGGAGTTTGATGTAAACGGTTGTATCAGATCCTATGCCGTGATTGCTGCTGGCTCTGGAGAGCATCATAACGTATCTGTTCAATAAACGATGGTTTCAGCTGCTGAAGAGTTCATTCGGCAGCTTTTTTTTATTACCCATATTCCAGTTGGAGCAGGCTATAGACATGTATTTAGAGAAACAATTATGATTAGATTCAACAAGAAAATGGGAGTCTAATACATATTTGTACATAATCAGCACAGATTCAACCTAGAAACTTGTACTGCAATTAGGATTAGACATATCCAGTTGGGCAATTACTTACTATAAGAAAGTCAGATATCAATGATAGAAAAATACAGAGAAGAAGGGAGTAAGATAAAGATAATGACACCAACCGAAGACCATGATAAAAAACATTGGAAACGAGATATTATTATCTTTCTGAGTAGTCAAACATTTTCGTTATTTGGCTCTGCATTAGTTCAATATGCGATTATGTGGTACGTTACGCTCACAACAAAATCGGGTATGATGATGACGTTATTTATTATTTGCGGATTCATTCCAACCTTTCTGTTATCTCCATTTGCAGGTGTGTGGGCGGACCGTTTCAACCGAAAATATCTTATTATAATAGCAGATGCCATGATTGCCATTGTCACACTGCTTCTAGCCATTACATTTTTGCTGGGCTATGACGAAATTTGGTTGTTGTTTGCCATTGCTGCTGTTCGCGCGCTAGGAGCGGGCATTCAAACGCCTGCAGTTGGGACAATATTACCCCAGATCGTACCAGAGGATAAGCTGACGAAGGTAAATGGAATAAACGGAAGTCTTCAAGCGCTCATGATGTTTGTTGCACCTATCGTAAGTGCGACGCTGCTCACAATGGCAACAATCGAAGTTATTTTCTTTATCGATGTTGTCACAGCGGCGATAGCGATCTTTACGTTATTTACCTTTTTAAAAATACCTTTGCATAAAAAGGCGACTGATAAGCAAACGACTAGCTACTTGGATGATTTTAAACAGGGTTTGAGCTACATTAAAAACCACAGTTTTCTCAAAACCTTTTTTATTTTTTTCGCCTTTTTCTTTGTGTTGATGGCGCCGGCTGCATTTTTAACACCGTTGCAAGTGACACGCAGCTTCGGAGATGACTATTGGCGATTAACAGCCATTGAAATTGCTTTCTCTATCGGTATGATGGCTGGCGGAGCAATTATCGCATCATGGGGCGGATTCCGCAACAAAGTATATACGATGACTTTAGCTGCCTTGATTATGGGCGTTTGTACGTTAGCTTTGGGTATTATACCTGTATTTTGGATCTACCTGGCTATGATGGCTGTATTCGGCGTTGCAATACCAATCTTTAATACACCAACGACCGTCATGCTGCAGGAGAAGGTAGATCCGGATTACTTAGGACGCATATTCGGCGTGTTTGGTATGATATCGACTTCTATGATGCCAATCGGGATGCTGATATTCGGTCCGCTTTCGGATGCAATCGAGATTGAATGGCTACTTGTTGGAACAGGTTTTTTTATTGTAATACTGTCCATTTTCTTCATTAGTAACAAACGTTTGGTTGAAGCCGGAATGCCGGTAATCAAGGAAGCGTCACAGGAGCAGGAGTGAGAAATACGCTGTGACAGGTTAAAGACATTCTGCATATGATCAAAGTAATTAATTCTCTCTAAAAATGACGTACAAGCTGACAACAGTTTTGTACGTCATTTTTCTTTTTAGGACGACTGAACACCATAACGGCGAATTTCACTGCCGCTGGGAACTGCCAGAGGTCGAATTGGTCTGGATCGAAATGGTTATTGTCAAGATCAGCCATGAAACCTGTCGGTATGTTGATTAAGATGAAACCAGGAAACGTTTCCTATAAAGGTATGATCAATTTGAAGGCGGAGGAGATTTGATGAATTTACCGATTGGTGTAGGGATTCTGGGATTTGCCCATGGACATGTCAATGCTTACTGTGAAGAATGGGGAAAAAAGGAGCACGGCATTAAAGTGCTTGCCGGCTGGGATCATGATTTGCAAAGGTTGGAAGCTGCAAGGAGTGCGTTCGGACTGGACATTTATACCAACATCGAAGAACTGTTGGACCGTGATGACATTCAAGCGGTTGTGGTGGCGTCGGAGACATCCATGCACGTCGACCTGGTGGAACAGGCGGCTGCCCGAGGGAAAGCAGTAGTGCTGCAAAAGCCGATGGCGCTTACCCTAGCTGAAGCGGACCGGATCGTTGAAGCCGTAAATAAGCACGGGATTCCATTCACGATGGCCTGGCAAATGAGGGTGGATCCACAAAATATTCAAATGAAAAAGTGGCTGGAGAGCGGTGAACTCGGGAAGGTCTTCATGGTCCGGCGCAGGCATGGGCTTCCAATGGGATTGAATACCGAGTTTGCCGAGTCATGGCATGTCAATCCTGTTCTCAACCGGGACATCTGGGCGGACGATTCATCGCATCCGGTCGATTTTCTCCACTTTTTGCTCGGTGTTCCAGAGACGGTAACCGCAGAAGTTGAATCGCTTTATAACCCGAGAATTCCAATGGATAACGGAATTGTGATTTACAGGTACGCGGGAGGCCCGATCGCCGAAGTGAACTGCTCCTTTACATGTACGGCAGCGGAGAACACGATGGAGATTATCTGCGAAAATGGAACGATAGTGCAAAACTACGGGGATGTGCCCAGCTGTAATGTGCCGCGTCCGGATGGTTCGGCAGGGCTCAAGCGGTTTGATGCTCAGGCGGGTTCCTGGACGGCAAGCGATATCGAAAGCCCCGCGAATCACGGATTTCGAATTCGCGGGTTGGCAAAACCGCTGGCAGAATTTATGAAGGGTGAACGGAGCCCTATCGCGACGGCCGAGGAAGGGCGAACTTCACTGCGGATGGTTTTGGCCAGCTATGTATCAACTCGCGAAGGACGACGAGTCCGACTGGACGATCCTGCCATCGCAGAGGTGTGAGCGCAAATGAAAATATGGGGATGAAAGGAGGGTGAAGTGATATCAAGTGACTAAACATTAAGGTGCGGCGGGTCGAACTTTTATGGGGGCTGCCGTACCAGGTAACACAGTGATGATATCCTACTTGTCCACAGCAGAGAGATGAACGCATACTCAATATTTTTGCGAAGCGTGGGAGGAGAAATGTTTATGCACATTGGGACTTTATTTGGTCTTACCCCTACTGTTAATTTTGCAAGCCGCTCGTATTCTGAGCCGGGTGACAGTTGGGGACCGCGTGTAATTCCGGACTCGCAATTTTTCTGTGTCATATCGGGGGAAGCACTGCTGCAGCTGGGCCCGGATCGCTACCCGATCCTGCCCGGGGAATGTGTCTTTTACGGGTCAAAAACCCCTCATGTCCTCTCAGTGATCCGTCCGACTGAATTTTTCAGTTTACATTTTTCATGGAATGAATCCTCCTTGGAACCGGTTCACCCCGATTATCTGATCCGGGATGCGTCACCGGAAGAGATAAGGGAGAAAGCCGATTCCTGTCAGCTGACAGTTTTCGGCTGCGGTGATATCACAATTCCGCATCATTTTTCCATTGCCGGGGTGGAATCATTAATGATGAGAATCGTGAAGGAATATCAAAACGAGTATGTTGGCTACCCGTTTGTACTGAGGGCTCTGTTGATGGAGCTGATTACGGTTATTGTCAGAAATCTGGGGAATCGGGAATCCGGGGAGCTCGTCAGCAAAATAGAGCCTGCGCTGGCTATCATGCGAGAGCAATCGGCAAAATTATGGTCCGTGGCGGAACTGGCTAAGCTATGCGGATACCATCCAAATTATTTTACGTGGCTTTTCTATAGCGAAGTCGGCAAGAATCCCAAGCAATATCTGATAGACGAGCGAATCAAACAAGCGAAGCAGGCGCTGCTGCAAGGGGATCCGATCGATTCGATCGCCGAAAGCTTGGGGTATGCGAGCATTCATTATTTTAGCAACAACTTCAAAAAAGAAACCGGACTTACACCGAGAGAATTCAGGCAGCTTCCCGATCAAAAACTAGAAAAAGTGTAAGTTTATCTGCTATTTTCGTAAATACGCTATGACATTCCTTTTGTATGATAAAAGCGTAACAAAATAATATTCGTTCCGAGTCATGTTAAAAAAAAAAGCATGAATGGAGGTGTCCGATCCAAGTTTCCACTCGGTCAAATATATACATATATATATAAGTTTACAGACTTTTACTTCAGTTTGTAAGCGCTTACTATTTTGACGAGGTGGGAACCGCCAAAAACTTATGAAAAAAAGGAGGATGTCTATGAAAAGGAAAATGATTAAAGGGTTGTCATTGCTTTTCGTCATGATGTTTACTTTTACCACGGTGTTAAGCGGATGCCTCAGCGGCGGAGGTGTGGAAACGTCCTCCGATCCTGTGAACAAAGTTACGAATACGGAAAAAACCGAACCTGTCGCAGGCAAGGAAGAACAGGCTGACGAGGCAGGCGGAGGCGGTACCGGTGATACTGCCGGAGTACCCGCGATAATTACGGATTTCAAACAGTCTCCCCTATTAGATTCCAAGTCGCTTCTGCCGGTTAAAGAAAGGCTTCCGGAAGACTATAAAATCACGAATGAATTACCGACTTCCCAACTCAAATACGAAATCGGCAAATACGGCGGCACGCTTCGGACCGTAACGTCCGCTGTGGATTGGGATGCGGATGTGTTCGTCATGAGCAATGAGCCGCTGCTGAACACCCCTGGTATTTTGGGCGAAGAAATTACAGGGAACGTACTGAAGGACTACGAGATGAGCGAGGATGAGAAGACATTCACCTTCTTCATGCGTAAAGGCTTGAAGTGGTCGGACGGCAATCCGGTAACGACGGAGGATGTCAGGTTTACCGTTGAAGACATTTTGTTCAACAAGGAGCTTACTCCGATTTTCCCTGGTTGGCTGAATTCAGGTGGAAGCGCTTCTGGGACGCCTATGAAATTTGAACTCGTTGATGAGTATACCTTCAAGATCTCTTTTGACCAGCCATATGGTGGATTGCTAATCCGTCTTGCGATCCAGGGCTGGAGGGGTTACACCGAACTGATTCGACCGGCGCATTATCTGAAGCAGTTCCACACTAAATATACTGATTTGGCTGCCTTGGAACCGGAAATCAAAAAGTTAGGCTTCCAGAAAGGCGAGTGGGTAAACCTCTTTAATGATAAAGATATTACGAACTGGGAACTGACCAATTCGAAAGCCGTTGGATACCCCGTGCTGTATCCTTGGATGTTCGTGAAGAAAACGAAAACGAACGCTACGTTCGAACGGAACCCTTATTACTTCAAAGTGGATCCGGCAGGCAATCAGCTTCCGTACATCGACACGATTCAAAGCACGCTCGTGCAGGACATCGAAATGGTCACACTCAAAACCATTGCCGGCGAAGTCGATTTTTCGCGTGAATCAGCTGCACTGGTAAAGATGCCTTTGTACAAGGAAAACGAGAAGAATGGATACTCGGCACTGCTGTCGAACATGCACGTAACGCCAAGTGACATACACCTCAATTTATCGCATAAAGACACAAATTGGCAAAAGGTTGTGCAGGACGTTCGTTTCCGCAAAGCTCTGAACATGGCGATTGACCGTGATGAGGTTATTGATACCATTTACTTCGGATTTGCGGAACCTTCTAAAATTGAAGATCCTACTTATAACATTGAAGAAGCCAATAAGTTGTTGGATGAGATGGGAATGAAGAAAGGACCGGACGGCTTTCGGCAAGGACCGGACGGCAAGAAGTTTACGATTCCGTTTGAAGTCGGGGCTCAGGCGCCCGATATCGTACCGCTGACGGAATTAATCGTAGAGATGTGGAAGCAGCTCGGGCTTGATGTTCAGATGAAAACGATCGACCAGACGCTTTGGGGTAAACGCCGTGAAGCGAACGAATTGAAGGCTACGATGATCTGGACCACTACCCCGCTCTGGTATTATGGCGATTGGGGTCAGAGCATATGGGCCCCCGCATGGGATCTGTACCATACGTCGGGAGGCAAAAAAGGCGTTAAGCCGTCGGATGAAGCAAGTGAATTCTTTAATATGATTGATAAATCGTCTATCAGCAAACCCGAAGACGCGAGAGCGACGTTCGAGGAACTGAAGAAGGTTATGGGCGAGAAGTATTATTATTTCGTTCACATTGAGAATGTGAAGCAGCCACTGATCGTGAACAGTAAGTTGAAAAACATCCCGAATGATCAAGCATTCGCGATCGCAGCGAACTTCAGCGGCGAACAGTTCTTCTACGCCGAGTAAGGAAACGAGTCCATAAAGCCCAGACGCTGCGGAAGCGTCAGTCGCCTGGGCTTACCCTTTTCGCAGCCTGATAACTACCAAAGGAGGAAAACAATGCTCAACTACATAGGCAACCGTGTGCTGCAGTTGATTCCGCTGCTCATCGCGATCAGCATTATTGTCTTTTTCATTATCCAACTGCCTCCTGGAGATTTTCTTGAAACCTATATTCAGCAGTTGGAGTTGTCAGGTACGGCCGTAGATGAAGGCACCATTCTAAATTTGCAGAGACAGTACGGCCTGGATCAGCCTTTTATCATGCAGTATCTGATCTGGATGAAAAACATGCTGCTGGAGGGGGACCTGGGAAGGTCTTTCCAATGGAATCTACCCGTGTCCGAAGTGCTTGGTGATCGTCTTTTGCTGACAATGGTCATTTCAGTCATTTCATTAATTTTCGTTTGGATTGTTGCAATTCCGATCGGGATTTATTCCGCCACCCACCAGTATTCGATATTGGATTATGTGTTTACTTTCATTGGCTTCATCGGACTTGCGGTTCCTGGTTTTCTGATCGCCTTGCTCATCCTTTATGTCGTATTTGTCAATACAGGCGTGTCGATAACAGGACTATTCTCACCGGAATACGTGGATGCCCCTTGGAGCATGGCCAAAGTGCTTGACATGCTTCCCAGGCTTGTTCTACCCGTCGTCCTGATCGGCATGTCCGGTACAGCGGGACTCATCCGGGTCATGCGCGGCATGCTGCTTGACGAACTATCGAAGCAGTATGTCATAACGGCGCGTGCCAAAGGGGTCGAAGAAGGGAAGTTGCTGTATAAGTACCCGGTTCGGATGGCGATAAATCCACTGATCAGCACGATCGGCTGGACGCTGCCCGCACTCATTTCGGGTGAAGCGATCGTATCAATTGTTCTGAATACCCCGACGACGGGGCCAATCCTCTTGCGTGCTCTGATGTTCCAAGATATGTATCTAGCCGGTAGCTTCCTGCTCATCCTTAGTGTATTGACGGTTCTCGGAACGCTGCTGTCCGACATTCTACTAGCGTGGCTTGACCCGCGGATTCGTTTTGGGGGGGTTGCGGATTGAATACAGTACTTGAAAAATGGAAGTCGTACCGGTTTAGATCAAAAACAACTAAGAAGCCTGAAAAAATGGAAGCTTTCGAAGTTGCCTCGCAATGGCAGCTGATGTGGTGGAAATTCAAGAAACATAAGATGGCTATGTTTGCGGCGATCGTGCTGATTCTCTTGTATCTGACCGCCATCTTCTGTGAGTTTTTGTCACCGAAAGTTCCGCTAGAACGATTTTCCGAATACAAGAATGCGCCGCCACAGGGCATTCACTTTTACAGCAAGGAAACGGGATTCAGCCTCCGTCCCTTCGTATACGACATGAATATGTCGATGGATCAAAAGACGTTTCGCCGTACTTTCCAAGAGGATAAATCCAAGCCGTATTATATTCATTTTTTCATAAAAGGCCCGGAATATAAAATGTGGGGTTTATTTAATTCAGACATTCATTTATTCGGGACCAAAGATCCTAATGCCCCGATGTTTCTAGCGGGAACCGACGATCTCGGCCGTGACCTCCTGACGCGAATGCTTTATGGAGGGAGGGTCTCTCTGGCTTTCGGTATTCTTGGAATTGTCTTTACTCTGGTACTCGGATTACTGCTCGGGGGCCTTTCCGGCTACCTTGGAGGTCTTACGGATACCGTCATACAGCGTACGATCGATCTGTTGATCTGTATCCCCACCATCCCGTTATGGATGGCCTTAGCTGCGGCAATGCCGCGAAACTGGTCAGCGCTGGAGATTTATTTTGGCATGATTATCATTTTCTCGATCATAGGATGGACGGGACTTGCTAGGGTCGTAAGGGGTAAAATCTTATCCTTGCGAGAAGAAGACTTTACGATGGCGGCTCGTTTGGCAGGAGCGAGTGACATGCGGATTGTGACCAAACACCTTCTGCCTTCCTTTGCCAGCTATATCATTGTCAGTATAACGTTATCAATCCCGGCTACCATACTCGGTGAAACCGCGCTCAGCTTTCTCGGAATCGGACTGATGCCGCCGGTGGTCAGTTGGGGCGTCCTCCTCCAGGATGCTCAGAATCTGGAGACGCTGGCTTACCACCCTTGGTTGTTGTGGCCTACTTCACTTATCATATTGACGGTGCTGATGTTCAACTTTCTCGGAGACGGCCTTCGTGATGCAGCCGACCCCTACAAATAAGGAGGGCTATCCATGAGTGTGGATGTAAAAAAACAATTCGCCGGCGCTGGCGCTGCAAACTCGGACGTTATTCTGGAGGTTAAAGACTTAAAGGTCCATTTCCATCTTAATGAAGGAAAGCTAAAATCAGTAGACGGCGTGAACCTCACGATTCGAAAAGGGAAGACGCTGGGCATCGTCGGAGAGAGCGGGTGCGGCAAAAGCGTTACTTCTCAGGCGCTGCTCCGCATCGTGCCGCTTCCGGGAACAGTGGAGGGCCAGATTCTATTAAAGCGGGGGAGCGCGGGCAATTCGGAGACGGTCGACTTAGTTAAACTCGATGACAGGGGAAAAGAAATCCGAAGTATCCGAGGCGGAGAGATCGCGATGATCTTCCAGGAGCCAATGAAGGCGTTCTCACCTATTCATACGGTTGGTAATCAGATCATTGAGGCCGTTCTTCTCCATCGGACAAAAGATGATTCGGAGGCCAGAAGCATAGCGCTTGAGACGCTTCAAAGCGTCGGCATGTCCAATCCTGAGCAGCGGATGAACGAATTTCCGCATCAACTGTCCGGCGGGATGAGACAACGGGCGATGATCGCCATGGCCCTGGCGTCCCATCCGAATATACTCATTGCAGACGAACCGACTACGGCACTAGACGTGACCGTTCAGGCTCAGGTACTGCAACTAATCAACGAGCTGAAGGAAAATACGGGGACATCCGTCATTTTTATTACCCATGATCTGGGTGTAATCGCAGAGATGTCCGATGATGTCGCAGTAATGTATTTAGGTAAAGTCGTAGAATATACCGATGTGGATACGCTTTTCTATGGCGCACGGCATCCCTATACGAAAGCTTTGTTACACTCTATTCCTTCCGTTTCCAGCAGAAACAAACGTTTGGAATCCATTGAAGGAACCGTACCTTTTCCGATGAACCTTCCGGAAGGCTGCGGATTTTATTCCCGGTGTCCAAGAGCGGAGGAAGGTGTGTGCAATGTGACGGATATCCCTCTATTTATGGTGAGCGAAAACCATTACGTGAGATGTCTGTTTGCAGAAGAACAAAACCTCGGGGGTGTCGGCAATGAGCATTAGCGAAGAGATCCTGAATGTCCAATCCCTGAAGAAATATTTTGTGATCAAAAAGGGATTTCTACAGCGGACGGTAGGTTTTGTAAAAGCGGTTGACGACGTAAATTTCTACATTCGGGAAGGTGAAACATTTGGTCTTGTCGGTGAATCGGGATGCGGTAAAACAACGCTTGGACGTTGTGTACTGCGGGCGATCGAGCCGTCTGAGGGTGTAACACTTTTTAGAGATCGGGACGGGGAAATGAAGGATTTGAATGGTCTCGATTCCAAAGAACTTAGGAGGTTCCGCAGGGATATCCAGCTGATCTTCCAGGATCCGTATTCATCTCTCAATCCCCGAATGACGGTTGAGAATATCGTCGGCGAACCGCTCGTCTGTAACGGTATGGCCAGAGGGGAAGCGCTTAGAGAGCGCGTCAAGGAACTTGTGGAGATGGTTGGCTTAAGCAGCAGGCACCTGGAGCGATACCCACACGCATTCAGCGGAGGACAACGGCAACGGATTGGCATTGCCCGTGCATTGGCGACTAATCCCAGGTTTATCGTATGTGATGAGGCTGTTAGCGCGCTCGATGTTTCGGTTCAGGCACAGATTCTGAATCTACTTCGAGATTTGCAGAAGCGACTAGGCCTCAGTTATTTGTTTATATCCCATGATTTGGGCGTCATACAGCATATATCCGATCGTGTAGGCGTCATGTATGTTGGACGCATGGTCGAAACTGCGAAAACGGACGATATGTTTAAACAGCCCAAGCATCCTTATACCGAAGCACTGCTATCGGCTAAGCCGATTCCGGATCCGCGTAAGAAAGCTGCTCGCATCGTATTGTCCGGCGAAGTCGCTAACCCGTCCAATCCGCCGTCAGGGTGTTACTTCCATCCTCGCTGCCAGTATGCTCAGGATGTATGCAGGAAGGAAAAACCGGAATGGAGAGAGGTCGGACCGGATCATTTTGTCGCCTGTCACCTAGCCGATGAGTTGGCGCTTCAGGGAGTGGTGAAATCATGACTCCAATTGTCGGTGCTATTCTCTTATACTTGATTGCGATGATTGCTTTCATTTTGGGAACCGTATGGATGATTCGGACCTTAGTCAACTACACGGTCGGGAGAAAGCATCGAATTCTTGAGCACATCACAGAAACGAGTAACCTGCCGGAAGAATGGTTGAACGAGGGAAGGAACTCTGCACGTATTAAGAAGAAACTAAATAAATTAATGGAATATGTTCGCAAAACCAGGCTTGTCGACAGTGAGGAAACCCGTGCTTTGCTGCTGTCCAAGCTGGAAATAGTGAAAGTACAGGTGGAGGAATAGTCGAATATGGATTCAATTATCGAGAAAGAACGGCGTAAAGCGCACGCCATGCTCTTATCTTGGCTCTTAACCATATTGCCGTCTCTGATTGGTTTAGCCCTGTGGCTGTCACTACGCACACTGGTCGCCCAACTCTTGATCATAAGCGGGATCAGCACCTGGTCGTGGGATGCCATTCAGACCTTCGCTTTTCTCTCATTCGGCTTGCTATGGCTGACAAGCGTATTTTTCATTCAATTCAAGTTATACAACAGCGGGATTCAAGGACAAATATGGAACAAGTTCATGCTGATAAATGCGGTTCTGATTTTTCTGCTTTTATTTTCTCAAGTAGCACTTTTTCCGATCGGTGGACTGCAGTTTTCGACTTCAGAAGCGCTTACGATTTTAGGGGAAGTGGTGATAGCCGCTATGTTGTTATTTTTCTATAGAAAAACACGAAGCAGGAGGATTTGATTGAGTACAGCGTGATGTAGTCTGGAAGCGTGATTGTACTCAAGGGAGGAACCTATGGATAATGTTCCACAATATCTTTCGATCAAGCGGGAAATAGCCCGGCAAATCCGAACGAAGCAGCTTCTCCCGAATGATCTGCTTCCTGGCCGTTGGGCGCTCACCGAGAAATTCGGCTGCAGCTGGGCTACCTTGAACCGCGCGATCCAAGAGTTGATTTTGGAAGGGAAGTTGTACGCGGAGAAAGGAAAAGGGACGTTTGTAAGCTCTTCACCCGTCGAGGATAACATCCAACTTCGTACCATTTCAGTTCTCCTCTGCAATGTCAAAGGAAGCGTCTACTATTCCGTGCAAGCCATGATGGAAGGAATCCGTTTAGCGGCTGGGACAGAAGGATATTCGGTTCAGTTTATCGATTTAAATGACAGCAGGAGATTTGAACGCCTGGATGAATGGATTGTCATTACACCGGCACTATCCGATTATCCTTTTTTGGCGGAAGCGCTTGAGCGCGGAGACCGTTTTGTTGTGCTAGGATCCGAGTTTGCTTTTCCGGAAGCCAAGTGGGTCAACTCCGACACGCGGGAAGGTACCCATAAGGCGATTAGTCATTTGCTTGAACATGGTCATCGGCAGATCCTATTGTTTGGACTACAGCGAGATCTATCGAATTATTATCTTAAAGTAAGAGGGTACGCGGATGCTTTAGCGGAATACGGGTTGTCGGCGCAACCGGATTGGATGGTTTACCGACCGGAACGCCAGAAGGATATTGTTAACGTATTCGGAAGCTGGATGAAAAAAAATCCCGAATGTACAGCCGTTTTTGCAGCCGACTACATGTCGGCTCTCTCCGTACTGGGATGGGCTTTGGAGAATGGGGTGAATATCCCGGAGGATTTGTCTCTCTTTGTAATGGGAGAGGTGCCTTCCTCAGCTCACCTTCGAGTACCGCTTAGCAGCGTGGTTCAACCTTTTAAGGATATGGGGAAACGAGCCGTCCATATGCTGCTTGAAGATCACGTCTCGTCATTTGTATCGCTCCCGTGCAAGTTAATCTATCGTGACTCGGTTTTGCCCATTGGAAGGTAACATACATAGAGTTGTTAGCAGTGGAAATATAGCTGCTGTTTAATTCTGATAGAAAATGGTGCGGACATTCAGACTAGGGACAGAAATGGGAAAACGCCGCTGAAGTTAGCTCGGGCCAGGGAGAACATAAATCGCCATACAGGCTGCATACCTGTGGCGGTTTATTTGTTTGCATATGTGGAAATCCGAGAAGTTAGTCAGAAACCACGGATTACGTTGTTCCACTTTAAATAATCAAAATTATTCGTGTTAATGTCAGCGTTTACATCGTTTATAGGTTCGGGTAAAGTGATGGAATAAGGGGGATTGCATATGCGTAGAAGTTGGTTGCTGGGACTTATTGTGTGCACAGGTTTGATTCATCTTGCCACGTTATCAGTGGAAAGCACGGTGCTGCATTGGATATTTAAGCTGCTGCCAATGGCACTCATTATTACACTCGTTATTTGCAGTGTACCAGATGGACATGACCAAGCGGTTTATAGGAAGCTGATTCTGACAGGGCTGCTTTTTAGCCTATTGGGAGATGCGTTCCTGCTGCTTCCCGATGATCCGTGGTTTGTATTTGGATTGGGTGCTTTTCTAACGGGGCATTTGTTCTATGTGACAGCAATGGTCGCTCGTTGGTTTAAGCAGCAATCGGGAATGAGCTGGTTCAGTGTACTTGCGGGTTTGATTATCGTCATATACTCTGTGCTGCTAGGCAGTCGCTTTTATGAGCGTATTTCGGGGGATGAGAGTTTAAGCGGGTTATGGATTCCCGTCGTTGTCTACATTACCGTTATTGGTGTGATGTGCTTTACGGCAATTATGAGTCGCAATACGTTTGCGGTTGTTGGTGCGATCCTGTTCGTTGCATCTGATTCGATACTGGCTTGGAATAAGTTTGTCGCAGATGTGCCCTATTCAAGCCTCCTTATTATGTCTACCTACTTCTCAGCTCAATTGTTGATCGCTTCAAGTGTACAGAAGGTAAAGAATATTGGAGCGGCGACCTCGAAGCATAAAAGCATCCCTTTGTGATCAAGTATATTGTTAACACCTGATCGATCTTGGAGCAAGCGTTAAATTCAGTCGTGAACGCTGACTTTCCTTCCGTGGAACTGTGACCACAAGAGGAGTACTTTTTTCAAAGCATCCTTCTTATGGGTCACAGTTTAAAAGAGTGGATGGAGTTGCGATTTCCGTCTTGACAGGCTCAGAGAGCCCTCAAACGAGGTGGTTCGATCACTCTTGGGGGCGAGTGCCAGGCTCCAAGCCTGTAGAAGTCGCTGTCTTGATAAGCCGGACCGATACATCGCTATGTAGCCGAATTTGGCAAGATAACCGGATAGCGGCATCTTCAATTCCTTTGTTACGGAGGACTGTCGCTTCTGCCTCTTCTATCTCGCCCGCATTCCCAGAGAGCACCTCTACGGCACATGTCGTGCACCTGGCATTGCCGCCGCATCTGTGCAGGATGTCGATCCCGTTATCCTCTAGTGCAAGCACCAATTTCGTGCCTTCAACTGCCTGAATGGCGTCTCTTCCTTCTACTTGAACCGTCAGCATTGGCCATTCCTCCTCGGATTGTTATCCTCATATTTTCCTAACCTGCTTATATTAAACCATTACCATCGTGAATAAGTCCAATGCGATAGTCATATCGTTCTTCCTAGCCCATTGAGGTGCCGGGATACACACCAAAATCTATTAATCTCCATATGATAGAAGTGATTCTATTAATATTAAGGAGATGATAGGAATGTCGAGAAAAGGGGGAAGCAAGAGCGGGGGAGACCGAAGCTCAGGTTGCAAATGCTCACAAAACCGAAGCCATGGCGATAAAAGCGGAGGTCACAAGAGCGGAGGCAATAAAAGCTGCGGCCACAAAAGTGGTGGAAGCAAAAGTGGTGGAAGCAACAGCAGTACTTTAAATATTCTTCTGCGAATTGGCGTGGGAACACCTAATATTCGGATTCATTTTGATGGAACATCGCATGTAGGGATTTATATGGGTATTGCAGATGGCAGCGTCATTCTTAATGTAAAAGGAGTCATAACGTTTATTAAAATATCTTCGATAACGGCTGTTGAGGTCGGTATCAAAGTAAATAATAAACGGATCGTCAAACAGACGTGGAAATGCTGAAAAGCATAGCACTTCTATCTTGGACATCCCTCTTCGGATGGTCTGAAGGGTAAAAGGTGTGCCGAGAGGCAAAAAAAAGTATGTATATTTGGAGTACATCGCATTGTGGGTCGCAACACGCTGCGATGTATTTTTATGTCTAGAAGTCAACACTCGTTCTATGAAGATACTTACAGCACGGGTGAATCATCGTATTATAGCCAAAATAATAAGAACCGTGGCCCGTAAGATCATTCATCTAACGGGTCACGGTTCTTTATTGTTATGCCGGCTTAGCCGGTTGCAATGGCTACCCAGTGGCCCTTTTTCACTTCCACGAATTCGGAGTGTTCGAGACCATAGGGATCGGCTTTGGAAGCTTCCTCATGCGTCACTAGTTTCTTCTGCGATTCAACCTTGGGATCGGGTACAGGGATAGCCGCCAGTAGCGACTTCGTATAGGCATGGATCGGGTTCGCGTAAAGCTCCTCGCTTTCGGCCAGCTCCACGATCTTCCCTTTGTACATCACCGCGACGCGGTCGCTAATATGCTTCACCATCGATAGATCATGGGCAATGAACAGGTACGTCAGACCAAGCCTTTGCTGGAGTTCCTCCAGCAGCTTCACGATCTGGGCTTGAATTGAAACGTCGAGAGCGGACAAAGGCTCGTCGCATACGATAAATTCCGGCTCCACGGCCAGCGTCCGAGCAATTCCGATCCGCTGCCGTTGGCCGCCGGAAAACTCATGCGGGTACCGCATGGCATGAGAGGGATCTAGCCCAACCATCTCAAGCAGCTCCTCGACACGTCTCTGACGATCCCGCTTGGTGGTCGTTATTTCGTGTACGTCAAGCGCCTCGCCGATAATATCAATGATGCGAAGTCTTGGGTTCAGGGATGCGTATGGATCCTGAAAGATCATTCCCATATGCCGCCGCATCGTCTTCATCTCCGAGCGGTTTAATTGCTGGAGAGGTATTCCTTTGAAAAGCACCTCACCGCCCGTCGCTTCGTTTAAGCGGAGAATCGTGCGGCCGGTCGTCGACTTTCCGCTGCCCGATTCACCCACCACGCCGAGCGTTTCACCTGCCTGTATATCGAAGCTGATATCATTAACCGCCTTAACAATCTGTCCTTTGCCCATATCAAAATACTGTTTCAAAGAGCGAACCTGCAGCAAAGGCACGCCTTCTTCCCGCTGAACAATCGCAGGCACTGACTTCGTTTTTTTCTTCTCGTCTAAACGAGGTAATGCGTGGAGAAGCTTAACAGTGTAAGGATGCTGCGGATTTGCAAAAATTTGCTCCGTTGTCCCTGTCTCGACGATTTCCCCATCCTTCATCACGACGACGCGGTCACACATGCCGGCCACGACGCCGAGGTCATGCGTAATTAAAATAATGGAGGTTCCCAGCTGCTTCTGTATATCCTTCATCTGGTTAAGGATCTGTGCCTGTATGGTTACGTCAAGCGACGTTGTCGGCTCATCCGCGATTAGCAGCGAAGGACGGCACGCCAGCGCAATGGCGATCATGACCCGCTGACGCATCCCGCCAGAGAATTCATGAGGATACTGATGATAGCGGGCTTCGCTGTTCGGAATGCCTACGAGCTTCAGCATCTCTATCGCTTCAGTACGGGCTTGCTTCTTGTCCAACTTTTGATGCTTGATCAAGCTTTCTTCAATTTGATTGCCGATCCGCATCGTCGGATTGAGGGAGGACATGGGATCTTGAAAGATCATCCCAATATCCCTTCCGCGTATGGCTTCCATTTCTTTGTCGGTTTTAAAGGCTAAATTTTGACCCTGAAAAAGTACCTCGCCATTCTTCACCATAGAAGGAGGAGAAGGCAGAAGCCGCATAATCGTACGTGCTGTAACGCTCTTTCCGCTGCCGGACTCGCCTACGATTCCCAGCGTCTCGCCTTTACGGACTTCGAAGCTGACATGACGGACTGCTTCTATTTCTTTGTTACGGGTGAAAAAAGAAACCGATAAATCGTTAACTTGTAATAATGTATCCATATATGCACCTGCAATTCTGTGGTTTTCCAATTAAGAATAGGGTAATTTAAAGAGAGAAGCATATTTATACCTGATACTCCTTATATCATGTATAATGAAAAAAAGTAAGTAACAAAGTTATAAGTTATTGACATATTCCAGTCCATAAAATAAAATCTACTATATTGATCGGAATAATGCAATTTAAAATTCCTAGAATGAAAGGAAGCGGACTAGCTTGAAAGGGCACGCAACTGCAACGGGTAATGGCTTTGTTGATCATATTGCCGCCATCTACCGCAAAATGTTACTACATCCGGCCTACAGTCTGCTTTTATTGCTGTTAGGAGCTCCTGTATCTGCCATCGTGTATGGCGTTCATCAATATCGCAAATCCAAGTACGGATACAAAGCTATCGCTGAGGAGACGAGGAATAAGCTGCTTGCAACCGGGCACCGGGACAAGCTGTTGCTTGAGGCGAAAGAGCAGCTTATTCGTAAGCACCGTTTCTTCGGACAAACCGTCAGCGCACAGCAGACCGAACTGGAAGCGAATCGGATGGCTGAGATCAAGTTTAATGAATCGTTCAATCATGAGCTGGAGAAACAGCTTGCTGGCGAGAACGGGCTGAAGTTTTCGTTTGGCGATACGTATCATGCGTTAGCTTTGAATCCAGCTTTTTTCATCTTATCACTAATTATCGGTTTTCCAATGTATGTATTGTTGGCAATCTACTCGATGCCATACTTGAAATATGTTGCGGAACGAATAGTGATGTCAGTATTCGTCATCCTAGGTGTCGCATTTCTCGTTTTTACAATCCTATATATATCGCCGATGAATCCAGCGGCTAACTTATTAGGAGAAACAGCGACCGCCGAGCAAATCGCAGCCTTCAATCATCTGTACGGTTTGGATCAACCTTACCTTGTCCAGCTATGGGATACGATTAGAGGCATATTTACTTTCGATCTCGGCAAGTCCTTCGCAGGCAACGAGAATGTTACTACAGCTATCGCGAATAAGTTTCCGGTGACGCTAACGTTAACGGTTATCTCGACGCTAATCGCTGTATTGATCGCTCTGCCAATCGGCATTATTTCGGCTACGAGACCTAATTCCTTTTTTGATTATACCTTTATGTTCATTGCTTTGCTTGGATTGTCGATTCCGAATTTCTGGCAGGCGCTTATTTTTATTCTGAATTTCTCAATTAAGCTTCCATGGCTGCCCGCAACGTATAACCCCGCGAACTGGCTGTCCGCGATTATGCCGATCGTCGTTCTAGGAACGGGATTAACGGCTGCCGTAGCTCGCATGACCCGTTCGTCGACGCTTGAAGTTATCCATGAGGATTACATTACAACCGCAAGGGCCAAAGGGCTTGCCCGTAAAACTGTCATATGGAAGCATGCTGTAGGCAATGCGCTAATCCCTATTATTACGGTCATCGGCTTGCAGTTCGGCGGTATGCTCGGCGGAGCGGCAGTAACGGAGAAAGTATTCAATATTAGCGGTATCGGCAGTTATATTGTAGATAAGCAGTTCATTCCTGATATTCCTAGCGTAATGGGAGGGGTCGTCTACACAGCCATTACCATTTCCATCGTGAATGTTATCGTCGATTTGATGTATGCGTTTTTTGATCCTAGAATCCGTTCGAAAATGAAACAATACTAAAGCAGGTGCTACTCTTGACGAATCCTACAATCACCAAGCAAGAAGTCAGGTTCAGGCTGAAATCCAGCCAAGAATACGGTCAGGCGAGCTTTGCTGGCATCGTATCCCTTGCTCTGGGGCTTGTTCTTCTGCTAAACAGTTATGTTCCCGGCGACGGGTCATTTAAGCCTGCAGTACTCATTGCAAGCATCGCATACTTTGTCTTCGCGCTGCTCGAGCTGGCGGTATGGGCGCTCATTCGAAGCGATCTTATCCGTTTTGGCGCGATTAGACGTTCCACAAGGATGCTTGGTTATGTACTGCTGTTAAGCCTTCTAACCGCGAACGTGTTCGTTGCAACCACGGCGTTCCAGCTCATCAAGCAGAAAAAAAGCGCGGCGTACACGCTAGCTGTTTATTCGCTGCTTACGACGCTGCTCGTATTCGCGGTGTCAGCCCTCAATCTGTTTAAGCCTTATGTGGCTAACGGGTTCGTAATCGGCATGTTTCTGCTGATCGTTGCCGCGCTCCTGCAGCTCGCAGCATTGCTCCTGGTTGCCAAGTTTGCAGATAAAGCAGTTATGCCGCGCTGGATGGGACTCGTTGCCGGCATTCTTATTTTAACATCGGTATCCGGCAACTTGTTCGCTTTATTTCTTGGGTTATTGCTGATTGCCAAGCTGCGGGACAAGGGCTATTCATCCGGCTCCAAGGTGGGAGAAGTCGTGGACCGGCTGTCGAGGAGCTCGACTTCCATGCTGGGACTGCTCTTCATCCTGTTCCTGCTCACATTGTCCATAACCAGTTACTTGACCTTTGATTACGGGCTTGCGATCGAGAACAACTATAGCTTAATTCTACAATTTCCTGAGCTGGCTTACCCGCTAGGGACGGATAACTTCGGAAGAGACCTGTTCTCGCGTATCGTCTTCGGCGCGCGCATCTCATTGGCCGTCGGCCTGTTGTCAACGCTCATACCCGTCCTGATCGGGGGCGTGCTGGGTGCAGTATCTGGCTATTATGGGCGGCATACGGACAATATTATTATGAGGATATTAGATATCCTCTATGCGATACCGGGCATTCTGCTTGCCATTGCCATTATCGCGGCATTTGGCGCAAGTACGGTCAATTTAATTTTGGCATTGAGCGTAGGCGCGATCCCGACTTATGCCCGGACAATGAGAGCCAATGTCATGCTCGTATCCACGTTGGAATATGTACAGGCTGCAAGAGCTTTCGGCTCCAGCGACCGGACTATTTTGTTCAAGCATATCGTACCCAACTCCATCGCGCCGATGATTGTAAAATCTACGCTGACGATTGGCACCGCGGTCATCTCGACCAGCAGCTTGAGTTATTTGGGGCTCGGCGTAGAGCCTCATATTCCGGAGTGGGGCAATATTTTAAAGCTCGGAAGTGCCTATCTCGAGACGCATGCCTATACGGCTGTCTATCCGGGACTTGCCATTATCGCGCTTGTGCTCTCGTTCAACTTCCTTGGCGACGGTTTGCGCGACGCGCTGGATCCGAAGCTGGATTAATATTTCATTCCTTTTTTAACCTCATTCATATTCCATCGGCTTCTACGTTACGAGACATGAATGGCCGATAACTGAATGTGAGTTAACATACAAGATAACGATAACCCAGGAGGAAACAACTATGAAGAACAAAGGCAAATTCGCCGCATTGTTGCTAATCAGTCTTTCGATTATGCTCAGCGGATGCAAATTAACGACTAAAAACGACGTGGCGGAATCACCGTCACCAACACAAGGAACAGAAGCAGTCGTCGACAGTAACCCGGTAGACATAGAACTGCTTGGCATGAGCTCTAACGAGGCTGACATTAACATCGTCCGCGACCAGCTTACTAAAAACGGATTTAAAGTTAAATTGAACGTACAGGCTGATTACGGCAGCTTCAAATCACAGCAGGATGCCGGCAATTATGATATCGCTATGTCCAGCTGGACTACCGTTACGGGCAATCCCGACTACGCGGTACGTTCGCTCTTCAAAACAGGCGGAGACTACAGCATCCTTGCTGATGCGGAGATCGATAAATTAATTGATGCCGCTGGTGCTCAAACGCCAGAAGAGTATACAGAAACCTATAAGCAATTCGAGCAGCAGCTCGTTTTCGATAAAGCTTATATCGCGCCTCTATACAACTCGCTGAAAGCACAGGCTTTGAACCAGGACGTTCTGAACAAGGACTCCGTACGCATCTCGAAGTCCCGTTCCCTTCCTTGGGAAGACGTTGACTTTAAAGACACAGCGAAGCGCGCAAAGGATGCGCTAGTGCTTCAGTCGACTATGCCGACACTGACGTCGCTTGACCCGATCAAAGGCAACGATGGCTCCATTAATATTATCAATACCAATATGTATGTACGTCTAGTGAATCTGACAGATGATGATAAAATCACTTCGGAAGGTTCCCTATCTTTGAATCATGCCATTGCCGAAGGCAATTCTGATTATTACTTTATCCTAAGAGACGATATCAACTTTGCTCAAATCAAAAACAAGCTCGCAGTAGATACAGGCGAACGTGTTGGTGCTGACGATGTAATCTTCTCGCTAAACCGTGCGAAAGACAAAAACTCTGTACCTGACCACCGTACGTTTACTCTTCATGAGCATATCAATAACGTGGAGCTGGTAACGGATGCCGCAGCACTAGAAGCTGTTAAGGTTTCCGGCGGCAGCGACAATGTGAAATCCGCTCTTGAAAAAGGTCTTGGATCAAAAATATCCGCACTCGTATCGGATAAGAAGCAAGCAAACAACAAAGAGGGCAAATACCAAGTCGTTAAGCTTACGACGACTGAGCCTTTCCCTCAAGTGCTGAACTATTTGGCTCACCAATCGGCAGGTATCGTGTCCAAGAAACAAGTAGAGAGCATCAATACCTACGACGTAGCTAAATTCGATGTGAACAAAGATATTCCTTACGGCGACCAAAATACGGTAACAGAAGGCAGCGCGTATAACAACACATTGTTTACAAGCGGTCCTTACATCTTGTCCTCCAAAAACGATTACGAGGCGATTTTCTACAAAAACCCTGCATACATGAAGGGCACAGACAATGAGCCAAATATCGCTAATATTAAAATCCGCTTTATCAAAGACGCTGACAGCAGCTTGTCCGCGCTTCGCAGCGGTGAGATTCATATCTACTACGGCGTATCCGAGACGAAATTCGACGTCGTGAAGGGCGACAGCAAGCTGGCGCTTCAAACGGTACAGAGCAACGCTGTTTCTTACTTGCTGTTCAATACAAAAAACCGCCCAGTCGCGGAAAGCGCAGACCTGCGGAAAGCTGTTCTTTACTCCATTAACCAGGATGAGATCTTGGCTTTCTACAATGGCAACAAGTTCAAAGCCATCTCCACGCTTAGCCCGCTTGTCAATACAGGCATGGAGCTGAAAGCCGATCCGGCGAAAGCGAAAGAATTCCTAAACGCCTACAAAGCAAGCAAGTAACTTTTAATATTGGCAAGAGGCTGCCTCCGGTTATCCATGATGACCGGGGCAGTCTCTTTCACATAGGACTGCTCACACGCGAGCACGAAGGAGAGATTACGAATGGCTGACACATTCAAGTCCGAAACGAAACTATCACAATGGGATGCCCTGATGTTGGAATCGCTGAAGGCATACGGCTGGCCCGATGCTGAACTCATTAGCAGAGTGCAGGCAGGCAATTTGCCTACGGATGAAAGCAAGTTCCATTTCGAATACACCGCTTTAACCGCCTTGGCGAATGAGGAGCAAGATACCTTCGCACAAGCCGTAACGAACGGCTACCAAATCAAGTACAACACGATTCGCGGCATTCACAGCTGGATACTCGTCGCGCTGAAGCAAGAAGCGGAGCTTATCCTGGAGCCTGAGAACGAAGCGGTCATTGCCCACTTGTCAGAAGTTGACGCGCAGCGTCTAGCTTCCGTCCTTTCATTTGGATGGGTTTTATCCCCTAATGAGGGGGAGCAAGATTCAGAAGGAAGAGACTCGTATAGGGTCGAACCTATTAAAGCATAAGAGTTAGATGGTGGATCTTAAAGTATTCAACGGCGTTACTGTAAATCGTTAATTGTTGGCGGCAAAATCGCAAAAAAACTCGTCCAATGCTCAAAATGCACTGGACGAGTTTTTTGTGTTTTCATTTTAATGGTTGAAACATCGCATGGCGAGCTGTGTACGGTAAAACTCAATTATGGTCTATTTGATACATACTCTGATTCAGCGACATTTTTTACTTTCTCCAGAAATTTAACAACAACCTTCTCAGTGGAAAATAGCATGAACAGCTTCACAAACCACTTCAATGCTTTATTGGTTGCTGTATATCTAAGCATTGTTTTCTGATCATTTACTCGATGCAATTCATATAAAGCTGTGATCTCAAAGATGTTTGCCAATGTGAATCCAATCTTCAATTTCTTATCATTTGGATGATTTGAATATTCTAAAGTATGGACATCATATTCCTCGATGCGTTTACCTTCTTTATACTTTTGACGGTATATACTGCCGACAACTTCTTTAGTAATGTTGACTGGTTTATTCTCAACCACTTGAGGCATAATCTTTTGCATCTGTTCTAACGAACCATCTAAATATGACCATACATGTTCGATTGGAGTGTTTATCTCAATTTCTCTTGACCATTGTTTCAAAATAATTACCCCCTATTTAAAGTCCTGTTAATCTATTCTACATGATTGATCAAAAATTGTGTAATTGAAGGTATAAGCAACATATTTTGAACAATCTTATAGTCCTAGCATAAATCAGTTACACAGCTTGCTGAAGAAACATTCCTACGATTATCTTTTATTGTAAAATACAGGAAACTTTTCAATGCTAAACGGAGTCTATAGGTATAAGAGCTATGTGATTGATGTAGAAGCAGCATTATTGCTATGTATCGAAGATCAGCACCGAGAAACATTGGCGTATTCTAAGCATTCATCTGCAGAGAGCAAGCTAATGAAAGGTGGAACTCATCATGATAAAAAGCCAATCCAAGCGCAAGGCATTCCGTTTAGGTAGGTTTATATCGATGGTTACTGTTATTGTCATTCTCATTGGAGCTGGCGTATTGTTATTACCTCGAATAGAATGGAGCCCATCCTCGGAGCAGGATACAGCGGTTATCGGGGTTCCGAGTGCAGTTCCACAGGAGACGGATACGCCTGATCCCACAGAGACTTCAGAGGAAAATAGGCAACGGACACTTGCAACAACAGAGGATGAGCAATTCCGACTTTATGTAATGCCTGAATCAGAGGGAACTGGCGGATATTCGCAAGTGGTTATCGAAAGTGATACTGGTGAGGTTCGTCATTTTGATTGGCGTTTAACAGATGACACTCCAGCATTTGCTCCGACACTTCAGCTATCCGATCTCAATAACGATGACGTTAATGAGCTGATCGTTATTTTAAGCAATTCGAATCCAAGCGGTGTACTGACACAAGAGCTGCATGTATTAAAAGCCAGCGATTTGACTGAAATGCCAGTACCATCTGCGGGGAAGTATCTGGAACAAAACGTAGATTCACAGGTCATACAGTTAAACGGATACGTTTGGATAAGACTAAACGTCAATGGACAAATCTACGAGAAGGCCGTTGATTCTAAAATGATGGAAGCCTGGGGCGATAAAATCGATTTTAACTATTCCATTAAGTACACCGTACAGACTCCGCGGGATCGCACATATGCAACGGTCGATGCGGTTATTGGAGCAGGCGCGGAAAAAATCAAATTCGGGTCAATGGATGTAAACTATACATTAACCGAGCAAGGTATAGTGATAGACCCTACAAGTTTTCACATAGAAGATGAGCTTGCCGGAGAGATTCCTCTTCATGCTATTCAAGCAGGCGAGGAGTATATCGCTTTGCGTGATAAGGAAAATGAGGTTGATCTGCTAGCCTCGTTAGGAAAGCCGATTAAACAATCCATTAAACAGCTTGGTCCAGATGCGGGCACCTTTAACGGCATGTATACGAAGTCTCTAACCTACGAGGGGCTTGAATTAATGTTGTATTCTGCGAAAGGGGATATTTATTATCTGGTCAACATGCGAGTAACAGACAAACGATACGCTACATCCTTAGGCATTCAAGTAGGAGATTCAGCCCAGAGGGTTAATGAGGTTTATCCATTTATCGAGATCGCAAAAGATGGGAGAACTCCACCGAGAAACTTTGCCTATGCGCTATCTAATGATTTTTACATTAATCTTTATATCGACATCAAGAATGACATGGTAAAAGAGCTTTACTTTGAGTACTTGATAGACTAAGTAAATTTGCACTACAGAGCAGTCGTCTTTCCCGTCAAAGGGGGCTGGCTGCTCTTTCTTGTCGATTTTCTCCGCCGCTGGCACGTAATATTTCGTTGATCCAATACCATTCGAGACTTTTCATTCCCATTTTCGTACACAAATAGGAGATATAATTTTGGAATGAATGGAGGAGCTGTCATTGCGACTGGTCATTGAGAATATCATCAAGCGATTTGAGGATAAACAGGTGCTTCAAGG
This sequence comes from Bacillus sp. FJAT-28004, assembly GCF_001280845.1. Lineage (GTDB taxonomy): Bacteria > Bacillota > Bacilli > Paenibacillales > Paenibacillaceae > Pristimantibacillus. Next base: position 4,461,182 of record NZ_LGHP01000001.1, read on the forward strand.
CGCCGGATTTACTTTTGAAAAAGGGAAGATATATGGTCTGCTCGGCCGCAACGGTGCAGGCAAGACGACGTTGTTCGATTGCTTGAGCGGAGAGAAGGACATGGATGGCGGACAAGTGCTGCTGGAGGTGAATGGGAGTACGAGGAAGCTAAGCGAGCAGGATGTGGGATACGTTTACTCGCTGCCGATTCTGCCCGAGTTTCTGACAGGCTATGAGTTCGTGAAGTTTTTTATGGATATTAACCGAGGCAAGCTGCAGATGGAAAAGAGCATTGATTATTATTTTGACATGATGAGCATGACAATGGAAGATCGCCACCTGCTGATTAAAGGCTACTCGCACGGAATGAAGAACAAGCTGCAAATGCTGCTATTTCTCATAACGAAACCACCAATTATTCTGCTTGATGAGCCGCTTACCTCCTTCGATGTCATAGTTGCTCTGGAGATGAAAAATATGTTGAGGGAGATGAAGCGTGATCACATTCTGATTTTCTCCACGCATATTTTGCAATTGGCCTCTGATCTGTGTGATGAGCTGGTTGTATTGAACAAAGGGAAATTGTCTGCTGTCCCATCAGAGCTGCTTCACAGCGCGGAATTCGAGCAATCCGTCATTAACCTGCTGAAGGATGAAGCCCATGCTGAGAACGCTTAATACGCTGCTCGCCATTCGAACATCCATTATGGCAAACATGCTCATTTATTACATTCAGAAGCTGCCGCTGATCGGCAAGCTAGTGAGGAACAGCTTCTACGCCAATTTGGGTTTCAAAAAGGCCGTTTCCATAATAGCGCTGGTTATCACCCAGCTTTGGGGGTTAATGCTCCGATTCGCGTATCTGGGGATACTTATATACTTACCTGTGACCGAATTAGTAGTAGGGTTGTCTGAGGAGGATCGACTGCAGCAGTTTGTACATATTTTTGCAATCATCAGCTTTGTGGTGGCAGCGGTCAGCAGCGCGACCGTACTTGAACCAAAGCGGGAGAAATACATAGCCGTGAAGCTGATGAGATTGTCTGGAACGAGATATATGCAGGCTTCGCTAGCCTATCGTTACGTCACCTTTTTGTTGTATTTGCTGCCTGCCATGCTTTTGTTCGGATCGCTCGCGGGAGCTTCCATCATAGAAGCGGTTATGCTAACGATTATGGTCACGCTGTGGCGAATTCTCGCGGAGTACGCACATCTTAAGCTTTTTGAGAAGACGGGCATTGTACTAATAAAACATACTGCCCTCGTTTGGATCGTTATTCTAATCGGATATGCCGCTGCGTATTTGCCGCTACTGCTCGGCAAAGTAGTGCCTACTGGAACGTTTCTTTTGAGTCTGCCTGTTTGTATCGTCATTGTGGCGGGAGGCCTGTTCGCAGCCTTTCAGCTGGCCCGTTATTCCGGTTACAGTGGAGTGGTTGATGCAGCAACCAAAAGAGATGATCCTCTGCTGGATTTGGGTCGTATGGTGACGGATGCGCAGAAGAAGAGCGTCAAGTCGAAGGATAGCGACTATACAGTGGATCTGAACCAACAGGGCAAGCTTGAGACAAAGCAAGGTTATGCTTATCTGAACGCATTATTTTTCTTCAGACATCGCAGCCTGATCAGCAGCCCGGTTAACAAGCGATTGGTTATCGTCGGCGCTTTCGGTGTGATAGGCGTGATCACCATGCTCCTATTTCGTGATCAGCTGCAGAACATGAAATGGAATGTGGGAATGGTTTTTCCTTTCCTAGTTCTGATTATGTACTACATGTCCGTAGGAGAGAACATATGCAAGGCAATGTTCTATAACTGCGATCTTAGCTTGATGCGGTACAGCTTCTATCGCGGCTCAGCCTTTGGCCATTTTCTGATTCGGCTTAAAAAAGTGATGAGCTTGAACCTGAGCATTGCTGCAGCTTTTGGAGTGTCACTGACAGCGATCACCGCAGCAGCGGGTGGGGAGTGGCTGAACAGAGAACTGCTCATGCTTTGGATCTGTGTTATTTCGCTGTCCGTTTTTTTCACCGTGCATCATTTGTTTATGTATTATATTTTTCAACCGTATTCTACAGAGCTGAATGTGAAAAACCCGCTTTATTATGTCGTGAATATGGGTATATCGGCAGCGAGCGGAGCTTGTATATTTTTGCGAGTGCCAGCTGTATCATTCACTATAATTATCGTTACGTTGACGCTTATTTACTTAGCTGCTGCGCCTGTGCTTGTGCGTAGATACGGGCCGAGAACATTTCGAGTGAAATAAATGCGTAGTGATGCTGGTGCCTAATCTCAACGGCCATGGATTGCCCCAAAACAAACGTATTCGCTATCATTTTATTTTGTTGAGAGTCTTCTAGGTAAATGAGGCAATAAAAGAAAGGCTGATAACGCTCATGCTATGGAGCGGCTATCAGCCTTATTTGCATGTACAACTTTCACCCACTAGACAGGAGCACGATCAGACATTAATAGCCCCACATATGCTAGGGATAAGAGGGGGGGCTGTGTATTATGGGTTATAAGAGTACTACGGTTAAGAGCAAATGGATAAAAACGAAGTGGCTGCTTACCAACGTAAATGTACAGAAGTATATTCCAAAGACCTTACTCTTTAGTAGAAGCAATCTTAAAATCATACTTTCTCAATTCTCAACTGTTTATTTCAAGCCTACCAATGGCACGGGCGGCTTTAATATTATTCGCATAAAAAAACTAGGGAACGGTTATCAATACCAACACAACTCAGTTAAAAAAAATTGCTCAACGTTCGACGCCCTCTATCAGCAATTGATGAAATATGCGAAGAAGCAATCCTATTTACTGCAGAAGGGTATCAAACTTGCCGCTGTGAATGGCAGTCCGTTTGACATTCGGGTTATGGTTCAAAAATCGAACAATGGCGTATGGAATAGCAGCGCGCTCTTCACGAAAATAGGCAAGCAGGGGAAAGTCGCAACAAACTATCACCAAGGCGGTCAGATTGGATATTTCCAGAATACACTTGCTAAAGCAGGGTTCAGCAAGGTTAGGATAAAACGTAAGGAAGCAGAACTGAAGAAGCTAGGCAAATCCGTAGGAAGCATATTTGACAAACACAGCAGCGGGTTTCGAGAGCTGGGTCTCGACGTTGCCTTGGACGATAAAGGAAATACTTGGATTCTTGAGGTGAACACGAGGCCGCAGTTCTATCCGCTGAAGCACCTAAATGACAAAAAAATGTATCGCCGGATTATATCCTATGCCAAGCAATATGGAAGAAAAAAATAGAGCTGAGCATTATTAACGGCTTACTTAGCGGGAAAGTTAGCATCAGACTGAACGGAAATAACCCAACTCATACAAAAAAACCGACGCATCTCACGAAAGAGAGCGTCGGTTTTCAATTGTCCGATCATTTAGGAATTTTTAGTACCGTGCCGGCTTTTACATTATCAATATCTACGATTTGATTGAAATCGGCAATGAACATCGCATATTTGTTAGAGCCGTAATAGGTTTTGGAAATGCTGTAGAGCGTCTCACCATTCTTAACGGTATGTTCTGTTGTCTCGAACCCAGGTGATGTGCCCCATGAGTTATCATCTTCATCTTGCTTGTAGTTTTTAAGAGAAGGGATGATGAGATGACTGCCTGCTTTCAATCCCGCGTTCTTGTCAATCTTATTTTCCTGTGCAATATAACTTACATATTCCTTTGATTTATAAAACATTTTGGATATGCTGGACAGGGTATCGCCAGCCTGAACCAAATAGGTTGCTGGCAGGGTGATCTTGGAATAATCCTTTGTACCTTGCTGGTTGCTGCCTGTTGATCCGGTGCTTGAGGATAACGCAGGAATCGTTAGCTTATCTCCAGCTTTCATATCATTAATTAACAAAATATGATTATGCTCTGCCAGCAGTGCATAATGGTCCTTCGAGTGATAAAATTTCTCGGATATTGAGCTCAAGGTATCGCCTTTTTGAACGATATAGGTCGTAGGGAGCTTTATGCTCTCACTGGAGGAGCCTGTTGTCTTGTTATCGCTTTCCTTTTGCTCTTGTACAGGCTTTTCCACCTTATCGGGCTTTTCTACCAGTGTGGGCTTAGACGTCTCTGGTGTTTTAATAGTCTCTTTGTCCGGTGGAGAGTCAGACTCAGTAGGTTTGGCACCACTCGTGGTATCCTTCTTATCCTCCGTCGGTTCTTGTTTATCTTCCACGTCTACACTTCCCGCGGGGATGGGGTCGTCTACTATCGTTTCAATCCCGCCATTTCCGTCGTTGCTTGAATTAGAGTTAGCGGTTTCATTATTGAGCGCCTGCTCATTTGATTGCTCAAGTTTCTCAGCAAAAGCGGATTGGAGATTGAAATCGCGCAGACTCAAATATTTGCCGTACAGCACTCCGCAGATTGCAATGAGCATGATGACGATTGCCAGGTAGAAGATGAGAGTGGTTTTCTTCAAAGATACAAAGCTGCCTTTTTGACGGTTATTGCTGCGAGTAATTTTCTGATTCAAAGCGTATGTTCCCCTTTATTCTCAACTTGATTCTATTTTATCCGACATGTTCCAACATGTGGAATGGGACTAAACAGCCATTTCAACAGTATGCAAAATGCTCCGGATGCAACTCGCATATACAACCATTTTGTGCATAGCTCCAAAAAAAGTAGAGTTTAATAGAGCTAAGCGCAAAAAAACGTGTTTAAATGGTAATCCTCATACAACAATGGCTATTTTACTCTATGTTTCTATACAAGAACTAAACATACGGAAATAAGCTATTTTTATTTTGTTGACGCGTCTAATTAATAATGATAATCTTTATCAATAGCAGGATGCTAGGAAGCTTTTAGCCCAGCAATACTGGAATAAAGGTCAGCCTTGCTGCGTCCAAAATGTAATATTAATCATTTACTGGGGGATATCATCTTGAAAAAAAATGTATTAGTTTGCTTGAGTATGCTTCTACTTGTTTTAGCACTTGCAGCATGCGGTACTGCAGAAACAAAACCACAATCAACATCAAATAACGATAAGAACGCCGCTGTTCCGCAAAACGAGAAGGCATCTAATGAAAATACGACTGAAACGCGGGCATACAAACATTTCTTTGGAGAAACGAATATTCCACTCAAACCGGAAAAAGTCGTTACTTTGCAATATGCCAGCCATATGCTTAAGGTAGGTCTGAAACCAATCGGTGCATCAAGCCATTTGCTTGAGACATCGGACACGGACTTCGATGGCATCGAAGATGTTGGGAGCGCAGATCAAATAAATTATGAGAAAATAGTGTCATTAGAGCCCGATTTGATTATTGCTGGTGACATTGAGAAGGATGTCTACGACAAGCTAACTAAAATAGCTCCCACCGTTGTTGTTCCTTGGATGGACTACGATGTGTTCGGACATGTTGAGGTTATAGGTGATATACTGAATCGTCAGCAGGAAGCAGCGGCTTGGAAAGTAGAATTCGACGAGAAAATTAAAACAGCAAAAGATGAAATTATCGGCAAAATTGGTGAAGGTAAAACATTTGCTATTTATAGAGTGGATCCGAAAGAATTCTACGTCTACGGCGTGCGCAACATGGGCTTCACGCTCTATAAAGCGCTTGGACTAACTCCGCCTGCTCTCGTGCAGCAGGAAATCGAGAAGGATTCGAATTTATGGGCAGTTCCCATTTCTTTGGAGGTTCTCCCAGATTACGACGCCGATTATGTATTCCTTACTTTACTTGAGGGAGAGGACACGACTAAACGTTTAGATGAAATCAAGGAAAGCTCTTTATGGAAAAATCTCACGGCCGTCAAGGATAAACATATTTACGATATTAGTATGGATACTTGGTTAGGCTACACGCCTCATGACATTGAAGTTCAATTGCAGGAAGCTGTCCAACTATTGACACAGGAAAAGTAACAAAAGATAGCTTGAAATAATGGCCTATTGATTATAATTTAATAACTGTAATATAAAATGGACGCAGCATCTGATTTTTTCAGAAGAGTTGCGTTCTTTATTTATTTCGCAATGCTATAGTAAGCATGTAAATACGAGGTACAGGTGGTGAGCGGTATGTACGACAGTCCGCAAAAGAGCAATTATGAACTGCTGGGGAGCATGTGGTTCAAGCTTAGAGCAGTCGAAAAAAACAATAGTCATTCTAGCAATTGGTCGCTCCGGATGCAATTCATCGAGTCGCATATGCTGCTCATTGCAGCATCAGGCAAGGGGTGGATTACTGTAGACGGTCGGTATTTCGAGCTGCGGGCGGGCAGTGCCTATGTATGCACGCCTGGCCAGCTAGTCGAGGCGTCCATGCAGGACTCGGGAGAGCGCGGGTTATACGTTGTGCGCTTCGATGTGTTTGAGCAGCCTGGATTGCCCGCTGAGCAAGAGCGGAACGTTCCACTTGGCCGAAATATGAGGTTTCCGATCGCAGGAGAAGTCGTTGTATCCTCGATGATAGTCATAAGCGCACTTTGTGAAGCGATGGCAAAGTCTATGCGGAGCGAGGACCACATGCAGCGGCTGCGCGGACAAATCGAATGTTATGAACTGCTGTACAGCCTGTTGCGAGATGGCCAGCGCGTACTGGACAACAATGCTGAAGCGGAATTGGAACTCGCGAAATCGTATATCGAACAACATTATCGAGAGGATCTTACGATTGAGCAGTTAGCTAAGGAAGCAGGAATCAGCTCTCGGCATTTTATTAGGTTGTTTAAGCAAAGATATGGCTGCAGCGCTATCGAATATTTGTCTAGATATCGAATTGGGCAAGCTCAGGAGCTGATGAGACCTCACCATGATTATCAGCTCAAGGATATCGCCAGCTATGTTGGCTATCAGGATGAGGTTTATTTTCGTCGCAAATTCAAGCAAGTAACAGGTACACCGCCGGCGGCGTTCATGAGAAATGCGAGGCAAAAGATCGTGGCGTTTCACGCAAGCACGATCGGAAATCTTCTCGCGCTCAACATTACTCCTTATGCGGCTCCCGCTGATCATCCTTGGGTCGAATATTACCGGAGGAAATACGAGACGAATGCGGTGCTGCCCCTTGCGAAAGATGATGATGCGAAAATAGAGCAAATCGAAAGCGATAACCCGGACTTTATCATCGGGCTAGAAGGTTTCTCCAGCTCAGAAACGCAGAAGAAGCTTGATAGGATAACCTCGACTTATTTCGTGCCGTGGTTGGAGAACGATTGGCGCATGCATTTAGAATTGATCGCGAAAAAGCTAGGTAAATCCGCAGAAGCAGAAGTATGGCTAGGGCGGTATGAACGAAAAGTGGCAGCCGTTCGGGAGCAAACCAAAAGCTTATTGTATAATGAGCGCCTGCTCATTGTGAGAATATCCAGAAAGAACATTAGCGTGTTAGCAAATCGGAGCCTTGGCGAGGTATTTTACGACGATCTTCATATCTTGCCTGCAACGGAGGTGGATAGGGGGCTTAATGATCAACAATTGACGCGAGAGGAGCTTGTGCATACGGATGCGGACAGGCTGCTGCTCATCGTGGACGAAGACGCTCAGTCACAAGCAACCTGGCAAGACCTTAGGCAAGCAGAATCATGGGGGAGCATGAAGCCGGTTAGAAACAAGCGGATTGATCATCTTCCACCATATCCTTGGACGGAATATACAGCGTTCACGCAAGATCTGGTTTTGGACGAAGTGTTAAAGTTTTGGCGGAATCGTGCATAAAATGTTGGCGAGATCGTCGATAGGCGGACAAACGACTTTCCTTTATACTGCTAGTAGTGATAGTGATTCTCATTTTCAAATGAGGAATAATGAACATCGAACGCTCAGGGGGAGTATAGAAGAAATGAGATATTCAAAAATAGGACCGTTGATAATCGTTGCCGTGCTGATGATGTTGGTGATGGCTGCTTGTTCAGCGAACAATGGGTCTACGAAAGAGACAGACGGTTCGGCAAATAAAGCAACCGACGCGGCATCGGATAGTGTTCGTGTCGTAGCCAGCGAGAAGGGTGAGATTACCATTCCTTCGAACCCGCGCAGGGTCATTGGACTTTCCGTCGTATATCCGGAATTTCTACAAGCCTTGGGGGTTACTCCGATCGCGGTGCAAAATTATCATGCAGATTTTCCTTCGTACTTGCAAGAGCCTTTCAAAGATGTGCAGAAAATGGGCATTGCGGAAACGCCTGATTTTGAGATGATATTAGCAGCTGAGCCTGATCTTATTATCGCACCTGCATGGTGGTCGGATAAAGACTACGATCAGCTAACCAAAATTGCGCCGACAGTGTTGCTGCCGCAGCGTGATGACTGGCGTGATGAACTGAAGGATATTGGAAAAGTACTTAACAAGGAGGATGTCGCGGATAAGGTCATACAAGACTTAGTTGATCAGGAAGCGGCAGCTAAGGCAAAACTTGATACTCTCGTTGGTGACGAAACCGTCATGTACATGATGATTATGCCAAAGTCAGTTGTCCTTTACGGCGAAAACATCGATCGCGGAAGCTTTATTCACAAGACGCTGGGGCTTAAGCCGATTGCGAACTTCCCTCAGACAGAGCAGTCTCTCTCTATATCGCTGGAGAAATTGCCTGAATACAATCCTGACCATCTCATTGTACAGTTGGACGACGAGAATAATGAAGTCATCCAACAATCATATAAAGACATGTTGAATAGCGCGCTATGGAAAAACATGAAGGCGGTTAAGAACAACCAGGTGTATGTGATGGGCGGTAAGGAATGGTTCAGTCTGGGCATGTCTCCGCTTGCGAACAACTATGCAATAGACGTTGTTCTTAAAGCATTCGAAAGTAAAGGGAATTAAAGGTTAGGCATTCTGTGTCTATAGCCGTAAGAATGATCTCGATAAAAGCATTCAAAAAGAAGCGCCGGAAAAACCTCGTAAAGAGGAAACCGGCGCTTTATTAGGTTCGCGAGATCGGAATCCAACAAATGAAGATGCTTCCCACCCCAGGTTCGCTCTGAACTGTAATATGTCCGCCCATAATGGAGCAGAATCGGCTACTTATGGCAAGCCCAAGCCCTGTACCGCCATATTTACGAGTCGTGGAAGCATCGGCTTGTGTGAACGGTTGAAATAATTTGTCCAGATGCTCAGGGCTCATGCCGATGCCTGAATCTTTAATGAGGAAACTATAACCTGGTTTTCCTTCTTTAACTTCAACATAAACGTTAAATTGAATAGCTCCGCTATGCGTGAATTTACTTGCATTGCTTAGCAAATTCAATAGAATTTGGCGCAGCTTTGTAACATCAGCCTCCATCTCACCTCGCATATGGTGCGTTTGCAGCTGGTTCCCATTGCTTTCAATAAGGGGCTTTATCGTTGTAATGACATCTTGAACCAAATCATATACCTCGAACGTCTCGTAATGTATCTCCATCTTGCCTTCCTCAATTTTTGAAATGTCCAAAATATCGTTGATAAGGGAGAGTAGATGTTTTCCGCTTTTCCCGATTTTGCCTAAATCTTCTACAAACGTCTGCTCACCAAGCTCTTCTGCCTCCTCCATCAACATTTCGCTATAGCCGATGATGGCGTTCAGCGGTGTCCGAAGCTCATGGCTCATATTGGCAAGGAACTGGCTCTTGATCCGATTTGCCTTGATCGCTTCATCATGCGCCTTCTCCAGCTGAGATGTCCGTTCTTTGACCATTTGCTCCAAGTGCTCGTTGAGCTGCCGCAATTCCTGATTTATTTTATGAATCTCAGAGTCTTTGAAGGAGAACTTATTGGAAATGTAGATTCCGATAAGAGACAGTCCTAATGTAAATAGAGTTCCTCCTGAAATGATATAAGCCAGCCAATGTTGATTCAGGATCATGCCAGATCCCGCTTTGCGTAAATGGATATTCCCTATTTCGAAATGTGCGGCCATCATGCCGATGTAATGCATGCCAACTACCGCTGCTCCCATTAATAATCCGCTGCCAAGCTTCTTCCATAGTTGCACGCGCGTATTTTCACCGCTTTTGCGGAAATAAAACGAAAGCCACAATGCTGCAATTGAGGCTAGAACAGCAATAATGATAGATAACGAAACATATATAGGATCGTACTCGATATCAATCATCATAGCGGCCATACCGATATAATGCATCGCAACAATTCCGCTTGCCAGCAATATTCCCCCGCTCAGCAATTGACGCAGCGATAGCTGATTTCTACCCACGATATGAAGGGCAAAAAAAGAGGCCACTATGGCAACAACAACCGAAAGAATAACAGTTGGCATATGATAAGCGATGGGAACTGGCAATGAAAAGGCGAGCATCCCAACAAAATGCATCGACCAAATGCCCATTCCCATTGCACAAGCGCCAAAGAGGACCCATATGAAGCGCCTTCGCTCATGCGATGTACTAATTCTTCCGACCAAATCAAGCATCGTATAAGAAGCAACGACGGCAACGATATAAGAAAAGATGACCAATACGATATCGTATGTTCCATGAGTATGATTCATTTGTTTCCCACTCCTACCTAGTTCATTATGGCAATGGTTACATTTCGACAAAATGTGAGAATTTCCCTTCTTCATCACTCGTTTCAAAAAAAACGACTCGCAAGAAGTCTCTCGATTAATGTCGAATGATGAACTATAATGATAGCAAGTATGGAAAGATTATCTAATAACAGATGAACAAATGAGGATAAATAATGGATGAGCTATGGAGGAAAACCGCAAAGTTTTTAATCGTAGACGATCAGGAATATAATATTAGTCTTTTGGAGCGCATATTGTCACGGGCGGGTTATACGAATTTATTCACGACAACGGATGCAACGCAGCTAGAGACGCTATATCGAGCAAATCAACCGGATATTATTTTATTAGATTTACATATGCCTGTTATGGATGGGATATCGGCGCTGCAACATTTGAAAAAATGGAAGCAGGAAGGCGATTATTTGCCGGTTCTTGTTCTAACAGCTGATGTTACACCCGAAGCAAGAACGCGGGTACTCCATGAAGGCGCCAACGATTTTATTACGAAACCATTCGATAGGATGGAAGTGGTGCTGCGCATTCAAAACTTTTTGAAGACAAGATACTATCATCTGCAGCTTCAAGAGCAAAACTACAATTTGGAGCAGCGAGTTCGAGAACGTACCAAAGAGATTGAACGGGCCAAAAATGAAATTTTGAACGTACTGGGGCGCACCGCGGAATATCGTGATGATGAGACGGGGCAGCATACGCAGCGAGTTGGTGAGCTGTCCGGAAGAGTTGCATACGAATTAGGTCTGCCTGCAGAGGAAGCAGAGCTTATTAAACGGGCAGCACCTTTGCATGATATCGGGAAGATCGGCATCTCTGACAGCATCTTACTGAAGCCGGGAAGGTTCATGCCTGAGGAATTCGCAAAGATGCAGCTGCACACGGAAATTGGCGCCAGCATTTTGGAGGGCAGCCAGTTCCCAGTCTTGCAATTGGCCAAAAGCATCGCACTGTCTCACCATGAGAAATGGAATGGGACAGGTTATCCGAATGGACTTGGCGGGGAAAACATTCCACTTGCCGGACGAATCGTAGCGATCGCTGATTTTTACGATGCACTAACGCATGAGCGCCCGTATAAGCGAGCGTGGACACAAGAAGAAGCAGTTGCTGAAATCATGATTCAGAGCGGAGTACATTTCGATCCTCGAGTCGTTGAGGCCTTTCTGCGCGTTATAGAGAATAGCAGCGATGATGAAAGAAAACGAGAGGGTGTTCAGTAGTGAAAGGAATGGTATTTACTTCTTTTTTGGAAATGGTAGAAAACAAGTTTTCCTTGAAGCTGGTAGATGAGATTATTGAAGCAGCGGAGTTGCCTTCGGGAGGCAGCTACACATCGGTTGGCACTTATGACCACCATGAGATGATTAAGCTGGTTGTGGAGCTTAACGCTCGAACAAATATCCCTGTGCCTGATCTCGTTCGGACATTCGGGGAATATTTATTTGGTCAGTTGTTAGACAAGCATCCTGACTTTATGGTGGAGAACAGCTCCGTATTTGAATTTTTGCAAAAGGTGGATAGCTATATCCATGTCGAAGTGCGTAAGCTTTATCCGGGAGCGGAGCTTCCAGCCTTTCAATATGATACTTCCATACCAGGTACTTTGATTATGACGTACAGCTCCTCACGGCCTTTTGCTGATTTGGCAGAGGGACTTATTTTAGGATGCGTGGCGCATTATGGGGAAGTAATCGAAGTGAAGAGATTCGATTTGATCGATGGAACGTCTGCCCGTTTTGAATTAACCAAAGTGGAGTGAAACATGCTATGGATGATATTGATGTAGTCCGGCGGCAGCTTGAACGGGAGAAGAAGGCTCGTCTTGCTGCAGAACAAATTGCGGAGGAAAAAACCCGTGAAATCTATTATGTGAACCAAGAGCTGCGGCAACTAAATGATCAATTGGAGGAGCTTGTCAAAGAGCGTACGCTTGAGCTGTCCAAAGCTCGCGATGAAGCTGTTGAAGCGAATCAGATCAAAAGTCAATTTCTCGCGAGCATGAGCCATGAATTGCGGACTCCACTGAACGCTATTATCGGTTATAGCGAAATGCTGCAGGAAGACATGGAAGAGATGGGCGAACCTGCTTTTGCCGATGATCTCAACAAGATCAATAATGCGGGCAAGCATTTGCTCACGCTCATAAACGATATACTCGATCTATCCAAAATTGAAGCAGGCAAGATGGAGCTGTACCTAGAGCAATGCGATATTCCGAGCATTATTCATGACATTGTGACGACCATACATCCGCTAATGGAAGTTAATAAGAACGAAATCCAAGTAGAATGCACAGAAGGCTCGATCAAAACGGACATAACGAAGCTGCGTCAAATCCTCTTTAATTTGCTCAGCAACGCAAGCAAGTTCACGAAGGACGGAACGATAAAGCTGAAAGTGCAATTTGAAAGCGAAGCGGGCTTGCCGGGCATAGCTTTCCGTGTACAAGATACTGGAATCGGGATGACATCAGAGCAGATGGATCAAGCTTTTCAAGCCTTCAAGCAAGCGGATTCGTCGACAACGAGAAAATATGGCGGTACCGGTCTAGGGCTGGCTATTAGTCAAAGCCTATGCTACATGATGGGTGGCAACATAAGTGCGAGCAGCGTGTTAGGAGAAGGTGCAACATTCACCATCTGGCTTCCTCTACTGGAGCATATGGAACCAGAACCACTAAACGCCATAATACATAGTAATGGTAGCATTGCAGTAGAAGGGACTGGGACTGTCCTCGTTATCGATGATGATCCAGCTATGCTTCGGTTAATGCAGCATTATTTGGGAAATGAGGAGTGGAACGTACTGCTCGCCCAATCAGGGCAAGAGGGTATCCGCTTAGCGAAGCAGCTGAAACCGGCAGTCATCGCCCTTGATGTGCTCATGCCCGGTATGGACGGCTGGAACGTGCTGGCTGCGCTTAAGAATGATCCCGAGCTGGCGCATATTCCTGTCGTGATGATCTCCATGATGGACGAGCAGCATTTGGCTTATGCGCTTGGCGCATCGGAGTTTCTGACTAAGCCGATTTATCGGGAGCGATTGATCTCCACTTTAGATAAATATATACCGGAGAGACAGTCGCATTCTGTATTAGTCATCGAAGATGATGCAGTGACAAGTGACATGATAACGAAGCTGCTGAAGCGGGAGGGCTACCGCGTGACTAGGGCTGGTAACGGACATCACGCGCTGCAACGCATGACAGAAGAAGCTCCTCATTTAATTTTATTAGATCTCATGATGCCGGAAATGGACGGCTTTGAGTTTGTTGCGGCGATGCGCGAGCATGAGGAATGGCGATCCATTCCGGTCGTCGTCGTGACTGCGAAGAGTATAACGGAAGAAGATCGGCGGAGGCTCAATGGTTGCGTAGAAAATATTGTGCAAAAGGGGCATCTGGACCGAAAGGCACTCTTACATGAAGTTCGCCATTTGATTACCCTATCGCTTGCAGAGGGGGGAGAACGTGCATAAAATTTTGTTGGTCGAAGACAATGAGATGAATCGTGATATGTTGTCGCGTCGCTTGATTCGCAAAGGTTATCAAGTGGTTATGGCATCAGATGGCCTTCAAGGCATAGAGATGGCTCAGTCGGAATCGCCTGATCTTATTTTGATGGATATGAGCTTGCCCGTCATCGACGGCTGGGACGCTACGCGGGAACTGAAAGCGGCTCAGGAGACAAGTCATATCCCGATTATCGCCTTGACCGCTCATGCAATGGCCAGTGATCGGGAAATGGCTTTTGATGCAGGATGCGATGATTTTGATACAAAACCTGTGGAATGGAACCGGCTACTTGAGAAGATTCAGGTATTTTTAACATAAGTGTGTCGGTCACGTGTTATTAGGAGAGCATTGAACCAATGCTCTCTGAAAGTATTTTCAAGAACAGCATTAGTCCTATCCGCCTGCTATTCCACCATTTATTTTCCAACCTTTTCCTTAATCCTGTTTACTCTTTGCTTGATCATGAAATCTATTCTCTACATTGCACTTTATGCAATAGGATTCTTTTTTTAGTGAAGGACGCACAGCTACGCTGCAGTTTATACAGTAGATACCAACCATATTAGCTAGTTAGCCATACTTATGCCTGTTTCTACTGCATTTACTGCAATGTAGCTCTGCTTTTGGTGAGTGGTGTCAGGTTTACATTGTAGTTTCTGCAATGTAGGGTAATAAAGCTTCTCTGCTAGCCCTCACTTTGCGCGGCAGCAGCGTACTTTAACGGTTTTTCCTGAACTCATTGGGTGTACAACCGATTTCCTGCTTGAATAGCTTGGTAAAGTAGGAGTAGTTCGTGTATCCGGTTTTGCTGGCAATCGTATTGACCGATAACTGTGTGGTTTCAAGCAAATGTTTGGCAACCTTGATGCGTGCTTGAATGATATAGTTCCCTAATGAAATTCCCGTCTCTTTCTTAAACAATCGAGCCAAGTAATCGGGATTAAGATAAACAGTTTCTGCCAGACTCGTTCTTGACAGCTCATCACCGCAATGGGCGTGAATGTGCTGCTTTATTTCTTCTACGACGGACTTGGGCTGCTCCGTGAAATTCCGGTACTCTGTCGCCGTATTCACCAAATATTGAAGATAATTCTCCATATCCTCTATGGAGTTCAAGGATTGCATAAACATCTGATCATTGGTTCTTCCCGTATACATTTTATGTGCTTGAATTTCTTTGCTCTTGAGATAAGCATATACAAGCTGAACCATATCCAGTCGAAACAGGCTCAGCACAGAAGCGTTCAACATTTGCTTATGGGTGATATTATGCAAATATGCACTCGTTTCTGCGAGAAAGGAGCTCGGCTTATTTTGCTCCAGCAGCTGCTCCAAAAGCGTTAAGTTAGGCGGTGTATAAGAGGATTCCTGCTGATTGAAATGCTCTAGCAAAATGGTTTGATTTCGATATTTAATGATCTTGTCATTCATGCTAAGCAGGTCTTTCATGACGTGATGGATAGCTTCTAGCTTTCCAGTGTTAGCTATATTGCAGCTTGCATCACATCTGAGAAATGTATTAGCTCTTTGAATGAAGGTAGCGCAAATGCTTTCGATTATTCCGGAGTCAGGTATGTCCTTCCATTTCAGTATCGCCATCCAATTGGATTCCTTGAACTCCAATATCGATTCGACTGTAAAGCGCGTGTTCTGGAACAGCTCATGCAGCACATTCATAAGTGCAAAATCAAATAGATCCTTATCCTTTTTTTCCAGGCTTTCCTCATGAGGAAATACATGAATAAGCACGGGCAGCACCAAATCTGTCAATGTGTAAGGGAGATTTTGCTCTGCAATCAAATAGGTAATGTTAGCAGGGGTAGAATAGGTAGTTTTCCCGGTAACGAGCTTGCGCCAAAAATGCTCCTGGACATTTTTCTGATTTTTTTGCCAGTAGTAGCCTTCTTGGACCGCCTTGGCGACGCCTTGCTGTTCATTGGCTTTGAAGATGGCCTTCTGAATAATAAGCGTCAGCTTGTCGAATTCAATTGGTTTTAAGAAATAATCAAAGCTCTGCAGCTCGATCGCTTTTTGCGCATAGTTGAAATCGGCGTAATTGGTTAGAAATATGGTTTGAATATTATATTTCTCTTCGCGAATCCAAGCGAGCAGTTCTAGCCCGCTGCCCTGCGGCATTTCGATGTCGCAAAGCAAAATGTGAATAGGATGCTGCGTAAGCAGCTCCTGCGCATGGGCGATATTAAAAGCAGTATAGACATGATCGATCGATAGCGCCTGCCAATTAACCTTCTTCTCTAGTGCTGTCACGACAAAATAGTCGTCATCTACAAGCAGTACATTCATTATGTGTTACTCCTTTCACGGTGTATCCTGCGTAGGATGAGGAAGGTATAGGGTCACGCAAGCTCCTCCAGACTCGCTA
Organism: Bacillus sp. FJAT-28004; assembly: GCF_001280845.1. GTDB lineage: Bacteria > Bacillota > Bacilli > Paenibacillales > Paenibacillaceae > Pristimantibacillus. The sequence goes on from NZ_LGHP01000001.1 coordinate 4,477,580, forward strand.
TTGGAAAAGTGGACTTTCGCCTTGCGGCGGTATAAGTATTCCAGACGTTGTATTGTGTTCGTGATGCCGATATGGTTACCGTCCGTTTGATCAAGTGGCTGTCCGCTTTCGAGCCTCTCCAATATATCGGCGTCAAAACCAGGGCCTGTATCAGATATACGAATGACAGCCACCTCTTCCTCTGTTTCCCTTTCTAGATCAACCTCCAGCCTAATTTGCACCTCATTTACTCGCGAAACGGCATATTTCACTGAATTTTCTATGAAAGTCTGAAGCACTAACGGCGGAATTCTCATCTTTCCCGTGGCATCCCCTTGATTAATACTGTACGTGAAAGCATCTCTGTAACGATGTTTTTGAATCTCCAAATATATACGGACATGATTAATCTCATCGTCCAGCTTCACGAAATCTTCCCCGTTTTGAAAAATATAACGAAAATAATTGGACGTTGAAATGGCCATGCTTTGAATTTCCTCGAACATTTGCATTTGGGCCATGCTGTGAATGTTGGTTAAGCAGTTCAGAAAAAAGTGAGGTTTAATCTGTAATTTCATATAATCCAGCTGGATCTTTTGTTTTTCAATCTCATGCTCATAGATATCAATTTTGAAAATTCTAATTTGCTCAAGCAGGTTTTTGAACAGCTTATTGGCATATTCGAGCTCAACAATCTTGTTCATCTTGAGATCGAGCGGTTTGCTGTCTTCATTGAACTGCGTCAAGCTGTATGAAAAGTTTTTGAGCGGCCTTAGGATCAGAATGTTGAAATACACCATGATGCCGCATAATGTGCAAGCAACAATCGCAGCAAGGAGCATAATGAGCAGCTGGGCAATCATGATTTTCTCAAAAGCTCCGAACTTAATGAACATTCTCACTCCAAATGTTGCGTTTGCAAATGATTTACTGACGGTCGTTGTGGTCTGCACCAGCCCAAGCAGCGTTTTCTTTTGTTCATTGTTTCGGGCTTGATTGTCCATATCCGTCGTAAGATTATTAATGACCGAACCATTATGATCGATTAAGGAAACAAACCCATTGCCGCCAAGATCCATTTGCCGGAGCGGACTAATCAGATTATCGGCAGATATCATACAAATGAGATAGCTTTCATGAAACGGCACGATATTAATGATGAAGTGTTTATTATTCAGAAGAATAAGGGACCAATTGGAATAATATTTTTCAAGCGAATTTTTATCTTGTACATAGGAGGCAATTTGTTTCTTTAATGATAGATAATCCGGGTACATCAGGTTGGTAGGTGAGGAATTTAAAAAATACTTTTGATCCTCTAAATAGATGAAGAAATTATATTTTTGCACGTAGTTTTTCTGGAGCTCGGAGAAACGTTTGTACAGCTCCGTATTTGCCTTTATAAATTCGGCATCCGTGGAACGAAACTGTTTCATCTTTTTTACGTTTTCATCGTTTGCAAGCGTCCAACCCATGTATTGATTAATATTGGAGAAATCAAGATTGATTTGATTGATATACATATTAGCGGTGTTTTGCAAATACCTTGTCGTTTGCTGCTTGACCATTGAAATGGCGACGATGCTAATAATACAATCCAGTACTAATACAGAGACTAAAATCAAGAGCATCACTTTCACGTAGTGCCTAATCGGATAGGATTTGCCGGGTGTTCGTTTTGTCATAGGTCTCATTCAGATTCCTCTCTTTTTTAGGACTTACTGTCGGCTGGTAAAACCAATTATAATGCAAACGCAGCATAATAAGAGGTATCGCTTGTCTGTTTTTACATGAAAGTCCGAAAAAAACGAAAGAAAGTCTGGATAGTGTCAGCCTCTCTATTATTTATATGATCATGCCGACAAACCATTATAGGAATGAAGAGAAAAGTCCGAATTGCCATTTAGAAAAGTCCGAATTGTTCTAAAAGCAGCATCTATAATAAAGAGGCAAGAGAGAAGGGCGAAGCAACATGGACGGAGACGAAAGAAGGATGGGGGAATCTCTTTGAAGACCAGCCAATTTAACATGAATATGCAGCAAACGATTGGCCGGATAAGAAAGAACTGGGGCCTGTATGTTTTGCTGCTGCCTGCAGTCGTGCTGCTTCTGCTTTTTTCTTATAAGCCGATGTATGGCGTGCTGATTGCTTTTAAAGATTACAGTCCTGCTCTGGGAATCATGGATAGTCCTTGGGCAGGGTTAAAGTATTTTGAGAAGTTTTTCAACTCCTATCAATTTTCCAGCACGATTAAGAACACTCTGATTATTAGCTTCTATAGCATAGCCACATTTCCAATACCGATTATGCTCGCGCTGATGATCAATCAAATGCGTGTGAACCGGTTTAAGCATGTTTTCCAGACGGTGACCTACATGCCGCATTTTATTTCTACCGTCGTTATGGTTGGTCTGATCCTCATTTTATCCTCACCGAGCACCGGACTTATAGGAAATATCTATCGCTTGTTCGGAGCTGAAGCTCCTAATTTGATGGGCTCAGCTGAATGGTTTAGCAGCGTTTACGTTTGGACGGATGTTTGGCAGCACGCCGGCTGGGATAGCATCATCTTTATTGCAGCGTTATCGGCCGTCGATCCAAGCCTTTACGAAGCAGCGAAGGTGGATGGAGCGAGCCGCTGGCAGAGAATTCGCTTCATTGATATTCCGATGCTGCTCCCGACGGCTATTATTTTGCTGATCCTGCGAATTGGCGGGCTCCTCGGTGTCGGATTTGAAAAGGTTTATCTCATGCAAAATAATTTGAACATTTCCTCTAGCGAGGTTATTGCTACCTATGTTTATAAAATCGGGATGCTGAGCAGCCAATACAGCTTTTCCTCGGCCATCAACCTGTTTAATACGATCATTAATTTCATTTTGCTGATTCTAGTTAATCAGGCAGCCAAAAAATACAGCGAAAACAGCCTGTGGTAACAGAAAGGAAGGATACGGATGAGCGCAATGGAAACCGTGGCACAACCGGCATTACATAAACAAAAAAGGCGTTCCTGGGACGTCATGGAATGGTTGTTATATTCGTTTGCGATTGTGATGCTGATTCTCATCGTTTATCCGATTTATTTTATCGTAATCGCATCATTCAGTGATCCGGCCGCCGTGGCTAATGGTCAGATGTGGCTTTTTCCAAAAGGCTTTACACTGGATGGCTATAAGGAGCTATTGAATCATTCCAAAATATGGATTGGCTACCGAAATACGCTCCTGTATACAGTAGTGGGGACGATCATTAGTTTGGCGATCAATGTATCAGCGGCATATGCGCTATCCAGAAAGGATCTTGTCGGCCGCAAGAGCATCAACATATTTTTTATATTCACGATGTTTTTTAATGGCGGTCTAATCCCTACATTTCTGACGATCCGCGACTTTCATTTGTACGACACGTTTCTTGTTATGGTGCTGCCTTTCTCCGTTGCCGTTTTTAACATTATCGTGGCGCGTACGTTTTTCCAGTCCAGCATTCCCGGCGATCTGTGGGAAGCAGCGCAGCTGGATGGCTGCGGCAACCTCAAGTATTATGTGCAGATTGTTTTGCCGCTGTCCAAAGCTATTCTATCGGTTTTGGCCTTATGGACGGCTGTAGGCTATTGGAATTCCTATTTTAATGCACTCATTTACTTAAAGGATCAGGATTTGTATCCCTTGCAGCTTGTTTTGAGGAACATATTAATTACGAACCAGATGCAGTCGAGCATGGGAACAGGCGAAGCAGCGCTCATTGCTATGCGCCTAGCCAACCTGATGCGCTATTCCGTTATAATCGTCTCGACGCTTCCAATCATGTGCATGTATCCGTTCGTTCAAAAATATTTCAACCAGGGGGTGATGATTGGCGCTGTGAAGTAATTAGCCATATGCCATTCACAATATGTATAGGGGGAACTTTCAAATGAAGAAAAAATTGTTCATTGTACTAGTTCTAAGCTTAAGCATGTTAATCAGTCTTATGGGTTGCGCTGGAAAAAAAGAGGAGGCTCCTGCCAAATCCGAGTCCGAATTTAGCAAAGAAGGACTGCCGATCGTAACGGCGCCAATCACGCTGGATGTTTTGACCGTTCGCTGGGGCAATATGGGAGATACATTCAAAAACAATAAATGGCTGCAGGATCTTGAAAAAGAAACGAACGTTAAAATAAACTGGCAAGTCATGTCCTCCAATGACTGGGGCGAGCAAAAATCGATCATGCTGGCGAGTGGCAAGCTTCCTGATATTATTTTTGGAGATAATGCTTTCTCGGATTCCGATATCGTCAACAACTTATCCTATTTCCGTCCGCTCGATGACTATATCGACAAATACATGCCGAATCTTAAAGCAGCAATGGATGAAACGCCAGAGCTGAAGCAAATCAGCACATTCCCGGACGGCAAAATTTATTCATTGCCTGCTAGGCTGCCATCGCGCCCATTGTCGACTATGCAACCTGTTATCAATAAAGCTTGGCTTGATCGTCTCGGCCTTGAAGTTCCTGATAATATTGAAGATTTGTACAATGTGTTCAAAGCGTTCAAAGAAAAGGACCCGAACCAAAACGGAAAAGCGGATGAAATTCCTTTTAGCGGCTCGGTAGACATTAGCATGGATTTTCTAAATCCATTCGGCATAACAGACTCGAACGGCAACAGTATGATGCTTAAGGACGGCGAGCCAGTCTTCATCCCGACATCGAACGAATATAAAGAAGCGCTGAAATGGACACATAAATTGTATTCGGAAGGTTTGATCGATCAGGAGCTGTTCACGCAAGATAGCACAATGTTATCTGCAAAGCAGCAAAATCCTGATGCTGCTATGATCGGCTTCTCTAATCAATGGATACCGGATGCTGTTTTCGGCAAATGGAAAGATGAATATGCAGCTATTCCATCCATTGCTGGACCTGATGGGCAACGCTATCAAACCGGTGACCCGGTCGGATTAAGCTTAAGACGCAATGAGATGCTGATTACAACGTTTAATGAAAATCCAGAAGTCGCTGCGCGCTGGGCGGATCAGTTCTACACGAATGAAGCAAGTATTCAAAATTTCTGGGGTGCAATAGGTACCGTTATTGAGAAAAAAGGCGACGGCAATTATGCGCTGCTGACTCCTCCGGAAGGCACAAGCGCTGATGCATGGTACTGGGATCAATCGGTCCGTGATTTTGGTCCTAAATACGTAAGCCCAAGCTTCGAGAAAAACATTATTTTGGATGAAACGACCGGAGACGGACTGAAGCTCTCTATCGACAAGCTCGTAAGTGAGTATGTAACTACGCCATTCCCGAATGTTATGTACAACGTAGAGGAATTCAAAGAGCTTCCAACGCTTACTACGGATATCGACAGCTATGTCAGAACAAATCGTGCTCAATGGATTATAAAAGGAAACATCGACCAGGAGTGGGATGCGTACATTAAACAGCTAAACAGTATGGGACTTGAACGATTGGTAGAGATTCGCAGTGATGCCTATAAACGCTACACAAATGTTAAGTAATCGTTGTAAAGGAGCCTGTAAGTGATGGTGAAAGTAACGGTATGGAATGAAAATCGTCATGAGAAAAACAATCCAGTTGTCGGTGGAATTTACCCAAGCGGCATTCATGGCGCTATTGCAGATTTTCTAATGAAAGCTGGATTTGAAGTCGGAACAGCTACTCTTGATGAACCGGAGCATGGACTGACGGATCATGTATTAAATCAGACGGATGTATTAATTTGGTGGGGACACCTGGCACATCACGAGGTTGAGGAGGCCGTCGTTGATAAGGTGTACCAGAGAGTGCTGAAGGGAATGGGACTTATCGTTCTGCACTCGGGGCATGCCTCAAAAATTTTCAGCAAGCTGCTTGGCACACCGACCGGGCAGCTAAAATGGCGCGAGGCAGATGAAAAGGAACGGATTTGGGTCATTGACCCTGCTCATCCGATTGCTTCAGGACTCGGCGAGTACATCGAGCTTCCGCAGGAAGAGATGTACGGTGAGCATTTTAATATTCCGGCTCCTGATCATTTGGTATTTGTCTCTTGGTTTGAAGGCGGTGAAGTGTTCCGAAGCGGCGTTACTTACCACCGCGGACAAGGGAAAATCTTCTACTTCCGTCCTGGCCATGAAACGTATCCGACCTATTACAATAAAGAAATCCAGAAGGTAATCGAGAACGGCGTGCGCTGGGCAGTGCCGAGTCAAACGGCCGAACCTGTTTATGGCAATGCATCTCCGCTGGAGCCTATTAAATCGAAGACAGACTCGAGAGAGGTAAACGAAGTATGAGGAAATTTCGTATCGGTTTGATTGGTTTGGGAGGGATGGCTCAGGAGCATATAAGGTGGATGAAAGCGGAAGGTCGCTTTGAGATCGTTGCAGTGAGCGATGTGTATGAAGAAGCGTTAGTCAAGGTGGGTGAACAGCTTGACGTTGCTCAAGGCAAGCGATATTCGGACTACACCAATCTAATTGAAGACCCGGATGTCGATGCAGTAGTGTCCGTTACGCCAAACAACGTCCATGCGGAAATTATCCTTGCTTGCTTGAAAGCAAGGAAGCCATTCATGGCAGAAAAACCGTTTACCCGTGAGTTTGAGGAAGCTAAGTCACTTCTGGAATTGTATGAACAGCAGCCGGTGCCAGCAATGATGGCTTTCACCTACCGTTACACACCTGCTTTCCGTTACGTACGAGAGCTTGTGCGCGAGGGTAAAATCGGAGCTGTTCGCAGCTTTAGTGTCCAGTATTTGCAGGGATGGGGCGCAGAACCAAATAATGTTCCTTATATCTGGCGCTTTAACAAGGACATTACCGGCACGGGGACGCTTGGCGATCTGGGCTCGCATATGATCGATATGGCGCGTTTTCTCTTTGGGGAGTTCGAAGAGCTGTCAGCACAGCTGCATACGATTATTCCCCAGCGGCAAGATCCAGCGAGCGGGAATATGGTCACAATCGAGGTTGATGACTTTGCGAGCTTCCAGGCTCGTATGAAGGGCGATATTATGGGCGTCTTCCAAACGACTCGCAATGCGATTGGATCGGGCAACCAGCACGAAGTATCCATTTATGGAGATTCGGGTACGCTTCATGCTTCAACGCTAAATCCAAATGAGTTGATATGGATTCGTGAGGAAACTCCTGGACAGATTGCGAGAGTGACTGTCGAAGTGCCTGCACATTGTAGAGTTACGCAGTATGCCGATTTCACGGCATTGCTTGAGGGAACGGTTCCGGATGGCATTGCTGGCTTTATGGACGGCTACCGCAATCAAGAAATATTGGATGCCATTATTAGGGCAAGTGAAACCAAAGCAACCGTACAGCTCTAAATTTGTTCTTATTAACTTGTTCCGGTTCAGTGAAGACGATTCTAGTCTTTGCTGAACCGGTTTTTTGCTTTTAGTAGAAGCGGCCCCAAAAAAGCGAATCGTTTAGTTACAGTCAAACTGTACCTTGATTGTAACCATATGCTGGTATAAATTTGAAGCATATAGATATTTAAATCACAGATCGAAAGTGGGATAGGTTATGAAAATAGAAGTAAAGCTGGCTGCTCAAGACGAAGCCTATGTAATAAAAAATCTATATCCTCTTTATTTACACGACTTATCCGGACATTACGGACATACGCCGAACATACATGGCATTTTTGAGGATAGTAATGAGTGTAGAACATTAACGGACCAATATGATGTTCAGAACATTTGGTGGGAAAAGCCTGATTGTCTGTACCCTTTCTTAATTAGGGTTGATGATATTCCTGCGGGATTTATACTTGTTGCTACACCGCCTCATTGTGCAAAAGGGGTCGACTATTTTGTGAATGATTTCTTTATACTGCAGCCTTACAGAGGAAAAGGGATAGCAGAAAATGCCGCGACTCAAGTATTTGAGATGTTTAAAGGCCAGTGGGAGCTGTTTACTAATCCAATGGAGCAAAATATAGTAGGTCAAAAGTTTTGGAGAAAAACAGTATCCGGCTATACAAAGGGTAATTTTGAAGAAGAGGTTGGCATGACATTCGACGGGCACAAATTGATTTTTAGATTTAATAATGAGGTTAGAACGGGGATTGAAAACGAGGAATTAAAAGATAAGATGGGGGATGCATGAACATGCAGCTGTACTTAGATAAAATTGTTCTTTTGTTTAAAGGAGAGCTTGAAGGAAATCTGTCGGGTATTTATTTACATGGATCATTGGCTATGGGATGTTTTCATCCCCAAAGAAGTGATATCGATTTTATCGTTGTGATAAGAGAGAGTTTGACAGCGGAAAACAAAAAGAGAATTGCAAAATTAGTATTAGAGCTGGATGATGAAATGCCAAATGAGAGAGGAATGGAGTTTAGTGTGATTTTGGAGTCTCACCTGAATGCCTTCGTCTATCCTACGCCATGTGAAATGCATTATTCCGATTTCCACAAGGAAAGGTATCAATCAGACGAGAATTATGTTTGCGGCGGGTACGAAGACAATGACTTTGCAGCTCAGCTCGTTGTTGCCTATTATCGGGGGAAAACCTTATATGGCAAGTCGCTTGCTGAGTTATATGAGCCTATCGATAGAAAGTATTATCTGGCCTCCATTTATTATGATATTAAAGATGCTTCGGATGACATTATGGATCAACCAATGTATATTACCTTGAACCTGTGTAGAGTTCTGTTCTATCTGAGAGATGGGAATATATCGTCCAAAAAAGAAGGAGGAGAATGGGGAGTCAAAGCATTACCGAATGAGTACCAAGACTTGGTTAGGAAGTGCCTAGACGAGTACACCGGAGTTACAGGTAAGCAAGAGTTTGATCCTGAACTTTTAGCAGCTTTTGCAGACAATATGTTACGTGAAATAAAGCAGTTGATATGAGCGAGGCGTAAGTTAAGAATAGACTTAAATCATTGATGTGATTAATAGTTAAATACCCAAAATTATATTTGCTAACGGACACCAGAGCCTCTAATTCCCTCGATTCTTCTCTATTGAAGAAGCAGCGGACATAGAGGCTTTTATTTGGCTTCAAGTCGCATGATTAAGATAAAAGGAATTTTATTTAGATATGAAGAATAAATAACTGGAATGATCTGGGTTCGGACAACATGATGAATTTATTTAGCATTATTTTAGCTCGCTAAGTCGATTTAGCACATTGTTATTCGTCGTTTAAATAAGGATGTGATTATCGACTGTGCAAAAAGGGATAATTGAGGTTCCATTATAAAATCAGGAGGGCATACATATGCGATTTATGATGATCGTCAAGGGTACTAAGGATTCCGAGGCAGGGGTTATGCCAAGTCAGGAGCTACTTGAAGCGATGCTTCGCTATAACGAGGAATTGGCTAAGGCTGGCGTGCTGCTCGCTGCGGATGGGCTTCAAGCAAGCTCGAACGGCATACGAATTTCCTATCCAAATCCCGGTGAAAAGCCAAAAGTAATTGACGGTCCTTTCACTGAGGCCAAAGAGATAATAGCGGGTTATACGCTTATTGAGGTGAATTCCAGGGAAGAAGCGATTGAATGGGCAATGCGTATGCCGGACCCTCACGGTAATGGCGAGGGCGAAATTGAGCTGCGGCAGGTGCTTGATGCGATGGATTTGACTCAAAATCCGGAAACGCTGGCTATGGAAGCCGCGTTTCGAGAACAGATGGAGAGGTCTAAAAAATCGTGAGCCAGTCTGCAGTCCATCGTACAATTGATGCCATCTGGCGTATTGAATCAGCCAAGCTTATAGCCGGGCTGGCGCGGATGGTTCGCGACGTCGGCCTTGCGGAAGACCTTGCACAGGATGCGCTTATTATTGCACTAGAGAAGTGGCCGGAAAGCGGAATTCCGGATAATCCAGGAGCATGGCTTATGACTGCAGCGAAACGCCGTGCGATTGATATGATTAGGAGGAGCAAGCTGCGCGACCAGAAATATGAAGAGTTTGGACGAGGAACGGTCTTATATACCGAGGAAGATATTCATATAGCGATGGATGGAGAGGTCGGAGATGATCTCCTGCGCTTGATTTTCACAACATGTCATCCTGCACTATCTCAGGAGGCGAGAGTAGCTTTGACGCTGCGCTTGCTTGGAGGACTTACCACGGATGAAATCGCACATGCTTATCTTGTTTCAGAGTCGACTATTGCACAGCGGATTGTTCGAGCGAAACGTACGTTAAGCAGCTTGCGAGTTGGTTTCGAGGTTCCTGTAGGCGATGAGCTCAAGGAACGACTCTCTACTGTACTCGAAGTGATCTATTTAATGTTTAATGAGGGGTATACGGCGACATCCGGCGGCAGCTGGTTTCGACCGCTGCTCTGCCAGGAAGCGCTAAGGCTAGGGCGTATCCTGGCGGAAATTGCACCCGCCGAGCCTGAAGTGCATGGTTTGGCTGCTTTAATGGAATTCCAATCGTCACGCTTCAAAACACGGGTAAATGCTGCGGGCGAACCGATTCTTCTGATGGATCAAAACCGCAGTTTATGGGATCAGCTGCTCATCCGCCGAGGCTTAGCCGCTCTTGAGCGAGCGCAAAAGCTCGGCCGTCCGCTTGGTCCTTACGCGCTTCAAGCTGCGATTACTGCGTGCCATGCTAAAGCTCGGATGGCATCGGAGACCGATTGGGCGCGTATTGCCGCTTTATATGAAGCTTTGTCGCGCGTCATGCCGTCCCCTATCGTAGAATTAAATCGGGCGGTAGCGATTGCAATGGCTTTCGGTCCTGCGTTCGGCCTTCAAATTGTTGATGAGCTAACATCCGCAGCATCGTTAAAAGACTATCATTTGCTGCCGAGCGTCCGGGGAGATCTTCTGGTTAAATTGGGCCGAATGGATGAGGCGCGCACAGAGTTTGAGCGTGCTGCTTCGTTGACACGTAACGCTCGCGAGCGCGAGCTTCTGCTGAATCGTGCTGCCGAGTGCTTGTCTTTAGAAGCGGATAAAGAAAATGAAGATCATGAAAAATAACGATCATGTCGATTATGAAGCTCCCCATTCGTTGCTGAAGTAGAGGATGGTTTGAAATCACCCCGTTCTCAAGCGATAGGGAGGAAATATATATGCGATATATGTTGATTGTTAAAGCAACCAAGCAATCTGAAGCTGGTGTGAAGCCCGATCGACAGCTTATGGATGAGATGGCTTCGTTCAATGATTCTCTTGCTGAGGCAGGTGTGCTCTTAGCTGCTGAAGGTCTGCAGCCCAGCTCGAGCGGACTGCGGATCACGTATTCCGAATACGGAGAGAAGCCGAATGTTGTAGTCGGTCCTTTTGCGGAGGTAAAAGGAATAATTGCGGGATATACGCTGATTGATGTGAAATCGGAGGAAGAAGCCATTGCATTTGCGATGCGTATGCCAAATCCAGCCTACGGCGGCGAGGGTGAAATTGAGCTGCGCCTGCTTCTTGAAGATACGAAATTGCTGCAAGGCTCAAGAATGATGGCACTGGAAGCGGATTTGAGAGACCAAATTGACATTCTAAATAAAAGTTGAGTTTTTTTTATGAAGCTGTCGATTTAGTTAATCCTCGTTCGACGTAATGATAGAGTCGGGTAGAATTTCAATTACAAAGGAGAAATAATAAATGAATCAAGACGTAACAGATTTTATCGCAGCGATAAAAGAGCCTTGGCAAGTGGAGCTGAGTTTTGAGCTGCGCAAGCTTGTTCATGGAGCTATCCCAGACGTTCAGGAGCGCATTCAGTATAAGAAACCTCATTTTTTGAAAAATGGAAAATACGCTGCCGTTATTTCTACTTCGAAGGATGCGGTGAGCTTTACGATCTTTAACGCAAGTGAGCTATCGTTTCCGGAGCCATTGTTTGACGGTCCTCCTGAACGGAAAACCATTAAGCTTAAACAGGGGAATAAAGTTGATTATGATCAATTGACGTCGTTAGTTGGCCAGGCCGCCTCGACACTATAAGAATGTATTTTGAATGAGAAGAGCACCTTGCTGGTGCTCTTTTTTGCGGGAAGCAACATAAGGAGCAGCTATAAGAAGGCCGGGCACCATTCACTCGAATGGTGTCCGGCTTTTCTGTTCTTTATGAGTAAATAAAGAACAGAAAATATGGTTATTGTGTAAGCTTCCTTATCCACTCTCTAACGCCAAATGCGATGACCCGGTTATGAATCTTAGGTTCTGTTAGATTACAGCACTTTAACAATTCAGGCAGCGCATGTTCTTCAAGAGCAGCCTTGGCAGCTTCCATATAGCCTTTATATGTCGGAGTACTGCCGCCAATCACGATGACATCGGGATTATACAGATGAAGCAGGTTAGTTAAAGCGTAGCCAAAATATTGCCCTGCTTGGCGTATAAGCGCAGTCACCTGCGAATCGCCTGCTTCTAGCCGCTCACGCACTGCCGCATCATCTATGCCGGCTTGGTTCGTAATCGCGTAACCACTGGCGAGAGTATCGAGCAGTGCTGGCTTGCCATTCACGGTAAGGATCATATAGCCGAGCTCACCGCTCCAGCCCTTCGCACCAAGCAGCAATTCGCCTGAGGCTACTACACCTGCTGCGATGAAGGCATCAGACATAATGACCGCAACGGTATGGTTGTCCTGATAATGTGCAGCCTCGGCCAGCGTTGCAGCCTTAACGTCGTTAATGAATGCTACAGGAATGCCTGCTGCTGTCGTAAACATATCTGCTGTAGCTCCGTTTAACACAGGTAAAACATGACTTAGCTCTACTTTATCCGTACCAACAACGAGTCCCGGCATACCGATGCCGATGCCGCTTGGTGTATAAGTCAGCTTGGCTACAAAAGCTTCGACCTCCTGCTGCAGCTCGAGCAGCGAGCAATCTCTGGCGATAGGAAAAATATGCTCTAGACAGCCATTTGGCGTATCCGCCATCATGTACATCTGACCGCCGTCTATTTCGATGCCAACATATGAATTCATACCATAGTCACTCCTATTATAGGGTAGAGTAAGAAGTCTACTATTTCCAAAAAAATATCCATTTTATATAAATTATAGAAAATAGCTGCAATAAGAGTATTTTGGCCATGCCAAGAACAAGTATAATTGTATTTGATCGGAGTCGGCTGTTTATAAGTGGTAATCTAAAGAAGTGGTTTAGATAATTATTTATAAAGAGGCGAATACAAATATGGAAGAAAATATATTGAAATTTCTTAAGGAAGCTTATTCTATTGGTTGTTATAAGGTGGAAACGGTAACCAATGAAATCTATCGTTGTCTTGCTAAGCAGGAAACCTTTTTTGTTCGAATAACGAATTATAAAACCTATCACGAGCAGTTAGAGGAAGTAAGCTGGACGAATTTTTTATGCCATCAAGGCGTTGGCGCTTCTGAAGCTGTCCTATCTTCTAATCATCAATATATTGAAAAGATCATGCTGGATGAAGAAAAGCTGGCCGTTGTATATAAAGCTTCGGCGGGCATTCATTTGCCACGGGCGGAGTGGAACAAATCTGTACTTAAAAAGGTTGGAAAACAAATAGGCAAGATGCATCGTGTAACCCAGTCCTATCTTGAGTCTACGGCACATCTTAAGGATTGGTACGAAAATAAGGAATATGATTTTCTCACACATATCCCGAAGGAAGAAACAGCCATACGAGAAATGGCAGATCGTCTTTTAACAGAGATTAAGGGTTTGCCTAAAAATAATTCAAACTACGGACTGATCCACGGTGATTTATGGCTAGAAAACATCTTAGTGGACGGCTCTGAAATTACGATGATTGATTTCCAAGATTGTGAAAAACATTTTAATATTTTTGATTTAGCTGTGCCTATTTATTCTGCTATGGAATTCTCATTCTCAGGCGGAGGGAACATAAAGGACTATCGACAGTCCATTACGGAAGCTCTCCTTGATGGATATAGAGAAGAGCACGATCTATCTAAGGAGATGGTCGATACATTGCCTCTTTTTTTGAAATTGAAACAGCTGTTTGAATACAACTTGATGCATATGTATTGGAATCATGAACAATTAAGTGAGGAACAAGTTCGAATCATCAATTTATATAGAATGCGAATGGAGTATGATCACTTTTTGTAAAAAGGTTAGCTGAGCGGAGGTGTTGTGAATTGACTGCTTATGATTTTGTATTTCCTGAACTAGAGACAGAACGTTTGAGGCTTTCTATTTTGACTTTAGATGATTCTGAAGCAATATATAAGCATTTTTCGGATGAAAATGTGACCAGATTTATGGATATCAACCCATGTGAAAATTTAAACGAGGCCAGAGAGATTATTCAATATCACATCGATGATAAGGGCTGCCGATGGGGTATTTTCAGTAAAAAGGATCATAGACTCGTTGGAACTTGCGGTTTCCATTGCTGGGTTCAAGGAGCGCAGCCTAAAGCAGAAATAGGATTTGATTTAGCTAAGGAATTCTGGGGAAAGGGGTTAATGCAAGAAGCGCTGCTCCCTGTAATAGCCTATGGATTTGAACAGATGGGTTTATCGATGATCGAAGCCACCGTGGAACAGCAAAATGGAAAATCCATTCAACTGCTGAATAGGCTGCATTTTGAGAAGGAAGCAGAATTAAGAGATGGGCTTTTTTATTATTACTTGAATCGAACTATATGAAAATTAGAAATCAAAATAGACCGAAACCATTCAATAATATGGTTCTCGGTCTATTTCCTATTTTTAGAATGGGGAACAAGCGATTAACCCTCCTCCAAATTGGAGTAGTGTGTGACCCGGTTTCTCCCGCTTTTTTTGGAGTTGTAAAGCGCTTGATCAGCTTTTTGAAGCAAGGATTGATCGGTATCCTCCTGCGTAATCGTTGCTGCGCCAATACTAACGGTCACATGATATTCTCCCCAATTAGCTGTTTCAGTCTTGCTGCGATACCTTTCGGCTGCTAATATGGCATTCTCCAGATTGGTATTAGGAATAATAATGACGAATTCCTCTCCTCCAAATCGAGCCACAATGTCGTCTTCTCTCGAAGTGGATACGAGTAGTTGTGCCAGCTCTGTAAGAACCAAATCACCGACCTGATGCCCATAGGTATCGTTAATGCTTTTAAAACGATCAATATTGATAATTAAACACAATCGTTTGTTCACCTTTGCCTAAAACATTTACGTTATTGCGTACTAGGAAATCAACGGTCATCGGAATTCCCCTCTCTAAGATGATTAGTAAGTAGATCCTCTGATATGCCATAAGCTTATGATCATTATATCTGATTACAGTGAACAATGGATTATTAATCTAATTAATTAATATATTAGCAGTGGAAATGATAGGGCTTTCTTTTTATTATCTTAATTGTGTATAGTAAAAACGAAATGAATGGGACAAGGAGTGTAGGCATGAATCGTTTCGGACAAATGAATACATTGCGTAATCAAATTTTCCTTGGCTTCATGCTCGTTATGGTTATCGTGCTGGGGGCGGTCGGCTTTTTTACGTATGATCAAGTTTCCGTTCTGCTGCGCAACAATGCGGAAAAACATATTCAACAAACGGCTGTTCAAGCGACAGGCAAGCTGGATGTGCTGCTGCGGCAGATCGATACGTTCACGATGCAGGTAGCAACAAACGCAACGATCCAGCGGTTGATGGCACAAGAAGTGCAAGGACGCAAGATCAGCTTTGAAGAGCGTCAATCCCTTCAGCAGGAGATACGAAAGCAAGAAGCTTATGCAACGGGGATTCGCTCGTTGGAGCTGTATACAACGGACTATCGAATGCTGTTCCCGCTTACGGATATAAGCTTGGACAACCGGGTATCTATGGACTGGCTTAGCCTTGTGGACAAGGGAAGAGGCAGGTTGGTCTGGTTCGGAATGGACCCGAGGTACCCCGATTCCATCATTGCGATTCGCCATGTTCGGCTTATTGACCATTCCTTCTCGCATGCAGGGTATTTGATGGTGCAAATTGATAAAAAATATTTTGAGCTCACGGAATCGAATGGTAATGCTGACAATAGCTCCAGCGAAATGATGGGTTTATTCGATGCCGAGAACCAGACCATTACCTCCGATTTTTCGAAGGAAGTAGACGTTGAGAAGATGCTTAATCAGGGGGATGAGACGGTAGCGCTGGACGGAGAACGTTTCATGGCCATTGAGAAAAAATCGGAAATGACCGGCTGGAAAATTATTATTTTAACGCCGATAAAGTATGCTGCCGAGGGCATTTCGATTTTACGTACCGTTATTATTGTTTCGATTTTAGTAGGCGGCATGTTATTTCTTATTTTAACTTTTATTTTATCAACGATGATTACTCGCCCGATATTGAATTTGATTAAAGTGATGCGCAATGCGAAGTTCGGGACCTTGAAGCCGATACCGGTTACGTCCAAAACGATGGAAATTAATGAGCTTAATAATACGTATAATCAGATGGTTGGCTCTTTGAATGAGCTCATTGATGTTGTTTATCAGAAGGAAATTGTTCAAAGCCGGACGGAGCTGAAGGCGCTGCAAGCGCAAATTAATCCGCACTTTTTGTTTAATACACTGGAAGCCTTTTATTGGGCGCTGGATGAGAAAGGCGAAGAGGAGCTGGCGGATGTTGTTATTGCAATGTCTGGTTTGTTCCGATATGTCATTTCACACGCGGATGAGGATGAATGGGTAACGATCGGTGATGAGCTTGAGCATGCGCAGCGGTATTTGAAAATAATGGATATGCGCATGATTGATAGGCTGGCATGGAAGGTGGAATCGGAAGAAAATTGCCGCAGCGTGCCGATTCCTAAGCTTCTTATTCAACCGCTCGTGGAAAATGCTATTCTGCACGGCGTTGAGCAGCGAATTGGGGCAGGCACCGTTGTTATTCGGGTCGAGCCGTCTGAGCGGACGGGTTATACTCGCATTGCAGTGACGGATAATGGACCAGGCATGGATGAGGAGAAAATTCGGGCTTTGTACGCAGCAATGGACAAAGGCCAGCATCAAACTTCCTCCAAAGGAACTGGGGTTGGCATAAGCAATGTGGAGCGGAGATTGCTGCTTTATTATCATTTGGAAACCAACGGCTTGGAAATAAAGAGCGAGATCGGCAGCGGCACAACCGTTGCCTTTGAGATACCGAATGAACATGGGAGGGAAATTCCAATTGAAAACCATACTGATCGTGGATGATGAACCGAGAACGAGGGAAGGCGTACGCAAAGTGCTTGAAGCATGGTCGGCTGGACAATATCGGATAGAGACCGCATCCAATGGGATAGAAGCGATGGAGTGGCTGAAGCATAACGAGGCGAATTTGCTAATCACCGATATACGCATGCCTGAAATCGGAGGCTTGGATTTAGTGGAGCGAATAAACGAGCAGCTGCTGCATCCTCCTATCGTCATCATTATTTCGGGTCACCCTGAGTTTGATTACGCACAGAAGGCGCTGCAGTTTGGCGTGGTCGAATATCTGCTCAAGCCTTTGGATAAAACTAAACTTATTAAAGCGGTAGAGCTTGCTATGAAAAGAGAAGAAAGCAAACACCGGATTGAGCGCATGGAGAAGCTAATGGACCCGAAGCTGCTGGATATTGCGCAGGAAGAAGACCGCTATAGCCCGCAGGTGCAAGAAGCGATTCAGTATTTAAAAGACAATTGGCAGAAGCCGCTCACTATGCGCGATACAGCAGAGCATTTGCATATGAATGCAAGCTATCTCAGCGTGCTCTTTAAGGAGCAGACGGGGCTTACGTTTAGCGATTATTTAACGAGAAAAAGGGTGCAGAGAGCTAAGGAATTACTGTCTACGACAAGACTTGCGATTGCTGATATTGCTGAACAAGTCGGTTATCAAACGGCGAAATATTTTGTGAAAGTTTTTCGTTCGCTTGAAGGAACTAGCCCGGGTCAATATCGAAGAACGATCGCTCATTCCGAGGAGACAATCCAATAAAAGTAGTATTTTCCCCAATTCATGTACCCTTACGATGCTGACATCGTGTTGATAAAATGGATTTGTAAGATTCAAATCTATCACCAGCAGAAAAGGGGTTGTAAACGTGTTCAAAAAGAAATGGACGATTCTCCTATTGACTCTATGTCTTGCAGTTGTTGCAGCAGGCTGCGGTCAAAATTCGAACAATGGCGGTAAAGAGGATTCAAAGAATGGTGCAAATGGAAGCGGTTCCGAGAAAGTAACGGTTAACTTTATGCACTTATGGCCTGAGGGTGTATCGGCTGGACAAAACAAAATTGTGAATCAAATCATTTCTGAATATCAAAAAGAGAACCCTAACGTTACGATCAAACAAGAAGTATTGGACAACGAACAATATAAAAATAAGTTGAAAGTGCTTTCAGCATCAAACCAACTGCCGGATGTAGGCGTTACTTGGGCAGCGGGCTTCCTTCAACCGTATGTAGAGGGCAAGCTGTTTACACCGCTGGATGATTTGCTTAGCGGAAATCTTAATGGCAAATTCGTCAGCGGCACAACAGAGGCTTATGCTGTAGACGGTAAAACGTATGGTTTGCCGCTCGAATTCAATATTTCACCGGTATATTACAATAAAGCGCTTTTTGAGAAATACAAGCTGGAAGTGCCGCAAACCTATGAGCAATTTAAGCAAGTTGTGAAAACGCTCTCTGAAAACGGTGTCGCGCCAATCGCTCTTGGCAACAAGGATCGCTGGACTGGATCTTTGTGGTACATGTACCTTGCAGATCGTTTTGCAGGACAAGAAGCATTGTCCAAGGCAATTAGCGGCTCAGGATCTTTCAAGGATGAAAACCTAGTAAAAGCGGCTAGTGAGGTACAATCGCTAGTAGACAGCAATGCATTCGTAAAAGGCTTTAACGGCCTGTCAAACGAAGAAGCAAAATCAGAGTTTCTGAACAGCAAAGCGGCTATGTACATGATGGGTACGTGGGAGCTTCCTAACTTCACAACGAATGAAGATATTCCTAAAGAGTTCCGCGACAGCGTTGGTTTCTTCAAGTTCCCAACGGTTGAAGGCGGCAAAGGCGATATCAACAGCTGGGTAGGTGGACCAGGCGTTGGATTGTTCGTTTCAGAAAGCTCAAATGTCAAAGCAGAAGCGAAAGCTTTCGTAGAATATTTTGTGGAAAAATGGGGCGAGCAATCCGTTACTGGAGCAGGTGTTATTCCAGCAACGAAGGTGGATACTTCCAAGCTTGAGCTGCCTCAGCTATATGTAGATCTGTTCAATGAAATGAACAAAGCTAGCAGCATTACCTTGTTTGCAGATGTACAAATGCAAGCAAATGCCGCAGAAACGCATCTCAATCAAATTCAAGCGTTATTCGGCAAAGCAGTGACACCAGAGAAATTCTCTGAAGAGCATGATGCGGCCATTTCCAAAGGAAACTGACAGCTTCTAGAATAGGGAGCAGGGAAGCCGTTTACCCGGCATATGATGCCGGGTAAACGCTTACTGCTTGAGAATGAGAAAGGAGTCGGCTAATTTGGATAAGGTCATGTCGAACAAAAGAATCATTGCACTGTATGTGCTGCCTTCCCTGCTTCTGATATTAGCTATTGTATACATTCCAATCGTTCTGACTGGCTATTATGGATTAAACCAGTGGAATGGCATTGGAGCAATGAAGTTTATTGGTTTGGATAATTATCAAGCTCTAATTAAGGATAAAATGTTTTGGAACAGCGCCGGTCATTCGCTTATGTTAGCTGTTTTTTCAACACTTAGTCTCATTCTCTATTTAGTTATTGCTATGGTGTTGTCCGCCAAACTAAAGGGCGTCAATTTTTTTCGCAAAATATATTTGATTCCGATGCTGCTGTCGTCCGTAGCGATTGCACAGCTTTGGCTGAAAATTTATCATCCAACGAATGGGATTCTGAACAGCTTTCTCGAATCCATTGGGTTTGCAAATCCTCCCGCATGGCTGGCTGAGTCTTCACTGGTATTGTTTGCTTTATTCATTCCAATCCTCTGGCAGTATGCGGGCTTTTATATTTTAATTTATTACGCTGCGCTTAAGAACATCCCGGCTTCACTTGAGGAAGCGGCGAAGATCGACGGTGCGAATGCCTTTCAAATCGCTTACAAAATCAAGCTTCCGCTGGCGATGGAGGTCATTAAAGTAACGATCGTGCTGGCAGTTGTTGGCTCGCTAAAATACTTTGATCTGATCTACGTCATGACAGATGGAGGGCCAAATGGCTCCAGTGAAGTGATGGCATCGTACATGTATCACCAAGCTTTCCGGGCATATGACTTTGGCTATGGCAGTGCAATTGGCTTCTTCCTGCTTATCATCTGTCTCATCGTAACTTGGATAATCCGAAAATTGACTGCTACAAAAGATACGATTCAATATTCGTAAGGAGGGAAGCTTCATGATGCACGGAACTGCAGGACAGCTGAGGAACGGAAACAAAAGCTCCGGCGCTTGGATAGCAAGCAAACTGGGTTATTCCGTACTATATATCGTGTTATCGGTCGTTGCCATATTGCAAATTTTCCCGCTCGTATGGCTGCTGTTTTTCTCGCTTAAAAACAATCAGGAAGTATTCAATCTTCCTCCGTTGTCACTGCCTATGAATCCTAGGTGGGAAAATTACGAGAAGGTATGGAGTGCTGGAAATATTGATGTTTACTTTTTCAACAGCGTATGGATTACGGTTGTAGCGACGGTGCTTACGATTGTATTAGGCAGCCTGGTTACCTACGCGATAACAAGGCTGAAGTGGAAGGGAAGCTCTTTTGTACTCGGTTTATTCATGGTTGCGATGATGATTCCGGTGCATTCGACGCTCATTCCGTTGTTCAGCATATTCAACAAAATACATCTCATTGATCATCCGTTGTCGCTTATTTTGTCTTATGTAGCGTTCAATATGCCGATCACGATTATGATCCTGCTTGGCTTCTATTATGCTTTGCCGCGTGAGGTAGAAGAAGCGGCGGTTATTGACGGCTGCTCCGTGAACAAAATATTTTTCCGAATCGTACTGCCGATGACAGGCTCTGTTATCGCAACGACAGGCATTATTAACATGATTTATAATTGGAATGAATTTATTTTCGTTAATACATTTATAAGCTCAGATGCCTATAAAACGCTGACGGTCGGCGTGCAAAACTTCATCGGGCAGTATACGACGGACTGGGGCGCAATCGGCGCTACATTAATGATTAGTATATTGCCAATATTGATTGCATTCCTATTCTTAAGCGATCGTATCGTTGAAGGCATAGCGGCAGGTTCAGTCAAAGGCTAAAGCTGATGATGGACGTCGTTCGCTTGGCAGTATTTGAATCGTTCAAGAACCTCCAATCACAGCAGTGATTATGGAGGTTCTTTCGTTTATGTAAAGTATAAAAAAAAGAAAGCTCTTAGGAACGATGCTCAGCTCCCAAAAGCTTACTTGCTTCATTAATGATTGTCGTATATAAAATAATCAAAGTCTGCATGCAGGCTGCGTCCCGATGTATCCTGACACTGCATGCCGACGAATGCGCCTGTGAAGAAGCCGCCGCCTTGAATGTAGTCATCCGATAGCTTGTAGCATTCGAAGTTTACAGGCAGACGAGTCCAGCTCTTGCCATCAAACGAATAAGAATAGTAGTACAGTGTATTCTCTACGTCAACACGAATATGCACATAGGCAACGTCTTCTGGAATCGCTATTTCGTTTCCTTGAAGCGGCTCAGAGAACGAAAAATTATCGCATGCAACAAGCTGCAAAATTCTTCCCTTTTCCTCATTCCATGAGATTTGGCAAGATGTCCAGTTTTGCGTGTTGTAGTAGTTCACAAGCCCAGCTGATTGTTGGAAGGACGTCGGTTGAAATGCGATTTTTGTTTCAGCTGTAAAGTTGAAATGCTGCCATCTCCTTGCGATAAATGACTGCGTAAATTTGGAAGTCAATGATTCTTTGCCGTATAGACGAAGATGTCCAGGGTTATCGGTCAAAGAAACAATTTGATCTCCTAAAGGGATGCGCAGGCTTTGGAAATGCAGATTTAGCGTGCTGCTATCGAAATCGTCCTTAACTGGATAATCGCGCTCCCATTTCACTTCTGGAATGTTCGGTCCTTCAATGACAAGGGAAGGCTGGTTGCCGCCAACGACATAAGGCCAATCATTGCGCCATTCGAGCCGCTGAATAGCTGTTTCTCTGCCAAGCGGGCAGTATCCACGCGGATCAAGCAGCGGCTGGCCTTCTCTGGAGAGAGGTCGTCCAACTAGATGCACTAAGAACCACTCGCCCGTATGCGTTTGAACGATAGAAGCATGGCCAGCCTTTTGCAATGGAATACGCGGTGCATGGAACGATGAGATTAACGGATTTTCTGGATGCACCTCATATGGTCCGGTAAGCTGTTTGGAGCGAGCGATGGTCGCCTGATGCTCATATTTGGTGCCGCCCTCAGCCGTAAGCAAGTAATAGTAGCCATTCATTTTATAGAGATGAGGAGCTTCGGTCAGCTTAATATCGGTTCCTTTGAAAATAATTTCAGGTTTGCCGATTAGCTTCTGCTCACTCGCGCTGTATTCCTGTAGCAAAATACCATAGAAGTTGTGATGGCCGACCCGTTGATCCCACATCATGTTTACAAAATACTTTTTGCCGTCCTCGTCATGGAACAACGATGGATCGAAGCCGGAGCTATTCACATGAATGGGCTCGGACCATTCGCCATCAATCGTGTCGCAGGTAACCAAATAGTTGTGGCAGTCTTTCCATTGTCCTTCGGTCACTTTCACATCGGTATAGATGAGCCAAAATTTATTGTCACTATAGGATAGTGCGGGAGCCCAAATACCGCCAGAATCAGGATTGCCCATCATGTTCAGCTGGCTGAGCCTACTTAAAGGTCTTGAGGCAAGCCTCCAGTTTTTTAAATCCTTAGAGTGGTAAATGCCGACGCCGGGAAACCATTCGAAGGTTGAAACCGCAATATAGTAGTCTTCTCCTACACGGCAGATACAGGGGTCTGGATTAAAGCCAGGTAAAATCGGATTTTGGATGGCAGTCATATCTTTTCTCCTTTTTAGGAAATGAAATGTAATCTATACTATCTATATCATAGCAATGATTTTAACCCGTTCCCATATCCATACCATGTTGATATTTACCCAAATCAATCATATTTTTGGGCCTGCAAATAAGGAAGGAGAAATGCGCGCTTATGCAAATAAAAATAGAGTCCACTAGGAAAGAATTTATGCTGCCTGATATGGATTCCACCTTCCGTGTTTTTGCAGCACACTGGCGTACGGTTGATCCGGATTGGAAATATCCGCTGCATAAGCATCCTCTATTTGAAGTGAATCTCGTATTGTCGGGAACGCAGGAGATGAAGGTTAACGGACATGCCTATAAGCAAGGCCCAGGTGATCTTATATTGCTCAATCCGGGGGACAATCATGAAAGCTCCGTCGTTTGTAATGATGAAATGACCTATTACTGCTTGCATTTTGACGTCGATGAAAGGTCTTTCCGTGAGCTACTTATTCGCAACAGCCATTGTTTTCACGAGGCTGGCAGTGAGCTGGCAGTAGCAATCAAGCCAGCATTGGATAAATTAATGGCATTAACCTCCGAAGAGTCAGTCGTACGAGTCGAGTCTCGCATGAATATTTTGTCCGCTTTATTTGAACTGTTTGCCGGATTAAGCGGTACGCTGTCTGAGCTTAATCGCGGTGATGAGGCTGGTGCACGGAAATCGGCTGCAGCAGCACAGATTGCGAGTATGCTGGAGTGTACGGTTGAAGGTGCGGCAAGCAGAAGAGGGCAGGAGGACGAGATGGAGACGATAAAATTAATTGCGGATTCGGTGGGTTACAGCATGTCATCGGTCAATCGCATGTTTACCCAGATGTATGGCGTGTCTCCCCGTCAATATTTGTCCACTTTGATGCTGAAAAAAGCGAAGCTGCTGCTGATGAATCCGGAAGAAACGGTCGAGTCGATATCGGCAAAGCTTGGCTACCATAATATTGCTCACTTCAGCAGGCAGTTCAAACGTTGGACGGGGGAGTCGCCAAGCAGCTTCCGCAGTAAAACGGTATCGTTTTCTATACATCATGCCAAATCTTCTTCTTCTATAAAAAATATACTATAATTGGAAAATGGGATTTAAACGGGATTCCCGATCAGCTGTCCCGCTGTGACAAGTATAGAACAAAGGAGAGTTGTGTAAATGAGAGCTCAGTTAGCTATGCCAGATAGAGGCGAGGAAGTCTCTAGCAAAGCAAAAGCACATATTAAAAAGGCTCTTCAAGTCAGATTGGTATCCGATTTAGAGAAAGCAAAGGAATATTATGAACATATATTAGGTTTTGCCATCGATGGATGGGGACATGCTGAGCGAGAAGGGGTAGGTTTTTTACTGCAGCAAGCAGAGAAAGCAGAAGATGTCAGGCCGAATGTAAAGCCGTCGCAAATGGATTATCCTTCCGACTGGGCTGGTCCGCTGGCGAGCTGGGATACGTACGCTTACTCTGATTTCGCTGGAGTGCAATCCTTGTATGAGGAGTTCAGAGCCAAAGGCGCAATCATAGCGTACGAGCCAATAGTAGAGGATATGGGCAGCAGAAAGTGGAAAGAGTTTGCGGTAAAGGATTTGGATAATTATATTATCGTATTTGGCGGTGGAAATAGTGGCAGCTGAAATAGCATATGGAACCAAAGAAGAAAGTGAATACGTGAAAAGAAAACTAATTGAGTATAATCATGGACATGTGCCTGATGATCTGAAGAACAATTATGAGGAAATAAACCTGACGATAAAGGATGACGAAGGTAAGATCATTGGTGGACTATTAAGCGTTTTTTGCTGGAATTGGATAGAGGTCGATATATTGTGGGTAGATCATGCACTTAGAGGCACAGGGCTTGGAAGTCAGCTGTTATCCCAAATAGAGAAAATAGCCAAAGAGAAAAAATGCACCTTCATTAAACTAAATACGTTTAGTTTTCAAGCGCCGGAGTTTTATAAGAAAAATGGATATAAAGAAGTGGCGGTTTTTGAAGATGCCCCTCTGGGCAGCAAGCATTATTATTTTCGAAAAGATATTAGTTCACGGAGGGTTTGAGTATGATTAAAGTTGCTTATTTAGGTCCCAAGGGAACCTTTTCGGAAGAAGCTGCCCATCAATATTTTGCTGATTCAACCGAATGGGTTATGCACGAATCGATATTGGATGTATTGGAAGCTGTTCATTCGGAAGAAGTGGATAAATGTATTGTTCCGATTGAAAATTCAATTGCAGGCAACATTCACATGACCATTGACGGTTTATTAATGTACAATCTTCACATTGAAGCGGATCTGGTTTTTACGGTATCCCTTCATTTGATTGGAAATCCTGAGGCTGATATCAATGAGATCACTACGGTTAGATCTATAAATCCAGCTATTAACCAGTGCAGGGAGTTCATTAAACGCAATCACTTAAAAACGGAATATACAGATAGTACAGCGAAGGCCGCTCAATCTATTAAAGAATCGCTTACGGTCGCGGCAATTGCTTCGAAATCGGTAGCAGAGCAATATCGCTTGAAAATACTCGATAGTGAAATTCAAGACCATTCAGCTAATCACACCCGATTTATTGTTGTCAGCAAAAAAATGCCTTCCGGCAAAGAACAAATGAAGACCATGCTATTGATAACACCAAACAATGAATTTCCCGGTGTATTGTCATCCATTCTAAATGTTTTCTCCGCACTAGGCATTAACCTTACTTGGATTGAATCGCGCCCCACTGGCAAGCAGTTAGGGACATATCGCTTTTTAATCGAAACGGAAATGGTACAGGATGAGCCGCGTATGAATAAAGCGATGAAAATATTTGAAACGTTCGGGCATCAGGTGCATATTGTAGGAAGTTATTCGACAACTATTCTTTAACGGGATTAAGCTTCTGTAAAAAGGGAATCACTTGTGATTCCCTTTTTTGCTCAGCAACAAATATTTCCATTCCATCGTTATAGGCTATAAGAATGAACGGGAGTGATGATCATGAGAAATAAAGTAGTACTGCTAACGGTTAGCTGCATCTGTTTATTTATTTTGATGAAGGCTAATTTTGTCCATGCTTGCTCGCCTCTCCCTTGGAAATTTGAAGATGCATATGAGTCGAAGGCTATGGTTTATGGTAAGGTGGCTGATAGTAGTGAAGACGGTAGAAAAGTAACGCTGGATGTCATTTCATATGCAGGACCGGATCAAGCGCCACAAACCATCTATTTACCAGAAACGATAGATAATAGAAGTAAATATCCAGCTGGAAATACATGTCCTGATTTTTCAATGAAGTTCAAGAAAGGCGAGGAATACGTCTTTTTCTTAGCAGATGTACCTCCTAATCTTAAATTGTATTCACCAAGCTGGATAACGGCGTCTGCAGTAGTAGATGGGGAGGTCGTTGTTGGATTGCCAAATGGTGAAAAGGACTCCTTGCAAAATCATTTGCAAACTTTTGCACAATCGAAAGATTACACGATACAATCGCCAAATCACAGTTCTCCTGTCTGGGGAAAGAGTGATATGTTATTATTGCCGTCAATCATCATCGTTGGTTTGCGTATGCTCCTAGGACGTTATTAATTTTGTGGAAGGGGGTGTTCCGCTTGGAATTAACGTATTTAAAAACCTTTCGCGAGGTAGCGAAGTGGGGGAGCTTCACACGAGCTGCTGAAACACTGGGTTATGCGCAATCGAGTATTACGACCCAGATTCAGAAGCTTGAGGAATCCTATGGGACAGTTCTGGTGGAGCGATTTGGGAGGAAAATGAGGCTTACGATGGCTGGAGAAGCCCTATTGCAATATGCCAACGATATCGTTAGGCTGCATGAAGAATCGAAAGAGGTTATTTCCAAACAATCGAAGGGTACGCTATCCATTGGAACGATTGAGACGTTAGCAGCTTTTTTTCTCCCGCCGCACCTTCAAGCTTATCGCCTAAGTTACCCGGAGGTTAACGTTGTGATACAGCCAGGAAACGAGCCTTTTATTATCGAGTGTGTAAAAGAGGGAGCTCTAGATCTCGGGATAATTTTAGATCCTCCGTTCACGGACCCTGAGCTTCATAGCTGCATATTGAGAGAAGAAGAGCTAGTCATCATTGCAAGTCCCGATCATCGATTCGGAAGCTATGATAACGTTCAGGTGCAAGATTTGGAAAGCGAATCGATGATCTTAACAGAGGATGGCTGCACCTATCGGGCGATGCTGCTCAAAGCGCTCAAACATAACCAAATAAACTATACATTATCGTATGAGTTTGGCAATTTGGAAGCGATTAAGCAGTGTGTCATTTATGGCCTTGGTGTTGCATTGCTGCCACGTATCGTGGTTGCAGATGCCGTTCAGAAAGGCCAATTGATTGCTGTTCCCTTCGCGCATCAAGATTGTAAGTTTTATACACAGCTCATTTACGCCAAGAAAAAGTGGAAATCGAGAGCATTTACTGGTTTTTTGGAGCTTATTTGCGGTACCAATTATCAAAATTAATGAAGTATAGTATAGATTCCTATCGATAACTCCATTGTCTTTGGCTGTGCTACATTATATCTAAGAAGCCGAACTACTTAAATATAACAGCTCAAATGGAGGTAGTGGAAATGGAAAACGAACAATATGTATCTCTTGTACTTGAAACACCCACAGCTTCGCCGGAGGATATTCATCGTCATTATATGAACAAACTAGCTGTGGAAACAGATGTTTCTGACGTATGCAATGATATGAAGCGGGGAGTTAATGATTTTCTGCTGATCGATGTTCGCAGCGCTAAAGCTTATAAAGAGTGCCATATTCCGGGAGCGATTAACCTGCCATCCAACTTAATTAATGAAGAGCGGACCAAATCTTTCTCGAAAGAACAAGTCATTGTCGTATACTGCTGGGGCCCTGCGTGCAATGGAGGCGCCAAAGGTGCAGCTCGTTTATCGGGGTTAGGCTTTAAGGTAAAGGAGATGCTTGGCGGAATGGAATACTGGCGCAAGGAAGGCAACGAGGTAGAAGGCACGTTATGTGAATCAGCTCCCTTGATTGGATAATGAACAAACGGCAGCTCCCATTACTGCTAAAACCTCGATAACAAATCATTATAGTTAAATTTTATCAAAATAGGTAATAGGCAAATGGTAAAATGAAGCTATGCTAATCATGAGAGGGTTTTAGAAATGGAAAAAGAGTTCGTTTCCTTATTTGATCAATATCACGAGCATCATCATTTCTCTGGTACGGGTTTTGTGAACAGAAGAGGCAAGGTCATATTCGCCCGGGCGTATGGCCTAGCTCATAGAGGATTTAAAGTGGCTAATCAGATGAATACGATGTTCGATACAGCATCGATCACCAAATTGTTTACGGCAGTAGCCATTCTACAGCTAGTGGAAAAAGGCAAGATAAAACTGGAAGACCGAATTACGGCTATTATCGATCTCGCTGGCACTCAAATACCAAGTGACGTTACAATCGCTCATTTACTCACTCATACCTCCGGGATTGCCGATGATGCAGATGAAGAGATGGGGGAGAGCTACGAAGATTTGTTCATAAGCAAACCCAACTATTCGATAAGAAATTGTATTGATTTTATTCCTCAGTTTGCTTACAAGGAACCAAAATTCAAGGCTGGATCTGACGTCAGCTATAATAACTGCGCATTTGTGCTGCTAGGACTTGCGATTGAAAAAGTGACCAATGAAAACTATCGAAGTTTTGTCGATCAACATATATTTCGTGCTTGCGGGATGCAGAACACAGCATTTATCTCAAAAGATGAGGGGGATGCTCCAATTGCTGAAGGCTACGCCGCCATCTATGACGATCAAAATGTAGCAGCGTGGCGTAAAAATATATATTCATTTCCGCCAATGGGTACTTCTGATGGAGGTGCCTTTACTACAGTCGGCGACCTTGATTTGTTCATGCGTGCATTGGTTAATGGAAAGTTATTATCCGAAGAGATGACGACTGAGATCATGAAGCCGCAGTCTGCAATCGAACAAAAATATGATTGGGGTAAAATCGTAAACGGGTATGGTTTTCATTTTCTCTATCATAATGATGGTAAGCTTATTCGGATGTATAAAGAAGGTTCAAATGCAGGTGTAGCAGCTATCTTTGCCTACTACCCGGAGATCGATTCGACCAGCATTATATTGGCAAATCAAACCTGCAACGTATGGGAACTGCATTGGAAAGCAGAGCAGCTGTTATTGGCTGCCGGTAATTAAACCCCTGCCTATACTGGCAGAAATCAAAGAAGAGGACTGTTATCGTTGCCGAAGGGCAAGTGTAACAGTCCTCTTTTGTTATGATTATTTAGTTATTTTACTCAGTAACAATACCGTAGACGAGTACGGGCGGCGTCACAGAGCTGCCGATACGAATGTTTTCGTAAATGATCTTAAGCACGTCATCGACGTTCTCACGATTGGAATGAATCGTAACGAGTGATTCACCTGTTTTGACCGAATCACCGATTTTTTTGTTCAGCATGAGTCCTACAGCCAAATCAATTTCCGATTCCTTAGTCGCCCGTCCAGCACCAAGCAGCATAGCTGCGGTACCGATCTCATCGGCGATAATTTCAGTGACAACGCCATCTGCTTTGGCAGGTACCTCAATGAGATAAGCGGCTTGCGGCAATTTCTCGGGATGATCCACAACAGACGGATCACCGCCTTGATTAGCGATAAATGATTTGAATTTATCAAGCGCTTTGCCGTTGCGGATAACTTCCTTCAGCAGTTCCTCGGCTTCTTCCAGTGAACTAGCTTTATTCGCCAGAAACACCATTTGACTGCCTAGCGCAAGACATAGTTCTTCCAAGTCTTTAGGCCCTTTTCCTTGCAGCGTATCAATCGCTTCTTTTACTTCAAGCGCATTGCCGATAGCAAAGCCGAGCGGCTGACTCATATCCGAGATGACGGCCATCGTCTTGCGGCCAACGTTATTGCCGATGCTTACCATGGCATGCGCAAGCTCTTTGGCATCTTCAACGGTTTTCATGAACGCGCCAGCGCCGGTTTTTACGTCCAGCACGATAGCATCCGAGCCGGCAGCGATTTTCTTGCTCATAATAGAGCTAGCAATGAGCGGAATGGAATTGACGGTTGCTGTAACATCCCGCAAAGCATATAGCTTCTTATCAGCTGGCGTCAAATTGCCGGATTGTCCGATAACTGCAATTTTATCCTTGTTCACTAAGTTCACGAATTCATCTTTGTCGATTTCAACATGGAATCCTGCAATGGCTTCTAGTTTATCGATTGTACCGCCAGTATGTCCAAGGCCGCGACCTGACATTTTGGCAACGGGGATATCCAGTGCAGCAACGAGTGGTGCCAGTACGAGCGTAGTCGTATCGCCAACCCCACCCGTGGAGTGTTTATCTACCTTCACGCCTTCAATCGCTGATAGGTCAATCGTATCGCCGGAATTCACGATCGCCATGGTTAAGTCAGCGCGTTCGCGCTCTGTCATATCCTTGAAGAAGATAGCCATTGCCAAGGCGCTAACCTGATAGTCTGGAATTTCATCCTTCGTATAGCCTTCTATAATAAAGTTGATTTCCTCAGTCGTAAGTTCTTCGCCGTCCCGTTTTTTCTCAATTAGATCAACCATTCTCATTGTATTGTCTCCTCGCTGTCATCGTGTATTTTAAAGAAGGATTATAGTGAAGTTACGGTTTCAAGAGCGACTTCCATCATATCGTTAAAGGTGCTTTGACGTTCTGCCGAGCTCGTTTCTTCACCAGTCAGCAGGTGGTCACTCACGGTTAAAATCGTTAAAGCGTTGACGCCATATTTCGCTGCCAATGTATAAAGTGCTGTTGTTTCCATTTCCACACCTAGAACACCGTGATCCATTAGTCTTTGAACAATCGTTTTATCATCTCGGTAGAAAGTGTCCGAGCAAAAAATATTGCCCACATGCAGTTTTAGTCCTTTTGCAATACCGCGCTCATATGCTGCCTTTAGCAAGGAGAAGCTGCCAATCGGCGAGAAATCATAACCGCCAAAAACATGACGATTAACGCTGGAGTCCGTACATGCTGCTTGTGCCAAAATGACTTCACGAACGTGCACGCTTTCCTGCATAGCACCGCAAGTGCCTACGCGCACCAGATTTTTTACGCCGTAATCCCGAATCAATTCATTCACATAAATACTAATAGAAGGGACACCCATTCCTGTTCCCTGCACGGATATGCGATGTCCTTGATAAGTACCCGTAAAGCCTAGCATGCCTCTGACTTCGTTATAGCAGATAACATCCTCCAAATACGTATCAGCAATATATTTAGCTCTCAGCGGATCTCCCGGCAATAAAATCGTTTCTGCAATTTGGCCTTGTTCGGCTCCAATATGAACGCTCATGAACATTCTCCTTTTTATTCGTTATTTTAATCGTCCCAAAAAGCTGCTTCCGTGCGCAGGCATCTTTACGCCGAAGTTTTCAGCAATGGTTGCCCCAATATCTGCAAAGGTTTCACTTATAGGAAGAGCCTGTCCGGTTTGTTGAAAACGAGGCGAGTATGCAAGCAGAGGCACATATTCGCGAGTGTGATCCGTTCCATGATAAGTCGGGTCATTGCCGTGATCTGCAGTGATGATGAGCAAGTCCTGATCTGTCAATTTGGCGAAAACCTCTGGCAAACGAGCATCATATTCTTCTAATGCTTGTCCATAACCTTTTGGATCGCGGCGATGTCCGAATAGAGCATCAAAATCAACCAGGTTCAAGAAGCTAATTCCCGTAAACGATTCGTCTATGGTCGCGATGAATTGATCCATGCCGTCTGCATTGGATACGGTGCGCACGGTTTTCGTAACACCTTCACCATCGTATATATCGGATATTTTACCAAGAGCGATGACATCAAATCCAGCATCTTTTAGTTCATTCATCACAGTTGGACCAAATGGCTTCAATGCATAGTCATGGCGATTGGATGTCCTTTTGAAATGACCCGGTTCACCGACAAAAGGACGTGCAATAATTCTCCCGAGCATGTAGGGATCGTCCAATGTGATTTCTCGGCAATATTCACAAATTTCATATAGCTCAGATAGCGGAACCACATCTTCATGAGCAGCAATTTGCAGTACGGAATCAGCAGAGGTGTATACAATTAGTGCACCAGTCTGCATATGCTCTTCGCCAAGCTCGTCGATAATTTCGGTGCCGCTGGCAGGTTTGTTTCCAATAACCTTGCGACCGGTATGCGCTTCAATGCGATCAATTAATTCCGGCGGAAAACCGTCTGCGAAGACGCGAAAGGGTACTGCAATATGAAGCCCCATGATCTCCCAATGACCAGTCATTGTATCTTTGCCGTTTGACGCTTCTTGCATTTTTGTATAATAAGCAAGGGGCTGGTCTGCGACCTTCACTCCAGCAATTTCCTTAATGTTGGATAATCCGAGCTTGGCCATATTAGGCATCTCCAGACCTCCGCATTCCCGGGCGATATGGCCGAGTGTATCCACATTAATATCTCCGAAGCTAGCTGCATCCGGCGACTGGCCGATGCCTACCGAGTCCAGGACAACAAGATGAATTCTTTGAAACTTGTTCATTGGTTTTAGGCTCCTTGTTATTTAATAAACAGTCCGGCAATAATTGCTGACAAGACGCTAACTAAAGTAGCCCCGTACAACAATTTTAACCCAAATCGAGCCACTACGTTGCCTTGTTTTTCATGCAGACCTTTAACGGCACCGGCGATGATGCCGATCGATGAGAAGTTAGCGAATGAAACTAAGAATACAGATACAATGCCGACAGCGCGTGCGGACAAATTAGGATATTTCTCTAACTCGAGCATAGCTACAAACTCGTTGGATACCATTTTTGTTGCCATAATGCTTCCTGCGTCGACTGCATCTTTCCATGGAACACCCATGATAAAAGCAAAGGGAGCAAAGATATAACCTAACAATTCTTGGAACGAAATGCCGATGATACCGCTGAAAAGTCCATTAACGAGCGCGATCATTGCGATAAAACCAATGAGCATAGCTGCGACTATGACAGCGACCTTGAAGCCGTCTAATATATATTCGCCTAACACTTCAAAAAATGATTGTTTTTCTTCGTCTTGCACTTGCAAAATATCTTCTTCTGGCTCGACCTTATAAGGGTTGAGAATGGAAGCAATGATAAAGCCGCCAAACAGATTAAGCACAAGCGCCGTTACAACATATTTGGGATCGAGTATTTGCATGTATGAGCCGACAATTGACATCGATACCGTAGACATTGCCGAGGCACATAACGTATACAACCGATGTTTAGGCAGTAACCCAATTTGCTTTTTAACGGAAATGAATACCTCTGATTGTCCCAGAATAGCAGAAGCGACCGCGTTATAGGACTCCAATTTTCCCATTCCGTTTATTTTGCTCAAGACAAGACCGATATATTTGACGATGAACGGCAGAACCTTGATATATTGCAATATGCCAATGAGAGCTGAAATAAAAACGATCGGCAGCAGTACACTTAAAAAGAAAGAAAACTGTCCTTCATTTAGAAGGCCGCCAAATACGAATTCAATTCCTGTGTGGGCATACCCAAGCAATTTCTCGAACATACTGGAGAAGCCTTTAATTAAAACAGCACCTGCAACGGTATTCAATAAAACGAAAGCTAAAATCACCTGTAGGATGACCATGATAACTAATGGTTTGAAGCGAATGTTCTTTTTGTCATTGCTGGCGATGTACGATAGTCCAAGAACAACAAGCAAACCTAATATAGCGATTAAAAATTTCATGGTTCATTCTCCTAGTAAGTTAGTATTGTGCGAGTTTAGAGTTACTATGAAGCGCTTACAATAGATTCACAGATTACTATTTCATATCAGATGCTCGAAAAGCACCTGGAAGCAGTTGTGCCATTGTCCATTCCTCGGTATGTCCGTGGAGATTCGTCAAATAAATTTTTGTATTCTCATCACAAAATTCTGCTAATACTTGGCGACAAGCGCCGCATGGAGAGACGGGACCTTCGGTATCCGCTACTACTGCAATGGCCTCAATAATGCGATCGCCTTCCGATACCGCTTTGAAAATAGCAGTTCGCTCAGCGCAATTGGTTAATCCAAACGATGCGTTCTCAATATTGCAGCCTCGGTAAATGCGTTTGCTGCCTGTTAGTAAAGCGGCCCCAACAGCAAAATGTGAGTAGGGGATATGAGCATGTTGACGCGCTTCAATCGCTTCTTTAATCAACTGATCCTTCATCGGTCTACCTCCTGTAAGCTGCTCCAGCAAGGAGCAGCACCATCATATCTATTATTTAGTAAGAAGAGGTCGATTGCTCGCCTTCCATAATCTTCACACCTGAGCTGGCACCGATTCTTGATGCGCCTGCTGCAATCATTTTTTCCATATCCTCAAGATTGCGAATGCCTCCGGAAGCTTTTACTCCGAGCTTGTCCCCAACCGTTTTACGCATAAGCGCAACGTCTTCAGCAGTTGCTCCGCCAGTAGAGAAGCCTGTCGATGTTTTCACGAAATCCGCACCCGCTTTAGCAGACAACTGACAAGCACGTACCTTTTCATCGTCTGTAAGAAGCGATGCTTCGATAATTACTTTTACAAGAGCTTTACCTGCAGCTGCTTCAACAACGGCTTGAATATCTTTTTGTACAAAATCATCATCACCATCTTTTAACGCACCGATGTTGATGACCATATCAACCTCAGTCGCTCCACTTGCAATAGCGTTTTTGGCTTCAAAGGCTTTCGTTTCAGTAGTGGCAGCCCCTAGCGGAAATCCGATTACCGTACAAACTTTAACGGTGCTGTTTGCCAACTGCTCAGCAGAATAAGCAACCCAAGTTGGATTGACGCAAACGGAAGCAAAACTATATTTTTTCGCTTCAGTCGTTAATTTTGTAATCTCAGACTTTGTTGCGTCTGCACGCAAAAGCGTATGATCAATCATTCCAGACAAATTTAACATAGCCAGTTCACCTTCCCCTTATACGAATGCTTAATTTCAGGACTATAATAACACGACTTTGAACATATGTAAAATCATAAATGAACAAATGTTCAATCCTCATATTGGATTAAGGAAGCAGAAATAAATAAAAGCCGAGAAACCTTCTATTAGAGGTTTCCCGGCTTTCATTAATTTATGTTGTTTGCATTCGATTCTAAAGGTTTCGCTTCAAGGTTCATGAATGCTGGTATAGCAAGTGGGACAAAAAGACATAAAATAATGAGCAAATAATGACTGCCTTGCACTCCGAAGCCAATGAATAATAACCGCAAGGCCGGATACAAAAGAAGAGTAAGAGGTACCGCAGTAAGGATGGAGAGGATCATGCTTGCAAGGACGAATCTGCTGAGCAAGAGATAGCCTAATAGGCTAATAGAACATAAAGCTAAAGGTATTGCAGTCAAATAATGGCTTCCTGGCAAAAAGAATGTTGTCATAACAGTAAGTATCGCCATGATGAGCATAGCACCAACGATGATATCGATGACGGACAGTCCTTTAGCGAGCCTTTTCATTCTGGTCATTGTTTTAAGTTTCTTAAGCACCCAAATCATTAAGCAGATTAGGATAGCTGCGATAGCCAAAAAGATAAGAAGAGCACCAGCTATTCCTTGAAATTCGTAAATGCTGAAGGCGA
Source organism: Bacillus sp. FJAT-28004 (assembly GCF_001280845.1). GTDB lineage: Bacteria > Bacillota > Bacilli > Paenibacillales > Paenibacillaceae > Pristimantibacillus. The sequence goes on from NZ_LGHP01000001.1 coordinate 4,513,144, forward strand.
TATAGAAAAACGTTCCGAAAATGTAGAGCAATATCGTGCAGGTGACAACAAATAAACTCCATCTAATGCTTTTTCGTAGATGAACTATTTTTTTATTTATCCCATACAGAACAGCTGCGGCGCCAAGCAATAATGCGATTGCAGTAAGTGCATAGTTCCAAGAAACGGGATAAACGATAAGTTTTTTGCCGACAAGGTTAAAGAAAGCCTGATCCTCTTCATTTGAAAGTGTGGTAAGATCATAGGCTCCAAACGCCTTGATTATTGAAACGGCATGCTCACCCATGTTCTGAACGGTTGGTAAATCCACATGGTTTAAATCATCTTTTTGGGTATGGTAAACCCCCGCACCTTCAATATAGGCTAAGTTTAATCCGATAACCCCATTATTATTAAACGCGGTTAAATCAGTATCATGAGGCAAAATGGTGTACAAGTCGGACAGGAAGGAGAATGCATAGGGGCTTTCTACATGCTCATTGAATAATTGAATCGCTTTGCCGCTCGGTCCGATTGTTTGATAAAGCAGGATGGGACCCTTGAAACCGCGGGCTTCCAAATTGACAACAACCCCAATATTATCCATCGTATGCTTTTTTACATACTCCATGGCCCCATAAAGTCCAGCTTCTTCTCCGTCAGTAATGAGAAAGGTAATCGTGTTTTTCAATTGCTTTTCTTGTTTAAGCACGCGCATAACTTCCAAAATAACGCCAACATTTACGGCATCGTCATTCACACCAGGGCCTTCTTCGACCGAGTCATAATGTGCCATCATCATCGTCGTTTTGCCTGGTTCGGAGCCTTCTACGGTTGCAACAATGTTTTGAATGGGGAGCTCTTTACCCTCATGCATGACGGTAGAACTTTCAATCATTACCGGTATATCCATCATTCGAATCGTATTGATAATGTAGTTCTTGGCTTCTTCATGGTATTCTGTTCCGGGATGCCGTGGTTTTTGTGCAAATGACTTCAAATCCTCGTAAACCCGTTCCGCGGAAAATTGGTTAGCCGGTGCTTGGTTGGGTATGACCGCAGTGGATGGGGTGCTTTGCATTATAAAAAAGATAACCGTAATAATGACGGCCACATACACGATGAAAGCAGCCCATGTAAGAAGTGGTCTTCCCATGACGGAATACATTTCAGACAAACCCCCTGCTTCACATTGAATTTCAAATTAGGAAATAGCGGTTTTATATAGGAACACTTAAGTTCTTTATATCATAAAATTACATTTTATACCTATTATTTTAATTTTATGAAGGAGTTATTGGAAGCTGAAGGGGGGAATATGCTATACGTTGAAATTATGCACCACACAAAAACAGTTCGCACCTCGTTTGAGGGCGAACTGTTTTTCTTTACTCTATTGCCTCGATACTTTTCTTATGATTTTTTTGAAAACCATATAGGAGAATGAAACGGCAGGCGCGGGGTCACTTAGACTCCAGATGGCAGGGGCTCTTTTTACAAAATGGGATTTAACGATCGGCAGCAAGCCTAGCTGTTTGGCTCTAATATAATCGCGCGATGAGATAAGATCCTCAAACAAAAAGCAGAAGGCGATCCCTGTATCGCTTGTAACCGCATGGCTTCCGATAGGCTTCCCGACAAGCTCATTGTAGGTGAGCAGAGGGAAGTTTACGCCGCATTTTCTAAGTAGGGGGTCTAGTGTAGTCGTTCTTGCATTGATCTCCAGCAAATAATATTTTCCGGTTACTGCATCCTTCTTGAATTCAATTTCAGCGAAACCCTTGTAGCCAATCGCTTCTAGAAAGGGGGCTCCGACGTGGTAAAGCTCTTCTATGTACTTTTGCTTTGTAAAGGATGATGCGCCAAAGTTAATCGGAAATTGCCTTAGTTTTTGGCAGGTGACCCAGTGGGTCACTTTGGAGCTCTGATCCAAGTAAGCGTCAAACGTATAGACATGGTCATCGAAACCGGGAATAATTCTTTGCACGATAACCTCAAGTTTGGCTTGTGTCGATTTCTCGATTGCGGCTCTCATTTCGTCTAAGTTATTGCAGGTGAATATTTTGGCTCGGAACAAGCTTACAAAAGAAGGGGAATCTGTGGGCTTCACAATACATGGAAAACCGATTTCAGCAACCACTCGTTCTTCAAACCGTTCTTCATTAGGGCCGATGGATTCGGGTACTAATACACCGTGCTTTGTCGCAAGAGAATGCAGGTACTCCTTGTCCATTATATTGCTCCAAAAGCCTTGAACGTTCATATTGATATGGTAGTAGTTTTTAAGCTCGTCCAAATAAGAATCAATGAATTCAACATAAGGATCAACACTCGGAAATAGGACAGGCTTCGATTCCTGTTTTTTGGCATAGTCGATTAAATATTGCAAAAGCTGTTCTTTCTGGTCTCTATAGTGAGGAACAATGATTTGCTCGCTTAAGTATTTGGATTTAGCGCCGTATGTATTTTCTTTGGAATGATCCATAGCGACCGTATAGATGCCCTTGGATCCGAGGCCTCTTATAATGCTTAAACCTGTATAAAAGTTTGAGCCGAGTATGACAGCTTTATTTTGCACGAAAAAACACTCGCTTCCTTCATGATATAAAATATTTATGTCATTCGTGTTGTTTCTTTACTATAACGCAACCATAACTTTATTCAAAGCGTCTAATATTCCGAAAAGGAGGGGAAAAATGAGAAAATGGTTAGCTTATTTGGTATTAGCAATTGCTGTCTGTGGGTTAGTAATTGTCTTTAGTAAAACATCAGAAAAAGGCGATTACATCTTAGAGAAACAACTCAATAGCAATGACGTTCCAACCCTATTTGTTGTCTATAACATCTCAAAAAAAGAAGCTAAAACAAAATCGCTTTCTGATTTTTTGAATAACGACGATCAAAATGATGTGATGATTATTCATGTTGATGATAAGGATCTATATAATGACCTGAAGATTGGTGAAAGAGTAACGATCAAAACAAAGGGATACACGATGCTGTCGTCTCCTCCTCAGGCGGTAGCGGATGAGATTATTAGGTATTCTTGAGCTGCTCAAACGCCGTTTCAATAGGTTTGTCTAGTCGTGTATTATCCTGGATGTCACTCCAGAAGACGATCAGAACATTTCCTTCCTGATATAATTTTGCAAAGGATTTGGAAGCGGCATTTTCTGTTTGCTTATTAAATTCTTCAGCCCCATTAATACGATCTTTTTCAGATTGAAAGATATAAAAGTGTATAAATTCAGGGTCATTTTGTTCTTCTCCAACTGGCGTTCCCACAGAATACACCTGAGGAATAACATCGATTAATTTCAAAGGATAACCTGTTATACCATAGGATATTAGCTCCAACTTTTGAGATTCAATCGCTGTAATTACATCTTCTAAAATAAACTTATTTTCTTTGATATTTGTATCTTTTGAACATCCGCCTAAGATGATCAAACACATTAAGATGAATAAAGCTGGTTTTATTTTTGACATAACCTATATCACACCTCCAAGATAATAATGCTGCTGCTTTGAATCAAATACATATAAAAGTATAGACTCAACAATGATTGTTAAGGTTGCGCCTTTCGGATATGTACTCCGTTTTTCGGAATGCTCACCGTAAGTTGCGGTCTTGTGCTATATTTTGAGGGAGTTACGATAAGAGTTCTAATATATACATATAAGGAGGCAATCCGATTATGAGCGTGCATAGCAACAACAATGACGTAAGCGGTTTCATTAGAGCCGATGGAAAAAGGATCATCAATGGCGATGGCAAAGAAATTGTGCTGAGAGGTGTAGGTTTTGGTAGTTGGCTGCTGCCTGAAGGCTACATGTGGAAGTTCCCGCAAGGCGGAGACCGTCCGCGCAAAATCGAGGCGATGGTGAAGGATTTAATCGGGGAAGAGAAAGCAGCTCTTTTCTGGGATACTTATGTGGAACGTTATGTGGATGAAATTGATGTCCGCGAAGTTGCGAAGCAGGGCTTTAATTCGGTTCGGCTTCCAATTAATGCACGCGGTATTTTGGAACAAGGCGATGAGGTCACCTTTAATGAAAAGAGGCTCGCACGAATTCACCAAATTATTGAATGGTGCAGAACGTACAAGCTTTATGTCATTTTGGATCTGCATGGAGCACCGGGCGGCCAAACGGGAGCGAACATTGATGATTCCGAGAATGACTTGCCGGAGCTATTTACCGATCGCCGTAACCAAGAGCTGACGATCGCGATTTGGCGAATGTTCGCAGAACGTTACAAGGATGATTGGATTATAGCTGGATACGACCTCTTTAATGAACCTCTTCCAGACTGGTTCAGCCAGTACAATGATTTGGTGGAGCCGCTGCACAAGGAAATTACAGCAGCCATTCGTGAAGTGGACAAGCGTCATATGATTATTATTGAAGGTGTCCATTGGTCAACGGACTGGAGTGTTTTCACCGAAAAATTTGATGATAATTTAATGCTGCAATTCCATAAATATTGGAACAACCCTGACACGGAGAGCATCCAAAAGTATTTGGATAAGCGAGAGGAATGGAATGTGCCGATCTTCATGGGTGAAGGCGGAGAGAATAACGCACAGTGGTACAGCGGTGCATTCCAGATGTTCGAAGATCACCAAATTTCGTGGAATTTCTGGACATGGAAGAAGATGAGTACATCGAATTCCCCGTACTCTATTCGTATGCCGGAAGGGTGGAATCTGCTGACGGCTTATTTGGAGGGAGGCGCTAAACCGGACGAAGCAACTGCGGAAGCGATTTTAAATAAATACCTCGATAATCTTAAAGTAGAAAATTGCGATGCTTATCCGGGAATATCACGTTCGCTGCTGCGTCACCTTCCACTTCAGATTCCTGCTGAATTTTATGGTCAGGGTGAGGGCGCCGGCTTCAGCATTGTGAGCAAGAAAGAGAACAAAACTGGGCTGCGTGCAGGTGACGGGGTTCCCATGAGAATGATTACGGGCAAGACCGATATACCAAGCTACCATTCAGAGGGCGGCAAAGTTTGGGCGGAGGATAATACGCTCTGTGTGGAGCTGCATCAAGGTGATTGGCTTGCATACGATGCTTTGTGTGTTAAAGCAAGGTCATTCGATCTGCATGCGAGGCTGCTGACAGCTGCGGGTCAAGTAACATTATCTATTGAACTAGAAGGCCACGAGCCCGTGATCTGTGAGGTAAGCGGTGAGGAGTGGACGGAGAGCTTGCTTCTAAGGGACATTCATCTGACAACGGGTGCGGTTCGTGTTATCATTCGTGTCTTGAGTGGTCAAGTGGATTTAGATTGGCTTGAATTTTCTTTTGCTAACTAAAATGAAAAAAACATAAATGTGATGTGGGGCAGCTTCTGCCAGCATCACATTTTTTTGTGCGCAAAAAACGACATGATTCACCCAAAACCGAAAAATGGTCACCTGAATACGAAATCTAAAGCCTTACGAGATAGGGATCAACGATCTACAATTAAAGTATAAGAAATGCAAAGGCTTACATCAGATTTTCAACAGCATGGGGGTTATTATTTTGAAAACACAGCTAGGTTCAGCGCCAGCTTCCTTGCCTGCTGCGGACACAAAGGCAGCAAGAAGCAGATGGTTCAAAAAGTTGTACAGCCAACGGCACATTCAAATTATGGCGTTACTAGGCGTGCTATGGATGATTATATTCAACTACGTTCCTATGTATGGAGTTATTATCGCCTTTAAAGAATTCAACATTGTTAAATCCATTAGCGAAGCGCCTTGGGTAGGCTTCATGCACTTTAAGGAGTTTTTCCAGGATGAGAGCTTTGTTGATGTCATGAGAAATACACTCGGCATCAGTCTTATTAAACTGGCGATCGGATTTCCACTGCCTATTATTTTTGCATTGTTTCTGAACGAGGTTCGTTCTGTAGGCTTCAAAAAGGCGATTCAGACGATTTCTTATTTGCCTCACTTTTTGTCATGGGTTATTCTCGGCGGCATTCTTGCAACTTGGCTTTCGGACGTAGGGATCATTAACAACGTGCTGCTTGCTCTGAACTTCATCGACGAGCCGATCTCCTATTTGGCAGAGCCTAGTTACTTCTGGAGTATCATTATTACATCAGATATATGGAAAGAGCTTGGCTGGTCCGCCATTATCTATCTTGCGGCTATTGCCAGCGTATCACCGGAATTGTACGAAGCGGCAACCATTGATGGAGCGGGACGCTTTCAAAAAATGTGGTACGTCACTTTGCCAAGCATCAAAGCAACGATCTCCATCTTGTTCATTCTTGCAGTGAGCGGCGTGCTTAACTCCAACTTCGATCAGATTCTGGTCCTGCGCAACTCATTGAACGAGAGCGCAAGCAACGTTATCGATATTTATGTCTATCAGACGGGTATGCAGCAAGGACGTTATTCTTACTCCACCGCAGTCGGATTGTTTAAGTCTTTAATCGCATTAATTCTATTGCTAATTGCAAACCGCGTAACCAAAAAAATGAACGATACTTCACTTTTCTAGAAACGGAGGCGACTAACCGTGTTTAATATTAAACGTAAAACAAAGGGAGAAGCATTCTTCGATATCTTCAATAATTTCGGAATGCTGCTCATTTGCTTCGCGACCCTATATCCGATTTGGTATGTGCTGGTCAATGCCTTTAATGAAGGGCAGGACGGCATGCGCGGCGGGATCTACTGGTGGCCGCGGGTATTCAGCATCGAGAGCTTCGACGCGGTTTTCCAAAGCAGCGGCATCATGACTGCGATGGGAATTACCGTAGCCAAAACATTGCTTGGCACTGCGCTTCACGTATTTTTTACGGCGATGGTTGCTTATGCGTTCTCACGCAAGGGCCTCATTGGCGGCAAAATATATATTCTCTTCGGAACGGTTACCTTATTCTTCGGCGGCGGTCTAATCCCGACCTACCTGCTTATGAGAGATTTGAATTTGCTGGATAATTTCATGGTCTATATTATTCCAGCTATGTTCAGTTTCTTCGATCTCATTATCTTCATGACCTTCTTCCGGGATATTCCGGATGGCCTTGAGGAAGCTGCCAAAATTGACGGGGCAAATGACTGGTCGATATTTATACGAGTGATTTTGCCAGTATCGATGCCGGTTATCGCTACAATCGCTTTGTTCCACGGGGTATACCAATGGAATGATTACTTTGCCGGCGTAATTTACATGAACAACATGGACATGCAGCCGATACAAACCTATTTGTACCGGATTGTAGCTCAGTCCAGCTCTAGCCAAATGTTGGCCGCTATTCCTGGAGGCATAGGAAAATCTGTTACTACGCAATCCATCAAGCTGGCTACGATGGTTGTCACGACCCTTCCAATCGTTATCGCTTATCCGTTCCTACAGAAGTATTTTGTAAAAGGAATGATGATCGGTTCGATTAAAGGTTAACTTATGGCAGTACCTTCCGCCCTTTATCGAGCAGAGGATTGCATATATAATTATTCATACAGAGAAGGGGAAGACAAACATGAACAAGAAGCTTAAGCTCAAAAATCTATTGATGCTGATGGTCGCAACCGTTCTAGTCTTTACGACCGCTTGCTCTTCAGGCGGCAACAAAAACAATGGCAAGGAAGAGGGCAATGTCGCTCCTGCTGAGCAAGTGAAGCTTACTCAGGACGATAAGGGCTGGGAAGTGGATAAAAGCCCGATTACGTTCGATTGGTACATCAACTTCTCTTGGTTCCCTAACAAATGGGGCGTAGATGCGACTTCGAAATATATTACTGAAAAAACAGGCGTTAACATTAACTTCATCGTTCCAGCCGGCAACGAAGCAGAGAAGATGAATACGATGATCGCTTCGGGCACTTTGCCTGATTTTATTACACTAGGCTGGTATGAAGATGCGGTTAAGAAAATGATCGAAGGCGATCTAGTCCTTCCGCTGAACGAGCTTGCTGATCAATATGACCCTTACTTCTACAAAGTAACAGACCCTGCTAAACTTTCTTGGTACAAACAAGAAAACGGCAATGTGTATGGCTATCCGAATTCTTCCTCATCACCTAAGGACTATGAGAAATTCGGAGACAACATTACATCCACACAAACCTTCCTTGTGCGCAAAGATATGTATGAAGCACTAGGTAAGCCGGATATGCGTACGCCAGAAGGCTTCTTGAAAGCACTTGAGGATGCGAAAAAAATGTATCCTGATGTGAACGGCCAACCGCTTATTCCGCTAGGCATGTATGATTTCAACGATACAGGCAACGCGTCGCTTCAACATTATATTCAGAATTTCCTTGCTATTCCTTACGACAAAGATGGTCAGCTGTATGATCGAAATACAGATCCTGAATACGTAAAATGGCTCAAAACAATGCGTCAAGCGAACGAAGACGGCTTGTTGTCAAAAGATATCTTTATTGACAAGCGCCCGCAAATGGAAGAGAAAATTGCACAAGGCCGTTATTTCGCAATGCTTTACTCTAGATCTGACCTTGCAAACCAACAAAATGCACTATTTGCAAATGACCCGAACTCCATCTACATTGCTGTAGACGGTCCTGCTAATACTAACCTTGATCAGCCGACACTTGCTGGTCCATCGATCTCAGGTTGGACAGTTACACTCATCTCCAAAGATGTGAAAGACAAAGCACGCGCTATTCGTTTCCTAGACTACTTGATCTCGGAAGAAGGACAGCATGATACGTTCTTCGGTAAACAAGGCGTAACTTGGGATAACATTGATGGCAAAGATCAGTTCTTGCCAGAAACATTGAAACTATTGAATACAGATCGTGGCGCTTTTGATAAACAGCTTGGCGCATCCCACACGTTCTGGATGATGATGGATACGAACCTAACGCCAATCTGGTCTCCACCAGCTGTTGAGCCATTCAAGCAATTGGAAGACTGGACACGCGGCAAAGCGAAGAGCTTGTCGGAATTTGACCAACTCAACCCAACTGGCACTTCAGCCGAAGGTATTATGAACACGAAAATAGATCAAGAGTTTGGTAAAGTACTGCCAAAACTAGTGCTTGCAAAATCCGAAGCGGATTTCGATAAAATTTGGGGCGATTACCTAACGAAACGTGAATCACTTGGATTCACCAAAGTACAAGCCTACAAACAAAAGAAATACGAAGAAAATGTTGCAAAGTTGAACGCAGCAAAATAATATGATCATTTCTACCACTTAGGGGACTCCCCCAGCGAAAGGTACTCCAGAACCGGAAACGGTCTGGGGTGCTTTTTGTCGCATAGGGAACTATGAATAGTGAGTGAAATACAGAGCGGAAGTGAGAGCATTATGGGCAGAAAATTTCGGTTACATCTTCAATCTGTAACGAATTGGCTGGGACACAGATCGATGCAAAGTCGACTCGTAGCCGCTTATATCATCATCCTGTTAATTCCTAGCATCGGCGTATCGAACTATCTCTTTAATCAGATCAGGGATAGCTATATTAACGATACCTTTAAGCAAAGCCATTACTTGCTTGAAATGGAGAAAGTGAATGTTTTAAATCAGATTGAAGCTATGGAACGGGCTGCCCAGCTCACATTATCGAAATCTGAAATTTTGGATTATGTCTCAAAGGAAGATGAACTTCCTGTTGAAGAGCTCCTCGACTTATATCGTGGTGCGCTTACCGATATGATCAACATTCAAATCAACAATCCAAACATTGCCCATCTTCGACTATTTGCAAATAATGATCATATATCTGAAATTTGGCCGATTATCTTCCATGAACGCCGGATTCAGAAAGAGCCATGGTTCGCTAAGCTGGATCAATTGGATGGCAAGGAAATGTGGATATTCAAAGAGCAGGACCTAGACATTTTGCATCGCTACGTGACGGATGTTAATGCTCAAATGCCGAAGGTATCACTCCTTCGCCTCGTGCATGCTGGAGGTAAGCGAATTGGGATTATTCAAGTTGAAATGCTGCTGAAGCAGTTCTCGCCTAAAGCGTTTGCCAATATTAAGGATGACGGATCACAGATGATGCTTGCTGATGGCAACGGAACTATTTTTATGGATAATAATCAACCGTTTGTCGGTAGTGATCCAGAGCTTCATCAAGCTATTTTGAAAGAGTTCAGTGAAATGAATGAGCGTGGGGATAAGGAAAAGCGATTTTCAGTCAATAAGCATCCTTACTTGCTGGTCTCCACACCTGTGGAACAAGCCAGTGCGCATATTTTGAACGTCGTATCATTAAAAAACGTTGATGAACGTGTATCCAGAGCAGAGCGACAAATCATCGCCGCTAATATTATTTTGATCGGTTTATTATCCTTCATTACGTATTTAATGAACTCCTTTATTCTCAAAAATCTGAGTCGTCTCACAGAGGCAATGAAGAAAGTAAGAAGAGGAGAAATGCCTACTGGACTTCCTTTGGGGGGAGGCGGGGAAATAGGCGAGCTTGCGCATCATTTTAACAAATTAATTCATACGATTAATGAGTTGATTGCACAGGGAGTTAAGAAGCAAGCGTTAACGAAAGAGGCGGAGCTGCGTACCTTGCATAGTCAGATAGACTCTCATTTTTTGTATAACACGCTTGAGAATATTAAGATGCTGGCAGAGATGGAAAATCAGCGGACGATATCCGATTCACTTACATCACTTGGCGGGATGATGCGTTATAATTTCAAGTGGTCTGGTGAATATGTAAGCTTGCAAGATGAGCTTCGCCATATTCAGAATTATATTGCCGTCATGAATATTCGCTTCGATGAACCGATTCAGCTTGAGCTTAATATTCCCTCGAAGCTGCTGGAGATTGAAGTGCTTAAGATGTCTCTGCAGCCGATCATAGAAAATGCAGTGAAACATGCATGGACTGGGGTGGAAGAGAGCCAAAGTACGATCTTGATTAATGTTTCTGAGGATGAGAATGAGGATGCAGGCATTATTATCAGGCTGAGAGATAATGGCATGGGTATTAAAGCGGCTCGCTTGGAGCGGTTAAATGAAATGATTCACACCGATAATAGTAACGGGATATCTTCAGAAAAAAAAGCTGGCAACGGAAAACAAGCGTTTGGAATTGGTCTGCGCAATGTTCATCAGCGTATTCGGCTTTATTATGGCAAGCAATATGGATTACATGTATATAGCAGAGAAGGGCATTTTACAGAGGTAGTGATTACCCTTCCTAAGGTGCTGTTGATGGGAGGAAGTTCCGGATATGAGAACAATGCTAATCGTAGATGACGAGAAAAATATCCGATTAGGGCTCAAAACCATGATAGAGAGAGAATTTCCAGAATTATATCATATTCGAACGGCTATTCATGGAGAAGATGCTCTAACTCAATATCGAAGTGAACGGGCGGATATCGTTATTACAGATATTCGCATGCCTGTCATGGATGGGATCGAACTCATTAAGCGACTTACCCAAGAGGCTGAGCCAGTGCAAAAACCGATATTTATTATTTTAAGCGGTTATGATGATTTCTCGTATGCTAAGGCTGCTATAGAATATCAGGTTAAAGATTATTTGCTCAAGCCTATACGGCGGGATGAGCTGTTTGAATCGCTCACAAAAAGCGAAAATACGCTGCAAGCGCAAGCTGAACTTGCTGAGCGGGTAGCTGTAAGCGATACCTACCGTGAACAGCTGCGGATAAACAGGCTGAAGGAATGGTTTAGACAAGATGACCCTGCCTATGATATTGCAAATGATCTGGAATCCAAAATCGGATTTGAGCAAATAACCAGTCCGTTTACCGTTGCCGTCTTGAACTATAAATCGGAGAGCGGCGACTCTATGAACAAAGAAGAGTTTAAGCTGCTGGTGGAGAAAATGATGCATCCGATCAAGGGTGTTATGGATGTCTCGTTTCTAGATAGTGAGAGCAAGCTTGTTCTGATCGGAAGCCCGCGCTATCAGTTCGAGGAATTGTTTAGGCAGGTTGGAGGGAAGGAACTGGACGGACTGCGCATGGGGATAAGCGCTGAGGGGAATGAAATAGAAGATTTGTTTCACTGCTATAAGCAGGCTTCTGAAGCCCTTCAATATTCATTCATTTATTCGAATTGTCGTCTGCTGCACCATGAAGATATTCGAGCGAAGCGGCAGTATTACCCGGTGCCAGAAGAAGAAATTCGTAAGCTTGGCAATATGCTGGGTACCGATCGGGAACGGGAAGTTCAAGAGCTGCTGAAGCTGATATTCCATACAGAGGATATACCTGACGTTGATATTGGGTATTTAAAGCTTGTAGGGAAAATGATCAATGAGCAGGTTCTGGATGAAGTTTTTCGCATCTATGGTGAAGAGTCAATCGAAGTACTGAAGCTATATCGTAAAGTAGGCAGCATGGATAATTTCCGCAGCTTTCATGACTATTATCGGAGCTTGGAGCTGCTGCTCTCAAGCGTGAATGATTATGTCAGAGGCATTCGCTCTGCTTATAGCGAGCATTCGGAGATTAAAGCGGCGGTCGCTTATATGGAGGGAAATTATTATCGCCCGCTTAATATGGCTGTCGTGAGCAATTATGTTGGCCTTAATTATTCCTACTTCAGTGAGGCGTTCAAGGTTCATACGGGAGAAAATTTTGTATTGTTTCTGAAAAAAGTGCGTATTCGCAAGAGCAAGGAACTGCTGCTCGAAGGCAATCAGAAGATGCAGGAAATCGGCAGCGCCGTCGGCTTTGAGAATAGCAAGCAATTTTCTCGAGTGTTTAAGGAGCTTGAGGGAATATCGCCGCAGGAATATCGGATCAAGGTGAGATCGGATGCTGATCAGAGCAAAGAATCGGTAGAACATAAGGTTTAGAGGGGAGGAGCTGCGGGCTCCTCTTTTTTTATTTTCCGTTTACCTCCGATTACGCTAACTTTCACTTTTCCATTGGCTTTCCATATCTCACTAAAACATGCCAGAGTAATTTTAATTCTTGCAGAACTTCTTTGTAGGTTCCTCTATCGCTCCAATTACTTGGATTTTGTTTCAAGTCCAGAGCTGCTGAGCCAATCATATTAACATCAATAAAATCACTTTGCGCAATTCTTTTGGCTAGTGAAGGCATCGAAGGACCTCTAAAATTCATAGGAACCTCATCAACTAAAAGGGTAAAGCCCATGTGCCAGTAAAGATCAATTGAATACTTTAAACATAGCTGTTCTAAAATTCGTCCTGTATGGGTGCCCTTAAATGATGGATCGGCAACAAGCGTCTTTACGTCTTCTTTAAGAGAAATGTCACCATGAACCTGAGCTTCGATATAGTGGTCAAGATTTCGAGTTGGCTCTTTGTTTGATGGATTTTGGAATGGTTTCTCAAGATTGACGAGCATATGGTCGATTAACTTTCGAGCCGTCAGATTGCTTTCACCAATGGAAAAATTACTATAGAACGCATCCCTCATGAGAGCAGCCAAAATGAGGTCAAATTCCTTATACGTCCCTTTTTCCTTGGGGTCTTGGTGAGAATCCAAATAAGTATAAGTGCAACGATGAGAGACCTCAGTGGATAAAAGAAAATAGCATGATCCAAAACGTGGAGCAGGTCCATCGGGATGTAACATGACATTGAGTGCCCCATACTTGGGCCGCTCGCTATTGGTTGAGCCATTTATTTGGTACGCTCCGCCAAACATTTTATTTTCCCAAACGTCTCGTTCACCACCTGAAAATGCTGATACACTTCCATTCGATAGGAAAGTCTCAAACTGGCTTTTATAAATTCCCTGCTCAAGTAGTGCTTCAGCAACGCTTTTCATGGTCGGATCTAATCGATCTGGGTGAAAGTGCAGCGCAATACTTGCATGAGATTTTAGTTTAATGATAGCATCTTCAAATGTCTTCAGCTCGATGCTGGACATTTGAAGGATTTCCCTAATTGTTTGCTCTACCTCATTTTTGCGGCTTCTTGCGTAATTTGTTATATACTCTTGAGCTAATTGCTGAGCCCTCGATAATTCCATAGGCAGAAGAGTCCCTTCCCTTTTTATAGAATCTTAATACAAGATGGACAGTAAGGGAAATACAGATAGCGTTATTAAAAATACTTTATTTTTTCTGACAATAGAAAGTTATAATGTATAATGATTTACATATGTTGTAAGTATTCAATGTCACCATGTTTAATTATTCTAATAGGTAGACTACATGGCAGAGGTGGGGTAGTAATGGTGTGAATCAATCCGTTCAAGAAGTTTACGAAAAAAAGACGGCAGGTTTGAAGCAAACGACGGAATCTGATCATGAAGTCGCTGTAAAAGCAGCAATTGTTCAGATGGTAGAACGTATGGAAGATTCGACTCTTTCGACGGGAATGCTGGCAAAGCTTATTTCGTACAGTCCTTTTCATTTTGATCGTATCTTTCGCTCCACCACAGGCATTCCGCCTCGGCTGTATTTATCTGCTCTTCGCTTTCAATGGAGTAAAAAGCTGCTACTGAAATCTACTTTATCAGCTACTGAAGTAGGTCAAACGGTGGGATACAGCAGTTTTAGCACCTTTTCTTCCAAATTCTCAAGTTTTATCGGTCTTTCACCGCAGCAGTTTAGACATTTTATAGAGAGCAGGTTGCTTGGGCTCAATGAACTTCGATCCATTCGTTTGCCAGAGGGCATTAAGGCGCTTTCAGCCATAGAGGGGAATGTTAAGGCGTCAGAATCGCTTCATGGCGTGATTTGTATTGGCTTGTTTCCTAGGCCAATTCCTATGGGCAAGCCTGTGGGATGCACAATGGTTTTTGAGTCAGGAGCATACATTATACCGGATGTTCCCGATGGAACGTACTATATCATGTCTATCGCATTTGCATGGGATGCTTCTCTCGATGAGTACCTGCATCCGCAGCACTCTTGGCGTGGCAAGGCGAGTGGGAAAATCACTATAACAGATGGTGTAGCTAAAGGCGAATCCAATGTTACCCTTCGACCTCCAAAGTTTTATGATCCGCCTATATTGATTTCCATTCCCGTTCTCGTTCAAGCTTTTCTTAATAGGCTGAAGGGATAAAAGATAGCAAACTAGAAGAAGCAAAATTCACGGTTTATGGCTATTCTTTTTGTAGAGTCTTATCAGACTACTGCAAAAAGAGGAGTGAACGTCATGTCACGCGTTATTCATTTTGAAATAGAGACTAGAAATCCAGAGAAAAAAATGTCATTTTACGAAGAGGTTTTTGGTTGGAAGTTCCAAGAGATGATGGAGGGCTACTGGATAATCATTACGGGCGAAGATGGTGAGGAAGGTATTGACGGTGGGCTGATGCGCAGCTCTACAGAAGAGGCACTGCGAACCGTTAATTCAATTACCGTGGCGGATCTGGATGAATATTTGGGCAAGGTCGAGCGGGCAGGTGGCAAAGTTGCCTCCGCCAAGATGGAAATTCCTGAAATTGGCGATTTTGCTTATTGTGAGGACTCTGAAGGTCTTGCTTTTGGCGTGATTCAGTTTTTCAAAAAAGAATGAACTAGACATTACATTGGGGGAATCGTTATGAGCAATGTGAAAACGCAAAGCTATGAGAACCATGGGCAATATGCACCTTTGTATCATTTTATACTGGCGCCCATTGCGCTTATCCTATTTATCGCGTCGATTGTTCATATATTTAAAGAGCAATTCAGTTTCTCTTCGCTATTAATTTTTGGTCTTTCCGTATGTGTAGTTCTAATGGTGGCTGTTGTTCGTCAGTTCGCAACAAAACTTCAGGATCGCAGCATTGTTCATGAGGAGAATTTTCGGCATTTCAGGCTTACAGGCAAACCGTTGGATACAAAACTTAGCGTGCAGCAAATCATTGCCCTGCGTTTTGCGGAGGATGATGGTTTTCCTGCATTATGCGTGAAGGCTACCGAAGCAGGAATGGATTCTAGGACGATCAAGAAATCCATTACGAAGTGGAGAGCGGATCATAACCGCGTTTAAAAGCAGGACGATAATAAGAAAAGAGCAAGGATGGGTTGCAGCCATCCTTGCTCTTTTTCTGTTTACATCTTTGGATGAATACCAGTCTCTTGCGTCATGCCTATACGCCTTTTTCTACTCATTATCATTTCAATAAACAATAGATTTGGTACCCAGCAAATCCAAGCAATAACGAAGAACGAGTCATTCGTATCGGTTATTTTCCAAATGCCAGCTGCGAGTGCAGTATACAAGCGGAGAGTAATTGCTGCGCAGGTAAGTGCATAATTTCTTGCCATCCAGCGTCCATGCTCAGCCTTATTCCGGTGGACGATAATGCTTTTTAACGCGCGATAAAGGGAATACAGCCATAGAATAGATAATGTGCCGAAGCCAACCTTTGCGATCAACCCGCCGTTCGCATAAAAAGCGAGATACAGGCCGGTGATGCCGCCAATTACAAGCATTGCAGCATAAATATAGCCGATCATGCGGTGCGTGTTTGGTGAGCGATGCCGAAACCGCTTGATGAACTGAAACCAACCGATTGCAATCGCTATTCCAGCAGAAACGGCATGGCCCCATAGAACGCTGTACCACAAGTCAGGCATGCTTCCTTTTTCTGTGACAAAGCCCTGGTCCCTAATGCCGTCAGGCGATCCATACAAAAACAAGGCGTATGCCCCAACCACTAACGCCAAAAAAGCCAATATTCCAAGTGACCACGAATGAACCGTACTTCCTCGTACACGCATCAGTTTACCTCCGAATTTCATTGTCATTTACTGTTAATTAAAATGTATCATTTAAGCTTATTCCGCCTCAAGCGGCTGGCGACTGAGCTGCGACTCCGCCTCAAGTCTAATGGACCGATCTGCAGACAAAGACCAAATTGTCGGATGACATACCAATAGAACTTTAGAGTTCCGATCTTAAATTTTAATTTGGCGATATTTGGGTTATTATAGTGTTTGTCAAACTGTGCGTTGCGTGTGGTGGTTATGTACTTATCAGAGTAAGTTACACAATAGGAGGGATATAGCAATGACTATCTTAAATTTATCGGACAACACTTACGATAAGGTGGTTTCCGAACAAGATGCCGTCTTGGTGGAATTTTGGGCAGAATGGTGTTCGCTCTGTAAACAAATGAAGCCGATTCTAGAGGACATCGATCAAGCTTATGCAGGTAAAGTAACGGTGGCCATGGTGGATGTAGCGACGGAAACGAAAGTGACAGAGCAAATGGGAGTCATGAATTTACCAGCTCTGTTTATTTACAAAAAGGGTCAGCTAGTCGGGAAAGTGACAGGATTCGTACCCAAAGAAACGTTAACAGGAGCCATCAATCAGCTCATCCCATAACCTATTTTAATCAAATCAAGTCTACTGCTGATCCAAAGTCAGCAGTTTTTTTATGGAAAAAGTTGTTGACAATATAGGGTAGGGGGGTATACTATACGAATGTAAATCAAATCAAGGAGGAATACGAAATGTCAGGAAATTCAAATGCTATGATTAATGCGAATCCGCTAAGATGGAAGGCATTGTTCTTGCTATGTTTGGCCCAGTTCATGGTTATCATGGACACATCTATCATCGGGGTTGCTCTCCCAGCGATTAAAGAAGCACTTGGTTACTCGCAAAACAACCTGCAATGGGTATTTAATGCTTATGTCATTTTCTTCGGGGGATTATTGTTACTAGGAGGCCGACTTTCCGATCTATTCGGTCAACGCAAGATGTTTATGCTCGGGTTTATAATCTTGTCACTTGCTTCGCTGTTAGCCGGATTAGCTTGGTCCGAGGAGTCGATGAATATCGGCCGCGCCCTTCAAGGATTTGGATCAGCGCTAATCGCTCCAGCAGCATTGACCATCATCATGCAACTATTTGTCGCTAACCCTAAGGAGTTAAACAAAGCTTTCGGCTTCTGGGGAGCATCCGCAGCAGCAGGCGGTACGGCTGGGGTTTTCCTCGGAGGAGTCATTACGGAATGGCTCAGTTGGAATTGGACATTCCTGATCAACATCCCCGTTGGCTTGTTCGCTATTTTGTACAGTCTGTATGTCCTTCCAAAAGGAACGAAAAGTAAGGGCAGCATCGATCTCTTGGGATCACTGACGGTCACGGCTGCATTGGTGCTGGCGGTATATGCGATCGTCACTTCGGAGCATAACGGATGGGGAGCACAAACATTCGGTTTATTGGCTATTGCTGCTGTACTGTTCATTCTGTTTCTGATCGTGCAAGCGAAGAAAAAGGAACCGCTCGTACCTCTACGGATATTTAGAGCTCCGAATCTACTTGCGAGCAATATCATTTTGGCAACTCTTGCAGGTGCTTGGATTCCGCTTTGGTTTTTCTTGAATCTGTATCTTCAACAGGTTCTGAACTATTCGGCATTTATGGGTGGGATTGCTCTGGTGCCGATGACGATCCTCATCATGATCTTGATGGTCGGAGTCATGGGAAGGCTTGTCGGCAAGTTCGGCATTAAAGGAAACCTCGTAATTGGTATGCTTATATTAGCGGGATCACTGTTGCTGTTCGCTGGGAATACGCCAGAAGGAGGAAACTTCGTTACCAACGTACTGTGGGCTTCTCTACTCGGGGCACTTGGCATGTCAATGGCTTATATCCCGGCAACGATTGCCTCCTTGTCGGGGGCAAGGCCGGAAGAATCCGGTTTGGCGTCGGGCTTATCCAATATGAGTTATCAGATTGGTTCAGCCATTGGATTAGCTGTCATGGTTGCCGTATCTTCTTCCTGGACGAAAGGGGAGTTGGATAAAGGGATCGATCAAATCGCGGCATTAAATACGGGTTTTCACTCCGCATTCGTTGGAGCAGCTATCATAGCTATCGTCGGTGCACTTATTGCATTGATTTTCATCCGTAAAGGGAAAACGTCAGAGAATTGAAAATGAGATAGACATAATAATCAGTCGTGTTATTCACGGCTGATTTGCTGTTCTATCAGAGCTTTGCATGGGATAGGGTTAGGGGGTATAATAGGGCATAAGGGGGAGGGATAAGCCATGGAAAAGGAATTAACGGTTGAATCCGCTGGACATGAACATCATCACCACCATCAACAAAGCCATCACTCCGAGAAGATCAAGAAAAACCTGACCAGCCGCCTGAACCGAATTGAAGGGCAAATTCGAGGCATCAAAGGGTTAATCGAAAAAGATACGTACTGCGATGATGTACTCAATCAAATCGCTTCGGTTCAATCGGCTCTGGGCGGCGTCGGAAAATTACTTCTCGAGAACCATATGAAAAGCTGTGTCGTTGAAAAAATTCAATCGGGCGAACATGGAGCCATCGATGAATTGCTGACGACAATAAATAAACTAATGAAATGATAATCGGAGCAAATGTGCTTGTGTACATTTGCTTTTAAATTTTTTTCATCTACTTCACTTGACAATATATAGGGTACGGGGGTATTCTATACTCATAAGCGTTACCTTTAATTACAAAGGATATGTTGGAGCATGACACTTCGCAATTTAGCCTTAGCAACGCCACTCTCAATGGAACAGAAGCGGAGGAAGAGTTGGCCAAGGCAGGTCTAAAATCAGATATGCAGGTTGCGCCCTTGGAACAAGCGAACCACTTTATTGATCGGCCGAATCAATTTAAAGGAAGTCATCAATGAATAATTTATTATTTTGTCTTTTATATACTATAGGGGGGTATTGTATATTGATTTATGAAGATGATGAAGATGCTCGTTCATAACCAAGAGTTGAAGAGAATTCAATCGGCTGAGCTTCAAGTGATTGACGAACTACTTATTACGGTAAACAAATTAACGAAATAAATGAGACGGAGGAATTAAAAATGAAAAACGTAATGTTAAATGTAGAAGGAATGACTTGTGGCAGTTGTGTTCGTAGGATTGAAGGTGCAGTCGAAACTCTCGGTGCAAAAGCGACTGTCGATCGAGCCGCAGGCCTGGTTGAATTGGTGTATGACGACAGTGAAATCTCATTGGATGCCATTGTCGAAACGATTGAGAAACAGGGTTACGATGTCGTGAAATAAAAACGTCACATAGTTAAGATGGTAATACGACAGAAGAATAGGTGATGATCATGAGCAGTTCTAATCAAGCAGTATCTAACCAACAAGCCACACTACAAATCACTGGCATGACTTGCGCAGCATGTGCGAGCCGTATAGAGAAAGGCCTGAATAAGCTGGAAGGCGTTGCACAAGCAAACGTGAACTTCGCCATGGAGCAAGCATCGGTCAACTTTGACCCTTCTCAAGTCAACATGTCCCAATTGGAACAGAAAATTCAAGCCCTGGGATACGGTACGGTAAAGGAGTCCATTGACTTCGATATTGTAGGCATGACCTGCGCAGCATGCGCCACGCGCATCGAGAAGGGCCTTAACAAAATGAGCGGCGTAAAAGCGACGGTAAACTTAGCTTTGGAGACGGCACATGTGGAATTTATTCCATCCATGACAAGTGCTGCGGATATGATCAAGAAAGTCGAACAGATCGGCTATAAAGCTAAACCGAAGAGCGAGCAGACGAATGAAAGCGATCATAAGAAAAAGGAAGTTCGCAGCCTGCAGATCCGGTTGATTGTATCAGCTATTCTCTCTTTGCCGCTTCTCTGGGCTATGGTTGGGCATTTCTCCTTTACGTCATGGATATGGGTACCTGAGATTTTCATGAATCCATGGTTCCAATTGATATTAGCCACTCCGGTACAGTTCATTATTGGCAGCCGATTCTATGTCGGAGCTTACAAGGCGCTGCGCAACGGCAGTGCGAATATGGATGTATTGGTAGCGCTCGGCACATCTGCTGCCTACTTCTATAGTGTTTACTTAACCATCGAATCATTAAATGCATCCGCACATCATCAAGTTGAGATGTATTATGAGACGAGTGCCGTGCTGATCACGTTAATCTTGCTGGGTAAATTATTCGAGACACTGGCGAAAGGCCGATCTTCCGAAGCGATCAAAGCATTGATGGGCTTACAAGCCAAGTCGGCTATCGTTATACGGGATGGTCAGGAAGTTAGTATTCCGGTAGAAGACGTAGTAGCTGGAGATGTATTCCTCGTTAAACCTGGCGAGAAAGTGCCAGTCGATGGTGTAGTGCTTGAAGGGTTATCGGCAGTCGATGAATCGATGTTAACCGGTGAAAGTATCCCGGTAGATAAGCAGACAGGAGATCAAGTCATTGGAGCAACGCTGAACAAAAACGGCGTGCTTAAAGTTAGAGCGACCAAAGTCGGCAAAGAAACGGCGCTTTCCCAAATCATCAAAGTCGTAGAAGAAGCGCAAGGCTCGAAAGCGCCGATTCAAAGGGTAGCCGACGTAATTTCGGGAATATTCGTCCCGATCGTCGTTGGGATCGCGATCGTCACTTTCTTGATCTGGTACTTCGCTGTCGATGCAGGCAATTTCGCAGAGGCGTTGGAGAAGGCAATTGCCGTTCTGGTTATAGCATGCCCGTGTGCGCTAGGTCTGGCTACGCCAACATCGATCATGGCTGGTTCGGGTCGATCCGCTGAACTCGGTATTTTGTTCAAAGGCGGCGAGCATTTAGAATCCACGCATCGCATTAGCACTATTATATTGGATAAAACGGGAACGGTAACGAAAGGCAAGCCGGAATTGACCGATGTTCGGATTGAGCAAGGCTATAATCGGGAACAGCTCTTGTCCTGGATTGCTGCAGCGGAGAAAAACTCGGAGCATCCGTTAGCGGAAGCGATCGTGGCTGGCATTCAAGAGCAAGGTATTTCTCTCCCATCGACAGATTCCTTTCAAGCGATACCTGGGTTTGGCATTGAAGCTACAGTTCAAGGGAACGAATTGCTAATAGGAACCCGAAAGTTATTGGCGAAAGCTAACGTGAACGCGGAGTCCGCTTTTGAGGAAATGAGCCGACTGGAGTCGGTTGGAAAAACAGCGATGCTGGTTGCGGTTAACGGGAAGTACGCTGGTATGGTAGCCGTAGCGGACACGATTAAAGATACATCAAAGCAGGCAGTTGCCAGATTAAAGCAGCTCGGTTTGGAAGTCGTGATGATGACAGGCGACAATGAACGTACGGCGAAAGCCATTGCGAGCCAAGTTGGAATCGACCATGTGCTGGCGGAAGTGCTGCCGGATGGTAAAGCCAACGAGGTCAAGCGATTGCAAGAAAGCGGTAAGAAGGTCGCAATGGTTGGAGATGGAATTAACGATGCGCCGGCATTGGCAATTGCGGATATCGGGATGGCGATCGGAACGGGAACCGACGTGGCCATGGAGGCCGCGGATGTTACTTTAATGCGCGGGGACTTGAACAGTATTCCGGACGCGATCTCGATGAGTAAGAAAACGATGGTAAACATTAAGCAAAACTTGTTCTGGGCGCTTGCTTATAATGTCATCGGCATCCCGATCGCAGCGCTTGGATTCCTTGCACCATGGCTCGCCGGAGCAGCTATGGCTTTAAGCTCCGTCTCCGTTGTGCTGAATGCGCTGCGTCTACAAAGAGCAAAAGTATGAAGTTATTCATATTATGGAGGCTAAAATGAAACGAATTTATTTGATCGGATTGCTAGTGGCACTAGTTCTTGTTGCTGCTTGCGGAAAACAAAATAAACAAGAAACAGATACTCATGGTGCTCATGGCGGGAATTCTCTAGCAGCATCACCCGCTGCATCTAGTGCCGGAGAGCACGGAGAAGCTCACGGAGAAGAACATGCTGGCGAGACGAAGAAGGTAGAGACGAATGCCGACTGGAAATGGTCTGAAGAAACGCCGAAATCCGGAGAGAATACCTTAATAACCGTACAAATTCAAGATACGGACGGGAAGGCCATCGAGGAATTCGATATTAATCACGAGAAGAAGCTCCATCTCATCGTGGTTAGCAAAGATTTAGCTTACTTTGACCACATCCATCCGGAATACAAAGGGAATGGGCAATTCGAAATCACGACATCGTTCCCTTCCGGTGGAGATTATAAGTTATTCGCCGACTATATTCCTACCGGCGGATCCGCCACAACGAAGTCCGAATGGATCAAGGTGGAAGGGCTAGCCGCTGAACAAGTTCCGATTAAACCATCGGATCAACATTCCGTGATCGTGGACGGGGTAGAAATCACACTCGAAAACAATCATCCGGAAGCCGGCAAAGAAATGGAGTTGAACTTCAAACTTTCGGATGCGAAGTCCAAAGATCCGATAACGGATCTAGAGCCTTACCTAGGCGCTGTTGGGCACGTTGTGATCCTAAGCGAGGATACAGAGCAGTATTTGCATGTACACCCGATGGAGGAAAAAGCGAAAGGCCCGGATGCGAAATTCATGACGACTTTCCCGAGTACCGGCGTATATAAGATCTGGGGACAATTTCAACGAAACGGTAAAACTTTTATCAGTCCTTTTGTAGTTGAAGTGAAATAATGTAATCTCAAGTCCGCGATGAAAATCGCGGGCTTTTTTTAGTTATCGGACAATGTTCATGTCATCCGGCACAAATAGCCTATGGTATAGTAAGGAAATAGATTGATTATATTTAACGACTTTACATAGATAGGATAGGTGTGCAGCTTGAAACAACGCATATTGCTGGTAGAAGACGACCGATCGATTAGCGAAATGGTAGAGGCTTATTTGACGTTAGAAGGCTTTCATATCGTACATGCGGCAGATGGAGAAGAAGCATTGCGGTTATTTTCTCAGGAAACGTATGATTTGGTATTGCTGGATGTCATGCTTCCAAAGCTTAGTGGCATTGATTTTCTGAAGAAGATTAGGGAGCATAGTCTGCTTCCGGTCCTCATTTTATCTGCTAAGGATGGCGACGTGGACAAAGCATTAGGACTCGGTTTCGGAGCGGATGATTATTTGGCCAAACCGTTCTCGATGATCGAACTGCTTGCAAGGGTAAAGGCGGTGATTCGCAGAGCTACGCAATACTCAGGTGTTCGGGAGCAGGCAGTACCCAATGTTCTTCGCGTTCATGAGCTTACGATAGATACGGATAATATTGATGTAAGCAAACGGGGTAAGTCGATTAAGCTTACTTCAAAGGAATGGCAGATCATTAAGCTTTTAACGATGAACCCGACTAAAGTGTTTACGAAGGAACAAATATACAGGTCGGTTTGGAACGATGACTATTTTGGAGATGAGAACGTCATAAACGTTCACATTAGCCGCTTGAGAGAGAAGATCGAAGACGATCCATCGTCACCACAATATATAAAGACGTTATGGGGCATCGGATATAAGCTGGGAGAATTTTAATATGGTTTATAGTTTAGTAGGTATCATTGTCATACTCGCTATCTTAAATGTCATTCAGTATCAAATGCAGCGGGGGAGAAGTTCGAGTATACGCTATATATCGGAACAGATAAGCTGGCAACGTGAACAACGTTCGTATGAGAAGCTGCTGCTTATGATCGATGATCGTGAACTGAAGTCTTTGCTGGTGCAGTTGAACCGTCTCTTCGTTGATAACCAGAATAAGCTGGCGCAGTTTACTAAAACGAATCGCTCCATGAAGAAAATGCTCGCTAATTTTTCGCATGATTTGAAAACCCCGCTAACCGTCGTGCTCGGCTATGCCGAAATGATACAAGGCAGCCGCGAGATGGAACCTGAAGAAAGAGAACGTCTTCTGCTGCTAATCCATGAGAAAACGCTGGAGATTATTAAGCTGATGAATGGTTTCTTCGATCTTGCCAGGTTAGAAGCGGGTGATAAAGACATTCCGCTATCGCGAATACATATAAACGAGCTATGCAAAAAAAGTATTTTGTCCTTTTACGATATGGTGCAGGCGAGTGGCTATGAGGCAGATATTCAAATTCCAGAAGAAACGATCTACGCTTTAGGGAATGAGGAAGCGTTGGAGCGAGTGCTCAGCAATTTATTGTCCAATGCTATTCGTTACGGCAGTGACGGAAAAAGGATAGGCATTGCGGTGAGCTGTGACGAGACACACGTTATGATCGACGTTTCGGATTGCGGGAAAGGAATTAGTTCTCGGAATCAGGAGCTTGTTTTTGAAAGGATGTTTACTTTGGAGGAGTCTAGGAACAAGGCTTTTCAGGGGAGTGGACTGGGCTTAACGATTACGAAAAGACTCGTGGAGGAAATGAATGGCGAGATCACATTGCAAAGCGTCCCGTTCGAGAAAACGACGTTTACGATTAAGCTCAAACGCATGACCTAATCGCAAAGTAAGATATTTGTTAGAAATAAGCAACAAATAAGATAAAGGTCTTCGATAAACTGAGAATTAGTTACAACGTAGAAAGAAGGAGAGAACAAGTGGAATATATTTTAAGAACAGGCGGCTTGACCAAAGCATTCGATGGCAGGGAAGTCGTTAGCAATGTGAGTATGAGTGTGCGGAAGGGCGAAATATACGGCTTCCTTGGTCCAAATGGTGCGGGAAAAACGACGGTTATGAAAATGCTCACGAATTTAATTAAACCTACTGCTGGGCAAATCGAATTGTTTAATAAGCCGTTGACGCCTTCCACGTATGATGTGTTTAGAAGAATGGGGAGCATCATCGAGATGCCGGTTTTTTATGAAAAGCTGACAGCCAAGCAAAACCTGCAGCTGCACAATGAGTATATGGGCTACCATGATGACAAGGTCATTGGTGAGGTACTCGATATGGTCGCGCTGCGTAACGTCGATGATAAAGCGGTAAAAAACTTTTCGCTCGGGATGAAGCAAAGATTGGCGATCGCAAGAGCGATTATGAACAGACCTGAATTGCTCATACTGGATGAGCCGATTAATGGGCTTGATCCTGCCGGTATTAAGGAAATTCGCAATCTGCTCCAGATGTTAAGTACAGATTATGGGGTTACTATCCTCATATCGAGTCATTTACTTAGTGAAATAGAACAAATGGCCAATACGATTGGCGTAATCAGCGGCGGCAGACTAATTAAGCAGGTTTCGATGGCAGATGTCAGGGGCCAGAATTCGGAATATATCGAGCTCATAACGCCTGATCGGACAAAGGCATGCGCCGTTCTAGCCAACGAACTCAAGCTCACTAATTTTAAAATTATAAATGAAAATATGATTCGCATTTTCGAATCGGGAGCAATGCAGACAACAATTTCGAAGGCGCTAGCGTTAAACGATGTGAGCATCGAGTCACTGAACAAGAAGTATACTTCATTGGAGCAGTATTTCCTCGATTTGATTCAAGGAGACGAGGTGAAGCATCCATGATCAAGCTAATGAAGCTGGAAATAGCGAAAATGGGATTAGGTTGGTACGTGAAGGCAGCGATCATAGCGAACGTCGTTATCGTTATGCTGATGTTCATGATCAGTTACTTTGAGGGAGTGGAAGGGAAATACGAGCTCGCTAATATGGGAGAGTTGTATATTATAATTGGCGCGATGGTTAGATCGACGTTTATTGTAATGGCTTCCGTTCTAATTAGTAAATTAATTATTGATGAATATAAGAAAAAAACCATTTTTGTTATGTTCATGTACCCGGTCAGTCGCAAAAAGCTGCTTGCAGCCAAGCTGGCGATTGTCGCTCTACTTACGTTTATAGCGATCGTTATCTCGCATATTTTCACTTTGTCTACGATTATAGGCATTAATCATTTTTTTCATATTATAGAAGAAGCACCGGTGGCATTGGACTATGGTTCGCAACTAACGAGTATTGTAACTTTTGCCTTTGCAGCAGCAGGAGCAAGTTTAGTTCCGCTTTATTTCGGCATGCGCAAGCATTCGGTGCCTGCAACTATTCTGTCCTCACTCTTAATCGTCATGCTGACGAGTTCGAGTAATCCTGTTTTTTCCCTCGCAACAATCATTTATATTCCGCTTGGTTTAGCCGCTATTGGCGTGGCAATCGCCTGGGCGACGGTTCGAAATATCGAGCAAACGGATGTTTTGTAGAGGAGATTTAACATAAATACAGAGCATGGTAGGGCGTGACCTCTATGCTTTGTATTTTTTATTTTGAACCTATATTAAACACCAAGCCCTATTAATTGACATAGATTATAGGAGCAAGAAAAACTAGAGTGTCGTTTGGAGGTGGATAGCTGCAATATGATTTTGGCAAAAAAGAAATCAGAAAAGGCTACGGGTAAGCAAATGGGGGCCACATTTATGTGATCCCCATTTGCTTGTTAAGGTTAATATTTATGCATCTTCCCACTTCTGTTTGAAGAACAGCTGATATACCTTCGTAACAACGATTTTTACCATCATATATACCGGTATAATAATGATCACTCCGATGATTCCGAATGCGTCACTGCCAACAAGCACTAATAATATGGTGGTGAGAGGGTGAATATCCAACTGTTTTCCGAAAATATAAGGTGACAAAATATTATCCTGTATTTGCTGTGAGACAAGAATGACCACTAACGACCAAATGGCGACGGAGGGTGATTCAATTAAGCCAATAATGACGATGGGTACTGCAGACAGAATGGCGCCTATAAAAGGAATAAAGTTCATAATAACGGCAACTACAGTCAGTAGAAGGGCGTATGGCAGGCCAATAATGAGGAAGCCGATATACATGAGTACGCCGAGTGCCAGGTTAACAACGACTCTCCCCACAATGAACCCGCTAAGAGCAAGATCAATATCCTGCATAGCTTTATTGCCATCCTCACGGTACCGCTTAGGCATGAAACTAACGATTTTCTGACCGAATTTATCCCCCTCCTTCAACATGTAAAAGAGAAGAATCGGGAAGGTAAACAAAACGAGCGCGAAATTAGAAATAAAAGAAAACATCCCTGTTAAATAGTTAGTCAAAAATGAGAATCCTTTGTTCAGATATTCAGTCAGTCTTGAAAATGGACTTACATCTTCCGGTAAAATATCCGCTAAAAACCCGTTCTGATCCAACTCTTGCAACTGTTTGCCTAATGAATTGAAAAGGTTAGGTGCATTGTTTACTAAATTGAAAAACTGAGTACGCAGTGAAGGAAATACCCCCACTATAAATAAACCAAATAGCACAGCAGCTGCTAAATAAATAATGATAATAACCCACGGTCTCTTTAACTTAGGCCTCTCCATCCAGTTTACAAGCGGGCGCAATAGATAATAGAAAAAAGAAGCTAACATCAACGGGATCATAATAATGCTAAATAAAGAAACGAAGGGCTTGAAAATAAAATCGACAAGTGATGCTAAATAAATAATGGCAAGGACTAAGATTACAGCGATACAAATTTTGAGAAATCGGTTCAACGAGATCAAGAGGCTCACTCCATTTTGTGCGAATTATTTTTAGTATTGAATATTATTATTGCCATTAATAAATTCGTTTAGACTTTGGGAAACTTCAAGTTCCAGCTCTATGTCAAATGAATATGTACATATTATCGCATAAAAACATAGAGGAATATAACCAATAAATTAATATTGAAAAATAGTTTACAAGAGATTCATTTGTTAAAAATTTCTTTGATAAATTTAAAATAACGAATGCACTGGTATCGGATATGGAAATTATATTTACAAAAAGAAAACACAACTTAAATTAATGTAATTATATTACATTATAAATATAACAAACAATTATCATACTAGTATAAAATACATCACATTAATACTTGACAGTGTTTAAAATTGACATTAGTATATGAACCAAATAGGTAATGAAATCCAAAAACAAGAATATATATATTGAATATGCATTAAAGTGGTAGCTATATTGATTTAAATTTATATCAGAAGTGGTTTTCTATCCTATTAAAAGTCAGAAAATTTAGAATATTAGGTCTTTAGTATGATTACGTTAGGAGGATTCCATTGAATAAAGAACTGCTGAAAATTGAGAATTTAACGACCTCTTTTCGTATTGCGGATCATTATTATGCAGCAGTGGATGATGTGACGCTAACGGTAAGAGAAAATGAGGTTCTTGCGATTGTTGGGGAATCAGGCTCTGGCAAGAGTGCGCTAGCCTATTCTATCATGGGCCTCCATACGAGAGCAAAGATAGAGGGGAATATTTATTACCAGGGACAGGACATTGCTCATATGTCACCTTCCATGCTGAATAAGCTGAGGGGAAAAGAAATAGGTATGATCTTTCAAGATCCTTTATCAGCATTAAATCCCCTCATGATCGTAGGCTCCCAGATTGAAGAGGTTATTCTCCTGCATCAACCTAGGTACTCGAAGAAGGAAAGGGCGGACAGGGCGATCGAACTGTTAACTAAAGTCGGAATTCCTCGTCCTGAGCATACCTATGGGCGTTACCCTCATGAATTATCCGGAGGAATGAGACAGCGTGTCATTATTGCGATAGCGATTGCAAATAATCCTAAGCTATTGATTGCTGATGAACCTACTACCGCGCTTGATGTAACGATACAACTGCAAATTCTAGATTTGCTGAGACAGTTGAAGGACGAAAGCAAGGCCGGCATTGTTTTAATTACACATGACTTAGGTGTTGTTGCAGAAATGGCTGACCGAGTCGCTGTTATGTATGCCGGACAAATTGTTGAAATTGCTGATATTTACACGCTCATCTCTAAAGCGCAGCATCCTTATACCAGATCGTTGTTGCAATCCATTCCTACTGCTAGTGAAGCAAAGTCTAAGCTCC
This sequence comes from Bacillus sp. FJAT-28004, assembly GCF_001280845.1. Taxonomy (GTDB): domain Bacteria; phylum Bacillota; class Bacilli; order Paenibacillales; family Paenibacillaceae; genus Pristimantibacillus. Next base: position 4,542,612 of record NZ_LGHP01000001.1, read on the forward strand.
ATGTTATTCAGGGAATTGTGCCGTCTCTTCAGAACCTCCCAAGGCAGGGCTGCCGTTTCCGATCGAGGATGCCCTGGATTGCTGATGCTGCACATGAAGCGCACCCGGAAATGCATGAAGTTTCTCCGGGCCATTTCGTTAGATGCAGCTGCTATAAGCACTTCCACTTCCCTGATCAGAAGGAGGATCATCAACATGTCATTTCTTGAGATCAGCGATCTAAAGGTACATTTTCCGAATCGTGGAGGTCTTTTTAGTAGAAAGGGTCAACCGATCAAAGCGGTAGACGGCATACATTTCTCCATGGAGCAGGGACAGACCTATGGTTTAGTAGGTGAGTCCGGCTCTGGCAAGACCACGACAGGCAGAGCCATCATAGGATTAAATGCCATTACATCAGGCAACGTTCTCTTCGAAGGACGTCAGCTAGCGGCAGGTGGGCTTCAAAGACATTCTGGTTTTCATAGAGACATTCAAATGATTTTCCAAGACCCCTATTCTTCCTTGAACCCGAAAAAACGCGTGCTAGACATTATCTCCGAGCCCTTACGAAATTTTGAGAAACAGTCTGCTGCAGAAGAGAAGCGCAGTGTACAACAGTTATTGGAACAAGTGGGCTTAAGCCCTGAATCCATATATAAATACCCTCACGAGTTTTCGGGAGGTCAAAGGCAAAGAATTGGGATTGCCAGAGCCATTGCTCTGAAACCGAAGCTAATTATTGCCGATGAACCGGTGTCGGCGCTGGACGTATCTGTTCAAGCGCAGGTGCTAAACTTCATGCAGGACATTCAGAAGGAACTAAACCTTACCTATTTATTAATTAGTCATGATCTCGGCATTATCCGGCATATGTGCGATCATATTGGCATTATGTATAAAGGTCGTTACGTTGAACGAGGGACGACAGCCGATATTTTCAATGATCCACAGCATATATATACAAAGCGCCTTATCTCGGCTATACCTGATATTGATCCAACGAAGCGGGAGGAAAAATACTCGTTTCGGAAATCGGTGAAGGCGGAATATGAACAAGCCTATGAGAACTATTTTGACGAGGATGGCTTGGCATATCCGTTAAAATCGATTTCAGAAACACATTTCGTGGCTTTGCCTGGGAAAGGGTGAGGACGATGTGGCGCACAGTTGTAAGAAGAATAGTCATTATGATTCCTCAAATTATATTATTAAGCATTCTCGTATTTATAATGGCCAAGGCCATGCCGGGGGATGCGCTGACTGGCCTGCTCGATCCGAGTATAGACCCAGCTGCGCTGGATGCACAGCGTGAGAGGCTGGGGCTAAACAATCCGTGGTATGTGCAGTATTGGGACTGGATTACAAAAGCTATTCAAGGTGACTTCGGGCAATCGTTTCGCTTCAAAATGCCGGTGTCTGATCTGATTGGTCAGCGCATGATGAATACCGTTTGGTTATCCATCGTTACGTTAGTACTTACCTACATCATAGCTATACCGCTTGGAATTATAAGCGGTCGCTATAACGACACGTGGGCTGATCGATTTATTACAGGGTATACCTATATTGGATTTGCTGCCCCGCTTTTTATATTCGCTTTAGTGATGTTATGGGTGTTCGGTTTTCATTTTGGTTGGTTTCCAACGGGAGGAAGCGTTGCTCCAGGGATGGAACCTGGTACCCTCCAACATGTTATGAGCAAATTTTATCATTTACTGCTTCCATCCGTATCGATGGCACTCATTGCGACCGTGACAACCGTCCAATATCTTCGAAGCGAGATTATCGATACGAAGCAAAAGGATTTCATTATAACGGCAAGAGCAAAGGGTGCCTCAGAATCCCGCGTTTATAATCGCCATATTTTAAGAAATTCGTTATTGCCGATCGCAGCATTTTTTGGTTACGAAATTACAGGGCTTATTGGAGGTACGGTGTTCATTGAGGGCATCTTCAGTTATCCGGGAATGGGTGAGTTATTCTTAAGCTCCATCTCGCTTCGGGATTTCAGTGTCGTTACTGCACTTGTTTTATTGTATGGAGTGGCCTCTATTCTCGGAGCATTAATCTCTGACATTGTTTTAAGTATTGTTGATCCTCGTATTCGAATTAAATAAGAACTCGAGACGTTGAGGTGAAAGAAATGAGAAAGACTAACATCCCTATAACCGCGCTTCCGGGACCGGACAAAAGCCCGTCAAGCTGGAATATTATCTGGCGGGAAATCGTACGAGATAAGTTGGCTTTTGCATCGCTAATCTTTTTAAGCTTAGTCATTTTGTCTGTTTACGGGATATCTCTTGTTCTAAATCAGGAACAAATTGTAACGGTTGATTTATTCGCACTGAAACAGCCGCCGTCGGCCGAATATTGGCTAGGTACGGATTATGGAGGACGCGATGTTTTTGGGCAGTTAATTATCGGAACTCGGAATTCATTATCCATAGCTTTTATTGTTACTGCATTTACAGGTGTAATTGGCGTTTTCATAGGACTCATTTCTGGTTATTTCGGAGGTACGGTAGACAATATCTTTATGAGATTTGTAGACTTTTTTATGATATTGCCGACTTTAATGATCGTTATTGCGTTTGTTACGGCCGTGCCAAAATATAATATCTGGTCTTTCTCGCTTATTATGACAGCTTTTCTATGGATGGGGATTGCAAGATTGATTCGTTCGAAAGCGCTGCAGGAGAAGGAGCTTGATTATGTTCAAGCATCAAAAACGTTAGGCTCGTCTAACTTTAAAATCATGATGGTACAAGTATTACCAAATTTAAGTTCCATTATTATTGTAACGATGACATTGAACTTGGCGGCGAATATCGGTTTGGAGTCTGGACTCTCATTCCTCGGCTTCGGTTTTCCCGAGAGCATGCCCAGCTTGGGTACGTTAGTCAGTTATGCTAGAGACCCGCAAACGCTAGAGATTAGATGGTGGATATGGTTACCCGCATCGATACTGATTCTAGTACTGATGTTGAGTATAAACAATGTCGGTCAAGCGCTAAAGCGTGCGACGGATGCAAGACAAAGAAAAGGATAATAAAGGAGGAAAACGATGGTGAAGAAGAAAACTATGTTTTCAAGGTCTTTATTTTTACCGCTTATGGTGGCAATTCTCGTCTTTCTTGCAGCTTGTTCATCTAATAACGGGAAAGTAGACACGCCGAGCCCGACTGATGGTGCGGTGAAGCCGACTGAGAGTGCGGCTCCAGCTGAAACCGAGAAACCTGCTCCTGATGATGGTCTCTATTCAATTGAGGATTTCAGTAATGTGAAGAAGAATGAGGGCGAAGCAATTAAGGGAGGCTCCATCACATTCGGACTTGTATCGGATACGCCTTTTGAAGGAACGTTAAACTTCACTTTTTATTCAGGAGATCCCGATTCCCAAGTGTTATCCTGGTTCGATGAAGGGCTGCTTACTTGGGATAAAAGCTATGTATACACAAATGATGGGGCTGCAACCTATGAAGTGTCTGAAGACGGCAAATCGTTTACTCTAACGATTCGTGACAACGTAAACTGGCACGATGGCAAACCAGTAACTGCTGAGGATTTGTTATTTGCCCATGAGGTCATTGGCAACCCGAAATATGACGGACCTCGGTATGACTCCAGTTTCACCAACATCGTAGGGATGGCGGAGTTCCATGATGGAAAAGCAAAAACAATTTCTGGCATAGAAGTACTTAGTGAGAAAAAAATCAAAATTACTTACATTCAATCCACACCATCTTTACTGACTGGTGGTGTATGGACTTATCCATTAGCTAAACATATCTTCGGAAATATGGACGTAGCTAAGATTTCTTCCTCCCCGGAGGTTCGTGAGAAACCAATCGGCTTTGGGCCGTTTAAAGTGAAAAGCATCGTTCCTGGAGAATCTGTCGTTTATGAGAAAAATACAGATTACTGGCGCGGAGAACCTGCCTTGGATGAGGTTGTTCTCAAAGTAATTAGTCCTACAACTATCGTTCAACAACTGAAAAGCGGAGGAGTCGATCTCGTTGACTCATTCCCAGTTGATCAATACCCGGATAACGCGAATTTATCAAACCTTGAATATTTAGGAGCAATTGACCGTGCATATACGTACATTGGTTTTAAACTAGGCAAGTGGGATGCGACGGCGGGGAAGGTCGTTCCTGATGCAAAAGCTAAAATGGGCGATGTGAATTTACGCAAAGCGATGTGGCATGCAGTTGATAACGATCAGGTCGGCAAAAAATTCTATCACGGCTTGCGCTGGAATGCGACGACTCTCATTCCGCCTTCCCATCCTGAGTACCATGATGCTACAAATAAAGGCCTTGCCTTCGATCCAGAGTTAGCCAAGAAAATTTTGGACGATGCCGGATATAAAATGGATGGCAAATTCCGTACGAAACCGGATGGAAGTGAGTTAGTCATTAACTTTATCTCCATGACGGGCGGGGATATTGCACAGCCACTCGCTCAATATTATGTTCAGTCATGGCAAGCTATCGGCTTGAACGTTCAGCTGGAAATGGTGGAATTCAATACATTCTATGACCGCGTTGGTTCCAACGGCGAAGATGATCCAAAGGTTGATGTGTACCAAGGTGCATGGTCTGTAGGTATTGACGTTGATCCATCAGGCTTGTACGGCCGCGAGGCTATCTATAACTTCCCTCGTTATGCTAGTGACGAACAGGATAAATTGCTCAAGGATGGTATTTCAGAAGCAGCCTTTGATGTGAAGGTACGTCAAGGCATCTACAAGGAGTGGCAGGAACTGATGGTGAAAGAGATTCCTGTATTCCCGACTTTGTATCGTGCTATAATCGTTCCAGTTAATAAACGGATACTGAACTATGGGATTGGAGATGGAACGGACCTATATCTTTATCAACTTGCTGTATCCCAAGATAAACCGGTTGTAGCTAAGTAAAACATATCGTAGTTAAAAAAGCCCTCAAAGCCACGTTATCAGTGGTTTTGAAGGCTTTTTTTCGTTTTATTTGCCCCGATTCACGAGCCATTCTGATAGTTCTTCAGATTGGGCAAGAACTGCGATGGGGTCATAATACCAGGATCGATCTTCAGGCCAAATGTAGATTTGTCCATTCTTTACGGCCGGAAGATTGCCCCAGATCGGATCGTTCTGAAATTCTTCTAACGTACGTGTGTTGGATGTCATAATAATATAATCTCCAGCATACGTCGGCAGCATTTCCGATGAAATTTCAGCCCACTGCTTCTTCATGATTTCATCCGCGATACCGACAGGGGGTTTGCGGCCTAACGTTTGATAGATGGGTTGGCCGCCGCGACCGAAGTTATCTCCGTAAACCCAAGTCGTTTTATCGCTGTACTCCATTATGGAGAAGGTTGCACCCTCAGGAATGGCTTTATCGACCTTCGATTTAGCTGTGGCTATGCGAAGGTCATATTCTTCTAGCCATGCTTTAGCCTCGTCCTCTTGACCGAGTAAGTCTCCAAAATAGGTCAACTCCTCGTGAGCATTTTTTAGCTCTCCGTACGGAATGACTACAGTTGGCGCAATTTTACTGAGCTGCTCGTAGCTGTCTCCGTTGCCGGTAATGATGAGATCGGGGGAGAGGCTGATAATGTTTTCAGCGGACGGTTTCCCGTAAACACCTGTATCTGCAACACCAGCTAGCGCTTCTTTGAAATAGTAGTTCTCTATCGTAACACCGGGGGATCCTACCGGGATGACATCCAGTGCAATCAAGCTGCCCAAATATTCTTCGGCTACAATCCGCTTCGGATGAACCGGAATTTCGATGTCGCCATTAACCGTGGATACCGTCTTGAATTGTGGCGCTTCCGGTGCAGCTTCTTCGGTGTTCTTCGATTGAGCGCCGGCAGCGTTGCTCGGAGCTTGCTCCGCTCCACAGCCGGAGACGAGAACTGCAAATAATAGCATTAATGAAACGGTAAAAACTAAACTTCGCTTGCTGTATGGCTTCTGATGTAAAGAAAACAATGTAATATCCTCCTCATTTAAAAACGATAATCATTCTCAGTAACACTTTACCGTGTAAACTTGTAAATGACTATGCACTAAAATGATGTGTGGTCATGCCTATTTGTGACGTGATGTCAGCGCACGAAGCAGCTCTCTAAGCTGCGCTTGCGAGGAGATCGGGTCGTAGCCGCAAAACATTTCAGGCTGGTTAAGCAGGTAGACCTGTTTATGCCGAACGGCCTTAAGTTCCTGCCAGCGAGGGGAACGAAACAAACGATCAACGTGTCGCTGATCACCCGGATACGAAGGCAATGCTGTAATGAAAATATGGTCCGCGGGATAAGATGCAATGGCCTCGATATCTACTTCCACATAACCGCGTGTGGAAATGCCTTGTTCCAGCAATTCTGAGGGAGGCCGAAATCCGAGATCATCATAAAGAATTTGGCAGCCTCTGCCGTAACTGCTGCTGCAGCAATAAGCTTTGCTCGTATCAATCTCCCATACAATTGCGGTACCCCGACAGCCAAGCTCTCGATCAAGCCTATGGTTGCTCCGGATGATCAACTGATCGTAGTATGCAAGCCACGCTTCCGCTTTCTGTCGTCTGTCCACAATGTCGGCAATCATAAGGAACTGTTCGCGCCAGTTCATCGTCATAAAAGGCAATTCCAGCACTGGCGCGAGAGGAAGCAGGCTCTTATTCACCTCTGCCGCGCTGTAGCTGATAATCACATCAGGCCTGGCGGCAGCGATCGCTTCATAATATGTCGAGGGGGTTTGTCCGTATGGATTAAACTTCTGACTGGTGTCTACAAGCAATTTTTTACTTGAATACTCCAGCCAGGAGGTGTAGACGCCAAGCTCTGGGATGATGCCTAGCGCCATCAGGCTTGCCGTATGATTTAGATTCAGTGCAGCGATTCGCTTGTGCTTGCGTTGATAAGCGGTTGGGGAAAGCCCGACGGCTTCTTTGAATTTGCGGCTTAAATATAAGCCCTCCTTATAACCGACTTCTTGTGCGAGAGTATTCAGGTCAGGAGCTCCGACTAAGATGCGGCGCTGAGCGCTGCGAATTCTCAACAGGGTCAGATAGGCATTGAAGGTGCGCCCTGTATTTTTGCGGAAGGTACGTGAGAAATGCTCTTGGCTTACATTGGCCTGTTCAGCCATTTGTTCTCTCGTCAGGTCTTTATTATAATGCGTCTCCATATAATGCAGCGTTTGTTCAAGCCAGTAAATGGATGGTTGCTTCATGGCTGACAGCTCTTGGTACAGTTCTTCCAGGAGCTCAATCCATAGCTGCTGCGTCCGAAACGGACCGCTTAGTTGCGGCTCTCTCCAGACTTTCTCTAGTTCGCCAGCCAGTCTTAAGATTCCGACAAGGCAGCGATGCAGCGGCTCAGGATGAAAGAGACCTCGTTGCTCGGAGCCATCCGCAGTCAAGCAGCGGTATGTAATCTGGATTCCACGCAGCGAGGTGGATGGCTTCAATTTTAAACGTTGGCCGGAATCACATAGAACGACGCTTCCACGGGATATCTCATACTGCTGATCGTTGATATATAACAAGGCTTCACCGCTCCACACGATGAGAATACGCGGAAGGGACTTTGCTTCTTCATAGGAGCTGTCTAGCAATTCAGTATCCAATCTAGTTATTCGGACGGGCATATAAAATAAATGCGGAGTAAGGGACATTTCTTCGCAAGCAGTGGGGGACATATTCAGCATTCACTCTTTCCGGATGATAATAAATCCATCGACTTCCATCATTATAACTGATAATGTTTCTCAATTACAACAAATGAGGCTCTTCCAGAAAAAAAAAGAGCTGCAAAGGATTGACCCTTCAGCAGCTCTTTATCTTAAGCGATCTATGATTAGAAATCAGAACAATGGACTAGGAATGCTGCAGCCAGGAAAGGGATTAACATCCTGGATCGTATTAAAGGGGTACTGTTTAGTAGCAAATTGGCTTTGATACAAATATTCTTGCACAACTAAATTGCTGCCGGTAATGCTGCATAAAACCCCCGTTACACCTTGCCCATTCACCAATGATACACCGACAGGCTGGCCGATTAATCCGAGTGCCTTCGAATACCACGACATTTGAAGCATAAAATAATCACCTCCACCATCCATTGTATGTTAGACATTCGTGGAGGGTAACTGAGGTGAAGTTCGGTTACTTACATGCCTCTGCAAAAATACGAGCAATCTGCTCGCTGTCCGCTTCTCTATAGACATGATCATGATAATGGGGCTTATGAATATCCTGCCACCCTTTTTCTATAGCTCTTTTATAATACTGTAAGGCACGTTCCTTCTCACCGGTTAAATAGAATAAGCAAGCTGCATTCCAATAAAGTGCGGCATCTCCATTCCAATCCCAGCCCTGATCAAGTGCTTGTGCATAGCTCCAAGCCGCTCGTGCATAGTCTCGATCTACGCCATATCTCGTATCTCCGCGCATATAATGGTTACCATTGACAAGGAGATTATTTAAAGGGAGGTTCCACCCAAACAGAACGGGGAAGTCAATCAGAAGCTTGAACCCTACTGCTAAAGCTGTTCGCTGCGAGCCTATATTGCTAGACCAACATTGCCAGCCAACCCTTGCTATACCTCGCATCTTGGCGAGTGCCAGCGCGCCTAATGCTGTCTTTCGCGCCCATCCATTGCCGCGATAGTGTTCATCTGTTTCAATGCCGAACTCACACTCATCCCCGACTACCCAATCTGTAAGGCACCAGCTGATGATGGCCTGACCTTCATCGGTATCTTGAATGGCAACACACCCGAAACCGCTCTCCTCATAAGCTTCCAAGGAAGACCAGCCTCCTTGGATTTCGCGTATGACTCCATCTAGCCCAATTAAGTCTTGCCTCCTAAGCAAGCTGCCATTTACCGGAAAAATATGATCAGCAAGCTTTGTGTCTATTACATCTAGATCGTGGGTAAAAGTCATTCGGCCGCTTCGTAAAGGCAATAGATCTTTCATCACCAGACTGAGCATGTTTTCCCATTTCTCTTCTGAAGGATAGAACAGTACATAATCCAACCGTCCGATCGCCGCAAGCTTCGGCAATAGTTCCTCTTTAAACAGCTGGTTAACTTCCTCAAAAAACAAATGGTTCTCAGGGCTGCCGCCTAGAAAAATACCTTGAGGGCTTGTTAATACAGCAGTTGCGCTGTCAATGGACATGAAAACTCTACCGTGCAAAACACCCTTAATGACACCTTGTATCGATAAATGATGCTTCAAAGCTCCGAAAAGCTCTGCTGCTTTAGTAAACTGTTCGCTAGCAAGTTCCGTTCCTTGATTCATGGTTTTGGACTCAAACATTTCTGTATTTCCTCCCAGAAGCTGATGAGAGGTTTATCCAACTATAAATATAAACCTCTCACATGCTTTTTGATTTGTTTGTACGTATTCAAACATCATCACTCCTTTTAACGTAGTAGAGGCCAAGCTCTAGGATGCTGTCATATTTATGTCTACATTCATTATGAATAGCTCATACAAGCGAAGCAAGGTGAAGTTTATTTATATTTAAACATTACAGATCAGAGTTCTAATAGCCAACTTAGCAAAAAATATCAAAAACAGACCTCTTTCATCTGCTATTCTAATGTCAAAGGAGGGCGCCCCTTTGAGCACTCACGACATCATTCAAAAAAGTATTCAATACATGGAAAGCCATCTTCAGGAAGAGATTACGCTGGAACAAATAGCAGCACACGTTGGTTTTTCTCTATATCATTTTCATCGTTTATTCCGGAAGGAAGTGGGCATTAACATTGCGGATTATTTGAGAAGCCGTCGACTCTGTTATGCATCTAGACTGCTTCTATACTCCGAGGAATCCATCATAAATATTTCGCTTTACTGTCATTTTGAAAGTCAGGAAGCATTTACAAGAGCTTTCAAAAAAATGTACAGCATGCCGCCGGGCCGTTACCGTAAAGTATTTACACCACATACGCATACCACATTAGGAGGAGATAGGATGAAACAAGCTTCATCTGTGAAAGACTGGTTTCTTACTGGAAGTCACCCTCAAAACTATGAGATGGGAGTAGATCGCAGTATTGTTCATCAAGGCAATGCATCTGGGTACTTGAAGGCACTCACTCCGGAGGAGCCAGAACAATTTGCTACGATGATGCAACAATTTAAAGCTCAAAATTATATCGGACGGAGAATGCGGTTCACAGGTTTTGTGAAGACAAGTGGGGTAGAGGAGTATTGCGGCTTGTGGATGAGAGTAGACAATCAGGCACAGGATGTACTTCAATTCGATAACATGAATAACAGGAGGATTTTCGGTGATACTGGCTGGAATCATTACGCTATTGTCCTCGATATTCCAGAGAATAGCGCGAGCATATCAATCGGAGTTCTGCTTATGGGTAAAGGACAGGTGTGGGTGGACAGCTTCAAGTTTGAAGAGGTAGACCTTAGCGTGCCTACGACCAACCTGGAGATAGAGAGCGAAATACTGGATGGTCCGTCTAATCTGTCATTCGAAGAATAGTTCAAGGTAGAATAGATTCATCTTAAGATTCCAGGGATTGACATAATTTGTGAATAATCATATAATACCAAGTAAATAAGTTGGAATACTGTTAGATATGGACAAATAACGAAGCATGTAAAGGAGAATACAAAATGGCTGTTCAAACTTTTAAAGCGAGTGCTCATTTGCAAGAGGGAGTAAAAGTGATAACCAAATCTAGACATTTCGAACTAACCATAGATGAGCCGAAAAGCTTGGGTGGAACGGATACAGGGATGAATCCAGTCGAAGCACTTCTTGCTTCCTTGGGAGCTTGCCAATCTATTGTTGCTAGAGTCTATGCACCCAAGTTTGATGTGAAACTCGATGATTTCAGCGTAGAGGTAGAAGGCGATATTGATCTTGATGGATTTTTCAATAAATCCGATGTCCGTCCTGGTTACTCTGATATCCGCTATACGTTCCGAATCAAAACCGATTCACCAAAAGAAAAGGTCGAGGAGTTTGTGAAATTTCTGGAGAGCAAATGTCCAGTAGGCGATACAATCGCAAATCCAGTTAACGTGAAATTAGAAAGCATCATTATCGATAATTAATCGAAGCTTATCGTTATCATAGATCGTTTATACATAAAAGATAAAGTAGGCCGGGTTTCTTTTCTATGAATAAAGGAAACATTTAACTTACTAGAAGTGTTAGTTGCTCAAACCTTGCTAATTCATCGAAGATGCAGTCTCTAATCGATGCTCTTGTAAATGCTGGAGCGAAATATACAAATGTTTAACAAGTAAAGCAGCCGAACTCTTTTTCCTAATGGAAGTAGAACTCGGCTGTTTTTATACCATGATAGGAACGAATAACAAAATAACAATATTGTCATTATCCTCACAAACTGATATAGTAAGCTAAAAATCACCGAGAGGGGGATAGTGCTGAGCAATAGAATCATTCTGCAAATCGGATGAAGAATGCTTGCTCGCTGCCCAATATGACAAATGATCTTCCATTGAATAAGGAAACGATTTTAGATGCAGCCGAACAGGTGCTTAGGCGTTACGGACCCGATAAAAGCTCGGTTGTGGATGTAGCTAAGGTGCTGCAAGTAAGCCATGGGACACTGTATCGCCATTTTGCCAGTAAAGCTGCATTGCGTGAAGCGGTAACCGGGCGTTGGCTCGAGAGATGCATCGCACTTCCATTAGAAGCGATAGCTAATCAAACCGGAGGCAGCTCTTCAGAGCGCTTGCGTTTATGGATGGAAACGCTCATCCGCAGCAAGCGAAACTATGCTGCCAATGATTCAGAGATGTTTGCGATGTACGCGGCTGTCACCGTAAATGCGGTTGAAATGATCACCGATCATGTTCAACGCTTGATCGGGCAGATCGCACAGATTATTGATGAAGGGATTCGATCGAGCGAATTCAAGTCTGGACATGCGGAGAGCCTAGCTAAGGCAGTCTTTTACGCAACGTCGAAATTTCATCATCCCGCACATGCCAATGAATGGTTGGCAGAAAACACGGATGCGGAGTTCGATATCGTATGGAATCTACTGCTTAGTGGAATCCTATCATTTAATAAGTGAACGTATGAAGGCCCCTTATGATGATTTTTAATCAGAGGGGCTTTTCTATTTTTCGCTAAATGAAATGACAAATATTAAATACTGTCACTTGATATTTGTTTGTATGGCGAATATAATCAAAATATAAGTAAGCACATTCCTAGGAGGGAAAATGATGCAAAACAAATTGGCTGGGAAAGTTGCTTTGGTAACGGGGGCGTCTAGAGGGATTGGACGGGAAATTGCTGAGAAGCTAGCAAGTCATGGCGCGAAGGTTGTAGTGAATTTCGCGAGCAACCCTAGTAAAGCTGAGGAAGTAGTGAATGGTATTAACCGTTTAGGTGGTGAAGCAATAGCCATTCAAGCTGACATAAGTATCGTGGCGGAAGTAGAGGTTATGTTCAGCAAAACATTAGAAGCTTTCGGGCAAGTCGACATCCTTGTTAATAACGCGGGTATTATGATTACGAAACCTATAGCCAATATGACGGAGGAAGACTTCGACAAGCAATTCGCTATTAATGTGAAGGGCACATTTTTTGCTTGCCAACAAGCGGCATTGCATATGAACCGCAACGGGCGAATTATCAACTTCTCAACCTCGGTTATTGGTTCAATGTTTCCAACCTACAGCGTTTATGCAGCAACGAAAGGAGCTGTTGAACAGATAACTCGCCAGCTAGCGAAGGAGCTTGGTCCAAAAGGCATAACCATTAATGCAATCGCACCTGGTCCTGTTAACACAGAGCTCTTTAAGGTGGGCAAAACAGAGGAGCAAATAGCGGGTATTGCAAGTATGAATGCGTTCGGAAGACTGGGTGAGCCTGAGGATATATCGGGTGTGGTGCTGTTTTTGTCAGGTAGGGAATCACAGTGGATGACAGGTCAGACTATTCGGGTGAATGGCGGGTTCGTTTAAGAGAGAGGATGGTTTTTGTTGTGAAAAAAAAAGACGAGTCCGTTCAGCAGCGTGTGCGGTACGGACTCGTCTTTTGTTAGGCCATGAAGCTTAGAATAAGGGCTGACAGTTCACTTGCTATTTTTCGTCCTCATTCACTTTCTCATCAAACCACATAGGATCATCGTTATCGACGTTATAGTTGATAAGCAGCTCTTCGCCAGCTTTTACGTCCGAGTAAGTAAAGAAGTTTACGACATGATTGTCAAAATCAAGATCGTGATACGCATTTGGGGTATAGGAATGGTTGAATAACATGCCGTATCCAAGCAAGATAGCAGTGTGATTAGCACCATACTCAAACACATAGTCAGCAAGCATGGTCTTCTCTATATGCTCATGCTCCTCGTTCGGAAAAGGAATGACCGGGGCTTCATGGAACAGAACGCCTTTTGCAATATCAACCTTCGCAAATACTCCTCTATTAAACTCTCCGTCGCTAAGCTTAGAAGTCTTTACCTCAATCATGTTAGTCACCTACGCGTTCTTTAGTCTAAGGAGCTCATTATCATTGTATCAAAGCTCGCTCACCTTAGGTAATATATCAATATAATGAGTAAATAGCCAGCGACTTAGGGAAACGTTATTTAATATCCGTACATCATTATGGAAACATTTATTATTTTTAGCCCGTTTAAGTTAAGAGGTGATGATGATGCACAAAAAAATGCTGCTTTATCTTTTATGTGGGGTAATGATGTTAAGTACAGCTCTTATAGCAAAGCCAAAAGCGGTCTTTGCATGCTCGTGCGCAATGCAGCCGTCCGCAGAGACGCATGTAAAAGAAGAACTTGATCGCAAGACCGCCGTTTTCACAGGTAAAGTAATCAAAGTAACACCTCCCAAACAGAAAAAAACGATGTCCACTGCTGATCTAGTTCAAGTTGACTTTGAGGTATCAACGGTATGGAAAGGGGAGTTGAAGCAGCAGACAGCAATTTATACAGCGATGAGCTCTGCGAGCTGCGGCTATGACGGCTTTAAAGTCGGTGATGCCTATATCGTGTCTGCTTATGACAGATCAGGAGAGCTTGAAACAGGGATGTGCGATTTAACGAAGCCCGTCTCTACAGCGGGAGATGAGTTGAAGGTTCTGGGGAAAGGTTATGATCCGTTACCCTTAAGCGCTGGTGAGCTTTTTCCAGGTAACGGGGATGCTGCTAATGAAGTGTCTAAAGAAAGTGGAGCATCGAAGCTGCAGCTCATCATAGGCGCGCTAGCGCTCTTCATGACCATTGGGATTGTCGTTAGGCGGGCACGCCGTCGTCGATAAATGTAATAAAGGGCTGTTCATTTATTAGTTGATTATGTGCAAAAAAAAGCCGATTTCTCCTCTTGAGGATCTCGGCCTTTTTCTATGCTGTCATAGGCTTCAAGAGTCCTCTTCACGTATGAATAATAAGCTATAAGAATGACATACCCTAACCTAATCCATGGATCTCTTATTTACTTTAATGAAAAATATGGTTAAATGGGGAGTGGTGAAACGAGTTCTTTGAACAGGCGCTTCGCCAAAAAGTAACGATTTTGGAGGGATCCATATGTACAAGCTGCTGCTCGTCGATGACGAGCCAGAAGTTACGGAAGGATTAATGGGAGAGATTGATTGGAAGAGCTGCGGGTTCACAGAAGTGAGGACGGCAGGGAACGGTAAGGAAGCGATGGAGATTTTTGAGAAAATGGAGCCTGACGTGCTCATTACGGATATTAGCATGCCTTTTATGAATGGATTGGAACTCTCGGATTGGGCGAGAAAGATGTACCCCATTACACGTATTGTCATCTTATCGGGTCATGATGAATTTGAATATGCGAAGCAGGCCATACATTTGCAGGTAGAAGCTTATGTTTTGAAACCGTTCTCGGCAAGGCAGCTGACGGACACGATTGCGGAAGTGGCGAAGCGCATGGATGAGGAGCGGGAGAAGCGGAGCAATATCGAGCTTCTGGAGGAGCATTACCGCACAAGCCTGCCCATCGTTCGCGAGAAATTCCTTTCCTCCTTAATCACTCGCAAGCAGCCTCATAAGGACATATCTATAAAAGCAGCGAAATACGGGATGGAGCTGAATGGTGAAGGGTATGTCGTATCGATCATTGCTGTCAACCACTCTGATCATCAGAATGAAGCAGATGCTAAACCAGCCTCCCATTCACTAGCAGCGTCGACCGATCTGGACTTAAAGCTGTTCTCCGTCTGCAACATTGCGAGTGAAATATGGGCGAGGCATGAGCTTGGCAAAGTTTTTATTCATCAAGATCAAGTTGTATTGTTCACGGTAAGCCCGCGACCGGATAAAGAACGGGTTATGGAGCAGACACAGGATGCACTAAAGGAAATTTTGCAAAGCATTGAGAAGTTTTTGCGTTTCCCGGTCATGATCGGCGTCGGAACATTCACACGAGATATTGGAAACCTCAAATATGCCTATGAGGCGGCAATGGTCGCACTAGATTACCGGCGTATTCTCGGCAACAATCTGATTATTTGTATTGATGATATGGAAACTCGTATGCACGACAAGCTCCTCTTCGACGAATGGAAGGAACAAAATCTAGTTCGAACGGTGAAGCTCGGAACGGAGAAAGAGCTGGAGGAAGTTATTGATGGGTTGTTTGACGAAATTTCCCGCGTTCAGGCTCCTGTTCACGAGTACCAGCATTATTTGCTCGAAATGGTGACGGCGATTATCAAATTGACCAAAGCTTATGAGAGCGATAATGATGATATTTTCGCAGGCGGATGGGGCATATTGAATCAATACCAGAAGCTGAACAGCATGCAGGAAACAAAGGCATGGTTTGGAGAGTTATGTGCTAAGGTACGCAGTCGTATCGCCAGTCGGAGGCAGCATACATACAAACAAATCGTAGAGGATGCCATTAACTATACGAAAGAACATTATCACGAGAGTGATTTGTCTATAGCGAAGCTATGCGCTCATTTGCATATTAGTACAGGCTATTTCAGTGGTTTATTCAAAAAAGAGCTGAAAATGACGTACGGCACCTATTTGCTGCAGCTTCGAATGGAACAGGCGAAGGAGCTGCTTCGCACGACGGATCTCAAAGCGTTTGAAATTGCTGAAAAGATCGGATTTGCCGATCCAAATTATTTTAGCCTCAGCTTTAAGAAGTACGCCGGATCGTCTGCCAAAGAATATCGAAGCGGCTTGTCGGGACAGGAGAAATGATGAACCGCAAAAGCATTCAGTTTATTTTAACCGTCTCTTTTACGTTATTTTCCGTTTTTATTATATTGATTGTCAGCTTTGTGCTATACGGCCGTTTCTCTGCTACCGCAAAGGAAAATGCTTTTCGCAATTCACAGCAAATCGTTGACCAAGTGAGCTACAATCTTGAAAATTATGTGGAGGTTACGTCCGATTTATTCAACATGATGCATCATGCAATCGGTCAAAGCGATGATGTAGAGTCTGATGGGATGCGCCGCCAGCTTGAGTCAATGATGTCCACGCGGACCGATACGGTATCGCTTGTCTTATTCGATGACAAGGGTCAGCTGCTCATTGATTTGCCGAACGTCGAATTGAAGGAAACGCTGAAAGTGACGGAGGAAGGTTGGTTCCGAAGCGCACTCGATTCGGAAGGACATTTATCCATCTCACTCCCTCATGTTCAAAATTTGTACAAGCAGCAGTTCAGATGGGTCGTATCGATGAGCAAAAGCATCACGGTCCAGCATCAGGGCAAGCAGGTCAATGGCGTTTTGCTGATGGATGTCAATTTCAACACGATTGATGAGCTGTCCGAACGAGTTAGCCTAGGGCAAAAGGGATATGTGTATTTGCTTGATGAGTCGGCGGGCAACATCGTGTACCATCCGCAGCTTGAGCTCATCTATGCAAAGCTGAAGGCGGAGAATGTGGAGCTGGCGCTTAAGCATACTTATGGCAGTTTTATTGATGATTCTACGGATGTGGCTAAAATGGTCAGCGTTCAAACGATTGGCAATGTCGGCTGGAAGGTTGTTGGCGTATCCTACTTGGACGAGGTGATGACGACAAGCTGGCAGTTGAACCGTTCGATGACGAAGCTGCTCATCGCTTTTGCACTTATCGTGTTTTTATTATCGAGCTTAGTAGCTCGGCGCATATCAAGGCCAATAAAGCGGCTGGAGCTTTCAATGAAAAGCGTAGAGCGGGGCGATTTCAACCTGGCGGCCAGTGGCGAGGGCCCGCTTGAGATCAAGCGTCTTGCAGATCGGTACAACATTATGATCGGAACGATCAAACAATTGATGGACCGAATTGTAACGGAACAGGAAAGCAAGCGAAAGTATGAGCTGGAAGCGCTGCAAGCGCAGATCAATCCGCATTTTCTATACAACACGTTAAATACGGTCGTGCGCATGGTTGGCATGAACAAGAATGAAGAGGTTATAACGACAATTACCTCGTTGTCCAAGCTGTTTCGAATTAGTATAGGCAAAGGGAAAAGCCTAATCACGCTAGCGGACGAGATGGAGCATGCACGAAACTATTTGGTTATCCAGCAAATGCGTTTCAAAAATAAATTCGAGTATTCCTTTGATTTACAGCAAGAGGCATTGTCACTTGCAACCTTAAAGCTTATTGTTCAGCCTCTGATTGAGAATGCGCTCGTGCATGGCATTGAGCCTTCTGTTGACAAGGGGCATATTACCGTTTCGATGAGGCTCGATGGCAGTGATATTGTTGTAAAGATCGCGGATAATGGGCTTGGCATGTCGGAGGAGAGAATGAGTAAAGTTCTTGCAGGTACAGTCGTAAGCTCGAAGGGATCGGGTGTAGGAGTTATGAATGTGCAGGAGAGAATTCGACTGTTCTTCGGTCCTTCTTATGGTTTGCATTTCGAGAGTGAGCAGGAAGTTGGCACAACCGTCACGATTCGTTTCCCTGCCCTTACACTTCAGCAAGCTGAAGGAGGGGAGAAGCATAATGGTTAATATCAAAGGAAAGGTCATTAGCGGGCTGCTCCTCATCATAGCTGTCCTTTTATTATATTCCGCGCTTTACCCAGGAACAGATGAGCCAAAGAAGGAGAAGGCTGGGAAGACAATACAGCTTATTCTTCGAACAAGCAAAGGCGACTACTGGAAAAACGTGACGATGGGCGCGCAAGCCGCCGTCAAGGAATTTGGCATTACTCTTCATGTCTCAGCCGGTGCGGATGAGGGGGACATCGAAGGGCAGCTTCAGTCAGCTATGCAATCGCTAGAGACTCATCCTGATGCAATTGTACTAGGTGCGAATGATGATGCGGCATTTGAGCCTTTTTTGAAGGAAGCTGCGAAGCGGAATATTCCCGTTATCGCAATGGACAGCTTGCTAACGTCGGGTAAGACGGTATCTTATGTGGGAATGGACAATTATATGGCTGGAAAAGAAGCGCTGCGGGAAATCGCCAAACAGCTTGGAGGCAAAGGCGAGGTTGCCATTGTAACGTACAGCAAGGGCGGAATTAACGGTGTACTTAGGGAGCGGGGCATTCGCGATGCCGTTGAAGAATATGAGGGTCTCCACCTTGTAGGCAGTCAATTGTGCTCAGAGGAGTATCAGGCATGTGAACAGACCGTCAGCAGTATTTTAGATAAGCAGAAAGTAGACGGCATATTAGCACTCAACACAGAAACGACGATTGGAGCGGCGCATGAGCTGAAACGCAGGCAAGTGGGCAATAAAATTAAATTAGTAGGCTTCGATAGTTCACCGGAGCTGCTAGAGCTGCTTCAGGAAAATCAGCTGCAGTCACTTATCGTGCAAAATCCATTCAGTATGGGCTATCTTAGCGTCAAGCATGCGTTGGCAGCAGCAGAGGGAGAAACGGTCCCCGAACGGGTTGAAATGAGTATGGAGCTCATAACGGAAGAGAACATGTTTTGGCTGAAAAATCAGAAGTTATTGTTCCCCGTCGTGCAATAATGCTAAATTATTATGCAAATAGATGAGGATTTTAATAAAAGTGATGAGGATATTACATGTGAATCCCTCCGAAATTACGACATAATGAAGCAGTAGTTAATTCATCTACCAGGGGGATATAAATTATGAAAAAGTGGACAGCAGCGCTCGTTATTGGAGCAGTGGCAGTTACAGCAGCAGGTTGCGGAAGCGCGAATGGAGAGGGAAGCTCAAGCAGCTTGCCTAAAGCGGGCGTAGCCATTTATAAATTTGATGACACATTTATGAGTGGCGTGCGCAGCGCAATCGATACTGCGGCGGAAGGCAAATTGGCAGTAGATATCGTAGATAGCCAAAACTCACAGCCAACACAAAATGATAAAGTTGATTTGTTTATTACGAAGAAAGTAAAAGCAATGGCAGTTAACCCGGTTGACCGTACAGCTGCTGGCATCGTTATCGATAAAGCACAAAAAGCTAATATTCCAGTTGTATTCATTAACCGCGAGCCGCTTGCTGATGATTTGGCGAAATGGGACAAAGCCTTTTTTGTAGGCGCCAAAGCTGAAGAATCAGGAACAATGGAAGGCGAGATCATCGCTGAGTACTGGAAAGCACATCCGGAAGCGGATAAGAACGGTGACGGCGTGCTCCAATATGTAATGCTGAAAGGCGAGCCGGGACATCAAGATGCTGAGCTGCGGACGAAATTCTCCGTACAAGCGATTCAAGATGCTGGCATTAAAGTGGAGAAGGTAGCGGAAGATACAGCGATGTGGGATCGTGTAAAAGGCCAAGAGAAAATGGCAGCGTTCCTTGCTTCAAAAGGCGACAGCATTGAAGCCGTTCTAGCAAACAACGATGACATGGCGCTTGGTGCGATTGAAGCATTGAAAGCTGCTGGCTACTTTAAAGACAATAAATTTATGCCGGTTGTCGGCGTTGATGCAACAGATCCTGCTAATCAAGCGTTAAAAGAAGGCACTTTGCTCGGTACTGTTCTGAACGATGCGACTAACCAAGGTAAAGCAACCGTTGAGCTTATGCGTGTACTTGCCGCAGGCGAAACACCAACGAAAGAAAATACAGGCTTTGAAATTACAGATGGCAAATATGTTTGGATTCCATATCAAAAGGTAACGCAAGAGAGCAAATAGTATAAGCAGTACGATGGATGATCAAGAGCGGGGGAATAACGTCACTTGCGTTGCCCCTGTTTTTTTTCGCCCGCTTGCTTGGCGGGCTGGACAAAGGGAGGCTATACGATGGCAAAGCAGCATCCATATTTGCTTGAAATGAACGGGATTACCAAAACGTTTCCAGGTGTTAAGGCGCTAGATGATGTAACATTAAAAGTACGACCTGGCACGGTTCATGCGCTTATGGGTGAGAACGGTGCAGGCAAATCTACATTGATGAAATGCTTGTTTGGCATATACAAGCCGGATAACGGTGAGATCATTCTCGATGAACAAAAGGTTGACATTAAAAACTCCAAGGACGCTTTGAACTACGGCGTCTCCATGATTCATCAGGAGCTGCATCCGGTGCCGCAGCGCAGCGTGATGGAGAACATTTGGCTTGGCAGATTTCCGGTAAGAGGCATTGCGCCATTCCGGTTCATTGATCATAAAAAGATGTACCGCGACACAGCTCAGCTGTTCGAGGATTTGAATATGACCATCGATCCGAACCAGCTAGTCGGTGAATTATCGGTCTCCA
Organism: Bacillus sp. FJAT-28004; assembly: GCF_001280845.1. Lineage (GTDB taxonomy): Bacteria > Bacillota > Bacilli > Paenibacillales > Paenibacillaceae > Pristimantibacillus. Next base: position 4,563,232 of record NZ_LGHP01000001.1, read on the forward strand.
AAATTCAATCGCTCGAAATTGCCAAAGCGGTATCCTTCAATTCAAAAATTATCGTAATGGATGAGCCCACCTCGTCGCTCACAGGCAATGAGGTAGAGCAACTGTTCGACATTATCAATAAGCTGCGGGCACGGGGCGTTTCGATTATTTATATTTCGCACAAAATGGAAGAAATTTTGCGTATCTCCGATGATGTGACGATTATGCGTGACGGCAAATATATTGGTACTTGGCCAGCACCTGAGCTGACCATCGATACGATTATTACTAGAATGGTAGGGCGTGATTTATCTGATCGATTCCCAGAGCGTACGAACAAGCCCGGAGAGGTCATGCTGCGCGTAGAAGGGTTAACTTCGCCGCATGCGCATTCCTTCAAGGATGTATCATTCGATCTGAGAAAAGGTGAGATTCTCGGAATAGGCGGACTGGTTGGCGCGCAGCGTACTGAACTAGTTGAAGCTTTGTTCGGACTTCGTTCCGTGAAATCGGGTATCATCTACAAAAATGGCAAGCCGATTACGATTAAGTCGCCAATCGATGCTAAACGCCACAAAATTGCACTGCTAACCGAGGAGCGCCGAGTAACGGGAATTTTCCCGGTTTTGTCCGTGACGGAGAACACCGCGATCGCTAATCTGGATTTATATCAAAATCGCTTCGGCTTCCTAAATGAGTCGAAGATGAGATCGGAGGCAGCAAAAGGCGTAGAGAAATTCAAAACAAAAACGCCGTCTGTTGATCAGCTTATTCGTAACCTATCCGGCGGTAATCAGCAGAAAGTGCTTCTAGCTCGTTGGCTGCTTACGAATCCAGATATTTTACTGCTGGACGAACCAACACGGGGCATTGATATCGGCGCTAAATATGAGATTTACAACATTATTATTGAGCTAGCAAAGCAAGGGAAAAGCATTATTATGATTTCGTCTGAGATGCCAGAGCTTATTGGTATGTCGGATCGCATTATAGTGATGTCGGAAGGACGTGCCACAGGTATTCTTGAAGGCAATATGGCGACCGAGCAAAGTATTATGCGGCTTGCTGCACAGACGGGCTAATGATGAAGGATTTAAAGGAGGTTCACGGCAATGGAAGCAACTAAAGGTTTAAAAATAAAAAATGCATTTTCGCAAAATGCCATTTGGATTGTACTTGTCGCATTAATTTTAGGAATCGCCATTATTGATGCAAACTTTTTGTCTATTACAACGCTTAGAGATATGATGGTGCAATCATCGACACGAGTGATTATTGCGCTTGGCGCGGCTTTTGTACTTATAACAGCGGGAACAGACTTGTCGGCTGGTCGTGTAGTCGGACTCAGTGCGGTTGTATCCGCATCGATGCTGCAAATGCCTGAGTATGCAAGCAAGTTTTTCCCTAACTTGCCTGAGCTATGGGTAATCATCCCGATCATCATCGCTATTACGGTTGGTTTGTTGGTTGGACTATTGAACGGTTTAATCGTAGCGAAGTTTAATGTGCCGCCTTTTATCGCTACACTAGGTACGATGGTTGCAGTGTACGGTGCGAACTCTCTTTACTTCGATATGCCACCGAACAACTCGCAGCCGATTGGCGGCTTGCGCAAGGACTTCACAGAAATCGGAACAGGTGCGCTGGGAAGTGGACAATTCTCCATCCCTTATATCGTATTGATCGCTATTTTTGTAGCCTTCATCGTATGGGTTGTATTCAATAAAACACGTCTCGGCAAAAATATGTACGCAATCGGCGGCAACATTCAAGCTGCGCACGTATCCGGTATCAACGTGGCAAAGAACTTGATGTGGATTTATGCGATTGCTGGCGCTTTGTACGGCTTGGCTGGTGTGCTTGAAGCAGCGCGTACGGGCGGAGCTTCGAACAACTACGGCAATATGTATGAGCTTGATGCGATTGCGGCTTGCGTTGTCGGCGGTGTTTCGACGACTGGCGGCGTAGGCAGAGTGAAGGGGATCATCGCAGGTGTGCTCATTTTCACCGTCATCAACTATGGTTTGACTTACATCGGTATTAATCCTAACTGGCAGCTGATTATCAAAGGTTTGATCATCGTTGTTGCTGTAGCTTTCGATATTCGCAAATATGTAGCGAAAAAGTAAGACGAGAAGGAAGAAGAAGCTGTCCCTGGAGGTCGATGACCTCGGGCGGCTTCTTTTTTTATGTCGTATGAGGTAAGTACATATGTTCACAAACAGCAAAAGTATACTTACTTCGAATTAACCTCGAATTAACTTTTATAATCTTAGTATCCCATGCAGCCGGCGGGCTCCCATTGTACTTTGTGCAACGTACCGCCCTTTATAACAGTAACGCTGGTGCTAGACTGCAGTTACTGCAATAGAAACCTAACACAGTAGCTCATATTTCAAATTGCAAGCTATTACTATTGCATTTCTGCAACCCAGCTCCTTTATTAGGCCCTTATGTCAGGTTTCTAATGCACTTTGTGCAGTGGCGACCAATTTTCAGCGGTAATTCTCCTAGTCATGTAGGTTTATACGTTTATAGGTTAATAAGTTCATAGGTTAATAGCTTTAGTACTGCCCCTTAGTCACACGATGAATATACTTTGCCACGCCATCCTCATCGTTGCTCTCTACGACTAGCGTGGATAGCGCAATGAGATTGGGATGTGCATTGGAAACGGCGACCTTAGTTCCTGCTGTTTCAAACATTCCTAAGTCATTGAGATTGTCTCCGAATGCCGTGACGTCCTCAGGCATGCAATGCATCAGCTCAGCCCATTGCTTCAACCCTTCCTTTTTATTTGCCTTGCTGTGACTAAACTCCAGAAAATAATGATTTTCTATGTACTGATCCTTCATGAGGTGGATATGAACCTGATTGCCGAATCTACGCTGTACTTCATCTTTAAGTGGCTCAAGCTCATGCAGCAATCCAATATAGGTAACGATAAGTGTTCTAAAAGCATCGGAGCATTCGAGCAGCAGCATTTCTCCAAAACGAGGATCATTAGGGCGGCTCTCGTAAAAGGTTAAGTCGCCCATTCGAAGCAGCTTCTCGTGAAATACTCGTTCTTTATCCTCTTCGTCAAGCGCGAACAAAAAGGGAATCAAACCTTGTTTTCTCCCTATTTCAATAATTTGATTTGTAGTTTCGTTATCCAGCCAATATCCGCCTATGACTTTCGATGAGACAGGATCAAAGATAACAGCGCCATTATATAAAATAATCGGATATTTCCACGGAATAACAGATACGATTTTGTTAGAGCTAATATAGCTTCTTGCCGTTGCATAACTAATGATGATACCTTGCTTCATCGCGTTGCATATGACGTTAATTGTATACTCGGACAAGGTAGCATCCGATTGAAGCAGCGTTCCGTCGAGATCCGTAAGGAAATGCTTATTTGTCATTCATAACGCCCCCAGCTATTCATTATTAGCGGATGGAGGAGCTGCTGCTCCTGCCCATGCCTTCGCGAGCAAGCGAACCCCTCGTTCCATGTCTCTTTCGTTAAGCCCGCCGAAACCCAAATAGAGTCTTGGAACACGACCCTGTAGGATGGACGCATCCTGTGAAGCATATACGTAAACATCTTCGGCAGCAGCCAGTTTAACTAACTCTTCGGCACTGCTTGTCGTTTGAACGACTATTTCGACGTGCATCCCCGCAGACTCTCCAATGATCTGAACATACACAGGCAAATACGTGTTAATGAAATGAATCAGCTTTGCACGCTTTTTACGATAAAGATGACGAACCTTCCTTACATGCCTGTACCAATGCCCTCGTTCCATGAACAACTGCATGGCCCACTGGTCGATACGTGATGGACTTGTAAGTGTATGTTCTATGGATTGCAGCTTGCTGAGCAGTTGCACAGGTATAACCATATAATTCATACGCAGGGCGGGTGTGAAGGCTTTGGAAAATGTTCCGATATAGATGACGTTGCCTTGATGATCTAATCCTTGAAGGGAAGGGAGTGTTCTGCCAGTATAGCGAAACTCTCCGTCGTAATCATCCTCAATGATATAGGCGCTGTTCGTGCTCGCCCATTTAAGCAGCAGCTGCCTAGTTGAGTAGAGCAAGGGGCTCCCTGTAGGTCGATGTGAGGGAGTGACGTATAAGATTCGAATTCGTTTGTTTTCTAATTCAGCAATCAAGCGTTCATTGTCATTGATTGGAACAGGAGCAACGTTGAAGCTATGCTGCTGGAAGGTAGCTCTAACCTGAGCGATGCCGGCTTCTTCGACTGCAATGGTAGAGGCGGGGTTTAGCAGCCTAGAGAGAATGTGTGTGCTGTAAGAAAAGCCTGACCCGATGATGATTTGCTCAGGAGTACAATTGACGCCTCTTGAACGCTTCAAATAGTGGGTTAATTGCAGACGCAAATTGTACTCGCCTCGTGGGTCCCCATACTGATGAACATAATTAGCGTGAAGGGATAATGCTTCATGGAGAACAGATTTCCATGCGCGAATGGGGAACGATTCTCCGTCTACAGCGAGCAGGTTGAAATCAACGACAGAACCGTTATAGCTAGCATTCGGTATCGAATGACGATGAGGGCGAGCCTGCTCTGCTGGAGCTTCCTTACGCAACTCAATGGCTTCAGGTTTTAATTGCGATTGTATAACAAATAGACCAGCGCGCGGCTTGCTAAGAACATAACCTTCTACCAGCAGCATGTGATACGCCGTTTCGATGGTTGTTTTACTAAGCTTTGTTTGCTCGCGCAGCGATCGTATAGAAGGAAGCTTCGTTCCATTCTCTAGAGCACCAGATTGTATGAGTCCGCGAATATGTCGGTATAAAACCAAATAAACAGGGCCTTGCTCTTCTTCTGAAAGGTTGATATCCATCTTATCCCCACACGATCTGACCCTTAAAATTGATATAAATCTGACACTGTGTTAGAGGTCAATTCTAGTATAAACTTTGGAATAGGCTTCCATCAATAACAAGAAATATAAATAGAAAGAAGGGGTTGTTATGCCTCAAGTAGAAGGAACCATTGAAAGAAGATTAACGGCATTAGGTATTTTTCTTCCGAAGGCGAGCGAGCCCGCAGCTAAATATGCTAACTGCGTATTTTCAAATGGACTTCTGTTTGTATCCGGTAAAGGACCAGCTGCGACGATCAAAGGTAAGCTTGGCAACGAGCTCACGACAGCAGAAGGTTATCAATTGGCTAGGCAGGCAGGAATTGAAGTTCTCGCCGTATTAAAAACTACATTGGATCAGCTGGATCTTGTGACCCGCGTCGTAAAGGTGCAAGGTTTTGTGAATGCTGATCCGAGCTATGAAGAGCATCATAAGGTGCTTGATGGCTTTTCCGATTTGATGCTGGAGGTATTTGGCGAGAGGGGAATTCATGCCCGTTCGGTCATGGGAGCGAGCTCATTAAGAAATCAGCTGCCGATCATTGTAGATTCTATTTTTGAAGTGGCCCCTCGGATAAAGTCTTCTAATTATTAGCCGTTGCATTTGCTTTAATATTGCCTTAACATTAAAGTTTAGGAAGGCCGTCAGGTGATGACGGTTTTTTTCTATTTAAAAGAAAGTGTTTATTTCTAAGGAGTGAGAGTCTTGAAGTTTTTTCCCAAACGTTACGACAGATCACTGTTTATCGTTGTATTCATCCTTATGATGTTGAAAATGCTCCTGTTTCGCCATTTCGTCTTTCAGGGCATACAGGTGGAGAGCTTGCTGCCGGATGCGGCAGCTGTACTAGCGTTGCTTCTGCTACTGGATCTGATCACCTTTGCGAGGTGGAGAGGAGCCGTGTTTGGGCTCGTAAATGCAGTGCTTTCCCTGCTGTTATTTGCATCAACGGTTTATTTCAGCTACTACGGGACAGTGCCTACTTATACCGCGCTGCATGGACTTGACCAGGTACTGCAGGTTCGGACAAGTGTAGGGTCCATTATTTTACCTTCTTATTATATCTACTTTTTAGATGTTGCCGTCTTGGCTGTTATATATATCGTTAAACGAGTCAGAGGCATACACAGCGATGGACGCAAGCGGATTGCAAAACCATTGTACACAGCAATTGCAGCTGTTCTGTGCGTTGCGATCTCGGGTGGTTTCATTTGGTCCGCGAATACGATTCCGAATGAGATCGTGAAAGCTGAGAATTTAGGTTATATCGATTATCAGGTAGCGGCAGCCATTAAGGCGAGCAAAGAACAGGCTGCACTGGAGAATGGAAATGTGGAAGAGACGGGGGCTGAAGCGGTAGCACTCAAATCCTCTTATTTTGACCAAGCTGGAGATATGGTTGTTGCAGGTACACCCAATTATTTCGGGTTTGCCAAAGGGAAAAATGTTATCGTTATACAGATGGAGGCATTTCAAAACTTTGCAATCAACCTCTCTGTCGGTGGTCAGGTGGTTACACCCGTGCTTAATCAGCTAGCTAAGGAAAGCTTCTACTTTCCACATGTTTTTCAACAAATAGGACAAGGCAACACATCGGACGCTGAATTCATGTCGAATACATCCATTTACCCGACCGGTGATATCGCGATGTCGACAGGCTACGGCGACCGAGTGTTACCTAGTCTTCCGAGACTGCTTGGAGAAATCGGGTACGATTCCAACACGTTTCATATTAATGATGTGACATTTTGGGATCGCAACCGAATGTATCCTGCACTAGGTTTTACGACATACTATGATAAGCCATCATTTGATAATGACCATTTTAATTCCTTCGGGGCTTCTGATCAGGAACTTTACAGGGTGGGACTTGAAAAGCTTCAGGAAATGAAGAAGCAAGACAAGTCGTTTTATGCCCAATTCGTAACCACATCCAGTCATCATCCTTTCAAGGTTCCAACGGAGCTTCAGCATATTACGATGCCTGACTCCTTGGAAGGAACACAGCTAGGTAATTATTTGACGGCATTAAATTATACGGATTATGAACTCGGCCGTTTTATTGATGGGCTCAAAGCGAGCGGTATGTGGGAAAACACGGTTTTGGTCGCATACGGCGATCACGCTGGTTTACAGACGACAGATAATGATCCTGCATGGGTTAGCGAGCAGCTTGGCATAACGTATGATGGACAAATTAGCCGCCTCAACATCCCGCTTATTGTTCATGTACCAGGCGCAGAGGGGAAGATAGTTAATCAGGTAGGTGGTCAGGTAGATATTATGCCTACCGTAACTAATTTGCTAGGCATATCACTGGATGATAAAGCTTTTACGACATTTGGTCATGATTTGCTTAATACTTCTCAAAATGTTATTGGTGTGAGGTATTATTTTCCGACGGGGTCGTTTTTCAATAATGACATTTTTTTCATACCAGGCAAAGGTTTTGAGGACGGGACCGCGATCGATATTAGAACGAAAAAGCCAGTGGCTGACTTCAGCAAATATCGCGGAGATTACGATTATATACTGGAGCTGATGAAGCTTTCGGATGAATATGTCCGGCTGCTGCCGAAGCGGGCACCATAGAAGCAGATTAAGCGCCTCTTGTCCATCCGGACTTGAGGCGTTTTTTTCTTCGTAAATGCAATTATAAGCTTTTATGGAGGCAGGCAATGAGGTAATATGGATATAGCTACATCCGATACTCTATTCCAATAAACGTAAGGAATCGATGAGACATGCGAATTGGTTTTTTTGATTCAGGGCTTGGCGGGCTTACCGTATTAGCGGAAGCACTCCAAAGACTACCTGATAAGGATTTTCTTTATATGGCGGACACACTCCATGTTCCTTATGGGACGAAGCCAGAGGAGGACGTGAAATCGTATATTTTTGATACGGTAGGTTTAATGATGGAAGAGGGCATAGATGCATTGGTCGTTGCTTGCAATACAGCAACCAGTATTGCGATTAACGATTTAAGAGAGCGTTATTCTCTGCCCATTGTCGGTATGGAGCCTGCTGTCAAACCAGCAGTAGAAATGAACCGTGCAACAGGCAAAAGGGTGCTCGTGTTCGCAACGCAGTTAACGCTTCAACTGCCTAAATACTATGCGCTCGTGTCACGCGTGGATGAGATGGGAATCGTGGATTCACTGCCTCTGCCGGAGCTTGTACGTTATTGTGAGGCGCTGCAATTCGATAAGCAGATCATCAATGAATATTTTCGGGCAAAGCTCGCGGACTATGATTTGAACAATTACGGTATTATTGTACTCGGCTGCACGCATTACCCTTTCTATAAGGATATATTGAGGGAGCTGCTTCCTGCTCATATCGAGATTGTAGATGGGAATGTGGGAACGGTGAAACGTCTATCCGCATTATTGAACCGCTATGGTATCGCAGGTGGTGGCGGAAACGGGAACGTACGCTTTATGTGCTCCGGTCAAGAGCCTGCCTACGTGGACAAAATGCAAAAGGCCCTTTCGATTTTACGTGAAAAAAACACCTTAACACAGACTCTTCCAAGCTAATGACAAACAATAGGCGTACAACATTTCTTTAAGAATGTTGTACGCCTATTTTAGTAATCATATTATCAATTAGATGATTGCTGGAGGTTCTTCCAGTGTGAGCAGAACCGGACAATGATCGCTTCCTAAAATATGAGTGTCGATTTGCGCATCGATGAGCAGCGGGCTTAGTCTCGATGAGGCTAAAAAATAATCGATCCGCCATCCGACGTTCCGCTCGCGTACCTTCATCATGTAAGACCACCAGCTGTATACATCTGCACGATCTGGGTAAAAATATCTGAACGTATCGAGGAAGCCGGTTGCCAGCAGCTCCGTCATCTTGCCGCGCTCTTCAAGCGTAAAGCCAGAGTTGCCTAGATTAGGCTTCGGATGCTTAAGATCGATCTCCTGATGGGCTACGTTCAAATCACCGCAAACGATCACAGGCTTCAAGGCATCAAGCTGCTGAAGATAACCACGGAAGCGATCTTCCCATTCCATTCTATAGTCCAACCTTGATAAGTCGCGTTTTGCATTAGGGGTATATACGGTAACCAGATAAAATCCCTCAAACTCGAGCGTAATGACTCGTCCTTCTGGCTCCGAATTTTCCTCAATGCCGTAGTGCACGGAGAGGGGCTTTATCCGAGTGAAAACAGCTGTGCCAGAGTAACCCTTTTTAATCGCGTAATTCCAATATTGCGAGTACTCCTCACCCAGCTCCATGCTTATTTGTCCATCTTGCAGCTTCGTTTCTTGCAGGCAAAAAATATCCGCATCCGTATCCTTAAAATAATCGTTAAAACCTTTGGTTACGCATGCTCTTATACCATTGACGTTCCAGGATACTAGCTTGATCATCATCTATCTCCTAACGTTTTCTATCATACGTAATAGTTTATCATATATCTGTTAGAGGATTTATGGAAACATAATGTTTATTCGACAAAAAAAAGACTGCCCTAGGGAGATTAGACTCCTGCTGGACAACCTTATCTTTGTTTATATATAAATAATAAGTCATAATACGGAGCAGCTGGGGCCGAAACATTCTCTATTCGGAGAAGGTTCTCGGTCTTTTTTTTGCGTGGTAAAAGTTGGTTGACAACCTTTTATCCTAATGTTAGGATAAAAACACACTAGAACTAGGAACTATGATTAAAAGATAAATACAGCAAGGAGGCTTCAGCATGTATCAACAAGATGAGCAAAGCCAGCTTGATCTCAGATTGTTTCGTGTATGGTTCAAAGCATCGAAGGCAGTCGCTGACAATGTACGCAAGGATATTGAAAGTCATGGCATAAGTCAGGAACATTTTATGATATTGGAGCTGCTATACAGCAAAGGGCCTCATCCTATACAGAAAATAAGCGAAAAGTTCTCTATTCCAAGTGGAAGCATTACCTATGTTGTCGATAAGCTTGAGAAAAAAGGATATGTGAGGCGAGAGCCAAACGCTACCGACCGCAGAGGTTCAATTGTCATTCTTACAGAAGCAGGGCAAATATTGTTTGATGATATATTTCCGAAGCATGCGGATGTTATTACACGAAACCTCGGTTTCGTAAGCAATGAGGACAAAGTGAAGCTCATTGACTTATTAAAAGAAATTGGTCTTGGCGCAGAACAACTCGGCGATTAATATAAAAGTTTAAGGAGATGAATAAAATGACAGCTATTAATCTTGCTATTATTTATTACAGTGTGACGGGAACGAATTATCAAATGGCGCAATGGGCTGCTGAAGGCGCGAAGGCAGCTGGAGCCGAAGTGAAAATTTTGAAGACACCTGAGCTTGCAAAAGAGGAGGACATCCAAGCCAACCCAATTTGGAGAACTCATGTTGCAGCTACTCAAGATATACCGGAGGTTACATACAAGGATCTGGAATGGGCTGACGCGATTATTTTCAGTATTCCATCTCGTTTTGGCGGTATCCCTGGTCCTGTTAAGCAGTTTCTTGATTCGACAGGATCACTATGGTTTAACGGCAAGTTAGTCAATAAAGTCGTTAGCGGAATGACTTCTGCTCAGAACGCTCATGGCGGCCAAGAGCAAACCATTCTTGGTCTATATACCTCAATGTACCATTGGGGAGCAATAGTAGCTGCACCAGGTTATTCGAGCCCTGTGACCTTTGAAGCCGGCGGCAATCCATATGGTACGAGCGTGACGGTGCAAGGCGGGAAAATGGTTGAGGATGTAAAAGCGGCAGTTGAATATCAAGCGAAGCGCACGGTGAATGTTGCGCAGTGGGTGAAGCAAGGTCTGGCTCAAGCATAAGCTGGAACGAATAATAAATGAAAGAGGCAGAGAGCGATACTGCCTCTTTTTTGTGCTATTATGGTATGGTAATGTTAGCTTTCTTCGATGAATAGATGGAATGACAGCCTTGAAAGGCGGGAATAACGGTGAACGCAAGCAAAAGTACATTTTGGAAATCCTACATGAGCGGTTTGAAATTGCATGTTGCCGTAGCAGAGTATACGAAGGTGCCGATTTCGTGGAAGGACGACAATTATACGACGGATGTGAATAAGCTTTATTATATCCAGGAGGGTGAGGGGTATATTAAGGTCGGTAACCAAACTTATTATCCGAAGCCCGGCGACCTGTGCTTGCTGCCCGCTGATGTCGTGCAATCATACGGTACAATCAATACGAATACCTACGGAAAATACTGGTGTCATTTCACTGCCCAAATAGATAATTTCAACCTATTTCAACTGCTTGAAATGCCCGTCATGATTTCCATATCCGATCATGCAGACCTGAAGGGGAAATTTGAAAGGCTTGTGCAGCATTATAAGAGTGAGGACTGGACATCCGAGCTGCAGGTGCAGTCATCGTTTCTTGAGATTATGGCGATGATGCTGGAGCAGGCTGAACAGGTTACAGTCAAAACGCCGGCGACCAGTTCATTTGAGAAATTGAATGTGGTGCTCACTTATATAGAGGAGCATTTATCGGAAAATATTACAGTGGATACACTCGCACAGCTTGTACATTTTCACCCTAATTATTTTATACGCATGTTCAAAAATACGACGGGGCTTTCGCCCATTCAATATGTGAATCGCAAGCGTATGGACAAGGGACGACAGCTGCTATCATTTACTTCGCTAAGCATCTCGGCCATAGCAGAGTCACTAGGAATGGATGCCACGTATTTCTCTCGTTTGTTCAAAGAGTATATGGCTTTGTCACCGAGCGAATACAGGGAGCTTTCTCTGAAATAAATTTAGAATATCTACAAAGTCAAAAGGACAGCGAATGGGTCGCTGTCCTTTTCTTAATTTATCCACATGGAATCAAGGATAAAAGCTGTTTGCAGGCGTAGTTGTTGAACACCAGCGGGAATTGAATAGTGACTTGATCAGAATATCCTTTGCTTCATCCGTGCCGATATAGCGCAGCGCTTCTAAGGCATGTGCTCTTACATAACGGTTCTCATCATCGAGTGCTGCTGCTAATGCAGGAACAGCCTCCGCCGCCGAAGCGCCCATACGGGATAAGGAGAGTCCAGCTGTAAATCGTACTTGAACATCCTCGTCGGCCAAGGAAGCTGTAAGCGCCTTAACTGCGATTTCTGAAGAATTGGACAAAATGCCTAATGTATCAACGACTGCAATACGTACCGTCGCGTCGCTGTGAGATAAAAGCTCAGCGAGCTTTGGAAGTGCAGATTCAGCGAAGCTGCGAAGCTCGCCAAGTGCGAATATAGCATGCTGAACAGTCTCAATGCGATCGCTCTCTAGCGCGTCGATCAACCCGTTTACAGCATCTGATCCTGCAACGGAAAGTCCGTAAGCGGATGTGCGAGATACGTCTATTCTCTCATGATGAAGTCCTGCAAGAAGTACCTCTACACCTGGAGCGCCATATTTGGCAAGTTCATAGGCGGCATTCAATGCAGTTGGTTCGAAGCTATCTTCCAAGGCTGTTGCTAATTTTGCTATTTGCTGCTCGTCTGCTTCCCCAGAGTTTGCTAGACTGCCTAGTTTACCCGACAGCCAGTTCCATGTTTCTTCCCACATATCTTCGTGGTTCGCTATTGGTAGAGCAAGGTCAGCAGGCTCTTTCCACTCGGAAATCAGATTATTCCAAGAAGGCTTGGAAGGAGCGGCTGTACGCATAAATTCAAATTTAAGCATATAACGAGCATTGCCTAAAATATTCGGTGTTGAACGGTGCCAGATATCATAATGGATGAGCGCAAAAGTACCTGCTTCGCCGCTAGCGAAAGCTTCACCTTGAACATCGTCAGATGCGAAGGTACGTGATTCATAATTTTGTGTGCCAGGCACAACCGAAGTAGGTCCAAGCTCAATTGGCGTGTTTTGCGGGAAATACATAATCATAGCCCACCATGGATGGTGGTTGCGCATACGGGAGTAGCCCCAGTAGCTGTCCTTATGCCAGCCGCCTGCAACAGGCTGTGCATTAAAGTGACCATGCCGATGGGCATGAAGCATGTAGTTTGGACCCAGTACGCTTGTTAATGCGCCTGTAATAACAGGGCTATCGAAGGCTTGCTGAATTTCTCGGACGCGCGGCAGTAGGTTATTGCCGGGATTGCCTTCCTCGTCATATACTTTTCCAAGCTCAGCGGTCATGGCTTGATGGAAGGACTCCGGAAAATTCGTTTTTAGAATGAGAAAACCTTCTGTTATAAATTTTTGCATTTGCTCGTCAGTTAGTAGTAGTGGTGATTGATTCATATGATCGATGCCTCCTAAGGTTTTGGTGATACACCGATTATATGAGAAGTCAGACTAATGCTACATACACGAAACTAAGTGAAGCTTGCATAAAACTAACTTCCTTACAAAGAGGTATTGAAGCTGCTTATTTGAGCAGCTTTTTAATATTTTTTAATTTTCCTGCATAAGGAGGGAACACGAGTCCAAGCTCAAGCTTGGTGCTTTTCTTCAAAATACTCTTCTGATGCGAGAACAGATCGAAGCTATATTTGCCATGATAGGCTCCTACGCCCGAGCTGCCTACGCCGCCAAATGGCAGATAGGGGTTAGAGATATGCATAATCGTATCGTTAATACAGCCGCCGCCGAAGGAAACACGGCTCATGACCTCATCCTCAATTGCCTTGTTTGCAGTAAACAAGTAGAGAGAAAGGGGTTTTGGTAGAGCGTTAATGCTTCGAATGGCCTCGTTGATATCGCGGTATTCTATGACAGGCAGAATAGGGCCAAATAATTCTTCTGACATTGCTGCGCTATCCCACGAGATGTTGTCCAGTATCGTCGGTTCGATAAAGAGGTCAGCGCGGTCCGTGCCTCCTCCATAAACGATGCTTGCTTTGTCTTGCTCCAGAATGGAAGCAAGCCTGTCAAATTGACGCTGATTGATGATTCGTCCATAATCCTTGTTGTTTTGTATATGAGATCCGTAGAAGGCGTTAATGACTTCCTTCATTTTTTCGATCAGTGTATCCTTAATATCCGCATGTGCCAGTACATAGTCAGGCGAAATACAGGTTTGGCCGGTATTCATCAATTTGCCCCACATAATCCGCTTGGCAGCAATCGTAAGATCAGCGGTCGAGTCAACGATGACAGGGCTTTTGCCTCCGAGCTCCAGCGTGACAGGGACAAGATTTTTGGCAGCAGCCTCCATAACGATTTTGCCGACCGCGATGCTCCCCGTGAAAAAAATATAATCAACCGGCGCGTGGATGAGTAAAGAGGTCGTTTCCTTCTCACCCTCAATAACTCTAATGTAGGTTGGATCAAAAGTTTCACTTATAATTTTGCTTATTAAAGCTGAAACATTCGGCGAGCTTTCGGATGGTTTGAGGATGGCGCAATTACCAGCGGCGATAGCCCCGATAAGCGGCTCGATAACAAGCTGGAACGGGTAGTTGAATGGTCCAATAATTAAAGCTGTACCATAAGGCTCCTTCATTATACGGCTTGTAGATGGGAACAGATAAATTGGTGTTTTCACCTTTTGCGGCTTCATCCATTTTTTGAGATGCTTTATGACATGGCGAATGCTATTGATCACGATAATAATTTCTGTCATATGGGTCTCTAATTCGCTTTTGCGAAGGTCTTGGTAAAGCGCCTCGACGATTTCCTGTTCATGACGCTGTATGGCTTGCATCAATCGTTGCAATTGATTCAGCCTAAAGCGCAAATCCTTGGTGTGGCCCTGTTCGAAAAATGTTTTTTGCTCTAGAACAATTTGTTCAATATCTTCTGCTCTTAATGAACTCATTCCGCAACCCTCCTTACATACCCACATCTTAACAGGTAATGAATTGAACTTCCACTTGGAAATTGGGTTTGTAATTTCATTTTTTTGCAGATTAACACACAAAGAAAACAGGATATCCCTCCTCAAAAAATCAAGGAGGGATATCCTATTTAGATCGTATTAAAGTGCTTCTTTAATGATCTTTTTGTAATAGTGGACGGAAAGGATTCCGAATATCGAGTACAGGACGGTATATAGCAGCATGACAATGATCATCGGTGTCAAGAGCTCTGTGCCGAAAAAGAACCATCCGGATTTGACTGCAAAATAGCTGTGAACCAGCCCTACCACTAATGGGATACCGAAGTTAAACATTTGTTTTATTTTTATTCCCCTTATCAAATCAGCCCTTGTGAAGCCAAGCTTTCTGAGAATCGTATAATTCGGCTTTTCCTCTTCGCTTTCGCCCATCTGCTTAAAATAAAGAATGTTGCCGGATGTAATGAGGAAGGTTAATCCAAGGAAAGCAACGATAAACATAATCAAACCCATCGTTTGTTTCTGCTGGTCGCTTGTATTAAGCTGGGAATCATTTTTGTTGTCTTCGGAAAATTTCATTTCATTGAATAGTTGATTCGCTTCTTTTACATCAGCACGTTCTTTCATATTAATTCCGATATAAATGGAAGATTTCTTCTGAATAGCCGGATCGAGATGAGTATTCAAGCGCTCGAAAACAGAATCGTCTACGATGACAACAGGCAATCCACCGCTTTTAAACCACCATGAGACGATAGGTTGATCCTTAAGTCCGATATATTGTTGTGAAATACTTTCAGATGGATTCACTAGCTTTACGGGTCCTGAGTCCTTCAAAGACATAAACTGTTTGAGCATATTGCTGTAACCGGAGAGATAGACCTCGTCTTGAGACAGATTAATGCCGTTAACAGATTTTTCGCTGACAGCGGGCAAGGTCATCATGCTCGTATCCACATTCGCGCTTACCCCTTCAAGATTGTTATTCATAATGCTCTCCACATTGACATCTACCTGAATGACAGGAATCGTTTTTTCGGTATACGACAGCTTGTTTTTGTTTAGAGCTTCTTTAAACTGCTCCGCATCCTGAAGGTTAGTGAATGCAAAATGTTCGGGAACATTGTTTTCGGCTGATTTTTCCGCAGAGTAATAAGAGATATAGCTTAAGGACAATAAGCCGATAGCAAGCGCGGACACGGTCGTAATGATTGTGAGCAGCACCGCATTCGATTTCATACGAAACATAATGGACGAGAGCGATAAGGTTTCATTAATGTTGAGGTAGCCGTTTTTCTGCTTTCGTATGATGTTGAAAATAAAGCTGACCGATCCTTTATAGAAAAGGAAGGTTCCAAGGATGACGGAGCTGAGTATGCCGATCATGGCAGCAAACAGCGCGGTCATCGTCACAAATTTACCGCCGAACAGCTCTGAAGAAATATAGTAGCCTAGGGCAATCAACAGCAATCCAGCAATGCCGATCAACATTTCAAACACAGACACTCTTCTTGCTTTTCCTTCTGTTACTGAAGTCACTCTAAATAGGGATAAAATAGTTTGTTTCTTAATAAATAAATAGTTCATCAACATAATCAAAAGATAAATAACCAAAAATATAATCAAGGTTTGGGTAAACGCTTGAGTGGAGAAATGCAGCTTTGCGGCCACCTCAACACCGATCGTTTTAAATAAAATCATAATAATTAATTTGGAGACAGAAAATCCGACCAGCACCCCAAGTAGGATGGAGCCAAAATAAAGAAAAAAGTTTTCAAGCGTCAAAATACGAAATATTTTATTTTTGGTCATTCCTATAAGCTGAAACAAACCGATTTCCTTGCTGCGCCTTTTAATAAAGATGGTATTGGCGTACAGCAGAAAGATAGAAACGATTCCGACGAGCAAATAAGACGCAGTCTTAATGGCGGCAGCCCCCTTGACAGAACCTTTCGCCGCATCCATGGCAGGGTCATACTGCAGAGTGACAAAGGCGAAATAAAGAGCAGCGCTAAAAATGAGAGCAAATACATAGAGATAATAGTTTTTTAAATTCTTTTTCAGATTGCGAAACATCAGTTGATTAATGCTCATGGTGCACCCCGCTTAGCACACTTTGTGTTGCCATAATATCGTTGAAGAAGTTTTGCCTGGTTTGTTCCCCCTTATAAAGCTGAGAATAGATTTGTCCATCCTTGATGAAGATGACTCTACTGCAATAGCTGGCAGCCACCGGATCGTGAGTTACCATGGCGATTGTAGCTTGCCTTTTTTGATTTAAACCGCTCAGCTTGTTCAGTAAATCGGAGGCGGATTTGGAATCTAGGGCACCTGTCGGTTCGTCAGCGAAAATAATGCTTGGCTCATGAATGAAGGCTCTTGCAGCGGATGTACGTTGTTTTTGACCACCAGATATTTCATTCGGGTACTTATCACGGAGTTCATAAATGCCAAGTTCGGTCGCTACCGCCTGAAATTTACGCTCAGCTTCTTTTTTTGGCGTCTTGGTAATCGACAGTGGCAATAAAATATTTTCTTTAACCGTTAGCGTATCTAATAAGTTGTATTCCTGAAAAATAAAGCCTAAACGATTTTTGCGAAATTCAGCCAATTGTTTTTCTTTTAATCCAGAAATAACTTTCCCTTCGATTTTAATCGAGCCGCTGCTAATGTGGTCAATCGATGAAAGTACGTTAAGCAAGGTCGTCTTTCCTGAGCCTGATGCGCCCATGATGCTGACGAATTCCCCTTTTTCGATACTAATATCCAGCCCGCATAATACTTCCTGCTTGTTGAATTTGTTTCCATAAATTTTATGGATTTTAGTTGCTTCCAGAATGAACATCTTATTAACACTCTCCCTAGGTCTATTACTTGTATTGTAAATCGAATGTCCGATTTGTTCCTTCGAATGAACGAACAAATAATAGAAGCATGTGACAAAGTTGTCACATGCTTGTGATACGCACGAATTCATTTCGCTGCGGGAAAGTTAAGGTGAACGTTGTTCCTGTTCCAAGCTCGGATTTGACAAGGACACGGATCAACAGCGATTGAGCTGCTTTTTGAGCCAAATACAATCCCATGCCCGTTGCGGCGCTGTCTTGGTGCACCGTCGTCGATGTAAAGCCTTTATCGAAAATGCGAGGCAGATCCCTAGGGTCGATGCCGCGTCCATAGTCTATAATTTCAAGGATTGTCTGTTGATCCCGCTGATAGCTCTTGATGACGATTTCGGATGGCGGGCTATATTTTACGGCATTGGTTAGAATCTGCCTGATGATAAAAGAGAGCCATTTCGCATCGCTCAGCGCTTTCGGTTCATCCAATTGGATATCAAAGCCGATACCCTTCTGAATACACCATGATTGCAGCGTCTTAATTTCATCGAAGATGATCGTTTCCAAATCGGTATTTTCAATATAGATATCATTTTCGATAAACGGTATGCGTCTCTGATGGAGCTGTTGGTCAAGCAGGAGGTGAATTCGCAGCCATTCATACGTCAAATGCGTTTTCATTCCTTCATCCTGTATGCGGTCAATCATGAGACGCATTGCGGTTAGCGGTGTTTTTACCTCGTGTATCCAAGATAACAACTCATCCTTCTCATGCTCCAAAATCATCCGATTTTCCAAAGCAGCCTGCTTTAGCAGTTCCACTTGATTCGTCATGCTTTTTTCGATGACTTTCTCAAAGGGGCTCTCCGGCTCAGCCATACTCGTAGTATCCAGGCTATTCTCCTGCTCCTCCAAGCTCCTGATGAACCTTGTTTCTTTATGATATCGGATGATGAAATGGATGATAAAAATGATCGATGATAAATAGAATAGATAGACCATTGATTGTATTGGAATGGTTGAATCTACATAGGCACAAAAAAGGATCAGCAGCTGCAAAATAATAAACAACAGAATCCAACTGCGTCTTTCCACTATATATTTTCTAATCATATTCATGTCCCTCTTCAACAGCCATATAGCCTTGTCCAACCTTCGTCTCAACAAATCGGCCAAGTTCGATTTCATCGAGCCTTTTGCGCAGCCGGTTTACATTTACGGTAAGTGTGTTGTCACTGACGAACCGCTTATCGTCCCATAAGCTATTAATCAACTCTTCACGGCTTACAATTTTATTTTTACGTTCAATGAGCATTTTTAAAATAAAGACCTCATTTTTTGTAAGCTCAATGGATCCTTTATCATTGGAGACCATGTTTTTTTCATAATCGACCGTTGCATCACACCAGGTTTTAAGCTCGATATTGTCTGTATTGTAATTGTATACTCGCCTGAGAATAGCTTGTATTTTTACAATGAGCACATCGAAGTGAAAGGGCTTTTGAATATAATCATCCGCTCCAAGCTGCATGGACATGACGATATCCGTCGGGTGATCTCGCGAGGACAGGAAGATGATCGGGATGTTGGAGTGGGAACGTATCATTCTACACCAATGAAATCCATCGAATTTGGGAAGTTGAATATCTATGATCACCAAGTCCGGCTTAATCGCTGTAAATTGTTGAATCACTTTTTCGAAATCCGGAATGCCATGTACTTCATAGGACCACTGCGATAATCTGTCTTTTATCTCGTTAAATAACGTCGTATCATCTTCAATTAACAATATTTTGAACATAAGGTCACCGCTTTTTTAAAAGTTTATTACTATGAATTGTATAGGAAAATCCCTATGCATGCCATAAATGGCATGAAACAAAGTGCCGAATAGAGAGTGGGGATGAGATAAAAAGGTTGTGCAACTTTTTGTGCAAACGTTGTCATTACGAGAGAAAAAGGTGAATATACATGTCGAAACAGGGAAAAGGTGAGAAAAACAATTGACGGCGCTTTATTTTGAGTATTAATATGGGAATCAGCAAACGCTTTCATTGCACTTTTATGACTGGTATAGCTGTTGTAGAGGATGCGGTTAAAAAGTTTGCATTTATTATGTGATTTGTGCAAACGCTTGCATTATTTCTATAGCTGTTTAGACAGAAGTTAGGAGGTGTTGTTTTAACGAATTAGGGTGCTGTCAGAAGGGTGTGATTTGATGATTGGAAGGCGCAATGATAATACTTTGAGGAGGTTCATCCAAATGGGCTTTGCTTTAAATCGAAAGAAAATGATGTCTATCATGCTTATTGCAGCTATGATCTGGTCGATAGTGGGTGCGATACCGCTCCAAACGAACGCCGCGGCGCCTACTCAGGTTGTTCTTGTCGGCGACTTGCAGAAGGGGCTCGGTAATAGCGAGAATTGGGACCCAAAAGCTGAGGTAACCAAGATGATCGATAGCGGCAGCGGTTATTATACATTTACCGCCACGCTGCCAGCGGGCACATATGAATATAAAGTTGCTCTAAATGAAGGCTGGTTGGAAAGCTACGGCTTTGGTAATTACACGAATCCAAACGGTGTGGATAGCGGCGGAAATATTAAGCTGACACTCTCCGAAGCAAAGGAAGTGACCTTTTATTATAACCACGACACGCATAAAATTGCGGATTCTACCTATTACAAGCCGATAGCCAGCGACAAGCTGCCTCGTATTGTTGGGAGTCTGCAGATTCCATTAGGTGAACCCAGTAACTGGGCACCGGAATCGGCACAATCCCTTTTGACTGATGCCGATTTGGATGGTGTCTACACGATAACGAAAAATGTACCCAAAGGGGATTACAAATTCAAAATCGTGCTTGGATCGAGTTGGGATGATAAGGCTTATCCAAAGGATGATCAATTGCTTAGTCTTCCTGCCGATCTTCCGGTAACGTTTAAATACAATACGAATACAGAAGTGGTAACAGCAGATTTCGAAGCCCCTGTTGAACCGAGTCCGAGTCCAGATCCGGTTGACCCGAATATCGATCCGATCCCTGCTAACCATCTGCGCATTCATTACAATCGGGCAGATGCTAACTATGAAAAATACGGGGTTTGGACATGGGAGCATGTTGCAACTCCATCAGCGGGCTGGCCGCTTGGCGCAACCGCTTTCCCAGATACTAAGAGAGACAGCTACGGTGCCTATGTAGACATACCGCTTGCCGCGAATGCTCAGAAAGTGGGCCTCCTTATCGTTAATCGATCCGATGGTGCCAAGGATGCCGGAGATAAAGCGGTAGCGATAAGCTCCCCCGCAGTGAATGAGATTTGGATTATGGAAAACTCGGATACCGTATACTGGAAGGAGCCGGAGCTGTCAAAAGGGCTTGTTTCCGCAGAGATTGTATCTGTAAACAAGCTTCTTCTCAGGTTTGCGACGACTGCCGGTCTAACGGCGGATGAAATGAACAAAATGATCACGATTACCGATAAGAGCGGAGCAGCCGTTGCGGTTAATCAAGTCACGTTAAATGAAGACAAAAAAACAGTTACGCTGTGGGCAAACTTTCAGACGGATCAGGCACCTCTGAGCGTCACCTACAAAGGGAAAACGGTTTTGACCACTACGGGCTGGAGAATGCTTGATGAGCTTTACAACTACGAGGGAAATGATCTTGGGGCGAGCTATAGCTTTGGCAATGTGGTTTTGAAGCTATGGGCGCCAAAAGCAAGCTCTGTCGTAGCCAATGTATACGATAAAGATAACTCTACCCTTCTTGTCGGTAGTGTAGATTTAACAAAAGGCGACAAGGGCGTTTGGACAGCAGCTATTGCGCCATCTTATCTAACTGGTAAAGGCATTACTGATTTAAAGGGGTATTTTTATCAATATGAAGTGACGAATGACGGTGTTGCTAAACAAGTCCTCGACCCGTATGCGAAATCGATGGCTGAGTTTAGAGTGAATACAAAAGGGGAAACGGGCCCTGATGGCGATGCGGTTGGCAAAGCTGCAATTGTGGATCTTAGTGAAACCGATCCTGTCGCAGACTATGATTTTGCACAAATTGATGGTTATGAGAAACGAGAAGACGCGATTATATGGGAGGCGCATATTAGAGACTTTACGTCCGATCCATTAGTTGCTAATGATCTTAATGCGAGATGGGGCTCCTACAGCGCGTTCAAGGATAAGCTCGCTTATATTAAATCGTTAGGTGTTACCCATATTCAATTGCTTCCAGTTATGGCTTGGTATTATGGAGACGAAGCGAGCATGGGCACAAGAGAAACAGAGTATTCGGCAATCAATAATGAATATAACTGGGGTTATGATCCGCACAGCTACTTCTCTCCAGATGGCGCATATTCGGAAGATGCGGCAGATCCTGAGCTGAGAGTGAAAGAATTAAAGGGATTAATTGATGCCATCCATGATGAAGGTATGGGGGTCGTGCTTGATGTGGTCTACACCCATATGGCGAAAGCGAGTTTCTTAAACGATATCGTACCTAACTACTACGCATTCCAAGATGCAAATGGCAACAACATCGGCGGATTCGGCAACAATCTGGCGACCTCGCACAAGATGGCGGAGAAGCTGATGGTTGATTCCGTTAAGTATTGGTTCGATGAATACAAAATTGACGGTATGCGCTGGGATATGATGGGCGATGCCACATATGATTCCGTTCAGAACGCGTACGATGCAGCAGCGAGTATTAATCCGAATGTATTATTCATCGGTGAAGGCTGGAAAACATTCGGGGGAGCGGCTTCGGATCCTGCTTTGAAGGATAAAGGCGCGGACCAAGCATGGATGGACAAAACGGATAACGTAGGGGTTTTCTCCGATGAGATTCGTAATGAATTGAAATCAGGGTTCGGTTCAGAGGGCGAACCGAGATTTATTACAGGCGGAGCAAGAAGCATTGCTACTATTTTGAATAACATTAAAGGGCAGCCTGGCAATACACCTGCCGATGATCCAGGAGACATGGTGCAGTATATTGAAGCGCATGACAACCTGCCGCTGTATGATGTTATTGCCCAGTCGATTAAGAAAGACCCGGCTATAGCGGCTAATGATCTGGAAATTCATAAAAGGATACGTCTTGGCAATTTGCTCATTCTAACCTCGCAAGGTACGGCTTTCCTTCATGCTGGTCAAGAATATGGCAGAACCAAGCAATGGCTTGGAGAAGGCACGCCGAAGGGTGACAAATTTCACGAGCTTAAAGATGAAGCTGGAAAAGCTTTTGGTTATTTCATTCATGATTCCTATGATTCCTCCGATGCAATCAATAAATTTGACTGGCAGAAGGCTACTAACGCCGAGCAATATCCGGTCAATCATGTAACGAAGGAGTACACAGCAGGATTGATCGAGCTACGGAAACATACGGATGCCTTCCGTTTAGGAGAAAAGGATCTAGTTGATTCCAATGTCACACTCATTCCTGCGACGGAAATGAAAGATAACGATCTTGTGATCGGCTACAAAAATAAAGCAACAGACGGAACCGGCAATTATTATGTATTTATGAATGCTGATCGTACAGCAAGAACGCTTACGTTAACAGAGGATTTAACTGCAGGCACAGTGCTTGTAGATAATGATGAAGCGGGGATTACGGCGGTTTCTGCGCCATCCGGCTTTGAGCTGACAGCGAGCTCGATTACGCTTGAGCCGTTGACCGCAGTCATTATTAAGATGGAGGCTGCGGCACCTGTGCTAAACGCGCTTGAGCTGGATAGCGCGAACTACCCGCTGCAGGTTGGAACGACCCATCAAACGGTAGTCTATGCGAAATACAGTGACGGCAGCAAAAGAAAAGTAACGAGCGGCGTTGTATATTCTTCGAATAAGCCCGAAATTGCCTCTGTAACAACAGGCGGCCTTGTTAAGGCAAACAGCTTAGGAAATGCAATAATCACAGCTACGTACAACGGAATATCCGCGAGCGCTGTAGTTGCTGTAAAAACGGAATCAATCAAACGGTATGTCCAAATCAACTACATTCGTCCGGATAAAAACTATCAGGACTGGAATATGTGGATATGGAATACTGGTGTGAAAAATGATCAAATTAATTTTGATAAGATCGAAAATGGCATTGCAACAGTCGTGCTTGAGATTTCGCAGGATGCGACCAATGTGGGCTTCGTACTTCGTAAAGGAACAGACTGGGACACAGCGAAGCAGGATATACCAGATGATCGCGTGATTCCGATCTCGCCAGGGTCTGCTTATACGAAAGTAAATATAACGAGTATGGTCAATCAGCTGGATATTTTGCCAACCATTATCGGACCTGTTCTAAAAGATGGAGGCATTACATTCCAGTATCGGGATGATGTTTTATTTGAAAATGGACGCTCAAGCGATTTAACCGAGGTTAAGGTTAAAGTGAATGGCGCAGAGCATGAAATGGTTTATGATGCTACAAAGGAGTGGTTTACTTATTCACTTGCTAATGTAGAAGGCGGCACATATGAATATACCTTCCTTGTGAAGAAGAAGGACGAAGCAGCCGTTGAAATAACCGATCCCAAAAATACAACCAATGGCAAATCAATCATTACGTATCGGAAGCCGGTCGTAACGATGACGACATCGGTTAATCCAGCTGAGATTTCGTACCATGAAAGCGCGGTGCTCAAAATACAGGCATCAGCATCAGAAGAAGTTGCATTTACTGAAGGGTATATGGACTTAACGGCAGTAGGCGGGTTAGCTAAGGTGCCTATCGACACTAAGCTGCTTGCACAAACGATTGCCGTGAAAGACACGGTTACAGCGGGAGTAAAAGAAATACCAGTTACACTCATTGATGAATATGGCAACAAGCACACGCATACAGGAACCGTAACGGTAAAAGCAAGAACATTTGCAGGCAATCTCGACTTTGATTGGGATGAAGCTCGCATCTATTTTGCGCTAACCGATCGGTTTGCGGATGGCGATTCCACGAATAATGCCGATGTGGATAAAGATCACCTAGAAGCTTACCACGGCGGCGATTTCCGAGGCATGATCGACAAGCTGGATTATTTGCAGGAACTTGGCATTAATACGCTGTGGATTACTCCAATCGTCGATAATATCGACTTCAACAAAGGTGTGGATTTTAACTCTAAGCAGTACGGCTACCATGGTTATTGGGCAAAAGATTTCACGAAGCTTGATGAGCATCTAGGCGATATGGACACGTTCAAGGAGCTAATTAACAAGGCACATGACATGGGCATCAAAGTGATGGTCGACGTGGTGCTAAACCATACAGGCTACGGCTTGAAAGCAGATGAAAGCAGACCGGGCATTACACCGGAGGACAAAGCTCGCTTTGCGGGTATGTTGAGAACGAATGGTGTTCAAGCGAACATTAATCCAATTGAGGGAGAACTAGATGGCCTGCCAGACTTCAAGACCGAGGACCCAGCCGTACGTGAGAAAATCATTGAATGGCAAGCAGGCTGGTTGGAACGTGCTCGAACAGACCGCGGTGACACGATCGATTTCTTCCGTGTAGATACAGTCAAGCATGTGGAGAGCACGACGTGGAAGGCGTTCAAAAATGCGTTAACAACAATCGATCCTAGCTTCAAGCTGATCGGTGAAAATTTTGGCGGTACGATCGACGGAGACGGCGGTATGCTGCGCAGCGGCCAAATGGATAGTTTGCTCGATTTCAGCTTTAATAACAGAGCGAAAGATTTTACGGACGGAAAGATTGATATCGTTGATGCTTATCTGGCAGACCGCGAAACGAAGCTGGATAACACGACTACGATGGGTCAGTTCCTAAGCAGCCATGACGAGGACGGCTTCCTGTCTGAATTTGTGAACGGAGACAAAGGGAAGCTGAAAATCGCAGCAGCTCTTCAAATCACGGCGAAAGGCCAGCCCGTTATTTATTACGGCGAGGAGCTTGGGCGCTCAGGACCTAATGCTCGCGACATGGGCGCAGGATTATTTAGCGAAAATCGTTCGGATATGCCATGGGATCAGTTGACGACAGAACAAGCGCTGCATGATCACTACGAGAAGCTGCTCAATATTCGGGCGAAGTTCTCGAAGGTTTATTCCAAAGGCTTGCGTACCAAGCTTGCTGGATCGGATGCATTAGCATATTTAGCATTTAATAAACAATTTAACGGCGTAAATATTGTAACGATTATTAACACAGCCGTAGAGAGCAAGTCGGTTGCGCTGGAAGTTCCTTTCACAGCTGGAGCTAAGGCAAAGGATGAGTACAGCGGAACACTTTACACGGTGAAGGATAACCGGCAGGTGACGGTTGAAGTGCCGGGCAGAAACGAAGGCGGAACGGTTATTTTGAGCGAGGTTGTGGATAATGTTCCAACACCTATGGCGCCGAGTACTCCACAGCCAGCTGACGTCCAAGTGATTGATAATAAAACCTTGCGCAGCGGCAAGGACGGTAAAGTGTCGGTGCAAATAGCCGATGGGAAACATTTGGTGCAATTGCCGCTTGATGCAGCAGCAGTACTGGCAGGCAATAACTTGGAACTGAAGGCAGCTGGCATTACGATGACGCTGTCGAATGAACTATTGGCATCCATGAATGGACTTGTGTCTGTGAGTGAAGCGGATGGGGCTCGTATCGTATTCGAGGCGAAAGCGTTGAAGACAGCAGATGTGGACGCCTTGGTTGACCGAACCCAGGATGTTCAAGCTAAGCTAAAAGCGGGATCTCTAGTTTATGATTTCAACTTAAGCATCGTAACGAAGGTTGGGAAAGTGATTCCGGTTACGAAGTTTGAGAAGCCGATCATACTCAACTTCCAGCTTAACGCGAATGCAAACAAAGACATCGTTGGCATCTATTATGTGAGTGAAGATGGCAAGCTGGAATACATCGGAGGAACGCTTAAGGGCGAGGTGATAACGGCGGAGGTATTCCATTTCAGCAAATATGCTGTCCTAGAATACGATAAATCGTTTACGGATGTTCCAGCGAGTCACTGGGCTAACACAGCTATTAAATCACTGGCTGCCAAGCACATTGTGTCGGGCATCAATGAGACGCAGTTTGCACCGCAGGCGAACGTAACTAGAGCTGAATTTACTGCTATGCTTATCCGCGCACTTGGCGAGAAAGCAGAAGGCACGGCAAGCTATAGCGATGTTGAAGCGGGCAAATGGTATTCCGCTTATGTAGCGACAGCGAGCAAGCTTGGCCTTATAAAAGGACGCAGTGACACGAAGTTTGCGCCAAACGAAACGATAAGCCGTGAGGAAATGGCTGTTTTGATTATGCGAGCTTATGAGGTAAGGAAAGGAACTGCTGCTGCTTCAGCGGCGGAAGAAGCAACATTCACTGACCGCAGCCAAATTAGCAAGTGGGCGGAAGCATCTGTTGCGGCGGCTGCTAAGCTAGGGCTGGTTGAAGGCAGAGAAAACGAAACATTTGTGCCGAAGGGGAAAATGACGCGTGCAGAAAGCGCGCAGGTCATCTACAAGCTTTTGAGCAAATAAAAGAGTCCAAATGTGAAAGTTAAGAAAGCTGGGTCCTCCTTATTGGGGGACCCGGCTATTTTTTATTATCATAATTTGGTAATATTTTTTAGGAGATGAAGGTAAATAGGAGGTATTCATTTGGGTTCTCGGTTCATGCATTTATTAGTGGCTGATCGTGTGGGTATGGAGCTAAATATTAGTGATAGAGGTAGGATCTTATTGGGTTCTATTGCCCCAGATAGTGATGAAAGTAAAGAGGACACGCATTTTAAGGGGGCAAGATATGCTTTTTCAGACGGAGCCCCATCTGAATACGGACGATTTATTGCAAAATACCATGAACATTTATCAGATCCTTTTTATATTGGGTATTTAACTCATTTAGTGGCAGATGAACAGTGGGCAAACTTCATGCATTACAGCGGATTAAAAAAACGATTGAGAAGTGAGCCTGATTTTTATATAAATTTACATAAAGATTTTTATTTATGTAATGCAAAACTGGCGGATAAATACACCACGGAAGGTCTGTATCTAGCTTTGGAAGCAAGTGATGACGTCCCTGAATTGGATGAGCTTAATTATGAATCGGTTAGCAAAGTGAAAGATGAAGCTCTAAACGATTTTATGTATCCTGCAGAAAATATTGATACTCCATTACAAATCGTTACGCTGGAAGAAATCGTGGCGTACATCGAACGTGCTGCTCGTCGATCAATAGATGTTTGCTATCCATGGTTGGCAACTTATTAGTCTAAAACTTTTTGTTCAACAACGATCTATCTCTTTACATGACAAACTTAGTTACAGTATACTGTAACCAATACAGTGAACTGTTACCTAAGTGTTGATTGAGCATAAGGAGTGAAAAGATGGACACATTCACAGCTAAGCAAGTTGCGGACATTCTTCAGAAGGATGATCCTGAGATGAATTTGAGAACCGTTAGGTACTATACCCAGATCGGGATCGTTCCTCCGTTAGAGCTTTTTGGAAACAAGAGGGCTTATACAACCAATCATATTTGTTATTTCCGTGCGATCCTCACGTTAATTCATAGTGGAGAAACGCTGGCGGCCATTCAAGAAAAGTTAAAAGAGCTTTCTATAGATGAGATTTCAAAAATAGGCGAGAATCTTCAACTTTACCGCTCCAAAAAAATGCTCACAAATGATACCCATGTCATTAATGAGGACGTTATTCTTTCGATGAGTCCACGGATATCGGCGGAACTCCGAGTGAAGATGGTAGAGACGATTTCTCAAATGCTGAAGGGAGAGATGAAGTGATGATCAACACAAAGTTCACCAAATCAGTCATGGAAAATGAAGAGGGCATGAATCATTTATGGCTTCAGATTTCTCCAATCAGTCATGCGGGTGATGTTCGTATTCAGATTACGATGCCAAGCGGAATGTATCGGCTAAACAATCTAAGTGGATATGAGGAGTCGGTTGTTCAGGAAATTGTCGTACCCAATCCTTTGATCGAAAATAACATTATCGTTGAAATATTTACGAGAAGCCGAGTAGTGAGCGGTGAGAAGACCATCATCGTAGCTATCACTTATAATGAAAAAGATAAGCCTATTCGAGTTGAACATAATGTGCCAATCATAGTTGTTTCTGAGGATGAGATGGATTGCTTGGTCATCGATGAAGCAGCAGCAGCGTTTATAAAAGAACATTTAGCACAGCAGCATTCTGACGAGCAGCATGAATATGAATTTATAGATCATTCACAAACGAAAGTGGTTAGAATCGAATCCAATGAATATGCTGAGTGGGAGAAAAAGTACCGAATTGAAGGGATTGCACAAGCGCGCATCCACGATAATTAATGACATTAGCATTAGTTGATCATATGAGAGGCAGCATCCTTGACCATAAAGAAATTTGATAATAAATCTGCTGGCATCGATTATAGTAGCTCAGATGTTGTTTGAAGTGAATCAAAAGTCACCTACTCTAAATCCCACATTGCATTAGCTTTTTCAAATAATGCAGCTATTTCAGGTTTGAACTCTTGAACAAGCTGGGCTATTTGTTTATTATCTTTATCCATAGGCTCCAGTTGTTCATTCAGATAAAACTGATAAACCTTATCTTCTTTTTTTAACTGGATGCCGTATTCATAGCCCCCTCCAATTAATGGCCAATGTAGACCAATAGAAAAGATACAAAAACAAATGGTATATTTTATAGTTTTCAATAATGAAACCTCCGATTGTATTAGAGTTACCGTTCAACTTCAGCTAGAAGCTGAAGCTGAACGGTAACAACTTAGCCAGAGAAAATTTGCCTTAAAGTGGAATTAAAGTAACTTCCAAATTAAAAGTTTAAATTGTAGTAGACTGCGTTCCCTTTATGTCTTACATCAATCCCGGACCAATTTCCAGCAGTATCACTATTGGAAAAACTACCCATACCACCATCACCTAACGTCCAAGCATTGGCGAATCCCATATCTGAACTACTATAAGTAGGAGGAGGAGTAGAAGCATAAGCAGAAGTCGTTGCTGCTACTTCATTGATCAAATCGAGCAGTTTGTATACAAAAATAATAATCAAATTAAATAGGACGGCTCACCAGAAGTGAGTCGTCCTATTTAATTTGATTGAACTAGTTTAAGGTAGTTGCAATTCTGTGTCAGAAACCCTTACAGTTACCTTGCCGGACACACTTCCAGATGGTGTGGTGAAATCTATGTCGTGATTTCCACTCACCGCATTGTTGACTACGATTGTTATAGATTTATTAGCGGCAATATCATATGAGTATGAATTACTGCCATATGAAACTGTAATTTGCATTTTTTCGTTTCTAGTATTTGTTGCATACAGGCGATAAGAAGAGTAGCCTGAGGGTTGGGTCCAACTATGTCCACCGGTGCTTACGTTTTGATCTAATACAACGTAATTGTCACGAGGCTCTATAAAACTATTTGTTGAAATTTGCGGTTGTTCTACACTGCTTGTAGTATCACCTGTAACGACAGGGCTTGAAATTTTGGATCCTCGAACTGAAGTAGATTCTATGGCAGATGCTGAAATAGGTACAGCAATTACCATTATTGTTGCTAAAGCTAAAGACAAAATAGCAGAAAAAAGTTTTTTCTTCATGTATATTCCTCCATTTTTTTTGTATTTTGCTGCGATCTAGTTGGCTATTTAATATTACAACACTCTTTAAACTCGAAAAATTACATAAAAGGAAAAACATATATTTTAATGCTATTGGTTAATTACTCAAACTTCGCAGCTTCAAATAGGCAGATAAGCCTTGAGATAACTAATTTATTCTTCTTTGATTATAGTAAGTAAGACTAAATGATGGCTGGCCAGCATATCAATGTCTCAACAATTAATAGAATATCAAAAAAAAGATAGAAAATGCATTATTATATGTCAAAACATTGAAAATAGACCTAAACAACAAATTATTACAATTCACTAGCTTGCATTAATCTTTCTTGAATATTCATAATTTTCTGTTAAATGAACATGCGAGCATAAAAGAATCCTAAGCAGAAATAAGACTTGCGAAACGAAATCTATGTTGGTCTTGACACAGAGGCACGCCTTTGTTTGGAGCCTTTGTTCGGTACGACACCCAAAGAGTACCGTTTCAAGAAATTCGTCGTTGAAAAAGCTTTCCGTGGTACGTATGAACCCCGGAAAGCTTTTTTTTTGCGTATCTTGGTAAAATTACAGCGTTTTCTGTATTGTACAGGGGAAAAGTAGAGCGTATTTTTTTTATTAAAGTAGTAATTTGTCAGTTTTAACGAAATTCTAAGGATCCACAGCTAAGGTTGAACAAAGCAAGGAGGGGAGAAGAAAGCAGCTAAAGACTGAGTGGAAACATAACTACCAGTTATTTCAACGAACTGCACAAGTCATAACTAGGAGAGTGAAAAGGGTGTTTCGAGTTGCTATTTGCACAGATGACCTTGTTTCTATTGAATCGTTACAAATCTTCTTGAAAAAAATTTCAAATAACATTTCTTTTGTTTTTGATATCCAATACTTTAAGTCTGGTGAAAAACTAATTCAATACTGTAATTGTATAGGTATGGAAAATGTACATATACTTATCCTTGATATGGATATAGAGGATGGAGTAAACTGGCTGGATACTGCGAAATCCGTACGTTCTTGTCCGAATAGCCAAGATGTTCAAATTATTTTTATAAGTCATAATATAAGTAATATTTTAGAAAGCTTTGAAATTCGTCCTTTTCAATGTTTTCTTAAACCAATAACTTATGATTTATTTAAAGAGAAAATGATAACTCTTTGCAATTATATATTTTCTTCATTTAATCGCTTTCTAATTATTAAATCAGACGAAAATCAGGTAGTATTACGAATTAAGGAGATTAGAGCAATTGTAAAAGCGAAAGAAATCTTGAGTCAAAAAAGACTCATTGTGTTCACTGAGCAAGAAGAATATATTCTCAAAGGCTCACTGACCGAATATTCACAAAAATTAGGGCGCTCATTTGTACATATTCACCGCTCAGTAATTGTTAATTTGGAATATGTTCAGATGTTCAATACCAATAATGTTATAATGATAAACCAACAATCATACCCTATCGGGCGAACAAAACTGAAATTGCTCAAAGAAGCCTTTTCAAGTTATTCATTCGAAAATAGGGGGGGATGACATCGTATTATCCGAGGAGAACTTATATGATCGCCTCGCCGATATTCGCATCTTGATTTGAATGCACCCAGCGTTATGATTGTCTCCCAAAGACCGCCATAACGATAGGTGCATTTTTAGTTTTTGTCGTTATAAACAACGTAAAGCCTGTTTGAGTTGAGTATGTTGTATTCGTTTTAGTTAATCATACGTGTTCTACCAAGCCAATACGGTTTTCTCAGTTCAGATTTGTTCAGTTTTCCAACGGATGTTCGTGGGAGCGATTTAACGATTTCTAATCGCGCAGGTATTTTAAACTCGGCGATCTGTTCGAGACAAAATAACTTCAGATCACCTAAAGTCAGTTCTGAATCGTCTTTAAGGGACACCACCGCGGTTACTTCTTCGCCATCATCTGACATTGGTGTTCCTATTACAGCGACCTCAAGAATGGAGGGATGTTTGCTTAGTACCTCCTCTACTTCTGAACAGTAAACATTTGAACCGTCTACAATAATGATATCTTTTTTGCGATCCATGAGATATAAATAACCATCCTCATCAAACCTGCCTAAATCACCTGTATAGAGCCAACCATTTCGCAAGGTTTTGTTCGTTTCCTCTTGATTATTCCAGTAACCAAGCATGATTTGATCTCCCTTACAAATAATTTCGCCTGTTTCTCCTTGTTTGACATCATGACCGAGGTCGTCGATGATACGTATATGGAATGCTTTTTGTCCTAAAAATGGCATATTCGCAGGGTTGCCCACTGATAATAATCGGTTTAGCTTACCTGCATGGAAGCATTGGTTTATGTTTAAAAAACTAATGAATTGACCGCTTTCTGTTTGTGAATATACTTCTGTTATTTGTGCGTTTGGGAAAATATCTAATGCTTGGTGAAATAATTTCTCATTGATGGGGGCTCCGCCGCATGAGATTCCTTCTATAGAGTGGAGACTGCGGGATTTGATATTTTCCAAATGGACAATATCTCGGAATAATAGCCCGACAGTACCCAGATACTTGATTCGTTCACGTTCAATGATGTCAACGACCTCTTCAGCCCGAACGGGGTAGTCATTCGGATAAATGAGACATCCTCCTTCATATAAGGTCGTCCACAAAATAAACTGACCAGTTAAATGCGCTTGATTCATAACGATTGATTTTTTAGTAGGATGATGTCCTCCGCCCCTCTCTAGGTTCATAAAGGACCAATTGCGAATATGGCGATGTGAATGCATCACGCCTTTGGAACGGCCCGTCGTACCGCCTGTATAAATAATAAGCGCTATATCATCAAGGTCTGCTTCATGCCACTCCGAGAGAGACGGACAATCGGTAATAAAAGACTGCAATGACAGGGGAGAATGATCTGAGCGGCATGATATAAAATGTGCAATAGGCAGTGAAGATAAGGATTCTAATAGCTGAGATTGTTCGGAGCTGTAGACGAGTGCAACCGGAGCGGCATCTTGGACAATTTGTTTGATTTCATTTGCAGCTAATCCGGGAAAGATCGTTACAGGAATGGCACCAATGGCAACCGCAGCAAGTTCGGCAATAGCGAGGTACGGTGACGGGTGACTAAGAAGGGCAATACGATCACCTGGCTTGATTGCAAGATCATGAAATCCTTGTGCGACACGGTTAACCTTATTAAATAACTGTTCATAAGTAAGGGTTTCAATCTTATCCTTCGTTGCGTCATTCGTTGGATGCATCTGAGCAGCCTTCGGCAATATTTTGGAAAGCAGCATATCATAACCTCCTAAATGAAATATTATCGACAAAACCCATGAATTTACTATGCTATTAAAACGTAACAGGTTGCAGCGTTGGCAGCAAATTGTTTTTCCTTATAGAAAAATAATCATTTTTTTATAAAATGACCAACCAATCCGTCATTGCAGCTACTTATATACCATACCACTGCCAAAGGAGGTGCCATATGACAGCACAAAACCTACTTGACGATTCGCTTCTGCAAAGCTATTCGAGAAAAATATTCGGCTTTGCTCTCTCGAAAACGGGACATGAACAAAATGCAAAGGATTTGTCCCAGGAAATATTATTGGCGTTGTACCGATCGCTTCAGACAGGCAAGGAGGTGAACAACATGGACGCATGGGTTCACACGATCTGCTGCTATACTTGGAGCAATTATTTGGCGAAGGAAAAGCGCCATTGGAATCATTCGAATGTCGAACATATATCGTCTCTACCTAACACGAATACTGAGCTCTTAGCGGAGGATACGGAAGAGTTGCTGGAAAACATGCGGCTTGAAATCGCATATTTGTCGCGTCTACACCGAGACATTACCATTCATTATTATTACGAGGGGCAGAGTGTCGAGCAGATCGCGAAGCGCTTGCAAATTGCAGCAGGGACGGTGAAGTGGCATCTCTTTGAAGTGCGTAAAAAGCTGAAGGAGGCTATAAAAATGGAGCAAGCTGCCGATAGATTAAGCTATAACCCAGTAAGGATGATAGTTGGTCACAGTGGAACACCGGGCCCCAATAATGAGCCGAACTGTTATTTCAATTCCATGCTAATATCGAATATCTGTGTTACAATTTATGAAAAGCCTTTGACCATTGAAGAGATCGCGCGCAAAATCGGGGCTGCCAGCGCCTATGTTGAGGATGAGCTTCAGAAGTTGGAGAAATCGGATTTAGTGCGGCAAGTGGGCAAAGGGAAGTACCAGACGAACTTTATTATAGAAACGATGCGCAGCCTATCCACTGAAACTGACTATTTCAAATCCAAAGCAGAAGAGCTCGCGGAAGAAATATATGCATGTGTAGCGGGAAAATTGGAAGAAATACGCGCTTTAGCTTTTCATGGCACGCATTTGAACGAAACGTTCCTTTTATGGACTTTAATTCCTTATGCCATTTGGACGCAGTACTATCAAGTGAAGGATGAATCGTATTATGTGCAATACCAGCCGGATGAAAGAAAAGATGGCGGGAAGTATATTGTGACTGCTTCTATTCTTTATAGCGATGAGGAGTACCGCAGCAGCTTGCCTAATCATGAGATTGTTCGCAAATATGCGACGAATGGCATTAAAACGCGCAACAGCCATTACCATGGCGGACTTCAAATGGAGTCATGGTGGTCGGGTATGACGTGGAGAGACTTTAACGCTCCCGATCTGGATGACTTATCAAGGGTCCTAGAGCTTATAGAGAGCGGAGCTTCCCACTCGGAATATGATCGGATCATAATTAGCAGATTGGTCGAAAAAGGCTTTGTGTCCATGGAGAGCGGTAATCTAGAATGTTTGGTTCCATTCTTTACTGCCTCTCAGCATGAAGCGCTGAACCGTATATTGGATCAAGCATTTAATGAGAACAGCTTTAAAAAGAAAGTAGATCAGATCTATGAGGATATGATATCCGTATGCAGGAAGGATGCACCGTCGTTTATATCCGACAAAGAGATTGTGTACAAAGCAATGAATGATGGGATGACGCTTGTTTTTGCGGTAATGGAATATTTGGAGCGTAAACATATTTTGGCTGTGCCTGCCGATGCCGAGAAAAAACGACTTACCACAATAGTTTGGCAATTTCCATCCAGCAACCAGTAGCTGAATAACACAAAAGGGGCTGTTCCCAAAGTAAAGTATTCTACTTTGGGAACAGCCTCTTGTTAAGACGGATAATAAATCACCATACTGATTCTCACAATGGAATTACCTGAATTGTGATAAACATGGGGAGCATCTGCTTTAAACCGTATGGAATCGCCCGTCTTCACTGTATATTCTTCATTATTTACACGAACGGTAAGCTCACCCTCAAACACGGTTAAAAACTCCTGAGTTCCTTCCTTGTGTGATTCAGAACTCAAATAAGCGCCTATTTCCATATCAACCGAATACATTTCAAAACGTCTGCCTTCTTCAAAGGGGAAAAACGGATAAAGCAGAAATCTACCGTTATCTTCTGTTAGTGTTTGTATTTCATTTTTGCGAACGATAACTGTATCGGATTGTGGTTCGTTAATGAGGGAAGTGAATGAAACTTTTAAACCATTAGCTATTTTCCAAACGGTTCCAATAGTAGGGTTTGATTCGCCGCGTTCGATTTGTCCTAACATCGTTTTGCTGACCCCTGTCATTTCTGCAACCTTATCAAGACTAAGCTTTTGTAGTTCCCGCAGGTGTTTTAGGTTATTGGCAAGTACATAATTAATGTCTTCCAAAATAACTAGCCTCCTCTATTGTGCGCTATAGCGTTCATAATGTATAATCATAACGTATATACGTTAAAGAGTACATCTTGTTCAAGTATAGCACACGAGAGGCGGATTTAAATAATGGCTTTAACTCCTTTTTTGATTTATGTTATTGTGAACACATTTACGCCAGGGCCAAATAACATCATGGCGATGTCTAATGCGAGCCGATATGGAATGAAGAGGTCTATTCGTTTTCTGTTTGGTGTAGCAACTGGTTTCTTACTATTAATGCTGCTATGTTGTTATTTCAATCTGTTATTATATAGCTTCGTTCCTAAAATGAAATTTGTAATGAATATGTTAGGAAGCCTGTATATGGCTTATCTTGCATTTAAAATTATGAAGAGTAGACCACACAATAGTGATGGAGATAATCATGGGCAGCTGAACTCATTTGTATCTGGCATGCTGCTGCAATTCGTTAATTTCAAGGTGATATTATATGGGATTACAGCGATTTCGACGTTCATCATGCCATTTTACAAATCAAATATAAGTTTATTATTGTTTTCGATTTTCCTTGCCTTTGTAGGACTGGTAGCAACATCCTGCTGGGCTGTTTTTGGTGCATTATTTCAAAAGTTCCTCTCTAGACATGAGAAAAAGTTCAATGTATTCATGGGATTATTATTGATTTATAGTGCAATTTCAATGCATTTGTAGGGGATGGTTCAAACAGAAGGGCATGATAGTTGAGCTAAAATTGCTGCAACTCTTAGTTTCTACTCCTTGCCATGACGTATGAATAGCCATACGCCAAACAAGATGAGTACGCCGGCGGCCATCTGATAAGCCGTCAACGCTTCCTTTAATAGAGCCCAAGCGAGCACTGATGCGATGACTGGCTCACCGAGGACAGCCATCGATACGGCTGCAGCACTCATATGCTTCAGCAGCCAATTGAACAAGTAATGCCCGAACAACGTCGGAACGATCGCGAGCAGCAAGAAAATACCCCATTCCTGCGGACTGTAGCCCGTGAAGGAATTGCCGCGAACGAGATTGTAGACGGCGAGTGAAGTAGCAGCAAGTGCGAATACCCAGAAATTATAAGTAAATGCGCTCATATCCTTACGCAATTCTTTGCCGATCATCATATGAACTGCTACTGCTGCCGCACCTAGAAAGGACAGAACGTCGCCGATAAGAGCATCTCTCGAGAGGGAAAAGTCTCCCGATGCTATGACGATGGAGCCGATAATTGCAATCCCCATACCCCATAGCATCATGCGATTTGCCTTAATACGGAACAGCCAGTAAGAGCCGAGCATGACCATAACCGGTTCCAGCGTCAAAATAACGGTAGAGCTTGCGACCGTGGTTAGCCGCAGTGAAGCCATCCATAACAAGAAATGCAGGCCGAGCATCACGCCGGAAAGGGTTAGCATTCTCCACTGTTTGGCACTGAGATGGAACAATTCAGCGCGGTATTTAAAGACGAGCGGCAGCATAAGGAGGTTGGTTAAATAAAGTCTGTACATGGCGATGACGGCAACGTCAGCATTTGACCAACGAACAAAAATGGAAGAAAAAGATATAGCGATGATACCAATGATGTATAGTAATTCATAAGTGGCAAAAGACTTGGTGCTGCGATTCATAGTTGCAATTTCTCCCATACTTATAAACCCCCTGAGCCCATTCGCAGCATCTGCGATTGAAGGATCAGGGGGCTTTGTTATATTTATGACAAAACGAGAACAGTTCGAGCGGCTATCCGGCTTGTCCGGCTGATGTTTTCCCAGCCTTTTCTAGTTCTGCATCAAAATATTGCTGAAGCTCCGTCACTTTTCGTACGTCCTCGAACGAAGCTTTACCCGCTAAATAACGTTCAGCGAAAACTTCCCACTGCGGAACGATCTTCTGCGCGTTCATGGAGCGAATCGCGTTTTTTACCATTCTGCGTTCCTTTGCATTTGTGTACATATCCTTGAACTGCTGTTTGAGCTCAAAATCCAGCTCGTCAAAAATTTTACGGAACACTTCAGCGGTCATACGAGCATCGTCGAGTGCCCGGTGCGCTGAGCCTTCGGCCGTTATTTCAAGATCAATGAGCGCAGCTTCGACGCTGACATCGTTAGTTACGTTCTTGTAGCGAATATAACCCTTTAATAGGTCGAAATAATCGGCAGCCATCCAGAAGCTGTCATCCAGCTTATGCATGCGCGTATCGTAGACGATCCTCTTCAAATCCTCGCCGCCCCAAGTGAACAGCATGAAGGAGTCGCTTTTTTTCAGCCATGCTGTGAAATCCCCAATGACTTTCGGGAATCGGCTTGCCACGTCGATGTCTTCCTGTGGAATGCCTGTTTTTTTCTTAATGAAGCTGTTCAGCTTGGAGAAATAAATCGGTCTAATCAATGTGGAAAATTCATCTACCTGTTCAAGTGAACGATTGAGACGAACCGCGCCAATTTCAATAACCTCCATAGGTAATTCGCTTGCAAACTTTCGTCCGTTAAATTCAATATCCAATATAATGTAGTCCAAAATCGTAACCTCCGATAGATAGCCTGTGTTATCTATTCTATCAGAAAAAGTTATCCAGATGGAAACTACAATATGGTAGAACGTCGCAGCAGGTTTATTTTTTTGATTTGATTACATAAAAGACAATGGTACCCATTAGAATGACGAAGACAACAGGAAGCAGCCATACGCCAAGCGATGAGGCGCCTCCGGATGCATCTTGGATGACAGCCCATTGCACATAAGTGAATAATGCTACAATTTCAAGCTTGATCCAACTTAGCAGATGGATGGAGGTTTTGTATTGGTAAGGGGCATTTTGCTCAGTAATCGTGGTCATGTAATTGAATTGATGAGGAATTTTGCGTAAAAGCGTAAGCCCAATAAACAATACGAGTGCAATGGTCGGTAAAATAATTAGTGATCCTTTGCTGCCCCAGCCGTCAGCCTCGCCGCTTCCGTTGAAATGAATGGCAATCGTTTGCGGAAGATCAGACCATTTTACAATGGAATAGATAAAGGAGAAGAGTAAAAGCAGTATTGCTATTCCATCATGCCATTTTTCGAGGTTTGATCTTGCAATGGTAAGCTTAGGTAAATTCGCCATCGTGGCAGCACCGCCTGTTCTCTAGTCATGTGCGTACCTTTTAATTATAACGTATGCTTTTGCGTATAGTAACCTTTTTTTACAGTTTTTTTCCAAAAAAGAAGCTCCAGCCTAAGCCGAAGATGGCTGAGCTGGAGACATACGATCAAGTATTTGTTCAGGCTGTCAGCATTCTAAGAGCGTTTCATACGCCGGGAATTAAGCCATAGCGGGATACGGAATACCAAATTGATAAGCAGTACGACAAATACGAGCACGGCCGCCGCTTTTTGAGCAATTTCCTGAGCGTCGCCAACAATGGCTTCGGACTGTACATACCAGAGGTGAACCGCAAGTGTGGCACCAGGAGAGAAGAGGCTGAAATCCCACATTTCACCGGATGTCGTCACGCCTGCAGTGAGGATGATTACGGCGCTTTCCCCGAATGCGCGACCGGCAACAAGGCAAATGCCCGTTATGATGCCGTTGAGTGCAGCAGGTATTAGAGCGCGTGTAATGGTTTGCAAATGCGTGCCGCCAAGTGCGAAGGAAGCGCTCTTCAGCTCTTTCGGTACAGCACGAATCGACTCCTCTGTTACGCGGGTTAGTACTGGCAAATTAAGAAAAGCTAGACTGACTGCGCCGCCAAGGATGGTCAAGCCAATCTCGAAATATTCGACGAAAAGAGCAATTCCGAACAAGCCGAAAATGATAGACGGTACGGAAGCGAGTCCTTCTACGCAAACACGTACGAAGCCGATCAGCTTATTGTCGGGTGCAAATTCGGCCAAATAAATGCCTGCTGCCATTCCGAGCGGAATAGAGATGAGTAAAGAGATAAATAAGATGTAGAAGGAGTTCAGCAGGGTCGGTCCGATACCGCCGCCTTCATCAATCTCGCTCGGCAAGCCGAATATAAAGTTCCATGTTATTTTTGGAAGACCATCCTGCAAGATTAAATAAAGTAGGCCAAAAATAAACGCAATGATTAAAATGCCTAACGACCATACAACACCTGTGAATAAACGATCTTTAAATCGGTTAAGCCCTTTTTTGCTGCTAAAGGGGTTTGCTAATGGATTCATATCTAAGGCTTGCTTCATGCTTGCGACCCCTTTCTTTGAAGCCAGCGAATGGCAACGATCATTAGCAGCGATATAACGAGGAGCAGGAAGCCCATTAAGTAGAGCGCATAGTTCCAAGTCGAATCAAAAGGAACGTTCGAAATTTGCATAACGATGTTGCTCGTGAGAACGGAGGTAGGCTTGAGCAAGCTGTCGGCCAGTTGAGGCGTATTGCCGATGACCATAACGACGGCCATTGTCTCACCAACTGCACGCGCCATGCCGAGAATAACGGCGTACATGATTCCGCTTTTGGCCGATGGAAGCAGCACTCTCCATACGGTTTGGAAGCGTGTAGCGCCTAGAGCATAAGAAGCATCGCTGAATTTGGCTGGTACGGCGCTAATCGCATCATCACTTATACGGCTTACAGTAGGCAGTACCATAATCGTAAGCACGAGCGCTGCCGCGAGCAGGCCGTCACCCATGCCGCTTCCGGTAACATTTCGAATCAGAGGAATAAGTACGGTCAAGCCCAAATAACCATAGACGACGGAAGGGATGCCGACGAGCAGGTCAAGAACTGGACGAAGCATGTTTTTGAGCCATGGCGGTACAAAGACAGATAGAAATACGGCAATGATTAAGGAAATAGGTACGCAGATCAGCAGTGTCAACGCGGTCAATGCAAAGGTGCCAAATATGAAAATTAGCGCGCCATATTGTTCATTCTCGGGATTCCATTCGGTAGAAAAGAAGAAGTCTGCCAGCGAAATATTGCTGAACGTCAAAACGCCGGTACGGAACATAAGCAGCAAGATGAGGAAGAGGATCAGGCATACAAAACCGGCTGCTGCTATGCACAAGTAACGAAACATACGATTCGTGAAAAACAAGCGCGATCTCCGGTCAAACGGCTTGCTGCTGCCAGTCAAGATCGCGTTGCCGAGCTCAGAAGAGAGGCGCGGGTGCCTTGCAGCATGAGTGGATTCCAACATAGATTATAGGCTCCTCTGTGCGAAACCGGCTCTAGCTGGCTATGGAGCAGCTAAGCGTGCTTCGCAGTGAAATATAAATGGGAATAAATATTTAGGTTATTAAAGGAAGGAACGGTCGACTTAAGCGCTCCTATGCGCAAGCCGACCGCTCTTCTTTTTTAAATATAAGAAAGCATATCATTTGCTCCTACTTATCTTATATTTCTCCGTCAAAGCTGCTTAACTATTTAATAGCTGAGATCGGAATGAATTTAAGCTTTTTAAGCGATCCGTTTTGGAATTTTGTGCTTTGCACGTATTTAATAAATTCCTTTGTTGCGCCTGTCGGCTCGCCTTTCGTCATATAGTAGCCGTAACCCCATACTTTGTATTTACCGTTAATAACGTTAGCTTCAGTTGGTGCGATGTCGTTGATTTTTACAGCTGTCATTTTGTCTGTTACATAAGCAAGGTCCATGTAACCAATAGCATTAGGTGTCGTTTCAATGGCGGACTTCATGTCGCCGCTCGTTTTTACTTCTTTGTAGTTGTCGCCTTTGCTCATGAAATCAGTGCCATCAAGCGCTTTGTCTTGGAAGTTAACACGAGTACCAGAACCGAAAGTACGGTTTACAACGATGATATCAGCATCCTTGCCGCCTACTTCTTTCCAGTTTTTAATTTTACCGGAGAAGATGCCTTGCAAGTCTTTTGTCGTTAGGCTTGTTGCAGTTACGTTTTTGTTTACAACAGCTGCGAATGGAATGATTGCTACTTTATGAGCAACTTGACCTTCGAATTTTTTGAAGCCTGGAACATCTTTAGATGCATCCCAGTCAACTGCTCCGATGTCTGCGATGCCTTTGCGTACAGCTTGCGGTCCAGTAATCGATCCAGCTGCGGAAGCTGAAATTTTTACTTTTGGATTCAATTTTTTGAACTCATTTGATGCTTGAAGTGTTAAAGGCAGAAGAGCAGAGGAGCCGTTGATGACAATTTTGCCGCTAAGTTTGCTAGCTGCGGTAGCCGTAGGAGTTGATGCAGGAACGGAACTGAAGCCGATAACGGCGATTAGCGCTGCGATTGTTAATTGTTTAAACCATTTCATTAGGAATGACCTCCATTAATTAGTTTGTGATGTTTTTCCATTTGCCTTGCGTGGATACTACCAGTTGGCCATCAATAAGCGCTGCAAAATCCGAGCTGCCCGATACGACCAACTCTGTTGCACTGTCAGATACGGTTTGCACAAGTTTGTTCGTACCCGTTGCACTGTCAATCTCGTAGATTGCGTTAGTGCTGTTTCCGTCAGCAGTCAGCAGATAGAGATTGCTTCCGCCTTGAGCTAATTGGTAAACGTCTTTGTCAGCGAAGAGAGGCGTACTTGCTTTGCCTGTATTGTCCACAGTTACAAGTTGACCAACGCTTGCTTCGTCTGCACTTACGCTAACATAGCTCACTTTGGAGCCGTCTGCTGCCAGCTTAAGGAAAACTTTATCCGTTGTATCTTTTGTCAGCTGCACGGGCTTATTATCAGCAACGGCAGAGTTATAGAAGTAGATTTGCGGCTCAGTGCCTGTTGCATCAATAGCAACATCATCAAGCTCAACGTCTTTGCTGCTGTCGGCCGTTACTTTAGGTTGCTTGAAGACGTAGAAAGCAAATTGCGTGCCGTCTGCGGATACTTCAAGGTTCGCTTTGTAGTCAACTTTGTCTTCCAGCACTTTGGATACTTTGCCGTCAGCGAGATTTAGCTTGGCAATGACAGAACTTTTGTCACCTTGCAAGAAGAAGATGGAAGCGCCGTCCTTCGACCATTGCAGTTCGTTTTTGATTGAGCTGTCCGTACTTACTTGCTTCGCTTGTTTTGTGCTCAGATCAATCGTGAACACCGCACCATTCGCATCGGAGTAAGCAACGCTTTTGCCATCAGGAGACAAAATAAGCTCGGAAGTATCAGAGGATGCAAGCAGCAGCTCGTATTTTCCGGTAGCAGCGTCAACCAAGAAATCCTCGCGGCCCTCGCCAGCTGTGTTCGATACGATGAGCTGGTTTGAGTTAACCCAAACGGCATGCTCAGCGCCATCTAGCAATTGAACAGTATGTATGGTGTTGTCCTCATAAGTGCCGCCAAGCGCCTCAACGAATGCAGCTGGCTCGATGAAAGTGGAGTAAGCAACTTCGATAGCTGGATGCTGAAGGGCAGTTGCAACACCGTTCACTGTGATCGTTTTTGCAGCGATTTTCAGCTTCAGCGTATTATCGCCAAACTTTACAACTACGGTATGATCACTGTTGATGTGAAGAGTAGCGCCAATGGCATTTGTCATATCACGAACGGATGCGAGTGTAACGCCGCCATCTACTACGGTACGAACGGATACCGGATTTGCATTAACAAGAAAGTTTGCTGTGTTCATTTGTGCGGCGTACTTTGCTGAAGCTGTTTGTGCGAATACCGGAGTAACTGCTGCCCCGCTAATTGCTGCTGCGATCATCGAGATTACCATTGCTTTTTTCATTTGCATGGAATAGGGTCACCTTTCTCAAATGGGTATTTTTTTATTAATAGAATCCAAGGCGTACGTGGTCGGTATGTATGGTTAGCTTGATCCCTCCCAGGCAGCGCTAAATCAATACATTTTGTAGCGAATCGTTTATTTCTACCTGATCATAACAACGAATTATCATCCCAATATTTAGAAAATGTATGGAAATTGTAAAGTTCAAGAGTCTTGCGCCTCATTCCATCTCCTCCTTTCTGGCTGAATAAAGTAGAAATTTCCCCCATTATAAGAAGAAAGTGCACCATAGCCTTTTTTGAACGAGGTTTATAATGGTTGTATGCTCGCAAATCTATTCACTTATTGGAGGACTAATCAATGAACATTTCAATCGGAGGTTATTCATTCAACAACACGTATTTGGAAGGGAAAATGGATATTTTCGGATACTTGGAAACGGTAAAATTCCGGTATCGCATGGATGTGGTCGATTTGTGGAATGGTTTTTTCATAGATCGCAGCAGCAAGCCTATTATGAAGCTGGCCGATGAAAGCTATATTCGCAAAATACGTGAAGCGCTTGATGAAAAAGAAGTGCGGGTCGTTAATTTTGCGATTGATGGAGCTCATTTGTGGGACCCAGACAAGGAAATGCGTCAGCATTTGTATGATAATGCGCTCGTTCATTTGCGTGCTTCTGTTATTTTGGGCGCAGAGACGGTTCGTATCGATACGGGAGGCAGCTACGAGAACTGGGAAGCAATGGGCGAAGAGCAATTTGAATATACGGTTAAAAGATACCAGGAGTTTTCGAGTTATGCAGCTGACCATGGCTTTCTTATTGGACCAGAGAATCATATGGGAGCGTCACTTAATCCAAATGAGATGAAGCGTCTCGCAGAGACAGTTGATCATCCATCCTTTGGTTTTCTCGTGCATTTAGGTCGGTGGAAGGAGAATCAAGCAGAAGGAGATCGCATCGTGGCTCCTTGGGCCTACCATACGCATTTTGACGAGGAAACAGCTGACGGTGCCCATGCCTTGGAGACCATTCATATGCTGCAAGAATCAGGCTACAAAGGGTATTGGGGAGTAGAATATAATGCGCCAAGCAATCAGTACATGGAGACGGAGCTGCTTATTACGAAGGTAAAGAAGCTTCTGATCGAGGCAGACCAACAATCAGGCAGAGGGGCTCAACATGATGAATAAAATACGAATTGGTATCATAGGCGTAGGGCAGATTGGAAAAATGCATATCGATAAGTACAAGAATATCGCTGGCGCTGAGCTCGTAGCTGTATGTGACCTGAATGAAGCGGAAGCTAAACGCGTTGCCGAGCATTATGGTATACCGCATGCCTATGCTGATTTTAGAGAACTGCTGAAACAAGGCGATTTGGACGCGGTTGACGTGTGCCTGCATAACAATTTTCATGCGCCAGTGACGATCGCCGCACTGCA
The DNA here is from genome assembly GCF_001280845.1 of Bacillus sp. FJAT-28004. GTDB lineage: Bacteria > Bacillota > Bacilli > Paenibacillales > Paenibacillaceae > Pristimantibacillus. The sequence continues at coordinate 4,608,167 of NZ_LGHP01000001.1, forward strand.
AGCGGGCTTGCATGTCTATTGCGAGAAACCCATTGCAGGAACCTATTCGGATGGCAAAGCAATGGTCGATGCTGCGAACTTATGTGGAAAACAATTGCATGTGCAGTTATACACGTTATATGGTAAAGATACGAAAGCTGCAAAAACATTAATTGACGGTGGAATGCTTGGCAAGCTGTACCATGCCCGTTCGGCTGGCTTTCGCAGGAGAAATCGACCGTTTGTTGATGGTTATGGCACGCCTTATTTTACCCGCAAGGAAACGGCGGCAGGAGGCGCGTTGCTCGACATGGGCGTCTATCACATTGCGCAGCTGCTCTATTTATTAGGCAATCCGCAGGTTGAGAGAATTTCCGGGAAGGTGTATCAAGAGACGGATATGCTGCAAGAGAGAAGGGAAATAAGCGGCTTTGATGTTGAGGAGTTGGCTACAGGCTTCATTCGGTTTAGTGGTGGTTTGACGCTTGATATTGTGGAAGCGTGGGCTGTGCATCTTGGCGGCTTCGAGGGCAGCAGTATCGCCGGTTCCAAGGGCGGCGTACGTTTGCCGAATGAACAAACAGGACCCTACGCTCAGTCCTTCAGCTTCCATAACACGGTTTGTGATATGGATATGGACAGCACGTTGGACCTTGATTTAATGGACCTGCGCAGAAATCGCTTATATGAGAATGAGGATGCCTATAGCTCATCCCAGCATCACTGGATCGCGGCGCTGCAAGGTAGGGTGCCATTGCTGCCAACAGCGGAAATTGCGCTGAATACTATGCTGATTAGCGAAGGCATTTATATGTCAGAGGAGCTTGGGCGGGAAGTGAGTAGCGAGGAAGTCATCATGCGCGCACGTACTTCCGCTGTAGAGCTTTAAAGACATGCTGAGCTAAAGAGCAAGACGAGGAACTTGGATATGAATCAGAATCGTACTTTTCATTTGATTAAAGCTTTTAATTTTTTCGTATATGGTGCGATTGCCGTGTACAGTACGTTTTTTGTCGTATATTTGCAATCCATTGGGATGTCCACACTTGAGATCGGCGCGCTAATGGCGGGTGGTCCCGTTGTTTCCATCATCGCCAATCCGTTATGGGGATATTTGAGCGATCGCTTCCGCAATGTAAGGCTTATTCTGATTGTGATGCTTATTGGCAGCATGCTTGTCATGCAGCTCGTATTTTTGTATCAATCGTATACGATCATCTACGCCTGTATGCTGTTCTTTTTCTTTTTTCAAATGCCGTTATTTTCTCAGAGCAACAGCCTGATTCTTAACAGCATTGAGGGAACGAAGCATAAATTCGGTGCTTTTCGCTTGTTCGGCTCACTCGGCTGGGCGTTTATGGCTTTGGTGGCTGGACCCGTCATCGGACAGATTGGCATCGAGCGTCTCTGGATTATCTATTCGGTAATGATGCTTGTCTCGCTTGGATTTGCTTTTACACTGCCAAAAGGCGAAGCGAAGGGAGCGGCCCCTACAGGTAAGGTTAACTACCGTTCTATGTTTGTTAACCGCTCCTTCTTATTATTTTTAATCATTGGACTGGTCATCTCTATTCCTAACTCTATGAATACGACGTTTATCGCGCTCTATATTAGAGAATTAGGCGGAGAAGCTTCATTAATCGGTTGGTCGGCCTTCTGGTCATCCATCTTTGAAATACCGGTATTTTTACTGCTTGATCGGTATTTGAAAAAAAACACAAAAACGATGGTGTTGTGCCTCGTTGTTATCAGCATACTGTTCGCGCTGCGCTGGTTCCTGATGTCGAACGCAGACAGTGCTCAGCAAATTATTTATATCCAAGTGCTCCATTGCTTAACATTTGGCGGTTATTACTACATTGGCACGCAGCTGGCTGTACTGCTTGTGCCTGCCGAATTCAGAGCCTCAGGACAGGCGCTTTATGCACTCACTTGGGGAGGCTTGTCAGGTATAGCGGCAGGACTGCTCGGAGGCTGGGTGTTTGAGCAAACAGGTCCGCAGGCGATGTACCAATTATGCAGCATAATGGCAGCGCTAGGGATAGCGGGCTTCTCCTTATTGTATGCACGGCTGCGCAAGGAAACGAAGACGAGCAGCACGATGAGCACTCATGCTGGATAACTGCAACTTTTCTTGTCTTATGGTCGTTCGAATAAGTGAATGGACATCATGATATTCAAGATGAAAAGGATATTACGAAAGCATACCAAGGGACCATTCAGCGTGCGCTCCTATACAGAATTATGTCCTTAAATGATGAGGGGAATTTTGATCCAGCGCATATTGTAACCCGTGCTGAAGCGGCTGCTTACCTGTATGATGCACAAAGTTTTATTGAAGCGCATAAGGAAAATGCCGCTCCTGAGCAGGAAGCGACTGAAGAAGGACTTTAATAGGGAAAGGCAGTTAATCGGGGCTTGTTTTAGCCGAATTAACTGCCTTTTTTATACTGAAATTAATTAAACTTTTGGTAGGTCACTCGATTTCGCCTTACAACGCATAGTGGGCTTTTAGCTTGCTGGCAATCATGACCCGTTGAAGCTTAAACTCCCAAACCTTTTCCCTTAGCTGCTTCTGCTGCTCGGAATTTTGTGCATTCCGAAGCTGCTCGTAAATATCAAGCATTTTACGATTGATTTGATCGAAACGAAGCCATAGATCGACGCGAATACCATGATCGATTTCGAGACGAATATGGTTATCTTTGGCGTGCAAGTTTTGAAGGATTTGTTGCTGCCACTCTGCATCTCCGATCGATAGAGCAAAGTTATAAAGATCCAAATAATCATCAACCCATTTTGCTGCGATCTGTTTCTCGGAATAGGTCATACGGATCAACTCCAATCACCGTTTTGTATATATGCCTAGTATTATACTAGGAATTAACGGAGATGCAAGCGATTTGTTGCAATTGTGCTTGTGTGGCGTTGAATTAGGAAGATGTTTTACTCTTTAATGCGGCAAAAACAGCAAAGCAATTATTTTTATATACACAGTCGGAATTAACAAATCCAGCCTCGTTCAGCCAATCAAGCTGATCAACTATGGTTGCATTAATGTCGAAACTTCGGCGTTTTATGGACGCTTCAATCGCATCAGCGTTTAAACCGCTTTGCCAGATGGCTTCTTTCCATTTCGTCATATAATAATGATCCCAATATGGCGTTGTACCGGCTGCTTGATCGGCGTTGACGAAGCTTCCGCCTTCTTTTAAAAGTTGATGAATGGTACGAAACATGGCGCGTTTAGCTGGATGCGTCAGGTGGTGGATGGACAAGGAGGAGATAACCGCATCATATTTTTCCGTATAAGGGTAGCTTGAGTAATCTGCCGCTATATAGCTGACTGCTGGGTCTACTCCAAAGCGAGATTGCGCCTCCTTTAGCATTTCTTCGCTTAAGTCGATTAGAGTAAGAGAGGCATTTGGGTATTTTCTGCGGATCAAGGAAGAGAAAAGTCCCGTTCCCGCGCCTAAGTCGAGAATACGTGGGGCATTGCTCTCACAGTGAACGAAATCGGTTGCTATGTCATAAAATTCATCAAAGCAGGGGATCAGTTGGCGACGCTGTTGATCATACTGGGATGCGACAGCATCAAACTGTTTTTTCACATTTTCATTCATAATAGTGCCTCCTCGAATAAATGGCTGATCGCTTTATTGCCTTTCCTTGCCCGGTTGAAATGTATATTATAGATGTTTTATTCATAATGGAAATATATAAAACAAATATGAATTATAGGTTTTAACTATAAATGATATAATCTTTATCAGTTAAAAAATGGGTATTGCACAACCGTGTTTTTGATGGTACGATTGGTAAAATTTTAAGATTACTGATGAACACATATGACAAGTTAAATAGCTTTTACATTCGATGACGAGAAAGAGTACGTTATGGGCCTGATCGAACAGAGAGTTGGGGCAGCTGAAAACCAACGTTCGGGTACTAGCGGAAAGCCATCTCCGAGAAGCAGGCTGAACGAGAGTAAGCTCTGCCGCATTTCCAGCGTTAACGGGAACATGTATTGCTAGATACATGAGCAGAGTGTCGCGCTTCGGCGTGAAACTAGGGTGGTAACACGGGTAGAGACTCGTCCCTTTATAGGGATGGGTCTCTTTTGCGTTTTATTAACCATATTTTAGGAGGAAAAGTAATGGAGACATGGTCGATGAGCAAGATGATTTCGCCAATGGTGCAGCAAATTCCGCCCTCGGGCATTCGTAAGTTTTTTAGCTTGGCTGAAGGCAATAAGGATATTATCTCGCTTGGCGTCGGGGAACCTGACTTCGTTACGCCTGAGCATGTAAGAGCGGCTTGCGTCCGTGCATTAGAGCAAGGAAAAACATCCTACACATCAAATGCGGGACTTATTGAACTTAGAGAAGAGATTGCAAATTATTTATATAATGGGTTTCAACTGAAATACGAGCCAGCGGATGAAGTGCTTGTTACCGTTGGCGGCAGTGAAGCCATTGATCTTGCACTGCGGGCATCAATAGCGCCGGATGATGAAATCATCGTACCTGTTCCTAGTTATATTGCCTATTCACCGATCGCGCAGTTAAATGGCGGGAAGGTCGTTGAGGTTGAAACGTTTGCGGAGGATCATTTTAAACTAACGGCAGAAGCTCTGAAGGCAGTGCTTACCCCGCACTCCAAGGTGCTTATTATAAACTATCCGAACAATCCAACAGGTGCCATCATGACTTATGAAGAGTGGCTGCCAATTGCTAAGATTGTAGAAGAAAATAATCTAATCGTCATATCCGATGAAATTTATGCGGAGCTGACCTATGATGCGAAACATGTGAGCTTTGCCTCGCTGCCGGGCATGAGGGATAGAACACTGCTTATTAGCGGCTTCTCCAAAGCTTTTGCGATGACAGGGTGGAGAATCGGCTATGCATGCGGCCATCAGGAGCTCATCGCTGCTATGCTTAAGATTCATCAGTATACCGTAATGTGCGCACCTATTATTGGGCAGGTTGCAGCGATAGAATCGTTGCGTAATGGCTTAGAGGAAAAGGATATGATGATAGAGGCGTATGCTCAGCGCAGACGAATGTTTGTAAAAGGTTTAAGGGAAATCGGTCTACCCTGTCATGAGCCGCGAGGCGCGTTTTATGCTTTTCCTTCTATTGCGCATACAGGACTTGATTCCGATGCTTTTGCACAAAAGCTATTGTTTGAGGCAGGCGTCGCTACTGTGCCTGGGCATGTGTTCGGTCAAGGAGGGGAAGGCTTTATTCGCTGCTCCTACGCGTCTTCCGTATCCAGACTTAACGAAGCGCTTGAGCGTATAGATCGCTGCTTGAAGGCTTCGGGCATGTCCGGAAATTAAAGAAGGGGAGCCGTCAAAGGCTCCCTTCATTGTTAAAGCAAGATGATCAATCGCTTGGAAAATAAATACGGATTGAGGTGCCTTCTCCAATCGTTGAGCGTACCTCAATTCGGCCATTATGTGCTTCTACGATCATTTTGGCGATGCTCATGCCAAGGCCAGAGCCGTTGCTTGATTCTTCTGTATTTGTGCCGCGGTAATACCTTTCGAACAGCTTGTGGACGGTCTCTTCATCCATGCCTCTTCCGTTGTCAGAGACACGGATGAATGCATCATCATTGAGCAGGCCGCAGGCCACCGTAACGGTTATGCCGGGAGGATTATGCTTCACCGCGTTGGAGAGCAGGTTGTCCATCAGCCGCTGCATCCACTTTTCATTGCCGTATATAGGAACGGGAAGAGCGTCACCCTCGTAATGAAAGTCTACTTCGGCAAGAGTGGCATCATTCACATATTTTAGTACCGATCGTCTAACAAGCTCACCCAGCTCGACTTCATGGCGATCCATAAGGACGACTCCATGCTTTAATTGATAAATATGCGTGAAGTCATTCATGAGCTCCAGCATGTAGTTGCTTTTTTCGCGAATCATTTTGCCCATGTCCTGAAGCTCTTCATCGCTCCACTGTGCAGGGGAGCTTTCCAAAATATAGCCGTAGCCCTGAATAGTCGAGAGCGGTGTGCGCAAATCATGCGAGATGCCTGTCATCCATTCCTCTCTCGTTTTCTCAAGCTGGAGCCTATCCTTCTCCGTTTGCGCCAGTCGCTCGGCCATTTGGTAGAAGGCCGCAATCACTTCACGATAGAGACGGTAGCGAATACGAAGCTTGCCGCTGCGGCGGAATACCTTTTTGCGATCCTTTGGCGTAAGCACCTCATCATACAATCCATTGCCCATCCGCTCGAACCATCCGGCGAACAGGATGAGCGGCTGACCATATCGATAGCCATGCCACATCGAAATGGCGAGTGATAGTAGGAGCAGCGAGCCGCCTATCCAAATGAAGAGACGTATAGCTTCCGATAGGATGGGTTGTTTAGTAAACGTTCTTAGTTCGTTTGGCGTGTGCAAAATCCAAGTTATATGGCTATCTTCAGGCTGGTACACATAAATGTTTGTGTCGTAATCTCCAGGTTTTTGCTGCATAGTCAATACTTCCAGCGGCTCGTATACATCGATAGCTGAGGCTTGATCTCCGATCGTTTGAACACTTTTGCCCGCTTGGTCGACAATCAGCAAATAGCTGTTCGTTTTCCTTAACTCTGTGAGCAGGTCATTCTTATATGCCGCATTTACTAGACCATTCTGCTCGTAGGCCATATACCAAGCAGTCAGCTTCTCTTGCTGCGGATTATTGTAACCAAGAAGAAAGAGCAGCGGAGTAGAATACGTCAGATCGAGCTCGTTATCGACAGTATAGGAACCGAATTTTCCGGATTGCTGGATGGCTAAAAGTTGTGTAATCGAATAAGAAGTCGGATGATTGTCAGGCGAATGGACTGAATAAATAACTTGGCCTTTGGCGTCCACGACTTGCAGCCACATATCACGCTCTTCAATGAGCTTCTTCCAGTGCGTCGTCATCTTAATCTTTTTTTTCGAATAATCGGTTTCCGCGACAATGGAACTAAGCGCGCCGGCGGGAAAGTTCCGTTTGAGATCCTCGTTCGTAATTTTATTAATAAGGACAAGGAACAACACGATCATCGCAACGAAAATGAGAATCGAATAAACGACGAGCTGATACGTAAAATGAAAGGCCATTCGGCGTTGAACCTTCATAGGCTGACAGGCTCCTTAACTAATTTATAGCCGAGTCCACGAACGGTGAGCAAATGCGTAGGCATGCTGGGATCACATTCAATTCTCTCCCGTATTCGCCGGATATGAACCATGACCGTATTGTCGTCTCCTAGTCCGTCAATGCCCCATACCGCTTCATATAGCTGACCCTTCGAGAAGACAATACCGGGGTTTTTACAGAAATACAGCAGCAGCTGAAAAACCTGTGCAGGGCATGAGACCGGCTGGTTGTCTACTAATAGTTCCCCAGCTGCTTCGTTTAACTGAAAGCGGCCGAATCGGTAGATTTGATGGAAGGCAGAGGCTGCCGCTAAGGATGAAGCAAAGGTTGAATGTGATGAAGGTGAATCCACCTCTTCCATGCGGCGCAGCCTGGCTTTAATGCGAGCTGCAATCTCCAAAGGATTAAATGGTTTCGTTATATAGTCATCGCCGCCCATAGCAAATCCGGTCAAAATGTCGAGATCGGATGCTTTGGCAGTTAAAAATAAAATATGCGGATTGCCTAGTTGTCTAATTTTTGAGCAAAGCTCAAATCCGCTGCCGTCGGGCAGCATAACATCAAGCAGCACGATATCGGCTCCGAAGCGACCGATCGTATCGAGAGCTTCTTGGCAGGTACCTGCCGTATAGATATGCTGGAAGCCTTCCTTTTGAAGCACCAGCTGCAGCATTTTTACAATAGAAGGTTCATCTTCCACTATGACTATGTTATTCATGTTCATCACCCCGTTTTATGCTAGCACACAAACCTTAACATCTGTTGAACAAAAATGAAAAAAATTAAGCTGCTGTTATGATTCCGTTTGTTCGCAGTTCAACTGGAATCCTTATGATTGTGTAAGAGGTGAGGTGAATGGGAAATCAAATAGAAACGGGAAACCGAATTCGCGTTATTGATGCGATCAGAGGTTTCTGCTTGCTTGGCATACTGCTTGCGAACATGCTTATTTTTCAATATGGCATTTATGGGAAAGAAGAAATGCAGCTTTTTAATCCAACTCAGCTGGACGAAGTGTCGCACCAAGTACTGAAGATAGCGGTGGAAGGCAGCTTTATGCCGATCTTTATGTTCTTATTCGGCTACAGTCTGTATAAGCTGCGCGAGGGACTGGTCGCGAAGGGGCTTAAGCCGGCCAGGTATATGGTACGGCGCTTTTTTATGCTGATGGGATTAGGCATCATGCATAGCATGCTCCTTTGGGAGGGTGATATTTTACTAGCGTATGGGATTGCGGGATTTTGTTTATTGTTGTTTATCAAACGGAAGGCAAAGACGCTTATGATCTGGGGAGTTATTTTGAGCCTCTTAATGGCGGGCATAAGCTTCGGAATGGAGAAAGAGACACCGAAAGAGAAAGCTCGTATGCAGGAATATGTGGTAGAGTCTATAACCGTATATGGCGAGGGAACGTACCAGGAAATTATGAATTTTCGCCAGGATGAAGATCCGTTAGAATTACCTGCGGCGGTCATGGCGGTGATTATGGTTATGATGCCGTTTATGCTGCTGCCGATGTTTTTATTTGGGATAGCGGCTGCTAATAAGCAATGGTTTCATAATCCTAAACGAGAGAGACGCAGGTATGCATGGATGGGCGGCATCCTGCTGCCGCTGGGTCTTTTATCGAAAGGTGTGGCTGTGCTTCAACCAGAGTGGGCTTGGAGCGGCGTATTATTGACCTTGGGTGCGCAATTGCTGGCATTCGGGTATATTTTTGGACTTGCGCTCGTCATGTCCTATTTATCCAAACGCTCCTACATTATTATGGCATTTGAATCGGTGGGACGGATGTCAATGACTAACTATTTGATGCAGACGGTCATTTGTACGACTATATTTTATGGTTATGCTTTAGGCTGGTTCGGAAAGATCGGTGTGCTTAACGGTGTGCTGCTTGGGATAGCCATTTATGCCGTTCAGGCAGTCGTATCCAGCTTCATGTTGTTCTGGTTCAAAAATGGTCCGTTTGAGCGGCTGCTACGAGTAGTAACTTATTGGTCGTTTGGCGGGAAAGCACGGGTTTCGAAAAAAATAGCAGATGGGCAGGCAGTTAACGCTGGTTTGTAAGCGTGTCGAGGGGCAGACGTTTTACTATGTGGATTGGAGTGTGGAAGGAGCGGCTGTCAAAAGCTGCTCCTTTTTTTGTTATGTATGTAGAGTATGATAGGCGGATTGCTTCTAGGTTGTCATGCTTGTTATAGGGGGTTGAACTGAATGTCATGCGTGAGGGAGTCGCCTGCCGCGAATGTTAGCAGCTTGTAACCTTCTTCTACTAATGCATCATGATCTGCTGGACTTAGCTTTTCGAACGATTGAATGATGAGAGCAGCTGAATCTTTTTTTTGCTCTATTTTCCACGTGCCGCGTACGAATCCGTCAATTAGAAATGTAGAGCGAATAATGCCGTTAATCGTGAACACCAGTGGTTTATACTTTTCATCCAAAATACGGCTGCGGTCAGAGTAGGATAGCAGCATATTATCGAACTCGGATAGAAATCGCGGCGGAGCTATCGTGTCAGCGGGCGGCAAGGGGGCATCCGGCAGGTCAAACAGCTCGTTGCCCTTCTCGTCGGAGAAGGTACGTAGCCTTGGGCGCAGCTGCTCGACTGTCTCGCGGAGCTTGCTTAGTCCAGACCAAATTTGCATATCTTTAATCGTTGCTGGGCCATAGGCGCCAAGGTAACGCAGCAGCATCTCCTCCAAGGAAGGAGAATTCGCAAGCGATAGACCAAGCCAAGCTTCCGCAGATGTATGTGTAGCTTGACCACTAAGGCCCCATACACCGCGAGGCGGTATTTGGACGAGCGGAACAAAGGTTCGAATGACAGCGCTAAGGGCTGATTGTTCAACATTAGGCCACTGTAACGCGAGCAGATTGCCTAGTTCATTGAAAGTGCGAGGCTGCTCCTCCACTAACGTACGACCAGCTTCGATGATAGCTTCTAGGTCTGTGTTTTGCAGCATTTTTCCGTATGTACTAACCATACCTTTTTCCAAAACAGGCTGAAGCAAGGGGCGCATTTCCAAGCAGTCACTCGCACTGACCAGATGAATCGTAGAGCGCATGAGTGCAATACGCACGACCTGCCGCTCAGTAATGAGCGCGGAGAGCTGCTCCTGTTGGAAGTTCTCAAGCCGTGTCCATAGCGCGAAATAGGGCGGGTTAGGCGCTTGCGACTGAATCGCTACCAATTGCCGGATGGCTTCCAGCACGGATACATTTGATCTTCGCAGCAGCATTTGCCGCTCAAGCAAAGCTCTATTTAGTTGGCGCGTTTCTAAAACTGGCCCCGTTGCACCCTTAGCTCGCCTAGATGAACTCATACCACAAATCCCCCTCCACATTTACGATTCGTCTATTCCTCATTATAAACTTTATTATACCGTATCAATCCTGACAACATTAGGTTAGGTGTATCTGAGATGTTTTGCTGTAAGGTGATAAGTAGGGTGTGTTTAGCCAGGGATGTTGAACGCGAGGAGACACAATATAGCGTGAACGAGTAGTCGTGAGGTATCTACTGCACTTTGTGCAATAGATACCTCACATGAAGTCCAGAGAAAGGAGCTACGTTGCAGTATTGCAATAGAATAGGACTCTAATGAAGTAAATGGGGCTCAAATGGATGATTCTATTGCAGAAAGTACAACGTAGCTGAGGAGTTGCAGGAAAAGTGGATGCCACGTTGCACTAACTGCAATGTAGGGGGGTAATCTAGAAATGGTTACTTGGCAGAGTTTGTTTTGATGTGATTTGGCGTAAGGCAAAGAACGACGTACAAAGTATGCCATGGGAGAAGAGGAGAGGGGAAGGAAAGAGGTATCTACTGCACTTTGTGCAATAGAGAAGTCCAGAGAAAGGAGCTACGTTGCAGTATTGCAATAGAATAGGACTCTGATGAAGTAAATGGGGCTCAAATGGATGATTCTATTGCAGAAAGTACAACGTAGCCGAGGAGTTGCAGGAAAAGTGGACGCTACGTTGCACTAACTGCAATGTAGGGGGGAATCTAGAAATGGTTACTTGGCAGAGTTTGTTTTTGATGTGATTTAGCGTGAGGCAAAGAACGACGTACAAAGTATGCCATGGGAGAAGAGGAGATGGGAAGGAAAGAGGTATCTACTGCACTTTGTGCAATAGATACCTCACATGAAGTCCTGAGGAAGGAGCTACGTTGCAGTATTGCAATAGAATATGACTTTAACGAAGTAAATGGGGCTCAAATGGATGATTCTATTGCAGAAAGTACAACGTAGCTGAGGAGTTGCAGGAAAAGTGGACGCCACGTTGCACTAACTGCAATGTAGGGGGTGAATCTAGAAATGGTTACTTGGCAGAGTTTGTTGCGATGAGCAAAGGCTGGTGAGTAATTGTGAGGCTAGTTGAAGTGAGATGAGCGAGGTTGGTTAATAATTGTGAGGCTAGTTGAAGTGAGATGAGCAAAGGCTGGTGAGTAATTGTGAGGCTAGTTGAAGTGAGATGAGCGAGGTTGGTTAATAATTGTGAGGCTTGTTTCAATGAGATGAGAACGTCGAGTTACACTGGCAGATACTTGGAGGTTTCCAAAGTGAGGACTACTTGAGGTTGAGTACAAAAGTGAGGACAGCTAAGGATGCAACAGTTCAAAAACTAAGTGTGTTTAGGATGAGTTAAGAAAAGCTGATGCAATTAGAGATGGAGGAGCTAATCGTACAAAGTATGCCATGGGAGAAGAGGAGAGGGAAAGGAAAGAGGTATCTACTGCACTTTGTGCAATAGATACCTCACATGAAGTCCAGAAGAAGGAGCTACGTTGCAGTATTGCAATAGAATAGGACTCTAATGAAGTAAATGGGGCTCAAATGGATGGTTCTATTGCAGAAAGTACAACGTAGCCGAGGAGTTGCAGGAAAAGTGGATGCTACGTTGCACTAACTGCAATGTAGCTAAGTTTCCTTAGTATCCTTAAATAAGTTTTTCTAATGATCCTTCAACCAACTCATAGCTGCGAATATCTTTACCGTTAATCATAGGACTCAGCAGTTTTTTAGCAACTAGTGAATGCAGTCTGCTGCGGGCGGTGCGAAAATTAATTTGGAAATGGTCCTGAACGTCCTTGGGGCGTATTTTGCGTCCTAATGACCAAGCGAGTTGGAGAACCTCCCGTTCTTTATGATTGATGGTTTGGTTTAAATCGTTGCGTATTAAATGAGGGGCGAGAGCGAGCTGCAGCAGCATGCGACAAATTTCAGGACGGCGCTGTACATCGTCAAATGTGAAATGCAGCATTTTCCATCCCATACCTGTTAAAAAATTGTCGCGATTTACGGCATAGCTATGCTTCTCCCTATCCATATCTTTGATATGGCTTTGATAACCATCACATTCTAGCCCGAAGCGGCCAAAGTCTGTCAAATAAGCGAAATCTAAAAACTGAGATTTACGATTCCAATCATAGATTTCGTATTCGGGGTGCAGGTTGTCGAAGGTTCCGAAAAGGGGCCACCATACGTTTTGAAGCAGTAGTTTCTCGGCAAAACCATGTCCTCTTACCAGTCTGCCTCTGCGCTCGCCGGATCGCTGCTGTTCATGATACTCAAGAAATTCATTGTAGCGTTGCTCAAATTCACTCATGCGAACAAGCCTCCTTCTAAAAATAAAAAACGCCCTAAAGCCATTACTTGGCTTCAGGACGTTCTTCGTCTACAAAAAGTATATCATTTTATATCGTACACACCTAGCTCCCCTTCCATAATATCCAAGAGATTGTAACGTAAAGCGTTTCATTAGGTGGCTTGTTTATGTTATTTTTATAGGAATGATACCATTTCATATAGAAGAAGGAGTGAAACGTATGACGACGCAAACAAAAGACTGGATTTTGCACTCCGTCATTTTTAACTTGAAGCATGAACAAGGTTCTGCGGAGGAGCAGCAGTTTTTGGAGGATGGACAACGGATTCTTACTTCGATCCCGTCTGTAGTGAACTTTCAAGTGTATAAGCAAGTAAGCGGGAAAAATGACTACCGTCACGGCTTCGCGATGGAGTTCGCGAATCAGGCTGATTACGACGCTTATAACGAGCATCCACTGCATGTGCAGTTTGTAAATGAACGTTGGGTGACGGAAGTGGAAAAGTTTCTTGAAATCGATTACGCGAAGTAGAACAGTCATTGAAGATTTGGCTAAAACGACATATAATGAGCGGTATAGATAACACATTTTCGAACAAATACGAACATAATGGGAAGAGGGACTAGCGGATGAAAAAGCTTAGAATTCTCCAGCAGTTGACGGATGCCGGTGTTGTGGCGGTATTGCGTGCAGACTCGCCAGAGGAAGTTGTGGAAATGTCACGCCGTGCAATTAAAGGCGGAATCAAAGCGATTGAAATTACGATGACGGTGCCATTCGCGCTACGTGCCATCGAGCAATTATCGAAGGAATATTCAAGCTCCGTGTCTCCTGATGCTGACAACTTTGCTATTATTGGCGTGGGCACTGTACTTGATCCAGAAACGGCACGCGCTGCTATATTGGCGGGGGCGGAATATGTGGTTTCTCCAGCACTTAATCCGGATACGATCAAGCTTTGCAATCGCTACGCGGTTCCTATTTTGCCGGGCACAATGACCATCCACGAAATTCAAACCGCTCTGGAGCTAGGCGTTGATATCGTGAAGCTGTTCCCAGGAAACTTGTACTCACCAAGTGTGATTCCTTCAATAAAAGGGCCTTTGCCGCAGGCTAACGTAATGCCTACTGGCGGCGTATCGCTCGATAACTTAAAGGATTGGATCAAAGCGGGCGCGGTAGCGGTTGGTATCGGATCTGATCTAACGAAGGACGCTGTAAAAACGGGTGACTTCTCACTCATTGAGAAGAAAGCGGCTGCCTATATCGCAGCTTACCGCGAAGCAAAAGGGCTTTAACCAAATACCTGATGGAGGCTGCCTCTGTCAGGTTCTTTTTTTGGACATTCGTATTTAGGTGACTAGATTAGAGGGGGAAATCCATCCAATGCCGATGCTTAACCGCGAACAAATTCGAATTCGTGATCCATTCATCCTCGTTAATGAGCAAGAGAAATGTTATTACCTATACGGTACAACGGATGAGAATGTATGGTCAGATCCTGGAACGGGATTTGATACGTACAAAAGCACCGACCTTGAGAAATGGGACGGGCCTTATCCAGCATTCAGACCGGCACCGGGCTTTTGGTCTGATCATCATTTTTGGGCACCTGAAGTGTTTATTTACAATAACAGTTACTATATGTTTGCTTCCTTTAAGTCTGAGGATAAGCGGCGGGCAACGCAGGTTTTAATATCGGATAGCCCTCTAGGGCCTTTTGTTCCACTTACGGATAAGCCTGTTACCCCAGCTGCGTGGGAATGTCTTGACGGTACGCTGCATATCGACGAGGATGGAACGCCGTGGATGGTATTTTGCCAAGAGTGGGTGCAAGTGAATGATGGGAAAATGTGTGCTATCCCGTTAACGGCAGATTTAAAAGAAGCAGCTGGGGAGCCGATCATACTCTTCTCTGCATCGGAAGCGCCTTGGGCTATTCCTTTTGGAGATGATCATAACAACTATATAACAGACGGACCTTATCTTTATCTTAATCAAGCAGGCGAGCTGCTTATGCTTTGGTCAAGCGGTTCGAAAAATGGCTACGCTATCGGCATAGCACGTTCAGTCAGCGGAAAAATCGAAGGGCCTTGGACGCAGTATACTGAGACGCTTTTCCCACAGGACGGTGGACACGGCATGTTATTCCGTTCATTGGAAGGACAGCTTATGCTCGCCATGCACACGCCAAATCATGAGCCGGATGAAAGAGCCGTATTTATTGAAATCGAAGAGAAGAACGGTACGCTGCAGCGAAAAGCATAATGGAAGCAAGAGGTTTCGTTTGCGCTGCCACAGTTGGTCATGCTTTTTAAACCGTTTTCTCAATTACATGCACCGGATAGTAGCTTTGAATACAGCGGTGCAGGGCTTGGGCTTTCCATATGCAAAAAGCCTGCCGAGTTCGAAAATGCTCACACGTTATACACTTGTACAATTTCATCTAGTCGATTTACCCCTCATTGCTTGATTCTGAACAGGATTAGCGTTATAACAGAAACAGGGTCATAAAGAGACAAAACAATTGATTAAAGGAGTCGTTCTATTAATGGATTATCGGATTGAGAAGGACACAATGGGTGAAATTCAGGTTCCTGCGGATAAGCTATGGGGCGCACAAACGCAACGCAGCTTGCAAAACTTCAAAATTAGCGGTGAGCGCATGCCGATCGAAGTCGTGTACGCGATGGCTTATATTAAAAAAGCAGCAGCGCAAGCCAATGAGAAGCTTGGTGTTTTGGATGCGGCTAAATCAGCGATTATCGGCGAAGCGGTTGACGAAATCGTTGCAGGCAAATGGGATGAGCACTTTCCATTAGTCGTATGGCAAACAGGCAGCGGCACGCAAACGAATATGAACGTGAATGAGGTTATTGCTAACCGTGCGAACGGCTTGCTTGCTGAACGTGGAAGCGAATTACGCATCCACCCGAATGATGACGTAAACCGCTCACAAAGCTCGAACGATACATTCCCTGCAGCGATGCATATTGCTGGTGTAATCGCGCTCGAGGATCGCTTGCTTCCATCGCTTGATTTGCTGAATGGCACGCTTCGCGCGAAAGCAGAGAAGTTTAACGATATTGTAAAAATCGGACGTACTCATCTTCAAGATGCTACGCCAATTACGCTCGGTCAAGAAATTAGCGGCTGGTATTCGATGCTGGATAGAACGCGCGCGATGCTTGTTCAAAGCGTAGAAACGATGCGTGATCTGGCGCTTGGCGGCACAGCGGTTGGTACTGGCCTTAACGCTCACCCTGATTTTGCAGTTGCGGTTGCAGAAGAAGTTACGGCGCTTACGGGCAAAACATTTGTAACAGCGGAAAACAAATTCCACTCGCTTACAAGCCATGACCAAATCGTATACACACATGGTGCAGTTAAAGCGCTAGCAGCTGATTTGATGAAAATCGCAAACGATGTAAGATGGCTTGCAAGCGGCCCTCGCTGTGGTATTGGTGAAATTTCAATCCCAGAGAACGAGCCGGGCAGCTCGATCATGCCAGGTAAAGTCAATCCAACACAAAGTGAAGCTTTGACAATGGCAGTATGCCAAGTCATCGGAAATGATACGGCTATCTCGATGGCAGCCAGCCAAGGCAACTTCGAGCTAAATGTATTCAAACCAGTTATCATCTATAACTTCCTGCAATCGGTAGCTCTTCTTGCTGATGGCATGGTTTCATTCAATGATAACTGTGCGGTGGGTATCGAGCCGAACGAAGCGACAATCAAACGCAATCTAGATCAGTCTCTTATGCTTGTTACAGCGCTTAATCCGCATATTGGCTACGAGAATGCTGCTGCTATTGCCAAAAACGCTCACAAAAAAGGACTAACGTTGAAGGAGTCGGCTATCGCTAGCGGTTTGCTTACTTCAGAGCAATTCGATGAATTTGTTCGTCCAGAGAACATGATCGGAAAACGTTAATAAATAGCTAGATATGAAAGGATCAGCTCTTGTCTTATTGGACAAGGTGCTGATCTTTTTTTTGTGTACCGGGGTTCGTGTTAGAGCGGTTTGCAGCATTTGAGCAGCGCACTGTATTCCTTAATTGAAACGATGCTGAGGCTAAGGCGCGAGCAAAGTGAAGATACGGGCTTTTTATGGTATGATACGAGGGGCTGCAATCGCAGCAATACTATTCCAAAAAAGTAGGTTTGTCTCATGCATTTATTGTCTGTTGAACATATAACGAAGAGCTATGGCGAGAAGCTATTGTTCGAAAATGTAACATTCGGCGTTGAGGATGGCGATAAAGTCGGCATCATTGGTGTGAACGGCACGGGGAAATCGACCTTTCTTAAGGTGATTGCCGGCTTGGAACAGGCTGATTCAGGCATGGTGTCGATCGGCAACCGTGTAACGGTTAGAATGCTGGCGCAGGATCCGGTATTTGCTCCAAACGAAACGACGCTGGAGCATGTTCTTGGTGGAGATTCTCCTCAGCTAAGAGCAGTTCAAGCATATGCTGCGGCAATGGAAGCAATCGAGCTGAAGCCGAGCGATGTAGCGCTGCAGGATAAGCTGATCAAGGCTAACCAGCTTATGGATGAGCTGGATGCATGGCAGCTCGAGAGTGATGCGAAGATGGCGTTGTCGAAGCTTGGCATTAATGATTTTGATGCGAAGGTAGAGACATTGTCCGGCGGTCAGCGCAAGCGTGTCGCTATGGCTGCTGCATTGCTGCTGCCTTCCGATGTGCTCATTCTGGATGAGCCTACGAACCATATCGATAATGATTCCGTAGCTTGGCTCGAAGGCATGTTACAAAAACGTAGAGGCGCGCTGCTCATGATTACGCATGATCGCTATTTCCTTGATCGTGTCAGCAACCGCGTCATCGAGCTTGATAAGGGCCAAGCCCATTTCTATCAAGCGAACTACAGTCGTTTCCTTGAGCTGAAGCTTGACCGCGAGGAGCGGGAAGCATCGACGGAGTCCAAACGTCAGAACCTGCTGCGCAATGAACTTGCGTGGATCAGACGAGGGGCAAAGGCAAGATCGACGAAGCAGAAGGCGCGTATCGATCGCTTCGAAGCGCTTAAGGCAGATGCGCCAAAGCAAGCAGGCGGGAAGATGGACGTATCGGTAGCTTCAACTAGGCTGGGACGGAAGATCATTGAAATGGAAGATGTAAAGAAAAGCTTTGGCGATCGGACTCTCATTCGTGATTTCAGTTATATTGCCGTTCCAGAGGATCGGGTAGGCATCGTCGGACGCAACGGAAGCGGGAAGTCGACGCTAATGAAGCTGATTACGGGGCAATTAACACCAGATGAAGGAACAGTTGATCTAGGTGCAACGGTTAAGCTTGGCTGGTTCTCTCAAGAGCATGAGGAAATGGATCAATCCTTGCGGGTGATTGAATACATTCGTGAGGGCGCTGAGCAGGTGAAGACGGCTGATGGCTCAACCATATCGGCGGGTCAAATGCTAGAGCGTTTCCTATTCTCGCCTACGATGCAGTGGACGCCGATTTCGAAGCTGTCCGGCGGCGAGAAGCGGCGCTTGCAGCTATTGCGCGTGTTAATGAATGCGCCAAATGTACTGCTGCTGGATGAGCCGACGAATGATTTGGATATTTCCACTCTTACGGTGCTGGAGGATTATCTAGATGATTTCCCAGGCGTTGTGTTCGTCGTCTCTCATGATCGGTACTTCCTGGATCGGACGGTAGACAAAATTATTGCCTTCGAGGGTAACGGTGTTATTAACCATCACACGGGCAATTATTCAGATTACCAAGCGTTTGTTGAGAAGTTTGGCACTGGAGCGCCGACATCTAACGGTGCAGCTGCATCTAAACCATCGGCGGGCGCAGAAGCTAAAAGTACAGAAGCAGCAGCGAAGCCAGCGGTCAAAGGACGTACACTCAAAATGTCCTATAAGGATCAAAAGGATTTTGAGCAAATCGATGGCTGGATTGAGGCTGCCGAAAACGATATTAGCGAAATTGCCACGCGTATGGAAGAGGCAAGCAGCGATTCTTCAAGGCTGCTTGAGCTGGCAGCAGAGCAGCAGCAGCTGGAAGAAAAGCTGGAGAAGCTGATGGACCGCTGGGCAGAGCTGAACGAATTGGCTGAGCAAATCGCTGCCCAGAAGTAAACGAAACCTATTCATTATAGATGAATATAGAAAGGCGGCAATGTTCATGAGCAGCAATGAGATTCGCAATATTTATTGTATCGGCCGAAATTATAGGCTTCACGCCTTGGAGCTTGGAAATGAGGTTCCGGATAAGCCGCTTGTGTTTACGAAGCCGACTCATGCTATTGTTCCGATGTCCGGCAACGCTGTAGCGCTTCCGGGAAATGTGGGCGAGGTGCACTTTGAACTGGAAATCGTGCTGCGAATCGGCCGTGCTTATGAAACAGGCATCGATCCGGAGCAATGTATTGATGCCATGGCGCTTGGCCTTGATCTGACGCTTCGTGATGTCCAGTCGAAGTTGAAGGCAAAGGGACAGCCTTGGCTTGCTGCCAAAGGCTTCAAAAACTCGGCTCCGCTTGGCGAATGGCTGCCTTATCCGGGCGCAGCTGCGCTTGCTGAGAATGAGTTTGTACTCATCCGAAATGGAGAAGAGGCTCAGCGTGGCAAAGCTAGTGATATGTTATTCGCTGTATCGGAGTTAATTCAATTCGTAGGAGAAAATTACGGGCTTGGAGCCGGCGATCTTATCTTTACAGGAACTCCAGCAGGAGTAGCCGCTTTGCATGACGGCGACCAGCTGCAAGCATTATGGGCAGGCAATGCTGCAGGCAGCTGCAGCATAAAGCTTGTTTAAGTTAACAAAGGCATAATGTCACTCAAGCTTTATTATTTAGCTAGCATAAATAGATTTGTATGAAAAGACAGTTCTTCCCTACTTGGAAGAACTGTTTTTTTTATGTAACCCAAATGAGCAATGATTAAAGTTAGTTCTATACGATAGAATTTTATCCACTTATTCAACAAGGAAAGGAGCGTCGGCAGCGAATAAACTGCCGAAGCTCCTTTTTTTGCATAGAACGAACTAAAATTATTTGCCATTAAAAGCGGTGAGCATCCATACATGTTTCTCAAGTGTCGTATGAATAGCTAGGAGCATGTCCGCTGTTGTTTCGTCGCCAGCCTTTTGCGCTGCTTCCATGCCTTCTTTAAGTTCACCGATAATGGTTGTGAAATCCTTAATTAGCTGCTCAACCATCTGCGTCGCATCTTCTTTATTCGATGCTTCCTCGATGCTCGAGGTTTTCAAATAATCTTTCATCGTTGCAATAGGCGTACCCTTCACGGCAAGCAAGCGTTCTGCGATTTCATCTACATGAAGCGCAGCCTCTTCATAAAGTTCTTGGAACTTTGCATGCAAAGTGAAAAACTGGGAGCCCTTCACATACCAATGATAATTGTGAAGCTTGATGTAAAGTACGCTCCAGTTGGCGATTTGGCGGTTCAAGTGTTGTTGTACAGTTGTAGGTGTTGTCATAATGATCATCCTTTCTGATGGTAGTTTGCGCTATTTGTAGTCTGTGAATACAAAAATGGAAATGTGATTTCGAACACTGAGTTAAATTAGACTAACTCCTTGTTTATAATTATTACAAACTAGTTGATGTCTGTCAATATGTATACACCAATTTGTAAGAAATGAAACATGTAGATTGCAAATGGGGCTAATTTTATCTTTAGTGGAGTGGAAGATTCAGCTGATTCGAGAAAATATAGCGCTTACAAAATAAAGATTGACATAAATATACAGGATAAAATATAGTATGAATTATAAGATGAAACGTTTAATCAATAGGATGGTAACTTTAATTATTTCCTTATATAAACTCTTTATTAATAAGTAAATCAGTAAGATGAAACGTTTAATTATTGTAAAGGTGGTTCGTCATGAGTCAGGAACGAATAACGATTAAAGATGTTGCAAAACGCGCAAAAGTATCGATTGCTACAGTATCCAACGTACTGAACGGAACGGGCAGAGTAGCGCCGAATACGATTCAGTTGGTTCGTGCAGCTATCGAGGAGATGAACTTCACTCCAAGCATGTCTGCTCGCAATTTGAAGGATAAGAAATCATCATTAATAGCTGTAATTGTTCCTTTCTTGGAGAAAGGCAGGCTGCATGATAATCCGTTTTATTGGCAGCTTGTTACGGGAATCGAAGAAGGAGCTCGAAATGAAAAGCTTCATGTCCTTCTTGTTGGCGTCGAGCCTGATGAAAACTTTTCCTTCGTTCGTGAACGTCATTTGGATGGTTTGATTGTTATCGGAGTATTTGAAGACTCTCCTATTTATGAGCGAATTCAACAGCTGAATGTACCTTGTGTGTTTATGGATAGCTATTTGAAAAACGATGATCTGTATCAGGTTGGATTGGATGATGAGCTAGGTGGCTATATCGGCACGAAACATCTACTATCACTTGGTCATCAGAATATCGCATTATTGACCGGAGCATTGCTCAAGGAAGGCGTTAATCATAGACGTTGGCTTGGCTACAAGAAAGCGCTAAAGGAAGCAGGCATGAATTACCATAGTGACCGTGTTTTCGAGGTGCCGACATCCTCCATAGGCGGTTATCGTACGGCTTCGCAAATCGTTTCGCGAGGGCAGGATATTACGGCTGTATTTGCTTTGTCGGATGTGCTTGCCATTGGTCTGATTAAGGGTTTGCATGATCTCGGCATCGTTGTGCCGCGTGATGTCTCGGTTATGGGCTTTGACGATAATCAAAACAGCCGTTATATGGTACCGGGTCTAACGACCGTTCATCAGGATATTGTGCTCAAAGGGCAGATGGCTGTGAAATTATTAATTGCACAAATGGAAAACGAGCCCGAAGTAGACCGGAAGGTCGTGATCGGAGTCGAGCTTACCATCAGGCAAAGTACAGCAGAAAAGAAATGAACAGAATCTTAAGGATCAGCAGCAGTTTATGAAGGGGGTGATGACAAACTTCTAGGGGCCTAGGTTAAATGATGCGTCTTATCGGATAGTATCTTTATTGCGCTAGGTGATAAATCTGCATTTCAAAATAGTGGGGAGTGTTGAATGGATGAAGATTATAGGGAAAAGTTTTGCTTTGCTCGTATTAGCAGCAGCGCTCGTATTGCCGGCAATTAGTGTTAATCCAAAAGAGGTGGAGGCATTAACGGCATCGTCTGCGCTAAGTCCGGTTACGCCAAAGGATACGGTGTATCAAATTATTACGGATCGATTTTATGATGGCAACACGAGCAATAATATTCCTTCTGGCTCCTCCGCTGCTTTATTTGATGATGCGAATGGCGATGGAAAAGGGGATGGCAATGATTTAAAGCTTTATCAAGGTGGAGATTGGCAAGGGATCATAGACAAAATTCCTTATTTGAAAAATATGGGTATAACAGCAGTTTGGATATCCGCTCCCTACGGGAATAGGGACACCGTAATCGAGGATTACCAGCCTGGCGGCAGCATGGATAAATGGACGAGTTTTCATGGCTACCACGTCCGCAATTATTTTGCTACCAATAAGCATTTTGGGCTGATGAAGGACTTTGAGAATCTTCGTGACGCGCTCCATAATCAAGGAATGAAGCTGGTCATTGATTTTGTAACGAATCATACGAGCCGCTGGAAAAACCCGACAAACGGCAATTCACCGGAAGACGGCAAGCTTTACGAGCCGGATAAAGATGCAAGCGGCAATTATACATTTGATGCTGCAGGAAACCCTTACGATTATAACAACGATGGCAAAGTAGAAAATCTAATTGCCGATCCTAACAATGATGTGAACGGCTGGTTTCACGGATTGGGCGATCGCGCTGGCGACAATTCACGTTACGGCTTCCGTCATAAGGAACTGGGCTCGCTTGCTGATTTCTCGCAAGAGAATGCCAATGTGGTAGCACATTTGGAGAAAGCTGCGACGTTCTGGAAATCAAAAGGTGTCGATGGCTTCCGGCATGATGCTACGCTGCATATGAATCCTGCATTTGCGAAAGGTCTTAAAGATGTGATAGACTCAGCCGCAGGCGGACCGCTCACTCATTTTGGTGAATTTTTTATAAGCAGGCCTGATCCAAAATATGATGAATTCCGCACCTTCCCTGACCGTACAGGGGTGAATAACCTTGATTTTGAATTTTACCGTTCTGCAACGAATGCTTTCGGCAACTTCTCTGAGACGATGTCTACCTTCGGTACTATGCTAACACAAACGAGTAACGATTATTCCTATGAGAATCAAGCGGTAACATTCCTTGACAACCATGATGTTACACGGTTCCGCTACATTCAGTCGAATAATAAGCCTTATCATGCTGCGCTGGCAACGCTTCTGACATCACGAGGAACACCGAATATTTATTACGGCACGGAGCAGTACTTGTCCTCCGCGGACAGCAGCGATATTGCTGGCCGTTCATTTATGCAGAAGGCAGCTGCTTTCGATGAGACGACAACTGCTTTTAAAGTGATCAAGAATCTTTCGGCATTGCGTCAGTCCAATGAAGCAATCGCGTATGGTACTACTTCTATTCTGTACAGCACAGACAATGTTCTCGTTTATCAACGTCAGTTCTACGACAAGCAAGTCATTGTGGCTGTAAATAGACAGCCAGATATTTCGTATACGGTCCCTGCAATGAATACAACTTTGCCGACAGGAACATACACGGATGCATTGTCCGGCTTGCTTACGGGCGCGTCGAATACGGTTACGAGCGTATCTGGTCAAAATAAAATTTCCAGCTTCACGCTCTCAGGCGGCGAAGTTAATATTTTGGCATACAATCCATCGCTGGGCACAACCGTTCCGAGAATTGGAGATGTCGTTTCTACCTCAGGCCGTCCTGGAAATACGGTTTATATTTACGGAACAGGCTTAGGTGGATCGGCTACCGTGAAATTTGGTACGGTGGCAGCGACGATTGTTTCTAACAATGACAATTTTATCGAAGCAGTAGTTCCAGCTGTAGCAGCCGGCCCACGTAGCATTACGGTGACAAAAGGGACGAATGTCAGCAATAGCTTTACTTATGAAGTACTGTCAGGTGATCAGGTTCAGGTCATCTTTAAGGTCAATGCCACAACGGCAGTTGGCCAGAATATTCATATCGTCGGCAGCATTCCTGAGCTCGGCAGCTGGGATGCGGCTAAATCGACTGAAGCGATGATGAATCCGAACTATCCAGTATGGTTCCTGCCAGTAAGCGTGCCAAAAGGGATGACTTTCGAATTCAAGTTCATTAAGAAGGACAGCCTCGGCAATGTAATCTGGGAGAGTGGAACGAATCGCTCATTTACCTCTCCATCAAGTTCGACGGGCACGTCTGACACAGCCGTTTACAATTGGTCATGATGTAAAAACGCCATTTGATTTTTGCATCAATAAAGCATCAAAAAACCCGACGGTTCATGCAACCGTCGGGTTTTGATATTTATTACTTTTCTTCAGCTTCCGCAAGCATGAAGATCGTCAAGATAAACATTGCATGCGACCAAGTAAGCGGGACAACCCATGCCGTTTCGCCTGTATTTTTGTCTACTTGCTCAGGCAAGAGGCCAGTCTCCGTACGATGATCCATCGCCCATTTCAGCAATTGCTTTGCTTCGTTAATGCTTCCGGTTTGAATGCGATAGTGAGCAAGCCATAAGGTAGTGAGAATCCATGGATTGCCACCAATATAGATATCGTCCTCATAGCGCTTAATGCCGCCAACGCCTGGTACAGTCAAAGCAGCTTCTACTGCATCAGCCGTGCGACGCATAGTGTCGTCGTCCGCAGGAACAGCTCCAAACGGTACAGCGATGCCGAGCAAGCTGATATCGATTACAGCATCATGGTCAAGTACATGCTTCTTGTAGCCTTTATTGCTTTCAGTCACATGACCAGTCGAGCCTGCTGCCAAAGCTTGCTCGTATTTGCCTGCGTTTACGGTTAGGTCTACTCCACGGTAGAATCTACCGCCTTCTTCATTCCAGCATAGCTCTTTGATAGCTGATGAAATCCGCTCCGCAGCAGCCGTCCATTCGGCTGCTAGTTCAAGTCTACCTGCAAGCTCTGCAAAGCTCGCAGCAGCCGTCAAACCGCCGTATACAGCAGCAGAAGAGTAGGTATGTGATGCTTCACGTTCTTCCCATAGGTCGATGCTCGGTTTCGGCAAACCGCTATCTGCATCGAGGAAGCTGATCAAGAAGTAAGCTCCTTTTTCTACGGCAGGCCATACCTGCTTGGCAAAATCATTATCCTTTTTCTCCAAATAATGCTGCCACATTCCCCAAAGAATCGACGAGCCTTCATCAATTTGCAGACCCCATGACGGTGCTAAGCTGCCATCATGATAGTGGCGCTGCTGCCATGAGCCATCGGGTGATTGCGCAGAAAGCGTCCATGCGTAGAAGCTGTCGGAAAGTGAACTAAGACCTGCTTTATCAAGCGCAGTTGTAATGAATGCGGCATCTCGGCCCCAACAGAATGAATAACCCCCGCAGCGCGTGAAATTCTCATCGAATTCGGGAGCGGCAATAATGCTTCCCGTTTGCTCATCGGACATGAGCTTAAACATAAGCAAGGAGCGGTCATATAGATCTGAGATTTCGTTGTCATCGATAGGGCAAGGGGTAGCGGCAGCTAAAAAATCATGCCAGTAGGTCGTTGTTTCTTGGACCCATTCTGCGCTTGATTTGCTTTTTGCAGTCCGCATTTGTTGCAGTACGCTTTCTTCGTCATGGCCGGCTGTTAAATAGACAGGAATGGTCACGGATGCGCCAGCTGCTAGCTCATCAATGCGCCAGTTCAAAGCACCATCTGGTCTCATATCAATGTTATTGCCATTTAGCTGACCTTGCTGAACGGTATCCCAATGAATTCCCGATTGGTAACCAGTGCATACGTTTGCACTCGAGAGCGCAAAATAGTACTTATGGCGAAAGTGAACCAAGGAGTCTTCAGCGGCATTAAACATTGTTGTGTTGTATAGGTTATTCTCGCTTACTAGGAACGAGGAATGAACGATAAACGAGAAGGAGGCAGCTTGATCGCTTACGTTCGTGAAAGTATATTCACGAACGATAATATCTTGATTAGGAACAGCAAAATGCAAGCTGTCTACTTGAACGGGCTGCTGCTCGGACCTTGCGTTGACTCGCAAAATATTCGTTTTTGCAACATAAGCTGTCTCATGAGTGAAGCCGTTCGTTTCTTCATCAAACCAGGAAACAGGAGATTGCTCCCACTGAATTCCTGTACGGATAGCGTCTACATGCTGGGGCAAATCAATGTTCGGCCACCACAGACGATACATTTTGCCTGTGCGGCCAAGCGATGCGAGAAACTTGGAATTGCCGATGATGGCATCCACTAAAAATGGTTTTTTATTTGACACGCTGTCAACTCCTTTTGGATACGGTTTGAATAGATGATTCGCGTACGATTAGCCTATGAGGAATAATCATTCTGTTCTGGTGTATGCTTTCTTCTTGAATAAGGCGAATCAGCATTTGTGATGCGGTATAGCCGAGCTGATAGGTTCCGATATCAATGGAGCTGATCGGCGGTGTGGCAAGCTCGGATAATGCGATGTTATTGAAGCTTACGATGCTGAGGTCATCCGGCACTTTATACCCAAGCTCAGTCAAGCCGCGCAGTACGCCGAATCCGACTACATCGTCAATCACAACTAGGCCGCTAGGTCTCTCGGGCAAGCTCATCATGAACGACATCGCACGATAGCCGCTTTGCTGAAGAAACTCGCCTTCAACAATCCATTCTGATCTTACGGGCAAGCGAGCCTCAGACATAGCTCTGCGGTAACCTTCCATCCGGTCATGTGCAACTGTAAGTGATGGCGGTCCGCTAACGAAGCCGATTCTTTCGTGGCCTTGGACAATGAGATGTTGTGTGGCATCATAGGCTGCTTGTTCATTGTTATTGTCGACGGATAAAATGTTAGGCCGATCTTCTGTACGGCCTATTAATACGGTAGGAAACTTATGTTTGTCCAATAGGTCGATTAAGGGGTCATTTACCCGAGAAGATAACAAAATGACGCCATCAACTCTTCGTCCGAATACAAGGCGTGATACGGTTTCCGTCTCGTCGCTTGGCGAGGTTGCCGCGGTAAGGAGCATATCATATCCGGCTCGTGTCGATTGCGTCAGAATTCCGCGTAGCAATTCGCCGAAGAAGAAGTCCTGAAAGAGCTCTTCAGCTGGACGAGGCAGCATAATGGCTAATGTTTGAGTTGTTTTTGATACTAGGCTCTTCGCCATCACATTGGGATGGTAGCCCATTTCTTCCATATACCGTTTAACCTTCTGAGAGGTCGCTTTGCTAATTCTAGGGTGATTAGAGACGACCCTTGATACAGTGGAAGGAGATACCCCTGCAGCTTTTGCAATATCTTTAATGGTTATCATATTAAGTTGAACCCCCACCCGCGCAAACGTGCTTGCTTTATATGCTTCATCCTAATGCAACTGTTGCCTAAAAGTAAATATATATCTAAAGTAAGCGTTTCACAAATATTGAAAAACTGAATGAGAAAGAGTAAATCGAAGTAAATAGAAGATAACTTAATATTTTTCCGGAATATTGAACTGTGCAAACGTTTTAACAAACCATGCACATTGTTGTATGATGAATCCACGAATAGAACGCTTTCAAAACAATTCTATCATGTTTTCAGGTGCGAAACGGTATAAATACCGCTTGCAAACCATTTTCTAGTGCGATTTGTACAAACGTTTGCGCATAGCCGAGCTTACCATTTTATGATGGAAATAAGCGTTTCAGAACGATGAATACGGCGTTTGTGCGAATGCAGCGTGTTAGGAAAAATGCTTGAGGAATTGTTGGAACGCCGCGAATTCAAAAAAAAGGCATGAAACACATTATGGAGGGGGATCACCTAGCATGAAAAAGTGGTTTGTAATGTCATTAATAACAGCTTTGTTTATTGTTTCAGCATGTGGTGGAACAAATAAGGCAGAGAACACAGAGAAAACTGGGAACGCAACAAATGCTCCAACGAATAATACACCGGCTAACACCAATGAAGGAAATGCAGCAGAAGAGATCGTTCCTGAAGAGGGCGCATCACTGCTTGTTTGGGAAAGTAAAGAAGAGCGTCCTTTCGTTGAAGCAATCGCGAAGGAATTCACTGCAAAATATGGTATCGAAATTAAATTCGAGGAAATCGGTGCAGGCGATCAAGTAAATAAGCTGGTTACAGACGGCCCAGCGGGTCTTGGCGCAGACGTTGTACTTTTCCCGCATGACAACCTTGGTAAAGCGGTTACGGCAGGATTGGTATTGCCGAATGATTACTATGAAGAGCAATCAAGAAGTGCGAACTCGGAAATTGCAGTAAATGCAGTATCCTATGACGGGGTACTTTACGGATACCCGCGTTCGGTAGAAACATACGCACTATTTTATAACAAAGCACTAATCACTGAAGTTCCAAAAACGTTTGATGAGGTGGTTGCATTCTCAAAAACGTTTAACGACACGAAAAACAACAAGTACGGTCTAATGTGGGATGTAGGTAACTTCTACTTCAGCTATCCGTTTATCTCAACAGGCGGTTATGTGTATGGCGATAACGGTCAGAACAAAGAAGATATCGGCCTCAACACAGAAGGCGCAATTGCTGGTTTGAAATACTACGGTTCACTAAAAGACAGCATCTTGCCACTCAACTCTGGCGATATCAACTACGATATTAAAAAAGGCTTGTTCATTGGCGGAACACTGGCAATGGATATTAACGGCCCATGGGCGATCGGCGATTACAGAAATGCAGGCATTGATTTTGGTGTAGCACCATTGCCGAGTATTAACGGTCAACCGGCTTCTTCTTTCTCTGGTATTAAAGCTTGGTATGTTAACTCGTTCTCGAAATATCCGAATGCAGCGCGTCTATTCTCTTACTACGCATCAACGAAAGAAGCGCAATTGAAAAACTTTGAACTAACAGGTGCTATTCCTGCGAACACTGAAGCAGCAGCAGATCCTGCCGTGCAAGGAAATGAAATTGTTAAAGGCTTCCTAGAGCAATTCAATCAATCAACACCAATGCCATCCATCCCTGAGATGGGTAACGTATGGACTCCTATCGGAGCAGCATTTGCTGATGTTTGGAACTCTGGCAAAGATGCAAAAGCAGCTTTGGACAATGCCGTGCAACAAATTAAAGACGCTAACAACGGCGCAGCGGCATCGAAATAACATCATATCAACGGTTTCACCCGCCGAATTCCTTCGGCGGGTGAACCGATGTTTTATAAGCCGTTATTTCCATATTGGAATCGGCAAGTTGTTTTTTTTAGATGAGAGGAAGGGAGCCAGGCGGGATGAATCGTCATCGCAGCACCGCGGCTATATTGTCGTTACTCGTAATGGGTCTTGGGCAATTGTATAACCGTCAATTTATTAAGGGCTTAATTATGCTCGCTGTTGAAGCAGCGGCGCTGATGTATTTTATTCCTAATTTAGGAAGAGCAATTTGGGGAGTCGTAACGCTCGGAGAGAAAACGCAAGGGCTTGAGAAAATTGGTAAAATCAGTGTTCGTGTAGAAGGGGATCATTCGATCTTTCTGTTGATTAGTGGATTAATTACGTTAATTTTATTCGCGCTTTTTGTCTTTATCTATGTTATGAATATCCGCGATGCTTATCTGAACGGCAAGCAAAGAGACGCAGGAGTGGCGCCAGCAAGCTTTCGGAAGACGTGGGCTTATGTTACGGATCGTAATTTTCCGCACTTACTGCTTACACTTCCAGCGCTCGGTGTATTGTTTCTAACGATCATGCCGATTATCTTCATGGTTATGCTTGCTTTCACCAACTACGCATCGCCTGATCATATTCCGCCGGCTAAGCTGGTTGACTGGGTAGGCTTCCAAACGTTTGCTAATCTATTGACTTTGAAAACGTGGAGCCATACATTCGTTGGCGTATTTACTTGGACGATTGTATGGGCTGTTATTGCAACGGTAACGACGTATTTCGGCGGCTTGTTAGTTGCGCTGCTAATTGAGCAAAAAGGCATTCGTTTTAAGAAGCTATGGCGGACATTGTTCATTATTCCTTATGCCATTCCGCAATTGATTTCCTTGCTCGTCATGAGAAATTTGTTTAATGGACAATTTGGTCCGATCAATCAATACTTAAAGTTTTTTGGTATGGGCAAGCTGCCTTGGCTGACAGATCCATTTTGGGCAAAGGTAACCGTTATTATCGTTAATATGTGGATTGGTATCCCGGTTTCAATGGTACTTATTCTAGGCGTATTGACTGCAATTCCGAAAGACCTGTACGAAGCTGCCGATGTTGACGGCGCAACAGGCATACAGAAATTCCGTATTATTACGATGCCATTTATTTTGTTCTCGACGGCACCGATTCTGATTACACAGTTCGCTGGCAACATGAATAACTTTAACGTTATTTTCTTGCTCACGAACGGTGACCCGGTTAAAGGTGATTACCAGTACGCCGGCAGCACGGACTTGCTTGTAACCTGGTTGTATAAGCTAACGCTGAACAACAGTCAGTTCAATATGGCATCCGCGATCGGTATCATCATTTTCTTGATCGTAGCGTCGTTCTCTATTTATAACTATCGCCGCTCACGGTCATTTAAAGAGGAGGATATGATTCAATGAAAATGGGCCGGAAAACCGCCAATATTGTGCGCCTGACGCTTAGCTATGTCGTTCTGATATTTATAGCTGTGTGCGCTATCTATCCTGCTCTTTGGGTGCTGCTATCCTCGCTTCGCCCGGGCACGGCTCTGTTTAGCGACAGTCTTATTCCTGATACATTTACGATTGTTCATTATAAGGAGTTATTTACGAATCCAAGTTTCCAATACGGTGTTTGGTACGTGAATACGCTCAAAATTGCAACGTTGACGATGATCTTCTCTACGATTCTGGTCACGCTCAGCATGTACGCGTTGTCGCGCTTCCGCTTCCGCGGCCGTAAGATGACACTTACGATTATGCTTGTACTGGGCATGTTCCCTGGCTTCATGAGTATGATCGCAATCTTTATTTTCTTATTGCAGCTTAACCTGCTCGATACACATGCGGCGCTCATTATCGTATATTCTGCTGGTGCAGTGCTTGGCGGCTTTGTCGTTAAAGGCTTTTACGATACGATTCCTCGGAGCTTGGATGAAGCGGCTCGGATCGACGGAGCAACTCATCTACAGGTGTTTATAAAAATCATGCTTCCGCTGTCGCGTCCAATGTTAACCTATGTGGCGCTGACTACATTTGCTGGTTCATGGGTAGACTTTATCTTTGCGAGATTGGTTCTTCGAAGCAAAGACAACTGGACACTTGCTGTAGGGATGTGGGATCTGGTAAGCAATTATCAGAACAGCAACTTCACGCTGTTTGCTGCGGGTGCGGTGTTGATTGCGATTCCGATCACTCTCCTATTCATCTTCTTGCAGCGCTTCCTTGTACAAGGACTGATGTCTGGCGCTTCGAAAGGATAAGAGAATGAACCACAGCCGTTTGCGTTATGCGACAGTCCTGTTATGCTCGCTAATCTTTATTATGCTCGCCGCTTGCTCTTCAGAGGAAGTGGCGAAGGATAATAAGCCAAGTGTTATATCTTCTGCTGAAGTTGATAAAGAAGGTGTGAACGGGGAAACTGCCACTGCAGCTTATACGGTAGATGAGCAGCCTGGCGACGTATACTATGAAATATTTGTTCGTTCCTTCTATGATACGAACGGAGATGGAATCGGCGATTTGAATGGTGTTGCGGCTAAGCTCGATTACTTACAGGAGCTCGGCGTTAGCGGTATTTGGCTTATGCCGATTAATACTTCGCCCAGCTACCATGGTTATGATACGACTGATTATTATGCCATTAATCCAGAGTACGGTACGCTGGATGATTTGAAGCAGCTGCTTCAAGAAGCGCATAAGCGCGATATTAAAGTCATAATGGATTTTATCGTTAATCATTCGAGCAAGGAGCATCTTTGGTTTAAGGAAGCATTAAAGGATGAGAATAGCCCTTACCGAAGCTGGTATACTTTCGCTAAGCAAGGTGAGAAGGTTAGAGCGGATGGAGCGGTTGGCGGTGATCCATGGCATAGCTATGGCAGCCTCAACTATTTAGGGATCTTCTGGGAAGGTATGCCGGATCTGAATTTCGATGAGCCGAAGGTTCGCGAGGAAATGATTAAGATCGGGCAATACTGGCTGGAGCAAGGACTGGACGGATTCCGCCTTGATGCGGCAAAGCATATTTACGGTGACTTTGCATCGACGGCCAGTACGCCTGAGATTCAAGCGAAAAATAAGGCATGGTGGCAAGAGTTCCGTGCAGGCATGAACAAAGTAAACCCAGATGCTTATCTGATCGGCGAGGTATGGGATTCATTGACGGTCATTGCGCCTTATTTCGATCAAGCGCTGAACTCCGCATTCCACTTTGATCTAGCTGGTCGCTTGCTTAGCGCAGCTGATACAGAGAAGGATGCTGATCTTGCCTTTTCCCTAGGACGCGCATACGGTGTTTACGAGAAATCATCCGGCGGTGCGTTTGTTGATGCGCCATTCCTCAGCAATCATGATCAGAATCGTGTAATGACGGTCTTGAATGGCAATATCGATCATGCCAAGATGGCTGCCGCTATGCTGCTTACTCTGCCAGGCACGCCCTACCTTTATTATGGTGAGGAGCTGGGCATGAGAGGGGCCAAGCCGGACGAGTATATTCGCGAGCCAATGCCTTGGTACAGCGTTTCAACTGGTGGCGAGGGGCAAACAACTTGGGAGAAATCGAGATACAATGAGAAGTCCGATGGTCTATCCGTTCAGGCACAGACGGCAGATGAGAATTCGCTGCTAAATCATTATCGCGAGCTCATCAAGTGGCGGAACGAGGAGCCTGCTTTGCGCAATGGCGGAATAGCGGAGTTTAAGTTAGAACCTGCTAATCAGAAGTTAAGTGTATATGTTCGCGTCATTGCTAACGAGAGAGTGCTTGTCGTGCACAATCTATCGGGCGATGAGCAAACAACGGATCTGCAGCCATCCAAAAACTTTGGACCATTCGAGGGAATCATTCACTCGAGCAGTGATGAATCAAAGCTGGATAAAGGGAAGCTTTTCCTTCCGGCTTACAGCACCGTTATATTAAAATAATACGTAAAGAGGGAATTGCACCTTAGGTGCTGCTCCCTCTTTTTTTTGTGCGTTTCAATGCGATTCCAGTCGATTTGTGTAAGTTTTTTCAAAAAAAATTAAGGAAATTACTGGTTGGTATATTGACATGTTGACATATTGTTTATAATATACTATTTGTAAGCGCTTATCACGAGAGTTTATCCAACCTGCAGAGGACCATCATTAGGAGGGAATGTTTGCGAATGAATCTGTCTATTACCGATATGAAAAAGAGCGACGCAGTAATTTCATCTCTGGAACAGTGGCCTGAAATCGTTAAGTTTTATAAAAACTGCTTTTACAATACGTTGGAGACCACGACGGAAAGGCTTGAGGATGGTACCACTTTTGTTTTTACGGGTGATATACCAGCTATGTGGCTGCGTGATTCCTCTGCTCAGGTTCGACATTACATTCCGCTGGCGGTTTCAGACAATCACTATCAGAAAATGATAGAAGGACTTATCAAAAGGCAGATGCAATACATCCAGATTGATCCTTATGCAAACGCATTCAATAAAGGGCCGGATAACAGTGGACACACTGGAGATATAACCGAGGGGAATCCATGGGTATGGGAAAGGAAATATGAAATTGATTCCCTATGTTATCCGATACAGCTCGCTTATCTTTACTGGAAGGCAACAAACAGAACGGAAATGTTTGATGACGCCTTTAAAGAAGCGGTTAACAAAATTATCGCGCTATGGACTGTTGAACAGAAACATGCTGAACAATCGAGCTATAGCTTCCAAAGATTTAATTGTCCAGAGTCGGATACGCTAAGCAACGATGGAAAAGGGAGTACAACAGCGTATACAGGCATGACATGGTCGGGATTTAGACCGAGTGACGATTCCTGCAAATACCATTACCTCATTCCCGCGAATATGTTTGCAGTTGTTGTTCTGAGATACGTAGAAGAGATCGCCCAAAACATATACAAAGACGAAACATTGGAACTCGCTGCAAAAAAACTAGGCGGCGAAATCGATGCAGGCATAAAAACTTTTGGCATATACAAGCACGAAACGTATGGCGAAATATACGCTTACGAAACAGATGGTCTAGGGAATTACAATCTGATGGATGATGCTAATGTACCTAGCTTATTGTCGATTCCTTATCTTGGTTATACAAGCAAAGAGGATATTATCTATCAGAATACAAGAAGGTTTATTTTGAGTGATGAGAATCCTTACTACTTTGCAGGAAAAGCAGCTAAAGGAATTGGAAGTCCGCATACTCCCACGAATTACATATGGCATATAAGCCTTGTCATGCAAGCGCTAACTTCAGACAACGACGCAGAAATACAAGAGCTCCTAAGAACGATAATCAAATCAGATGGCGGAACCGGCTTTATGCATGAGGGCTTCAATGTAGATAATCCTAATGAATTCACACGGCCGTGGTTTGCATGGGCCAACAGCCTACTCGGTGAACTTATTTATAAGCTCGTAGAAGAAAAGAAACAGCATCTCTTTTAATCGGTTTTTCATTCCTTTGTGTTAGAGCGGATCTAGCTTCATTGCTGGCTAGACCCGCATGACAAATATAAGATTTGAAAGGGGCAGAAAAAATGAAACAAAAAAGATTGTATTTGCTGGCAGTATGTGTCCTCATTATTTCCATCATTGCGAGTGCATGCTCAAGTAATAATGGCGGAGGAAAAAACAAAGAAACTACCGAGCCTACAAACAAGTCAGAAAACACAGGAAACACAACATCGCCGAGCCCAGAAGCTCCAGCAGATAATGGAGCCCCTCCTGTAAAAGATCTAGGCGGCTATAAGTTTATCGTAGCTGACAACAATGCAAACAGATGGTTTCCAGCAGAAGGAAGCTCTGATCACGCCAACGCTATTATTGACCGTATCAAGTGGGTAGAAGAAACGTATAACGTGAAAATCGAGCTGAGAAAACACTCGGAAGAAGAGTTTGGCGCTGCGGTATTGGCAGGCGACAAATATGCCGATGTCATCGTTGCTCCTACTTGGGAACTGGGAAGACACATTAACGGCAAGCGTATTGTAGACATGAATACGATTCCTAACCTTAACATGAAAGCTGATTACTGGACGGAATACAACACATCCTCATTACTTACTTATGACAATAGAACTTTTGGAACAGCGGCTCCTTTCGCTAACCAAGGTGACGAAGTATGGGTTCTAGCATTCAATAAAAGCATTATTGAAGAACTAGGTCTCGAAGATCCATATGAGTTGGTTAAAAACAAACAATGGACGTTCCAAAAAATGCTCGAAATGGAGCAAGCGGCAAAAAGAGATCTAAATGGTGATGGTGTAATGGACAGCAATGACCGTTATGGTCTTGCAACAGGGCATGACTGGGATATCTCTGTCGCTCTATATCTAGCATCAGGCAATAAAATCATCGAAACAGCTGCTGATGGCAAAATGACGTATGCCGTGAATACCCCGAAAGCATACGAGACGCTTGAAATGATCAAAAAGTTGGCGAAAAAAGGAGATACATTCTTCCCGAAAAACGAAGGCGAGGATATGGACGCTTATGTAAAGGCTTTCACAGAAGGGAAATCGTTGTTCCTTGCTTACTCTAGAGGTAGAGGCGTTATCGATCCAATTTATGAAATGGAAAGTGACTTCGGCTTTATCCCACTGCCGATGGGCAACAATACTGACAATTATCTTACTTGGGTAAGCCATGATGCACCATCAATCGCCGTACCGGTTACGAATAAAGAGCTTGATAAAACAGGATTGATTTTGGAAGCGTTAGCATGGAAGTCACAAGGTGAAGAGAAGATTTGGACAGATGAGGTTGCTTTAACGCAATTGCGTGATGAGCAGTCACTTGAAACGCTCTTGCAACTGAAAAACTACGGTGTTTCTGACATTGCATTCATCGGTCAGCAAATGCAAGGCAACGTACACAGCGGCTTAGCTTTGATCCCAGATGTTGGTTTCTACGATCAGAACCTGGAGCCTGCATCCAAGGTGGCTGAAATTGAGGATGCTGTAAATGTTGGTCTGGAAGAGCTTGCGCTTAGACTGAAAGGTGAATTCGTAGAGCCTGAACCAAAGCCTGAAGAAGAGAAAAAGGCGGAATAGTAGCTTTCTCATAATGGATAAGGGGCTGTTAGACAAAGGATCATTTCGACTAGCATGACAGCCCCTTTTCCGTCTTTTTTTTTGAAAAAGAAACGGCTGCGAGCCTTTTATTTCACTGAAGACAATGAATCTCTGTCCATATGGAGGATACAAATATGACGGTGCGAGTTGAACGCTTATGAACAGTAAAATAGCGAAGTTTTTAGTGGTAGCCATAGGGTTTTGTTTGTTGGTAGTGATCTGGCCGCACGCAGCTTTGGCGAGCAAGGATAGTAGTTTAATGAAGCTGCAAAGTTACCGCGCATATCTTGAACAAAATAGTGATAAGGCTGCCGGGAGTGCAGAAATTACGATCAAGGCAGATTCGTATACGAAGGCCGAAGGGGATTTGGAAATCTTTGATGATTATGAAGGGATGAAAGGCAAATCTGTTCTAAACGGCGAAAGCGGAAAGATCGAATGGGAAATTAACGTCCCAGAAAGCGGTATGTATAATATCGAAGTGCTTTACTATCCCATAGCTGGAAAAGGCAATTCAATTGAAAGAATGATATCGATTGATGGCGAAGTTCCGTATAACGAAGCGAAATACATAAATTTATCTCGGGTTTGGAAGGACATGAATGAAATCAGTCAGGACCGTAAAGGAAATGACATTAGACCGAAACAAACGGAAGCGCCTAGATGGAGAACGGTGCTTTTACATGATTTACTTGGTTATTATAATGATCCATTAATGTTTTATTTGGAAAAAGGTCAGCATACCATTGGATTCGAATCGGTGAGGGAATCGGTGGTTTTAAATACGGTTCGTATTTATAAAGCGGAGAAACTCCCAACGTACGAAGAGGTAAAAGCAGGATATGAAGCGCAAGGCTATAAGGAAGCGGATGCGAAGACCATTAAGGTTCAATCGCAAAACAGTTATGAAAAGTCCGATAATACCTTATATCCCGTATCGGATCGATCATCATCTATTACCGAACCGCAGGATCCATCCAAGCTTCGCTTAAACAGTATTGGCGGCGACAAATGGAAGATGCCTGGTCAATGGATTAGCTACCGATTCACGGTAGAGGAAGCTGGTTTATACAAGATAGCGACAAGGTTTAAGCAAAATAAATTAGCTGGGATGTATGTTAACCGTAAAATTTTGCTGGATGGCGTTGTCCCCTTTGAAGAAGCCAAAGCTGTGAAGTTCAAGTTCGGGAACAATTGGCAGGTGCAAGCGTTAGGGGATGGCAAAAAGGCATTTTCTTTTTACCTTGAACCGGGCGAGCATGAACTGACGATGGAGGTCACCCTAGGAGATTTGGCAAATGTGCTTAACAGGGTGGATGACAGTTTATTTCAGCTGAATGCCGTATACCGGCAAATTCTTATGATAACAGGCGCTGAGCCGGATTTATATCGTGATTACGGGTTTAAGAAACTAATTCCTGAAGCCATAGAGGCTATGAAGGAACATGCCGCAATACTTAGGCAGGTATCCGCTGATATGGAGCTCTTGGTCGGACAAAAAGGCGAGAATATGGTGCTGCTCGATAAAGTAGCCTTTCAACTGGAGCAAATGGTTAAAGATCCAGAAGCCAATATTGCCAAAACATTTACACCCTTTAAGGAAAATGTAGGCGCGCTTGGAACATGGATTTTGACGGTGAGCGAACAACCTTTAACGATGGATTACTTTAGCGTTATGCCTGTATCGGTGAAGCTTCCGAAGGCAGAAGCCTCCTTTTTCAAAAAATTAGCTTTCGAAATGAAGTCATTCACGATGTCCTTCTTTGTGGATTACAACGCATTGAATTCAGAAGAGGATGTGGATGGGAAGCCGTTGGAAGTATGGCTGACGTCTGGTCGAGATCAATCGCAAATCATCAGGGAGATGATAAACGATACGTTTACACCGGAATCGGGCATTAACGTGAAGCTTAAGCTAGTACCGGAAGGTACGCTTCTGCCGTCAGTTCTGGCAGGAACCGGCCCCGATGTAGCGATGGGAAATCTAGCAGCTGACCCGATCCAATATGCACTCAGAAATGCAGTCGAGAACATTGAAGGTATGCCGAACTATGATGAGATTGTCTCTAGATTTCATCCTAGCGCATTAGTGCCCTTTGAGTTAGATAGTAAAGTATACGCTTTGCCAGAAACGCAATCATTCCCAATGATGTTTTACCGCAAAGATATTTTGTTTGATATGGGGCTTGAGGCTCCTGAGACATGGGATGAATTTTACAAATTGATCCCGGAAATTCAGAAACAAAATATGCAAATCGGTTTTCCTGCGGATATTACGGGATTACAAATCTTTTTGTATCAAAAAAATGGGGAGCTTTACAACAAGGAGCGAAGCCGTTCAACGCTCGAAGATGATTTAACGATCGAAGCTTTCCAGAAGCAGACGGAATTGTTTACGACCTACAAGTTTCCTAGGGATTACGATTTCAGTAACCGCTTTCGTACAGGCGAAATGCCAATAGGCATCGCAGATTATACGACTTATAACCAGTTGATCGCGTTTGCTCCTGAAATAAAAGGATTGTGGGAGTTTGCTCCGCTTCCGGGAACGGTCATGGAAGATGGACGATTAAATCGTGCGACACCTTCTACGGGTACAGCGATCATGATGCTTAAAGGCGCCCAGAAAAAGGATGATGCATGGCGCTTTATGGAGTGGTGGACAAGTGCCGAGACGCAGTCCAGATTCGGAATGGAAATGGAAGCTATTCTCGGAAAGGCAGCCAAACAAGCGACAGCAAACATGGAAGCCCTTGATAACATGCCATGGACAAAAAACGAGTATGACAATTTGATGATGCAGTGGTCTTATTCTACAGGTACACCGGAGGTGCCAGGAGGTTACTATGTGACCCGGAGTATTGGATTCGCCGCCGCGACGGCTTATAACAATGGGGATCCTGAGTCGCTTCTGGATTATGTGAAAGAAACGAATACTGAAATAACGCGAAAGAGGCGGGAGTTCAAATTGGAATGATTATGCCTTGCGACTTTACTGATTCAGGAGGACCCCATTCATGAATAGAGATTTGGTGATAGCAGGAACGGTTGATCCCAAGAGGCGAGGCAGCAATATCGGGCGAAGATTAGAGGAGTTCTGGAAGTCGATTAAAAAGAACAAGGTCTCCTACCTTTTTGCTGCTCCGTATATGATTTTGTTTTTTGCCTTTACAGCGCTACCCGTTATTATTTCATTATTTTTAGGTTTTTTCTCTTTTAACCTGTTGGAAGCGCCTATATTTGTAGGCATGGATAATTATATAAGGTTGTTTCTAGGTGATGATATTTTTATAAAAGCAATCGGGAATACGTTCCTGCTCGCTGTCATGGTAGGGCCTATCGGCTATATCATGTGTCTAGTGTTCGCCTGGCTTATTAATGAGCTGCCGAAGTCACTGAGAACGATCTTAACCTTGATCTTTTACGCGCCATCCATATCGGGAAACATCTATTTAGTATGGGGCATCTTCTTTAACAAGGATGCTTATGGATATGCGAATGCCATTCTAATGCGCTATAACATCATTTCTACACCAATTCTCTGGTTCGAGAATCCGAAATATATGATGACGCTCGTGGTCGTCGTAGCATTATGGACCAGCGTTGGTACCAGCTTCCTATCTTTTATCGCCGGATTGCAGGGAATTGACAGAACACTGTATGAGGCAGCGGCTATGGATGGCGTTAGAAATCGTTGGCAGGAACTATGGTATGTAACCTTGCCGTCGATGAAGCCGCAGCTTATGTTCGGTGCCGTCATGAGTATTACCGGAGCATTCGGTACCGGTGCGATTGTTACCGCTTTGTGCGGCATGCCGAGTAACAGTTATGCAGCGCATACCATCGTTAACCACTTAGAGGATTACGGTGCGATTCGTTATGAGATGGGCTATGCCTCCGCTATAGCTACTATATTGTTTATCATCATGATAGGGGCGAATAAGATTGTTCAAATGCTTCTGGCAAAGGTAGGTGAATGAGTTGATTCAAATCAAGCTTCATAGAAGTAAGAGCGGCATTAAGCGTTCTATTTTTGCAGATTTCGGTATTTACTTGTTCTTACTATTGTTTGGCATTTTTATGATGCTGCCTTTGGTCTATGCGATTTCCAACTCGATCAAACCACTGGAGGAAATTTGGTTTTTTCCTCCTCGGTTTTTAGTTAACAACCCTACATTAGAGAACTTCAGAGATTTAATGGCAGTAATGAGCGACTCGTGGGTACCTTTCAGCAGGTATATATTTAATACCGTATTTATAACGGCAGTGGGTACGGCAGGCCATGTGGTGATCGCTTCCCTCTGTGCCTATGTTCTATCCAAGCATAAGTTCCCAGGTAAAGGAATTATGTTCAGCACGGTTGTTCTCTCGCTTATGTTTAGCGGTGTTGTGACTCAAATACCGAACTTTATCATCATCTCTTCCTTAGGATGGATTGATTCGTACAAGGCGATTATTGTTCCAGCCTTTGCATCCTCGCTAGGACTCTATTTAATGAAACAATTTATGGATCAAATGATTCCAGATGCGATTCTAGAGTCGGCTCGTATTGATGGGTCCAGCGAATGGAAGATTTTCTGGACCATCGTCATGCCGATGGTCAAACCTGCTTGGCTGACTCTCATCATTTTTTCAATGCAAGGTCTATGGGGAATTGGGGCGAACCACTTTATCCAAAGCGAGGAACTAAAAACGTTGAACTACGCTTTGTCCCAAATTCTTGCTGGCGGTATTGCCCGTACAGGTACGGGATCGGCTGCGGCGGTGCTAATGATGATTGTGCCTATCATCGTATTTATCATTTCACAGTCGAAGATAATAGAGACCATGTCTGCATCAGGCATGAAAGAATAGGCATGGAAGGGGAAGAATGCGGTGGTTAGAAAAGAGTGGATCTTGTTTTTTGCCGCACTATTATTGTTGTGCAGCAATGGTATTGAATCAGCTTCCGCCATGGTTCCATATAAAACCTATTTTTATGATTATGATGGGGAGTATCTCGTTTCTCCTGACGCCTATGTGCCTGACCAGGTGCTAAGCGCCAAGGATATGGGAATCGAGAACGCGGGGCTGAATCAACCGATGGATTTATTTGTTGACGATAATAACTCAGTTTATATATCGGATACAGGATCAAACCGGATATTAATTTTGGATGAACAATATCGGATGAAACGCGAAATCAAGGAATTTGTCCATGAAGATGGCTCGAAGGATCAGTTCAATACTCCAATGGGCATATTCGTCTCGGAGGAAGGGCTGCTATACGTTGCTGACTCCAAAAACGCTAGAATTGTAGTGCTTCATCAGGATGGAAGCTTGGAGAAAATATTGAACGCTCCGGACTCTGATGTGTTCCCAGCCGGCTTTATCTACGAGCCGTCCGCGCTTGGTGTGGATCCGTCGGGTCTCGTCTATGTCATTTCGAAGAGTACGAACATGGGTGTCATTTCGCTCAATGCCGATGGCGGATTTGAAGGTTTTGTAGGGGCTGAGAAGGTCGTGCCCAAGGTGTCGGATTTATTCTGGAAGCTGGTAACAACGGATGCACAAAAGAGTCGGACGGCCAAAAGCGTGCCGACGGAGTATAACAATATTACGATCGATGAGCTGGGTTT
Organism: Bacillus sp. FJAT-28004; assembly: GCF_001280845.1. GTDB lineage: Bacteria > Bacillota > Bacilli > Paenibacillales > Paenibacillaceae > Pristimantibacillus. Next base: position 4,649,836 of record NZ_LGHP01000001.1, read on the forward strand.
TGCCTATGTCACTAGCAGCGCGATTCATGCAAGAAACCAGTATAGCGCGCTCGTAAACAGAGATAAATCCAGCAAGTATGCACCGATTAAACGACTCAATAATACAGGTATTGATGTTTTGAAACGAAATGGAGCATTTCCTCCAGCAGGGGATATTCAAACAACGGATAAAGTGTCGCGCTTTATCGATGTCGCTTTAGCAGAGGACGGGTCATACAGTACGCTCGATTCTTCACAAAATAAAATATTTACCTATGATGATAATGGTAATTTGCTTTATGTATTTGGAGGTTACGGCAGTCAGGATGGGGTTTTCCAAAGTGCTTCTGCACTCGCTTACCAAAATGATAATTTGCTCGTGCTAGACAAGGATTCAAGTAAGCTGTCCATCTTCAAACGAACGGAATATGGCGATAACATCGCAGCGGCGATTCACCACAGAAAGAATCGCCATTACGATGAATCGATCGCTGCATGGCAAAAAGTTTTGAAGATGAATCCAACGTTTGAGATGGCGTATTCCGGCGTTGCGCAGTCTAATATGCGCAAAGAAGAATACAAGGAAGCGATGCATAATTACAAGCTGGCAAACGATTGGGATCAGTATTTCAAAGCATTTGCAGAATATCGGAAGGAACTGGTAAGTAAGTTTATTCTTCTCATTCCAATAGCAGCGGTAGCCATCCTATGGCTGTTGTACAGATTTTTCAAATATGTAAAGAAGGTCAATGCTTCAGGCTGGGAAAAGAAAGGCAAGAGAACGCTGTGGGAAGAGCTATTGTATTCTTTCCATGTAATGTTCCATCCTTTTGACGGGTTCTGGGATTTGAAGCATGAGAAACGAGGCAGTGTTCGTGCTGCTGTCATCATCGTTGCAGCTGTTATGGCAGTAGATATCTTTAAGCAGCTGGCGGGCGGCTATATTTTGTACCCTTCCGACTGGCGGGCAATTGAGCTTTACGATACGCTGCTTGGCATTCTCATTCCTTTTGGACTATGGTGCTGTGCAAACTGGGGACTTACTACGTTGATGGATGGGGAAGGCAGCCTAAAAGATATTTTTATCGCATCTGCTTACTCGCTCGTACCAATGGTTTTGATTTCAATTCCGGTCACGATATTCAGTAACGTAGTGGTGCTCGAAGAGCAGCAGTTTATTACCTTCCTTACAACGCTAGCATTAGGTTGGGCTCTGGGGCTCATATTTATAGGCGTATTAGTAACCAATGATTACAGTCCCTTCAAGAATCTATATACCTCTGCTATTTCTATAGTAGGAATGGGATTCATTGCTTTTCTTACCGTGCTGTTCATTAATATCTTGCAAAATATGAATAGCTTTTTTACAACGATCATTAATGAAATTTCCTTTCGTTTGTAGAACAAGATGTTGGATAGGAGGTCAGCTATATGAATGCCAAGGGGATTGTCTCTAGGCTATTGGTCTTAGTGGTTGCCCTTACGCTATGGGTGCCGACAAATGGGATACCAGCGGAAGCGGTTGAAGCAACAAAAACAGCAGAAGCCAGCCCGCCGAAGATGCAGAAAACGGTAAAGGATGGCGGTTTGGTTCCTGCTGCAGAGAATGATCGACTCCTGCTGTACTTCGATAATCTCTCAGGAGGAGTGGTTGTTGAAGATAAATCTACAGGCAGCAAATTTTATTCGAACCCTCCAGGTGCTTTGGAGGACGCGAAAGCCAGTGATGCGATGAAGCAGGAGCTGATGTCGCAGGTCAAGCTTGTCTACAATATCAAGGGCAAGGAAGGCGACTTGGAGATGGATAGCTATACCCAGGCGATGAAGCTTGATCAAGTGAGCTGGGGGAAGCTTGAAAATGGATTGCGAGTAGACATGGTCATAGGCCGCGAGGAGCAACGGATGCTGCTGCCTCGTCAAATTACGAAGTCGAGCTTTGAGCGGAACGTGCTTGACCATATCGAAGCGGAACGGGATAAGAAGAAGCTGTTAGCCTACTATATCCTCTATGGTCGTACGGATGTGGAAGGAAGCAAGGGAAAAGAGCTTCTTAGTAAATATCCTGTTTTGGAGAATGAAGATATTTATATATTGAAAAGCTCCGTAAAGGAGCGCGATAAACGGGTATTAGAAAAATATGTTCAAGACGCAGGCTACACCTACGAGAAGCAAGAGGAGGACTACTTGGAGGTTGGATACAACGGAGATGATTCCGTATTTCCTTATTTTAAGATGAGTCTTGATTATGTGCTGGAGGATCAAGGACTAAAGGTCACTCTTTATAATAAGGACATTGAATACGATAAATCACGGTTCAACCTTGTTAAGCTTTCTGTACTGAATTATTTCGGTGCCGGGCAAACCGGTGAGGAGGGCTACTTATTCCTTCCTGACGGTTCGGGAACGCTCATCAATTTTAATAATGATGCCAGCAAAAACACATTATTAACGACTGGTAAAATATACGGTCCTGATCATGCATTAACCCAATCGCCAAGAGGCAGCTACAAACAAGAGTTTCGAACGCCTGTGTTTGGGATCAAGAAGGATGGAGCTGCATTGTTCTCTGTTATTGAAGAGGGAGATGCAGTAGCGGAAATTAATGGGGTCATGGGGAATATCAATCATTCCTGGAATACGGCTTATGCCAACTTTACGATCCGAAACAAAGACAGCTTCATTGCCAAAGACGCTTTCGAGCAGGCTCCTTGGATTATTTATGAGAAAAACGCCTACAGCGGCAACATCGTCATGAAATACTTCTTCCTTACGGGCGATGATGCGAATTATGTGGGAATGGCAAAGGCATATCAACAGCATCTCATTGATAAAGGAATTTTGGAGAAGGTTAGCGCGAATGAAAATATACCGTTCTACTTAGATACGATGGGTTCTGTCGACAAAATGGTCAGAAAACTAGGGATTCCTGTTCTCAGCCAAGTTGCCGTTACGTCCTTTGATCAGGCGGGCTTGATGCTGGATGAGCTCTCGCAAAGCGGTATCGAAAATATTAAGCTTCGTTACACCGGCTGGTATAACGGGGGCATGAATTATACCGCGCCTACAAAAATGAAGGTAGAGTCTGTACTCGGCGGTGCGAAGGGTCTTCGCAAGCTTTCGGATAAAGCAGAGAAGATGGGAGCCCAAGTTATCCCGAATGTAGATATGGTATACGTTTCTTCTAATAAAGCGTTTGATGGATTTAAGCCTCAGAAGGATAGCATTCGTTCCTTGTTTCAGAAAACAAGCTACAAAGGTCTATTTAATGTAGCTACGCTGGAGTATGAGAGCAGTGTGTGGGGAATTAATCCTGAGAAGATTACAGGATACTACAACAAGTTTGCGAAGGATTATGACTCGCTTGGTATTAATGCTTTATCCTTATCGACCATGGGAGAGAGTTTGAATTCCAACTTTAAGAACCGTGATCAAATTAATCGCCAAGACTCTAGAACGATAACAGCAGATGTTATGGCGAAAGCGAAAGAACAATATGAAGATATTATTACAGACAAAGGCAATGCGTACACCTTTCCTTATGTTAATCATATTTTGAACTTGTCAGATCAAGACAGCTCCTTCTCTATATCAGACCATCAGGTACCTTTTATACAGATTGCGCTGCATGGCTATATTGGGTATGCGAGTGAAGCTTTGAATTTGTCAGGTGATCTGCGTCCGGCAATTCTGAGGACTCTGGAATACGGCAGCGGCGTATATTTCAAGCTGAATTATGGTGATAACAGCCTGCTGAAGGATGCTTACTTATTCGATGATTTGTACGCTTCTCAGTATGAAGATTGGAAGGAAAGCGCGGCTAACATCTATGCAGAAATAAACGGGGTGCTGAAGAGTGTTCAGGATCAGGCCATCGTTAACCATCAGCAGCTTGCAGAGGATGTATACAAAACTACTTATGAAAACGGTATGGCCATTATTGTTAATTACAGCGATAAAGGGATTCAGGTTGAGGGAACCGCAGTTGACGGATTAGGTTACGCGGTCATTAATCCTTAAACCAAGCGAGGAGGAGCACCGGCAATGAACAAAGTGTCTGCAGCCATAAACAAAAAAGAAAGGTTTAGGCTAAACGTGACGCAGAAGAGGGACTTGATGGGCTGGGTTTTTGTCAGTCCTTTCGTACTCGGATTTCTCCTGCTGTTTCTCGGTATATTTATTGATTCCTTCCGATTCAGCTTTATGGAAGTGAATATCTTAACGCAAGGCGGGTATTCTGAGAAATTCATCGGTTTGGATAATTATCACAAAATTTTAAGAGTGGACCCCGTCTTTAACAAGCAGCTTTACGATGCCGTACAAAACATGTTATTCGATATTCCGATTGTCGTTATGTACAGCTTATTTATTGCTGTTTTGTTAAATATGAAGATGAAGGGTAGAGCAATCTTTAGAGCGATTTTCTTCGTACCCGTTATTTTGTCCACAGGTATTATTGATAAAGCAGATTTGAGCAACTCCATTATGAATGCATATCAGAGCATTCCAGGCCTCGATACCGGCGCTTCTATCGTTGGAGAATCGGCAGGCGGGATGTTCAGCAATCTAGAACTGAAAAAGTATATGTTCCAAATGCTCGATTTCAGCCCTGCACTCGTTAATATAACGGTGGGTGCTGCGGAAAATATATTTGCTGTCATTAATAGTTCAGGTGTACAAATTCTTATTTTCTTAGCGGGTTTGCAGGCTATCTCGTCCTCCATTTATGAATCGGCAAAGATCGAGGGTTGTTCCGCTTGGGAGTGCTTTTGGAAAATAACATTCCCATTGATCAGCCCCTTGATATTGGTCAATATCATTTACTCGATTATTGATTCCTTTACGGGGAGCAAAAACCAGATCATGGGCAGTATTACAAACGCGATGAGGGTGGGTCAATATGGGACGGCCTCAGCAATGGCTTGGATCTATTTCCTGGTGGCAGCGATATTCCTTGTTGTCATAGGTTTTGTCGTCAGCAGATTTGTTTTTTATCAGAATAGGGAGTGATGGATATGCGGACTAAATACTTAAATCTGCATGTAGTAAATGGCTTGTTCTGGTCGGTTATTCGCTATTTGCTTCTCATTGGGCTTGCGTTTCTTATCTTGTATCCGCTGCTCGTAAAGCTTTCTAATAGCTTTATGAGCCCACAGGATCTAATAGATGGTACGGTACGTTTTATTCCCAGACAGTTTACATGGTTTAACTACCAAACGGTAATTGAATATACTTCATTTTTTAAAGGGTTGTGGAATACGTTCGGTATTTCCCTGCTGAGCGGTGTTCTTCAGATGCTTGTTTGTACGATGGTTGGGTATGGGCTCGCGCGGTTTAATTTTAAGGGCAGAGGCATCGTATTTGCTTTGGTGGTGCTGACCATTCTCATTCCTCCGCAAACCTACATGATTTCACTGTATATGAAATTCAGCTTTTTCGATATCTTCGGTTTACTGTCTTCTGTTACAGGCGGGACCGTTAGGCTAATGGATTCGGTGTGGCCGATGGCGATCCTATCGATTATCGGTTTTGGATTTAAAAACGGACTATATATTTTGATTATGCGGCAATATTTCAAGAACATACCGAAAGAGCTGGAGGAAGCGGCATATGTGGACGGTTCGGGCTTGTTTCGGACGTACAGCATGATTATCCTTCCACTTTCGATATCCATGATGATTACTGTTTTTGTATTCTCCTTTTCGTGGCAGTGGACGGATAGCTACTATTCCTCCATGTTCTTTAGCCAAATCAAGCTGTTATCGAACTCTCTGCTTGTAGGGTTCCAAGGCTTAATGCTTGATGGGGCAACCATAGGGTTGAAACCAGGGCAGCCGTTGACTTCTACTTTAACGAACACGATGTCGTTGTTAATTATCATTCCGTTAATCATTTTGTATTTGTTTGCACAAAAGTATCTCGTTGAGGGTATAGAGCATAGCGGAATTGTTGGTTAGCCAATTTGAATAGGGCAAGCAGAAGGGAAGGATGAGGTGGGATTCATCAAAAGTATATGCGTAATTCTCGTAGGCAGCCTTTTTCTGACAGGCTGCAGCGGAAATGAGGAGCGTATGGAAATATACAACAACGAGGCTGAATGGGCAGAGGAAATGTTCATTAAACATTATTGGAACGAGAATGGAAAGCTCATGAATAATGCTTATCCATATGATCAAGAACGAGAGGGAAACCTAAACTATTGGTGGAAGGCTCATGCAGTAGATGCCATGATGGACGGATATGATCGAACGGGTGACATTGCGTATACCGATAGGGCAGAAAATATTGTGAAGAGTATCATTAAGAAAAACGGATCGCTGTTTAATGAGTTTTACGATGATATGGAGTGGCTTGCTCTATCAGCGTTGAGGCTTTATGATGCGACCGGAAATGAAACGGTCAAAAACTATGTGTTGAAGCTGTGGAAAGATATTAAGACAGCATGGTGGACGGATGAGCTCGGCGGCCTTGCGTGGAAAAAGGACCAACGATACAGCCGAAATGCATGCTCCAACGCGCCGGCAGCCATCTTGGCTGCAAGATTGTATCAGCATTTTGGCGATGAAGAGGACTTGGAGTGGGCTAAAAAGATATATGATTGGCAAAAAGAGTATTTGGTTGATCCCGAAAGCGGGCTTGTTTATGATGGCCTTAAGCTAGAGGATAATGGTGATCTTAACGTCAATAAAAAATGGATTTTCACCTACAATCAAGGCACTTATATCGGAGCAGCAGTGGAGCTTTATAAGATTACAAAGGACAAAACCTATTTGGCAGATGCGGAGAAGACGGCTGCCTCGGCTATGAAATACCATGTGAATGCTGAGACAGGCATAATGAAAGAAGAGGGCACAGGCGACGGAGGTTTGTTCAAAGGCATACTTATTCGCTATTTGACCGAGTTGTATGAGGTTAACGGGAGCAGTGCCATAAAAGAAATGATCTATCTTAACGCGGATACTTTGCTCTCGAAAGGCAGCACCAAGGAAGTAGGTTTGTTTGGAACGGCTTGGGATAAACCTCATCAAGAGCCCCTTGACATATCCGTGCAATTAAGCGGAGTGTTCTTAATAGAGGCTGCTGCAAAAATAGAAAGACTAGATGCGAAATAAATGATATAAAAGAAGAGGAGCGACGGCAACGCAGTTGCTCCTCTTCGTATTTTCACATATTGATGTCGCGATAATAAAGATGTATAGTTGATATATCAAGATACTATGACAAGGCAGGTCTGCTGATGGAAAATCCTCTATATGAACAAATTTTCAATTACATTTTTCAAAAGATCAATGATGGTGAGTTGAAGAAGGGAGAACGTGTTCCATCGGAGAAAGAACTCGCTGCCCACTTTAACGTTAGCCGAATTACATCCAAAAAAGCATTGGAGATGCTCTCGCAATATAAACTCATTGAGAGAATACAAGGGAAGGGCTCTTTTGTTGCCGAGGTCTTGCCCGATTTGCAAGAAACGAAGCTGCAGAAGCAGACGGAAAGCGTGGAAGTGAAGCCGGAAATTGAGGAAGTACGCATTGTTGGTGTGGTGCTGCCCGATTTTGGAGATTCTTTCGGTGCTGATCTTATACGAGGAATAGAGGAACAATGCTCGATAAGCGGCTGTGTGATGATGATGAAGCTGACGTACGATAATCGTGAGGTAGAGGAGTCGGCCATTCGTGAATTTGTAAAGCTCGGAGTAGATGGGATTATCGTATTCCCGGGTCATGGAGAACACTATAATGCCGAAGTGCTTAGACTCGTATTAGACGGCTTCCCGATCGTATTGGTAGATAGATATTTGAAGGGCATTGCTGCAAGCGCGGTGTATACAGATAATAGGAAGGCCGCTTCTGACCTTACTAACCTATTGCTGGAACAAGAGGGAAGGCATATTGGCTTCTTATCTACGCCCGCTGACAATACGACGACTATTGAAGATAGGATACAAGGTTTTAACGATGCGTGTATGCAGCGAGGATTTACACCTAAACCTGAGCATATCATGACGAATCTATACAGCTCTTTGCCGCAGTCGTTTGAAACGATTAAAGTGCAGTATGATTTTGAGACGGTACGACATTTCGTGGATATTAATAAGGATCTTAATGCGTATGTAGTCACGGAATACAACCTCGCACTCATATTGCGTGAAGTGCTGTTGTCCTTAGAAAAACGGATTCCGGAAGACTATCAGATTGTTTGCTTTGACTCTCCTAGTCAGCCGTTTGGCGATTACTTGTTTACTCATGTTCGTCAGAACGAGCGTGATACAGGTAGGAAAGCAGTAGAAATACTGCTGCGTGTTTGGAATAATGAGGTTACGGAATTAAACAATATCGTGGAACACGAGATTGTTCAAGGCAAATCAACCGTATCTATCTAACATCAGAATGTACAAAGGGTCGATTCTTAGAGCTGCCATTATGGCTCTTTGAAGGGCCTTTTTTTTGTTATGAAATATTATGAAATGTCGAACATGACATATTGACATATTGATATGCTGAATATAGTATATTATGTGAAAGCGCATTCTTTTAATGACTTGAAATGGAGGATTATAACGATGACGAATGAAGTGAAAACTACGAACTGGGAAATGAGAGCAGAGCAGGCTCAACGAACGCTGGACTCACGGTTTTGGAACTCAAGTATTAGTATGTACGACATCAAGACGCCATGTCCTGACGGGGCATGCAACACCATTTTCCATTATTGGTGGATGGCCCATGCTGTTGAAACGCTGGTAGATGGATGGAACCGCACGGGTGATTCCATTTATAAGCAACGGCTCGCTATGCTTCACCAAGGTCTTCTAGAGAGAAACGGCGGAGAATGGCCGAACAATCTATATGACGATATGGAATGGATGGCGATCGGCTGGCTTCGCGCTTATATGATCGATAAAGATGAAACATATGCTGAGACTGCGAAATTGTTGTGGGAGGACATCAAGACGGGATGGAATGACCACGTCGGCGGCGGAATTGCTTGGCAGAAAACACAGCTTGATTATAAAAACACGCCTGCTAATGCTCCTGCTGCTATCTTAGCCGCACGTCTATATCAGGTGTTTGGGAAAGAGGAAGATTTAGAGTGGGCTCTGAAAATTTATAATTGGCTGAAAGCTGTGCTCGTCGATCCAGAAACGGGCTTCGTTTGGGATGGTGCTAACCGTCTTAGCGACGGGGCAATCGACAAGGATTGGAAATTTACATACTGTCAGGGAGTGTTCATCGGTGCGGCAGTTGAACTTTACCGGATTACAGGTGACAACAGTTACCTCGAAGACGCCATTCGGACATGGAATGCTTCCATTGCTGAGTTCACAACATTGCTTCCAGCAGAAGGCGGTGGTGACGCAGGATTGTTTAAAGGAATTTTTGTTCGATATGCAGGCGAGTTAGCTGAGGTGATGGACGACGGGCGTGAAGTGATTGATGTATTGTACTCCAATGCGTCCTCTTTATGGAACAGCGCATCTAATCGCGGCGAGATCTTGTTCAGCAAACGATGGGATGAATCTAATGAAGCAGATATAGAGCTAAGCACGCAGCTCAGCGGTGTTATTCTGCTCGAAACGGCAGCGGCATTGGAGAAATCAGGGTTATTGTAGAGTAACTTAATTATATCCTTGGGAGGTATAAGTATGAATAAACCGAAATCTTTAAAGACGACCCGTTTTGTTGCATTGTTGATTGCTATTTTATTAATTACGTCTAGTCAAAGTGTCTGGGCAAAACCGAATAAAAATCAAAATGCAGAGCGGGCTGAAGCGGCTTATCAGGCACTACAAACCTACTTCTACCAGCCGGATACTAAACTCTACAAAGAAAGCAGTCCTCATACAGGCAACAATAAGTATTCTTATGTGTGGCCTTATGGGGCTGCTATGCAGTCCACAGTAGCTCTTGCGAAAATGCCTGAGATCGGTGAAAAGTACAAAACAGATATTCAAGATCGTCTAGACGGCCTTGCCGCTTATTGGAATGACACGAAAGCACCTTTTGGTTATGACTCCTACGTGCGCGCACCGCTAGGCGGCGGGGGAGATAAGTTTTACGATGATAATGATTGGATCGCAATTGAACTTATTAAGATCTATCATATCACTGGTGATGTAAGCGCTTTAGACAGAGCGAAGGAACTATTTGAGCTTCAAGTATTCGGTTGGGATACTGATCCTTCCCATGCTTGCCCTGGCGGAGTATTTTGGACGCAGGCATCATGGAGCAAAGACCGAAACACAGTATCGAATGCGCCAGCCGCTCAAATTGGGTTGTATTTATATGAAATTACCAAGGATGCGCACTACTTAGACTGGGCGAAGAAAATGTACAACTGGGTGAATGATTGCATGCAGGCACCTAATGGACTTTATTGGGACCACATTGACTTGAACGGAAATATTGATAAAACACAATGGTCTTACAATCAAGGTACGATGATCGGTGCAAGTGTGCTGTTGTACAAGGCAACAGGTGAAAAGGCTTATTTGAACAAGGCAGAGAGCATCGCTGATGCGGCTATTAAATACTATGGAAGCTCTCGCATTTATACCCAGCCCATCGTGTTTAATTCAATCTTCTTCGAAAATCTGCTTATGTTGGATGACATGAACAAAAAACCGAAGTATACGGATTATGTACAGGACTATGCGGATGAGGTTTGGAAGACGCTGCGCAACCCGGAGACGGGAGTAGTGGAAATTGACCCTAGACGCTCTACCGAACTATTAGAGCAGGCAGCATTCGTTACAATCAACGCACATCTTGCAGTGGATAAGAAAAAGAAAGATTAAATAACTATATTATTTGTTTTTTAGGTGGCGCCTTAGGATAACCCCTAAGGCACCCCTATCTTATCTAGGTTCACATACACTTTATGCAAATGAAGGAGTGTCTACATGAATAGCAACGGTACTGTAAATATGACTACATTTAAAGCAGAGGATTTAAGCTGCAATTATTTATATAATCCGATTGGAGTTGAATCTCCGAAACCTAGGCTTTGCTGGAAGCTGAAGTCGGATGTGAAGGATCAATTTCAAACGGCATACCACATTGTCATCGCAAGTGATAGAGATAAGTTAGAAAATGATGAGGCAGATTTGTGGGATAGCGGTCAAGTATGGTCGGAACAATCGATACATGTATCCTATGAAGGCCAATCGCTCCATTCGGGTCAGATTGCATATTGGAAGGTACGAGTATGGGATAAGGACAAGCAAGCATCGGAATGGAGCGAGATCGCATCCTTCGAGATGGGACTGATAGAGAGCGGTGATTGGTCAGCTCAGTGGATGGGGCATCCTGCTGGCGGGACTGACATTGATCGAGCAGTTCCAGCGCCGCTATTCCGTAAGACTGTTTTCTTCGATAAGCAGGTAAGCAAAGCAAGAGCCTACATATGCGGACTTGGTTATTATGAGCTGTATATTAACGGATCGAAGATTGGCGATCAAGTCCTCTCATCCGCTTTTACGAGATATGATGAAACGGTATTATACGACACGCATGATGTGACTGACGCTTGGAATAACGGAGAAAATGCGATAGGCGTCATCCTTGGAAATGGCTGGTACAACGGCTTCACACAGGATGTGTGGGATTTCCGGCAAGCTGCTTGGCGCCATCAACCGAAGTTTATTGTTCAAGTGCACATCACGTTCGCTGATGGTGAAGAACAAATCATTAAGAGTGATACGAGTTGGAAGACGTCTGAGAGTCCAATTATTTTTGATGGTTTAAAAAATGGTGAATTTTATGATGCGCGTCTGGAGCGGGACGGATGGAATGAAGCGAGTTACAACGACAGCTCATGGGTCAGCGCAAAGATCGTTAGAGGTCCCGGAGGTAAGCTGAAATCATGTCAAATGACCCAGATTAAAATTGTGGACACGATTAAGCCGGTTGGACTTAAAGAAATTGAGCCGGGAGTATGGGTTTACGATTTGGGACAGAACATTTCCGGTTGGGCGCAGATCAAAGTGAGCGGACCGGCAGGGACGGAGATTACACTCACGTATTCGGAGAGAATTGATGAGGCTGGAGCAATCGACACGGCTGATATCGATAAGTTTATCCGTAGCGGAGCTTTTCAGACAGACAAATATATATTGAAGGGTGAAGGCGAGGAAATCTGGGAACCGAGATTCGTTTATCACGGTTTTCAATATGTACAGATGACTGGTTATGCTGGGACGCCAACTCTTGATTGTCTAAATGGACGGGTTGTTCACACGGCGTTTGAAACGAGAGGCCAATTCGAATGCTCGAACGAGCTGCTGAACGATATTCAGCGCTGTGCCCGTTGGTCGACGCTTACGAATTATCATGGTATTCCAACGGATTGCCCGCACCGTGAGAAAAATGGTTGGACCGGAGATGCCTCTTTATCAGCAGAGCAGGTGTTAATGAATTTTGATCCAGTGACTGCTTATGCCAAATGGATGAGAGACTTTAAAGATGCCCAGCGTCCAAGTGGACAGCTGCCTGGCATCATACCGACGGCTGGCTGGGGCTATAACTGGGGAAGCGGTCCTGCTTGGGACAGCTCGGTGATTCTGATTCCATGGTATATCTATGAATATTGCGGCGATACATCGGTGTTGGAAGAAATGTACGACAATATGAAAGCTTACGTGGATTATATGCATTCCATGGCAGAGGAATATGTACTCGATTTTGGACTTGGTGATTGGTGTCCTCCTGTCGGAGGAGAAACAGGTCACTCCTGTCCCGCAACCGTAACGGATACCGCTTATTTCTATGTTTGTGCGGATGTTGTGGCTAAGTCGGCTCAGCTTATTGGACAACAGGATAATGCGGTTTATTATGCTGGGTTAGCGCAAGCTGTTCGTGAGGCGTTCCGTACTCGTTTCATGGATACAAACACTGGCATGGTGGAGGGACTAGGCCAAACCTCATTATCCTGCGCGTTGTATCAAGGTCTCGTTAATGAGGATGAGAAAGAGCTTGTCATACAAAACCTTGTGAACCAGGTCGAAGATAAAGAACAGCATTTGGATACCGGCATACTGGGTACGAAATATTTAATGCATACACTTACAGCTTCAGGAAGAACGGATCTTGCATATTCGATTGCGACAAAGACTACTTTCCCTAGCTGGGGCCACTGGATCATGCAGGGGGCAACAACCCTATGGGAGCAATGGAACGGAAGAGATTCTAGGAATCACCACATGTTCAGTGATATTAGCGCTTGGTTCTATAAAGGTCTTGCTGGCATTAATCCAGATGTTAATGAGCCGGGCTTCAAACACATCCTATTACAACCAAATCCCGTACCAGGTCTGGACTGGGTAAACGCTTATCATGATTCGTTGTATGGAAAGATTGAGTGCAACTGGAAAGTGGATGGCGTCAAGCTGACGATTGAAGTTGTTGTACCGGTAAACACACGTGCTTCATTAGATCTACCAGTAGAGTATTCGAATGGGTCTATTTTGTTGGATGGTGAATCTCTAAATGGAGCGGGTGTGAACAAAAAAGATGAGCGGATCAGATTGTCTCTCGGATCTGGAACCTATCTTGTGGAAGCAAAGGCAGCGGTAGGTGGGGAAATAGCTGCGAGAAGATAAATAAAGCGAAAATAAATAGCGAAGAGAAGAAAAAGAGCAGAGATGCTCTTTTTCTATAATAATGTTTCTGCACCATCAATGTAGATTTCGGTTCCTGAGATATGGCTGGATTCCTGTGATGCCAGAAACAATACTAAATCCGCGACCTGCTCAGGCTGCCCAGGCCCATGCTCGAGCGGCTGGCTGCCTTCGGGATAGTTCACTGGGATTGTGATTTTATCTACCTGCTTAGTTCTGTGTGTGTTTTCTCCAATGTTCGTTTGGATAGCGCCAGGGCAGATGACGTTCACACGGATTTTATAACGGGCTAGTTCCAGAGCAGCCATCTTGGCAAAGGCGACCTGACCTGCTTTGGAAGAGCTGTAAGCAGCCATACCAGCGCCGGAAAAATCTCGATTACCGTTAATGGAGCTCGTTATAATAATGCTTCCGCCTGACTTTTTCATATGAGGGATTGCATATTTGACGGTAAGAAAGGTGCCCTTTAGATTGGTTGTCAGCGTTTCATCCCATGACTCTGGCGATAGGTCTTCAATAGGTGCGAGCGTTCCGTTAATTCCAGCGTTTGCAAATACAATATCGATATGACCAAAATGTTGGGTGGCAGCTTGGATAGCTTCTTGCATTCGTTTCGGATCGGATACGTCCGTATCGAAGAAGATCGTTTCGCCCCCCAATTTTTGTATCTCTTGTTCTGCTTCTTCGGTACGGTTGTGGATGAGGTCGAGAAGACATATTTTTGCGCCTTGCTGTGCCAGTCTTATAGCAGCAGCACGTCCAATGCCAGAACCAGCCCCTGTGATGACCGCAACTTTATCCTTTACTCGGAGATGAGCTGAGGTTTCATGGTTCTGATCAGGTGCATTGTTCATTAATATTCCCTCCAGTTTAAAATCGTTTTTTTTCCAAATTAGTATTCCTTTAGGGAGAATAACTTATTCTTTTGTTTCGAGTTGTCAGATGGCAAATAGGACGTCCTCCTTTGGAGGGCGACAACAATAATAGCTAGGAGGAGAAAAAATTGAACGGTATTTTTTTAAATCGTGCTCCACTTGCTTCGACACCTTTTCAAGAGCTCCCGCTTGGTGCCATCAAACCTGAGGGTTGGTTAAGAGACCAGTTGGAAATTCAGGGAGAAGGGATGACTGGACATCTAGATGAATTCTGGAGTTATGTCGATTCGAATAATGGCTGGCTGGGAGGTACCGGTGATAGCTGGGAAAGAGGACCTTATTACTTGGACGGCCTGCTTCCGCTAGCTTACCTTCTCAATGACGATAAATTGAAAGCGAAGGTGCGGCCGTGGATCGAATGGACGCTTGCAAGCGCACGCGAGGATGGACAATTCGGGCCAGCCGCCAATGAGGATTGGTGGAGCCGGATGATTATGCTGAAGGTGCTGATTCAACACGCTGAATATACCGGTGACAAGCGGGTAGAGCCATTTTTAACGAACTATTTCAAATATCAGCTTGCGGAGCTGCCGAATCGTCCGCTGCAGGAATGGGCAAAAGCCAGAGGCGGCGAGAATCTCATCAGCATTTATTGGTTGTACAATCGCATAGGAGAGCCGTTCCTGCTCGAACTATCTCAATTGATTCAGGAGCAAACGCTGGACTGGACAGGCCTATATGAAAACTATCCTTATTGGTATTTACAGAAGGCATTCGATCATCGGGTACATGTCGTTAACGTAGCGATGTCATTCAAGCAGCCAGCTCTCCGTTACCTTCAATCCTTGGATAAGGAGCATATAGAAGCTGCATATAAGGGTATCTCGAGTGTTATGACTTATCACGGGCAAGTTAACGGCATGTTTTCCGGTGACGAATGGCTTGCAGGCACTCATCCGAGCCAAGGCACGGAGCTATGCTCTGTAGTGGAATATATGCATTCATTGGAGCATCTTATCCGGATTACTGGCGATGGCTCCTTCGGCGATATATTGGAGAAGGTAGCTTATAATGCGCTTCCGGCCGCAATCAGCCCTGATTGGACAGTCCATCAGTATGACCAGCAAGCTAACCAGATTATGTGTACGCATGCCAAACGTAATTGGACTGAAAACAATAATGAAGCCAATCTATTCGGTATTGAACCGCATTTTGGCTGCTGCACCGCTAACATGCATCAAGGATGGCCTAAATACGCGGCAAGATTGTGGATGGCAACAGAGGATGGCGGTTTGGCTGCGATCGCGTATGCTCCTTGCACGATAACAGCCGCAATCGACTCCAATACCGATGTTTCCATACGCGTAGCGACACAATATCCATTTAGAGAAACGATTACGATGACATTAGAATTGAATCAGTCTGCGGAATTTCCGATCAAATTACGAATACCCGCATGGTGCGGCTCACCGGTTTTGTTGATCAACGGTAAGCGGTCTGCTATACAAATTGAAAAAGGTTTTTCCACACTGCGGCAGGTTTGGAACGATGGCGATGTACTATCTCTTCAGCTCCCTATGGTGGTTCGTACGATCAGCAGAGCTAACAGTGCAGTCGGACTACAGCGCGGTGCGCTTATGTTCGTCATCCCAGTCAAAGAACGCTGGCAAAAGCATCGTACCTATGAGCCTTACCATGACTGGGAGGTTTATCCGGAATCGCCCTGGAATTACGGTGTGAGATTGAAGGAATATGAGCAAGGGGAACTCATGCAAGTCGAGACAGCAGATATTGTGCGACAGCCTTTCGCAGCAGAGAGCGCTCCTGTGAGTTTGAGAGTGACCGGGAGGCGGCTCCCTCAATGGACGATGGAACTTAACTCTGCCGGAACACCGCCCGTGGGGCCGGTGACAAGCAAGGAACCCGAGGAAGAAATCACGCTTATTCCTTACGGCTGCGCACGGCTTCGGATCGCCGAGTTCCCTGTTGTTCAATCTTAAAGTGTCCGTCTATAAAATAAATTTTAGTTGAAATGACGCATCTCCTTCATATACATATAGGAGAAACAGCCGATAACGAGCATAGCTGCGCCGCTTATAGCAATAATGATGGCAGGGCCATAAATATCTGATAAGGTAGAGAATACGGCTAAGCCGATAGGCGGCGCAACGCTTGTTAGAGCACCGATGAGTCCAAACACCCGTCCTTGCATCGAAGGATCTATGGCTATCCGAAGCGCGATAAAGATGATCGTCGTGCTGAAGGAGAAGAGGAAGCCGACCAGAAGGATAAGCGGAAGCGCTGCGAATGCCGAGGGCATAAGTGAAATCGCGATGAACAAGGGACCCATGAGGATCATGCTTCCAATGATCCATTTTCCTCTGCCTTTTAACCGTTTATCAAGCCTAATAATTAGAATGGAGCCTATTACATAACCTAGCGGGATACACGCCTCCATAAGCCCGAATACAAATGGTTTTGCGAGCCATACTTTAACGGCCATTACTTGAATGAGCATGAACGTAGACAAAAAGAAGAACATAACTAGCGGCAGCAAAATAACTGCAGCTCTCGCGAATGAATTCGTCCATACATAACGGAAGCCTGCTTTAAGGTCTTCTTTAAAGGTGGTTTGCTGTTTTTCAGAATCACGAACGGCTGCATAGGGGAACTTACCTGTGAAAAGGAGTAACATTGCCGAGAGCAGGAAGGTTACAGCATCAATAGCAATCGCAAATGCCCCGCCAAATGCAGCAACAGCGATACCTCCAAGTGCAAATCCAGATATTCTGATGATGTTATCGGATATATTTATTACGCCAACCGCCTCCGTTATTTGTTCCTTATCAATAATTTCGACGAGTGAGGCTTGAAGAGCAGGCGTTCGAATCACCCCTGCAAGGGCGACTATGGCAGTTAACAATACGATAAAAATAAACGGAACATTCGGCAGATAAACGAGAACCGCGATGGCGGCGACGAGTACAAAACGGATAATATCCGTAACCCACATTAACGTGCGGCGATCGGTGCGATCCGCAAGCGTACCTGCGAAGGAACCGAACAGCATGCTGATTACGAGGTGGGTTATGAGTACGACCGACATAAGCTTAGCGCTTCCGGTTGTTTGCAGTACCCACAGATTTAGCGCGATGCTGTGAAAGGTATTGCCTAGCAGTGATAAGCTGTAGCTGGAGAACACGGCAAGGAAATTGCGGTTTTTCCATAGGGATAAAGCCTGACCCGCTTGCGGCTTAAGGTTAGGTGTACTGCTTTTCGATTCTTTAGCTAATCCAAGCATAATATTACCTCCAATATGAATGATTGATGTGATAAATGATTAACACCCGTTGCCTAATCACTTAATCGTTTAAGTTGTCGTAAAAAATGCAGAGATTACTCTGCTATTCATTACTTATCGCTTTTACAAGAATGTATTTATGAACAGGTCCAGATGTCGGATCTTTTAACAGATGCATCATCAGTTGAAAAGCTTCTTCTGGCTTATGATCGCCAAATGATATTTGAGCAGCGGAAGGAGGGACAATTTCTGGACAACCTGCCGTACAGATGACGGTCAAGCTTGTAGGATTAACATATTTAGCTGCTGAGATTGCAACAAATTCGTTCAGTATGATGCCTTTTTTGTTTTTCTGTTGTTCAAGAAAGGCCTTTAACGTTTGTTCATCCTCCATGACATGGATTTGACCTAGTCCGATCCCAGAATGGGTACAAATAAAGTTTACGAGGTCAGCATTGTTGAAGCTATCGATAATCATGTAGCTTTGATTATGCTGCAAGGTAGTGATTACATTGGCGAAAGCATCAATATAATCATAATTAACCTTATAAAATAGTGGATCATCAATGATACTATCAACGACGATAAGCGGTACTCCAGCGGAAAAATGGCTAGAAATCAGGTGGAAATTCTCTTCTTTAACATCGACAACAAATACGCCGTCCAGCTTGCGTTCCGAGATGATATCGAGATTTGGGCTTGATGCATCCAAGCTGAATAATACGACGTGGTAACCTCGATCTGACAGCAGCCGCTCCAGTCGATTAATAAACTGAGA
The DNA here is from genome assembly GCF_001280845.1 of Bacillus sp. FJAT-28004. Lineage (GTDB taxonomy): Bacteria > Bacillota > Bacilli > Paenibacillales > Paenibacillaceae > Pristimantibacillus. Next base: position 4,668,381 of record NZ_LGHP01000001.1, read on the forward strand.
ATAACGGAGCTGCTTCCAAAAGCCTTCGTTATCCGCTCTGTTGATAAGGATGCCAATCAATCCAGACTTTTGCTTGACCAGCGATCGGGCTGCGAGGTTAGGTACGTAGTTTAATTGCTTGGCGGCATCAAGGACACGGCATTTTGTTTCATCGGGTATCGTCTGATTGGCTACGTTGTTAAGCACATAGCTTACTGTAGCGACAGAAACCTGTGCGGCCTTTGCAATATCCTTAAGCGTAGCTTTTTTTATGGAAATACAACTCCTTATTACGAAAGATAGGGTGATAGCACGCTAACAATGGTTTGCATTAACTAGATCGTTAATACCATATCAGCATGGAAACTAATAACGACTTAATCGTTTAAGTTATTATTGCATGAATGACAATTAGATGTCTAGAGTCTTTTTCTAAAAGCACGCATACGTGCTTACAGAGTGAAAATGACGTATGTGGTGGGTAGAAAAGTGGCTGTAAACACAACAGTGTTCTTACAGCGGAAAAGTAGCTATGATTAGTGGTCTGTAAGCACGCATACGTGCTTATAGAGTGAAAACGACGTATGTGGTGGGTGGTGGGTAGAAAAGAGGCTGTAAGCACATCTGTGTTCTTACAGCGGAATAGTAGCTATGATTACTGGTCTGTAAGCACGCATACGTGCTTACAGAGTGAATACGACGTATGTGGTGGGTAGAAAAGAGGCTGTAAGCACACCTGTGATCTTACAGCGGAAAAGTAGCTATGATTAGTGGTCTGTAAGCACGCATACGTACTTACAGAGTGAAAATGACGTATGTGGTGGGTAGAAAAGAGGCTGTAAGCACATCTGTGTTCTTACAGCGGAAAAGTAGCTATGATTACTGGTCTGTAAGCACGCATACGTGCTTACAGAGTGAAAACGACGTATGTGGTGGGTAGAAAAGAGGCTGTAAGCACATCTGTGTTCTTACAGCGGAATAGTAGCTATGATTACTGGTCTGTAAGCACGTATGCGTGCTTACAGAGTGAAAATGACCTATGTGGTGGGTAGAAAAGAGGCTGTAAGCACACCTGTGTTCTTACAGTGGAAAAGTAGCTATGATCAGTGGTCTGTAAGCACACATACGTGCTTACAGAGTGAAAATGACGTATGTGGTGGGTAGAAAAGAGGCTGTAAGCACATCTGTGTTCTTACAAAGTGAAATCGTCGTGTGAAGGAAGTAGAAAAAGAGCAGTCTGATTGGACTGCCCTTAGGAAGTGAGGTTAACTATTACTTAACAGTCTGCTCCAAGATGACATAGCCGTAAGCCGGTAATTTGAGCTGGATTTCGCCGTCGATGCTGCTTGCAACGTTAGAATTTACTGCGAGTTTGATAGTGTTTGATAGCAATACAGACCAAGTAGATACGCCATTGTCGGTGATGACAGCTGTTGCAATCGATCCAGCATCAACGTCAGCATTCTCAACCGAGGCAGTCACTGAAGGAGCGGAAGCCTCACTTACAGCATTCAATACTGCAGTGGCTGGTTTTGCAAATCCTCTAAATGCTACATTATGCGGATCAGCACCTTGATCAACTGGCTCAGCCTCAATCACGAAGCGGAGATCAGCAGCTTCGCCGCGCGCATTCATCGCGATAAGTAGTCGTTGTTCACCGTCGCGACGCTCATAGACCAAGGTGCCATCTTCTGCACCGATGTGCACGAAGCGAATATCGGCGCTGCGAAGCGCGCTGTAACTGTGGCGAAGACCGATAGCATCCGTATAGAACGCGAGCAACTCGAGATTTTGCTCCTCGGGGTCCCATACCATACATTTGCGGCAGCCTGGATCTCCAGCGCCATTTATGCCTACTTCATCGCCATAATAAATACATGGGGTTCCAGGGAAGGTCAATTGGAACAACGAAGACAGCTTCATTGCATCTGTGTTATCTTCGCAGATTGTAAGAAGCCGCGGCGTATCATGGCTATCGAGCAAGTTGAAAGCCGATTCAGTTACCTGCTGCGGATATGCCGCTAGCTGCGCACCAATCGCATTTGCGAAATCAGTAGCATCAATCGTCTGATAAGCAAAGAAATCAAGAACCGCATTTGTAAAAGGGTAATTCATAACGGCATCGAATTGATCACCCTGCAGCCACATCATCGAATCATGCCAAATCTCGCCCAAAATGTAGGCGTCCTTATTAACCGCTTTTACCGTCTGACGGAACTCGCGCCAAAACTGATGGTCAACCTCATTGGCAACGTCCAATCTCCAGCCGTCAATCCCAATCTCCTCAATCCAGTAACGCGCAACCTCGAACAAATATTGCTTCACCTCAGGATGCTCGGTATTAAGCTTCGGCATAAGCGGCTCAAATGCAAATGTCTCGTATGTCGGAACGCCGTCAACAACCTGCAGCGGCCATTCCCGAACATAGAACCAATCCGCATATTTTGACTGCTGGCCGTGCTTTTGTGCATCCACGAAAGGAGGGAACGTTTTGCCGGAATGGTTGAATACCGCATCAAGCAAGACACGAATGCCGCGGGCATGACAAGCATCAACCAATTCCTTCAGTTTTTCGTTTGTGCCAAAATGCGGATCAACCTTCATATAGTCCTGTGTATCATATTTATGATTGGTCGTTGCTTCGAACAGTGGCGTGAAATAAACGGCATTAATGCCGAGTGCAGAAATATGATCCAAGTGATCGATTACGCCCTGCAGGTCACCGCCAAAAAAGTTTTTAGGCGTCGGCTCGCCGCCCCATGGCAGCATGTTTTCAGGATTGATGGACGGATCGCCATTCGCGAAGCGTTCAGGGAAAATTTGATAAAAGACAGCATCCTTCACCCAAGCTGGCGGCTCGAATACATCGATGGGATTAATATATGGGAAGTCAAAAAATGAATTGGAGTTGTCGGGAAGTGTAAGCTCGACCCCTTTGTCCGAAAAAATAACCGTCTCAGCTCCGCTCGTTAAGCGGAACGCATAGCGCAGTCTCCGAAAAGGCGGAATAACAGAAGTTTCCCAATAATCGAATCGTGCATCGGAAGTGAAAATGCGCATAGGAACGGTTGTGATGGTCTGATCCCACGCGTACTTGTCACCGACGATGGCCTCTACTACAGCGACATCATCTTTTTTAGTACGCAAGCGGAGGTGCAGCGTCTTTCCATCGTAGGCGTAAGCCCAGTTTTGCTTCGGTCTGTGATAAACAGCTTCTAATAACATGATTATCGCTCCTTATGGATGGTGTGGAAAAAGAGGTGGGAACACGAAAAAAGGCACAACCTCTCTGCTCATAACAAGCCGAGGTTGTACCTTCTCCCATAACACGTTCAGGCGCCGCTCACGCGAAGCATATTGCGAACAAATGGTTGCGGTAGCATTGCCTTTCTATTGTAAATCTCAACACTTTTATTATACATAATTTGCACGTATTGTACTAGTCAGATTTGAAAAAAAATTATGCGTTAACCGCTTCATGAGCTTGTGATTCCAAGAAGCGCTCGCAGTCCAGAGCAGCCATACAGCCGCTTCCAGCAGCTGTAATCGCTTGACGGTAATTACGGTCTTGAACGTCGCCGCAAGCGTATACGCCTGGGATGTTCGTCTCCGATGTGCCCGGCTTCACGATAATGTAGCCTTGCTCGTCGGTGTCAATTTGACCGCCAAGGAAGCCCGTATTAGGCGTGTGGCCGATCGTAATAAATACGCCGTCTGTTTCGAGCAGCTCTTCTTCGCCCGTTTCATTATTGCGCACCTTCAACCCTTGCAAGCCCATGCCAGTTGCAGCAACTTCAAGCGGTGTACGGTCCAGACTCCATACGATTTTGTCATTCGCACGAGCGCGATCCTGCATAATTTTTGAAGCGCGAAGTTCGTTACGACGGTTAACTACTCTTACCTCGGAAGCGAAGCGAGTGAGGAACACAGCCTCCTCCATTGCGGAGTCGCCGCCGCCCACTACAACAATCTTTTTGCCGCGGAAAAAGAAACCGTCACAAGTTGCGCATGTGCTTACGCCGCGTCCGATATTTTCTTGCTCGCCCGGTATGCCGAGGTATTTGGCTGAAGCACCTGTAGAAATAATGATTGATTCGGCTTGCAGCTCGCCAATGCCTTCAACGTCAAGCGTGTAGGGGCGTTTGCTGAAGTCAACGCTCTTTACAGAGCCTGTTTTAAATTTCGCACCAAAGCGCTGTGCTTGCTTACGCATGTTGGACATAAGCTCACTGCCCAAAATGCCATCTGGGAACCCTGGGAAGTTTTCTACTTCTGTTGTTGTTGTAAGCTGACCGCCTGGCTGCCACCCTTCAATGACGAGCGGCTCCATGTTCGCGCGTGCCAAATAAATAGCTGCCGTCAATCCGGCAGGACCTGTACCAATAATTATCGTTTTGTGCATGATCTATATCCTCCATTCAATATTCCGTCAAATAATAAATACTACTTTAAAATTATTACAATCTAGCGTCAAAGTCAATATCGTTCATGTAACGTTCATGTTGGTCATGTATGCTGGATTCATGACTACATAAGCCTAATTGGAGGACGAACAAAATGCCAAAAATCGTAGTTGCAGACGACGATCCGAACATTCGCGAGCTAGTCGTACTTTTCTTAAAAAGAGAAGGCTACCAGGCTATTGAAGCTATAGATGGAGTAGATGCATTAGAGAAACTTGAAGCGGTTCGACCTGATCTCGCAATCATTGATGTTATGATGCCTCGTATGGACGGGTGGACGCTTTGCGCGGAACTGCGAGAGAGCTATGATATTCCGCTGCTCATGCTCACTGCAAAGGGGGAAACCTCGCAGAAGGTGAAGGGCTTCGAGCTAGGTGCGGATGATTATATGGTTAAACCGTTTGATCCACCAGAGCTCGTTGCCCGGGTCAAGGCGCTGCTAAAACGATACCGAATTACCGCTTCGCAGACGGTAGAGTTCGGAGATGCCTTAATGAATCGAACCGACTTCCATATGTCTGCCGGCGGAGATAAGGTTACATTGCCGCCTAAGGAGTTCGAGCTGCTGTTCAAGCTGGCGAGCTACCCAGGCAAAACCTTTTCGCGTGATCATCTTATTGAACAGATTTGGGGAATGGACTATGAGGGGGACGAGCGAACGGTGGATGTACATATAAAAAGACTGCGCGATCGTTTTCCCGAGAAGCAATACCGTTTCCGCATCGTAACGATTCGAGGTCTTGGCTATCGACTGGAGGAATGGGGATGATTCGCAGCCTCTATTTTCGGATTACAGCTACCTTCCTCGTCATTGTTCTGATCAGTATCGGGGTCGCCTTTTTATTCACTAATCAAATGTTCAAGCGTGATGCAAGAGGACAGCTGCCGAATCAGCTGGAGAAGGCGATTGATCGAATTGAACAGCTTTATGCCGTCTCGAAGCCAGCTAACTTGCAAGCGTTTTTGGAAGAGATTTCGACGCTGCAAGGGCAGTCTATCATCGCAATTAGCAGCTCCAATTACTTAGTAGCGGCGGGCGAGCGAAGTGATCTCATGGTAAATAGACTTACATTTGAACAGTTGAGCAAGGTATTCAGTGGTAATACAGTTAGGCTTGAAGTATTCAATAATGAGGAAGGCAGCCCACCTTCGCCGCCTGCTCTAGGGAAAAGGGTGCTATTCGGCAATGAAAGATGGGCGTTGTTCGTTCAGCCGAATCGGTTTCCGCAAAATAGCAACTTTATTTGGACGGCCGTAACGCTGCTCTTAACACTGCTGCTGGTCGGAAGCGTGCTTATCCTGATCGTTGCCCGTTATTTAGTGAGGCCGTTAAAAATGATGACGAATGCTGCGACACGAATGTCACAGGGCGATTTCAGCGTCCGGGTGCCTGCAAGACGCGGTGATGAACTTGGTGAACTGGCGCAGGGCATGAACAAAATGGCGCTCAGCCTATCACAGCTTGAAATGATGCGACAAGATTTTGTATCAAACGTCTCCCATGAAATGCAGTCGCCTCTTACATCAATTGGAGGTTTCGCAGAAGCGCTGCGCAGTGAGGAAGTTACTGGAGCTGAACGGGATCGTTATATTAGCATCATCAAGCAAGAGAGCATGCGGCTATCTCGTTTAAGCGAAAATTTACTTAATCTGGCATCACTCGACTCGCAGCAGCATCCTTTTCATCCGAAGCCGTACCGTTTGGATCGTCAACTACGTGATGTAGTGCTTGCCTGCGAGCCGCAATGGATGACCAAAAGGCAAACGGTTGAACTGCTAATGGAGGAAACGGTTATTACTGCTGATCGTGATCAGCTTAATCAGGTATGGATGAATCTGTTCGCGAATAGCATGAAATTTACGCCGGAGGACGGTAAAATCTTTTTTTCTTTGTCTGAACAGGACGGTTTTGTAGTAGCTCGGATTTCCGATACAGGAATTGGCATTCATGATGAGGATCGAGAGCGAATATTCGAACGGTTTTATAAGGGAGATCTATCAAGAGATAGAAGCCAAGGAGGGAGCGGGCTCGGACTTTCGATTGCACAAACCATCGTTCATATTCACGGCGGTACGATTACGCTTGACCCAAGCGCGGATCAGCTTGCTGGCGCAAGCTTCATTATCAAGCTTCCGTTTGCGCGAATCGCTTCTTAGATGGATGGCTAAGTCCGAGAAAAGCAGAAATGGAAGCTTGTGATTTCATGGAAAACCTAGGGTGAAACCGTTATGATGAAGGGAGCAATTGTATAGAAGGCAACGAGCTGGGGGAGATGTAAAATGGAGAAGCGGATTCGGAAAGCGATTATTCCTGCTGGGGGATTAGGGACAAGGTTTTTGCCGGCTACCAAAGCGCAGCCGAAGGAAATGCTGCCTATTATCGATAAGCCTGCTATTCAGTATATCGTAGAAGAGGCCGTGCAATCGGGCATCGAGAGTATTGTGATTGTCAGTGGACGCAACAAACGGGCGATTGAGGACCATTTTGACAAATCGGCTGAGCTCGAAATGGAACTAGAGGCGCGTCATAACGAGGAAATGCTGGAGATGGTACGCAAAATTTCACAGCTGGCGGATATTTATTATGTTCGTCAGAAGGAGCCGCTTGGCCTTGGCCATGCTGTTTTGTGTGCACGCCGCTTCATAGCGGACGAGCCGTTCGCGGTACTGCTCGGCGATGACATTTTGAAAGCTGATCCGCCTTGCTTGCGGCAAATGATGGATGTGTACGAACGGGAGCAGTCATCTGTTGTAGCTGTTATGGAGGTGCCGTGGGATCAGACGCATAAATATGGCATCGTTGATATTGAGCGGGATAAGCAGGTAGCGCGCGTCCGCAACATTATTGAGAAACCAGCGCAAGGACAAGCACCTTCCAACTATGCGGTTGTCGGGCGTTACGTCCTTGACCCTGTCATATTTGATTTGCTTGAGAAAGCGACGCCAGGCAAGGCCGGGGAAATTCAACTGACTGACAGCTTGCAGCAATTAAATCATATTTCTTCATTAATGTCTTATCGTTTCGATGGCATCAGACATGATGTAGGTGACAAACTTGGTTTTGTACAAGCTACAATCGATTTTGCACTAGAGCGTGCGGATCTTGGCGATGAGGTCAGAAGGTACATGCTGGAGAGATTGAAGGAAACGCATATATAATGATTGAGGAATGAAGGGTCGCCGAGGGGCGGCTTTTTATTTTGTCTTCTAGTGGGTTCGAGGACAAGGTCATGTACGTACAAGTTTTGCGTATGGTATACTACAGGCATACAACTAACGGAGTTGAGGTGTGAAGTGAAGGAACAGCAAACGCCCAAATATATGCAATTGAAGCAGGAAATCATCTCCTGGATCGTCACAGCGCAGTTTAAGCCCCATGAGAAGCTGCCATCGGAGAATGAGATTGGCAAGCAGTTCGAAATGAGCCGTCAAACGGTGCGCCAAGCGCTGGGTGATTTGGAGCAGGAGGGATGGCTCTATCGCGTGCAAGGGAAAGGGACGTTCGTGTCGGACCAATCTGCGCCAGAGCGAAAAAACTCATCCCAAGGGATGACAATCGGAATGATTACGACTCATATATCAGATTATATTTTCCCGACAATCGTCAGAGGCGTTGAATCGAGCTTGCGCGCAGTAGGGGCAAGGCTTCTGCTTGCGAGCACAGATAATGAAAAGGATAAAGAAAAGGACAGCCTGGAGTCGATGCTGCGCGAGCCGTTGACCGGGCTCATTATTGAGCCGACGAAGAGTGCCGAGGGCAACCCGAACTTTAATTATTTTTTGGCGCTGGATGCGCTCAAAATCCCATACATTATGTTGAATGAGCGATACAGTGACGTGGATGCGCCATGCTTGCGCGTGGATGACGAGCTTGGCGGCTATCGTGCCGCAGAGCACTTAATTAAACTAGGGCATACACGAATAGCTGGATTTTTCAAAACAGATGACTTTCAAGGCGTACACCGGATGCGCGGATTTTTAAGGGCTCACCGGGAGCAGGGGCTCTCGGTTCCGCCAGAATATTTGCTGCGGTATACGACTGAGGAGAAGCAAGACAAGCCGATGCAGGCACTGCTTGCGATGCTGCAACGCGAGCCGGAGCAGCGGCCAACTGCGATTATATGTTATAACGATGAGCTCGCTGTAAAAATGCTTGATATCGTGAGGCGGGCGGGCTTAACGGTGCCTGAGGATCTTTCCCTCGTAGGTTTTGATGATGCGAATCTGGCTACGGCGACCGAAGTGAAGCTCACTACTGTCGCGCATCCAAAAACTGAAATGGGCACGGACGCAGTCGAAATGCTGCTTAGTATGCTGGATAAGCAGCACCAGCGGCGCCAGACGCTAGACAAGGTATATGATCCACAGCTCGTTATACGTGATTCAACAAAACCGCCCCAAAGTTAGGCTGAATGTAGATCGGCAATGCTTTTTGAATAGTAGAATAAAAAAAACGTGACACACTTGTACGTACAACCTATAATATAAGCAAAGATAATCCATGATGATGTCCGTATAAGTGAATGCGAATAAGCATGGAAATGTGAGCTTGAAGGGAGCGATAGGTGGTCATGTTAGAAGCATTGAAGCATGCGGTTTGGGAAGCAAACATGGATCTTCCGAAATACGGATTAGTTACATTTACTTGGGGCAACGTTAGCGGTATTGATAGGAAGTCAGGTTATGCAGTCATTAAGCCGAGCGGCGTTCCATATGAGGAGTTAAAAGCCGAGCAGATGGTTGTCGTAGATTTGGAAGGCAACGTTGTTGAAGGAAATCTTCGTCCATCCTCGGACACGGCTACACATGTGCTGCTCTATAAAGCATTTCCTGCGATTGGCGGAATCGTACATACCCATTCGCCATGGGCTACGAGCTGGGCGCAGGCGGGACGTTCCATTCCAGCGCTTGGCACGACGCATGGCGACTACTTCTATGGCGAGGTGCCTTGCACGCGCGCGATGACAGAAGCGGAAATCAATGGCGCATATGAGCTGGAGACAGGCAATGTCATCGTTGAAACCTACAATACGAAAAATATTGATCCAAGCCAAGTGCCTTCGGTGCTCGTAAACAGCCACGCTCCTTTCTGCTGGGGCAAAGACCCGCATAATGCAGTTCATAATGCGGTTGTGCTGGAGGAAGTTGCGAAGATGGCTCTTCATACGTATCAGCTAAACCCAAATGTCCAGCCGATGGATCAAGCTTTATTAGACCGACACTATTTGCGCAAGCACGGAGCGAACGCCTACTACGGCCAAAAATAAGGAGGAATCGGAAATGAGCAAAAAATACGCAATTGGTGTAGACTACGGCACGCAATCGGGCCGAGCTGTTCTTGTGGATTTGTCTAATGGTGCCGAGGTAGCGGAGCATGTTACGCCCTATACTCACCACGTTATTGATGAGAAGCTTCCGGTATCTGGTATTAAGCTTGAGCATGACTGGGCGCTTCAGCATCCGCTTGACTATATTGAAGTGTTGGAATTGTCAGTTCCTGCTGTTATGAAGGAATCGGGTATCAACGCTGCCGATGTCATCGGATTAGGCATTGATTTTACGGCATGTACGATGCTGCCTATCGATGAAGAGGGTAAGCCTCTATGCGTACAGGATGCCTACAAGGATAATCCGCATAGCTGGGTGAAGTTATGGAAGCATCACGCTGCTCAAGATGAGGCTAACCTTATTAATGAAATGGCTGTGCAGCGCGGTGAGAAATGGGTGCCGCGTTACGGCGGTAAAATATCATCGGAGTGGATGATGGCCAAAGCTTGGCAAATTTTGAACGAAGCGCCGGAAATTTATGAAACAACAGATAAATTCGTTGAAGCTACGGACTGGGTTATCGGCCAATTGACAGGCAATATCGTCCGCAACAGCTGCACGGCTGGTTACAAAGGCATGTGGCATAAACAGGATGGCTACCCGAGCAAGGATTTTTTCAAAGCGCTTGATTCTCGTCTAGAGAACCTGACGGAGACGAAGCTGCGGGGTGAAGTTGTACCGCTTGGCTCGAAGGCAGGAGAATTGCTTCCAGCTATGGCTGCTCGCATTGGACTTGCACCAGGCACGGCAATCGCTGTTGGCAATGTGGATGCGCATGCGGCTGTGCCGGGTGTTGGTGTCGTTACTCCAGGCAAGCTTGTTATGGCAATGGGGACATCGATCTGCCATATGCTGCTTGGAACGGAGGAGAAGGAAGTGGAAGGGATGTGCGGCGTCGTTGAGGACGGCATCATTCCGGGTTACTTTGGCTATGAAGCGGGACAATCGGCGGTTGGCGATATTTTCGAATGGTTCGTAGAGGAATCGGTACCTGCATACGTGCATCAAGAGGCAGAGCAGGCTGGCGAGAATGTACATGTTTATTTGACTCGCAAAGCCAGTGAGCTGAATGTTGGCGAATCCGGTGTTCTGGCGCTGGATTGGTGGAACGGAAACCGTTCGGTACTGGTAGATACGGATTTGACAGGTACAATTGTCGGTCTTACATTGCTAACGAAACCTTGGGAAATTTACCGCGCCCTTCTTGAAGCAACGGCATTTGGCACTCGCAAAATTGTCGATGCGTTCCACAGCAACGGCGTTGAAGTAAATGAATTGTATGCATGCGGCGGTTTGCCGCAGAAAAACGCTCTGCTCATGCAGATTTATGCAGACGTAACGAATCGTGAGATCAAGGTCGCAGCATCCAAGCAAACGCCTGCGCTTGGTGCTGCGATGTTTGGAGCAGTAGCGGCGGGCGCCGCGAAAGGTGGATTCGACAGCATCGTTGATGCGGCTCAGAAGATGGCTCGCGTACGCGAAGAAACGTTCAAGCCGATTCCGGCAAACGTTGCGGTCTACGAGAAGCTCTATGCGGAGTATAACTTGCTGCATGACTACTACGGACGCGGTGCTAATGATGTTATGAAACGTCTTAAGGCTATTAAAGAAGAGCAAGCTTAAGCTGCTATTATTCATTTGAAAATATACTGAAACAAACTGTATTCTCTGATCGCTTCTATGCGGATAAGGAATTCGAATCAGAAGGCTCATTGACTCGTGCGGAGCTTGCGGCGATTTGCTATGAAGATGGCAGCGAAAAATCGATCGAAAGCATCAGTGATGGCGTGAAATAAACAACATTAATAGAAGCGGTCTATCTGTTCACAGTGTAATGTGACGATGATAGGCTGCTTTTTTAATTTGCCTCCATTTCCCACTAATAAAAAATGGAGATCATTTACTTTTTGATATAGAATAGATAGATATGTTTAGAGAGAAACGTGGGCTGGGGGATGAATGGAAGTGTATTGCCATCATTGTGAAAAAAAACAGACAGATGATGCCATCTATTGCAGCCAGTGCGGCAGATTGCTTGCTGATGGAGAAGAAGCTGCAGCGACTGTAAGTGATGAGCGGTCTATGGTTTTAATGGAGCGGGCTGCTTCTGAAGAGACAGACTTAGTAAGCCAGCATTCAAGTAAACCGAAAACTACGCGGAGACGTAGAGTAAAGGGTTCTATTTGGGCATGGTTGATGCCTATTATATTTGCCCTTGTTACGGCTGGTTCTGTATTTAGTTACTATATATATGAATCTGAAATAAATGATAGAGTCATTAAGCTGCATGTCGAGGCGAAGGCAGAGGCGTTAGCAGGGAAATATGAAAAAGCGCAGAAGCTGCTGCAGGAAGCTTCAGATGCGCGTCCAGGTTATGGCGCGTTGCAGAAGGATGCCGAGATCATTGCCCTTGTCGCAGAACTTGCGCAGTCGATCACAGCTGCCGGAAAGCAGCTAGAGGAGCAAAAGCTTGAAGAAGCAGAACAGATGCTAGATCGGATAAGCGGCGAATTGAAGGGACATAAAGAGCCGATCTATGTAAGGATTAAGCATCAGCTTGATGATTATACGGTTAAGCTTGGTGTCATGAAGCTGACGGAAGAACTCGCAGATCTGAATACAATTGATGAGCTGGAGTCAAAGCTTAACGTCGCGAATCAATTAGACGGTGAAGAGGCGCTTGCTTTAAAAGAGCAAATTGTAGCCAAAATCGTGGATATAAGTTATAAGGAAGCAGAAGCATTACTTAAGAAGAAAAATTATTCGGATGCGTTGGCATTGACGGACAGAGCGCTGGTTTTTGCCAAGGATAATGAGCGAATTATGACGCTCGCCAAAAAGATTGCTGAGGCACAAACTGATTACGAGAAAAGGGAACAACGGCGATTAGAGCAAGCGATGCAGCAAGCAGCGGCAGAGGATTTGAAAAATCAGACGGCAGCAGTCGAGGTAGTGAAAATTGAGTCGACGCTCGATGAGTTCGGAGATTTAAGTATTGTAGGCGAGCTGAAAAATGCTGCTACTCGGCCTATTTACTCCATAAGCGTTCAATTTATCGTCTATGATGCTGATGGCAAAGAGGTAGGCAAGGGGACGGCTGAGGCAACGCCGGATTATGTAGATCCAGGTCAGAAGATCACCTTTACCAGTACGGTTTATGGCGTTTATGTTGAGAATACTACCGTCGTCGTTGATCATGCGATTTGGTATTTGGATTAAGGGGGAGATGAGATGATAAAACGAGCTTGGATTAGCGTCATCGCTTCTACTCTCATTGTATGTGGAGGATTGGCAGCTGCGCTTGCCATTCATTCTGAGGTGCCAAGCAGGCTGACAGGAAAGCCATTGCTTGCGGTAGTTGAAGAGACGAAGCAGAAGTCTCTTAAGGATATTATTTTTGAAACGCAGAAGCTGGTCGTCATGATTGAAAATGAAAACGGGGATCAAGGCTCAGGCTTCCTTTATAATGTAAAGGGGGATCTTATTACGAACGCACATGTCGTAGCAGGGTCTCATTTGGTAAAAATAAAAACGGCGGACGCGCGCGAGTTGGACGGTGAGGTAATCGGTATTAGCACGGATACCGATATTGCGGTTGTTCGTGTGAAGGATTTGGCTGGAACGGAGCCGCTGCAGGTTGAACGAGAGGAAAGAGCGGAAGTCGGCGACGAAGTGCTCGCTGTAGGCAGTCCGCTCGGTTTTCAAAATACGGTTACAACCGGCATTATTAGCGGACTAGGAAGAAGCTTCAAAATTGATTCTTACTTGTATTCGGATCTTTATCAAATTTCTGCGCCAATTGCTCCTGGCAACAGCGGAGGACCGCTTGTAGATCAGAAAACTGGATCGGTTCTGGGCATAAACTCTGCTGGTTATGAGCAAGGCTCAATAGGGTTTAGTATTCCAATTGCTAACGTAATCGATATCGTTGAAGGCTGGTCTAACGAGCCCATGACTGAGCTGCCTGATCTAGAGCTTTCAGATAAGGAACTTTCGATGGAGGAAGAAACGAAGATAGAGGAATATGCCGATTATCTCGTTACTCATTTTTACGATAGCTTGAACAACGCCGATTACGTCTATGCCTATTCATTGCTAGGCGGCAATTGGAAGGAAGGTACGAGTTACGAGAAGTTCAGGGCAGGTTACTTGGGGACGCTGAATGTGGTCATTGAGAATATGCATGTCACGGAGAGCAGAGAAAATAAAGCAACTGTTATCGCGGTCATCTCAGTGGATGAGCGGGTTGAAGGTAAATATGTGTTAAGTAAATACCAGGTGACCTATGAGGTTGGCTATGAGAATGATCAATTAAAGCTGTTAAGTGGTAAAGGTAAAGCTATTAAGTAAGTGATTGTTCAGATGTGATTATGATTAAAAAAGCTAGAAAAAGCCGATCAGGGGAGACGGCTCTTTCTAGCTTTTTTTGTATAGCTGCTGGGTATGCACATCAAGTTTTATTGATTTTTTTGTGCGTCAGATCTAATTAGTTATCTTCATCTGTGATTTCGATTTCATCCTCACGCAAGACAGGACTCAAAAAGAGCTCAAGAGCTACAGAGTCATATCGCTGAAGAGGGAAGCTGAGAAACGATGCTGGAATTTCTCGTCCATTCAGTACAAGTCGATAGCTGGTATTTCCGCCAATAGGAACACCGCTTACGGAAGTAATTTGACCATTAAAGCTGAAACGAACGACACCGGTTTCCGCTAGAGCCTGATAGATGGTCAAACCCGGCCGGAAAGGAATGCGATACGCCTGCGTTATGTTAGGGAACGCTCTTCCTCCGTTTATGACAACCGTTACGGATGCTTGTGGGCCAGCAGGAGGGAACAGCCACGGTCCACCGATCCAGAAGCCACCAGGACCAAACCCGCCGGGACCGCCGGGGCCAAATCCGCCGGGACCACCGGGGCCAAATCCGCCGGGACCACCGGGGCCAAATCCGCCGGGACCACCGGGGCCAAATCCGCCGGGACC
>NZ_LGHP01000001.1:4683382-4846047 GCF_001280845.1 Bacillus sp. FJAT-28004
GGGCCAAACCCGCCGGGACCGCCGGGGCCAAATCCGCCGGGACCACCGGGGCCAAACCCACCGGGACCAGAACCGCCTTGCTGAGGTGTTGGTGTGATCATTCGAGGTCCGCCACAACCGCAGTTTCTTGTGGCTGGCCGAGAATTTGCGTTATTTGCATAAGTATATTCCATGAGAGCACTCAGACTCCTTCACGTAACAGATTAGGCATATATCCTTCTGTAGCGTATGCGGCAAATGCCTAGGAGGTGAGGTCGTAATAAAGGGTAAACCATATTTGATGCGAATATAAATAGGGTTAATAATTTTGGAATAGATGGTAGTTACGAGGGGGAGGAAAAAATGAGCTTTAGAGCATTTGAAAAAGAGCTGCCGGATGTATACATCTTAGCTATTCATGCAGATCGAGTTATGCATTTCGACCACGTAATTGCTTTAGGACATTTGCAGGAAATGGGTCGGTTGTTGGTTAATAAAATTCTCATGAACGAGCAATCGAATGTTAAGCGCACAGAGCCGTTATCACTGCTTGAAGAGTTAATGAATATTGAAATCTTACCTGATCCATTTCTGGCTGCATTGAAAAAACTCGAGTATTTGGATAAAAGAGAGAGCGACATGCTGATTAAGCCGGATGAAATAAAGAAGCTTTTTTATAACATGTTTGATTTAACTTCATGGTATTTTAAAACCTACATTGATGACCAATTCACCCCGCCTCCTATGCTTCTTAAACCCCAAGATACAGCCTTAAATATCATACTTAATGACGAACACCAAGCTTCTGAGAGAAAATCCAATATTCATATCGATAATAAGATTGTCAAAGGAATCTGGGAAGACGGTATTGAAGGGGAGCAATATATGGAGTTAGAAGGAAGTGAGAGCTTTCAAGGACAAGTTTGTAATGGGGTTAAGTCTGGCAAGGGTGTCTATCGTTGGTCGGATGGAACCAAATATACAGGTCAATGGCATCTAGATACCGAATATGGTTTCGGGATAAAGGAGTATGCGAACGGTGACCGTTATCAAGGGGAATGGAAAGAAGGGCTTTTCCACGGGAACGGAGTGTATGAATGGCATGATGGCACAAGGTTTGAAGGGAAATGGGAGGACAATATGGAACATGGATTTGGTATCAGAACCTATACGGACGGGACTGTGCAAAGGGGCTTTTGGACATACGGAGAATTGATTTTTACGGAGGATCAGTTGGGAGAAGGGAAAGAAACTATAACAGGAGGAAACGATGATTAAACTTGAATGGGATAGGAGTACGCTATGGCGAGGTTGTATCTTATCATCGATCGCTCTGACGAGAGGGAATTCATCCCATTAGCTAGTCGGACATAAGTTCCGCTATTTTGATATAAGAGCGTCTGTTTCGTTTTTTACGGACATAGGATGCGTTATTACCCTCAAAATGCCCCATTTCCGCTGAATTTAGGTAAATAAAGGATCCTATGTCCGCATGTTCAGCAAAATCCTGTTATTTCGTAAAAATAGAGGATCCTATGTCCGCAAATCACGACTGTACCAGTAGAAATTGGAAACCGAAGAGTCAGTGAACGTTCGATAGAATGAATAACGATTCTATTCCAGTCTGCGATGATCAATGGTATACATTTTACTAGAGCAAAGCTATTCTCATATCATGAATTGCAAATAATTACATACGGAGGTCGTTGAGTGAATCAGCTGCGGGGCATTATTTTGGAAGGATTTTCGCATGCCGGTAAAACATCGGTATTAAAGTCGTTAAAGCTAATGCAAGCACAGGACGAATCAGCAGAGCGAAGTGTCATCGTTCTAAGCGAGCATTACTCCCAGGTTCTACATAACATGCAGGGTCAAATGAAAAGATCAAGTTACGAAGAGCATCTGCAGTTGTTGAATGATAGAGTTGCAATGCTTAGGCAATTAGAGGAATGGTCAACTAAGCTTGGGCGTGCTTCTCGTGGATCGCGAGGCGTTTTTTTTATACTAGAAAGGTTTCATCTGAATCATAGAGCTGCCTATTCTGATAAAACAACCAATGAAATTGAAGCTATCGAAAATGAGCTCTTAAACTTTGGAGCAAAATGCGCTTTATTGACGATATCTCCAGAAGTAGCTGAACATAGAATACAAAGCCGCACGCCACATGAATGGGTGAACAAAAGCAGTGAAGAGATTAAAGCCGCAGTAAAGGAGCTCCTGACAACCCAGTCGGAGCTGCGAGTGGAAGTAACAAAATCGCTCATTCCTACGATAGAAATCAATACAGACAGCAAAGACTGGGATGCTTACGCCAAAGCGATCATACGTTTGTTGGATTAGTGAAACACGCCTACAGATAACGAGTTTCATAGGCGCATTGGCAGCCTTATATTTTGTTCTCCCCGGGTCCGATGGCATTGTAAAAGATATAAAAAAACGACGCCGTCTCATAAATGAGGCAAGCGCCGCTTTGGGAAAAAAATATTATTTTACAGCTGCTTCGAAACGTTTGCTAACTTCATCCCAGTTAACTACGTTCCAGAACGCTGCGATGTAATCAGGGCGTTTGTTTTGGTAGTTCAGGTAGTAAGCGTGCTCCCATACATCAAGACCAAGGATTGGCGTTTCGCCTTCCATGATCGGGCTGTCTTGGTTTGGCAAGCTGTATACTTTCAATTTGCCGTTTGCAACTGCTAGGAATGCCCAGCCGCTGCCGAAACGAGTTGTTGCTGCTTTTGCGAAGTCAGCTTTGAAAGCGTCAAAGCCGCCTAGCTCGCTTTCGATTGCTGCTGCAAGAGCGCCAGTAGGTGCTCCGCCAGCGTTTGGAGCGATTGTTTCCCAGAACAAGCTGTGGTTAGCATGTCCACCACCGTTGTTGCGAACAGCAGTACGGATTGCTTCAGGAACGCTAGCAAGATCGGAGATCAATTCTTCGATTGATTTGCTTTGCAATTCTGGAGCGGACTCCAAAGCAGCGTTAAGGTTAGTCACGTAAGCGTTATGGTGACGGCCGTGGTGAATTTCCATTGTAGTCGCATCGATATGCGGTTCAAGTGCGTTGTGCGCGTACGGCAAAGCAGGTAGTTGATGTGCCATTTTTTACAGCCTCCTAATTATATGTAGTTATCCAAGTCCATTATCCCTTATCCGATTGAATAAATCAACATTATTGTTTCAAAAGTCGAATGGGTCAAAACGATCAAATGCAGCCTGAATTAGAGTGTCACGCTCCTAGATAAAATATACAGATTAGGAAGATAGAACTGCATTTATATATAAATAAATGGGTTAAAACAATGTAAGCGTTTAATATTAAGCGCTTTCACGAGATAATCGATGATTTCTTTAATTTTTTTAAGGAATATTAAAGATAGAAGCAGGATTTCGTTTGATTTTGTCGTAATATAATTTAAATGCAATACTATGACATGGTATAGAAGGTGTAATTTTAATGAATGTTCGTTCCTTCCAGTTGTCCGATTACCGACCAATTACAGCACTACTTGAAGATGTTCTTACAGAAGAGTGCTACGAACAAACGATGGAAGCTTTTGCCCGCCAGTTGTCATGGGATAGTGATTTGGTTTTAGTCGCTGTCGAAAATTCCGAAATTGTGGGCATGATTATCGGTACGATTGATAATAACAAAGGTTATTACTATCGAATTGCTGTATCTCCTCTCCATCAAAGGAAAGGAATCGGTAAAACGCTTATCCAGGCATTGCGCCAGCGCTTCGAACAGCGCCGTGTCACAAAGATACTAATTACCGCAGACGAGCACAACGAGCCAGTTTTACCGCTGTATGAGTCGATGGGTTATGTTGCCAACGATTTTATCAGATCATTTCAGAAACTGAGCATTGTAGCCGGTTAACGCGAACTTTACTGCATGTAAGATGTACGCAGGGCATATCTGCATCGCCATTGCTTTTGGCGGTCAGATATGCTTTTCTTATTACTATATACATTTATGAGGAGAACGGGATGGAACCATATCGGCACTGTGTCATCAAAAGCTTCAAACATAACGGTCACATTCACCGTATATGGCAACAGAATTGGCTTGTGCCAGATGAGTTGCTTGCTGATCGGCATAAAGAGGAATCAATTAAGGTGCTCATTAACCGTCAAACACCGATTCAAGAGTCTGACGGTAAGATATGGATCAGCCGTGTCCCAGCCGTCTCCTTTTTTATACCAGGACAGTGGTTCAATGTGGTTGCTTTATTAGAGGACGGAGGCGTTCGCTATTATTGCAATATTGCCTCACCGCTTTTTCTACAGGGTGATGTGCTTACCTATATCGATTACGACTTGGACGTTATTCGAACGGTAGACGGTGGAAGATCTGTCGTTGATCAAGATGAGTATGAGATGCACAAAACGGCTTATCACTATCCGAAAATGGTCGAGGACAAGGTGCAAGTGGGTCTAGAAGCGCTTTTGCTGCGGATGGATCAAGGACAATCGCCTTTCCAGGATCAGCTTGTGATGAAGTATTATGAGGATTGGCTGAAACGAAGTGAAGAGGTGGAGCAATGAGCCTTGAGGACCAGAATCGCAAGCCAAGCAATGAAAAAGCAGGAATCAGTGTAGAGTCTGGATTATCTGCCCATACTGTTGCAAGCAATCGTTCCCACTGGATGGCGGAGCTGCTTGATTGGTCAAAAACATTGGTGGTTGCATTTGCCGTGGTGCTGCTTCTGCATTTTTTTGTATTTAACCTCTCGAAGGTAGAAGGTCATTCGATGGAGCCGACGTTAACGGAGCACGAGTGGTTATTCGTTAATAAATTCGTGTACCTGGTCGGCAAACCCAAGGTTGGGGAGGTCGTTATTTTGAAGGAACCTGACATAGGGGAAGCCGAGGACAAGTATCTCGTAAAAAGGATAGTCGGGGTTTCCGGCGACCGCATTGAAATACACAATAAACATTTGTACCGTAACGGCAAGCTGGTGGACGAGCCTTATACGGATTCATTAATAGAGGATATGAGCTACGGGCCTGAGGTTATCAGTGAAGGAAGCTATTTTGTAATGGGCGATAATCGTCATGCTAGAGCGAGCTTGGACAGCAGGACGTTTCACGCTGTGCCGGAAGAACTGATTCGCGGCAGAGCCGATTATATTTTATGGCCTTACAAAAAGATAAGAGCGCTTTAATCTTTTTAGAAAAGTAGATGCTTACGAAGTAGGTTTGCATTCGCAAACCTTAGGTAGATGCTTACGAAGTAGGTTTGCATTCGCAAACCTTTGAGGAGGGATTCTTATGAAAGACGTTATGATCTATACGGACGGTGCGTGCTCTGGCAATCCGGGACCGGGCGGCTGGGGAGCGGTGCTGTTTTTTGGCGTTCATAAGAAGGAAATTTCGGGCGGCGAGAAACATTCGACGAATAATCGTATGGAAATCCAAGCGGTAATTGAAGGTTTGAAGCTGCTGAAGGAGCCTTGTCAGGTGAAGGTATATAGTGATTCAGCGTATGTCGTGAATTGCTTCCAGAAGGGCTGGATCAACGGTTGGCTGCGTAACGGCTGGAAGAATAGCAAGAAGGAGCCTGTAGAGAACCAAGAGCTTTGGAAAGCGCTATGGGAGCTTATGCAGCGTCATAAAGTAGAATACGTAAAGGTAAAAGGCCATAGCGATAATGAGTGGAATAATCGCTGTGACGAGCTGGCTCGTGAAGCAATTAAAAGGTTATAGATGATGACTGATAGATGGGCAAAGCTGAAGGAAGAGATGCTTGCGGCGGCACCAAGCCTCGGCATCGACAAGATAGGGATCGCATCCGCGGATCCATTCACATCATTGAAGCAAATTTTGCTTAGGCACCGCGAGCTCGGAAGGGAGTCTGGTTTCGAGGAGCCTGACATCGAGAAGAGAACGAATCCAGCGCTGCTGTTTGAGAATCCGCAGTCCATTATTGCGATAGCGATTGCATATCCATCCAAGCTGAAGGATCCTCCAAAATCGGAGCCGGGAGCAAGGCGAGGCATTATGTCACGTTCGGCATGGGGAGAAGATTACCACAGAGTTTTGCGTGATCGGCTTGCCAAGTTGGAAGCATGGCTGAGAGAGCGTATTCCTGATCTGCGCGTAGAAAGTATGGTCGATACCGGCGCATTGTCGGATCGCGCGGTTGCTGAGCGTGCAGGCATTGGATGGAGCGCAAAAAACTGCTCAATCATATCGCCGGAGCTCGGCTCGTGGATTTACCTCGGAGAGATGATTACCAACATACCGTTTGAACCGGATGAACCAATAACAGATAGCTGCGGCAGTTGTACAAAATGTATTGACGCTTGTCCTACGGATGCCTTGGTCGGACCAGGTCAATTGAATTCAAGTCGCTGCATTTCTTTCGTAACACAAACGAAAGGGATGCTGTCGGACGAGTTCATGCGAAAAATCGGCAATCGGCTTTATGGCTGCGATACTTGCCAGACGGTTTGTCCGATTAACCGCGGCAAAAACTGGACGCATCAAACAGAGCTGCAGCCAGATATGGAGTTAGTGAAGCCACTGCTGGTTCCGCTCCTAACGATAGGCAACAAAGAGTTTCAAGCCAGATATGGACGCACTTCTTCTGCTTGGCGGGGCAAGAAGCCGATCCAGCGAAATGCTGTAATCGCACTCGGCAACTTCAAAGAGGCTAGTGCTGTACCAGATTTGATCCGCGTCCTCGAGCAAGATACGCGGCCGGTGCTTCGCGGAACTGCAGCATGGTCGCTTGCGCGAATTGGCGGAGAGCAGGCAAAATCGGCTTTGCTTGAAGCATCGATGAAAGAAACAGATGAGGAAGCGCTGCAAGCCATTGCGAATGCGCTAGCTCAATTAAGTACGATCACAGAAGACAACTCGGAAGCAGGTGGCACGGGTGAGTGAACAGCTTTATGCAGCTGAAATCGATTCGCCAATCGGCGCGATGATTTTAACGGCAACGGACAAAGGGATTTGTCACTTGGATTTTGCTCCCTATGAAGCAGCTTCTGAGAGACTTCAGCAGTGGGCGACGCGCTGCTTTGGACCGCATGGAGCGGATATCACACTGGTCGAAGCAGCCTCCCATTCGCAGCTGGATGAAGCAGCAAGTCAGTTGGAGCTTTATTTTGCCGGAGAACTTCAACAATTCGATCTGCCTGTTCAGATGTATGGCACACCGTTTCAGCAGAAAGTATGGGCAGCTTTGCAGCAAATACCTTATGGAGAGACACGTACCTATAAGGATATCGCTGTAATGCTGGACCAGCCTGGGGCCATGCGTGCTGTAGGTGGAGCGAACAATCGCAATCCAGTCTCGATCATCGTGCCTTGCCACCGCGTGATTGGGGCGAGCGGACAAATGGTCGGTTATGGCGGAGGTCTACCTATCAAAATTGCGCTGCTTGACTTAGAGAAGAGTGCGAAATAAAAGCAATAAAAATTGTCACAAAAAGGTTATGCGAAGCGCTAGCATGTTCATTGCGATCACGGGATGAACATGCTATCATGGGAACATTATACACAGCAGGAGATTTGGAAAGGGTCAGGTGAAAGGTATGTCTTGGGTGAACATTGTTGTACCAATCGTTACTTTAATTGCAGGAGCTGTTGGGGGCTTTTTTGTAGGCGTATTCTATCTGCGGAAGCAGCTTGAGAAAATGCAAAATGATCCAGAAATGATTCAGAAGATGGCTAAGCAAATGGGCTACAATCTGAATAAACAACAAATGCAAAAAGCACAGCACATGATGAAAAACCAAAAGATGCCTCGCAGATAAAGAAATGCGCGGGGGGACCGGAAGGAGAGTTCAGAAATGGCGGGAAAGAAAGATTACGTCAATTCGAGTGTTTCGAGCAACCGGGAGCAAATTGAACATCACATAAGAGAAATATTGAAACTAGTCGGTGAAGATGTAGAGCGTGAAGGCTTGCTGGAAACACCCGCTCGTGTGACTCGAATGTATGAGGAGATTTTTGCCGGATATGAGGTTGATCCTCGTGAGGTACTGGGCGTTACGTTCAATGAGCAGCATGAAGAGCTTGTCATTGTAAAAGATATCGTCTATTACAGCCAGTGCGAGCATCATATGGCGCCGTTTTTCGGGAAAGCGCATATTGGTTACATCCCTAGCGGCAAAATCGCAGGGCTGAGCAAGCTTGCTAGACTCGTAGAGGCGATTACTCGTCGCCTGCAAGTGCAAGAACGGATTACATCGCAAATTGCGGATATCCTTACGGAAGAGCTGCAGCCGCATGGCGTTATGGTCGTCGTGGAAGGCGAGCATTTGTGCATGTGCTCTCGCGGCGTGAAGAAGCCTGGCAGCATGACGGTAACTTCTGCCGTAAGAGGCGATTTCCGCAGCAATCCTGCACTTCGCTCGGAGTTTTTGACATTATTAAAGCTATAAACGATATAAATAAGAAAGTCCGACAAGAGAAGAGCTCCTGTCGGACTTTTTTTTTGCGGGATAGATCAGAACGGTACCCATACGAGCTTTCGAGCTTCTTCAAATCGTTCGTTCACAAAGGGCCAATGAACGACATTCCACCAATCTTGAATATACTCAGCTCGTTTGTTTTGATGCTTTAAATAATAGGCGTGCTCCCATACATCCAAAGCGAGTAAAGGAACAACATCCCATTGTGATAGATTCTGATGTTTCTCTGCGGTTAATATTTCGAGACGACTGCTGCGTGGACTCCAAACGAGAATAGCCCAGCCGCTGCCCTCCACTTTCGCTGCTGCCTTGCTGAATTGGTTCTTAAAGGCAGTGAAGCTGCCAAAATCATTACGAATCTGCTCACTGAGAGACCCAATCGGCTCACCGCCACCATAGGGTGACATGATGCTCCAGAACAGAGTATGTAAATAGTGGCCGGCACCGTTAAAAGCAAGCTCTCGCTCCCAATGCTTAACGAGCTCGAATTGGTTGGTTTCGCGTGCGAATTTGAGCTGTATTTCGGCATCATTTAAACCTTCGACATAGGACTGGTGGTGAATATCATGATGAATCCGCATCGTCTGCTCATCGATGTAAGGTTCAAGAGCTCCGTAAGCATAAGGAAGAGGGGGCAGTGTGTGTCCACCGATTGGCACTTGCTGGACTATAGAGCGATGCTCAGTATTGCCTGAACCTGAGCTGGTCACAGCTTGCCGATAAGAGCTTATTAAGCCGATATAATAGTTTGATTCACGGATGGCTTGTGAGATGACGGATTTGGTAACTTCAGAAGAAGTCGAAGCGGTGCGCTCAGTCAACTGCCTGAGCTGATCCACATACGTTCGTGATTGCTCAAGTGAAGCTTCGACAACCGCTTCAATCGTTTGTTCCATGTATGTAGGTATCCGCGACGGAGAGGGCAGCCACTCATCCAGCCACTGATTGGTATATTGAGCGGTATTTGAGAAAACAGGCTCCCAAGCTTGGAGAAGCTGAACGTACTGACGCTCCATCTCGGGAGCTGCTTGCAAAATAGCGGCCACATGTTTTTTCTCTTGCTGCTTCCAATGACGGACTAATTCCATTACGCGAACGGGCATGAGCGTTCCATTATCAAAAAGCACGACCATCGCCTCCCTTTTTCGCAACAAGTGCATCTATGTTAGATGTATTCGTTGCCCAGCGGGCTTATGTCGTGCTTCAGTATTATGTTCGTTCTGCTTGGAGCTGCTGATCGACTTGGCTTAGAAAAAGGGCAGCTCTTTGAATATATTCACTCGGATGCACTTGAAACAGCAATTCATGCTTACCATCTTGTACGATCCATGAGCGAGAGAGAACGTTGCCTTGCCCTTCAGCAATGGCTTCAGCCGTCTGGTAAGGCGCTTTTACGTCGTTAGTGCCGTGAATAATAAATAACGGGATATCGTAAACGTTCGAAATGACTTCACTTGCCGGAATAGATCCAAAACTTGTTCCCGTCCAAAGGGGGATCATCGATTCAATAAGCGGCAATGAGAACTGCGGCAATGAGACGAATTGATTCAAATTATCAAATAATGCTTCTGGACTTGGGATGAATAAGCTGTCGAGTATCATGGCATCAATTTCATCTGTTTGAAGTCCTGCTTGAAGAGCTGTACCTGCACCCATTGAGAAGCCCCAGACGACGATGTCCTCAGCTCCGCGTGATTTAGCATAAT
Organism: Bacillus sp. FJAT-28004; assembly: GCF_001280845.1. Classification (GTDB taxonomy): domain Bacteria; phylum Bacillota; class Bacilli; order Paenibacillales; family Paenibacillaceae; genus Pristimantibacillus. The sequence goes on from NZ_LGHP01000001.1 coordinate 4,693,488, forward strand.
CTACTGCAGCGAGCAACTGCTGCGACTCCTCAAGGCCACCAGTGGCCGGAGCTTTATATTCCTTAGATGCATAGCCGTAGTCAAACAACAATATATTATAGTTTAAGCCGTGGAGCAGCTTAGAGAGCTCATACATCGGTACCCATGTTTCTTCGCGATTAGCGCCATATCCGTGGCTGAAAACGACAGTTCGCGCTGAGGGAGCAGGTTCGCTTGCTTCAATCTCTGCTGGGATGAACCAGCCGCTGACCGTCGTATTTCCGCTTTTGCTAGGGAAAATAACATCTTCGTAGTCTAGGCCGATAGCCGCTTGCGGATTGGAAGATAGCGGAGCTACATAAGGATAAGCAAGCATCCATGCGACATAGCCATGAAAAATAATGACAGCAATCAGGCACATTGCAGTAAGGGAAGCAATGGAAGCGACCAGTAAGTCCTTGCTACGGCTTTTGGTTTTGCGCAGCTGAGATAGGTTATCGGAATCTCCCAGCGGGAAGGGATGAAGGTTTTGCGGAAATCCGCCTTCAAGTGGCAATGGTGTCATTATAGTCGTGCTCATGTCGTTGTCCTCCCTCTGTCAGTTACCGTCCATTAGACTCATATATTCTACTATTTGTAAGCGCTTTTTATTTTCTAGTACTTTCATCGTAGTCCGGTCCTATAAGCCTGTCAATTGATGTCGAGGTAATGTTAATCATTTGTAATATTACTGTAATGTAAACAACTTTTCTTTACGATAATGGAAGCAATGAGTTATACTGAATGAGAATCGGTTTCATTGGATGAAACTTTTGGAGAGGGAGCTGTGGCTGCATGGAAGATGGAAAATCAACGGTTCGGGCAGTGGATCGGGCGCTTGATATATTGCTGTGCTTTATTTCAAAAACGGATTGGGCAATGACTGAGATTGCCGAACAGGTTGGCCTGCACAAAAGCACGGTACACCGAATGCTCGCCACACTCGAAGAGAAAGGCTTCATCGAGAGGGATCGCTCGACAGACCGATATCATTTGGGTTTAAAAATGTGGGAGCTGTCCGCTCATTTATCGCGTTCAGATGATCAAGCAACAATATGGCTGCCTGAGATGGAGCGGTTACGCGACCAGCTAGGTGAGACTGTTAGCATATACGTAAGAGACGGCTCTGAGAGGATTCGCATGCAAGCCGTACAGAGCAATCAGCCTGTTAGGCGGGTAGCGCCTGTAGGGGTAAGGCTGCCGCTTTATGCAGGAGCATCGAGCAAGGTCCTTATCGCTTATTCCGATCCGATTGTACAGGAAAGCATTTTTGGAGATCCAGCTTGGTTGTATTCTCTTGATTTGGATCAATACAAGCAGCAGCTCGAAGAGATTTGCTTGCAGGGATATGCAACAAGCTTCGAGGAACGGGAGCCGGGAGCAGCAGCGCTGTCTGCGCCTATTTTTAACCGGACGGGTAAACTTGCTGCTGCATTATCCGTATCTGGTCCTGCCAGCAGGATGACGATGGAGACGATGAGGGAATACGCACCCGTCATGATGGAATCCGCTAAACGGATGGGTACGATGATTTTATAGTCAAAAAGAAACAGCAGGCCTGAGGTGATCCTCGGGCCTGCTGTTTTTAGTTTTCCTCTCTAGAGGGGTGGAGTGAAGCGCAGCTATGTTGCTATTTGCAGCTGTAATTTGGTTGAAAAATTAGAACCGGTAAGAGAGGATATCACTAAAACCAGATATAACGGACACCAGAGCGCTTATTTGCTCGGATTCCGGCCTTTTTGAAGAGCTAACGGACATAAAGGCCGTTATGTCGCTTCAAAGGCCATGTTTTGGCTTCATATTGTGAAAATAACGGCTGCTGTGTCCGTTAGAATTATGAAATGCCATAATTATGATGAATAACGGAATCTATGTCCGTTAGGGCGCAGACATAGCTCATAAGCACAGAATTAGTACTAGTGGCGAGACGGATCCTATGTCATTTAGGGCGTAGCCTTAACACATCAATCATTCAATTAACACTATGGATGGACAAGGCACATTGTCCCGCCTGAAGGGTGAGTAGCTAGGTAACAAACTGTGTATTGGTTGAAGACTACTATTGGTGTGATACGAGTGAGTAGGGTTATGGGAATACAAGTACAAGTACAAGTACTGGAACCACTGAAACCAGATATTACGGACACCAGAGCGCTTATTTGCTCGGATTTCGTCCTTTTTGAAGAGCTAACGGACATACAGGCCGTTATGTCGCTTCAAAGGCCATGTTTAGGCTCCATATTGTGAAAATAACGGCTGCTGTGTCCGTTAGAATTAGGAAATGCCATAATTATGATAAATAACGGAATCTATGTCCGTTAGGGTGCAGACATAACTCATAAGCACAGAATTAGTACTAATGACGGCATGGTTTCTATGTCCGTTAGGGCGCAGACATAGCTCATAAGCACAGACTAAGCCCTGTTGGTGGGACGGATTCTATGTTTTTCAGGGTGTAGCCTTAACACATCAATCATTCAATTAACACTATGGGTGGACATGGCACATTGTCCCGCCTGAAGGGTGAGTAGCTAGGTAACATGTAGCAGTAGAAAACGAAAAAAGAGCTTTGCCGTCTGATCGGCAAAGCTCTTTTTGATGTTGCGCAGGATGTGCGCAGATTATTTCATGTTAGCAATCATTTGACGAAGCACGGTTTGAAGGATACCGCCGTTGCGATAGTAATCAACGTCAACTACCGAGTCAAGACGTACAATGGCTGGGAAGTCAAATGTTGTGCCGTCTTCACGAGTAGCCGTAACGGTAACTTGCGAACCTGGTGTAACGTTATTTGACAAGCCAACGATGTCGAATTTTTCACGGCCAGTGATGTTAAGCGTCTTCCACCCTTGGCCCTCTGGGAATTGGAGTGGCAATACGCCCATACCAACCAGATTGGAGCGGTGAATACGCTCGAAGCTTTCAGCGATAACAGCTTTAACACCTAGTAGGAATGTACCTTTTGCAGCCCAGTCACGCGAGCTACCAGTACCGTACTCTTTACCAGCAAGAACGACAAGGTTTTTGCCTTCGTTTTGGTATTTCATCGATGCATCGTAGATCGACATTACTTCATCTGTTGGAAGGTAAGTCGTTACGCCGCCTTCTGTGCCTGGAGCCACTTGGTTACGAATACGAATGTTCGCAAACGTACCGCGCATCATGACTTCATGGTTACCACGACGTGAGCCGTATGAGTTGAAGTCTTCGCGTTTTACGCCGTTTTCGATCAAGTATTGACCGCCTGGGCTGTTAACTGTGATGTTACCAGCAGGTGAGATATGGTCCGTAGTTACGGAATCGCCCATAAGAGCAAGTACGTTTGCTGAATGGATATCTTTGATATCGGATAGCTCTGGGCTTAGGTTTTCGAAGAACGGTGGGTTTTGGATATAAGTTGATTTTGCATCCCACTCGTAGCTTTCGCCCTTAGGTACGGAAATTGCGTTCCAACGCTCGTTTTGTGTAAATACATTTTCGTATTTGTCACGGAACATTTGCGGGTTAAGCGCAGCTGTCATCGCGTCGTTGATTTCTTGCGACGTTGGCCAGATATCTTTTAGGAATACAGGCTTGTTGTCTTCAGTGAAACCGATTGGCTCTGTTGTCAAATCGATGTTAGTCGTTCCAGCAAGCGCATAGGCGATAACTAGCGGCGGAGAAGCCAGGTAGTTCGCTTTTACTTGTGCATGGACACGGCCTTCAAAGTTACGGTTACCAGAAAGTACAGCAGATACGGTCATGTCATTGTCGATGATCGCTTTGCTTACTTCGTCTGGAAGCGGACCGGAGTTACCGATACAAGTCGCACAGCCGTAACCAGCAACGTGGAAGCCAAGTGCTTCAAGCGGCTCGATTAGGTTTGCTTTTGTCAAATATTCCGTAACAACGAGCGAGCCCGGCGTTAGGGAGCTTTTTACATAAGCAGGTTTCTTAAGTCCAAGTGCTACTGCTTTCTTAGCAACTAGACCAGCGCCAACCATTACGCTTGGGTTCGAAGTGTTCGTGCAGCTTGTAATAGCTGCAATAACGACTGCGCCTGTACCCATTTGGCTAACTTGACCATCATTATGGTTAACAGTAACGAACTGCTCGATTTTCTCATCGGTGAGCCCGTAGCCGCCTTTGTCAATCGGTGTGCGGATGATGCTATTGAAGGATTCCTTCATTGCAGTAAGCTCTACGCGGTCTTGAGGACGTTTTGGTCCTGCAAGGGAAGGAACGATTGTCGAAAGATCAAGCTCAACAACATCCGTGAATACTGGATCTGGAGTCTCGTCAGTACGGAACATGTCTTGAGCTTTGTAGTAAGAGCCAACAAGCTCAATAAGATCCTCATTGCGGCCAGTTTGACGCAGGTAGCTAAGCGTCTCATTATCAACAGGGAAGAAGCCGATTGTAGCGCCGTATTCTGGTGCCATGTTGGCAACTGTTGCACGGTCAGCAAGGCTGATGTTCGATAGACCAGGGCCGAAGAACTCAACAAACTTACCAACTACGCCTTTTTTACGCAAAATTTGAGTAACAGTAAGCGCAAGGTCAGTTGCTGTAGAACCTTCTGCCAGCTTGCCTGTCAATTTGAAACCGATAACTTCTGGCATTACGAAGTAAAGCGGTTGGCCAAGCATACCAGCTTCAGCCTCGATACCGCCAACGCCCCAGCCAACTACGCCAAGACCGTTGATCATTGTAGTATGGGAATCCGTACCTACGAGGGAATCAGGGAATACGACCGTTTCGCCATCGATTGTTTTTGTAGCTGCAACAGAAGCCAAGTACTCCAAGTTAACTTGGTGAACGATACCTGTTCCTGGTGGCACCGCACGGAAGTTATCAAATGCTGTTTGTGCCCAGCGAAGGAAACGGTAACGCTCTTCGTTACGCTCAAATTCAACTTTAGTATTGTATTCAAGTGCTTCAGGTGAACCAAATGCATCAACCATGATTGAGTGGTCAATTACAAGATCAACCGGTACAAGCGGGTTGATTTTTTTTGGGTCTCCGCCTGCTTTTTTCACAGTGTCGCGCATTGCCGCAAGGTCAACGACAACCGGTACACCTGTGAAATCCTGCAATACGATACGAGCAGGGATGAAAGGAATTTCTTTATCTTCGCGTCCGTCAGCCCATGTAGCAAGCTGCTTTACATGTTCTGGGGTAATAGCGCGGCCGTCAAATTGACGAACAGCAGCCTCAAGCAATACTTTGATGGAAAAAGGAAGTTTTGAAATATCGCCTAGTCCTTGCTCTTCAAGTCCGCTTAGACGGTAGTAAGCGTAAGATTTGCCGCCAGCGTCCAGCGTTGTGCGAACTGAATAATGATTTTGTGTAGACATCGTCATTCTCCTTTTAACTGTAGTCTGAGTTTCATTCTGTGAAACACAATTTCATAATAACTATATCTATAGTATATCGTTAAAATAGTCCTTCCGTAAAGTCCAATTATGTCTTTATGCGCCTGTTAATGGCATTGAAAACCAACCTCAACGAATGTTACATGAAACGGCAGAGTACCTCATATAATGAAGCAGTTAATCAGCGTTAAGCTTAAACCCAAAATGCTTGATGACGTTCACATGCCATAAAGGCAAGCTGCCGCCAATAAAGATGCTGCCGCCGTCTACGCTTGCATTCACGATAAGGTTAAGGAGGGATTGTTATGCCGCGAACAGGCAACCGAGGACCAGGCACTCAGGGCCAAAAGCATATCCATACATCGTCCAAACCGCCAGCTTCTCAGCGCAAGTCGCAGCAGAAAGCTGTTACGCATGCCATCCAGAAGCAGCCGTCGCCTTCCGGATTGCAAGCGGAGCGACATACTGAAATGCGCGATCAAATGTTGCAAAATACGAAAAAAGTGGACATAGAAGAAAAGTCTGTCAGACAACAACCGTCAAAGTTAAACTCGCTGCTCCGATCTTCAGATTATGATCCACACGAACAGCAAGGAAAGCTGCAAGAATGGAAATTAGCCGTTCATCGCTATATTAGCTTGTACAATCAAGCCGAAGCGAATCAGCATGCGACGGTACTAACCGATTACGTTACAGACCGCGATCATTGCGACCGTCTAAGATGTAGGCTTGAGCGTCTTCGTGAGCGTGATTTGCTTAGAGGTGCGCTTCCAGCTGGAAGCGAAACAAAAGCGGAGCTCATACGCGTCAATGAATCATCCAGTGAAGTATCTGTACTAATACGTCTCCACATTAAAAGAAGGATGGAGCAGTCTGGACGATTTTACATGGAAGAAAGATCTGAATTCGAGCGCTTATGGTTAGGGTTTTCAGGCCATTCATGGAATGTCCTTCGTGTTGAGCCGATTATTGCGGAACGAAGACCGCGTTATGGCACAGCAGTAGACAATTGGATGACCGTCGATGATTACTCGGAGCTATTTGACGAACAATCGTCGCCATCAACACCATACTTAAATTATGACCTATTACAGCAATTCAAACACCGACCATCGGGTATTCGTTACAGGAGAGATTTGGTTGCTGCTTATGCGGATCGTTGGTGGAATGAGGGGAACCCAGCGTATGAGCTTTTTGAGGTGAATTGCACGAATTACGTGTCCCAATGCATCTTTGCAGGCAATGCTCCGATGAACTATACTGGTAAGAGAGAAACGGGCTGGTGGTATAAAGGCCGAAATAAGGGTAGTGAATGGTGGAGCTATAGCTGGGCGGTATCGAATGCGATAACCAATTATTTAACCGCCTCAAAGACATCAGGTTTGCGTGCAGAGGTCGTGCAATCAGCCGATGAACTGCAGCTTGGCGATGTCATTACGTATGACTGGAATGGCGATCACCGCTTTCAGCACAGCACAATCGTAACTGCCTTTGACTCGTTCGGTATGCCGCTCGTGAATGCGAATACCGTTTCCAGCAGGCATCGTTATTGGGATTATCGTGATTCCTATGCATGGACGGAACAAACGAAATATCGTTTTTTTCATATTGCAGATCAATTATAAATTATTGTACCGGAGGATATGCCATGGGGAGCAAGGTTAGAGTAGGTTTAGTTTACGGGGGGAAATCGGGAGAGCATGAGGTCTCTTTGCAAACGGCTTACGCAGTAATGGGTGAATTTGACTACAACAAATATGAAATCAAACCTTTTTATATTACAAAGCAAGGTGAATGGAAAACGGGAGCTGTTTTGCATGGCCGTCCAAGAAGTGTCGAAGATCTGCGCAATGCAACAGGCGAGGCTGAGCAAACCGGCTTCGCTCTCGCTCCATTATTTGAAGGCTTAAACAAAAGTAAGAAAGCAGCTGGCGAAGAGCCGCGCATTGATGTTATTTTCCCGTTGCTACACGGTACATTCGGTGAGGATGGCACGATTCAAGGTCTGTTCGAAATGGCGAACATTCCTTACGTCGGAGCGGGTGTTCTCGCTTCTGCCGTTGGGATGGACAAGATTCTAATGAAAAAAGTGTTTGCACAAGAAGGCTTGCCGCAATGTGTATTCCGCTTCTTCAACCGTACGCAGTGGGAGAGAGACGCATCTTTCTTCATTATGGAATGTGAGGTCTCACTCGGCTATCCATGCTTTATAAAGCCAGCCAACCTTGGTTCCAGTGTAGGCGTATCTAAAGCCAAAAACCGTGAAGAACTCATTGATGCCGTTAACTATGCATTCCGTTTTGACCGGAAGGTCATCGTAGAAGAGTTCGTTGATGCCCGCGAGATCGAAGTAAGTGTACTTGGCAACGATGATGCCAAAGCATCCTTACCTGGAGAAATTGCACCTTCTAACGAATTCTACGATTACAAAGCCAAATACATCGATGGAAAATCGACAATGCAAATTCCAGCACATTTGTCGCCTGAAATGACAGAATCCGTCCGCGAAATGGCAGTTCGCGCATTCCAATCTATTGATGGTTCAGGACTATCGCGCGTTGATTTCTTCCTTCGCAAAAGCGATAATCAGCTTTTTATCAACGAAGTCAACACATTGCCTGGTTTCACACCATTTAGTATGTATCCACTCATGTGGAAAGAAACCGGCATTCCATATAAAGAATTACTAGACACCTTAATCTCTTTAGCTCTTTCGCGTCACGCGGAGAAGCAACGGATAGATTTTACAGGTGAAGCGTTGCAATCATAGGGTAATAAGATAAAGCTGCTTATCAGCAAATGGAAAAATTTCTTTTATTATTTACTTTGGTTAAGGGCATATATGAGGTAGGGGAATGAATCCCTATCTTGTTGAGACCAAGGTGAACAAGTAAAAGATCTTTTTCCTTCATAAAATGGACGAGCTACGCCCCAAAAGTTAAGCGTGTCCTGCAGGGACGAAAGCGATCCACCGCAGAAGTAGAATGCGCGCGTCAGTGTATCTCCTAGGTTAGTCCAATTGCAGGAGTCCAGAGGGTGCAACCCTTGGGGCCCTTCCTTGGAAGGGAGGGTTTGGGTGGGTTCGAAAATTTTTTAAGGTTGGTAGCATAGTCCTTTGAAGGCACGATAGAAATGAAATTTCACTGAAAGGAGGGAAAACATATGGGTTTTGCAACTGAGTTTAATTCTGTCTGCAAATTTAAGTCGGAACAAGAGTTGTATGAATTGTTGGAGTACGGTCGGGGTAAAATGGTCAAGAGCGGCTTTCGCGTATTTCCAACTGGCCAGAAGGTGATTGCTTATACACCAGCCAACGAAGCGATTGCGATTGTCCGCATTTTAGCTTCCATCGCAGAAATTAATTTTCAAGGCGAAGAAGTGACACAAGTGGAGATGGAGCTCGTGAGAAAGTTGACTGAGGAAGAATCAAAAGTTCAAACGGCGCTTGCCTTTGAAATGTTTTTTGGAGAGAGGGCTTAATCGATGATTGTCAGATTTGGCTTTGTCGCAATGAGCTTGCAGGTAGAGAATGCTTCGCCTTCAAGAACAATGACGTTTACGAACTTTACGAAGCTGAATGACCGCGAGGCAGGGATTCGGAAGCTGGAAAGAATAGCGGAGGAAAACCTGCGCAGCACGTTGCGTATTTTGAAACATTGCAAAGCTAGCGACATTCAAATGTATCGATTTTCGTCCAAGCTCATTCCACTTGCGACACACGAGGATTTAATGGATTGGAATCCCTTTGATGCGCTTGCGACTGCATTTCAAGAGGTTGGAGACTTTGTTCAGAAGCATGGAATAAGAGTGTCCTTTCATCCGGATCATTTCTGCGTGTTCAGTACGCCGAGACCTGAGGTGCTCGCGAAATCAGAGCTTGATTTGCTCAATCATATTCTTATGTTAGAGGCTATGGGACTGGACGAAGCGACGAAGTGCAATATACATATCGGTGGAGCATATGGCGACAAGGTTGTAGCTGGAGAACGGTTCGTTCGTCAGTTTAGTGCCTTGTCGCCTCGCTTTAAACATCGGATTACGCTTGAAAATGATGATAAAACATTCAATGTCAGGGAAACGCTAGAAGCGGCGGAGCAAGTCGAGGTTCCAATGGTGCTCGATATCCATCATCATGCCGTGAATTCGGGCGATGTCACAGATGATGAATTGTATAATCACTTATGGCCGCGAATAGTTAGAACCTGGGACAAAGAGCGAGAGCGGCTGGGTTTTTCAAATACAAGCCAGCTCCCTCCCAAAATTCACGCTTCCAGCCCAAAAAGCTTATCTGACCCCCGTGGTCATGCAGACTATGTGGAAGCAGAGCCACTCCTGCAGTTTTTGCGTCATGCGGCTAGAAGTACCGAAAATTTAGATTGCATGCTTGAAGCCAAAAGTAAGGATGAGGCTTTGATGAAGCTGATAGAAGACTTAAGGCAACTGGAAGCAAGCGTAGAAGGCATCAAGGTGTTAGATGGCGGCCGCGTAGAAGTTACTGCTGAGCATTAATAGCAGCATAATAACACCGCCAAGGCTCGCCTTGGCGGTGTTATTATATACCAGCTGCTTCCTTTTAGCCGCATCATTATCTGACTGAAAAGGTGATTTCATCATGGAGTGGATACTTCTTGTATTGCTTGGCGTTGTAGCCGCTATGTTCGGCAGCATCGTAGGGCTTGGCGGCGGGATTATTATTGTTCCTGTCCTAATGCTAATCGGACCAACGCTAACGGGCGACGCAATTGGACATGCAACAGCAGTTGGTATATCGTTAACGGTACTAGTCGTTACGGCTCTTGCATCAACGCTAAGCTATGCCAAACGTAAAATCGTTGATTTCCGCAGTGGTTGGATATTTTTTATGACAAGCGGGCCAGCTGCAATAATTGGCTCCGCGCTTACGGGAAAGCTTCCTGCGGGCGTGTTTCAGCTCGTTTTTGGCGTTTTCATGCTGTTAATGGCATCGCTGTTAATTGCTCGTGACTACATGAAACCGTTTTCGAAGCAATGGCCAATCGTAAGGACGATGACTGACGCATCAGGCGAGGTGCATACGTACAGCTATGGTATTGTTCCTGCTCTGGCTATCGGATTTGGAGTGGGTCTCATGTCTGGCTTATTCGGAATCGGAGGCGGTTCGCTGTTTGTTCCCCTTATGGTTCTGTTATTTCGCTTTCCGCCTCATATGGCGACGGCAACATCAATGTTCGTTATTTTCTTATCATCTATACTAGGGAGCGGCATGCACATTTATCTAGGTGAGACAGATTGGATGCTCGTGCTTGCATTAGTGCCTGGAGCTTGGATCGGTGGAAAGCTGGGAGCGGCAATTGCTGTGAAAATGAGTGGAAAGGGCTTGCTCTGGCTGCTTAGAGTAACGCTTCTTCTGCTTGCTTGTCAATTAATCATTGAAGGCTTGCGTTCATTTTGATATGGTTGGAGTAATCATATGCGAAACTTGGTTGAAGCATCATACGTAGTAGACCTTAACATGGATAGAAATGTTCGTGAATTTACATAGAGGGAAGAGTGATGGATCGTGAATGATCAGAACAATACTTCCGTCGTTGGCGGTAAAAGCTTTACTGCAGTCGCAATTAATTGTGCGTCGAAAGCAGGAGAATGGATTAAGACGAAGCTTGGCAATTTCGCAAGCCTTGATATAAAGTATTCCTCGCATGATCTTGTTACGGAAATCGATAAAGGTTCCGAGCGTTTAATAAAAAATTTAGTCATGACTCATTTTCCTCATCACTCGTTTTTGGGAGAGGAAGGCGTGGAGCCTGGACCGGAAGCTTCAACTCGCGCGCTGGAGAACATCCGTGACGCTGAATATTTATGGATCGTTGACCCTATCGATGGTACGACGAACTTTGTACACGGGTTTCCATTTTTTTGCGTGTCCATTGCCCTAGCGCATAACGGTGAGGTTATCGTCGGCGTTGTCTATGACCCGATGAAGGATGAACTGTTTGTCGCCGAGAAAGGCAAGGGAGCTTACGTCCATGGTAAACGGATGCAGGTATCCAAGGAGGATACGCTGCGAGGAAGTCTAGTTGCAACAGGGCTGCCTGCCGATCATCACTATGCGCTGCCTTTGAATTTGAAAGGCATTCAAGCGGTTGCCCCGCAGGTTCGCAACCTGCGTATTGCCGGCTCTGCTGCCATGCATATGGCTTATGTAGCGGCAGGACGCTTGAGCGGATTTTGGGAGATTGGACTTCATAGCTGGGATTTGGCTGCCGGTTCGCTGCTCGTGCAGGAATCGGGCGGTGTCGTGACGAGTACAGTAGGCAAGGCCTACGACTTGGGCGTGCGCAATGTGGTAGCATCAAACGGATTCATTCAAGAGGAGCTTATCTCAGCGCTTGCGGAAGCGAAAGCAAGCGAATAAACGGAATGAACAGCGTATACACAATCTCCAAGAAAAAGCAGCCTGGCTTCATTGCCGAGGCTGCTTTTTTATGAACTTATATGTGTGGAATCACGTTGCAATTAGACTTATAATCGGCAAGTGAGTATCGTATTAAGCCTTATTATTCCAAGCCTCTGCAAGCAGCTCGCTGTTTATGCCTACAGCTGCCATTGATCCCATAGAAGCAGCAGTAATCGCCTGATACAGCTCTGTTGCTGCATCACCAGCGCTATAGATACCTGGGACGTTTGTTTTACCAAAACGATCGACGACAACAGTTCCTGCTTCATTAACCTGGCAGCCTAAAGCTTTCGGCAAATCTGAGCCGGCAGCAAGCTTCGGTGCAAAGAAAATTCCTGTGCATGGAACGATTGTTCCGTCCTCCAGCACAATTTGCTTCACTATACCGTCGCTAGATTCGATACGCAGAATCGGTGAGTCAAAGGTAGGAACGTTGTGCTTCTTAAGCTCTTCGCGTTGCTCATCGGTCCATTCATCAGGTCCATCGGTGCAGATTATAATTTGGTTTGTCCATCCAGATATCGTTTTGGTGAAGTGCAGCGCTCTATCGCCTTTGACAATCAAGACGAGCGGTTGGTCTCTTAATTCCCAACCATCACAATAAGGGCAGACAAAGGCGCTTTTGCCATATACTTCATCCAGTCCATTAATAGCAAGAGGGAGGTCCTTCATTCCCGCTGCAAAAAGAAGCTTTTTACTCCGATACATCGTTCCTTGAGCAGTCGTAATTTGAAAATTCCCATCGGTTCCAATGATCGTTACCGCAGCATCCTCCACAAAATGAACAGAAGGATATGCATTAATCTGCTCCTTTGCAATTCGCCGAAATTCGCCTGGACTAATGCCGTCTCTGGTTAGAAAACCGTGGGTCTCACGAGTAATTCGGTTGCGTGGACGCCCTTCGTCAATAACAACAACGCTTTTTCTTGCCCTTCCCAGCACAAGAGCTGCATTCAATCCTGCTGGTCCGCCGCCAATAATCACTACATCAATAAGCTGCTCCATCTTAATCATCCTCCCAAATTCATAATGCTATCCTTGTGAAGAAATATTATTGCTTCATGTTTATTTAATCGTTTGTATTAAAGGGTTAAAGGAAGCAGAGTCTATCACCCACTGGATCGTATGGCGTTGCAGGTATTGATACATATGACGTTCAGCACCGTCCATCACCTTTTTTACCAAACATCCCTTATTGTTTAGAGGGTTCGAAGTTTCAGGCTCTAAATCTTCCGCTTCAAAAAATAAATGATGATGCTGCTCGTCAATATTAAAGCATTCATACAGAGGTTGACGGCCTTCTACAACCTGAATGACATCTAGGAAGGTAATTTGATCGGCAGCTCTGGCAAGCTCATAACCGCCGCTTGCTCCTGTTACAGCGCGTACGATTCCATCCTGCCGCAGTTTCGACATAATCTTGGACAAGTAGCTCTCGGAGACTCCGAGAGAAGAAGATAAGTCTTTAATTCCTATGTTTTGACCGCGCTCCGCATAGGCTAGGTGAATTAATGCATGCAGTGCATAACCGCTACTTTTTGAAAATTGCATAGGGAAGACCCTCCTTTAACATAAGTTGAAAATCATTATGGATCTATAATGTCCATTATAGACAATTACAATCCATAATTCAAGTGATGTATAATGTCTGTATACTTATATGAGCAAGGATTTACACGTCCTTTAGTCGAATTCATTATTCAGTGGCAAGGAAGTACTGGAGATGAGCCAGAAGGAGTGAACAATGATGACAGTAAAAAAACGAATAGCTGCGATGATGATGACTACATTATGTTTGGGCATGCTGATTGCTTGTGAGTCGAATGAAACATCATCAACAAATACAAAAGTAAATGAAACGACCGATAGGCCTGAGAAAACGATGGCGATTGATGAAACCACAGAGCCGTTAGAACCAGATGACCAAGACGGTTCATTCACCGTGCTGGCTAAGGAGCTTCGAGTGCCATGGGTCATTGCTTTTGACGAGGATATTGTTTATATTAGCGAGCGCGAAGGCAATGTAGTGAAGGTCGATGGTGATTCAACGACACGTCAAGCCGTTCATTTGCTCAAAAGTGTACATGACCGCGGAGAAGGTGGATTTTTGGGTTTCCTGCTTGCGCCGGATTTTGCTAAGTCTAGAGAGGCGTACGCTTATCATACTTACGAAGAAAATGGTCGTGTCATGAACAGAGTAGTGCTTATTAAGCACAATGCCGGGCAATGGGATGAGGTGCGGGCGCTGCTCGAAGGCATTCCTGGAGCGGCGAACCACGATGGCGGACGGATGGCCATTGGACCTGACAAGCTGCTTTATGTAACGACGGGAGATGCGCAGCAGCCGGAGCTGGCACAGGATCGTAACAGCCTTGCGGGCAAAATCTTGCGAATGACGTTAGATGGAAATGTACCTGAAGATAATCCGTTTCCCGGCTCCTATGTATATACTTATGGACATCGTAATCCTCAAGGACTTGTTTGGAATAGTGAAGGCATCCTATTTAATACGGAGCATGGTCCTTCGGGTGACCCTGGAGGACATGATGAGATTAATAAAATTGTAGCGGGTGGGAATTACGGCTGGCCAACGATTTTTGGTGACGCTGCGCAAAAGGGGATGATAACGCCTATTTATCATACTGGTAAAGAGGCAATTGCGCCCTCTGGAGCAACAATTGATGAGAATAATCGATTGTGGATTGCTACTTTAGTAGGCGAGGTGCTTTATCGATATGATCCTGCGTCCAAAAACATGTCTATTATATTCGAAGGTGAAGGAAGACTCCGCGATGTGAAAATAAAGGATGGGCTTATTTATGTAATTACCAACAATACCGATGGTCGCGGTATGCCGTCACCATCTGATGATCGATTGCTGGTATTAAAGCAGATAAAATAATTATGCAGTAAACGAAGATACCCCAGAGGTTATACAGCCTCTGGGGTATCTTCATTTTAAGTATAAACGCAGTATAGCTTATCTATTACAAGTTAGCGAAAGCATAGTTAATGGCTTTAATCGTTTCATCAATGTCGGCTTCGGTATGGGCTGTCGTGAAGAACCAAGCTTCATATTTGGATGGTGCAAGATTAATGCCTTGATCCAGCATGAGCTTGAAAAATCTGCCGAACAGCTCGCCGTCAGTATCCTGCGCTTCATCATAATTCGTAATCGGATGATCGCAGAAATGAGCGGAGAAGGAACCGCGAATTTGGTTGATTGTGAGCGGGATGCCATGCTGCTGGGCAGCGGCGTGTAGGCCCGTTGCAAGCTTCGTAGCCAGTGCATTCATTGTATCGTAAATGCCAGGCTCTTGCAGCAGCTCCAAGCACGCAATGCCAGCTGAAATGGAGGCAGGATTGCCGGCCATCGTACCAGCCTGATAAGCAGGGCCGAGTGGTGCGACTTGCTCCATAATTTCGCGGCGTCCGCCGTAAGCACCGATCGGAAGGCCCCCGCCGATGATTTTGCCTAATGCGGTTAAATCCGGTTCGATGGCTTGATGATCTGGGAACGCAACATAGGTCTGTGCCGCGCCGTAATGGAAGCGGAATGCGCTGATGACCTCATCGTATATAACAAGCGCACCAGCATCACGAGTGAGCTTGCAAAGCCCTTCAAGGAAGCCATCATGAGGCATAACCATACCGAAGTTGCCGACAATAGGCTCTACCATGACAGCGGCAGTCTCGTGACCCCAACGATCTAAAGCAGCTTTCAATGCAGGCAAGTCGTTAAATGGTACGGTAATGACCTCGCTTGCGATACTTGCAGGAACGCCTGCGCTGTCTGGAATGCCAAGCGTAGATGGACCAGAGCCAGCTGCGACGAGCACGAGATCTGAATGGCCGTGATAGCAGCCAGCGAATTTAATGATTTTCGATTTCTTTGTATAGGCACGAGCGACACGAATGGTAGTCATGACTGCTTCTGTACCGGAATTGACGAACCGTACCTTGTCGAGTGATGGAATCGCTTCTTTCAGCATGCGAGCAAGCTTAATTTCAAGCTCCGTAGGTGTGCCGTATAGCGTACCATTCTGAGCTGCACGAACGATCGCTTCTGTAATATGGGGGTGAGCATGTCCAGTAATAATTGGGCCATAAGCTGCTAAATAGTCGATATAACGGTTATCATCGACATCCCAGAAATAAGCGCCTTCGCCGCGTTTCATGAACACAGGTGCACCGCCGCCTACCGCTTTGTAAGAACGGGACGGGCTGTTGACGCCGCCGACAATATGCTGCAGCGCTTCTTCATATAGTTTTTCGGAATTAGGTCGTTGAGTTGTCATGGAATGGAGCCTCCAATTGGATTCATAGTTGTAAGTAAACTTGCACAAGTTGAGATCGAGTGTCGTATTATCCGCAGCTGTCGCGCACATAGAAACAAAATACACGCAACTTGAAGCGCCGTTGCGTGTACGTGTCGTTTACTGTTGTTTATTGCTGCTCTCGTTACTACTTGTTGTACTGCTTGGCGATTCAGTAGGTTCTGGTACGGTGTTGTCTTGCTCCAGTGTCATTTGTACGAAGGAGCGCAGATCGTCTTCATCGCTAATTCCAATAACTGACGCGCCGCCAACCCGGTCCTCCGCAATGAGATCCATCGGCGGTATTTGCGTTGTGCTGGCCACATGGCTTTTTACGCCAAGCTGACCGAGCTTCAGCATATCCGGCACACTGATGTTCGTTTTCACGTAAGGCTGTACGCTCTCAAGAATCTTTTTCATTTGGATAATGTTCCAAGTCGATTGAAGCTCTTTGGACACCGCCTGCAAGAAATTTCTTTGACGCTCGGTTCGCGTGAAATCACTCATCGCATCGTGGCGGAAACGAACGTATTGAAGGGCTTTATCGCCATCAAGCAGCTGGTAGCCTTTTTTGAGATCGATATCGTAACGATTGCGGTCAGCATTATCGGTGTAATGCATATCTTTTTCGACATCGAAGTAAATGCCGCCCATCGCATCAATCAGGCTCTTAAAACCTTCAAAGTCGGTATAGACATAATATTGAATGTCGAGACCAAGCAGATCTCCAACAGTTTTCATAGCAAGTGGATATTCTCCTAAAGTAAGTGCTGTATTAATACGGCCTCTTCCATGTCCTTCAATGTTGACGTATGTGTCGCGAAGAACGGAGAATAGATGTGCTTTCTTGGTTACGGGATCGAAGGAAGCAACCAATATGGAGTCCGAACGAGCTACTTGCCCCTCGTCTACCCCACGAGCGTCACCGCCGAGCAGCAATATATTAACGCGCTCTTTGCCTTCCCATTCGGGAATTGGTACAGGCGTTGCTTCAGCATCTTCTGTGGGCGTCTTTGTTGGCTCTGGATCACTGAATTTATCAAGCGCACTATATACCCCTACGCTCCAATAAATGACAAACGCTGCTACTACACCAAGAACGACAGAGAGGCTGATATAAATCCGCTTCCATCTTTTTTTCTTCGCCATTTTAGCAGTCTCATTTTTCGATTCTTCAGTCGTCTCTTTATTCGTCTCTTTAGGCATTTCGTTAGACGTGCTCCTTTCAGCTGTTGCGGAATCGTTTTGATCCAATGAGGGTAGATTTCAATGTAAGCATGAGCAAAGATGGCATAGCGAATGATCCGCTTCCAAAAAAAAGTTAGCAGAGCAGCATACGTTAGAAATATAAGAACGCATAAGTATGAGCCTTAATCACCGCTTATATTTCATCAGCCAACAAAAGCTTCGCTGCACAAGGCAAAGACAGTCGTTTACGCTAAGCGTGAACTAATGTATGATTACATATCATAAAATTATAAAGCTGAACGACATGCAGAAGCAAGTTTTATCGTTTTAAGTAAATAAAGATCGGTATTTCCTAGGAAATGTCGAAGTGGAAGGGGCAATAACAACCAGATGCTAGCAATCGATGTAAAGGATTTACGCAAGCAATTTAGTGTGCAAAAAAACCGTGAAGGCTTATCCGGCGCCCTCAAGGACTTGTTTAAACGCGAGTACAACGAGGTAACGGCGGTTAAAGATATTACATTTCAAATCCCGCAGGGAGAAATTTGCGGGTATATTGGCGAGAATGGAGCCGGGAAATCGACAACAATAAAAATGCTTACCGGTATTTTGGTGCCTACCTCAGGTGAGCTCAAAGTGAACGGATACGTTCCGTTTAAGGATCGAGAGAAGTTCGTTAACGGGATTGGCGTTGTGTTCGGACAGCGATCCCAGCTGTGGTGGGATATTGGCGTCATTGAATCGTTCCAATTGCTGCGCAAAGTATACCGGGTGTCTGAGGCGGATTTCCGCAAACGGCTTAACGAGCTGGTTGAGCGGCTTCAACTTGGCGATTTATTGAATCGTCCTGTACGCAAGCTGAGCCTAGGGCAGCGGATGCGATGCGAGCTTGTTGCTTCGCTCCTGCACAATCCATCCATTCTTTTTCTCGATGAGCCTACAATTGGTCTCGATATTGTCGTAAAGACAGAAATTCGTGATTTTTTGATGCAAATGAATAAAGAGCAGGGTACGACAATTTTGTTAACGACACATGATCTGCAAGATATTGAGGCGCTTTGCTCTCGCGTCATTATGCTTGATGATGGACGCATTATTTATGATGGCGGACTGGATGATCTGAAGAGCAGATGGAGCAAGGGCCGCGAAATACAGTTCCAATTTGCAGGACATACTCCGCTTACCAAGCTGCAGCAGTTGACCAGCACACTCGATGTAACATGGACGATGGAGAATGAAGTGTCCGCGAAAATGTGGCTGCCGCATGCAGTTAATGTGTCCGATGCATTGGCATGTGTTGTTGGCGGTGTAGAAATCCGCGATATCAAAATTATCGAAACAAACACCGATGACATCGTTCGAAGCATTTATTCCTCCGGCTCTGCGACAACGACCAAGGAGACGGTTCAATCATGATGAGCGCTTATATCGATTTTATTCGAATACGGTTTATCATGATGCTTGCCTACCGCGTTAATTATTATAGCGGTATCATTATTTATGCGATTAATATTGGTGCTTATTACTTTCTGTGGCAGGCGATTTATGGAGACAAGGAGACGCTGGCTGGATTCACTGTTACCCAAATGACAACCTACGTTGCGGTATCATGGATGGCCCGTGCCTTTTACTTCAATAACCTTGACCGAGAGATTGCGAATGAAATAAGGGATGGGAGCGTAGCTGTTCAGCTTATTAGACCATATTCCTATTTAGTCGTAAAAATGATGCAAGGCTTCGGCGAGGGACTGTTCCGAATGCTGCTCTTTATGGTGCCGGGGATGATTATCGTTTGTTTCCTATTCCCAGTTAAATTGCCAACAGATCCGACGACCTGGCTCATTTATTTAGTCATGCTGTTCTTTAGCTTTCTAATCAACTCGCAAATAAATATTTTGACCGGCCTATTCGCTTTTTTCGTTGAGAATAACGAAGGTATGATGCGAATGAAACGTGTTATGGTCGATTTGTTCTCAGGCGTAGTTGTGCCGATTGCTTTTTTCCCAGGATGGTTGTCGGCTATTATGCAGTGGCTGCCGTTCCAAGCCATTACGTATTTGCCAAGCTCCGTCTTCACAGGGCGGACACCTAGCGATGAAATATTGCAGGTGTTTGGCATTCAAGTGCTTTGGTTTGTAGGGCTGCTGGTGCCAATCTGGTTAACGTGGCGCGCCGCTCGCAAGCGGTTGTTCGTGCAAGGGGGATAATAAACATGAGATATGCATCATTATTTTTGGAGTACATTAAAAACTACGCGAAAACGCGTCTTACTTATCGTGCAGACTTTTGGATCGAGGTGCTTTCCGACTTATTGTTCCAAGGAATGAACCTCATCTTTATTTTGATCGTGTTCCAGCATACGCCGTCGCTCGGCGGCTGGTCAGAGGCAGAGGTCGTATTCGTTTATGGTTTCTTCATGATTCCATATGGCGTGTTCAGCACCTTCTTCAGTATATGGAATTTCAGCGAGCGTTATATTGTGAAGGGCGAAATGGACCGCGTTCTTACACGCCCAGCACATAGTCTATATCAGGTGCTCCTCGAAAATGTAGACCCGCCGTCTTTGATTGGTTCCTTCGTCGGGGCTATAATTATGGCGCTCTGTTGGACGCAGCTCGATTTGCCTTTCCAGATTCTCGATATTGTTGTGCTTATGCTCCTAATATTAGGCGCGGTACTCATTTATGCGGGTCTTTACACGGCGCTGAGTGCTATTTCCTTTTATTCCGACGCACCAACAGGAATCGTGCCGTTGATGTACAACATTCAAAATTATGGACGGTATCCTGTTAACATTTATAACAAAATGATTCGGTTCGTACTAACATGGCTGCTGCCGTTTGCTTTCGTAGGCGTCATTCCAGCCTCTTATTTTCTTGAGAAAAAGGCGGATGATCTCTCACAGCTTGCGCTCCTAACTCCAGTGATGGGAATTATCGTGTTCTCATTAGGACTGTTGTTGTGGAATCATGGCGTAAAGCGATATCGAGGAGCTGGATCATAAGCTGTTCGGTTCTAAGATTGTACGTGTGCAGCAAAAATGATGGGGGACTATTCATGACACAGCTTCAAATGGGAGATATAGCGCCGGAATTTGTATTGCCGGCGTCAAATGGAGAGAATGTTTCGCTTAGCGATTATCGCGGAAAAAATGTGGTCCTCTACTTTTATCCTAAGGATATGACAACAGCATGCATACAGGAATCATGTGATTTTCGAGATGCAAACGCTGAAATGCTGAAACGAAACACGGTTATTTTGGGGATCAGCATCGATACGGTAAAGTCGCATCAGCGTTTTATTGAGAAGAAGGAACTTCCTTTTCTGTTGTTAGCTGATGTTGAGCATGAGGTATGCGAGCTGTACGGTGTATGGCAATTAAAGAAGCTTTACGGCAGGGAGTACATGGGTCTCGTCAGATCGACTTTCCTGATCGATGCAGCGGGCAAGCTTGTACAGGAGTGGCGCAAGGTAAGGGTGAAGGGACATGCAGAGCAGGTGCTTGATGCAGTGAGGCAATTGCAGCCAGCTGCTTCTTATGAATAGCGATGCGGTAAATGAAAACAGGACGGCGCAGGTAATATCTGCTCCGTCCTGGGACCAGCTTGTTCGTTTAAAATGATGGAGTTTGCAGGGGGATGTCACAAGTAGATTTATCTGCTTGCGGACATCCCTTTGCTGCTGTTTCACTGCAAGTGAAAGAGTAAAAAGATGGAGCAGGGAAACAATAGAGGAAGCTTTCTCATTTTTTTATAGAGATGTGAAATTATAAAATCCTGTTAATTAGTTAAATTTGACATTGACAGCACGCTGTCACATTTATAATATTGACTTGCTTGTTAGATAGGGGGCTATGTAGTTGATCAGGCTAAACAACATCAGAAAATCGTATCGAGTAGGGGCGGTTTCAGTAGAAGCGGTTCGTGGCGTTAGCTTGACGGTTGAAAAAGGTGAAATCTTCGGCATCATCGGTCATTCTGGAGCGGGTAAGAGCACGCTGCTCCGCTGCGTCAATTTGCTGGAAAAACCAACATCGGGCACGGTAAATGTTGGGGATGTGGAGCTTACTGGCTTGCCTGAGAGGCAGCTGCAAGCACATCGCAGACGTATAGGAATGATTTTTCAGCATTTTAACCTATTGTCGATGTCTACGGTTCGAGATAATATCGCATTTCCGCTTGTTCTCGCTAAGCTTTCAAAGGCAGAGATGGATAAGCGCGTGAATGAGCTGCTGAAGCTCGTTCAACTCGAAGGGCATGCGGATAAATATCCTTCTCAGCTTTCAGGCGGTCAGAAGCAGCGTGTTGGTATTGCGAGGGCGCTCGCGAACAATCCGGATGTATTGCTCTGCGATGAAGCGACATCGGCATTGGATCCGCAGACAACGAATTCAATATTATCATTGTTGCTCGATATTAATGAAAAGCTAGGTATTACTATTTTACTTATTACACATGAAATGAACGTTATACGTTCGATATGTGATCGTGTGGCCGTCATTGATGATGGTGAAATTGTTGAGTTGGGTGACGTTCTGCATGTGTTTCTAAAGCCGGAGCATCCCGTTACCCGCGACTTTGTTGATCAAGTTTCGGACAGTGTTGCAAATGGGCAATTGCTGCGCGGCCGCACTGGGCGACTACTGCGTATGACATACATTGGCGAGCTGACTTATGAGCCTATTTTGTATAATGCCGTGAAGCCGACATCTGTTCAATTTGCGATTTTGCAAGGTACCGTATCGCGTATGAAACACACGCCTTACGGTCAGCTCATCGTGGAATTGATCGGCAGCGATGCGGAGATTGATCAAGTGATTGATGTTTTGCGTAAAGATGGGCTGGAGGTGGATGCGATATGATGAGCTTCGAAAACGTTCGTATTCCTGAAATCTGGGATGCTACGAAGGATACGCTCTATATGTTGTCGGCCTCGCTCGTATTTACAATTATTTTCGGATTAATAATGGGCGTTGTCCTGTTTTTAACTTCTAAACGGCAACTGCTGCAGCAGCCTCTCGTCTATGGCGTACTTTCATTTATCGTCAACGTGCTGCGCTCGGTTCCGTTCGTTATATTAATGATTATGATTATGCCGCTTACGAAGATCATAACGGGAACGACGCTTGGTGTAGAAGGGTCTATTCCACCGCTCGTTGTAGCAGCAACACCTTTCTTCGCAAGGCTGGTGGAAACGTCGCTGCGTGAGGTGGATCGCGGCGTCATTGAAGCGGCGCAAGCCATGGGCGCATCAAAGTGGGACATCGTTCGCCGCGTCCTGCTTCGCGAATCCAGTCCTAGCTTACTTGCTGCGGTTACGATAACAGCGGTTACGCTCGTCTCCTATACGGCGATGTCGGGTGTGATCGGCGGGGGCGGACTTGGTGACTTGGCGCTGCGCTATGGCTATCAGCGTTTTCAAACAGATGTGATGCTAGTAACTGTTGCACTGCTCATCGTGCTTGTTCAGGTGCTGCAAACGATCGGGGATGCTTTAGTACGTCGTTACAGTAGAAAATAAGTAAACAGCAGCTCATGCAGCTTAGAATGAAATGACAACCTTGGAGGAATGAACATGAAAAAGACAAGTTATATGATTGTGACTTTACTGCTAATGTTTGCACTAGCAGCTTGCGGACAAAACAAAAATGCCGATGGAAACTCGGCCGGATCAGATGTCAATCAAGGAACGGAAACGCCAGGAGCGGTTAAGCTGAAGGTAGGAGCTTCTCCTGTACCGCATGCGAAGCTGCTTGAATTTGTAAAGCCGATGCTGAAGGAGCAGGGCGTAGACCTCGAAATTATCGAGTTCAACGACTATATCCAACCGAATACACAGCTTCATGAAAAAAATATTGATGCTAACTTTTTTCAGCATACACCATATTTAGACCAGTTTAACAAAGACAAAGGTTATGATCTTGTTAATGTAGCTGGCGTTCATATCGAGCCTTTTGGCGCTTATTCCAAAAAAATTAAAACAATCGAGGAGCTGAAGGAAGGCGCGAAAGTGGTTATTCCGAATGATCCTTCGAATGGTGGACGTGCGCTTGCCCTTATGGCTTCGAATGGTCTGCTGACGCTGAAGGATGGCGTAGGTGTGAGCGGAACCGTTGCAGACATTATCGATAACCCGAAGAAGCTCGATATTAGAGAAGTGGAAGCAGCGACGCTTCCGCGTGTATTAGGTGAAGTTGATCTGGCTATGATCAACACGAATTACGCGCTTGAAGCTGATCTTGTTCCAACGGAAGATGCGCTTTTCATTGAAGGAAACGACTCACCATATGTGAACATCCTAGTCGCACGTCCGGACAATAAGGATTCCGAAGCTATACAAAAGCTCGTTGCGGCACTTCGTTCGCCTGAAGTAAAGAAATTTATTGAGGAAACCTATAAAGGCGCGATTGTTGCTGCGTTTTAAGCGGGTCGTTTTATAATCATCATTGCAAAAACAGCTGAGCATGCGAGTAATCGCTGCTCAGCTGTTTTTTTGTTTGCATTTTTTAAAGAGACACATGATTTAACCTACGTCGTTGTCTCGGATACCCAAGCAGCAGTGATTGGCTGTGTATTGCTCATCGAGCTTCCTAAGAATATAAATAGCTTAGTCATTTACGAGAGAAAGAACTCATATAATCTATCAGAATGAATGAGTTTTCTATTCATAGGTAGAGAAGGGTGGCAGCGTGAATGCAGCGTATGTGGCGGATTGTGATTTGTATGATCGTCGTTTGTTTTGGCTTGATTGAGCTTGGCGGTTTTGGGGTGCACAAAGGAGAGGCTGTAAATGATCAAGAGATCATACAGGCAAGAGCCGCTGCTGCGGTTACTAATTATGAAGCGATGCCGCATCTAACGGCGCAGGCATCTTACGATACAGAGAAACAGCTGGAACAAGGCAAATCGGCGGCTTCTGCTGCGGTACCAAAAAATGATAGAGTCCAAGCAGATTCACTAGTGTCTAATCAAAAACTTTTGTATTTAACATTCGACGACGGTCCTAGTAAAAATACCGATCAGGTGCTGGATATTTTGAAGCGGGAAGGGATAACGGCGACTTTTTTTGTACTCGGTGAGCAGGTGCTGAAGCAGCCAGAATTAGTTAAACGGATCGTGAAGGAAGGTCATGCGATTGGCAATCATACTTTTGACCATAAATATAAACGTTTATACGGAAGTTTTGCTGAGTTTGCTGATCAGGTGATGAAAACGGATGAGGCTATCTATCGTACGACTGGGGTTAGAACAACGCTAGTTCGCGCGCCAGGCGGCACGTACAGCAACTTTGATCAGGGATACTTTGATGCGATGAAAGCGGCAGGTTATCAGGTGCATGACTGGAATGTAGACAGTGGGGATTCGAAACGGCAAGGCGTGCCAGCCTCGGAGATTTTGACGACTATTAAAGGCTCAAAGATTGCAAGCAAGTTAAATGTATTGCTTCATGACAGTGCGGGGCATGCAGAATCTGTTAAGGCATTGCCATCCATTATTAAATATTACAAAGAAAAAGGTTATACATTTGCCAAGCTGACGGATCAGGTTGAACCTATCCAGTTCAAGGTCGCTAGTAAACTGAAGTGGAACCGTAAGCAGGTCACGAAGCAGCAAGTGACTGAACTGACTTTATTTTCGGAGAAGCTTAGCCAAAGCAGTCTGTCCGTCCAAACGGAAAAGCAGGTACCTACCCTTATTTTGCACCGTGGCGAGAAAAGTCTGGTACTTGAGTCGAGCGAATACGGAATAAAAAATGGCTTTATTGTGGTGTCGCTGCAAAAGCTAACGGAGTGGATCGAGGACAGCATAGAATTAGAGCTGAACCAAGAAGTTATAGAAGAGGACGCAAGCGCAATCCGTGAACTGCCGAAATCTGGCAAGGAGGACCAATCCATTAATGAGCGGAAGGACCAGATTCTTGTCCCAGTGCGTGAGACGCTGCAAAAATTCGGAATTGCGATAACAAAATATGTGTACAACGAAACAGAACGGGAAATTTGGGTAACGGAGTAATAGAAAGGTTTCTAGCAGGTCTAAAGTGAGAGAAAGCTGGGGACACTGAAAAATAGATAGATTTATTTTTCAGGAGGCGATTTATACGATGATTTCTCCCCAATTTTCTGAGGATGCAAAAGAGGATCGTTATAGTCATTGGCCGGAAGCACCGCAGGTGCTGCTGCATCGATTGCTAGTAAAGGTAGAGAGTGTATTGCTAGGCAAGCAGCAGGTCATTCGAAATACGTTAACCGCACTTCTGGCAGGTGGTCATGTTTTGCTAGAGGATGTGCCAGGTGTCGGCAAGACACTGCTTGCTCAGGCGTTTGCAAGAGCGGTGGGCGGAGATTTTAAAAGAATTCAGTTTACGTCTGACATGCTCCCAGCTGATATCGTTGGCGGCGTCGTGCTTGATGCTCGGACGAGTGAGCTAGTCTATCGGCCTGGGCCCATTATGGGCAATGTGGTGCTTGCTGATGAGATTAACAGGACATCGCCGCGCACGCAATCTGCGCTTTTAGAGGCAATGGAGGAAAGACGAGTAACGGTAGAGGGTAAAACGCGCAAGCTGCCGGTACCTTTTATGCTGATAGCTACACAAAATCCGCTTAGCTTCGAGGGGACTAATACGCTGCCGGAAGCACAATTGGATCGTTTTATGATGCGGTTGACGATTGGTTATCCTGGCTCAGCAGAAGAGAAGCGCATGCTCGAACAATACGCGAATGGTAATCGGATTGAACCCGAACGACTGCGTCCTGTCATCGCTACGGAAGAATGGCTGCAAATGCAGGCCGAGGCAAGGCAAACTCATATGCATCCGGCACTGCTTGAATATATGGTGCAAGTAGCCGATGCGACGCGCCGTGCTCCAGAGGTGGTGCTTGGCTTAAGTCCGCGCGCACTGCGCGATTGGCTGCGGGCATCGCAGGCGAATGCCTACATGGAAGGACGCGGATATGCGATACCAGATGACCTGCTCGCTACAGCTGATGCTGTACTTCCGCATCGTTTATCGCTGCGTTTTAACGCGGCCGCTTCAGGTGCTGATGCAGCTGCGGTTATGAGGCGGACGATACGCGAATGTCCTATGCCTGCTGCCGTGGGAAGCGGGAAGCGCCGATGAATGCACCTTCTCAGGATGAATTGTTGCAAGGCGGAACGCAGGAGAGCGAAGCTGCCGATACTAGTTATTCACAAAATGGTAACAGCGCAGCACCGTCTGATATCAGCGGGCAAAGAGCAGCTGCGGTACAAGTAAAAGAAACCAATCTAGTGAACGAGGAGCAAGGCGAGCCAGCTTCTTCTTATCGTACGAGATGGATGGCTTGGTGTATCATTACGGCGGGCTGGGCAAGCAGCTTGGCAGCTGTAATGATGAGGGGCGGTGCCGTGGAGTGGTTCATGCTGTCCGTATTCAGCATGATTGTTGTTGTTAGCGGGCTTGCGCCTATGCTGGCTGCAGCTGGTTTAAATGCTATAAGAGTGTTATCGCAAGAAGAGACGAGAGAAGGAGGACAGCTTGAAATACGCCTGACGTTTAGGCGTTCCTTCCGCGTTCCTTTTGTATGGATAGCCATTTATGACGAAACGAGCAATGTCAGCTCGCCAGCTAATAACAAAATCAATGTTCGCACGGTGCTCATGCCAATGTTCGGCCAAGAAATGACCTACCGCTATACACTGCATAATCTGCGGCGCGGAAGGCATCCCTTCGAGTATGTATCGGTCTCCGTTGGCGACTGGCTAGGCTTAACAGCCATTCATAAGCGAATAGCTGCCAATGGACAATTTGTTGTGCTGCCTGGGCTGCCTCATGCCGAAGAGATACATAAAGCGGAACGTGCGGGAGGCTCAGCATTATATGCTGTACATTCTTTGGTTGCTGCAAAAGCTCAGGATCATCTTGGAGATGTGGGGCGCGAAGAGATTAAAGCAGCTGTGAGAGCTTCGGGACTAGGACCAGACAGCCGTCCATATCGGGAAGGTGATTCGCTGCGCCATCTGGATTGGCGCAGTGCAGCCAAAGGACGCGGTTTGCAGACCAAAATCCACCCCTTAGAGCGGCCGGCTAAAACAGTTATTGCCGTTGACACACTATCATCTGCTTATGGTCAGGATGATCGGTTGTTCGATGCTTGTGTAGGCTGGGCGGCGCTTGCACTAGCACAGGCTTCTTCGCTAGGTCATGCTGTGACATTGCTGCTTGGACAAGGCGGTGCAGTGCTGCAGTCGTCTACGGGTGGAGGAACTCAAACGGGTCTACCTGAGATGCTGCATCAAATGGCTTTGCTTCGCGCGGATGGAAAGGGCTCTCTTGCTGGAATTCTTGCTGAGGAGTCGAATTTGCAAAATCGCGGCAGCACGATTCTTGTGTTTACTGCTGACTGGAGAGGCGGAAGGAGCTGGGGTGAGCTGGCTGGATTCGCTGGCGAGCAAGGCTGCAGATTAGAGTTATTTATCATTACGCGCAGCAATGTGCCTACCTTCGCTATGCGTGAACAACAGAAATGGTTGGAAAGCGGCGGCGTCAAAGTGACGTGGCTGCATGTCCCTGCGAGCATGAACACGCTCCCTTACGCCGAGGAAGGAGGCGACAATCATGAGTTTGCATAAAAGTGACATAGCAGAGAGAACAGGAAAAGGGCTGCAATCTGATCCTAATCTATTGCGCGGTGATGCTGCGGAGGAATCATTAGGCTACCGCTTTATTACGACGTTACTTCTGTTTGGTCTGCTCGCGGAATGGCTGTTGCCTTGGGTGAACGCAGGAGAATGGTCAGTTATTTATAACCCCGCTCCACTGATTGTTGTTATCGGAGTGGTACTGCTGGCAGGCCTGTTTCGTTTGCCAATTGTTTTTACTTTGGTTTTGAATGCGTTGTTGTGCATATTTAGTCTTATGTGGATTTACAAAGGTGCTGATCAAAGCAGTTTGCAATGGCTGCTTGCATTCCCAGGCCTGTTGAAAGACGATGTGGTACTCATTTTAGAAAATGGGCTGTGGTCGATGTCGGGAGAGCTTCGGACTCTGCTGCTGTTTATAGGCTGGGCGATGCTGGCTCCTGCTTTGCAGGCTCTATTATGGATGCGGCAGACAGCGCTTGGCATCGCATGTATCACGCTTGTTTATTTAATCACGCTGCATGTCTGGCTTGGGATTGATGTGATGGGAGGCTTAATGCGCACCGTAGTAGAAGGTCTTTTGCTCGGCGCAATTGTCTCTGTACCACGTGTTAAGCGAATTATTAATACAGGTGCCGGCAAGCTTAGCGGACTGGATATGCGCTGGATATCAAGTTCGGTGTTTGTCGTACTTATGATACTTGGCTGCGGTCTTTTGTTTGCGGGCGGACGCGGTGCCACAATGCCTCCGGCAAACTGGACTGCTTCCTTCAACGATCGATTGGAGAAGACAATTCAATCGCTAGGCAATCAGCAAGGCTCAATCCATGTGATGGGGCAAACCGGATTTGAACGATTAGGCCGTGCGTTTACCGGGTATGGCTTTGACGACAGCATGCTGGGGGCGTCCGTACAAAAGGACGACAGCGTGTTATTTATAGGCAGCTCAACTGAAAGAGCATACTGGCGCGGTGAATCAAAGCAGGTGTATGACGGCCGCGGCTGGATCGATACCGCGGGCAGCTCTGTTTTGCTTCCTATACGAGGTTCAGATGTAGCAGCCTCAACTGAGGCTGCAATGGAAGCAGGGAATAAGCAGCTTGGCCCGCTCATTCGGCAAACGGTTGTTTGGTCAAAGCCGACAGCGGGTATGCCGCTCTTTGCGTCAGGCCAATTTGGCAATGTGACTGAGCTTGTTGCAGCTGATCCACGCAGGAAGCTGGGAAGTTATGTATACAATGCGGATAAAAGTTCTTTGTACGCGCAGTCGGATACGGCGAAGATTGAGAAGTATACGGTAGAGAGCGTGCTTGCAGTAACGGATGAAGCACAATTACGCGCTTTGAGCAGTACTTCGGACAGTAATTTGTCTACAGGAAACGGAGCAAATGCTGCTGCAGAAGAAAGTGCTGCGGAGCTGGAGCCTTATTTGCAGCTGCCCTCGAATTTGCCAAGCCGCGTAACAGCATTAGCTGCTGAGATTGCGGGCGGTGGAGTGACGAGCCGCTATGATCAGGTTAAGGCGATAGAAGATTTTTTGAAAGTGAGT
The DNA here is from genome assembly GCF_001280845.1 of Bacillus sp. FJAT-28004. Classification (GTDB taxonomy): domain Bacteria; phylum Bacillota; class Bacilli; order Paenibacillales; family Paenibacillaceae; genus Pristimantibacillus. The sequence goes on from NZ_LGHP01000001.1 coordinate 4,722,968, forward strand.
TATACGTACACGCTAGAGGACAGCGCGCTCCCACCGGAAGGCAGCGACTTCGTTGATCATTTCCTCTTCGAGCAGCGCCAAGGGTATTGTGTGCATTTCTCAACGGCTATGGTCGTATTGCTTCGTTCGCAAGGGATACCTGCTAGATGGGTCAAAGGATTTACTCCGGGTACTCCGGTTGGGGAGAGCACGGCAAGTGACACTTTCGGGACAGGTGAGCTGGTGGATTATGAAGTTAAAAGCTCAGATGCGCATGCTTGGGTTGAGGTTTATTTCCCAGGCGCAGGCTGGGTGCCCTTTGATCCGACGCCGGGATTCAGCGGCGTCTTGAATGTCGCATCCGCCAGTTCTGCGGGCGGACAACTTGCTGCTCCAGCGATGGGTGCAGCGGGAACCGCAGCTGCAAGCGGGGGTCTTAGCGAGGCAAGCTTATCGCACCTCGCAGCTTCGGTCGAGACGGCGGCAGAGCAAGCCGCCTCAGCCATTGCACGAGGAGCAGACTCCCTCGTGCAAGCGGCGCAAAGCGCCGCCAAGAGCGCAGCGGCGGCATCGCCCGCCGCTGTAGTTACCACAGGCGCGGCCGCGCTAGCGCTTGCGGCCGCGGCCATTGCTGCGGCACAGCACCAGCGGCTCCGCCTCTCGCTGGCGCTGCGCCGTTATGGCGCGGCTCACGCGGACGTCGCGAAGCTCGCCGGCGCAGCCGAGCCCTATCCGTCACATGAAATGGTGACGGACAGGGATGCAGCGCCAGCGGCGATAGCACGCTTGCGCCGCAGCGCTAGTGGCGCGGCCGAAATGGCGCCGCGCAGTGGAAAAGCACCGCGCGACGCCGATGGGCGGATTCGCGCGAGCTTCATTGCTGTGAGCAGCGCGTTATCGCCGCTGCTGCAACGTCGTTTCGGCGCGCAATCGCCGGGGCAAACTGCGCGTGAATATGCAAGCGCAACGGAGCCGACGCTTGCTGCCGAGCAGCAGGACGCACTGCGCCAGCTTACAAGCTGGTTGGAAGAAGCACATTTTGCTGCGCCAGGGCCTTGGCCGGGTGCGCCTACTCCGTCTGCTTTACGGACCGTTCTACGAGTACTGGACAAGCAGCCCATCCAGAAATCGAATAAAACTTCCGCTGATAAGAAAAATGAGCGGAAGAGAACTGACATTGCTATGAAGGCGCCAAAATGATTCATATGCTTGTGTGTCTGTGCTAGAAGGAATTTCTCCCGTTAATTATTGAAAAATGAGCCGATGACGGCCATTTTTCACGAATTAACGGGAGTTTTTCCATTTAGTTAGCTGTGTTGATAACTTATGAGGCTAAATTAGATGGAGATCTTCCAGTTATTTTCTCAAACGCCAGTTAAAACAATCGCATTTTATATGCAACGCCTTAAATTTTAATTTAATTTCCGCTTTATTTTCATCTATTCCGTATGACTTTGCTCATAAAATAACATTCTATTTGTATGCCTAAAATCACTCACTGAAGGGGTTTCATTCCTACTTCAATGAATTGTCACTCCGGTTTGCCTTGACTCGCTTAAACAGCCTTATATATAATTACTACATAATTTGAGGGAGGCTCGGTAATGACTAAGCAAAATGAAATCATCGTTGTACTCGATTTTGGAGGACAATATAACCAACTTATTGCACGCCGTATTCGTGATTTAGGCGTTTATAGCGAGCTTTTGCCGTATAACACGTCGGTAGAACGGATCCGTGAATTACAACCGAAAGGTATCGTATTCTCGGGAGGACCGGCAAGCGTTTATGAAGAAAATTCACCAATGGTTGACCCAGCGATTTATGATTTGAACATTCCAATTTTCGGTATTTGCTACGGTATGCAGCTTATGTCGCATCAGCTTAATGGTAAGGTTGAGCGCGCTGGCAAACGTGAGTACGGTAAAGCAGAAGTTGAATTTGTGGAAGGTTCGCAAATTGGCTTTGGCCTAGATAAAGTTCAAACCGTTTGGATGAGCCACGGCGACCATGTTGTTGAGCTGCCAGAAGGCTTTAAAGTAGACGCAAGCACGGATCATGCTCCTGTTGCAGCGATGAGCAATCCAGATCGTAAGTTCTTTGCAGTTCAATTCCACCCAGAGGTTCGTCACTCCGAATTCGGTAATGAGATGATTCGTAACTTCCTTTACAATGTTTGTGATTGTGATGGAACTTGGACGATGGAATCGTTCATTGAAGATGCTATTCGTGATATTCGTAATGAAGTTGGCGACAAAAAAGTACTATGTGCGCTTTCCGGCGGAGTAGATTCCTCTGTTGTAGCTATCCTTCTTCATAAAGCGATCGGCGATCAGCTTACTTGTATGTTTATTGACCACGGCATGCTCCGTAAAGGTGAAGCTGAGGGCGTTATGGATACATTCGTAGGCAAATTCGATATGAAGGTGCTCAAAATCGATGCGCAAGAGCGTTTCCTTGGCAAGTTGAAGGGCGTAGAAGATCCAGAGCAAAAACGTAAAATTATCGGCAACGAGTTTATTTATGTATTCCAAGAAGAGTCGGACAAACTGGATGACTTTGAATTTTTGGCACAAGGCACACTTTACACGGACATCGTGGAAAGCGGTACGGCTACAGCGCAAACAATCAAATCTCACCACAATGTTGGCGGTTTGCCTGAGGACATTAAGTTTAAACTTATCGAGCCTCTTAAAGCGCTATTCAAGGATGAGGTTCGTAAAGTCGGAGAAGAATGCGGACTTCCAGAAGCAATCGTATGGCGTCAGCCATTCCCAGGTCCGGGTCTTGCGATTCGTGTCCTAGGCGAAGTAACAGAGGACAAGCTTCTGATCGTTCGTGAGTCAGATGCGATTCTTCGTGATGAAATTGCAAAAGCCGGTCTTGACCGTGAAATCTGGCAGTACTTTACTGCGCTTCCAAACATGAAGAGCGTAGGCGTTATGGGCGATGCTCGTACGTACTCGTATACGGTTGGTATCCGCGCCGTAACTTCAATTGACGGAATGACAGCAGACTGGGCACGTATCCCTTGGGATGTGCTTGAGAAAATTTCGGTTCGTATCGTTAATGAAGTAGACAACGTAAACCGTATCGTCTACGACGTAACATCGAAACCGCCTGCAACGATCGAGTGGGAATAGGCTGTAAATAATTAATTGTGTCAAAAATTACTCTCTTTTATTTGCGTTGTTTTGCAAATAGAAGGGAGTTTTTTTTATGACGAAAATCAATGAGATAAGCGAACATGCAAAAACCAGATGAGGATTTTTTCCTACATCTGGTTTTGTATTTATCGACATTATTACGTGGGTGTATCAATATGGATGCAAAATTGAAAGTACATGGTATAATATTTCTGTAAAGTTTTGTAATAAATGCTACCAATCACACTTGAATTCGCAAATGTTAGGAAATAGGCTATATTGCTAAAAGAGGAGCAAATTTATGGGATTTGACTACGAATTAAGCAAGTATCTACTTAATATTTTCTTTATATTGTTTCCATTAATTTTTTATCAATTTACAATCCATGAAAAGATGAATGAGAAAAAAGCATTAAAAAACGTAGTCATCTTTTTTTTATTTGCCACCCCAATGATTTTATGTATGTACTTTCCTCCTGTAGAAGACAAAGGTATAATGTTTGATCTTAGAATTATTCCTTTGATATTGGGTTGTTTATATGGAAACTTCAAAACTTCTATCATGTTATTTTTCTCTCTTATTAGTATTCGTTTTATGATGGGCGGCACGGGCGCTTACATAAATGTAATTTCCGCTACTCTATCGTTCATTGTAATTACATCTTTATCAAAAAAATATCATTCCTATAGCTTAACTAATAAAATTCTCACATCCTCTATATTTTCTTTTGTTTTTAAAGTGATTGGCATATCAACTATGCTATTTATTGATTCTGATTATGATCTCCTATCTGCTTTTATATTTTATAGTGTTCAAAGTTTATTCATGGGCTTAACTGTATACATAATTGAATCTATTAGAAGAAACGCTGAACTAAAAAAAGAATTAATATTTTCAGAAAAAATGAACATCGCAAGTGTGATTTCAGCTTCCGTTGCGCATGAAATTAGAAATCCGCTGACCGCAGTTAGAGGATTCATTCAACTACTTACTCAAAGAGAACTAAACGCTGACAAAAAGCAGATGTACGGAGAAGTTTGTTTAGAAGAAATTGATCGTGCGGAGCAAATTATTAATGAATACCTATCATTAGCAAAGCCTTACCCAGAGGTAGTAGAAAAATTGGATATCGGAGAGGAAATTCAATACATATGTAATGTGCTAACATCCGTTGGAAATCTTGTAGGTGCAGAAGTAGAAATGAAATATGACAATAATTTGCTGGTATTAGGTGATCGGAAAAAGCTAAGGCAAAGCATCATTAACATTGCAAAAAATGGTTTAGAAGCGATGGGAGATAAGAGAGGTGTACTTAAAATTGAAGCTTATAGGAAAAATAATGAGGTGATCCTCTCCATTAGCGATACTGGAATTGGAATGACAAATGACCAAATTAGTCGTCTAGGAATGCCATATTATTCGAACAAAGATAAAGGTACTGGTCTTGGCATGATGGTCTCATTCAGCTTTATAAAAGGTATGTTGGGAAATATCAATGTGAAAAGTGAAGTGGGAAAAGGAACTGTGTTTGATATTTCTTTTCCCTTATCGAAAATATAACCAAGTTAGGGATTAGCTTTCTATAAACAATAGCTGAGGAGTTTCCTATGTGGAAGCTCCTCTTTACTATTAAACTAACGGGCAGGTGAGTTCATTAACGGAAGTCCTTCTTTGTAATAAAAAGAAGGAGTGAGCATAACAAAAAAAATATGAGTCTGTTTAAATCCATACTCACTCAGAATTTTATAAATCTTTTTTGCAATTTCGTCGTGTATTTCATTCTTTCTTTGAAACATGAGAATTTCTACTGACAATGGACTGTTTGCTATACGTTCTACATTAAGGAGTTCAATTTTCACTATTTCTTTAGGGACAGAGGCAATGTTCGAAAATTCATCAATGATCGTCGGAGATATAAATTTTAAGAAATCATTCTCGAATCCTTTAAATCTAAGGTATGGCATATTAGTTCCTTCTTCATGTTAGTTGTAAGATATAAGTACAGTATAATACAGTTTCTCCACAGCTCAAAATGGCTTGTCAAGGGCGTCATTCCGCTAACGGAGGAACGATATAGTTCATGTGATCTTGGGGAAGGCTACATAAAAAAATAGAATACAAGGAGGTATACGATGATAAAGATAGTTGGTTTGGCTATCATCGCTTTCACTTTCATGATTGGCTCAACTACATATGCCTATAACGAAAAGCTATCAAGTGACGAGCATGTGCCTTTTGAAAAGATATACTTTGAATATGGTGGCTATAAATCAGTTGAAGATGCATTAGGTGATAGACCCCCAGCCTTTAATGTATTGAGTTTTGAAAAAGATGGTTGGCAATATATATTGTCGATTGATAAACGTGTAGAGGGCAAGGTAACAGTTGATGTTTTAGTGGAGATTGCTAATTCAATAAGATGAAAGTTCAAGCACCACCATTAGTTTGGTTATTGCTTTTTTTCCCCACATAATAACTATTGAGGATGGTCTATTGCGTGCATACGAGTCACATTGATACTATCCGTAGCACTCCCACCTTCTCCTGACACCTCAACAACGAAATGGTCATGAATATTATCGTCTTTGGTATATCTCCAGATGCAAGTCCAGTTATCTTCGTTTCCTTTTTCTTCACAAATCAGGGTTCGATTTTCCCATTGCTGTGTTCCAGTTGGAACTATCCATACTTTAAAAGTATTTGCATATGCAGTAGATACATTAATTATCATTTCTCCATCACCCTCAGGAATATATACCCAATTACCTTCAGGAGCAGGAATGGTATTGATGATGCTCATTAAAGGCGGTTGTTCCTTTGCATAAATTGTGCCACTTAATATCAAAGACAAAACTGAAATCGTAACAAGAACGGTCATTAATTTAGTCATGTGATTTTCACCTCAGAAAGTAACATACCCAACTAGTCACAAAGCAAGTAAACAGTCACCCGACCAGCAACAATCGAGTGGGAATAGGCTAACATAATAAAGACTGGACCGTCGGTAATCCGCTGGGCCAGACTTTTTTATAAATAAGTTTTTCATCTAAGACGGGACAGCCGTTTACGCTTAATACTAGGAGTAGATGGTATTTGAGTGAATAGACGTTTTTTTGGAGGAGGACAGCAGCCAGATCAATTGTACGGCAAGAATAGCGAAAATGAGATAATCGTATAGATGTGTGCCTGGATCATTGCCGGTAAAGTTAAGAAAGTTATGCAAGCCATGGAAGAGGATAGTTAGCAGAATAGCACGGTTTCTCACAACCAGCATCGTTAGTACAAAGCCTAAAATAAATGCATACACAATTTGCAAAATGGTGTCGTCTAGCGATTGGCCGCTAAGTGCCTGCAAAGCATGCGTGATGCCAAACAATGCACTCGAGATGATGATTGCAGTCGTTTTTCCTTTTGGCATAAGAATCCGCAGCATCATTCCCCGGAATAACGTTTCCTCTACAAATCCTACTAAGAACAGCTGAGACAGAAGCATATAAGCGAAAAACGAGAAGGAAGCGGGTTGAAAGCCTTTATTAGCGATCAATAATACGATTAGGACGAGCAGCAGAGGAAGGTATTCGAGCCATTGCTGCTTCGTTAGTTTGGAAACACTGCTGAAATAAAAGGTGCTCCACCGTTTTTTTACAGTTAAATAAATCACCAGAAATAGAGCTATCGGAATAAAGCCAAGGAATGGAGCGAGTGGATGCGTAATTTCAGCGATCGAAACGTAGGCGCTGCCGCCGGCTACAAAAATCATAATCATGAGCTCGATTAAAATAAGGGCAACGATAGGTCTCTTCACTGTAAAGCCGTCCGTTGTTTTCATTTAAAGTTCCTCTTTTTCGATTATTTTTTTAAGCCATTCATTTTCCATATTAAAAAAATGCAAGCCGTAATGCATGACGGATACGCGGTAATAGTAAGCATTTTTATCTTCGAGCTGCTCTAGCTCCTTGGAAACAATGGACTGGACAGCCTCCATCTGAGCAATGTTGTGCGCGATGTTTTGTTGATACGCCATTAAGTTTTGTTTTTTCGTAGGTTCATCAAGGTAATCATAAAAAAAGATTTTGATGAGATACTCGCGTTTATTCGCTTGAAGGGGTTCTTTTAGCCACTGCATAAAGTGCTGCTGGCCTTCATTTGTGATGCTGTACATTTTTTTGTTTTTGCTGTCATTGGTTTCTTCCTCGGTTACGTACGCACTTTCTACAAGACGTTTCAGTGCAGGGTACAAGCTTCCATAGCTCATTTTGTAAAAGATTCCGACTGATTGCTCCGTTATTTTTTTTATATCATAGCCGCTCATTTTTCCTTGCATCAGCATTCCTAAAGTAACTAGCTCAATCATATATGATCTCCTTCATATATCAACTTGATATATCTATTTGATATATGAAATGTAACTCGAATGGAATACTTTGTCAAGAAAAAAACTGGAGCGCAAAATGAGATGCATATGAATGAACAAAAAAAGCCCAAAAACCTCGCCTCGGCCTACTGGCAGGTTCGCTCTGTTTTTGGGCTTTATATGAGCCAGCATTATTCGTTTCTTTATGGATCTGAAATACAAGCATGTACCCGCAATACCAAATGCTTACAATGTCGTCAAGACACTGCTTTCTGCTATAATCTTTGATAATAACAAGTGTAAATCATTGTTAATGCTTACGAAGTAGGTTTGCATTCGCAAACCTTAGCCCATGCTTACGAAGTAGGTTTTCTACGAAAACCTTTAAGGAGAATAAAATGAACCTATATCCTTCCATCAGCGAAGACCGGATTGTGCTGCCGCAAGCTTTTCCGATTACGATTTCGCAATCTGTGGGGGTTTCCCCAACCTTTCAAAGGCTGCATTGGCATAAAGCGCTCGAAATAAATTATATACAGAAGGGGAGCGGCTACTATCTGATCAACGGAAGCCGTTTTGACTTCCAACAAGGAGACATCGTACTTATTCATTCCAATGATTTGCACCGTGCATTTGAATCAGAGGAGCTGGTCATGAGCATTATTATGTTTGATTCATCCTACCTTGCTTTAGAGCAGCGCTATGATGCGGAGCTGCTTATTCCATTTCGGGATATTGGGCTAAGATTTGATAATGTGCTTGATCGAGAGAATCCGAAGCTCGGAGAGCTTGGCGACATTATTAAGGATATGTCTGCTGAGTTTGAACTTAAAGAACCGCATTTTGAAGTAGTGGTACGGGCGAAACTTATTCAATTGCTTGCATTCGTCAATCGTTATTTTGCGAAAAATAACGAAACCGGAGCGCAGCATGTACGGGGCATGGAAACGATTCGAGGCGTACTGCATGATATAGAGACAGATATTACATACCCATGGACGTTAGGCGAGCTGGCTGAAGCCGCTCATTTGAGTCCCTCACGCTTCAGCACGCTGTTTGTTCAGGTCGTTGGAACTTCGCCGATGGATTATTTAATACAGCTGCGACTGTCACAGGCGGCTTATCTTCTGGAATCCACAGACAAAAAGATTATAGAAGTGGCGGCCGAATGCGGCTTCCGCAATTTATCTAATTTCAATCGGTTATTCAAGCAGCATGTGGGCAGACTCCCATCTGAGCTGCGAGCATAAAAGACAGTAAGATAGTATTATAACATCGTTCTTTTTCATTAGAAGAACGATGTTTTTTATTTTAGAATAGAAGAAAGTACAAATAAGGAGTGTGAGCGATATAATTTTCCTTGGTATAGATGCAGGAGGCAGCAAGACACATGCTCTGCTCGTTGATGAGACAGGACGTGTACTTGGCAGAGGCCTCGGCGGAAACGGTAATCACCAAACGGCCTTTGAAGCAGCAAAGATCAGTATTGATCATGCTTGTCAGCAAGCACTGCAGGATGCTGGCGTGACGAAGGAGCAGGTGACATTTGCCTATTTCGGACTCGCGGGAGCAGATCGTGAGCCTGACTATGCAATTTTACGTCCGATGATTGCTTCACTTGACTATAAAAATCACGCTATTGCTTGCGATACGATGATTGGTATGCGTGCGGGGACCAACCGATCATACGGAGCGGTCATCATTAGCGGTACTGGATTTAATGCTGCGGCACGCAATCCACAGGGCGATGAGCTGCAATATGGCGGCTTCGGTTATTTATTTGGAGATGGACATGGCTCGGGCACGGATCTAGCCATTCACGCTTTCCGCAGTGCTATTCGTGCTTGGGAAGGCAGAGAGCAAGCGACGCTGCTTAGCGAATTAGTTCCACAGCGACTTGGATACCATTCCATTCAAGAAATGTATGATGATGCGCTGGATAACGGCAAACGTCCGTCACATGAGCTTGCCAAGGTCATGTTTGAGGCTGCGGCTCTCGGCGATGCTGTAGCGATCCGACTTTTGGAGGAAGCTGGTCGTGAGCATGCGAACTCTGTCAATGCGCTGATTAAACGCCTGCACATGGAGCAAGAAAAGTTCGATGTTGTACTAACGGGAAGTGTTCTATCGCGAGGCGGCTCTACTCATATGGTCGATGCGATTAGTGAAGCGGTTGTCGTTGTTTCGCCGCAGGCACGGACGGTCAGATTGACGGTCGATCCGGTTGTTGGAGCAGTCATGAGTGCGATGGACAGCAGCGGCATTGTGATTGAAGAAGCGGTAGATGCAGCACTTAGAAAAATTACATTTTAACGAACATCTTAATCATTTAAGGGAGGGCTCATCCACATGTCCAAAAAACCACTTAAGGTCGCCGTCATTGGCGGCGGTTCCTCATATACGCCAGAAATCGTAGAAGGCTTTATTAAAAAGTATGACGAAATGCCGATTCGTGAGCTTTGGCTTGTTGATATCGAAGAAGGACGCCATAAGCTGGCGATCGTTGGCGAGCTTGCGAAGCGGATGGTCGAGAAGGCTGGCCTGCCAATCGAAGTGAAATTAACGCTTAACCGCCGAGAAGCGATTGCTGGTGCTGATTTTGTAACGACACAAATGCGGGTAGGTTTACTGGAAGCTAGACGTCGCGATGAGCATATCCCGATTTCACACGGTGTAATTGGACAAGAGACGACTGGACCAGGCGGTATGTTTAAAGCTTTGCGCACTGTGCCTGTCATCCTTGATATTTGTAAAGACATCGAAGAACTTGCGCCTAATGCATGGATGCTTAATTTCACGAATCCAGCGGGTATTGTAACCGAAGCGGTTCAAAAATACAGCAAAGTAAAAACGGTTGGTCTATGCAATTCGCCAATTAACTTTCAAAAGTTTCTGGCTAAAGAGTATGGCGTTAGCGAGAGCGAGGTATTGCCTGAATTCGTAGGGATCAATCACCTGCACTGGGTTACAGCTGCTTATGTAAACGGAGAAGATAAACTGCATGAGATGATCGGCAGCGGCCGTGATTATTCGGCTACGAACGTAACAGCTTTTGACTGGGATGCGGATTTCCTTCGTTCGCTTGGTGCGATCCCGACTTATTATCTTCGTTATTTCTATATGACGGATTCGATGTTTGCAGATATGAAAGGCTCGCTTGAAAAAAACGGAACGCGCGCGGAAGTTGTAAGCCGGGTCGAAACGGAATTATTCGAACTGTACAAGGATGTTAACTTGAACGAGAAGCCGAAGCAGCTTGAGCAGCGCGGCGGCGCTTATTATTCTGAAGCAGCCGTTAACTTGATGCATGCTCTTTATACTGACAAGCGTGATATTCAGACGTTGAACGTTAGAAACGGCAACATCATTGATTTTCTGCCTGAGGATGCTAGCATCGAGGTTAACTGTGTCGTTACGGCTCAAGGCCCAATTCCACTGCCTCTTCAACGTGTTCCAGAGCAGATTAAAGGTCTTATGCATGCTGTAAAAACCTATGAGTCGCTTACGATCGAAGCGGCTATTAGCGGAGATAAAGGCATCGCGCTGCAAGCGCTAGTTCATCATCCGCTCGTTCCGAGTGTAGCGGTTGCTAAGGCTCTGCTTGAAGAAATGCTGGAGGCGAACAAAGCTTATTTACCTAATTTCTTCAAAAACGAATAAAAGTGCTCTGCATATGCAGCATTTAGGAAGGACGGGAGAAATACTCCCGTTCTTTTTTATTTTATAAAAAATGCACGATACATATCGAACAATGATTTTCCAATAAAAAACAGTTTGACAATATCCCAAAACGAATATAAGATAATCTTTGTTCCTGACTATGATAATCATTATCAATTATTGAAGAAAGATTATCATTTATTTTAATCGATACATAGGTTCCATAAAAATAGGGGGTATGAGGAAATGAATAAACGTGTAATGAGTATGTTGGTGATTATTGCGGTAATGTTGGCAGTGGCAGGATGCGGAGGAAATAGTAAAACAAACTCAGCAGCAGGAAACGAGAAAAACAGCAATAAGAATGAGGCAAATGCAAGCACTGAAGCACCAAGCGGTCCAATCGTGCTAAAGGATGCTAAAGGGGAAGTGAAGCTGGATAAGCCAGCACAAAAGGTTGTCGTACTGGAATGGACATTTACGGAGGATATTATTGCACTAGGCATGCAGCCTATCGGTAACGCGGACAATGAAAACTATAAGCTTTGGGTGAGCTCCGAGGTTCCTCTGGACGCAGATGTGACGGACGTTGGTTTCCGTCATGAACCGAATCTAGAAACAATCGCAGCACTGAAGCCGGATCTGATTATTGCGAATACAGATAGCCACGAAGCGATTTATGATCAGTTGAAAGGCATTGCGCCAACACTGATATTTAGTCTATACCCACTCGAAGGTCAAGGCGAACAATACAGCCAAATGACAGACATGTTTAACACGATTGCAGCAGCCGTAGGTAAAACGACGGAAGCAGAGAAGGTACTTGCCGATTTGGATCAGCACTATGAGGATGCGAAGGCGAAGCTGGCAGCGGCAGGGAAGGAAGGCTTAAACTATGTACTGACGCAAGCATTCAGTTATCAGAATGCAGCAACGTTGCGTTTGTTCACTGACAATTCTTTGGCGGTTCAAACATTGGATCGCATCGGATTGAAAAACGATTGGAAACCAGAAAAATTTGAGCTTTACGGATTTACAACCTCGACAGTTGAAGCATTGCCAGCGGTACAGGATACAAATCTCATCTACATCGTCCAAAGTAATGATGATATTTTTTCAAATGGTCTAAAGGATAACTCCGTTTGGAACGGGCTAAACTTTGTGAAGGAAAAACGTTACTTCGGGTTAGACGGTACAACTTGGGTGTTCGGCGGTCCGATCTCCTCTAAAGTGATCGTTGACCAAGTCGTAAATGCATTAACGAAATGAGCAACTTGATGACAAACAATAATAAAGAAGGCTCTTCGCTCATCACTTGGCGATTGATCGGTATATTCGGGGGCGGCCTTGCCGCCCTTTTCGTTCTTTCTGTACTGAGCCTGTGCTTTGGTGAGGCTCGCATTCCCGCAGCAACTGTATTTAACGGCTTGTGGCATCGCCAAGACGTGATGGAGCATAATTTGCTATGGGATATCCGCATGCCGAGAACCGTAATTGGTATCATTGCGGGTGCCGCGCTTGCGGCAGCTGGTGCGTTATTGCAGACGATAACGAAAAATCCGCTTGCTGCCTCTGATACGCTGGGCATTAATGCTGGTGCTTATTTTATGGTCGTTCTGGGCATGGTCGCTTTCCCTGCACTGCAAGATCAATTTCCATTTTTACTGGCAGCTGCAGGCGGCTTCCTAGCAGCCTTGGCCGCATATTTTCTTGGTGGCGGACGTACAGCAACACCGGTTCGGCTAGCCTTATCTGGAATGATCATCTCGATGGTGCTAGGCGCTTTTACGTCGGCGATTCATATTTTCAAACAGACAGAAACACAATCTTTGTTTTTATGGGGCTCTGGCACATTGATTCAGCTCGATTGGAGCGGAGTGGAGTATGCTTGGCCTTTTGTGGCCGCTTTGCTCGTCATTTCTATAATCGGGGGCAGGCAATTCGATGCGCTTGAACTAGATGAATCTACTGCACGCTCGTTAGGTCAGCGGGTTGGATTAACACGCGCAGCAGGACTTGCGTTATCTGTTTTTATGGCGGCTATTGTGGTGAGCGTGGTTGGGCCAATTGGCTTCGTCGGGCTTGTAGCTCCGCATCTCGTTCGCCTTGCGGGCATTCGTAAGCATCGGCTGCTCATTCCTGCGAGCGCGCTTTGGGGAGCGCTGCTTATTACAACGGCAGATCTGCTCGCGCGCATGGTGCGCAGCAGTCTAGGTGAAATGCCGGTTGGCGCGGTTATGGCGATCATCGGGGCACCTTGGCTCATTTGGCTGGTACTCAAAAAAATGAAAAATATTTCCGGATCAGGTACGGGACAGTCGTCGATGAGCGTCGGTGGAGTGGCGCTGCGCATGCGCTTCGCACCGACTGCTACGATCATGACCGTATTATTAGTCGCAATTATCCTTGTCAGCTTATCGCTAGGTGGAACCAAAATTCCAATCATCGATTTGGTTAAAAGTCTCTTTGGAGCAGGAGATTCCTCTTACTCTGTCTTGCTGAATTTACGGCTTCCTCGTACATTAGTTGCTGCAGGAGGAGGAATTGCTCTTGCTATCAGTGGTGTGCTAATTCAGAGCGCGGTTCGAAACCCGCTAGCAGATGCCTCTATCATCGGGGTAACCTCTGGTGCAGGCTTCGGAGCATTAGTAGTGCTTGTCGCATGGCCGACTTTGCCGATTTTTGCTCTTCCAATTGCCGCGATTGCAGGCGGAATCGTTGCTGCCGCATTTGTGTTTTCCTTAGCATGGCGTAAAACACTTAATCCATCGGTTCTTATTTTATTAGGGATAGCAGTCTCAGCAATCGGGTCGGCAGGCATACAGGCAATGATCGTAAAAGCGAGCTTATGGAGCAGTACGGCTTTTGTATGGCTAACCGGCACGACTTATGGTCGAGGTTGGAATCAGTTTTACAGCATCTTTATTTTTCTAATCATCTTAGTGCCTATTGCTTATTATCTGGGCAGAAGATTTGATCTGCTCGCCTTCGGTGATGAAAGCTCGACCGGATTCGGCTTGCCGGTGAAAGGAACGCGGCTTTTCGCTATGATCATTGGAGTATTGCTTGCAGCTGGCGCCGTTGCGAGCGTAGGTACAATTGGATTCCTTGGATTAATGGCGCCGCATGCGGTGCGAATGATGGTTGGGCATCATACTAGGCGCTCGATTATATTATCTGGGCTACTTGGCGGATTATTGCTTGTCATAGCGGATACGGTAGGAAGAACGGTAATGGCGCCTAAGGAAATCCCGTCCGGACTTATCATTATGTTAATAGGAGCTCCATACTTCCTGTTCTTGATGTATCGTTCACTCGTCAAAAAAGCGTGAAGAATAAATTGGAAATCCATTAAAAACGGTGAATATTGTTGAATAAACGAATGATATAGATGTTTAATTCTATTAACGTTCGTAAAAGTTGTTGACAAAGTGGACGATTTCTCATTAAAATTGAAAACGGAAAACAACAACAGCATATCTTTTCGTATAATCTCAAGAATCGGCTTGAGAGTCTCTACTCGGTCACCGTAAATGATCAGGCTACGAAATTGGCGGAAAAGCTCGCAGCGGTCCAGCGGGTATACTTTTCCCCTTTTTGCAGAGCCTAGGAGAAATGCGATTTATTGCATTTTAACTAGGCTTCTTTGTTTGTTCCACCACATTTTTGGGAGGTTTGTAATCAAAATGGAACGTTTCTTTCGCTTAAAGGAACACGGAACAAATGTCAGAACAGAGATTATGGCGGGGCTGACGACTTTCATGACGATGGCTTACATATTAGCCGTCAATCCAATCATACTAACGCCAGCTGGTTTAGATTGGACTGCAGTGTTTCTAGCTACGGCACTAGCAGCAGGTATCTTTACAATCGCGATGGGCTTGTTCGTTAACTTCCCTGTAGCGTTAGCTCCAGGTATGGGTCTTAATGCGTATTTTGCATCCGTCGTTATCGCATCGGCGTCAACGGACGCTCCAATCTCACCAGCAATGGGACTAACCGCGGTATTTATTTCAGGTATTATCTTTATCATATTGACGCTTACACAAATTCGCCAAATGCTTATCACAGCTGTTCCAGACAGCTTGAAGCATGCGATTACAGTCGGTATTGGATTATTCATTACCATTATCGGCTTGAAAAACAGCGGTATTATGACAATCGCTGTATCAAGCTTCACAGACATTAAAGCAGGTCAATTTACACCAGTTAGCGGCTCCGAAACCGTTATTCAACTGGGAAGCTTCCATAATGAAACGGTTGTGCTTACCGTTATCGCTTTGCTCCTTATTGGCGTGCTGATGGTATTGCGTGTACCGGGAGCACTTTTGTTCGGTATTCTAGGTACAACAGTAATCGCTATTCTAATGGGTCATGTTGATGTGAAAGCAGCATTTACGGGTCAAACATGGGTGCCTGATTTCTCAAAAATGAACTTCTGGCATTTTGATTTCGCAGGCGTGTTTGAAGTCGGACTTGTTACGGTTATTCTGACATTTACCTTCGTCGAAATGTTTGACACGTTCGGTACACTCGTTGGTACAGCGAACCGTGCCGGTTACATGAAGGATGCTGAAAAGGGCAAAAAACGTGTAGGTAAAGCGATGTTCGTAGATGCAATCGGCGTCAGCGGCGGCGCGGTACTCGGTACGAGTACAGTTACCGCATTCGTAGAAAGCTCTGCAGGTATTGCGCAAGGCGGACGTACTGGCCTAACGGCAGTAACGACGGGTATTTGCTTCCTGCTTGCTATCTTCTTGTCCCCAATCGTTGCGCTCGTTCCAGGTGCGGCTACAGCTGCTGCGCTAATTATTGTAGGCGTACTGATGATGCAATCCGTTAAAGATATCGATTTTTCAGATATGGTATATGCTATTCCATCGTTCTTGACACTTGCGCTTATGCCGCTTACTTACAACATTGCTAATGGTATTTCGTTCGGTATCGTATCGTACGTCTTGCTTGCAACGGTTGCTAATGTAACGGGCAAAGGCAAGTATAAGGTTCACTGGCTCATGTGGATTCTAGCGGTGCTGATCATTGGCCGTTACGTCTTTATGGGCGGGGAATAAACGACTATTATTTATATCAAAGAAGCAGCGCTGGACCGGCGCTGCTTCTTTTTTTTGTGGAGCTAGCTCTCTTTATGGAAATTTGGATAGGGGAAAGCTACTTATTTTCAAGTTGAAATTTGATATAATTTTGGCATCGGAGTTTAGGTGGATAGGAGGGGAAGCATTTGTTTTGTGTAGATCTGAATTGTGATATGGGAGAAGGTTTTGGGGTTTACACGGCTGGCCTCGATAACGAGTTAATGAAATATATTACTTCAGCGAATATTGCTTGCGGTTTTCACGCTGGAGATGCAGCGACAATACGGCGCACGGTTAAGCTGGCGCTAGAGAATGATGTAGCCATTGGAGCGCATCCGGGGCTGCCGGATTTGGCAGGCTTCGGTCGAAGGGTGATGGCCATAACGCCGGAGGAGGCATATGAGCTGACGGTTTATCAGCTAGGCGCGGTGTATGCTTTTGCCAAATCAGAGGGTGGAAGCGTCGCCCATGTGAAGCCGCATGGCGCTTTGTATAATATGGCTGCGAAGAGCAGACCGTTAGCCGACGCGATAGCAGAGGCAATATATAAGGTTGATCCGAGTCTGATGCTGTTCGGTTTAGCGGGCAGTAAGCTTATTCACGCAGGGGATGCTATAGGCTTGCGTACAATTCATGAAGTATTCGCAGATCGAACCTACGAGTCGGACGGCTCACTAACGCCGCGAGGGACGGAAGGCGCAGTCATTGTTGATCCTGTACGCGCCGCAGAGCAAGCGATAAGCATGATCAGAGATGGCGAGGTCAAGTCGAGGCAACATCATAGCGTTATTTTGAAGGCAGGTACGGTATGCGTGCATGGGGATACGCCAGGCGCAGTAGAGCATGTCATAAGACTGCGGGCGGCATTAGAGGCAGCGAGCATATCTGTTCAGAAGGCGGGTGTATGAGCTTGGAGAAGGCTGCAACGGAACCTCAGGCTCCTATTGAAATGCTGCCGCTTGGTGACTCTGCCGTTATTATTCGTTTAGGCAGCTCCATTGACGAAGAAACGAACCGAACGGTCATGAACTTAAGCCGCCATTTGGAGTGGAAACCATTTGCTGGGTTCATTGAATGCGTCCCATCCTTTGTCTCGGTGGCGATCCACTATGACCCGCTGCTGGTGAAGAGAAGCCGCACTGCAGCCGAGCTTCAGCATGCTACAATCTTTGAAACTGTATGCGCTAGAGTGCAGACTTACCTGTCTAAAGAGCAACTGCAGGCTTCCGATCAGGCGGATAGAACGATTGAAATTCCGGTTTGCTATGGCGGAGAGTACGGTCCTGACCTTAGCCTAGTTGCTGAGCTTAACGGACTTCCGGAGGAGGAAGTGATCGCTATACATGCTGGTGGCAGCTACTTGGTCCATATGCTCGGCTTTGCGCCAGGCTTTCCTTATTTGGGAGGAATGTCTGAGCGGATTGCCGCGCCAAGAGATCAGACGCCTCGGACGATCATTCCTCAGGGCAGCGTTGGCATAGCTGGCAAGCAGACGGGCATATATTCGGTTGCAACGCCGGGCGGCTGGCGGTTGATCGGCAGAACGCCGCTTGCTCTATTTCGTCCGCAGGACGAGATTCCAAGCTTGCTTAGACCGGGGGACTTGGTTAGATTTAAGCCGATAACGGAGCGGCAGTACAAGCTTTATTTAGAAGGTGAATTATGACTATAAAAGTGGTTCGTCCCGGCTTGCTCGTTACTGTACAAGATCTCGGAAGGCATGGGTATCAAAAATATGGCGTAGTCGCCGGCGGGGCTATGGATACGGGAGCGGCCCGAGCGGCCAATCTGTTAGTCGGCAACGAGGATAGTGATGCGGTGCTGGAAATTACACTTACCGGAACGGAGCTCGTTATGGAGAAGGATACGCTGCTCGCTATTTGCGGCGCGCGTATGTCTGTTACCGCTGGCGATGAGACACTGCCCTTATGGAGACCAGTGCTCGTTCGCGCGGGAATGAGCGTGAAATTTGGAGCTTGTCAATCCGGCTGTCGCTCCTATCTCGCAGTTGCCGGCGGATTTGATGTACCGGAGGTAATGGGAAGCAAAAGCACCTATTTGCGCGGCGCAATCGGAGGTTATTTCGGAAGGGCATTAAAGGCAGGAGATGAGCTGGCAGCCCGGCCGCCGAGCTTACTGTCAGAGCGATTGGAGCATGCTTTGCGCCTGGGATGGAATGGCAGCATTGCGGTGCCGCTCTGGCATGCGAGTCATTTTGCGATAGCGGATAATCTAGCAGACCCGATCATTCGCGCGATGAAGGGTACGCATTATGAGCTGTTTACAACGGAAAGCCAAGCGAGCTTATTTAGCCAAAGCTTCCAGATTTCCGTACAGTCCGATCGTATGGGATACCGGCTCGAAGGTACGGAGAAGCTGAAGCTTGCGAAGCCGCAGGAGCTGCTTTCGGAGGCTGTCGCAAACGGAACGGTTCAAGTGCCTGCTGGCGGAGATCCGATCGTGCTGCTGGCGGACAGGCAGACAACGGGCGGTTATCCCCGTATCGCGCAGTTGGCAACGGTCGACATTCCGGTTTTTGCTCAGTTAAGGCCCGGCGCGCGTTTTCGATTCGAATGGATCACGCAGGAGGAAGCCGAGGAGCTTTATTTGGACAATGAGCGTGACATGAGAATGCTGAAAGCAGCTATAGCATTAAAATTTAATGCCGCGAATTAAGGCGGAAGCAAGATGTAACTGAACTCTGCGACTGAGCCTCTTTGCTTGATTTATGATAGACTACTAATCAAGAAGCAGGAAATTCCGGTAGTCATGGCATAGAGGAGTGATAGCATTTGTTTGCACAGCAGCGGCATCAATTAATTATCCAAAAAATAAATAGCGATAAATCGATTCGAGCGTCGGAGCTCATGGAATCGTTTGGCGTTTCTTTTGAAACGATAAGACGCGATCTGGAACATTTAGAGAACCTTGGCTTATTGCAGAGGGTTCATGGCGGTGCGATTTTAAAAGAGCCGGATTATAGCCGGGAAATACCGCTGCCGATTCGTGAATCGATTTACTTGACGGAGAAGACCGAATTGTCGCAGCTCGCCATTCGATATGTAACGGAAGGAATGTCCATCGCACTTGATGTGAGCACAACCAATACTCAGATTGCGAAGATGCTCAAGACAAAGTTCGAGCGCTTGACGATTATTACGAATTCCTTGCCAATCGTAAATGAACTAATCGATGTCCCCGGTTTTACGCTGATCATGATCGGAGGCGTTATCCGTCAAGCAGAACAGAGCATCATCGGAGACTTGGCTGAAGAATTCGCTTCCCGCTTTCATGCAGACTTGTTTTTTATGAGCATGAGCGGAGTTACATTAGACGAAGGCATTACCGACAACGCGATTGGTGAAGTACAGGTGAAGAAAATTATGCAAGCAAACGCAAAAAGCACGATCGCACTTGCCGACAGCAGCAAATTTGATCAAGTCTCCCTGCTCAAGGTGTGCGGTTGCGCGGATGTAGAACGTTTCGTTACAGATTCGAAGATCGACCTTGATCTAGTCGATAAATATAAACGGAGCGGCATTGAGATTGTTTATGAGTAGAGATGAATAATAAAGGGGACTTTGACTGTCCTAAAGACTCTTGGTTATATACCAAGGGTCTTTTTTGCTTTCTAATGAAAAGTATATATTAAGATATTGTAAATGTGTGTGTTTGTGTGATATTGTGTTGGAATATGTGGAACTGGTAGTTGAATCTAAATGTGGATCGATGGAGGTGTTTCTTAATTGATTGTTATTTCTCTTATTCTTGTCTTGTGTTCCGGTTTGGCGCATGCGGTATGGAATATGCTAGCTAAGCAAAGTACGGATAAAGCGTTGTTCTTATGGGTGATTTATATGCCTGCGACTATTGTTTTGCTGCCGACACTCATTAATGAACTTTCGAGTGCGTCACTATCGCAGACACAGTGGCTGTTAATCGGGGCATCGTTAATGATGCAAAGCGTTTATTCGTTGCTGCTCGCTTACACCTATAATGCTGGAGATTTATCGCAAGTGTATCCGATCATGCGGGGGACACCAACCTTGCTTATCCCAGCCATCGGCGTATTGTTATTAAAGGAGACATTGCCTTTGTGGGGCTGGATCGGACTCAGCTTTATGCTGGTCGGGTTCGTCGTCATGCTCGGAAGATCTTCGGGCAAAGGGCATCAGCAGTCTTTCTATAAGCCTGTACTGCTGGCGATGAGCGTTGGGCTATGCATTACGACCTACACGCTTATCGATAAAGTGAATTTACAGCATCTTTCACCGCTTGCGCTGCTTGAGGTGACGAATATCGGTTTTGTACTCGGACTGACGCCTGCTGTTCTTCGCTCTAAACGGCTTAAGCATGTTATTCGCACTCATATTAATATTATTTGGATTGGCGCTATCTTGTCTCCGGGCTCGTACTTGCTGTTTTTGTTTGCAGCCAGAAATGCCAATGTTTCTACAGTCGCGCCTATGCGCGAGGTGGGAATCGTGTTTGGCACGCTTCTCGGTCTATTTGTATTAAAAGAGTCGCAAGGGACTCGCCGAATTACGGCTTCGATCGTTGTAGTTATGGGCATCATTATGATTGCGTCATCAGGGCATTAAACAATAGCACGTAAATACCTAATGGAGAGGGAGTAAGAATGAAGATGGAAAACGCCAAAAAGCTTCGTTTTCGCAAAGACGGCACTTTTACAATTGTTCAGTTCACAGATATTCATTGGCAGGACGGATCGGACTTAGATTTGCGTTCCAAGGCTGCGATGGAGCTTGTACTTGAGGCTGAACAACCGGATTTTGTCATGTTTACAGGAGATGTAATTTATACGGGCAGAGATTCAGACGGGGCAGTCTTATGCCAAGATCCGCTTCAAGCCTTTCGCGATGCGGTTGCCGCTGCCGAGCAGCGAGGCATTCCATGGGGAATCGTATTCGGCAATCATGATACGGAGAACGATATTACCCGCGATGAGCTGATGGGCGAGGTGCTAAAGCACGCTCACACGTTTGCCGAACCGGGACCGCGAGATATCCATGGCACAGGCAACTACGCGTTACCTGTACTCGGAGCCAACAACGATCAAGCGGCAGCTATGCTTTACTGCCTAGACTCCGGTGATTATTCCAAGCTGCCGGGAGTTCCCGGCTACGATTGGATTCAGCATGATCAAGTGCAGTGGTACATGGAGCAATCCAAGAAGTGGAATGCTGTTCAGCAGGGCACAGCATTGCCAGCCATCGCATTCTTTCACATCCCTCTGCCTGAATATCAAGAAGTGTGGGACCGGGAAGTGTGCTATGGCCATAAGCATGAGGGGGTATGCGCCGCGCGGACGCAAGCCGGTTTCTTCTCGGCGATGCTGGCACAGGGAGACGTGATGGCAACGTTCTGCGGCCATGATCACACGAATGATTATTGGGGAGAGCTCTACGGGATTCGTCTCTATTACGGACGAGCAACAGGGTTCAATACTTACGGCAAGGAAGGTTTCCCGCGAGGCGCCCGCGTTATCCGCTTGATCGAAAACGAACGGAAAGTGGAATCATGGCTGCGTCTTGATGACGGCTCGGTCGCCTTGCAGCAGCCGGAGCACCGGCCAGAAATCGTTTAATACAAGCACTTATAATTAAATAGCCCGAAGAAGCAAAGATGTCTCGAATATTCTTAGGAATGCGGGGCATCTTTTTTTTGTGGAAAAAATTTCTGTCCATGTTCTCGTAGAGGAATTTCTGGGTCTCGGGCCGAAGCCTATGAGGTTGAAATAAGGCGGCGCAGCAGCATTGTTTAAAGGTTTTCTACAAAAAAGGATATCATGTAAAGAATCGTAAATCGCTGTTTGTACAGAAATGAATACGGTTATTGCAATTGAAAATGTACGGGGCTGTTATTATCCATTAAATTGGGACTAGGGCGAGCCGGCAACTGGCAAACGTCTTATAAATAAATTCGTAAAGGGGAGTCACGCATGAAAAAAAGTATATTTACTAGAATTGCTCTGCTGCTTGCCATCGTATTGATGTTCGGAGGAATTGCAACGGCTTGTTCCAGCGGCAAGACTGAACAACCCGCTAATAACGCGGCATCCGGCAACGGAACGAAAGAAAATGCGGGGAAAGAAGAAAAATCGGATGAACCTGTGCAACTAAAGCTCTGGCATCCTTTAAATCCTAATGCGCAAGCCGTCGTTCAAAGCTTAAGCGATGTAGCAATGGTGCAGGAATGGGAGAAAAAGACGAATGTGAAATTCGACTTTGAACATCCGACGGGCACGGGTGCCGATGCTCAGCAGCAATTCGGCGTGATGGTAGCTTCCAATGTACTTCCGGACTTGATTGTGTGGAACATGTCCAACTTCCAAGGCGGTCCAGCCAAGCTGTATCAGGATGGAACGATCGTTAAATTAAACGATCTTATTGATCAGCACGCACCGAATTTGAAAAAAATTCTCGAGGAAAATCCGCTTATCGCCAAGCAAATTAAAGCCGACAACGGGGATATTTACGTATTCCCTAACCTGAAGGTTGGCGATCACGGCAAGTATAAAACGTTCTCCGGCCAGATGATACGCAAGGACTGGCTCGATGAGCTGGGCTTGCAGCTGCCTGAAACGATCGATGAATGGGAACTCGTTCTAAAAACGATTAAAGAGAAAAAAGGTGTCATTCCATATACGTCCGAAAAAGACATGCTTCTAGGATCAAAAAGCTCGATGGACTTCATCGGGGCATACGGCATCGGCAAAGATTTTTATCTGAACGGCGACAAAATCCAGTATGGGCCGCTTCAACCAGCATTTAAAGACTACTTGGCGCGTATGCAAAAATGGTATCAAGAAGGTCTGATTGATCCGGACTATGCTTCCAACGACAACAAAGCGAAGGAAGCGAAGATCACTTCAGGCAAAGCAGCCGCTACCTTCGGTTACATTGGCGGCAGCATGGGCGCATGGCTTCCTTCCTTGCAGCAGGCGGATCCGAAGGCGATGCTTTCCGCCGTTCAATATCCGGTGCTGAATAAAGGAGATGAGCCTAAATTCACGGAAACCGGCTGGGATTACAGCAATACGGGAGCTGTTATCACAAGCGCGAACAAAAATCCGGAAGCTACGATCAAGGCGCTTGATTATTTGTTCAGCGAAGAAGGGGCTATGCTGAAAAACTTCGGTATTGACGGCACAACGTATACGCTGGTGGACGGCCAGCCTAAATTTACAGATTTGATCATGAAAAATCCGGACGGACTGCCGATCGGCCAGGCAATGGCGAAAAACTTCATTGCGAACTATCCGTTCCCGGGTCCGGACGATGACCGTTATAACGACCAATACTATTCGCTCGACGCCCAGAAGGAAGCAGTAAAAGCGTATGCCAAATTCGCGAAAAACTCTGCCTCTGTTCTCATTCCTCCCGTTTCCTTAACGCCGGAGGAAGCAAGCGAATTTAGCAAAATTATGACGGATGTGGATACGTATCGCTCAGAGATCGTCACGAAACTAATTATGGGCACCTCTAGTTTGGACAGCTTCGATAAAGCGATCGAGCAGTTTAAGAAAATGGGAATCGAGCGCGCGATAGAAATTCAACAAGCCGCTTTCGACCGTTTCATCAAACGTTAAACCGATTGAAGGAAGGGGGGACACACTCCCCTTCCTTTAAAAATCAATCTCGGTGGAAAGAGAGTGCACCTGCGATGATGAGAAAACTAGCTAACGATCTTGTGAGAAATAAAGCCATCTATTTTATGGTGCTGCCTGTCGTTCTGTATTATTTTATATTCAAATATCTTCCGATGTACGGTTCAATTATTGCGTTTAAGGATTTCAGCATTGCCAAGGGGGTATGGGGAAGCCCTTGGGTTGGCCTTGATAATTTCAAGGACTTTTTTGACAGCATCTACTTTTGGCGGGTGCTGCGCAATACGCTGCTGCTAAGCTTCTATCAGCTCTTATTCGGTTTTCCAGCGCCGATTATTCTTGCCATTTTACTCAATGAGATCCGTTTGAAGCTGTTCAAAAACGTCGTTCAAACGGTCGTCTATTTGCCTCACTTTGTATCGCTCATTGTCATTTGCGGACTCATTCTCGATTTTACGAATCGCGACGGGATCATCAGCACGATGATCGAATTTTTCGGGGGCGAACGCACGACTTTGCTAGGTGATGCCGCCAATTTTCGATTTATTTATGTATTCTCCAGCATATGGCAGGAGCTTGGCTGGTCGTCCATCATCTTCTTGGCGGCGCTCAGCGGCATTAATCCCGAGCTCTACGAAGCGGCTAGAGTCGATGGTGCCGGGAGGTTTAGGCAAATGTGGAGCATTACGCTTCCGGGATTGATTCCAATCATAATGATTTTGCTCATTCTTAGAATCGGAGGACTTATGGATATCGGATTTGAGAAGATTATACTGCTCTACAATCCGAATACTTATGAGACTGCGGATATCATCTCCTCCTTTGTGTACAGGAAAGGGCTTGCGGAGGGTCAGGACTACAGCTTTACTTCTGCCGTCGGCTTGTTTCAAGCGGGCATTAACTTTGTTTTGCTCATCAGCGCCAACTGGTTTTCCCGCCGGGTATCCGGGAACCGATTATGGTAAGGGGGAATGGGAACTTGAAGAATAATACCATGACAGACCGCACATTTGATATTTTGAACGCTATTCTCATGCTTTTGCTCATCATCGTCACCATTTATCCTTTCTATCATGTCGTGATGGCTTCCTTAAGCGACTCTAATCGATTGATTGCACATCAAGGCATGCTCCTAGGTCCGCTTGGATTTAGCTGGGAGGCTTACTCCCGCGTGCTCGACAATCCGAATATATTCAGCGGATACCGGAATACGCTCCTGATCCTCTTCTCTGGAACGCTGTTTAACTTGTTTTTCACGGCGCTTGGAGCCTACGGCTTGTCCCGTAAGTTCATGCTGCGCAAACCGATCATGATCGCTATCATTTTTACGATGTATTTTAGCGGCGGACTGATTCCCACTTATTTATTGATCAACAATTGGCTGCATATGGGCAACAGCTTGCTGGCGTTAATCGTGCCGGTCGCAATCAGCACATGGAATCTGATCATCATGCGCACCTCCTTCGAGGCGATTCCCGAGAGCTTAATTGAATCTGCCAAAATAGACGGCTCCGGGGAGTTCGGTATCCTGTTCAAAATTGTCGTTCCGCTTTCCATGCCGATTATCGCGGTAATGATTCTTTATTACGGCGTTGCCCACTGGAATTCTTGGTTCAATGCGATGCTGTTTATCCGTGACCGTGAATTGTTTCCGCTGCAAATCATTTTACGGGAAATACTGGTCATTAACGATACGAGTTCTATGCAGCTGGGAGACGCGATGGCTGATCAAGAAGGGATCAGGGAAAGCATCAAATATGCCACGATTATGGTTGCGACGCTTCCCATATTGCTTGTGTATCCGTTTCTGCAAAAATTCTTTGCGAAGGGCGTTATGATCGGTGCGGTAAAAGAGTAGTTGGTATATACTCGGAGTATACTTCTCTGGCGGTGGATGCTCATATGAAACGCAAGGTTTATAAGTTTTGGCTGTACTCGTACTTATTTGTCTTATTTATTCCAATCCTTATTACCTTGATCGTCCTGCTGCAATCACAAGAAATGCTGGTCAAGGAAGTGCGTAGATCTAACGACACGCTCCTCGATCAAGTTCGGCAATTAGTGGACAATCAGATCACTGACATTCGCAGGTTAGGCACGCAATTATCGTTTGACCCGAAGGTTATGGCTTACTTAAACCGCGAAACGTTGGATACGGCGGAAGCCAGGTTCGGTACGATGGATATGATCTCAAGCCTTCAGTCTTATACGATTGCAAATGGTAATATAACCGATGCCTATATCTATCTCAAGAACAATGTTTCCGGGATAACGACTACGACGTTTATGCCGGCAGATGATTTGTATTCCGTGCTTCATAAGGCATCGGGGAAAAGCTTTACGGAATGGACAGAGTGGCTCCGGGCGAGCCATGCCGGCCTATTCGTTACATTGAATGAAGGCGCTAAGCAAACGGAAAATTCGCTCGTTTACGTGCAATCCTTGCCTATTCAAGAAATTAAAGCTGCCCCTGCGACTCTTGTCGTGCTGCTCAATCAGGAGCGGCTCAAGCAAGCGATTTCGAAAATCGGCCTAGCAACCGAGGGCTCGGTTTATATCCTCGATCGCGAGAGCCATCCCATTATGATTACTGGCCCTGAGACTGGACTGGCTGAGCTGCCGATACAGAAAATGAGCAATCAACGCGGTTTCCTTACGGAATTGGTGGACGGCAACGATGCGGCCATATCTTATGTGAAGTCGGATACGACCAATTGGACCTATATTTCGGTTTTGCCGGAGCAAGTGTATTCCGCTAAAGTGAAGCTGCTGAAAAATTTGATTTATCTCGCGATGCTGCTTTGCATCGGACTGGGCGGTCTTACCGCATTTTGGCTTACGCGAAGAAATTATGCCCCTATTCAAAATATGATGAATTTTGTTTCGACAAAGGTCAAAACAAACATGATGAATATGCCGAATGAATTTGCGGTGCTGCAATCGTTTATGACTGACAGTGCAGCGATCCAGGACGAAGCGAATAGAAAGCTGCTCGAGCAGCATCAAGTGCTGCGCAACCAATTTTTGGCCCGTCTGCTGAAGGGCAGGGTGGATATGGGCTCCGCGCTGCCGCAAGCCATTGAATCGTTCGATTTTCGGTTCGAGACAGACCGCTTTGCCGTCTTGCTGCTGCAGATCGAAGACTATGAGCGGCTGTTTCAGGCAAATCAAGAAATGGATGCGGAGAAGAAGCTTCAATTCGTATATCTGATCGTTACGAACATTTTTGAGGAGCTGTTATCCGCAGGCCATCGCTCCTATTTCACGGAAGTTGACGGCATGATTGCTTGCGTAGTAAACGTCCTTGGGAAAGAGAAGGAAGCAAAGAAAGAGCTGCTCAAGGTGGCAAATGACGCCAAACAATTCATTCAAGATAAATTTTTCGTTCGTTTTTCCGTCGGTGTCAGCGATATCCATACGTTTTGGTCGACGCTGCCGAAATGTTACGAAGAGGCGGTCGAGTCTCTGGAATATAAGCTTGTTCTTGGCTCCAACCAAATCATTTCCTATGAATCCATTAAGCGTCCTAAAAATGATTTGTATTATCCGCTCGATACTGAACGTCAATTAATTAACTTGATGGCGGCAGGCAATTACGATGAGGCGGCAGCTGTTCTGCAGCGTATCCTCATTACGAATTTTTCCGAGGGAACGCTGTCCATTCAAATGGGAAAATTGCTGATGTTCGAATTGGTAGGCACGATGCTGAAAGCAGTAGAGCAGCTTCAACTCAGCACGAAAGAAATTATGGTGGAGAAAACGGATTTAATTAAGCAGATAACGGAATGCGAAACCTTCGCAGAGATGGAAGAAGAAATTTTAGACTTCCTAAAGAAAGCCTGTGATTATTTGCAGCAAAAGAAGAAAAGCCATAATACCGATTTGAAGAGCCAAGTCGTCGAGCATGTGCTGCATAACTTGAATGATATGAATATTAGCCTGACGAGCATTTCGCTTGCTTTCGATATTAATCCGACTTATTTATCTCGATTTTTCAAAGAGCAAACCGGAGAGAATCTCGTCGATTTTGTTAATAAGCGGCGTGTCGACAAGGTGAAATCGCTGCTTGCTGAAACGAACCACGCCATTCAAGATATTGCTGAGCAAAGCGGCTTTGCAAGCAGCCAATCTTTGCTAAGGGTATTTAAAAAGTATGAAGGCATAACGCCGGGACAGTACAGGCAGAGCAGGGACGGAAGAGAAGCGCTAGAGCGATGAGGCTCGGAGCCGTCTATTATTTTTGAATGAGGCCGGAATAGGGGGAGGATGAGTCCGATGAGCTTATGGCAAACAGCTATTGAGGACGCTTTACTTAAGACGAGGCGAAATATTGCCATATTCGGAGACGAATTTCCGCATGTCAGTACGGACGGAGGCCGCTCGTATGTCGTGAACGCCAACGATGATTGGACCGATGGTTTTTGGTCCGGGATGTTATGGCTTTGTTACGAATACAGCGGCGACAACGCATTTCGGCAAGCGGCAGCCCGTTCCGTTGGAAGCTTCCGGGAGCGTCTTGAGGCCGATCGCGTGCTGGACCATCATGATATCGGATTTTTGTACTCGCTGTCGGCCAAAGCGCAGTGGATCGTAGAAAAGGATGAAGCTGCGAGGCAGCTTGCGTTAAGGGCTGCCGACAAACTAATGGCAAGGTGGCGCGAGTCGGGGCAATATTTTCAAGCGTGGGGACCTGCTGGAGACTCTGTAAATGGCGGCCGCATTATTATCGACTGCATGATGAATTTGCCTTTGCTTTACTGGGCCTTCGAGCAGACAGGAGATGAACGGTACCGCCAGGCTGCGGTTCTCCATGCTGACAAGAGTCGACGTTATCTGGTCCGTGGTGATGACTCGTCCTATCATACCTTTCATTTTGGTCAAAAAAATGGCGAACCGATCGGCGGCGATACAGCTCAAGGCTATACAAACGGGTCGACGTGGACACGGGGACAAGCATGGGGTGTATATGGATTCGCGCTGTCGTACCGGTATACGGAGGATCAGCTTTACCTAGAGACGTCAAAAAGGCTGGCGCGTTTTTTCTTGAGCCATCTGCCAGAGGATGAAGTTGCTTATTGGGACTTTAATGCGCCTATCGAGGCTGAACCGCCTCGTGATAGCTCGGCTTCTGCCATCTTTTGCGCCGGTTTGTTGGAGCTGCTCGATTTGATGGATGAGAGTGACCCGGAGCGCGCGTATTTCGAACGCAGAATACGGCTTGCGATGGAGTCGCTTGTACTCAATTATTCGACCATCAATGAGCCGAATGTGGAAGGCCTGATCAAAAGAGGCTCTTACCATGTTCGAGGCGGATCGTCTCCGGACGATTTTATGATTTGGGGCGATTATTATTATTTGGAAGCTTTGCTTCGCCTAGAGAAGGGGATCAAAGGGTATTGGTACGAAGATCGATAGAAAAAACAGTCAAGCAGGTAAAACTATCCTGCTCGACTGTTTTGGCTTTAATAGCGCTTCTCCGATGGTCTACTTAGGAGATTCCTTCTTTAGACCGGACATATTTCTGAGTACAAGCAAAAGGTTAGCGGGCTTCTCGGCAAGGCGGCGAGTGAAGTATGGATACCACATGGCGCCGTAAGGCACATAGCAGCGGATACGGTAACCTTCCTTAGCGAGCGTTGCCTGCTCATTCATACGGAGACCGTACAGCATTTGAAACTCGAAGGCTCCTTTTGCAATGCGATTCGTGCGCGCATAAGCTTTCACCCAGCTTATAATGGCGTCGTCATGCGAGGCGATGGCGGTATAAATGCCTTTGTCCAAATGAGTCTTGATCATGTTTTTGAAGTTATCGATGACCTCGGCTTTATCTTGATAAGCGACCTCACTTGATTCTTTGTAGGCGCCCTTAACGAGGCGCAAACTTATACGTGCTTGAAGCATATCCTTAACATCCTGCTCCGTTCGGAAAAGGTAAGCCTGCAGCACGGTTCCGACATTGGTTAAGCCTTCCTTATGAAGCCGTTTTACGATATCGATCGTAGCTTGCGTGTAAGGCGTATTCTCCATGTCAATTCGAACGAAATTTCGGTGGCGCCTGGCATGCTTCACAACGTCTCGAATATTGGCATAACACGCCGCTTGGTCAAGAGCGAGTCCCATTTGAGTAGGCTTCAGCGATACATGAGAGTTAGCTTTACGATTAGCTATGCCTTCGATAAGCTTCAAATATTGATCTCTGTATGCTGAAGCTTCACTTAAGTCCTGTATTCCTTCGCCAAGATGGTCGAGCGTTGCCATAATGCCTAGTTTGCCTAACTTCTCAAGTTCCAACAAAGCCTCTTCAAGTGTCTCCCCCGCAATAAATCGGCTCGCGAGTTTTTTTCCATACGTCGTTGAAAGCTTTTCTACAAGCGGTATGCCCGTAATCGTCAATAATGATTTACGATACCATTTCGATCCAAAGCCCATTCGTGCTGCTCCTTTCCGAAGAACAGTAGTAGGAGTCTGAATTGGGAGTTCGGTAATAGTATATTCAGAAATCATCACCATCGCGCTATGCAGCCTTAATTATTTGAAAAACAAAAAGTGCGTTGGCAGCTTGCGAAGTTGTCCATCGGATGGCTTGTTAATGACTCGTCCGTTAAAAATGAGTGAGGAGGAGCCGCCGCCATCAAGGTTGTAACCATCAACGGCGCCATACCGCTGCAGCAAGAGCTGCATTTCCCCTAGCGTAGCCCCTGAACTCCCCGATTCGTTGTAACCGTCTGCTACAAGAAACAGCAGCTGATCATCCTTGTAATTAGCGACAATGGTCCGCGGTGCGCGCTTTGGACTCGTCTGCCATTTGGCTGGAATTGGTTGTGGAGTACCGCCGCGCAGTAAGACGGGAACGAAGGATGCGCCGAATTTCGGTTTTTTGGCATCCAGCTGTTGTTTGCTTGCAAACTTTCCGCCAATAAGCTCATTTTGCTCGTTTAAGCCTACAAAGAACAAATCCGCACGAGGCGGCTCAAAGCTTGTCACATAATTGCCATCCACGATCGTTGTACTCAGTGGATATCTTTTTCCTCTCCCGTCGGCAAAGCCGCCACCATTGACGCCAGCAACAGCCCCATGGCGGTTCACAGCGGCAAGAGTTGTCTCAGCTTGTCCGAGTTCATCACCGCCAAGCGTCATCGTCATCGCATCTTTGCTCTTGAGCTTCACCTTAAGCGCATACGCCGAGAAGTTTTCTGCTTTTATGTAGAAAAGCTGTGCTCTCATTTTATCGGATTCAATCGTGCCGGACACTTTGCCAAGTTTATTCGTAATATTGCGATCATAAATTTGTAGAGGTCTCATCGCTTGCGATGCGGCCATTGATGAGATCTTTGCCATATCAGCATTCGTTTGTTTGTACAGCTTGAGCTGTCTTTGAATGGATTCACGTGTTTGCGACGCGGTCTCCTGAGCCAGGTCTAGGCCAGCAGCGGCATGCTTGACGTCAGATTCGGGAAGCCTTGTTTGCTCGGTAATGGGCTTTGGAAAGGCTTCTGCAGATAATTGAATCACGATATCGGACAATAGCAGCCAGATCATAATGCCTAGAAATGGCGCACAGGCGAGCAGCGCAGTACGATTTAACGCTTTGACGGTTATATTCATTTGAGCACGTCCAAGCTCTTCTGCAGTTCATTAAGCTGTTTTTTTACTTCGTTCAATTGCGTATACAGCTTGTTGCTGTTGTCCGTTTTGGAAGCTGCATTGTCCTTCGTAAACGTAAGCAGTTCATTTAGCGCATCGACTTTTGCTTTTAGCTCTGCAAGATCTGTTGTATAGTCGGTTTCGAGCTTCAGTATGCGTGCCTCATAAGCTTGCTGCATTGACGCAATTTGGCCAGCGGTCTGCTGCTCCAAGTTAGTGGATAACGTTTGTTGAATCCGGTCGGTATACCATTTGGCGCCTAATATGCCGGAGCATATAATAATGACCCATATGCAGACAAAAAGGAGGAAAGGGCGACTTCCTTTCTTTTTGCGTGTTTTCTTGTCGTATTGGCTGGCAGTGCGTTGTTCCAAAATCAAATCACTCATTCTATTCATTCACCTCTCTTGTTAGTCACTTGCACGAAAGATCGGATGAACGAACTGCTAGCAAGGGTACATAGATTAGACATCAATTCATCCGAAATAGTTGCGGATGTCATCTTATTGTAACAAAGAGAGGCATAGTTGTCCTTTACGTTATATGGGAATTTCCTGTAAATTTCGAAATTGACCGGAACATTCTCCCTCCTTTCGGCGTCTAACCATAAGGGATGCGGCAGTCGATGTCGCGAATTTGGAAGGAGAACAGGATGAAAACACAGAATTGGATCAAAAAAATGACTAAGCGAGTGGTTATAGCTGGCTTACTTGTTTCGCTAGTAGGTACTGGATTTGGAGTGAAGGAGGAAGCTAATGCTGCTGAGCGTCAGCCGATAAAGGTAGTGTTTGTACATGGATCGAAACAAATGACGGTAAATGGCAAGGCGCAGCAAATGGCGAAGCCGCTGCCGGTTGTCAAGGGAGTTACGATGATTCCCGTTCGAACCATTGCAACCTCCGTAGGTGCAAGTGTTTATGCAGATAGTAAAGGAACTCATATCGATACTTATTTCAATAAAGTTACACTGAACAATAATATGCGCGGTGCGAATCGCAATGGAAGCTATCTGGTGATGCCTAATGCAGCTATGCAAATCAATGGTACGATGCATGTGCCTTTATCGGCAGTCAAGCTGCTGTGGAATGCGACCTATGTGTTCAATACACAGCTTAAGCAAATTAGCATTACGATTCAGCCTGAGCCTAACGTACCGCCGGTAGCGGGCTTCGAAGCTCCGTTTGAGGTGAAGCTGGGCGAGCCTATTGAATATAAGGATTTGAGCTATGATCCTGATGGCAAAATCGTCAAGACGGACTGGACGGGGCGCAAAAGTACATATTTTGAGCCGGGCGTCTATACGGTAACTCAAAGTGTCTACGATAACGATGGCGCGAGCAGTGAAGTTGTGACTCATGACATTCGTGTTACAGAAGAGGTTATGTATACGCCTTATGAGTACTACATGCGTTATGGTAATCCAGGCGATAAATTTGTGGTTGATGGCAAGCTGATGAACACCTTCAAAGAAGTTGATACGATTGAATCCAAAGGCGGACGCACGTTGTATATGTCGAATGCGCCGGAGCGTTTCTTTGGAGAAGGCCTGTTGTATGAGGATACGCTGAATGATGCAAGCCGTATATTCCTACATCACCGTAACGGTTCTGACGAACGATTAAAGCTGGCAGTCGTTGCTACGAATAAAGGAAGCGAAAGCGTGAAGTTGACGCTTGGCAACCGCGGCCTTGCTGGACCAAGTGTCAGTGCGATGCAATTCGGATCAGCAGCTGTGGCAAGATATTTTGCTAATTCAGAGCCGCGCGAGCTCATTATTGAGCCTGGTACTTCCGCTGTGCTGTTGCCGGAGCTTGAGAAAATCATTATGAATCCAGACGAAGGGTTTTCCGGCTTGCTAGATGTCGACATGGACGGAGAGCTGACATTTTCCACGTTAGCGCTTAAAGTAGATACCGACCCGCTTAGTGCAGTGTTTATGGTTCCTGAGCTGGAGAAGGTGGGCAATCGCGGCAAGTTCTTCGATACGGATCAATATATTGAAGTGAATGAGAAGGTTGGCGTTACAGAGAGCAAGCTGCGCTTAGGTCAACGTGGTCCCGCTATGGTAGGTGTAGATGCCTTGACAGGCGGAATGACCATTAACGGTGGGGAATACGGCGCCGTGACGACAGTGAAGCTCAAAAGTGTAGCTTGGGGGACACGTATTATTCTTAACCCGCGAGCTGGAATTTTCCAAGGTGCGGTTAAAGTAAATGGAAAAGTGGTGTACGTCCCTTCAGGCGGGCATGTGAAGGTAGGCGAAGGAGCTTTGATCTATACGCAACCGAATCAACCAGCTGGAGCTGCTGGTATGCAACCTGCGCCAGAGGTAACTATTCAATATTCATCACCGGGAGCTAGTTCATTACCGATATTATTTGTATTTTTTCCAGGCTCAGACTTTAAATAACCATTCACTTGGAGGAAACATCGCTAAGTAGCGATGTTTCCTCCTTTTTTGTTGTTAGCCCACCTAGTATTGTATAATAGAGATTCATTATCATTTGAACCAACTAGGAGGATGATCAGCATGGATCAACCAATTACAAATAACGGCGCAAGCCGAAAAGAAGCTAAAGCAATGTTCGCAGGAGGCTGCTTCTGGTGTATGGTATCGCCATTCGAGGAGATGCCCGGCATTATATCGGTCGTATCCGGCTACACGGGTGGACATACGGTAAATCCAACTTATCAGGAGGTATGTTCGGAGACCACAGGTCATGCGGAGGCAGTCCAAATTACGTATGATCCGGCTATTTTCCCTTATAAGAAGCTGCTTGATATTTTCTGGATGCAAATCGACCCTACCGATGCAGGCGGTCAGTTCCATGATCGAGGCGAATCGTATCGGACTGGTATTTATTACTATGATGAAGACCAGCGCGAGCTAGCGGAGGCTTCTAAGCAAGAGCTCGAAGCTAGCGGCCGCTTCGACCGACCAATCGTAACGGAAATCGAGCCTGCGCAAGCTTTTTATCCGGCAGAGGACTATCACCAGGGCTATCACAAATCGAATCCTTATCGTTACAAAATGTACCGTAAAGGCTCTGGACGCGACGCTTTTATATCGCAAAATTGGGTGCTTAAGAAAGATCCGGCGGAATTGAAGCAGCGTCTTACGCCGATCCAGTACGAGGTTACACAGAACAGTGGAACGGAGCGTCCGTTCACAGGGGAGTATTGGGACCACACCGAGGAAGGCATATATGTAGATATCGTTTCTGGAGAGCCATTGTTTAGCTCCCGCGACAAATACGATGCGGGCTGCGGTTGGCCGAGCTTCACGAAGCCGCTGCAGGCGGCAGCTGTTTCCGAGCATACGGACTCTTCGCATTACATGGTAAGAGTCGAGGTTCGCAGCAAAGAGGGCGATTCTCATCTAGGTCATGTATTCGATGACGGACCACATCCGACGGGACTTCGTTACTGCATCAATTCTGCTTCGCTGCGTTTTATCGGCAAGGATGATCTGGAGCAGGAAGGGTACGGCGAATATTTGCATCTGTTTGAGAAATAGGAATTGAAGCGACTTGTAATAGACATTTGGGTGGAGGAGAAGCTGAGATGAACGTAGAAGAAGCGATTCGTACGAGAAGATCGATTGGAAGATTGAAGAAGGACCCTGTTGACCGTGCACTAATTGAAAGGTTGTTGGACGCGGCGGTTTGGGCGCCTAGCCATCATAATACGCAGCCGTGGTCATTTATCGTCATGACAGGTGAAGGCAGGGGGCGGCTTGCAGAAGGATATGCACGTGTATCCGCTGCCGCTGTTCCTGAGCTCAGCGGACAGCCGCTTGAGGACCGTTTGGCCAAAGAACGCACCAAAGCATTCCGCGCACCTGTCGTCATTGCGGCAGTATGTTCACCATCGGATGATCCACGTGCCGTTATGGCAGAGGAGCTTGCTGCCGCTCAAGCAGCGGTGCAAAACTTGCTGCTTGCAGCGCATGCGAATGGACTCGGAGCCATATGGCGTTCGGGTGATCCGATGTATCACCCGCTTATGAAAGAAACATTTGGTCTTGCTGAACAAGATCAAATCGTTGGTTTTATTTACTTGGGTTATCCGGACATGACGGCTCCAGAGCCGCAGCGCATACCTGCTACTGCAAAAACAGTGTGGCTGGTTTAACTATTAAAGCAGTATTAAATCAGGCCGTACCGTTCGATTATGTCGAACGATACGGCCTTTTTTTATCTGAATAACAGAAAGTTATACGAGTTTTTTTACTTTAAAGTTTGCTTGCAGCACATACCAGTTCTGCGGGAATGGTACGCCGAGTACCCAGTAGCCAATGCCGCGAAGATTATACAATTTTACGAGATTGAATTTAGCTTGAACGCTTCGTGCATCCTCATACCAGACGACATGCTCGCGGCCTTCCTTGTCGTAATAATTATAGTAGGGTGATTGTCCCTCATCGTCATATTGAATGGTTGCTCCATAAGTGTGGGCTCGATTTACGGCTTCCTGCGGACTAACTGTAGGTGCCCACTTTCCTCCTTGGACGTATGGAAGTGTCCAATCGTAGCCGTACAATGGCATGCCCATTACGATTTTTTGTGAAGGAATAACGCTGAGAGCATATTGAAGCACCTTGTTGACCTCGTTTAGCGGAGCAACGGCAAGTGGAGGCCCGCCCGACCAGCCCCACTCGTAGGTCATTAGAATAACAAAATCGGCAATGCGCCCAAGAGCTTGATAATCATGAGCTTCATATAATGTGCCTGCTTGGTCGGCGCTCAGCTTAGGTGCGAGACAGACAGATACGAGATAGTTTTGCGGATGCAGGCTGTCGACGAGCTTTTGAATGAAATTTTGAAAAAGCTCACGGTCGGCTGGAGGTACATATTCGAAATCCACATTGAGCGCTAGGTAACCTTTCTGCTTCATCACAACGAGGATGTTTGCAATAAGTTTTTGTTGAAGCGCGGGATCAGCCAGCACGGCATGGGCAGTAGCCGGGCTGAATGTACCATTTTCGAAATTGGTAAGAACCATCATGGGTGCTGTTCGTGTCTTATACGCCGCATTGATGATAGCTGAGTCATCCAAGAGCGTAAAAGTTCCGTCAGTCTGAACACGGTAGCTGAATGGACTTAAATAGGTTAAATGCTGCCCAATCTCCTCTATAAGACGAATGCCGGCAGCGTCAAATTTCTGTGTATAGGCGTTGACTTCAATTGTAGGCCGCACGGGCTGAGGAATAACGAGATTTTGGCCCGGATAAATAAGTGCGGGATTCTTTATTTGATTTATTTTCGCCAGCTCCTGCAGCGTAACGCCGTATCGCCGTGCAATGAGCCAGAGAGATTCGCCAATATGTACTTTATGAGTGTGTGCTTCGATTGGAATAATAAGTGCCTGACCGATGACGAGTACGTCCGGATCGCTAAGTCCGTTTGCATCCGTGATGTCACTTATCGACAAATCGTAAGTTTGAGATAACTTATAGATGGAATCTCCTCTTTGCACGACATGAATATGCACCTTCATCGAGCCTCCTTTTTAAAAATGATTAGCTTTTGCGGTCTCGGCTGCGGTGCTTGCGTGTATGCCAAGAAAAGACTCTTTTATAATGTATTCATTAGAAAGCTCTGGCATTCGAACGGGAAAATCACAATCACATGGCTTACTGAGTAATGGGAATGATATTAGGAAAGGGGCGATAGCGGAAGTGAATGAGAATGAGGGATGTACGGAATCGGAAATAAGGCAAGTTTAGGTAATGATCGAGTGCGATACACCTAAATATGGTTATTTTACACTGTATTTCCGGATGTTTTATTCAAAAAAACGAACCTTTATAAAACATTCTCTTTTAATGTTCGTATTTCATTGACAGTGGTTTGGGGATTAGATAAACTAGAATAGGTTTGAGGCGGAGTTGTCCGCTGGAGCGTCATGCTGATTGTTCTCAGGTTAGAGGACGCAGAAACGTTTCTTGAAAAGTTAGAACTGAAATTAATGGATGAATACAATGTCTTCCTACTATTTCATTTAAAGTTTACTCGTATATATTTGGGATCAGGCCTGAATGTTTCTACCCGGAAACCTTAATTTTCGGACTACGAGCAAAATGAGACGATAAGCGAGACCGAACCTTAATGTTTCGGATCGCCATAAAGCAAATTCAAAGTCTGCAAGGTGCCTCGTTAGTTGGACACTGGTTGCCTCTTTTACGGGGCAGCTTTCTGTTGTCTCTTCGGCCTTGCAGCACGATTTGTTACGTCCTCATTGAAGTGAAGCTTGATTGGCCATGGATTCGCATGAATACCGGTCTGTGCTTCCGCTCCGGTCCTGCGGCATCCCCATTCAAATGGTTGCTGAAGGGCCTTTTCTGTTTTTAGATTTTTTGAGTCATTGGAGCTTGATGATTTATTATTTTATAGATGAAAGTGGGTTTGATCGCATGTCTGCGAAGGTTGGCGTCATCATGGGCAGCAAATCGGATTGGGACACAATGAAATTAGCCTGCGACGTACTAGAGGAATTGCAAATTCCTTATGAGAAAAAAGTCGTTTCCGCGCATCGTACTCCGGATTTAATGTTCGAGTATGCAGAAACTGCAGTAGAACGCGGACTTAAGGTAATTATTGCAGGAGCCGGCGGAGCTGCACATTTGCCCGGCATGGTCGCTGCTAAGACGATTTTGCCGGTTATTGGCGTTCCTGTGAAGTCCTCGAATTTGAGTGGACTTGACTCCTTGCTCTCCATCGTTCAAATGCCCGGCGGTATTCCGGTAGCTACGGTTGCAATCGGTAATGCAGGCGGAACGAATGCTGGACTACTCGCGGCACAAATGCTGGGAGCATTTGATCCCGAGATACAAGCGCGTGTCATTGCGCGTCGCGAGCGTGTAAAGCAGGAAGTGCTGGAAAGCAGTGAGACGCTATGAGTCAAGAAGCGGACAAGCAAACTATCCAGACGCTGCTCCCGGGTAGTACGATCGGCATCCTTGGCGGCGGACAGCTTGGACGAATGATGGCGAATGCAGGCAGCGCGATGGGCTATCGATTCATTGCCCTTGATCCGACACCGGATGCGCCGACTGGGCAGGTAGCTGAGCAAATCGTCGCAGCCTACGACAACCACGAAGCAGCGAGGGAACTTGCGAAGCGGTCGGATGTCATCACGTATGAATTCGAGAATGTTGACGCAGAAGTAGCAGCGATGCTGATGGCCGAGTCTTATGTGCCGCAAGGAAGCGAACTGCTGTACACGACGCAGCATCGGCTTCGCGAGAAGCGGGCGATTGAAGCGGCTGGCGTGAGAGTTGCGCCTTACCGCGAGATCAGCAGCGTGGACGAGCTGCGCGAGGCAGTTGCAGCTTTTGGAACACCTTGCGTATTGAAGACGGCGATGGGCGGCTATGATGGCAAGGGACAATGGGTTATTCGCAGCGAAAGCGAAATAGAAGAAGCGTATGAGACTCTATCGCGCGCGCGCGTCCAACTAGTGCTTGAGCAGTTCATTCGCTTCGAGAAGGAAATATCGGTTATAGCGGCGAGAAGTCCGCAGGGTGAAATCAAAGTTTTCCCTGTCGCGGAAAACATACACGTCGATAATATATTGCACTTGTCTATCGTACCAGCAAGAATCAGCGACGATCTGCAGCAAGAAGCAGAACAGCTTGCGAAGCGTATCGCTGAGGGACTAGGCGCAGTTGGTCTAATCGCAGTGGAGCTATTCGTTACAGCGGATGGTGAGCTGTTCGTAAATGAGCTGGCACCTCGTCCGCATAACAGCGGCCACTACACGATGGAGGCCTGCCGGACTTCGCAGTTCGAGCAGCATGTGCGCGCTGTGTGCAACCTGCCGCTTGGAGATACGACGCTTATGAGTCCAGTCGTCATGGTTAATGTACTGGGCGAGCATGTCGCACCGCTTCTAGAGCTTACTGCACGGGCGGATGAAGCCGCAGAGCGCTTGAAGGTAGCTCCAAAATTGCATTTGTACGGGAAAAAGGAAGCTGTTCTAAAGCGGAAGATGGGTCATGTCAACATATTGGCAGAAACTACGGATGCTGCACTCAGCTGGATCGAAGAAACAACTATTTGGAAGGTGTGAAGCAATCATGTTAGAACGTTACAGCAGACCGGAAATGAGAGCAATTTGGACAGAAGAAAATAAATTCAGAGCATGGCTGGAGGTTGAGCTTTGTGCATGCGAGGCTTGGTCTGAGCTAGGTGTTATTCCAAAAGAGGACGTAGTCGCGCTTCGCGCTTCTGCCGATTTCGATATCGACCGGATTTATGAAATCGAGATGGATACTCGTCATGACGTCATTGCGTTCACACGTGCAGTATCGGAGAAAGCAGGCCCAGAAGGCAAATGGGTGCACTATGGTCTTACTTCTACAGACGTTGTAGATACGGCTATCGGATATCTGCTTCTTCAAGCAAACGAAATTCTCGTTAAAGATATTGAACGTTTTATCGAAATTCTTAAGAACAAAGCGCTGCAATACAAGGATACGCCGATGATGGGTCGTACGCATGGCGTACACGCACAACCAACAACATTTGGTCTGAAAATGGCGCTTTGGTATGAGGAAATGAAGCGTAACCTGGAGCGTTTCCACCATGCTGCTAACAATGTGCAATTCGGTAAAATGTCCGGTGCGGTAGGTACTTTCGCAGATATCGATCCGTTCGTTGAAGAATTTGTATGCAAGAAGCTTGGTATTACCGCAGCTCCAATCTCGACACAAACATTGCAGCGTGACCGTCACGCTGAATATATGGCGACTCTTGCTCTAGTAGCATCTTCGCTTGATAAGTTTGCAACTGAAATTCGCGCTTTGCAGAAGAGTGAATTCCGTGAAGTAGAAGAGGCGTTCGCAAAAGGTCAAAAAGGCTCATCTGCAATGCCGCACAAACGCAACCCAATCGGCTGCGAGAACATTTCCGGCTTGTCTCGCGTCATTCGCGGTCATATGGTTACAGCTTACGAGAACATCGCACTTTGGCATGAGCGTGACATCAGTCACTCTTCTGTTGAACGCATTATTTTGCCGGATGCAACGATGCTGCTTAACTACATGCTGAACCGTTTGGGCAACATCATCAACAACCTGACCGTGTTCCCGGAAAACATGAAGCGCAACATGCAAGCAACATATGGCGTACCATTCTCTGGCCGTGTATTGACGAAGCTGATCGACAAAGGCTTCAGCCGTGAGAAAGCTTATGACACGGTTCAACCGCGTGCGATGCAGGCTTGGGAAACAAAGCGTCAATTCCGCGACATCATTGGTGAAACAGAGGAAATTACAAGCGTGCTGACGACGGAAGAAATCGATGATTGCTTCAACCCAGCTTGGCATCTGAAGCATGTTGATACGATTTTCACACGTTTGGGATTGATTTAAGGGGAGGCTGGCCTGATGACCGCACCATCGCAAGCTTTATCGACAGCTGTTGATTATATTAAAGCTCCGCTTATTTACAAAGGGAAGGTTCGCGAGCTATACGATCTGGGTGAGCATTTTCTCATTGTCGTAACTGACCGGATTTCCGCTTTCGACTATGTACTTGACCCGGCTGTACCGGACAAGGGCAATGTGCTGAACCGTTTATCCGCTTACTGGTTTGAGCAAACAGCTGATATTCAAGTGAACCACGTCGTTCATACCGATGTTGAGAAGCTTGGCGATCTTGTAACGGAGCCGGAGCTGCTCAAAAATCGGATTATGGTGACACGCAAAGCGGAGCGCATCGATATCGAATGTGTCGTTCGCGGCTATATTACTGGCGGCGGCTGGAGACAATACCAGCAAACGTCAGCGATCAACGGCATCGAGCTTCCTGCAGGCTTGCGCAAAAACGATCGTTTTCCTGCTCCAATTTTTACGCCGGCAGCAAAAAACGATGTTGGCCACGACGAGGACATCCCATTCGAAAAAATGGCTGAAATGGTTGGCGCTGAGCTTGCCGAGGAGCTGCGTGACCGCAGCATCAAGCTCTACGAATACGCCCATAGCTATTGCGCAGAGCATGGCATCATCCTTGCCGATTGCAAATTCGAATTTGGACTAATCGACGGCAAGGTCATCTTGATCGATGAAATCTTCACGCCGGACTCCTCCCGTTTCTGGGCGGAAGGCAACTATGCGCTAGATATCGAGATCGACAGCATGGACAAAGAGCCGGTACGCACGTACCTGTTAGGCTCGGATTGGGATCGCGACAGCAAGCCAGCACCGCTGCCAGATTCCGTAGTAGCCGAAACAACGTCCCGCTACCGCGATATCTATCGCCGACTTACAGGCGCAGAACTGTAGGAAACTTCGCAAGCTGAGTGA
This sequence comes from Bacillus sp. FJAT-28004, assembly GCF_001280845.1. Taxonomy (GTDB): domain Bacteria; phylum Bacillota; class Bacilli; order Paenibacillales; family Paenibacillaceae; genus Pristimantibacillus. The sequence continues at coordinate 4,764,784 of NZ_LGHP01000001.1, forward strand.
GTAACGGGAAAAACGGACGTTAAATGCTGCAAAATCGAGCTAGGATGCCGAAATTGATGCAATTAACGCCCAAAATTACCGCTATTCGCAGCATATTAGCTTTAATAGTTGAATTAACGGGAAAAACGGGCGTTAAATGCTGCGAAATCGAGCTAGGACGCCGAAATTGATGAAATTAACGCCCAAAATTCCCGCTATTCGCAGCAAACTAGCTTTTATGATTGAATTAACGGTAGGAAATCCCGTTATATTAAAATCCGCCGATGAAGGCCGGATGAAGTGATTAAAACAAAGTCGAGCGCAAGCGATGACGCTGACATAGGGGTGCTGAAGCGCATGCCGTTAGGCAGGCAGTCAGCGAGAGCGCTGCTGCACCCCATAAACTGCAACCTGAGCGTGAAAGCGCAGGGTTGCAATAAAGTATCAACGGCAACGGCGGCCAGTGCAAGCACAGGCTAGTCGCAATAAACATGGTGGCCAGTGGAAACGCGGCCGCCGCCCATTGCTTCACCGACCACCCTCGCAGGGGTTTGATTGAGATGTGCCTACGCGAAGCGTGGGGAGTTGTTGTCTTAAGAGCGATAGCGATCGCTTCTTGAAGACCGGGAAATTACCGCTAGGCGGTGTAATCAGAATTTCCCGGCTTCGAAAGCGACGTAGACAATAATCCCCACGCCCGCGCGCAGCATATCTATCATCTCTCTGCGAGAAAAACCCACATTTTCAGGAGGCTATTATGAAGGCAACCGTCTACGTCACTATCAAGCAAAACGTTTTGGATCCACAAGGAACCGCTGTACAAGGAGCGCTTCACACACTTGGTTTCTCTGAAGTCGAAAAAGTACGCATCGGCAAATATTTGGAGCTTGAGCTTGATACGACTGACCGCGCTGAAGCGGAAGTACGCATCAAAGCAATGTGCGAGAAGTTGTTTGCGAACACGGTTGTAGAAGATTTCCGTTTTGAGCTGGAGGGATAGGGCGATGAAGTTTGCAGTTCTCGTATTTCCAGGCTCCAACTGTGACATCGACTGCTATAAAGCTGTAGAGGATGCTATCGGCCAGTCCGTTGACTACGTATGGCACACGGCTACAGACTTGTCTTCTTATGATGCAATACTAGTGCCGGGAGGTTTCTCCTACGGCGACTACCTGCGCTGCGGCGCAATCGCGCAATTCGCTGCTGTTATGGGCGAAGTGCAAAAAGCTGCCGAAGCAGGCAAGTATATTCTAGGCATTTGCAACGGGTTCCAAATTTTGACGGAAGCTGGCCTTCTGCCAGGCGCCTTGATTCGCAACAACGGACTGAAGTTCCGCTGCCATCAAACGCCGCTTGAAGTGGTAAATAACAAATCAGCTTTTACAAACCAATATTCGCAAGGTGAAATTATAAATATTCCAATCGCACATGGCGAAGGCAACTACTATTGCGACGACGCAACGCTTGCTGAGCTTAAAGCGAACGATCAAATTATTTTCCGCTATGCGGGCGATACGAATCCGAACGGTTCCGTTGAGAACATTGCGGGCATTAGCAATAAAGCAGGTAACGTAGTAGGCATGATGCCGCATCCAGAGCGCGCGGTTGACCAATTGCTCGGCTCGGAAGACGGCAAACGGATGTTTACATCGATTTTGAATGCATGGAGGGAACAACATGGCGCAGCAGTTAACAGCTAAGGAACCGACAGCGGAGCAAATTGCCGAGCAAAAGATTTACAGCCAGTTTGGTGTATCCGATTATGAGTTTGAATTGATTTGCGGTTTTCTTGGCCGTAAACCTAACTACACAGAGATCGGCGTATTCAGCGTCATGTGGTCAGAGCACTGCTCTTACAAAAACTCCAAGCCTATTTTGAAAAAATTCCCGATCACTGGACCTCGTGTTCTTATGGGGCCGGGCGAAGGCGCGGGTATCGTTGATATCGGCGACAACCAAGCGGTTGTATTCAAAATCGAATCACATAACCATCCATCTGCGGTTGAGCCTTTTCAAGGCGCTGCAACAGGTGTAGGCGGCATTATCCGCGACATTTTCTCCATGGGCGCACGTCCTATCGCATTGCTGAACAGCTTGCGTTTCGGTCGTCTTGAAAATGAACGCGTTAAATATTTGTTTGAGCATGTGGTTAGCGGTATTGCTGGTTACGGTAACTGTATCGGTATTCCGACGGTTGCGGGCGAAGTTATGTTCGATGAGAGCTACGAGGGTAACCCGCTCGTTAACGCAATGTGCGTAGGTCTAATCGATCATGATAAAATTCAGCGTGGTGTCGCAAAAGGGGTAGGCAACCCGGTATTTTACGTAGGTCCTGCTACTGGTCGCGATGGAATTCACGGTGCTACCTTTGCTTCTGTTGAGCTTTCTGAGGAATCAGAAGAGAATCGTACAGCTGTTCAAGTTGGCGATCCATTCATGGAGAAGCTGGTTATGGAAGCAACACTTGAGCTAATCAATTCTGGTATCGTACTTGGTATTCAAGATATGGGCGCAGCGGGCCTTACTTGCTCCAGCGCTGAGATGGCTTCCAAAGCAGGTAATGGTCTAGAACTTTACCTTGATGAGGTTCCGCAGCGTGAGACAGGCATGACACCTTATGAAATGATGCTTTCCGAGTCGCAAGAGCGTATGCTCTTCGTCATAGAGCCGCAGCATGAAGCGCAAGCTATGGAAATTTTTGATCGTTGGGGCATTATTTGCGCCAAAGTAGGTAAAGTAACAGACGATGGACGTCTACGTTTGTTCCACCAAGGCCAAGAGGTTGCCGATATGCCGGTTAAAGCGCTCGTTGACGAGTGCCCTGTATACGACAAGCCATCGAAAGAGCCTGCTTACTATAGCGAAAATGCAGCTGTAGACACAGCGGCTTTTGATGAAATCACTGATTTGACTGGCGCGCTGGAGAAGGTTCTTGCATCCCCAACCGTTGCTAGTAAAGAGTGGGTTTACAATCAATATGACTACATGGTTCGTACATCGACAGCTGTTCAACCAGGCTCTGATGCGGCAGTCGTGACGATTCGCGGCACGCGCAAAGCGCTTGCGATGACAACGGATTGCAACGGACGTTACGTATATCTAGATCCAGAAGTAGGCGGACGTATTGCGGTTGCAGAAGCAGCTCGCAACATCGTGTGCTCAGGCGCTGAGCCGCTTGCTGTAACGGACAATCTTAACTTCGGTAACCCAGAGAAGCCAGAAGTATTCTGGCAGCTTGAGAAATCGGCAGACGGTATGTCGGAAGCTTGCGTCGTGCTTAACACGCCGGTAATCGGCGGTAACGTAAGCTTGTACAATGAGAACGCTAAGGGTGCTATTTACCCGACACCGGTTATCGGTATGGTTGGTCTTGTACACGACATCGATCACATTATGACACAAGGCTTTAAAGCTGAAGGCGACGTTATTATTCTCGTAGGCGAGACAAAAGCGGAGCTAGGCGGAAGTGAATTGCAGTACGTTATGCAAGGTGCTGCTGCTGGCCGTCCTCCAGAAATTGATCTTGCGACAGAGAAGAAAGTTCTAGATGCTGTGCTTAGCGCTATTCAAAAAGGTCTTGTTGCATCGGCGCATGACTTGTCCGAAGGCGGTATCGCTGTTGCTGTTGCAGAATCATGCATTAGCGGTCGTCTTGGCGCAGAAGTTGCATTGTCATCGGATCTACGCGCTGATCACCTATTGTTCAGCGAATCACAATCCCGTATTTTGCTGTCGGCTAAGCCGGATCAAGCAGCGGCATTGCAAGCTTGGCTTACAGAGCAAGGTGTTGTTCATGCACAAGTTGGTAACGTTAAAGGCAGCAGCCTGACCATAAGCGTAAACGGAAAATCCGGCATTCAGGCGCCGGTAACACAACTGGAGAAGGTCTGGAAGGATGCGATTCCATGTCTGATGAACAAATAAGACAGGAGCCTTTGTTATGGACGGGAGACCATTATAACGAAGGTATTGGCCGTGACGATATGTTTGACAAATTGCGTGAGGAATGCGGCGTTTTCGGAGTATTTAACCTCCCCGAAGCGTCCAACCTATCCTATTATGGTCTTCATGCACTTCAGCATCGCGGTGAGGAAAGTGCGGGAATCTGTACAGTTGATACAAAAAACGGCAATAAGTTCGCTTATCACCGCGGTATGGGTCTCGTAAAAGAAGTATTCAATAAAGAAAATCTCGATATGCTTGCAGGTGACCGCTCCATCGGTCACGTACGTTACTCGACAGCGGGAGAAAGTAAGCTTGCGAACGCACAGCCGCTTATTTTCCGCTATCGCGACGGTGACCTAGCGGTTGCTACGAACGGTAATATCGTGAATGCTCCAGAAATTCGTCGTGAGCTTGAGATGTCAGGTTCGATCTTCCAAACGTCCAGCGACACGGAAGTGATTGCGCATCTCATCGCACGCTCGTCGAAAGATTTCGAGACGGCTGCTAAGGAAGCATTGCAGCGTATCGTAGGCGGATTTGCATTCTTGATTATGACGAATGACAAGCTGCTCGTTGCAGCTGATCCGCACGCTCTTCGTCCGCTCGTTATGGGTCGTATTGGCGATGGTTATGTATTCTCGTCTGAGTCCTGTGCGTTTGAGACGATCGGTGCTGTTTATGAGCGTGATGTACAACCTGGCGAATTGCTTATTTTGGATGCAGACGGCATGCGCGAGGAACGTTACGCGGAGGTTGACCGCCGCGCAACTTGTGCGATGGAATATATTTATTTTGCCCGTCCTGATAGTGATATAAATGGAATCAATATTCATATGGCACGCAAACGTATGGGGCGCCAGCTTGCATCGGAATCGTTCGTTGATGCGGATATCGTAACGGGCGTGCCCGATTCGAGTATTTCAGCAGCGATTGGTTACGCAGAGCAAACCGGCATTCCATACGAGCTAGGCCTTATCAAAAATAAATATACCGGCCGGACATTCATCCAGCCTTCTCAAGAGCTTCGCGAGAAGGGTGTGAAAATGAAGCTGTCCGCTGTTCGTAAAGTGGTTGAAGGCAAACGCGTCGTTATGATTGATGATTCAATCGTTCGGGGCACAACGTCGCTGCGGATCGTAAACCTGCTTCGTGAAGCGGGAGCGACTGAGGTGCATGTGCGAATTACATCGCCACCTTTCAAAAACCCGTGCTACTACGGAATTGACACTCCTGACCGCAAAGAGCTAATCGCTTCTTCTAGGACAGTGGAGGAAATTCGGAAGCAAATCAATGCTGATTCTTTATCTTTTATAAGCAATGAAGGTTTTGTTGAGTCAGTTGGCGGCAATGATGGAGCGTATAATCGCGGCATGTGTCTAGCTTGCTTCGATAATGACTACCCAACACCGGTTAACGAAGAATCGGATAAAAGCTGCAGCTGTTAATAGTATAATGAGTAACCTCATGGAGCGATTGCTGCTCCTAAATTAGTTAAGGAGTTGACCGAGAGTGTCAGAAGCGTACAAAAAAGCCGGCGTCGATATCGCGGCAGGCAACGAAGCGGTTGAACGGATGAAGAAGCACGTAAAGCGGACTTACCGTCCAGAAGTGCTGGCAGAGCTTGGCGGCTTTGGCGGTCTGTTCAGCCTTAACAAGGACAAGTACGATGAGCCTGTACTCGTGTCTGGAACAGATGGCGTCGGAACGAAGCTGAAGCTTGCTTTTGCAATGGACAAGCATGACACGATCGGCATTGATGCCGTTGCGATGTGCGTGAACGATATTATCGTACAAGGCGCGGAGCCGTTGTTCTTCCTTGATTACTTGGCATGCGACAAGGTCGTGCCTGAGAAAATCGAAGCGATCGTTAAAGGTATTGCGGAAGGCTGCGTACAAGCTGGCTGTTCGCTCATCGGCGGCGAAACGGCTGAGATGCCGGGCATGTATCAAGGCGGAGAATATGATATCGCGGGTTTTACCGTTGGTATTGTGGATAAGAAAAAAATGATCGACGGTTCAACAATCGCTGCTGGCGATGCTGTTATCGGTTTTGCTTCAAGCGGTATTCACAGCAATGGATTCTCGCTCGTTCGTCGTTTGCTGCTTGAGGATGCGGGTTACTCGCTTGATCAAGAGCTTGAAGAGCTTGGCGGAGCGAAGCTTGGCGATGTGCTGATCGAGCCAACGCGCATCTACGTGAAATCAGCGCTTAAGCTGGTTGAACAAGTGGAAGTGAAGGGCATGGCACATATTACAGGCGGCGGCTTTATCGAGAACATTCCACGGGTTCTTCCTGATGGCGTGAACGTTGATGTGGAGTACGGCTCATGGCCGATTTTGCCGATCTTCGATTTGATGCAAAATAAAGGCGGCATTACGAATCGTGATATGTTCACGACTTTCAATATGGGTATTGGTCTAGTTATTGTTGTTCCAGCTGATCAAGCAAATGAAGCTCTTCGCATTGCAGCTGAGCTTGGTGAGCAGGCTTACCGTATCGGAACGGTTACGGAAGGAAGCCGCATCGTAACGTTTACGGGAGCGGACGTATAATGGGAGCACTTCGCATCGCTGTTTTCGCTTCGGGACAAGGTACGAATTTCCAAGCGATTGTAGATGCGGTGCAGGAGGGGAAGCTCGATGTAACCATCGAGCTTCTTGTTTGTGACAAGCCTGCCGCTCCCGTTGTGGAGCGTGCACGGAAGGCTGGTGTGGACACGTTCCTGTTCACACCGAAGGAGTATCCGTCTCGGGAAGCTTATGAGACGGAAATTATTGCTGAGCTTACAAGGCGCGGCGTTGGGCTGATCGTACTTGCAGGCTATATGCGCATTATTACGTCGGTGCTCGTTGAGCCTTTCTACGGCCGAATGATTAATATTCATCCCGCGCTGCTGCCAGCTTTTCCAGGCGTTAACGGTATCGGGCAAGCACTTTCCTATGGCGTTAAGCTGACTGGCGTCACCGTTCACTACGTGGACGGCGGCATGGACAGTGGACCGATTATCGCACAGCATGCAGTCGAGGTGGTAGACGGGGATACGGAAGGCTCTCTCGCGGTGCGTATTCACGCAGCTGAGCAAGCGCTGCTGCCAGCCGTTATTCAGCAAATCGCACAGGGCCGTGTCGCACTGGATGGCAGGCATGTGACGATAAGCAGTTAAGTTAAGGATTGGTCAAATAGATGAGGAGGGATTTGCATGGCAATTCGCAGAGCGTTAATTAGTGTTTCGGATAAGTCAGGAATCGTGGAGTTTTCTAGAGAACTGGCTAGCCTAGGTGTGCAAATTATTTCGACGGGCGGTACATTCAGCCTGCTGCAAAAGGAAGGCATTCCGGTTATCGGTATTTCCGATGTAACGGGCTTCCCGGAGGTTTTGGATGGTCGTGTCAAAACGCTTCACCCGGCCGTACATAGCGGCTTGCTCGCGGTGCGTGACAATGAAGAGCATCAGAACACGATGAAGGAGCTTGGCCTGGATTACATCGACCTCGTTGTCGTTAACTTGTATCCGTTCAAAGAAACGATTGCGAAACCTGATGTTTCCTATGAGGATGCGATCGAAAATATCGATATCGGCGGCCCGACGATGCTTCGTTCAGCTGCCAAAAACCACGCATTCGTAACGGTTGTAGTGGATACTGCCGACTACGGTACGGTAATTGAGGAATTGAAAGCACAAGGCGATACGACGCTTGAGACGCGCAAACGCCTGACCGCTAAAGTGTTCCGTCATACTGCGGCTTATGATTCCCTTATCTCTGATTACTTGACCAAGCAAGTGGGCGAATCATTGCCTGAAACGTACACAGTTACTTACGAGAAGGTACAGGATCTTCGTTACGGCGAGAACCCGCACCAGAAAGCTGCTTTCTATAGCAAGCCGCTTGCAGCAGCAGGCAGTGTTACGACTGCTGAACAGCTGCATGGCAAAGAACTTTCTTATAACAATATTAGCGATGCCAACGCTTCACTCGCGATTCTTAAAGAATTCGATGAGCCAGCAGTAGTTGCTGTAAAACATATGAACCCTTGCGGCGTAGGAATCGGCGCTACAATCCATGAGGCTTATCAAAAAGCATACGCGGCTGACCCAACCTCGATCTTCGGCGGTATCGTTGCTGCTAACCGCACGATCGGCGCTGATACGGCTGAGCTGCTTGGCGGTATTTTCCTTGAAATCATCATCGCGCCTGACTTCACGCCAGAAGCGCTAGAGATTTTGACTAAGAAGAAAAACATCCGTTTGATGAAGCTGGGCGAGCTTTCCACTGCTGGCGAGCGCAAGCCGGAATGGCTTGTGACTTCTGTTGATGGCGGTATGCTCGTACAAGAGAGCGATGTTCACTCGGTTACAGAAGCAGATTTGCAATTTGTAACAGATCGCAAACCGACTGCAGAAGAGCTTAAACAGCTGCTATTTGGCTGGAAAGTCGTTAAGCATGTGAAATCCAATGCGATTTTACTTGCGAAGGACGATATGACTATTGGCGTTGGCGCCGGTCAAATGAACCGCGTAGGCGCGGCTCGCATTGCGATTGAACAAGCTGGCGAAGCGGCAAAAGGAGCAACACTTGCTTCTGACGCATTTTTCCCAATGGGCGATACGGTAGAGCTTGCTGCCAAAGCAGGAATCACGGCTATCATTCAACCAGGTGGCTCAATCAAAGACGCAGAGTCGATTGCTGCGGCTAATGCGAATAACATCGCAATGGTGTTCACAAGCGTACGTCACTTTAAACACTAGAATCAAACGCATCTATTCAAATAGGCAGCCGCACGTTAACGACAGAGAGCTGGCGCGGGCGGCGGCTGCATTTTTTAAAATATAAGAATTTATAAGTTTGTTAGCTTATAAAGGGCTTATATTTCTCCGTCAAAGCTGCTTCAGCGTCGAGAGGTCGCCGAAGGCGTTTTTGCTTGTATTTAGTCATTTGGGAGGTTAATCGTTATGCGTATTTTGGTAGTTGGCGGCGGTGGACGAGAGCATGCAATCGTCTGGGCGCTTAAGAAAAGCGAGAAGGTAAAAGAAGTTTTTTGCGCGCCAGGCAACGCAGGTATTGCACAGCTTGCTGAAATTGTACCGATTGCGGTCAATCAATTCGATGAGCTTATTCAGTTCGCTAAGGATGCATCAATCGATCTTGTTTTTGTAGGTCCGGATGATCCGCTTGCGGATGGTATTGTAGATGCATTCGAAGCAGCTGGAATCGTGGCATATGGTCCGCGCAAAAATGCGGCTGAAATCGAAGGCAGCAAAATTTTCATGAAAAATTTGCTAAAAAAATACGATATTCCAACAGCGAAATATGAAACATTCACGGATTATGAATCAGCGTCCGCGTACCTTCGCGAGCAATCCGCTCCCATCGTTATTAAAGCTGATGGGCTTGCAGCAGGCAAAGGGGTTACGGTTGCGGCAACGATTGAAGAAGCCGAACAGGCACTGCGCGAGATGATGGTGGATAAAGTGTTCGGCCAAGCGGGCAGTCAGATCGTCATTGAGGAATGTCTAGTGGGGCAAGAGATGTCGATTCTCGCCTTCGTTGACGGAGAAACGGTTCGCGCAATGGTGCCTGCACAGGATCATAAGCCGATTTTTGATGGAGACAAAGGTCCGAATACAGGCGGCATGGGCACCTATACACCACTGCCTCATATCGATCAAGCAATTATAGACGAATCGATTCAGAACATCATTATTCCAACAGCAAAAGCGATGGTCAGCGAAGGTCGTCCATTCCGCGGTGTTCTGTTTGCTGGTCTTATGATTACGAAGGACGGCCCAAAAACGATCGAATTCAATGCTCGCATGGGTGATCCTGAAACTCAGGTTGTACTGCCGCGTTTGCAAACGGATTTGATCGACATCGTGCTTGCATCGCTGAATGGCAATCTGGATCAACTGGACATTCAGTGGAGCGAGGAAGCAGCGGTTTGTGTTGTTGTAGCATCAGAAGGTTATCCAGCTACTTATCCAAAGGGACGTGTAATCAGCGGTCTTGCAGAAGCAGAAGCGCAAGGCGCACTCGTGTTCCACGCGGGGACAGCCGAGAAAGATGGGCAATTCGTTACTAACGGAGGCCGAGTGCTAGGTATCGTTGGCCGTGGCCGCGATATTGCAGAAGCTCGTGCACGTGCTTATGAAGCGGTTAGTGTGATTGACTTTGAAGGCAAACAAAACCGTACTGACATTGCAGCTAAAGCATTAATCTAAGCTGCCTTAGTATGATGTAAAGGAATGGCTTTTATTTTAATTTGGTCAACCAGAAATCTCTGGTTGGCTTTTTTTTATTTTCGCCTATTTTGATGCCATATGTGTCAAAATCACTCGAATGGTGTTACTAATTTGTAACTCTATCAATTTACTGCAGAGTTACAATGAAACTATCAGCGAGGAATAGAAGGTGAGCGTAATGAAAAAAGTAAGACGGCGTCGTTTTTTGTTTTTAGGAATCATATTGACTGTAGTAATCATGAGCCTCAGCGCTTGTGGGGCAAAGGGCGGATTAAGCTTATCCACGCTTTTGACAGGCGAGAAGAACCCCATTGTGGATAAAGGAGATACCGAGAAAGGGCCGGAAACTGGAAGCGGTGCCACGGGTGACGGAGACGTCATTATCATTGGTAATGACGGTGGCAAAGACAGTGAAATCATCCATGGCGATGTCGATAACAAGCCAGGCGATTCAGATATGGAAAAGCCTGATGTTCCCGTAACGGAAAAGCTGGACGAGCCTGATCAAATGACTGCAACGAAGCCAGGCAAAGGTGATAAGCTTATCGCGCTCACGTTCGACGATGGCCCAGATAAGCGTTATACAACCGATATTTTGGATATCCTGAAGGAAAAAGGAGTAAAGGCAACATTTTTTGTTGTCGGACAACAAGTTACCAAATATCCAGAGGTACTACAGCGTATCGTAGATGAAGGGCATGCAATCGGCAATCATACAAACAATCATAAGGATCTATCTAAGCTAGACGAGCAGCAAATTATTGAGCAATTCAAAACGGCGGATACAGCCATTAAAGAAGCGATTGGCATTACACCGGTTATGGTACGCGCACCCTATGGGGCAGTATCGGATACGCTTAAGACATTATTGAAAGAAAATCATCGTGAATTAATCAGCTGGAATATCGACACGCGTGATTGGGCTGGAACCTCATCATCAGATATGATCAAAATGATAAAGAAAGAAGCAAAGCCAAATGGTATGATATTAATGCATTCTTTTGGCAACAAGCATATTAAGAATACGGTACATGCTCTACCTGCCATTATTGATGTTTTGGAAAATATGGGTTATACATTAGTCACTGCCGATCAATTAGCTTAACTGGGAACATGCACGAGGAGGCTGCAAAGTTGGATAACGTTAGTGATAGGAATGCTAGGAATAGGCGTGGATCAATCATGAGATGGAGCCTGATGCTCGGTGGCATGATTTCACTCCTATTCCTCGCAACTGGCTGTCGTTATACAGCCGCGCCTGCAGATCTTCTGCAGAAGCCAGCTATTTCACCCGAGAAGCAGGCCATTGTGCAGGCGATTGAAAAAAATTTACCGGATTACAGCAAGCTAACGTTGCCTCTTAGAGAGGATCATATGGAAGCCATTCGCTTGATTGATGTGGATGGAGATGGCAAGGAAGAGGCTATCGTTTCTTATTACAATGAATATAGCTCACCTGAGTTAATGGTGTTCAAATATACGGATTTATCGTGGAAACCTTGGGTACTCATTCAGCAGCCGCTGGCCAGATTAATCGATTGGTTGAAAATAGAGGATCTCGATAACGATGGTCAAATGGAAATTATGATCGGATGGATCGGAGCATTTGATAGTCCGAATGTACTGGAGATTTATTCGTTTGAATCGAAGCCTATTCGCAACGACACTGGCAAATTAACATTAAAGCCTCTGGAGACTTTGCCCTATTCTTATGGAGATACGGGCGATATTAATGATGACGGACGAATGGAGCTCGCGATCATTTCGGAGATCGGTACGAATCAAGAAATGGCGTTGCCTGAATTTCATTTAACGATTTACAATTGGATAAACGGCAGCATGCGGGAGATACATACAGAGAACCTGTATAAAGATGTGAATAATTATGACCGTTTGCTCATTGGACGGATTTCACCAAGTCGAAGAGGCATTATTTTGGAAGCATCCACCGGTGCACACAGCACCTATACCACCATGTACGTGTGGGAGAGGAATAAGCTGAGACTCGTTTATCCAAATCGCTCTATCTCGCAGGAAGGGATTAGCGGTACGCCAACGATGAGCAAGGATATTAATGGCGATGGTATTTTTGAACTGCCATGGGCGAAAGAGGCACCGGGTTATTCAGAAGTTCCTTATTCCAATTCCAAATGGTTGAATGAATGGATGCAATGGGACGGCAAATCTGATTTTGTGAAAATAACGGAGGAATTCTCCGACTATAGCTATGGTATACAGCTTCGAATTCCAGAACAATGGATAGGACGCTATACGATGCACAGCTTGAACGAGCCTTATTCCCTCGTATCTATCGATTACTGGAATGAGAAATTGAATGTTACAGCCAAGCTGGCAACCTTATATGCGGTGCCGCAGAAGCAGTGGGATACCGTTGAATCCACTTGGAAGCAGCAGTCTAAACGATATCGGCAGCTTATGACGGACAGTGGAAATGTTTTTGCGGTTTCATTCGTAACGGAAGCTCCAGCCGAGTGGCCCGCAGAAGAGCGGCAAGCATTTAGCGAGATGGCCGGGGTAGAAGCAGAGTTTGCATCTTCTCTTACCATCCGTAACGATTAAGAGAGAAAAGCGGGTGCATTAAGCTATGCGTATATTATTGTTGGAGGATGAGGAGTCCATCCGCGGCTTCGTTCGCATTAATCTGAAGCGCAACGATATGGAAGTTATAGAAGCCGAAACGGGCGAATCAGCTTTAGCTCTTGCAGATACGGAAGGACCTATCGATATTGCGCTGCTTGACGTTATGCTCCCGACGATAAGCGGTTTTGAGGTGTGCGAGCAGCTGCGTGCCCGTTATCCGCGAATGGGCATTATTATGCTTACAGCGAAGTCGCAGGAAGAGGATAAAATACATGGTTTGGAGCTAGGGGCAGACGATTATGTCCAGAAGCCGTTCAGTCCCGGTGAGCTTATTGCACGGATTAAATCACTCTATCGGAGAATGAAGCCACGGTTAGATGAGCAGGAACAAGAGATTAAGGCTGCTTCCGAAGGGATTGCAGCAAGCGAAGAAGTTTATCGGAGTGAAGCAGAGACTATGGCTGCAGCGTCATCTGCAATCTATGGACAGCGACCTATGGAAGAACAGCTGCCTACGATTTATGGAAATGGAAGCTTTCATCAGGAGCTGCATGTAAATCCCTTCCGTCTTTCCGTAGCAGAACGGAAGTTGTGGAAGCAGGGTAAGGAAATTATTTTGACGCCTACGGAGTGGACACTTGTACGACTGTTGATGGAACGAGTCGGCGAGAGCGTCAGCCGAGATCATATTTTGACAGAGGTATGGGGTAGATATTACGTTGGCGATCTTAAGGTAGTGGATGTGAACATTCGAAGAATTCGCCAGAAAATCGAGAAAAACCCATCCGATCCCGCCTTTATTGAGACGGTTTGGGGTTATGGTTATCGGTGGAAGCGGGGCGGCGAAGAATGAAAAGCGTACAAACGAGAATGGTGTGGAGCTATTTGCTGCTCATCGTGCTTGTCGTCAGCGTACTTGGTGGCGTGTTCGCAGCATTAATGTGGAATTACTATTATGGAAGCGCACAAAGCTCGGTTAAGCAGCGCGCGGAATCGGCGTTAACGCTGCATAGCCGTTCTCTGTCCTCGCTTACGGTGAAGGATCAGGGCGATTATATTTTGCAATATATGGTTGAGAGCGGCACCAGACTGCAACTGCTTGACAGCACTGGTCAAATTCGGATTGACTCCGACGGTTTTGCTCCGGATATTCGTTATACGACGGCTGACGTGAAGTCGGCTATTGCTGGAGTAACGGGAAGCTGGAGGGGGGTTGACCCCTATTATGGTGAACGTGTTATGTCGGTTACAATTCCGTTATGGAATGAAACGAGAGTTGTATCCATGCTTCGTTATTCAGCGTCCTTGAATCAAGTGGATGCGATGGTGAGCTTGCTTATCCGGATGGCAACTGCGGTTGGTATCGGTGTTGTCCTTTTGTTTCTTGGCTTAAGCTTATTTCTCGCCCAGCGTATAGTGAAGCCGATTCGTGAGCTAACACGTGCGGCGCGCTATATGGCTGAGGGTGATTGGACGCATCGAGCTATTCAACGAAATGATGATGAAATAGGTCAGCTGGCGGAAACGTTTAATGCTATGGTCTTGGAGCTGAGTAAACGGGAGAAGCTGAAGGACGATTTCATATCTTCTATATCACATGAGCTTCGCACGCCGCTTACATCGATAAAGGGCTGGAGTGAAACACTAAAGGAAAGCGAGCCTACCGAGGACGATGAAGAGGTAAAGCTCGGTTTGTCCATTATTAGCAAGGAAACGGAACGCTTATCGGGGCTTGTCGAGGATTTGCTCGACTTCTCGAAGCTGTCGGCCAGGACGATGGAGCTGCATAGTGAAGTGCTTGATTTCAATGGTCCGGTTAAGGAGACGGTTAATCAGCTGGGAGTTCGTGAGGAGCATACACGGGTACGGATTCTAGCTAACTATGGAAAAAGCCCGATTGTGGTTCGAGGGGATGCAAATCGGCTTAAGCAGGTAATCATCAATTTAATTGACAATGCGCTCAAGTTTACACCTGCGGGGGGCACCATTCGTGTAGCAACGACGATCGAACAGGAAAGCGCGATGCTCACCGTAGCGGATACCGGCTGTGGGATTGAAGCAGATGACTTACCACATGTTACAGAAAAGTTTTATAAAGCCAGTACGGGTCAAGGTGGATCTGGTCTTGGACTCGCTATATGCAAGGAGATTATTGAGCTCCACGGCGGTCAGCTAACCATTGACAGCGAACGTGGAGCTGGTACAATTGTGACGATTAGAGTACCGATTATGCACGAGGAATAAAACATTTCCTCAGCTTCGGACGGTGCTCCTATCGTCATTCTTTGTAGAATAACAGTCTGCGGTTGACAAATACATATAAAACAGCCACTGCGATTCCTATAATAAGCAGCAAGGACAGCCAATGGTCCTTTATCCACGCAATCCATAAAGGCATTGCTTTGCACCTCCTAAAAATGTGAATCTGCTAAACATAGGGGTAGTATGTCCCAATTAGCTGCAGCATAAAGTTAGATGGTTTTATTTTTTTAAGTGAGATTGACAGGTACGGAGCGGTGATGATATTATGGTTTTAACATTAAATCATAGTATACGGGTAGGAATTATTATATATAGGCTATCAGGAGGTTATCGGATGGAAAAGCACTTGACGCTGCGACATAATGAGCTTGAGCTTGCGGCAACGCTGCATTACCCCGCAGATGGAAATAAGAACGATTCAGAAAAAAGGCAAGCCATTATTATATGCCATGGATTCATAGGCTCACGTGTTGGGGTTGACCGGTTGTTCGTGAAGACGGCTCGTGCGCTTGCGGCGCAAGGCTCTTACGTTCTACGCTTTGATTATGGCGGCTGCGGCGAGAGCAGCGGTGACTATGGTGCTCTTGGCTTCGATTCAATGGTGGATCAGACTAGAAGCGCGATTGATTATTTAGCAAGCATGGAATGTGTTGACCCGCTCAGAATTGTATTGCTCGGTCACAGTCTCGGCGGGGCGGTAGCGATTATGACAGCGGTTAAAGATAAGCGGGCCAAACGTCTTGTGCTCTGGTCGCCAGTTGCGTATCCGTTCAATGATATTGTACGTATAGTGGGACGAAGCAGCTATGACGATGCTGTAACTGGAGGTAGCTCCGATTATCAAGGATATACGCTGCAGCCTGTGTTTTTTGATTCGCTGCTCCAGCATCAGCCTTTCCAAGCGGCTACTAAATTTGGAGGAGAAGTACTGCTTGTTCATGGTACTAGCGATGAGCTTATACCTGTCGATTACAGCTTCTTGTACCAGAAGGTTTTCTGGACCCGTAACGAGGGTCTTTGCGATAAGGAAATTATATTTCAAGCGAATCATACTTACTCTACGCGCAATCACCAGGAGGAAGCGATACGTGTAACCTCGGAATGGCTCAGCGGTCTTGATAAACAGCAAGAAGAATGGCATCACTGGAGTATTTAAAGCGAATAGAACGATAAGAAGGGGCAAGTTCTTGTTATGCAAGAGCTTGCCTCTTTTATTTGGTCTGACACACATGCGATACTATTTTTTCTGCCCATGACCTTCCCCTCGTTCTGACAGGAGATAGTGCTATTGTGTGGAATTTATGGTTTTTTTAAAGGAGAAAGCAACTTATTTGTCGAGACATACGTCCTCAATTGTGTTTAAATGGAAGTAAAGTGAAAACGAATACATGCTATGTTTTAGCGGGAAAAGGTAGGTTAACGCATGAACAAACGAATCCGAAAATCAGCAGTGTTGCTATTATTATCGCTTATACTCCTTGTAACAGCTTGCAGCAGCGGGAACGGTGGCAACGATTCACCGAAACAGACAAATGACATCAGCGATCCTAGCGGTACAGATGAGCCAGTGACAGAGCCGACGCCTCTTCCCTATGATGCTCCGTTGAGCGGACTGAAGCTGGAAAATGAAGCGAGCGCAAGACCCATTGTTGTCATGATTAACAATTTCGCTGCAGCTCGTCCACAGTCTGGTTTAACGAATGCTGACGTGATCTGGGAAGTGCTTGCGGAAGGCGGGATTACTCGTTTAATTGCTGTATTTCAGAGCACGAGTGCACTAACCGATACAATTGGACCCATACGCAGTATTAGACCTTATCTTATTGATATTGGAGATAGCTATGGAGCGGTGCTTGCCCATGCAGGAGCGAGCAATGATGGATATGCAGTACTGCAAAGGCAGGGCAAACCTTATTTGGATGAAATCTCGAATGCAGGCAGCTACTTCTGGAGAAGCAAGGAGCGCAAGGCGCCGCATAATTTGTATTCGAATTTAGAGAAGCTGCGCACTGGTGCTGAGAAGAAGAAATATAGAACGGACAAACAGGTTCCACCATACACGTTCGCTGAAGCGGGTTCCACAGAGGCCGGTGTTCCGGCTGCCGACATTACAATATCTTTTATGCTCAAAAATTATAGTGTTGGATATCAATACGATTCGGCGTCTGGCTTATATAAACGGTCCATTGGCGACAAACCGCATATCGACCTAAACAATAATGAACAGCTTTCGGGTACAAACCTGGTTGTACTGGGAGCAGATCACAAGACAATGGATAATGAGGGCCGATTGGCCGTTGATCTGACGAAAGGGGGCTCGGCGATTCTATTCCAGAAAGGCAAAGCGATAGAAGCGGAATGGGTAAGAGCTCCAGATGGTATGATTCGAATCGTGAAGAACGGAACAGAGCTGCCATTTGTCCCTGGAAAAACCTTCTTTCATATCGTACCAAATAAGCCGACATTTGAAGGACATGTAACATGGGTACAAACGTAGCAAGTTGGAGACACTGTTAACAGACGTTAACGGATGAGCTTCCGAGGATAAAAAGGACGCAATCTTGTTACAGGATTGCGTCTTTTTTATATTTTTTATGAAAATCTAAAATTTTTCATAAAACCTTTACATTCTCTTAACAATTCACATGTAAACTATGTTAAGATATTGTGGGCTCATAGCAGTACGCCTAAACATCAAGTCGTGTAAAGGGGATTACGATGTTCAAGAAAAAGGATATTTTCTTTAAGACGTTCGAAGAAATGGCTGACGCAATTGTTGAGGCTGTTGAGTACTTTGCCAAAGGCCTGTCAGACCTATCGGATGTGTCAGCTTTCGCCAAGACCATGAAGGAATACGAAAGTAGATGCGACAAGCATGTACACACGATTTTGAAGGAGCTGAACAAAACGTTCATCACTCCGATTGAACGTGAAGATATTATGGCCCTAACGTCTTCGCTTGATGATGTGCTTGATGGCATAGAAGCTTGTGCATCTCGATTTGAAATGTACAACATTCTTGAAAAGGACGAGTACATAACTTTGTTTGGCGATATTCTCGTTCGTTCATCGCACCAAATCAAGAAAGCAATTTATTTGCTTACAGAACGAAAGCTGCTTGCGATTCGCGAGCCGAATATTGCGCTTAACGAGCTGGAGAACCAAGCTGACGACCTGCTTCGGGTTTGCATCAAGAGCTTGTTCGCAAATGTCACAGATCCAATTGAGCTGATGAAGCGCAAAGAGATTTATGAGATGCTAGAGCAAACGACCGACTACTGCGAGGACGTTGCCAATACGCTGGAATCGATCATTATGCGTAATAGCTAATCTAGAGAGTGGGAGTCTTTCACAATGGATTTAATGGTTCTATGGATTGTAGTATTTCTAGCGCTTTCGTTTGATTTTATAAATGGATTTCATGATACGGCTAATGCCATTGCAACTGCCGTGTCGACTCGGGCTTTAAAACCTAGAGTTGCAATCGTAATGGCTGCTGTTATGAACTTTGTCGGCGCGATTACCTTTACTGGCGTAGCAGCGACAATTGGTAAAGGCGTTGCTAATCCAGCTGAGCTGGAGCATGGCGTTCCCATTGTCATTGCGGCACTATTGTCAGCAATCGCATGGAATTTGCTCACTTGGTGGTTTGGTATTCCTTCCTCATCTTCACACGCTTTGATTGGCTCCCTCGCAGGTGCAGTAATCGGCGGAGCAGGCATGAGCGCGATTAACAGCGGCGGATTAATCAAGATTGTACAAGCATTGATTTTTTCACCACTGATTGCTTTCTCTGCAGGTTTTATCATTATGTGGATTCTAAAAAAGATTTTTGCCAAGTCAAGTCCGCATCAGGTGAATAAAGGGTTTCGCTTCGGTCAAATCCTTACAGCTGCGTTCCAATCGTTCTCTCATGGTACGAATGACGCTCAAAAAGCAATGGGTATTATCGTATTTGCACTTGTTGCTTCCGGCATTCAAACAACGATGGACGTCCCGCTCTGGGTTAAAATTTCCGCAGCAACAGCTATGGCACTTGGTACTTCAGTCGGTGGCTGGAAAATCATCAAAACGATGGGGACAAAAATTTTCAAAATCGAGCCGATCAATGGCTTTGCAGCTGATATCGGTTCTGCAGCCGTTATTTTGACGGCAACGATGCTTCATCTTCCAGTAAGTACAACACACGTTATTACGTCTTCAATCCTTGGTGTCGGCAGCGCGAAACGTTTCTCCGCTGTTAAATGGGGAGTTGCAGGCCGTATCGTCGTTGCTTGGGTCATCACGATTCCCATTACAATCATAATGGCGATGGTGTTCTACTGGATCATTCATTTCTTTTTCTTATAAGAAATGCTTGAAAAAACGAATACTCTTCTGTAAGATAATACTTTGACTATTAATGAGATAGTGAGGAAAACCTCACTCGCCATGAGCTTAGGCTCATGGGGAATGAGATGTTCCTCACTATTTTTTGTGTTCTCTGCTAACGATTAACCGCTGTGGACAACGTTTATCGAAAATTCGCGAAAATTGCATCTATACACATAATTAATAACAGCTGTGTATGAGTTTCACTTATGATGGGCGGTACCGCTATTTCAGTAGAATACTACAATAGTAACGGCTGAAATGATTCGTTTTTATCATTAAAATTTGTGAATTTTCAATATGAGCAGAAGAGATATGCACATTGTAGGAACAGTTGTGCATGGATTGCAAAATGGAAGTTGACGAAACCTGTCGAAGGTTGTACTTGTACACAGACCGAACCATCTAAACGGCAAGAAAAACGAATTGTCCTGTGGATAGACAAAGGAAAAACGTTATCCACAGTCTAATAATCGTTTTCTTTTTTGTGTGATCATGTGCATAAAGCGAGGAAATGAAATACACCCCGATTGCAGCAAGTTTCGCTGCATTCAGGGTGCTTCACTTAAATAAATGTAGGTTAAATATGTGTAGAACAAACCTCGAAAGCAATGATTAACGTTTCTTTGGCTTGCGGCGGCGAATAGCTGTGTTTTTGCCTGAGCCGGAACCAGAACTTGGCTTGCGGCGTTTACGGCGTTTTGGTTTCCACTCGTCTTTGTCATCGTCATCTGAATCGGATGATGATTTTTTGCTGAAGGAGCCCATGAGCACTTTGACAAGTGGAGCCATTTGAGAAACGCTCGACATCACCTTCTGGACCTTTGTCACTGTTGTAAGAATACCGTCAATGCCGCCCAAACGATCGATATATCCTTTGATTTCGCCTAGATTGGCAAGAGAGAAGCCGCTTCCTTTGGTGCTGGTGGTCGATTCTATTAGCTCAGCAGTAGAATCCGGTACAACGACGGGCAGGATATCCTGCGCTTGCTGCGTAGCCGGCGGCATCGTTGGCAGGTTTCCACCAAAGTTGAAACCGCTCGACTTTGCGCCAGACGATTTGCTGAACGGATCTCGCGCCAGATGCTGGCCGCCGTGCCAATCGTTTTGCTGGTTGCCGGTACCGGGGTTATTGCGATAATTCACACGGATCACAACCCTTCTTTTATAACAGTTTATGGAGTAGGCGAACATAAGGATTGGACGAATGTCCCGAGTGCAGATTTTTTTCTAGATAAATGCCTGCTGCTTGTATGCGAGATCGCTTCAAAACTGTGCGGCAAATCCTTAAGCGAATTCGGTAATGTTTGAAAAAAACGGTTAAAAAAGTTACAATAGTAACATTAGTTTTAATAGGAGTGAATTCGCATGCAGCTTAAAAAGCTGAACGATAAAGCAATAGATCAATTATTCGAAGCGGTACTTACTTTGAAGTCAGTTGAGGAATGTTATGTGTTCTTTGATGACTTGTGTACGGTGAATGAGATTCAGTCATTATCGCAAAGACTTGAAGTAGCACGGATGCTTGGTAAAGGCAGCACTTATAATGCGATCGAGGCCGAGACAGGCGCAAGTACAGCAACGATATCGAGAGTGAAGCGTTGCTTGAACTATGGCAATGATGGTTATAAAATGGCTTTAGAACGGCTTGGAAGGTAGGAATGATTCTATGAAGCCAGGCATTCTTGTTATTAGCCACGGCTCCAGAGAAGCTGCATGGGTACAGTTAGTCGATGAGGCGATTGCAGCAGCAGCGGCTTCGCCCCGTTTATCAGGTGTTCCAATTATGTCGTCCTTTCTCGAGATCGTGGAGGGACGGCTTATTCAGGATGGTATTGATGAATTAGAGCGTCAAGGCGTAACGGATATGTTCGTAGTGCCGCTGTTCGTTTCTTCGGGAAGTACACATGTGGATGAAATTGGGCAAGCATTTGGTTTTCCATGGGTTTCCGATTTGGAAGGCGACCTCGGAACGTTCCGAGTCACAGCAAATATACATTATGGACTTCCAATTGACGATGATCCCAAAATTGCAGAGCTGCTCGCTTCAAACATCGCACAATTATCCACAAAACCAGAAATGGAAGCCTTGCTGCTCATTGGCCATGGAAGCAAAGAAAAGGTATTCCATGAGCGCTGGCAGGAAGGGCTGCTGAAGCTTGGCGAGCGGGTTAGAGCGCTCGGTGGATATAAGCGAGCAGAGTATGCCATGCTATTGCCAGACCAAGCCGCAATTAAGCTAGCAGCGATGCAGACGGCGAATCCGCAAGAAGCGGTCATTGTTGTACCGCTATTTCTGAGCCAAGGTTATTTTACCAAACAGGTCATTCCAACTCGGCTTAATGGTCTTGCCTATCGGTATAACGGCAAGGCGATGCTTCCAAATACGGCGATTGAGCAGTGGCTGGAACATCAGATGTTCGACGGTTTACAGCGCTTGCTTGAAGAGCAGCATGCCACGTTTCATGAATAAATGTTAGGTTGAATGATTGTTAGGGGTGAACCAAGATGGCAATCAAACGAGCAAGACTTATATATAACCCGACTTCGGGAAGAGAAGAAATGAAAAAAAGATTGCCTGATATTCTTCAGCGGCTTGAACAAGGCGGTATTGAGACGAGCTGCCACGCCACGATTGGCGAGGGTGATGCAACGCTTGCAGCGGCTGAAGCAGCGGATCGCGGCTATGATATGATTATAGCTGCAGGCGGCGATGGAACGCTTTATGAGGTTATCAACGGCTTGACGAACAAGGCGAATCGACCTCCGCTTGGCATATTGCCGGTGGGTACAACCAATGATTTTGCACGGGCGATGGGTATTCCGAAGCATTGGGAGTACGCAGTCGACCTCATTATTCAGCAATATAGCCGGCCGATTGATGTCGGAAAGGCGAATGAGCGTTATTTTATCAATATTGCCGGTGGCGGCTCCTTAACGGAATTGACCTATGACGTGCCGAGCAAACTGAAGACGATGATTGGGCAGCTGGCTTATTATATGAAGGGCATGGAGAAAATGACCCGGCTTCGGCCAACTGAGCTGACTTTTCATGCAGCTGGAGTAGGTCAGTTCCATGACGAGTTCATGATGTTCCTTATATGCAACAGCAATTCAGTCGGAGGATTCGAGCGATTGGCGCCGGACTCCAAACTCGATGATGGGCTTTTGGATGTCCTGCTTATCCGCAAATGCAACCTGCCGGAATTTATTAAGCTGGTTACGCTAGCGCTGCGTGGTGAGCATTTGAACGATCCGCATGTGATTCATTTTCGGACAGACGAGTTGAAGGTGACTACACCGGATTATGTGCAAATTAATCTCGATGGCGAATATGGCGGCGTGCTGCCATGTACATTCTCGGTGCTGCCGTCGCATTTGCGTATTTTTGCTGATGAGACTGGGGAATCGACTTACCGTTAAGCCCATATGAATGCAGAAATCTGGGAATGATAAGAGGAAGAAGCATGCAACAGCATTGAAGATAGAGCGGAGAGAGTTTATGAACAAAGGTAGAAGCAGAGGCGGCAAAGGCAGATCGCGCGGTGCTGAGGGTACGGGTACTCGAACAGCGGCGATTCCAGCGGATGCGCCTTTTCAGAAAAATGAAGAAGTCACTGTCGATATTATCGGCCTGACACATGATGGAGAAGGGGTAGGCCGCGCTGATGGCTTTACCCTTTTTATACAGGGAGCACTTCCCGGTGAGCGCGTGCGTGCGAAGGTTATGAAGGTAAAGAAGCAGTACGGCTATGCGAAGCTTGAAGAACTAATGCTTAAGAGCCCATCGCGCGTGGAGCCGCCCTGTGATATTTATAAGGAGTGCGGCGGCTGCCAGTTGCAGCATTTTGATTATCCGGCGCAGCTTGAATGGAAACGACAGCATGTTGTGGATAACTTGATGCGAATCGGTAAACTGAATGTGGATGGTGAAGCCAATCTGTCGGATGGAGCAAGTACGTCTACTGGAATTGTTGTTCACCCTACTGTTGGAATGGACGAGCCTTGGCGCTATCGCAATAAAGCATCGGTACCGATCGGCACTAGTTCTAAAGATGGTCAATTAATTGCAGGCTTCTACGCCCGCGGCAGCCATCGGATTATCGATATGGATGATTGTTTGATTGAGCATGAGCATAATGATGAGGTTATTCGTGTCGTAAAACGAATTGGACGTGAGCTTGGCGCCACACCTTATGATGAGGAAACTGGCCGCGGCGTACTGCGCCATGTGATGGCACGGACAGGCGTTGTCACTGGCGAGATCATGGTCGTATTGGTCACGAACAGTAGGAAGCTGCCTTCATCGGATGAATGGGTTAGGCGCATCCGCGAGGAGCTCCCTGGCGTGAAGAGCATCGTTCAAAATGTGAATGAGCGGAATACGAACGTCATTTTTGGTGATGAGACTCGTGTCCTCTGGGGCAGCGAGGTAATCTATGATGAGCTCGACGGTATTCGCTTCGCGATATCGGCGAGATCGTTCTATCAAGTAAATCCGATGCAAACGGTGGAGCTTTACCGTAAAGCGGTGGAGTATGCAGGCCTAACAGGCTCAGAAACCGTTATTGACGCTTATTGCGGCATCGGTACGATATCGTTGTTCCTTGCAAGGCAGGCTGGACGCGTTTATGGCGTTGAAATCGTACCTGAGGCAATCGAGGATGCGGCGCGGAATGCGGCGCTCAACGGTATTACGAATGCCTCGTTCGAGGCGGGCCCTGCGGAGGTTGTTATTCCTCGCTGGCGCAAGGAAGGTATTACGGCAGATGTCATCGTCGTTGATCCGCCGCGCAAAGGCTGCGATCCTGCACTGCTTGAGACGATTCTGGCGATGAAGCCGGAGCGAGTGGTGTATGTGAGCTGCAACCCGTCAACATTGGCAAGGGATTTGCGTGTGCTGGAGGACGGCGGATATAGGACAGTTGAGGTTGTGCCGGTGGATATGTTTCCGTGGACGGTGCATGTGGAGTGCTGTGTGTTGCTGGTGAGAGGGTAAAGATTAGGACCACATTTATCTATATCAAACAGCCCGATCATTTGGTGACCGGGCTGTTCTGATTATGTGCTACAAGCCTATTTATTCTTCAAATTAATTTTGAATACATCTCCCTCATTACCACCAAAAACGATCATCCCATCCTCAGGCAGTACTACCGAATGATTGCTCGTTGCCTTTGAAAAGTTCACAACCATTCCCTTCGCGTCATAAACGGCAAATCCCCCACTTACCGGGGCCTCAACGGTCATGACTCGATTGGCTGATTTTTCATCAATCTTATACCATACAGCCTGACCATTCGATGGTATGCTGCTAATCGAGGAATTCCCTTCATAAATGGGTTGAATAGCATCTTCATTGATATACGAGACTCCATCAATCTTTAAATACTCCGTAAGTCCTACTTTATAAAAGTTGAGATCAAATACATCTCGTCCGCTAATTGGAATTTCGACAGCATTTACAGCTTTATTCTCATCAACAATTTTAGTACCGTTTGCGTATCCATGATCCATATCAACGGATATATTTTTAGTTAAGATAGTTGGGGCTAGATAAAGTGCAGAAGTAATCTTTTCACCTAACGCATAATAATTTTTCCCATTTCTGTTTTCCCATACCTTTTTAGTTATATGATTTAGAGGATTGGGATCCAGCTTTTGATAGGCATAGGTCAACATCATGAACTGACCTAATCCCGGGAAATTCAAATAAGAGTTAAGCTTCACATATGTTTGTCCATTTGTTTGTTTGTCAAAGCTTACTGCGACACTACCATCACTGTTTTTGAATTGTCCATCGCCCGTATATACATACTTTTGTGGTGGTACAAGTCCCCCCCCTGTCATAGGTAAATTAATTTCTCCGTTCTTAATCTCCATATTTATGGTTGAACCCACTGAACCATATAATCCAGAATACGAAAGCAATTCAGACGGCATTTCCACTTTCAAGGCAGGTTCAAATGTTTTCTCGGGTAGGATTTCCTTAATATGCCCCTTGTCTCTTAGATACTCTAATAAAACTTTAGATGTAAATGTACCATTGAATATGGAACTGCCTCCTGAAGAAACAACAGCCATAGAAATATCATATTCTGGTATTGCAATCAAGGAAGAATGATACTCAAGGGTGTCCCCCCCTTTGTATAATACCGTTATTCCGTAGTCATCAAACGGTGCGAAGCTAACAGCGTCCCAACCAAGACCGTAGTTAACGGTGTTCGTTTCTTCAGAAACCCAAATTCCTTTTTTATATTCAGGACTTTGCATGGCCTTGGCTGATTGTTCAGATAAAATATCTGTTCGATTACCTATTAATAATTCTGCAAATTTAGTTAATTCTTCTGCAGTTGAGTAGATCCCGCCTGACCCAATGACATTGGTATTCTCAACGGGTAAAGCATGATCAATCATAGGCCAATAAGATTTGGCTAACCTTTCTCTATCAAATTCATCGTGTAGTGTTTTAGTTGAGCTTAAATCCAGAGGAGCGCTAACATATTTCGCAAGGAACTCGGTGTAACTTATACCGCTCACTCGTTCAATCAATAATTCAAGCAACTGAAATCCATCGTTACAATATACGGAATATTCACCGGGTTTTGATTTTAATTTTTCCGACTGTAACTTGAACAATAATTCATCATGGTATTGTGTATCATTGTCACCGAGAAGTATAGCATTCCCATAGTGAGAACCATAAAGTCCTGACGAATGATTCATTAACATACGTGGTGTAATTTCTTTATACCTTTCATCTGCCATTGTAAAGTCTTTGATATATGTTGTGAGTGGTTTATCAATATCCACTTTATTAGAATCAGCTAATATCATCGTTGCAGCAGTTACATACACCTTGCTTACCGAGCCTATACCAAACATCGTGTCTTTGGTGATCGGAGCATTGGAAGCTTTATCGTATACACCAGCATCATCTGATAAAACAATAGATCCCTTATCCATAATGGCATACTGAAGACCACTTACACCATAATCGGACACGAGCTTCGAAGCCAGCACCTGTGCCTTTTCTTTAACAGTATCCTGATTCGTTTGAGCAAAAGTAGGGGTGACCGGTACGGTAATAAGTATAGTGGTCATTAATACAGAAATCATTTTCTTCATTATTACTAATTCCTCCTCGTATTCTTTCTAGATGTCACTTGCTGAATTCATCATACAAGGAAGAAGGCTGTTATATTAAAAATCACCCTGAAACGAAAAAAACAATCCCTAAACAACATGTTGTCTAAGGGTTATTGTCTTTAAATGGAAGTATGACCATATTGTTGAACACTTTAAGCTTCGTTCCAAAAGTCATATGACCACCGTACTTGTCGCAGATTCTAGCTATATTTGTTAAACCAATACCATGAAATTCCGGGTTTGATTTTTGGCTGTGTAAGTTGGTTACTTCATTTTCCATATGATTCATGATGTGAATGAGAAGATTAGACTCGGTAGAATGTATTTTTATTAGAATGTACCTATCTTCTGCGATTTTTAACTTTTTAGAAGCTTCTATTGCGTTATCTAGCATATTTCCAATGACAACACATAGGTCATAACGGTCAATATGGATTTCTTGTGAATATAAGTTAAGCTTGGTATCTATTCTTATGCCATTGGCTTGGCCAATATTAAGCGTATTTGTGACAAGGGCATCTATAACCAAATTCCCCGTATTTACCCTTTGGTAGGCTCCTTCGACTTTATTTAATGTCGTCTTAATATGTTCCAGTGCAGTTACTAATTCATTTCGCTTAATACACTCTTCAATATACAAGAACTGTTGATTCGTATCATGAATGATTCTTTTAATGGATTTGAAGCTGTGAACGACTTTTTCGTAATTCGCATCCTGATAGTCCATCTGATGTTGCAACTGCGCATTCTCATGCATGAATCGAAATTTATCAATGATAGTATCAAAAATATAGACAATCATAACGTTTAAAAATAGTAATACAATGACGGATATAAAAGAGTAGACGTCCTTATAAGTTAAAATATTCAGTTGGTATATACTTATGATAGGAATAACCAAAAATAATACGTAGTAACGATAATGTAAAGAGAAACTTCTACGTTTTGCAAGTAGTCGTATGATCTGAATGATAGCAAACATGATCATGCAACTGAGTAAAATAGATTTCGTGTAGTTTATTTGATCTTGTTCATTTACAGTGTGAAAGTGGCTAAAGTCAACTGAATCTAGGGTATAAAAAAGATGTTGAGATATATAATTAGCGATAGACATTAAAACAGCGTAAAGTATAGAAAAAATGATCTTGGTTTTAATTTCTATTTTATAAGATTGCGCAAAACTAAATGTCATAAGCAAGGGTAGAATCGAAGAAAAAATAGGAATGACGGGAATAACTAGATATAGGTAATCGAGCAGCCCAAAGATAATGAAGTAAATGAATCGGTTATGTTTTTTAGCTGATTTATCAAAAACCGAGTTGAAGAAAAAATTAAGGTGAGCGCCCATCACAAGTACAATACTAAAGACAATAGGAAAATTATTTTGAATCATATCAATCGACCTTCATAATCATAAATTTGGTGTAAGTATCTTTAACCTCTTTAATTTTAGAACGACCTATGGGGAACTCCATACCATTGGACATGAGAACACCTCCGCTAGCAAACTTCCTCACATGAAGCAGATTAATAATAATGGAACGATGGATTTGCAGGAAGTTACAGTCTTTTAAGGCCAAAGCATAATCTGAAATGATGCCTTTGCTTTCATAGGTTTGATTCGTGGTAATAACGTGCAGTTTGCTTTTGATGGTTAAGCTTTTGGCAGCTTCAATACTAATGAGGTCATCATATTTAATAACGACTTCTTCATAGGCTGACTTAATGACCATAAACTTTTTATCAAGTGCTTGGAAGTATTGGCATAGCTTGATAATTTTCTCTTCCAAGATCGAGGGGGCAATGGGCTTTATCAAATACTGGAATGTTATGACGTCAAAACTTTCCATCATATATTCAGGGTAGCTTGTCAGAAAAACAATTTGTTCATCGAGGTTCTTTAGCCCTCTTATTTTTCGAGCGGTTTGAATCCCGTTAATCCCGCCCATTTCAATATCTAAAATTAAAATATGGAATGGCGTTTCATTGCGCTCATAATAGGATACCAACTGCTCGCCCGAGCCGAATAATTCGATTTCAAATTCTATATTTGTCTTTATCGACAAAGTAATCAGGATGCTTTTAACAAGTTCTCTTTGTTTGTCCTCATCATCGCAAATAGCCACTCTATACATAAATAATAAACCCCTCATTTCGATTATATTCATTCTAGAACTCTATGTAAGCATGATACAACGTATTGACTTTGTATAGATAACTTTTGGATGAAATGCAAATTTGAATCCATCAATCACTCCTTAGGTGATGAATGCCTTTCCGGAGGCAAAGTTTTTTACTAGTAGGTTAATATAGATTACGATGATGAAGGAAAGATTAAAGTCCAAGTTCATGTTCTATCCGAGAACAAGAAATTCACGGTAAAAAGAGTCTTTTTTATATGTGTTCAAAAAGCGTTAACCATTATATCCCTTTCACTGTCTCGACACAAGTGGAAGCTGTTTGTTCATTGGTTTATAGGGGGTAACGAATAAATAAACCCTTGCAATAGAATAAAAGATAACCGAGTGAGATCCAGGTGATGTGCCTGCCTCAACTCGGTTTTTCTTTTGCCTGAGCAATTGTAAAAAATGCTTTTAATCAAACATTCCCTACCCTCCATTCGTTTGAAATGCTTATAATTTAATTAGAACAATTTGGATGTAGAGAGTATGTGTGTACATTAGAAGCATCAAGAAATGAAATCGAACGGAGCAAATAAATGATGGATCATAAAATTATAGATATTGGCGTCAATTTGATGCATCGATCGTATAATCAAGATCGTGAACAGGTGGTTGAAAGGGCGGCAGCGAATGGGGTTTCTCCACTTGTTATCACTGGAACAAGCTTGAGGAACAGCATGGAAGCTGCTCGCTATGCAGGTCGTTTACCCGGAAAGCTGTACTCTACTGCGGGTGTTCATCCTCACGATGCAAAGAGCTGTACAGATGAGACGATTAAGAAGCTCAAACAACTGGTGGCACAGCCGCAGGTGGTTGCAATTGGAGAATGCGGACTAGACTATAACCGGGATTTCTCACCGCGAGATGTGCAACGCAAATGGTTTACTGAGCAAATTGATTTAGCGCTTGAGCAGGATATGCCGCTGTTTCTGCATGAACGGGAAGCTTTTTCGGATTTTATAGCCATTCTTAAGGAACAATCGGTGCAGAAAGCAGTCGTCCATTGTTTTACGGGGACTTTACCAGAGCTTAAGGCTTATCTCGAAATGGGATTCCATATTGGGATTACAGGCTGGATTTGTGATGAGCGAAGAGGCAAACACCTGAAAGAGCTTGTACGGATGATTCCGCTGGACCGGCTCATGATCGAGACGGATGGGCCGTTCTTAACGCCACGGGATTTGAAGAGGAGGCCGCAAGATGGACGGAATGAGCCAGCTTTCTTACCACACATCTTGCAAACCGTATCACGGTGTATAGGAAAACCAGTGGAAGAGGTAGCTGAGGTTACGAGAAAGACGTCTGAGGAGTTTTTTGGTTTATAAGAGATAAGAGACGCCGGATCAACTTTAATATTGAACTTTATTTGTTTTTCGCTGTCTACCAGAAGAATATGAAAGAAAATCAACGATCAGATATATGGAGAAGGACCATACGATTTATAGATGAAAATAAGCTTTACTAATAGAAGTGACATATTAAACATATTTCTATTGCATCAAATAGAAACATAGTTCTATCAAAACCGCGCTTAGCGCGTTTTTTTTATTTTCAGAAATCATAATTTTAGATAATACTACTCAATTATGGAGCAGGCATTAACAGAAGCTTAACTGTCTTCTATATATCGTAGATGGAATTAAGGTTAAGTTTAATAGTGGTCTCACTTCATATGTTTAGTTTCATTATTTTGTAAAATTGGGGAGTGAATTAACTATACTAGTTGGTGGGGCCCATTAAAATAGATAGCTGGTGGAATAATTACTGTTTTTTAATTTTTCATCCTTGGTAACTAAGACGGTGAACATGTAGGCAGCTGCCACATGTTCACCGTCTTTTTACAAAGAAAATGATGAGTTTCTGGCAAGGTATGGGCAGGCGATGACTTTGTAGAAGCCAGTTGCGCAGAAAGGTTGGACGATCAGGCAGGAAACTGGTATACTTGCCGGGATTGCTCTCATTAAAGCGATTTCAATTGCTAGTTTTAGCGGGAGCTGATCTACTATGGGATGTCGTCAGGAGTGGTACTAAAGATGAAGAAATATAATTTTATGCGTCCGTTAATGCTGATTGTCATAGCACTGCTTGTAAAAAGCCTAATTACGAATCTTTGTATGGTGTTTGGGATGGAACAGGGACCGGCAGAAAATCTTGGTTTCTTTAGCATGCTTGTTGCAGCAGTCATCATTTATTCGAGAATGGCCCGGAAGCGCCGCAAATAACAATGATCCCGAAAGGAGCAGCCATGGAAGGCAATAAAATCACATTTGAGACGATCGATCAGTATATCGCCAATTACTCTCCTGAGATTCAGGATATTTTGGAGAAGATAAGAGGCGTGATTAAAGAGGCTGCACCAGAAGCCACAGAGAAAATCGGCTATCAAATGCCGACCTTCGTGCTCCACGGGAACCTGGTTCATTTTGCAGCTTACAAAAATCATATCGGCTTGTATCCAGCTCCTAGCGGAATTGAGGCTTTTAAACAACAATTATCCCCATATAAAGGGGCAAAAGGTTCGATTCGCTTCCCTTTAGATCAACCTATACCGTATGAATTAATTAGTGAAATCGTAAAATACAGAGTGGCTGAGAATCTTCAAAAAGCAGCGAACAAGAAAGCGAAAAAAAAGAAACAGGAATAGAGATGCTGTGGGTTCTTTACCGCATCTCTATTCCTGTTTTATCCTTCTATAGCCTTAGGAAGAATCAGCTGCAACATTGTTCCCTGAGGTGTGCTTACCTTCAGGGCAAGTTGTCCGCCCATGGCGTTTGCAAGCATTTGGCTGAAGGTTAGTCCAAGCCCAAGTCCCCACCTCAAGCTGTTTGTTCGTCCCCCAGTAAAACCTTTCGAATATATTCATTTGCTCACCTTCAGGTATGCCAGAGCCAGTATCCTTTACTTCAGCCCGCGTCGCATAGGGCCATTATTTCATTTCATATTTGCTATGCTCAAGAAGTGGTAACATATACTTGTCTTTGTTGAGATATTGACGCGAAACTGATGCTAAAAATGATTTTAAGGAGTAATAAAATCTTACTGATCTGTGGATTCTTCATAGAAGGTGATTGAAATATGAGGAAAAGTTACTAATGCAACAGAAACAAATGGTTGGAGAAGGCGATAAAATCTCAAAAGGGAGTGCTAAACAATGAATTTAGAAATGGTTATGCAGGAACTTGAAGCTCTTAGCAAGGATCGAACTAAGAAAATTTACCAATCCAATGGCGCACAGGAACCGCTTTTTGGAGTTGCTACAGGCCAAATGAAGCCCATTTTCAAAAAAACAAAAATAAACCAACCGTTGGCTGAGCAGCTTTATGCTACAGGGAATTATGACGCCATGTATTTTGCTGGAATTATTGCAGATCCAAAAGCGATGACAGCAGCAGATTTTGAGCGATGGATTGATGGAGCTTATTTTTATATGCTGTCCGATTTTGTTGTTGCGGTAACCTTGGCAGAAGCAGATATTGCACAAGAAGTGGCTGACAAGTGGATCGAAAGCGGCGAAGAACTGAAAATGTCTGCGGGCTGGAGTTGTTACTGCTGGCTTTTGGGAAATCGGCCTGATGATGAATTTTCCGAAAGCAAGATTGCTAATATGCTTGAAATTGTGAAAAATACGATTCATGATTCTCCCGAACGAGCGAAATACGCTATGAATAATTTTATTTACACAGTAGGCGTATCCTATGTTCGGCTCCATGATACAGCGGTCGAAATCGCAAAGGCAGTAGGCCCAGTAGAAGTGAAGAAGGACAAGAAAAAAAGCAATTTTCTACTCGCTTCTGAACGCATTCAAAAGGCAGTAGATAAACGGGAGCTTGGTTTCAAACGCAAACATGTAAGATGCTAAAAGTTTCTTCGAGGATTGTTTTGAGGTAGGCATTATAAAATGTGAATGAGGAAAATAGTAAAGAGGGGTGCACGTAACCCCTCTTTTTTGTCATTGTACTAGAGCTATTAATTATTATTCCTTTTTATAAAGCAGTGGGTTTCTTGCGCTCGCTGCGATTCCGCCCGGCTTGCAGCCTGGCAGCCAATTTGCAAGATCAGAACGTCTAGCATTGCTGTCTGGTTCACCAACAAGCGAACCGTCAGCGTAGTAGATGATCGTCATCACCTTGCGCATATGGTCAGTCGGATTGCCTGGTGCGGAGTGCATGGTCCAACCAGCATGGAAGGTTGCGTCTCCTGCCGACATAGCACCGTAATTAACTTGTGGAATACTGCGGCCTTCAATAAATTGAGCAAGTGTTTTGTGTGATTCATCGGAAATTTCTTGCTTGCTTACATAGCCTAAGTGATTCGTGCCGGAAGCGAAATTCATCGTGCCGACTTCCGCAGGAACGGGAACAAGCGGCATCCACATCGTAATTGTATTATGCGTATCAAAAGGCCAATAAATTTGGTCTTGGTGCCATGGGGTATGTCCGCCGCCTGGCTCTTTGAATAACGCTTGATCATGGTAAAGTCGCACGCCGTCAACACCCATCAAATCTGCTGCAATCTTAGCAAAGCGCTTTGCCAGTGTGAAAGCAGCTGCAGCTTCACTCATCTCCCATAGGTTGCCTACTTGAATAAAAGCTTTACCGTAAGTATCTCTTTCAGCGACTGGTTTATCATGGTAATTGCATTTAAATACCAAGTCGCTAAGGATCGGCTCATAGGTCTCTATCATTTCTGCGGTTGCGACATTTTTCAAAAAGATATGACCATCCTTTTGATAAGAATCGATTTGCTCTTGGTTGAGAGGATAGCTTTCTTCAAAATGGGGCATTTTATTTATCATTTTATTGTCGTTCATTATTATTCCTCCTTATTAGATGTCTTTCTTCCACCATTGCAATAAATATAGTGTAAGGGTTCCTACTATGATTTGGCTTTGTCAAAGCTTCAAATAAATTTGTCAAAAACAACTGTAATTGTTAGGGGGATATGATATCCTGTGTGTAATTATGAGTAGAGGATGACGATGTTCATGAAGTTTAGCATGGATTCAATGATGAACCACCGGATTGTGCCCTATATACGGGAGTGTGATTTTGCGCTGAGAAAACCGTGGGTGATGCAGGAACGACGCTTGCTTGATTACTTGCTTATCTATGTGCAGGAAGGCGAATGTTTGTTCACTGTTGATGGGGTGGCATATCCATTCGAAAAAGGTGAATTTTGTTTCATTCAGCCGAATAGTGTGAATCGATTGGAAGGAGTAACGAATACGGTAACACCGTTTGCACACTTTGATATTTTCTACAGTTCGAGCAGTGATCAAAGCTTCCCAACACGAGCAGGCCAATTGGATTTGACCCCATATCAGCACCTTATGCAGCCGAGATTGGACGAGCTGTTCCAAATTCATATACCTGTGAAGATCAAGCTTAGTCATCCATCTAAATTTCGAGATATGTTTCTGCAAGTTGTGGAGTTCTGGCAGTATAAGGACCCCATTATGCAACTGAAGGCGCAAACCCGAATGATGGAGTTGATTACCTTCATACTAGAGGATTACATGCCTGCCAATCATGTTAAGCAAATGTCACCGCAGGCATTGAATTGGATTACTTCGTATTTTTCTTTTAATCTTAGCGAACCTCTATCGGTAGTTGATATGGCACGAAGAGCTAACTTATCTACTTCAAGATTTAACGATGTATTTAAAATGCAGTACGGTGTAACACCACATCAATATTTGTTAAAAACACGTATCAATCATGCATGCGAGCTGCTGCTTACGTCCAAGCTAACACAAGAACAGATTGCAAGTTATTGCGGGTTTTCTGATATTCATCATTTTTCTAAGGCATTCAAAAAGAAGTTAGGGATGTCTCCCGGAGAATACAGCAGGTTATATAATGTGAATGGGAATAGATCATGAGAACGGAAATAGCTCATTAACGAGCAAAAAACCACGTCCAAGGATATGGTTTAGTTGCATGACAAGAAAAGGGTATAATAAAAAGACTTATCATTATATGGAGGTCAAACATCATGTCTATATTTACCCGCACGGACCATATTGGAGTCATTCAATCGGATATCAAAGTATATCAAGCGAAACCAGAGGATACGGAAGCTGTGCTGCAGCTGCTCGTCCGTACAGCTGAATGGTTAAAGAGCAAAGGTTCCACACAGTGGAGCGGTTTGCTGCAAGGCGAAGATTCTCATCAGACACCGGAGGCAATCAAACGCGGCGAGGTTTACATATTTATGCAAGGCGGTATTTTGGCTGGCATGGTCATGCTCATGCAGCAGGCGAGCGCTTGGGATCGCGAACTATGGGGTGAAGAGGGCCATGAACGCTCAGTCTACCTGCACCGTCTTAATATTAACCGTGAAGTTGCGGGCAAAAATTTGGGTGAGGCCATTGTAGATTGGGCTAGTTCAGGCATTCATTTTGAAGGCAAAGATCGTATTCGGCTTGATTGTATCGCGAACAACGAGAAGCTGAATGCATTCTATCTAAGCTGTGGCTATGAATATAAAGGATCAGCCTCTAATCCGATGGGGGAATTTAATAAATATGAGATGCTTAGTATGTTAAAATAATCAGTTTTTACGGACCGAAAGCTTTATTAGCTCAAAGTAGAGCATGACCATGAGATATCCATTGCAGAAAGTGCAATAGAAACCTGACATGACACCCTGAAGGAAGAGCTACGTTGTAGAAATACAACAGAAACAGCCATAAAAGTGGTATAGGAGGGTGCGGCGGGGCATTCTGTTGCACAAACTACAATGTAGCAAGTGCACTGCTGTTCCTGAGCGCTTTCCATTGCAGAAACTGCAGCGTAGTATTGATCCAGTCGAATGGAATTCACTGGTCCTAGATTGCCAGTCTGCTGATTTGAAGGCTCGCCGGCCAGTGTCGTAAATTCAACGTAGTTGCTTCGTAACACCCACGTATAAGGTCCCTATAAAATTTACAATCATTTTGTATAACAATTCCTAGCATGAGACGTTGATATGATTCAGAAATAACCTTATAGAAATGATGGTCGTTATGAAAATCGAATTTGAAAATCATATCATTGAGTTTAATGTTCAATATGCCAATAGAAAAAAGATATATATTCAAATGGACTCATTGGGCTTCATAACAGTGAAGGCTCCCAATGGAACAACGGAAGAGAATGTAATAAGGGCCGTGGAACAGCATGGAAAACAGATTACCCAGAGATTGCAGCAGATTGCAAAGGTTCGAGATACCCCTAAGACAAGAGAGTATCAAGAGCAAGGGAAATTCCTTCACCTTGGAAAAGAGTATTATCTTCAAGAGTTGATCGACACGGCTGATCTGAGTGAAGAAGAGTTAAAAATCAAACTAAAGAAGTTTTATTTTGCAAGCTGTAAGAAAATCATTGGAGAACGAATCAAGATATATCAAGAGCAGTTGAAAGTAAAACATAAAAGCTTCGAAATCGAAGAGTCGAGAACCAAGTGGGGAAGCTGCAGCTCAAGTAAAAAACTAACCTTTAATTATCGCTTGGCTATGGCTCCGCTTGAAGTGATTGATTATGTTATCATTCATGAGCTTTGCCATCTGACTCATATGAATCATGACCGATCCTTCTGGAGACGTGTCGGTAGTATTATGCCGGATTATAAAGAGAAGGAAGAGTTTTTAGCAAGGCATGGACAAGCGATGACACTTTAATTAATCGATGGGAAATAGTGGGCTCTCCTTCTTAGCCCTGCTGACTCCGAAGGTATTCTTCGTATTCAACTGTAAACTCGAGCGCTTGCTCGAATTCTGGCGACAGGAGAGAAAGAGCTGCTACTACATCCGCCTTCGCTGTTTCACTTAATGGGATGATTTGAGGTTGGCGAGGAATCCGGAACTGCGTATGATCATGAAATGTGATGGTGACGATGGTTCCTATTGCCTCACCATTGGAAGAATAAACAGAGCTCCACATCCATCGTTGTTGATCGGTTTCCTCCGCATTTCCCCATTCCCGCGATATGTCAAAATCGCCAGGCAATTTGGGATCGAGACGGAACTCAGCCTCTTTAAATTGTCTATGGACAGGTAGGAACAGCAGGTTCAAAAATGTTCCATATGCAACATCTCCTGCCTCGTTATAAGCCTTCAGCAGTATATCTTGATTGTTAAGAAGTATGGTTTGCCAGTTTTCATGGATATGATTTTTAATGTAACTTGCCATCGCGGCAATAAGACTTTCGTTACTCTCCTCAAGAAATGCTTTTAATGGTTTTACTCGGTTCATGCGTTATCCCCTTTCAACATTCTTCGATTTTTTGATTTACATACCAATCTTACAACATTCATGCAAATGGTAAGGTTTATAGATTTTTTGCTTTAACTATTAGTCCTTGTAATAACCAAACATTATCATGTTGGTTTAATCTTTTGCTTAAAAAAACGATAAAGTGGGTACATTCATACAAAGACGAATTCAGGGAGGTAGTATCCATGAGGAAGAAAAAACTGCTGCTAACTGCAATTGGAGCGGGAGTCACCTATTTAATGAAAAATAAGGATGCGCGTGATAAGCTTGTGCATACACTGCAAAATTTCAGGAAAAAGAACCGTTAATGGAATGATCGATCCAAGGCTGAGTCAGTGAGCTTAATGAGAATTGGAAGAGAGAACGACTAGTTGGCTGCGATCATTTATGGTAAGATGTCTAAGACTAATAAACCATACAAAACAATTAATAGGAGAAGCAGGGTACGGATGGATACCCTGCTTCTTTTTATTTGAAGACGTTATATGCTTAAAGCAGCAAGAAGGAGATTGGAAATGCCTACAATTATTGCAAAACCATTTGACCAAGAAATGCAAAACGTGCTCAGCGATATACATTCTGCTTATCATGCCGGGGAACTGTGCAAGAGGGAAAAGTCAGAACTCCCGGAAGACATTTACGTCATCGAGGCGGAAGACGAGATGGTTGGATACGGTGTCGTTTGGGAGTACGATAACGCCAAGCAGCTCATCCAGAAGGCGGAAAAAGATTATTTTAGCGATGATGAGAAATATTTGGAACGGGACTTTTATATTGAGATTAAAAACAAAAAAAACTTTGTTTTTATAGAAGCGCTTGATGTTTTAAAGGAATTTGAAGGCAAGGGTTATGCTGCTTCCTTTATTAATTGGCTGAAAGCAAAATATCCGAATAAAAAAATGTATGTGTACACATTAGATAAAACACGGAATTTTTGGTATAAGCAAGGCTTTGAGTCATTGGGAAACACGGTATGGATGACTTTCAATTAATGTTCAAAATGGGCATAACCTCGTCTCAAGGATAGAGGTTTATGTCGATTATCTAGTTTTATTATGCTATACTTACTTGTTATGTCTTAAAGGAACGGTTTTTGGAGATGCTATGCGATTATAAAAGCAACATGATTGAGAATATACGGTTTCAAATGAAGGAGAAAAAATGACTTTTAACGATCTAAATTTTAGCCCTGCGATACTAAAAGCGCTAACCAAAGAAAACTATACGAAGCCTACACCTATTCAGGAGCAGGCAATTCCCGTTGTACTTACGGGTAGGGATTTATTTGGCTGCGCTCAGACAGGGACAGGGAAAACTGCCGCATTTGCATTACCAATTATTCAATTGTTAAGCGAGCAGCCAACTAAGCCTCAAGCACAGCGACGTATTCGCTCATTGATTTTGACACCTACAAGAGAGCTTGCCTTGCAAATTGCCGAAAACATGCACGCGTATGGTCAATTTACTGACTTGCGCTGCACAGCTATCGTGGGCGGCGTCTCACAAAAGGTACAGGAACGTGCGCTTAAACAAGGTGCTGATGTTATTATTGCCACTCCAGGCAGACTTATCGATTTAATTAATCAAAAGTTTGTCGATTTGCAATATGTTCAAATATTAGTGCTTGATGAAGCAGATAGAATGCTGGATATGGGCTTTATCCACGATGTGAAGAGAATCATCGCCAAAATGCCAAGAAAAAAACAAACACTCTTTTTCTCAGCTACGATGCCTCCGGAAATTTCAAAGCTTGTCAAAACGCTGCTTGTTAATCCGGCGAAAGTGGAAATAACCCCTGCGTCCTCTACTGTGGATCGTATAGAGCAATCCGTCTATTTTGTAGATAAAGGAAATAAACAAGATTTATTGAATCACCTGCTGCAAGATAAATCGATTGTTTCTGCGCTCGTCTTTACTCGGACGAAGCATGGTGCTGATCGCGTCGTGCGCGGACTGACTAAAGTAAATATTTCTGCACAGGCTATTCATGGCAACAAATCTCAAAATTCTCGTCAAAATGCATTAATGAATTTCAGAAGCGGTGCTACAAGGGTATTGGTAGCTACAGATATCGCAGCGAGGGGAATCGATATTGACGAGCTTTCACATGTCATCAATTTCAACCTTCCAAATATTTCAGAAACGTACGTTCATCGTATTGGGCGCACGGGCAGAGCTGGATTAAGTGGAATCGCGATCTCTTTTTGCGAAGTAGATGAAATTCCGTATTTGAAGGATATTGAGAAAATGATTCGCAAGTCTATACCTGTTGTAACCGAGCATCCTGAACGGGTGCTGATCAGCTAAGCAACTAAGAGAGCCGAAATATACTAATTTAACCTAGGGGTGATCGTCTGAGAAAGCAAAAGCCAATGTCATTTGAAGATTTGTTGAAGGAATTGCAAGGACAGAAAACGATACAGGAAGATCCGGATCATGTTTCATTCGAGGATTTGTTTAAAGAATCATTTATGAGCAAGCATTCCAGCTTTACAAGTTTTAGCGCGTTTCTTGAGAAGGGCAACTTTCAAGTAGAGACAAGAGAAGATGTTCAGAACATTCCGGATGAGCTATTTGATCGTCATGTTGCAAGAGAGACGGATTTTGCCAATTGGCAATCCATGCTGGATACAGCGACTTCTGAATACAGCGGCAAGTAATGAGCAATTGAAGATTGAAGTGCCAGCAGTCCATCATTTATAGGCAAGTTGAAGCTTGAGCCCATCGTGGCTTGAGCTTTTTTTTGTTTTCTAGAGGATCATTTCACATTGTAATGAGCCATTCACGCTCTGTTCATATTCCAAACGTAAACTTCTGGTATCAAGAGTAGGAATGGAGATGGTTTGATCATGTTTCTAGCGATACGCGAACTGAAATATGCGAAAGGCAGATATTTTCTAATTGGATTAATTATGGTCCTTGTCGCATGGTTAACCTTTATGGTCTCAGGATTAGCTAATGGACTTTCATCAGATAACGCATCTATTCTGAAAAATATGGATGCCGATTATTTTGTACTGCAGACAGATTCGGAACATAAGTTGACTCGGTCTGCACTCGGTACCGAGAAGCTGGAGGAAGTTCGCCAATTGGATGGACTAGCACAATCCGAACCGCTTGGGCAAACGATGCTGACGGTCTATCGGAATGATTCCAAGAAGAAGATCGACATCGCTTTGTTTGGTGTCGAGCCTAGTGGAAAAGTGATGCCGAGCATTACAGAGGGGAAGAGCATGTTAGATAGCAATGAAGTGGTCGTTGACTCCTCGCTTAAAGAACAAGGCGTTCGATTAGGTGATACGCTTGGGGATAAAGAGCTGGGAATTGAATGGAAAGTAGTCGGCTTTGCAAGCAATCAGAAATTCAGTCATACGGCGGTTGCGTTTATGGATATTCAATATTTTAATCAACTGATGCAAGCATCCTTCGGTAAACAAACAGCTTCTTATAACGCAATAGTCATTCATGCAGATAATCTAAATAAAGAAGCGCTGCAAAAAAGCGTATCTGATACAGAAGTCATTACTAAAAAAGAAGCGGTGCAGGGAATTCCGGGTTTTAAAGAAGAGCAAGGCTCGTTGACGATGATGATCGCTTTCTTAATTGTCATTGCAGCTTTCATACAAGCTGTTTTCTTCTACGTCATTACGTTACAAAAAATTAGCCAATTTGGAGTGTTGAAGGCCATTGGAGCCAAAACGTCCTATCTGGCAGCAAATTTAGTCGGTCAAGTATTGCTTTTAGCGATTGTGGCTGTTGCTATAAGCATCGGACTTACTTTTGGTGTAAGTGCGATTTTGCCAGCAAGCATGCCGTTTGAATTAGGTCTTAATATATTGTCTCAATATTCCGGTTTACTTATTCTGGTCTCGATTATCGGTGCGCTATTATCCTTAAACCGGATTGCAAAAGTAGATGCGATTGAAGCGATTGGGAGGGTTGAATAATGAAGGAAAAACTTATTCTTGAGCATGTAAATAAAGTTTATGGCGAAGGAGAAACGGCTGTTACCGCGCTGCAAAAGGTTTCTTTAAGCGTGAAAGCAGGGGAGTTTGTCGCCGTTGTTGGTCCCTCAGGCTCCGGTAAGAGCACATTTCTCTCCATTGCAGGAGCGCTGCTTTCACCATCAAGCGGACGTATTCTAATTAATCAGAAGGATATAACAAATTTATCTTCACGTGAATTAAGTGAGGTTAGAGTAAAAAACCTTGGTTTTATTTTTCAAGCATCCAATCTTGTTCCGTATTTGAGAGTAGTGGACCAATTGCTGCTCGTATCGAAGCTAGCAGGCACAGATGGAAAAGAAGCGTTCAAGAAAGCTAAAGCACTTCTAGATAACGTAGGACTACTGCATCGTATGAATTATTATCCTGAGAAGCTGTCCGGCGGCGAACGTCAACGGGTAGCCATTGCCCGTGCATTCATGAATGATCCCGGCGTTATTCTTGCTGATGAGCCAACAGCCAGCCTCGATTCGAAACGAGGTAGAGCAGTGGTGGAGCTAATGGCCTCAGAGGTTAAGCAAAGGGGCAAGGCTGCTGTTATGGTTACCCATGACGAGCGTGTATTGGATTTATGCGATCGTATCGTAACAATTAAGGACGGCATGCTCTTTGAGCAAAATGACAATGCTGCTGCGAGCAAGAGGCCTGGTGCAGTCGCGCATAAATGAATAACGACTGATTGATTAAATTTCGTTCGCAGCTC
Source organism: Bacillus sp. FJAT-28004 (assembly GCF_001280845.1). GTDB lineage: Bacteria > Bacillota > Bacilli > Paenibacillales > Paenibacillaceae > Pristimantibacillus. The sequence goes on from NZ_LGHP01000001.1 coordinate 4,806,475, forward strand.
TTAAATCAATCGTAAATGGGATGTCCCTAAAGGTCTATGACCTTCAGGGACATCCTTTTTTTTTATGAAAATCCCCATATTGGAAGTAGACGAACCCGGATAAAGCGTTTCGGCTCATGCTCTGTATGTTTAATAAAGTAGAAGACGGCTGTTGTTGGCAGGTCTCGCTATACGGATCGTCAGGGTTGCAGTTCAGACAAGAGGAGATGGGATGATGGGCAAATGGAAAATAGCATTGGTTTGGCACAGAGCCGTTTTGCTATTGTTAATGCTTTGCTGCATGACGTTGATCATATCTGCATCGAATCCAAATACACCCGAAGGTTTTATCATTATCGCGCATCGCGGAGCTTCCGGTTCTGCTCCAGAGAATACGATGGCCGCCTTCGGGCAGGCGGAGCATCTCGGATCTGACTTTATCGAATTTGATGTGCAGATGAGCAAAGATGGTGAACTTGTCGTCATCCATGACGATACGGTGGATAGAACGACGGAATATAGAGGTTCTGTGGACGACTACACATTAAGAGAGCTTGAAAGCATGAATGCAGGGGACTATGAAAAAAAAGACCAAGCTGATGAAACGATTGTTTCTCTCGAAGAAGTGATGCACCGTTTTGCAGGAAAGATAGGCATGCTCATCGAGATTAAGGAATCAACACTTTATCCAGGCATCGAAGAGAAGGTAGCCGAGGTTGTACGTCGCTACGAGCTTTTGTTCAATGTTAATAGTTTGGAAGAAAATCGACATTTAGAAGCGGTTGAAAAAGTGAAAAATAGCTTTGGCATCATTATACAGTCGTATGACTTTCAATCTACTCGCCTTATTCACTCATTGCTGCCGAACATCCCAATTGCTGCGCTTATTCAGGAGGATCAGCACCCTTTATCAGAGAAGACGCTGGATGAACTCGTTTCTTTCACAGCTTACATCCATTATAATCATGAATTGCTTGATGAGAAGATCGTTCAGCAAATTCATAATCGTAACCGGAAAGTGATGGCATGGACAATACGAACTGAGCAAGATATGAAACGGATGAAAAGGCTAGGAGTAGATGGGGTCATTACGGATTTTCCGGGGTAAGGAATGTCGTATATAGCAAAGCGGTAGATAGGATTCAAACGCCTGAAAATGGCTTTTACTGTCGATGTGGAGGATTGGTTTTGCAGTCCGAACCTATCTCTCTATGAGTGGACTGATTACGAATTAAGGCTTGAGTAGCCCATTCATCAAATACTGGACCTTCTAGACGAATATGATTCGACGGGGACATTTTTTGTCCTTGGCTGGATCGCAGAGAAAAGGCCTGATTTGGTAAAAGAAATATATCGAAGAGGACATGAAATTGCCTCACACGGTTATTCCCATCGGCTGGTTTATCATCAAACAGCGCTGCAGTTCAAACAGGATATCAGGTTGTCAAAAGACATTTTAGAAGATTTAATCGGTTCAAGTGTGAATGGGTATCGGGCCCCCTGTTTTTCGATGACAGATTGGGGACTTGATATTCTAATAGAAGAAGGATTCTCTTACGATTCAAGCATTAGTCCGAATACACCGAATAACTTATATTCCAAATTTAATTTGTCCACAAAGGCCTCTCACTCTTTTAAAATAAAAGATAATCTTTGGGAGGTGCCACTGCCTGTGTATCGCTTAGGCGGGCTTAATATTCCTTGGGGCGGCGGGGGATATTTTCGAATGTATCCTTATCGTTTTTTTTATAGCGGGGCAAGAAAAATTATAGGAGATAGAGATTATTTCGTATATTACATCCATCCATATGATCTAGACCACGATCAACCGCAAATCTTTAACACTTCTTGGTCGAATGGCATTAGAAGATACTATGGATTAGGGGATACTTACGCAAAAATCAAAAAATTATTGTCGGATTTCAACTGTATGTCCATAAGCGAATATGATCCTCAAATCGGGGGGATACATTAGCGTGACCATAAAATCGGAAATTATTTCTAACAGACGTTTATTAGATGGTGTCGCTTATTTATTTTGCAAAGAAATGGGGATTAGCAGGGTAAATATACAGAAACCATCAGCAGAAGAAATGAATGAGCTCCTTGTGAATGGCATTGTATCCAGAGAACACAAGCTTGTGGATAAACCATTTGGTTATGCTTGTTACGAATATTACAGGCAGGTTTATAATCCCGATTCATTTGATACCCTTCTTATCAAAGAGGGCAAAAATCGCAAGAAAATGCTGGACTTGTGCTGCGGGGGAGGGGCAACGATATTCTCGCTTCTTCAGAACAAGCCGGAAATGATATATGGACTCGATTCAGACGAGAATCAGATCGCGCTGCTAGATGCAATGCTCCACAGAAGCGATGCTTCCGACAAGGTGATCACAAGGATAGCAGATGTGCATCATATTCCGCTTGCGAACCATTCTGTTGATTTTGTCGTTTGTAGAGTAGCGTTGCAATATCTTAATGTGGAGCAGGTGCTTAAGGAAATTTATCGTGTACTCTCCCCGCAAGGGAGAGTGTTTTTGCTCGTTCATGGCTCGGGATACATATTGGATTATTTATTTTCACGAAGAGCTATTTTCAAAAAACAAAATTTCAAATTTGCGATAAATAAGCTTTTTCATTCAAGAAGCACAGCTAAGGAGTTTAGCAGCTCACAAGCAAACTTTTTAACCGCAAAGGATTTGAATGCGAAGCTGGCTGCTGCAGGTTTTCAAGATATGAAGATTCACACCTATAAAGAATGGATGAAGATAGGGGTATTTCCTGTTTATTTTGCTGTAACGGCGGAGAGCTGAATGCAGTCTGCTCAAAAACAATAGTAACCCAAGTCGAGTAGACTTGGGTTGTTATTGCTTATATATGTACTTTGTTTACTAATCGCGCGCCAAAGTTCATATTAAATTTTACGAACGCTATCTCTAAGCATTAGTTCCGTGCCGAGCATGACATGATGAATCATTTCTTTTCCTTCGAGCATTTCGATAAGGATTTGCGCGGCTTGGGAGCCTAGCTCGTATTTATGCTGGTGAACGGTAGTAAGCGCGGGTGTGCAATAGGCAGTCAAATCAATGTTATCGAAGCCAATGATAGAAATATCATCAGGCACCTTTTTCCCCATATCCTTTACGCCCTGCAAAGCCCCGAGAGCCATTAAGTCGCTTGCGCAAAATAATGCGGTCACTTCAGGACGGCTGGACAATATTTTGCGTGCTGCTTCTCTTCCTCCATGTTCGGAAAATGAACCATTCAGGACGAGTGATTCATCAAATGAAACATTGTTATTTTGCAGTGCTTGACGGTAGCCCTCTAACCTAAGAAGGCTTACAGCTGCTTGCTCATGACCGTTTATCATCGCGATATGGCGATGTCCCGAATCGAGCAAGTGGCTGGTCGCGGTAAGGGCACCTGTTGTATTATCCGATGTTACGTACCCGACGTTAGGCCCTTGGAGAGTAATATCGATAAGCACGCAAGGAATATCTGATGACACGATTTCCTTCAAATAGGGATCATCTAATCGAATTCCCATGATGATGACGCCGTCGACACCTCGTTCCTGACATAATGTTTTATATGATTTTATCTTTTGTTTCTGAGGTGTCGTACTGAACAATACAAGGTCATAATCGAGTTCACCAGAACGATCGTTTATTCCGCAAAGCACTTCAAAAGCGATATTGTCTTTGGAGCTGTCTCTTGTAACATTGGAGAGCAGGAGGCCAAGCGTCTTTGTTTTCTTCGATATGAGCGACCTTGCAGCCATATTAGGACTATAACCGAGCTGGTCTGCAATCGTTTTAATTTTGAGCCGGGTGCCTTCGTTAACGTCGTCATAACCATTCAATGCACGGGATACAGTCGTAACGGATACACTTGCGGCTTTAGCAATATCTTTAATCGTAACCATAGGATACCTCCGGAATGTTGAAACATGTAATGTATTATGATAAAAATAAAAAATAAATTGAGTCTTGTAAATGCTTTCATCATGATCTATAATTCGATTATAACTTATCCGAAACGTTTTGGAAAGTTGGGTTGTTTCGTTGAAAATGAGATTGAATATTTTTTTATCTCTTTTCCGAAACGTTTCGGATAAAGGAATTATTTTTTGATTATCAAGAAGCTATCAAAAAAAGAAATGAGGGAAACACTTGGATTATCGAGTCATCAAAGAAAACGATCTATTCCTCATGACGGACCGGAATGGAGATATCCCGTTAGGTGATGTTTCCGGTCAGGGTCTTTATACAAAAGATACCCGGTTTATAAGCAGGATGGAGATTCGAATCAATGGTCAGAAGCCTATACTATTGTCTTCAGCAGCGGATGAGAATTATATCTCTACGATTCGCCTTACCAATCCACACATGGAAGAGAAAGGCGAGCTTATTTTGTGGCGTGAATCCGTAGAAATTGAACGCACGCGATTCATTTATGATGGAGCATTGTATGAGACCTTTAGGCTGACTAGCTATTATCCTAAAGCCATTCGATTTGATTTCTCCGTGTTATTGGATGCGGATTTTGCAGATATGTTTGTCGTTCGCGGCTTTCAGCATGGTGATTTGGGAAGAAAGACGGCTGAGAAAAGCGGGCAACGGGAAAGAGTAATTGGCTATCTTGGTGCTGACGATGTGCGGCGCGAAACGAAGATTAAGTGGGATACAAATGAAAGTCGTATAAGTGAGACGGGCGAGCTGCATTTCGATGTGGAACTGAATCATCGGGAAAGCAATGAAATTGCTTTCTATATTGCGCCAATCATTGACGGTAACGAGCCGCAGCAGCACGAGCCAACGGATGCCATGATTAAGCTGAGACAATCCTATGCGGATTGGAATGCTTCATCGACAACAATCGAAAGCGATGTACCGCTATTTAACAAGCTTCATCATCGTGGGGTTCAAGATTTACGGGTGCTGCTTACCGATATCGGATATGGAGCATTTCCAGTTGCAGGCTTGCCTTGGTTCTCGGTGCCATTTGGCCGCGATAGCTTAATTTCTGCGCTGCAGATGTTATCCTTGAATCCTCAAATTGCGAAGGGAACCTTGCTCACGATGGCGGCATATCAAGGCCAGAAAGAAGATGAGTGGCGTGACGAGCAGCCGGGCAAGGTGATGCATGAAATTCGATATGGCGAATTAGCAAGTACTAATCAGGTTCCGTTTACGCCGTATTACGGCACGATCGATGCGACGCCGCTTTTCCTACTGTTAGCTGCCGAGTATTATCACTGGACCGGAGATGCTGAGTTTGTTAAAGAGCTGATGCCCCATCTCAATGCAGCGCTCGCTTGGGTTAAGGAATATGGCGACTGCGATGATGATTCCTTTGTGGAGTATTATCAGAAATCGTCCAAAGGTATTGCCAATCAGGGCTGGAAGGATTCTGCTGATTCCATCGTTCACCGAAGCGGCGACTACGCAGAGGCTCCCATTGCGCTCGTCGAGGTTCAAGGCTATGTTTACCAAGCGCTTACAAGGCTTGCACCTATATTCAAGAGCTTAGGCCATGAAGAGCAAGCCGTTAGTATGGAGCAGGATGCAGAACAGCTTAGAGCTCGTTTCGAGCGCGATTTCTGGATGGAGGATGAGCAGTTTTATGCGATTGCGCTCGATAAGGATAAGAAGCGCGTAGACTCCGTCACTTCGAATGCAGGACATATTTTAATGTCAGGAATTGCTTCTCATGAGCGAGCGAGCGCGGTTGCAAAAAGACTGGTTGCTCCTGACTTATTCGGTGGGTATGGCATTCGTACTATGAGTACGGACGCAGCCGGCTACAACCCAATGAGCTATCATGACGGAAGCGTATGGCCGCATGACAATTCGCTTTGCTTGCTTGGTCTTAGTTATTTGGGTTTCCAAGAGGAAGCTATTACGGTCATGCAAGGATTATTGAATGCAGCAGAAAAGTTTGAATATTACCGATTGCCTGAGCTGTTCTGCGGTTATGATGATTCGCTTGATGCGCCGGTTCCTTATCCAGTTGCTTGCTCTCCGCAGGCATGGGCAGCAGGGACACCGCTCACATTCGTGCAAGCATTGCTGGGACTTCAGCCTAACGCTCTAACGAAGCAGATTACGATCAAGCCATCTTTGCTTCAAGGGATGAACGAGCTTTTGGTCGAGCAGTTGCAGATTGGCAGCGGCTCTCTAAGTCTGCGCATTACACGCGGCATCAATGGACCAGAGGTGGAAATATTGTCTAATCAGACAGGATATGAGCTGCTCATTTCATAGGCTTTATGCTTTATATACAAAGTTCATATTATTAAGGAGGTTGTATGTAAGATGAAGAAAACAGGGGTTACTATTTTATCTTTGATGCTGGTAGTTGTTCTTATGTTAACGGCATGTGGCAAGAGCAATGAAGGTAACAAAAACACTGGTAATACAGCAACGAATAGCGGTACAGAACAAGAGGCGACAAAAGAGCCAGCCGCTGAACAGATTACAGTTACACTTGCAGGCTGGGGAGCAAGTCCAGAAGAGCAGGATTTGCTAAACCAGACATTGAAGGAATTTGAAACTAAATATCCAAATATCAAAGTTAATTATGAAGTTATTGCTGATCAATACATGGATGTTATTAAAACAAGACTTATTGGCGGTGAAGGCCCAGACGTCTTTTACTTGGACGCCTTCGAAGCACCGGCACTTATTGAGCGTAATGTACTCGAGCCGCTTGATGGTTATGTGACACCGGAATTTGATGTTGCAGACTTTGAGCAACCAATGGTCGATGCTTTTAAACAGGATGGCGTATCCTACGGTTTCCCTAAAGATTTCTCTACCCTTGCAATGTTCTACAACAAGAAGGACTTTGCAGAAGCTGGTATCACTACACCACCGACAACTTGGGATGAGCTGAAAGAAGCAGCAGTTAAGCTAACGAAAAAAGAAGGCGATAAAACCGTACGTTTTGGTTTTGGTGTAGCGCCTGAGCTTGCCCGTCAAATGTTCATGGTTCAAGCATTCGGAGGAAAAGTAGCAGATGAGAACGGCAACGCTGCATTCGCGGCTCCGGATGCTCTTAAAGGACTGCAGCTTGTAACAGATATGCACAATGTAGACAAAACATCCGGCGAGCCGAAAGAAGTAGGGGCTGGCTGGGGTGGAGAAATGTTCGGTCAAGGTAAAGCTTCCATCGTATTCGAAGGAAACTGGGCGATTCCATTCCTGGAGTCCAACTACAAGGAGCTTGATTACGGCACAGCTGAGATTCCAACTGTAAATGGCAAAAAAGGCACTATGGCTTTCACTGTTGCTTATGTTATGAACAAGGAGTCAAAGCAGAAAGAAGCAGCTTGGAAGTTGATCTCTTTCTTGACAGGCAAAGAAGGAATGAAAACGTGGACGAGTAAAGGTTTCGCGCTTCCTACACGTAAATCGGTATCGCTAGAGCTTGGCTACGATAAGGATGAACTGCGCAGCGCAATTGTAGCGGGCGCTTCCTATGCGACGCCTTGGCAAGCAGGCTCTACACTTCCTACGATCATGAGCAACTTCAACAATCAGTTCGTAGATACATTTATGGGCAATTCGAAGCTTGAGGATGCAATGAATAAAGCAGAAACTGTCGCGAATAAGGAAATCGCAGCAGCAAAGTAAACGGGGTGAAGGAGGGGAGCGTAGTGGCCTCCCTCCTTCAATCTCTGATTATGATATGAAAGGAGAAGGTGCAGCATGACCCATGTCTCTTCATGGAGAAAAAAGCTGAAAAATAATGCAACCGGCTATCTGTTCCTGCTTCCAACCATTTTAGTTCTTGGTACTTTTTTGTTCTTGCCTGTTTTCTATTCCCTTTATTTATCTGGACATAAGGTCAATCTGCTTGGCGAGGTAAGCTACAAATGGGTAGGAGTTAATAATTTCACACGTATGGCAGGCGATGAACGAGCCTGGATTGCGCTTAAGAATACGGCATCCTTTGCCCTGTTTGTTGTGCCGCTGCAAACTGCGTTTGCAATTTTGCTTGCTGTTATTTTGAACGCTAAGCTCAGATACAAAAACTTCTTTCGCATCGTATTTTTTATGCCGACCGTCACTTCGTCGGCGGTATTATCACTTATATTTATGTGGATATACAATTCAAACGGTCTTTTGAACCGAGTGCTTGAATTTATCGGTTTGCATGGATACAACTGGCTTGGAGATCCTGCGGTCGCAATGAAGGCGATCATGCTTATGAATATATGGTCTACCGCTCCATTCTTTATGGTCGTTTTTTTGGCTGCATTGCAAGACATTCCTGATGCACTTTACGAATCAGCTATGCTGGACGGGGCAGGTGGCTGGAGACGGTTCATTTCCATTACGCTCCCATTGATTAAGCCTGCGACCTTCTTTACGGTTGTGATGGGTATCATCGGAACCTTTCAGCTCTTTGATCAATCTTATATTTTCTCAGCAGGGTCAGGCGGTCCGAATAACTCGACCTTGACAGTAGCGCTGCTCATTTATCAATATGCTTTCAAAAATCTTGACTTCGGCTACGCCTCTGCGCTCGCTGTCATGCTGGCTGCGGTCATTATGCTCGCGACGCTGATACAGCGAAAGCTGTTTGCCGAAGAAAAGCTGAACTAGGAGGGCGACTAGATGGTATTTCAACAATCCAAATGGGGAAAGGCGATTCTTTATTTCCTGTTATTCTCATATGGCTGCATCACCGTTGCTCCCTTTCTATGGGCGCTTTCCTCTTCGTTTAAGCCGCTCAGTGAGATTGTATCAGGGGGCATCAACTTTATTCCGAAACAGTTCACCTTTCAGAACTATTATGATATTTTCGTCAAAGAACCGCTTTTCCTCAGGTGGATGTATAACAGTGCTTTGATTGCAGTAGTTGCCACGGTTTGCAATACGTTGTTCAACTCGATGGCAGGTTACGCGCTTGCGCGCATTGAATTTGCTGGAAACAAGGTAATGTTCATCCTTATCTTGGCAGTGCAAATGATTCCAGGCCAACTGACGATCGTACCCGCTTACTTAATTATGAAGCAGCTCGATTTGTTGAACACATATGCAGCGCTGACTCTGCCGATGATGGCGAATGCAACGTTTATCTTTATGATGCGGCAATTTTTTCTAAGCTTTCCGAAGGAGCTTGAGGAGGCAGCCGAAATGGATGGTTTGAATCGGTTCGGTGTGTTTTTCCGAATTGCTCTGCCGCTGGCGGTACCTGCATTAGCAGCTCAGACGATCTTCGTATTCATGGGAGCATGGAACGAATTCCTGAAGCCGCTCATGTTCATGTCCGATAAGTCGATGTTTACGCTGACGCTGGGACTGAATACTTTCAAGGGGCAGTACATTAGCCACTGGAATTACATTATGGCTGCATCTATGGTATTTACGCTTCCAGCACTGCTGATTTATGCATTCTTCAATCGTTTCTTTATTAAGGGGATTACATTTACCGGCGGTAAATAGCATGAAAAAGAGGACATTACTGGAACGAGCTCTGTAGAATCATCTACAGAGCTCGTTTTTAATAGGAGTTAGTTTTTGGTTATTATGGATGTCTACAAAAAAGCCCCGCCAGATAAAACAAAAAGCAGCCTGATTGGCTGCTTTTGTTTATTTAGTGGAGCTAGTTATAAGCAATAGGTTATTCCTTAACCGCACCAATGACAATCCCTTTTACAAAGTAACGCTGCAAGAAAGGATAAACCAATAGAATCGGTAATGCGCCGATAAAGATCTGCGATGCGCTAATGGTTCGTTGCGACATATTGGCAACCATCTGCGGATCAAGCTTAGTCATATCCTTTTGAACGATAATCGTTTGCATGAAGCTTGCGAGAGGCAGCTTCTCGGCATCTTTCATATAGATGATACCGTCGAAATAGGAATTCCAATGTCCTACCATAATAAACAAGGAAACCGTTGCGATAGCAGGTAAGGATATCGGCAAATAAATCATGAAGAAAGTACGAAGCTGGCCAGCTCCGTCGATAAAAGCTGCTTCTTCAAGATCCTTAGGAACAGTGCGGAAGAAGTTTAGCAAAAGAATAACGTTATAAACGCCGACCGTACCTGGAAGGATAAGCGCCCATAAAGTATTCATAAGTCCGAGCTTAAGGATGAGGAGGTAACTTGGAATAAGACCGCCTGCAAATAGCATCGTTACAACAAAATACCAAAGATAAATATTGCGAGCACGGAAGACACGAGAATCTTTGGATAGCGCATAAGCTGCAAGTGTACTAACAAGCATCGCGAGCGCTGTACCAAGGATGGTCCGTTGTGTCGATACCCACAAAGAAGTTAGGAAATTGCTATTGTCGAACGTTTTGGCATAGGCTTCTAATGTGAAACCGATCGGCCAAAAGGTGACCAATCCCGCGTTGGCGGGAGCGGATGCACTCATGGATACCATAAGTAAGTGATATAAGGGCAGCAAGCATAGTATGGAAAGAAGAATTAAAAACACATTGTTAAATATGCTGAAAATACGGTAAGGCAGTGTTTTATGGTGCATATGTTGTCACCCTTTCTAGAAGATTCGGTAACCGGCAAATTTATAAGCAAGACGATAAGAGATTACGATTAGAATCAAGCTGATCCCTGATTTAAACAAGCTAACTGCTGTTGCAAAGCTGAATTGACCGCTGAGTAGACCTTCACGATAGACAAAGGTGTCAATAATATCACCCTGCTGATAAATCAAAGGACTATATAAGTTGAACACTTGGTCGAAGTTTGCATTTAGTACGTTACCAAGCGCCAAAGTTGCTACTACAATAGCAATTGGAATGAGTGATGGAATCGTAATATGCGTCGTTTGCTTGATGCGGCCTGCACCGTCAACTTCAGCAGCTTCGTATAGTGCTGGATTAATACCGGCAAGCGCTGCAAGAAAGATAATCGTGTTGAATCCAAATTCCTTCCACACATCACTAAAAATAATGGTGAAACGGAACCAGGCGCCGTCACCTAAAAAGAAAATCGGCTTAATGCCGAATACATTGCTAATAAATTGATTGATAATTCCCGTCTGTGCGAGCATATCAATCAAAATTCCTGATAGCGTGACCCAGGAAAGAAAGTGAGGCAGATAGACGAGCGTTTGAATCGATCTTTTGAGCCCCATATTCCTAACTTCATTAAGAAGCAAGGCAAAAATGAACGGAATGATCAAGTTCAGCACGATTTTGGAGCAAGCGAAAAATAAGGTGTTCCACGTAATCTGCAAAAAGTAATCATTTTGAAACATGTATTGAAAATGCTTCAAACCTACCCATGGAGAGCCCATCATTCCTAGTGAAGCCTTATAATCTTGAAATGCCATCATAATACCTGTCATCGGTATATAAGAGAAGATGAAAACCGAAAGTACCGCCGGCAGCACCATGAAATGCAGCATCCAAGGTTGTTTATATCTGTGTTTTGTTTTTGCTCGTGGTGTGGTCTCCAAAGTCACTTGCTTTTCTGTGTTTGCTTCCATAGCTATCCCCCGTTCCATAATTTTGATTTGTGTATAAAGAGAAACCCTGCTATATATAGTAACAAGCATTTCTATCACTGTACTATATGACAATGTTAGGATTGATATGGTTTTGTTAGGGGATATCGTCTGGAGGAATGAATGATGGAGATAAGTAACGGTCTTGCATTTGTCAAAAGAAAGATGGGTGCTCGGTTTAGTCTGTTTTCCAAAATGAATGGTTTGATCTTAATTTTGTTCATACCAATTTTTATTATGTATACGTATTCAAACGACGTGGCCTTTAACGTTGTCAGCAAGGAGCTTCAGTTATCCAACACGAGGCAGCTGTCCTTTTTGTCCAGTCAAATTGACTCGCGGATTAATCAGATGGTGGATTTCTCCAATACATTCTCAAAAGATCCGAATGTGCAGAGATTTAACGGACTTAAAATATGGGAAGATCGTTATGACCGCATGCAGACCAGATTTATCGTTCAGGAGAAGATGGCATTGCAATCAGGTGTCATAAATATATGGCCAGTCAGATATACCGTATACTCACAACAAAACAAAGAGTTAATCTCAAATTACAATAATCCTGCTGAGTACGATGAGGATTATTTAAAGCGAAATATGAGCGGGAAGTGGACCTATGGCAATGGCGTTGCCCAGGCCCCGAATGAGCCTAGATACTTTCATTGGTTTTATACAGAATCATACGGCCAGCAAGGTAAACTTAATGGAAGTAATCTGGTCATTGAAGCGAGCTTCAGTTATGAAAATATTCAAAACATGCTGGATACGTATAAGGCAGGCGGACAAGGCGACCCGATTTTTTATCATAAGGGGGACGCTCCGATTACGAACCGCAGTGCGGATCAACAGCTTTCGGGAGAGCTGATTTCCTATTTGGACAAGCAGTCGCTGGAAGACACGACACAGCAGGTAGTGAAGCTGCACGGTGAAAACTATTTGGTGAGTTCTGTTAAATCATCTTATTTGGGCTGGCATGTCGTTGACGTTGTCCCGCTCGATCAAATATTGAATCCGATATCGATCAGTCGCAATCTGTTTTATATCTCGATGATTTTGCTATTTGTTGTGGGCATTTCTGCTTCTATCTTGCTTTACCGGAATGTACAGCGACCGATCAGGCAGCTGATCAAGGGATTACAAAGCGTACAGCGGGGTGATTTCTCGTTTCGTATCAGCTCAAGCGTTAATAATGAATTTGCATTTCTGTTTTACCGCTTTAACGACATGTCACGACAAATTCAAGACTTAATTGAAAATGTACTGCATGAGAAGATCCGGTCTAGGGAAGCCACATTGAAGCAATTGCAGGCTCAAATTAATCCGCATTTTCTATATAATTGTCTGGGCTATATAATTAATATGGCTCAAATGAAGGAACAGGAAGCAGTCGTGTCGATGGCATATAATCTAAGTGCCTATTATCGATATACGACCCGAACGGAGAGGCAAACCGCCCTGCTGGACGAAGAGATTAAATTGCTTATTAATTATTTGGACATTCAAAAGCTGCGTAACGGTAGAATTGATTATACAATAGATATTCCAGCGGAAATGCTGAAACAGCGTATACCGCCGCTTATGCTTCAGCCGATCGTGGAAAATGCGGTCATTCATGGAATAGGGAAATCATATACATCTGGAGAAATTCGGATCACCGGCGAGATGTCAGACGGGTTTTGCAAAATATATATTGATGATGATGGTCCAGAACTGCAGCAGGATATACTTGATGCGTTAAATCGCAAAATGGGCGAGTCGCTGCAGGAGGAAATGGGCTGCGGACTTTGGAATACGAATCAGCGCATCATGCATCAATTTGGCGATAAATCGTACTTATGCTTCAAGAAATCGCCATTAGGAGGATTTCGTACAGAAATGGTTTGGGAAACAGCATCTGGAGAAGAACACAGACCTTATCCTACTTTACAAGGAGACACACAACATGCAGATGATAATCGTGGATGATGAAGCACACTGGGTAGAGAATCTATCCATGCACAAGCCTTGGCATACATTAGGTATAGAACAGGTTCATAAAGCGTACTCCGCGCATGAGGCGCTTCAAATTATAGAAACAAATCCTATCGATATTGTCATATCGGATATTCTTATGCCCGAAATGACAGGGATTGAACTCATAGAGAAAATACGGAAACGCGATAAAAGAATGAAATGTATTATTTTATCAGGTCATTCTGATTTTGAATTTGCCAAAAAAGCGGTCCAAAATCAAACGGTAGATTATTTGCTTAAGCCACCCTCAGATAACGATTTGTTCAGTGCAGTAAAGACTGCGATTGACCAATTGCAAGCGGAATGGGAATCTGTCAGCTCACAGGAGCGTACGGAGTACACTCTGCGGGAAAACCTTCCGCTGCTGCGCGGTCAACTGCTGCTTGATGCGCTAAATGGCTACCGGATGTCCGCTGATGAGTGGAGCCGAAAGCTAGAAAGCTACGGCCTCCCCTTCAGCTATGGAGATTGTACGCTGCTGCTCGTACGTATGGAAGAGGAATTTGGACAATATACAAGTAACGGTCAACAGCTGATGGAATATGCCATTATCAATATGGCCGAAGAGATCTTCAGTGAATTTTCTGAAGTATGGGGAGTCAAGGAGGAACATGGTTATTTGGTGTTCTTGCTTCAACTCAAGGATAATAGTTCACTCCTTGGAAAAGAGAAGATTTTGGAGAAGCTTGCGATTCAGCTTCAGCATAAAGTAAAACAATTTTTGAAGGGCTCCTTGTCTATCGTACTATCAGAATGCTTCAATTTTCCTGAGCAACTGCAGGACCACTATCGCAAATCGTTTGCTTACTTTAGGCAAATCGTTGGGGATGAGAGAGAATTCGTCATGCGGGTCGGCGATATGGAGCCAAGCATGTCGCATGGCCCCTTGGATGCGCTATATATGCCGCCGTCCTTGATTAGCTTGCTAGAGGCGGGGCGATGGGAGGCTGCTGAGGATAAACTAGTGGGCGTTTGTGCGGAACTGGATGAGAGATGGTCCGATTCATGGGAGCACTGCATGGAGGCTGGATTTTTGATCGCGTCCTCGTTCACACAGCTGGCCCATCGGAATGGGCATACGCTGGTCAAGCTGCTTGGAGCAGATATGGAGCTGCTGCAAAGCGGAGAAGCTTTTACTTCTATCAGCAAGCTTCGAAAATGGTCGCTTAACGTTCTTTCGAAGCTGAAGGAAGGCACCTCAAGTGAAATTAAGGATATACGTTCTTCTTATGTGAAGAAGATCCAAAATTTCGCGGAGGAACATTTGCATGAGGACGTTTCACTTCGTGCATTAGCTGATCATGTGAATCTGCATCCTACCCATTTGTCCAAAATATATAAAATTGAGACGGGTGAAGGAATAAGTGATTATATATCACGTTTGCGCATGGAACGAGCTTGCCACAAGCTGAAGACGACAAGCAAGAAGATTTATGAAATTAGCATGGAGATCGGCTATTTGGACCCAGCCTATTTTATTAAAGTGTTCAAACGCCAATATGGTGTAACGCCGCAGGAATATAGAGATGGCAATCAATAGCCTAACAGAGTCCTATGGAAACTAAGAATGTCCTATAGATACCCCCCCGTACAAATTGTTAAAGTTACTCATGTAAGGATCTTACACCGTAGGGGGAAATGAAAAATGGCTAAATTCAGAAAAGCAGGGCTTCTGCTTGCAGCTTTGGGACTCGTTTTCGTTACAGCTTGCAGCGGTAATACCGGCAAGAACGTAAACAAAGAAGAGACAGGTTCAACGAATACTAGTACTGGTACGAGTACAGCTGATAGCGCATTCGCCACTGGCAAATACGATCCACCGATTGAAATCAGCACCGTATTAATGCCGATTAAGAATTATGGCGGTAAAGGCGATACGAAGGAAAACAACGTTCACGATCGTTGGATGCTGGAAACACTTGGTATTAAACATAAGGATACTTGGTATCCAGCTAGTGATGATCAATACAGACAAAAGCTTCAACTTGCTATTTCTTCTGGCGAGAAGCTTCCGGATTTTGTGAAAGTACCAACAAACGCTGTATTGACTAACCAACTAATCGATTCTGGTCAGTTTATTGCAATCGATGAGCTGTTTGACAAGTACGCAACGAAAGTTTGGAAGGACCATGCTGAGAAAAACCCTGAGCTTTGGTATCCCTTCACAAGAGATGGCAAGAAATACAATGTGCCATTGATGGAATACACGAACAATGACAACACGCTGCTTTGGCTTCGTGAAGACTGGATGGAGAAGCTGAAACTAGAGGCTCCAAAAACAATTGCAGATCTAGAAGTAATTATGGACAAATTCAAAAACGAGAACCCTGATGGCCTAGCGCCAAAGGATGTTTATCCACTAGCGATTTCTTTGAAAGGCGCTACGAACACTTGGATGGGCGGACTTGATTGGTTATTCGGAGCATATGGCTCAGTTCAAGAACAATGGAACAAGGATAAAGACGGAAATCTTGAATACGGTTCCGTTAATCCAGGAGCAAAAGCAGCACTTGCTAAGCTACAGGAATGGATGAACAAAGGTTATATCCATGCAGACTCCGCTTTGTGGGATGAAGGCAAGTCAGCAGAAAGCTGGACAAAAGGCGCAGCAGGCATCCTGCCAGGCGCAAACTGGGTACCAGATTGGCCGGCTCCAGATTTGTTGAAAAACGTACCAGGCTCCAAATATAAAGCTTACCCGGTACCAGCAGGTCCGGATGGTTATATGGGTACAAAATGGCAAAACTCTGGCGTAAACGCTAGTATTATGATTAACAAAGATGCGAAGCATCCGGAAGCCATTTTCTTGTACTATAACTTCTTGCTCGATAACCTAGCGAATCCTGCTGTTGGCAGCGAGTATGAACATGGGTTTGCTAAAGGTTATGACTGGGATGAAGTAGACGGTCAACCAACTAGTAACAAAGATAAAATTCCTGGATTTACGAATGAATTCCCGTTCCTAACAGGTCCGGCTCGTATTCCTGATCTATTTATGACAACTTTGGTTAAGCTTGCTGACGGAGCTGCTCCAGAAACGCCTTACGAGAAACAAACGGCTGAATTCCGTAAACCGGAAAACTGGTATGCAGCGAAAGTGGTTATGGATCAAAAGGATATTCGCAAACAAAACTACTTTACAGGTGCAGCAACAGAAACGATGGTATCGAAATGGAATCTTCTGCGTCAGTCCGAAATGGAAACATTCAACAAAATCATCTACGGTAAATTGCCGGTTGATGCATTCGACGAATTTGTATCCAGCTGGAAAGCAAATGGCGGAGATCAAATCACGAAAGAAGTTAATGAGTGGTTCAAATCGGTTTCGAAATAATAAGAGTGGGGCCCGCAGAGTTTTCTGCGGGCTTTTCTTTTTGTGTGGTGGGTTGGCGGTGCTAATGGGGGGAGATGATGGATGGCATGAACAAGACAAAAAAGGGGGATAGAGTGGGTGGTGCGTGAGTGGCGGATGATTGTGTGTGGATCGGTACGGAGGGTACGTGAGTGGTGGACGATTGTTTGCGAAATGAGGCAAATGGTGCAGGAGTAGCGGAAGATTCGGCGTAGAACGGTGCTGTGTGGAGCGGATGGAACAGACCTGTTGAGCGTAGCGGACACCAGAGCGCTTATTTTCATGTAATCGGCTGTTTTTGCAGAGCTTACGGACATAGAGGCCGTTATTTGGCTTCAAGTACTTGAATTTAGTGCCTTTTCGCTTGAATAACGGCTTCTGTGTCCGTTAAAATCCAGTTTGGTCGTAATTATTGGAAATAGCGGCTTGTATGTCCGTTAGTTCGAGTATTCAGCAGTATGCATCATTCGTGAGAAGTAGCCGTCCAGCACATCAATTGCCACCGTGCTAATAAAGGTGTTGGATTTGTTTGTATTGTGTAGTGGCTAAATGGTCTTCGATACCATCTGAATATATGCGGCATACATGCGTCCAAGAGCTCGCAATATCATCGGCTGCAGAAATACGAGCACTAAACCGATCCCGCCAGCTATCCAAGAGCGCTGTGCAGAAGTAATTTCTAAGTAAAAAGGAAAGAAGGACCAGCTGGACTGAAACAGATCTAAGTTGAAGAAATCTATACTTACCTTATAGGCAAATGGAGAAAGCATGACTGCATAGGCGGTAACCGGCAGGACAATCCCTAATGTAAACCCTACAATACCAATCGGAAGCTGCAATATGCTGTACAGAACACCTTGGTAAGTTTGACCTTTTCCAAGAAGACTAAGCAATGACCGCCAACCTTCCCAGCGGAGGGATAGTTTATCATCCAACCTATGAAGCGATTGGGAATCACTTCGATACCAATCTAGAGTGAATTGCTGCTCTTTGACCATCATCCAGCGGCAAGCTGTGAGTGTTGCCCCCAGCAAGGGCAGCCCAACCCATAGGATAATGAGCGGTAAACTTACACATAAACCTGTAACAGCTATTACAAATGCTACGATTCCCTTCGGAAGCGACATTAGAAGCATAGTCCAAGCTTTTACGGCACTTTGTTTTTGCATTTCTAAACCCCTTTCCTACCAACACTTCCTTCAGTATAGAGGCATAATTCTGCTTAAGCATTCATCCAAAGACTGGATTGGGTGCTCGACTTTGGTCTAGTATGGATATCTTTTTTTATAAAAATTGACTCAGACCAACCGCTCCGTATGCTGCGTCCTCTCAACCAATATGCGCATTAAACCTTTTAAAACATGAGTTTTTTGGAAGCAAAACGCACTCGATTCTCACTGTTTGCTGGACATGTAGAAATGTTATGCCATTGATGCATCATATACGCCGAAAAGTAAAATAAACGCAAATTGGAGCAAATAGTAGATTCATCGCTAAAAATAATGTATTTATTTACTCGGCCAGACGTTGCAAATGATAATCGTTATCATTTATAATGATAATGAATCTTTATATGTAATGCTTTCACAGGGAGAAGGGAGTGATCCGACACGATGAAAATGAGTGATCACCTAATGTTATGGAATCATGCTTCGATCAAAGTGATGGATATACGCCATACGGTCATGGAACCAGGTGAGGAGCTGCGATCGTATCGCTTGCCAACCAGCGCTTTTTTTTATGCGATTCGCGGCAGTGCTCAGATGTGGTCGGATGGAACAATGCACATGGCGAATCGATTTCATGTTTTGCATGGCGGCAAAGGGATGTGTCTTGAAATTACCGCTCATGATGCTTTTGAATATTATATGATTTTTTATAAAGCTATTCTCGCTTTGCCTTCTCGCCAACCTTTAATGAAGCTAATGGAGACGGATAACCCATTCCAACTGCAATATAGCTTTGTACCTCATTATCCGATCCCCTTATATCATAGTGTTGAGCTAATGAGCAAGGAATGGCGTGAGCCAGAACTATTAGAAAAATTACATATAAAAATGTTATTCTATCAATTTGCCTATGAGCTTTTAAGTCAAATGAGCAGTCAAAACGTTAAGACCCAAAAGGTGGACCTCGTGTCACAAGTGGTTCGCTATATTCATGAGCACTCTTCAGACCGAGTAACATTGGACGAGCTTGCAGAGCTGCTGGATTGCAGCGTCAGTTACTTATCAAGAAAATTCAAGCATGCGACAGGTAAAAGTCCCATTGAGTATCTGATTGCTGTTCGAATCGACAAAGCGAAGGATCTTTTGCAAAATACAGATGCAACGCTGCAAGAAATAGCCGAGAGCGTAGGTTTCTCAGATGACAGCTATTTCAATCGCATGTTCAAAAAACATGTAGGCATGTCGCTCGGTCAATTTAAAACAAAGGTTCAAAATAATCCTGTGGATCGTTCAAGATATACAATTGTCCCACGCAGAATCAGGCGTTATAGTGGTAATGGTTATGAAAATCATTATCAATACAAGAAAGTGGGAATATTCAAAATGTATAGAGGATCAAGAACACCAATGGCTGCATCATTATTGCTTTGCTTTGTTTTATTTCTCAGCGCCTGCTCTGCGGGTACGTCAAATACGAGTTCAACAAATGGAGGGTCGTCTGCACCAACCACCAATGTGTCTGAAGCATCCCCAGCAACAACCGACTCAACACCAGCAAATGTTACCCGCGTAGTAAAACATGCGATGGGGGAAGCAACGATAACCGGCGCGCCTGAGCGTGTTGTAATACTTACGAACGAAGGAACGGAAGCACTTCTTGCCGTTGGCATTAAACCGATCGGCGCGGTGCAATCTTGGATTGGCGACCCATGGTACGATCATATCAAAGATGAGATGCAGGACGTTACCGTTGTAGGTGATGAACTGCAGCCGAATATTGAAATGATCGCGAGCCTGAAACCAGATCTAATAATCGGGAATAAGGTGAGACAGGAAAAAATATATGATCAGCTAAGCCAAATTGCGCCGACCGTATTCGCAGAGGACTTGGTCGGAGATTGGAAAATCAACTTTAAGCTTTATATGGAAGCCGTGGATAAGACGGAAGAGGGCGAAAAGGCGATGGCAGACTTCGACAAGCGTGTTGCTGAAGTGAAAGCTAAGCTAGGCAGCAAAGCGGATACCAAAATTTCGGTTGCACGTTTCTCCGCTTCTCAGGTACGGATCTATCAGAAGCAAACCTTCTCGGGCGTACTCTTAAATGATTTAGGATTTGCACGTCCTGAGTCACAGGATAAGGATTCATTTATTGAAGTGATGTCTAAAGAAACGATTCCAAGCATGGATGGGGATGTATTATTCTACTTCGTCACGGAGGCAGCTGGGAAGACAGATGCATCCAAGGTGGTAGAGGAGTGGATGAACGATCCTTTATTCAAAAAATTAAATGTCGTGCAAAACAACAAGGTAATAAAAGTAGACGAAGCGATTTGGAATTCTGCTGGAGGCTACAAGGCTGCGAATTTATTGCTTGATGAAATTGTTGAGTATTTTGATGTAAAGTAGCTTAGCAGTGTTAGTCAACAAGCTGACGTCGTGACTACCAGACGTCAGCTTATTTTTGATGAAAGGGGTGAAGTTAACATGGCATTAAGGCTCCATAGCCGCAAAAGAAAGCTGGTGAGCCTGGGGGCAGGCGTAGTGTTACTGCTCATCGGTATGCTCGTTAGTATTCTATATGGCATCCATCTATTCGAATTAAAAGATTTATGGCGTGCCTATACGCAATTTGATGGTTCTGATGCACATCTAATTATTAGAAATACGCGAGTTCCTCGAGCATTAATTGCGGCAGCAGTAGGTGCGAGTCTTGCTATTGCGGGTGCAATTATGCAAGTGTTAACCAAAAATCCGTTAGCTTCTCCATCTATATTCGGCATCAATTCAGGTGCTGTTCTATTTATTGTTGTCAGCTTGGCTATGCTAGGCTCGTCACTAACCATGAACGGAATGGTTTGGATTGCTTTAGCAGGCGCAGCCACTACTTCTTTGCTTGTTTTTACACTGGGAATTCAGGGTAGAAGCGGGTTTGAGCCAATAAAGCTCACGTTGGCCGGGGCTTCTGTAGCTGCATTTGCTTCCTCCTTATCCTCAGGCATTATGCTGATAAATAAAGAATCTCTTGATTCTGCATTGTTTTGGATGGTCGGTTCTGTATCTGGGAGACAATTAACTCATCTCACTATCGTGTTTCCCTATATGCTTCTAGGATGGGTCTTAGCGCTGCTATTGGCAGGCTCTTTAAACGTCATGGCTTTGGGTGATGATAGTGCCAGAGGCCTTGGTCAGCGAATGATGCTTATACGGGTTGTGTCTGTCCTTGCTGTTGTACTTCTAGCAGGAAGCTCGGTTGCGGTGGCGGGGCCAATTGCGTTCATTGGATTAATTGTGCCTCATCTTTGCAGATATATATTTGGAAATGACTATCGCTGGCTATTGCCCTATTGTGCGTTGGTAGGAGCAATCCTCCTCGTATTTGCTGATATTGCTTCGCGGTTTATCCTTATGCCCAAGGAGGTACCTGTAGGTGTCGCTACTGCGCTTATTGGTGTTCCTTTCTTGATTTATGTGGCGAGAAGGAGTAAGCATGCATAGAGGAATAGGGAAATCTATCTTAATATTCGTAATACTAAGTATCGCACTGATTGCTTTGTCTATTCTCTGTTTATCCATAGGCGGTGTAAGCATCCCTGTTAAGGAAATCTTCCTTTCACTGCTGGGTAAAAATAAAGAGGGCAGCGACTTAATTATTATGCAGTTCCGTATGCCGCGAATTGTTGCAGCTGTTTTAGTCGGCGCTGCCTTAGCGGTTGCAGGTGCTGTGCTTCAAGGCGTGATACGGAATCCGCTTGCATCACCAGATTTGCTGGGCGTGACCGGAGGGGCGTCAGTTGCGGTTGTAGCTTTTATGACCCTATTTACAGGATACAGTGTTCACTGGATTCCTTTTATAGCTGTCGCGGGGGCCTTCGTTATTGCTGCTCTAAACTATGCGCTAGCTTGGAAAAATGGGGTTTCACCGTTCAGGCTCGTACTTATTGGTATTGGCATATCGACTGCTATGGGGGCGCTTACGATATTTCTGCTTATTAGCGGACCAGCCTATTTGGCTGCGCAAGTGCTGAACTGGATGACCGGAAGCATCTACGGGACGAGTTGGAAGTATATTGAGGTGTTGTGGCCTTGGGTCGCCGTCTTCATTCCTTTATCCATTCTCTATGCAAAAGAGCTGAACGTACAATCCTTAGGTGAAGCAACGGCAATCGGATTAGGCAGCCGACTTCAATTAAGCCGTATGATCCTGCTGTTCTATAGCGTAGCGCTTGCAGGGGCAGCGGTCGGAATTGCCGGAACTATTTCTTTTTTAGGTTTATTGGCGCCACATATGGCTAGAAAGCTTATCGGCCATTCTTATAAACTAGTAATTCCAGTGTCCGCTCTTTTGGGTGCGATGATATTGCTGTTGGCTGATCTGGCGGGGAGAACGCTTTTCCAACCGCTTGATATACCAGTCGGCGTCTTTACCGCAGGTATAGGCGCGCCTTTCTTTATGTACCTTTTGTTTAAACGGAAAGCATTTAAATGATGTTGTTCGCTCAAAAAGAAGAACGGCGACCGATTATGGTCGTCGTTTTTTCTTGTATAATCATTTTAGGAAACTGTTTAGCCAAGCAGGCTAAGAAACTCAATATGACAAGGAGGCAAGAAATGCCCATTTATAATAAATTAGTCCGCGATCGGATACCGGAAATCATAAAGGAGCAAGGCAATACGCTCAGTACAAGAATTCTCGAGAACGAAGAGTATCTGAACGAGCTACGCACGAAGCTGCAGGAGGAGACGAATGAATACCTTGAAGCAGAGTCTAGTGCTGAGGCGATTGAGGAGCTAGCGGATATTATGGAACTGCTCTATGCACTTGCAGAAGTTTACGGAGTGACAAGTGAGATGCTTGAACAAATACGTGCCGAGAAGGCTGAAAAGCGTGGAGGATTTAAGGAGCGTGTATATCTTATTGAGGTGGAAGATGCTTACTGAGTGAAGCTTTTCAGTATATTGGCTATTACGATTCGATAGAGCTTTAAACATCCTGAAGCAGAGGTGTGCCATGAAGCAAGGTCTTTACGAACAAATTATTAATAACGTGACGACGAGACAGTTATCCGCTCTGGACCCAGCATTGTATGAGTTTGGAAAGGAGCCGCTTGACCCAGAGGAAGCAAGAAAGCTGCTCTCAAACTATTTAGCGGTAGTTACCCGTAGGGCACTGAAAGTCATCAGGGAACAAAATAGTAATGATGAAGAATCAGTATTTGCACAAGTACGAACATGTAATGAAATCATATCTACCTTGAAGGACACTCTAGGACAGGCAGAGTATAACGACTTGCAATTAAACGAGCAGGGTGAGGTGCTCACCTATGTTTATTCCAAACTAAATCATATTCGTAGTATTAAGCATGAGAAAGTGAGTCGTCCCACGACTCCATTATCGCAAAGCTCATTATTTACTGGTGCCCATTCGGAACCTAATATGATGAGTGAGCTGCAGCATGAGATTGTATCTGCGGATGGGATCGATCTGCTCGTTTCTTTTATCAAGTGGAGTGGCTTACGTTGTTTAATGGAGCAATTAGAACAGTTTACCTCAAATGGAGGAAAACTGCGTGTCATTACGACAACCTATATGGAGGCTACCGATTATAAGGCGGTCATAGAGTTAAGCAAGCTGTCCAACACAGAAATTAAAATATCTTATGATACTGATCGTACTAGGCTTCACGCGAAAGCCTATGTATTTAAACGAGATACGGGCTTTACTACGGCATATGTTGGGTCCTCTAATCTTTCCAATCCAGCGCTTACAAGCGGATTAGAATGGAATCTTAAGATTACGGAGAAGGATTCGTATGATGTACTTAAGAAGATCGAAGCAACCTTCGAAAGCTATTGGAATGATCGGGAGTTCAAAAGCTTCTTATCAACAGACAACGAGCATGAGCAATTGCTCAAGCAGGCATTGGGAAGAAAGAAAGAGCAGCAGCGCAACAGCCTTACCTTCCAATTCGATATTGCACCCTACGACTACCAGAAGGATATATTAGAAAAGCTTGAAGCGCAGAGAGTCCTGTATGGAAAAATGAAAAATCTTCTGGTGGCTGCTACTGGCGTAGGGAAGACGGTTGTATCTGCATTTGACTATAAAAGATATGCTCAGCGAAATGTAAGGGCAAGGCTTCTCTTTGTCGCGCATCGGGAAGAGATACTTAAGCAGAGTATGGATTCATTTCGTTTCATTATGAAGGATTTAAATTTCGGTGAGCTGCAAGTAGGGAACAATCAAGCCAGATCGATTGATCATTTGTTTATTAGCATTCAAAGCTTCAACTCGCTCAAACTTGCCGAAATGACTACAAGCGATTTTTATGATTTTATTATTGTGGACGAGTTTCATCATGCAGCGGCTCCGTCGTATCAAAAGCTGCTTTCACATTATCAACCACATATTTTATTGGGCTTAACAGCGACACCGGAACGAATGGATGGCAAAAACATTCTTCATTACTTTGATGATTCTATAGCTGCTGAGATTCGATTAACAGATGCAATAGATCGCAAGCTTTTATGCCCATTTCATTATTTCGGTGTGACGGATAGTGTGGATTTGACGCAAGTGAAATGGTCTAGGCGTGGCTATGATCTTCAAGAATTAGAAAACTTGTATACCAACAATAAAATACGCGCTACTCAAATTTTAAATAGTCTTAGAAAATATGTTGCAGATCTTGATGACGTCAAAGGTCTCGGTTTCTGCGTAAGTGTAGATCATGCGTTATATATGGCTAAAGTATTTACCGAAGCGGGATTGCCAGCAATCGCACTTCATGGGCGATCTAACGATGAGGAACGTGATCAAGCCAAAGGGCTTTTGGTTAAAGGCGACGTGAAAATGATCTTCGTAGTTGATCTATATAATGAAGGTATTGATATACCAGTAGTTAATACGATATTATTTCTTCGTCCTACAGAAAGCTTAACTGTGTTCCTGCAGCAGCTTGGCCGTGGCTTACGCTTAGCTGAAGGAAAGGAATGCCTGACTGTTCTTGATTTCATCGGTCAGGCTCATAAGGACTATAATTTTCAAGATAAATTCAGGGCGCTGCTAGGCAAAACAAAACGTTCCGTTCAGCATTATGTCGAGCATGGCTTCTCTAGCCTGCCTAGAGGCAGCTTCATTCAATTGGAGAAGCAAACAAAAGAGCACATTATGAAAAACCTGAAGCAAGCAACGAATAACCGCAGAAGTCTAATTAATAAAATGAAGTATTTCGAAGGGGATACGGGGTTAAGACTGACTCTTGAGAACTTCGTTCGCTATCATGGGATGGATCTGCATGAATTTTATGGTGGTAGGACAGGCAATCGGACTTTTCACGGTTTAATGGTGGAGGCTGAATTAAAAGAGGCATTTGATTTTGAAAACATAGATCATCTCACCAAGCGTATTCCCGCCCTGTTAAACCTTAATTCACGGAGACTATTAACATTTCTTATTTCCTACCTGGAAGAGGGAAATAAGGTGAATTCCGAGGAAGAACGGCTAATGCTGTGTTTATTCTATTATACCTTCTATAGGGCTGAGCCTAAGAAGCAGGGCTTCAGCGATATTGATCATGGAATTCGTGCTGCTCTAGCCTGCCCAGAATTCCGCGAGGAGGTATTGGATATTTTGAAATTCAACCTTTCACATATCTATTTTGTAGATAAGAGAAACAACTTTCCATATGCTTGTCCATTAGATC
Source organism: Bacillus sp. FJAT-28004 (assembly GCF_001280845.1). Classification (GTDB taxonomy): domain Bacteria; phylum Bacillota; class Bacilli; order Paenibacillales; family Paenibacillaceae; genus Pristimantibacillus. Next base: position 4,832,184 of record NZ_LGHP01000001.1, read on the forward strand.
TGCATTGCCGCTATTCAACCGATCAGATTTTGACAGCATTCGGATTTTGGAACGAAGAGAAGGCGCCAAGCTTCCGAGAGGGAGTGAAGTATTTTGAGAGTAAGAAAACAGATATTTTCTTTATTACACTCAATAAGTCAGATAAAGATTTCTCTCCCTCTACGTTGTATGAGGATTACGCCATTAATGAACGGTTGTTTCATTGGCAAACGCAAAGCCGAACATCAGAGGAATCGAATACGGCTCAAAGGTATATTCATCATAAAAAGCTCGGGAATCGGATTGTTCTTTTCGTTCGTGAGTATAAGGAAGAGAACAACTATACTGCCCCTTTTATATTTTTGGGAGAAGCGGAGTATGTAAGACATGAGGGAAACAAGCCAATGAGCATTGTTTGGCGGCTAAAAGAGGAAATGCCTCCAGCACTAGTGCCAGCGGCTAATAAAGTGATCGTATAGGATGTGAACGGATATGATTGAAGTAGCAGCCGCTATTATTGAAGATGGTCACGGCAGGCTTTTAATTGCAAAACGCTCCTATGGTAAAGCTCAGGCAGGAATGTGGGAATTTCCAGGAGGTAAGCTCGAAGAGAATGAATCACCGCAGGACTGTCTTCGAAGAGAGCTGTTAGAGGAGATGAGTATCGATATTGTTCCTTATAAATATTTTGGTGTAAACGACCATTATTATGATACTGTCCACATTCGTTTAATTGCTTATAAAGCGACATTTGTAAGTGGTACGATTAATTTAGTTGACCATGACGAGTATAGGTGGGTGCAACTTAATGAATTGGCCGATTACATTTTTGCACCTGCTGATATTAAGTTTGTAGAGTTATTAATGCAGTAGGAATAAATAGGTAGAACAAGAGCAGTCAATAGCGTGTATGGAGAGGGCAGTTTCTTTCCATGCGCGCTTTTTTTGATAGGTCAGCCCCTTTCACAATACCTTAACTCCTTCATAACACCCCCCTCATACTCTATCATTAAGATTACCTATAAGATGTTGTCCAAATATTGGGCAGTAAAATCTCATTAGGAGGAATATGAATTGTGAGAAGGTATCTACGCAAGACACATGCATTTATCATCTTTGCTCTACTAATCTCGTTACTCCAGCCAGCGTTGATCGTAAATGCGGCTATTACAGATCTTCCAGCAACGGACTACGGTAAAGTCGTTGATGTAAGGCGGACAGAGCTCGCACCGGGTGCGACTTATACGTGGATGGATATGGAGAATGAACGTGGCTTGCAGAAGATTCACGCAGTTGAATTTGATCCGAAAAATCCAAACTTGGAGCTGCGTGCGGGCACCAAAGGCGGAAAAGTATATGGTATGAAGGGCGTAACAGAAATGGCCGCTCATGTGGATGCGCCAGGAAGCCGCGTCATCGCGGGTATTAATGGTGATTTCTACGAAATTAGCGGTTTCGCTACAGGAGTACCGAATGGATTATTCATGGATGAGGGCCGCATTCTTAATAGCTCTATCTCTTCCTACGCTTTCGGACTGAAAGCTGATGGATCTTCGATTTATGGCGCTCCGAAGCTTACGAAGACGGTAACGATTGGCGGGAAGACGACCAATTTGACGAGCATTAACCGATATCGAGATTTGAACCAGCTGGTTCTCTTTACATCTGACTATAATACTTCAACATTGTCTACGAATCTGGGCGATGAGGTCTTACTAGATATCGTAGAAGGTGAAGTAAAGAGCGGACAGACGATGAAGCTGAAGGTCATCGAGCTCCGCAAAGATAAAGGAGACACGAAGCTTGCACAAGGACAGATGGTATTATCCGCTTCCGGCTCATCTCGTGCTGTAATAGCGGGTCTACAGGTTGGTGACGAGATCGCTGCTAACTTTGTCCTTGATGGAGAGTGGAGCCAAGTAACGGTAGCAATTGGAGGCCAAGGGCCTCTGGTGAAGGACGGCGTTCCGCAGCTGGACGTAGGTCCAGCGGGTGTTCATCCTCGTACCGCGATCGGGACGAAGGCCGATGGGAGCATTGTCCTCTTCGAGATTGACGGAAGGTCGCCGGGCTTTAGTGAAGGCGTAGAAACCGATGAGCTTGCAAAAATGTTAAAGGACATGGGTGTCGTTAATGGTATGAATCTCGACGGCGGCGGATCATCTACGTTTGTTGCGAAGCTTCCGGGTACGAGCAAGGTTCAGATGATGAACCAAGGCTCCGATGGCGGGGAGCGGAAGACGGGCAATGGCTTGCTGCTCGTTAACAAAGCGCCTGAGCTTAACGTTGCTTCAAAACTTGCGGTTCAGCCGAACGCGCAGCGGATTTTGGAGGGAGCATCTTACACCTTCAAAGCAGCCGGGATTGATGATAATGGTCACCCAGCAGCTTATTCGGATGTGCTCTCATGGCAGGTTGATCCATCGCTCGGAACGATCGATGAGAACGGCGTATTTACAGCAGGTGCTTCTGCGGCAAGCGGCTTCGTAACGGCATCGTCTGGATCTGTGCAGGGCACCGCTGAAATAGAGGTTGTCGATCAGCTTACTGCACTTAAATTTCCTGATGTCATTAAAACCTATACATCCGGTGCAACAGCTAACCTTACGGTGAAGGCTTTGCGAAACGGACAAACGGTACAGGTGAATAATCATAATTTTGAATGGCGTGTGGAAGGTAGTATCGGTGACGTGGACGAGAATGGTGTATTTCAAGCTACGAAGGAGAACGGACAGCATGGCAAAATCTTCGTGAAATACGGCAGCTTGGAAACCTCATTCGAGGTCAACGTCGGTTTACCTCCCGTTATTTTGGAGGATTTCGAATCTGGATTAAGCAAATATAACGCTTCCAACTCTGCTGCGAATTACGTGCGCATCGTTGAAGTGACGGATCAGGATTTCGTACGAAACGGGAATAAAGCGCTGAAGCTGGAGTATGACTTTATTGGCAAAACGGGTACGTCGGGTGCCTACTTAGCGGCAACCTCTGCTGAGAACCGCATACAAATTCCGGGATATCCAGAGAAGATCGGCATGTGGGTGTACGGTGACGGGAAGAAGCATTGGCTACGCGCTCAAATTCGGGATGGCAACAACGCGGCAGTTCCGGTCGATTTTACGGATAACATAAGCGGTGTGAATTGGACAGGGTGGAAGTATGTAGAGGCGACCGTTCCGAAAGGAAAAGCGACGCCGCTATCGATGGATATGCCTGTCCGTTATATGGAGACCAGCAACGTCAAGAAGACAGATGGTGCCTTGTATATTGATGATATACGCGCTATTTATGGACCTATGGAGGAGGACACGACACCTCCTGTGATCAAAGATATACTTCCGCTTGAGAATGCGGTAATCAAAACGGCGACACCGACTATCTCTGTCCGTGGCGAGGATGCTGGCTATGATCCTGTTCTTCACCCAGGCACAACTCTAATCGATCCTGCGAAAACTCGCGTATACGTGGATGACCAGCTTGTGGAGCATGGCTTCTATCCGCCTGCGGGCCTCATTTCGTATAAGCCGACCGTTCCGCTTGCGGAAGGTCGTCACAAAGTGAAGATAGCTATTCGTGATTTGGATGGCAACCAGACGATCAAAGAGTGGTATTTCATGGTCAATTTGGGATCGCCTTATTATGTGTACGAGACACCAAGCGATTTGTTTGCCGGGAATACGTATACGTTAAATATTCGGGCGGAGAAGGCAAGCAAGCTGAAAGAAGGACATATTGCCTTTAAGTTTGATCCAGCAGCGGTCAAAGATCTTAAAGTCGTTCGCGGAACCAAAGTGTCGGAGGCTCAGCTAGAGCCGATAATTGACGAGGCTGTGGGAAATGTCCGCTTAAACCTGCTGAATATAAACGAGGCTAATCTTGCTGATTCCGAACTTATTGGACAAATTCAATATACGATTCGGAATGACTATGTCGGACCGATCACGCTCGAGCAAGCAACGAATGAAGTGTCGAAGCAGCTTTCGATTGAGAACACTTCAGGTGTGGTCATCTCTACTGAAGGATCAGGTAATCCGATTAGTTTTGTCGGTGCTGCAGCACAATCGACAGTGAAGACACAGTTGAAGCTGACTTGGGATCATTTTACGATTGGACTGGGCTATGCTGCCTCTTTCAAGGTAGAGGAGATGCAAGGAGGAAAAGCTGTCGAGGGTGCGAAGCTGATTATTGATCAAATGGAGATAGCTGATGCGAGCTCTAGCACTGACGGTGTTCTTACAACTACAGCAGCTACCCAGGCGGCAGGAACGTATAAGGTGCAAGCGGTAAAAGGCAGTGCATATAGCCCTGTTATGACGTTCAAGGTCGCACCGCATGCAGGAACAGCGGCGCCGCGTAATATTAACGTGACGATGGGACTCGATCCGAGCACATCCCGCCAATTTACTTGGCAGACGGAGCCGCTTACGAGCGATACAGTTGTTGAGCTTGTGAAGCAGTCAGAGTTTACAAAATTCGAAGATAGCAATGTAACCCGAATAGTAGGCTCTAGCTCAATCTACAATACCAACAATGATGGCACAATGCGTGTTCATAAGGCGGAAGCTGTTCAGCTTACTCCTGATACGCTTTATGTATACAGAGTTGGCGATGGCAAAACAAATGTTAGTAGTCAAGGTACCTTCCGCACGAGTGCCGCAGCAGGAGATACGATGAAGTTCTTATTCATCGGAGATTCACAGGCAGATTCGAAGGCTGGATTTAGTCTTTGGGGCAACACGCTAAATAGTGCAACGGCGTACATGCCGGATGCGGAGATGCTCGTACATGCGGGCGACATGGTTGATAAAGGCTTTGAACAGGAGCAATGGGATTGGTGGTTTGAAGCGGCTCAAGAGAAGCTGTTAAACACAACGCTTATTCCGATCATCGGCAACCACGAGGTGATGGGAACGAACGGCGCGGGCGACTACTTGGCTCAGTTCAATAATCCGCAAAATGGAGCAGCAGCTGTGAAGGGCTCGAACTATTCCTTTGATGTAAAGGATACGCATTTTGTGGTGATGAATACGGAAGTGTCTAGTCAAATCATGGATGAGCAGGCACAGTGGCTGGACGCAGATCTCGCTAGTTCAGGCAAAAAGTGGAAGGTCATCTTCTTCCACCAAGGACCATATGGCAGCATATATGCAAACGAAAAGGTGCAGTCGACTTGGGTGCCTATCTTCGATAAGCATGGCGTGGATCTCGTTATGAATGGTCATGACCATATTTATATGAGATCGTACCCGATGAAGGGTGGTCAGCAGGTAGCGGATGGGCAGGGTACGAGATATGTCATTGGCGGCTCGTCGGGTCCGAAGTTTTATGCGCTGACGGAACGTTATTGGCAGGAGAAGATTTTTGACGAGGATGCACAAATCTTTACTGCCGTTGAAATAACAAACAATGAGATTGTTGTTGTGGGAAGAACGGTAGATGGACGGGAAATTGACCGTTTTGCCATTACGAAAGTGGAGCCAGAGACGGTAACTCTTGATCAGACGTCGGCCGAGCTTGAAGCGGGTCAGACTACTACGCTTAAAGCAACAGTAAACCCAGATCATGCGACAGCGAAAGAAGTGATTTGGTCAATCGTGGAATCGACGCCGGAGGGCGCGGCTACAGTGGATGCCGGAGGCGTAGTAACGGCAGTGAAGCCGGGACAGGCAACGGTAAGAGCGACGGTTAGCGGATATCCGACTGTTTATGCAGAGAGTCTGATTACAGTCGTGGATGTACTGCAAAGTGTTACACTTCTAGGGAAGTCAGCGCTTCAGGTAGGTTCAGTAGACCAGACTGTAACAGAAGCCGTGTATGGCTCAGGCAGAAAAGAGGTCATTTTGACGGGACTTGCTTTTGCGAGCTCGAATGAGGAAGTGGCTGCAATAAGTGAAGTGGGTCTAGTCACCGCTTTGAAGGAAGGTACGACGGAAATAACGGTAACTTACAAAGGCTTAAGCGCCAAATACGAATTGACGATAACGGCAGATGAGCCAGAAGTAACGCTCAGTAAACTTGAACTGAGCGGATTAAATTCAGCAATGGATCTAGGTCAATCGGCAAAAGCGAAGCTAATAGCGGTATATAGTGATGGGACTACAAGTGATGTAAGTGAGGAGGCTGAATTTATAAGCAGCAACCTCGATATCGTGGAGGTTGTGGATGGCAGCACGATTAAAGCATTACAAGTTGGGGAAGCAACGATTATGGCGAGCTATGGCGGGAAAAAGGTGGAGTTCGTTATTAACGTGACACTGCAAGCGACACCGACACCGACACCGACACCGACACCTACTCCAGAACCAACACCGGAACCAACACCGGAACCAACACCGGAACCAACACCGGAACCAACACCAGTACCAACACCAGTACCGACACCAACGCCAACCCCTGAAGTGCCAGGCGTGGTTATAGTAACGGATAAACAGTTGACGGATAATACCGCGAATGGCGAGGTTCGGATTAAAACGAATGGAGAACTAAGTAAGCTCGTTTTGCCAGGGAATACGGCCGAGTTGCTAGCGGGTTCATTGTTCAAGGTAGAGGCTTCGAACCTCTTGATCAGCATTCCTGCGAAGGTGCTGGGCGACTTAACGAATTTGCTGCCATCTGATCAAGTAAAGAAGAGCACGATATCATTGGTAGGAAAAATATCTACGACTGATGAAGCTGCTGATCTATTAGGAAAAGCAGGAAACCAAGCCGGTGCGCAATTGGATATGGCAAGCAAGGTATATGATTTCAGCTTGACGATGACGACTGAAGACGGCAAAACGGTCACATTAAGCGAGTTCAAGCAGCCGATCACAATTTCATTTGATGTAGGTTCTCAAACAGATACAAGCTTGCTTGGCATTTACTACATTGCAGATGATGGGAAGCTAGATTATGTAGGAGGTAAGCTGGTTAATGGGAAGCTTACGGCTACTATCAATCATTTTAGCAAGTATGCTGTATTGAAGTATGACAAGTCCTTTACCGATCTGCCACCGAGCCACTGGGCAGCTAGTGTTGTGAAAGAGCTCACGGCAAAACAACTTATTCAAGGCGTATCCGCTGATCGCTTTAACCCTAGCCAAGCGGTTACTCGTGCAGAATTTGCAGCTATGCTTGTACGAGCGCTAGGTATCACAGGTCAAGCAACGCCGATATTTACAGATGTACCAGCGGATAAGTGGTTTGCGAATGAGGTCGCACTTGCTCAGCAAGCGGGTATTGTGATGGGAGTAAGTGAAGTCACATTTACACCTAACGCGTCAATTACCCGTCAAGAAATGGCGGCAATGATCGTTAGGGCTTACGAATACGCGATGAAAAATCAGATAGCTGGTACATTAAGTAATGTACGCTTCACAGATACAACCTCCGTACCAGAATGGGCGAGAAAAGCAATCGTATCGGCTGCTGAGCTTGGACTCATGAAAGGACGTACAGATGAGCTTTTTGCTCCCAAGGCGAACGGCTCAAGAGCGGAGAGCGCTCAAATGATTTTGAATTTACTGAACAGCTTGAAGTAAATTTACGAGACGTGGTTGTTAGACCACGGTTTGTATGGAATGCATATTTTAAAATAGGAATAGATACTGCCCTACAAAGGAGCAGAGCGACGAGTAGCTGTCTACTTGACGCTCTGTTCTTTTTCCTTTAAAAATATTCCGTAGTAATCAATCCCCTTCCCCATTTTCTCATACTAATCTCTCAAAGATGGTTTATACTAGAACCAACAGAAAACCGAATTTGAGGTGATAGAGAATGGCTTATATGGTCCCGGAGGTTATCCGGACGAGTGCGACTGGTGGGGAACGGTTATTGTTTCGTACGCTGAAGGATTATTTACCGAGCGATTATGTGGTTTATTTTGAACCGGAAATTCAGGGGAATCGTCCCGGCTTCGTAATCATAGGTCCCGATCTGGGATTGGTCGTTCTGGAAGTGAAGGATTATACGAAGTCTGCTTTATTTGAGGTTGACCGCGACGAGTGGCGTCTGCATGCATCTGGAGGACAGATCGAAGCCGTTCAGAACCCCTATGAAGAAGCAAGGGAGAGCTTGCGGCACGTGGTGGGCGAGCTTCGGAATGACGACAACCTCATTGAACGGGAAGGTAAATTTCAAGGACAGCTCAAATTCCCGCACGGCTTCGGAACGGCTTTTACTCGGATGAAGCAGAAGGATTTTATAGAATATAGCTTATACGATGTCATTACAGAGCAATTTGTGCTTTGCCGTGACGAAATCGACCCGGAGGATGCGGGATTTACAGCCGATTCTCTCATTGAGAAAATCCACGGCATGTTTACGGGGCGGAAGCGCAACAGTTACATTTTATCGCAAGAGGATATTAGGCAAATTCGCAATCACCTCATACCTGAAGCGCGGATCAGTGCGGAATTTCGCCAGCCCGCGAATCAGAAGCAACAGGAGCAGTTTGTATTGTCGCTTCACAATATTAAGGGAATGGATCTGCACCAGGAAAATATGGCAGAGCAGCTCGGTGATCGTCACCGGTTGATTCGCGGCGTGGCCGGGAGCGGTAAAACGCTTGTCCTCGCCAGTCGTGCCAAACATCTGGCTAATCATCATCCGGATTGGAAGATTCTTGTCCTCTGCAGCAGTATCGCCTTATCCCGAAGTCTTCGGCAAATGATTGACCGCAAGATGGAGGAGCCGGAGGATCTGCTGGACTGGATTAGACTTGCGGAACAAAGGGACGGCAAGCCACGCGAGCAAAACGTCGAGGTTTACAACTTTCATGAGTGGTTGAGGGCGGTGCTGAATGCAAGGGATACGGATATCTCTGCACTTATCGGCAAGCTGGAGAAGAAGGAAGCGATTCTACCTACCTATGAAGCGATCCTGATCGACGAGGGCCAGGATTTCCAGCCGGAATGGCTAAAGCTTCTGAGTTATTTGCTTAATCCAGCGACACAAAATCTGCTGCTGGTTGAGGATCGGGCGCAATCGTTCTTTAAGCGGAAATCGAGCTTGCTGCAGGACACAGGGCTTGATTTTCGCGGGCGATCACGTATTCTCTCCATTAATTACCGTAACACGGCCCAGATCGCCCAGTTTGCTTGGGATTTCTATCAACGGCATTCACTGCTTCAGAATAAGGTTCAATACGGGGTAGCGAAAGGGGTAGAGATTATTCCTCCTCAGAGTACCCGGAGAAGCGGACCAGAGCCATTGTTGGAACGTCGCGGTAGCTTTCAGGAAGAGCTCCGGGCTGTAATTGAACATATCCGGTACTTGCATGATAATCATAAGATTGCTTATTCGGACATGGTCATCTTGTACCGAGTGAAAGACAACTACTACTCCTCCTACACGGATATGATTAAGAGGGCGCTTAAGGGGCAAGGGCTTCCGGTTTATTGGATCACGGACAATGGCGATTCGAATCAGGAATCTGACATTAACGGCGATGCGATTAACCTATCGGACATTGACAGTGTGAAGGGGCTCGATTTCCGAGCGGTCTTTATCGTAAATGCCGAGAACATGCCTTTCTCATTGGAAGAGGCGGAGGAACGCGAGGTATCGCTGTTTTATATTGCCATGACACGCGCATTGGAGTGGCTGCACATCTCCTACAGCGGGGATTCCAAGTTTACGCTTTATTTGGACGAGGTTAAGAAGCAGCGTCAGGAGCAAAAGCATTCCATAAAGAAGATGGGATGAAGCAGCGGCTGATTCCAATAAAAAAGCAGGCTGTCCGAGAATGTATCGGACGGCCTGTTTTATGATTTTCAGATGAAAACGAGAACTTCGTCCATGCGAAATCCATCGGTTGACAAATAAGCTCCTTCACCTTAAGTTGAATATAAATACAAATTATTGCATAAATATTCATGCGAGGTGAAACGATGATCCACTTATTATCATTAAAAGAATTCAGCAGAGATACGATTCTTTCCATCATCAAACAGGGAATCGAGATGAAGAAGAACCCAGAGCTCTTTTACAATGCAGCTGAGAGAAAAGGCCTCCTGATGCTTTTTCAGAAAACCTCTACACGAACGAATCTCTCCTTTCAATCCGGCATTAACCAGATGGGCGGCTACCCGGTTGTCATGGATTGGGATGCTAGTAACTTCAGTATTTCACCGATTCAATACGAAGCACAGTATGCTTCAAGAAACTGCGATGTCATTATGGCTAGATTGAAGAAGCATTCCGATGTGCTCGAACTAGCCAAATATTCCAAGGTTCCTGTGATCAATGGCTGTTGCGATAAATATCATCCATGCCAAGCGTTAGCTGATATGATGACGATTTATGAGGTTGCAGGTACGTTTGCAGGAATAACACTCACTTATGTTGGGATTCATAACAATGTTGCCAATTCGCTGGTAGCAGGTTGTGTGGCGCTAGGTATTAAGCTTTTATTGGTTACACCAATCATTAACACACCTTCTTGGGATGAAGAGCTTATGCTGACGGCTTATCAAAGCGGATATGTGGAAAAGGTTGATCATTTGTCAGAAGCGATATCCAGATCTGATTTTGTATATACAGACACTTGGATTGATATGGAGTTTTACTACGAGAGTCATTACGAGGAGGAGAAGAACCGGAGAATGGAGCAGATGCTGCCTTATCAGTTAAGCAGAGCCAAACTAAGTGGATACTCTCCTTACATCATGCATGACATGCCTATTCATCCTGGTTTTGAAATAGAGGAGGAGCTGGTTCAATCGGAACGCTCCATTATCTATCAGCAAGCAGAGAATAGAATGCATGTTCAAAAAGCTTTGCTTATGTATGTGCTGCAACAGTAATGAGAACATATGTTTGTGTTTTATTCCATTTTGTGGTATGTTATACAAAATGAATAATACAAAGGGGGCTTTTCGATGGCTGCTAAACAGAATAAGACACTGAGCCAATTTTCGGATTTAGTATCTTGGATGGAGAAGCTGAGGGATACAGGTAAAGAGCAATGGCTTCAACCGACCTCACCAGGCAAATGGTCGATTAGAGAAATATTGACTCACATGATGAACTGGGATAAAAACAGCTTGGAAATGATGGTTCCGGCTATGGAAGAGGGAGCAAAGCTTAACTTCGTTGATATCGAGAAACATAACCAAGTGGCTACAGCGCTTGCCCAAGCCTATATGGAATTAGACATTCTTATTGATGATTGTATTAAGACTAGGCAGGATCTGTTAGCGCTGCTCAATGAGAAATATGATACGACGACAAAGTTTACAATCGATAACCGTAATTATACCTATAAGAAATTTGTTCATGTTTTTATTCACCATGACGAGCATCATAAGCAGCAGATGGAGGCTTTCTTGGAACGGGAGAAGAGTGCATAACGATATACTTACTTCATACGATATTATTAGTTTGCCTCTATGCGGTAATCAAAAAGCTCAACCTCGCGTTATAGCGGTGATGAGCTTTTTCACTTATTCATTTGTTTGAAAAAATTCAGGCATCATGACCAGATTCTATAATTTGCATAACCTGCATCATCGTATTTTTAAATTTAATATCATCATGATTCCATATGATCACATCGGCATGCTGCATATACTCGCTGGTTAGTTCAACCTCTTCGGCTTTTTTCACCCTCTTAATCATCTCATCGGGAAGTCCACCTCTTGAAGCCATTCTTCTTTTAATAGACTCAATATTGGCACCAACGTAGACAGCTACTATATTCGTGTACCGTTTTTTTAGAGCGAGCACGCCAGCTAAGTCGAGAACAATGTGGGTTTTTCCATCTTGATCTAATACCTCCTCGATGCTGGATTTGAGTGTTCCGTAATACTGATCATTATACTGCGTCCACTCGATGAAGGAATTAGTCTGAATATGATCTTTAAAATGCGGGACCTCCATAAAAATATAATGAACCCCTGCTTCTTCATTCAGCCTAGGGGCTCTTGTTGTTGCTGTAATGATTTTTTGAAAGCCACTTAGGGTTAGCTCTTTCTGTATTTCTGATTTACCTGAAGCGGACGGACCATAAAATGCGAATATTTTCCCCAAACGAATGCTCTCCTTTATTAATTCTTCATCTATCTCTTCTAATAAAGACCATATATTGTTAAAATGTTTCTAAATTACAATGAGCTGGGAGCGAGCCTATGATTCTCTATAAACATTCTTCAAATTCATTTTATAATGATATGGATATTCAGAGGCATTTTAATATAGAAAATGCGAAGCAAAGAATTTCAGTTAGGGATGACTTTGAACGTGATTTTGGCAGAATCATTCATTCAGCGGCGTTTCGCCGCTTGCAGTCCAAGACGCAGGTCATCGGAATCAGCGAAGGAGACTTTCACAGAACTCGCCTTACACATTCCCTTGAAGTATCTCAAATTGCAAGAGGAATTGCCACAACCTTAAATGAAAAAAACAATATTTTTAAAGAGTCGGAGAGCAAGATTGATATTTCTCTTATTGAGGCTGCTGCGTTAGCTCATGATTTGGGACATCCGCCATTCGGACATCAAGGAGAGCGTGCGTTGAACAAATGCATGAGTGCATTCGATCTTAACTTTGAGGGTAATGCACATACGTTTAGGCTTTTGACGAATAGAGACGGGGACATGGAAGCGGGACTTGATTTAACGAGAGCTGTTTTATTGTCCATATTGAAATATCCAGCCAGCATGAAGCAAGTTAATAATCCAGAAATTACGGGCAAACCGCCCAAAAGCAGTGTTTTTGAAGAGGACGAGCACGTTTTTCAGTGGGTTATTGAGAGCTTTTCGGCGGAAGAGAAGGCCTACTTCATGCAAGTATCCGACTTGCAGGCTGGTAAGCATAAGAAGACTTTAAATAAAACGTTCGAATGCTCCATTATTGAGCTCGCTGACGATATTGCTTACGCAACCTATGATTTAGAGGATGCATTCAAGCTTAATATGATTAAAATAAATGATTTATGCGACGTAGCCAAGAAGCATAAGCATATTTCATCAGTTAGAATTGCAGAATCTTTACGGGTTTTTATGGAGAATAGCAGTGAGCAGAATAAACAGACGAAGCGTTTTTTCGCTGATCTGGTTTCTGGATTCATTCATGAGATTACGATTGTTGAGTCCCAGCCTACCTTTTCATCCAATCGGTTGCGCTATAAGGCGGTAATAACTGAGGATGCAATGGATTTGCTGGAGGATTTGAAAAAGCTAGTCGAAACGCATGTGATTTTCTCACAGAAGGTTCAAACCTTTGAATGGCGCGGCGGCAATATAATAGAAAAACTTTTCGACGCAATGCTGAATGATCAAAACCTGCTTCCTGAGGATAAAAAGCTAAGCTGGCATGCATCTAGTGATAGGATGAATGCGAGACTAGTTTGCGATTATATTGCTGGGATGACGGACACCTATGCATTAAAGATGTATTCTCGTTTATATGAAGCCGCTGGAGGCAGGCTATTTGATATTTAATATGAATGGTCGCTTACGGCAGTTTAATTGGTTCACCACTATTAAGTGATAGATTGTAGTAGCTGTACGTAAGCACTTTTCTCTAATGAAGGAAGGTGCTTGATACGGTATGATTAATACAGTGCTTTCTAATAGAAAAAGAGTAAGAGAAAGGATTCAAATATCGCTATATTTAAAGTTTATAAACTATTTTCAAAAAAACACTTGCATTAGTAGGTGAGTACATGGTATATTCTATTTCTGGCCGAGAGACACACGCGGACAGCAAGCAAAACAAGCATGACAAACGAAAGAATAGATTGCTCTTTGAAAACTGAACAACGAGTAATAACTGCCTCGCAAATCCTTCGGGATAAGCGAAAAAGCGATAAAAAGTAATGAGCATTTCAAACACCAATTTGGAGAGTTTGATCCTGGCTCAGGACGAACGCTGGCGGCGTGCCTAATACATGCAAGTCGAGCGG
>NZ_LGHP01000001.1:4851372-4873221 GCF_001280845.1 Bacillus sp. FJAT-28004
TGACGAATACTAATCGGTCGAGGGCTTATCCTAAACACGTTTACCGTGACCCATACATCCGGTAGACAGCAGCATTAAGGCTTCAGCAAGCCTAAACTTTCGTATCCAGTTTTCAATGTGCAAAAGTATCCAGTTTTCAATGTGCAAAAACGCACAATGAAGCAACATTCCCACTCGCAGTGGGTTTTAGTGTTTCCATGGAGGATTAGCTCAGCTGGGAGAGCATCTGCCTTACAAGCAGAGGGTCGGCGGTTCGATCCCGTCATCCTCCACCATAACTTTCATAACATGCCATTGTTCCTTGTGAACAATGTTTTTTTATTTTTAGGCATCATTTATTCACTGAACATGTGATACTGCTTATAGCATTCTGAGTAATGCAATGAGAACTAATTGAAGAGGGCTGCCCTTTATCCTGTGTAGTGGATGATAGGTAGCCCTCTTTGCGTATCAGAGTTTAACTAGCGCCCATATGTTGAGTATGGAGTTAAAATCTATTGTAGTTTATACAATAGAAAGCACCATACTAACGCTAGCTCACTAGCTAGACTGCAGTTTGTACAATAGTTTTACTTGATGAGCCCTTATTTTCCGCTATGAGGGCTGTTTCTGCTGTATTTCTGCAATGCAGCTGCTCATTTGGCAGCTCACGTTAGGTTTCTATTGTAGTTTATGCAACGTAGACATACCGACACGATGAACAGCTTATATTGCTATCTTATCGTTGCTCCCTTTGACTAGCAGTAGTAGAGAACCCATCAAGTTCGTATTAAGTTAATGTAATCATTAATATATTCACTATTAATAACTAACTATTTATAGTTGTCGAAATTCACTTAAGTATGCATTGGTAATTAAATATTATTAATATAAAGGGGATTCGGAAATAGGTTAGGCAAACAAGCCACAGCATCTCAAGATAAACTAAATCCGGTCCTTCCTCAGCGAGCGGATATTTGTGTATATCCGCACTTTACGGCATCCGTACCTGAATAAAACCGTCCCGAAGTAAGTAGGACAAAACAATTCAGGAGCTGGAGGACGGGAAGTATGAAACTGATCCAATAACATAGGCTGACAACTCAAAGTAACAATTTAACAAGTAATGCAAACTAAAAAGCTGTGCACTACCAATTTAATAAATTCATTAATTATTTAACATACTTCCTTTTACCTGAGAAGCAAACGCGGCGGTTCGTTATCGCGAATCTTAATACGAACGATGCGATTCAAATGTCATAGCCTCAGAGTTTCTGCTCTGAGGCTATGGCCATTTTCAACTGAAATGAATGTAAAAAATTGATTCAGCGGAGCAAGTGTGATCGATTTTATAATTTCCATTGATATTACTTTAGCGCTAAACTATAATAGTTAAGTTCTAAAGTAAATATATAAGGAGTGGAACGATCACATGAATCAAGCAGAAGGTCTGAAGGTACGTTTTTGGCCAGTCATGATTGCTATTTTTATTGGGTCCTTTTTATGCGTATTGGCTTCAGCTACGATAAACTTGGCGCTCGAGATTTTGAAGGATCATTTTGAAACAACTCTCGGTTCCGTTCAATGGACGTTAACTGGTTTTATGCTCGCAATGGGAACTACAGCTCCAATTGCAGGTTACTTAGGTGAAAGATTCAGCTATAGACGTCTGTACTTATTCTCGTTAATTGGGTTTACCCTGACGTCGATATTGTGTGCGTCGGCTTGGAGCGAAGGCTCACTCATTTTGTTTCGTGTAATACAAGGCGCATTCAGTGGTTTAATTATACCGGCAACAATGTCGATCATTTATCAAATCATTCCAAAAGATAAGCAAGCGATGGCAGTAGCATTCTGGGGGCTATCTGCGATGCTGGCTCCTGCATTTGGACCTACGATCAGCGGCTGGGTGCTGGAAAATATGAATTGGCACTGGCTGTTTCTTATGAACGTGCCAATCGGACTGATCGCAATCGGATGCGTTTATGCATATATTCCTTATTATCGTATGAACGTTCCGAAGAGCTTCGATGCACTAGGCTTCCTAACGGTTATAGTGTCCAGTTCATCCTTACTGCTTGCACTGGGGCAAGGCCATAACTGGGGCTGGGGCTCATGGAAAATTGTTTCATTGTTCGTACTCGGTGGGATTTCTCTCATATTATTTATTTGGCGAGAGCTAACGGCAGAAACGCCGTTGCTTAATCTACGCGTATTCAAAAATGGTCGTTTTACGCTGAATGCCATTATCGCTAACATCATAACAATCAGCTTGTATTCAGGAACCTTGCTCACGCCGGTATTTCTACAAAGAATACAGCATGTATCCGCGATGGATACGGGCATGATTTTATTGCCGGCTTCGCTCGCAATGGCGCTGCTTATGCCCGTTGTCGGCAAGCTGTACGGCATTATTGGTCCGCGCTGGCTAATGTCAAGCGGCATCGTGCTGCTGACGGTCGGAACGCTGGCGTTAAGCTGGTTAAGCCTCGATGTTTCGCATTCCTACATCATATGGTGGATGATCGTTCGTAACATCGGAATCGCACTCGTCGTTATGCCATCAAGCAACGCTGCAATGGAGCAAATTCCAGCGGAGTTGTCGGGGCATGCTTCTGCGATAACGAACTGGACGCGGAACGTGTTTGGCTCGTTCGCTATTGCTATTTTTACAACGATGCTTGCTTCCAGGTCGATTACACATGCTACCGATTTCATGAAGGCTGGCGATGTTGATAAGCTGCACATTGAGATGATGTCCTTCACGATGAGCATTAACGATGTGTATGTTGTTGCTACGTTGGTTGCAGTCGTCGCACTGCCGCTTAGTTTATTCGTGGGCAAAGCGAAGCGTAAAGATGAAATCAAGGGTAATGTGGTTATAGAAAAAACGATAACTAAGCCGGTGCCATCCACAGTTTCTGCCAAATGATAAGAGTTGCGTCGAAAGAGCTTTTATAAAAGCCCTTTAGGCGCTTTTTTTTATAAAAATGTTCTTTATTAAGAACCAACTCAGTGTTATATTATTAATATTCATAGTATGACACGGAAGATAATAAGGATTATCTCATTTATTTTATAAATATGGGGGTAAGGCAATGAAGAATAAAAGTAGCTTGAGCAGGGATACAATTCCGTATATGTTGCAGAAAAGAGCAGCTGATTACCCTCATGATGTGGCATACAGTTATCCAGCTGCTAATCAGCATTATACATGGTTAATGATTTGGGCAGAGGTTCGCTTGCTAGCGAAGAGCCTTCTTCAACTAGGGGTTAAAAAAGGCGACTCTATTGTCATAATCATGCCAGGCAGGGTGGAAATGATTATTTCGATGTTTGCAGCAGCCTGCGTTGGTGCTATTATTGTCCCGCTTAATACATACTCAAAGAAACAGGAGCTTGAGCATTATTTGAAAGATTCTCGCCCTGCAGCCATCATTATGGGAGCTCAAGGACAGCATATTCATTATCCGACTATCATGCAGGAAATGATAGAGGATTTGAGTAAAGAGGGAATAGATCATGATTGGCTCCCGAAACATATTTTCATTCTGGATGAAGAGGGAAAAGTAAACGAGCCTTTTCAGCCCTATTCGGATTTACGTTTGCTTGGTGCAGCCATAGAAGAACAGACGTTTTTAACTGCATGTGAAACGAATGTCTCGAGTGATCCTCTTATTCTTCTTTATACATCGGGTACGCTCGGCCTTCCAAAAGGGGTACTGCGTTCCACAGCTTCATTCTTATTATCTACTGAAAATGTGGGTGAGCCTAAGAGAGGCATTGCCATGGTTATGAAAATTAGTGATCGATTTACTCGTAATTTCTCGGTTATGAATCTGTTGCCGCTTTATCATCTTGGAGGATTTGGTACTTTATTTGCAAGCTTAAAAACTTATAATATTCGAATGGTTATGCTTAGCCACTTTAACCCGATAAACGCCTTAGCAGCTGTTGAGAAGGAAAAGTGCAAAGTTCTTATCGGTACGCCATATATGATTCAACAGATGGTACTGTCTCCCAATAGAAATGAATACGATTTGAAATCACTGCTTGGCGTAGCGTTTACTTCAGCGGCGGTTAACAATACGATATTGCAAAAAATAATGAAAGGCTTGAACCTCTACTTTTTCATGGTAAGTTATGGCTCTTCGGAAGCAGGTGCGGTTGCAAATGGAACTTGTTTCGTTAATCGGAGGCAAAACATAGTTTTATATTTGCTTTATAAGCTGCTGAGACACTTAAATCTATTAAACGGATTAATTCAGTATAAGGAATTTGAAAAAGGGTCTTACAGCATTGGGGGTAGGGTTGATAAGGTCGTAGAGGTGAAAATATTAAATCCGGAGACGGGAGAGACGCTGCCGCCGCATGAGCATGGTGAAATTGCCATTCGAAGTCATCGGGTAATGCGTTACACCAGCGAGATTAACGATAGGGCTAGTATGACGGCAGATGGGTGGTATAAATCCGGAGATTTAGGATTTCTAGATGAACGTAAACATTTAACCATTACTGGTCGGCTTCACAGAACAATTATTAGGGGCGGAGAAAAAATTTCTCCGGTAGAAATTGAGAACGTGCTGTTGCGACATAAGGATGTGGAGGATGCGTTCGTGATTGGTGTGCCGGATGAGCTTTATGGTGAGCAGATATGTGCCTGTATTGTAGCCAAGCAGGGAGCCATTCTAAACGATAATATGCTGAAAAATGATTTGGCTCCGTATTTATCGACATTTAAGCTTCCACGTTATTTTGTGTTTTTGCCTGTATTCCCTCTTTCACCGACGGGTAAAATTTCAGTAGCCGAAATTAAATCGTTGGTTCTGAATGGGACAGGAGAGTTGAGAAGAAATGCGTAAATACTATCCGGGAATAACGCTATTCAAGCTAGCTGGCTCCTTACTTGTGCTTGTAGCGCATCTCATGCTTTTACGCTATATGGCTCTAATGCCGGGGCAAGCAATTGTCCAGTTTTCTGGTCTTGCTACAAGAATAGTTGTGCCCTGCTTCTATGTTGTAGCTGGTTTTTTAGCCTATAAAGGCTGGAGTCATGCAGCAAGCTCTCGTTTATATATTCAAAAATATGTGCTGCGTCTTGGAATCATCTATTGCCTGTTTTGCTGTCTTTTTATTGCTGAGAGCATCGTTCCTAATCTGATTAGCGACGGATTATCGGCAGGAAATCTCTTTATCCAAGCGAAGGTTCTGTTTATAGCTTTTTTCCTGAACGGACCATTCATTCAATTTTGGTTTATTCCGCCGCTTGTGTTTGGTTTATTAACTGCTTATTGGCTTATCCAAAAACAATACATTCGCCTTGCTCTTATACTGACGCTGACTGGATTTGTTGGCATGCAGTTTGTTTCAGGAAGCCTGAAAACATTATTCGGTATATCAGCTGGAAGCTTCCCCTCGATCGACCCTGCCTATATTGATTATTTGTATTTATTTGTGACGAGATATATAGGTTTCGGATTCACATTCGTTGCTTGGGGCGTTTTGCTGGCAAAGTACGAGACCAAGCTGATGCAAATTAAAGTAAAACCCATTCTGATTTCCGCAATCGTTTTAACGGTTGTGGAAACGCTGCTGCTGCTTCGATTTAGTGAATGGACGACGGATTATAAGCTTGCATTCAGTATGTTTCCGAATACACTGCTTCTTTTTTACGGAATGATTTGTATTAAGCTCCCAGCCGTTCAAACTTATCATAAAATAATTAGCTTATTCAGCATCGTAACGTTTTTCGGTCATATCTTGTTCATGCGGACCAATCTTTTTCTGCTAGGTTGGAGTGTGGCAAGTATGAGCGTTGCGCAGGACTTTATGCTGCTATTATTGACCTTATTTGAATGTATAGCTGTTACAACACTGCTGCGTGCTAGCTCCAGAACGTTCTTGGCCAAGCAGACGAGAAATGCACCGTCGTAAGATTTGGGGCAAAATGTTTCAAAACCATAAAAAAACCTGACCGCTGTCGGTCAGGTTTTTTGTAATTGCACGTATTATTTAAAGAAACTGTTGAAAATCTTAAGAACTGCATCCTGATCATGCGAGATGGACAGCATCACGTAATTTCCGTTTCTAACAATTTTGTAGTTTTTAGCATCCTCATACTGATCTTGCAAATAGGTTTCAAACGTTTTTTGAATGTCCGCTGCTCGTGCTTCAAAAGCTTCAGCTACAGCATCGTAGCTTTTATCGGATTTCAACTTGACGATAGCGAGCTCAGTAGCTTTAACGTTCATCATCGCTTGCAAATATACGCCTTCAGTTACGAGACCATCAAAATCAGTTCCAAAAACATCCTTCAAACGCTCAGCTTCTACATTACCAAGCATCGGATATTCGAGATCGGTCGTAATTTTAGTCGTGATATCCGAAACCTTAATGTCTGTTGACGGCTTCACAGGAGGTTTAGGCGTTGCGCTAGGTTTTTGTGTAGCACCCGGTTTTTGTGTCGGTTTGACCGTTGGTTTTTGCGTCGGTTTTTGTGTAGGCTTCGCTGTTGCAGCCGGCTTCTGATCAGGTTTTGCACCTGATGGCTTTTGAGTCGGTTTTGCTGTAGCGGAAGGTTTTACGCCGGTTTCATTTTCTTTAGTTGTGTCTTCTGTTGCAGTTGGCTTTTCCGTTTCTGCAGGCTCAGTTGCTTCAGTGCTAGTTGGAGCATCGGTAACCGTTGGTTCTTCTGTTGCTGGAGGAGCGGTTGGCTGTTCCGTGACGGTTGTCTCATTGCCTGATGCATTCTTTGCTGGTTCTTCTTTCCCGGCATCACTGCAGCCTGCAGCGAGCATCGAAACGGTGAGTGCGAGTACGGCCATTTTGGATAATGATTTCTTCATATGTAGCATGTATGTCTCTCCTTAAAAATAAAAGTCGAACACTAGACGGCAGTGTTCGACAAAAGGTTGCACAGTTACTTGTTATTTATGAATGGAGTTACTGAATTTCTTCGCTAACTGAATCGTCAGCTTCTTCATCCTCGGGTGATTCCACAAGTCGGAAATCGTCCGTTTTCCCGCCATCTTCCCAGATTTCAACAAAGAGGGCATCGCAGTTGTCAAAGTCAGCTGCTTTCAACGATAATGCTTTTTCCTCATCTGAGCCCACATACACATTTTCCAAACCATCCTCATTGAATGATTGAATAACATAAATTTTCATAAGGTAAGCCTCCTGCATATTAATATTGTAGCAGTATACCATAAAAAGTCGGAGGTGAAACATTAGTTCATTTAACTAGTTTTGAAGCGATTAACGTTACGCTGTAAATCCTCCGCCATTTTGGCAAGCGCGCTAGACGAGGAAGATATCTCTTCGATAGAGGATAGTTGTTCCTGTGTGGAGGCTATAACCTGTTCTGTTCCTGCGGCAGCGTTTTGTGTCACCTCAGAAATCATTTTCATCGATCCGGTAATTTCGACGACACCGGCCGTCAGCTGCTGCACAGCTGAGGAAACCTTCACGGATTCAAATGCGACATCATTAACAGCATTTTGTATATATTCAAAGGAATCTCCTGCTGTATTGACAAGGGAAATGCCTGACAGAACCTCCTTGGTTACAGCATCCATAGAATGAACTGCTTGATGCATTCCGATCTGTATCGTAGAGATCAGAGAGGCGATTTGCTGAGCTGATTGTGTCGATTGCACGGATAGCTTGCGCACCTCAGTTGCTACGACCTCAAAGCCGCGCCCATGCTCGCCAGCTCTTGCTGCCTCGATAGCGGCGTTAAGTGAGAGCAGATTGGTCTGTGCGGAAAGATCCGATATAACTCCAACAATTTGGTTGATTTCATTTGATTGTGCGTTAAGTTCCTCGATAACTGAAGCAAGTCCATTAACAGTATCGTTAATTGAGCTCATTTGTGTAACGGCTGTTTTAATCGATTCATTCCCGAGTAAAGCTTTCTCCGACGCTTCGGAAGCTTTGAATGAGACGGTATGTGTATTTTCAGCGATTTGCTGAAATCCGACAGACATTTCATTAATGGTCTGGTAGCTTTCGCTAACGAGCTTCACTTGCAGATCAACACCGGAGGCAACATCCTGCACTGTGACCGCAATTTGTTCAGTTGCCAAAGAAGTTAGTTCGGCGCTTGCGCTTAATTCCTCTGAGGAAGCGGCAACTTGCTCTGCATTAGAATCTACTTGTTTGATAAGGGTTCTAAGATTATCAGCCATCGTATTGAAGGAACTGGCCAACATACCTGTTTCATCATTATTTTTTATGATAATGGCTTTGCCTGAAAGATCCCCTGAAGCAATTTTCTCTGCTGCTTTAACAACTTCAATAATGGGTCTGGTGATGAGTCGACCTATAATTAAAGCGATGCATACACCAAGCACGAGAGCGATGATCCCGAGTATAATGACCAAGCTGATAACGTCATCTACTTGTTTGGATGCCTTCTCTGCGCTTATGTTCAATTGCTCTTGTTGATAGGCTTCCATGTCCGCTAGGACTTTCTCAATCTTTGCTATTATGGTGCGGCCCTGATTCGCAAGGAGAGTTGTATACTCATGCTCTTGATCTTGCTCTTTGAGGCTGATGACCTTTTCGACAAGTTGGAAATACTCGTTCTCGATGAGATCGGATTGTTTGAGTGATTCGATCATTGAAGGAGTGTTAATTGTAGTTGCTAGCTGCTTACTGATACTCCTATAATTTTCATGAGCAGCAGATATTCCGTTAAGTGAGGTTTTATCACCAAGCATGACGTATACTCGTACGGCAACTTGTTCGGATTTTATAGCTATAACCATATTCTTAACATGCAGCATTTTTTGTGTTCGATCTTCAATTAAGTCCGTATATGTACGATTAAGGGAAATGAGCTGCACCAAATTAATGGTTAAAATCAATGTTAATAAAATGAGGACAGAAATAAATCCTCCAAGCAGTTTTTTGCTAATCGATAGGTTTCTCATATGTATCCTCCAAAACAATTCTTGAAAATGCTTAAATGGGTTTAAGGCAAAATGATTATGATTATTGCTTTTATTATCTCCTCCGAACGAGTATATAAATGAAATCTAGTATTGATGCTCTATAAAATAGCAAGTTAGTATATCATATATATCGTAGAATTGGCATTGCGTATTGGTTATTTCTTTTCGTGCAAGTATGATAAAATTGTTTCAATATCAGATTCATTGATATGGTTGTTCTGAAATAGGGGGAGGGATAAAGTTGCAGCTGATTAATCAACAAAAAGTGCAGCAAAGGATAGATAGCTTCAAAAATCAGGAACTTTATATTCATCTTGAAATGACTACAGGAGCTTATGCTGCTCATCTAGACAGCTCAAAGCATCCAGCAGCAAACTTCCTTACGAATGCTATGATTCGTTATACTCATGGTTCAATTGCAGGGAGCGGTCCCTATCGAGTTGGATTGAAAATGAATCAAGGCTGGGTTTATTCGGAAGGGCTTACCCACTGGGACGAGAATGAGATGGAGCGGCTGATTCTGGCAGGACATGATGGGCAAGGAAAACTTGTCGTATCGCTGCAGTTAAGCAGAGTACCCTTCTGATGAGAGAGGAGATTAGAAATTCTGTGGGACAAAATATTGTTGTGATACTGCCGCATCCGGATGATGAGGCCTTCTCGGTATCGGGAACGCTAGCTAAGCATATCCAAGAAGGAGCCCATGTGACATATGCTTGCTTAACACTCGGGGAAATGGGCCGAAACATGGGGATTCCTCCGTTTGCTAATCGGGTCACTCTACCAGCAATACGTAAACTTGAGCTAGAGGAGTCCTGCCAAGCTATTGGGATACAGGATCTGCGTATGCTTGGTTTCCATGATAAAATGATCGAATTTGAAGATCATGAGCAGTTGGATGGGCGGATAGAGGCTCTCATTAAGGAGCTGAACCCTTCGATTGTGTACACCTTTTATCCAGGCTACAGCGTTCATCCCGACCATGATGCATGCGGAGCGTCAGTTATTAGGACGGTCAGCAGACTTCCACAGGCGGAGAGACCCATTGTTTATTGCGTAGCTTTTTCCAAAAACCATCAGCAAGCCATAGGGAAACCACATATTGTGAATGATATTAAGCCGTTTTTGCATCAAAAAATGGCTTCTATACAAGCCCATCGTTCTCAGTTTCAAGCGGCTGAGTTAATGGGCAACAAGACACTTCAGGATGAGGAAATACAAGAACGTTTTGGAACGGAGCGGTTCTGGATCTACCCATTCGCTTGAAAATACTCATAGATAAGCAGCTCTAAGGAATTGTCCTTAGAGCTTTTTTTATGTTAGTTATGCGCTGGGTTAAGAGTATGAAATAACAGGGATAGTTTGAGTTTTTTGTTTATGTTAAAATGTGGATAAAAAACCAAGGTGGATCTAATGGAGAACTATTCACAAATCATGGGTATTCCAGTCCCAAAAATAACGATGAATGAAACCGTAGATTTAATAGACCAAGTCATAACGAAAAATAAAGCTGAACTGTTCCATGTAGTGACGTTGAATCCAGAAATCAGCATGTCTTGTCAACATGATTCAGAGTGCAAGTGAGTTGACGAGTAAAAAGGCTTCAGAAGTAATAAATATGAAATACCCAAACGTATCTATACTCGGAAGATATCATGGTTTTTTTGATCATAGGGAAGAGGCGCGAATTGTTGATGAAATAACGAACTTGAGCCCGGATGTTTTAGTTGTTGCTCTAGGTGCCCCTAAAGCTGAATTTTGGATTCATAAGTTTAAAAACACACTAAATGCTAGAGTTGCGATTGGCGTTGGCGGGAGCCTTGATACGATCGCTGGAACAGTAAAGAGGGCGCCGGTAATATGGCAAAAGACAAATTTGGAATGGCTTTACCGATTAATAAAACAGCCTTCTAGATGGAAAAGACAATTAATTTTACCCCGTTTTGCAATGAAAGCATTGTTCTTTAAAGAAAATAATCGTCTATAGTCATTGTTCAAGACAATCAACTAACGGCAACTATAACCTTCTGGAGGATGTTTAATTGGAGCAAATCATTCCGCATAAAATATATACGGTTTGTTTGATTATGAATGGTAGTAAATTATTATTGATGAATCGTACACATGATGATTACAGTGGATATATTGCACCTGGCGGGAGAGTAGAGTTTTTTGAAAGTCCTGTGGAAGGGGCGATTCGTGAAGTTAAAGAGGAAACGGGTTTAACCGTTAAAAACTTAAAATATAAGGGACTTGCGGAATATATCAACCCGTTTAAACCAGAAAGATACATGATTTTTAATTACATGACTTCGGAATTCGAAGGAGATCTTTTGGCTGACCATAAAGAAGGAAAATCCGAATGGATACATATTAATGCATTAGATTCAATCCCTATGCAAGATTCATTTAGAAGGAGATTACCGCTCTTTTTTGAGGATGGTGTGTTTGAAATCCATACGAGATGGAAAGAAGATCGACAATATGATGAATACATCAAAAGAACATAAATGAACATGTATTAGCCGTTTTTTATTGATCCAATAGGCATTTTAGTCGATGAATATGTTTTTATTAATTCCAAGTGTTAACTTTTTGTGGTTCTTAACGTACTGTACGGTTAGTTAACCGTTATTAATTAAAGTGAGAACATTTCTGTTTTTGTTGCAGAGAAGTTCTAATTTAGGGTGGTACCACGGCTTCTCGTCCCTTCGGATGAGGGGCTATTTGTATTTTCAGAGACATTAAACAATAAGGCTCGGTAGCTCAGTCGGTAGAGCATAGGACTGAAAATCCTAGTGTCGGCGGTTCGACTCCGTCCCGAGCCACCATAACTACAAACAATAAAAAAGCCATGCAGCTATCGAAATGAATTCGACAGCCGCATGACTATATGAACTGATATGAGAACAATTACGATTGCTGTGAAATGGATAAGCCAAGTCCTTCGGCAATCCGTTGACCAAAATCGGGGTCCGCTTTGAAGAAATGGCCGATCTGACGAAGCTTGATCTCGTCTTTCTCAACTGGCTTCATAGCGCCAACGATCGTCTCAATAAGGCGGGCGCGCTCCTCTTCGCTGATAAGACGATACAGGTCGCCAGCTTGTGTATAGTGGTCATGATGGTCAAAAGGAGCGCTGTCTGCATTTCCTGATACTTCGAACGGAGCGGGCTTGTTTTCCGGCGATTCAGTTGGTCCGCCGTAGCTGTTAGGCTCGTAGTAAATCGATGCTCCTCCGTTGCCGTCCGCACGCATCTGGCCATCGCGCTGGTGATTGTTCACCGGAGCGACAGGGCGATTTATCGGCAGCTGACTATGGTTAGCGCCAACCCGGTAACGGTGAGCGTCGGAGTAGGCAAATAGACGTCCCTGCAGCATCTTGTCCGGTGAAGCTTCGATACCTGGTACAAATGATCCTGGCGAGAATGTCGCTTGCTCCACCTCGGCAAAATAATTTTCAGGGTTGCGATCAAGCACCATGCGGCCGACCTCAATTAATGGATAATCCTTTTGGGACCAGACCTTCGTTACGTCAAACGGATCGAAGCGATATGTATTCGCATCCTCTTCCGGCATGATTTGGACATAAAGCTTCCACGCTGGAAAATCTCCATCTGCTATTGCATTAAATAAATCCTCGGTATGATAATCAGGATTATCGCCAGCTATTTTGGCAGCCACCTCATTAGAGATGTTTTGGACGCCTTGCTCTGTTTTGAAATGGTATTTGATCCAAACGGCTTGACCTGCGTCATTCACCCATTTGAAGGTGTGGCTTCCAAAGCCATGCATATGTCTAAACGTAGCAGGAATACCGCGGTCAGACATGAGGATCGTAACTTGATGCAAGGATTCGGGCGATAAGGACCAGAAATCCCATACCGCATTCGGATTTTTTAAGTGGGTTTGAGGATGACGCTTCTGAGTATGAATGAAGTCCGGGAATTTAATCGCATCACGGATAAAGAATACGGGCGTATTGTTGCCGACTAGATCATAGTTTCCTTCTTCCGTATAAAATTTAACGGCAAAACCGCGTGGATCGCGGACCGTATCGGCAGAGCCAAGCTCGCCGGCTACGGTTGAGAAACGGATAAACATCGGAGTGCGTTTTCCTACTTCGGATAAAAAGTCAGCTTTGGTATAAGACGTGACATCATGCGTAACCTGAAAGTAACCGTGTGCACCTGCGCCTTTGGCATGGACAACGCGTTCTGGAACACGCTCTCTATTGAAATGCGCCAGCTTTTCAAGCAGATGAACATCCTGAATTAATGTGGGACCACGTGAGCCTGCTGTCATGGAGTTTTGGTTATCCCCAACGGGAGCACCAAAGCTAGTCGTGAGCTTGTTCTTCTCAGTACTCATAATAGATTCACCTCATTGATTTTGTATGATTGCGCCTCATACCATATGTTACCGTTTTCTAGTAGGAAATCAATATCATTTTATAATCATTATAAATAAAATTTTTCGTCAAAATGTGCATATCGTGCTAGGGATTTTGTCGCAGATTCCAGCATCCGGCGTCGCAGCTGCTCGCCATCGATAATACGGACACGCTTTCCAAGGAAGCGAGTTTTTGAAAGAACGTATTCGCTGTCTTTGCTTGAGAAGTGCAATCGAATCGTATATTCGTTGGAGTCTGCAGCATAGCTGACTTCTTTCTCGAAGCAAGAAAAAGCATACAAAATACGTGAGAGCTCTCCATTGTATTCGGGGACAACAAGAATATGCGCGCTCATGCTGCGTTTTTTCATTAAACCATGAACTACGGCTATTAATCGCTCGTAATATTCCGCCGGACAGACTTGCTCGCTGCTCTCGATCATATTCTCAAGTTTCGTGCTCATGAGCATCCGATGATTGATGTGGTACCAGAGCAGATACCATTCTCGTTTAACCATCGAGTATTCCAGCTTATAGGGGAGGCACTCTTGCTGCATGCAGGTGCGATCTCCTTTAATTTTATAACTTATATATAGAAGGCTCTTATTGGCGATAGCTTGCCGGAGCGGGCGAATGTACGGATGGTAGACTTGTTTCTCTTTACTAGCTGCCTTATGCATCAGCCCGTCAGTATCCAATGACCGATCTTCTTCTAATATAGTCTTCATTTGAATAAGTGTTTCCGGAGCTACCGCAGCTGCAGCAGCTGGATGGTCAAGCATTGTCTTGAGCCAGCTTCGCTCATGCGCGCTAATGATGAACGTACCGGAGCCTTCCAGCTTGGATAAAATCTGATAGTTGAATATTTTCTCAAAAGGATTCATAGTAGCTTTTTATCTCCTTCCATTCCTCAATCATTTCCTGCCTCAGCTTCATGGGTGCTAGCACCTCGCAGCTCGAACCAAAGCTCCTAATCCATGGTTTAATCTCAATCGTTCCGTTTACCTCGATTTCATAGATGAAGGATTCTTCACTCTCGTCCAGAATCGTTCCCCATTGTCCTTGGAGCAGTACTCGCTCTTTCACGAAACTCGGGATGTTAGCTCCAGGGTGGAAGAAACGAACCCGTACCTGAACGGGCTTGCCCGTATCAATAAGCCAGCTATGTTTGATCCGCTGCTCCAGCTCATTTCTTTTGGATTCGAACAGCGCTTCAGGGGCAGTATCCTCCTCAGAAATTTGAGTTAAGCCTTCCAGACGGTATTTCTTAAGGCTGTAGCGGGAGTGATGGCCAAGCAGATACCAACGGCCATATTGATGATCGTAGACAACTTTAAGCGGAAGCAGTGTTTCCTTTTGCCCTTCGGTATCGCGCTCAAATAGCGGATTTGTATTTTTGGAGGTGTAGCTTGTTTCTTTTTTCGGTGAAAAATAAAGAAAACTGACCAAACGCCGATTCCGTATCGCAGCAAGCAATGAAAAGAGATGAGCCTCGTCCAGAATACGAGAGTAATAGTGGTACTTATATAAGAAGGGTTCAACCAAGCCGTAATCGACCTGATTCCGATTCATGTGTTTCTTCAGACCATCACGTAGCAAATAACCCTGCACGGAGGGAATCTGTGTATTCGCCATTATGTCTACAAAATCATATAAATGAAGCAGCTCGTCGTTTGACAGCTCCCGTACTAGATCATTATATATTCGATAGCGAAAAGGCCGCGTTCCAGGCTCTTTTTTGATGACGCCTACCTGCTCTAAATATTTTAGATCGCCTCGTATCGTTTTCTCGTCTGGCAGCGAAAGCTCTTCCGGCATGCTGCTGCAGCATATATCGAGGAGTTCCATTGCAGTCAACGATTTCTCGTACATAGCAGCAAGCAGTAAGGAGAGACGCTGGCTCTCCGACTCTTTAAGCGACTTGGCCCGAAATAGGAACAGCAGCATCGGTTCAGAAGATTCGAGATAGCTATAACGAATCGTCTCGGCAAACTCCTTGCCCTTATCCTCAGGAAGCTGCTGGTAGACGCTATTCACAACCTCTTTTAGACGTTTAATGGTCTTATCGAAGGTATGGATAGAGATGCCCAGCCTGTCTGCATATTGCTGGCGATTATAAGCACCGCTCGTTAGGACGAGCATTCGCAGAAACTGGATCTCCTTATCAAAGCTTTCTTTTGCCATTTATGTGTTCCCCCGATCATAAGCACTCTTCTTTTCTATCTTAACAGGAAGATAGCGAATTTGAACAAATAGGAAAATTTTCCTCTTCATATAGAGACGCCGAAGACATTTTTGCTTGAAATACAAGAAAGTATATATTTTTCACATACTTGTCTTACATTTCTCCGTCAAAGCTGCTTCAGCCTCCAAGTGACGCTGAATGCGTTTTTGCTTGGTCGTAATACTTTCACCATGTTCGCGGCCTCCAAAATAAGGCAATATAAAGCTCATAAGACGCGAGCAAGCAAATGAGTCATGAAACTTGTAGCTTGAAGCACGGGAGGTATTGGGATGCTAATGCAGCATAAGAAACATGGAGGCAATCACCATGAAATGGAGCTTGAGCATGGACGGCTCCACGTATTTGCGAATGAAGAAGTGCTCCAAACCTTTGGAGACAAAGTATATGAAATGGCAAACAATAATTTGCAAATTCCTCGGAATCAATATATGAGCTATACCCCTGATGCGCATGTTGGCATTGGAACCTGCATTGGAACGACAGCGGTATGGAATATGAAAGACGGCTGCGTGTCTCCCTCGATCGTCGGCTCGGATATCGGCTGCGGGATGCGCGTTCACACGACATCGCTTCATAAGCGTGAGCTTGCTGACAAAGACATTCGTAGAGCATTGATCACAGCAATCGAGAAATACGTACCGACAAACGAACGTACGAACTCGAACTACAATGATATTGATGTGATGAGTGTCGTGCAGCATGGCTTGAAGGGGCTGCCTGAGAAATATGTACCGAATGAGCAATGGCTGACGCATGTGGAACAATCTCAGTTCGGATTTGATCATGCTTATTTGAAGCAACTCCCTCCGAAAATATTGAAATATGCACGCGGTCAGCTGGGATCGCTCGGGAGCGGTAATCATTTTATTGAAATTCAGTATTTGGAGTTGAATGAGGAGTATGCGGATTTGGCGGCAAAATGGGGGTTGTTCGACGGTCAGGTTGTCGTCATGATTCACTCCGGCTCACGTTCATGGGGCGGAATGGTTGGACGTGAACACAATAAGGTGATCAAGGAAGCGATGAATCAGTGGGGCGTGAGCAATCCAGACCCCAATCTGATCTATGCCCCGATTGCGAGTCAGGAAGGGCAGACCTACTTGAACCTGATGTATTCTGCGCTCAACTTCGCCGTAAGCAACCGGCATATGATCGCATTTGGTGTTCGTGAAGCTTTTCAGGAGGTATTTGGAGCGGGACTAGAAATGCCTGTCCTCTACGATCTGATGCATAATTACGCGCTTAAGGAGTTTCACCGCAACCAGCCGATGCTCGTCCATCGCAAAGGAGCGACGCGTGCGCTTCCGCCGGGGCATTTTCTGAATACACCAGTGTATAAGGAGACGGGGCATCCCGCGCTCATCCCGGGCTCTATGGGAACATCCTCTTATATTATGGTAGGGAAGGAAGAAGGACTGAAAAACTTCTATTCCATCTGTCATGGAGCGGGTCGAGCGAGATCGCGCAAAGCAACGAAACAGCTGGTAACGGTTGATCAGTTCGAACAATCGCTGAAGGTTGGGACGGATGATGAGATACTCGTTAACCACGCCTCCTTGCAGACCATTCTCGATGAATGTCCGCAGGCGTATAAAGACGTAGATCAGATCATCGACAGCGTTGTTGGCGCTTCATTAGCTGCTGTGGTAGCCAAATGCAAGCCGATGGCCGCTATTAAAGGCATTTAATCTTTATTCATTCGCTATTAAAGATAACTTCAATAATAGATGAGGTTCATGTACGAATGGCGTACCTTGGCTGGGATTTCTAAAAATTCCGCAGTGCATGCGTATACTATGCGCTTGTATTCTGTATCGCTCATATCGTCTTAATCTCCCAAATGGTGGAGCTGGGATCACTCCCTCTCTATGTCAATCGCCTAAAAAGCGAACTTGCTCTTCAGAGCGCTATGACTCCCTTCCAAGGAGAAAAAAATTTGTTGATGCGATCTTAAACAGGAGGTCTCAGAGTGAGCCTCGGCGTACTCACTGCAGCGATGCCTAAGCAATCGGTGGATACCGACCGGAGTCGACGGCCTCTTATAGCGGAGTAGTATATAGCCCGAACACGAATGGAAGGTGAATTCGAATTTGGGCTATGGATGACGAAGCTGTAAAGCCGCTCTATTCCTTTCTTAAGCCTGATTCCGGCCTAGCCGCAGGAGAGCTCCTGTTCCAAAGATCAACCAAACCCGTAAAGAGGTGCTTAACCATGTTTAAAAAAGTGATTATTAAGAACGATGAACGAGGTTTGCTTTTCAAGAAAGGCAGTTATATTAAGTTATTGCAACCTGGCATTTACCGCCATACCTCATTTTCTGATGATACCGTTGTTATGCAAAGTATAGCGAAGCGATTCGCTGTTCCAAATATGGAGCTGAATCTATTTCTGCACGATGAGCAGCTTGCTGCGCAACTGACGATAGCCGATGTGCAGGATTACGAGTATGTGCTGCATTTTGAGGACGGCAAATTTGCCACACTGCTGAATGCAGGTTTATATGGCTTCTGGAATGTGATGAAGAAGCATTCGTTCATCCATGTAGACATTCGAAATCCAGAACTAACATCAGAGATTGATAGGTCGCTGCTGCCGAGGCTGCAGAGCTTTATGCAGGTGTTCGAGGTGGCCAGCTATGAAACGGGTCTGTTATTTTTTAATAACGTTTTGCAGCGTGAGCTTCGTCCAGGAAAATATTACTTCTGGAAGGGACCAACCAGCGTACAGGTGAAGACGGTCGATTTGCGCCAGCTTCAGCTGGACATGACCGGTCAAGAGATCATGACGGAGGATAAAGTGACGCTTCGGCTTAACTTTGTGTGCCAATACAAGGTTGTTGATCCGCTAAAGGCGTTTCAAATCAAGTCGTTCGAGGAGCAGGTGTATATTTTGCTGCAGCTTATTTTGCGCGAATATGTCGGCACGTTGAAGCTTGATGATCTGCTGCGTATGAAGCAAGAAATAGCCCATTTTGTACTTACGCGTTTGAACGAGCAGAAGGAGCATTACGGCGTGCAGTTTGTATCGGCTGGACTTAAAGATATTATTTTGCCAGGTGATATTAAAGACATCCTCAATACGGTGCTGCTCGCAGAGAAGAAGGCGCAAGCCAATCTCATAACTCGCAGAGAAGAGACCGCTTCGACCCGCAGCCTGCTAAATACCGCTAAGCTGATGGATGAGAACGGCACGCTTTATCGCCTGAAAGAGCTTGAATTTCTGGAGAAAATTTGTGAGAAAATCGGTAACATTTCACTTACTGGCGGCGGAAATCTGCTAGAGCAGCTCAATTCGCTGTTAAGTGTGAAAAGTGTTGAAAAATCATGATATCATTTGGATAAGCCTCGTAGATCGATTGATGATCTGTGAGGCTTTTATTTGCGTTCGAATCCGTAATTTATAGGTCGAGTTTACATTTTATGATGAAAATAGTAATGGATTTGTTTGATTCCATCTTCGATTTTTGTTATCTTTGAACCTGCATGTCTTTTGAGTGTACACTCATAATTCATAGAAGAGCATGAAATACATCTACGAGTTAGGAGATTATTATGACAACAAAGCAAGATAAAGCAATGGAAAAATTTTGGCCTCTGCTAACCTATCCGTTATCTTATGCGGATGCGCTAAGCACATTATCTAAGCAGCAATTAACCAAAATTCGTACGAATTTGGATATTAGCAACCTAAGCTCGCTCAATAAGCAAGGGCTTGTTGAGAAGCTTTCAGAGATGATACCAGGCAATCTAGAAATGGCGACTCGTTACTTTGACCATAATAGATTGAAGCTTGTTCAGAAAATAGTGAAAAACGAAGGTATTTGGGACAAACCTCTTCTTGAATTGCAGCAATATGAATATTTCCGAGAGCGCGGTATTTTATTTCCTGGAACGGTAGACGGTAAACAAGTTGTTATGATGCCTGTTGAACTGTTGGAATCCATTAAATCAGGAGAGCTCTTAAAGGAGCATTCGAATCTTAATCGAAACACGGAATGGATACGGTTAACGCAGGGCTTACTTTATTATTACGGGACATTGACGATAGATCAGCTGAAATCATTCGTGATCTCAGAGGATGATCACCCTCTTGCTCAAGATGATATCATGAACATTTTGTTTGCAGCCCAAGACTACTATGAGCAATTTTCCATTAATGAGAATGGCTATATATCCGACTATCGGGTGGTAGATCCGGAGACGATAGTGAAAGATCGAGATCTCAGACATGATCTGGATTATTGTCCATTTACGAAGCAGCAGCTTCTGAAAGCTGGAGAAGCAGACTATGTGGAGAGAAACAGCCACTATATGAATCTAGTCCGTTATGTGCTAGAACGCTATGAGATTGACCGTGAAGAAGCTTACTTGATGGCTGAGGAATGTTCTGACGCTGCGAGAAACGGAGATTCTTTAGCTTCTGTTATTGAGTTAGCACAGAACTTTATTGAAATTCCTAACGTGGAGACAATGAGGAATATCACTGATCTGCTCGTACCTTTAATGAATAGCACGAAGCAGTGGGCAATTAAAGGATATTCGCCTGAAGAGCTATCGGCCAAGCGAGCAAACGTGAGCATGGTGCTGAATAATGTACCTAATCAAGCTGCTCCAACTGCTCAAGCTGAAGTGATCGATATACAATCGAAGAAAAAAATCGGACGCAATGATCCTTGTTCTTGCGGAAGCGGGAAAAAGTTCAAGAAATGCTGCGGTTAATAGTAGAATCAGATAAGACATAATCGAACTTGGAGGCGTACAGGATGAGACAAAGCCAGCAAGGTCTTTATTTAAGAAGTGTTAAGCTCCTTCGGGAGACAGTACCCTCCTTCGATTCTTATCCGTTTCATTTAAGTGCTATTCGGAGCTTAGATGAGCTGGAGTTTCATCCGAAAGTAACGTACATCGTTGGGGAAAATGGTATGGGCAAGTCTACGCTGATGGAAGCGATTGCGATTGGACTTGGCTTTAATCCAGAGGGCGGGACGATTAACTTTAATTTTTCTACAGAAGCTACGCATTCAGAACTTCATCAGTATCTGCGGCTTGTGCGCAGCGTAAACAAACCGAGGGATGGGTTCTTTTTTCGAGCGGAGAGCTATTATAATTTGGCGACTAATATTGATCAAATGGACCGCGAGTTAGGTAGTGGGCCACGCATTATAGATTCATACGGCGGGAAGTCACTACATCAGCAATCGCATGGGGAATCCTTTTTTGCAACGTTCCTCCATCGCTTTAACGGTAATGGCCTTTATATGATGGATGAGCCGGAGGCTGCACTTTCTCCTTTTCGCCAAATGGCGATGCTTGCACGTATTAATCAACTGGTAGGGAAGCACTCTCAATTTATTATTGCAACACATTCGCCGATTTTGATGGCCTATCCTGACGCGGTGATTTATAATTTGACCACTGAGGGCATCGAGCGTACACAATTAGAGGAAACCGATCACTATATGCTTATGAAACGGTTCATTAACAATAGAGAAAGAATGCTGGATGAGCTTTTTTTGGAAGAAGACTAATACAAAAAGGAGCTGTTATAGATGTCATTAGAAATTGAACGCAAGTTTTTGCTGCCGGAATTTCCAACTGCATTAATAGAAGGAAACGATCTTAAGGTACTCGCAGAACATAGAATTGAGCAAACTTATTTGGCTATCGACGAGAATCAAGAACTTCGCGTTCGGCGAATTGTTGATATAGCGAGCGGCGAAGTTTCGTTCACTCATACCTTTAAGCTAGGCAATGGTCTTTCCCGTGAGGAAATCGAATATTCGATTTCTAATAGTATTTATGAACAGGTAGTAAACGCGTTTGGCTTCGTACCATTGACGAAAAACAGAGTGACTGCCGAATGGAATGGACGAATCATCGAGATTGATACCTATGACCAAATCGAGCTTTCTGTGCTTGAGGTTGAGTTTGACTCGGAAGAAACTGCTAATGCTTTCGAAGCACCAGCATGGTTTGGCAAAGATATTAGCTCTGAGCGTCAGTACAGCAACAAGAAGGTTTGGCGTGAACTGCAAAGCAAATGAAGGAATAAACATGGATTTACATAAGAAATAAGGTTATTTCAAAAAAGTTTAATTAAACGCTTGACCTTATAGGCATGTACATGGTATATTCTATTTCTGGCCGAGAGACACACGCGGACAACAAGCAAAACAAGCATTACAAACGAAAGAAAAGATTGCTCTTTGAAAACTGAACAACGAGTAATAACTGCCTCGCAAATCCTTCGGGATGAGCGAAAAAAGCGATAAAAAAG
>NZ_LGHP01000001.1:4878481-5133668 GCF_001280845.1 Bacillus sp. FJAT-28004
CGGGCGCAGGAAATTTGAGAGGAGCTGTCCTTAGTACGAGAGGACCGGGATGGACGTACCGCTGGTGTACCAGTTGTTCCGCCAGGAGCACCGCTKGGTAGCCAAGTACGGACGGGATAAGCGCTGAAAGCATCTAAGCGTGAAGCCCCCCTCAAGATGAGATTTCCCAGTATGTAAGACCCMTTGAAGACGACGAGGTTGATAGGTTCGGGGTGGAAGCACAGCAATGTGTGTAGCTGACGAATACTAATCGGTCGAGGGCTTATCCTAAACACGTTTACCGTGACCCATACATCCGGTAGACAGCAGCATTAAGGCTTCAGCAAGCCTAATCTTTCGTATCCAGTTTTCAGGGCGCAATCTGCTAATGCTCGCATTAGTAAACGTTCTGTAAATGAATAGCTTCAGTAGTAAATGTCGCGGGGTGGAGCAGCCCGGTAGCTCGTCGGGCTCATAACCCGAAGGCCGCAGGTTCAAATCCTGCCCCCGCAACCAAACCAAGGTTTCACTTTCGGATTTATCCGAGCTTACATACGGAGCTGTGGTGTAGTGGCCCAACATGCCTGCCTGTCACGCAGGAGACCGCGGGTTCGAATCCCGTCAGCTCCGCCACTTTTACAAAATGAGTAACAAAATATATGTTGGGGATTAGCCAAGCGGTAAGGCAACGGACTTTGACTCCGTCATTCTCAGGTTCGATCCCTGAATCCCCAGCCATCTATATGCGGAAGTGGCTCAGCGGTAGAGCATCGCCTTGCCAAGGCGAGGGTCGCGGGTTCGATTCCCGTCTTCCGCTCCAATCTTTTACATCCAAAACACCTTGCATTGCAGGGTGTTTTTTTGTTATGAATAAGACAATAACGATGATGAGGGGTTCGCCATGAGCAAATTAGTATTTTTTGTAGGCGGTGCAGGTGCTGGCAAGACGACACTTGCGAAAGCGTTGGCCAAGAGGCGGAGTGTGGCCATTATTGATATGGATACGGTGCTCAGGCCGGCAGCGGTTGCGCTCATGACGCTGGCAGGGCATGATCCGAATGATCGAGATTCAAGTATCTATAAGAAACTGTGCCGCGATTTAGGCTACCGAATTACGATGGATGCTGCACTGGAGAACATTGCTAATGGTGGGGATATATTTGTGATCGGGCCCTTCACGAAAGAAACAGAGGCCCCGGATTGGATTGAGCAAGAGCTCTCAGCAATCGGGGCCTCGTTATTAGACGTTGAAGTTAAGGTTGTATTTGTATATCTTCGTGACGATAAGGTTCATTATGAGCGAATTGTACAAAGAGGTTCTGTTCTGGACCAGTATAAATTGGACAACTGGAATGAGTTCAACAGCTCCTTGGTGAGGAGAGAGCTGAAATGGAATATATCAGCATCCTCAGTACTTTATTTTGACAACTCCGCACCTCTGACCGAGCAGTCTTTAGCAACTCTAGATCAGTTTGTATATGGAGACTCTTTCTTATCAACTTAAAAGGAGAAACTCCTGTTAAACAGTACGATACACCTAAGCAGCTCAACTAGCAGGAGTTTTTTCCGTTAGCTCGTCGAAGAGAGCTTTCGTTTTGCCGGGGTCTTTATCATTGAAAATAACAGTTAAGCCGTTTAACTGGATAGTAATGTACGGTGGTGAGTTTTTGAATACATAGAGTTTGGCAGCACCCAGCTTCTCTAATGAAAAGTTGCCACGGGCATATTCTGCGGTCGCTGTGCCATTTGTCCTGAATCCACTTGGAAGCACTTCTTCAAGCGTAATCCCCTTTACATCACTTAAGTTAAAGCTGTAATCATATAAGGGATAGTCAATAGAGACGATACCGTCGTCTTTAATCGTTAGAGAAGGAGCCGTATTGTCAGATTGCACGATAAAAGCAGTCAGGGGAATGACGATCACAAGTGCAAGCACGATCCCGCCGTATTGAATCCATTTTCCGCCTCGGGTTGCTAAATTGACCGTTGTACCGATTCCAACTCTTTTAGGAACCATGATCGTCTGATCGTCCGGGTTGTAGTAAGTAGAGCCATTAATCCAGTAGCCGTCATCATCGGTTACAATGCTTTGGCCATCCGTTTCTGCAAGACTCTCCTCCACTGACCGTATCTTGTTATGTACATAGTAGATGCTGCACAGCGGTAAGAGAGAAACCATCACGATTCCGATCATCCACTGCGTAAAGCTTAGTGAGCTCCCCTGTGTTAAAATCATATAAGCGACAAAAGCATTGATGCTCTCAAAAACAGCAAGGCTAGGCCAGAGCGTTGACCAATAGCGACGTGCTGCATGGTTTATAGCAGCGTTGATGTCGTGGTTCTCGCTATACACCTTCGTCTTCATTTTGTCAAAGGCAGAATAAATGACAAACAAGATCGCTGTCATCGCAAGCGAAGCAATCCCGGTCATTTTTAAGAGAACATCGCTGTTCAGCAAGGCTACAATAATAGGGACAACAGATAAAAGTGCGGGAATCAGAAACCAATAAGGCGAAACGAGTTGCGCTTTTTTGAGCTGTGTTACTTTCGTATCAATACGAATGACTCGTTTTTCTCCGACATACCATTGTTTATCCCTTTTGAGCGTTGTAGCTTTATGATGAATTTTGTTGAATGGGAGCTTGGATGTATAGATAAAAGCTACAAACCAAAGCAGCATGTAAGTAAAGCCCAAAGAGAAATATCTTCCAAGCAGCAAGAACGGCACTAAGGTTATTAAAGTGATGCCAGCATACACAAGGTATGATTTTTTGTATTCGTCTTGAAGCTGCTTAATTTCCGTGTCCTCGAAGGCATGCGCAGGAAACGTTACACCGAATAAAATATGATTGCTTGGTATGGCTTGCTTCAAAAACGTAACAAGAATAGTGATGTAGGCAATAACTGCTGGAATAATTAAAATAATATTGTTCATGAAAGGTCTCCTATTCTGGCAGCGGATGATTTTTGCTCATTGCGGCAGCAAAGATGTTCGAGCAAATCTGCATAAAATGTTCTTGCTCGATTCCTTTAAGACTAGCCTCGGAAATGACAAGCTTTAATTCGTACTCTAGCTTTTGGCTGAAATCGGCTTGCTTGTTCCATTCCGTACAAACTTTGGCTCCATGTCGGCGATCAATGGTAATGTAACCCTCGTTTTTGAGAAGGGCATAGGCTTTATTAACCGTCATTGCATTTACACCTAAATCATCAGCGAGCTGCCTAACCGTAGGCAATTTCTCGCCATAATCGAGCCCGCCTACCCCAATTCCGATGACGATTTGGTTGCGGAGCTGCAGGTAGATCGGTATATCGCTGTTGTAGTCAAGCTTCATAATCATCGGATCACCCCTTATAACTATGTGTTATTTGTATTGCAAATGCTAATACAAAAGATGCGAATTGTCAAAAACATGCCGGAACATTTGGACAGGTCGTCCTTGACATGGCTATAATAAACAGAAGCGGTATAACGTTTTTTGACCTGTCCGACAACAAATGATAACCCAATAAACTTTTTTCAAGGAGAGACGACTATGATCAGATTCGGCATAATCGGTACAAACTGGATTACGGAGTCATTTATTGCTGCGGCGAGTGAAGTTGAAGATTTTAAACTATCGGCTGTCTATTCGCGTTCGTTGGAAACGGCAAGTACTTTTGCGGAAAAACATAATATTGCTGCTACTTTTACGGACATCGAAGAGATGGCAGCAAGTGGACAAATAGATGCAGTATACATTGCCAGTCCGAACTCATTCCATGCGGGTCATGCGATTGCTTGTATGAAGCATGGCATTCATGTGCTCTGTGAGAAGCCGATCGCTTCAAATGCGCATGAACTGCGCCAGATGATTGCAGCTGCTAAGGAAAACGGCGTGCTGCTCATGGAAGCGTTAAAGTCGACGATGCTGCCAGGTTTTAAAGCCGTACAAGACAACATCGACAAGCTTGGAACGGTACGGCGTTATTTTGCGAGCTATTGTCAGTATTCTTCTAGGTACGATGCTTATAAGGCGGGTACGGTGCTTAATGCTTTTAACCCTGTATTCTCAAACGGGGCGCTTATGGATCTTGGCATTTATTGCGTATATCCGCTTGTAGCGTTATTTGGCAAGCCGGATGTCATTAAAGCGACAGGTGTCATGCTGGATTCTGGCGTGGATGGGGAAGGAAGTATCGTACTCCAGTACCAGAGCATGGATGCCGTCATCATGTATTCCAAAATTACACATTCGTCGTTGCCATCGGAGATTCAAGGGGAAAACGGCAGCATCGTCATCGACAAGATCAGTGAAATAGGCAAGGTGGAAATCCAGTACCGTAACGGAACAAACGAAGATATTTCACAGCCTACAAACAGCAAGTCGATGTATTACGAAGCGAAGGAATTTATCGATCTGATAAAGGCTGGACGTACAGAGTCATCAATTAATACGTTTGCGAATTCACTCACGACGCTGGAAATTATAGATGAGGCAAGAAAACAGATCGGTCTCGTCTACCCAGCTGATGCCGTAGAAACGAAATAATAAAAGGGAGCGGCGAGCAGCCGCTTCTTTTTTTTTTGGATATAGTGAGTCGTGACTAATAGCCTATTTTTTACATAAGTAATTGACAAAGTTATTTCATAATGTCATTATGATAATATCAAATCGAAATAATAATACAGATCAGGAGTGCAGCAGCAATGGTCGAAAATGAATCCAATTACGCAGCAGATCATTACCGATCGCCTGACGGCGCACCAGCAGATATCGTCATCTTTACGATCGTATCGACGGAAAGACAGTCGCTTAAGAAGGCGTTGCCTACGAGGGAATTGCAGGTGCTGTTGATCAAGCGGAATATTTGGCCTTTTGAAGGGAAATGGGCGCTGCCAGGCGGCTTTACGAAGGAGAATGAGACGGTATATGACTGCGCTATGCGCGAGCTTCATGAAGAGACAGCGGTCGAGGACGTGCATATCGAATATTTTAACGTGTATAGTGCTCCTGGGCGTGATCCAAGGGGCTGGATTATCTCGCATGCTTTTCTAGCACTAGTTAACGAGAGTGCACTTGAGCAAAGAGCAGCCGCTGTGGATGCTTCGGATGTGCAATTGTTCACAGTTGAAGAAGCACTCCAGATGGACTTGGCGTTCGACCATAAGCAAATTTTGTCCGACGCGCTGCAAGAGATTCGCAAGAAGATGCTAACCACGACGATAGCGAAGGAATTTCTCCCAGAGGAGTTTACGCTTAGTGAGCTGTATCAGGTGATCCAGACGGTTGTTCCTGACTTTGAGGAGAAAAATTTTATTCGCAAGTTGACGTCAACGAAGAGCCGCAGCACGATTATTGAAGAGGCCAGGGATGAGAACGGGAATCCGAAGCAATCCAATCAATATTCGCAGCGAGCAGCGCAATTGTACCTTTTTACAATGGAAGAACCAAGGTTGTCTATCTATAGCTGAACGCTTACGAGGAGAGTGATGTCATGCTGAAGTTTAATGGTGTGGAGCTTGGGTTAAAACAGTTTCCGAATGGGGAGACGCTCATTAATGGCGATGAAATACTTACGCATATGACGGAATTCAATACGATTGTATGGAAATATGAGAATGATGGCGATCTTGTTAAGCTCATGTTCATCAAGAGCTATCTCGATGATCGACGCGTTAAATGTACATTGACCATTTATTATTTGCCTTACAGCCGGATGGATCGCATCGAAGGAGCCTCTGCATTTACGTTAAAATATACGGCTGCCTTTATTAATAACATGAATTTTGAGTCAGTGACGATTATAGAGCCGCATTCGGATGTTTCGCTGGCGTTGATCGATCGAAGCATTGGGAAATATCCAACCATTCAGCTGCTGGAACAAGTCGTTTCAGCAGTGGGCTTCGACACAGAGCAGGATTATTTGTTTTTTCCAGATGCAGGGGCACAGAAGCGTTACAGCAAGGTGCAGGGCTACAAGCAGCTAGTAGGTTATAAAGCTAGAGACTTTCAAACGGGTCAAATTAAGAGCCTCGATGTCGTTGGACATATCCAACGTGAGGGCTTTAAAGCCATCATTGTTGATGATCTATGCTCGTACGGCGGCACGTTTATGCTTAGCGCAGAAAAGCTGAAGGAAATGGGAGCCACT
Source organism: Bacillus sp. FJAT-28004 (assembly GCF_001280845.1). Lineage (GTDB taxonomy): Bacteria > Bacillota > Bacilli > Paenibacillales > Paenibacillaceae > Pristimantibacillus. The sequence goes on from NZ_LGHP01000001.1 coordinate 4,884,596, forward strand.
CATATTTATTTGCTGGTAGGACACTGCGAGCATTCGATCTACAAAGGGAAAATATTAGAATCCGATCTTATCGATAAAGTGTTTACGACCGATACCATACTCCATCAAGCAGAGCATGACAAAATTCACGTATTCGCAATGGGAGGCCTATAAGATGACTCAAACATTCGTTTATCCAGCAACGCTGCTATGCGACTTTTACAAGGTGAGCCATAAAAATCAGTATCCAAAAGGAACGGAGCTCGTTTACTCGACGTGGACCGCTCGCACAAGCCGACTAGATGATATTAACGAGGTTGTCGCCTTCGGCTTCCAATCGTTCATCAAACAATATCTCATAAATTATTTTAATGAGCACTTCTTTGCAAGAACTAAGGAAGAGGTAGCGAGTGAATATAAAAGGCTTATTCAATATGCGCTAGGTGATGCCAATCCCGATGCATCGCATATAGAGGAGCTGCATGATCTCGGATATTTGCCAATCAAGATCAAAGCGATCAAAGAAGGCGCATTAGTACCGATAAGAGTACCTATGCTGACAATTGAGAATACGAAGCCGGAATTTTTCTGGCTGACGAACTATTTGGAGACACTGATGTCGTGCCAGCTGTGGATGCCGGCTACGAGCGCTACGCTTGCTTTTGAATACCGCAAAATTTTGGAGGAATACGCGCTCAAAACAAGCGGCGACAGTACAGGAGTACCGTTCCAAGGTCACGATTTCTCGATGCGCGGCATGGGCGCGCTTGAATCGGCCCTCGGCAGCAGTGCAGGTCATCTCCTATCGTTCACGGGAACAGATACCATACCGGCTATCCTCTATTTAGAAAATTATTATAACGCGAATATTGAGAAGGAATTAGTGGGTACGTCGATTCCGGCAACGGAGCATAGCGTCATGTGCGCGCACGGACGTGACGAGATGGCATCGTACCGCTATTTGATCAAAGAGGTGTATCCAAATGGTTTCGTCTCGATCGTATCGGATACATGGGATTTATGGAGCGTGCTGGACGTGGTCATCCGCGGCTTGAAGGAAGATATTATGAGCAGGGACGGCAAGGTGGTCATTCGTCCGGACAGCGGAGATCCAGTCAAAATCATTTGCGGTGACCCGGATGGGGAAAGTGAATTTGAGCGTAAAGGCGTTATTGAAATACTCTGGGATATTTTTGGCGGTACGGTTACCGATAAGGGGTATAGACAGCTTGATAGCCACATAGGCGCGATTTATGGCGATGCGATTACCATTTCGCGCTGCAGCGAGATTTGCGAGAAGCTAGCGACAAAAGGTTTTGCTTCGACGAATATGGTTTATGGTATCGGATCGTTCACTTATCAATACAATACGAGAGATACATTTGGTTTTGCATTAAAATCGACGTTTACGATTGTGAATGGCGAGGAGCGCAAAATCTATAAAGACCCAAAAACCGATAACGGCGTGAAGAAGTCGCAGACAGGTCTTGTTCTTGTTACAGAGCAGGACGGGAAGCTTGCCTATACCGACAATCTTAGCGCTGCGGAGTATGAAGCACGTAAAGCAGAGGATCAGCTTGAAGTGGTTTTCGAGGATGGGAAGCTGATTAGAGATCTGAAGCTGGCCGAGGTACGCTCGAACTTATTGGCTCATTTGTAAGTGAGTGTGAGATGTGAAAAAGGGTAGAACAAGCATAATGAAAGCGGCAGACCTAGACTGCCGCTTTTTCATTTATTTCACGTGGGCATCGGGTGCCTTATCCGCAACGAGATTTAGGCTGATGCCGTGCTCAAGATATGCCTTTAGACCGCAGAGCACGATCATGAATCCTCCCATGGAATCAATGGCTTGTCCTACCCTCTCATCTGCATTTCCGGCAAACCCAGAATTTATAATCGTGACAAAGGTTTCATTTTCTGCCCGAGGATCAAATATCCACTCAACCGTGGAACCAAAATCGATAAGGATACGTTTGTTTTCCTCCATCTCTTTTACATCAACGTCTGCCGAAGCGCCATACATTTCCCAATCCCACTGGACACGTCTTCCAGCTTCTAATTTCCCGCTGCTTTTGGTGAACCAGAATTTCGTAGTAACAGCAGGGTCGATAAAAGCTTGAAACACTTCTTCAACAGGTTTTCTTATGAGCATTTCTGCTTTTGCAATCGGCGCTTGCGTTAGGATTGTCATTCTAAGTGCTCCTTTTGTTGTACAAGTTTTAATAAATCATATCATACTTCTCAAAAAATATTGGGAGCTGGCAGTAATCTTGTCACCTCGCTTCTTTATTTGGAATTTTTATAAAACGGTTGACAAATGTTGGTTTAACGGATTATTATGATGTAAATCAAATGAAAGGAGGTCGATGACAATGTTCGAACAAAATTTAGAACGTAATGCAGCTAAATATAGCAAGTCCATTTCATCGGCCTCTACGGGGCCTGTGACTATTTTCTAAAATTTTGCACGCTGTGTGCTGCGAGGATTAGGAAATAAAGGCGCGAGATAAAGCCATGGACAGTTAGAGGTCCATGGCTTTTTTGTGTTCATTTGATTTTTGAGGAGATTACCGGATATGAAAGAAACGTATTACCAAAAAGTAAAGCTGCCTTCGGGGCAGGTGCATGTTTATGCAGGACCTGAGCTATTTGCGTCCTTGGATTATAAAGTGTTTGAAATGGCGAACAACAACTTACAAATTCCGAATCAAGTTTATATGAGCTACACCCCTGACGTACATGTTGGAGTGGGAACCTGCATCGGCACAACAGCGGTATGGAAAACGAGCGACGGCTACGTATCTCCTTCGATCGTAGGCAGTGATATTGGCTGCGGGATGCGCGTACAGCTTACGAATCTCCATAAGGACGAATTGAAGGAAGTGAAGCTGCGGCGAAAGCTGGTTAAGGCCATTGAGAAATATATGCCGGTCGAGGAACATGCAAGAGGCTACTTCTCGGATATCAGATTAGAGAATATCGTGAAGAAGGGCTTGCACGGCTTGCCAAAAAAATATATTCCCGATGCATACACGCCGCGCAAAGCAACCTCTTTAACCCATGTGGAGAGCAGCCGCTTTGATTTTGACGAAGAGGTGTTAGATAAGTTTCCTGAAGTCATCTGGCATCGAGCGCATCGTCAGCTCGGTACACTTGGCGGCGGCAATCATTTTGTAGAAATTCAAGCGATTGAAATTGCCGAGGAAAATCGAGAAATTGCCGAAGCATGGGGGTTGTTCGACGGTCAGGTTGTCATCATGATTCATTCCGGCTCACGAGCTTGGGGCGGTGCGGTCAGTCAATATTGCAGCACTGACATTGCGAAAATGATGCGTCATGAAGGCATTGGTACCGCTGATCCTAAGCTGCTATATGCGCCTCTATCGCACCCGCTCGGTCAAACGTATGTCAACCTCATGTATTCAGCATTAAATTATGCGGTCGTGAATCGTCACCTGATTGCTTATGCTGTCCGAGAGGCTGGCAAAGATGTGTTCGGCTCCAAATTCGAGCTGCGGACGCTGTATGATCTCATGCATAACTATGCATGGGAAGAAGAACAGGATGAACAATCGTATTTCGTTCATCGGAAGGGTGCGACAAGAGCACTTCCGGCCGGACATCCGGATAATCCAGAGCCTTACCTTAGCACTGGACATCCAGCGCTTATACCAGGATCAATGGGTACGGCCTCGTATATTATGGTCGGAAGCCCTGAAGGGAAGACAAATCATTATTCCATCTGTCATGGAGCAGGACGAATCAGGTCGCGAAACGCAACGAAGCAGCTCATATCGGTAGAAGAGGTCGCTATTGCAATGCGCGTAGGGACAGATGATGAAATCGTCGTAAACCAGCGCTCTATGGAATCACTGGTTGATGAATCACCGCAAGCATATAAGGATGTAGATCAAATTATTGAGAGTGTGGTAGGAGCTGGGCTTGCGCAGGTTGTAGCGAAATGCAAACCGTTAGCTGCTGTCAAAGGAACGTAAATAAAGGAAAAGAAGGGGGACGAGGAGAATGTTAAACCAATATCTAGAAGTGCAGTTAATTAACGTAAACGTTGAAGGATGCAATTCGTTTAACTCGAGCAAAGAGAATAGCTCCACTCCTCGGACCTGTTTATTGGTATTTGAAGGGAAGCATGCGCTGATTTTGCGTTAGCCGCATTGCTGACTATTCGTTTTCCAAGACTGTGGACGATACTGTCCATGGTCTTTTTTTTTTGCATGAAGAAGCTACATAAAGGAGTGTTTAGAATGACCAACATACATGAGAATATTTTACTGGAACTGGGTAAAATCGAGCGTGAGGAACAGGTTCGCATTGTTTATGCCTGTGAATCGGGAAGCAGGGCGTGGGGGTTCCCTTCCAAGGACAGCGATTACGACGTTCGGTTTATTTACGTCAGGCCGGTGGAATGGTATTTATCGATTTTTGACAAAAGAGATGTGATAGAACGCCCCATCAGCGACCTGCTCGATATTAACGGATGGGATTTGCGCAAAGCGCTTAATCTGTTTCGTAAATCAAATCCGCCGCTGCTCGAATGGCTGCAATCACCGATTCCATACTTTACGAAATACTCAGTAACCAAACAAATCCGCAGCGCTTCTACGTTAACCTTCTCACCCAAGTCGTGCATGTACCATTATCTCCATATGGCAAGAGGGAACTACAGAGAGTACTTGCAGGGCGAACAAGTGAAGATAAAAAAGTATTTTTACGTTTTAAGGCCGATTCTGGCTTGCGGCTGGATTGAGAACTATAACTCGATGCCTCCGATCGAATTCGATCGTTTGGTAGAGGCACTTATTCCTGAACAGAGCGAGCTGCGTGCTACGGTTGAACAATTGTTGCGGCGGAAAAAAGCGGGCGAGGAGCTCGATTATGAACCTAGACTTCATGCTATAAATGATTATTTGGAAGAACGAATCGCTCATTTCGAACAAATCGCATTCGCAATGGGCCAAGGTGGAACTGCGCAGGACAACCAGCTTGATGATTTGTTCCGCAGTGCATTACAAGAGGTATGGTGTTAAAGGCAATTGCGTCTAATTGACAGGTAAGGGGAAGGTAAAGATGGCTATCGTGCAATTGAAGTCGACGAACCCAAGCTTTTCGTTCGTCATCAGAAAAAATCCAGGGTCAAGGATGCTGCTGCGCGCCGTTCGCAAAGGAATGGCATACGGCTGGTATACCGATGAAGGAACATTCAACGTTTACTTTAAGGATGCTGACAATGAAGTATCATACAAGCAGCATAGGCAGGATCAATTTGAATATCTAAATGTATCGCGCTACAATACACCATTATTTGTACTGGGAGCGATCAATGAGTTTTTTGCAGCACCGCTCAAAGCGCAGCATTCGAGTGATACGGAGCAATACGAACATACCTTTCATATTAACATGATTCATATTGAGCTTTTGCGTTATATTCATTTTTTTGAGAAACATCTTACAGACTATACGTTTGATGCGGTGCACCTAGCGCATAAGAGCTATTCGCTTACCATCAAGACGCATAAATCGTTATACGAGCTTATGCATGTCGTTAGCGTTCTGTGTCTCTTCCTATCGATGTTCAGCGATGAGTATATCGATATTTCTGATGATGTTTTGATTAAATATGTGAAGAGTATCCAGATCATTGACGCGCCCTTTTATATACGAAGTTTGTTTGCACGTAACTTCCTGGCCTCAAGAGAACGATTCAAGAAATACAAGGAGGAGCTGGAGAAAACGGATCGTTACGCGGTTCAATTGGCCTTTGGCGGGACGGCTCAGCAGCGCAGAAGCTATATCGGAAGCGTACTTCCGTTCAATAAGGCGATACTCGACGTAGGCTGTGGTGAGGGCTTCTATGCGATTCCATATGCGTCCAAGATCGAGGATAGCTATTACGCGGTTGATATCAATGAGCCGCTGCTAGAGGTGGTAGAGCGGAAAGCGAAAGCAAAGGAGCTAGACAACATCGCGACCTTTCCTTCTATTGAACATTTTCTGGAAGCCTATAATGGCGAACAGGTGGATGTCGTTTTAACCGAAGTTATTGAGCATATGAGTCTGGATGAGGCAGCGGCGCTGATACGGCAAATATGCGAGCACGTGGATTTTGATCATTTTGTGCTGACGACACCAAATGCAGAGTTTAATGCTTATTATGAGCTGGAGGACTTCCGGCATGATGACCATAAGTGGGAGCTCGGGCGAGCGGAGTTTCAGGAGTGGCTGCTCGAAACGGTTAAAGAGCAATCCGTGGAAAGTCAATTCGTCGCAATTGGCGATGGGGTGAACGGCATACAAACGACACAAGGTGCGATTTTGCGGAAGAGGAGGGAATAACGGTAATGGAAATTAGAACGAGAGTCCATACGATTTTTATGCTGATCGGCACGACGGAATGTGGAAAAACAACCTTTGCAAACGAAGTGCTGATGCCGCAGCTAAGATTCAGGGATGACAGCAAGGGCATAAATGCGAATGTACAATATATTTCATCCGATAGCATTAGACAGGAGCTTCTAGGCTCCGATTATGATAAATATGATCAGATCATGCTTGAAGCGAGCGATCAGGCTTTTCGCCTTTTGTTCGAGAAGCTGCGACTGGTAACTACTTTCCCAATCAATGCGGAATTTGTTGTAGTGGATACAACAGGCCTGTCGGAGGATTTCCGGTCGAGAGTGAGGGAGGTTGCGAAGGATAATAACTACAATCTTGAAGTCGTGTTGTTCGATTACAAGAAGCGGGATGATTATTATTCATCGGAACGTTCGAAGAAGCTGATTACGAGCCATATTAATCGTTTGCGCAAGGAAGTGCTTGGCTCGCTCTCGAAGGAGAGATACAACAAAATTCATAAGGTGCGGGCTAAAGATTTTTATTCACCTGTCGATAAGCTTGCGAATGCGGACTATAAAATAATTATCGAGGATGCCGAACAATATCTGGATACCTTTTTACCGCTGGATCAGAAGACAATCATCGTCGGGGACGTTCACGAATGCGTGGATGAGCTGAAGGCTTTGCTCGTTAGCCATGGCTATCAACTCGATGGCGATCTGCTGATTGAGACGGGAAAAGTCAGCTGTACGAAAGTATTGCTTGTTGGGGATTGGATCGATAAAGGGAGTCGGACAAAGGAAATTATTGATTTTCTATATACGAATCAGAATATGTTTTTGTTCGTGCTTGGCAATCATGAAAACTTCGTTTACAAGTATATGCGAGGTGAAATCAAAGGCGTCGAAGAGGAGCTGCTGCATGCCTACTTCGATTCAACGGAGGTGCTCAGAGGCGATGATGAGCTGCTTCAGAGGTTTAATCATCTCGTGGCGTTATCGAAGCCGTTCTACAGGCTGGTAGGAAAAAGAGGACCATCCTATTATGTGACGCATGCGCCATGCGAGAACAAATATATTGGTAAGCTGGATGTGAATGCGATCCGCCATCAGCGCAATTTCAGAATCGATCGATCTGCACCGATTGAAGCGCAGCTTGCGTTTCTGAAGCGGGATGCAGCAGGAAACCAGCCTTATCATGTTTTTGGGCATGTCGCAGCTAAAAACGCATTTCGGATCAAAAATAAAATTCATTTGGATTCAGGCGCTGTGCATGGCAACCTGCTTACCTCCGTTACCCTTTCGGTTAAGCCTTTTTTCAAATCTCAGAAATCAGCACAAGCTGGAATGGAAGAGAAGGAGCTTCCTACTCTCTTCAAAGAGGAACGCAAGGTGTCGCTGCTAGAGCTGGATGATGAAGAGGCCCGCAGATTGCAGTATTGCTCACGCAATAAAGTCAACTTTATTTCGGGAACCATGTCTCCGGCAGATAAGGATGAAGCGGCGGGCGAGCTGGAATCGCTGAGGAAAGGGCTGAACTATTTTGCAGAGCGCGGTGTGAAAGAGGTCGTGCTGCAGCCCAAATACATGGGATCACGATGCAATGTTTATTTGCATGTAGATATCGAGCTATGTTTTGCAGTTAGCCGCAATGGGTACAAAATCAATAAGGTTGACTTGACCCCTGTATATGAGAAGCTGCTGCAAAGGTTTGGAAGTTATATGAAGGAAAACGATATAACAATGCTCCTTCTGGATGGGGAACTACTGCCATGGCAAGCGCTTGGGGAAGGTCTGATCGATAAGCAGTTTAAACCGATCGAGAAGGCGCTTGAGACGGAGCTTGCGTTCCTTAAGACAAATGGGTTCGAGGAGGCATTCGGGAAGCTTGCGCATGAGTTCAAGGAAAGCGGTTTTGAAAAGGATCAATTTCACCTTAGCAAAGGTGCTATAAATGAGAAATATGGCCTTGCCGTCTATCAAAATTTCAAGCATGTTCATACTATTCTTGAGAAGCATAGGCCAATCGACGAGCATATTAAGGCATATGAAACGTACAAGAAGCAACTGGAGCTGTATGCGGAGGCAGGCGAGCTGGAATACAAACCATTTTCGCTCCTCAAAATCGTAAATGAGGACGGAAGCGAGATGCTTCCAGAGTGGAAGACCTCGGAGATGTATCGCTTCCTCTCTGACGATCCGTTCATCACGCTTCAGCTGTCCGATGCCGAGAGCTATGAGCTCGCAGAGAAGTACTTCTACACGCTTACGGTGGATAATCATATGGAAGGTGTCGTGATTAAGCCCGAGATACGTGAGTACAACACGGTTCCTTATATGAAAGTGCGCAATAAAGAATACATGTCGATTATTTACGGTTATGATTATCGATTCCCGCATAAGTACAATAAGCTCATCAAGCAAAAAAGCATCAATCTAAAACTCCGCACATCATTTAATGAGTATCGGCTAGGGGCGCATATGCTGGCGATTCCTTTTGCTGAAATTGCCCCGGACAATGATGGATACCAAGCGGCTGTTGCGAATCTTTTGTTTGAGGTTGCTAGAGAGAAGGAAATCGATCCAAGGTTGTAAGTCATCATTCTACTAGGCCTCCCATTTCGGGAGGTTTTTCTACATCATTCGACCTATTATGAAATTGGTTATGGTATATATCAGAATAATATGGAATACTGGTATATGTTAAAAGTCCTAGTAAAAAGCAAAGTTGTCGAAAGACAATGACGCAAAGCCAACAGGCCTAAAGGAAATATCCAAAGGTGGCTGGGTTGCCAAAAGGATGAGATATATTATTCGTATATCCTCTCCTTAAAACTTCAAGTTACCGCCTATGATTTAAATAAGAGGGGATATTAAGCAATGAAACAAAACATTAGACGTATTAATGGCAACGTTAATGTCAGCAGTTTTAATATTGTTCAAAATATAGCAAATTTAGGCTACTGGGAATTCGATCATGTTCGCAATGAAGCATCATGGTCGAATCAAATGTTCGAAATATATGATATGAGCTCTGATTTCTCAATGACGAAAGAAGAATTTTTTGAGTTCGTGCATCCCGATGATCGTGAACGTGTTAAACAGCAGTATCATCATTCAATAGAGTCAAAAAAGGAAAGCGTTTACGAGTACAGGATCGTTCGCCATAGCGGTGAAGTCAGGAATGTGGTGGAAAATATCACGTTCATACAGGATGCTGACAACCATATATTGTTGACTATCGGCACGATCCAAGATGTGACTGATAATAAAAAATTGCAGCATCGACTTACGGTTGAAGAGCAGCATTATAAATCCATATTTGAAAATAATCCGGACGCGGTCTTTTCTTTTGACGTAAATGGAAATTTTTTGTCATGTAATTCAGTGCTTGAACAAATGTTTGGTTATTCGAAAGATGAAATTATAAAAGATAGCTTTCATAAATTTGTGCATGCCGACTCTCTGGATAAAACGATTCAGCATTTTGAGGAAACGGTCAATACGCTGAAGCCACAAAATTATGATACGACAGGCATTACGAAATCAGGAAAAACGATCGAATTCAATGTAACCAATATCCCAATCATCATTAATAATAAGCTTGTTGGTGTTTATGGAATTGCCAAGGACATTACGCAGCAAAAAATGATTGAACAATCTTTAACCGAGACAGAATTAAAATATCGCAGCATCATAGAGCAGTCTATTGTCGGTATTTTTGTCGCGCAGAAAAATAACTTCATCTATTCAAACGAGCAGCTCAATAAAATGATGGGCTATGACACCTTGATTGGTACAGATATTATACAAAATGTCCATCCTGAGGATCGTGAAGCGGTCGTTAATCAGGTCAAGCGGTTAAAGGAAGGTCAGTCATTATCCAATTTTCGTCATAGGGCTATCAAGCGAGATGGAACCATCATTCATTGCGATGTGCACTACAAACAAGTATCCAATATGGGTGAGAAAGCGATCGTAGGCATCGTGCTTGATATTACGGATCGGAGCAAGGCCGAGGAATTAAATCAATATTTGGCATACCACGATTATTTAACGGAGATGCCGAATCGCAGAAAGTTCGAAGACCAGTTAGACAAGCAGTTAAGGGTAAGTGAGTATTTTAAGCAGGGGTTAGCGATCATGCTTATTGATGTGGATCGTTTCAAGTATGTAAATGATACGCTGGGGCATCCGATTGGAGATGAATTGCTGAAACAAATCGCCAACAGATTGATGAGCAATTTGAGCGATGGACAAACCGTCTTCCGACTGGGTGGTGACGAATTTGCAATTATTTTAGATGTTGTGCGGCAACAAAACGACATCAAGGATTTGGCAGCTACTATTATAAAGCTCATAAATGAACAATTTTTTATAGAAGGGTATGAGCTGAATGTAACCGCAAGTATAGGAATCAGTCAATCGCCTGGCGATGGGAGCTCTGTAGAGCTGTTGATGAAAAATGCGAATGCGGCTCTTTATCATGCCAAATCAAGAGGAAGCAATCAGTTGCAATGCTACTCCTCTTCCTTAAGTGTGGAATCGTTTAAATTATTTTCACTTAGCAATGACTTGCGTAAGGCGCTGGAAAGAGGTGAGCTGTTTCTGCATTACATGCCTCGTGTGCATTCGCAAACGATGGCTATTGTTGGTGTAGAGGCGCTGCTGCGCTGGAATCATCCGGATTGGGGATTAGTTGCTCCGTCGGAATTCATTCCGATCGCAGAGGAAACGGGACTCATAGTACCGATAGGGGAATGGGTGCTCCGCGAAGCCTGTTTGCAGCATAAACGATGGCAGAGCTTAGGCTTGCCTTCGGTTACGGTGTCGGTTAATTTTTCGGTACAGCAGCTGCTGCAGCAAAATATATTGCACACGATTGATCAAATCATCGAGGAGACAGGAATTTCACCGGATAGATTGGAAATTGAAATAACGGAGAGCTCCTTTATAAGTAATGAGTATGTAGTGACTGAATTGCTGCTTGAGCTGAAAAAGCGAAAAATCAAAGTATCGCTTGATGATTTTGGAACGGGATATTCTTCACTCTATCTATTGAAGCGATTGGCACTCGACACGATCAAAATCGATCGATCGTTTATCGAGGAGTTGATGACGGATAAAAGGAATAAGAGCATCATTGCATGCATCATTCAGCTCGCTGGCGAGCTGAATATGCAGGTGGTGGCCGAAGGTGTTGAAACGAAGGAGCAATTCAACTATTTACGAGAGCAGCGATGCGACGAAATCCAAGGGTTTTATTTCAGTCGTCCAGTGGAGCCAGATAACATCGTACAATTATTGAGCAGAAAGTCGTGGAAAGAGCCAGTCTCCCTTATGCCAAGCAGAGAGATGCTCGTTAATCGAAGAAAAAGCTTTCGAATTGATTTGAAGCATTGTCTGCTCGCAGAGATGACCATTACGATGTTCAAAGGCAGCAGTGTGAAGCTTGGGAGCACAGAGGTACTGGTTAAAAACATCGGTCCAGGTGGACTACGGTTTATGGTGGGCGTAAAGCTGCCCGTTAACAGCGACATCCTCTTGATGTTTAAGACTCAAATGCTTAATCAAATGTACGTGTTATACGGATTTATTGTCTGGTACAATGAACTGGGCAATGATATTTATGAATACGGTGTGCAATTCCAATTAAAAGAGAAGGAGCAGGATGCGCTCGTTAATACGCTTAATCTCCTTGCCATTAAGCAGCGAGACGGCATGCTGCCTCAAACACAAGTTTATGTGGGCGATCCCATACTCCGAATTAAGGAATTGAAAAAACATAATTAATGTTTATGATTGAAAAAAGCATTTTGCATTCGGTGAAAGCCGGGGTGTGAAATGCTTTTATTTTTACAATATAAAAGTTTTGCCGCATCGGTCTTTGGGTAAAAGGAAATAGTAGTTATTGAAAAGGAGGATGCGCGCTTGAAATTAACACCGGAACAACGAATCCAGCTGCATGGCTTTAATAATTTAACGAAGTCACTCAGCTTCAATATGTATGATGTGTGTTATACGAGAACGAAGGAAGAGCGAGTAGCCTATATCGCCTATATAGACGAACAATATAATTCGGATAGGCTGACAAATATTTTGGAGACGGTGTCGGACATCATAGGAGCGCATGTGCTTAATATTGCGAAACAAGATTATGAGCCGCAGGGCGCCAGCGTCACCTTGCTTGTATCGGAAGGTCCGGTTATCGGCGGACCCAATGAATCATTTGAAGAATCACCGGGTCCCTTGCCTGATTCAGTTGTCATGCATTTGGATAAAAGCCATATAACGGTTCATACGTATCCCGAATATCATCCGAATGAAGGCATAAGCACGTTCCGCGCAGACATCGATGTGTCTACCTGTGGAGAAATTTCTCCGCTTAAAGCGCTGAACTACTTAATCCATTCATTTGATACGGATATTATGACGCTGGATTACCGTGTGAGGGGTTTCACTCGCGACATTAACGGTTATAAGCTTTTTATTGATCATGATATTAACTCGATTCAAAATTACATACCGAAGAAAGAATCTCTTTTGTATGACATGATCGACGTTAATATTTATCAGGAAAATGTGTTTCATACAAAATGCAAGCTGAAGCAGTTTGACTTGAACAACTATTTGTTCGGCTATACGAAGGATTCATTGTCGACCACAGAGCAAGAAGAAATTACGAGAAGATTGAAGACCGAGATGGATGAAATTTTTTATGGAAAAAATATAAGGAGCTGATTTTCATATGTCTAAATCCACATCGCAAAAAAATATTAACCCACCCCAGCACCAGAACCGTCAACCCGGTATTGAATCCGAAATGAAGCCGCTGCCGATTTATGAATCTGATACTTATAAGGCTGCAGGGAAGCTGAAGGGCAAGACGGCTATTATTACTGGCGGAGATAGCGGCATCGGCCGTGCGGTAGCCGTTGCTTATGCGAAAGAAGGCGCAGATTTAGCGATCGTTTATTTGAATGAACATGATGATGCGAAGAAAACGAAAGAAGTTGTAGAGAAAGCTGGCGTGAAATGCTTGCTTATTGCGGGTGATATAGGTGAAGAGGCGTTTTGTAAGAGCGTAATGGAGCAGACGATTCAGGAGTACGGCAAGCTGGATATTTTGGTTAATAACGCAGCGGAGCAGCATGTGCAGCAGAAACTTGAGGATATTACATCGGAACAACTCGTGGCTACGTTCCGTACGAATGTATTCAGCATGTTCTATTTGACGATTGTGGCTTTGCCGCATTTGAAGGCTTCCAGCTCAATCATTAATACGGCATCCATAACGGCATACAAAGGCAATCCGACTTTGATTGATTACTCCGCAACGAAAGGTGCCATCGTCTCATTTACACGCGCGTTGTCGGTAAATTTGGCTGAGCAAGGTATTCGTGTTAATGGCGTAGCTCCCGGACCGATCTGGACTCCGCTTATTCCAGCGACTTTTGATGACCAGTCCGTAGCTACATTTGGCTCAGATACACCAATGAAACGACCAGGACAGCCGCATGAGTTAGCAGCTGCCTATGTTTACTTAGCTTGTGATGACTCCAGTTATATGTCCGGACAAATGCTGCACATTAACGGCGGAGAAGTTGTAAACGGGTAAAAAAGATTTTATAAGAAGCCATGCTGCTTCGCATAATTTCCCCAGTGCGGCTGTCTGCCATCGACGTCGGTTATGCCGAACTCATCAGACAGCTGCCAGCTTGGGAACACTTGTCCTGATCTTTCCAGCAGATTGTCGCTTGCTGCAAGCGCTGCGATTCCGCGTCCAATGAAGTATGGCGTTTCCGATTGGCCGAAATGCTCGGAATCTGGTTTACCGCCATGCACAGCATCAAGCCAAGTTTCTTCCGTTACGTCAAAATGCTCCAGCATTTCCTCGGAGCGAAGGAAGCCGGGAGTTACAGCAACAGCCGATACATCATAGGGCTTAAGGTCAGTTGCCATGGCTGTCGCTAGATGGATAGGTGAAATTTTGGCCAAACTATAGAACAAGCTTCCGCGATAACGGTAATCGATTCCGTCGGTTACTTCAATAATTAAACCCTTTCTCCGTTTCACCATTAAAGGAGCTCCATAATGGCTCGTAATAAGATGCGCCTTGACGGCACGCTCTTGCATTAACAGCCCCTTGCTTAAGGAATGCTCCCAAAACGGCTTTTTCCATACCGTTAATTTTTCTCCTCCCCATATGTTATTGACCAGCACATCCAGTTGTCCATTTTGTTCTTTGTTGATTTGTTCGAATAAAGCTTGAACGTCCGCTTCAACGGTATGGTCAACTCTAACTGGGATGCCTACGCCTCCTTGTGCAGTGACCAGCTCGGCTGTTTCTTCAATCGTTTCCGCTCTGTTCAAATCGGAGGCTTGGCCGCGAATGCTCCTTCCCGTGCAATATACGGTCGCTCCTGCTTCTCCAAGGCTTACAGCAATTCCACGGCCAGCTCCGCGGGTAGATCCAGCAACGACTGCTATTTTTCCTGCTAGTGGTTTCATTGTATCGCTCCATTCTTGTTTCTAAGGTTTACTCTTTGTCAGTTTAGCAAACGATATACGACAGCTACTGTCATATATTCATGCTACAATGAAAAAAACTTGAAACGGATAAGAGCGGACTCAGGAGGTTTGGCGCATGAGAGCAGGACGATTAATTGCGATTATATTATTGATGCAAAATCACGGGAAAATGACATCAAAAGAGCTAGCAGAAAAGCTGGAGGTGTCTGAGCGTACGGTAATACGTGATATGGAATCGCTAAGTGAAGCGGGCATTCCAGTTTATGCGGAGAGGGGAGTGCACGGAGGATGGGTTTTGTCCGAGGGGTATCGAACTAATTTGACCGGTATGCATGCAGATGAATTGATTTCTGTTATCGTTGGCAGCCCATCCACCTTGCTCAGCGATCTAGGAATTGCAAGTCATTATGAAGCTGCTATCCAGAAAATATTAGCTGCTGCTCCTGCTGACGTAAGTAAAGGGGCTTATCAAATGAGACAAAAAATACATATTGATGGAGCGGGCTGGCATCAGATGGAAGAGTCATTGCCATTCTTGTCTATCGTGCAGGAAGCGGTCTGGGAAGAGCGGTTATTGCAGATTCGCTACCATCGCGAGGATGGCATAGCCGAGCGAATCGTCAATCCTTTAGGTCTCGTTGCCAAGCGTAATGTTTGGTATTTAATTGGCGAAGTGAACGGAGAGAAGCGGACATACCGAATTTCAAGGCTGTTAGATGCAGTCATGCTGGATGAACGGCTTGAGCGGCCGGCAAACTTTGACCTCGCTGAGTACTGGGAGCAGTCCATGGGTGAGTTTAAGCAAAGGCTGCCGCAATATCCTGCTGTGATTACGTTACATGAAGCCGTACTCTCTCGGTTAATCAAGGAGCGATATGTCAAAATAGTGGAAAGCAGTCCTTCACAGAAAAGGAGCTGGCTAACAGCTCGAGTTGAATTTCAAGTTCTGGAATCGGCTTGCGAAATTGTTCTAAGCTTCGGTTCACGAATGGAAGTCGTCGAGCCTGCTGAGCTGCGGCAAAAAGTTATAGCAGAGGCAAAAGCTATTTATGCTTTATATGGCGATTTGTAAAAAAAGTGGAAGCTCTAAGTGTAATAGAGCAGGTGGGAATAAAAAGAGATGATTACTACTCCGTATGGATCACAGAGGAATCATCTCCTTTTCGCTATTACTATCGTTACATTTGTTTCTTAAGGTGAACGTGGCAGAGCATAATATCCAAATGCAAGATCAAGTAAAGCACTTGCTTCTTGGCGAAGCAGTGGCTTTTGCGAACGGAAGTCAACTGAACCGTCCTCGTTTACTTTTGTATCGGGATCTGCAATGCCTTGGGAAATAAGTGCTTTAATTCCTTCAACAGCCCATGGAGCAGTGTCGTCAGTAAGCTTAATGTCTCGCTCAAGCTTAGCTTGTTTTAAATTTTGAATCATAGTTGCAGCTGTTTGTCTTGTAATGACTGCATTTCTATCAACACCAGGAATACCAGTTATCATTTGCTTCTTGTGACCTTCAATCATATCAGGAAAACTATGCCAGCCATGAGCAATCATAAGGACGTCCATAAACTCGCCTTGTGTCATTGTGCCTCTTGGCTCAAAGTTATTGCCCTCTTTGGCAAATAGGACATCGCGCGCATGTAAATTGTTAATGTACGACGAATATGCACTATCATTAGGGACATCATTGAATGCTGGCTTAATATGAACCTTACGCGCATCAGAACCAAAATCAAGACCATTGGGATTTGTATAATAAAAATATTCAATCTGACCCTGATGATCTTTTTTGAAAGCTAATTTGTTGCCTGCTTCATCTTCAAACAACAGTGGGTGAACCATTTGTAACGTGTGTTTGCCACTGGTTCCTGTCTCCATAATGAGGTTGCCATCCCCGTAAGTGAAGTTGGAATTCAAGAAAAAGAATCTTGTGTTCAAATAAGAGCCAACATATTGCTCCGCATCCTTCTCGCTTAGTGGAATGTACTTCGGTTGTTCTACTTCTCTCTCGTCAGGGAAATACTGATCCATAAATGCTTCATATACCTCTAAGCTCATCATCGTATCATTATTATAGGACATGTAGAAGGAAACGTTTTTCTCCGGCAACAGCACAATCAAGGACTGATGACCAGGCAGGTTCCCGCCTTTCAGTACAACATGGTGGCCATTCATAATATCATTGCGATAACCCTCAAACCCGCCAACTGTAGTCATAGGAATTGATTTGTCTGCAAATACTGCGTAGGTTTGCATCTGTTCCGCAGTTTTTTCATTAATGATCTTCTTGCCGTTAACTGTTCCCTCCTGCTGAAACATGATCAAATATTTTGCCATATCTTCACCCGTTGACAAAATACTGCCATGTGGGCCATCGGTCGGTGCATGTCCAGATACTGGATGTGGTTTGCCATCCGGTCCATAATGTGTGGCCATTCTACCCAGCAACTCGGGCGTAAATCGAGAGCTTGTAGAATTCATCCCTAACGGTTTAAATACATTGTCTTCCATATATTGCGGGTATGATTTACCGCTTACGTTTTGAATCGCATAGCCAGCCAATAAAAAAGCAAAATTGTCATACGTATAAGCTTCGCCAGGTTTTCGAACAACTGTAGGCATATTTTCTGTCATAAAGTCCTTCATCGGAATATCTTGATCGACATATTTAGGGTCTAAAAAGAGGGATTTATCCGGGTAATCAAATCCTGCTGTGTAAGTCAACAAATTGTATAACGTAATCGGAGTATTTGTTTTGTTAGGTACTTTCATTCCCCCGAGATAGTCTTGAATATCTCGATCTAGCTCCATTTTCCCACCTTCTACGAGTTGCAGTGCAGCTAAAGCAGTAAATGTTTTTGAAACAGATGCGATTTGAAACACAGTATCTTTATCTACAGCAATTTCCTTTTCTTTGTCTGCAAAGCCATACCCTTTATTGACGAGCACTTTACCATCTTGAACAACGACAAAATTGGATCCATTCACGTTGTATTTCTCCATCATATTTTCAAATACAGGATCAATAAAGTCCTCAATTTCTTGTGGGTTTAACTTAACATTTGTGCTGACCTCATTCGATATCTGAGATGCGACTGGACTAGTATCTCGATTGGAAACGGGCGCCGTGCAGGCTGTAAATATAGTTGTAAATGAAAGTAAAGCGACGATACTGACCTTGCGAAATTTGTTATTCACTGTTCATTCTCCTTATGTGTTTGTAGTTGGCTAGCGTACAAGTCAAATGGACAACGCTGCTTCACGAGTATCACAAAAAGAGTGTCATTCTAACAAGTTACCTTATGTCATCCCTTTCGTTTCCTTGCTTAAGATAAACAATGTTACATGTCATATGACGTTTTGACACTAGGAATAGTGAGGGTTTGACGATTAAACTGCAGAGGATATAAGGGCATTACAAAACTCTGGAGGTGCATTTCTTTTGAAAAAGCTATTGTTAAACAACCTGCAAAACGTAATCTTTTTGTTCTTTACTTTTATTTCGGGCCTGTTTTATTTTTGCTTCTATTTAGTGACTCTAACATTTGGATTAGGTATGTCGTTTACGGTAATTGGGATACCGATATTAACGTTTGTTATGCGTTCAGCACGGAAGTTCGTCCGATATGAACGTACACAAACCAAAATTTATACTGATCTAACATTAGAGTTGGAAGATGTGGAACTACTAGTAGAAGGATCGTTATGGGTTCAAGCTAAGCGAGAGCTTCTAGATCAACGCAACTGGAATGCTATTTTTTGGTTAATGCTAAAGCTGGTCGTAGGCTGGATAAGTCTTTTCTGCGCTGTCATATTATATATTGTGCCGCTTGCCTTTATTGCAGCACCTTTACTTGTTCCATTTGTGAATATTCAAATAATGTTTATGACGATTGATACGTTGGAACATTCTTTAATCATTATGTTAGCAGGTATTGTACTTATCTTTTTTGGCGCATGGTTAGGAAAAGGTATCACGCAAGCAATTGGAGGATATACACGATACATGGTTAAGGCGATATCTGGCGATTCTGCGTAAACAGGATGCGTCGGGAGAGTGAATACTCTATACTATTACGTATAATAAGGATGAAGTTTAGGTGAGGTGCTACACATGTTTGATGTAGTCAAACAATGGTTTTGGTATGATTGGATATTGCTTCTATTTCGGATTTTGGCTAGTGTTTCTGTCATGTCCGCAATGGTAGATGAGCAAGATCAATTAACGATACCGATTTGGGGAATGATAATTTGGCAGATTATCGCATTTTCTATCCCGTGGCTTAGTTTGCTGTTTAACTATAACTATTATCTTGTATCTGAAATGGTACTTTCTGGAGGTATAAGTTTATATTTAAGTATGATCTTCCCTGAAGCTTATACGACTTTTTTGATACCTGCCTTTATGATCGCAGCCAACAGCGCAAAACAATCTTATCGATGGTCGGCCCCAATTACGGTTCTCGCTATTCCACTTGTCATTAATGCGGCTGCCGAGCACCATGTGTTATTGGATTTGATTATAGATATAGGACTTGCTTATACAATTGGGTTTGCTTTTCATCTACTTGTTGTCAATCATCGGCAGAATGGAATTATTCGTAATCAAAATGCAGTACTAGAGCAGTATGTATCTCAAATTGAAAAAGTAACCATAAGCGAAGAACGCAGCCGTCTTACGAAAGACTTGCACGATACGTTAGGCCATTCCTATGCGTCTATCATTATGGGTTTAGAGACGCTTCGAACGGAACTTATGACTAGTGCGGGTCAAACGAAGCTTGAGGCTTTGTTGCGCTTAGCACGCAAAAGTATGGATGAAGGCAGAGGGTTTGTACATCAACTAGAAACACCGCATGATCGATTAACATTGGTTGAAGCTTTGAAGGGACTTGTAGATGAATTTCAATCCAATTCCAACGTTGTCGTCCGTTTTCGAACATTAGGGGAAGAAACAACGATAACTAAACTAGCTCATACGACTCTTTATCGTTGCTTACAAGAATCTTTAACGAACGCTGTACGACATGGTCAAGCTACAGAGCTTGTTGTCCTTCTTCAATTTGAGGAGCAACAAACAAGGCTTGAAGTTCAAGATAACGGTCTTGGGACAGCGGAGTTACAGGATGGATTCGGACTGAGGGCGATGAAAGAACGTGCAAGCAATCTTCAAGGTCAAGTGTCGATCTATTCTGAAGTTGGTGAAGGCACAGTCGTTACGTGTACGTTGCCAAGGCAAACGGCACAGCCAAACGAGATGATACGATTGATAGTAGTGGATGACCAACCTTTCATAAGAGAAAGTCTAAAAACGTTGTTAGAAGGTCAGCGTGATTTGCTTGTCGTTGGAATGGCTGAAGATGGGGTACAGGCAACAGAATATTGCGAGCAGTTACAGCCGCATGTCGTTCTAATGGATTTGGATATGCCGAATAGAGACGGAATAGAAGCAACTAAGTTGATCAAACAGAATTGGCCAGCTGTCCGCGTTCTTATTCTTACTACTTTTCAGGATATGGAAAAAGCAAAGGAAGTGCTGAGAAGTGGCGCAGATGGATATTTATTAAAGTCTATGGAGCCACGTGAGTTAGCTGAAACGATACGTCTCGTCTATCGTGGAGGAACGATTATTGCACCATTAATATCTAATCAATTGTTTGGCGAGTCAGAAGTGATGCTTGAGGAAAGGGGTAGTTCAATCACCGAGCATGATAGTAAGGTTGTAATGGAATCATACGGCCTAACAGCCAGAGAACTTGAAATATTACAGCTAGTTGCACAAGGACTTCGGTACAAAACGATAGCTTCAAAACTCTATTTATCCGACGGGACAGTACGCAACTATGCTTCTTCCGTATACCTTAAGTTGGATGTGCGTAATCGTGAAGAGGCCGTTCAAAAGGTAGTTGCAGCTGGTCTTCTAAAAGTGAATTGAATGGTTGTTGGTATTAATAACGGGATCTAATACTAGGGTAAAAAAAGAAGATGGTCGATAAATAAGCCATCTCTGTGCGTCTCAAAGATTTCTCGTTCTTACTCACGAAATCCCTCCGTTACTCACTCTAGTATACAAAAAGGTACCCACAGCCTGAACACCTTTTTTTTAAAGTGTCCAGTCTATAGGTACCAGTTTAGAGTCGGGCTTCCTGTTTTTTTGCCTGTCACAATACTTAATGAGGCATTACAACGGCAAATCTCGCTTGCTGAATGTGATGATGCCTGCCATAAAGGCAGCTATTCCGATCAAAAAGAGAATGACCAAGGCTAGTATCGGGTTACCGCCGCCGCTCGCAAGCTCGCTCGGTCTATATAATGAAAAGAGGGAGACGAAACGGAGCCATTCTACATTCTCGCTGATTTTGCCGAGCATATCGAATCCGAACATGCCAAACGTAATAACCCCCGAGATGCCTAGTGCTTTCTTCTCGTCGCTGGAGATTGCAGATATGAAGAAGGAAATGCCGCCTATTGCGAAGAACAGCATCCATGCGATGACATTCAATAAAATGAAACGGGAGCCGTCAAATTCATATCGATCACCGATGAACAACGCGTTGCCGATAAACCCTGCTGCTGTCGTAACGACCATGATCAGTAGTAGTCCGGTGATAAGCACACTGGCTTGTGTCGCGGCTATGCGCCGCCGAGACGTCGGCGTAGACAACAGATAAGCCATGGAGCCTTGATCGACTAGTCTTGCCATCAGACCGGTTGACAGCATGATGCTGAATATCGACAGTAGAAGCGGCAGAATAAGTCCGTAATACTCCCCGGATATGAAAGCCTCCATGCTTCCGAAGCCAGCTTGAACTCCAAAAGCATTGACGATTCCCTTGGGCAGAGCCAGCATAAGCTCATTCAGTGCGCCTGTATTCTGTGCGATTCCAGGATACATCCAAAACATGAGCAGAATGTAGAAGGCCGAGCCGAAGGCATAGTTGCTCATCCCTTTGAGATTGATCTTCATCATCTGCTTGAAGAGGGGCGAGTTCATCGGACAGTCTCCTTCCGGTCGTAATAATGCATGAATACGTCCTCAAGATTTTGTGCGGTTATATCGAGACTTCGAATAGGGTATTTGGCTGTCTCTCGAATCAACTCGTTATAGTTGCCCTGTACAGCGACAGTGACCCGTCTGCCGTCGTGCGAATCAATAGGCACTGTACCGCTTTGCACAAACGTCCCAGCATCCTCCGTATTCTCAAAAACGATCTCAACCAGCTTCCGCTGCATGGATTGAAGCTCATGAATGTTTTTGACGGTCATTACTTTCCCATCCTTTATAATCGCGGCGCGGTCGCAAGTTCTCTCAATCTCTGGGAAGCTGTGGGAAGACATGAGAAAGGTAGTTCCCTTCGCTTTCTCTTCGAGAACAAGTTCTATAAATGTCTGCTGCATGAGTGGATCGAGGCCGGAAGTAGGCTCATCAAGAATGATCAATTCAGGATCATGCATGAAGGCGGCTACGATTCCGACTTTTTGCTTCATTCCTTTAGACATTTTCCTAATCGGTGTGTTGACGTCGAATTGCAATCGGTCGATTAGGCTGCGCCGCTTGTCTGAGCTGTCTACTCCCTGCATCGAGGACAGAAATTCTAGAAATGCTTTACCTGTCATGCCTTCAATAAATGAAATTTCCCCAGGCAAGTAGCCAATATACTTTTGCACGGTCCCTTGCTGCGCCCAGGTGTCGAGCCCTTTGATGGATACACTTCCATGATCCGGCTTCATGAACCCCATAATATGACGGATAGTCGTCGATTTGCCTGCACCATTAGGTCCCAAAAAACCGAATACTTCCCCTTTGTTTACCGTGAACGAGACATCCGTAACGCCTCGACCATTTCGAAAAAGCTTCGTCAGCCCATCAACGATTAACATACCGCGCTGCACCCCGCATTCAAAGTTATGAAATATTATTATGATATAATTTCATTATTGATGATAAATTTGTTGGAGGTAGAAGTCAATGGGTTATGAAATCTAAATGTGCTATAATTTCATTAAATTAAATTAGAAGTGATTTCAGGAGGCAGGATGAACGGATTCGAGAGAAGGAAGGAATTAATTAAGGAGAAGATTAAGAAGACGGTTTTAGACATGCTTAAGACGTGGGAGCCGAAGAAAATACGAATCGCCGATATTGCAGCGGAAGCCGGCGTATCCCAGGTGACGATCTACAATTATTTCGGGAGCAAGGACGCACTGCTTAGCGAGGTATTTAAACAATTTATCGATAAAAGCATTACGGATTTCGAAACATTCATTCAAGCTGATCACTCTTTGAAGGAGATCATTCAGTATATTGTTTTTGTGGATAAAGAGGCCTATCGAGCCTTCACTCCAGAATTTTTCACTCAGTTCCTGATCGATGAAGAGACGCATCAATATATTGAGGAGTTGTACCGAACGAAGGGTATGCCGCTGGTCGTACAATTCATCGAGGAAGGCAAGCGGAAGGGGGAAATTTCGGCGAAGGTGTCGACTCCGACCATTATCGCTTATATCAATATGTTAAAGGCGCAATCCCATATGTTCCTTGATTTGGCGCAGCAAAGCGAGCAGGCAGACGATTTTCTTGAAGAGTTTATTCATCTGTTCTTTTATGGTATTTGCAACTCGGAGCCAGAGTCTGAATCGTAAGTCCATGTTATTTGACTATGGGCTTGTTTATTCGATACAATTTAGACTACAGCATGTATGTACATAGAGGCGTTAATGAAGGGAGAATATGAAATCATGAGTGGATTTGAGCATCATTTAGATAAGTATGCAGAGTTGATTGTGAAAATTGGAGTGAATGTACAGCAGGGGCAAGAGGTATTCGTAACAGGGGCTGTCGATCAAGCAGTGCTTGTTAGACTAGTAGCCAGCAAAGCCTATGCAGCAGGCGCGAGCAATGTGCATGTGGATTGGACTGACGATTCATTGTCCAGACTAAAATATGAGCAAGCAGCGGATGAGGTATTTGAGCGTTTCCCAGAATGGGAGACGGCTAAGCGCAACTCGTTCGTAGAACGCGGAGCAGTGTTTATTTCCATCGTGTCATCTAGTCCTGATTTATTGAAAGGCATCGATTCGGGACGCATCTCCAGCTTCCAGAAAGCATCCGGCCAAGGCTTGAAGGAGTTTCGCAGAGCCATTCAAGCTGACAAGGTAAGCTGGACAGTGGTTGCCGCTGCGAGCAAGCAATGGGCATCCAAGGTTTTCCCGGAAGCAGGGGAAGAAGAAGCGGTTCAGCTGCTATGGAAGGCGATTTTTGATTCTGTTCGCTTGCATGCGGAGGATCCTGTAAAAGCGTGGGAAGAGCATAATGCAAGCCTGCATAGCAAGGGCGAGACGCTCAACCAGAACCGTTTTCATAAATTGCATTATACCGCTCCTGGTACGGATCTTACGATTGAATTGCCGGAGAATCATATTTGGGTCGCTGCGGGCAGTACGAACATCAACAACGTTCCTTTCATGGCGAACATGCCTACCGAGGAAGTGTTTACCGTTCCGCTAAAAACAGGCGCAAACGGCTATGTATCAAGCACGAAGCCGCTAAGCTATGGCGGCAACATTATCGATCGTTTCAAGCTGACGTTTGAGAATGGACGTATTGTGAAGGTTGAGGCTGAAGAAGGGCAAGACATTTTGCAGCAGCTGGTAGACATTGACGAGGGCTCGCATTATCTTGGTGAGGTTGCACTCGTTCCGCATGAGTCGCCTATTTCACAGTCTAACATTTTGTTCTACAATACGTTGTTTGATGAGAATGCGTCTAATCATCTGGCAATCGGCAGCGGTTATGCTTTCAATATCGAAGGCGGCAAGTCGATGTCTCCTGAAGAGCTTGTCCAGAACGGTGTTAATGCCAGCATCACGCATAACGATTTCATGATCGGTTCTGCTGAGATGGATATCGATGGCATTACGAAGGATGGCAAAGTTGTACCGATCTTCCGTAAAGGTAATTGGGCGATTTAAGTAGAGCGATAAGATATAGAGCTATCTGGAAGAGGCAAATGCTTCTTTCGGATAGTTTTTTTCTGTTTTGTGGATTCTTTTACATAAATAAGACAACTTCCCAGTGTGCTATATGACAAATGTCATGTCATCGTATTGACGTTTATGACTACAATGACCTGACACTTTTCTTTACAATAAAGTTAGAATACTGCGTTAGACGTCCGGGATACTCTCCAAGCGTCATATTGAGGAGGAAGAATGCGATGACAGAGCCTAAACAAGCTCATCTGAAAAAAGAAGTTGCACCATTTGAGAAAACGGATTTAAAGTCGAGCATCAGACAGCTCATTAACACCTTAGTGCCACTCGTTCTGCTCTGGTATGCCTCTTACTATAGTCTCTCAATATCGTACTGGCTTACTGCTCCACTGGTGCTGCTTACTTCTGGTTTCGTTATTCGTACATTCATCATTTTTCATGACTGCACTCACGGATCGTTTTTCAAAAGTAAAAAAGCAAACGATATCATAGGTACGATTACGGGCGTAATTACGCTTGTCCCTTATAGACAGTGGAAAAATTCACATTCCATCCACCACGCAACGAGCAGCAACCTCGATAAACGGGGCGTTGGCGATTTGTGGATTCTAACCGTAGAAGAATATGCTGCTTCGCCGCTTATGCGCCGGATTGCATATCGTATGTATCGTCATCCGCTAGTTATGTTTGGACTTGGTCCAATCGGTGTTTTCCTTATTCAATATCGCTTTAATGTTAAGGGTGCTAGACGCAAGGAACGCATGAACACTTATTTGACGAATGCTTTGATCGTAGGTACTTATGCTCTGCTTATATGGGCTATAGGTTGGCAAGCATTCCTGCTTGTTCAAGGTCCTGTGTTTTTTGTATCCGGTCTGCTCGGCATATGGTTGTTCTATGTACAACATCAATTCGAGGATTCCTATTTTGAGAATGAAGACGAATGGAGCTATGTGAAAGCTGCCGTTGATGGAAGCTCTTACTACAAGCTGCCTAAAGTGTTGCAATGGATTACAGGCAACATCGGCTTCCACCACGTTCATCATTTGAGCCCAAAGGTTCCTAACTATAACTTGGAAAAAGCGCATAATGCGACGCCGCCTCTTCACAAAGCGACGACTATTACGATCGGCGAGAGCTTAGAATCGCTCCAATTCCGTCTCTGGGATGAAACAGACAAAAAATTTGTCAGCTTCAAAGGGATTAAGCACCGCCTTCAGAAAGCAAAAACGGCTTCCGAGAAAATAAAAGCTTCGCAAGCAAACTTGAAATTTAAATAACGCTATTTAAATACACACGAGAAGCCATGCCCTAACAGGCTGGCTTCTCGTGCATATAGCAACAAGGAAAATAAATACTTGAATTGTTGTATATGATAAAATGATTATAAAAATAATCATAACCATCGTATGGCATGGGATAAAGGATGGACGACCATGAACAAGTGGTATCAGATTTTTCAGAAAAACACAGGTCTAAGCCCATATGTGTGGGTCGTCTTCTGCATTTTACCTTTTTACTTTATTTTTCGCTCGTCTTCCCCTTATGAAGCCGTATCCGGTATCATCATGATTATTTTGTTTTTTATATGTTATCGGCTATCCTTTGTTTCTAAGGGCTGGCTCGTTTATTTCTGGACGAGTGTACAAATAATCATATCCATCGCGATGACCGTGTTGTTCAGCTACGTTTATTTTTCGATATTTCTAGCTTTTTTTATCGGACATATTCAGAATCGAGCCGGATTTTTTACGCTGTATACGATTCATATCGTCAGTACGTTCGTAACGGTCAATTATGGCTTTGCTACACAAAACTCATTGTTTTTCACACAGTTTCCGTTCATTCTTATCAGTCTCATCGTCGTTATCCTGCTTCCCTTCAACACGTACAACCGGAATAAGCAGGGACAACTCGAAGGACAGCTTGAGGATGCGAATAAGCGGATCTCGGAGCTGGTTAAGCTTGAGGAGAGGCAGCGGATTGCGCGTGATTTGCATGATACGCTAGGACAAAAGCTGTCGTTAATCGGTTTGAAGAGTGATCTAGCCGGCAAGCTGATGGTCAAGAATCCCGCACAAGCACAAGCTGAAATCAATGATGTTCGCCAGACAGCAAGAACAGCGTTGAAAGAAGTACGGGAAATGGTTACTCAAATGCGCGGAACAAGAATTGAGGATGAGATGTTTCGGGTAAAGCAGATTTTGAAGGCAGCCGAAATTGAATTCGAACTTGTGGGAGAACTGAAGCTTGGTACTGCGAACTTGTTGACCGAAAATGTACTCAGCATGTGTTTGAAGGAAGCTGTAACGAATGTCGTCAAGCATAGCGGTGCAACGACGTGCACCGTAACAATCCAGTCATCGCGTACAGAGCTATCGCTGAAGGTGATGGACAATGGTGTAGGGATTCCTGAGGAAGCTAGAAACTGCGGAGGGCATGGCCTTCAAGGCATGAAGGAGCGTCTGGAGTTCGTGAACGGAAGCTTGGATATTGTTACGAATGATGGAGCGACGCTCATTATTAAGGTGCCAAACGTCATTAAACAAATGTAATGGTCAGCTAAAGAAGGGATTGAGGGGATATGATCAGAATCGTCATTGCCGAGGATCAGCGCATGCTGCTGGGCGCCCTCGCTTCCTTGCTTGATTTGGAAGAGGATATGAAGGTCGTCGGAAGAGCAAGCAATGGAGAAGATGCGATAAGTCTTGTTCATCAGCATAAGCCAGATATTTGTATTATGGATATTGAAATGCCTGCTAAGACGGGGCTGGATGCTGCTGAGGAGCTGAAAGGACAGGGCTGCAAGGTCATTATTTTGACGACATTTGCTAGATCCGGTTACTTTGAGCGTGCTCTTAAGGCGGGAGTTAGCGGTTACTTGCTAAAGGATAGCCCAAGCGAGGAGCTTGCAAATTCGATTCGCAGTGTGATGGCTGGACGACGCATATTCGCGTCGGAGCTTGTTGACGAGGCATATGGGCAAGAAAACCCGTTAACTGAGCGTGAGAAGGAAGTGCTTGTGCTCGTAGCAGACGGGAAAAACACGAAGGAAATTGCAAGCGAGCTATTTATTACGACGGGTACCGTTCGCAACTATATTTCCGTCATTCTCGATAAGCTTGATGTCAGCAACCGCATTGAGGCGATTACTCGGTTTAAAGAGAAGGGCTGGTTCAAATAATTTGCGGATATATGAGCACCGTAGTAAAAAATATGTTGCGTTATTGAGCGGAGTCATTCGATCTCAACGGCGCTTTTTTTGTTTTCCAGAGTTAAAGGAATAAGTATTGGAAAGAGTACTATGGAAGGGAGTTAATGGGATGAGTTATACAAATTTGACACTTCATACGGATAAGTACCAAATCAATATGATGTACGCGCATTGGCTGCAAGGGAGCAAAGATGAGAAGGTGGTATTTGAGGCCTATTTCCGCAAGCTTCCCTTCAATAACGGATTTGCAGTATTCGCAGGTTTGGAGAGAATCGTGGAATATATCCAATCTCTTCAATTCGGAGAAGAAGAAATTACATATTTGCGTACACAGGAAGAAAACTACAAAGAGGAGTTTCTTGATGAGCTGCGCAGCTTTCGGTTCACAGGAAATATATATTCGGTAGAGGAAGGAACGCTTGTCTTTGCGAATGAACCGCTGTTCTGTGTTGAGGCACGTGTATTTGAAGCACAGCTTATAGAAACAGCTATTCTCAACATGATGAACTACCAGACGTTGATTGCGACGAAGGCTGCTCGAATTAAGCAAGTTGCCCCAGATGACGTGCTGCTTGAGTTCGGAACAAGGCGTGCGCAAGAGGCGGATGCTGCTGTATGGGGAGCAAGGGCTACTTATATTGCGGGCTTCCATGCGACGTCGAATATGCGAGCTGGCATGCTGTTCGGCATTCCTGCCAAAGGAACGCATGCACATTCTTGGGTGCAGGGCCATGACACGGAGGAAGAAGCATTTCGTGCGTATGCGGAGTCGTTGCCCGACTTTGTGACGCTGCTTGTTGATACATATAACACGCTAAAAAGCGGTGTGCCTAACGCAATTAAGATCGCCCATATGCTAGAGAGCCAAGGCAAACGGATGAATGCGATTCGGCTTGATAGTGGCGATCTAGCGTATTTATCACAAATGGCACGAAAAATGCTGGATGAAGCTGGACTGCCTTATGTGAAGATCGTTGCATCCAGTGACTTGGACGAAGTCATTATTTCTAACCTCAAGTCGCAGGGCGCACAGATTGACGTATGGGGTATCGGAACGAAGCTAATTACCGCAGCGGACCAGCCTTCACTCGGCGGTGTGTACAAGCTTGTCGCGCGCGAGAAAAACGGCAGCTATGAGCCGGTTATCAAAATTTCGGCTAATCCCGATAAGGTATCGACTCCAGGCTTCAAGGAGCTGTACCGCATCATTAACACATCGACTGGAAAAGCAGAGGCGGATTATATTACGCTGAGGGATGAGCAGCATGTGAAAAGGGGAGAGCGAATAAAACTGTTTGACCCCGTTCATTCTTACATTCATAAATTTATTACTCACTATGAAGCGATAACGTTATTAAAGCCGATTTTTATGGAAGGCGAGTTGGTGTATGACTTGCCGAGCTTAGATCAAATTCGAAGCTATCATAAGGGACAGTTTGAACTATTTTGGCCGCAATATTTGCGTAAGCTCAATGCGGAAGCGTACCGCGTTAATTTAAGTGAAGCAACGTGGGAGTTGAAGCGGGAAATGATACAGAAGCATCAGCAGTAGCTGCCTTCATAGAAAATAGGGTGCTATTTATTAATAAAGGACATTTGTTGCACTCTCGTGCACAAATGTCTTTTTCTGTTTATAGCAGCCAAATCTTAATGACTAACATTATGATTGAGGAGATTTGTCGAAAATAAAGGAGATTTCAACTATATTGTGGAAATAGTAGCAGTAGCAAAACAACATAATTTGGAGGTAAGGATATGAAGAAAGGTAAAAAAACGATACTTATATGGATGACAGCATGTTTAATGCTATTTTCTTTCGTGATGCCGGTGGCTGCTGCTTCTGAAGTTTCGAAGGATAAGTATACGTATTCGTTATCGAAGAAATTTGGCGATGTAACGGAATCGCTGACGTTCAATGATTTGGGAGAAATTTATGAGGATGAAGTGGTTACTTCAACACTCGTTCCAGAAAATGCAGTCTTAAGTTACACAGCGAAGGTTAACACTAGCGTAGTTGTGTTAGGCTATAAATTGGATAAAGGGATGTTGGTTTCAGAACCAGTACCTTGGACGATAAACGGCAAAAAAGAGCTAATCAGTGAACTAGCTGCGAATACGACGGGAACTGTAACTTTTGAATTTGGCGTTCCTTATTATGAATTATTTATTTGGGATGAAGCAACCGGTGACATGACAAGCTACTTCTTCAAAATTGATAAGGGTGCAGCTACAGGTGAGCAGCCCGATGCTTGGGCGAAGGAGGAAGTAGACGCAGCTATTGCTGCTGGGCTTGTACCGACGGAGATGCAAAACAACTACAAAAAACAAATAACGCGTGCAGATTTTGCGAAAATTATTATTAGATTGCTCGAAGTTAAAACGGGTCAAACGATTGACGACATTTTATTGGAAAATGAGGTCAGCCTCAGTGATAATCCATTCACGGATACAAAGGTTAAGGAAGTAATTGCCGCTAATCTGATGGGTATCGTAAACGGTAAAGGAAACGGCAAGTTTGATCCAAGCGGCAGCATCACAAGGCAAGAGGCAGCCGTCATGCTCGCGAACACGGCAGAGGTGCTTGGTTATGAAGTTGCGGCGGATGTTTCGGTATTTGCTGACAACAGCAGTATAGCTAGCTGGGCTATGCTAAGCGTTGATTTCGTATCGATGTATGATGTTATGAAGGGCACTGGAAATAATATGTTTAGCCCGAAGGGAACATATACACGACAACAAGCTTATATGACTATAATGCGTTTGGATTCCGTGCTTGAATAACATCTAAGCGTGCCTATAATAAAAGAAGAAGGTGAGCACATGCTGCTCACCTTCTTCTTTTCCAGCCAAACACTTTTACATGCACGAGCAACCTTGTTATCCAGTGTGTGGCGACATAGAGAATGATAAATAAAATAACGAGTGGTCTAAATACGATCCATAACACAATCCAACAGAGAAGAATCTGCCAAGGCTTTAGCTTCTTCAATAGATTCCCGGGCAAGAGCATAAAACGATAGAATTTATAATTTTTCTGTAGACCTTCGAGAAACTCTTGGCGAATTTGCTTGTCTTCAGGGTCTAGTCTGATGGCATTCTTGAGCATGAGTAGATAGTCGTCGTAGTCGTTCCGTCTTTCCGCTGACCATGCCAAATATAAGTAAACCATATCTGACTCAACATCAAGCCGTAAAGCCTTGTTAGCTAAAAGCTTTGATTCGGCAAAATGATTCAGCAGCGCTTCGTTATAGCTTAAATTAGCGAGATATAACGAATTTTCAGGAGAAATTTCAAGTCCCTTCAATAGTAAATCTTTGGCTTCTTCATACCGTCTTACTTTATTCGATATATTAGCGAGCAAGAAAAAATAATGCGGTTCATAGGGATCGATTCGCTGTCCTTCTGCAATCGATTTCGAGGCTTCCTTCCAGTTTTCCATCGTATAATACGCATTGCTGCGAACGAACCAGGCTAATTCATTTTCTGGGTCGCGCTGTAGGGATTGCTCCGACCAATGAAGGGCCTGATCAAGATTATCCATAAGCAGATTAACTTGCCCGAGCAGTGCATAAGCATAGGGATCTTCTGGTGTATCCTGAATTAGCGCAAGGGCCTCGACAGAGGCTTCTTTGTATTTCTTCCAACCCGCAAGCTGCTGTATTCTCTCGTATCGTTTATTGCTCATTTCTTCTTCTACTTCAATCATAACTATGGTTACCTCGCTATATAGGAATTATTTCAAACCGCTTTGTTTCATATATTCCAGAACGATTTGATAGTCCTGATTGATATCGCTGAACGTAGCATAGTTTTTGGCTGTGGCAAACCAATCCAGTGTCGTGGCCTTCCTATTTTTCGATGCTTTCTTCAAATCCTCCTGGGATATGGGCTGAATTTCTCCAATTTCGAGTGTACGCTCCAGCGCACTTTCAACGGCATCCTTCACGATTTGCTCCAAATCCGCACCTGAGAAATGTTTCGTTTCCTTCGAGATTTTACTTAAATCAAGTGAGGAAAGCGGTTTTCCTGCAAGCTTTAGCTGCAAGATCGTTGTACGCTCTGTTTCTTCAGGCGGCGGTACAAAAATCATATGATTAAATCGGCCTGGCCTGCGCAGCGCCGAGTCAAGGTACCAAGGCGTATTCGTCGCGCCGATGACAAATACTTGATCATTGAACGTACGGAGCCCATCCAGCTCCATCAAAAGCTGATTGACGAGTATGCGGTCATGATGCTGACGCATCTGATTGCGGCTGCCGCCCATCGCGTCAAGTTCATCGATAAAGATGACGCACGGTTTGTTTTCCCGAGCTTTCTCAAAAATATCATGCAGATTGTTCTCACTTTGACCGACATACATGCCCAGAATAGCCTGCAGCTCGATATGCATGAAATTTGCATCGATTTCACCAGCAACAGCTCTTGCCAGAAATGTTTTGCCGCAGCCGGGAGGTCCGTACAGCAGAAGGCTTCCGCCAGCTTCCTTGCCATAGGCTGCAAATAGCTCAGGCTGCTTCAGCGGCAAAATGAAGTTCATACGAATTTTTTTCTTAACGTCCTCAAGCCCGCCAACGTCCGCAAATGTTTCATCCGGTTTCTCGGATTCAACTAAATCTTTGCCGTTATTATCAAAGCGAAGCACCTTCAGCTTACTGCGCCGTCGATCTGCAAGATCATCGCGGTCATTATAATCGGACATCGTCATCATCCTTTTTTATAACAATTTTGCTAATAGTGTACCAAATTTCGAGAGATTAGAGGGTGTTTTTGTACAGAAATATAATAGAGTAAAGCTTCTCGCGTATTATTTGCTACTAGTATGATGTTATCCTGTTAATAATGAAACTTATGAAGGGGTGCTTGAAAATGACTAAACCGCGTATCGGTATGGTTGGACTTGGAGGAATTGCACAGAAGGCGTATCTGCCTCTGTTGTCAAAAGCCACTGATTGGACATTCGTTGGGGCGTTTTCACCTAACGCGGAGAAACGTACGGCAATTTGTGAGCAGTATCGTATTGCATCATATGGAAGCTTGCTCGAGCTTGCTGGCAGCTGCGATGCCGTATTTGTACATAGCGCTACAGACACTCATTATGAGGTAGTGTCAACTCTGTTCAAACAGGGTAAGGACGTATATGTGGATAAGCCGCTTGCAGCCACACTGCATGAGGCAGAGCAGCTTGCGGAGCTTAGCGAAAAGCTCGGCAGGAAGCTAATGGTTGGCTTTAATCGTCGCTTTTCTCCGTTATACATAGAAGCGAAACAGCGAATGAAGGACACGGCATGGATTCGAATGGAGAAACATCGAACAAATGCAGTGGGTCCGCAAACGGTAGATTTTACGATGTTGGATGATTATTTGCATGTGGTTGATACAGCGCGCTGGCTTGCAGATGGGAATATGGGTGTGATGAACGGCATCGTCAATGTCAACGAGCATAATCAGCTGCTTTATGCGCAGCATCATTATAACACCTCAGGTGGCTTTACTTTATCGACTGCGATGCATCGCAATGCCGGAACGAGCTTGGAGCAGCTTGAAATCGTTTCCGCAGGCGAAATCATTCGTGTGAAAAATATGAGCTTGCTCGAAGTAGAGCGAGACGATATGATTACAAATACTTTGCCACCTTCTTGGCAAACGATTCTGAAACAACGCGGCTTCGAGGATGCTGTTTTTCACTTCATTCAATGTATCGTAGAGGATAAGCGTCCAGTCGTGAATGGTGAAGAAGCTTTGAAATCTCAACAGCTGCTAATGAGGATGCTGGAATAAAGGGAGTGCACGACATGAGTCACGATTCAAAGGCAAAGGCATTGCCTAAACCGAAGCAAGCACGCAAAAAAAAGATGCTTATATGGACGATAGCCATTGTTTTGGTCTTATTATTGTTGCTGGCCATCGCGTATCAGATGATGGTTTATTCACCATCTGCTGCAGCCAAATCTGCTATGAAGAGCGATGAACAAGTTACGGTCAGCATTGGACAAGCAGGATACCGATTTGAACCGACTGCTGGAGAAAAAAATATTGTTCAGCCTAATGTTATTTTTTATCCAGGCGGGTTGGTAGATCCTAAGAGCTACGCGCCTCTAGCTCGCAAGCTTGCAGGTGCAGGCCACCGCGTATACATTGCAACCATGCCGCTCAATCTTGCTTTAATGGGGCAAAACAAAGCGGATGATTTTATTGCCGAGCATCCAGAGGAGAGCTTCGTTATAGGCGGCCACTCGATGGGCGGTGTTTTTGCTTCACGATATGCTGCGGAACATTTGGAGCAAATCGATGGCATCTTCTTCCTTGCAGCCTATGCAGAAAAAGCTGGAAGTCTTGAAGATGCTAAGCTGCCAGTATTGCAAGTCACGGCGTCTAATGATGGTGTGCTGAACTGGGAGGCTTGGGGCAAAGGAAAGCGGTATATGCCTAGCTCGACGCAGTATGTCACCATTGAAGGAGGGAATCATGGTCAATTTGGTTCCTATGGCACGCAAAAAGGGGATCGACCAGCAAGCATCAAGCCAGAGGAGCAGCTGGAACAAGTAAGCAGTGAGCTGATCGGATGGATGAAAGGAATTCAAGCAACAAAATAACAGATTGTCCAGAAGCTTGGACGAGAGTAATGCTTATCATAATAGGACAAGAAGCTGTCTCACGGGTCAATGACCGGAGGCAGCTTTTTTTTGTTCTGATCCTTTGGTCAAAAAGTTTGAAGAGACATGCTTTGATGAAATAGCCTTGACATTAATTGATTATGGTTGTATGGTTAGTTGCATAACTAATGAACCATGTAACCTGAAGGGGTGATGACGTGTTTGATGATCGAAGTCCCATATACCAACAAATTGCAGACAAAATTAAAGACGACATCATAAGCGGCATTTTGCAAGAAGATGAGCAGGTCATGTCTACAAACCAATATGCTGCGTTCTATCGTATAAACCCTGCTACAGCAGCGAAAGGCTTTCATTTATTGACGGAGGAAGGCATTTTGTATAAGAAAAGGGGAATCGGCATGTTTGTGAATGGTGAGGCGAGGCAAATGCTGCTGGCACAGCGCAGAGACCGTTTTTTCGAAGAGGTTGTTGATCAAATGCTTGCGGAAGCAGAGAAGATCGGCGTACCCCTTGCGGATATCATTGGTCGCATCGAACAAGTAAAAGGGAGGACTCAAGAATGACGCTAAGTATTGAAGTGAACCAATTGGAGCAGCGATATGGATCATTTACAGCGCTTCACAATATTTCGTTCAAGCTCGAGGGTGGCAAAATATACGGTTTGCTCGGAAGGAATGGCTCAGGCAAAACAAGTCTATTATCGATCTTAGCCTCCTATTGTCAGCAATCAGGTGGCGAAGTAGCCATAGATGGTGAAGCTCCCTTCGAGAATGCTCGCATCATGGCGCAAGTCTGCTTCATCCAAGAAAGCGGCCATATGCCGGACACTTTATCCGTTCGTGATGTATTGAAGCTTTCGGCTAGCTGCTGGCCCAATTGGGATGCAAAATATGCAGAGCGTCTCATTGGACATTATGAACTACCGATTAAGAAACGTATATCTTCGCTTTCGCGTGGAATGAAGTCGGCCCTTGGCGTGACAATTGGCCTTGCCAGCCGAGCTCCGGTTACGATTTTTGATGAGGCATATCTAGGCATGGACGCTCCGTCTCGCTATACCTTTTATGATGAGCTCCTTAATGATTATATGGAAACGCCTCGTACATTCATTTTATCTACGCATTTAATTGAGGAAGTAGGCAATTTGTTTGAAGAGGTGCTTATTCTGGATAAGGGTCGTCTGATCATGCATGAGGAAACAGAGATGCTGAGGGCGCGCGGCTCATCTATTACCGGTTCAAGCGAGAGTGTGGATCGTGTTGCTGAAGGATTGACGGTGCTTGGGGAGCAGCAGCTTGGCAAAACGAAGTCGATCACCGTATTCGGCGATCTCACAGATGCCAAGCGCAAGCAGGCGCTTGCAGCAGGGCTGGAGCTTGGTCCTGTATCTCTGCAAGATTTGTTCGTTCATTTGACCAAGAAAGGGGGGATGAACAATGAGCGATAAAAGAAAACATCCCGTGCTTAATGTTGCACAGCATATTATGTACAGCTATCGCTGGACGATTATCTTGTATTGGATCATTTTTATTCTGATTTATATTGGTATTGGGGTGTTAACGAATTCCGAAGCTATCGTAGGCTCTGATTTCGAAGGCCAAGAAATTTGGGAAAGCACAACCATTTCTCCGAGAATATTTCTGCTTGTCATTGGCATTCTGCTGACCCCTATGTCGCTTGCAAGTTTTGTTTCCAGCGGAGTGACGCGAAGACATTTTATAGGCGGGGTGAGTTTAGTACTCGTCATGATCTCAGCTATATTTTCCATTATGTTAACGATAGGTTATCCCGTCGAGCAGTTCATATATGACAAAAATAATTGGACACTAGAGCTGAAAAATCCGCACTTATTTTCCTCTTCTTCAGAGTGGGGCTTGATCTTTATTGAATATTTTTGCTTGTTCTTTGCTTACTTTGGCAGCGGATGGCTTATAGGTTCCGGATTTTATCGGTTTAATTGGAAAATAGGAGTACTGATTTCAGTTGTTTCTATACTGCCAGGGATGGCGATGGAGGTTGTATTATCGTCTGATTGGATTGGCAATCTCTTGCAATCTGTATTGGGGGTAGAGCGCACCTCGCTAGCAGTAGTCGTAATCTTTGCGCTTCTTGTGATGGCATGCATCGTGGCACTGAACTATTTGATGCTTCGCCGTGTAGCCATTAAGAAAAAGTTATTTTAAGCGTAAGTTTAAAGCTGTTTCCAAAGATCATCATGATCTGAGGGAGCGGCTTTTTCTTTTCAGCTGCTTACAATAAAATGGTTTAATTTTTTTGTCAACAGGCAAATTTTAGAAAGGGGGATATCGAACATTGTCGAAATATAGTATGATATTAGCGTTTACATAATCGAGTTTTTGAGGTGCATGATGAAAGTACAACGTAAATTTTTGATGATCTTCATTTTTTTACTCTTCATTGTCACGCCTTTTTCTGCTACGGCTTCTTATGCCATATCGAATGCACCAAACACAGAAATTACAGACTGGGAGATGATGTGGGAAGCAGATCCATCCAGCACTGTTCAAGACGCTGCATCAGACTCGAGAGCAAGTGAGTGGCAGCCTTTTTCTTATGGTGATACTTTACCAGTGAAACCGGCAAATATTCAATCAGCATGGCTCAGGTTTCAGCTTCCTGACTATGATTTAGCAAGGCCAGCATTATTGATTAACAAGCTTACTGCCAAAGATGTATCAATATTTATTGATAACAAGCTCGTTTATGAGTCTAAACGAAATTATCCTTTCAATAAAAACGAGATTATTTTGTCTACAACGGGTACTGAAGCAAATCACATGGTTTATATTCTTTTACATACGGATTCAGATTGGTTAGGTCTGAAGAAACCAATAATTGTTGGTGAAGAGCAGTCTCTCAGCATGCTTTTTATGAAAAAAGAGATGTTTGACGTCTTTATTGGTGCATCTTTATTAATTATTTCGCTAGCTATGCTGTTGTGTTTTATTTTCCTAAATAAATCTTATTTAGACGGTCTAAACTCACTTTGTATCATCATTTTTTCAATTGGATTAATGATTCTCTCTTTATCTCCCTATTTGCATATGGTTTATAAGGAATATGGGTTTATTATTTACTTCATGTTTGATATCGGTTCAAATTTATTAATGCCTTCGGTTTTTTTCTTTTTTGAGAAGATATTCGGGAAAGGTCCTTTTGGGTTGATTACTCGATTTAGAAAATTGTTAGTGATAGTGTCAACAGTGTTAATTGGGTGGTCCCTTTCCTTACTAATTGCAAAGAAAATTTCATACTTTTATATAGCATTTACAACCATGTCATTTAGTGGAATAATTCTCATAGGAAACGGGCTATTAATTGTATATCTGATCAGGCTTTGTTTGCAAAAAAATAAAGAAGCAATCATTATAACAATAGGTTTTTGCGTTTTTGCGGGAATCGGCGTATTAGAAGTAATATGGTATTTTATAAAAGGTATGAACTATGACTTGTTTTTATGGAAATGGGGTATTTTTAGTTTTATTGCTGCATTAATTATAATTTTAGCTAGAAGAATATTGCAAAATTATGAACAGGTTGTTAGCTACTCGAAGCAGCTTGAGGTTTTTAATAATGAACTGCAACGATCCGAAAAAATGGAAATCATCAGTCAATTGGCTGCTTCAGTAGCACATGAGGTTCGTAATCCGCTTCAGGTGACAAGAGGTTTTCTTCAGTTGCTAGGAGAAAAATCGACGAACGATAAAGAAAAGGGCTATATGGTGCTAGCCATCGATGAGCTAGACCGAGCTTCAGATATTATAACGGATTTTTTGACGTTTGCTAAACCTCAGCTTGAACATACGACACTTCTGAATATAGCTGAAGAGATTAAGAAGATAGAAGCAATACTAGTGCCACTAGCAACGATGCAGGGCGGAGTCATTAAGGTTGATTTAGCATCTGATTTATATGTTCGTGGTAATTCATCTAAGTTCAAACAAGCGCTTATCAACATTATTAAAAATAGCATAGAAGCTTTACATAAAGAAGGGGCTATTATCATACGAGCTTATCAAGATGAATCTCAAAACGTTGTCATTTGTATTAAAGACAATGGCGAGGGGATGAATGAAGCTGATCTGAAAAAGCTGGGTGAGCCTTACTATTCTAAGAAAACAAAAGGAACAGGACTAGGCTTGATGGTGACTTTCCGGATAATTGAAGTCATGCAAGGAAAGGTTGAATTTATTAGTACGAAGGGTGTAGGTACTGAAGCTATTATTCAAATTCCATTAGCAAACAAATAGCGCTAACTGCTCTTATGAGAGCAATTAGCGCTATTTTCTTTTATTGCCAAGCTGCTGCTTCGACTTGATCTACGCTCTTCATAGTTTTAGGATTTTCCGGAAGCACCAAATAAAATTTATTTGCCGATTCTTCAACAACCTCTACTTCGATTGTATCCGGAACTTCGATTCCGAAAGCTTCTTTTACCGCTTCTTTCGGATTGGCGATAAGTTGTTTCTTGAATTCGGCATCTTCCCAAGCTTTTTGAATAATTTGATCTTTTAATGGTTGTTCATTGGACACAATAATCACCCTTCCGAATATGTATAAGTTTACCATACTCAGTCTATCATGCCCTTTCGACAAATTCTATATAAATTTTCAAATATTCGACAATTAATAGATTCTATTGTACCTTTTATATAGATATTTTAGATAAAAAGTAGTTAAATCCACCCTCAAGCAGCAACTTTTTGTTTGATTCTATCGTCTTATTAACGTGGTTCAAATGATTTAGTATATAACGATGAAATGCTACTAGTTCACTAGATCCTGTTTCCAAGTCGCTTAGTCGATATTCATTATCCATAGCAAGCTGAACATAAGGCCCCAGGCATCCCCGAATAAAGATCTCATTCTCAATCTCTTGTTCAGTTAAAGGCTCGTCAGATGTCCTACTAGCAGCAATCATCGCAAGCAAGCCATTGTAGCTGCCTTCAGCCAAATCTTCCTTCCAATCCTGGTAGTCGTCAGACATCTGAAGAGTCATCAGTACGATATCAATTGCAAGTTCCATCTTCTCAATGAGCTCCGAGCGCCCTGCTAACAAGAGCGCGCCAGTGCTTGCGATTTTGACGGGACCTGCTTTGCCAGCTGTGCGAATAGGGTTGTTTACAAAATAATTATCGCGATCCTCATTGGTGACACTTTCGGCCCAGTTCGTTACATAATGGTCGTAATACCCCCAAAATGGTGAATCGGATGGAAACAGATCACGGAATACATGGAACATTTCGAGTAGAAGGAGGTTGCCGAGCGCCAGCTGTTCCTTCCAATTTGATGCAGGCTTGCTGTCCATCACATCATCCTGAATAAAAAAATAAAGCATTCCATATACATTAGCTAATGCAAGCGCTTCACATTGTGAATCATTAATTTCACTCGGCTCTTTCATCCAGAAGGGTAGAAGGCTGCATATGTAGTCTTTATTGCTATCCTGCTTAACGGGATTGAACTTATGTGCATAAACGAGACCAATGCTGTCAAGCGGTGTTGGGAAAGTCGCAATACGAGCCTCTGCTTGGGCGTAAATACTCTCGAGCTGTGGGATATAACGGGTAAACCATTCCATGAAAATGTCCTCCGCTGCGATGGGATATAAGGCAATCGACTATACTAAATAACGATTTGATGCATATAAATAGTATATGAACGGTGTCAATCTTTTCCTACTATATCATTTTTCAAAAAAGAAAATCTTAACATTTTTTTAAGCATGAGGAAGAAAAAGCCGAAGTCTGTATTGAGTAATACGAGGAAATCCAGTAAAATGGATTAAGATTAACAAAATAGGTGAAGTTAGTAGATGAACCTCTGTCACGCTATGCTTATAGAACTGGACTAAGGTCGGGGATGAATCTATTACCTGAGCAGGTTTAGAATTTAGTGCTCCTGCATTAAAGTTAATACCTAGATGAAAGTTCTTTAATGTGGAGGTAGTATGGCATGAATAGAGATGTTGAAATTTATGTTCTCTTAACGAATACGGGAACACTATTCTCAAAGACAATCAGATGGTACACTAAAAATATGCTGAATCACGCGTCAATAGCATTTGACAGGGATTTGAATGAAGTATATAGCTTTGGTAGAAAAAATCCGAACAATCC
This sequence comes from Bacillus sp. FJAT-28004, assembly GCF_001280845.1. Taxonomy (GTDB): domain Bacteria; phylum Bacillota; class Bacilli; order Paenibacillales; family Paenibacillaceae; genus Pristimantibacillus. The sequence continues at coordinate 4,925,418 of NZ_LGHP01000001.1, forward strand.
GTTTTTTGCTGGATTTGTGAAAGAGGATGTACGGGGCGATTTTTTTGAGAATTCAACCTGCGCTTTATATAGATGTACAATAAGCCATTGTGCATATATAAACATAAGAAATCAAATTCATTACATGGAGAAAAATCGCGATCAGTATAAATACAACCTGCTAGGCATGTTTGGCATCATGCTTAATATTGAGATGAAACGAGAATACGCATACTTTTGCTCGCAGTTCGTAGCCTCTGTTTTTGAGGAAAGCGGCGTGAATCTTGTTAATAAACCTTCCTTATTCGTAACGCCTGCTGATTTGGAGAAAACAACGTTACTAGAGTTAGTTTACCACGGTAAGCTGCACGCTTATACAGGGGTACAAGAGGAAATAAAAGCAACTGGAACCTTCCGAACGGCGTAAAGAAGATCTCACGTGTTGAGGTCTTTTTCTTTTTTATAGTGGTAACATGACGAAAAAATGATCACAGCAAGGAGGCTGGTTAACGATGTCTGTTATAAGCTTTGGAATAGTCGGCGGAGGCTGGCGCGCAGAGTTTTACATACGTATTGCAAAAGCACTGCCTGATAAATTCTACATTCATACGATACTCGTTCGTGACGAGGAGAAAGGGCGGCTGCTGGAGGCAAAATGGGGCATACGGACTGTTCGCAATATGGATCAGTTTACGGCTGCGGCTAAGGACTTCAGCTTCGCTGTCGTATCCGTTCCGAGAACAGCGGCTCCTACTATTATCCAAGAGTTAGCCGAACGGCAAATTCCGGTGCTTGCGGAGACGCCTCCAGCGGCCGATTTGGAAGCATTAACCGCACTGTATCATTCGCTGCCTAAGGATGCAATGGTACAAGTGGCCGAACAGTATTTATTTCAACCGATGCATGCCGCTCGTATTCAGATCGCCCGCTCTGGGAAGCTTGGTGAGATATCGCAAGCACAGGTATCAGCTGCTCATGATTATCACGGGATTAGCTTAATTAGACAGCTTCTTGGCGTTGGCTTCGAGCAGGCAAGCATTATCGGACAGACATTCGAATCGAAGATCATGCAAGGGCCGAGCAGACAAGGGGATCCGCTCGAAGAACGAATGGTTCAATCTGTGCAGCGAATCGCAACTCTCCGATTCGGCGATAAGCTGGCTGTGTACGATTTTACGGGAGATCAGTATTTCTCTTGGATACGGCGCAGTCGCATGCTCGTAAGAGGCAGTAAAGGTGAGCTTGTAGACTCGGAAGTCAGTTATTTAAAGGATTACGCAACGCCCATCCATATGGAGCTTCGCAGGGTAGACACCGGTCATCACGGCAATTTGGAAGGTTATTATCATCGCGGGGTTATCGCGGATGGAGAATGGTTGTACCAGAATCCAGTTGCTCCCGCAAGGCTTAGTGATGATGAGATTGCAATAGCGACATGCTTGCTGCGAATGGGTCTTCTCGCCTCTGGGCAGGGAGCTTCCTTCTATAGCCTGGCAGAAGCGGCACAGGATCACTACTTGGCCTTACTGATGGGGGAAGCGATGGCATCAGGACAAACGGTTTATACAGAAAGACAAGTCTGGATGACTGAATGATCTTGACCGCCAATAGGACAATTAGCACTATGCAAAATTGGTACCAATTACATGCAGGAGTGACGCATAGCCTGTGCTTAAATTATTATATAAATAGAAGACTCCTAATCACTATTATTGTGATAGAGTCTTTTTTTTATTTTGTGAACGATCACAATATTAAAGCGATGTTCGGTATGCATTTTGACCGTGAGGGATTTACCTTGAATAAAAGTAGTGATAGCCTTTATAATTTGACAAGAGTGCGATGGTTGATTAGTCGTATGAAGAACGCGATCAATGCGTCATTCGACTGGGCGATCAATACGTTCTAACATAATCAGAACTTAATTAATCGAGGAGTTTAAATGGATGACGAAACGAAATGCTCTCATTGCAGCATGTTTGCTTGTGGTGCTTATAGGCGCGGCTATCATTATTTTCAGCCTTATGGATCGCACGAAGGAAGGGGAGCATTCGTCTAATGGGAATAAGCAGCATACTGCAGACGTCGCACTACCTGTATTATCAGCATGGATTGTGGATTGGCAATGGAAACAGGGCTTAGAGGACCTGAGTATTATTAAAGGTGAATTAACGAGCTTGCAGCTGTTTGCAGCCTATTTCGATTATAAGGATAGTCTGTATTTTACGGATAAATTCCAGCAGGCGTTGCCTGAAATCATGAAGGTATATAAGAAGAACGAACAGCAGCAAATATATATGACCATTGTAAACGACCAATTCAATGAAAACGGTGAATCTATTCAAAAGGATTCAAGCTTAATCACGCGGTTAGTCGCCTCTGAGAAGAGCCGTAAGAAACATGTGGATGAATTGCTTGCAGCCGTTGATCAATTTGGCGTGAACGGTATTGAGATCAATTATGAGCGAGTCGAGGAACAAGATTGGGAGCGGGTACTGCTTTTCTATTCGGAGCTTTATGCTCGCTTGCAGAAAGAAGGAAAATCACTTCGTATTGTATTGGAACCACGAGCGCCTATTGAACAATTCAAGCTTCCGGAAGGCCCTGACTATGTTATGATGGCTTACAACTTATATGGCTCACATAGCGGACCAGGACCGAATGCTGATAAAGCTTTTATTGAACAATTGGCAAGCAGAATGGAAGTACTGCCTGGCAAGCCGTATATGGCTTTCTCGGTTGGCGGCTTTGATTGGCGTGAGGATGGCAAGGTCGAAGCTTTGACCGAGGAGAGGGCGGCGCTGTTGTTAAAGCAGACAGGTAGTACTGCGCAGCGTGATCAAGCGAGTGGAAGCATGTACTTTGAATATACAGATGCGGAAACCGATAATATGAAGCATACCGTATGGTATGCTGATCAAGTAACGATATCCCAGTGGCTAGACATCGCTAAGAGAAGCGGTTATAGCAAGGCAGCAATATGGAGACTCGGAGAAATCGAAATGGATTCACTGAGTAACTTAAAGCTTCATACAAAATAAAATAAGGTATGATAAAGTGCTTCCGAAGCTAATTAAAACAGCTGCGGAAGCACTTTTCTTTAGTACTGAAATAATCCATTGACAATGATTATCATTAACGAATATACTTCATTTTAGGACAAAAACAGATCCAATTTATTGGAGTAGGGAGCAATTATAATGAAGTTTAAATTAATGACCTTTTTACTGGCTTGTACGGTTGTTTTTACAGGGTGCGGCTCAAATAGTGCAGATAAGAATGATCCTAAACAAGCGGTAAGCAATGGAGCAGGCGAAGCTGCCGTTTCGGACGAAGTTTGGGCTCCAATCTTGGATAGCTACCGTCAGTTTACGATTGAGCAGGCCGATACATTTATTTTGGAAACAGAGAAGTTTGTAACAGCTGTGAAAAGCGGCGATGTTGCTGCAGCTAAACAGCTGTATGCACCGACGCGCATGTACTTTGAACGTATTGAGCCGATTGCTGAAGCGCTTGGCGATCTCGATCCGAACATTGATGCACGCGAGAATGACGTTGAGGAAAAGGACTGGCGTGGATTCCACCGCATAGAACAGGCGCTGTGGGAGAAGAACTCTACCGAGGGTATGGGCGAATATGCTGATCGTTTATTGGAGGATGTAAAGCTGCTTCGCGCCTTGATGGAGACGGTTGAGGTTGAACCAAGCCTGCTTGTCACTGGAGCGGTAGAGCTGCTTAATGAAGTATCCTCTTCGAAGGTAACGGGTGAGGAAGAACGTTATTCTCATACAGATCTGTATGATTTTGCAGCTAACGTGGAAGGCGCAGACAAGATTTATCAGCTGGTTAAAGCTGAATTGAATAAAAAGGATGCTGCACTAGATGAGCAAATCGGCAAAGGTTTTGCTGATCTTGAGCAAGCGCTGTCGGCTTACAAATCAGGTGATGGCTATGTGTCCTATTTAGATTTGAAAGAGGAAGATACGAAGAAGCTTAGCCAGCTTATCGATGCGCTTGCCGAGCCGCTTTCTCAAATGGGTACGATATTGGAGGCTTAACAACATGACGGAACCTATTGATTCGAATCAAAGTGAGAGCAATCCAAAAATAGATGCAAAAAAAATCAGCCGCAGAGATTTACTGCGGCTGGCTGGCGTTGGTGGAGCAGGACTGCTGCTTGGGGCAGCAGGAGTTGGCGGATTGTTTTCCACGCAGGAGCGTAGTGCAGCTAAGCCTGCTTCGAAGCTAGTCAAAGCAGATAAGGACCAAATCGTCAGCTTTTATGGAGAGAATCAGGCTGGCATCACGACGCCGGCACAAGATTTTATCTTATTCGCTGCCTTTGATTTAACAGCAAGTACGCTGGATGAGGTGCGCAAGTTATTTCAAGCGTGGACGAGTGCTGCAGCTTCGATGACAAGTGGTGAGATGCTCGGTAAGGCCAACGACAATTTAAACCTTCCGCCATCCGATACTGGAGAAGCAGAAGGACTATTGCCTTCACGCACGACTATTACTTTCGGTGTGGGGCCGTCTTTCTTTGATGCCAGATATGGATTAGCTGGCAAGAAGCCGGCTGCGCTTGCAGATATGCCTGCTTTTGGAGGTGACGAGCTGCGTGAAGAATGGTCTGGGGGCGATGTTGGGGTTCAAGTGAATGCCAATGATATGCAGATTGCCTTCCATGCGATACGCAACTTGGCTCGAATCGCTAGAGGGAAAGCGGTACTGCGATGGACGCAGGAAGGCTTCCAGCGTACGAGCGGAGCTGATCCTGCGAGTGCTACGCCTCGCAACCTGATGGGCTTTAAGGATGGAACAGGCAACCCAGACGTTAATGATGATGGTGAAATGAACAAGGTTGTATGGGCAGCAGCAGCTGACGGCACGCCATGGATGGATAAAGGCAGCTATATGGTCGTTAGGCGCATACGGATACGCATTGAGGTGTGGGATCGTTCGACGCTTGGGGATCAAGAGACGACTTTCGGGCGGCATCGGGACAGCGGGGCCCCGCTTGGCGGAGCTCATGAGTTCGATAAGCTCGATTTGGAGAAGAAGGACGAGAAGGGTAAGCCTTTGCTTCCGATGAATTCGCATGTGCGTCTAGCCCATGGAGATGGCTCGGTAAAAATATTGCGCCGCTCCTACTCGTATTCGAGCGGAATCGATCATAAAACTGGACAATTGGATGCCGGGTTGTTGTTTATTTGTTTTAACCGGGATTCACGTAAACAGTTTATCCCGATGCAGACGAAGCTCGGGCAAAGTGATCTTATGAACGAGTATGTCGTTCATACGGGCAGTGCGATGTTTGCATGTTTTCCCGGTGTGCGTGAAGGCGGGTATATCGGAGAAACGTTATTTTAAATAAATAAGGCAATGGGCTGGGAAGAAAATAGCTCTTGATGATGAAAGGGGCGGACGTCTATGTTCGCACAACGCGGCAGATTGAAACAACGGGTTATTCGTTTCGTTTCTGTTTTTGTACTGTTGATCATAATGTTAGGCAACAGCGGAATATATACATTTGCTGAGGGTGATCAAGCCGCTGAGCTGGATCGTTTGCTTCCACTCGTTGGCGGTGCTCTTGTTGAAGCAGGCCAAGGAAAGTGGAAGGAAGCGGCGGCTCATATTGATGATGCGTCGGCTAAGTGGAAGCAGCTTAAACCTGCGGCAACGAAGGAATCGGCAGCAGTGGACTCTGCAATTGCGGGAGCTGTAAAAGCGTTAACTGCACCGGAAAACGATTCTGACGCTGCCAAAGCTACATTATCTACACTAGCGAAGGCACTCAATAAGTACGTGAAGAGCGTTCAAGATGCACCTTCTGAGCTATCAGGTCAAGATGCAGCAGTCAGCATTCTTCCTTTAGTAGAGAAGCTGCTTGTAAGCATCCAAGCTGGCGACTGGGAAAAGGCGTATGGCGAATACCGTGAGATGAATAAGAGCTGGCTTAAAATCGAGCCGGCAGTTCGAGCGGATAATTTCAACGTATACAGCGGCTTGGAAACGAAAATGAGCATGCTGCGCATCGCTGTTCAAGCTGATCCTCCACGAGCTGAGCAAGCAGAGACGGAGGCTCAAGCTCTCATTCAGCTTATTGAACAATATCGCGACGGAAAAGTAGCAGCATTGGCGAAGGAGTCTGGTTTAACGGTAGCGGATGCTGTCGATATTCTTAATCAGGCATTAAATGACGTTCAGCAGGGTCATTATCCAGAAGCGGCCGGACAGATGGAAGCTTTTATCGTGCAGTGGCCTGCTATTGAAGGCGTTGTTGCCCTGCGATCGGCTGCTATATATAGCAGTATGGAGATTGGAATGGCTGAGGCAGGCGGGTATTTGCTCTCCGATCCTCCAGCGGCAGATAAGGCAGAGAAGCTCATTGCCGAAATGCTTGGACAGCTGGAACCGATGATGCAGGACACTCGTTATACCGCATGGGATGCGGGGATGATCTTGCTTCGCGAGGGGCTTGAAGCAATCCTTGTATTATCTGCTTTACTTGCATACTTGCAGCGTACCGGCAATCAAGATAAGCGCAAGTGGGTATGGTCTGGCGTATGGGTGGGTTTATTGCTAAGCGGCATTATGGCTGTTGTGCTAACCTATGCCATTGCTCAGGTCGCAGCTGGAAGTGCGCGTGAGTCGATTGAAGGGATTGCTGGCTTGCTTTCCGTTGTTCTTATGATTACAGTTGGCAATTGGCTGCACAACAAGTCCAATGTGAACAATTGGAATCAATACATTGATAAGCAAATGGGCAGCGCGCTCGCACGAGGCAGCTTATGGTCGCTGTTTGCTGTTTCGGGACTCGCGATCTTTCGCGAAGGTGCGGAGACGACGATTTTTTATGTCGGGATGGCGCCTTCTATCGATCCGCTTCAACTGGCGCTTGGATTCGGGGTAACCTTCATCCTATTGATTGCGCTCGGATTCGCGATTATTAAATTCAGCACGAAGCTGCCAGTGCGGCCATTTTTCCTTGTCGCATCAGCTTTAATCTATTATCTTGTTGTTCGTTTTCTTGGCGAGAGCATTCATTCCTTACAGGTATCAGGGTGGGTGCCGTCACATACAGCATCAGGAATGCCGACCATTGGGGCGTTAGGTGTTTATCCGACTTGGGAAACTACACTGCCTCAGTTAGCCGTATTAGCATTTATTATTGTAAAGGTAATTTTAACGCAGCTGCGAAAAACGACTTCAACTGGAAAATCAGCAGAAGCCAAATAACGATGCAATAGCGGGTGTCCTTAGGACGCCCGCCTTTTTTTTGATTAATGCTTATTCACCGATCGCCAATAGGCGAATCGATTGCGTTTGTGGTATGATTTTTGGAAAAGGGAGGAATCGGTATGAAAGGACCGGGAATGCTGATTTCCGCATTAATATTCGCGCTTCTTATTGCAATATTTGCTGTGATCAATATCGATTCGGTACAAGTGAACTTTTTATTTACGAAGGCAACCCTACCGCTCATTCTTGTCATATTGGGATCGACATTGCTTGGAGGCTTAACTGTAGGGCTGCTGGGCATGATTCGTCAGATACGCTTGCAGCGGACAGTCAGATCTTTAGAGAAGCAGCTTGCTGAACTCTCAACCGAGGCGGAGCTCCTTGGTTTATCCAAGGCAACGATCCGCACGGAGCCGAAGGAAGAGGCGGAAGTTCCACAAAAGGAATAATTTATTTAACAGATCGTGAGGCCATTAATGTTTATTTATACGTATGCATGCCATGAGGATGAAGCAGCTTTATGTGAGCTTGAGCTACAAACCTTATTAGGCGAGAAGCCGAAACAAGGAGTTGTCAGCAGCACGTATAGGCTATCGGTTGATCGCAGTCCTTTCGTGAAACGGCGTATAGCAGTCATGCTCGAAGCTAACAGTATGGAAGAATTGATTGTTATGTTACCGTCAATTGAATTAGGCGGGAATACGTTCAAGGTTGTTTATACACAAGGCGATGAGTCCTTCACCTTCGATGAGCAAAGACAACTCGAGCGAGCTGCCGGCGCGGTCATTCACGGCAAAGCGGATATGCGCAAAGCGGAGCAATGGTTTGGCTTAATGAAGCTGAACGGACGCTGGTACTTTGGACCGATGGAGGAGAACGGCGCTATATGGCTTAAACATCAGAATAAGCCGCAAAATTATTCGACTGCACTGCCTACGAGAGCAGCACGGGCGATCGTGAATCTTGCTGCTGGGCAAGCGGCAGAACAGCTTAAGCTTATTGATCCATGTTGCGGGATGGGAACCGTTCTTATTGAAGGCATGTCGATGGGCTTAGACATCGAAGGCATGGACATCAACCCGCTTGCTGTGAGGGGCGCGCGCGTGAATCTTGCTCATTTTGGTTATCCAGACCGGGTAAGACTAGGTGATATGCGCCTTCTCGAGGATCATTACGATGTTGCAATTGTGGATATGCCTTACAATTTATGCTCTGTCTTGCCAGAACGCGAGCAGCTTGTTATGCTTGAGAGTGTAAGAAGGTGGGCGACGCGAGCGGTTATTGTCACGACTGATCCAATCATGAGGCAATTAGAGCTGGCATCTTGGAGGATCATAAAAAGCACAACCCTGAGCAAAGCCTCTTTTACCAGATATATAAGTGTAGTAGAATAAGAACTATGTAGCGCATGAAACGAGGTGAACCTATGTCTACAATCGAACAAAACGAATCCCAAGAGGAGCCTAAGAAGCTGACTCAAGCGGAGAAAGCGAAGCAATTGCTCGCTCAGAAGAAACAAGCGAAAGCTGGAGGAGCTCCGGGCCAATCGCATCTTTCTACGGGGACGCAGGCACTGAAGAGCCAGAACACGAAGAAAGTCAACAATCAGCGTAAAAAAATGGGTGTGTAGCTTTGGGCTTCAACTTTATTTTTTGAATGCAGAAATAGCAACAATGAGGAACGCCAGCTGGTAACAGCTAGGCGTTTTTCTTATATAATGATATAAGAAGCGGAGAAGCGAGCTCGAAGGTTGATGTCTAAAATGGACGGAAATAACAGCAATAGGCGAGAATGAATCAATCGACTATCCCGCATAATGAATATACAACGATGATTTAGAAAAAATATTAATACATGATAATGAATGACGTTTAAGTTAATTACGGAGGGATTCGTTATGACGGCGACCAAACCATCACGAATGAGTATCTATTTGCTTGCCGGTGTCGCAACATCCAATAGCATTTTTACGGAATGTAAAGTTAAGCTGGAACAAATGTTTCAATCCGACGGTGTCGAACCAGTCATCCACGTCATATTTCCATATGGCGATGCCAGTCGCAGCTTGGTTAGACAAGTGCTTGAGGTGAAGAGTGATTTGTCCAACCGTTTAACGGCTGGTCGGATCGGTGGGCAACATGCGCTTGAGAAAATTAAGCAGACGATGAGCAGCGAGCGTTTACTGCTAATTGGACATAGCGGAGGCGGTGCAGCTGCTTATCAAGCGGCAAAAATGCTTTATGAACAAGATAAAGTCGAGGATTTTCGAATCGTACAAGTCGGATCACCAAGAACTCCGATCGAACCAAAACTGCAGGAGAAAGTAAGTTATTTTCATTCCATTGACAGCTTAGGCAAGCTCAATGATCCGATTAGCCGAATCGGGACATGGGGTGGATGGAACATAAGCAAATACGCGATGCCAAAGTGGAATCGCATGAAGTATGCTCCTGGTTATGTTGAAGGGATACCTACTGTGGGCGGGCATGCGGATTATTTCCGCCATACGGAGGACTTTAGCGACCAAGAGGCTGTTTGCAATCTCGACAAAACAGTGGATCGCGTGCGGGGTTGGTTGAAAGGGTGGGTCTGATCCTATACACTAAGGTTAGAGTAAGCAATAGCTTGTCATTTTTTAGGGCGAGGGGCTTACGACTTAGGAGGTGAAGGACCCATGGCGAACACTCATACGTATACAAAGAAGGAAGAGATTGCGAATGCCATCACACATGGGATTGGGGCTGTACTCAGCATTGCGGCGCTTGTCGTGTTGATTGTATTCGCGGCAACGAAAGGAACAGCCTTTCATGTTGTCAGCTTTACTATATATGGATCAGCCATGTTGCTGCTATACGCGGCTTCCACGCTCGTTCACAGCTTTCCAGAGGGAAAAGCGAAGCGGGTATTTGAGTCACTGGATCATTCGTTTATTTATGTCTTTATAGCAGGTACTTATACTCCGATTCTGTTCCATATTGTGCAAGGTACGCTTGGATGGGTGTTGTTTGGCGTCGTTTGGGGAGCGGCCTTAGTCGGCGTAGCGTTCAAAGCTTTTTTTGCATCAAAATTTCTATTCACATCAACGATCATATACATCGCAATGGGATGGATAATCGTGCTGGCATGGAAGCCGCTCACAACACATCTAGCTCCAGGCGGGGTGCAGCTGCTCGTGACAGGAGGATTACTGTATACGTTCGGCACGGTATTCTATATGTGGCGCGCTTTTCCTTACCATCATGCAGTGTGGCATCTGTTTGTACTTGGCGGTTCAATCGTCCATTTCTTCGCCATATTGCTGTATGTTCTTCCGGCGAAATAACAATTTTATTTTGGACATAGAGAAGCAAATCTTACTCGCATGATGCAAGCTGTGCGGGAGATGAGATTTGCTTTTTTTGTTTGAGAGACATGAGATTTAGACCTCGATTACTGGACACCAGCCTGGCGGTTCCGCACAAATGGATAATGCAAATTCTGGGTCTTCTTGGACAAGGTCAGCGAAATAGCTCGATAAAATATGATTGCCAGAAACAGAGCCCAGGCGGAACGAACGCTTAACCTCTCCCTTTACGTGCATATAGTAGTAGGTTTGTTTGGTCTTTGGCGATTGATAAACGAGTGGAGGAAGATGGGGGACGATATCAAATTCATTTTGAAATCGCCAGTGTGTACCAACCGTTGCGTTATAGACGCTGACAAACTTGGGATCACCAACTCTGGGTGCTCCATACGTATATACAATCGGAGCAGTAAAAACGGTATTGTTCGCCAAATCGATTGCAGCAAGCGTTGCAAGTGCACCGCCAAGGCTATGGCCAGTAATAAACAGCGGTTTATCGGGAGGAAGCTGGTTTACAATTTCAATAATTTGAGTACGAGCGGACATATAGATGTCGGTAAACCCCTTATGAGTGAGACCGACATTTTTGACAGGTCGATAAGCTGTTTGCTGAGCTATAAGATCGGATACCCAATCAACAGCAGAGCCGCTGCCACGAAAAGCAAGCACGGACGCAAGTTCCGATGTTAAAACAAAGCCGAATCGCTCATCGCTGTCATCATAAGCTTTTGCTTTAAATTCACTTACTAAGCTGTATGTTCTTGGTACAAGAAACAGTCCGTCCTTGTTATTGTATTGCATGTACGTTTGACCGCAAACTGCAGCCAAGAACAAAGCAGTTCGAAGATCGAGATCCTGCGTGGTTAACGTGCTTCTCGCATTTGCTGTCATAACATCCCTCCGCTCAAACAACTCCGGTTCTACCGATGTTTGTAATATATGATCAGCGGGGCGGATGGGTACCAGCGGAAAAAAATGGACTTCTCATGGCTCCTGCAAGTATAATCGGGGAATAAAGCCATTATGAAAGGGGATTCATAAATGACTCTTCAAATAGGTATTGCAGGTACAGGATGGTTTGGCATGATGCACGCTGAGAAGTTAGCCAAGCTTGCTGGCATCAAGGTAGCTGCTTTCTTAGCTACTAGCCAGCAAAAAGCGGATGCGGCAGCACAGCGGTTTGAAGGTGCACGCGGTTATGATTCGATACATAAAATGCTCGATGACCGCAAGCTCGATGCGGTGTATATTTGTGTACCGCCATTTGCACATGGTGAGATCGAGAAGGCATTGCTTGAAAGGAGCATTCCTTTTCTTGTAGAGAAGCCACTCGGAGTGGACGAGCAGCTGCCGTCTGAGATTTTGAAAGGGATCGAGGAGAAGAAGCTGATCACATCGGCTGGCTATCACTTCCGTTACATGGCCGGAACTGACCGCGCAAGGGAGCTCCTGCGTGAACGCACGACGTTAATGGCGCTTGGTTATTGGATGGGCTCGATGCCGGGGGTAAGCTGGTGGCGCAAGTTGGAAGGATCAGGCGGTCAATTCGTTGAGCAGACGACGCATATCGTTGACTTGCTAAGGTATACGGTTGGTGAAGTAAGCGAGGTTTACGCAGCTTACGGTAATCGATATATGAGCGGAGCTGAAGAGGGTGTGACGGTTCCTGATGTAGGCACGGTTACCTTGAAGCTGGCCAGTGGTGCCGTCGCTACGATTAGCAATACATGCGCCATTCCAGCTGGCGATCGTTCGGGTCTACATATTTATACGAACAAAGGCGTGTTGGAGCTTGGACATAGCGGGTTGATTGACATGGAAGCTGGCCGCAGGACGGAGTACTCTAACCGAACCGACCCTTATGTGCTGGAAAATGAAGCTTTTCTGCATGCGGTCCGAACAGGTGATGTTTCCCGAATTCGTTCAAGTTATGCGGATGCAGTACGAACACATCAAGTAACTATTGCTGCCAATGAATCTGCTCGTACTGGATTGCCAGTGAAGCTTTAGAAAACGAGGGTAAAAAAGAAAACCGTCCACGAAGATCATTGATCTTCGCGGACGGTTTTCTTATGATAAGCTTTATTTAAATAGAAATTTACAGCTGTCTTCAATTATTGGCTTCGTTTTCTTTGGGAACGCGTCTGTGCTTGATGGGGTTCAGCAGAAGCGGAAGTATTCACTGATGCTTGCTTTGAACGGCTGCTCTTGGAACGCTTGGAGCGCTTCGTCTTGATCACAGAATCGGTAGTGACGATCTCCTTCGGACTACGTCCATTTAGTAAATCGCCGGTCCAGCCCTTCTTCCAAAGCCATAAATACATGAAAATAGTAATGACGAAAATAAACGTCAGCATCGCCGTGAAACTCCATTTATTTTCTTTGAAGGGAAGGATCTCGAAGTTGACTCCCCATATACCGCCTATAATTGTAGCAGGCAGGAACAAGACGGTGAATATCGTGAGCGTCTTCATAATATCGTTGCCGCGAAAGTTAGATATGGCGTCGTCCATCGAGATTAGGGTGTCTATTTCCAGTGCGTAATGCTTCAGAAGCGCTTCGATTCTCTCCAGCTTATGCGAGATGCGTTTAAAGCTGTCAGTCTCGGTGAGCTTATCCATGAATGCTTCTTGAGCAGCACTGTGCACTTCTCTAATTGGAATGAAGAGATGACTCCAATGGAGCAAATCATATCGTCTTTCAAAAATAGTGTCGATAAGACCGGTCCGATTCTCATTGCGCATCGTCGTTTCTAGTTCACCGAGCCTCTTCTCGAATCCGTCAAGTCCAGCGTGGAATGTTTCTAAAATAATGCTGAGCATAATAAATAACGCTTCAGGAGCTGATTCGCAGCTTTCGAACTTTGATGTATGTTCTACGGATTGCAGCCGGAGTGGGATGCGCATATCTTCATGCATCGTCAGCAGTCGATTGTCCGTCAGCCAGAAGTGAAAGGGTTGAATATCTGCTTGGTCGTCTGAAACTTGGAACATAAACGTGCCATATAGCAGCTTCTGCGAATGAGTCGCATCGCCTACCGATATATTATTTGTCCTTCTGTCAGCGCATTCATCAATCCAAAAAGCACATTCCGGAAATAGCTGCTTGAGCTCATCTCTTTGCTGTAAAACCGCTTCCTGCTCCTGTTTGGTAATGGCTTTAATGGTCTTTTGTCCTTCGCTCGAAGAAACGGTCTGCCTTTGTGCACCTTTCCTGCTTGGCAAGGGCTCATTCCTTACGGTTTGCTGCCTTGCTTGCTGCAGTACATGCCATTCCCATCCTGCGGGATAGCGAAGCATCCGATGAATCATCGCTTTGCCTCCTGCTTGTCCGATTTTCCAATATCTATTCCTCCATCATACCGCGAACTTCAATGATGCACAACCTGATCATTTGTAAAGACAATTCCTATGTTATTTCATGCCATCTTTCAGCATAATACGACTTAATCCGCCACAAAAAGGGCATACCAAGATAAGTTTGTAACATTAAGGAGGGTAAGGCAATGGCCAAAAAAATAGGTGTATTCGATACGGAGCAGCAAGTTATAACAGCTATAGAACAGTTGGAGCAAGCAGGCTTCGTTCAAGGCGAGCTCAAAGTACTGGCGAAAGATTCTGAGCATTCACGCCGCGTAGAAGCGGAAAGCGATGTCCATGTGGACGAGCTCAGAGAGCTGGAAGGCATGCCGGACCGTCAAGGTTTAGGAAGCCTTGGCATGGCGGCAGCTGCTGGATTTGCTGGAGCTGGCGTTAATGCTGTTTATGGCATGACTGGTTACGGGGCTGCGCCCTATACTGCCGGAGGTTTTCCTTTTGTAGCTGCAATGCTGCTTGGCGATGATGAGCACAGTGAAACGCTGCAGTCGCTTGGTCTTGAAAATGAAGAGGTACGACTGTGCAGCGAGGCGTTGCGAAGCGGTTCATTAATCGTTATGGTTGAAACTCTTGAAAGCAAATCGTTGTTTGATAAGGATGGCGGTCCGGATTTGTCAAGGCTTGGAGCGGCAGAAGCTGTTTTTCGCGAGTGCAATGCCTCTAGCATTATTGCAGGTAAATAGCCTCCTCTTATAATGAGGGGCTGAAATAAGAAAGTCTCATTTAGCGCGCAGAAACTATTTTTGCTGATAGGTGAGACTTCTTATTTATATCTAGTATGTATATAAGCCGTCCGACGGACGGCATCGGCATTTGATTTTTAATACGATATATCATTTATGCTGATGATTATACATTTGCTAGGGATTTGCGATCCAACTTCACGATCTCAGTTAATGGATGCTCATCACCAACAATCAGATTACGCAGCAAATGGGCTGCAAGCATGCTGTATACGGTACCGTTGCCACCGTAACCTAAGCAATAATAAACATTTTTCCAAGCAGGATCAGCACCTATAAAGGGCAAGCCATCTCGCGATTCGCCGAAGGTGGCGCACCATTCGAAGGCGATGGGCGCTTGCAGCTCAGGGAATAATGCCTTTAGCTGATTGTGCAGCTTTTCGCTGTGTTTCCTAAGTTCTTTATCGCTATGAGTCGGCTTCTCAATATGTTCATCCAAGCCGCCTACAACGACGCGCCCATCAATAGTCGTGCGCATATACAAATAGGGGCGTGCGGTTTCCCACACAAGAAAACGTCCGTGCCAGCTTTGGAGACTTGGCTGAACTTCAGTGACGAGCGCGTAGGAGCGATTCAGCTCCGCCTTGATCAGCTTGCCGCGGAGCTCCTCAGGCTCATATCCAACAGCATAAACGACATGCTCTGCTTCGATTTCATAACCATCAGCCGTACGTAATCGATGGATACCGTTTGGCAGCGTATCATGTGCCACAACATCGGATTGTTCATAAATCTCGAGTCCGGCTTCTGCGGCATCATTTGCTACACCGTTAACGAACTGATATGGATTTACCTCTGCATCGCCATGTGCAACGATTGCGCCTGGTTTCCGGAACGGAAAATGTTTAGCGATATCGTCCGGAGACCAAAATTCGACTTCAAGTCCACACGCCTTCAACGCCTCATATTCTCTTTTGAGTTTAGGCAGCTCCTGCTCCGATGAAGCATAATAAAGGCTGCTTCTTCTAATTAAACCTACATCGACAGAAAGGGAGTCAGCTGTTTTTTCGAGCATTTGAACTGCATCTCTGCAAGCTCTATAGAAGAGTTGTGCATCACGCTCCCCCACTTGGTCGATTAGATCGCAGAGCATAATGTCATTGCAAAATTGCAGCAGTCCTGTATTTGCTGACGTGCTTCCACCAGATACCTGCCCTCGTTCAAGCATAATGGTGGAAAGGCCGCTTTTAATGAATATGGAAGAACATATGGTCCCGGACATTCCGCCGCCTATGACAGCTACTTGTGTTTGTTTATTTTGCCGCAAGGGTGCATATACCTTGGGATTGTTTAATGTAACCGGCCAATATAAGTTACCGGTGTGCAGCTCCTTCATAGATCATCACTCCCTACGATAGTATTACCCGAATTTACGAATATGAAGCGATGTAATAGGAAGGAAATGCAACTATTTTCCTGCTGCTTCAGTCTCATAAATTCCGCATCGCTATGCGGTATGCTGTAGGAGATTGGCCATGAAGTCGGCGGAATTGTTTAGAGAAGTATAGAGCATCCTGTAGTCCGACCGAGGCGGCAACTTGTTCGATGGTGAGTTCTGGTCGTTCACGGAGCATGCGGCGCGCATTGTCGATACGGAGCTTAAGCAGGAAAGTGACAGGAGAGACGCCAATTCGCTGCTTGAACAAACGGGATAAGTACGCTCTATTGTAACCAAGCGATTCAGCCATTTGCTCAATGGAGACAGGATGGGCATACTGCGTTGATAAGTAATGGATGACTTGTTGAAGCAGGTGATCGCCTTCCGCTTGAGGGGTCCGAATTTCGCTGCCGTTCTGGGTGTTAAGCACGCTCTTGTACTCGGCAAGCAGCAGATGCAAATAGCCAGCGGCCCTCATATCTGATGCAATGCCGCCCCGCCGAAAGGTATCGTATATTTGCCGAAATAAAGCAACGGCTCGCCGCTTATCTGGAGTGAACACTACCTGCTGCTCTGATGAAAAGCCTGCTGTTGTAACGAGATCGGCGGATAGCGTTCCATTAAATGCGACCCACAGGTACCGCCATGGCAAGTCCCCATCAGATTCATAACTGATTAATTGTTCCGGTTCAATCAAGAAGGTATGTCCTGCACGAAGCTCATGCTTGACCTCATCACAAATAAAGAGGCCTTTTCCCTCCAGTACGATGTGCATCAAATAGAAGTCGTAAACCTTGGGCCCAAGTCGGTGGAGCGGCTTCGTCTGGCTCTCGCCAGCAAACAGCACATTAAGAGGCGATTTCTTGCCATCTACGATAATCGGATTGGAGGCTACTGTATACATATCCTGCTTCATTTTACTTTACACCTGCTTTATATTTGAATGCGAATAGGAACAATTGTAGTGTTTACACTATCATAGCATGTCCTATGTCAGTGCGAGAAGTCACATTAATCCATATAAAAAGCACTTGCCGCCATTTTGTTTTACAGCTGCTTCCCTTATACTAAGGTTGTTAACTAAACATACAAAATCGATAAAAAGGAACGTGATAGCAAATGGCAAACATTGAAGCGCTAACACAGCAGTTCATACAACAATACGGCGGAGACGCGAGCGACATCGCTGTATTTCATGCTCCAGGCCGCGTAAACCTGATCGGTGAGCATACAGACTATAACGGCGGCTATGTGTTTCCGGCTGCACTTACTTTCGGAACAACTCTTCTGATCCGCAAACGTCCTGATAATCAGCTTGGTCTTGCGACGACAAACTTCCCAGCTTCAAAAAGCTTCTCTCTCGACACGATCGTTTACGACGAGGCTGACGACTGGATGAACTATCCTAAGGGAATTGTACATGAGCTTCTGCAAGCGGGCGTGAAATTTTCCAGCGGTTACGACTTGCTGTATCACGGCGAAATTCCAAATGGTGCTGGACTTTCCTCCTCTGCATCCATTGAGGTCGTAACGGCTTTCGCGCTTCAAACGCTCGAAGGGCTGCCAATTGATAAAGTGAAGATCGCCTTGCTCTCGCAAAAGTCAGAAAATGAGTTTAATGGTGTTCAGTGCGGCATCATGGACCAATTCGCTGTAGCAAATGGCAAAAAGGATCATGCCATTCTGTTGATGTGCGATACGCTTGAGTATGATCTTATTCCGTTTGATTCTGGCAGCTATAAGCTGGTTATTGGGAATACGAACAAGCGCCGTGGTCTTGTTGATTCTGCTTATAACGAACGCCGCGCACAATGCGAGCAAGCAGTAGAGGACTTGAAAGATGCATTCCCTGAGCTTACTCTGCTAGGACAAATCAACCTTGAGCAATTTAACGCTGCAAAACATCTAATCAAGGATGAAACGGTTCGCAAGCGCGCACAACATGTCGTCGAGGAAATCGACCGTGTACTGCAATCGATCAAGGCGCTAAAAGCAAACGACCTTGTGCAATTCGGTCAATTGATGAACGGCTCACATGATTCGCTGCGCGATCTTTATGAAGTAACGGGTGCTGAGCTGGATGCGATGGTTGCAGCTGCTCGCCTTGTGCCAGGCGTGCTAGGTTCGCGTATGACAGGCGCAGGCTTCGGCGGATGTACGGTTTCACTTGTTCACGAGGACAGCGTGGAGGCGTTCCAAGCAGAGGTAGGCCGCAAATACAATGAAGCAACAGGCTTAACAGCTGACTTCTATGTGTGCACGATCGGAAACGGCGTAGAGCGCCTTGTATAAATAGCAATAACAGCGACAACCAAATGGAGAGGGGAAATGAATCATGGCAGTATTAGTAACTGGAGGGGCTGGTTACATTGGCTCTCATGCCGTAGCGGCATTACAGGAACGCGGCGAGGAAATCGTTATCGTCGACAATTTGCAGCAGGGACACCGCGAGGCTTTGCTTGGAGGCAAGCTGTATGAGGGTGATCTTCGCGATGCAGCTTTTATGGATACTGTCTTTAAGGAAAACGAAATTGATGCAGTTATCCACTTTGCAGCGAATTCACTTGTTGGTGAAAGCATGAAGGACCCAGGCAAATATTATCACAATAACGTGTTTGGCACGCTGTGCTTGCTTGAGAAAATGAATGAATATAATGTTCGTAAAATCGTGTTCTCTTCGACAGCTGCGACTTACGGCGAGCCGGAGAATGTGCCAATCGACGAGTACGATCGCACGCTTCCAACGAATGCTTATGGCGAAACCAAGCTTGCAATGGAAAAAATGATGAAATGGTTCGACGTAGCTCATAACATCAAGTTTGTATCGCTTCGTTACTTCAATGCGGCGGGTGCTCATGAGAGCGGCAAAATCGGCGAGGATCATAGCCCGGAAACACATCTGATTCCTATCGTGCTCCAAGCAGCGCTTGGTCAGCGTCCTCATATCTCCGTATTCGGAGAAGATTATGAGACGCCAGATGGTACTTGCATCCGTGACTACATTCATGTAAGCGACCTTGCCGATGCGCATGTGCTTGCAGTAGATCGTCTTCGCAGCGGTGCAGAAAGCTCAGTATATAATCTTGGCAACGGAACAGGCTTTTCTGTAAAACAAGTTATTGATATCGCGCGCACAGTAACAGGCAAAGAAATCCCAGCTGTGTTCGAAGCTCGTCGCGCGGGTGACCCTGCTGTTCTCGTAGCTTCCTCTGATCGTGCTCGCAAAGAGCTAGGCTGGAATCCGAAGCGAGACAAGCTTGAGGACATTATTAAAAGCGCTTGGAGCTGGCATGAAGTGAATCCAAATGGATACAACGACTAAGATTGACCGCCTAACGGAAAGGAGCTGCATCACGTGGTAAACAAACAACAAGTAACATCAGCAAACGATGCGCTGATTCTTATAGAACGCTTGCTGCAATTTGGATTGCAGCGCAATCTGCTGAATGATCAGCTTGATACGCATGCAGCGAGAAACGAACTGCTAGATCTCTTTCACTTTACTGAACCGTTTGAAGGTCAAGTTGCAGAGGAAAAACTTGAAAGCGCAGTGCCGCTTCTAGAGCCGTTACTTGATTATGGTTACGCAATCGGACTAATTCCAGACAATACGACAACATACCGCGATTTGCTTGATGCTCGTATTATGGGCTTCTTGCTGCCGCGTCCTTCTGAAGCCAGCGCCGCATTCCAGCGTTTGGCGAAGGAGAAGGGGCTAAAAGAGGCAACGGATGCCTTCTACAACCTGAGCATCGATTCGAATTACATTCGGATGGACCGCATTCGCAAAAATCTATATTGGCTGCACGAGACTGAATTCGGAAACCTTGAGATTACGATAAATCTCTCAAAGCCTGAGAAAGACCCGAAGGAGATCGCGCTGCTCAAAACGATGCCGCAGGCAAAGTATCCAAAGTGCTTGCTGTGCGCCCAAAATGTTGGTTACGCTGGTCGTCCTGATCATCCAGCTCGTCAAAACCTGCGTGTCTTGCCTCTCACACTGCAAGAGGAGAAATGGTATCTACAATATTCTCCATACGTATATTACAATGAGCACAGTATTATTTTCAAAGGCGTACATGAGCCAATGGTTATATCTCATTCGTCATTCGCGAGGCTGCTTGACTTCGTAGAGCTCTTTCCGCATTATTTCATCGGTTCCAACGCTGATTTGCCGATTGTTGGCGGCTCGATTCTAAGTCATGATCATTTCCAAGGTGGCCGCCATGTGTTTCCGATGGAAGCTGCTTCAACAGAGACGCTGTTTGCTGATCCTAAGCTTCCAGGCTTACGCTTTGGCATCGTGAACTGGCCGATGTCAGTCGTTCGGGTCAATGGCACGTCCAAAGCGGATGTTCATCGTGCTGCCTGCCGTATACTTGATGAATGGCGTAATTATAGCGATGCAGCTGTAGATGTGCTAGCTTTTACCGAGCAGGCTGATGGCACGAATACACCACATAACACGATTACTCCTATTGCCAGGCTGCGGGATAACAGCGAGTATGAGATCGATCTGGTGCTTCGCAACAACCGTACCAGCGACGAGCATCCGGACGGTATTTTCCATCCGCATCAGCATTTGCATCATGTGAAGAAAGAAAATATCGGCTTGATCGAAGTGATGGGACTTGCGGTACTGCCAGGACGCTTGAAGGATGAACTGGAGCTAATTGCGGCTTATTTGTCAGGTGCATCAGTTGCTGTACCAGAAGAACTTCATGCGGACTCACATCCCCTTCATAAGCATGCGGAGTGGCTGCTGTCTCTAATTGATCGCTTTGGCACATCAAATATCGCTGAACAAGCGAAAAAAATCGTTGAAGCTGAAACGGGCAGCAAGTTTTTAGAGGTGCTGAAGGATGCGGGAGTATACAAGCGCACAGCTGACGGCGCAGCAGGATTTGAACGTTTCTTAACGTTCATTGGGCTTCAAAGAACATAAATATAATAGAACCTCCATCCACGCTGGTCACTAGCGATTGAATGGAGGTTTTTTGCTATCAAGCGTAATTATGGAGCCATTGATATAATGATTTATAAACATGTATTGTGAAATTATATTAATTTGTAAAGTGACAAAATTTATGGTATTTTTTATAGAATAAACAAACCTTTTTGAATTATATTTTTATTTCTCTATAAACTATTTATCGGAGGGGTCAGGATGTCCGAAAAAATGCTGCCGTTGGACGATTTTTTGCAGCTCAGCACAGATGAACAAGTAGAAAAACTAAAGCGTTGGAAGATGGATTATACGCTTAAAGACATTCGGGAGGCTTGGAACTTCAAGCATTCTGCGCAATATTACATGCTGCTGAAGAAACTTCGTATTTATGAGAGAGTTGTTAATAAATCAGATAAGTTCTATCCCGTACAAGAGCAGCTCACAACGAGAACGAATGCTGGCGGAGAGCGCGGATGGTCTGGACAGGCAGCTTTCGCGGAGCGTAAGCTTCCGTCGGACAGCTTCGATTACCATTTAAATACGACACTGAGCGGCCCTGAGCTTGCGGATAAGCTGGAGAGAATCGCACATTTCCTAAAAGGCGAGCATAAGGCAGTATCGATTAAGCTGTCTATAGAAGCTGCGGATCTTGAAGTGGAAGAGCTGGAATAAATGCTGTAGCAAGCAAAAACACCTTCAGCGTCCTTTGGATGCTGAAGCAGCTTTGATGGAGAAATATAAGATAAGTAGGAGCAAATGATATCCTTTCTTATATTTAAACAAAAGAAGAACCGAGCTCGGCGAAGTTGCCTGGCTCGGTTCTTCTTTTGTAGAAAAATGAAAATAAATGTCTGATACTGGAATATTATGTTTGTAAAAACATTATTGCATACGAAGTTTGCCAAGCTCGGAAACGAGCGCTTCTACCTCACTGATGCTGAATTTCTCCTTCGATGCGACGACTTCATACAGGTCTTTTATATCCTCATATTTATTGAGGTCGAAGTTAGAAGCTTGCATGGCAGCAGCGGAAGCCATCTTCAGCTTTGTTTTGATAACTTCAATCATAAACGCCACATTTTCTTGCGTTTGTAAGTTTAAATTAGTCATGGAGTGCCTCCTAAATTTTTTGCGAGCCGAAAGCGGTCTCGGAAATGTTCGAACGATTTGCATTGCTGCAATTGTAACATGTTTCAAACGTGAAAGACCACAAATTGAACAGTGTCTTAAAATTGGATACAATTAAACTCAGATACGATTGGCAATCGAATACAGGGCAGGTGCAATACGACGGAACAGCTAGCGAATAATGAATTGGAACCCTTTTTTAGAACCATTGCAAATAAGTATATGAAGCGCAGCGGTATTGTATTTGTATGTATTGGCAGCGATCGTTCCACTGGAGACTCCCTTGGCCCATTAGTGGGAACGATGCTTAAGGAACGCGGCTGGCCGAATGTAATCGGAACGCTGGACAACCCTTGTGATGCGCATGCCGTTTTGCAAGCTGCACAGTCGCTGCATGAAGATGCGATTGTCATTGCCATTGATGCATGTCTTGGCAAGCCAAGCTCCATCGGCCGCTTTATTCTGAATGAAGGACCGCTTGAGCCAGGAAAAGCAATTGGCCGCAGACTTCCAGCAATCGGGCAATATAGTATTGCAGGCGTAGTCAATGCAAATGGCCCTAAAGCATATTGGATGCTGCAAACGACTTCGCTTTACCAAGTGATGCGCATGGCAAACGAGGTTGCATGCGCAATCGATTCTGCTTGGGGCAAGCATTCGGATAAGTTCTTAGATGTAAATCAAGCTATACAAATTCCATCGGTTTAAAGGAGCATGAAGCAAATGACAAAAGAAGATAACGGAAACGTGTACTCGATTGCACAGCGCAAGCTTTTTTTGAATAACGGATTGGAGCTCGCTTATTATGATTCCCATCCGGATGACGGAGGTGCTGCGGACGGTATTTCTGAGGTGGTCGTCTTGCTACATGGTTATTGCGGAAGCTCCGCTTATTGGGAGCATATCGTGGATGAGCTGGAGCAATCTGTGCGGATCATTGCACCAGACGCACGCGGGCATGGAAGAAGCTCCGCACCAAGCGAAGAAGTTTATACGATGGAGATGTATGCCGAGGATATTGCTGAGTTGCTTATTAGGCTGCAAATTCACAATGCTGTATTGCTCGGGCACTCCTTAGGGGGCTACATCACACTTGCATTTGCTGAAAAATATGCCAAGAAGCTTTCTGGTTTTGGCCTCATCCATTCGACGGCGCTAGATGATGGTGACACTGCTAAAGAAAATCGTGATAAAGCGGTTGCTGCTCTGGAACAAAACGGAGTGAAGTCGTTCGTTGATGGACTCATTCCTAAGCTGTTTGCCCAAGACAACGTAGAGGCTTTGTCTGCCGAGGTTGAGAAAGGGAAGAAAATTGGGTACGGCACGTCATTGCAAGGCGCAATCGGCACGGCAAAAGGAATGAAGGCTCGTCCAAACCGGACGTTCGTTATTGAGCAATCAGAGCTGCCCGTACTCCTTGTTGCAGGAGTGTCCGATAAGGTTATCCCAGTTGAGAGTGTTTTTGCAGCTTCAAACGGGTTAACCGTGAAGGTTGAGCTCGGCAGTGCGGGTCACATGGGAATGATTGAAGAGCCGAAGCAATTGATCAAGGCTATTCTAGGCTTCGTGAAGAATAAGCAGCAGTAGATTGGCGGGAGGGGGAACCGGATGTTTCAGCGCGATTATTTCATGCGAATGATTGAGCAAATGACAGAAGCAGTTGGTCAAATTATGAATTTGAGGCGAGAGCGCAAGCACGAGGATGCTTTGCTCTTCATCGATGAACTTCTGGATACAAAGTTTCGGCTAAGCAGCAAGCTTATTCGTTCCTTATCGGATGAGGACTTATTGAAGATGATGACGACGAACGGGATTTTGGAAACAGATCATTTGCAAGCCATTGCTATCCTGATGAAGCAAGAAGCTGAATTGAATGCCGACTTGGGCCGCGAGGACGAGAGCTTCTTCGCATATGTGAAATCGCTGCATCTGTTTTTACGATTGTCGCTTGTTGATGCTGCGCCAACGATTGCCGAGCCTCGCGTACAAATTAAAGAGCTGCTGGAGCGACTGCAGCCATATGAGTTGCCGCTTGCTACGAAGCGTTTGTTAATGGAATGGCATGAAGCAGAAGGGCAGTATGATTCTGTTGAAAATATGATGCATGAGCTGCTTGAAGATAACGCTTTGACATTGGTGGAAGCAGAAGCAGCCTATAGACGGATACTGCTGCAATCAGATGAGCGACTTGAAGCAGGAGGCTTGCCGCGCGAGGAAATTAAGCAGGGAATGGAAGACCTTGCGAAGTCGTGAGCAGTAGATACAGCATAAGCACACTTAAAGTGTGCTTGGCTCCAAAAATGGTTTAGGAGTGAATGGACAGCATGACGGAACAATGGCAGCAAGAAATAACGAAATGGATCAGCGATAAAGAGCTGCTGCAGGCTACGCTTAGCCAGCCAAGGCGGAAGGACGGAACGGTGGCACCTAAAACGATAATCCGTCCAATTGAGCTGAAAAACGGCTTGTTTTATCAGTTTGAATATCATTTTGCGAATAAGGTTACCCATGACAATGTTGCCGGGCCGCAAGCGGCTGAGCGAATCATCGATCTGCTGCAGGAAAACTACCGCCAGGCACTTGTGAAAACAAGCGAGGCTGATGTCCAGCTGCTCTTTAGCAAAAAGGGGAAGGCAGCTATTCTTAAGAAACCGCCGACAGGTGATTTGAACAAGGCGAGCTTGCAGCATAATAGGCAGAAACAGCGTATATTGGCTGAGAATCAAGCGGCTCCTTTTCTTGTCGAGCTTGGCATCATGACGCCAGAGGGGCTTGTCCACGCGAAAAAACAAGATAAATACAGGCAAATCAATCGTTTTCTTGAGATGGTTACGGATGTGCTTGCTTATTTACCCACGGACAGGGAAATTACGATCGTTGATTTTGGCTGCGGCAAATCTTATTTGACGTTTGCGCTTTACCATTTGCTTGCAGTGGAGCAGAAGCGGAATATAAATATTATAGGACTTGACTTGAAGGCTGATGTGATCGCGTTCTGTTCGGAGCTCGCCGAGAAGCTGGGTTATGACAAGCTTAAATTTCTTGTAGGCGACATTGCAGAATATGAAGAGCTTCAAGCTGCAGATATGGTTGTTACTCTGCATGCATGCGATACCGCCACGGATGCCGCGCTTGCCAAGGCTGTTAATTGGGGAGCTTCAGTTATTATGTCAGTACCTTGCTGCCAGCATGAGCTGTTCAAGCAGGTAAGCAATGATGTCTTATCTCCGCTTCTCTCTCAAGGCCTGCTGAAGGAGCGTTTCTCCGCACTCGCAACGGATGCCGCAAGAGGAACTTTGCTCGAGGTATTAGGGTATAAGGTTCAAATGCTTGAATTTGTAGATCCAGAGCATACGCCAAAAAATCTGCTCATTCGCGCGGTTCGTTTAGAGCAGCACGGGCTTTCTATGAAAAAATGGGAACAATATGAGCAATTTCGTCAGTTTCTAAATATTTCACCATCGCTAGAGCATATGCTTGCCGAAAGATGGCCTAATCACGTCTCCAAATAAGTTTACTTATTGACGAATGCTATACTTTGAATTTTTTAGGTTAAGCAATTGTCGATAGTATTAACATTTGCTACAATGGAAGAAGATGGCTATCAAATGAATGGGTGAACCGTATTGGAATGGATGATCTGGCTAGACTTTAGTATGTTTCTAGTACTGCTCGGCTTGTTTTTCTACGTGTTTGCCTCTAGCAACGTTACGATTCTGCATCGTATGTATCTGACTTTGCATGTCGTATTTATGTGTTGGACTCTTTTTCAATTTGCGTCTATGACGACAACTTCTGCGATCTTTAAACTATTCTATGTTTCAATATCGTATATAGGTCTTTCTCTGCTTGGAATTGGATGGTTCGTATTTATCGTATATCTCACCGGCCAGTCGTATGTCATACGAAAGAGCCGGTTGTTCATTTTGGCGATGCCAGCGCTTATATCCGTGGCTGTGGTCATCATTAACCCAAACGGAATGTTTCTACGAATTAACGATCAGCTAAGTCCACTTAAGCAGTTGCAGCAAGGACCGCTGTATTGGATTATGATTACGCAGTTGATTGTGTATGTGACCGTTTCTTTTATTATTATGTTTTATAAGCTGCGCGGTGAAAATTCGGTTCGGCAGCGCACATTGATCAAAACCGCGATAAACGGTATGTTTGTGCTCGTTTCGTTTGCGATTACAGATTTATTTGTAAATGTAATATTAATTGAAAAAATGAATCAATATATTCCGCTTATTTCAGTAGGAATGGCTTTTGCTGCCGTTTATTTGGTACATGCGATAAGGCGAAACAAAGTACTCGATATTATCCAAACCGTACAACGAGATGTCATGAACACGATGTCGATGGGTATTATTGTACTCGATGAGAACGATATCATCATTGATGTGAATAAAGTAATAAAGCCGATTCTCAGGCTGCGGATTGGTGACAAGTTTAATTCCGCTCACCTAGGGCCGCAATTTAAAGGTGAGGTTACTAGAGATATTATCGCTTTTTTTGAAGAACAGAATAAGCGTCCTATGGATAGGCTAGAGATGGAAATTGCAATCCAGCATGACAAGCATAGACGTATTATCGTACAGTCTGCGCCTATATTGAATAATAAGAAGACATTGGTAGGCAGAGTACTAACCTTCCAAGATGTGACGGAGCTTCGTCTGCTAGTCGAAGAAACGAATATTCAGAATGAGCTGCTTCAGGATCGAAATCGCGACCTGCTTATTATGCAGGACGAGCTGTTTCAAGCGAATAAGAAGCTTGAGCATATGGCGATTACTGACGGTTTGACCGGCTGCTATAATCGTCGATACTTGCTGCATCAATTGGAGCAAGAAGTTATTGCTAATATACGTTATGGCATACCCTTCTCTATTTTTTTATTCGACCTCGATCATTTTAAATTAATTAATGATAAATACGGCCATTTAGTTGGAGATGAGGTGCTTTGCAGCACAGTCGATGCGGTACGGGGAGTTTTGCGATTTACGGATATATTGGCGCGTTATGGCGGAGAAGAGTTTACGGTATATTTGCCTCATACCAACCGGGATCAAGCTGACAAGATAGCGGAGATCCTTATGGAATCGGTAGAGCAGAATAAAATAAATATGGGAGCTTCTGAGGAGCCTGTATCGGTAACGATAAGCATGGGCGTGATCTCTATTGAGCATGTTGAGCCTTCTGATTTGGTTGACCCAAAAGCTTTTTTAAGGGAGCTACTTGCACAAGCAGATGCCGCGTTATATGAAGCTAAATATAATGGGCGCAATCGGATTGTCAAACGAAAATTAGCCTAACAGCCTGAACAATATGTTTAGGCTTTTTCTTGTGGCCTGCATAGTCAGTCGGTGATAGTTCTGATAAAATAGATTTGATCCGGTAACAATCGCTAAACTATCAAAGGCGGGAACTAATCTAATGAGAAAATTGCAGATTGGAATGGTCAAGCCGGGAGACAAGGTGGCCAAACCCATTTTTCAAGAAAACGGCAACGTGCTTCTAGGAGAAGGGGTTGAATTAAATGATCGTTACATCGATCGATTGCGCAACTTGGGCATCGATTTTATATTTATAGAGGATGGGTTGACGGCGGATCTGATCCCTGAGGATACGATCCGTGATGAAACGCGTAAGCAAGCTGTCGATACTATTTATAAGACGATGAACTCCTTCAAAGACCAGACAGTAACAAAAGGGCGAACGATCGCACCGGATATGGGTCGCAATTTTCGCGCGGTATTCGGACAAATTATGCAGGATCTATCCTCAAGGCCTAATATGCTCGTTAATTTAACGAGTATTCATGCAATGGACGGCTATTTATTTCAACATTCCTTTAATGTAGCGGTGCTTGCAGGCATTATGGGCATTGCAAAGGGCTTTAATCGAAATCAGCTTGAAGAGCTTGGCATTGGCGCGCTGCTCTTCGATATCGGCATGACGAAGGTGCCACCGAAGCTGTTGGCTCATACTGGCGGTTTATCGCTAGCGGAACGTGAAGTCATCAAAAGCCATGCCAAGGACGGTTTCGAAATACTGCGCAAATATCATGACATATCTATCGTTTCTGCGCATTGCGCGCTACAGCATCATGAACGCTTTAACGGATCGGGTTACCCGCGTAGGCTTAAGGAAAGTGAGATTCATATGTACGCTCAAATCGTAGGATTAGCGGACACTTTTGATGCATTAACATCGCCAAGACCGTACCGCAAGCGGTATACGGCAAGTGAAGCGATTGAGTTTTTATTTGCTGCCGGCGGCACCTTCTTTGATCTAGAGCTCATCAAGCTTTTTTGTCGACATATATCGATTTATCCAATTTCTACTTCGCTTTTGCTCAGTACCGGTCAAGTTGGCGTCGTATCAGAAAATACGGAGTTAGCTGTTCATCGTCCCCGTGTGCGAATTATTATGGAGGCAGATGGCTCGATGCCGTCATCTCCTTATGAGATCGAGCTGAAGAACGAGCTTTATATTACAATCGTAAAAGAGCTGTAATGTCTTCTCATTGAAAATAGGAGAAACCTTCCCTTGGCGACAATTTGCTGCTAAAGTGGAAGGTTTCTTTTTTTGTAATAATGACAGAGTTGCTTTATATCTGGCAGTGTTTAAGGTAAAATAATGAGAAATAGAGCTAATAGGGGGATGTGCGTACATTTATGGGATCATTACAGCACCACAAACTGTCCAAGCTCGAAGTGCTGCGAAGAGTGCTGTTTATTACACTCGGTGCTGCGCTGGTCTCAGTTGGACTGGAAATCTTTCTAGTACCAAATCACATTATTGATGGTGGAATTGTCGGCATATCGATCATGGCCTCCTATTTAACGAAAGTGCCGCTTGGTCTTTTTCTTTTTATTTTAAATCTTCCATTTTTGTTTCTTGGTTACAAGCAAATTGGCAAAACTTTCGCAATATCTACGCTGTACGGCGTATCGGTAATGTCGCTAGGAACGTTTTTGCTTCATCCAGTGCCTCCGCTTACGGTAGAGCCTTTTCTCGCTGCTATTTTTGGTGGTGTCATATTGGGTATTGGAGTGGGTATGGTCATCCGCTTCGGCGGATCGCTGGACGGTACAGAAATTGTTGCTATAGTGTTTAATAAGCGTGTTCCGTTATCGGTTGGCGAGACCGTCATGTTTTTCAACTTATTCATTCTGGGCAGCGCGGGTTTCGTGTTTGGCTGGGATCGGGCAATGTTTTCGCTTATCGCATATTATATTGCTTATAAATTGATCGATATTACGATCGAGGGTTTCGATGAATCAAAAGCGGTGTGGATCATTAGTGATGAAGCGAAGGAGATTGGCGCTGCTATTATGAGCCGTCTTGGACGCGGCGTTACTTACTTACATGGTGAGGGCGGCTTTACAGGCGGCAGCAAACGCGTTATATTTTGCGTCATTACGCGGCTTGAAGAGGCGAAGATGAAGTCGATTGTTCATGAGCTCGACCCTGTCGCGTTTCTCGCAGTCGGCAATATTCACGATGTGAAGGGCGGACGGTTTAAGAAACGGGATATTCACTAATGATGATAGTAGTCAGTTTCTAAGAAATGTGAGGCCGCCTTGGCTTGCAGTGAACCGCCAACTATTGCTTTGGGATGAAGGAGATCAGCATTTTGGATGAGTTTGCGAGTATTCATCATTGGACAGCAGGCAGACAAGGAAGTGCTTGGCAGAGCGAGCGCGGCGTTGTGATGGGGATAGGCGATGATACCGCCGTAGTTGATCCGGCTTCTGCTGTGGATGGCATAGCTGCACCAAAGCGGATGCTGCTAGCCGTTGACACGATGGTGGAGACGGTGCACTTCAAGCAGTCGACGATGCGGGACGAGGATGTCGGCTATAAGGCGCTTGCCGCCAACATTAGCGATATCGCCGCGATGGGAGGCGTGCCTTTGCATGCGCTCGTCTCGGTCAGCGTGCCGCCATCGTATACGCCGGAGCGAATGCGGAGGCTTTATGATGGGCTGTACGAGTGCGCCGAGCGCTACGGGGTTGCCATTGTAGGAGGCGATACGACATCGGCGCCGGAGCATTTGGTTGTCGCGGTAACGGTGGTTGGAACCGTTGAAGCGGGGCGTGAGCTGTATCGCTCGGGCGCTAAGCCGGGCGATGCTGTGTTTGTGACCGGCGCCGTAGGCAAGTCGGCGGCGGGATTGCATGCGCTCCTTGCAGAGGAGGAGCGCGCGGTTTTGTATCCCGCGGATTTCAGCGCGGGTAGGGAAGGTTTGCTCGCGCAGGCGCATCAGCGGCCAAATCCTTCGGTGCGAGCAGGAAGGCTGCTGCTTGAGCATGGCAGCTGTCGCTCGCTTAATGATGTAAGCGACGGCCTTGCGAGCGAGGCATGGGAAATTGCAGAAGCATCAGGGCTGCGCTTAGTGCTTCAGGAGAAGCTTTTGCCAAAGAGCGGCAGCATGGCGGCTTACGCTTCAAGTGTAGGAATAGACCCGCTGGAATGGATGTTGTACGGAGGCGAAGATTACGTCTTGCTGGGCACGATCGCATCTGAACATGCGGAATCGATGCGAGCAGCTTTTCATCAAGAAGGTATCCCTTTTTTTATTATTGGGGAAACCGAAATGGGTGAGCCCGCTGTTGAGTTAATTCGACATGATCAAGCTGTTGAGCAGAAAGAATTGCCGTCTCATTTGGAGAAGAGAGTTTTGCTTAAGAAACGCGGATATAATCATTTTTCGTCATGAACGGGTGAATAGTATGCAACAACAGATAAGCCATGCCACTTGGCTGGCACAAACGGAACTGGACACAGTAGCGTTAGCTGAGCAGATTGCAGCTTGGGTAAAACCGGGTACGCTGCTTGCATTAGATGGTGATCTTGGTGCTGGCAAAACTAGGTTTTCGCAAGCTTTTGCTGGTGCTATCGGCGTGAAGGGCATCGTGAATAGTCCGACATTTACAATTATAAAAGAATACGAAGGGAATCAGCTTCCCTTTTATCATATGGATGTATACAGGCTGTCGCTGGAGGAAGCGGATGAGCTTGGTTTGGATGATTATTTTTATGGTGATGGCGTAACTATTGTGGAATGGGCAAGCTTGATAAAAGAGCTGCTGCCAGCCGAGCGGTTGGAGCTGTATATTGAGCATCTTGGCGATGAAGCACGGCGTATTCAATTGACTGGCTATGGTGAAATTTACGTGGGCTGGTGTGAAGCTGTAAGCAAGATAGGAGCAGACAGATGAGTAATGAGCAGAGGAATCAAACGGGACCGATATTGGCTTTAGATACGTCTACGGCGTCGATGGCAGCTGCTATCGTTAGCGGTCATGAGGTGCTTGCGGAAATTCAAACGTTAGCGGAAAGAAACCATTCGGTTCACGTTGTGACGCATATTAAAGAGATGCTGCGCAAAAGCGGCCTTGCTAATACTGACATCGAGGCGATTGCCGTTGGGAATGGACCAGGTTCATATACAGGAATGCGTATCGCGATTTCCGTAGCTAAGACGTTGGCATGGGTATGGAACAAACCGCTCGTCAGCGTATCTAGTCTTGAGGCGATAGCTTATGGCGCTTGGCATCAGCATGTGAGCGAAAGAGCGGAGCTTGCGAAAACGGATGATGGCGAGCATTGGGTGCTGCCGATTATGGATGCAAGGCGCGGTCAGGTATACACATCCGCTTTCTCGATGTCGGATACGATCGAATGGAGTCGCTGGCTGGATGATGGCGTGCGGCTTATGAAAGACTTTGTAGATCAGCTTGAGCAGCGATTAGCGAACCTGCCAGCTGGCAGCATTCGGAGCATCTCACTCGTTGGTGACCTGTCGCTTCACGAAGAGAGCGCGATGCGCTTAAAGCAGATCGGCGAGGCAGCAGGAGTAACGGTTCAGCTTCAAACCTTTGTCCAAGAGGGCAAATGGATAGCGGAGCTTGGCCTCAAAAAATTAGAGTCAGGCCTGACAGAAGACCCGCATACTCTTATTCCTAACTACACCCAACTCACCGAGGCTGAGGTTGTATGGAAGGCAAAGCAGGCAGGTGAAGCGAAGGCATGAAATTAGAAGTGAATAAACTCATTTTTCGCGCTATGACGATGGCTGACATACCTGCTATCGTAGCGATCGAACAGGAAGCCTTTTCGAGTCCATGGACTATGGAGGCATTCACGAATGAGCTAATGAACAACTTATTTGCTCGTTATATGATTATGGAATATGAGGAACAAATTATAGGCTATGGCGGCATGTGGGTTATTATGGACGAAGCGCATGTAACGAATATAGCGGTACGCTCAGATTATCGTGGTCAAGGATTAGGCAACTGCTTGCTTAATGAGCTGCAGCGGACTGCGGTCTTTTTTGGCGCGGTAAAGATGACACTTGAGGTTCGTCCTTCCAATGAAATTGCACAGCGGCTTTACCGAAAATACGGTTTTGAGCCCGCCGGCATACGCCCCCGGTACTACTCGGACAACAATGAAGACGCGCTTATTATGTGGGCTGAGCTAGACAAAGAGCGGTTGAAGGTAAGGGAGCAATGAATGTGAATCAAACGAAACAGGCAGTTAACGAACAGCCAATGAATGATATTATTTTGGCGATTGAAACAAGCTGCGACGAGACGTCAGCATCCGTTATTCGCGGAGGAAAACAAATTTTATCTAATGTCGTATCCAGCCAAATTGAAATACATGAGCGTTTTGGCGGTGTAGTGCCTGAGATTGCTTCGCGTAAACACGTAGAGTCGATCACTTTGATTATTGAGCAGGCTGTTAAGGAATCAGGACTTACGCTGCAGGATATGTCGGCAATAGCTGTTACGCAAGGTCCCGGTCTGGTGGGTGCTTTGCTCGTAGGCATAGTGGCGGCCAAAAGCTTGTCCATGGCGCTGGATATTCCATTGATCGGTACACATCATATCGCGGGACATATTTATGCAAACGAGCTTGTTCATGACATTATATATCCATGTATGGCGCTTGTCGTTTCGGGAGGCCATACAGAATTGGTGCTGCTAAAAAGTGAAGGTGATTTCCAAGTCGTTGGCCGTACTAGAGATGACGCCGTCGGTGAAGCATATGACAAGGTAGCGCGTGCGCTGCATTTGCCATACCCGGGCGGGCCGCATATCGACAAGCTTGCAATCGAAGCAGAGGAATCCATTACGTTGCCGCGTGCTTGGCTGGAACCTGATAGCTATGATTTTAGTTTCAGCGGCTTGAAATCGGCAGTACTAGCGGTCATTAACCAAACGAGAATGAAAGGTTTGGTGCTGAATGAGGCGGCTCTTGCTCGCGGATTTCAAGAGTCAGTTACCGAGGTGCTGGTCACAAAAGCACTGCGTGCAGTTCGTCAATATGGAGCGAAACAGCTGCTGCTTTGCGGCGGAGTAGCTGCGAATCGGGGTTTGAGAGCAGCTTTAACCGCAAGGTGTGAGTCAGAACGTGTACCGCTGCTTATTCCGCCGAATTCACTTTGTACAGATAATGCTGCAATGATTGGTGCGGCGGCTTATTTAAAGCTAAAACGATCGCAATTCACAGAGCTTGACATGAAAGCAGACCCTGGATTATCGCTTGAGAGCTGGTCAGTGAGCAATATACCGCATTCGATAGAGGAATAGCAGGTAGTAAAAATATTTTAAATTGGAATTGACAGACAATTTATTAGAGCATATAATAAGCAACAATACTTCAAACTTCAACTTCATACGTTACAAACGCAAAGAACAGGAATAGTAAAGCTTGTCCGGGAATGTCGGAACAGTCGCTATGAATGAGCTTCATTCATACGGCGTTATGACACAAGAGAACTGCGGGATGGTGCAACGCAGTCGAAGGATGCTTGAAACTCGCCTGGGAGCGGAACAGTGGAAACGATGGCAGCATAAGTTTAGTGCTGATAGCCATGCAGGTACATTGTTACGGTTAACCACCGTAATCGGGTGCATGTGAGTCAACATCCGGAGTTGGCCATATGCTTAAGTTGGACGTCCCTGCTCGTTTGCGAACGTATGGGTGTCAACAAGGGTGGTACCGCGCGGGTCATAATAACCTGTCGTCTCTTGATTCAAGAGATGACAGGTTTTTCTTGTTGTCTTGAAGTTAATGTTTTAGCCATTTAAAGATTAGCAATAAACCATATAGAATGAAAACGCAATGAACAGGAGCAGTAGAACATTAGGCTGGCAAAACGATTTTCAAGATATGTTCATCATAAAACTGGTGAATGAATTGAAATCGTACAGAGAGCTGCGGGGTGGTGTGACGCAGTCGAAGCTGAGGTTTGAATCTCGCCTGGGAGCGGAACGAGGGAAGCGAGTTGTCATTTGACAACTATTGTCTACATCGTTACGGTTAGCCGCCGTCATCGGGCATTTAAGCGGGCATGGATCCCCGCAGCAAGCTATTATTCAAGGTTGCCTTGTGAAAGGCAGTATTGACTAAGCTTCTGCAGCAAGATCCGGTCAATTAGAGTGGTACCACGGCAGCGTAAGCTCGTCGTCTCTTACAAGGAGACGACGAGCTTTTTTTTGTACAAAAAAATGAAAAAACAACATCCCAAACGAACCTTTAGGAGGAAATAACAATGACAACCGAAATGAAAAAAATCCAAATTTTTGATACAACTCTTCGTGATGGTGAGCAATCTCCAGGTGCTTCGATTGATCCTGAACGCAAAATTATTATTGCACGCCAACTAGGCAAGCTTGGAATTGATGTTATCGAGCCTGGTTTCCCGGTATCCAGCCCAGGCGAATTCGCGGCTGTACAGCAAATTTCACGTGAACTGCAGCATGTGGAGATTGCTGGTTTTGCTAGAGCTGTAAAGGTTGATATTGACGCAGCGGTGAAAGCGACGCAGGATGCAGCTCGCAGACGCCTTCACTTGTTTATATCGTCTTCAGATATTCATCTTAATCATCAACTGCGCAAATCTCGGGATGAAGTCATTAAGATTGCGAGAGATATGGTTGCATACGGCAAGCAATTCGTAGATGAAATCGAGTTTTCTGCAATGGATTCCACACGATCAGGCAGAGACTTTGTCATTCAACTCGTAGAAGCAGTTATTGCGGAAGGTGCGACTATCATTAACCTGCCTGATACGCTTGGGTATGCCATGCCTGAGGAAATGAGTGAACTGTTCCGCGCTGTGCGCAAGCAAGCTAGAGGCGGAGAAACGGTAAGATACAGCGCTCACTGTCATAATGACCTGGGTCTTGCTGTAGCCAACAGTATTTCAGCAATTAACGCAGGTGCGACGCAAATTGAAGTAACAGTTAACGGTATCGGCGAGCGAGCGGGCAACTGCTCCCTAGAAGAGCTTGTTATGGCGATTGAAACGCGTAAGGATGCCATTCAAGCAGAAACAAACATTCAAATTAGCGAAATTTATGAAACATCACGTTTGGTTAGCCGCGCTATGCACTTCCCGATTGCTTACAATAAGCCAATCGTTGGACGTAATGCATTCCAGCATGAATCAGGCATTCATCAAGATGGCTTGCTGAAAAACCGCAACACGTATGAAATTATGGATCCGGAAGCAATGGGCATTTCACGGAACATGATTATACTAGGCAAGCATTCCGGTCGCCATGCGATTAAACATCGTCTTTCTGAATATGGTATCGATATGACGGAAGTGCAGCTGCAGGATGTGTACGATAAATTCAAGGAAGTTGCTGATGCACAAAAAATCGTTACAGATGATGAACTGATTCGCATTGCAGGTGAGCTGACACAAACACAGCCAGATCCGTACGTGCTGGTTGATCTACATGTACACGCTGGTACGCAGCGTTCACGCACAGCAACGGTCACAATCCGTGAGAATGAGTTTGGGAGAGAACAGTCCTATATCGCAATGGGAGGCGGCCCAATTGAGGCAGTGATCCATGCGATTCAACAAGCGATTCCCGTAGCGGCTGAGTTCGAGGATCTTGAACTTCATTCGTTGTCAACCGGCGAGGATGCTCACGGAGAAGCAGTCGTCAGCATTATACATCAAGAGAAACGATTCCGCGGCACGTCCGTTCATAGTGACATTGTACTTGCAGCTGCTCAGGCTTATGTTGCAGCTTGCAATCAAGCCGTTATGACGACAGGCAGCAGGATAGTAGAAGCTATCCCGTCTAAAGCTGCAAACTAGTTATCATCAGGCACAGAGTTTGCTTTTCCCATAGTAGAGTGAGTTCTTTCTATTATGGGAATAAGCTCTGATGTTGGCATAAATCTTAGGGGGGGGAAATGTGATGAGTAAAATTATTCAATATTATAATCAGTTTGATGAATGGGGGCGCCTCGATAGAGCGCCCCTTGAGTTTATCGTTAACTGGCATTTTATACGAAATTCCTTACCTGCTAGCGGGCATATTTTGGATAATGGCGCCGGGCCTGGCAAATATTCGATGGAGCTAGCAAGAAGCGGCTATGACGTAACTTTAACTGATTTGACGCCTAGGCTGGTGCAAATTGCCAAGGAGAAGGCTGAGGAGCTTGAACTGTCAGAACGTTTTAAAGGTTTCCACAATACGGATGCTAGAAGCTTGAATTCGTTCTCAGACGAGGCATTTGATGCTTCTCTTATGATGGGACCGCTTTATCATTTGCAGCAGGAAGCGGATCGTGAGCAGGCAGTCAAGGAGCTTTATCGTGTAACGCGCAGTGGCGGTTATGTGTTTGTCGCCTTTATGACGCGCATTAGACATTTGCTTACTGCTCTGGCTTATCCCCAAAGCTGGAAACCTCTCGATTCTATGGAAGAGATTCAGCACTTTATGGATTCCGGCGTATTTAATCATTCAGATGAAGGTAGATTCACAGGAGCTTATTACTTTGAAATCGATGATATAAAACCTTTTATGGAAGCGCAAGGATTTGAAACGGTCAATTTGATTGGTTCCTCCAGCGCCTTAGGAGCACTTACAACGGAGCAATTCGATTATTGGAGAGATCAGGGTGATCAAGAGTTCTCAAAGTTTATGCAGCTGATTTATGATTCTGCAGAAAATGTTCATTTATTAGGTTCAGCTTCGCATTTGCTCTATATCGGTGTTAGAAAATAATATAATAAATTTACAAAATTAGTGTTGTGCACAAAGTTATCCACAACTAGGCCTTATTTTGTGTATAACTGGGTGAAATGCCCGAAAACACTGGATTTACGAAAGATCATTATTGTGAACGGAAAGGGGATATTTTTCGTGCTTTAGTAATGTGGATAATGTGTATAACGTGGATAAAATAATGTAAGGTAAGAATTTGTACCTATAAAACGACGAATTCCGCTAAATTGCTATTATAATTCGTAGGTACTATCGACAGAATTAACTAACAATTTATACAGAACTGTTGATAACTCTGTTGATAACTGTGGATGGTTGATTTCATCCTCTTTTGGAACGATTAGTAAGCTTCCTTTTGTTTTGCGCTAACATTGCGGTCACGCAAAAAATTTGCGTGAATTACTAGACATGTTTTCGGTGAAAAAGTTAACGGCATGCGTTATCGTGAAACATATGGCGCATACCAAAACATAAATCTCACCTTAATGCGTTTAGCAATCGCAATGCTTAAGTGTGAATGGAGGTTAACCCAGGAATGGATAAGCAGATGATCATTCAGGTAAGCTCGGTCAGCAAGTACTATGGTGCGAATAAGGCAGTAGATCAGGTTTCCTTCAAAGTAAATGAAGGTGAAATATTCGGTATTATCGGTACGCTCGGCGCGGGAAAAACGACGCTGCTAGAAATGCTGATGGGGATTCGTATGCCGGACCGAGGCAGTATACGCATCTATGGACATGATGTAGTGCTGGACGCAGAAAAATTGAAGGAAGATATCGGAATTCATCTGCAAAGTACGACCATAGTAGATAAAATGAATGTTCGAGAAGCAATGGAGCTTTTTCAAGGTTTTTATAAACGGAAAAATAATTTGGATCACATCATAGAACAATTCGGGCTTAGTCCATATTCGGATAAATTAGTCAAACGTTTATCAGGCGGTTGGAGACAACGTACGGCACTAGCAATAGCTTTGGTGAACGATCCGAAAATTATATTTTTGGATGAACCAACAACGGGGCTGGATCCGCAAGCCAAAAGAGATTATTGGTCACTGCTGCAGCTTCTTAAGGAGCAAGGAAAAACGATTATCGTTGCTTCTCATGACATGGAGGAAATTCAGCGCAATTGTAACCGCGTATGTGTCATGCGCAGGGGTGAATTCATTACATGCGATAATCCGTCGAAGCTTATTGCGCAGCTGCCTGGAGGCGGCATGACAATGGAAGCTGTTTATATGCATCATGCAGTTGAGATGAATGGGAGTGTCAGCATATAAGTAAAAACAAAAAATAGGCAGAGTCTGTTACGTGCATATGTAATCCTCAAGGAGGGCTTTTTAGTAAATGGATCATCGAGATCGCATCGAAAGTCCGTCAGTCGAGCGCAGAAAACTATTAGAATCTAGAATGGAGATGATTACAAACTTAATCAATCAAATGAATGAGGGGGAAAGTCAGAAGCAGGAAGAACAATCGAAAAAAAAACATAAGCGCAGAAGCGACTGCAACGGCATAAGGAGACTACATTGGATAGGACGATTTGTAACTGTATTTCAGCGTATGTTTATATAATGATTTCGTAGTATAATATAATGATCTTGATTTGGCGGAGGATCGATTGTGAACGATTGTATTCCACTCATTGGTCAACACATGCGTTTGCTGGTTCAGCGGTTATTTACAGCTGAGCCTCTTGCGCGTTATGCAGAGCAGTTTATTGCGGACAAGCTTGAGGAGTCTATTCGATTTGGTCAACTGACGGTTATTCATTACCGTATGTTTGGCGGTCAGGGGGAAGATCCTGTCAAAGCTGCTGCGGCAGTCGAGCTATTTATTTTGGCGTCGGATATATTAGATGATTTGCAGGACCAAGATGCTCCGAGCAAATCTTGGATGAAAGTTCCTATGCCTATAGCCATTCATGTTGCATCTTCTCTACTAACCTTGTCGCAGCAAGCAATGCTAAGCAGCACTTCGAATAACGAGATTCGAATGGCACTCATGGAAATGATGAATGCGCAGCTTCTGAAGGCAGCAAGTGGTCAAATGCTCGATATTATGAATGAAATGAATGACGAGCAATCTTATTTGGATGTCGTAAAACAAAAGTCTGCTACATTGCTTCAACTAGCCTGCATGACAGGCGTTATATTAGCTGGTCGCCCTTGGAATGATATCGTTGCACAGTATGCGCTTGAAATAGGTGTTTCAGCCCAAATTCAAAATGATCTACGTGATTTGCTCCGTTGGGATGAAAAAAGTGACTTCCTTCAACGAAAAAGCACCTTGCTTACCCTTTATTTAGTAGAAGGAGAAGCGGAAGAGGATCGTTGGATTAAAGAGTATTTTGAAGGTCGGTTAACTTCCGATGAAGTCGCCATGAATCGGGAGCTTTTTCTTGAAACCTGTGAAAGAACAGGAACTATATTATATGGGTCTGTTATGAGTCGAATGCACTATAATCAATTTGAGGAATTAGTAGACTCTCTACAGGAAATAAGTCCTTGGAAAGCTGAATTTTTGCATATAATAAACCCTGAAAATGCATAATATAACAAATCACGCAAAACTGACTTCGGTAAATACGAATCACTTTTGCGTTTCCTGTCGTTTCTTTTCCTGTTATAGTAGAGAAGAAGATATGAATACAAAATAATAGTAGAGAAGCGGAGGAGTTAAAATGTTAAAAGAAGCAATTCGTCAGTTGGTAAGCAATACTGAAAAAATGTCTATGGCTATGGGTGGTCAACTGCAAGTAGCAGGTGTTTCAGTAGCGGAACAACGCGCTCTTCTTGGCGAACTAAAGAACAAAAACGAAAAAAATAGCGGCTACGCATACATGTGGAATTAGCATACTGATTTTGTTGGGAAGGAAGAGGAATGCATGAGACCTAACTTATTTAACCGAATTGTTGCAATCCTCTTCCTACTTGTTTTGCTAGCTTCTGTTTTATACTTAACTTCTGTGATCGTAAGAATTCCTTCAATCGGTGCTGTGTTGGTGGAGGAACCCGGTCATCGTTATTTTGTTAAGTCTATAGAACCAGCGGGACAAGCGGATGTAAAAGGAATTGAAATCGGCGATCAGATTTTAGAAGTAAACGGAAATTCAGTACAGGATTTTGAGTATGTTAAGAAATATAATTCAATTGAATCCGCAGATTACGTTCTTGTTTTACATAAGGATAAAGTTACACAGAAGATTGAGTTTCCCAAGGGGTGGACAGGCGACCATTCGTTATGGGAGCTGCTGATTCAGTTGTATATCCCTGGTGTTTCACTCATTATTTTTTGTGCTTTTTCAGGATTTTTGTATGCAAAACGAAGGAATGATAAGGCAGTAATCATCCTTATTTTGTTTTTTATTTCGATTGGCTTAAGCTACTATAGTTCAGCAGCATCAAGTCGAAGCGATTCTGTAGGGCTTACTATTATTTATTTGGTTCTACCTAATATACCATTGCTGTTTATGAGTTTTATGAATATCTATTTAAAGCGATTTGATGTTCATTTTATTAGTAAATCAATATTGAACACGTTATATGGGATTGTAGGTTTTGTAGGGATCGTAAGCTTAATTTATATTTGGACAGATTTAGCATCAAACAATATTTATACCTATATTCAAATAGCCTATAGCAGTTCTGTGCTGATAGGTAATTTCGTATGCGTTTATATGCTTGTTCGCAAGTTTATAAAGCATCGGCGTACAAAGCTGCATTCGCTGTTCACAATTACATTGATCTCGCATCTAGTTGCATTTACTCCGTTTGCATTAATGAATTTGCTGCCTCAAATTATTGGCAAGGAACAAGTTTTTCCAGCCGCTTTTACTGCGCTTTTCCTATTCTTATTGCCGATCGTTTATTTCTATCTGTCTACCTCAAATCAATTATTTGATATTGACTTTATTCTAACTAGATTTAAATATTATACGGCGTTAGCCTTTATTCCAGCTGTAATTGTAGCGGCACTTGTAGCATTTGTATTATTAGGCGAGAACAATCCGTCATGGTCCGCGTGGTTTGGCGTATTTTTTGTCATTTACATCGGAATGACGTTGTTTTTATATGGGAAGGAACAGATTGATCAAAGGTTCAGACCTAAGCTCTTTAAAGCGATGTACAGTTTTCAGGATAGTCTGGATCGTTTCTCGCGAAAAATTGCTAGAGTGATGAAGCAAAGCGATTTGGAAGCTGTGCTTAAACAAGAGATTAGTAATCTGCTGCCAGTGAGTCGGATTACGTTTTTACTTGTCGAGCAAACAGAAAATACCGTTTATCCGATGGGAGATCATCCAGAAGAACTCATCACCGCTGAATTTTTGCTGGGAACTGTAAATTCCTTACAAGTTGGCGAGCTGATCGAGCTTCCTTATGGCTTAGGACTAGTAATCGGCAGACAACGGTCTAGGTATCATATTCTGTGGATCGGCATGAAAACGAATCATACTCGGTTTAACTCGGACGAGCTTCGTTGGCTTAAGACGATGTCCAACTATTCCAGTATCGTATTTGAGAACTTATATTTAATCGAAGGTTTGATTGAGGATTTGGAGTCCGAGGTTCGCAAAGAACACTCAACTTCACCGTGGGTGCTGCGCCTTCTATTCTGCTTGTCTGAGAATGAGAGAAGGAAGCTTGCTGCAGATTTGCATGACTCCGCGCTTCAGGACCAGCTGCTTTGGTACCGAAAGCTTGAAGCAATTATGATGGATTATCCGATTTCCGATAGTCTAGGACGTGAGCTGGAGGATATTAAAGAAGGATTACTCGATGTAATCCATCAAATACGCGAAACTTGCAACGAATTGCGTCCACCACTTTTGAAAGAGATGGGCGTAGTTGAGGCTGTTGAGTCGATTATTGAGCATACTCAAATGCGTGTTAACTTTGCTGTGGATTTTCGTGCAAAATCATTTAACCGTCCGCTTAACGAGGAACAAATTACGGCAATTTATCGGATCGTACAGGAATTGCTGCGTAATGCGGACAAACATTCACAAGCTAAGTTAGTCATTCTTGAGCTTGAGCTGCGCAAAGGAACGATATATTTCCGATATCAAGATGATGGTGTCGGTATGGATGTTAATCAAATGATTGTTTCTTTTGAACATATGGGCTTGTCTGGCATTAAAGAGCGGGTGACAGGTCTTGAAGGTGACATATCATTTTATTCGGAAAGCGGTAACGGCTTAGAGGTTGTCATCTTGTTGCCAGAGATCATGACAGCCGGTAGATCGGAGAGGGGTATATCGCGTGATTCGTATCTTATTAGTTGATGATCATCCTTCTGTCGGAGAAGGGACCAAAACAATGATTGAGCAAGATAGCGAGATGTCGGTATCGGTTGTGTTGTCCGCCATTGAAGCGCTCGATATTGTGCAAGTCCAGCATTTTGATCTCATATTATGTGACTTAAATATGCCTGGCATTAGTGGATTGGAACTAACGAAACGTCTTATTCAACAGGATCCGGAGCGAAAGGTTATTATCTACTCCGGGTATGAGATTGGCTCACATTTTAACTTACTGATT
This sequence comes from Bacillus sp. FJAT-28004, assembly GCF_001280845.1. Taxonomy (GTDB): domain Bacteria; phylum Bacillota; class Bacilli; order Paenibacillales; family Paenibacillaceae; genus Pristimantibacillus. Next base: position 4,968,151 of record NZ_LGHP01000001.1, read on the forward strand.
GAATCAGGCGTATCTGGTTTTATATCAAAGACAGTATCAAGGGAACAGCTGCATAATGCGATTCGATGCGCTATGAGAGGTGACACAGTCATCCCAATCACCCTGTTAAAGCAGCTCAGACGGCATGAAGTAACGATCGGACGGACAGAAGTAGCTGTTGAGGACGTATCCATTAACGAAAAAGAACAGACGATATTACATGAAGTAGCTACTGGAATAAGTAACAAGGAATTGGCAGCTATGCTTCATGTTAGCCAGAGGAATGTAGAATATCAGCTGTCGCGTATTTTCGATAAGCTTAACGTGCGGTCACGCTCGGAAGCAATTAAAGAAGCACAGCGTTTAGGCTTAATAAGCTTAGAACAATATTAAGTTGAATAAACCTAATATTATTTATGTCGTTAAGCATGATAGAAATGAATAAAAACCGGCAGCTTAAGGATTAACCTTTAGCTGCCGGTTTTATTTGATCTACGAATTTAATCATTATCATTCTAGTGTTTTTGGTTATCCATTTTTTCGAGCAAGCTAATCATATAGTTGTCCAATCGCTCAACCATTAAAGCATCCGTTAGACCTGTCACTCCAAATGCCGGCCAACCAGGTCTATTTTATCCTTCCAAGGCTTGGATGTGGGGACCACAACTTACATGTATTGTTCCCACTCCTCATATGCGGTGGATAAAGAGGCTTTGACAACTTCAATGGCAGCTTGAATTTCTTGAATACGAATGTAATCATTGAAAATCGCAGGATCAGTGAGCTGCAATTCCAATTCGGTAATTTGCTGCTCAAAAGAAGCGATTTCCAATTCTAATTGCTCAACTTTACGCTGCCTTGAACGTTCTTCTCGTTTTGCTTGCTTGTCCGCCTCATAGGAGTTTGCAGGTGAAATGTCGGATACGGCTGACGTTTTTGAGTTTGAAGCCTGTTTTAACAGTGCTTCGAGCCGAGCTTCTTCGATTTCACTTTTTTTCTCTATCATTTCGTCATAATTTCCTAGGAAATGATCAGTACCTGTCGGCTTTAGTTCGACAATTCGCTCAGCCATCTTGTTTAAGAAGTAACGGTCATGTGAAATGAAGAGCAAGGTTCCTTCATAATCAAGCAAAGCAGCTTCAAGAACTTCTTTGCTGAACAGATCAAGATGGTTGGTAGGCTCATCCAGAATAAGGACATTGGCCTCTGCAAGCATAAGCTTGGCTAATGATACACGAGCCTTTTCTCCGCCGCTGAGGGATGATATCCGCTTCAAAACATCTTCGCCACTGAATAGGAAGTTGCCGAGGACCGTACGAATACGTGCCTCCTCCATATGGGAGTAGCTGCCCCAGACTTCTTCAAGAACTGTGTTTTGGCCATTCAGCCTCGTTTGTTCTTGGTCATAGTAGCCGACATTGACATGAGTCCCGAATTTAATTTTACCTGTTGTTGGTTCGTTTTGACCGACAATAACCTTGAGCAGCGTTGATTTTCCAATCCCATTCGGACCAATCAATGCAACTGTTTCACCACGTGTGAGCTGGAATGATACATTTTGAAAAATTGGCGAATCCTTACCTGGGAAAACAACCGAAACATCGTTTACCGCAAGTACGTCTTTACCTGTCGAACGCTCGATTTCAAAAGTGAAATGAGCCTTTTTCAAATCTCCTTGAGGCTTGTCCAGCCGATCCATTTTGTCCAAAGCTTTACGTCTGCTTTGCGCTCGTTTGGTTGTTGATGCACGAACGATATTGCGTTGAACAAATTGTTCCATACGCGAAATTTCGTCCTGCTGCTTCTCGAATTGACGCATATTGATTTCGTATTCGGCAGCTTTCAGCTCCATATAGCGACTGTAATTGCCAGTATATCGCTTGGAGGTATGTCGTTCGATTTCAATAATCGTTTGGGCAAGAGCATCTAAGAAATAACGGTCATGGGATACGACTAGGATTGCTCCCGAGTATCCACGCAAATATGACTCTAGCCACGTTAAAGTCTCAATATCGAGATAGTTGGTAGGCTCATCAAGCATAAGTAGATCTGGTGCTTGTAGCAATATACGAGCTAATGCGAGCCGTGTTTTCTGGCCGCCACTTAATGTTGATATTAACGTATCAGCTGGAAATGTTCCGAAGCCCATACCATGAAGAACACTGTTAATGCGCGTGTTAACCTCGAAACCACCTTGCTCACGGTACCAATCTGAACGTTTGGCGTAACGGTCAAGCGTAGCTGAATAACGTTTCTCATCCTCATGCAGTGCGGGATCAGCAATTTTGACCTCGAGATCGCGAAGCTCTTGCTCGGCTTCAATCAGATGCGAAAAAACGGCAAGCATTTCTTCTCCAATTGTTCGATTGGATTGCAATCCGCTGTTCTGAGCGAGATAACCGATTTTAGTTTCTTTGGCTTTATGAATTGCGCCCGAATCCGCGGACATTTCGCCTGCAATGATTTTGAGCAGTGTTGACTTGCCGGCGCCGTTCACACCTACGAGACCGATACGCTCTCGTTCCAGCACCTGCATAGAAATATTGGATAATACGACATTTACGCCGTAGCTTTTCGTTACGTTAGAAACCTGCAGCAGCATTTTGAAACCTCCAACAAATAAATGGTAAAGAACGAATGCTCATACTACTTATTAGTGTACCATAAACGAGCTCTAGCATTGGCGAAAGTTGCATAACAATGTTAAACTACAATTAATGAAAGAATATGATGGGAACTAGAATAGGTGAATGCTTTTGGTTGAACCAAATCAACTGGGTGATAAGGCTTATATACGAAATCAGATGACTATAAAACGAAATAATTTGTCAGTTGAACAGCGGCGATTATGGTCAGAAGCAGCTTGTGCAAAAGCGATGACTTTTATTGATAGCCATTCTGCGAAAGCGTTTATGGTATACGTGTCTTTTCGGAGTGAGCTTGATTTGTCGAGTCTTATTGAATGGGGCTGGCAAACAGGGCGAGAAGTCATTGCGCCAAGATGCATCGCAGCAGATCGGTCGATGGAGCTGTATACTCTGCGAAGCTGGGATGATCTTAGGCCTGGTGCTTATGGGATCATGGAGCCGGATCCGGATGCAGCACAGCCCATCAAGGACAATTGCGAACTGGGTGTTGTGTTTGTGCCAGGTTTAGCTTTTGACCTTCAAGGAGGCCGCCTTGGTTATGGAGGCGGTTATTATGATCGATTTGCTGAATCGGCTCATATCGGTGCTTCTAAGCCCTATTGGCTTGGAATATCGTTCGAAGCGCAGCTTATGGCAGAAGTACCTCTAGAGGTGCATGATTTGAAAATGGATGGCATGATTACTGAAAGAAACATGTATTTGTTTTAGCGACGATTTAGTCGAATGATAGCAAAACGAGCTTTTAACGTCAGAAGACGGAGCTTTCGTATGCGCTAGAAGGAGCGATAAAGATGGAGTTGACACATTTTAACGAGCAGGGTCGGGCGCGGATGGTAGACATCTCTGATAAGGAAGTCACTTCACGCACGGCAGTCGCTCAAACCAGGATAACAATGAACCCGGACACATTGGAACAAATTAAAGCAGGCAAGATCGGGAAGGGCGATGTGCTCGCAGTAGCTCAGGTTGCTGCAGTCATGGCTGCCAAAAAAACGTCAGATTGGATTCCAATGTGCCATCCGCTACCGCTCACAGGCATCAATGTGGTATTTAGCGATAACGGAACGGATGAGCTTTACATAGAAGGTACTGTAAAGACGACTGGGAAAACCGGCGTGGAAATGGAAGCACTGACAGCCGTGTCGGCCGCAGCTCTAACGGTCTACGACATGTGCAAAGCGCTGCAAAAGGATATGGTTATCGGTCCTACGCAGTTGGTTTCAAAAACGGGCGGAAAAAGCGGCGATTATCGAATTTCGTCAAACCCATGAGCGAAATAGGGATGGGAGGAATGGTAAATGCGGTGGAAAGTAGCAATTTTAACAGCAAGCGATAAAGGCTCGCGAGGAGAACGTGAAGATACGAGTGCCCAGGTTATCCGTGAATTGGTGGAGGAAGAGCTAGGCGGAGAAATTATCGACTATCGGATTGTTCCAGATGAGCAGGATGAAATTATGGCAGCCATCATTGAGATGACGGAGTATTTCCATGCCGACCTCGTGCTTACAACGGGCGGAACGGGTCTTGCAGAGCGTGATGTTACGCCTGAGGCGACGCTCAAGGTTATTGACCGTGCTGTTCCGGGTATTGCGGAAGCGATGCGCATGGGGGCACTCCAGAAGACAAGAAGAGCAATGCTCTCAAGAGGCGTATGCGGAATAAGAGGCAGTTCTCTAATCGTTAACTTACCTGGAAGTCCAAAAGGCGTACATGAGAGCTTAATGGCAATTATGGATCAATTGCCGCATGCACTGGGCATTTTATCCGGAGAACTGGGGGAACATAGCGTATGAGTCAGCACCAGCATCATGCAGAGAACGGAACGGAGCAGCATGGGTCGACTACACTTAGAGAAGTTTCCGTATATGATGCGATCGGGCTGCGACTGGCTCATGATTTAACGCGAATTATTCCAGGTCAGTTCAAGGGCCGATTGTTCAAAAAAGGTCATGTCGTAGTAGAGGCGGACATTCCTAATCTTCTCGATATTGGCAAGGAGCATATCTATATTATGGAGCTTGGTGAAAACGAGCTTCATGAGGATGATGCGGCCATTCGAATGGCTAAAGCGTTATACGGTGATGAACTCATTCTTTCAGAGCCGCATGAGGGCAAAGTGAGTATTAAAGCGAACAAGCTGGGCCTCGCGGAGATTGATAAGGGATTAGTTGATGCCATTAATGAGCTAGGTGAGATTGCATTAGCTACAATTAAGGCAAAAACAGTCGTTAAGCCGGGGCAAGCGCTAGCTGCAACAAGAGCAATCCCGCTTGTTGTACCAAAAGCGAAGGTGGAGACGGTAGAGAGGCTTGCAGCCGAATACCGTGAAGCGAATGGCGGAGTTTCGCCGGTGCGCGTTCGCCCTTTCCATAAATTTCGCGTCGGATTGTTGACGACTGGCGGCGAAGTATTTAACGGAAGAATCGAGGATAAATTTGGTCCGGCAGTAAGAAGCAAGCTGGAGGAGCTTGGATCAGAAGTTGCAGAGCAGCGATTTGCACCAGATGATCGACAAACAATTGTCAAGGAAATACACTATTTGCTTGATCAACGGTATGATATGATACTAGTGACTGGCGGAATGTCGGTAGATCCCGACGACCGCACTCCAGGAGCTATCAAGGCAACGGGAGCGGATATTGTAAGTTATGGAACTCCGATGCTGCCTGGCTCAATGCTGCTTATCGGTTATTTAAATGGAGTGCCGATAATGGGGCTGCCAGGTTGCGTGATGCATGATCCATATACATCTTTCGACGTGCTTCTGCCACGTATTCTAGCGGGAGATACGATTGTTCGTGAAGATATTGTCAGCATGGGATATGGCGGTTTAAACAACTGCTAAGAATTAGTTGCTTAATAAGTAAGTTGATAAATAAAATAACGAGGAGGTTGGCAAATGTCAGGAATTGGTGCAACAGGCGTTATACTGCTCGTGCTGGTTGCTTTGCTTCTATTTGGACCAAACAAGCTTCCAGAACTCGGACGTGCATTCGGACGGACACTGCGTGAGTTTAAATCCGGTGCTAGAGAAATGATGGAAGATGATGATCGCAAGGACAAAGAATCGAGCCGCGTTGAAGTGAATCGCTCGGAAAATAGTGATAAAGACAATAAGCGGCTTCCGGATTAATCGGGCCCGCTTTTTTCTTGAAAAAAAGGTTGAAACTGCTGGGCGAAGGAGGTAGTGCAGGTGGGTTCGGAAGGAAACAGCAAATCGGAGCACAAATCACGTAAAGCGCTTCTTCGCGAAGAAGGGCTCATGCCGCTTCTGGAGCATCTTGGAGAGCTGCGCAAGCGTATCTTCTACGTGCTTATTATTTTAACATTAGGCTTGGTCGTGGGAATTATATTAGCACAGCCTACCTATAACTTTCTGATGAGCCAGAAGCCTGCTAATACAATTTCATTACATACGTTTTCCCTTTGGGATGGAATCGGCATGTACATGAAATTCGCGTTTGTCATCGCTTTAATTATTTCATTGCCTGTCATTGCTTATCAGCTATGGGCATTCGTAAAGCCGGCTTTACGCAAGAACGAGCAGCGTTCCACTCTTAAATATGTTCCATTTGCACTAATCATGTTTTTAATTGGATTGGCGTTTTCTTATTTTGTAGTCTTTCCACTCGCTTTTAATTTCACGAGAACTGTTTCACAGCATTTAAATCTCGAGGAAACATACGGTATCGCGCAGTACTTTACGTTTATGTTTAATTTACTCATTCCGATATCGCTGCTATTCGAGCTGCCGCTTGTCATCATGTTTTTGACAGCCATCCGTTTAGTGAATCCGAAGCGGCTGCGCAAAATGCGCCGACTTGCCTATTTCATCATGGTGCTTATCGGAGTTATGATTACGCCGCCAGATTTCATATCGGACATATTAGTGGCAATCCCATTACTGGTTCTATATGAGATTAGTGTGTTTTTATCGGGTTCGGTGTACAAGAAGCAGCTTGCTGCAGATGCAAAATGGGAAGCTGAATACGGTGAGTCAATGACTGAGGCTTAGAAAGAAGAAGGGGGAAGTCCTCTTCTTCTTTTTTTTTAATATAAGAATTTATAAGTTTGTTAGCTTATAAAGGGCTTATATTTCTCCGTCAAAGCTGCTTCAGCATCCAGAGGACGCCGAAGGCGTTTTTGCTTGGTTGACAAAAATATCATTTCCGCATAAGATTTAAACAGTTGTTTAAAACAATTGTTTAAATAGAGAAAACGGGAGTGGATCATATTGAAAAATGCATTGATTGCTTTTATGAAACGGCCAACGACTATCGTTGGTATTTTTACTGCAATTATGTTCCAAGTCATTTTTTCGGTCATTTGGATGACGGGTTATAACGGTGTTACGGATCGGGTCGAAAATTTGCATATTGCTATCGTTAATGAAGATGAACAGATGGGACAGAAGATTGCAGGCAATCTTGTTCAAAACTTACCTTTTGACATGAGTCAAATAAACAGCATTGATGAGGCTAAGCAACAGTTAAATGAGCGTGAGCTGCAGATGGTTGTATGGATCCCGGCGGATTTCTCTCAGAAGACTTCAGCAGCCGATGGTACAGCCTCCATTCAATATGTAATTAACGAATCGAATCCAGCGCTTATAAAGAGTATTATGAGCGGTGCAGCAGCGCAAATAACAGCAGAAGTAAATAAACAAGCGGTGAGTGGCGGGATTCAAACGGTGTTAGGCAATATGCAGCTGCCAGCTGAGCAGGCTGGAGCAGCAGCACAAGGATTGTCAGAGCGTGTTACATCTGAAATTCAGTCAACAAACGTCATTCAAGGAATGAACAATCAAATGGTTCCGATGATGCTGGTGCTTGCTTCTTATGTCGGCGCGATGATCATGGGGATGAACTTTGAGCAATCTTCACTTTCACTAGGTGCAACAGTAAGCAGATGGCATAAATTCGGAGCAAGAAGCATCATTAATGTAGCCGCTGGTGTAGTTGTTTCGTTAGTTGGTTCTTCCTTGCTCGCAGCATTTGGCGGTCAAATGGCCCAAGGATTCCTTCATATTTGGCTGTTCCAGCTAATGTTCGTATTAACATTTATATTCGTGGCGCAGATGTTTATATACTTGTTTGGTTTAAGCGGCATGCTGTTCAACATTATCTTATTGTCAGCACAGCTTGTTACCTCTGGCGCGATCGTGCCGCGTGAATTATTATCGGACTTTTACGTCAAGCTAGGCGAAATTCTTCCAGCTACGTATGCAGTTGAGGGCACGATGAACATTTTATTCGGCGGTCCGGCTGCTACCGCTGACTCCTTGTTTCTGAGCATTATTGCAGTCGTTGCCTTTGCGGTTAGCGCAGTAGCCGTAGCGTTGAAGCGCCAAGCAGCTCACCAATTGCAGCCTTCGGCAGTTATTGCCAGTCAAAAATGATAAATACAGATGTGGTCTTGCTGTTTGTCTTGAAGTGGTTCAAAATAAAAGATATTGTTTTTATGGAGGCCTGTCATGACAACAGGAGATGCGGATATTAAAATTAGAATATTGTCAGCTGCCAAAAAGCTGTTTGCGGAGAATGGCTTCGATAAAACGACCGTAAGGCAAATATGCGAGGAGGCTGGAGCAAACGTTGCGCTCGTCTCGTATCATTTTGGCGGGAAAGAAAATATGTTCTGCGCTTTATTTGATCACTATTTTCCGCATAATCAAATTGCCGAGATCGATCCAACGCTGCTAAATCCGGTAGAGGGTGTTAAATTCATCGCTCGTGAGGTAACGAATTTTCGCTACAGCGACTATCAACTCATCAACATTATTCAGCAAGAAGTTATCATGAACACGGATCGTATTAAGCAGATACGCAAGCACGTCATGCCCATGTGGGGTATGCTCCGTAACTGGCTCAAAGAGGGCAAGGAGCAAGGCCTATTTCAATTTAACTCATTAGATAACGCGTTGTTCTCTATTATCGGTGTACTGCTCTTTCATCGGAATACCGAATATTGGACTATCTTGCATGAAGAAGAATGTCCAACTCAGGAAGTTATAATCGAGGATTTAACCTCGTTCATCTTGGGTGGATTGCACTACAGAGAAGAATAGATGAAATGAAGCAATACCGTACGCGAGAAATCGCTTGCGGTATTTTTTTGTATATAGCCTTCTGCTATTTATCATCTACTGGTACAATTTAGGGGTAACGAATATGAAGGTTTGAGTTTCAATCATAATGCCCGTTTAGTATAAAGCCAGCAGCTGTGCAGGCAGAATAGGAGCGAGGTTATACAAATGAAACGTGAACGGATAAAGGAAGTTTTGGAACAACATAGGAAAAAAGGGCTGACGCTTCTTGGGTCAGGCAGCGATACGGCTAAGCAGAGTTCGCAACTGTGGGGAGACTCGATTAATAAACTGCTCCTCGAAGAAATTAAGGCGGAAGCCGATCGCTTCATGCTCACCTCTGATCCCGAGCTCACTTACTCTCTCTTTCGTATTTATGGAGATTCAGGAGAGCGCTTAGCCTATGAGCGAGTATATTTTGAAAGGCGAAAAAGACTGAATTCGTATGTCATCATGGCACTGCAGGAGCCGGAAAATGTACAGTATGAAGTCGCGGCTCTTAACATGATCTGGTCGATCTGCAACGAGTTTACATGGTGTCTGCCTGCTCACTTCAATGAAGGGTCAGATAGGTTGGACATCGATTTATTTTCAGCAGAGACAGGTTTTGCACTTAGTGAGATCAAATTATTATTAGGTGACCGATTGCCTGATTTGCTACGCAAGCGCATAGATAACGAGGTGGAATTGCGAATTTTCCATCCTTTTTTGGAGCAAGGCCCATTCGGGTGGGAGACAGCTGATCACAATTGGGCGGCCGTATGTGCGGGATCTGTTGGTGCAGCGGCACTGCATCTCATTGCGGATTCACAGCGGCTGTCAGAAGTACTGGAACGTGTGCTCCATTCACTCGATTGTTATTTGACTGGATTCGGTGAAGACGGCGCATGCGCGGAAGGTTATTTATACTGGCAATATGGTTTCGGCTATTATGTTTATTTTGCTCAAATGTTAAAAGCGGCGACTAATGGGGAAATCAACTTATTTGCGTCAAACAAGGTGAAGGAGATCGCACTCTTTCAGCAGAAATGTTTTACAGGAAGCAGCACGGTCGTTAATTTTTCTGATTCGCGTCCTGAAAGCGGTATTTTTATGGGCCTTAGCTGCTGCCTGCATCATGAGTATGACGAAGTTATTGTGCCTGATGCGAGCCTTAGAGCAGATTATTCTGCAGATCACTGCGGACGCTGGGCGCCGGCCATTCGTAATTTGATGTGGGTGAAGGAAGAATGGATGGAGACGACTGGAAATAAAACAGTCTGGCCTGCCAAGTCGTATTATTTATCGGATGTGCAGTGGCTCCTGTCCAGGCATGCAAGTGATAATGGCGGCAACTACAGCTTTGCGGCAAAGGGCGGTCATAATGAGGAGCCTCACAACCACAATGATGTTGGCCATTTCATCGTACATGCGGATGGACAAGCTTATTTAGCAGATTTGGGCAGCGGTAAATATACGGCGAAATATTTTGGCCCGGAACGTTATTCGATTTGGTGCAATGGCTCACAGGGACATTCAGTTCCTATTATAGACGGCTCTCATCAGCAAAATGGGGTTGCGTTTCGAGCAACGGTTATGGAAGCGTCAACAAACGCGAGTACGGATAAGCTTGCTTTGGAAATAAGCTCAGTGTATGGGCTTTCCAAGCTGGAGAGATTGGAGCGCCGATTCCTTTGGGAAAAAGAAGAGCTGCCGCGCTTAACGCTGACCGATACGATTTGGTTGGCACCAAATGGAGAAGAGGCTGCTGCTGAGCGGCTTGTTATTGAGCGGTTCATTACGATTCTTGCGCCTGAGCTTGTGGATGAAGGTCGAATTATATTATTAGGACAACGCCAATTAACGATTAACTACGATCATCAAGTATGGAGCCCAGTGGTGACCTCGCGAAGTGATATCGACCATTATGGCAGCGAACGATTCTGGTACACGCTCGATTTTCAATTGAATGCAGCAGCAGTTGGAGTGCCGTTGATTGCAAACTTTATTTTTCAATTTGACTCATAACTAACGAAATCGATGTGGGGGGAGCGAGTGTGGATATGGAACAGGTCAATTGGGTTAATGAAGCTTGGGAAAATGTGCATGAGAAGGTAACGAGAACGAGCAATCGTATTGGTGCAAGATTTCCACATGCCAGCGTCGATGGAACGTATGTACTTGAGGCTCCTCAATGGTGGACAGCTGGTTTTTGGCCGGGCTTATTATGGTTGTTGTACCGCGATTCAGAGTCAAAGGATGACCGATACAAAAGTATTGCCGAAGCGTGCGAGCAGCAATTGGATGAAGTACTGTTCGGTTATGACCGTTTGGATCACGATATCGGTTTCATGTGGTCGCTAACGAGTGTAGCCCGCTATAGGCTGCTTGGCGAAGAGCAATCTCGCAGACGAGCGCTGTTAGCTGCTAGCGTACTCAGCGGAAGATTTAATGTAAAAGGAAATTATATTAGAGCTTGGAATCCTTGGGGCGAGGGTGATCGCAATGAGGGATGGGCGATTATTGACTGTATGATGAACTTGCCTTTGCTCTACTGGGCGAGTGAGACAACAGGCGATCCAAGATTTAAGCATTTGGCGATGGAGCATGCGGATACGGTGCTGGAGCATTTTATCCGGACAGATGGCTCGGTTAATCATATTGTAGTCTTTGATCCGCATTCGGGTGAATTTGTAAGTGTTAACGGAGGTCAAGGTTTTGCACCAAATTCAGCGTGGTCGCGCGGAGCATCGTGGGCGATTTACGGAATGGCGCTTAGTTATCGGTATACGGGCGAGACTCGGTATTTAGAGGCAGCGAAGCGGGTTGCCCATTTCTTCCTTGCGAACTTGCCTGAGGATTCGGTGCCGCATTGGGACTTCCGTCTGCCATCAGGCGTTGAACGATATCGGGACACCTCAGCGGGCGCTTGTGCAGCCTGCGGCCTGCTCGAAATCGCAAGGTCAGTTCCTGCGGAAGAATCGGAGCTTTATCAAGCTGCTGGAGAGAGAATATTGCGCTCTCTGTACGAGAATTACGGCGCTTGGGATGATGAAGCAGAAGAAGGCTTGATTTTGCATGGGACAAGCCATTACCCAGAGCGGAGAAATATTGACGTGCCGCTTATTTATGGTGATTATTTCTTCGTAGAAGGTTTAGCAAGGTTAAGAGGGGATTCTTCGACTTTTTGGTAGGGGAGAGGTAACAGGCATGCATATGGATAGTGGGTCACAGTTAAACGAGATTCTTCCTGAACGAAAATATTGGCTAGAGCAGATGCTTGCTATTGGCGAACCTGTACTTAACGCGCTTGCGGAGCGTCGTCTTAAAGAGCGGATGCCGATAGAAATCGCAATAACTGTTGGCGAGACTGATAATGAGAAAGCCGCGGCTGCCGCTGAACTTAAAGCGGATCGAGCTAAATACACGCATTTAGAAGCGCTGGGGCGTCTCTTATCCGGCATGGCTCCATGGCTTGAGAATCAGCATATTCATGGGAACGAGGAGGAGCTGCGAGTTCGTTATGCCGCGCTCGCTCGAGAAGCAATGGATGCGGGCACCGATCCAGCATCGCCAGACTATATGAACTTCAGCGATGGATACCAGCCAATTGTCGACGCTGCTTTTTTGGCGCTTGCGATTTTGCGGGCTCCGGTAGAGCTTGGAGAAAAGCTGGAGCAGCGTGTGAAATCAAACGTAATTACGGCACTGAAGCAAACAAGGTCGAGGAAGCCAGTTTTCTCGAATTGGCTGCTGTTTGCAGCAACGATCGAGGCGGCACTGCTTAGGCTAGGTGAGAGTGACTGGGATCCGATGCGGATCGATTACGCCTTGAAGCAGCATGAGCAATGGTATTTGGGAGACGGCGCCTATAGTGATGGTCCTGAGTTCCACTGGGATTATTACAATAGCTTTGTTATCCAGCCTATGCTAGTCGATGTGCTTGCCGCAGCAGGTGATGAGCACGAGGAATGGGCAGCGATGCGAGCTGCTGTTGCGAGCCGGTCACGGCGTTATGCAGAAGTGCTTGAGCGGCTAATTGGAACGGATGGAACGTACCCGCCAATTGGACGATCACTTGCCTATCGATTCGGAGCTTTTCAAAGCTTAGCTCAACATGCTTTAAATAATGATTTGCCAAAGTCCGTCACAGCACCTCAGGTACGCTGTGCGCTAACTGCAGCGATCCGGAGAACGCTTGACATGCCTGGCAATTTCACATCGGATGGATGGCTTACGATCGGCCTCTGTGGAAATCAGCGAGATATTGGCGAGCGGTACATTTCAACGGGAAGCCTCTATTTATGCGCTGCAGTGTTCTTGCCTCTTGGCTTGCCGAGCGACCATTCATTCTGGTGCGGAGCGGACGAGGCTTGGACTTCTAAGAAGGCGTGGTCAGGACAGGCTTTTGGCATCGATACGGCTTTGAAGTAACCTATGTTCTATCGTATTCTCTTGATGCTGTTGGCACATAATAATAGCTTGAGCAATTCAATATGGACAGGCCAATCCTTACAAAAAGGATTTAGTTCCTCATACCTAGTGTAAATAAACGGAAAAATGAAACCAAGCACTTGAAATTAATAACGAAAATGAGTATGATAAAAATAGTTGTTAGCACTTGAAGGTTACGAGTGCTAACGAGAATATAAGCAGCGACAAATTTTGAAGGAGGCTATTTTCAATGATCAGACCTTTGGGTGAACGCGTATTGATCGAAGCAATCGCGAAGGAAGAAACAACCGCTAGCGGTATCGTATTGCCGGATTCGGCGAAAGAAAAGCCGCAAGAAGGCAAAGTGATTGCAGTTGGCAGCGGCACGCTGAAAGATGGCGTTCGTATTGCTCTTGAAGTTAAAGAAGGCGACCGCGTTCTTTTCTCCAAATACGCCGGCACTGAAATCAAATACGAAGGCAAAGAGTATTTGATTATGAAAGAAAGCGAAATTCACGCGATTTTTGAATAACAACCCGCTTAGGGTCACATAGAAGGCAAAACATAATGTAAGCAGTTCTACTTAAACTATTTTGGGAGGTTTCTGTTAATGGCTAAGGAAATTAAATTTAGCGAAGACGCTCGTCGCGCAATGCTGCGCGGTGTTGATGCACTTGCAAACGCGGTTAAAGTAACACTAGGTCCAAAAGGCCGCAACGTGGTACTTGAGAAAAAATTCGGAAGCCCGCTTATCACGAATGATGGTGTATCCATTGCAAAAGAAATCGAGCTTGAGGATGCTTTTGAAAACATGGGCGCTCAACTCGTTAAAGAAGTAGCAACAAAAACAAATGACGTTGCAGGTGACGGTACAACTACGGCTACTGTTCTAGCTCAAGCGATGATTCGCGAAGGCTTGAAAAACGTTACAGCTGGCGCTAACCCAATGGTTATCCGCAAAGGTATCGAGAAAGCTGTTAAAGCTGCTGTTGAAGAGCTTAAAGCTATCTCGAAACCAATCGAAGGCAAACAATCGATCGCACAAGTTGCTTCGATTTCATCTGCTGACGAAGAAGTGGGCCAACTTATTGCTGAAGCTATGGAAAAAGTCGGCAACGACGGCGTTATCACTGTAGAAGAGTCGAAAGGCTTTGTTACAGAGCTTGAAGTAGTTGAAGGTATGCAATTTGACCGTGGTTATGTATCTCCATACATGATTACTGACACTGATAAGATGGAAGCTGTCCTAGACAACCCTTACATCCTTATCACTGACAAAAAAATTACGAGCATTCAAGAGATCCTTCCGGTTCTTGAGAAAGTCGTTCAATCCGGCAAGCAATTGCTAATCATTGCTGAAGACGTAGAAGGCGAAGCTCAAGCTACTCTAGTAGTGAACAAACTTCGTGGAACATTTACTTGTGTAGCTGTTAAAGCTCCAGGTTTCGGTGACCGTCGTAAAGCTATGCTTCAAGATATCGCTGCTCTAACAGGCGGCCAAGTGATTACAGAAGAACTAGGCCTTGAGCTCAAATCGACTGGCGTTGAATCACTAGGTTCTGCTCGTCAGATCCGCATTACTAAAGAAACTACAATCATCGTTGACGGCAGCGGCAACTCCGCTGACATCGTTGCTCGCGTGAACCAAATCCGCGCTCAACTGGAAGAAACAACTTCCGACTTTGACCGTGAGAAGCTTCAAGAGCGTCTTGCAAAATTGTCTGGCGGCGTTGCAGTTATCAAAGTTGGCGCAGCTACAGAAACAGAATTGAAAGAGCGTAAACTACGCATCGAAGATGCCCTCAACTCCACTCGTGCAGCGGTTGAAGAAGGTATCGTATCTGGTGGTGGTACAGCTCTAATTAACGTATACAATGCAGTTGCAGCTGTTAAAGCTATCGGCGACGAGCAAACAGGCGTTAACATCGTTCTTCGTTCCCTTGAAGAGCCGCTTCGCACAATCGCTGCGAACGCTGGTCAAGAAGGTTCGGTTATCGTTGAGCGTCTGAAACACGAAAAAATCGGTATCGGCTACAACGCTGCTACTGGTGAATGGGTAAACATGTTCGAAGCGGGTATCGTAGATCCTGCTAAAGTAACACGTTCTGCTCTTCAAAACGCAGCTTCTGTTGCAGCTATGTTCTTGACTACTGAAGCAGTTGTTGCTGACAAACCAGAACCTAAGGGTGCTGGCGCTGGCATGCCTGATATGGGCGGCATGGGTGGAATGGGCGGCATGATGTAATAAGGGGGATAAACCCTTATGCATCAAGGGTTTCCTTGAGAGGAAACACCGTTTGACCACATGGTACAAAAATAAGAGACCTTTCAAGAGTTCATTGAACTTTTGGGAGGTCTCTCATTGTTTTTATAATCAAGTTATCGGAACTGGGGTTCTATTTAGAATAAAACGATAATTCATTAAAAAGACTTGCTTTAATAGCAAGTCTTTTTAATCATGCACAGGTGGGTATACCTCATTCTAATTCTTGGTCTAAAAAAGGTTTTACTAAACGACGGACTTCATCTGTTGACGTGGTATCCATTAATTGGTTTCTTAGTTCGCCTGCGCCTCTAAACCCACGAACATAGATTTTGAAAAAGCGAAGAAGTGGTTTAAATGGACGTGGTTCGTTTTCTTTTGAATATTTATCGTGAAGATCCAACTGTAAAAGTAGTAAATTGAGAAAATCCTTCGCGCTATGTTCTTTAGGTTCTTTTTCAAAAGCAAATGGATTGGTGAAAATGCCGCGGCCAATCATCACACCATCAACGCCGTATTGTTCTACTAATTTTAATCCTGTTGCGCGGTCAGGAATATCTCCATTAATAGTTAACAACGTATTTGGAGCAATTTCATCGCGTAATTTTTTTATTTCAGGGATTAGTTCCCAGTGTGCCTCTACTTTACTCATCTCTTTTTTTGTACGAAGGTGAATGGAAAGATTCGCAATATCTTGTTTCAATATATGCCCTAACCAATCGCGCCACTCGTCAATATCATGGTAACCTAATCTTGTTTTAACACTAACCGGCAAACCACCTGCTTTTGCTGCTTGAATAATTTGTGCTGCAACTTCAGGGTGTTGTATTAATCCAGAACCCTTTCCATTGGATGCGACGTTTTGGACTGGGCATCCCATGTTTAAATCGATACCACGAAAGCCTAGTTTTTTCATATCAATACTCATCTGTTCAAAAAATGCAGGCTTATTGCCCCAAATATGAGCGACGATCGGTTGCTCATCTTCTGTGAACGTTAACCGACCACGAGTACTGGCTCTTCCTGCAGGGTTACAATAACTATCTGTACTTGTGAATTCTGTGAAAAATACGTCGGGTTTTGCAGCTGTACTAACGACGTGACGAAATACAACATCTGTGACATCTTCCATTGGTGCTAATATAAAAAACGGCTTTGGTAAATCAAGCCAAAAATTTTGTTCGTTACTCATATTACTTCCTCCTGTTGCAACATATAAAAACGAGATAAGCTATAGCGAAGTCCTTTACCCAACATACATAGTATCATTTTTTTTCGTTTGATGCACAGAATCAATTGTGTATTCATTGACAAAAATAAAGCCAAAGATAGAACTGTCGTTCTATCTTTGACTCTACATTGAACAGAATTAATCTTGAATAGCTCCACGTTTCAGTACATTCTCGACTTTATGTAAATGAGCTTGAATTAACTGGCTGGCAAGCTCGCTGTTTTGAGCTAATATTGCATCATATATGGATTGATGCTCTTTTAAGAGAAGTGTGGAAGAGGACTTGTCTTCGAAAAACCACAGCTGACGAGTTTTCCCCATAGTTTCGGTTAGCTTACTAGTAAGTGAACTCATTAAAGTATTAAGCAGTTTATTATGTGAGGCAGCTGCTATAGCTAGATGAAATTCGATATCCGCATGTTCACTCATTTGCGTATTATTCATTTCCAATGCTTGCTCCATTTGTTTAATAATTTGCTTTAACTTCTCGAGATCCTTATCATTTCGACGCTCGGCAGCGAATGCAGCACTGCCGCTTTCAAGCCAAATACGAACTTCCAGTATCTCTTTTACATTTTCCGATTCCTCGAATGGATCACGTGAGTTACTTTGCGAGGTAGGCAATACTTTATTGATAAAGGTACCTCCGCCATGCTTTACATCTATCCAGCCTGTAGCCTTTAATGCGCTCAATGCTTCACGAATGGTGGAGCGACCTACTCCAAAGGCGGTACTCAAATCAACTACGGACGGTAGTTTTTGACCAGGTTGTAAGAGACCTTCCTCAATTTGTGAAAGAATGGCTCTTCGTACAAGCTCATGTCCTTTTTCAGTTTCTACCTTTATCGGTTGCATAAAGCTTTTAACCTCCCGAAAATACAACTCTAGACAATACTGTACAACTTTATTACACTATAATCAACATAAAGTCATCAGATGACCTGCTCAATTTCACTAAGGAGGAATCGTTCATGTTGAATGAAGCTGTAGTTAGACAATTACGAGAGATTGTAGGAGAAAAATTTTTTCGGACAGATCAGGAGGCATTAATCACACATTCCTATGATGGAACGCCGATGTTACAGGCTTTGCCTGATGCAGTTATTTATCCAGAATCAACAGAGCAAGTTTCAGAAATTATGAAAATAGCTAACAGCAATCTTATTCCGATTGTAACAAGAGGCTCGGGTTCGAATCTTTGCGGTGGTACAGTACCATTGCAAGGCGGGATTGTGATGGTTATGCATCGCATGAATAAAATAATTGAAGTGGATATGGAAAACTTAACGGCTATTGTCCAGCCTGGTGTAATTACTGGTCAATTTATTACCCATGTTGAAGGGCTAGGACTATTCTATCCACCAGATCCAAGCAGTATGAAAATTTCTACAATAGGCGGCAATATCGCTGAATGCTCAGGTGGTCTAAGAGGCTTAAAGTACGGAACTACAAAAGATTATGTACTTGGCTTAACTGCTGTGCTGGCAAATGGCTCAATCATCCGTACTGGTGGAAAATTGACTAAAGATGTCGCTGGGTATGATTTGACGAAATTATTAGTAGGCTCAGAAGGAACACTTGCCGTCATTACAGAGGCGATTCTTAAGCTTATTCCACAGCCAAAAACAAAGAAAACGATGGTTGCGATGTATAAGGATATTTATGGTGCAGCACGTACGGTATCTAAAATTATTAAAAATCAAATGATTCCAGCAACATTAGAAATATTGGATAATCCAACCATTCGGGTTGTTGATGATTTCGCGAAAATCGGCTTGCCACTAGATATGGCCGCGATCCTCATTATTGAGCAGGATGGTGAACCAGAAATGGTTGAACGTGATATTGAAAAAATACAGCTTATTTGCAAGGAAGAGCAGGCGGATCGAATTGATGTTGCAGCGGATCGTGAAGAAGCAGAAAAGCTGCTGACAGCTAGACGCAGCGCATTTACCGCACTCGCTCGCCTTCGCCCGACGACGATACTTGAGGATGCTACTGTACCTCGCTCTAAAATTGCGGAAATGATATTGCGTACAAATGCAATCGCCCAAAAATACAATGTGAATATAGCGACCTTTGGGCATGCCGGTGATGGAAATCTGCATCCAACTGCAACGACTGACGCGCGTGACCACGAAGAAGTACATCGTGTGGAGGAGGCATTTGCAGAAATTTTTGAAGCTGCAATCGAACTCGGAGGCACGATTACTGGCGAGCATGGGGTCGGTGTTGTGAAAGCTCCTTATTTGGAATGGAAGGTTGGAGAAGCGGGTATTGAAGTTATGAAAGGAATCAAAGGCGCTTTCGATCCATTGAATATTTTGAATCCAAGTAAGATTTTTGCTAAGGAAACGAAGAAGAGGGTGGTGGTGCAGCATGGCTAGTGCTATAGGAAAACCGGTAATCGAGCATGCTAATCCTCTAGCTCGAACTTTATTAGAGAAGCTTGACTATGATCAGTTAACAAATTGTATGCGATGCGGCTTCTGCTTGCCTGCTTGTCCGACATTCCATGAAACAGGTATGGAACCTGCTTCTCCTCGTGGACGCATTGCGATGATGAAGGCAGCTGTAGATGGACTAATGGTTCCAGATCAGCAGTTCCAAGATCAAATGAACTTGTGCTTAGGCTGTCGTGCTTGTGAACCAGCTTGTCCGGCAGATGTGAAGTATGGTCAATTAATTGAACAGACGAAAGAAGCGATCGAGGAGCACGCAACTCATTCATTGCCTATTAAAGTTATTCGTAAGACGGTATTCAAAAATTTATTTCCGAAGCGTGGCAGCTTGAAGCTGCTTGGAGGTTCGCTTGCGGTCTATCAAAAATCCGGCTTGCAAAAAGTAGTGCAATCAACAGGTGTAATGAAGCTGTTTCCTAAGCAATTATCTGAGATGGAAGCTATTTTGCCATCCGCCAGTTCTAAGGGTGTAGTTGAGCGTCTCGGTACTTATTATCCAGCAAAGGGTGAAGCAATCGCCAAAGTTGCGATGTTCCGCGGTTGTATCATGGATGTTATGTTCGCAGATACGAATGTGAATACAGTTGAGCTGCTTTCTGCTGCGGGCTTTGACGTATACATTCCTGAAAGTCAGGTATGCTGTGGTGCGCTGCATGCTCATAGTGGAGAAATGAACGACGCTAGAGAACTGGCAGCTGTGAATATCGATATATTCAAACAGCTCGATGTCGAATACATTGTATCAAATGCAGGCGGTTGTGGTGCGCTGCTCGTTGAATATGACCATCTTATGCAGGATAATAAAAAGTACAGTGAGTCAGCAAAATGGTTTGCTTCAAGAGTAATCGATATCAGCACATTGATTGTAGAAAAGGGACGTGTACCGAAATTTGCACAAAAAGAAAGTTCTCCACATGGCGAGAAAATGAAAGTGACGTATCAGGATTCTTGTCATCTGCGCAATGTGATGAAAGGCTCGAGCGCTCCACGTAAATTAATGAAGGAAATAGTTAACGCTGAATATGTTGAAATGGCCCAATCTGATCGCTGCTGCGGCTCTGCTGGCATATACAATGTCGTACAGCCTGAGATGGCAGGTTCCATCCTTGAGCACAAAATGGAGCATGCGAACAACACACAAGCAAGCTATATGCTAACGAGTAATCCAGGCTGTCTGCTTCAAATGAAGCTTGGAATTGAAAAGTATAAGCCTGATCAGACGATGAAGGCGATGCACATCGTTGATTTTTTGCATGATCGGATGATTTTATCAGAGTAATAAATATTAATTTTAAGTTTGCCAAAATGTATTTTGCTATTGAATTAGGTTGTCTAAATTGTTTATGATAATATTTAAGGTGTTAATTAAATCTTGAGTAGGTAGATTATGAGTTTAAATGACAACATATTAATTAAGATTCGTGAAATGAGAGAAAGTTTTACTCCAGTTGAACGATTGGTTGGAGATTACATTTTAGAAAATAAAGAAGAAATCCCTCATTTATCGATTAAGGAATTGGCTCAATCGAGTAAAACAAGTGATGCATCTGTCCTTCGTTTCTGTAAGACGATGGGTTACAGCGGGTACCGCAATTTTATTGTGAGTATCTCAGCTTCTTTGGGTTCTCGTGATGAGGATCCAAAGGCTCAATATACAGATATTCAGCCGGGCGATGATCTCTCGACAATTATTTCAAATATTTCATTGAATAATTGCAAGTCCATTGAGGACACGCTTAGTGTCATTGACCGAAAAGAAATTGCAAGAGCTGTAGAATTACTATGTCATAGTAAGCGAATTGTTTTCTTTGGAATAGGTGCCTCAGGAATAGTTTGTATGGACGGGGAACAGAAGTTCTCACGAATTAATAAGATGTGCCATGCCTATACGGATGGTCATAGTCAGCTCACAGCAGCAACGTTACTTGAGAAAGATGATGTTGCCATTTTCATTTCTAACTCTGGAGCAACTAGTGATATTATTGATGCACTGATCATTGCTCAAAAGAACAAAGCGAAATGTATTGCGATTACGAAGTACAATAAAAGTGAGCTTGCAGTGCGAGCGGATATTGTTCTTAGTATATCTACACCTGAAATAACAATTCGCAGCGGTGCTATGGGCTCGCGTATTGCTATGCTTACGATCATCGACATCTTATTTGCTGGTGTCGCAAGTGCAGAATATGAGGAAGTAAAAACCTACTTAACAAAAACACATAATATATTGAAGAAAAAACTTAGATATTAGGTTCTGCTGGAATGAATTTGGAAGAAAGCATTGATCATTGATCAATGCTTTCTTTGTGTATTTAATGTACTTTTTCAATACCTAACATAATGCTCACTCATTAAATGTTAGATTATCTACATAATGAATGCGTTTAATCAAACCCCTATAATGATTAGTTTAATTCGACAATTGAAAGCTTAGTACACTATTTTAATGTAGAAAATGAATGAAAATTGTAGGCAAAACGTCTACTGGTTGATCAGTGATTGTGAAATTTCATGCTTCATTTGGATCGGGAATCAGCATATAAGACGTCGACTTCTTTTTTAAGGAATGCTGTAACGGTAGTACTGTAAGCGTTTAATAAAAATTAAAAAAGTACCTTGTAAGCGGTTTGTAAATGTGATATAAAGAATGTATAGAGTTTGAAATAAAAAAACAGAATATTATTTCGTAATGAAATAATATTTCAAAATCTATTGACGGATTGAGGGTGGTGTATTAATATAAAAAAATAATTCATGTTAACTAACTTCACTCATCTCGTAAATTATATGTGAAATTTTGCTAACAAGACGGAGGATGACTATGAATGACTACCTTTCGGGATTAACAACAGAGGCTGTGAATCCAGACACATTAATGATTGATGAATGTACGACGGAACAAATGGTCCAGTTAATGAATCAACAAGATGCTCTGGTCTCTGCAGCTATAGCTGCGGAAATTCCGCAGATTGCAAAGGCGGTAGATGTTCTACATCATAGGTTGTCTAATGGTGGAAGAATGTTTTATATAGGAGCTGGCACATCAGGAAGATTAGGTGTTTTGGATGCTTCAGAATGTCCTCCTACCTTTGGTACAGATCCTTCCTTAGTACAGGGCTATATCGCTGGTGGTGATATTGCTTTGCGTCGTGCGGTTGAAGGCTGTGAAGACGATGTTGATGAAGGGATCGCATTAATCGAAAGCATTGGTGTAACAAACAAAGATGTGCTTATTGGGATTTCGGCAAGCGGCAGTGCAAACTATGTTATTGCAGCTTTAACGAAAGCGAAGGAGCTTGGAGCAGCCACTATCGGTGTTTGTAACAACAAAGGCTCAAAGTTTGAACCCATTGTAGATGTTTGTATTTCACCTGTTGTAGGGCCGGAGGTCATTAGCGGCTCGACTCGATTAAAGGCAGGAACTGCTCAAAAGCTGGTGCTTAATATGCTGACAACATGCACAATGGTCAAGTTAGGGAAAACGTATAACAACTTAATGGTTGATCTAAAGGCAAGTAATTTTAAGCTGGTAGATCGCTCAGTCCGTATTATTATGAATACGACTGGTGTAGACACATCAACCGCCGCAGAAACACTTGAAAAAGCATCTATGAATTGTAAGCTAGCAATAATGATGATTAAAACGGGGTTGGATGCAAAGGAAGCAGAACAAGCACTTAACGCAAATGGAGGACGGTTGAAACAAGCAATCTCATCATTGGCTTAGGTGGAAAAGAAATGGAATAACGGGATTGATGCTTTTAAAAATTGAGGAGGCTGTTATCGATGAAAAAAAGATCAAGTGTATTAACTCTCTTTTTGTCAGTTATCATGATGTTATCACTATTATCCGCTTGTGCAGGAAACGGAAATAACGCTCCAGACGCTACAAATTCCGGAAACAAAGGCAGCAGCAACAGTGGTTCTGAGCTAAAAAAAGATACGATTACTGCATTATTACCTCCAGTATCGGCTAACTACCAAGCGCGTTTTACGGATATGGAAAAAGAATTTAATGCATTGTATCCACACCTAACTTTGAAAATCGAACCAGCGAGTTGGGAAGATATGACACAAAAACTTGATACTCAAGTAAATGCGGGTTCTCCTCCAGATATCGCTTGGGTTGGTTCTACAGGAATCTCTAAATATGCAGCACTAAACGTTCTAATTGACCTTAATGCTGCACTTTCAGATGAAGTTAAAGCAGATTATGATGAAGTTGCAATGAAATACTTCCAATTGGGCAATTCTCAATATGGTTTGCCAGCTTACTTGGCCATTCATTCTATCGGTGGTAACAAACAGTTCTTAGAAAAAGCTGGTATCGACTGGAAAAATGTTCAGCAAAACGGTTGGACATATGACCAATTCCGCGATGCAATTAGTAAAGGTGTTGTTAAAAACGATAAAGGTGAAACAACTCAGTATGGTTTCGTTTTCGCAACATCTGGTGTTACATCTAAGGACTATCTTGGTATTATGGCTAAATCTGCTGGTTTGCCAGATTACTTTGATAAAAACCTTAAGTTCTCTTACACAAGCAAAAACTTCTTAGGTCTGCTTGAAGCTATCCGTCAAATGATCGATGATGGCTCAATGCCTAAAGAACTAAGCTCTATCGATGCAGGTAAACGTTGGAACATGTTCTTAACTGGTCAAACCATGATCACTGGTAAAGGTCTAGCGAGCTTTGAAAACTCTGCTCGTCTAAACAATGAAAAAATTAAAGCAAATGATGGTTCTGCAGTAGCGGATTCAATCGAAGCGGAATACATTGCGCTTCCTACACCTACATTTAACGGCGCTGATTACATTCCTACAGCTGTTGTTGATGGTTACATTGCGCTTCGTGGCAAAAAAGATCCTTCTGAAGAGCATATTAAAAATATTGGTTTAGCTATTAATTTCCTATCTTCTGGATCCATTGCGGCTAATTACAGTAATGAGCTGTTCTTATCACCAATTACAGAATCTGCACGTAATGCTGCAGTGCTTGAACAATATCCTCGTAATGAAGAGAACGTTAAAGCAGATCAAATCATGATGTCTAAAGCGGTTCCAGCTCGTACAGATATCCCAACTGATCTAGCTGCTGAAGCGCTTAAAATTGAAACGGAAGTAATCGTTCCTAAACTACAAGCATTGCTTGCAAATGAGATTAGTCCACAAAAAATGTATGATGCAGTTAAAGCAGCAGCAATTAAATCCTTCGGTGAAGATGGTATTGTAGTTGACTAGTCTGTCATAACCTAGCATGTGAAAGCTGTACGTAGCTAGTACGTACAGCTTTCCTTCTAAATTAGACTAGAGCTTTTACTTTTTTAAGAAGAGAGGTGCGACCCAATGAATCAAACGTTGACTAAAAGAAAAAAATTGAAACTCGAAAGTGACTTAGGTTGGGGATACGCGTTTATCGCAGTAGCACTTATTGCGTTTTCTTTATTTACCGCATATCCAGTAATCAATGCTTTTATGATCAGCTTACAAGAATATCGTCCATTAGGGTCCACTTATGTTGGCCTGGAAAACTTCGTTAACTCATTTTCAGATGAACTTTTCTGGAAAGCATTGAAAAACACATTAGTATATACGTTATTAACTGTTCCATTTAATATTTTTCTATCATTCTTAATTGCAATTTTGATTATACCTTTCAAGAAAAGAACACAAACGATCTTTAAAGCAGTATATTACTTGCCAGCTGTAGCATCAGGTGTAGCGCTTGCCGTTGTATGGCTGTGGATCTTTGATCCGTTAAAATCAGGTATTGCCAATCAGGTTGTGTCATTTTTTGGGATTACTAATCAAAACTGGCTTGGTTCCAGTGCAACTGCCATGTTTTCACTTGTATTAATGTCATGGCTATCAAGTCATGGTACAGCCATTATTATCTATCTAGCTGCATTGCTCGGTATTGATAACAGCTATTATGAAGCAGCTGATATTGACGGCGCGACTTTCTTGCAAAAGCTTTGGTTTATCGTCGTTCCTTTCCTTAAGCCAACAACGCTATTCCTACTTGTTACAGGTGTCATTGGTTCCTTCCAAGTATTCCAAAACGCTTATCTTATGACAGGCGGTGGACCAGACCATGCAACAACAATGGTAGGTTTGTTGATTTTTAACAATGCGTTCACATATTTTGAGTTTGGTGAGGCAGCAGCACAATCATTACTTCTAGCAGCGATTATCGCATTTATTTCATACCTTCAATTTAAGTTTTTGGGTAAAGAAATAGAATACTAGGAAAGGGGCAGGATACTATGGGTTTGTTCAACAATAACATAAGAAGCAAAGGGTATCTGTTCGTCCGTAATGGTCTAATTATTACGTTCCTTATCCTATTTGCCGCAGCTACCATTTTCCCGATTTACTTTATGATCATTTCCTCGTTCGGTGATCCGGTAGAAGCTGGTGCAATGAGCTATTCTATCATCCCGTCGAAGATTTCATTTGAATCCTATAAATTCTTCTTTAACTTCAGCCCACATTCATGGGATTGGTTACTGAACTCATTTATTGTGGCAGCTAGTATCACGGTATCTAACGTATTTTTTGCTACACTTGCAGGATATTCTTTTGCGAAAATGAGATTTAAAGGGAAAAACATTTTGTTCGCTATTTTGCTAGGCTCTATGATGATTCCTGGCCAAGTAACACAGGTTCCACTATATATATTGATTGTGAATATTTTTG
This sequence comes from Bacillus sp. FJAT-28004, assembly GCF_001280845.1. Taxonomy (GTDB): domain Bacteria; phylum Bacillota; class Bacilli; order Paenibacillales; family Paenibacillaceae; genus Pristimantibacillus. Next base: position 4,993,931 of record NZ_LGHP01000001.1, read on the forward strand.
AATTACAAAATACGTATACAGCGTTGATTATGCCAAGCATAGTAACGGTGTATAACATTTTCTTGGTTAAGCAGTTCATGTCTTCCATTCCAGTTGAAATTATTGAAGCTGCTAAAATCGAAGGTTGTTCTCAACCTAAAATCTTCTGGCATATCATTATGCCTCTATCAAAAACAGTTATGGCAGTACTGGCTATCCTAACGTTCATGGCAGCATGGAATGACTTCTTCTGGCCGTTCCTAGTAACGAATACGATGGATATGCAAACGATTCAGGTCGGCTTGAAAAACTTCCGCTTTGCGAATACAACTTACTTTGCACCAATGATGGCTGGTGCAACAATTTCAGCAGTTCCAATGTTTATTTTGTTCTTCAGTTTACAAAAATACTTCCTTGAAGGGGTAACGGTTGGAGCGGTGAAAGGCTAATGGACAAACAATCAAAAGTTGAAGCAACATACTTAGTTGGCTTGATGTCTGGTACATCAGTAGATGGTATTGATGCAGCGGTAATTAAACTTTCTCCCATGCCGGATAAAGAGCAAGGAGTAGAGATTGAATTACTGGCTTTTGAGAACACTCCTTTGAAGGTGCAAGTTAGAAACTCAATATTTGAGCTTTTTGATCGGGCTAACGCTACGATTGATAAAGTTGGCGCAATGAATATGTGGCTTGGTGAATTATACGCCCAAGCCACATTGTCCGTTATAGGGAAATGCGGGCTAGAGCCATCACAAATATTTGCAGTAGGATCACATGGTCAAACGATCTATCATGCACCGGAAGAAAAGGTTATGGACGGTTATAACCTGCATTGTACGGTTCAAATTGGCGATGGTGCAGTTATCGCGAATCGCACAGCAATTCCTTGCGTATCAGACTTTCGAGTCGCTGACATGGCAATGGGTGGACAAGGAGCGCCGTTAGTACCATTTACTGAATATTTATTGTTTAACAATCCAGAGAAAACACTTCTTCTGCAAAACATTGGAGGAATAGGAAATGTGACTGTTCTTCCTGCAAATGCCTCGCCGGAACAGGTATTTGCTTTTGATACTGGTCCTGGAAATATGATTATCGATGGGCTTGTATCGCAATTATTTGCGCCAATGACAATGGATGTTGGCGGTGGAATTGCTGCGGGCGGTCAAGTGATTGATGAGCTTTTGAAATGGATGCAGCAAGATGAATATTATACGATGCCTTTACCCAAATCGACAGGCAGAGAACGATTTGGTCAACAATACGTTGCACAAATTATTGAATGGATGGAGGCTAATAACTGGAAAGCTGAAGATGTGATTGCAACAGCTACACATTTAACCGCATGGAGCATCGTCGATAGCTATGAACGGTATATTGCGCCACAGCATCAAGCTCAGCAATTGTTAATTGGTGGCGGTGGCAGTTATAACAAAACGTTATTGCGTGATTTGCAGCAATTATTTGCACCCTATAAGGTGCAGGTGCTGACGCAGGAGGATATCGGTGGCAATAGTGATGCTAAGGAAGCTATTGCTTTTGCTGTGCTAGCGTATTATACGATGAAGCGCCTACCAAACAATATTCCACTAGTAACTGGAGCTTCTCAGCCAGTAGTAATGGGCAAAATTTCTTGGCCTTATCTTGGACGTTCACAGGAGGTTTGAATGATGCAAATCAGACCCTTTTCAATTGAAGATCTTTCTGAAGTTGTAGAGCTTTGGAATCGAGAGGCTACAAAATATGATTACAAATCATTTACAGAGCGAGAGTTTCAAGATACATTCATTGATCATCCTTATTTCGATGCTGAGTGTATATGGGTAGGCTGTAATGAAAAAGGTATTGTTGGTTTTGCAGCTGGTTGCAGTGGTGATGATCTCCCGCTTGGAGATGTGGCTGGCTATATTACGAGTGTTATTATTGATGCCGAAGTCGCTTTTCAAGAACATTACGATGCTTTTCTAATAGGTATAGAAAAGAGATTCCAAGTACATGGGAAAAGACAGGCGGATGTATTGTTTTTTAACCCCATTAAGCTGAAATGGAATATTCCAAGCGCGCCCCAGCATGAGCACAATAATGCCCCAGGCATCAGTAAGGACCAGCCATTATACGACGCTTTAATCGCTAGAGGGTACGTGGATCGGGCGACGCAATGCGGCATGTACTTAAGACTCGGAAACTTTAGTGTTCCTGAAGATATTTCAAGCAAAGAAGATAAAGCAAATAGTAAAGGCTATTATGTTACTCCTTATGCCCCTGCTTTGCATAATGGGCTTGAAGCAACGCTTGCTGCCCTGCAAAATCCGCAGTGGAAAAAGGATGTTGTATCGTATGTGAAGGATGGCGCACCTCTTGTAGTAGCTGTGCATGGCAACGAGGTTGTTGGTTTTGCAGGTCCTATTATTTCACAACCTAATGGTCGAGCATTTTTTTGCGGTATCGGTGTTCACCCAGAGCATGAGGGTCATGGTCTCGGCAGTGTATTATTTTTCCGAATGGTCGAGGCTTTTCAAAATGTGGGCTGTCAATATATCTCTTTATTCACTGGCAGTAATAATCCGGCTCTTCGAATCTATCAAAAAGCAGGATTTAATATTGAAAAACAATTTTCTATACTGCGGAGGGAACTATAAAGATGAGCGAAAAATTAACAGTATTAGCCATTGGAGCACATGTTGGTGATGTGGAACTAGCATCCGGTGGTGTACTAGCTAGTCATAGTTTAAAGGGAGACCGCATTGTGACACTTGCATTAACTGCAGGTGAAAGAGGTGTGCCAGCAGGACAGGATATGAAGGAGTACCGTCAGCAAAAAGTGAAAGAGGCGGAAGTATTTGCTGATATGCTTGGCGGTGAAGCCATTGTATTTGATTATTGTGACGGAGAGTTGCCTGACAATCAACAAGTTCGTATGGAGGTTTGTGATGTTATTCGCCTTGTAAAGCCAAACATTATTATGACACATTGGAAAAACAGTATGCATAAGGATCATGCGCTAACGCATCATATCGTTAATGATGCTCGTTTCTTCGCAAGCTTGTCATCCTTTGAACGTGATCTTCCTGCTCACTTTGCAGCAAGACTATATTATTCCGAAAACTGGGAAGATGCTGTTGATTATGTCCCTTATCTATACGTGGATTTCGATCAAGCGGCATATGATCTATGGATTGATGCTTTAAGCAAACATTGGTTTGTGACGAATAGTAAATCTTTCAAATATATGGATTACTATAAAGCATTAGCAGTTGTTCGCGGCTGTGAAGCAAGAAAAACATATGCAGAAGCCTTTATGGTGCCTGCTGAAACGATGAAACTTAGACAATCTAGTCTTTGGTAATAGATCCGTAAGGAGGCAACTTTAAATGGTGTTAAATGGGATCGATTCGATTACGAAGTATCGTCAATGGTTTGAAGGTAAGCGCGTAGGATTAATTACAGCACCGACAGGGCTTACAAAAGATTTTGAATCAACGATTGCCATTTTACATGAAAACTTTAATCTTACTGCGATGTTTTCACCTGAGCATGGTGTTCATGGAGATTTGGATGCAGGGGCATTAGTAGAGACGTATGTGGATCCTTTGACGAATGTTCCGGTCTATAGTTTATACCGTAAAGACTCCAAGCGTTTAACAAAGGAAATGCTGGATGAAGTAGATATTGTTGTGTACGATATTCAAGATGTTGGTGTACGGTATTACACATTTATATATACGATGCTGTATGCACTCGAAGATTGTGCTAAGGCAGGCGTAGAATTTGTTGTTCTTGATCGTGTTAATCCGCTTAATGGGGTAAACGTGGAAGGGAATATTTTAAAGCCCAACTTCAAATCATTTGTTGGAAATTACGAGCTAGCTGTTCGATACGGCCTAACTGCAGGGGAAGTAGCGGTGATGGCAAATGATCAAATGAATTGGAGAACATCGCTTCATGTCGTTCGTTTGGAAGGCTGGGAACGGAGAATGTCCTCCCCGGATACAAAATTAACTTGGGTTCATCCATCACTTGGGATACCTCGATATGAAACAGCGTTATTATATACAGGCACATGCTTATTTGAGGGTACAAACTGCTCCGAAGGACGCGGTACAACGTTCCCATTTGAAATGATTGGCGCTCCCTTCATTCAAGCGCAGCAATTGGCAGATGAGATGAACGCCAAACGAATTCCAGGTGTACATTTCCGTCCTGTTCATTTCAAGCCGACGTCATCTAAGCATACTGGAGAGCTATGTGGCGGAGTACAAATATATATTACAGACATCCAAGTGATGAAGCCGTTAGAAGTTGGCGTAACCTTATTATTCACGATAAGAGATTTGTATGAGCAATTTTCATTCCTGCCTCCTGTGAAGGAGGGCTCACGCCCATTTATCGATTTGCTGGGCGGAGACAGCATGTATCGTACGGAAAATATTCGAGCAAAGCAGCTGCTTGAACAGTTTGCAGAGGAAAGCAAGCAATTTGCAGAAATGAAACAGCAATATCATTTATATCGTTAGTGGATGGTGAGCAATTGATGAAAACAATAGAACAAATGAGCTTGCGCGAAAAGATCGGGCAAATGTTCGTAACAGGTTTCCCGTCAACGGAGATATCTCCTGAGCTGAAGGAAGTAATCGAGCAGTATAAAGTCGGAAATATTATTTTATTTTCACATAATATCGCAAATAAATATCAATTAGGTGGGCTTGTAACGGAGTTGCAGCAATGGTTCACGACACATACAGGCATCCCAGGCTTTATTACGATTGACCAAGAGGGCGGTCGAGTTACTCGAATGCCCAAGGGCGCAACAAATGTTGCTGGGGCAATGGCAATTGCTTCTTCAGGCCGACCTGAAAATGCGTATGCAGCAGGTAGAATGACTGCCAGAGAGTTGAAAGCATTAGGTATTAATTTCAATCTTGCGCCAGTGATGGACGTTAACAATAATGCCTTGAACCCCGTTATCAACGTTCGCTCTTATGGGGATTCTGCCCAGAAGGTATCACAGTATGGGATTCAAATGATGAAGGGATTGCAGGATGGAGGCGTAATGTCCTCGCTTAAGCATTTTCCAGGTCATGGTGATACAAATGTCGATTCACATATTGGCTTGCCTACGATTGAAAAAACGGTTGAGGAATTAGAGCAGCTTGAACTGCTGCCGTTTAAGGCTGCAATTGTGCAAGGCGCTCAAGCCATTATGAGTGCACATATTTTATTCCCGCAAATCGAAAAGTCCGGCGTGCCGGGAACGATGTCTTATACGATTATTACAGAGATATTAAAAGAGAAACTAGGATATAAAGGTTTAGTTGTGTCGGATTGTTTGGAAATGGATGCGATTAAACGCTATTATGGTACTGCAAAAGGAGCGTTAGGGGCCGTTAAAGCAGGTATTGATTTGGTATTCATTAGTCATACGCCAAAAACGGTTAAAGAAGCGATTCATTTAATAGAAGAAGCTGTAGCAATTGGTGATTTGGATGAAGCGGTTATTGATGCAGCTGTTACAAAAATTTTAGCTTATAAAACCCAATATGCGGCTATTGAGGAGCTAGATTACGAGATTGTTGGCTGCGATGTACATCGCCGTGCGAATGATCTGATACGTACGGAAACGATCTGCCGCATTAACGGTGAGATTGAGCCCATTCAAACAGGTGATGAGCAGGTATTATTTATGGGCTCCTATTCCTATCGCACCGATCTTGCATCCAGCAGCGTGAATCAAGATCTTAGCTTCCCGCAATATATGGGTGAGCATTTTCATGCAGCGTATGAGATTATCAACATTGATCCGAGCGAGGAGCAAATTAAATATGCGCTGCAAAAGGCTGAAGGCTACAAGCATGTTGTAATCGGCTTGTTCAATGCGCGTGAAAACAAAGGTCAACTTACGCTTGTACAGAAGCTGTTAGCAGCAGACTGTAAAGTAACGGCAATTACATTAGGCCAGCCATATGATTTAGCATTAATCAAAGGTGAGTTCTGCGGAATTGCAGCATTTGAGTATACATTAGATGCATTCAAATCACTTATTCCAATCCTAAATGGTGAGCTTACACCAACTGCCAACATTACGATTCAGCTTTAGGGGGACATGAGTATGGCATATATCGTTGGAATTGATGGAGGCGGCACCAAGACAGCTGTCACAATTACCCATGACCAGGAAGATGCTTTATTAACCTTTACTGTAGGGCCGATTAATTATAACGGTGGTGATGCTGATGCTATTGCTGCCTCCTTTGAGGAAATTTTTAATCGGACAAAGCTCTACTGCAGCAATTTAGAGGAAGTTGCTCATATCTGTATAGGAGCGGCAGGAGTAAGTAATCCGTCAGTCGTCCATTTTTTGGAGAAACATGTGAGAGATAATGGTTACATGGGGCCATTAACGATTACCGGTGATCAAGAAACAGCATTATACGGAGCACAAAATGCGATGCAAGGCATTATTCTCATTGCCGGTACAGGGTCGATTTGCTTTGGGGTGAATGAAAAGGGAGAGCAGCATCGCACAGGAGGCTTTGGCCATCTGATTGATGACGAGGGAAGCGGCTATTGCATTGGGCGTAATCTCTTGTCCGTTTTAGTTCAAGCAGAGGACGGAAGAATGACGGATACGATCATTCCAGCGCTAGTATACGAGCAGCTTGGGCTAAGCACTGTGAAAGAGATTATTGGCTTTGTTTATCATAAAAATACAACGAAAAAAGATATTGCGCAGCTCGCACCGATTATGACGACAGCATGCGAGAAAGGGGATGCGCAGGCGCTTGAGCTAGCGGAGCAATGTGCAGCCAGTCTATTTGAGCTTGTGGTGCCTGTTATTGAGCGACTAAAGTTATATAAAAGTCAGATTGCCATTGCAGGAAGTGTGCTGCAAAAATCTCGTTTTGTAAAAGATGCATTGGAGCGAAAGCTTGCACAAAGCTACCCGCAAACAAAGCTGATCTTGCCGATTAAGGATGCAGCCTATGGTGCTGTTTTGTTAGGAAGATCAAAAATGAATAGCGATTAGTAGTTGGCGTTATGCGAAATAAGGGTGTGTCATAAGTCCGAGCAGTTTTGGACTTGCGACACACCCTTTTTTTTAACATCGGTCGAAATGAAAATGGCTTAAAATTTGTCGGTCAAATAAAACACGGCTTGCTGTTTCGGGAATAGGGCTTGCAAAATATTAGCCTGTTCAACACTATCCTTTGTTGCGCCTGTCGCATTATAGCCGAACATCAAATAAGTCATCAGATTACGTTCATCCACTTCTACCTCGACATAGGACTCAGCATGACTAACATCGGAAATGGAAAGCCGCTTCTGCTTGTAGTCAAGGTATATATGATCCTCTCCGCATTGAAGCGCTATGTACAGTTCTTGATCTGCCATCAAGTCATTACCGTTAAGACGATGTTCCAATTCAGGCTGAAGCTTTTGGAATGTAGAATTTAGGTTGATCATTTTCCACATCGCCTGATTAATTGAAATGGATTGTGCTTGATGTTGTTGATAATAGGAATATAGCTTATGATCCTCTGGCAGCATCGCTAATATTTGCTTTGCATTTGGGCGAAGCTGACATATGGCATGAAACAAGTGTTCAACGCCGTCCACTGCCTCGTTCAAATACATGAATTCATTAATAAATACTTGTTCAGTATCCTTTTTTTCAATAATGCCATAAGCTATAATTTTTTCATTTCTGCGAAGCAGCAGACAGTCTGCTTTTTTCCATTCCGGCCAGCTTATTAGATCATTCCAGTATGTTTCATTACGGACTACGGTATAGGTGCGGTTCTGATTGAACTGTTCATATATGAAACGGATATCATCAAGATAACGAGGTTCAAAGGGAATGATTTCGTAACTGCTTTGCTGCTCAAAGCTTGCTTGCTTTTCAATAGCGTAAGCAGTCTCGGGAATAAGTCTCCAGCCAACCTTTTCATAAAACGCATGCTTGCTAGCCAGAAGTAAACTTATATCATAATTGGTTTCTTTCATGTAGTCTGTTTGTGCATGAAGAATTTTGGGCGCAAGTCCCATTCCGCGATAATTTGGATCTGTACCGACGCTGCCCATTGCACCAGTTTTCAAGATCGCTTGACCGACTCTAATATTAAGAGGGAAAATTTGTACATTAGCAGCAATCTCACCGTCGACCATCGCAAACCATGTTGTCTCTGGATCATATGTGCTGTCGAGGTCTAATCTTTCTTGGAAAAAATCTCGGCCTACTGAAAAGCATTCATCTAAAATATCGTAAATCTTTTCAAGCTGTTCTCTAGTTGGCTGGTTCGTTACGATGATGTTTTTGCCAAGTGCTGTCGTCATCTTTTATTTCCTCCTACGTCGCAATGTTAGGGTAAATTTAAATAGACTGAAAAAATGGGCTAATTATATTGGAAATTATTATCTTAATAAAAATATTAATATTGAAAATAATTTTCGTCAATAAAGGAGCGTGGACATTTCGTTATTTCGCAACGTTTCATATTCATGTTACAATAATTAGGAAATTTAGTTGCAAGCTAGCTGGACTGGCTTGAAGGGAGAGATGGTAATGGAGAAATTAACTATTTTTGAAGGTGTCGTTGTCGGGGTCACAGGAATCCTCCTTTCAAGCGAACAATAATTTCGTTTCCCAAATGAGGATTCAACTGTGACTGGTTTTGGCGTTATAGCCAGATGAATAAACCAATTACAGGGGGAATCCGCAGTGAATCAACAAACAACTAATACCGTATTACAATCGTTAGGTTGGAATGAGTATTTTTCTAATCATTTTGCCACTTACGCCGAACAAGGCTACAGTGTCGGACGAATCACACTGGAGCATAAAGGTATGTACCGTTTATTGAGTGAGCATGGAGAGCTCATAGGCGAGGTAACAGGTAAGTTGCGTTTTGAAGCAGCAGGTCGAGAAGATTTTCCAGCAGTCGGTGACTGGGTGGTCATAAAACCGCGTTGGGAGGAACAAAAAGCCTCGATTCATGCGCTACTTCCACGCAAGAGCAAGTTTTCTCGTAAAGTGGCTGGAGCTACGGTAGAAGAGCAGATTGTGGCCGCTAATGTTGATACTGTTTTTTTAGTGAATGCCTTAAATAATGACTTTAATATACGCAGGATGGAACGGTACTTGATCCTTGCATGGGAAAGCGGTGCTGCGCCGGTAATCGTGCTGAGCAAAGCAGATTTATGCGAAGATTTGGATGCCCGCATCGCAGAGGTAGAGTCAATTGCGATCGCTGTCCCTATTCATGTAGTCAGTGCCTCGCAGGGAGAAGGGCTGGATCAGCTCGCACCTTATTTGGGTGTTGGCAACACGATAGCGCTGATAGGTTCTTCAGGAGTAGGTAAATCTACACTGATTAATAAATTGAGCGGTGTAGATATGCAACGAGTCAATGACGTTCGTGGCGGGGATGATCGCGGCCGTCATACGACGACGCATCGCGAGCTTGTTCAATTACCGAGTGGAGCTCTAATGATCGATACACCTGGTATGAGGGAGTTGCAACTGTGGGAGGCCGATGAGGGGTTCCGTGGTGCATTTGACGATGTGGATTCAATCGTTGGCACTTGCCGATTCAATGACTGCAAGCATGAGCAAGAGCCCGGTTGTGCTGTTCGAAAGGCAATAGCAGATGGATCATTGGAACAAGCCCGTTTTGAAAGCTATCTTAAACTCCAACGTGAGCTGGCGCATCTGGCACGAAAGGAAGATGCGAAACTGGCAGCCGCTGAAAAAGCGAAGTGGAAGAAGATTAGCACAGATATGAAACAACGAAAATCGAAGAGATAAGCAATGCGACAGAGCCTTTGAGAGATCAGGGCTCTTTTTGTATGCGCTAAAGGAAAGGTGCTATCTTTAGGGTTCAAGTTGAGATGTAGTGGATTGATTTGAAGTATCCGACTGAGTTTAAGAAGAAGTAAAGAAGTTGATTGTTCCCTTACATAGTGTCATAATTTAGGTTATTGACATACAGGACAAATGTTCGGTATATTTTTCTAAGACTGCGGACAATTGTCCGTAAGAGTGGATATTTATTTGAGGAGGAGTATTTTTGAACGGCCCTACTATGGAAGTTAATTCGAACCTAGATTTGAGCAAGATCAAGAAAGGACCGATCGTTGCCGCACTGATTATTGGCGCATTTGTATCGATCCTGAATGAAACCTTGCTGAACATTGCTTTCCCGGAGCTCATGAGATATTTCAGCATCACGGAAACGACTGTTCAATGGCTGGCTACAGCTTATATGCTCGTAGTCGGTATTCTTGTCCCTATAACAGCACTTTTGCAACAGTGGTTTAGCACACGTCAAATGTTTCTCGGGGCGATGATCTTATTCCTCGCGGGCACAGTGATATGTGCGACAGCGCCAATATTCGAACTCCTGCTTGTCGGACGTGTTGTTCAAGCCTTGGGAACAGGGCTAATGATCCCCGTATTAATGAATACGATCTTAATCATTTTCCCTCCAGAGAAGAGGGGGGGAGCGATGGGATTGATCGGTCTGGTCATGATGTCCGCTCCGGCTATTGGGCCTACTTTGTCTGGTTTGATCGTTGACTCGCTTAACTGGAGATGGCTGTTCCTTCTAGTCATTCCTTTAGCGGTAATCTCCATCGTCTACGCTGCGATTTATTTGAAAAATGTAAGTGAATTGACTAAACCAAAGGTCGACATTATTTCCATCCTACTTTCCTCCATCGGTTTTGGAGGCATCGTTTATGGCTTTAGCAGTGCGGGGGAAGGCTCATGGTCAGATCCTAAAGTTGTCTGGTGCCTTATTGTAGGCGGAATCTGCTTGATCGCTTTTGTATGGCGTCAGCTTTCGGTGAAGGAACCGATGTTGGATCTGCGCGTCTTCCGTTATCCGATGTTTTCGCTCGTTACGGTGCTGATGCTCGTGCTCATGATGGCTATGTTCTCCACGATGATCATGCTCCCGCTGTTTTTGCAAAATGTAATGATGCTTACTGCTCTGAGCGCCGGTCTTGTCATGATGCCAGGCAGTATCTTGAATGGTATTATGGCACCGGTCTCCGGTGTGTTGTTTGACAAATTCGGTCCAAGAGTGTTAGTCATACCCGGTCTGATCTTGATGAGTGTGTCCATCTGGCTGTTCTCAGGGATAGATGCAGGATGGACGAGCGGATATGTTGTGTTCCTGCATATCTTGATGATGATCGGTATCTCCTTAGTGATGATGCCAGCGCAGACGACAGGGCTTAATCAGCTGCCGCGCAGGCTTTATGCGCATGGTACAGCGGTAATGAGCACGCTGCAGCAAGTGGCAGGTGCGATTGGTGTAGCTTTGTTCGTCAGCATTATGTCGTCAGGCATGAGGGATTATATGTCTACATCCCCGGACCCGACCAATCCCGCTGAAGGAGTACCTGCAATGGTAGCTGGGCTCCACAGCGCGTTTATAGTGGGAGGAATTCTCTCTGTCCTCGCTGTGCTCATCGGTCTCTTCATTCGTAAAACGAAGGCACCTCAAGAGGATGAGCAGAAGCAGGCGGCCTAATCAGATTTGTTTATATAACCTAGTATTAGAGGCATCTTGTAAGTTCAATGAACTTACAAGATGCCTCTTTTTAGCTTTTAATCATACTACTCCCTCAATCTTCGCCTTACGATCAACTGCCTCAAGGCGCCAGCATTAACAAGGACGGTTCCAGCAATAATCGTAATTATACCGAAAAGCGTGATCCAAGAGACGGTCTCATCATAAAAGAGTACGCCAACCCCGACAGCAATCGGAGGAGAAATATAGAGCCATGTGGAAGGGAAGACCGGATTGGTCTTCGCTACAAGCCAGTAAAACAAGGTGTGTCCGACCATGGAACCGATCACGATCAAGTAGAGCAGGGAACCAATTGTCTGAAATGACTGAAAGGATTCGAGGTGCACCTCTTCGGTGAACAAAGATAAAATGAACATCATCGCTCCGCCATACATCATTTGTGCTGCATTCATTGCGATCGGTGAAACTTCAGACATGCTGTTGATTACTTTTTTAGAATAGAGAGCTCCTGTTGCATAGCAGCATTCTCCAATCAGAATGGCCGCACAACCAATAAGCCACAACGGAGATACATCCATTGATAGATTGGGCAGAACTAATAGCAGCACACCGACGAGGCCGATAATGCAACCGTATAGCGAGTGCATGGGAGCTTTTTGACGAAGTAAAGTGGTTTGCATCAATAAAATCATGATCGGACCCGTAGCTGACAGCACAGCAGCGAGTCCTGAAGATACATATTGCTCAGCCCAGTACAGAGTAGAGAAGGTTCCAAACGTCAATGTTGCCCCAGTTAATATCATTTCTTTGCGTAATAGCAGGGAAAAGCTTACCTTGCGTTTCCATGCCATCCAAAGGAACAAAATAGCACCAGCTAAAAAAAATCGCAGCCCTGCCGACAAGAAGGGGGGCGCACCGGCATCTACTCCGATTTTAATTGCCAAAAAGGTTGTACCAAATATAAGACATACTAGTGCATAAGCCAAAAATATCATGTTCATTTCCCCTTTAGTTGATTGTGCGTGAATGTATTTCGTTAATCATATAGGGAGTAAGGTAGAACAGATTGTAAGCCACAGAACAGATGGCAACTGATATCGTGTACAATAATGAAAATAGGTTGTTTCGGAGAGGTGTTGTGGACATATGAAAAAAACGATAGGAGTTGAGCCAATCCATCCGTTGTTCCGTCAAGTGTATGACTATGTCTTGAATCGAATAGAGCGCGGGGAATGGAGAGCCCATGATAAATTGCCGTCGATACGGTTGCTTGCTGAAGAAATCAAAGTGCATCGGCTGACGGTATTTAAGGCATATAGGCAGCTGTCTGATGACGGAAAAGTGTATGTAAAAGACAAATCTGGATATTACGTATCAGAGGGCAACGTATTTTCTAGAGAGGTTGAAGAAAGTGCTGTCGTTTCCTCTTATGTGGTTATCAACTCGTTGTCCGATATTCATCGCATCCCAGCAAGATACCAGTTCTCGCAGGCGCTGATTGACCCTAATCTGCTTCCGAATTTGTATTTGTCGGATTATGTGAAGAAAGTGTTTGACCTATACCCTAAAGTTATGGGGACGTATTCCAATATTCAGGGTGATGATGAGCTGCGCGAGTCGCTGAGTCAACATTTCAGAGAGCATCATCGATTGCAGCTATCAATGGAGGAATTGCTGATTACATCAGGTGCTCAGCAGGCCATTAATTTGATCGCCCAAGTTATGCTCGGACCGATGGATGCGGTGTTGATTGAGCGACCGACATATGGCGTAGCGATGGATATTTTTCGCAGGCAAGGAGCGCGGCTTATCTCTGTTACGATCACACCGGAAGGATATGACTTGGAAGAAGTGGAAACTCTGATGCGTACGCATAAGCCTCGTATGTTCTATATGAATCCGACCCACCAAAATCCGACCGGATATACAGTCCCAACATGGCAGCGCAAATTGCTGGTGGAATTGGCGGAGAGATACCACTGTCTATTAGTGGAGGATGATCCGTTCCGGGATATGTATTTTGATGAGCCGCCGCCGCTGCCGTTATTCGCATATGACACGGAGGGCTGGGTGATCTATATTAGCAGCTTCAGCAAATATATTGCTCCTGGTCTGCGGATTTGTGCTGTAGCCTGCCGCTATCCCTTCATGGAGCAGTTAATTAAAGCCAAGTCGCTCGCGGATAACGGGACTCCGCAGCTCAATCAGAAAATATTTTTGCATTATTACGCCTCACCGAGGCTGCAACAGCATGTCGAGAAGCTGCGTATTGCACTTCAAGTTCATAAAGAGATTATGGAAGAGGAACTGGCGATAGCAGGCTGGGAATGGACGACTCCACAGGGTGGGCTCAATTTGTGGGTTAAGTTGCCGAGAGACATGTTAGGACAAGCACTCCTACAAAAAAGCAGAGAGCAATCGATCACCTTTGTTCCCGGAGAAATTTGTGATCCACTGGGAGAGCTAAAGTCATGGATCCGCCTCAGTTACTCCTTTGCGAGTGAGGCATTATTGCGTGAAGGGATGCAGCGCTTGACGGCATTGTCGCGGACATTGTGATTGGAATGAATATATTTAATTGCTTGAAGATGTTTTTTTGTAACATTCGCGTAACACCCCTGATGTAGTCTAATCGTGGGGGTGCGATACATGAAAAAAATGATATCAATCGTAGTGCTTGCTGCCATTGCAACAAGCGTTCTTGCGGGATGCAAGGAAGACAATAATATTCCAAGCGGAAAGGCCAATTCACAAATCGAAAATGTGGATTTTAGCTTTCATGTGGATCCAGAGACATTAGCGCTTGAGGTGGAGTCCAATGGGATTACTGAAAAAGCATCGGAACCACTGGAAAAAATGAAAGTTTCAAATGTGAAAGACAGCGGAGATCAGATTAGCTGGACCTATCCAGAAAAGGAAATGGGCGTAGAAATTGAAAAAAAAGCGAAGTATGTAGATGTAACCATCAAATCCAGTAAAGCGGAAGAGAATAGGTTTGCATGGCCAATCGTAAAAGGGGATGGATATATGCTTCCATTAAACCAAGGAAAGTATATTCCAAGCAATGATCGGACGTGGAAAGATTATTTGAGTGAACAAGAAATGAAGGTGATCGAGTCCTTCTCGATGCAGTTTTTTGCAGTGGATAAAAGCGACTATTCGTTAGTGTATATCATTAAAAATCCTTATAATAATGAAATCATTTTTAATACTGAAAAAGATATCGCGTTTGCTTTTCATCATGAGTTTCCATCGATTAATGCACAGAAGGAATATGGTTTTAGAATCTATGTAACGAAAAAAAATCCAGTAGATGTAGCAAAGACCTATAAAGATTATTTGATTGAACAGGGTGAATTCAAAAGCTTGACGGATAAGGCTAAAGAAAATAGTCAGATTGAAAAGCTATACGGAGCACCGCATGCTTATTTTTGGGATAGAACGGTAATTTCAGAGGAAAATATACAATGGGCAAAGCTGAGAAGCAGTCTCCCCGAAAAACTGAGATTATGGATTCAGGAGTTATTAAAGACTAAAGTTGAAGATGGATCAGAGCTTTCATCGGCCTTTGATGATTTAAATCGTCTAGACTATGTAGACAAATACACTATAAATAGAATAGTAAAAAGTTTAAGTGCCGTCATGCAGCTAAAAGAATTTTATCATTCGAAAATATTTACTGAAACAGATAAAGAAACTCAGAGGTTATTAAACATCGGAATAGAAAATTTGAATCCAGTTGAATTAATTGATCTAAATAAGCGCTTATTAAAAAGCGTACTTGGCATTGTGGTTGATCCAATAGAGAAGTGGGCAGATGCAAATACGGTAGATGTGATAAAGGATATGAAGCAGTCAGGGTTAGAACATATGTGGATTGGTTTGGATGACTGGCAGGAAGGATTTATTAAACCAGAGTTAGTAAAAGAAGCGGAAGATCTCGGATATTTAATTGGTACCTATGATTCGTATCATTCCATCCATGAACCAGGTAAGGAGAAGTGGATAACGGCAAAGTTTAAAGACACTTCCCTTTATGAGCACGCAACTGTAACCGATAAAGCTGGGAACAAGATTGAAGGGTTCCAAGGTGAAGGTAGAAAGCTCAATCCAACGCTTGCAATGCCTAGCGTAAAAGAAAGAGTAACATCGATTTTTAATTCGGGTTTAGCATTTAACTCATGGTTTCTAGACACGGATGGCACAGGAGAGATCTATGATGACTATTCGCCAGAGCATGTGACTACGGAAGAGGAAGATATCGAAGCTAGAATAAAGAGAATGGCGTATTTGCAAAAAGAATGGGGCATGGTCGTTGGCACTGAGGGTGGAAATGATTTTGCGAACCAAGTGGTTGCCTTTGCGCATGGAATAGAGACGCCATCCTTTTCTTGGATGGATGAGGATATGAGCAAAAATAAAGACAGCGAGTATTATGTAGGAAGATACTATTCGAGTAACGGCGGAGTTCCTGAACTATTTTCTAAGCAAATACCTTTAAAGGATAAGTACAAGAAGTTATTTTTGGATTCTAGCTACACGATCCCATTGTATAAGCTGGTTTACAACAATGCAGTGATCACGACTTATTGGTGGGGCTGGGGAACTTTAAAAATAGAAGATGAAATTTCAAATCGAATGCTGTATGAGATTTTATACAATGTCCCTCCTTTATATCATTTGGATAAACACGAGTGGAAAAAACATAAGGAAACCATTGTGAATCATTCTAAGGTATGGTCAAGCTTTAGCAAAAAAGCGATAAAGGAAGAAATGACAGATTATAAAATTTTATCAGATGATAGACTAGTTCAAATGACTGAATATGGTGAAGCATTAAGCGTAATAGCAAATTTCTCGGATACTCCATTTAACTTCCAAGGCGAGACGATACCAGGGAAATCGGTTTTAATTATTGATGGAAATAGTAAAACGATTTATACGCCGAAAGAGTCCATCTGATTCAAAAGGCATCATTTGCTCATTTTTTTGAGTGAACGATGCCTTTTTTTTATATGCTCTACCCCAGAAATACAAGCTTCTTAAAAAACACTTTACAACGAGCCTAGGTTAGCATATATTTTACTCATACCAAAAAAGTTTCCTTAGGCAAACTCTTTGTCCCTAAGTGAAATAAATTTTTTTTATTAATAATCTTGCATTAGGGCAAAAATAATCCCTTTTATTAACATGGAGGTGAATGGAATGGTACTTGACCCAAATCGACAATTCTCAAGGCGAAATATTCTAAAAGTTGGAGCAGCTGGCGTTCTAGGTGTCCTCGGAAGTAGTTTTTTAAATACAAGTGCATTATTCGGCAAGTCTGCTCATGCGATGGGAAAAGAAGAAATGCATCATACGCTCAAGGATCAGATGAAACAAGGGATGGCGCATGGTTATGACCCGGGCACAGATTCAACACCGGGGCTGGAAGCGGCGGTTAAAGCATTAACGACTTTCGATTATGGGGTTGTTAGTACTTCACCAGATGGCAAGACGATTAGAGAATACAATATTCAGGCATGGGATGCTGAAGTGGAAATAGCGAAAGGGATCAAGTTTCCGGGTTGGACATTCAACGGTACGATTCCAGGACCGACACTTCGTTGTACGGAGGGGGATATCATACGAATCAAGTTCGGGAACGGCTCTGCGCACCCGCATTCTATTCATATGCACGGAATTCATCCACCCAATATGGATGGATTGGAGCCTGTCCCGACAGGAAGTGAATTTATTTATGAATTTGAAGCAAAGCCAGCAGGGCTGCAGCCGTATCATTGTCATGTTCCTCCGCTGGTAAGACATATTCACAAAGGTCTCTATGGTCACTTCATTATTGATCCTAAGAAACCAAGGAAACCGGCAAAAGAGTTAAGTATGGTCATGAATGGATTTGATCTGGATTTAGATGGTGAGAACGAGGTTTACACGGTCAATGGCTACGCATTTGCTTACCAATCCAGACCGATTAAAGTGAAAACAGGAGAGCTGGTTCGCATTTATTTAAGTAATTTAACGGAATTTGATCCGATTAATTCTTTTCACTTGCATGCTAATTTCTTTCACTATTATGCTACTGGCGCTGATCCAGATGCGAGGCCGCAATATACAGATACGATTATGCAGTGCCAAGGGGAGAGAGGCATCATCGAAATCACGTTTCCCGCTCCTGGGAAATATATGTTCCACGCACATCAGAGTGAGTTTACGGAACTCGGCTGGATGGGATTTTTTGAAGTCGGATAACCAGAGGGGTGTAGGATGTGCAAAGTGAAATCATTCATAAAAAGCCGAATAAAAAAATAGCTTGGCTGCTTGGCGTAATGCCGCTCCTGCTGCTAGCTGGTTTGATTTCTGTGATCGCTTCATGGGGTACAGGTGTAGAAGAACAGCAAGCTGCCCCGATAGAAGTGCTGAATATTGAACGTATTATTTTGACGGATGATGGATTCGAAGTCCGTATACTTAATTCTGGACCAAAGGAGCTGACCGTTGCTCAAGTGGTTGTTGATGATTCTTTTTGGAACGCAACCTATTCACCTAGTCCAACGCTTGAGAGATTCGGCAGTTCGACGATCTATATTCCTTATCCTTGGGTCGAGGGCGATCCTCATCAAATTAAGCTTATAACCACTAACGGACTAATTTTCACAGGTGATGTACTTGCTGCAATGAAAACACCGACTGCGGACACCAACCGATTCCTACAATATTCACTAATTGGCTTTTATGTTGGTGTAGTTCCTGTAGGACTGGGATTGCTGTGGTATCCCTTTATGCGGCGATTCTCATCTAAAGGCATACAAGCGGTTTTGGCATTTACAGTTGGACTTTTATTTTTCCTTGCTGTCGATACGATACAAGAAGGATTAGAGCTAGGTACGGAAGCACCTGGTGTATTTCAAGGCACTGGCCTTGTCTGGTTCGGAGCAGCATTAAGCTTCTTATTCTTGATTGCCATCGATCAGACCAAATCCAAAAAAACATTAAATCATAATGACCCCGGCAAGCAGGTATCCTTCAAAATAGCCAGTGGAATAGGTCTTCATAATCTCGGTGAAGGTCTCGCTATAGGTGCTGCTTTTGCCGCTGGCGAGGCCGCGCTTGGATCATTCCTTATTATTGGTTTTACGCTGCACAACATTACTGAAGGAATTGGCATCGCTGCACCGCTTTTAAAAACAAAACCAACATTCAAGACTTTCTTGGCATTAGCTGTCTTGGGCGGCGGACCAGCCATTATAGGAACCTGGATCGGTGGATTTGTCTTTAATCAAACACTCGCGGCATTGTTCTTCGGTATTGGAGCGGGGGCCATTGTTCAAGTTATTTATGTCATTTTTAAAATGATTTTAAGAGATGCAAAGGCTGCAAAAGCACCCGCCGTTTCATGGCTTAATTTCTCAAGTCTAACACTTGGTATTTTGCTGATGTATGTAACAGCTCTGCTAGTCAACTTCTAGAATGAAACGGGAATGGGGAGATCGGAATGCCGATGAATATAGGGGTCGCAGGAATTGTATTGCTTGTTATTTTAGGCTTGCTGCTATTCGGACCATCTAAGCTTCCGCAACTCGGGCGGGCAATTGGAACGACGCTTTCAGAGTTCAGAAAAGGGGCAAAGGGACTTATAGACTCAGATGAGAAGCAGGATCAGACGAAGGAAACCAAATAAACAAGAGCCGTTAGCATGCAGCTAACGGCTCTTGTTTATTTACGTTAGGATTACCCTAGACGCTTTTTTCCTTCAATTAATAGGGTCAAACTAACAAGCGTAACAAAAATAGTAGCTCCCATATCAGAGAGAATGGCAATCCATAAGGTGAGCCATCCGGGAATAGTAAGCAAGAGCGCAATGACTTTCAGCCCAAGTGAGACGCTAATGTTGAAGCGAATGACGCGATTTACCTTTTTGGCAATGGAAACGGCTTCTGGCAGCTTGCCTAAGTGATCCTGCATCAAGACGATATCCGCCGTTTCGATCGCACTGTCTGTTCCTTTGCCCATCGCAATGCCGAGCTGCGCAGATGCTAGAGCAGGAGCGTCATTAATACCGTCACCGATCATGGCGACATGATGGTTTGCAGAAAGCTCCTTAATTCGCTTCACTTTATCTTCAGGAAGCAGATTACCGTAAAACTCAGACACTCCGACAGCTGAAGCTACTTTCTCTGCTGTCTTCTGATGATCGCCTGTCAGCATAACGGTGCGTGTAATGCCAAGCTTGTGCAATGATGCGATAACTGATCGGCTTTCCTCACGAATTTCATCTGAAATGCCGAATATGCCGAGTACTTGCTGCTCGTCTGCTACTAACACCAAGGTCAGACCGTCTTCTTTGAATTGATCAATACGAGATTGTATCGATTCAGGAATCGCAATATGAGCCATGTTTTGTTCATTTCCGAGCCAGTACGAATGACCAAGAACCTTCGCTTTAATACCCCGCCCTGAAATCGTTTGAATTTCATCCGGCTCAGGAACGGAGATATTCCGGTTAGCTATTTCTTGCATAATCGCTTTCGCCAGTGGGTGGGAAGATGATTTTTCAATTGCTCCAGCAGCTTGAAAGAAACGTTCTTCATCGTAAGCCGCAAGCTCAGCAACATGTGGTTCACCTTTTGTTAAAGTGCCACTTTTGTCAAAAGCGAGTATTTCGATTTTACCAAGCTGCTCTAGAAAAACGCCGCCTTTTACCAGTACGCCATTGCGTGCGTTCCTTGTAATGCCCGAAACAATGGCAATGGGAGAAGAAAGGATTAGTGCACAAGGGCAGCCTACAATTAATACGGATAATCCTTGATAAAGCCATGTTATCCAATCTCCCTGAAAGAGGAGGGGAGGGATAAGTGCAACAAGCGCGGCAACAATCATAATGAGCGGCGTATAATATTTAGCGAATTTATTAATGAAAAGTTCGGTTGGTGTTTTTGTCTCTTGTGCTTCTTGAACGAGATGAAGGATTTTTGCCAAGGAGGAGTCCTTGTATGCCTTATCAATTCGAACAAGCAGAAGCCCTTCATTGTTAATGCTCCCGCCGTAAACGAGTTCGCCAGCATCTTTCTCTACCGGCAGCGATTCACCTGTAATGGCAGCTTCATTCACCGAGCTTTTCCCTTCAGAGACGATACCGTCCGAAGGGATTTTTTCACCTGGTTTTATTTTTACGAGATCACCGATTTGAAGAGAAGCAATCGGAACGATGAGCTCTTGGCCGTTCTCTAGTTTTAACGCTTCCTTTGGAGCAACTTGAAATAATGCTTTCATCGAGCGTCGGGCTTTTTCCATACCATATCCTTCGAGCAGCTCATTAAGTCCAAACAAGATGGCAACGAGAGTAGCTTCTTTCCATTCGCCAATGGACACAGCCCCGACTAACGCAATGGTCATTAAGGTATCAATAGTGAATTTGAATTTAAGTAAATTTTTGAGTCCACGGAAAAATGTAGTGTAGCCACTAATAATCGTTGCGGTCAAATATAAAAGAATGACAGCTTGTTTGTCGAGCACGCCATCAAGGAAGAGTGCGGCAACATAGATTATACCTGACACAATGAGCATTTTAAGCATTTTCGAATTGCCTTCAGAATGACTATGATCGTGATCATGACCAGCATGATTATGGGTACTGTGATCGTCCCCGGTATTTGTTTCTGCGCTTGCTTCGATATAGGCGTTGTCCGATTTCAAAATTTTCTTGACTGCAGTCATGGAAATTTGCGGATCAACCGTTAATTTTCCTGAGTTATAGCTTAGCTTTGCATCCGAGCCATGCTCCAGTTGTTTAATCTCTTCCTCTATTCTGAGGGCACAGCCACCACAAGAGAGTCCCTTTATTCGATACTCATTCATAAGTCATCCTCCTTCCATTTGAATATATGAATACTTGTTCATATAATATGCAATTCCAACATTTATGTCAAACGTATTTTCTCCATTCAGACATAAAAACATGTAACAGCAATTGGTTTCTTAGAAACCGTTCGAAGTGAAAGCGGGAAATGGGAATAAATGTGCATTATACCTTCAAATTTTCGAATTGGATAAATTTGATGTGTACCGCTGAATAGACAGTCAAACAAATCTATACTTATAATGTTTTGGGGGGCTGCAAATGAAGATCTCTAATAAAAAGTATAGTTATGGTTCAATTATCATCATTATTTTAATCGTAATCGCACTTTCAATCCTATTTATTTTGAAAAATACATGGAATACAACAAATCATAAAACGTCCACACCAGAAATGGCATCGGAGTATGTAAGCAAGGTTGATCAGACCTCTTTTTATGTTTTGGAAAAAGGACAATGGACTAAAACATTTATTAAGGGTGTAAACCTTGGAGCTGGAAAACCAGGCGCTTTTCCGGGGGAAGTTGCCATTACATATGATGAATATTATAGATGGCTCGGCTATATTTCGGATATGAATGCAAATACGATCAGAGTGTACACGATACAGCGGCCACAATTTTATAACGCATTATATGATTTTAATCAAAATGCAGTGAAAGATGGCAAGAAGCCTATTTATGTGTTTCATGGCGTTTGGATTAATGAGACCGATATCGCTACAATCGATGATGTTTATGGCAACAATGACAAGATACTAAATGATATGAACGTTACGGTAAAAGATACGATTGATATTTTGCATGGCAATCATTATTTGCCAGTAAATAAAGGCCATGCGGATGGCAATTATACATCGGATGTTTCGAAGTATGTTATCGGATGGATTCTAGGAATTGAATGGGAGCCCTCTCTCGTCGTTAGCACGAATGAAAATAACCCTGAGCGCAACCATTATAA
Organism: Bacillus sp. FJAT-28004; assembly: GCF_001280845.1. GTDB lineage: Bacteria > Bacillota > Bacilli > Paenibacillales > Paenibacillaceae > Pristimantibacillus. The sequence continues at coordinate 5,016,261 of NZ_LGHP01000001.1, forward strand.
CGGTAAATATCTTTATAGTGTAGATGCGTCTCCCTTTGAGACCTTTCTAGCTGAAGTAGGGGACAAGCTTATCGATTATGAAATGACAACCTATAAGATGCAAAGTCCGGTTGCATTCTCTAATTGGGTAACGACAGATCCACTAAAGCATCCTAACGAGCCTTATAAAAACGAAGACCTTGTAGAAGTAAATGTCGAGCATATTAAATCGCATGACAGCTATAAAGCGGGTATGTTTGCCTCTTATCATGTTTACCCCTATTACCCCGATACGTTCAGCTATCAGACGGATTACATTAACTTTAAAGATGCCGAGGGGAAACCAAATCCCTATTTGGCTTATTTAGAGGAAATTAAAAAGTTCCATTCCATGCCTGTTCTCATTTCAGAATTTGGCATTCCTGCCTCACGCGGCAAGGCACATGAAAACAGAATAACAGGTTTTAATCAGGGGTTTATTGATGAGAGTACACAAGGCGATATGCTGCTGAAAATGATGAATGATATTCACTCTGCTAATTTAGCAGGCGGATTGGTTTTTTCGTGGCAGGATGAATGGTTTAAGCGAACGTGGAACAACAATGACCTGGATTTGCCTGATTCGCGTCCGTTCTGGCTTAATGCACAAACGAATGAGCAGCATTTTGGTTTATTGGCGCTTGATCCGGGAAACGAGAAAAGCATCAGCTATATCGATGGTTCGTTCGATGATTGGGTAAATGAGACTCCGCTGTATGCTGACGATCAGATTAAACTATACGTTAAAAGTGATGAAGGTTATGTATATCTCATGGTTGATGCTGAACATTACGACTTTAATAAGGACACTTTAATCATACCGATCGATACGATAAAGGAACAAGGGAATACAAGCCTTCCGCAGTTTGGCTCCACATTCAGCAAGGATGCAGACTTTGTAGTCAAGATTCATGGACGAGCGGACTCACGTGTGTTAGTAGATGCTTATTATGATAATTACGATTTTAGATATGCGGTTCAAACGAGTCTTATCGAATCGAAGCCATCCTTTCATCACAAAAACACGGGGGTTTTTAATCCGATCCTGCTTAGCTTAAATAAGAGTTACGTTGTTCCACCGCTAAATACGGTCGTTCCTTTTACAGGATATGAGACAGGGCTGCTCCAATACGGGATATCGAATCCGAATAACCCCGACTTTAATTCGTTAAGTGATTTCTATTATAACGATGGCAAAATAGAAATGAGAATTCCATGGCAGCTGCTAAATGTGATGGACCCTTCCCAAAAATATGTTATTGATGATATGCACGCTCGCGGGAAGATATCAAAGTTGAAAGTAGCTGGATTTAATTTTGGCATACAACATATAAAATCCGGCAGCACGATGGAAACCAAGCAGCAGCCTGTAACCATGAAGGAATATAGCTGGAAGGAATGGGATCAGCCGACATTTCATGAAAGATTGAAACCTTCCTATTATATTTTGCAAAAAGGGTTTCAAGCGATTAATTAATTCATATGTAAAATGAGGAATTCAAATGAGAAAAAGGCATATTAAAACTCGTTATATCATTTTTATAGCTTTATTAATCGGATTGTTGGTCCCTTTCATTGTCTGGTTGCTTATACCGAACAAAAACCTTGATATCGTTGTAATTAATAAAACCTTTCCTACTGAGACCTCTGTAACTGGTGAAATAGGTGAGTTGGATTACAGTAAGCAGCGCGGGTTGTTCTGGGTTATGAACCATCTGCGGATAAATAACCCAGCGACTAATAAAGCGTATGACGCAGATAAGGATTATTATGGGAACTTTCTCTCCGATGGGAAATTAACGGCGGTACCTTTTGATAAACGGGCTAATGTGCCTGACATGATCTACATTTCGGATGCGTACGGCACAGGCAATTCAAAGTTAAATGGTGTTGAACCAAAAGGGATTTCAGGTCTGACGATAGACGAGGTTAGCTTAATTGCTACCAGCTATGCCAAAGGGACGACAGTCATTGGCGAGTACAATATTGCAGGAGAGCCCACGGAGCTGAGCGTATCCAAGGAGCTGGAAGCTATTTTTCATGTTGGCTTTAAGGGGTGGGCAGGCAAGTTTTTCTCTGAATTATCATCTAAGGAAGATGTTCCGAATTGGATTAGAACAACTTACGAGCAGCAATACGGGAAAAAGTGGAGCTTAACTGGAGCGGGAATCGTTATAGCGGGCAACAATAGAATCATCATATTGGAGCGCGGGAAAGATTTTGCAGGACAATCGATAAGCTTATTCATGTCTGAGGATCATGCTGGGGACTATCCTACGGACACGGTCGATTACTATAACTGGTTTGAAATCATTGAGCCAGCAGACGAAAATTCGGTCATCGCATGGTATGACTTAAAGGCGACTGAAGCAGGCAACGAACAATTAAAGATTTTAGGGCTTAGCAGTAGGTTCCCAGCCATTATTGCGAATAAATCAGGTGGGAAGAGCTCCTATTATTTTGCTGGTGATTTTAGTGATTACAAGGAGCCTGAAAAGATAAAACGTTTTTGGGGCGCTTCCACGCTATATAAAATATTCAGTGTAAACAGCGAAGGGGATTATTCTTATTTTTATTGGCATTTTTATGTGCCGCTTATGTCCAAGCTGTTAAAAGAAACGAAACCATTGGATGAAAACATTACATTTAAGGCTAAAACAGAGGCTGCTCCAAATGGTACGCAGCTAGTCTCTAAAATAGTAGATAACAAATTTTCTGTTTATCAAAACGGAGCTTGGAATAGCATGTTTGTAAAAGGAATGAATATCGGCACGGCAATACCAGGTATTCCCGAAGGAAGCTTCCCGGAAGATACGACCATTTATACAGAATGGCTTGAGAAAATTGGTCAAATGAATGCTAATGCCATAAGAGTATATACGTTGATGCCGTCAGGATTTTATCGGGCGCTTGATATTTACAATGCTAATCATCAAGAAAAACCACTGTACTTGCTTCAGAATATATCGCCAAACAATGAGCCGCCATCTGGCGATTTTCTGAATCAAGGGTACAACGAATCCTACAAAAAGGCCGTCCAAGACACCATTAACGCCATTCATGGAAATGCTAATTTGAAAACAAAAGAAGGTCTAAACTCCGATCTGTATATGAATGACGTTTCTGGCTATATTCTTGGATATTTAGTTGATCCAGGCTTAAGTCCCGTACAGGTAAAGGCAACTGACCAAGCTCATCCCTCTTATAACTATATTGGGGACTATGTTTCATCAGGTTCAGACGCAACGCCGACGGAGTCGTGGCTAGCTTCCATATCCGATCACATCTTTCAATATGAGCAAAATCATTACAATATGCAGCATCCTGCAGCGATTACGAGCATTCCGGAACTCGACATTCTTGAACATACGAAATCAAATCCGGAGACTCTGGATGATGCGGTTTCAGTTGATATTAATCATATGGATATTTCCAGCAAAGTGATAAGCGGTTTTTTTGGCGCTTACAATGTCTTTCCGGATCATCCGGCGTTTATGGCTGGAGAAACGAAAAAAGCGATGCAAGGCTATGCAGGCTACAAACAATATTTGGACCATTTTATGAACACTCAAAAAAAGTATCCGGTACTCATTAGTGAATTTGGGCTGTCTACCAGTATGGGTTCATCACAAATATCCGTTTCTGGCAATATGGACGGTCAAAACAGCGAGATCGAGCAAGGGGAAGTCATCGTTGCGATGATGAATATCATTAAGGACAGCGGCAGCATGGGCGGACTTGTTTATGAATGGGCGGATCAATGGGGAAAAAGCAGTCGGTTCAACGCTTCCCTAATGATACCTTATGAGCATGGAAGCCTCTGGCACAATGTGATTGATCCTGCTCAAAGGTATGGTGTGTTGGCTATAGAAGCACCTACGCCCAAAGAGAATGCGATGACCTTGCGAGGAGCTGATCCCTTACGTTCCATAGCCTATGCAGCTAACGAATCTTATTTCTATATAACAGCCGAATTCAGTGAACTGCCGGAGTTTAAACAGAAAAATATAATGATTTATTTGGACACCGTCGATAGAAAAAATGGCGAATACATGTTAGCGCCAGATGTGAATGAAAATTGGTCTGGTGCAGAGTTTAACATCAGCATTCAAAATAGGAATCAAGCGGAATTATTAGTTATACCCCAATATAATGCAAGCAAAGGCACTTATTTTACTTCCGTATCGTCTAGCGGGATTTATGAAAAAATGCAGCGGCAGCTGTCAAAAGCATATAAAACGCCTCTAGGTGAATCGGTTCCTGCAGTCTACGAGGATGGTTCAACTTTGACCGCGGGCAGCTTTGAAAATATTAATAGTCATTTTTATTTTGAGGGTAAAACGCTATATGTAAGAATTCCATGGGCAAGCTTGAATTTTACGGATCCGTCCAGCTTGCTCGTATTAAATGATGAGAAGAAACAAGGCATATTCGAAAACACAAAAGATGCCCTTGGTGTCAGAATGACGGATGGCATAGTCGCTTCATTGGTGATTCTGGATAAAAAAACGCAAAAGGTTGATTATCATTTTCCCGAAAGCGTTACGGCATCCGGCTATAGAACCTTTACGTGGAACACTTGGAATAAACCCGATTACGTATCGCGCAATAAGAAAAGCTACGATATGATTAAACAACTTTTTGCGCAGGAGGATAAATGACAAAAGAAGCATTATATTTATTGCTCATCTCATCAGCATTATTTTCATTTTTTTTGATATCAATTATTGTCATTTGGTTCTTTCGATATTTTAGAGAATCCAAAAATAATAAATTAAAGCAGCAGCTAGAAGATGTGTTTGCATCTTACTTTGACGCAGGAAATGAAAATAAACGAACGATCATTCAACGATTGAATAAAATCGTCGGAAAAAGCGCTAGAAGAAAAGAGTTGTTTATTAATATCGTCATTAGTTATGATGATGATTTTATTGAAGCTAATCATGATAAGATGATGAACATTTATGAATTGACAGGAGTAAAAGCATTTCTTTTAAAAAGACTCCAATCAAACAGCGTTCATATCCAGTCTTTAGCCTGCCGACATTTAGGGGAATTACAACTTAGAGATACAAAAACATCGATTATTGCGCTCATATCAAGTAAAAATAATGATGTGATCTATAATGTAATGCTTGCTCTTGCGAAGCTTGGTGATCTCGAGGGTCTTGTTCATATCCTTACCAATGAATCTAAAAATATGAACTTGTCTCACAGAGCCATTATTGAGATTATTTCCGCTTTTAACGGCTCCAAAGAAGAACTGTTTAGTCAAACCATTGCATTAAGCGATGACTATATGAAAGGGATTCTAATAAAAGCTATGGCTCCTTATCGTATTGAAGGACTGAATGAGTATTATATTAAATATTTAAATCGTGATGATAAGAACCTTAAGATAGCATCAATACGAGCGCTGTGTGAGTTAAACAAAGAGGAGCATGAACCCTATATACTAGCAAAGCTTGATGATCATGATTGGGAGGTCAGAGCAGCTGCTGCAAAAGGTCTTGAAAAGATTGGTACGCATAGAAGTTTAGCTGAGTTAGGGAAAACGACTGGCGACAGTATGTGGTGGGTAAGACATAATGCCGCAAGCGCGCTTATCCTCATCCCTGGAGGTATAGAATTCGCTTCTAACATCATCAACGGGGATGATAAATTTGCACGGGATGCGGTTGCTAGTGTTATTGAAATGACTTCCTAATGACAACTTAGAAAAACGAGGATGGTTTTTGCATACATGTATATTCTCAGAATGTTTATTATTTATTTCAGCGAGTTTTGTATGTTGTATACGATTGGAATTAATATTTTCTATAATGGGCAGATGTTTATTGCTTCTTTGGATATGTTTAGTTATTTGAAAAAAATGAAGGCTTCAGATTATAGAAGATATATCGATTCTAAAAATATGATTCCGATCTCTATTATTGTTCCCGCATACAACGAAGAGAAGACGATTGTTGATAATATTAAATCACTGCTTGCTTTAAATTATTTTGAGTATGAGATTATTATTGTCAATGACGGCTCAAGTGATGGTACTAGAGAAAAAATAATTAAAGAGTTTAATTTGAAAAAAGTAAATCAACCAATCATGCAAAGCTTGCCCACGAATGAAGTAGTTGGCGTTTATCGGAATAATGAATACGAGCGATTAATATTTGTAGATAAATTAAACGGCGGCAAAGCTGATGCCCTTAATGTGGGCATTAATGTGTCGATCTATCCTATTTTTGCATGTATAGATGCGGATTCCATATTAGAAAAAGATGCACTTATCAAGCTTGCGATGTTATTTGTGGAGAATCCTGAAACAATCGCCGTTGGGGGCATTGTCCGAATTGCGAATGGATCTGTCATTAAGGATGGCAAGCTTATGGAAATGAATATCCCTAAAAGCAGCATGGCAAGATTTCAAATCATTGAATATTTTCGGGCTTTTCTTACGGGGCGAACCAGCTTCAGCAAGTTAAATTCGATTTTGATTATTTCCGGTGCATTCGGAGCGTTTAATAAAAGGGTCGTTATTGAGTGCGGCGGTTACAAAGTAAATACAATCGGTGAAGATATGGATATCATCGTTAGACTTCATAAGGCGATGAAAGAGCAGAAGAGAAAGTACAACATTCAATTTCTTGCTGACCCGATTTGCTGGACTCAGGCTCCAGAATCAATGAAGGATCTAAGAAGCCAGCGTAGAAGATGGCAAATCGGACTATTTGATACATTAATCAGTTATAGGAAGATGCTGTTTAATCCGAAATACGGGAAGATCGGTATGGTGACACTGCCTTATTACTGGATATTCGAATTAATCGGACCTATCGTTGAGGCTCTTGGTTATATCTTTATTCCATTAGCCTATCTTTTTGGCTTATTGGAATTTAGCAGCTTTATTACTTTTTTTGTTATCGCTTTTTTACTCGGCACTACATTATCAATGGGCAGTATTTTATTGGAGCAAATCACATTTCGCAAATACAGCTCGTTTAAGGAAACAATGCTGCTCGTGCTATTTGGCGTGTTGGAGAACTTAGGTTATCGTCAGCTTACTGTGCTGTTCCGTGTTGAAGGGATTTTTAATTTCAGAAGAGGCCGGCATTCGTGGGGGGCCATGAATAGAAAGAAATTTGTTTCTAATGAAGAGACGAAAGATATCAATATGTGATCCTGAAGTTTAAATATAAAGAGTAGCTGTACGCAAATGCGACTACTCTTTTTTTTTGTTTGATCATTTTGATGAAAAAAATGAAAACGCATACATGTCATTTTTGATTTTGATCATTTCTTACGATTAAAAGGGCTTGTATTCGTGTTGAAAAGCGATTGGTAAATCTTGCGGATGGCGCTAAATGAGCGATTTATCAACAAAAATGACACATAACTGCAATTATCAGAATAGTTGCAGCAGTTCGCTAATTGATGTTTCCTCATATAAGTAAAGCGCTATCATCCAATACGGAAATGACATATTTACGAGAATTACTATGTTGGCTATTGTTGTGAATGTAAGCGATAGCATTTCTTAAATTCCTGTCGCCAATCACAAAACAAAAGCATTCATAATGAAACGGGGAAGGAGTGATTTTATGCAGGAAGCTAAAAGTATCGCAGCACCAAGTATGCTTCCGGAACCTGCTAAAGAGAAGAGCAGAATGGGGAAAAGAGTCCTTCAAAATTGGGAACTGTATTTATTCGTTGCACCCGCATTTTTCTACTTTCTAATCTTCTCTTACGGTCCGATGTACGGCATACAAATCGCGTTTAAAAACTTCATACCAACGAAAGGGATCTCAGGAAGCCCTTGGGTCGGATTCGATCACTTTATCCGATTTTTTGATTCTTATTACTTTTGGGACTTGATTTGGAACACATTAAGTATTAGCCTGTATGAACTCGCAATCGGGTTTCCGATTCCGATTATACTGGCGCTGGCCTTCAATGAGCTGAAGGGCGGTTCCTTTAAGAAGATGGCTCAGACCGTCACTTATGCGCCGCATTTCATTTCGGTCGTGGTTATGGCGGGTATGATCATTACGTTCTTATCGCCCTCATCAGGGATTGTCACACACCTGATTGAATGGCTGGGGTTTGATGCTCCAGATTTCCTGACAGACCCTAAGTGGTTCAAGACGATGTATGTATTCTCGGGTGTATGGCAGAGCGCGGGTTGGGGAACAATCATATATTTGGCTGCGCTTTCAGGAGTCGATCCGGGTCTGCATGAAGCAGCAATCATTGATGGAGCTTCACGATTCCAACGTGTTCTCCATATTAATATCCCGACGATTGTCCCAACGATGACGATTCTTTTAATTCTGAACATGGGAAGCTTGCTTGGGGTTGGATTTGAGAAAATACTGTTGCTCCAAAACTCGCTTAACATGGAGTCATCCGATGTCATTTCAACTTTCGTCTACCGATCAGGACTTGTGGATGCCCAGTATAGCTTCTCGACGGCAATTGGCTTGTTCAACTCCGTCATTAATGCAATTGTTCTAGTTGTTGTGAATCAGATTGTACGACGTACCAATGAAAATAGCTTGTGGTAGAAGAAGGGGGTATGACCGATGATTTCCGCTGTTAAAGAGTCCGGAAGGGATAAAGTGTTTCTGATTTGCAACTATGTATACGTATTCTTGGCTTTTGTTATTGTCGCCTATCCTGTCATTTATATGATTAGCGCTTCTATAAGCGATCCCAAATTAGTCGGTTCCGGCGAAATGTGGCTCTGGCCAAAAGGCATTACGTTTGAAGGCTATAAGAGGGTGTTCCAGAACACAAGCATATGGACGGGATACGGCAACACCATTCTCTATACGGTGGTAGGCACATCAATTAACTTATTCGTTACATTGCCAGCCGCATATGCACTAAGCCGTAAAGACTTTTTGGGACGCAACTTTTTTATGGGTATGTTTCTGGTCACCATGTTTTTTGGCGGAGGCCTCGTACCAAGTTATTTGCTCATCAAGGAATTAGGAATGGTTAATACGATTTGGGCGATTGTGATTCCTTCGGCCGCTTCGATCTGGAACATCATTGTAGCGCGTACGTTCTTTCAATCATCCATTCCGAAAGAGCTGCAAGAGGCTGCACAGATCGACGGGTGCACCAACCTGCGGCTGTTCATCAAAATTATTTTACCGTTGTCGATGCCGATCATCGCAGTTATGGCTTTGTTCTACGGTGTGGGCAACTGGAACAGCTACTTCTCGGCGCTCATTTATTTGAATGATGCTGCTAAATATCCTTTGCAGCTTGTATTGCGCCAGATTCTTGTTCTACAGGAGATGTCGGCTCAGGGCGGGGGCGTAATTGATTCTTCATCAGCATCGGCTCTTAATAACAAAGCTGAAATCGCTGCGCTGGTCAAATACGCTGTTATTATCGTAGCGACAGCACCGATAATCGCTATCTATCCGTTTCTTCAGCGTTACTTTGTGCAAGGTGTCATGATTGGTTCCGTTAAGGGCTGATTTTGCTCATAAATAGTATGAAAAAGGGAGAGGGATTTTGGATGAAAAAGCTAAAAAAAGCATCATCTTTGTTACTCAGCATGACGGTGCTCGTCTCCGTATTAGCAGCTTGTGGTTCGCCGAACAATGAGGAGAAAACGAATAGCAGCAATGCAGGTTCCGAAACGTCCGCATCCAAAACGGCTGACGGGGTTAACAAAGAAGGGTTTCCGGTTGTCAGTAAACCGATTACCTTGAAGATGATGTCACAGGACGTTGGCGTTGCTGACTGGAACAAAATGCCTGTACTACAAGAGATGGAGAAATTGACAGGCATTAAGCTGGAATACCAGAACGCCCCGATCGACAGCTTTGCGACCAAGAAAAATCTAGTATTTGCAAGCGGAGATTTGCCGGATATGTTCTATGCAGCGGATCTGAAACCTGCAGAACAAGTCACTTACGGAACTCAAGGTGTTCTTATTCCTCTTGAAAAATATATTGATGAAGGCTATGCGCCAAATATCAAAAAGATCTTTGATGATCATCCGGACATCCGCAAGTCGTTCACCACGCCAGACGGACATATTTATGCGCTGCCGAACGTTGATTTAGCAGCAGTCTGGTACCGCGGTCCGATGTGGTACAACGGCAAGTTCTTGAAAACTCTTGGGGCAACAGAGCCTAAGACGACAGAAGAGCTGTACGCCTATCTGAAGCGTGTTAAGACTGAAGACCCGAATGGAAACGGTAAGCAGGATGAAATTCCGCTCACATCCGACAAACTGAACGATTTGCGCATGTACTTCCTCGGTTTCTGGGGCATTTATGATGAGGTCGTTTATGCCGATAAGGATGGCAAAGTACATTACACGCCACAAGAAGAGGGTTACAAAGGATATTTAACGTTCCTGAACCGTCTATGGAAAGAGGAATTGCTGGACCACGAGACCTTCTCGCAAACGGGTGAACAGAAGAAAGCAAAAGGGAAAAACAATCAAATTGCTTTGTTCAACGACTATTACCCTTACTTTACGCTAGGCGGCGAACCAAGCGAAGACAACCCGTTGATGACGCCGGTGAAAAGTGAAATCGCTGATTCTCCTGTCTATGGCAAGCACCCTGGTATTTCAGCGAATGGTACCTTCGCCATCACAAGCAGCAATCCGGCTCCAGAGGCAACGATGCGTTGGGTAGATTACCTATACAGCTATGAAGGTGCTACCTTGTTCAATCAAGGTCCTGAGAACCTTCTGTGGAAATATAAAAACAAGGAAACGCATGAAAAGGAATGGCTTCCTGTTCCAGGCGGCATCGACCGTGAAGAATACCGCGGAACGATGACACCAAACTATGGTATTCTTACGCCGGGTATGAACTCAAGCGATGTTGCCGTAGGCCTTCGGAGCGAATTCGATCTATGGATCGATAAGCAAAATGCAGAGAAACTTACACCAATCGCAAAACCGCCTTACCCTAACGTTTATTTGACAAATGAAGAGCAAACTGAGGCTTCTGCTTTGTTATCAGATTTGAACACTTACGTTACACAGATGGAAGCGAAGTTCGTAACGGGCCAGGAGCCGCTCTCCAATTGGGACAAGTATCTAGAACAAATTAAAAAAATGGGCGGCGACCGTATCGCTGAGCTTTATCAAAGCGCTTACGACAGATAGTTCATAGGTAAATAAACCAACAAGCGCATGAATCCAGAAACAGCAAAAACCCGGTCATGCGAGATGATGACCGGGTTTTGTCTATTATTCATCATCCGAATCGGACACCAATTGCGCCTGTTCGTTCTCCCAGAACAGCTTACGGTATTGACCAGGCGTATGTCCGGTTTCTTTCTTAAACTTGCGGATAAAGTTAGGCGTATCCAAATAACCGACCTGAATAATGATGTCCTTAAGCGGAGCATTTGTCGTTTTTAAATGATGCATAACTTCTTCCATTCTTTTTTGCCAAATATATTGGATGAAGTTAAGGCCCATCTTTTCCTTGAATGAACGACTCACATGCGATGGCGAAATGCCATACTCATAGGCTATCGTTTCTAGACTGAGCGTATTATCTCTAAAGTGCTCATCGATATAGGAAACGATCCGATCGATCTGTGATTGCTCTTCCTTCTGATTGTTGCGCTCCACTTGATTGCAGATTCGGGAGGCGAGATTCAGAAAGCCAGTCTCGATTTCATCCAAGGAATGGCTGTAAATCATATTTGGAGCCATTTCTTGTGTTAAATTATGAATGCCAAGCTCAGATGCGGTTTTCAGCATCGTATTCAAAATGTCAAAGCATATACAGCGCTTGAGCAAAGCGGACAATTCAGATGATTGCAGGCTGCGGATAGACGGACTAATGATTTGTGCAGCTACATCATAGCTTCCTAGCTTCAGACTCTGAGAGAGCTTGAGGAGTGAGTTATTCGGTATCCAGAATGTGTGATCCGGCGTATAGAGCAGCTTCTCGAAATAATTGACGGTGCCATGGCCGCTAGATGATCGCAATTCAAACGCTGAGCAAGCTTCAATAAAGGACTGATTCAGCTGGTCTGGGCTTGAATAACAGGTTCCAACGCCAATGGTAGGTGTGACATCGAATGTCTCTAGCATATTGCAGCGAACCGCCTCAGCAATATGACGAACAGGAGCGAATTCCTGCTCCGTTTGGTTCATATTAAAGCTGATAATTAGCGCGAGTTGATCCAGTTGAGGGAGCTCTACGCCATAGGCATGTGCATCAAGCTCTGGGAATTCGATCTGGGAGAGCAACTCAATCATTTCTTGCCGTTCCTGTCGTTCTTCCTGCGTATCATCCATTTCTCCCCATCCTATCACCATAACAAAGTGATGAGTGCGGTCGAAATGAAGGTCAAAAGCTTCTTGAATCTCTGGCGCAAGACTTTGCGCATTCCCGTATTTAAGCAGCATAGACAGAAAGTGATTGCGGGCATATGGCTCTTGTAGATCGACTCGCGAGCTATATTCCTGCAGCGCTGTTCGAATTCGATCAAGTTCATTGCCGGTTGCGGTAGAGTTGTCTTCTGTATGCTTTGGTTTGAATTTAGAATTTGCGAACTCAACCAGCGTAGAGATCGGCTGGTATTGCATTCTAGCCAGCAAGAGAGCAATTGCAGCACCGACAATAACGACGATGATGAATAACATCACGATGAAGCTGCGGACATGCACAACGCTGCTGAAAAATTGTGCGCTCGGCATGACGGTCACATACGTCCATCCGTTGTTCTCTGATTTTACAGATACGATGGAGTGCGGTTTGCCATTTAATGTTTTGTTGTGAATGCCAGGCGCGAGGTCAAATAAGGACTTCGCTTCCGCATTCGATAAGGCTTCACCTTGTCGATTGTCTACAAGAATTTGACCTTGGTTATCGAGAATATAGGTTAACCCTTGGTATTTGCCTAGAATGGAATCGATTAAACTCGTAAGCTCCGATTCCTTGATCAGATACATCACCGTTCCGTGAGGATTAGGATTAAAGGGTGTGATCGGAACAAGATAAGCGAGCATGGATTCCTGCAAATGGGTGTTGCGAACAACTGAATCGGCTGGACGCATTGTTGGAAATTTAACGTTGTTCAAGTCTTGGAAAACGCTTTCCTTATTCCAATTGGAGAATTTGAAGCTATCATCAAATACGTCCATGCTGGACAGACCCTTCGCAGAATAAATATTTTCATCCTTGTGAAAATACAAGAACATTTCGCCAATGATAGAGCTGGTTGCTTTGTATTGATCCAATGCTTGAATGGCTTCACCGCTGTAATAAGAATCATGAACCCGAAACGGTGTCAGTCTCTTGTCATAGGCGACGCGTGAAGCAATTTCACTTAACTCCTTCATCCGGCCATCAATGATGACTTTGGTTTGCGTTAGCTGACTGAGACGGGATTGTTCAATCTCCGAACGAAGATTGGTAACAGCGTTTTGATAGATGAATATAGTCATAAGTACTAATGGGATAAGCAATATGAACAAATAGGACCAGATGTACTTTAAAAACAGTTTGGATTTGAAGTAGTTTAGTTTCATATATTTTTGCCCCCTATGATCTACCTGCTCATTTCATCGCTTCTAATCATAGCAACAAATTTACAATTTGGACATAGCGCATAAGAATGCAATATATGTTCATTTTACGATAGGTCAATTACATTGGAGGTAAACCATGAGCGAAATAAAGATAACAGAAGAACTTGAGCAAGTAGTTGAACAAGGTGTTCACAACTATAGCAGTGAAGAGCAGTGGGTAAAGCCGGAGGAGCCTCTTCTGCTAGAGCGGCTTGAGTGGTTCAAGGATCAGAAGCTGGGTCTTATGATGCACTGGGGGCCATATTCTCAGTTAGGCGTGGTTGAATCATGGGCACTTAGTGACAAGGATGAGGAATGGTCACGCGATGGCATTGATTGGGATGTTGACGCTGAGGAATTGAAGCGGCAGTACTTCGGGTTAAACAAAACATTTAATCCACTCCGCTTCCAGCCTGAGCTATGGGCAGATCTGGCAGCAGAAAATGGCTTCAAATATTTAAACTTCACGACCAAGCACCATGATGGCTTCTGCATGTGGGATACCCATACAACTGATTACCGGATAACAAGCCAGGACTGTCCCTTCCATACGCACAAATACGCTGATATTTGCAAGCAGCTGTTTGATGCGTTTCGGGCAAAGGGGTTAGCCATATCCGCTTACTTCTCGAAGGCTGATTGGCATACGCCATACTACTGGGCACCAGGAATGGAGCGCGGGACGTTTACGTCGCGAGGGCCTTCTTATGATCCGAAGCAATATCCACATTTATGGGAGCAATTTGTTCAATTCACCCATGCGCAAATTATGGAGTTGATGACGAAATATGGCCGTATCGATATGTTATGGCTCGATGCAGGGTGGGTTAATGATTACCGCGACCAAAATATTAGATTAGGCGAGGTGGTTGAGAAGGCGCGGGAATTCCAGCCTTGGCTGCTTTCGGCTGACCGTACCGTTGGCGGGCCGTATGAAAATGTCATTACGCCAGAGCAGACATTGCCAGAGCGTCCGCTTAACGTGCCATGGGAGAGCTGTATTACATTAGGCACATCATTCTCCTTCCGTTATGAGGACAAATATAAGACCGTTCGGCAGCTGATTCATTTGCTCGTTGAAATTGTTGCGAAAGGCGGCAATCTTGCTCTGAATGTTGGGCCGCAGCCTGACGGCAGACTTTCTGAAACCGCTATAACCCGTATTAAAGGGATGGGCGAATGGTTGAAGATTTACGGCGAGGCAATCTATGGAACACGAATTTGTGAGCCTTTCTCCGCAGACAATTGCCATTTTACGAGAAAAGGCGATACGATTTACGCTTTCTATATGTACAAAGATGAGAAAGAAGTTGTGAAAGAGGAATTGTACCTCCCTGTACAGAAGTCTTTCAGCCAGATCGATCTCGTTGGTGGACAAGACAATTTGCAGTATAGCCGAACGGAAAACGGCATTATTGTTCGTTTACCAGTGAATGAATGCTCAGATCAAGCACCGATAGCGCATGTATTTCGGATTCAATAATCGAAAGGGGTAACCTACTATGCAGCAATGGTTCAAGGAAGCTAAACTAGGTATTTTTATTCATTATGGTATTTATGCTGTGGATGGTGTCTCGGAGTCATGGTCCTTCTATAACGGAAGAATGAGTTACGAGGATTATATGAAACAATTGGACGGTTTCACGGCATCGAAGTTCGATGCGGACAAATGGGCTGATTTGATCGAACAATCGGGAGCGAAATACGCTGTTCTTACAACGAAGCACCATGACGGGGTAGCCTTGTTTGACACACAGTACAGCGACCTGAGCGTAGTGAAGAAAACACCGGCAAAGCGGGATCTGATTAAAGAATATGCCGAGGCCGTTACGAAAAGAGGGATTCGCCTTGGGATGTATTATTCGCTCATCGACTGGTCGCATCCCGATTATCCATCTGTTTTTGAAGGCGGCAAGGTGCCGGATGACTTGAGCAAAGTTAACAAATTTTCGAGCCCGGTTGACGGTGTTCAGGATGAAGAAAAATGGAATGCCTTTCTGAAGTTTAACAATGATCAACTGAGAGAGATTTTAACGAATTATGGGAAGGTTGATCTGCTCTGGTTCGATGGCGATTGGGAACGAAGCGCTGAGCAGTGGAATTTACCCGAGTTCAAGCAGTATCTTCAATCGTTTAATCCGGACATTATGATCAACTCGCGCCTGCAAGGTCACGGGGATTACAAGACGCCGGAGCAAGGAATTCCGATTACACGGCCGGAGGGTCCTTGGGAATTTTGCACGACCATTAATAGTTCATGGGGCTATGTGCCGACGGACGATAAATATAAATCATTAAATCAAATCATTCGAATGTTCTGCGATTGCATCACTTTAGGCGGCAATATGCTGCTTGATATCGGGCCTATGGAAGATGGAACGATAGATAAGAGACAGGAGCATATTTTACTCGGACTAGGTGATTGGATTCGAACGCACGAAGAAGCGGTGTTTGGAACGGATGAAGGCATCATGACCCGTTATTATTTGGGTGGCAGCACGATATCGAGAGATAAAAAAACGCTGTATCTCTTTGTGTATGATGATCCGAAAGAAAATGTGTGCCTGAAAGGATTATGCAATCCTATTAAAAAAATTACGGTGCTCCATTCCGGCAAGGAGCTTACGCATGAAATTCATGGCGGAGTGCCGTGGTTCAATATTCCAGGGACGACATGGATTCATCTGACAGCAGAAGACACGCATAATCAAGTGACTGTACTAAAGCTTGAATTTGATGAAGAACTGGATATGTATGGCGGTTCTGGTGCTGTTGTAACGCATAATTAGCCATTAACTTTGCCTGCTGAGGAGGAAGAAACGATGAAAATTGGATTAAGTTCTTATAGCTTATTAAGTGCCATAAAATCGGGTGAGATGAGCATTCTAGATGCGATCTCATGGATAGCGGATAACGGCGGTGAACATATGGAGATTGTTCCATACGGCTATACGTTAGTGGACAACCCTGAGCTGGCGGATGCTGTCCGTGAGAAAGCGAAGGAGGTTGGCATTGCGCTTTCCAACTATTCAATGCCGGCAAACTTCGTTCAGGATACGGAGCAACTGTTTGAAGAGGAAGTGGCCAGAGTAAAGCTGCATGTTGATCTTGTGCACCGGCTTGGCATGAATCATTTGCGGCATGACGTTACCGCCTTCACTATTCCACAAGAGAAGATGACGATTCAGTGGTTCGAGGAGCATCTGCATCTCATGGTGAAGGGAAGTCAGCTCATCGCGGACTATGCAGCGCAATATGGCATAACAACGACGATAGAAAATCACGGGTTCAGCGTACAATCCAGCGACCGCGTTCAGCGTGTTCTTCATGCGGTAGACCGTCCGAATTTCAAGACGACACTCGATATCGGCAACTTCATGTGCGTGGATGAGAATTCGATTATCGGCGTTAAGAAAAACTTGCCTTACGCATCACTTATTCATTTCAAGGATTTCTATTTCCGTCCGTATGATCAGCATCCGGGCGATGGTGATTGGTTTTTGACTTCCAACGGGAACTATTTGCGCGGGGCGATTGTTGGACAAGGGGATATTGAGATCCGCAAAATCGTTAAGCTCATCAAGGAATCGGGCTACGATGGTTATATGACCATCGAATTTGAAGGCATGGAAGAATGCAAATCCGCCTCCCGCATCGCAATGGACAACTTGCGCCGTTTCTGGAATGAATGTGTGCTTGATTCAAACGGAGGGATAACATGAATCTAGGCGGATTGCAGGAGCCGAACATCGAGTATGCTCCGAAACATTATATTTGCCGTCGCGCGACAGAGCCGCTTGTTCTCGACGGGCGTGTCGATAAGCCGTTCTGGGCAGCGGCGGACTGGACAGACGATTTTGTTGATATCGAAGGCGATCTTCGTCCAAAACCTGCTAAGCAGACCCGCGTAAAAATGATGTGGGATGAAGACTATTTTTATTTCGCTGCGGAACTGATTGAAGATCAGATTTGGGCGACATTGACGGAACGGGATTCGGTTATTTTTTATGATAATGATTTTGAAATTTTCATCGATCCGGACGGAGACAGTCATAACTACTACGAGTTCGAAATCAATGCGCTCAACACGGTGTGGGACCTGCTGCTAGTTAAGCCATATCGTGACGGAGGTCCTCCGGTTAATGGCTGGGATATTAGCGGGCTTAAGACGGCAGTTCATATTGATGGAGAGCTGAACAAGCCGGAAGCAGTGAATCGGAAATGGAGCATTGAGGTAGCTATGCCTTGGAAAAGCTTACGGGAATGCGCAACAGACGGCAGAGCTCCAGCGAATGGCGAGTTTTGGCGCGTCAATTTCTCTCGTGTTGAATGGCGCGTAGAAGTGAAAGATGACGAATACCGCAAGATCATCAACCCGGACACAGGAAAATCATATCCAGAGGATAACTGGGTTTGGTCGCCTATGGGTCTTATTAATATGCACTATCCTGAGCTATGGGGTTATGTCGTGTTCGCAGGAGAAGACGGTCCGAAATTGTTCGAGCAGCCGCCGGATGAACGCATAAAGTGGGAGCTGCGCAAGCTCTATTACCGTGAGCGCAATTACTTTGCCACTCACGGTGTATTTACTGCGGATGCAGAAGCATTGATGAGTGACGGAGAGCAGTGGAGCGTAACCCCTGTCATTGAAACGACCCGCTCCATGTTTCAAATTACAACGCCGTCTAGCGACGGGAAGTCCAGCTTTTGCATTAGAGAAGACGGAAAGCTATGGAAGGAGTGAGTACGAATGACAAAACAAACCTCTGTATTCTCATTAGAGCAAACATCGATGGAGCTGATTGAACATAAGTTTCGTGAGAAGCAGCAGCTCGCTAAGGCGAGAGAGCGTGATTTGTTCGATATATTTCAGAAGCAGCTGACTGAAGAAGAGACATGGGCGCTCAAATATTTGTTCGCTTATATGCCAGTAAACGATATGGCTGACTATGACGGTTCATTATTTCTAAACCATGTGCGGCAAACGTTGGACATTCGGGGGCGGGTGCCTTGGGGAGACCTTGTTCCGGATCATCTCTTTCTGCATTTCGTATTGCCATACCGCGTGAATACGGAGGATATCGAGGATTCACGCGGTATTCTGTACAGTGAGCTAGCGGATCGAACGGCGCATTTGTCGATGGCCGATGCGATTCTTGAGACGAATTACTGGTGCCATGAGAAAGCCAACTACATTGGAAGTGATTTGCGGACGATCTCGCCGCTGACGATGATGCGAAATGCTCGGGGCCGGTGTGGCGAGGAATCAACGCTTGCGGTTGCAGCACTTCGGAGTATTGGCATTCCTGCCCGCCAAGTGTACACCCCGCGCTGGGCGCATTGTGATGATAACCACGCATGGGTGGAAGCATGGGCTGATGGACAGTGGCGCTATATTGGCGCTTGCGAGCCGGAAGCTCGCCTTGATCAAGGCTGGTTCACTCCCCCTGCCCGCCGGGCGATGTTGATCAATACTCGGGTTTTCGCGAATTATCCGGGCCCTGAGGACATCACGCTCGCCGATAAATGGTTTACAGAAATCAATTTGTTGGAAGGTTATGCGCCTACTCAGCACATCACCGTTGTTGTGAAGGATGAGCTAAGCCAGCCAGTCAGCGGTGCAGATGTTTATTTTGAGCTGTACAATATGGCTGAATTTTATCCGATTGCTGCACTGAAGACGAATGATCAGGGAGAGGCTTCGTTCAAGACCGGCTTTGGTGATCTGATGATCCGTGCAGTAAAGGATGGCCGATGGGGAGAAGAAAAGATTACGGTTGGTCATAGCGAGCACTTTGAAGTAGTTCTGGATCAAGTGCAGCAGCCTGATGGGATAAGAGACTTCGATATGGTTCCACCGCCTGAACGTAATGGTGAAGCTCTCGATCCGCTTCCCGAGGAGAAGATTCAGCGGCATAATAGCCGCCTCGAGGAAGGTACGAACATCCGAAGTAACTATGAGCATACATTTCTGAACGAAGAGCAAGCGTCGGATATTGCCAAGGCTGCTGGCCTTCCTGAGGAGCGGGTGTGGGAAGTGCTGCGCAAAGCGCGCGGGAATAGCCGCGAGATAGCAGCGTTCTTGCAGGAACGCTCCTCCAAATATGGAGAATGGCCGCTTAGGCTGCTGGAGAGCTTGAACGAGAAGGATCTTTCCGATACGTTCCGCCATGCGCTTGACGATCATTTGATTGGCTCGCTATCACAGCGCGGTGAGCTTCCGGAAGAAATATTCTCACGGTATGTTCTTTGTCCACGAGTATTATATGAAATGATCGTGCCTTATAAGCATTATTTCCAAGAGATATTCACCGAAGCAGAGTTAGTATCGTTCCGGAAAGATGCTTCTGAGCTCGTTCGCAGACTGGATGCTGAGTGGGATGTCTGGGAAGACCTCCCCAATCTGAAGGGAAGGGGCAACCCGATTGGCACCTTCAAGATCAAGAAGGGGGATCAGGTTTCTCTCGATATTTTGTTTGTGGCGATTTGCCGCAGCCTTGGCATTCCAGCACGCTTGCATCCGAGTGAGGAGAAGCCGCAATATATGGCGGATGGCATCTGGCAGGATGCGTTATTTACGCATCGGTCGATGCTGCAATTGAAGCAGAAGGAGAACGGGACTTTGCTGCTCCTTAGGGATAGCGAGTCATCCGTAGAAGCTCCGGCAGCTTCGTACTCTGAGAATTTTACGTTCGCCCGGCTGGAGAGCGGCTTGTATAAAACGCTGGTCTATCCCCATGGGAAATCGGATGTATACGATGAGCCGTTCGAGTTGGAACAAGGCAGCTACCGATTGACCGCAGGTACACGTCTTAAGGATGGTACCACTCGCGTACGCTTTACGTATTTCGAAGTTCGTGCGGGAGAACAAACAGATATTCCACTGACGTTCCGGAGGACGATGCTCGAGATGCCCGTACTCGGGACATTGAACAGAAACGATACGTTTACGCTGCTGAACGGTTCCGATAAAACGATTGGTGAACTTATCGGCATGAATGGGGCAATTGTCGCTTGGCTGGAGCCTGAACGCGAGCCTACTAAACATTTATTCCGTGAAATAAGCGAGCTGGCAGAGCCGTTGACAGAACTTGGAGCACCAATCGTTCTCGTTGTAGGTGATTCCGAATGGACGGCATCGTTTGATCCTTCCCGTTATCCGGGCCTGCCATCTTGCGCCCTGTTTGTACGAGATTCCACCTACGCGTCTTTACCGAACTTTATAGCTGAACCGCCAGCTAGCGAAGCGGGTTTCCCGCATCTGCTCGTGCTGGATGGCCAAGATCAAATTCGTTATACAGCATCAGGATACAAGATCGGAACCGGGAAAGAAGCATTGCAGATTATAACTAGCATATGGCATCAACCTACGAAACGGAGTGATAAGTAATGACGAGTCGGAAATATATTGTGGCGGGTTATGCTTCAGATTCGAAGCTTCCAGACATGACACGAGAAGATTTGATGAAATTAACTCATTTGAATGTGGCATTTGGCCATGTGCGGGACGATGCGATTACTACGGACCATTTGAAGCATATGGATGTTCTTCGGGAGATCAAACGTGATCATCCAGAGCTTACTATACTATTATCTGTCGGCGGTTGGAGTGCTGGCGGATTTTCCGAAGCGGCATCTACTGTTGAGGGGAGAAACCGTATGGCGGAGTCGGCGGTTCATGTATTGACCCAATATCCATTCGACGGGATCGACCTCGATTGGGAATACCCTTGTTATGGTGAAGCTGGCATCGCGTCGAGTGCTGATGATAAGACAAACTTTACGTTGCTTCTCAAAACCATACGTGAAGCACTGGATCAAAAAGGTGCAAGCGACGGTAGGCATTATTTGCTCACCATTGCAGCAGGTGCTGATCAATATTATGTAGACGGTACGGAGATGGATCAAGCGCAGAAGTACTTGGATTTTGTTCAGCTGATGACGTACGATATGCGCGGTGGGTTTCAAATTTTGACGGGTCATCATACAAATCTGTATACGCCTACCGGGGATTTATTCCGCATCAGTACGGATGCTTCCGTTAATCTCTTTATCCGTGCAGGAGTGCCGAAGGAGAAAATCGTTATTGGCGCGGCGTTCTATACTCGGATTTGGCATGACGTTCCTAATCGTGCGAATGGGCTTCATCAAATGGCTGGAAGCACTGGCGGGTATGGACCTGATTTCACCAAACTTGCAGCGGAATACATCGATAAAAACAATTATGTTCGATATTGGGACGACGAAGCCAAGGCGCCGTACCTCTACGACGGAAGCAGCTTTATCTCCTACGACGACGAACAATCGCTGCAGCACAAATGCGATTACGTTAAGACTAATGATCTTGGCGGCGTGATGTTCTGGGAATACAGCTGCGACGAAACACACCGGCTGCTGAGCGCGATATATGAAGGGCTTAAGGAGTAGAGATGTAAGAAGAGGTTGTCCCTTAAGGTTTATAACCTTTTGAGACAGCCTCGTCTTTTTTTAGGTGGAGGTATCAGACATGTTAGTACAGCTTGCAGCTGTCTGAGCATTAGTGTTAAGGCTTATCGTCTCCCATACCGAAACCAAGTAATTTTGGTTGTCGAAGCAGGCCAGAATCCGTAAACTCTAGCGCGGTCACCCTGCATGGAAAATGTACGGCAAGCCAAACAACGTCTGATTTCTTCATGCCCTGCGAGAGCGAAGGGAAGGGGCAATCCCCCGGATGGTCTTGCATAAACTGGAGCAGCAATTTTTTGGAGGCATTATCTAATCCCGATACATGGCCGATATATTTATTATCATATTGCAGCACGAGGCTGGATACGAGTCCGTCCTTTAATTTCACACCGACAACGTCTGCGACGATCCGCACTTCTTTACGCTTTTTGAACCAATCCTTATGGCCTTTGCCCTCGCTATATGGACTATCCAGACGCTTCGATATGAGGCCTTCCCACTCACGTTCGATAAGCCATTCCCATAGGGACTGTCCGTCATCAAACAAGTCGGTGACAAACAGCCGCGGTGTCTTTTCTGGAAACTTGGCTGCAAGTCTGCTGTACCGATCACGGAAGGAAAGGCTGCGCAAATCCTCGCCGTTATCGTTGAGCATATCAAACATGACGAATAGGAGATCATCTTTGCCTGATCTTTTCTGTACGCCTAGGCGGCTTCGCTGAAAGTTTGGCCGAGTTCCGTCAAAATAGACGATTTCACCATCAAGGATGCAGGGCCCAACACGCAGCGGAGACAAGAGAGCAACGATTTCAGGGAATGTGGTATTTCGCGGCTCTACTCTTTTGGAAAATAGTTCAACACCACCGCTGCCATCTAATCGTGCGAGCGTGCGAACGCCATCCCATTTGATTTGATATCTCCACTCTGGACCTATAGGGATATCGGGCGAAGTGACAGGCGCCATGGGCACCTTCGGCAGTGACATCGTGGTCATTATCCGGCATCCTTCGTTTTTCTAGCGGTGCTCTTCCGTTTTTTTGGAGCAGCTGGCGGTACTTTGGCCGCTTCAAGGGAAGCTTGCAGCGCAGCCATCAAGTCAATTACATTTGTACGGCCAGCAGCTGGAGCTGAAACCATGTCGACGCTTTCACCCGCCATTTTATGCTGAATGGCCTCAAGCATGGCTGCCCGGTAATCGTCGGTATATTTCTCGGGATGAAATGGTTCGGACAGCTGCTCAATGAGCTGTTTGGCCATTTGCAGCTCCTTCTCATTGACATTCGCGAGCTCAGGAAGGTTAGGGACTTCCGTTAGTGGTCGAATTTCATCGGGATAATGCATCGTCTCCATGCATAAACAATTTCCGACGGCTCGAATGGCCGCCAAGCTGCTTTTGCTTCGAATCGATATTTTGGCAATACCGATTTTACCTGTTTGTTTGATTGCCTCAAGCAGCAGCGTATAGGCCCCAGCCCCTGACATGTCAGGGGAGAGGTAATAAGCTTTTTGATAATACAGAGGGTCAATATCCGTTAAGTCTACAAAGTCGAGAATTTGAATAACCCTTGCAGATTCTGGCTTTAAGGCTTCAATCTCCTCTTCGTTAAAGAGAATAAATTTGTCTTTCTCGTATTCAAACCCTTTGGCTATATCCTCAGGTTTAACGGCTTCCTCGCAGTGTGGACAAGTTTTAACATACGAGATAGGCATGCCGCAAACTTTATGTATTTGGCGAAAATGTACATCCTTGTCTTCTGTTGCCGTAAACATTTTCACTGGCACATGAACCAATCCAAAGCTAATCGCACCCTTCCAAACTGTATGCATACAATCCCCACCCTGCTTTTTTTTTCAATAGGATGCTCGCGTTTGGTTAAAGTATACGAGGAATGGACAATCTCACCGTATCAAGCGGAAAGTAAAGAGACCCTCCACAAGCTCATTTGATCTTGTGAAAGGTCTCGCAACTGAAGTTATTTATTGTTGTTTTGCTCGTTTTTTGCAAGCTGCTGCCGCAGCTCAGCATTTTTTGCGGTCAATTGTTTAGCTATAGCCGTCTGCGAAGCTTCAATTCTGGCTACTTCTTCGTTTAATTTCGTAATTTGAGTCATCTTGCTGCTAAGATCGGTGGGGGAAGAGCTCATTTTGATGTTTTTTTGCAGCTGTTTTATTTTAGAGAGAGCTTTCTCTTTTTTGCTTTTATCATTGCTGGCTTGCTTTTGCATTTCAGCGATTTCTCTTTTTAAGCGGCTGATAATGGATGTGGTGAAGCTAATGGACATAAAGGCACCTCATAATCGTATAGTGTTGCATCGCCCCATTTTACTATAAATCGCTCGTTTAAGCGAGAAAGAAAGACCCGGAAGAATGACACCTTAAATCAAGGTGCTCTCCCGGGTGTCCGTTCGTGCAAACGGTTTAGGCTGCTGCTCGTTTATTGATTGAGATCTTGTTTTTGCTCCGGACTGTTCGTTCTGTTCTTGCGATCGGTCGGTCTAAAAAATCGTCCTAGAAGCATAAATAATGGCGAGGTTTCGAGTTCGACAAGATTGAGCATCTCCGCCCAGTTGAAAATGACCAGAAACGGCAGTAATCCAATTGCCAGTATGCCGAATAGCAGTCCGATGGAAACATTTCGAAGCATTTGGCCAAGTGTCATGCTCTCATCTCCAATCTTGCAGATTCTCTCACCTTTACATTATATGCCCCTTCCGAGGCGCCATTCAACCTCTTCATCCAACTGCCTATTATTAAGGAGCATACTTGTGCCAGCAAATCATACTGAAGTATTATTAAACCTTGTACCCCAAATCGTGATCTCCGATCAACCTTTAAAGCAGCGATCATTCACGGGAAAGGAGCTTATTTTGAAGGCTAAAAGCTTATACCGCAACTATGTCAAAAACAATCTTTTCATGAAAATGATTCTGTTGTTCGCATTTATTACAACCGTGACTATCGTAACTTTTTCGTATTTTATGTTTAATGTCATGTCAGAATCGATTGTACGCAATGAGCTTGAAAATCAGAAAAAAGCGATCGATAGCGTAAATAGCTACATGACACGTAAATATGAATCGGTGCAGTCCATCATACTCGATGTATATAGGAATGAAGCTTTATCGCTCCATCTCTCCTACTTTCTTCAAAATCCCTTCGAGGATTACATCAATTATCAATTGGATCAATACGGCTCTTCTGTCAACATCGATATGCCGAAGGGGCTGGATTATTTTGAAAATAAGGTTGAAAATGATTCCGATATCGAGAACCTGCTGTTATACAGCTCGGAGAAACAGTTTTTGTACGCTTACAAGCAGGGGCATGTAACCCGGTTAATATCTACGAATGCCACGCATTCCTATATCCCTGATGCCATGGCGATAGAGGGGAATAAGGTATCGTTGCCCAGCGCCTGGGTACGAACGGCAATTGATCAACAGGAACCAAAGCTATACGCGATACGTGTACCGATTACGGACAAAAATACGTTAAAAAACTTGGGGCAGCTGCTCGTTTACTTCAATTCAGAACAGATTCACAAAGCACTGGAGAGCTATAAGGAGCAATTAAAGGGCTATATTCTTGTACTCGGACCAACAGGAGAAGTTCTCTTCGACTCCTCAGACAACTATTACGGCAAACGTTATCCCTATATCGATAAAATCGATTCCCTGAATGACACAGTGATGCTTGATCAGGAATCTTATGTAAAGATGTCCACTCAAACCGAAGCGGGTTATACGGTAGTTGGAGTAGCGCCGAAGGCAGAGGTTGCTGCTGCGTATCAAGGGCTGAAGCAAACCATTATTTTGATTAGTGTGATTTGTATCATTATGGTGCTGCTCGTGCCGACCTTGGTCGTCATTAATTTTGCGAAACGAACGAATAAGATAATAAGGTTCATGCGCAAGGTCGAGAGTGGCGATTTGTCAGCGCGCATCCAAGACGAGAAAGAAGACGAGCTTGGGCAAATTTCCAGAAGCTTTAACGATATGCTCGGCGAGTTAACCAAGCACATCGACCGGGTATATAAAGCGGAGATTAAGCAAAAGCATACAGAGCTTGCTGCATTGCAGGCAAGAGTAAATCCACATTTCTTATACAATACGCTCGAAGTTATTCGGATGCGGGCTGTATCGCAGGGAGCGAAGGACGTAGGCGAAATGATTTATAGCTTATCGGTGTTATTCAAAAGCTTCGTGCAGCCAAAAGGTGAAAATACGCTCAAGGATGAGCTTGAGACTTCGCGTCTCTATTTGGAGCTGTTTCGGATTCGTTATAAGGACAAGCTTTCTTACGAAATCATTTGTGATGAGAGCTTGGCAAGTAAAAATATCATGCGAATGGCGCTGCAGCCGATTATTGAAAATTACGTCGTGCATGGTCTAGAGGCTCGAAGACCGGATAATCGAGTAACGATAACTGTCCGGCAGGTAGAGGATCACATACAAATTCAGGTGGAGGATAATGGAAGCGGAATTGAGCCTGAACGACTGGAGTGGATTCGTGAGTCGATGGACACTCTGGAGGAAAGCGGCGATTCCTTTGGTCTTCGCAGCGTACACGAGAGACTAAAGCTGCTGTACGGACCGGAATACGGCGTCCAAATTAACAGCGCACTAGGCGTCGGAACGATTGTAACGATCGAATTCCCGGTGCAAGAGGAGGTACAGCATGTATAGAGTATTTCTCGTAGATGACGAGCCATTTATCATTGAAGGCTTGTACGATATTATCGATTGGTCAGCCTTTGGCCTTGAAATTGTAGGTTCAGCGGAAAATGGCCAAGATGCTCTTGAAGCTTTAAAGGAGTCATCGGCAGATATCTTATTGACGGATATTTCAATGCCCGTGATGGACGGCTTAACCTTAATTCGTGAAGCACGACAATTTCGGCCGGATTTGAAGGTCATTATTTTGAGCGGCTTCAACGAATTTGACTATATTAAGTCCGGGCTGAAGCTTGGTGTAGAAAACTATTTGCTTAAGCCGATTAATATCGACGAGCTGCAGGAGACGCTGGCTAATACGATCGACAAATTGAATACGACAAGACCGGACCGATTATTTAGTGATTATGATATTCGCATTCTTAGGGATAATATATTGTATCGCTGGTTAACCGGACGCATTGCGCCGAATGAGCTGATCGAACGAACGGATATGCTGGAAATTCGGTTAGATGCTCCTTATCTTGTTACCGCGATTATTCGGACCGAAAGTCAGTTCGAGCCCTCCTATGAGGCAGTACAGCGGCTTGCCATGGAAGATCCGTCGATGCTGCCGTTTGTGGACATTGATGGTGATTTGGTTATCGTATTTATGCTGGAGGACAAAGAACTGGGTAAGGAAAAAGCGATGAGCACGCTTGAAAACATGCAAAAAAGGTTCGCCCCGAGCCCCATGCGAATTTCACTGGGCAGTGTGGAGGCGGTAGGCGAGGGGGCGCCGCAGAGCTATGCCCATGCGAAAAAGGCCCAAGAATATTTCCTGCTGTCTGACGAACCAGCTATATTGGACTACAGCTCACTGTCGGAGAAGAACAGCATTGAGAATGTAACGCCGCAACCGCTTAATTGGTCTTTATTCTCGAAACTGATTAAGGCTAAGGATCTAGAGCAGCTTCATGCGGCAATCGATGCTGAATTTGAGCATTATCAGACGCTGGATGGTGTAACACCGGAGTATATTCAAAGTATGGCAATCGAGATGATGATACGGTTCAAAATGGAGCTCAAAGAAATTAAGCAAGCGGATCAGCCTGAGCTTTTCAAAGCGGGCTTCACGCAAATCATGCAGGCTGAGACAATTGAAGGTCTAGCCGCGGTCGTCAAAGAAGCAGCCACATTAACGGTGGATTCACTTATGCGCGACGTGAAGAGCCCGATCATTCAGTTGCTGCTAGGCTATGTGCATGAGAACTATGCGCAGGCGCTGTCGCTGAAATCGCTTAGCCAGCAATACAACATTCATCCTGTTTATCTCGGACATTTGTTTCAGAAGGAGACGAACGAAACCTTTACCGAGTACATAAACAAATATCGAATTGGCAAGGCTAAGGAAATGTTGAAGGAAACGCAGCTGAAGGTGCAGGAAATTGCGCTTCAGGTTGGCTACTGGGAGACCGGCTATTTCTACAAGCAATTTAAGAAATATGTTGGCATTTCACCTACTGATTACAAAGGACTACTCTAATGCATGATAGAGAAGTCCTTTCTTTCTTTAATTTGTACACCATACCTTTAATTTGTTCCCTATTTGAAAACCGTTACATCCGTTATTTTTAAGTTAGCCCTAAAACGCATCGCGAATAAAGGGCAGAGCAGTAAAGAAAGCGTATGCTTATGCAATTGATTTGAGCTTCGCAACAAGACATAGGGAGGACTTACAATGAGTAGAAACAAAAAAAGATTTATGCCGGCGCTCGCGCTGATGCTGGTCATGTCAATCGTGCTTAGCGCCTGCGGAGGAAGTAAAAATGAAGGTGAAGGCACTGCTGAGAAACCAGTAGAGCTGCTCTGGTACACGATTGGTACACCTCAAAAAGATGTGGACAAGGTTATGCAGGAAGTTAGTAAATATACAGCTGAGAAAATCGGCGTTACAGTCAAAATGAGCATGATTGACTGGGGCGATTACTCACAAAAGCTGCAAGTTATGACAGCTTCCGGTGAAGCAGTAGACATTATGTTTACGTCTTCATGGGCGTTCGACTACGTGCAGAACGCTAGAAAAGGCGCGTTCATGCAAATCGATGATTTGCTGAAATCGCACGGTCAAGGCATTGTTGATACACTAGATCCTGCTTTCCTTGAAGGCTCCAAAATTGATGGCCATAACTACGGTATCCCGGCTAACAAAGAGCTGCCTGCACAAGAGGTATGGCGCTTCAACAAGCAGTTTGTAGATAAGTACAAGCTGGACATTTCAAAAGTGAATACGCTTGAGAGCCTTGAGCCGTTGCTAAAAACGATCAAAGAAAACGAGCAAGGTGTATATCCTTTCGCTGTTGATAAAAACCAAATGCCTTACGTGCCATACGACTATGTGATCGAGAAGCTTCCAATGGCAGTTTCCCTCGATACGAAGGATTACAAACTTGTTAACGTTCTAGATACACCAGAAATGAAACAAGCTTTGAATACGATGCACAAATATTACAAAGCAGGCTACATCCCTACAGAAGCAGCTACGATGGATTCGATGACAGATGTTCAAACGACTGGCAAATGGTTCTCAGACCGTGCGACAACTCAGCCTTTTGCTGATAACCTATGGTCTGCAAGCTACGGCTATCCAGTTGTTTCGACTCCTGCAAGCGATGCACTTATTTACAACTGGTCTGTTATGGGCTCGATGCAAGCGATTTCGGCTAACTCGAAATATCCGGAAAAAGCGATGGAATTCCTCAACCTGCTTAACACAGACCCTGTGCTTCGCAATATGATTGATTCCGGTATCGAGGGCGTTCACTACAAGAAAACAGGCGACAACGTCATGGAAAACCTTGATGAGTCGAAAAACTACGACATGCCAACATTCTCACTGGGCAATGTAATGCTTACGTACTTGAATACAACAGATCCTACGAACAAGTGGGAAGAGTTCAAGAAGTTTAACGATGCAGGAACACCAGCACCTCTTCTTGGCTTCAACTTCGATCCGTCGAAAGTAACGACTGAAATTGCTTCCGTACAAAACGTAAGAGAAGAGTTTTGGGCACCGCTTATGACAGGAACAGTTGATCCTGAGACTTACATCAAACGTGCGAATGAGAAATTTAAAGCAGCTGGCCTTGATAAAATCATGGCTGAAGCACAACGTCAGCTTGACGAGTGGAAAGCGGCGAACAAGTAAACATGCGGGAGGTATGAAGCGAATCCACAGTATTCGTTTCATACCTTTCCTCATTAATCTGACAACTGAGAGGTGATCACGTGGGAGCCATAGGACGGTTTTTTAAAGATATTAATAAAAATAAAGCGATGTTGATTATGGTGCTGCCAGCAACAATCTGGTTCATCTTCTTCTCTTACTTGCCGATGGCCGGTATGGTTATTGCGTTTAAGGAGTATAGGTACAGCCGGGATGGGTTTCTTGCCAGCATTATCGAGAGCAAGTGGGTAGGCCTGCAAAACTTCAAATTTCTATTCAGCACCAATGATGCTTATATCATTACTCGCAATACCGTCGTTTATAACATCTTCTTTATCGTGCTTGGACTAGTCATTGCCGTTGCAATGGCGATTATGCTGGCAGAGATTACGAACAAGAAATTAGCAAAAGTTTATCAAACGGGTATGTTTCTTCCATACTTCCTGTCATGGGTTATCGTCGGTTATTTCGTATTCAGCTTCCTGAGCTTGGATAAAGGCGTTGTGAACCAAGTGTTCAACTGGTTCGGCATCGATCCGATTAACTGGTACTCTGATCCCACCTATTGGCCGATTATTATCGTCGTCGTGTTTCTTTGGAAATCAGTCGGCTACAACAGTGTCATCTATTTGGCAGCCATCATGGGTATTGATAAATCCCTTTATGAAGCGGCAATGATCGATGGCGCAAATAAATGGCAGCAAATTCGCAGCATTACGATCCCAATGCTTACACCGCTCATTACGATACTGACGCTGCTTGCAATTGGTAAAATATTCTATGCGGATTTCGGTCTGTTCTATCAAGTGCCAAGGGACTCGGGAACACTCTACAGCGTAACGAATGTTATCGATACTTATGTGTATCGCGGATTGAAATCAACTGGTGAAATCGGCATGAGTACAGCAGCAGGCTTGTATCAGTCGATCATTGGATTTGTACTCGTTATTACATCGAACGGAATTGTTCGTAAATTCAATAAAGACAATGCTTTGTTCTAGTCTAAAAGGCTTTACTGCTAGAACAAGCATTGCGCAGGGAGGAAAACCGCTATGTCCGCTCAAACGACGAAAACCCGCGACTTTCATAGGTTGTCGCCCATTTGGAATATAGGATTCCATTCCGTGGCTGGTATTTTTGCATTGTTATGTGTATTTCCTTTTTTATTCGTCACCATTATCTCGTTTACGGATGAGGCGACGCTAGCTAAAAACGGCTATTCGCTTTTTCCTGAAAAATGGAGTTTTGAGGCTTATACCTATTTATTCAAAGCGGGGGATCAACTGCTTCGCTCTTATGGGGTAACGATAGCTGTTACCGTTATTGGTACTGTGATTGGTGTAGCATGTACGGCGCTTTTCGCTTATGCAATCTCACGTAAAAGTTTCAAATATCGTGGTTTCTTCGCATTTTTCGCATTTTTCACGATGCTATTTAACGGTGGTCTTGTGCCGTCTTATATTGTAGTCACACAATTGCTTGGACTTAAAGATTCAATTTGGGCGCTCATCTTGCCGCTTGCGGTCAACGCCTTTTACATTATGATCCTGCGGACATTCTTCTCGACAATGGTACCGGATGCTATTATAGAATCAGGCAAAATCGATGGTGCGGGAGAGTTTGGCACCTTCTTCAAGCTTGTGCTGCCTTTGTCGCTGCCAGGTCTCGCAACCATTGCTTTGTTCAGTACACTCGGCTATTGGAACGATTGGTTTAATGCCTTGTTGTACATTAACACGCCGAATTTAGTGCCGCTTCAGTCGATGCTGATGCGGATCGAAAATAGTATGCAATTCATTATGCAAAACTCGCAAAATGCGTCGATCAGCACAGGTTTGCTGCAGTCGATGCCGCAGGATACGTCGCGTATGGCGATGGTGGTGCTGGCAACGGGTCCAATCGTATTCGCTTAT
This sequence comes from Bacillus sp. FJAT-28004, assembly GCF_001280845.1. GTDB lineage: Bacteria > Bacillota > Bacilli > Paenibacillales > Paenibacillaceae > Pristimantibacillus. Next base: position 5,048,079 of record NZ_LGHP01000001.1, read on the forward strand.
CCGTTCTTCCAAAGATATTTCATTCAAGGCTTGACAGTTGGTGCTGTTAAGGAGTAATTACGAATCTTTTTCCTAAAGGAGCAAATACAATGGAGCAATTTAGATTACCGAAAATTCCAATGCCTGAGCTAACGCTGCCACAGGCAATTCAAGACGTGTTGAAGGAAGCGGAGCAGAAGCTGGCGCATCGCCCGAAGCTGCTTCAATTGTTCAAAAATTGCTTTCCAAATACATTGGAAACAACAACTAAGCTGATGGAGGATGGTACGACCTTTGTCATTACAGGCGATATCCCTGCGATGTGGCTGCGCGATTCCGTCGAGCAAGTGATGCACTACGTCCCGTTCGCGAAGCATGATAAAGATTTGCAGAAAATCCTTAGCGGCTTGATTAAACGACATATTTCCTATATTCAAATCGACCCTTATGCGAATGCGTTCAATGAGTCGGCTAATGATTGGCACTGGAATACTTCGGATGAGACGGATATGTCCCCATGGGTATGGGAGCGCAAGTTCGAGCTCGATTCTATTTGTTTCTCCATGCGCCTAGCACATGCTTATTGGAAGGAAACGGAACTGACTGATATTTTCGATTCCGGCTTCAAGGCAGCTATGCGCCGCATCGTCGAGTTATGGAAGACTGAGCAGCGCCATTTCGAGCAATCGCCTTACCGTTTTACTCGCGATAATGGCATTCCGACAGATTCACTCCGCAATTCGGGTTTAGGCATGCCTGTTAACTATACGGGTATGATTTGGTCAGGCTTCCGTCCAAGTGATGACGCTTGTGATTTCCATTACAATATTCCCGATAACATGTTTGCAGTTGTTACGCTTCGTCAAATGGAGGAAATAGCGGAATGGGTATTCCGTGACATGGATTTCCTTAAAGAGCTGAAAAATCTAGAAGACGATGTCAACCATGGCATTCAGCTTTACGGTATTTATCAGCATCCGGAATTCGGTCCAATCTATGCCTATGAAACGGATGGTTTCGGCAACTACTGCCTCATGGATGATGCAGGAACGCCGGGATTGATATCGATCCCTTATCTTGGTTATGTGGATGCAGAAGATCCGATTTATGTGAATACGAGAAAATTTGCTTTAAGTAAACATAATCCTTTCTATTACGAAGGAACGGCAGCTAAGGGAATCGGCAGCCCGCATACTCCTCCAGGCTACATTTGGCATATGGCATTGTCGATGCAAGGGATTACTGCGACTAGCAGCGAAGAAAAGCTAGCTTTGCTTGCGATGCTAGAAGCGACCGATGCGGATACGGGCTACATGCATGAGGGCTTCCATGCGGATGATCCGACTGTGTTCACGCGTAAATGGTTTGCTTGGTCCAACAGTCTTTTCTCACAGCTTGTCTATCAAGCGATGAAGGATGACATCCTATGAGCATAAGCACTATTATTTTTTATGATCCATCGTTTCCGATTGATTCTCGTCTAAGCTCGGACGCAGAGGGGCAGTTGCTGCAAATGGGCAGCGTCGCTCGTGCGAATAATCTTGGAATAGCGCTGGCTGCTGCGGAAGGCGGTAGCTTCGTAAATATGCATGCGCCTTATTTCCCTAAGGAAGCATGGGCTGACATTTTAGCCTATCTGAAGCGCGGCGGAGGTTTAATCAGCATTGGTGGAGCTCCGTTCAAAATTCCAGTTTCAAAAAATGAAGCTGGTGTCTGGGAGCCAGAGTCTGAGCAAACCGCCTATCATCGCGAGCTTCATATTCACGAGGCTCTGCCAGTAGATTCTGCTCCGATCATGAAATTGTCTGCGATGGAGGATCTTCCTCTGCTGCAAGGCAAAGAGTCACTGTTTGAAGTTTCAAACACTTGGAATCTAGTGCCGCATGTAACCAAAACGAGTGATTTGCCGCATCAGATGGGTTCTGCTGGACCGATGGACGCACAATTGTACCCGCTTCTAAAGGGGGTTTCAGCTGAAGGAAGAGAAGTTGCAGCACCTGTCGTACTATGGGAGAACACGAAGGGAATGTTCGCAGGCGCGCGCTGGTTGTTCATAAATCAGCCGTTAACGGAGCTATTCTGGCAAAGCGGAGGAGCGGACGAGCTTCGCCGCTGGTCGGATTTCTGCTCAGCAGGCGTAACAGAGCTGTGGTTGAAGCCTAATTATGCATCCTTCGAGCTAGATGAACGTGCGATGCTGACGCTGCAAGTACAGCAGCTTAGCCGTTCTGCTGCTGCCAAGGATTTGCCAGCTGTAAGCTGGAACTTTACGATTACGATCGAGCATGAAAGCAAGCCGGATGAGCGGTGGACGAGCAGCATCAAAGCGGAAGCGGCGAGCAAACAGCTTATCGTTCGTATTCCCGTTCCTCTAGCAATCGTGAGTGGTTATTACAAGGTGGATTGTATCGCGGAGTCAACGGATGGAGAGGTTCGTATTCTTCGCCAAGGCTTCTGGGGATTTGATGCTGAGCTGCTTGCAGAGGGAACTCCGGTTACGAGCGAACGCGATTATTTCGTGAAAGACGGCAGACCGATGCCAGTTGTCGGAATGACCTATATGACTTCGGATGTTGCGCGCAAGTTTTTGTTTTTGCCAAACGCATCGGTATGGGATCGTGATATGGCCCAGATGCGCAAAGCAGGCATCAACTGGATCAGAACCGGCATATGGACGGCTTATCGTAATATTATGCAGGTTGATGGCCATGCATCGGAGGAGGCGCTTCGTTCTATTGATGCGTTTCTGCTAACGGCCAAACGGCATGATTTGCAGATAACCTTTACTTTCTTCTCCTTTACACCGGAAACATGGGAAGGGCAAAATCCTTATCTCGATCCGCGGAGTGTAGAAGCACAGAAACGATTCATCCGGTCGATCATCTCACGTCACAAACAATCGAAGCATGTGGACTGGGATTTAATTAACGAGCCGTCGATGTTTGATCCTCCTCGTATTTTTTCTGATGGTCCTAGATCGGCACGTGATCCATTCGAGCAGGCGGCATACGCAGTTTGGCTTAAGGAGCGTCACGGATCTGTCCAGAAGCTCCAGAAGTTATGGAACATGACGCCGGAGCAATTGCCGAACTTTGAATCGGTTAAGGTACCTGAACCAGAGGAAATCAACTTTGACGTTCAAGATATGCATCAAGGCAAGAAGGGGACGCGCTGGCTCGATTATGTATTGTTCTCTATGGATATGCATAATCGTTGGGCACAGCAGCTGTACCAGACGATTAAAGAAGAATGTCCGGATCATATGGTTACAGTCGGACAGGATGAAGCGCTTGGCGCTCAGAGACCTTCACCGTTCTTCTACGGCGAGGCTGTCGACTATACAACTGTCCATTCGTGGTGGTTGAATGATCATTTGGTGTGGGACAGCATTTTTGCTAAAACGGCAGACAAGCCGAATTTGGTGCAGGAAACGGGCATCATGTACGTGGAAACACCAGAAGGACGCGCGAAACGTTCGGAAGCAGAACTACGGAACATCCTTGAGCGCAAGTATGCCTATGCCTTTGCAACAGGTGGAGCGGGTGCGGTTCAATGGATATGGAATACGAATTTCTATATGGATAATGCAAATGAATCCCATATTGGAGCACTTCGAGCGGATGGCACCGAGAAGCCTGAGGCAGATGTATCTTATGATTTCGGACGCTTTATGGGTGAGATCAGAGATTTGTTCAGAGGGCGGGAGCTTGAGGATACTGCAGTCATTTTCCCTTATTCCAATGATTTTTCCAATCGTAAGCTAGCGTTTGATGCGACAACCAAAGCAACACGCGTGCTGGCCTATGAGCTGAATAAGCCATTCCGCGGAGCTTCGGAATATCACTTGGATGAGCTGGAAGCGAATCCTGTTAAGCTCGTTATTGTACCAAGTGCCCATAATTTGGATGATGCTGCATTGAATCAGCTGCTTAGCTACATTGAACGCACAGGAGCGACTTTGCTGCTTACAGGTCCAACAAGCCTTGATGCATATTGGCGTCCAGTCGATCGTCATGCTGAGCTATTTGGTTCAAGAGAGCTTGTCAATGTACGCCGCGAAGAGCTGCTTCGCATCGGTGATCGTTTGCTGCCTGTTTCATATGGCAATCGGAGAATTGCTCAGGTATGGAAGGAAGCGCAAAAAGACAATGCTGCGGCTGCTGCCGATCAGCTCATCGAGCTATCGCACGGCAAAGGGAAAATCCTCTGGTGTCCGCTACCAGTGGAGCTTAACGATCGCATCGAGCCGATCTCGGCGATTTATGAATATGCGCTCGCGTACGCAGGCTGCAGCGTGGAGCTGAACTTTGTTAAAGGTGGAGATTTACCAGGTGTCTACGGCCGTAAGCTGACATTCCAAGACGGAGCGCTGTTCACATTCGTGTCCGAGTTCAGCTTGGATGTTGATATTGAGGTGAAGGACCCTGTAACAGGCGTTTCTTACGCTTTTGTGCTGGAGAAGGAACGGTCTGTGCTCTTTGCAGTGGATAACAACGGCCAGTTGCTGTCCGTTTACCGACCTGATCAGGTGAATGTGACGGTAATTCCTGCAAACAACGATTAACAAGAAGAGGTGTTCTAGTGATGAAAGATAAACGAACAGCCCATATCATCTCACATACCCACTGGGATCGTGAATGGTATTTGCCATATGAGAAACACCATGTATTGCTTGTAAAATTAATGGATACGCTGCTTCATACACTCGATACGGATCCGGACTTCAAAAGCTTTTATTTGGATGGTCAAACGATCATATTGGAAGATTATTTGCAAGTTCGCCCCGATAATCGGGAGCGCCTTGAACGTTATATTAAAGAAGGCCGTATTCCGATCGGACCTTGGTATATTTTGCAGGATGCCTTCCTGACGAGCAGTGAAGCGAATCTTCGCAACTTGCAAATCGGGCATCAGGATGCGAGCCGTTTTGGAACGATTGCTAAAGTAGGATATTTTCCAGATACGTTCGGGAATATCGGTCAAGCCCCGCAAATTTTGCGTCAAGCCGGTATCGATAATGCGGTATTTGGCAGAGGCGTGAAACCAACCGGCTTTAATAATACAGTAGCAGATTCCGATTATGAATCTTCCTTCTCTGAGCTGATTTGGGAAGGGCCGGACGGTTCGCAAGTGCTGGGCGTATTGTTCGCCAACTGGTACTGCAACGGCATGGAAGTGCCTACAGATGAAGCAAGCGCCAAGGAATATTGGGAGCGCAAGCTGGCTGAGGCAGAGAAGTATGCTGCTACAGGCCAATTGCTGTTCATGAACGGATGCGACCATCAGCCGATTCAGCAGGATCTGTCTGCTGCGCTGAAAACAGCAAGAGAGCTTTTCCCTGATACAGAATTCATTCATTCGAATTTCCAAGATTATTTGGCATCGGTGAATGCTTCGCTTACACGCGAGCTGTCCGTGGTGAAAGGCGAGCTTCGCAGCCAACGTACTGACGGCTGGTCAACGCTTGTGAATACGGCTTCTGCACGTGTTTACTTGAAGCAAATGAATCAACTTGGTCAAGCAATGTTGGAGAAGGTAGCGGAGCCGCTTGCTGCGCTTGCTTATTCACTTGGTCACGAATACCCGCATCACTTGTTTACTTACGCTTGGAAAACACTTATGCAGAACCATCCGCATGACAGCATTTGCGGCTGCAGCGTGGACGAAGTTCACCGTGAGATGGTGACTCGCTTCGATAAGAGCCGTCATATTGCGGAAGCGATTATTGACGATAGCAAAGTGACAATTGCCGATGCGGTTGACACATCCATATTTGAACAATATGGCGAAGATGCACTGCCGTTTGTTGTGTACAATACAACGGGCTGGGATCGCAGCGGAGTAGTAGAGATTGAGCTGGACATCGCTCGCATTTACTTCCGTGATGGTTTGTCGCTGGATGAGATGAACAAGAAAATGTACGCTGTCGATGTAACTGGCAGAACGCTTGTTGATCGAAGCGGTGCAGCCATTGCGCATACAGCTTCTGATATGGGACTTCAATTCGGTTATGATCTGCCCGACGACAAGTTCCGTCAGCCATATATGAGCCGCAAAGTGAAGCTGACATTCGAAGCAGCGGAAGTTGCTGCGCTAGGCTTGGCAGCTTATGGCTATGTTCGGAATGCGAAAGCAGAATTGCAGCCATCACAATCGCTGGTTGCTGGAGAGCATGCGCTTGAGAACGAATGGCTTCGAATTGATATCGCGCAGGACGGATCGTTTAACTTGACTGATAAACGCAGCGGTCAAGTCTATCGCGAGCTCGGCGTGTATGAGAATACAGGCGATATCGGCAACGAATATATGTATAAGCAGCCAACTGGAGAGCAAACTTTGACAACGAAGGGTGTACCTGCAAGCATTCGTCTAATCGAGAATACAGCATACCGTGCGGCATTCGAAATTGTTCATGAATGGGCAGTACCTGCCTCAGCAGAACCATACTTCGAGGTTGAGAAGCAAGAGGCTGTTTATTTCCCGGAGCGGAAGTCACAGCGTACGGAAACGACAGTTCCACTTACAATCAGGACTGAAATTGCAATAAGCCGCAAAGACGAAGGGGTGGAATGGAAATCCTCCTTCAACAACCAAGCGAAGGATCACCGGGTTCGCGTATTGTTCCCAACGGATCTGGAGACGGCTGTTCATCAAGCAGATTCCATCTTCGAGGTTGCAACACGTGATAATGAGCCGGCAGCGGAGTGGATCAATCCTAGCAACGCACAGCATCAGCAAGCGTTTGTTGATGTGAGCGGCGATAAAGGTGGTTTGACGGTTGCCAACCTTGGCCTAAACGAATACGAAGTATTGCGTGATGGACGTAACTCCATTGCGATTACATTGCTTCGTGCAGTTGCTGAGCTTGGCGATTGGGGCGTGTTCCCTACACCAGAAGCACAATGTTTGGGTGAGCAAAGCTTCAGCCTGACGATCCTTCCGCATAACGGTGACGGAGTTGCATCCGGCGCATATGCAGCGGCATATCAGTTCCAAGTGCCGTGGACCGTTAGTCAGACAGGCGTTCATGCCGGCAAGCTTGCTCCAAATGGCGCTTTATTCGCTTGGGACGGCAGTGGACTAGCGTTCTCCTCCATGAAGGTGAATGAGCAATCTGGTGATTTCATGCTTAGATGGTTTAATATGACGCCTTCGGAGACTGCGTTAAACCTATCAGAAGCTGCAGCTGTATCACTAGGGCAAGCCTATAAAAGTAATGTGCTTGAGCATGAAGTTGAAAGTCTTGTTGTAGATGGACAATCGTTGCTCAAAGTACCGGTTGGGCCATGTGAGATTTTGACCATTGGCATTAAGCATTCATAAATGATAACGAAGCCCTCTGCAATGGTTTTCCATGCGGAGGGCTTTTTATTGTTTTGCCTGAGATGGTTGTACCATTATCTGGCGAACCAATAATTGTTGCTGAATCTCTCGTAATATCGCTAACAGAGACAGATACGGCATGCTATAATAGATATATTCGCGTAACTTAGATCGATAGGAACAGGGTCTCCTCGGAGCGGAGGGGCTCTTTTTTATTGAAAATACGGGTGCATACCTAGCAGGAGGGGAACAAGGTGGCAAAAGGACCAAAAAGGCCTACTAGAGATGAATTTGAGCTAGAAGAGCTGGGCGAGCGGCTGGTTGAGGCAAAACAAGAAGGAACAGAACTGCTTCTTACGATTTGGGCACAAGAGCAAGTGAGAGGCGTTATTACGGTGCTGGATTCCAGAACAAAGAAGGTCCATGTGGAATATATGGGCAGCGTAACGAAGGTTCCTTTCATGGATATTATGAAGGTGGAAAGCCCTTATTAAAGTGATGACCGGGCAGCAATAACATATGAGCTTTCACTAAAGGGCTTCCCTCGTTCATTCGCTGAACGTTGGGAAGCCCTTTTTTGAAGAGAGTGAGAAATAATGCTGCTTAGAATAGGACACAAATGTTCTTACCTGAATCATTTGAGCAATTTACCTTGGAGGATTATAATTGAAGAAGATTATGGTTTGTGTAACAAAATCAAATGATTATGAAGGAGGATTTACATACATGTATCCAACACCGCAACAATTAGAAAATTACGCAGAGCTGGTCGTTAAGGTAGGCGTCAATGTGCAGCAAGGACAGACGGTTGTTGTCATGGCACCAATTACAGCAGCTCCACTGGTACGGCTTATTGCATCCGAGGCATATGAGGCGGGCGCAAAAAACGTTCATGTGGAATATAACGATGAGGAGCTCTCACGCATCAAATACAAGCAAGCGCCTGAGGAGGCTTTCTCGGAGTACCCGATGTGGCGTGCCAAAGCTTGGGAAGAGTTTGTGGAAAATGGCGCGGCGTTTATTACTATTTACTCCCCGAACCCTGATCTGCTTAACGACGTAGATTCGAAACGCGTTGCGACAGCATCAAAAACCGCTTCAACTGCGCTTAGCAGCTATCGCGGTTCACTGATGAATCATACGAATGCTTGGTCGCTTGTATCTTATGCAACACCCGAATGGGCAGCTAAAGTATTCCCGGATCTCTCGCAAGAAGAGGCCGTTCAGAAGCTTTGGGAACGGATTGTTGATGCAACGCGGATTGGTTTGGAAGATCCCGTTCAAGCATGGAAAGCGCATAATGCCAAGCTGCTTCAGATGGTCGAGCTGCTGAATAGCAAAAACTACAAACAACTCCAGTACGAAGCGCCAGGCACGAGTCTGACTGTAGAGCTGCCGGAAGGACATATATGGTTAGGCGGATCCAAAGCGAACGCTAAAGGCGTTTATTTCAATCCAAATATGCCAACGGAAGAAGTATTCACAATGCCAAATAAGGATGGTGTGAACGGAACCGTTCGCAGCACCAAACCTTTAAATTACAACGGTCAAGTCATTAATGGCTTCTCCTTAACCTTTAAGGATGGCAAAGTCGTTGATCATTCGGCTGAGCAGGGTTATGAGGCGCTCACTAATTTGCTTAATACGGATGAAGGAGCTAGACATTTAGGTGAAGTAGCGCTAGTGCCGCATGATTCACCGATCTCGAACTCCAATGTAACCTTCTTCAATACACTGTATGATGAGAATGCCTCCTGCCATCTTGCGCTTGGTCAGGCGTACCCTGTCAATATCAAGGGTGGTACAAAAATGTCACCCGAGGAGCTTCTCGCTCATGGTGCAAACCGAAGCCTGACTCATGAAGACTTCATGATCGGCTCGCCCGATATGAATATTGATGGTGTGACGCAGGATGGCACTCGCGAGCCAATCTTCCGCAACGGAAATTGGGCGATTTAATACTCTTGACCTCGTATCGTATGCGAAAAAAGCTGCTATTCCACAGCATTAGCTGTGGAATAGCAGCTTTTTGTGATTATAGGAGATTACTTTTGTTTACAATTACTCAAAAATGATATGACATAGGGATGACACTAGTTGAGTATGCTTGTCCTCGTAGACCATAAATCTTGGGGAGTGAACACGTTGAATAAGGATATGGATCGTAAAACATTTCTTTCTTTTCTAGGAACAGGAGCAGCTGCTTTAGCTGCAGCATCGGCAGGGCTAGGCTCTCTAGATGGTAAAGTTTCCGCAATGTCATCGACTGCTGACCATTTGTTTGGATTTAAAACGAATAAAGTCAGCGGATATTTTGATCCTATTCAACCTTCGAAAGAAGATAAACTGATTATTCCTAAAAATTTTAAATATGATGTTGTCGCAGCATTTGATGATGTGATTAACAAGGCTGGGGAAAAGTTCGGTCAAGGAGCTGACTATAACGCCTATTTTCCTATTGAAGGATCTAATACGCGTGGATTGCTTGTAACCAACCATGAATATACCAATATCTTCTCAATGGGTCCCATTGTCGACGGTAAAATGACAGCAGAACAGATTAAAAAAGATCTTTATTACCAGGGAATGTCTGTTATCGAAGTATTCCGTGACGAGAACGGTACTTGGAAAATGGACACATCTTCAAAATATGCACGTCGAATTAATGGAACAACGAAATTTGATATTACAGGTCCAGCAAAAGGGTCCGCAGCACTTGGCAAAGCTACAACCGCAATCGGCACATTCGCAAATTGTTCTGGTGGAGTAACGCTCTGGAACACTGTACTGTCATGTGAAGAGAACTACGCTGAAACTGCTGCTAATGCAAAACTTCCTGAAACGCATTACGGTTGGGTAGTTGAAGTTGATCCTTTTGATAAGTCTTACCTTAAGAAGCATACTGCTCTTGGGCGATTTAATCATGAGAATACTGCAATGGGTATTGCAGCTGACGGCCGAGTGGTTGTCTACATGGGCGACGATAAGAAAGATGCTTGTGTTTATAAGTTTGTAAGCAAAGGTAAATACGATAAGCTAAAAGGCCGCTCCAACTCCTCTTTGCTCGAAGAAGGAACGTTATATGTTGCGAACCTTAAATCGGGTAAATGGCTTCCTGTTACGATCGAAGAAGTGAAAAAGGTACTATCGAGCGAAAAGTACAAAAATCCCTATGGGATTTCCGGAACAAAAGAAGATCTTCTTAAAAAGTTCCAATCACAAGGTGATGTCGTAACATACTGCCATGAAGCAGCGTTGCTGGTGGGTGGTACTCCGACTGACCGTCCGGAAGATATTGAAATTTCACCTTTTGATAATACGGTCTTTATATGTCACACCAATAACGATATTCACGGTAATATCCATGGTCATATCACACGTATTTTCGAATCTGGCAACGATTTAGGATCGCTTGAATTCGATTTTGAGATCTTTGCTGCCGGTGGAAGACAGTCAGGTTTCAGTTCGCCAGATAATTTAGCATTCGACTCTAATGGAAATCTTTGGGTAGTAACAGACATTTCCTCAAGCAGTCACAATAAGGGCGTTTATAAGTCATTCATGAATAACGGACTGTTTGTTATTCCGACAAGCGGTGCTGGCAAGGGTACCGCGCTGCAATTCGCATCCGGCCCGATTGATTCCGAGATGACCGGCCCATTTTTTACGCCGGATGAACAGACACTTTTCCTTTCCGTACAGCATCCTGGCGAAATGACAACTGACCTAAGTAAACCAACCAGCACATGGCCTCATCGTCCAGGCGATAAAATAGCACGCTGCGGTGTCGTAGCAATTAGCGGATTCAAACTTAGCTAAATAGTACTTATTCTTTACGATCAGCCACGGATTACCATCGTGGCTGAATACGATCCTCTAGGAGATGACTGATTATGCCTTTCGGAAACATTGGAGTTGGTGGTTTAGTTTTGATTCTTATTATTGCCCTGATTATTTTCGGACCGTCTAAGCTTCCGGAACTTGGTAGAGCTTTTGGGCGTACTTTAAGTGAATTTAAAGGTGCAACACGCGGTCTTGTAAATGGAGAGGACGACGAGAAGAAGAAAGAACCTGAAATGGGACAGGAAAGCGTCCTGCCAAATAAGTAGTATGAAAAACCAAACCGAACAAAACCTACTTGGACATTTGGAGGAAATGAGGGCTCGTATCATACGTACCCTCATCGCTTTTTTGGTATCGATGGTAGCGGCATTCATCTACGTACGTGATATTTATCAGTGGCTGGTAAGAGATATGGATCAAAAGCTGATCGTACTTGGTCCTTCTGATGTAATGTGGGTGTACTTCATGATTGCAGGAGTTGTTGCAATCGCGGTAACACTGCCGGTTGCTGCTTATCAAACATGGAAATTTGTTCAACCCGCAGTGCCGGAAAAAGCGCAACGAGCTACTTTGTTTTTTATTCCGAGCATCACTTTATTGTTTTTGATTGGCATATTTTTCGGTTATTTTATTTTATTTCCGATGGTTCTTCATTTCATGAATGAGATGGCTGCGAATGATTTTGCAACCATGTATACAGCAGAAAGATATTTTACTTTCATGATCCATATGACAGTTCCGTTTGGTATTTTATTTGAAATGCCAGCGGTTGTTATGTTTCTCACCAAGCTCGGAATCTTGAACCCAAACAGATTGGCAAAGGCGCGTAAACTAGCTTATTTTATTCTTGTAATTATTGCAGTTACCATTACCCCTCCAGATATATTGTCGGATATTATTGTAATTGTACCGCTATTCTTACTTTATGAAATCAGTATTACGATTTCGAAAATTGTATATCGCAATCAACTTAAAATGTATAGTGAGCTTAATGCGAATACTTAAATATTTATAGCAAAAGGGGCTGTCTCAAAAGTAGATAAATCTACTTGAGGCCAGCCCTGTTTTCTTTAAATGGGACGTTTTACGGAAATCCAACGAATTAAAAATAAAACTTCTGCATTTCCGCAGGAACGCCATTTCGTCTAAGCAGTTCTTCAAGAGTCTCACTTGGAGCGGGAGAATCGCCGGCTGTCAGCAGCCTTACTGCAAATTTACTCGCTTGTCGCTCATACTTTCCAACATTAAAAAACGACTGCTCATCTAGCCAAAAACGGTTGAAGCCAGGATGCAAACGGTCATGTCCGAGTTCATGTGCGCATACGAAGCGGCGCCAATTATCCGGAAGCGAATCGTGAATGACGATAAACCGGCGTCGCAGTTTTTTGAAATAGAGACCACGCGTTCCTTCTCCGAGATCGGCGTAACGAATGTGAATGCCAAGGCCCTCAGCGATGATGAATGGATCGTTAGTCTTGTATTTCCGAATAAGCTTTAAAATCATTTTATCCATAGCAACACCTACCCTTTGGCATCATCAGGAGCATCGTTAGTCGGCTCGGTCTTTTTTTTGTGCTTGTTCATATGCTTAGCTTCCCAGAACAATCCTGTAAGCACATCCATTACGCGCTGACGATCGGTAGCACTAAGCGGTACGCCGTCAAACATAATTTCCCCGTCTTCCTCAAGCAGCTTCTTAAAGTCACGCTTATCTTTATACGTTGCCCAATCGGGTATAGTTGCCGAGGCTGCATCGCGGCCAAGCAAATAATCGGTTGTCGTCAGTAAGATATCAGCCATTTTTTGCAAATCCTCACTTGTTGGTGATACCCGATCATTCTCGATATGACCAAAGTTAGAGCGACCCATATCGAGCTTTGCGGCGACATCCTGCTGCGTTAATCCGCGCTCAACTCTTAGTTGTTTAATTCGTGCACCCAATGACATTATAAATACCCTCCGTTTTTGAATGTTGGTATTTTAAATACTTGACGGTAATTAAAATACCAAATACAATGAGATTCATCAGACGAACATATAAAGAAATCTATAAGTAGATCATTTTCGCTATTTTAACTACTTAAAAGTAAGTATATTTTTGATTGAGAGTATTGTCAATACCGAAGATGTCGCTATATTTTTTTGTTTTGAATGGTATTTTAAATACTCAACATTCACTTTTTGCTCAAAAACAAGAACACATGTTCTGGTTTTGGTTGTGCTAGCTGCAACTTTACTCACTTTAATAAATAGAAAGTTAAAATGAAGGAGTGATTCCGATTGAGTTTCAAAGTTTGCTTAGAAACATCCCAAATACCTGAAGAAGTCCATTTTTTCAAGGACTATCGTTTGAATAACCCGCAAGTATTTGAAAACAGCATGGTTTCGACGTTTTTTGAAACTCAAGTACACACTTCTTTATTTGGTAAAATAATCAGTAACCCAAGCCCAGAAAACAAGAGGAATTTTGAAGAGGCATTTCAAAGGTTTTACTTTTGTATTCGTTTCACAAAATATGTGAGTTCGATGATACGATTTGCTAACATTGACTATCATCGCAAGCGAAGGAAAATGGAGGGAAGAAATCAACTGGTTTTTGATTCGCCAGTAGGAGAAGAAGGGCAGATAACTCTGGGCGAATACGTAATGAGTAGGTTGCCGGAGTCTTCTATGGTGCTTCCAACCTCTAATCCAGATTATTTTGAGGCTAATTTGAATGATCCGGATTTATACTCTGTTTTCTCCAAACTTACGGATAGACAAAAAATTGTGGTAACGCTTTCGTATTCTGCCTGTGAGCTCGACACAGAAATAGCAAGAATGTTAAACGTGTCTCAACAAGCGATTACAAAAACTCGTATTTCTGCTTTAAATAAAATGAAAAGAGGTCTCCAAGCAAAGCCGTATATATCACGCTCCAGAATGGGGGTGAGTTGATATGGAAGAATCATCTCTCATTACATTAATTACGAATTCAATTTCAAACCTAGGCTTCCCGATCGTTATCACGGGATTCCTTCTACTGCGGTTTGAAAAAAAGATTGAAACTCTAAACAATATCATACAGGAACTGTTACAAGAAATCCGGGATGGGGTGCATAATAGGAAATGATACAGAACGATTTGTTTTCTCTAGTTGAAAGGGCAAAGTGCGGTGATAAAGATGCGATGTATAAGATCATAGTCATGTTTCAACCGTCCATTAACAAGGCATGCAGATATACGCATCCAAATGAACAACATGATTTAAAACAGTACCTTACGGAAAAGGTAATAAGAGCTGTTTTGAGTTATGATTTGGGCTCGGTTCCCGCATACTTTCAATTTATTAACCAAACTCCTAGTAAATCGAAAGTCTGACGGATAAAAAAAATGATCCCCGCCGACTCCTAAGGTCCGCGGGGATCAAGATTTATTTTAAGACATATTCAGCTAATACCTTTTGCAAATCGTATATGTTCAGGTTTTTATTGAATGTTTTTTGGATGGGTGTGACGCTGCCAGATATCCAAATTTTCAACTCGGCGTCAAGATCATAGTTTCCGGCTGTTTCGATGCTGAAATGAGTAATGCTTTTGTAAGGATAGGAATGGAAATCGATTTTTTTGCCGGTTATGCCTTGTTTATCAATAATGATGAGGCGTTTGTTCGTAAAAATAAACATGTCGCGAATCAGCTTGTACGCTCTTTCCACATTCTCCGATCTACTAAGTAAGTTACTAAATTCTCTCTGCGCCTCTTCAGGATTTACTTCAGAGGCGTTCCCCATTAATGCATCCAAAAAGCCCATTTCAACACCATCCCTCTAATTCCATATGTACCTAAAAAATAGTACCTTCATTTACTTTATGCGCAGACAAGTAATAATATATGGTTTTTTTAGGCATCTGCTCATTTCCTGCAAAAGCCCATACACTTTTGCCCCAGAATCATAGGATACTGTGTAAGTTAACAAAAAGGAGATGAACAAATGAGCTATGGAGTAGCAGGTGCTAATATGGGTCCTGGAAATTGCGCACCTTACCCAGTTGCAGGTGTAGGCGTAGGCTGCGGCGGTGGCGGATTCTCAAGTATTGGATTTATCCTTGTCCTTTTTATCCTTCTTGTCATCATTTCTCGTTCTTGGCTGTAAGCAATAAATAAGCCAGAGCGTAAATGAAAGTCTGTCAAAACGCTTTCCCACTAAATGAAAGTATAATAACATCCCCATGTGCCTGAGCCATGGGGATGTTATAGTTTAGCAAGATGGACAATTTTGCAATGAAGCTTATTAAGATTATTCTACAATGGAACGAGCGACGAGAATAAGGTCTAATAGATCGATGACGCCATCATTATTGACGTCGGTTTGCTTAATTTGTTCCCAATCAGCAGCTCCTGTACCCTTGCCGTAATGAATAACGATGAGCGCCAAATCCGAAATGCTGACTTTTCCATCATGGTTTTGATCGGCAGGGTTTGTGATTTCTTTTGGCGATACTTGGATATTCAACGTGTGCGGAGCGGCATTGACTTCACTCTCTCCGTTCGAAATTAAGATGGATTCCGCAGTCACTTTACCTGTTATAACCGTTTGAGTTTCTTTTGCTTTAAAGGTAAGCTCCACAACCTGTTTACTGCCGGTAACCGCGTTCTCTACCCCTTCACTAGCAAGAATGAGACGTATTTTGCCATTCTCGTCATGGATGGTATTCACAATTTGAACTTTTGGAAGAAGTGAACGGCTAGCTACATATTCAAATACATTTGGATCATAATGAAATGAGATATCTTGTGCATAGACGTTGTCTGATACATCATTCAAGCCCAGCTTAATGGTAAACGTAGAACCGGCTACGACAGACGTTTTCCCTTCCAGGACAGCAGTTGGACCGGACGTTTCAGCTCCTTCTTCTTTAACGGAAGAGGTGAAGTTAGGCAATGACTCATTTCCATGCGCACTCGCGATCATCGCTTGATGAAGCGCGGCAGAAGCACCGTCATTTTGGGATTGCGTTACTAATCGTACAATAGGCTGATCCGGCGAGATGACGGAATCTGCTGAGAGGACGATTCTTGTTTTTCCATTGGCGCTTTCATTTCGTAATACGGTAACGCCAGCTTGAAGCGGCTTAATCGTTTGGACAGTCAAATCGCCTGTCTCTAATTCGATATCGAGAGCTTTGGCATCCGTGCTAAGATGACTGACTGCGAGCTCATAGCCCTTTAATGCTTTTGAAGAGATGTCTACAATTTTGGTTAATTGAAGATTAGGGGCATCGGGTTTGTTCTGATCCTTCTGAGGGATGAACATGCCATCAATGGTTTTGGAATCCCCAATCGGTGAATCAACCTCCAGTGCAGCTAATATGGTTGCAGCGATATCCTTCGTTGTTCCACCTTGCAAAAGCTTCTCTTTGCCGACATCCGTTGCAACCGTTCTTCCGTTCGCTGCGATAAATACCGTTTTGGCCAGTGGCGAGTCTTGTCCGTGTGCAGTAGCGCTGCCTAGTGTATGGTCTGCCTTTTCTGTGCCTCCGCCATGATCGGCTGTCATAAGAATAAGTGTATCGTCCAGCAGATTTTTGCTGCTGAGTGAGTCATAGATGGTTTTTACGAGCTTATCTGTTTCCATCAGCTTTGCGTAATAATCCTTCGTATAAAAACCGAGAGAGTGCCCGACGCCATCCACATCATCCAATTGGAAAAAAATAAGGGATGCATCGTAGGCTCTGCCGTCTGCTGTGTATTGCGCGAAAGCATCTACATTTGCTTTATCGCTCGCGGAGTATCCTTCAGCTCCAAGGGAAGGTTCAATATGCCCCTTAATGATGTTGGACCATGTCGTGAAGGCAGCAAGCTTAGTCTCTGGAAATTGTTGACGCAGTTTTTTGAATACCGAAGGGTATGGTGACGTTTCACTATAAGTATTCGTTGCGCTAATGGTATTGTCGATCTGATGTTTGCTGTAATCAACGCCGTTTATCATGGCACCCCAGTTAGGAGAAGAAACGGTAGGCAGTGTCGTTGTTACGGAATAGGAAGCAGCGCCATTCTCGATAATGCCGCGCAGTGCAGGAATATTAAGGCGGCTGCCTACCGTTTCTTTCACGGAGTTTGGTGTTTCCCAGTAAGGCGCATCCTTCGAAACAGAGATGCCGGCACCGTCGATGCCGATAACGACAACTCGTTTATAAGGCATATATTTCACTTTGTCAGCAATGGCAGTCAGCTCTTGAACGGAATTCCCCTGCGCTAAGGCAATATCACCGATCGTAATGTGGCTGTCTTTATTCATATCTTCTGCTGCTTTGGTATGAATTTGAACGGTTTGCGCAGGCGTGTTTAACGTTTCCTTCACATATTTGTTTCCGCCTGTGTAGAAGTCAGCTGAGGTCACCTGAATGGTGCCTTGTCCACTTATATCCTTCGCAAAAAAGTAAACATCAGACAGCGTAGATGCCGCAAATTCCAACGGATTTGTTTTGTTATATACGCTTCCTGCCGGGAGTTCCAACTTAACGATGCCCGGAGTGGAAGTATCTACTTTGGTTGCCTTCGTCGCACGCGAGAATGTGAACTTGTTGCTATCATAGGCAATTTCTACGCTCGCGCTGTCAATCGCACTCGTCATGGTTGGGGTGCGAAGGTCGAGCATCTGCTTGAACTCAGTACCTGTAGCTGTCTCCGTTGCTCCGACGAATTTTAGAGTGCCATTGAATTTATCGCTAACTACAATCGGGGGAGCGCTATTGAAAATTTCTGTGACCTCTTCGGCAGTAACCGCACGGTTCAAAATAAGCACTTCATCGAGCTGCGCTTCCAATGCGGCCGAATAATTGCCTGTTCCGTCATTGCCGATCATCGTCGAAAGACCGGAATCAATCGTTCCCGTGCGGCCGGTTATACTGATTGCACTAGCGATATTATTATATTTGGTTCCGTTGGAAGTAGAGACTGCAACCGGTACGCCATCCTTATAAAAATCAACGCGTCCGAGGGTGCGGTCATGCGAGACGACGATATGGTGCCAGCTTCCATTAGCGACATTCGGAATATCAGCATCTATGCGAGTTCCGCCTGCTGTGTTAAAATTCCATCTCATTTTCTTATCCGAGTGAAGAGAAAGGTTGTAACCGACGTTAGTACCGCTGTTCCAATCTTTGTTGGATAAAATGGATGGGTCGGAATCTACGCCTGATGATTTGACCCAGAAGGAGAAGCTGAAGCTCTTATCTACTCCGAATTGCAGCTGTGAGGGCTTGCCCAGATTGATATATTGTTTACTCGCACTAGTAGAGCTTAGGGAAAGGGCTTGTCCAATTCTTCCAGGGACGTAAGTAGGAGTGCCGACGACGGTAGCCGTGAGATTGCTGGCGGAGCTGTCATTGGTATTGTTCTCAAAGCTGAAATTTGCGTGCAGATCGGCATTTACAACAGCTGCAAAAGCAGTCTGGCTCAGCGGAACAAATCCCCCTGAAGCGGTAATTAACGTAACAGCAGCAAGTGTGGATACGAATGCTTTTTTTATCGTCTTATTCATAAATAACAACCTCCAATTTTTATAATGAGTGTCTCGTATAGTCGTTTAAGAGCAGTAGATATACTTTTATGGCATTTGGGCCATAATCCAACATCCTTCCCACACATAGATTAAAAACAAAACAAATAATGTCTTTAAATAATGTGATTAATTGTTTTTATGTGCATTTGGTTCTTCTTTATCATAAGGTTGTGTTGTTAAACAGGTGTAATCGTAATATGAAGAATTTACAAAAATAGAGGCTCCACCCAGTCATATTGACAAGGTGGAGCCTCTATTTGCTTTATTAGGCTATTCAGGAGTACTAGAGAGGTAGCAGTGCTTCAATATCCCTCAGTGATTGAATTTCAAAAGTTGGACGAGTGGCATCGTTTGGCAGCAGCTGCCCAGAACGATTCAGCCAGGCACTTGCAATCCCGGTTCGGCTCGCTCCCAAAATGTCGGTAAACAAATTATCTCCGACCATTAAACATTGCTCAGGCTTTAGCCCAGCGAGGTTCATACAGTGCTCAAAAATTTGTGGAGACGGCTTGCCGCAGCCGACTTCACCCGAAATGACGATATGAGGAAAATAATCGGATAATCCGCTGATGCCGTAAAGCTTCTCTTTCTGTAAATCAGGAGTTCCATTTGTGAGCAGCATAAGCGGGTATTTCGCAGATAATGCAGCGAGCACCTCGAATGTTTCTTCATATACATAGGGACGCTTGCGCCGCTCGGCTGGAAACTGCTCTGCGAGCGTGGCGGTAAGCCCTTCATCGTGAACGCCTAACTCTTTTAATCCTCTCTCCCATACGCTTTTACGAAAAACAGGCGCTGCCTCTCTCATAAGCTGCAGCTCGGGTGCTGCTCCATCATCAAAGCGAGCCCACATGGCTTCCATCGCGGTTACTTCAATATTCGCTAAGTAAGGGTAACATTCCAATTCACTAAATACAGCATGCGCGGATTGAATGACGGATGGCTTTAGAAGTCCTAATTGTAAACCTAATGCTTGCTCCGCTGCTTCGCATGTTGCATCAAGCGCCTCGTCTGTACTTTTTTCATCCCAAATAAGCGTATTGTCCAAATCGAAAATAATCGTTGTCATAGGCGTTGAATCAGTCCTTTGTTTGGTTTGTTGTCGTTCATAAGAAAATGAAAAAAAGGTTGTTGCACTTAAAATATAGCATTTCGATGTTTAAAACAACTTAAAACAATAATAAAAGCAATTAAACACACAATCTTTACTTGCGTTTGACACTCACTTAACAAATCTATCTTAAACTACAAATAGATTAACGAAGCAAATGCTTTAACTTAAATATATCGTTCTTGAATGATTATTACGAGGGCACAAGGAGAATGAGAATGAAAAATGAAGGATTGACGATTAACGGTATTCGCAAGGCATTTGGCAGCTTTCAAGCACTCCATGATGTCAGCGTTCATATTCCGAAAGGGAAATTCACATGTCTACTCGGCCCAAGCGGCTGCGGCAAGACGACATTGCTTCGTATTATTGCAGGTCTTGAACAGACCGATGCAGGCACCGTTATCCTTGATGGAAACGATATTACGATGATGCACACGTCCAAACGCAACTTTGGCATTGTTTTTCAATCGTATGCGCTATTTCCGAATCTAAGCGTTAGCGACAACATTGGCTATGGTCTTAAAGGGAAGCAGCCGAAGCGTCAAATTGAAGAACGCGTGAAGGAAATGCTCGAGCTCATTGGACTGACTGAGGTAAGGGACCGGTATCCGGCACAACTCTCCGGCGGCCAGCAGCAGCGGGTGGCGCTCGCAAGAGCTATTGCCTTATCACCTGATATTTTGCTGCTTGATGAGCCGCTTTCTGCGCTTGATGCGAAGGTACGGGAGAAGCTTCGCGAACAGCTGTGTGAGCTGCAAGAACGGCTTGGCATTACGACGGTTATGGTTACACATGACCAGGAGGAAGCGCTGACGATGGCGGATCAGATCGTCGTCATGGATCAAGGACGAATCGTCCAAATTGGTACGCCGCAGGAAGTATACGACAAGCCGAATACCCCTTTTGTCGCAGATTTTATCGGGGCTATCAATTTTTTTCCTGTAGGAACAGAAAGATGGATGGGGGCAAGTCCGAACGATCTGCTAGCCATTAGACCTGAGCATATCCAAATCGATGAACGGAAGCATGCGGATGCCAAATTAAACGAAAGCGGGATTAGCGGATTTGTTCAGCATGTGGAATTTCGAGGTGCTTTCTATCGTGTAAGCCTGCAGCTCGCTAATGAACAAGGCAAGAACTCGGACATCAACGTAACGGTAGACATTTCAGCGCAAATCGCTAACCGTTTCGAGTGGTCGCGCAACAAGCTGTTTCATCTTCATATGCCGCAAGAGCGCATGCTTCATTATCCCGCGGCAATCGCTGGGAACGTAGGGGGGTAGAGAATGAAAGGGAAATTAAACCAAACTTTGCCCTCGCAATGGATGAGAAGAAGCAAGCAAAACATGCGGGAGAGCAGCTGGTTGATCAAGCTCATGTTGATTATTCTTCTGCTCACGCTTATTACAGTCATTGTACTGCCTCTGCTATCGATGTTTAAGCAGGCGTTTATTGATTCAGATGGCAATCTGGTTGGCTTAGCTCATTTTTCATCTTATTTGCAGTCGAAATCGCTCATTCAATCGATGCAGAACACGATTACGGTATCCATCGCAACGACAGCGATTGCCGTGCCGCTTGCCTTTGGGCTGGCCTTCGTATTGACTCGCACAAATATTAAAGGCAAGTCCTTCTTCAAAGCGTTGGCTATGCTGCCTTTGTTTGCACCAACGATGATGCACGGGATCGCCCTTACTTATTTATTTGGTCATCAAGGTCTCATTTCTACCGGATTGTTCGGACTGCTGCCGTTCGAATGGCGAATTCCACTTTATGGGAAGACGGGCATCATCATCTCAGAGGTCATCTATACGTTTCCACAGGCGTTTCTAATATTGTGCGCAGGGCTTGCCGTCAGCGATTATCGCTTATATGAGGCGGCTGGGTCGATGGGTGCAAGCAGCTTGCGGAAAATGTTTACCGTAACGCTGCCGTCTGTGAAATATGCGCTGCTCAGCGCAGTCGTCATTTGTTTTACGCTCAGCTTCACAGATTTTGGGGCGCCGAAGGTTGTAGGCGGACAGTATAACGTGCTTGCCACTGATATTTTCAAACAGGTTGTCGGTCAGCAAAATATGTCTATGGGGGCTGTAGTCGGCATTGTGCTAACCATACCCGCGATTCTCGCGTTCATCGTTGATCGAATCGTCACGCGGAAGCAGCAGGCCTACGTCACTTCGAAGTCTGTTCCTTATTCGGTGAAGAACAATCGGCTGCGCAATGTTTGGGCTTATGCTTATGCGATTATATTGTCAGCCATGATTCTGCTGTTAATGGGAGCTGTACTGCTCGCTTCGGTCGTGAAAAAGTGGCCGTATGACATGTCATTGACTTGGAGCAATTTCGATTTCTCAAGTGCTGCGGCAGGGGGCTTTGATCCGTTCTGGAACAGCATTGAGATGGCTGCTTGGACAGCGGTAATCGGGACGATCGTCACTTTCTTGTTTGCTTATTTAATCGAAAATGGCCGTGTCTATCGTCCCATCCGGCAAGCTGCTTATTTCTTATCCATTCTGCCTCTGGCGCTTCCAGGGCTCGTCATCGGATTATCTTTTATTTATTTCTTTAATCATCCGGCGAACCCCTTTCATTTTATTTATGGAACGATGATCATTCTTGTTTTAGCTAATGTTGTGCATTTTTACTCCGTACCATTCATGACGGCGACCGCTACATTGAAAATGCTGGACAAGGAGTTCGACAACGTCTCTGAGTCCATGAATGTCTCGAAGCTGCGCACCTTTTCTCGCATTACGGTGCCATTGTCCTTGCCGGCTATATTAGAAATGGCGGTTTACTTTTTCGTAAATGCAATGGTGACAGTATCTGCGCTGGTCTTTCTGTACGCATCGGATTTGCGGATTGCTTCGGTCTCGATCGTCAGCATGGATGATGCCGGAGATACAGCAGCGGCAGCAGCGATGTCAGTACTCGTTGTGCTCCTCAATGTTGTCGTTCGCTTTCTATATGAAGCGGGTACTGCAAGGCTGCGGCGCAAAATGTCAGCTTGGCAGAAGCGATAAAGCAATGCCAAAAGCTATTTTTAAAAAAACAACTACACATTATACGATGGAGGTTTTTACTCATGATTAAAACAGTCATATTGGATTGGGCAGGTACAGTGGTCGATTATGGAAGCTTTGCACCGGTTGAAGCGTTTCGCCGCTTATTCGAAGAAAGAGGCGTTGAAGCTTCGTTCAAAGCGATTCGGAAGCCAATGGGGCGGATGAAAAAGGATCATTTGCGTGACATTTGCGCTGATCCTGACGTATCAGCGGCATGGGAAGAGAAGTTTGGCAGTGTTCCAAATGAAAATGATATTGACGAAATGTATGAAAAGTTTGAGCCGATGCTGTTCTCTATTCTACACCAATATGCAACGCCGGTGCCGGGAGCGCTTGCGCTTATCGAAAGGCTGCGTGAGCAAGGCATCAAGATTGGAACGACGACAGGCTACACGCGTCCCATGATGGACATTATTGCGCCGGAAGCGGCGAAGCAGGGCTATTCGCCGGATAGCACAGTTACACCTGATGAAGCTGTCGAAGGCCGCCCGCATCCATGGATGATTTTCCGCAACGCGGAGCTGCTCGGCACGTATCCGATGAGCCATATCGTCAAATGCGGCGATACCGAAGCGGACATGAGAGAAGGACGTCATGCCGGCGTATGGTCGGTAGGGGTTATTTTCGGCGGGAATGAAGTGGGTCTGACACAAGCAGAAACGGATGCGCTAACTGCCAGCGAGAAGGAGAAGCTCTTTGTTGAAGTATCGGATCGCTTGATGCAAGCGGGAGCACATTTTATCATTCGAGAAATTGGTGAGCTGGATCGCGTCATTTCACACATCAACGAACGACTACAAGCGGGGGATCGTCCATGAAAACAAATAATGAAACATTATTGCTAACTGAAAATCCGTATTTGCTGCTGACACCGGGACCTCTAACGACGACTCGAAGCGTGAAGGAAGCGATGATGAAGGACTGGTGTACGTGGGACGATCAATATAATCAGCTGGTCGCTTCGATAAGGGAGCGGCTGGTCAAGCTCGCTGCGCCAGCGGCGATGGATGACTATACGGCAATATTGATGCAGGGCAGCGGGACGTTTAGCGTAGAAGCAACAATAGGCACAGCGATGCCGAAGCAAGGCGGTAAATTGGCTATTGCCGTTAATGGAGCTTATGGCGAGCGGATGGTTCAAATCGCGGAAGTGCTGGGCATTTCGGTAACTGCAATTCGGTTTGACGAGCGCAGCCCCATCGATCCTGAAGTACTGGAGCAAGCGCTTAAGGATGATCCACAGCTTACGCATGTTGCAGTTGTACATTGCGAAACGACGACAGGTATCCTGAATCCTTTAAAGCAAATAGCTGAGGTGATTAAGCGCCATAATGTCACGTTTATCGTTGATGCAATGAGCAGCTTTGGCGGTGTAGCTATGGACATGGATGAGCTGGGCATCGACTATCTCATTAGCAGCAGCAATAAATGCATACAAGGGGTTCCGGGTTTTGGTTTTGTTGTTGCACGCCGCGATGTCATTGCGAAGTGCAAAGGTCATGCGCGCTCCTTGTCGCTTGATTTGTATGACCAATGGGACATGATGGAACGCTCGAATAGCAAATGGCGTTATACATCGCCGACTCATGTCGTTCGGGCATTCGATCAGGCGCTGAAGGAGCTGGACCTTGAAGGCGGTATCGCTGCTCGGGAAGCTCGTTATAGCAGCAATCAGCAGGTTATAACGGAAGGAATGGAGGCGGCTGGTTTTAGCGCTCTGCTGCCTCGCGAGTGGCAATCTCCTATCATTACAGCATTTCGATACCCGAGTGCTAACTTTTCATTTGAATCATTTTACGGAAGCTTGAAGAAGGAAGGATTTGTACTGTATCCAGGAAAGCTGACCTCAGAGCCGACTTTCCGAATTGGCAGCATCGGTGATGTCAATTCTGCAGATATGGAACGATTGGTTCATGTGATCAAAAGCATATATTCGTCCTTTGACAAGGAACAATAGGAGAGTGTAGAAGATGAAAGTATTTTGCCTAGGCGGCGCAGGTCGAATTTGTATGGAAGCGGTGCTGGACCTTGTTCAGTACTCCTCATTTGAGGTCATCACAATTGGCGATTTCAATTTGGAAGCAGCTCAGCAGCTTGCTGTCTCACTGAATGATGAACGTGTTCATGCTGTCAAAGTGAATGTGCTTGATCATGCGGCAACCGTGGAACAGCTTCGGGGATACGATATTGTAATGGATGGCACGACAATTACATTAAACGGTCTGTCTACGGCCTGCATAGCGGAAGCTGGCTGCCACGGCATTAATTTGAACGGCTTTGGCGAAGAGGATGCCAGTCATGATGTGTTTGTCCGTAACGGCAAAATGTGTTTACCTGGCTTTGGGATGACACCCGGTGTAACGCAGATGATGGCGATGCATGCCGCGAATCAATTGAAGGAAGTGCATGAGGTACGGGTTAGCCATGGCTCGTATCGGCCGATTGCATTCTCCAAATCGATTGCAGAAACGACGGTATATGAGTATGATCCGAAGCTGCCGGGACGCGTAGTTTACGAGAAAGGACAATTTATACAGGTTGAGCCTTTTGCTCGTCCGCGTGAGATTGAACTCCCGGAGCCATACGGCAAATCTATTCAATACATTATTCCGCATGCAGAAACGCGTACGCTGGCGAAGGCACTTGAGAGCAAAGAGGTGCAGTTAATCGAAGTGCGCGGAACATGGCCTCAGCAAAATATGAGACTTGTCCATGCACTATATGAGTATGGGTTTATGCGCAACGATCGTATAAACATTGCCGGTCAAGAAATTGGCATTATGGATGCGATTGGTCAATATTTATTCGAATCGCAGGAAGGTCATGAAACGGAGCTCTACGGCTATTCGCTTCACATTGAAGTAACGGGTGTATCAGCTCAGACCGGAGAAGCATGCAGACATACGCTTACCCATACGCATCCGGCGTCCGACGGCTCCGTTGAAGGCTGGGAGAAATTGCGCGCCTATACTAGAAACGTTGGAATACCGCTCGCCATTGCGACCGAGCTTATTGCGAGCGGTCAAACGCTTTGCACGGATCAAGCAGGAATCGTAACACCGGAAGAAGCTTTTGAACCCAGCGTTATATTTGAGCAGCTAAGCAAGCGCGGCATTCTCATTCATGAAAAGATTGAGAGTTTAGTTGAAGTAGGCTAGAATACGATTAATAATCAAAACAGTAGACTAAGCTGAAGATGAAGGGGAAATAGAGATGTCGCTAGCCGGAGAAGAGCGGAAGCAGATCATCATTAATATGCTGCAGCTAAAAGGAAAAGTTCGAACGCCTGAGCTCGTACAGGCGCTTGATGTATCATCGGAAACGATCCGCCGATATTTGGAGGAGCTGGAGGATGAGCTTAAGCTCAAGCGAGTGTATGGCGGAGCCGTTAAGATTAATGTGGAGCGGGAAGAGCCTGCCTATGTTCGGCGCGAGGTGCAGCAAGCTGAAGAGAAAAGAAGGATCGGACGAGCTGCCGCTTCTCTTATTCAGGATAAAGATGTCGTTGTCATCGATGATGGAACGACGACGCTGCAGATGATAGATTCGCTAGCCTACAAAAAACAGCTTACGGTTCTTGTTACTTCCGTTTATACTTTGAACTTGCTGATTGGCTACAAAAATCGCAATATATTTGATGGTGAAATCGTACTTATCGGCGGTCGCATTAATCCGAAGCATTACCGGACATCCGGTACGCTTGCGATGGAATTTATGTCTAATTTCAATGTGGATAAGGCGTTTATCGTCGCAGACGGTTTACAGATTGATAGTGGCATAACGAGCTACGAGGATGAGCGAGGCGTATTGGCAAGAACATTCATGAAACAAGCTAAGCAAACGATCGTGTTAGCTGATTATACGAAGATCGGAACGAGCCATTTCTATAAGATCGCCGATTTTAAAGAGATTGATATGATTATTAGCGATGTAGCGCCTCCGCAGGCTTGGCGTTCCAAGCTCGATGATCAAGATGTGCACTGGATCGTAGCGGAATAGTTAATCATGGTAAGGGAACCCTTGAGTCTAAAAAGACTTGAGGGTTCTTTTTTTATGCCTGCTGAATCGAAAATAGTCAAAGGAAAAACACGATTATTAAGCAGAAACAAAAAACAAAACAATTTATTTACTTGTATTTTACAGTGCGTTAAACAAACAAGCATATAGTAGAACTAGAGAAGAAGAACAACCAAAGGGAGAGAAAAAAATGAAAAGAAGCTGGTTTCTGCTAGTGAGCATGATAGTTATCGTTACGGTTTTATCCGCATGCGGAGGTAACGGAGGGTCGAGCAATAAAGGAAATAACAAAACTGGAAATTCTTCAGAAGCAACCGCAGCAACAGAATCGTCGATTGATACGGATAGCAAGGAGCTTACCGTATATACCGCGCTTGAAGATGATCTTATTAAAGAATATTTAAAAACCTTTTATGAAAAATACCCGGATATCAAATTAAATATCGTTCGTGATTCAACAGGCATTATTACAGCTAAGCTGCTTGCTGAGAAGGATAATCCCCAAGCAGATGTCGTGTGGGGCGTAGCAGCAACAAGCTTGCTCGTATTGGATCAGAACAGCATGCTGGAGCCTTATTCTCCTGCTGGGGTAGAGCGGATTCTAGCTGAGTTTAAAGATAGCAGAAGCCCTGAACACTGGGTAGGCATAGATGCTTGGGAGACAGCTATTATCGCTAATACGGTTGAACTCGGCAAAAAAGGTTTGGCGGTGCCGAAGACTTACGAGGATCTGCTTAAGCCGGAATATAAGGGTCTAATCACGATGCCTAACCCAGCTTCCTCCGGAACAGGTTTTCTAACGGTATCTGGATTGCAGCAGCTGCTCGGAGCAGATCAATCATGGGAATACATGGACAAACTTCATGAGAACATCGGCATTTACACGCACTCAGGTTCGAAGCCGGCGAAAATGGCTGGTACTGGCGAATACCCGATCGGAATCTCCTTCGGTTACCGCGGCATCAAAGAGAAAAACGACGGCTCGCCAGTGGAAGTCGTATTCCCGACTGAAGGCTCAGGCTGGGATGTTGAGGCGAATGCATTGATTAAGAAAGCGAAAATGAAGAAGGTTGCGCAGACGTTTTTGGACTGGGCGATTACAGATGATGCGATGGCTGAATATAGCAAAAACTATCCGATCGTAGCTGTGAAGAGTGACACTAGCGTTATTCCAGAAGGCTATACTAAAAATCCGATTGAACAATTAATTAAGTACGACCTGCAAGAAGCAGCGAAACAAAGAGACAGTATTTTAAAAGAGTGGAGCAATCGTTACGACAGCAAAAGCGAGCCTAAATCATAATTTCTGTATAAGGAAAAGGCTGACAAGCGCTAGTTAAGCTGCTGTCAGCCTTTTGACTAGTAAGGTCCTTGTTAATATAAGCGATAGAAACGAATCGAAGGGAGAATGGACATGATGTTAAAAATGAGGAAAATAGCAATTCTCTTACTGGTTATGACGGTGTTTTCTGGAACCTTTACGCAAGCGGGCTTAGGCCGTTCAGTCTTGCTGCCATCTGCGCATGCAGCATCTGCAACCTTGTCTTTGACCGTCAATCAGAAGAATGCAGCCGTCGGACAAGCTGTAGAAGTGGTCGTAAAGGGAGAGCAATTAAATGATTTATATGGCTTCGAGTTCAAACTGAAGTACAACACAGCAAAATTAAAATTCAAACAGGCTTCTGCGGCATGGAAAGGAATGCCTATTTCACCGATTGATAAGGACGGAGTCATTACATTCGCTCATACGAAGATAGGTAAGGAAAAAGGAGTGGGCGGATCAGCAGCTATTGCCACGTTTACGTTTGAAGGAGCTGCAAATGGAAAGGCGAGCTTTGAGCTGGTTGCAGCGAAGCTGGTCGATAGTCAGGTTAAGGCGGTTCAGCTGCAAAATGCGGCGAAGCTAACCTTGCTCTTAAGCTCTTCCACACCGGCCTCCTTCAACGACACAAAAGGCCACTGGGCCGAGGCGAATATTGCAAGAGCAGCTTCACTTGGCATTGTAACAGGATTTGAGAACGGCGCTTTCCAGCCAAACGGATGGGTAACCCGTTCGCAATTTGTTGCCATGATAGGCCGTGCGTTCGAATTGAATGCTAAGCAAGCAAAGGAAGTAGATTTTAAAGACAAGGGGCAGTTTCCAGCTTGGGCAGAGGCTTTCATAGCAGAGGCTGTGAATGCTGACGTTATTAGCGGGTATGATGACGGGACATTCCGTCCAAGTCGTCAGATTACTAGAACAGAAATGGTTACCATGACTATGCGTACATCTGGTTTTCCACTAGATGCAAATGCGGCCATTCGTTTTGCTGATGCAGCACAAATCCCGGTATGGGCTAAGCCAGCTGTTGTGGCTGCTGCCTCGCGTAATCTGCTGAAGGGAAGAAGCGGAAATCGCTTTGAACCGCAGGCAAAAGCCACTCGCGCAGAAGCATTGACGTTTATTTTATCACTCGTCGATGAACAGAATAAATAGACATGATCGCATGAGATGTGGAGTTTAATCATCGCCCAAAAGTGTGGGCTAGCATGAAAAATGAGCAGGAGCACATTTTGAGAAGTAGCCTATACCTTTTTTACTGAAAATCATAGGATACTGTACCTTAGTAAAAAGGAGATGAACAAATGAGCTATGGAGTAGCAGGGGTTGGCGCAGGAAATTGTGGACCTTCATATCCAGTTGCAGGAGTTAGCAATTGTGGTAATGGAGTAGGAGGCGTGGGAACAACTGTCGGTATTATATTGGTACTCTTCATTCTACTTGTAATTATTTCCCGTTCTTTGTGCTGGTAGTCAACAACGCTTGCTTGTAAATCGGAATCAATGCGTTTCCACTAATTGAAATAGTATTAAACCCCCAAGTGCCTGAGCCTTGGGGGTTTTGCATGTCAATGCTATTCACGAACCTCTGCAATGAGCTCGATTTCAACTGGTGTATGGAATGGCAGGTCGCTTGTACCGATAGCTGACCTTGCATGGCGTCCATTTTCTCCGAATACTTCAATGAGTAGATCGGATGCACCGTTCAGCACGTAAGGCTGGTCGCCAAAACCTGGAGCGCTGTTAATAAAGCCAAGAATTTTTACAATTTTAACAACACGGTCAAGGTCGCCTAGGTGAGTTTTCATCGCTGCAAGCAGGTTGATAACGACTTGGCGCGCTGCTTCTTGACCTTGCTCAATCGTTAGATCGGAGCCGATTTTACCTTCATACATGAGAACACCGTCGATGCGGCAGTCGAAGCCTGAAGTATAGATGAGATTGCCCGTTTGGTTGACTGGGATGTAGGAAAACTTAGGTTTAGTTGTTTCAGGTAAAATGATTCCTAGCTCAGCAAGGCGTTTTTCGATAATAGACATAATAAAACAGCTCCTTATTTATCAATGGTGTAATGCGGTCTAACTAGTGTGTGCAGCAATGCTGCGCGCGGATGAGATGGCCTTCACGCTTATGCGTGTGAACGCCGTGCGAAAGAGTAAGCTGCCCGGCTACGATGACATGCGAGATGCCTGACGGATATTGACGCGGTTCCTCGAAGGTAGCTGTGTCTTGAATGACAGCTGGGTCGAATACCGTAATATCAGCAGCATAACCTGGCACGAGCAGTCCTCTTTTGCCAAGCTTAAAGCGTTGAACAGGAAATGAAGTTAGCTTGCGAACCGCCTGCTCAAGCGATAGTACCTTATCCTCACGCACATATTTGGCAAAGACGCGAGGAAAGGTGCCATACGTCCGCGGATGCGGCTTGCCGATCTCGCAGTTTAAGCTGTCGGATGCGATCAATGATTTCTCATAACCGATGACCTGCTTCACATCGTCGTCGGACATATGGAAGTAGACAATCGCGATCTGACCATTCTCCTCAAGCAGAAGATCCATCATGCAATCGACCGGATGTTCTCCGCGAAGCTCGGCAACCTCGGCGATTGATTTACCTTCGAGTGCCTTGTTCGCTTCTGTCTGAATCGAAGAAATAATGATGCTGGACCAGCCAGTTGAGCATACGAGATTATCCCATGTGTCCTGCTCGCGGCTTAGCTCTTCTTTGATTCGCAAGCGCAGCGCTTTATCGCGAAACGCTTCAAGCGTTGCTGAAATACCGCCCTCAAGCACCCAAGGAGGGAGGACTGTCGTTAAGGTGGTGGAGCCAGCAGCGTATGGATAAACATCAACTGTAACGTCCATTCCACGTGCTCTTGCTGCTTCTACAAGCTCCAGCGCATCAAGCGCTTTCCCCCAATTGGCGCGGCCTGCTGCCTTCAAATGACTGATATGCAGCGAGATGCCGACCCGTTCAGCGATCCAAATGACCTCTGCAACGGACGGCAGCAGGTTATTGCCCTCACCGCGAATATGAGTGGATAGCAGACCGTTGTATTTAGGCAGGACACTGCAAAGCTCGACCAGCTCTTCCCGTGAAGTATAGCTGCCAGGCGCATACAAAAGGCCGATAGATAAGCCGATTGCTCCAGCTCGCAGCCCTTCTTCAAGCAGTGTCTTCATCCGTTGGATTTCGTCCATCGAGGCAGGACGATTCTCGAAGCCCATGACAGCGATGCGCAGCGCGCCATGTGCTACATAGGTAGCGATATGTTCTGATGGATTGGACTGGCCGACAAAATCCATATATTGACCGACCGTTTCCCACGGCCACTCCCAGCTTGTACTGCCGAGTACTGGCTGCACATATGTTTGCAGTAACCCAGCGTTATTCCGAACGAATGGAGCAGGAGCGAGGCCGCAGTTGCCGACAACCTCAGTCGTTACCCCTTGCTGCAGCTTAATTTCACTGTAAGGATGATCAATAATCATAAGATCCGAGTGACAATGCCCATCAATGAAGCCTGGAGAAATCACTTTACGTCCGACGTCGATAATCTGGCTAGCCTCTTGATCAATTTGGCCAATAGAGACAATGAGGCCATCTTTGACGCCAACATCGCCGCCGTACCAAGGATTGCCGCTGCCATCGACGATTTTGCCGTTTTTCAAAATAAGATCGAGCATGTTATAAGCCTCCTCCTTCTCGTTATTCGAGCATTCCGCGAGCTGCTACAGCCGTTTGGCGAAGCTGCCCTGTGGAATCCTTGATATAGACAAAGTTGTGCAAATTAACGGTGCTGCAAATATGATTAGGGATTATGCGCACGCAGTCGCCAACCTGATAGACTGAATCCGGCAGAACACGAATCATGCCATGCTCCTCATTCATTCGCTCCAGAACCGCATCGGGATCTCCGATGATATGGCCGAAGCCCTTAAGGAACAACGGAGAATTGCCTGGCTGTACGTCTGTAGCGAATGTTTTGCTGCCGCCGTCAATGATGATTAAATCATCTGAGGGACGGCTGACAATGGTAGCGAGCACAACACCGGCACAATCATCAAGCGCGCAAGTTCCGAATGCTGCCTGCATTCGGTCTTGATAGATATAAGTACCAGGACGAACCTCAGTTATACCGTCAATCTCAGCGGCGAACAGCGCAGTAGGCGAGGAACCGACGCTTACGTCTTGAATGGCGATACCGGCGTTTCGTAAAGATGCGGCAGCGTCGACCATTAGGCGACCCTCTTCATGACCAGCAGCTTGTAAATCAAGCGTCGATGCTCCGCCCAACATAGCCCCTCGATACGTGAAAATGCCGCTAAGTTTTATACCATCGAGCGCATTGATTTGCTTCGCAAGCTGAACGGCTTTGTCGATCGCAACTCCTGTACGGCGTAGTCCGGTCTCCAGCTCAAGGCGTACTTCGAGCTCTGCCCCTTCACGCATCGCTACCTCGGAAATTCGCTTAGCACCCTCTAAGCTATCGACTCCGATTATTAATCGAATGCCGGATAGACTGAGCCGAGCTGCACGTTCTAGCTTGGATTTAGAAACTAACGGGTAGGCGACAAAAATATCACGAATGCCGCTGCTCGCCATAACCTCTGCTTCGGAAATTTTGGCTACGGTGATACCGATGGCACCAGCTGCCAGCTGCCTTGCTGCCATTTCAGGCAGCTTATGCGTTTTTGCATGAGGACGAAGCTTTACGCCGCAGCGGGCTACCGCTTCAGCCATTGCTGCTATGTTGTTGTTTACAACCTCGCTGTCGATCACAACGCATGGTGTTTCCAGCTCCAGCACATGATCCTCATCTTTGAATCGATTCAATCGCTCGCTCATTCGCTTGCTCCTTCATCGCTATCCGCGCCTTTGGATTCCTCCAAATAGCTGTATAACGTAAATTTTGAAATGCTCAAATAGCTGCAAACCTTCTCGCCTGACTTTTTAATGAGAAAAGCACCCTTTTGATCAAGCAATTGAATGATTTTAATTTTGTCTTCTTTTGTCATGGCAGCCGGAGGTTTACCAATCGTAACCTGCGCCTCCTGTATGAGCGTATCAAGCAGGTCGTTTACGTTGCTGACGAATGATTCCCGAACAGGTTGAAGTCCGCTCGCTGTCAGCGATTGAAGCGTTCTCTCCGCTACCATAAGATCGGTAATGTCGAAGTTGATACAGAGTGCCCCAATGATGGTGCCGGCGTTATTTTTTACGTACATGGAGGTCGAGCGAAGGATACGTCCATCCTTCGTCTGGGTAACATAATTATGGCGGTTATCGCCCTCCGAGGTGCCTCTCATAATTTCCAGTCCAAGATTCGTGCCGGGATCTCCTACTTTTCTTCCGGTGACGTGGCCATTCTCGATGACAACAATGGTGCTGTCTACGGGCTTTGACCAATCATGCACAACGACCTCGCAATTGTCTCCAAACTGCGCGGTTATACCTTTGGCCATCTCCGTCAAAAATAGTAATTCCTGCGATATCGATTCCACCTGCGTTCACTCTCCACTTTTCTTAAAGCCTCATTGCCCACATGGTACTACGACTTACAAGAAAAATCAAACAAAAAATCTGTTAACCTAAAAAAAAGTGTGATAGGATGTTTTTAAACTTTTTATTCGACACGTGAGAAGGAGAGTGGGGATGAGAGATGCGCTGGATTAGTAGCTCATTAAAGCGTAAGTTATCCTTTTTGCTGCTGCTATCGGTTCTCATACCACTGCTCGCACTGGGCTTGTTTGCCTACAACATGGCGGCGACAGCTACGGAAGAGAAGGCAAAGCAATCAGGCAAGGGCCTATTGCGGCAGACGGGTACGAATCTCGAATTTATCGTTCAAGATATCGAGAATATGTCATTATTTTTGATCGGGCAAAAGGATGTGCAGCAATATTTGAGCAGTTCAGGCGAGAATGCCATTAAACAGACGCAAATGATTGAGTTTCTATCCAATCTTGTGTTCTCCAAATCGTATATTTCGGACATTACGATTTATCCGCAACATCATTCGCATCCCGTTTCGAATACGACGATTTTTGAGACTGGCTTATCGGAGCTGACTGGACAAGATATTGAGCAGTTTCAATCCAGCGTGAAATGGTGGACTAGCCGCTACGAGACGGATACAGCAGCAGGAGTGAAGCAGGTTATCTCGCTCGTCAGGCCGATTCGCAGTCTTAACAGCTTCAAGCAAATCGGAACGTTAGTCATTAGCCTTAATGAGGATGCTGTATCCAAGCTGCTTAAGCAGGCGGGCATTTCTGCTGGTGGTTACGTCGTGTTGTCCAATGAGAAAGGACAGATATTATCCGGCAGTGATCAAAGCGGGTCAATGACGACAATGGAAGCGCTGCTGCCAGGTTTGGCGATAAGAGGAAGCTCAGGGACGCTCAATTACGGTCATGGGGAAAGTAAACAGACTATTCTCTACGATACGGTTGCTGATGTAGGCTGGCGTCTGACGGGTGTTATGCCCTTTACGGAATACAAAGCCCAAAATAATTACGTCCTACAGCTGATGGCGATCGTCATTATTTTTTCGATGCTGCTCGTAGCGGTGCTCGTCCTTTATTTCGTTCAGAGAGTGACCAATCCACTCATTATGCTGACGCAGTTTCTGAAGCACTCGAACCCGGAGGAGCCGATGCAAACGTACCCGGTGGAGTCGATGGATGAGGTAGGCCAACTGGTGCGTAGCTACAATAAGCTAAGTGAGCGAATTGAAGGATTGACGGAACAAGTGAAGCTGGAGGAATCCTCTAAAAAAGAAGCGGATATGCATGCACTGCAGGCGCAGATCAATCCTCATTTTCTGTACAATACGCTGTCATCTATTCACTGGATGGCGCTGATGAATCAGGATGAGAAGACGGCCGATATGGTCGGAAGCTTAAGTGATTTCATGCGATTCAGCTTGAACAACGGCGAGGAGTTTTGTTCGGTTGAGCAGGAGGTGGCGCATGCCGGCCATTATGCCAATATTCAATCCATCCGCTTCCCAGACAAGTTCGAGTTTGTCGTTCAGGTCGAACCGGATTTATTGGATTTAACGATGCTGAAGCTGCTGCTGCAGCCCTTAATTGAGAATGCTCTTATTCACGGTATTCAAAAGAAAGCAGAAGCAGGTTCGATCAAAGTAACTGCACATACGCAAGGATTATTTATGGCCTTTGCCGTAGAGGATACAGGCGTTGGCATCGATGCGGTTAAGTTGGCTGCTATTTATAAGGAGCTGCACGGCCCGGATGATCGAAAAAAAGAACGTGATCGCTTGGCACGCGGCAGCTATGGACTGCGCAATGTTCATAAGCGGCTGCAGCTGCATTACGGGGCAGAAGCGGGCTTGCGCATTGAAAGCGTGGATGGTATAGGAACTCGCGTGTCCTTCTCGATCCCGATGTTAACCGAAGGAGGAAGAGCCTAATGAAGCTGTTAATCGTAGATGATGAGGTCATTATTCGAACAGGTCTTAGCACCGTTATAAAATGGGCGGACCTTGGCTATGAGCTGCTGCAGCCGGCAGCATCAGCCGAGGAGGCGCTTGCTCGTTTGGAATTAGAGCAGCCGGAGATTGTGCTCACCGATATTCAAATGACGGGACGCAGCGGTTTAGAGCTAGCGGGAGATGTTAGAAGGCTGCTGCCGGATAGCGAAGTTATTATTTTGACAGGCTACGATCAGTTTTCCTATGCTCAGCAGGCTATACGAGAAGGAGCAGGCGATTATTTGCTTAAAACCAGTCGTCCCGATGAAATCATCCGAGCGGTAAATGGAGCGAAGATGCGTATCCTGCAAAAATGGGAGGCATTAAAGCGAGACCAACTGCGTGATAGGCTGCTCGAGCGGCTTGTGGCGGACGCAGAAATGGATAACCATTCAGCGGAGAAGGCAGTGAAGCTTCTGCCGAAGCTGCGATTAAACGAAACATTCTCTTATCAAACGGTAATCGTCTCGGCTGAAGGCTGGGGAGATAAAGCGGGACATGGCTATTTATTGCTGTTTGCTGTGCACAATATGATTAGTGAGCTGATAGATGGGGAAGCGCTTCTGCGTAAAGACACTCTCGTCATTCTTCTTAGGCACGAAGGCATGAGAGCGGATCAATCACAGCTCGCTAGATTGCTGGAGAGGGTCTCGCGTAAGCTAAAATGCAAGTTGTTTGCGGCAACAGGCACGGTTATTGCAGATTGGCGTAAGATTCATGCTTCCTATTCCGAGGCTTCCTATGCATTTTTGTTCAAAGGAATTATAGGCCAAGAAGGATTGCTGACTTACGAGGAAGTAAAGGGACGCCGAGGCGGACGTACTGTCTGCTCGCAGGAGGAAGAAGGTCAGCTTACCGCGTTATTCCAAAACGGAACGGACACCCAGCTGTATCAATGGGTTCAAGAGCTTATCGAGCTCCAGCTCAAAGACGCTGATACGACGCCCGATTCCTTGCGGAGGTTTCTTCACTCCGTTCAAATTTCCGCTCACCGCTGGGTTGAGCGAGTCATTGCTTCTTTTGGCGAAGCTGCAGCCCTCTCAAAAGAAAAGCTGGTTAACAACACTTCCTCCTCCTCTAGCACAGATAACGGAGCCCGATTACTTAATGAACAGCTTCAGCAATTGATGAAGTTGTATCGTGAGTCGATCGGACAGGAAGGCATACCTTACATCAAGCGTTCGATTGCCTATATTCATGATCATTTGGACAAGGAGCTTACATTGCAGCAGGTTGCAAAGCATGTTCATTTGAATCCTAATCACTTCAGCGAGGTTTTTAAGCGGGAGACCGGTCATACCTATATCGAATTTGTAACTCGCATGAGAATGGAGCGCGCCAAGCGGCTTTTGGATGAATCACCGATAAAGGTGAGTGAGGTTGCAAGCCGCGTGGGCTATACAGATATGAAATATTTCAGCCAATTGTTCAAACGGTTTACGGGTTTTACACCTTCGGAGTACCGGACGAGAAGCTGAAGTTTATCTACCCTACTCCTGAGTTCTGTCCCCTGCCCATGTCGTCTATGATTCCCTATACTCGGAGGTAAGACAAATATCAAGGAGGAAACATGACATGAAGAAGACATTAACAATTGCAATTATGGTCACTCTTATGATTTCTATCCTGGCAGCGTGCGGGGGAACAAACAATAACGACAAGAAAAATGAAGGTGGCAGCGAGTCGGCAGCTGAAAAAGTGAAACTAAGCTTATGGCATAACTTTACCGGCGATGATCTTAGAGCGCAAACGATGCGTTCGATTATTGAGCAGTTCCAGACGGACCATCCGAACATCACACTCGACATTCAGGCGATTCCGCCAGACGGCTACAAGACGCGTCTCAAAACGGTTGCTGCGGCTGATGAAATGCCGGATGTATTCATTTTATCCAATGGCTCTATGACACAGGAATTTTCCGCAGGAAAACTCATTCAACCGGTTAATGAGCTGATCGACAGCCACAAGGAATGGAAGGAAGGGTTCATGCCTAATTCTTTCGATGCTTTCACTGTAGATGGCAACATCTATAGTGCGCCAATGGGGTTGTCGCCAACATCGATTCTTTATTACAACAAGACGATTCTTGAGGAAAATGGCCTCACTGTTCCAAAAACTTGGGATGAGCTGCTGAATGCCGTTAGTGTGCTGAAAGGCAAAAATATTACGCCAATTGCCCTAGGCAACAAAGCAGCTTGGCTCGCACAATCCAGTATTTTCAGCTCGCTTGCTGACCGCGTAACGGGTACGGAGTGGTTCTTGAAAGCAGCAAGCCAAGATGGTGCGGCATTTACGGATCCAGAATTTGTACAGGCTCTCACTTACATGCAACAGCTTGGTGCGGCAGGTGCTTTCCAAGACGGTTTCAACGCAATCGACAATACGCAAATGGAGCAAATGTTCGCACAAGGTAAAGCTGCGATGATGATTGACGGCGGATGGGCATTGTCCAATCTAGCTTCAAATGCTTCTGAAGATGCACTGAAGGCGATGGGCGCAACTGTTCTTCCATCAATTTCTGGTGGAAAAGGCGATCCTAATTCTCTATCTGGCGTAGTTGGTGTCGGCATGGGTCTAGGCAAGGACGCAATTGGCGCGAAGAAGGATGCAGCATTTGAACTCATTTACGCAATGTCGGGTCCTGATGCTCAGAAACGTACACT
Source organism: Bacillus sp. FJAT-28004 (assembly GCF_001280845.1). Lineage (GTDB taxonomy): Bacteria > Bacillota > Bacilli > Paenibacillales > Paenibacillaceae > Pristimantibacillus. The sequence goes on from NZ_LGHP01000001.1 coordinate 5,086,442, forward strand.
TGAGAGCAATCAACTTGTCAGCTACAAAGTAGAGCTTGATAAAAGCAAAGTTTCTCCAATCTTTAGCGAAGTATATGAGCTAGTGAACAGTGTGAAGATGACGCCGGTGTATGATGGCAAGTTGACTTCTGCAGGAGCTGAGGCAGTGAATAATGGACTGCAAGAGCTATTGATGGGCGGCAAACCGGAAGACGTAGCGAAAAAAATCCAAGAGGCGCAAGCGAAAGCGCTAGGAAAGTAACATAGCTGCTCAGTAGTTAGGCTAATGAGAATAAGGTATTTCCTGATCGCGATATCATCGGCATATTGAAGTCCTTTACAGCCAGTATAACAGGAAGAGATTTAAAGGAATGAAATTCCGCTGCCATCAGGAAAGCCCCTTTCTCTTAACTAGAATTACGAAGTAGGTTTGCTGCGCAAACCTTAGCTCAAGCTTACGAAGTAGGTTTGCTGCGCAAACCTTAGCTCATGCTTACGAAGTAGGTTTGCTGCGCAAACCTTTAGGAGGGACGATTATGTCATCATCTTTACGCATCAGAGGCTTTATCGCTATCGGACTTCTTCCGGCGCTTGCGCTTTTCATCTTTTTTGTTATCGTACCGATACTATGGTCATCTTATTATGGCTTTTTCGATTGGAAGGGTATTGGGGAGATGCGATTTATCGGACTAGACAACTACAAGGAGGTTGTTCAAGACCGTTTGTTCTGGCATTCGTTCAAAAACAATCTGCTCATCGTTGCAGCATCCGTTTTCGGTCAAGTGCCGATTGCACTGCTTTTATCCTTAGTACTGCTTAAAAACGGTTGGTTCCAAAAGTTTATCCGAGCTTCAATCTTTATGCCGATGGTGCTCTCATCTGTCGTAGTTGGCATCATCTGGGGGTACATTTATCATCCGCAAATCGGGGTATTGAACTTTTTACTCGACACATTGGGATTAAGCAGTTGGAAACAGCAGTGGTTGTCTGATCCATCGATATCGATGTATGCCATCATGGTTCCAATCATTTGGCTGAATGTAGGTCCTTATCTCATTATGTTTATTGCTGCTTTGCAAAATATACCGAGCGAAATCGACGATGCAGCTCAGATTGACGGTGCAAAAGGTTCTCGCAAGCTGTTTTCGATCAAGCTTCCGATGATTTGGGATACGATTAAAGTAGCAGTGGTGCTCTGTATATCTGGCAGTCTTAAAGCTTTCGATCTTATTTATGTCATGACAGGCGGCGGACCTGCGAATTCAACGGAGCTGCTTGCATCGTACATGTACAATAATACATTCTCGATCTATCGATTCGGTTACGGCAGCGCGGTATCCACAATGATCATTATAATCAGTTTGGTTCTCGTAGCAGGAAGCCAGTATTTAATGAAATCAAAAAAATAATGGAGGGGGATCTTTAGTATGACTACGCCATCACTCAGCGCTGCACACTCAGCCTCCTCCGCAAGTTTAGGAACGGGGCTGCGCAAGTTCAGAGGAAGCTTGCAATCCGTAGGTTTAACCGTGTACGCCTTAGTAACACTCTATCCGCTCATTTGGCTGTTTATTAGCGCCTTCAAAACAAACGAGGAATTTTACTCGCGTCCGTTCGGCTTGCCGGACATTTGGAATTGGAGCAATTTCGCCCGTGCTTGGGAAGTTGCGGATATGGGCACTGCGTTTATGAACTCGGTCATTGTCACATTAATTGCACTTGTCATCACCCTTGTGATGGGCGCATTGAGCGCGTACGTCATCTCACGCTTTCAGTTTAGAGGCAAGCTGCTAGTACTCGGGACTTTTATGTTAGGCATGCTCATCCCGATTCACAGTACACTCGTTCCGTTGTTCATCTTAATGAACAAGATAGACATTTTGAACACTTATGCGGCATTGATCTTGCCATATACAGCGTTCGAGATGCCGATAGCCATTTTCGTTTGTGTGGCTTACATGAACACCTTTCCGAAAGAAATTGAAGAGGCTGCGATGATTGACGGGTCAGGCTACTGGGGAATTTTTCTTCGTATGATGCTTCCGTTGTCCCTTCCGGCACTAGCCACAGTTGGCATCCTAGCCTTCTTGAGATATTGGAATGATTTCTCTTTCGCGCTCGTGTTTATTAGTGATCCTGGTTTAAAGACGCTGCCGCTCAGCTTATCCATATTTGCAACAGGTTACTCTACAGACTATAAACTTACGATGGCAGCGATGGCGCTTGCTGTTATCCCAACGATCATCGCTTATCTGGCGTTTCAGGAGCAGGTCATGAAAGGGATGACGGCAGGAGCTGTTAAAGGCTAACAAACATAAGAACGGTATTGTCCCTATAGAAGGGCAATACCGTTTTTATTTTTTTACAGTGTAGTCCCGCACCGGCACCCGCACTTAAAGAATTAAGTAAGATACGTTGTAGTTTTTACAATAGAATGAGCTCGAGAGGAGCAAGCGACGTCGTACACTGTAGTTAGTACAACAGAATGGTCTGAATTCGGTCTGTTTTTAGGCTCAGTCTAGTTTTCTATTGTAAATCTGCAACGTAGCTCGTTTGCTGCTCCATCATGTAAGGTATCTATTGCAGAAACTACAACAGATTTAATCGGCTAGTGCGCCATATAGCGTAAATATCATATCTTTTTCAAATCACCTAATATGGCCCTGGCAAAGTACTATTTTCTAATGAGCAGCATGCTTTCTCATTTAGGATGAATGAACGTAACAATTACGATATAATAGTAGCATTCACCATTAGCTTAAAATATGGACATACGGGAGAATTTGCGATGACGAATAGAGAACAACATATACCGGTTCATTTGCTGTCAGGCTTTCTTGGAAGCGGCAAGACAACGCTGCTCAGAAGATTGTTAGACTATTACACCGCGCAAGGCAAGAAGCCGGCGGTCATTATGAACGAGCTGGGCGATATTAACCTGGATGGTCAACTCGTAGGGGATGAAGTGCCGATGGCAGAAATGCTGAGCGGCTGTATCTGCTGTACAATGCGGGGTGATTTGGGGATGGAGATAAGCATGCTCATTGATGAGCATAAGCCTGATGTCATCTTTATCGAATCGACCGGTGCTGCAAATCCGATGGAAACGTTGGATGGGATAACCGAAGCAGCCATGTATAAGGAGATCGATCTTCAGAGTGTTATAACGATTGTCGATGGCCCTGAGCTGTTGACAAGGAGCCGCGATGGAAAAGGGCGCACGTTCAAGCTGATGTTGGAGCAGATAAAATGCGCTACGATTTTGCTGTTGAATAAGGCGGACAAGCTGGAGCCCGATCAGTTAGTTGAAGCACAGCAGCAGCTGCGAGAATTAAACGCTCATGCTCAAATTGTAGCAACCGTTCGCTGTGCAATTGACGATTGGAGCTGGCTTGAATCGGCTGAAAATTCGAGTCGTCAAGCACTTGTAGGTGCTAGTGATGAAACGGAAGACATGCAAAACCGCGACTATGCCTCGCATGATCATATTAAAGGCGGCGAAGCATGCTCGGTAGAGGGCTGCACTCATGACCACGACCACAGCAGTCATCATCATTCGCATGACCATGTTATGGTTGTGACGCACTACTGGCGCGGACCGGTAAGCAGCGAAGCCTTTGAATCTTTGCTGCAGAGGCTTCCGGCTAATATTTACCGTGCAAAAGGGATCGTGACGTTTACGGATGCGCCGAGCAGGTTTCTTTTTCAATATGCGTATAAGGAATCTGATTTTATGAGGATCGAGCCACAAGGACATGTTAACGATGTAGCTGTATTTATCGGAGAGCATTTTTCTAAAGAATGGCTGCTGCACGAGCTGGAACAACTTGAGCAGGCCTTGAATGTAGAGACGCAGGGTTAATCATCTTGTTGTAGGGAAATGTCGAAAATTGCCATTATCATGTCTATTCCTGTGAATGCTTGGGCAAAATAATGCTGACGAGGCATGACTATTGTCTCTGCATCACGAATGTAATGGAAAGGTGTGGCAACAAATGATTAGAAAATGGTTTATTCCTATGGTAGCGCTGGCTGTACTGTTTTCAGTCGCTCCCGTATGGGCAGCGAAGTCGGTTAAGGCTTTGCCTAATGCTTCATTAGTCGTTCAGCACCCAAATGAGTCTGATGTGGACAAAGAGCATAAGCATTACAAAGGAAAAATGACTCGCAAGGATTTTGAGGCTTATCGGCTGGAGAAGCTGAAGGAAATAGCGACCTATTTTGGTATTCAAGCCGAAGGCAAGACAGTGGAACAGCTGAAGAAGGAAGTAGAGGCTGCGAAGCTTGCCAATAAAGATAAATGGGAAGCCTTTAAAGCAGAGCATCAAGCGAAGCGGCTAGAGCATTTGCGTGAGATAGCGAAGGAGCATGGCATCAAGACAGAAGGCAAGACGTCGGAGGAGCTGCGTGAAGAGCTTTATAAGCTTCATGGCGGAAAAGGCAAACGTCCTCATCGCTTAGAGGATCATGACCGCGGCATTGATGATAACGAAGTGAAGCAGAAGAACAAGCAAAATCAAGTGTAAGCTCATTTACCAATCGCCTTCTCCGTCATAGACAGAGGGGGCGTTTTTTTATGAAAAAATGTCGCCTCTTGATTCGAAGAAGTATTGGTCCATCTTACTAGAGAATATACAAATTAAAATAGATGCTATCGACTCTTGTAGTTGAAAAATTATGAAAAGAATGAGGTTATTTGTCGAACTGTATAGTGTTATTATCCTATTTTTATCATTGTGTTTGGGTCAAAATGTCAAGTATACTAGAATCGTATCATAAATTGACATATTACGTCGTTTTTTCTTTCTTTGACAACAAGGGGCTGATAGGATCGAATGAGAGAGATTAAGCTAAGCATCGCTCAAAAATTAATATTTTCCATAGGACCGCTAGTTATTCTTTCGTTTGGTCTATTAGTAACCGCTCACCTCGTCAAACTTTATAATTCCAACCTGAGCGAAAGTGAACTACTTGCGCAAACAGAGTCTATGGCCTATATATATCCTTTCACAAAAACGATGGACCAAACGATGATGATGCTTCAGACACTTGAAGAGACCATGACTCAGATGGGGAAAGATCATCTGCAAAATCGTGAATACATAGTCGAATTACTGAAGCAGGTGCTTAGCAATCATCCTGATTTATTAGGTGTCTACACGTTATGGGAGCCTAATGCTTATGACGGAAAAGATGCATTTTATAAAAATAAAAACAGCTATGACGATGCTACTGGGCGCTTCATTCCTTATGCCGTTCGCAAGGATCAATCCATACAATTTCTGGCAATTGAGAATTACGAGGATAAAGAAAAAGGCAGCTTCTATCAAACGCCTAAGGTTACGAAGTCGTTCTCGCTAATAGAGCCATATGCATATAACATTCATGGTAAATCCGTATTGATGATATCGCTTGTGCAGCCTATTTTGAATGAGCAGAATGAGTTTTTGGGTATTGTAGGAGCGGATATTTCGCTTGAGTCGATGCAGAAGCAGATTGAAGCTTTCAGGCCGTTAGGCGGATACTCTACGATTATTACGACAGATAATCAGTATTTGGCTAATGGCATGCACCCCGAGCTTGTTAATGCTCCCTATATGCTATGGTCTAATGTGGATGAGCTTGAGGCGATGAAAGGGGCGGATTCGAGGTTTGCTTATACACGAGACTCAAACACCAACGAGACCGTATTGCGGCTGCTTCATCCGATTCTCGTTCATAATGTACTCTGGCATATTGAAACGATCATCCCCAAAAAGAACATGCTGTCTAATTATTACAAAAGTCTTAGGGAATCTTTATTAATAACAGGGATTGCTTTGCTTTTGATGGCGGTTGTGATGGTCATTCTCGTTAGGAAAATCATCTTAGTCAATATTTATAAGGTTATACAAGCAACATCGGCTGTCGCAGTTGGAGGCGTAGAACAGCAGCTAAGCATTCATACGAATGACGAGTTTGAATATTTGGCTAATCATTTTAATCATATGCTTATCCAGCGCAAAGAAGCTGACAATTTAATTGAATATCAATCGACGCATGACTTAATGACCGGGCTTCCGAATCGATATGCTTATCACCGTTATATGGAAGGTAAAGCAACAGAGCATAACAAGATGCAGGGACATATAGCGTTGCTCTTTATCGACCTCGATCGGTTCAAAATGATAAATGATATGCTTGACCATTCGATGAGTGACAAATTGCTTCAGAAGATGGCACAACGAATCATGCTAACCCTCGGCAGCTCGGGAAAAGTATTCCGCTTTGGGGGCGATGAATATATCGTGCTGCTAGAAAAAGTGAGTCACCTCCATGAGGCGATGAATAAGGCAGAAGCAATCCTGTCGGCTATTTCCGAGCCAATAGGCCTTGATGATCGAATGTTTTATATTACTGCGAGTATCGGAATGAGCATTCATCATGCATGGACGCCGGCGATTGCAGACCAGCTTGTGAAGGAAGCTGATATTGCGATGTATGTGGCGAAGAAAGAGCGAAATACATGCAAAATATATTCTCATTCTATTAATGATGTGACGAAGAAGGAGCTTATCCTTGAGAGCAGCATGTCCAAAGCTCTAGAACAGGGCCAATTTATGCTATATTATCAGCCTAAGGTTGATTTAATGACCGGTTCTATTTATGGGGCAGAAGCTTTAATTAGATGGAATCACCCCGAGCTGGGTATGGTATCACCGCTTGACTTTATCCCGATAGCAGAGAAAACCGGCTTCATTATTACACTAGGTGAGTGGGTGTTACATACAGCTTGCCAGCAAATTAAAGAGTGGGAGCTCATGGGACTGCAGCAGCTATCAATCAGTGTAAATATGTCGATGATACAATTCCAACAGAAACAAATTGTTCATACGATTGAACGAATCATTTCAGATGCTGGTATCAAGCCTCACCAGATCGAGCTGGAAATTACAGAGTCGATTTTTATGGACAACGCGGCTCACACGCTCAACATATTGCATGAGCTGCAGCAGCTCGGCGTTAAGCTGTCGCTTGATGATTTTGGAACTGGCTATTCATCACTCAGCTATTTGCAAAATATTCCACTACATACGTTGAAGATTGATAAATCTTTTATCAGCGGTATCGTAAACGATTATAAGAAACAAATGATTTTTAAATCCGTCGTCGTCATCGCCCATCATTTAAATTTGAAAGTTGTCACTGAAGGTGTTGAGACGGAGGAAGAGCTGCAGATTATTAATGATCATCATTGCGATGCTGTTCAAGGCTATATTTATAGTCCTCCTGTTGCCGCACCGAGATTTGTCCAGCTATATATGGAACATAATAAGGAAGCCTGATGGACATTCCGTCTCCCGTCAAACGTGGAGGCGTTTTTTTTTAATTCAGCAGATTTTATCTAGGAGTGATTGCCGGTTGTAGTTGTCGATAAGTATGCTATTCATTAGGTAAAATATTATTTTACCTATTGTGTTACAAAATGACCGACAACATCGTCTTCTTTATAGCTTGAGCAAAAAACGTAAGGAGGTAAACGGAATGGAACATTCGGCGCCGGATTTGTTTCGTCAGCAGTTTAATACGCATTATCCTTCGGTTAGACGAAAGCTCGTTGCACTTATTCGCGATGAAGCGGCAGCGGAGGATCTCGCCCAGGAAACATTTCTAAGGCTTTACCGGAATCCACCGGATCAACTTGAAGCAATTGGAGGCTGGCTTCACCGAGTATTGACGAGGCTAGCTTATGATTATATGGATAAAAAAGCACGTGAGCGCGCTCTAACGCAAAAGCAGGAGCAAAACATACTTGCACATCCGCAAGCGGTTCAGTCCAATGAACAGCAGGTGATCGACAAGGATGAGCAGGAACGCGTTAGAGGCTGGCTTGATACGTTGCCCGAACGGGATAAGAAAATGCTGCTGCTCAGATATGAAGGATACAGCTATGCAGAAATTGCAGAGCAGCTTGAGTTGCGACAGCCGCAAGTCGGGACGATGCTGCGTAGAGCTGGGGCTAGGCTGAAGCGCCATGCGCATAAGACAGAAGGAGCTTTGTCTCATGAGTAAAGTGCGATTACTACCGCCAGCTAAGCTCAGTTTTAAAGGTCAAAACCTTTTAGGAGGAGTTAAAGATGACAAAAAATGATGAAGTAAATAAAAAAGAAGCAGAGCAGATGTCAGCTGCATGGGCGCGCCTTGAGAAGCAGCTTCAGGCTTCAGAGCAATCGCCGCTTTGGGAGCAATGGGAAGAACAGGGCAAGTACGATGCTCATCCCAATAAGGAAACATCAGCTTCAGCCAGCGTGGTGCATACACCAGTAACGGCCGAACAATCGATTCCTGCACAAATGCAAGCGAATGTAGTACCAGTAGGAAGAGTTCGTACTTCACCTGGTCCAGCTGTTAGTCATAAGCCAAATAAAAGCGGAGCAGCAGGTAGCTGGTTCAAAAGGAATATGGGCAAAACAATAGCGGCATGTGCCGCCGCTTTAATCACGGTTGTAATAGCGACGCCTTCTACAAATGAAGCTCTAGCGGCATGGCTTAATACGTTCCGAATGGATAACGTGATGATTGTGCAGCAAAATGATTTGGAATCGCTCATGAACAGCTTCATGAAGGATGGCGAAACGCTGGAAACCGTTAACCGTTTCGGCAGCTTCGAGCAGACTACGGAAGGAAACTGGTCAGAGTTGACGATGGATCAGGCTTCTAAGGAGCTGGGTTTTCCTGTTCCGACATTGACGGTCCCGGGGATGCAGTCCAGTAACATATCATCGATGTCGGCGCAGTCTTTTACCTTCCGCCTGAATGTTGATGAAATTAACAATGCGATGCGTAAGCTGGGCGCGGATAAGCTGCTGCCAAAATCAGTAGACGGCAAAGCCATCGAATTTAACACAGGCAAAGGTGTAACGGTTACTTATGAGCCACTGGAAGGAAGTACTTCTAAGCAAAGCGTATGGGTTGAATATGTTAAGCAGCCTAGCATCAAAATTGATCCGTCTGTGGATGCAAAGGATGCTTATGAGGCTGTGATCCGCTTCCCAGCGCTTCCTGATCATTTGCGCAAATCACTTGTGCAAGCATCAAGCATGGAAAACGGAGAAATTCCATTTCCGCTCATTACAAATGAAAAGCCGGAGAAAATCGTTATTGAAGGGGTTGAAGTATATTTGAATCAATCCGCTGACTTAAACAATGCAAATGCGATGTGGCTTGAAGATGGAATGGTCACAAATGTACATTTCAACAATTTTGAGGATAAACAAAAAGTACAGTCGCTCATTGCGGAGCTGATTCACTCATGAGTGCTATTGCTATCGAAACAATCGGATTATGCAAGGATTATGGCGACGGACGCGGCTGTCATAATGTGACGCTGACGATTAGAGAAGGGGAAGCCTTTGGCTTCCTCGGTCCTAATGGAGCAGGAAAAAGCACGATCGTCAAAATGCTTACAGGACTCATCAAACCAACCTCAGGTAAAGCTCAAATTTTCGGACAGCCTTCTGGAACGATCGAGGCTAGGCGGAGATTTGGCTATTTGCCTGAGTTATTTCGTTATCCGGATTGGCTGACGGGCGAAGAGGTTCTGGCTTTTCATGCGAAGTTATGTGAGCTGGATCGCTCTATGGCCAAACGGCGTATTCATCAACTTCTGGACGAAGTGGGTATTGGCAGCCGTGGAAGAGACAGGCTCAAAGGGTACTCGAAGGGAATGCAGCAGCGGCTTGGACTCGCTTGCGCATTACTCACAAATCCGGATATCGTTTTTCTTGATGAGCCGGCTTCGGCGCTTGACCCTGTTGGCAGGCATGAGGTGCGAGATTTGCTTGCAAGGCTGAGAAGCCAAGGGAAGACTATTTTTCTTAATTCGCATCTACTCGAGGATGTGGAGCAGCTATGTGACAAGGTCGCTCTTCTTAATAATGGAAAAGTGCTGGCGGAAGGCAAGGTTGCAGAGGTGCTGAGCTCACAGTCCAGTTGGCGCTTACGCGTCAGTGGTTATACCCCTTTAGCAGCTGAACGTATCCAGCAACTATTAGGAGTAAATGCTATCGTGTCTAACGCTGAGAATGATGAAGGGTCTGTCTGGCTTGAAATACAATTGGAAAACGACGAGCAAATCGGGTTGGTCAATTACATCCTTATTGAGCTTGGTCTGACGCTGTATGAGGTTGGAAAAATACAATCACGGCTAGATGAGTGGTTTATTCAGGCCGTAACGGGTCTTGAGCATAGGGGGGAGCGCAGATGATCGCGGTTTGGGGCTTAACCTGGAAGGAGCTTATTCGCAAAAAAGTAACACTTATGACGCTCATTATGACCGTCCTCTTCTGGATCGCTTATTGGTTCATTGCTGATGCAATAGCTGGTGGTGAGGTTCATGTTGCTGCTTCTATGAACTTATTCGAAAATTTTGCCCGCAGTGCAATGATACTGACACTTGGTTTTTTCTTTGGCGCGTTTGCCGTTGCATTCCTTGCTATATTCAGCTCCGTTGCAGCTGTGACTGGAGAAGCAGAGCAAGGTGTGCTTCAATCCGTACTTGCTAGACCCATTGCGCGCTGGAAGTGGTTTATGGGCAGATGGCTCGGTTTTGTCAGTTATGTTGCGTTATATGCTTTCCTATTATTCAGCTCGATTATTCTCATCAGCTGGGTAGAAACTGGCGTCTTATTCGGCATGGTTGTGTACTTCAAATCATTCCTGTTTTTTATTTCTGTCATTCCGCTTTTAGTATCCTTAACGATGCTCGGTTCCTGTTATTTAAGCCCTTTAGGAAACGGCATTTGGATGACAATGCTGTTCGGTATGGGCTGGCTTGGCAGTACAATCGGCCGATTTATGAGCACTGGGACGATTCAAATGAAAGGGATGCAAACGCTTGAGACGATCACAGGTTTAATTAAGCTGGCCATGCCGGCAGATGCTTTGCAGCAGCGCATGCTTAATGAATTATTTTCAATTTCTGAGCTTAGAGGTTTATATAACATCAATACAGAGCTAAGTATTTTCTCCATTAATGGAGCTGCTTCAAACTCCTTTATCATTTATTGCTCGATATACACCATTGCGATGTTAGCTATAGGCATGTTAATTATGAGACGAAAAGATTTTTAAGCGGGGCTGCGCCTTTACTGAGGGGCAGCTTCTTTATTTTTATAAAAGAACAAGAGGTCCCAATAGCAGACGTTGGGGTCTTTTTTTGTGCTGTTGAAGTATTTTACATAAAGATAGGCTGGGGTGCTTGAAGACTTTACGAGCGTCTGCTAAACTATAATTGTTATTTAGTAAATTTATTAACTAAATTCGGGGTGTGGTATGGCGACGATAAAAGATATTGCGCAGGAAGCAGGCGTTTCAGCTGCTACCGTATCCAGGGTTTTGAACAATGATGTTACCTTGGCAGTAAGTGAAGAAACGCGTACACGTATATTTAGCATTGCCGAGCAGCTGCAATATAAGCCGTCCAGGCTGCGAAGAATGAAGAAGGAAGAGCAACTCTCGCGTCAGCAAATCGGTTTGCTTATGTGGTCGACACTAGAAGATGAGCATGAGGATCCTTATTTCTCATCCATTCGCAAAGGAATTGAAACACGCTGCGAGGAGCTTGGCATTAACATTGTTAAAGTACTTCGCGGCAACAGCCGAGTGGAGATGCAGCCTTTAAACGAGCTGGATGGTGTTATTGTTGTGGGCTCCATTCATGATAAGGATGTCAATCAGTTGTATAGCAATGGAAACCGGCTTGTATTTGTGAACCATTCGGACGAGCTTTACGATTATGACACCGTAAAGCTGCATTTCGAGCAAGCAACCCGGGCGGTAATCAAACATCTTAGAGAACTGGGCCATCAAAAAATAGGCTATATCGGCGGGAATGATTATATCCATCGTCTGAATCGTCAAGATGAAGGTATGGAAGTTGATGAGCTTCGGCGTGTTTTTTTCGAGAAGGAGATGCGCGAGCTTGGTCTTTATGATGAAAGTTATGTGATTAAGAAGTATTGGTCTTCAAACAGCGGTTATGAAGCGATGAATCAGATGCTTCAGCAAAACTCGCGCCCGACCGCTTGTTTTATAGGGAGTGATCCGATGGCGGTTGGCGCTTTGCGCGCACTGCATGAGCATGGTCTTCGGGTACCTGAGGATATGGCGATTGTAGGTTTTGATGATATCGAAATATCTGCATTTTTGAATCCACCGCTTACAACTGTTCGCGCACATACCGAGCATATGGGCAGAATGGCGGTACAACTGCTGCTTGAGCGAATTGAAGGCCGAGAGGCAGCTGTTCATATGACCATCAATACTACTCTCATCGTGCGGGATAGCTGCGGCAGCTCTGTGAAATAGTTTTTATTCATTTATATAAACATTTAGGAGGTTATTATTTTGTCTATTCAATATGATCAACAGCGTTCGTTATTTCACCTGCAAGCGAAGGATACTAGCTATGTCATCCATATTACAAAAACAGGTTACCCTGCACACGTCTATTGGGGCAAAAAAATTCGCGGGGTGCAGCTGGAGCGTCTATTCGAGCTTAAGGAGCGTGCTTCTTTCACGCCTAGCACAGAGCTGGATCAGCGCGAATTGTCGCTAGATACACTTCCTCATGAGTATCCAGCATACGGAAACTCGGATTTCCGTATGCCTGCTTTCCAGGTCAAGCTTCCAAACGGAACAACCGTAACGGATTTGCGCTTTGATTCGCACCAAATTATCGTTGGAAAGCCGCCGCTTGCTGGATTGCCTGCAACGTATATTGAAAATGACTCTGAAGCACAAACGCTTGAAATTACGCTGAAAGATGATTTGACAGGTTTGTCCGTCATATTGTCTTATACAGTGTTTGAAGACTACGATGCGATTGCCCGTTCGGCTAGAATCGTCAACAACGGATCTGATACTTTAGAATTACAGCGCGCATTCAGCATGAGCTTGGATTTTGCGCATGACAACTTTGAAATGCTTCAGCTCTCTGGAGCTTGGATTCGTGAGCGTCATATTCATAAGCGCAAACTTGAGCCGGGTCTGCAATCAATCGAGAGCCGCAGAGGTTCAAGCAGCCATATGCAAAATCCGTTTGTCGCTTTACTCTCGGAGGGTTCTACCGAGGATCATGGTGACGTTTACGGTGTAAGCCTTGTATACAGCGGTAATTTTACGGCGGGTGTCGAAGTGGATCAATTTCATGCAGCTAGGTTATTTATTGGGATAAACCCCTTCGACTTTAATTGGAGACTGGAGCCAGGTGAGCAATTCCAAACGCCGGAGGCGGTAATGGTTCATTCCGAGCATGGTCTCGGCGGCATGTCGCGCAGCTTCCATGATTTATACCGTGCTCGCTTAATTCGCGGTACGTTCCGTGATCAAACTCGTCCGATACTGGTCAACAACTGGGAAGCGACGTATTTTAACTTTAATGCAGATAAAATCGAAGATATTGCGCGTGCCGGCCAAGAGCTTGGCATCGAGCTGTTTGTACTGGATGACGGCTGGTTTGGGAAGCGCGACAATGACACCACATCACTAGGTGATTGGTTTGTTGACCCGAAAAAGCTGCCAAATGGCCTAGAGGATTTGGTTAGCCGCGTGAAGCGACTAGATATGCAATTCGGCTTATGGTTTGAGCCGGAAATGATTTCACCTGAGAGTGAGCTGTATAAAGCTCATCCGGATTGGTGCTTGCATATCGATGGACGCAGACGGACACAAGCGAGAAATCAACTTATTCTAGATTTGTCGCGCAAGGACGTTCAGGAATACATCGTTAAGTCGATCTCAGATATTCTTTCAAGTGCGCCGATTACGTACGTGAAATGGGATATGAACCGCAATATGACGGAGATCGGTTCAGCGCTGCTGCCTGCGGAGCGTCAACGCGAGACAGCTCATCGTTATATGCTAGGTCTTTATTCCGTCCTTGAACAAATCACTTCTGCTTTCCCAGATGTGTTGTTTGAAAGCTGCTCCGGCGGCGGCGGTCGCTTCGATGCAGGCATGCTTTATTACATGCCGCAAACATGGACAAGCGACAACTCGGATGCGGTATCCCGCTTGAAAATTCAATACGGAACAAGCATCGTTTATCCAGTAAGCGCAATGGGCGCTCACGTATCAGCAGTGCCTAACCATCAAGTTGGACGTATGACTTCCTTAGAAACTAGAGGAAATGTTGCGTTGTCTGGAAACTTTGGTTATGAGCTTGATCTGACTCAATTTACCGAGGAAGAGAAGACGACAGTTAAGGAGCAGGTTGCTCTGTATAAGGATGTTCGGCATCTTGTGCAATTTGGAGACTTCTATCGTCTGCTTAGCCCGTTTGAAGGGAATGAGACGGCGTGGATGTTCGTCTCCAAGGATAAAAAGGAAGCATTTGTTGTTTTCGTTTCAGTTCTGCAAGAGCCGAATCTGAAGCTCAATCGTTTCTGCCTAAAAGGTCTTGATCCGAACCGTGATTACAAGCTGCTTGGTGAAGAAACGGTTTACGGCGGCGATCAGCTGCTATATGCTGGTCTTGCAACGCCACAATTTTTTGGCGAATATGCAAGCAAAGTATACCGTTTCCTCGCAGTGGAGTAAACGATAAAGAGGGTGCTTCAGAAGTTGTTCAACTTCTGAAGCACCCTTTTCTGCTATGTTTAAATGGACTAGCCCATCGAAGTTGAAGCTGCTGCAGCAATGAAAATAATAAAAACAACGATGTAAATAGCAAGAATGATTGCCGCCCAAATCAACGACGCTTTAAAATAGTTTTTCTTAGTTGGGTTGCCTTCGCCAAACGCCCATACAAACATCATAATAATATTTACAATCGGAATGATCAAAATGAGTGTAGTGAGCATCCACTCTTTAATTGAAATGACGGGCGACATTGCCTGTTCTTGATGGTGACCATATCCTGGTACACCTGGGTTTACTGGGGGTTGCTGATAATTATCCATTATTTCTCTCCTTTGAGTTCATATTACTGTAACAATTTGGTCACAAACTGATTATATATAATTTCCCAATATTTACAACCCTTGATTTTTGTAAAGCTTCATTTTTTATAAGATATAGGGCTTGTATTCTATTAAAGTAATAAATTAATAGAATAATTGATATAAAATAAATGAGTTTATCGATTGTGAATATTTATTTTTAGGCTCAATTAGAAGAGGACTACAATAATTATGGGTGACATAATTCATACAATATTTCCAGAAAAATATATCTTTCATCATTTAACCCTCTTGCCCTTGACGTTACGTCAAGGGTTATACTCTGTTCAAGAGGGGGAATGAACAGATGAATCATAGTTCTTCTTATGCCATTGGCGCATTCGCGAAGCTGACTAAGGTTACTGAGCGAACGCTCCGTTATTACGATCGCAAGGGATTGCTGAAACCGTCCAGCCGAAATACGCATGGGCATCGCTTTTATACGGATCAGGATTTAATTCAGCTGCAAAAGATTTTGACTTTAAAATATTTGGACTTCTCCTTGGAGGATATTTCTGCTTATTTGCAGAGGCCGGAAGAGGATTTGCAGCACTCGCTTGCATCGCAATACGAGATGCTTCAGAGAAAACAGGAGCATTTGGAGCGTGTACTTAGCACAATCGGACGGATGCAGAAAATTGTTGAGGGAGCGGGAAAGGTTGATAGCGATTCATTGCTCGTGTTCATTCATAATATTCAGCATGAGCAGCAGCAGAAGGAGTGGCTGTCATCGCAAATGCCGCCTACCTTTGTAGATGCAATATTTTTGGAGGGGATGGACCCGGAGAGCAGACTGGATATTGAGCGCAGGATAACAGCGTACGTCATAGAACTAAAGGAACTGTATAAGCAAGGAAAGCAGCCTTTGGATGAAGAGGTGCTGGAGATTGGACGTAAGTTGGTAGCTTTTCTAGAGGATCTCCTTGCTCCAATCCTAAGTGGATTTAATGAAGAGGAGCTTGCACAATTGGACGCTATAAACGATCCATCACTTACCTTTGATCCTGTCTTATTTCCAAATTTATTCACCAAGGATGAGGAAGCCTTTCTAGCCATCACGTTTGATCATCTTGAGGCTTTGAAGTCGATCAAAGGGGAGATAAACGGTGAAAAATAACGTAGAAATAGAAAAGCCGCAAGCGAGTATTGGCGTTTCGCAATTTTTCAAGCTGATCGCGAAGCATAGACCCGCGAAGATCTTAATTATTGTTGCCGTTGTGTTAGGGCTCGGCGAGACACTGCTCTCGCTGCTCATTCCTTTATTGACCAAAAATTTAGTGGAGGAGTTATCACAATCCAGCATCCAAACCATGACCTTTGTCGTGCTAGGAGGGGTTTTTCTAATCCAGACAATTATGTCAGGTTTCTCGGTCTATACGATGTCCTATGTGGGTCAATATGTCATTGCAGGCTTGCGGCGCGAGGTTTGGGAGCGGGTATTGAAGCTGCCTGTTCCGTTCTTCGATCGCAACAATTCTGGAGAGACGATGAGCCGTGTTACGAATGATACGAATGTGATTAAAGATTTTATAATCGGTCATGTGATATCGTTTTTAGGCGGAATTGTTTCTATTATAGGCGGCGTGGCCCTTCTGCTGCTGATTGATTGGAAGCTAACGCTGCTTATGTTGATCGCTGTACCGGCTGCGCTGCTTGTTCTATGGCCGCTAGGCACCAAAATGTTCACAGTATCCAAATCGATGCAGGATGAAACGGCACGGTTTCAAGGGGATCTTGGCCGCGTACTCTCCGACATTCGGCTTGTCAAGGCATCGCTGGCAGAGCCTGTAGAAAATCGTCAAGGCGGCAAGCGAATCTCGCAATTGTTTAAGTTTGGGCTGCAGGAAGCAAAAATTATGTCTGTTGTAACGCCGTTAATGATGACGGTCATGCTGCTTATTCTCGTTATTTTAATCGGCTATGGCGGTGTAAGAGTAGCGCAAGGCACTTTAACGGGCGGAGAGCTGGTTGCTATCATTTTGTATATGTTCCAAATTGTCATGCCATTTACGCAGATGGCTTCGTTCTTCACACAATTTCAGAAAGCGATGGGCGCTTCTGAACGGATTTTGGAGCTCCTGAATGAGAAGGAGGAGCAGACCCGCACTGAGATTGTGACTGCCGGGCCTCAAACGAAAGAACAGAAATCCTTTATCAAATTTGACCGTGTAAGCTTTGGATACTCAGAGGATCGGCCGCTGCTGCATTCGCTCTCGTTTCAGGTAGTGCAGGGACAAGTAACGGCGTTTGTAGGTCCGAGCGGCACGGGTAAGACAACGCTATTCTCGATGCTTGAACGTTTCTATGATCCGACCGAGGGGGTAATAACCTATGGAGGGGAACCGATTAAGGGAATGGCTTTGGAGGATTGGCGCAAACGAATCGCATATGTTTCACAAGATAGTCCGATGATGCAAGGCACGATTCATCACAATCTCACCTATGGACTGGAAGATGTGAACGAGGCTAGAATCATGGAAGCTGTGGAGCAGGCGAATTTGACATCTTTTATTCAATCGCTTCCAGATGGCTATGAGACAGAGGTTGGAGAAAGAGGCGTTAAACTATCAGGAGGCCAGCGTCAACGGCTGGCGATTGCCCGGGCTATTTTGCGAAATCCTGATATATTGCTGCTGGATGAAGCGACTGCACATCTGGATAGCGATTCGGAAATGCAGGTGCAAGAGGCGCTGCAGAGCCTTATGAAAGCACGAACGACGTTAGTCATCGCTCATCGTCTCTCAACCATTCGTGGTGCTGATCAAATTATTGTGCTTGAGAAAGGTGAAATTTCTGGGCAGGGCTCCCATGCTGAACTGCTAGAGGGTCATGAATTATATGCCAAGCTCGTGCAGCAGCAGTTTAGTGTGGAGCAGTAAGACGCAGCGCAACATGTTATTGTACATATTTCATACAAGTAGAGGTGGTTTTGGGATGGCTAATGTCGGACAAATAATCAATCAGCCCGTTGCTATTATTACTGGAGCATCCAGTGGATTTGGGCTTTTGACTTCGATCCGCTTGGCGCTAGAGGGCTACTTTGTCATTGCAACGATGAGAGATATGGGGAAAAAAGAAGGCGTGCTTGCGAAAGCTAAAGAAAACGGAGTACTAGAGCATTTTGAAGTAATGAGGCTTGATATTACGGATACTGGGAATATAGCAGATGTCATTGAACAGGTAATGGAGCGATGGGGTAGAATTGACGTACTCGTAAATAATGCGGGTTATGCTGTTATGGGCGTCATTGAGGAGGTACCGATGCCAGATTGGCGGGCTCAGTTCGATACCAATTTTTTTGGCACGGTTGCCGTTACGAAAGCGGTTCTGCCGCATATGCGAGTACGCAAGCAAGGTAAAATTATTAATGTCAGCAGCGGCGCAGGCATTATTGGCTTTTCTAACACGGGTCCTTACTCAGCTTCTAAGTTTGCGGTGGAGGGCTTCAGCGAAGCATTGCGGCTTGAGCTGCTGCCATTTTCTATACCGGTTGTGCTCGTACAGCCGGGCACTTACGACACGGGAATCTCAGCCAAGCATGTGTATCATGCCAAGCTGAACTCCCCTTACAGCAAAATGATCGAGCGCTTTAATCAATTTAATAAAAAATCGGAGAAAAATGCGCCTAACCCGATTCAGGTTGCGAACACGATTGTGAAAATTTGCAGGGCTCGCAGTCCAAAGCTTCGTTACGTGTGCGGAAATGATGCGAAGATGATCTTTGTTATGAAAAAGCTGTTCCCGTGGCGACTAATTGAATTTATTCTCCGTAAAGCACTTCACTAAACACAAAAGGCTGAAAGCGCCGCATGCGGCGCTGCTCGGCTTATTTTTTTTTTGGAGCAGGGTACAGTTATGACGTTGAGACCATTGACGCATTGAAAAAGTCCATGTTACTCTAGCTTCACATGGAAACTATTGGAGGGATACTCTTGATTGAAATTCGCTTATCGGTAGGTTATGACGAGTATGAAGAAGGCGTAAGAATGTCTGGTCTAATTGAAAAATTGGCATCAAGCGCGGATGGCGAACAGCTGTCTATACTAACGATTGGTGATTGGGGTCAGGCGTATGAAAATTCTCCGGACAGCTTTTTGGAAACTTTGATTAGCCATAAAGATTCTTTTCCTAACTTAACGAAGTT
The DNA here is from genome assembly GCF_001280845.1 of Bacillus sp. FJAT-28004. GTDB lineage: Bacteria > Bacillota > Bacilli > Paenibacillales > Paenibacillaceae > Pristimantibacillus. The sequence goes on from NZ_LGHP01000001.1 coordinate 5,105,546, forward strand.
ATTTATTGGAGATATGGGTTTTGAGGAATGCGAAGTTTCTTGGATTAATCAGACGAACCTTTCACCATTGCTTGCGGCATTCCCTAATTTGCAGTCATTGTCGATCAAGGGTAGTCAAGAGTTAAGCTTGCAGCCGCTTGTTCACGATAAGCTGCAGGAGCTAGTCATTATTTGTGGTGGACTTCCGAAGTCTGTAATAGAGGAAATAACGAGCGCAAAACTGCCGGAGCTGAAGAAGCTTGAGCTTTATTTGGGCGTAGAGGATTACGGCTTTGACGGTGGAATTGAGGATATAATGCCGCTTTTGAAGGGTGATTTATTTCCGAAGCTTACATACTTGGGCTTGAAAGATAGTGAAATTCAGGACGAAATCGCGATTGCGATAGCTGATGCGCCTATTTTGGACCGATTGGAAATACTTGATCTGTCTTACGGTACGTTAACCGATGAAGGCGGTAAGGCACTGCTTGCAAGCGAGCGTGTGAAGAAGCTGAAACATCTTAACTTAAGCTACCACTATATGACGGATGAGCTGCTGCTGCGCTGGAAGCAATCAAACCTATCCGTTGATGTGACAGATCAGCAGGAAACGGATGAAGATGATTGGCGTTATCCGTTCCTTACCGAATAATGAATCATTATGTAAACGATGGCGGCTCCGAAACTCCTTATCTACTAATCGGAAATCCGTCTAACAAACGAACATTCGGCTTGCAGGCAGCAAGAAAGAAGCATGGGCTAGCTCCTGCTGTCGTGCTCTCCTATGAGCAGCTGCTGATGCGAACGGTGTTTATTCAGGATATTTTGCGGCAATTTGCGGGGGTTGGAAAAGTCATTATACGTCTTGATGCGCCGGGCGAGGATCAAGCGGTTGAACGACAATTAATCGCATGGGGTGCGGCTGACCGAAGCGGTGATGACTTATTCTGGTCTGCGGGCTCTCTGCCGCACAACATTTCCATATCTGCGGATGAGGTGCTACAGCTGCCTATAGAGCATGGTCGAATCTATTATCCGGCACAGTGGTACCGCGGCTACTGCCGATTTCTAGCCGCTGTGCACCAAGAAGTTAAGGCTTCGGGCGTTTCCGTTCATTGGGTAAACTCGCCAGGAAGTGTAGCAAATATGTTCGACAAAAGAAGCTGCTGGCAGCTGCTCACGCGCCATGGCCTATTAATGCCGGCGTTGCCAGCCCCAACGGGAAGCATAAAAAATTACGATGAGCTGCAAGCGGCGATTGCTGCAAGCGGCATGAGGCGGCTGTTTATTAAGCTTGCTTGCGGATCAGGAGCCTCGGGTGTTATTGCTTATCAAATCAATCCTCGTACAGGTGATGAACTTGCCATTACGACGATCGGCATGGAGGAACGAGCTGGCGGCATTTGTTATTTTAACGAAGGCAAGCTGCGGCGTTACCGAGAACGTTCAGATATTCGGCAAATGATTGATTGGCTATGCAGGGAAGGCGCGCATATTGAAAGATGGATTGAGAAGGAAAGCTTCGAGAGCAAGTCGTTTGACGTACGGCAGCTTGTTGTGGGCGGTAAAGCTTGCCACACGGTGCTTCGTTTAAGCAGCACTCCGATTACGAATTTGCATCTGCGCAATGAACGAAGGATGGACGTGGACCAGCTGCTATCCACTGAAGTGAGGGCAGCGGTGCAGCAAACGGCCGAGGCTGCGCTCCGCGCTTTTCCCGGATGCTCTACAGCAGGCGTAGATGTACTCGTTCAAAGAAGTAGCGGCATGACCTATCCGATAGACATCAATCCTTTTGGTGATTTGCTGTACGGCGCCGAGTATGAGGGGATGAACACCTATGAATGGCAAATGCAGCAGCTGCTCAGAAAGGAATAGATATGAATGCTGGATATGAACCAAATCGTAGGTTCTCACGATATACTGATGATTACGCTCGATACGCTGCGTTATGATGTAGCGAAGCTTGAGGAAGAGAATTGTCCGAACCTTTGCGCAAGCGGAGGCTGGGAGAAGCGGCATTCACCGGGCAGCTTTACTTATGCTGCCCATCATGCTTTTTTTGGAGGTTTTCTGCCAACTCCTGCGAACACGGACAAAGCTTCTCATATCAGATTGTTTCATACGAAAAATACGGGGCTTAAGACGCACCCTCATACATGGTTATTTGACGCTCCGGATCTCGTATCCGGCTTGCAGGAGGCGGGCTACCGGACGATCTGCATCGGAGGCGTCATTTTTTTTACGAAAAAGAATAAGCTTGCCAAGGTTTTGCCTAGTTATTTTCAAGAAAGCTATTGGAGGATGACTTTCGGGGTGACGAATCCGCGTTCGACGGAACATCAGGTGAATCACGCGCTTAAGCTGCTGGAGCATTCTGATCCCGCTGAGAAGCTGTTTCTGTTCATGAATATTTCCGCCATGCATGGACCTAATCATTATTTTGTAGAGGGCGCTAAAAGGGATTCTGTGGAAACACAGCGTGCCGCGCTTCGCTATGTGGATAGTCAGCTTGGTCCATTGTTCGATGCCATGCTGCGCAGAGGAAAAACATTATGTCTCGCGTTTTCCGATCATGGAACGGCTTACGGCGAGGACGGCTTTGAAGGGCATCGATTGGCTCACGAAGTTGTCTGGAATGTACCGTATCGCGAGTTTTTATTGGAATAAGGAGGAGAAACAACTTGCAAAAATCATCTTCGCTACCATCTTTTCCGAAGCTTAAGGAGCAGGAGCTGCGCTGGATGGAGGCTCCATATCGTTCCTATTTGTACTCCTATCCACATAAGACGGCTTACCGTGATTTGCAGCCTGCACAGTCGCTCAAGGAGATGTGGGAGCGGGATCAAACCGATTATTATTTTTTGTACATGCATATTCCTTTTTGCGGAGCTCGCTGCGGTTTCTGCAATTTGTTCACGCTGCCCGATCGCAGGTTGAATGTCCATGAGCAGTATATCGATGCGATGCAGCGGCAGGCTGAGCAGTGGGCGCCTTGGTTTAAAGACAAAACATTTTCACGATTCGCGATTGGCGGAGGAACACCAACATTGCTGGAAGCCTCCTTGTTGAACCGTCTATTCGATATTGCAGAGAATACGATGGGACTCGATCCGATGAAGGCGTCGATATCGGTAGAAACATCGCCGGAAACGGTAACGGCTGACCGTATGCATGTGCTTAAGGGGCGGCTCGTTGACCGGATCAGTATGGGCATTCAAAGTTTCGTTGAAGAGGAAGCATCAGCCATATATCGTCCACAGAAGCCGCGGCTCGCGGAAGAAGCGCTGGATACGCTGATGTCTTATTCTTTTCCACTCGTGAATGTAGATCTTATTTACGGCTTGCCTGGTCAAACAGCGGAAACATGGCTGTACTCACTTGAGAAGGCAATAAGCTATGGTCCTGGCGAGATTTTTATATATCCGCTTTATACGCGCGAGAACACAATACTAAAGCCCGAACAGATGCGCAGTGCAGGTGAGGATATTCGATTGGAGCTGTATCATATTGCCCGCGAGCGTCTTGAGTCTGCAGGTTATAAACAGTTTTCGATGAGGCGTTTTGCTAGGGATATATCCTTTACTCATAAAAAAGTGCTGCCCTTCAGCTGTCAGGAGGAAGGAATGGCAGGCCTTGGCTGCGGAGCTCGCTCCTATACCCGCGATGTACATTATGCATCGCGATACGGTGTGAGTGCAGCGGCAACGCGCAGTATTATTGAAGAGTATGTCGCTGCCGAGCGTTATGATACGGCGGATTACGGCTTTATTCTGAATGAAGCTGAGCAGAAGCGCAGATTTGTTTTGAAGGCGCTGCTGCACCGCGAGGGTCTGAGCTTATTCGCATACGAGGAGCGATTCGGGAGTGATGCGCTAGCGGATCATCCTGATTTGCAGGTGCTGATCCGTTTGGAATTAGCTGAGCTGGTGGATGGCACCCTTCGGCTGACGACGCAAGGCATGGCTTATTCGGATGCGATTGGAGACGAGTTTATTTCGAGCGATGTAAGAGAACTTATGAACGGGTATGTCATCCGATGAAGGCGGTTCTGTATTACCGCGGCGCGTTGTCATCATGCAATTATGACTGTCCGTATTGTCCGTTCAGCAAGACAAAGGATAGCAAAGCGACGCTTGCGAAGGATAAGCAGCAGCTGCACGCGTTCATGGAATGGGTCCGGGAGCAAGGCGCTTCTGGGCATCAGCTCTCGATTTTCTTTAACCCTTATGGCGAGGGACTAGTGCATCGGTGGTATCGTGAGGCCATGGTAGAGTTGTCTCACATGGCGCATATCGAGAAGGTAGCCATTCAGACCAACTTATCCGTCAAGCTTGATTGGACGAACCAACTAGATCAGGGCAAGGTAGCTTTTTGGGTGACTTATCACCCTGGGCAAACGAGTCAAGCCGCTTTTTTAAGCCAGTGCACGAAATTGTATGAGCAAGGTATTCCCTTTAGTGTGGGTTCAGTAGGGATACGATCCGCTTTCGAAGCCATTAAGCAGCTGCGGCAGCTGCTGCCTGAGGATGTATACCTTTGGGTCAACGCCTTCAAGGATCGGAAACCATATTATACAGAGGATGAGATCGTTTATTTATCGGAAATTGATCCTCATTTCCTGCTGAACGTGCCTGATTACGATAGCATAGGCAAACCGTGCGGCGCGGGCTTGAATGTGTTTTATGTGCAGGGTGCAGGTATCGTCAAACGCTGCTATAGCGATCGTAAGGTCATTGGCCATCTCTATCGAGATGGGTTAGAGGGTCTAGCATCCGAGCGTCCTTGTACGATGAAGAAATGCGGCTGCTACATCGGCTATATTCATATTCCCGAGTTGAAGCTAGGCGATGTTTACGGTGATCGTCTCCTTGAACGCATACCTGCAGGTTATACTCGTTAATCTGCTTCAAATTCATCTAAATAGGGTAAAGTAAATCATGGCTTGAATCATGAGAGGAGTGTGCAAAATATGACACCATTGAAAAAGGTCGCATTTCTGCTAGCTGACGACTTCGAAGATTCCGAAATGAAAAATCCCTACGATGAAATGGTGAAGAACGGTCATGACCCCGTTATTATTAGCTTGAAGAGCAATGACGAGTTGAAAGGAAAACAGGGGACAATCACGTATACTTCACATCTAGCCATTGAAGAAGCCAACGCTGATGATTACGACGCTATCATTATCCCTGGCGGGAAATCACCTTCTCATCTCATGGGCAATGCGGATGTGCAAGCCTTTGTTCAAAAGGCCGATCAAGCTGGCATAACGATTGCGGCAATATGCCATGGTCCGCAAATTTTAGAGGCAGCTGGCCTGCTGAAGGGACGTACATTAACAGCTTATCCTGCTCTATCGGCAGACATTGAAGCAGCAGGAGGGCATTTTGTCGACAAAGAGGTTGTCGTTGATCGCAATTTTGTTACGTCACGAACGCCAGCGGACGAGCCAGCTTTCATCCGCGAAACGATTGTTAAGCTTGGCGTAAACGCTTGGTAGTTTGAAATTGCAAATGGATAGGGCTGTCTCTATAGATCCAAGTGGATCGGGGACAGTCCTATTTGTTATCTAGCTGCATATTTTGTAGGAGCTAACTTGGTCTTCGTGCTGCAAGTAGGGTATACTTTTCAGTATATTTACGTTTAGTAAGGAAGGAGAGCGTGCTTGAATGCCAGATTTGAAGCAGGGTAGACATACAGATCAAGCAGACAGTCCTCTTATTCAACCGCCTTCTGCTGTGAGCAGGACAAGCCTTATTGAAAACGGCATGACGGTTTTACAGCAATGGGGAGCGGATCATATTTGCAAGGTTTGCATAGCAAACAGCGGATCATGCTGCAACGATTGCCGCAATCTGCTCGATGGTGTAGGCTGTCAACTGCGAAATACCAGTTGTACGGCATGGTTATGCGGTTTTCATAAATATTTATTATTCGAGGTTGGACAGTTAGAGGAATGGAATATGTTTTGGGATGAGGTTCCCGGCCAGGAGTTTCGTGAGGACTTTACACCCGATCATATCGTAATCGATAAATCATTGCATATTCAAAAGCAAACAATGGAGCATCTTGGCGAAGCCCTGGCTGCGGATTTACAGGAGATGGAGCGCTCGCATATTGCGATCGGCATTATCCTTACGCTTCGGGAGAAGCTGGATAAAAATATTGATCAGTTTATGCTGGAAGAGAAAGATCACAAACGTAAGCTTAGGATCAAAAGAAAAATAAAAGTTCTTTCAAGCGATTTTCAGCGCTTTCACCATTTATTAAATAAATACCGGATAGAGCAAGCTGAAACTTAGCTCCATAACAAGCCCAAAGGAGCCGATCATTCCGGCTCCTTTGGGCTTGTTATTTCAAAAATTCGAGCAGCTCATGATTAAACCTAGCCGGTTCATCAAACAGCATGCCATGGCCGCTTTGCTCAAACGTTACGAGCGTGGAGCCGTCAATGCCGCCCAGCAGCTGCTTGGCGAATTCTGGTGGACATATTTGATCCAGCATGCCTTGGAAAATGGTCGTAGCGGTTTTGATTTGTATCATATCTTTCCGCAAGTCCTCATCACGCAGCGATTCGAACGTATGAACCATCCCCCAAGCTGATGCCTCTAAACCTTGCAGCTGCAGCCAATCTTTAAATGGTTGACTGATGGTGTTTGGCTTACGATCTGCAAGAAATTTCTCACCGAAATCACGAAGCAGCTGCGGACGGTCTTTTTTGATCGCTGCTATTTGCTCATTGGCTTCCTCTTGCGTCATGCCATGCAGGTAGTCGTCTCGCTGAGTGAACGAAGGAGCGGCCGCTCCTAGAAGCGCGAGCTTACGAATGCCGTAGCCTCCATGGCGCGCCATATAGCGGACGGCGATTGCTCCTCCTACGGAGAAACCAACTAGATAGGCTTGATCCAATTTCAAATAATCAATGACGGCCCTTACGTCATCTGCAAGCCGGTCATAATGATAACCAGCTGCAGGCGCACTGGATTTGCCGAAGCCGCGTTGATCTATTCCGATACAGCGATATCCCTGCTCGGATAGCAGGGTGAACTGAGCTTCAAACATTTTGTGGTTCAGCGGCCAGCCATGCAAGAAGATGACGGGGATTCCGGAGCCGATATCCTCAACATATAGTTTAACTTTTTTCTCAACCTCGATATAATGTCCCATAATATCTCTCCTCTCACGTTTATTCTTATTCTTACCCGATTTAATATCATTTGAAAAATAAATCTTTCTCATACGTAAGAGGAGTTAAAATAGCGGCATAGGATTTGGAGGCTAAAGTATGTTTTCTTGGTTGCGTTTGGCGGTTATTATTATCGTTACTACTTTTTTGACAAGGTTCATTCCGTTCTCGGCATTTTTTCAAAATGTGAATACATTAGTCCACGAGCTTGCTCATGCGCTGGCAGCTTTGCTGCTCAAGGGAAGTGTTCTGCATATTTATTTGTACGCTGATCAAAGTGGAGTGACCTATACCTCCTATACGGACAGCTGGATGCTAATCCCGATTGCGCTTGCCGGCTATACGGGCTCCGCCCTGTTTTCGCTGCTGCTTTTTTTTCTGCATGCTAAAGGAAAAGGTCGTTTCGGATTAGCGATAGTTGCGATAGCAGCAGGAGTGGCGCTCGCGCTTTTTGTTCGAAATGGTTACGGTATGGCTTGGAGTGCTGGCTTTATGGCGTTGACGATTCTTATTTATTTTGCTGCCCCAAGCTGGCTTCGTAACGGTTATTATTTGCTAATTGCTTTTATTTGTTTGGTGGAATCGATCATTAGTCCATTTGTGTTGCTCTATCTTGCGATTACGGAGCCGGCATCAGCTGGGGACGCGGCTGGTTTAAGCGACGTAACCGGTGTACCTGCCTTCGTGTGGTCCGCTTTGTTCTGCTTCTTCTCGCTCTGGTGTGCCAAAATAGCGACCAGTTGCTTGTTTAGGAGAGGTGCTGGTGGGATACTAATAAGTAAATAAAGGCTAGAGAGGCTGTGAGGAAATGTCCAAAAGCTACAAACTGCCCGAGAAGAAAAAGGTGGATTTGAAGGACATCGATCCGAAGGATACGGGTCGTTTTTATAACAAAGATGAAGTCGTTCAGGCAGTGAAGGAGCTTGAGCTAGAGCTGCAGCAGCTGCAAGAAAAGCTTGCCGCCGGCAAAGAACATGCCGTGTTGTTTGTTTTTCAAGGCATGGACTGCAGCGGTAAGGATGGCGTAATCAAAAAAGTATTTGCCGGACTTCATCCGCAGGGCATTTCTGCCCATAGCTTTAAGACGCCAACAGAGGAGGAAGCGCGACATGATTTTTTATGGAGAGCACATGTTGCCGTACCTGCCCTTGGCCAGATAGCCGTATTTAACCGTTCGTACTATGAGGAAGTTTTAATCACGAGAATTCATGGTACGGTAAAGAGCGAGGAAGCGAAGGAGCGGTTTAAGCATATCAATCATTTTGAGGCTCTTTTAGCGGACAGCAGGGTGAAGGTGGTCAAAATCTTTTTACACATATCGAAGCAGTTCCAGCTGGAGAAGCTTATAAGTCGGATCGAAGATCCGAGCAAAAATTGGAAGTTCGACCCGTCCGATTTAAAGGAGCGCAAGTCATGGAAACAATATGGCGAGCTTTATGAGGAGCTGTTTGAAAAATGCAGTAAAGCGGCGCCATGGTATGTCGTCCCTTCCGATAATCGTTGGTATCGCAATTATGCGGTGCTTCGAATCGCCGTGGACGCTTTGCGAAGTCTTGATTTAAAGGAACCGGCTGCTAGACCGGAGCTTCAGCCATTTTTGGAGGAGCTGAAGAAAGAAGAAGCGTAGCTTGCTGGATTACTGGACGCTAACCTACTCGGGTTATCTTACAAAGGTGAAAACACCATTGTAAGATAACCTTTTTTCTTGCCTGTTGATGCATATAGCATCGAGAGAGCATGTTTTCTCGTTTCTAGCTATTAAATCAATTTCATATAACCGAAGCCATAAACGGAACCGAGCGCCATCGCAATTGTCCATACGGCAAGGCTGACCGCCATCCATTTCATGACGCGTATCCGCGACGAACCAAACGACAAGGCAAATAAAGCTGCGATGTCCGTACCAACAATAAGGGGAGCCAGCAGGGCGAGTCCGGGAAGGCCATATCGCTCCCAAATTTGTCTAGCTCGGGTCTCTTTTTTGGATGACGTGGTAATACCCTTCTTTAACCTTCGATTGTTTCTCCAATTCGAAAATTTTTTGAAAAATAGGCCAAGAAGCAATACCAAGAGAAAGTTACCTGCAAAACCGATAACCGCAACCGCAATTGGCGACAATCCTGCAACGATGCCCAGAGGCACGACAAGAAAAACATCCAGCCAAGGCGCTGCTGCAAGTAAAAATAATACAATATAGGCCCATATCCCATCTGCTTGTTGAATCCATTCAATCATAATTGTGCCTCCAGTGTAAGTTTAATGAGCAGAGTTAATCGTTTCGCCTTGAATCGGCTTCAAGGCGTTCTCCCACTTCACATTGATAGAACGCGCGGTGAATAAATCAGCTCCATCTGATAGCTGAAAATGCAGATGGGGCTCACTGCTATTGCCCGAATTGCCCGTCAGACCAATAACATCGCCTTTCTTGACCTTATCCCCCGGATTTACTGTAGTAGAGCCTTTCTTAAGATGAGCCAAATGGCTGTATTCTCCTCCGTGATCAATGACAACGATATTCCCAGTTGGCTGATTTGGATTCATGACCCCAACAGGCTCGTTATCTATAATATCATTCACTACCGATACGACGGTACCGTCCGCAGGAGCAATAATTTCTTTCCCGAAGGCATAATAGCTTTCATTTTTGAGCGGATCACCTTTGTAGGAGAAATGATCCTTTGCTTGGATAAAATCATAGGCGTATCGCTGAATCTCTAATTCATAGTGATAATTCACAAGTACATTCTCTCCGCCCCAAAATACATACCATTCGCCCTCAAAAGGTAAAGCGTATTCATGCTTGCTCAGCTTCTTATCGGTTTCAGGCGTAGAGGTTAGTTCCTGAACTTGGATTGCTGTTATGACCCCGTCAGGATCAAACATTCCGACCAGTCCCTTATTTCCTGAATCATTCACCCATGTGCGCCGGTCGTAACCATTGAGCAGCATAGAAGAAGACTTCTCCAATGTGCGGATCCCCTTTGTAAACTCTTTTCCCGTCTTTTCTAAATCTGCTTCGCTTACCGCATCTTTCAAAGGCTGATTAAAACGGGCATAAATTTCCTTGAAGTTGCCGTCCAGCAGCGCCTTTGGCAGGTCGTCTGGCATAAGTGTCTGGTTCGTCTCCATGGGGGGACTCGTTGTATGCCCAGCTCCCGTATTTGTGGTAACTTCCGTATTTTCTCCTCCGCAAGCCGCTAGCAGCAAAGCAAGTGATCCCGCAGCTAAGGCAGTCTTTGCAGTCACTGCCATTCCATAAATGATGTTCGTTGATCGTTTTTTCATCTTCATCGCCTCCCTATAGTGCAATTGTAGCAGTAGAGACTTAGCTCTTATGTAACCCACCATTAACGCACTCTTAACTTTTAGACGAGTGAATAGAAACGAATTAAGCTTCCCTTAAGATTAGAATGATTAAAAAGTGAAAAAAATCATGCTATGATGTTATAAACATCGGTTGGCGGAAGGAGTTTGCACCAATGAACCATGCATCGATTTTGCTCGTTGATGATGAGCAATCGCTTCTGGAGCTTTTGCAGACGGTATTGCGCAAGGAAGGTTACACGAATATTGATACAGTGCAATCGGGTGAAGAAGCTATTGAAGCCTGTGAAGCTAAAAAATACGATTTAATAGTACTGGATGTCATGCTGCCAGGGCGCAGTGGAATTGAAATATGTCCTTTTATAAGGCAAACAACGAACGCGCCAATTTTATTTCTGACTGCGAGAACGTCGGATTTTGATAAGCTGACTGGGTTTGCGATTGGCGGAGATGATTACATTACCAAACCTTTTAATCCGCTTGAAGTGGTTGCCCGCATAAGGGCGCAACTGCGGCGGTACTTTAGTTCGTCAACGGAGACAGATGCCTTGAAGAAGACCTCGGAGGAAACGTTCAATCGATCATCGAATGTCTTTGATTACGGTCGATTTAAGTTAGATGAGGCAGCAGGTGAATTGTTTATTGAGGGGCAGGCTGTTTCATGTCCTGCGCTTGTGTTTCAGTTGCTGCTCTTTCTATGCAAAAACCCCAATCGAATATTCAGCAAAAGCGAGCTGTATGAGAAGGTTTGGGGTGAAGAAGCTTTCAGTGATGATAATACGATCATGGTTCATATTCATCGGATAAGAGAAAGAATTGAAGCTGATCCGTCTAACCCGAAGTTTATCGTTAACGTCAGAGGTATGGGCTACAAACTAGTTAAAGCGGAACAGCAGGAGATTACCATGCCATGAATATCAAGCGACGACTAACGCTAAAGTTCGTTCTCCAGCTCGCAATAGCAGGTATGATCGTTCTTCTCATAGCTGCGCTGACTTTTTTTTGGATGCTGCAGCGGTTTAGCGAAATTAACATCACACGTGATTTTGCCAGTGTAGGGTTAGAACAGATGGTAGAATCCTCTAAGCTTGGCAAGAATGGCATTACGTTTGCACCAAGCTTGCTGAGGCAGGTGAAGAAAAATAATGGCTGGCTGCAAAGCCTAGATGAGAATGGAAAAGTTGCAAGTGCTTATAATACGCCAAAAGATGTTCCCAACCAATACGGACCAGGTGAATTAGTTGACTACTGGGTGGGGAAGAGCCCATTTCCTTACCAGATTGCGCTTTGGATACAGCAGAAGGATGGGAAGAAGTTCACAATGGTTTATGGTGCTCCAAAAATAATAGAGCCTATATTGGAACAATTAAGTGACGGGGAATTCATTGTTTCTGAAAAGAAATTAGTCCTTCCAGATGCCATATCAGGGAAAATAAGATCGGCTCATGCTTTTGTTCAACTGATTGATTCGGCAGGCGTGGAACTGGTTGCCTATAACAAGCCCGACGCAGTGCCTTCGCTATACTCCGTTCCGGAACTTGCGCTTCGCACATTGTACAGTGAAAGATACGGTTACCGGATAGCAACCTCGTATGATGCGGAAACTGGAAACACCTGGCTTGTCGGAGAGCCAAATACTATAGCCGGAGACTCGGGCAAAGAGAATTGGATTCCGGAGGAAGCGCAGGTAGTCATTATCGGGTCTATTTTCTTATTTATCTCCTTACTGGTATTGTTCGTACTCCTCTCACTATGGCAGGCCCATCGCTTTGGCGCACCGATGCTGCACATGCTTGTATGGCTGGATTCAATAGGGAAAACGGTGTATGAAGAACCTGTTGATCGTAGAGGTCTCCATCGCAGCCGAACGTCAGCAGGAAAATGGCGGCGAAGGTATCGTGTTTTTGCTGATGTGATGGTTTCTATTGAAAAGTTATCCAATGCCTTGAAGAGAGAGCGAGCAACACGGGAGCAAACGGAGAGCTTGAGAGAAGAATGGATTGCTGGCGTTACCCATGATTTGAAGACGCCGTTATCCTCTATTTCTGGTTATGCCCATTTACTAGCGGAGCCGGCATATGATTGGTCTCAGGAGGAGATACGTAAATTTTCTGCGACGATTTTGGACAAATCAGCCCATATGGATATGTTGATCAGCGATCTTGCTATGACTTACCGATTGAGGACGGGAATACTTCCACCTGAGACGATGAAGGTTGAGCTGAACGCTTGGCTGTATGAAGCACTTGAGCAGGCTGCCGCCGATCCTGCATATGGAAAACAGCGCATTGTATTTCATGCTGCGCAAGATGATGTTTGGGTTCAGTTGTACACCCCATGGCTCGAGCGAGTTGTTAACAATTTAACAGCTAATTCGCTGCTTCATAACCCGCCTGATACCGTTTTGACGGTATCGCTTCTGGCGACTGAAGAGGGTGGCGGAATAACGATAAAATTCGCCGATGATGGCGATGGTATGGATGAAGCTACATTAAATCGGCTTTTTGAGCGTTATTATCGCGGTACGGATACCGCGTCCACCTCCAACGGCTCTGGACTCGGCATGGCTATATCGAAGGGGCTGATTGAAGCTATGGGTGGCAGGATTACGGTTAAGACAACACCGGGTGAAGGGACGACTATTTTGTTAATATGGAGCTGACAATGTCGTTTTTCATCGAACAAACAACAGTTAAAGAATCGCTGTAAAATTAGTGAATAAATGAAAAAAATGCTAGATCATGATATATTGATGATCTAGCATTTTTTTAGTCTACAAGAGAATGAAAATCTAAAATAATATATTCTTGTCAACCGAGTTTGTTTGCCAGGGAGGGTTAAGAATGCAGCAACAGGAAAAAGAAATACAGGAGCTTAAAGAACGATTAGTTAACGTAGAGGAAAAACTTCAACGTAAATCGAATTCTTCTAACGCTCTTAAGTTTGTACTTGGGTTCATCCTTATATTCGTCGTTCTACTGATCGCAATTGGCGTATTTCAATTTATTAGCTCTAATTCATCCTAATTTAAAATAATCTCCTAACGAAGAAAGCAGCGGCCAATGACGTTACTATACGTCTTGGCCCGCCGCTGTAAGTTGAAGTTAGGCTTTTTTAGATTGAAGCCGTTTAAGTTCTTCATCCACACGAGCTTTGCGCTGCTCGAGCTGCTGATCGGAACTATATGCGCTAGCATTTAAGCTGTTGTATGAACCTTTTGTAAGTTCACGTTGTGCTTCTAATTCCATCACCTTCTGTTCAATCCGATCGAACCCTTGTGAAGCTGAGCTTCCATGAAGAGAGTTGGAATAGCCAGCAGGGGTTGCAGTTGTCTGCTGCACGCGAGTAATGAGCTCAGCGCGTTTTCCTTGCAGCCGTGTTTTCTCTTCTTTCAATGCCTCAATGCGATAACCGAGGTCAAGTACGGCTTGCTTTGCTAGCTGCTGCAGTCTTGCTGTTTCTTCAGCTTGTTCCAGATACAATAACTTTGCTTCAAGTGCTGTACGCGCTTCAGCCTCGCGTTCCTCGATTGCAGCTTGCTCTGCTTTACCCTCGTAATAGCTCACTTGTCCGCTAAATTCACTTAGCTTAGATTGCAACATACGATCTTGTGCTTGCTGCTGCGCCACCGCATGTTCAGTCTTGGCAATTTCCTCATCCAAATCTCTCAAATAATGATTAAGCATCATAACCGGATTTTCCATCTTGTCTAACATTTCATTGGCCGCTGCCTTCGTCATACTAACTACACGTTGTAAAATTCCCATTTATAATCTCTCCCTAAAAGTTTGTATTTGCATTTATTTTCAAAAACACTCGTTTGTTTGGTTTAGTAGTGATCGACAAATCGAAAGTCGTTGTTTATTGCTTTTGGAATAAACAGGGTTGCTATGAAGTATGCGAGTATGACAGCTCCGAAACTGAAGAACGCCGCAATGACAACTAACAATCTAACAATAGTAGAATCAATGCCAAGCCATTGTCCGATGCCTCCGCATAAACCCGTAAGCTTGCTGTCCGTTGTTGATCTAAACAATTTTTTCATATTCAGTCATCCTTTCGTGTAGCTCATCTATGTCCTTATTGTAGTGTTTGAAAGCTTCTTTCGTAACGGTCCTCGGGCTATTCTGGTGCTAGGCTTTAGGCGGGGATTGTCTGCGACGGACGACGGGGTTTTGCTATTTTCATAGCGGTTATAGGCTTTGCGGCCTCAGAAATTGCATTTAAAACTTTATGGTCTGACATAAAAAAGCAGTATCTTTTTTAGATCAATAAAAAAAAGCTGTCCAAAGTCATTAGACTTTGGACAGCCTTTTTAGTAAGATCGCTTCTCATTTAAGGTGTTAATACTGGCGATTTACGGTTGTGTGTTCCTTGTTCATAGGCGTAGCTAAGTTTGATTAGTGTTGCTTCTTCGAAGGAGCGGCCTAGGAACTCTATTCCTGCAGGCATACCTTCTGCTGTGAAACCAGCTGGAACGGTAATCGCTGGGAATCCTGAATAAGGACTAAGTCTGTTATTGCTTCCCGCTTTCCCACTTTCTCCAACGAGAGATGCTGTCTGCGAGGTTGAAGGATATACGATCGCATCCAGATTGTTATCTGCCATTACCTTTAATAAAGACTCACGCGTTACCTTGGTTCTTAACAAAACAATATCTTTGTATTGCTCAGTTTCGAGTGTTGTAAGCGCGTCACGTGATTTCAATGAGCTTTCTTGGGACTTGTCGTAAAGTCCTGATGTGATAATTTCAGTTAGTGACTTATAAGGAGCATTCGGACCAAGGTCTGCTAAATACTCATTAAGTTGAAACTTAAACTCGAAGCTGCTAAGACTTGGATATTTCATAATATCGGCCAGTTTCGGTATCTTGATTTCAATGGTTTCCGCACCAAGAGTCTTCAAGTCGGTTACTGCTTTTTTGATTAGATCTGTTACGGGCTTTTCTTCAGCAGTAGTACCGAACAGTTCGGTAGCAACTCCGATGCGTGCTCCTTTTAGACCGTTAATGTCTAGGAAATCCGTATAACTGGTAGGAATTTTGCCTACGTTGTATGCGGTTGAGATATCATCAGGGTCATACCCTGCAGTTGCATCAAGCAGGATGGCAGCATCAGTTACTGTACGAGCCATTGGACCACCGACATCTTGCGTGAGTGCTAGTGGAATGATTCCATCGCGACTGGATAAGCCAATTGTAGGGCGAATACCGACAAGGCTGTTATAAGACGAAGGAATTCGAATCGATCCACCCGTATCGGTACCGAGTCCAGCTAATGCGAAATTGGCTGCAATGGATGCACCCGTTCCGCCACTGGAACCGCCCGGATTATGAGTGAGTCCATAAGGATTCAGCGTTTGTCCGCCAAGTGAGCTTTGTGTTGTAATACCAAATGCAAACTCATGAAGATTGGACTTAGCGAGGATGATTGCACCTGCCGCCTTCAGTTTAGCAATTTGATCAGCATCTTCTAAAGGAATAGAGTCCTTTAAGCAAAGACAGCCGGCAGTAGTGGGCATATCATTCGTATCGTAGTTATCTTTGACGATAATCGGAATGCCGTGCAACGGTCCTCTTGATCCTTTTTGAATACGTTCATCGTCTAATTGTTCAGCAATTTGCAGTGCCTTAGGATTAACTGTCAGTATGGCATTTAGCTTAATACCTTGATCATCATATTTTTCAATACGATCCAAATATAGTTGAACCAATTCTTTAGATGTCAGTTTACCTTGTTCGATGGCATGTTGAATATCAGCAATAGTGGTTTCAACTACATCAAAAGGCTTCAAGAAATCATATACTCGATAGGCAATTGCATAAGCTTGACCGTATGTTAGTGCTCCCTTGGGTGCAAACCTGGTGCTATCAACTCCATTCATTAGCAATGCTTTCATTACGGATCCTACAGCAAATGATAGAGTAGTGTTATCCGGGATATCTTTAAACGACTCGGGTGCGTCTGTTAGTTTAAGAGTATCATCAAGGAGAAGTGCTGCTTCCTCGCGAGTAATAGTAGAAGAGGATTTCATTTTAAAAAGTGAATTTGAACCAGCAAGTGCAGCCGATTTATTAAGAAGGCCTATAAATTCCACCGAGGTAACGAGAGCATTAGCGTTAATGCTTGAATCTCCTAATTTTAGTGAGATCGCCTTGACAGCATCCCCCTGATAGGCAGCTTTGGAAGCAAGTGCCGCATTTGCCGTGAGAGGCACAGTTAGTAGCAAGCTGCCGATCATTAATACAACCGTACGTTTTTTCCATGATGTCCAGTTCAGCATAGCTCATTCTCCTCTATAATGTTATGTAATCTAACATCATGTTAGAGCCTGATTGTTTAATTGGCAACAGATAATATCCCTCTAAAAATCGATTAAATCCATGTTTTACGCAAATATACTCACTATATCTTCTGATATAAAGGTTTTTTAAATAGAATTTAAACGCTCTCTCTCTTTGGAATATTCGCATATTCTAAAAACATTATGTCATGTATAGTGACATGGATGCTTTCCGGCATTTATTTAAGGAGCGTCTTTTTATTCTATTTTTCAAGCGGATGAAGCGACAAATTTCCTTTACTCTATTCAAGCAATCTACTATTATAAATTTAGATTTGAGAGATAATAATTGTTTGCTGATCGCTTTTGCGCTGTGCCTTCCAAGCTTCGTTGCTTCGTCCTCTATCCAAGCGAAAGAGGCTAAACCTGCTGCTTCCTATGTAGCAGAGCGTTGGGGCGAAAGCATCAAGGGAGGTATAGCTGCAAAGCCGGTCATCGGCGAGGAAAGCACTAGATTTATAAAAAAACGGCGTCAGCCTGATATGTGCAAATAACGTCCTAGGCTGACGTCCATGGTATAAACCTGATTATTTTACCTCCTGCATGTTTTTCCACAAAGAGCTATTCAACGTTCGCTTATGATGGGGCATTCTCGTCCACAATGAGCAATATCCGATTCGCCTCACAATCGGAGAGTTGTGTGGTGTCACAGGCATGGTAGCCCTTAGGTGCGGTGTAAGGGGATGACCCTCATTGAGCTTCAGTTTTTTGTGCTGTACGGATAAAGCATAGATGGCTTGCTGCCCAGTCGTGGTTTCTTTAAAGTAGAATAAAAAAGTTGTGACGTAGAACGTCCTTGGTTTTCCTCTGTGTCAGAGGAGCCGAGGACGTTTTTTCATTTTGAGGAGGATGAGAGATGGAATTTGCTGAAGAACATGAGAAATGGCTGAAAAAACATTTGCGTGCAAGTAGAGGCGAGCATAAGAGCAGGATTCAGCGGGGACATGGGCATGGCGAACGTTTGTTTTTGGAACAAGTCTGGTGGCCGATGATGGGTAGTTTAGAGCATTTGCATCCGGAGTATGAAGTTATGGATTGGCGTGGGAATCCGTTTTATATTGATTTGGTTTGGCGGCGGGGAGCGACACGGTTTGCTTTTGAAATAAAGGGTTATGGACCTCATGTTCAGAATACGGATCGAATTCGATATCGTCGGGAGCTAAACCGGGAAACTTTTCTACAGGTGCTTGGATATCGGGTCGTGTCCATACCGTATGACGAGTTGGAGGAAAAGCCGCAGCTTATTGCGTCTTTGTTGCAGTCGCTGCTGGTTCCTTATTTGGTGACACACACGCAAGAGCAAAACTTGACACGCCTGGAGCGTGAAATGTTGCATTATGCGTTTAGGTCGAACAAAGCCATTCGCCCTGCCGATGCGATGAAGGAGTTTCAAATTAATCGCCGCACAGCGGTTAAATATTTGAAAAGGCTATGTGACGTTGGTAAGCTGCGTCCAGTTGTATCAGGAAAAGGTATTCGTATTGTCAGTTATGAGTTGATACGCTCGGCTTTTAACCCTTTTTTGTAGGGAGTGGCGGCTGAGTGCGTGGGGTTGTGCGTTTGTGAAGTGTGCAAGGAGTGTGAGTGTGGATGTGCATGTAGTGTGATTGGGGTGTGTGTGCGCCGCGCGTGAAGTCTGAATAAGCGCAGAAGTGCACCTGTTTTTAACTAACCAGATGAAAATGGCGCAACTAGGTGCACAAGTGCATCTAGTTGCGCAGATTTGAAAAGTAGTTGGCGGAAAAGGTGCATTTATGCGCTTAGATGAAGCTGCTGCGGCTAAGCGGTGTGCTCACTTAGCTAGCTTGGCTGGCTTGGCTAACCAGCTTTGTATTCTCGGCTTTTTTGAAGAGAGTGGCGGCTGAAAGCGCAGGAGTGTGCGTGAAGCGAGAGTATACCGTGTGTGAACCGTGCGTGAAGTGTGAATAAGCGCAGAAGTGCACCTGTTTTTAACTAATCAGATGGAAATGGCGCAACTAGGTGCACAAGTGCATCTAGTTACGCAGATTTGAAAAGTAGTTGGTGGAATAGGTGCATTTATGCGCTTAGATGAAGCTGCTGCGGCTAAGTGGGGTGCTCACTTAGATGGCTTGGCTAGCCATCTTTGAATTCTCAGCTCTTTTTAGGGAGTGGCGGCTGCGCGGGAGTGTGCGTGAAGCGTGCGTGCACCGTGCGTGAAGTGTGAATAAGCGCAGAAGTGCACCTATTTTTAACTAATCAGATGGAATTGGCGCAACTAGGTGCACAAGTGCATCTAGTTGAGCAGATTTGAAAAGTGGTTGGTGGAATAGGTGCATTTATGCGCTTAGATGAAGCTGCTGTAGCTAAGGGGGGTGCTCACTTAGATGGCTTGGCTAGCCATCTTTGAATTCTCAGCTTTTTTTAGGGAGTGGCGGCTGCGCGGGAGTGTGCGTGAAGCGTGCGTGCACCGTGCGTGAAGTGTGAATAAGCGCAGAAGTGCACCTGTTTTTAACAAATGAGATGGAAATGGCGCAACTAGGTGCACAAGTGCATCTAGTTGCGCGGATTTGAAAAGTAGTTGGTGGAATAGGTGCATTTATGCGCTTAGATGAAGCTGCTGCGACTAAGCGGGGTGCTTACTTAGCTAGCTTGGCTAGCCAAGCTTTGAATTCTCGGCTTTTTTTTAGGGAGTGTGCGTGAAGCGAGAGTGTGCCGTGCGTGCACCGCGCGTGAAGTGTGAATAAGCGCAGAAGTGCACCTGTTTTTAACTAATCAGATGGAATTGGCGCAACTAGGTGCACAAGTGCATCTAGTTGAGCAGATTTGAAAAGTAGTTGGTGGAATAGGTGCATTTATGCGCTTAGATGAAGCTGCTGTAGCTAAGGGGGGTGCTCACTTAGCTGGCTTGGCTAGCCAGTTTTGTATTCTTGGCTTTTTTGTAGAGAGTGGTGGCTGGATGCGCGGGAGTGTGCGTGAAGTGTGAATAAGCGCAGAAGTGCACCTGTTTTTAACTAATCAGATGAAAATGGCGCAACTAGGTGCACAAGTGCATCTAGTTGCGCGAATTTGAAAAGTATTTGGCGGGATAGGTGCATTTATGCGCTTAGATGAAGCTGCTGCGGCTAAGTGGGGTGCTCACTTAGCTGGCTTGGCTAGCCATTTTTGAATTCTCAGCTTTTTGTAGGGAGTGGCGGCTGCGCGGGAGTGTGCGTGAAGCGTGCGTGCACCGCGCGTGAAGTGTGAATAAGCGCATAAGTGCACCTGTTTTTAACTAATCAGATGAAAATGGCGCAACTAGGTGCACAAGTGCATCTAGTTGAGCGGATTTGAAAAGTAGTTGGTGGAATAGGTGCATTTATGCGCTTAGATGAAGCTGCTGCGGCTAAGCGGGGTGCTCACTTAGCTGGCTTGGCTAGCCATCTTTGAATTCTTGGCTTTTTTTAGGGAGTGTGCGTGAAGCGTGCGTGCACCGTGCGTGGAGTGTGAATAAGCGCAGAAGTGCACCTGTTTTTAACTAACCAGATGAAAATGGCGCAACTAGGTGCACAAGTGCATCTAGTTACGCAGATTTGAAAAGTAGTTGGTGGAATAGGTGCATTTATGCGCTTAGATGAAGCTGCTGCGGGCTATACGGGGGGCTCCCCCGT
Source organism: Bacillus sp. FJAT-28004 (assembly GCF_001280845.1). Lineage (GTDB taxonomy): Bacteria > Bacillota > Bacilli > Paenibacillales > Paenibacillaceae > Pristimantibacillus. Next base: position 5,125,988 of record NZ_LGHP01000001.1, read on the forward strand.
CCCAAGCAGCCCTTTTTTCAAAAAAGATCAGACTTCTAACAAAAATGATCATTCTTAAGCGCTTTCATCTGTTCTATGCTAATGAAATCCGATTAGGATCAGATTATCATGAAGGATGGGTGAAAAATGATTAAGAGGAAAAAGAGCACTATTTTCAAATTGTATGTTTGGATGATTTGTTTCGCAGTTTTTAGTCAATTGGCCGTATGGCCAAGTGCGGTAACCTATGCGGAGGAGGTCGTGTTGGAAGAAACGATCGCGAGCATTCCCGCTATCGAAGTTAACACAACAATAGGGAATCCGCCGATCCTTCCACCGGAGGTACAAGCTGTATTTAGTGATCAATCCGTTGGACAAGTTCAGGTAAGCTGGGACGAAACTAATGCCTCCCAATATTCTGAGGCGGGAGCTTTCAATGTAGAAGGTAGCGTTCAAGGCACTAGCCTCAAGGCTTCTGCTGAAATTACGGTAAGCGAAGACGATTTTACGGCATTTCTAAATGGGATTACGACCAATGTACCTGATGGACAGAGCGTCGTTTCCTACAGCAACAACTATCAGTCTATGCAGCCCGAATCTATGACTTTTATGAAAGGGAACGGGACAACTTCCGTTAACAACGGGCTGACGGTAGATATGAATTCGTTAGAAAACAATATCGCCATTGCTGCTTGGGATAAAGGGCCATGGCTGTCCGCTGGTGCGATCGACGCAACGCTGCGTTACACTAGCGGGACGCAAGGCAATATCGGCGTTGTTCTCGGAGCCTACAATTCCACCCAAGGATTGTCTATTCGTTATGATGCTGGTTCGACTTGGGTCATTCAAAGCCCTGATGGTTCTGGCACTTGGGAGACCTTTGATGGACCTGAATTGAAAACGGACACAGATTATCGGATCAAAATTGGTTATAACGGAAACAAGCTATTGGTTATCGTTGATGGCGTTACCTATTACAACAAAAATACGAATTTATTGAATCTGACGGCCGAGATCGGTCAGGTGGCCTTGTATAAACGTTATGCAGCAGGACAAGTCGTTATTAAGGATATTAACATCCAAGGCGTCGGCAAAAACGAAAAACCAACAGATATCATCAACTATGTGCAAAATTACGAAGACCCGGCATACACACCGCGTTGGTCCGGCCTTAATGCTCAAGTGGTAACTGATATTACGGGCAATAAGGTATTATCGGTAAAAAAAGGCGCTAAAGAACGCGGAGCAGATTTGGATTCCCCGCAGCTTCAATCGGGTACGCTTTCATTGGATTTTAAGCTCGTCAATCCCGTTAAGCTATCAAGCGGCCAAGGTTTTGCATTTGGCTTCAGAATGAATGACACGGCAAACGTATTTAGCGAAATCGGAGTTGATCCAAACCGGTGGTTGCCTGAATCCAGCTCCGGTTGGGGCAGCAATTTAAATATTCCTTATCCGATTCAGGGGAAATGGAACAATCTATTGTTTAATTTTAATGGAAAAACGATTACGGTCTACATGAACAAAAAGCTGGTCGGCGATATTACGTTTGATCAATTTACCGATGCGGCTGGCTTGTTCGGACTTCGTATCAGAAGCACGGTAGAGCTGTATATCGACAACGTGCAGTATACGAATCAAATCATTACACCGAAGGAATTGGTGCAATACAGCAATAACTTCCAGGATGGCATTACGGGGGATTGGAGCAACGCTGCTGCAGCCATCGTCAAGGAAGGTAGCAATCACATCTTGAAGTTGTCCGGCATCACGGGCACCGTTTTGAATAATGACGCGCCTCTCCTGCAAAGCGCAACCTATATGCTGGATGTAAAACCTACGACCGATGTGATCGGATTTGCTATAGGCAACAATTCTTTAGTGAAATTTTCGAATGGCCAATGGATTTTGGAGAAGGATGGCAGCACCATTCCTTTTGTCGCAAGCGACGCCATTGCATCGAGTCCATTGCTCTTGAGTTGGAATAAGGTCGGCTTACAATATAGCGACTCTTCAGTCACACTAAGTATAAATGGAGCTAAATTGACTGCGAATTTACCGTCCGGCCAGCAATTCGGAGAAGGTCCATTCGGAGTATACGGTCAAGGCGAGTTGTATGTGGACAACATTTTGTTCACGGAGGAATTTATCCAAATGGATACTTCCCCGGTCGCAAGCAAGATGTATTATGAACAATATTATGAGACGGCTTCAAGTATAAACTGGACTGGACTCGGAGGCAGTCAAGTAGTCGATGGTTATTTGAAGGGCAGCGTCGCTTCTGGATCGGTTGCGGTAAACGATGATATTGTTCCGGTTAAGAACGGCGTATTCCAGGTGAAGATGAGAACAAATGCTTTGTCCGCAGGTGTTAAGATCGGCAATGCGGCCATTTATTACGATGGTCAAGGAAAATGGATGTATCAAGTTGATGGTGGAGAGAAAAGAGCTATCGGAGACAGTATCGAAGTTGTACCCGGCAAAGATTTTATTATGCGGGTCCGGTTGATTGAAAACGAGCTGAATCTTTATGTGAATGGCATTTTGGCGGGCACCATCCAAGCGGAAAACTTCACCCCGGGAGCATTCGGTGTTTATAATCCTGGAAACGAAGCGATACAAGTTGAGATGGATGCGATGACCGCAGAAGAAATCAGAATTTATGAGCCCGACTACTCTACGCCAAACTGGAGCGCAATGGATTCCAGCAGTCCGACTGTGTTGGAAAGCGGCGAGGGCAGTGTTAAATTAAAGCTGCCGGGAGTATCTCTCGTTACCGATAAAAACAGTCCTGACGTTGTCGATCAGAAAGTAACCTTTGATTTCAAGACGAGCGTAGGCGCTGGGACGGACGGAGGGCGCTATGGATTTATTTTGAGAGGATATGACGATAATCGCTACGTATCTATCGTTCATGACATTAATGGAACTTGGAAGCTTTCCGCAAACGGCAACGATTCCAACTTCCCTACCACATATTCTATGGCAGCTGATACTGTCTATAAAATCGAACTGAATCTAATTGGAAGCACAGTCTCTTTTGCTATTACCGATGCCGATGGCAACAGGACGGATATGGGCGCGGTTATGGATAACACGGTGACCTCCGGGGCTGGTAAATTCGGCATACGTTCTTGGTATAGCGCCAAAGACATGACGATTGCCAATCTGAAGGTAGTTGAACAGGAGTCCATGCCGAAGCTGCAGCTTGCGGCGGAGCTTGATTCCATCACCAAAGACGATTTGACTGTTACGCTGAACAGGGATTTTCCGAGTATTTTTTCCTATCAGGTCGGCAATAAAAAGATGAAAGCAGCAGACGAGCAAACCAATACGTTGCAAATCAACAATACGGAATATGTAGCCCGGACGGTTTCGGAAAAGGTTGGCGACAGCAAATATGTATATACGATGACCTTTGACGAAATTGGCGTGGTAATTAAGGCATTCATGGAAGCAAAAGAAAATAACGTTGTTCGATTTGAAGTGAGTGAAATTCAAGAAAATAGTGATTTTGTTGTCAGATCGCTGGAATTGAACAGTTCTCTCTTCTTTGTGGACAGCTCCATGAACGGCGCTACGTATGCCTGGAACAAGTCTGACGGTAAGTGGCACGGGATTACGGAAGAGCTGGTAGACGATATGTCCAAAATGAATCAAACCGGTTCATTCGGCGCAACGATGATGATGGTGAGCGCAGCAGGACTGGGCGCGTCTGTGGAAAATAACGTGATGAGCGGCGGAAATAAGGTGCTCGTTAACGCCGAGAAAAAGTCGCTTGTGAACAAGCTTACAGTAAAACCCGGTTCGTGGACTTACCGTCATACGCAGAGCAATGAAAAGGAAGCGCTGCCGTGGTATAACGTTGTTCTTACCGAGGACCGCAATTCCGATGGGAAAGTAGACTGGCAGGATGCCGCTGTGGCTTATCGGAAAGAAATATACGTGCAGCCGTTCGGCGCGGAAGACATGAAAAACAATATGATGTACATTGCGTTCAACTTCGCCAGCCAGGCGAACGATCCGTTCCTGAACGCTCTGGACACCGGTAAAGTGCTGTACAATTATTCCGATGGCTTTGGACAAATGATATTGGAAAAAGGGTATCAGGCGGAAGGGCATGACGATGATATTCCTTCTTACTCCAACATTGGGGTGAGACAGGGCGGATTAGCTGATTTTAACTACTTGATTGACGAAGGGGACAAATATAACCTTAGCGTCGGCGTTCATTTAAACGCTACAGAATACCATCTTGACGCAAACGAGCTGAACTATTCCAATCTGACAGGAGCGACGTCAAACGGATATAAGCAGGATCGACTTGCCAAGGGATGGGATTGGATCGACACGAGTTACTACGTAGATCAGACAAAGGATGTTTTGAGCGGTGATCTGAAGTCTCGGTTTACAAGCTTGTACAATCTCACCAAAGATCCAGCAAACCCGAACGACCCTGCCTTGGATTTTTATTATGTCGACGTGTACACGGGCAATGATTACAACGCTTATAAATTGCTGCAGTATGCCAACGGCTTGGGGTTGAAAGTAGGAACGGAATTTGCGGGGCCTATTGAGCCCGGATCGGTCTTTGTCCATTGGGGAACGGATTTGGGTTATCCGAACCAGGGGAACAAAAGCATTCTTTACCGATTGGTTAAAAATGACCTCGATATTTTCGTCGGCAACGCGCTGTTTAAAGGCCAGAAAATCCCGGTCGTAGCGACTTGGGGGGATTCCAAGCCAGATATTCAACAAGGTGTAACCGTGTTCTTCAATGAAGTGCTTCCGACGAAATTTATGCAGCATTATGGTGTCATGAAATATGAGACGGATCAAGTGACCTTTGAACAGAATGTGGTATCCAAACGAAATAAAACGAACAACACAATTGAGCTATCCAAAGACGGGAAAGTCATCTCTTATTGGAAAGATACCGGAACAACGACGGATACGGCCGAACGTCATACGAGCCAAGCCGACTCCTTGATTCCTTGGCTGTGGGATGTGAAGACGAACCAGACTTTGGGAATAAACGAAGGAGCTAAATTGTACCACTGGAATACGACCGGTAATACGACGACTTGGCAACTGACAAATGAGTTCAAAGACGGTGCATCATTTAATATGTATGAATTGACGCAGCAAGGCAAAGTGCTGGTAGATACGATTGCGGCAGTAAATGGGTCGCTAACGATTGCTAGCGCTAATAAAAATACGCCTTATGTTCTATACCCTGCAACAGCAGACGCTTTAAACCTGATTCCTGCTTCGGGTGAATGGGGAGAAGGCAGCCTGATTAAAGACTTTGCTTTCAATTCGGAGAAATTTAATGTTGAAGGCTCATGGACTGTTAATGACGCGGCCAATGTCTCCATCAAGGTCGTTCAAGGCGATGTTGGATACGACACGACAAAAGAGATGGTAAGGTCCAACTGGAACCGATATGCGGAAATTGGAAACGGAGCTGGGGAGTTGTCTCAGCAAATAACCGGATTGACTCCTGGAGGGGAATATACGGTTGGCGTATGGACTCAAACGGGTAAGGGAAGGAAATCCTCTCTGCAGGTCACAATGAACGGCAAAACTTACAACAATGATGTATCAGGATTGGACGGTTCGCATCAAAGCTCGTTTAAATATGTGGACACCACTTGGCAGAGAATGAATGTGAAATTTAAGGTACCAGCGGGTACGACAACGGCAACAATCAAGTTGATCGCAGATGCTGGAACGGGCAATGTACAATTTGATGATGTCCGGATTTGGAAGCATCTGACGGCCGGAAGTGGCGTTGAACAAGCCGGTTACGTCGTGAAGGAAGATTTTGAGAATGTGTATGAGGGCTGGGGGCCTTTCGAGTATGGAGGCGGCAGCAGGATGATTCATATCGCATCGGATCAGAGCAACCCTCATGACAACAATCCGATTGTGCAGGCAGCTGATCAAAAAATCGGTCCTGTCATGACTTGGGTGTTGAATGGTCAAAATTCATTAAAGGTGAATGAGACCGACGTGGGCAGGCTGATCAAATCAAATGAATCCGACATTAAATTAAAAGCTAATAAGACGTATGAGCTTGGCTTTGCTTATACGATGGAAAATGGGGTTACCTACGAGGTCAATGTGTTGTCTCGTTCGACAGGCGCTTCTGTGTTGAAGGAAACGCTGCAAAACAAGCCTAATTCGGGAGTTAAGGCAGAGGACGGTAACATCCGCTTCAGCCAAAACTTCACCACTGGGTCCGAAGACGATTATCAGGTCGTGTTCAAAATGGTAGCCAAAGGTGCAGGTAACGCGACTTCCGATTATGCTTTCATATTGGACGATTTCTATATCAAGAACACGGGCGTTGACTATGCGAAGGAGCTACTGCTGCAAGCAATTGAAGAGGCCGAAGCACTTAAAGAAGCGAACTATAGTCCAGTGACATGGACAGCTTTTGCCGCTGCGCTACAGAGCGCTATCCAGGTGAGCAGCAATGCCGAAGCGACAATGGAAATGATCGAATCGGCGAGAACGGCCCTAGAGCAGGCTGTAAGTGAGCTTGAGTCTATTGTCACAACTATTGTTAGCTTGCAGGCAGTGTCGATGACCACGACGGTTGGAACGGCGCCAGTGCTGCCTCAGACTGTGAAAGCTACCTACAGCGACAATTGGGTTAGTGATCTTCCGGTCGTCTGGAATGCGATTGAAGCTTCCCGTTATGCGCAAACCGGTACTTTCCAGGTAGAAGGCGCGGTAGCTGGAACCACTCTTAAAGCGATGGCGACTGTGCAAGTGCTGGCGGACAACAGCTGGCCGGGCACAAATCCAGGAACAGGAACGAATCCGGGGACGGGCACAGATCCGGGAGCCGGGACTGAGGTCACTTTCCAAGATATAGTCGGTCATTGGGCGAGAAAAGAGATTGAAGCTCTTGCAGCCAAAGGCATTCTAACAGGTATTTCAGCGAACAAGTTTAATCCCGATGCGTCCATTACCCGCGCGGAAATCGCTGCATTGTTCACCCGGGGATTCAATCTCCAAGCAGGTACTCTTCAGTCGTTTGAAGATGTGCGGGGGGACAAGTGGTACAGCAATGAGATAGCGGCAGTAACGGAAGCGGGATTGTTACAAGGAACAGGAGGCAATCGATTCGAGCCTGATCGTTCCCTTTCCCGCGAGGAAATGGCTGTCATTATCGCACGAGTGCTGCAAATGAAAGGCAAGCTGCCGACCCTGGCGATATCCCAGGACGACATCTTGGCGAGCTTTAAAGATGAGAACCAAGCAGCTGCTTGGTCCAGAGATGCGCTGGCTATTTGTATCCAGGCAGGCCTATTGAAGGGCATGCCGGACCAAACGCTCAAAGCTAAAAAAGAGCTGACCAGAGCGGAAGCGGCGATTGTATTGAGCAGACTGTTCGACTATTTGAAGTAGATCTAACTCCTTGTTATACAACCAATAGAGTTTTCTAGATTACAGAAGAGGTTGTATCAAAATCAGTGAGCTCGCTTTGAACACAGAAACTCTGAAAAAATAGCGGTACAGGGAGTTATTCCTGTATCGCTATTTTTCTATTCTGATCAATGTCTGCTTGCTTAAGCAGATGACGGGCAAGCAAATGCCTCACGACCCATTGGATGACATTCTGGCATGCCGCGAAGCAGGAGACGGAACACCGCCCGGAACCTCTGGATCCAGCAGCCCCGCAGCCCCG
>NZ_LGHP01000001.1:5134734-5163634 GCF_001280845.1 Bacillus sp. FJAT-28004
GTGAACCGATCGTGGAGTGTAAATAAGCGCAGAAGTGCACTTGTTTTTAATAAATGAGATGGAAATGACGCAAATAGATGCACAAGTACATCTATTTAAGCAGTTTTGAAAAGTAGTTGGCGTAATAAGTGTATTTATGCACTTAGTTGCCGCTGCTAACCGGGGTGTGCTCACTAAACTAGCTAGTTTTATATTCTTGGCATCTGTAGGGAGTGGCGACTGGATGTGTGGGAGCGTGCATTTGTGAAGGGTGTAAGGAGTACCATTGGACTGAATATGAATATTGGGTAATTTAGAGTGTGCGTGAACCGATCGTGGAGTGTAAATAAGCGCAGAATTGCACTTGTTTTTAATAAATGAGATGGAAATGACGCAAATAGATGTACAAATGCATCTATTTGAGCAGTTTTGAAAAGTAGTTGGCGTACTAAGTGTATTTTTACGCTTAAATGCTGCTGCTAATCGGGTGTGCTCACTAAACTAGCCAGTTTTACATTTTTTAAATTTGTTGGGAATGGCGGCTGGTTACGTGAGGGAGCGTGCATTTGTGAGTGTGTAAGGAGTGCGATTGGACTGTATATGGATAGTGTAGGTAGTGTGATTAGTGTGTGCGTGAACCGATCGTGGAGTGTAAATAAGCGCAGAATTGCACTTGTTTTTAATAAATGAGATGGAAATGACGCAAATAGGTGTACAAATGCATCTATTTAAGCAGTTTTGAAAAGTAGTTGGCGTAATAAGTGTATTTATGCACTTAGATACTGCTGCTAATCGGGGTGTGCTCACTAAACTAGCGCGTCAATATGAGCTGAGATAGCCACATATTTTGATCTGAGGCCCCATGCTTGTCAAACTAGTCCGCATAATTGGTCAAGTCCCCTCATAGACATGTTATCAGCCAGTAAAAAACAATGTGCAGAGGGGATGATTACATGCGTCGCATGACATGGACCGCGGCAATATTATTATGTTTTTCATTAGTATTAGCGGCTTGCGGAACGAAGGACGCCGAGTCCGTGGTTAAGGAGCTCGACAAAGTAGTAAACAATATGGAGAGCTATCAAGGAAGCGGGACGATGACGCTGCGAACGGGACAGCAGCCACTCGAATACAAAGTGGAGGTATCCTATCAAAAACCGCAATTTTATCGGATCAAGCTGACAAATGAAGAGAAGGACATCACACAAATCGTGCTTCGCAATGACGACGGCGTATTCGTTCTCACACCGAAGCTGAATAAAGTGTTCCGCTTCCAAAGCGATTGGCCGCAAAATCAAGGGCAAGTATATTTGTATCAAACGCTGATTCAAAGCATACTTGTTGATAACTCGCGTCAATTTGTAATCGATGAAGATGCTTACGTATTTGACGTAATGGCTAATTACAACAACGGTTCGTTGTCCCGTCAAAAAATTTGGCTTAATAAAGCAGACTATAAACCGGTTCAGGTGGAGGTAAGTGACACAAATGCGACTGTAATGGTCGAAGTGAAATTTGACAAATTTGATTTTGGTCCAAAATTTGATAAAGCCGTATTTGAGACAGAAGCTAACATGAATGCTGCTCCTACTAATCAGGCAACGGAAGAGCCAACGATGACTACACCAGAAAAATCAGGCAACACGGGTACGAGTAACAACACAGAAGTAGAAGCAGGAACCCCTGATAATAAAGTAGATAAAGACGGGAATCAGTCCGGGAATGACAGCGCCGTTGACAGCGGTAATCAAACGAATAATAGCGGCAATGCTGCGGAAAACGAAGGCGATGAAGCTACAACTGGTACTACACCAGAAGCCACTAATTTCACTGCAATGGAACCTTCGTACATTCCAGATGGTGTAGGAGAGCCGGAATTAGTCGACATCAAGTTTGGCGGCAATCCAGGTTTGATGCTTCGCTACACTGGCGACTATAGCTACACATTGATTCAGACTGAACCAAAAGATCAAGCGGCTTCATTAGTAGAAGGGATGATCGTTGATTTAGGCTTTACGTGGGGGCAGCTCAGCGGAGATGAACAACAGACGCTCACATGGACTTACGAGGGACATCAATTCCGTCTCACAAGCGCAAATTTACCGGAGTCCGAAATGATTAAGGTCGCACAGTCGGTACAGGGTGAAATCGGGAAATAAAGCGGGAAAAAGAGCGAATTTCCAAGACGTACTAGCCATTTCCAAGGTTCGCTTCATTGACAGTCACAGCAGCAAGGTTTAACATTATTGCTATTGATGTTTGCTGCTCGGACTGTTGTGGCTGCAAGATGAGGAGAAGGTGAACGACTTGGATTCGTTTTATCGCCCGACCAGGGTTGAATTATCATTAGATGCGTTACGTCATAATTTACAAGCTTTTCGTAATGCCATTCCACAGGAATGTAAGCTAATGGTCACCGCTAAGGCTAATGCTTACGGACATGGTGCGGTAGAGATAGCACGAGAAGCAGAGCGCTTTGGCGTGGACTATTTAGGAGTCGCTTTTCTTGATGAAGCATTGCAATTGCGCAAGGCAGGCATCCAAACCCCGATTCTTGTACTTGGATTCGTGGCTGCGGATGCCTTGTCTGTCGCTAGAAGCAACGATATTACAATAAGTTTGTTCAGGGATGACATTATGGAAGCAGCTGCAAAGCTGCCGCCCGACATAAGTGGACGAAAACTTAAAGTTCACATCAAGATCGATTCCGGAATGGGGCGGCTTGGCATAATCGGGAAGGAAGCTGCGATATCTTTTATTGAAAAGGCGTTGCAGGTACCACAAATTGATGTTGAAGGCATGTTTACACATTATGCTCGCGCTGATGAAGAAGATAAGAGCTATACGATAATGCAATACGAGCGATTTCGAGAAGTGGCAGATTATGTCCAGCAGCATGGACTGCCTATACCGATTATTCATACGGCAAACAGCGCTGCAGGCATTGACACTCCGCAATTTGCGGGCGGCATGCTGCGGTTAGGTATTAGTATGTTTGGTCTATATCCTTCTGAAGAGGTCAATAAACAGCGAGTTGAGCTTGAGCCTGTATTGTCGCTTAAAACAGAAGTAGTTATGGTCAAAAAAGTGCCTGCCGGCTGGGGAATCAGCTACGGTACGCGTTATTTCTCAGAAGGCGAAGAACGCATTGGAACACTCCCAATTGGATATGCTGATGGCTTTAGTCGCATGCTATCGGGTAAAGCCCATGGACTTGTACGGGGTGTAAAAGTACCAATCCGTGGTACGATATGTATGGATCAATGTATGATTGCGCTTGATGAAGCTGCTTCTGAAGCGGGAGCGTTGCCAATTGAGCCAGGTGAAGAGGTTGTGCTCATTGGGCGCCAGGGAAATGAAGTTATTACAGTGGAAGAAGTAGCAGATCAGCTTGGAACGATAAATTATGAACTAATCTGTATGCTTGCTACGCGAGTACCTCGCGTATATGTCAGAGGTAACCAAATAGTAGCTATCCAAAACCCCCTAGCTTAGACATCATTCGGATTGGTAATTGTTTCATCTTACAATTTTTCGTAAATGAAGAGGATTTTCGCCAAATATCTCGAATGTAGTAAGGCAGATCATCTATAATGGCTATACATGAAAACATACAGCATATTTGATATACGGCTATCATAGATATGTTGAAGTATAGCAACGGCAATATATTGTCATAATGTGTATTAAGGTTATGGAAAAGTTTTGGGGGTGCGAGTTCGGTGGCCAATGTACAAAATACCAAAAGAATCATGATTAGCCTGCCAGATCATTTGCTGGAGGAGGTTGACGGGATTGTAGCCAAGGAAAACTCCAACCGCAGCGAATTTATACGGCAAGCCATGAAGCTGTATTTGGTGGAGCGCAAAAAACGTCAAATCCGAGAATCCATGCAGCGCGGGTATATGGAAATGGCGAAAATAAACCTGAACATGGCCTCGGAAGCTTTTCAAGCGGAGGAAGAAGCAGATCATACGTTAGGCCGTCTCGTTAGCGGGGTGTAGAGGTTGATTGTAAAACGTGGAGATGTTTTTTTTGCGGATTTATCGCCTGTCGTCGGATCGGAACAGGGTGGTGTTCGCCCCGTCTTGGTCATTCAAAATGATATTGGAAACCGTTTCAGTCCTACGGTAATTGTGGCTGCAATCACAGCTCAAATACAGAAAGCAAAGCTCCCTACTCATGTTGAAATGGATGCAGCCGCTCATGGTTTTGATCGTGATTCAGTCGTACTACTTGAACAAATTCGGACGATCGACAAGCAAAGATTAACCGATAAGATTACGCACTTGGATGACGAAACGATGCGTAAGGTTGATGATGCTTTATTGATTAGCGTTGGATTAATTGATTTCTGATGAGTGAGAGAGCTATTTAGCATATAGAGGGTGTATCCCTTGTGCTGAATGGCTTTTTTTGTCGACTTTTACTGAAATTTGATGAATATGGAAAAATAATGATAGACAAATGAAAGTTCAATTGCTATTATGAACTCAATTAGTTATTGCTAACTTAAATATGAGCTTTATTATGCGAAGAACGCACGTAGTATGCCTTAGATGGCTGCTGCTGCGTTCTTTTTTTTATGCTCAGAGAGGAATGGGGATGAAAAAAAGACGAAATGCAATCATTAGTCTAACAGCAGCGGTGTTGTCGGCAAGCTTGGTTTATGGCATGTATGAGCTGCAACGTATTCAAATCCAGCAGGAAGAGACAGTTGCTGTACTCGTTCCAAAACGTTTTATCGGAGCAGGTGAGCGGCTTAAGGAAGGCGATTTAGAGTACATATTGGTGCCGCAAGCTTCTTATGTCTCTGACATGGTGATTAAGCTGGAGCAGGCAACTGGGAAGGAAACGATGATCCCTCTGGGCAAAGGTGAGCCGCTTTTGCTCTGGAAGGTCGATGATTATTATTTGCAGCCTAGACGAACCGAATCGACTTTTCAAATTCCGAAGGAGTATATCCGCTCCATTTCGAATGGAATCAGAGCAGGCGATAAGGTGCTGCTTTATGCATCAGGAGAAGCTTCTCCCTCAATGAGGCTATTTCCGAAGGCAGTTACTGTAGCCTCGGTGAAGACGTCTGGCAACGTGGAGATTGATAACATTGAGAATCCGAACTTATTTTCGCTTGCTGAGGGAAATAAAGAGCAAATGTATGCGTCAAGGCGGGAAGCTAACGGCATGATTGATTATTTGAATTTAAATCTAACGGAGGAGCAATGGCTTCAGCTGGACAGCTTGTGCAAGGGAGGCTCTTTGAAGCTAGTCGTAGCATATAGTCCAGCATCGCTTGATTTAGTTGCCGGAGAGGAGGCCGATTGATCGTGAATGAAACGATAGCGCCTCTCGCTGTATTTATTGGCACGACCCCCAATATCGGAACGACGACAGCGGCGTTTGCCACCGCATATCGAATGGCGGAAGCAAGCGGCAAACCGATCGGCTACTTATGTCTCAATCTCAAAAGTGCCAAGATTCATCGGTATATCGGTGTAGACGAGCCGCTTGTAACGCTGGATAAGCTTCGTCCAGAGCTTCGATCATATTCATTAACGCCGGAGAAGCTTCGTAGGGCTGTTTATTCAGTGCCTGGTCAGCCGAATTTGCAGGTGCTGTTCGGCAATCTTTTGAGAGATCAAGCTGAATACTTCACCCCTGAAGAAGCTGAGCACTTGCTGGCGATTGCGGAACAGACCTTTGCATTCGTCATTATGGATGTGGGTGCGTACTGGGACAACGCAGCGACGATTTGCTCAATCCGAAGAGCGGGCTCACGCATACTTGTTACAACTCCAGCTTTATCGCATTTTCAAGAGGATGGAAGACGTTGGATAGGGCAAGTATCTCCATTATTTGAAGTCTCACCTGAACAATATGATTCGGTCATTATCAACGGTCCATGGAGAAACGGAGGATATCAGATGAAGCATATTTGCAAGGAGCTCGGAACAACGGCACTTGGCCAGCTTCAATTAAGCGAGCCAGTTTTTAGTCAGTTGGATAATGGAACGTATGCGCAATGGCTAAAAGTTGATGCGGAGGGAAAGCAGGTTATGCAGGAGCCCGCGAAAGCGATGATGCAGCGGCATAATATTCGAAGTATGGGAACTTCGATTGCGATTCAGCCTTGGTATCGTAAACTGCTTGCGCATCGAAAAGGTACGAGTTCGTGACGGCGGGGCAAAATCGATTTTCACCTTCACAATTTGCAGGGCAAATGCAATCAGAACGAGAAAAACGTGAGCATGATGCAGCTGGCTCATATTTGCCATCAGACTCATTAGAGGAAATGGGCAAGCTTGCTGATGATATCCGAGCTTATTTAAGCGCCCCTCATGGGCTAGGCGAAGAAGAACGCAGGCAATACAGTGAAACGTTGAATCGTGCAGTTCTTGGCTATTCACAGGAGCGTGAGCAGATTCTTGCCGTTATCACGGATCGGTTAATTAGGCTTCGGATACATGGAACAGCACATATACAGCATTCCTTTCAAACGCTCGCGGAGGCATTATTTGCGGAAGTAATCGGTATGAATGTACTTGAGCTGGTGCTTGCTGACAAGGAAGGCTTGGAGGAAATACAAGTCGTTGGCGAGAGGATTTTCACTGTGAAAAATGGGATAACGAGTCCCTCAGCATACCGCTTTAACAGCATTCGAGAAGTAGAGCGCATCCAGCAAAATTTAGTGCTCTACAATAATGATCGCATCAACCCGCGTAAACGATGGGCTGAGGTGATGCTGCGAGACGGATCGCGTGTAACGATGACTGGCTTTGGCTTCACGGCAAACCCAACCTTAACGATTCGGTTTTACACTGTTCGCAGCTTCAGTCTTGAGACATTAAGCGAGTCGGCATACCGGACGATAAATGCGCGGATAGAAGGATTGCTTAAAGCTATATTAGCAGCACGATTCAATTTGGTCATTATTGGACCGACAAACTCGGGCAAAACCAATTTAATGAAAGCGCTAATTGCTGAGCTTCCGGATGAAGAGCGAATCATTACGATTGAGGGCAGATTTGAAATGATGCTGGGGCGTGATTTTCCAAATAAAAATGTTGTGGAGTATATGACTGATGAAGAGGATTCCTATCATCGCTCGGATCAAGCCTTTAAGCTCGCGCTCAGGCAATCGCCGCAGCGCATTATCCATGCCGAAATTCGCGACATGGATGCGAACATCTATGTTCGTGCATGCACGCGTGGACATACCGGCAGCATGACGACAGTGCATGCTAACAGGCTGGAGGATGTACCAGAGGCGATAACGGATATGTGCATGCTCGATGGCAGAGGTATGAATGCAGAACGGCTGGCGAAACGAATTACACAGTATGTAACGGAAATCGGCATTGAAATGAGCTATTTGGGTGGACGCCGAGTCGTTAGCCGAATAGGGGAGCTATGCTGGGAGGACGGACAAACAATCGTAAGAGACTGGGTGAAATTTGACGAGATGCTGAATGATTGGATATTTCCAATGCTGCGAGCTGTAAGGTCGGCTGATCGGCTTACTGCCGGAGGCTACGGTGATGAATAAACTATCGACAGCAGCAGCAGCATGCTTATTGTTTTGCTTAATGTTTATCGCGTTGTATCACCTGTTCAAGCTGTGGTCGGCGGAACAGCAGCTAAGAAGCAAGCTGGCATACCGAGCAAATAGCGGGTGGCGCAAGAAACTGGGTGAACGCTTTAAACGATACAAATGGCTGCATGAACATTTGAACGAGCTGCTCGAGACGCTCCGCCTGAACATAACTCCTACTTCCTTCGCTTGTGTATCAGGTTTGCTGCTGCTTGCGGGGATTGCTTCAGGTGGCATATTTTTTCAAAGTGTCAAAGGAACTTTGTTGTTCGGTGGGTTATTGGGATTATTGCCCTACACGATGTTAAGAGCTTTGCTGGTACATCGCCGCATGCAGACACAGATGGATTTTTTACCGGCGGTGGAGCTTTTTTATCAATGTTATCTCGTAACAGGTGAGCGGCAGGTAAGGATTGCGCTGCAGCGCACGGTGGAGGAGAGAAGGCTGCTGGGACCGATGCAATTGGTTTTTGAACAGCTGTATCGAAACTTATCGGTTCGAGGAGATGACGAGACAAGCTTAAGGCTGCTTTCTGCATCTCTCGGTCATTTGTGGGCGGATTACTTCGTTCATATTTTGCGGGTGGCGCTTGTAGAGGGAGTCCCTGTAACAGACAGTTTAAAAGAGCTTTTAACCGACATGCGCAAGGCAAGACGAGCGGGTGAGCAGGAACGAAATCGATTGCTTGAAATACGCATAGCTAACTTCACGCCTTTATTATTCCTTGCTTTATTTATAGGAATCAATCTCAGGTACAACAAAGATAATTCTTATTATTACTACATTGTTGACCCGATGGGACGAGATATGCTGCTGAATGCAATGGTACTCATCTTTGCATCGTTCTTAATGGGATTATGGCTTTCACGTAAAAAGATGTGAAAGGAGACAGCGAATGCCTGAATGGACAGGAGTATCGGTGCGGGTAGCTCTACTAATAAGTCAGTACATAGGTGGCGCGGTGACGATTTATGTGCTTTTGCAGTTATGGCCCGTGCGACCTTCGAGATGGAAGCACCTCGCTGTATTAGAATGGCGAACAAAAAAAGCACCTGATAAGTGGCTGCGATTTTTGTTTATTTCAAGGCAGCGACCTTCGTTTATAGAGCGGGAGCTGCTGCTGGCAGGCTGCGGTGTAACCGTAGATGCAGCTTGGTATGTTTTTGCAAGGCGATTGTTGTTAATTGCAGTAAGCGGGATGATTATTATGGCTGCTGCATGGTATGAACGTATAGACGCCTATGTCAAAGTCTCGTATGCGGGTCCAGGCTTGCTTCTTGTGCTGTTTGTCTTGTATGTCGACCTAGTGTGGCTGCGTTCTATCCGCAAGGTGCGTACGCTGCAGATTACGAAAGAAATATTTATTATTAGCAAGCAGCTTCTCTATTTATCTGACTCCTCACTGCATGTCCATGCGAAGCTTCTTCGGTGTATACCCTTTACGAGAGCGATGCGCTTTGACCTGGAACGGCTTCTGGCTGAATGGTATCACGATGCGGGAGACGCACTTCAACGGTTTAAGCAAAGGCTCGGAACGGAGGAGGCTTTGAGCTTTGTAGAGACGATTGATGCGCTTCGCCTCCATGAGAGCCCACAATATTATGAACTGCTTCGTGTGCGTATAGAGGATTATAAAGAAAAGTTGGAGCTGGCAAAAGAAAGCCGTAAGGAATCAACCTCTTATTTTTTGTTTGTAATCGCGGGTATTCCCATTTTGTATACCTTTCAGGTGTTTATATATCCATGGGTGAGAGAGGGACAGAAGTTGTTTGAATCTCTAGGCTGATCATTGAAATTTAAGTTATTGAAAGGAGGTGGTAGCATGCGTAATATTTTGATGACTGTCATGATGCTTGTTGTTGTTATTGTTTTGTTTAACTCGATTATCGCTAAGGATAAGACCGGAACTAGCAGTCAAATCGAAACGCAAGGAGCAGCAGCAAATACGAAAATTGGCGCTCTGCTTCCGTAAGCTCAGCCGCATAAATTTGTGAAGTAGAGCGGAGGTGTCTTTTTTGCGTGGAATACTTGTATCCATGCTTCTGCTTGTTGCCGTAATGATCTGCTATCAAGCTGTCGCAGAAGGTGATGAGGGTATGAAGAAGCAAATAGATGGGGCAGGCAGCTCAATAAGCAGCCATATTAGGGAAATGAATCCATGAAGCAAATATTGATTTTTGTCTTGTTTGCGGGGGTATTATGCTGGCTTATGTTTTCTCCCATTTATAAGCACGTTCTCATTGTCAGACAAGCTGTTTTGCAGCAGGAGGTCGATTATTTGCTGGAAATAGGAGCGAGCGGAACCTACGGCTACATTAGCGAGGAAATGCAGGAGCAGTCAAGGCAGCGAATGTCTCGATTCGGCATGCGTGCTGTTGCTATCGATTATGAACTCGCTACGACGAGCGGACTTGCTGCTTCAAACCCTAGCGCCCCTGTTTTAAGAGGGACCGGCATTTCGTTAACGATGAGCTACCCGTATGAGAATTTATTTGAAATTGATCGATTAATCGGTTTGACACCTCCGCTGCCGAGCGAGCGGATGCGGGTATTTGGAATGAAAATGAGTGAATATGTGCCATAAGGGAAAGAGGCGGATGACTCGATGTACAAGCTGTTGCTTATCGTATTAATGATGACGGTCTGGATATCGGTTCATCTGCTTCAGGTCGAAGAGGAGCTTGCCATGCGCACTTTGTTCCAAAGCAAACGTGCGATTAATCGAGCTGCGCATGCGGCAGCTCAGCAGATTGATCCAGCGGCGCTTGGCAATGGCTTGCTTCGATTATCGCGAGGTGACGCGGCAGCTGCAGCCACTTTATATTTACGGGAAAATTTAAGGCTGGATGATCAAGGCATGCCGCTGCCGGAATCATTTTTGAAGCAGAGAGTTGAGGTCGTCGTATTTGAGATCGTGAATGATGACAATAACTTTCCATATACTTATCGAAATGAAACCTATGATTATGAGGTCACACTTAAACGACCGGGAGTTGTGTTGATCGTGCATATTGTTTATCCGCGAGCTTTTCAAGTGATGGATGCTATTGAGTGGGATATAAAGGGGGCGGCAGAACTAGTAGCAGGTTGACGAAAATTTGGAAAATTGGTGTAATAAGAGGAGGGAATTAATTAGGAGTTGATTAACGAAGTGATGGATATTATAGCCGATGTTCCAGCTGAACTCATCAAACAACGAATTGAACGTTTGCAGAACGTTATGAAGGAAGAGAGAATTAATGCTTTCCTTATTACTCAAAATGTAGATCTCTATTATTTTAGCGGGTCTATGCAAACTGGTTATTTATTTGTTCCAAGCATTGGGGAAGCTACCTTTTATGTGCGCCGCAGCGTTCAACGCGCTAAGCTTGAGACGGTCATTCGGGTAGAGGAACTCGGTACTTTTCGTTTTTTTGGAGAAACGTTGGCAAAACATTATGCGAATTTGTTTAACCAAGGGGAAAAACTGCGAATAGCCGCCGATCTGGATGTGCTCCCAGCGCAGCTTTACATAAAGCTGACGGAGCTGCTTGGCGTAACAGGACCATGCGAGCTGATGGATGGTTCAGCTTACATTCGGAGATTGCGAATGATTAAATCTCCATGGGAAGTAAGCCGTATCGAGGCAGCAGCAGAGGTAGTGGCACAAGCATTAAGCGAGGCGCTGAATGAGCTGAGGGAAGGGATAAGCGAGCTCGAATGGATGGCGCGTGTTGAATATGAGCTTCGCATCCGTGGACATATCGGCTTGATGCGTATGCGCGGCTTTAACCAAGAAATAACGACCGGCATGGTTATTTCAGGGGCTGCAGCAGCGGTTCCATCCTATTTTGACGGACCTGCGGGCGGACTTGGTCTTGGTGCGGCATCGCCGCAAAGCGTAAGCAGATCAATAATCAAGCGCGATGAACCTATATTAATTGATATTGGCTGCTGTGTGGATGGGTATGTCATTGACCAGACGCGTACAGCTGTCATTGGGAAACTTTCAGAAACACTTCACCATGCTTACAAGGTGTCTGAGTCAGTGATTGCTGATTCTGAGAAACTAATGGTTCCCGGCACGCCTTGCTCCAGACTTTACGAGGCAGCGCTAGAGAGCTGTGCAGCGGCTAAGCTAACCGATCATTTTATGGGCTTTGGTGCTGATCAAGCGAAGTTTCTAGGGCATGGCATTGGGCTTGAGATTGATGAATGGCCAGTGCTGGCAAAAGGTTTTCAAATGCCTCTTCAATCCGGTATGGTTATCGCAGTTGAACCGAAATTCACGTTTCCGGGAGAAGGCGTGGTCGGTATTGAGAATAGTTATTTAATTACGGAACATGGCGCGAGAGCGCTGACTCGTTCCAAGGCGGAGCTCATTATTTTGCCTTAACAAATAGAGGGGGAACTACAGCAATGAATCGAGAGTTAACGAATCGGCTTCATCGTGATTATATTACGGTTTACCGCATCAGTGAGCTAATTACGAACGGCATTTTTCTCGTATTAATCATCGCGTATTTTACGTGTGCAATGATATGGGATTGGACACTAATACCTGGTTGGATTGCGCTATCCATCTTTGTCATCTCTTTTATTATGTTCACTTGGGTTATTCCAGAAATGAAGTATACACGATTTTCATATGAGCTATTTGACGACGAGCTTGAAATTCAATCAGGCCTTATCTTTTTGAGTAATGTTCTTGTCCCGATGGTTCGTGTTCAGCATGTCGAGCTTGAAAGCGGCCCGCTGATGCGCAAGTATGATCTGGCTAGCGTGTCGATTGTTACAGCTGCTACTACACACCGAATCAGCGGTCTGAAGCAGTCGGAAGCTGAGCAGTTGAAACGGAAAATTGGAATTTTGGCTAAGGTGGATGATCAGGATGAATGATCGTCGTACGCTTCATCCAATCTATATATTGTTTGGACTTCTGAATACGATTAAAGGTTTCATTCCCATTATATTGATCGGCGTATTGAAAGGGACGAGCTGGACTAATCTGAATTGGTATTGGTATACAGGCGCAGCTGTTTTATCGGTCGTATTATTAGTCTTTAGTTTTTTTGAGTGGAAGCGTTTTGGCTTTTGGCTGGAAGAGGACCGTATTATTATTCGAAAAGGCTTGTTGTTCAGGGATGAGAAGACGATCTACTATACACGCATCCATTCCGTTAATGTCGAGCAACCGCTTATACAGCGGATACTCGGAGTTGCACAGGTGAAGATCGAGACGCCTGGAGGCAACAAAAAGGCAGATGGTGTATTGCCGGCCCTCTCCATTAAGGAAGCGAATGACATTCAGTATATGCTTAGAAAACAAGCGTCGTCGACTGCTGTGCCGATTGATCCGGTTGCTGAAGCAATCGCGGTTGATAAGCCGGCAGACGAGCAGGTCGTTGTAAAAATAAACAATAAGCCGCTTACTCCTCAAGCTTCGAATGTCGTAGCAAGCAGCAATAGGTTAGAGACAACGCTATCCTCAGCCCAGCTTCTTCAAGCAGCTGCAACATCAACTAATTTTGGTCTCGTAGCGGCGTTTTTAGCGGGTTTGTTTTCATTCGCAGACGATATTATCAATCAGCTGCTTCCGGATCACTTTTTTGAGACAGTTGTTGAGGATTCAACGAGTTTAATGCCAAGTTACATACTCATCGTTATTGTTGTCGTCATTGGAATAGTGGTAGCATGGCTTTTGTCTATTGTATTATATGTGTTGAAATATAGCGGCTTCTCTATAAAAAGAGATGGCAGACAGATTGCAGTTTCTTATGGCTTGCTTGAGAAAAAATCATTTGTTTTTGACCCGAAGAAGGTTCAGGCTGTTATTGTCAACGAAGGACCGCTGCGCCAAGCTATTGGTTATGCGGAAATCCAGCTTCAGATCGTATCATCGGATAAGAAGGAGCAGCTTATGCTTCATCCTTTCCTCAAATATTCTAATATACAGAAAGTACTGGATGATTTTGTTCCACAAATGAAAATTCCTTCGAGATCAGAGCTGACAGGAGCGCCGAAACGCGCCTTGATTTATTACGTTAGAATTGAGCTATTGCTTACTTTGCTTTTATGCACCACATTAATCGTGTTTTTTAAAGCGGATGGGATATGGTCGCTGATACTTCTGCCACTAATTCTTATGTGGAGAAAAAGCTGCTATAACGCGGCGGGTGTTAAGCTGGGTGAAGGTCAGTTAACGCTCCGCAATCGATTCTTATCGCGAACTACTTATATGATTCGACGCCCGCAAATTGTAACAATGAGGGTAAGACGTACGATTAGGCAGCAGAAAAAGAATCTGTTCACGATTGCGGTACGCGTTATGGGCAGCCCTTTCGAGTATCGTGTGAAATCGCTCGATCATAAAGATTTGGATCCTGTATGGAAGTGGTATAGCCGCAGTCATAGTAAGCAATAGAATATGCTTTTCATTTCAACAGCTGCGGAAGAGCTCCTATTTCCGCAGTTGTTTTATTATTATAAAAAAAATTTAAAAGAGAATGAACGAAATGGGATACTGGGCCGTCTAAGCTATAACCGAATGAAAAAGAGGAGGTTGCTCGCTCGTGCATGACGAGACGAAGCTGATTAAGCAAGCGGTTCGCGGCGATTCGCGAGCGCTATCTGAACTGCTGCGACAAAATTATTCTTTTCTATACCAATACGCACTTAAGGTGACGATGAACAAAACGCGTGCGGAGGATGTAACACAGGAAACGATGCTTAAAGCTATTGAAAAAATAGCGACCTTTCAGAACAAAGCCAAATTTTCTACTTGGCTTATAACCATAGCATCGAGACTTGTCGTTGATCGGATTCGTCGAAACGAGCTTGAGAAGCATTGGGTGCAGGAGGAGCAATCGCTGAGGTTAATTCGCTACAATACTTTGCAGCGAGGAGATGAATGGCCTGAGGCGCTTCAAGCATTAGGTGAGCTGAATAGCGATATTCGAATACCGGTATTGTTAAAGTATTATTACGGCTATTCACAAGAGGAAATTTCCTCGATGCTGGATATCCCAGTAGGGACAGTAAAATCAAGGCTGCATAATGGTTTGAAGCAGCTGCGGAAGGAGCTTACGGAGCATGAAGAAGCTTAAAGAGGACACAGAGGATCAGCAATGGTTCGACAATCAACTGCAAGAGACATTGGATCGTTTTGACGCCATTCATGTACCGCATGTTCCTGAGCTGCACCGATTCGAGGACATGGTGGATGCGCATAAACAACAATTGAAAAGAAAGCTATGGAAGGATCTTTTGTTATTTTGGCTGATAGCATGTTTGATTTTCGGATTGATGATGTGGATGATTGACCGTAATTGGGTATGGTTCGCTATATTGCAAGCTGTTATTGCAGCAGGAGGTATAGGTTTTGTTAGTATTACGTTTGGCCGAAGGAAGGTGCGGGCATGGAGGAGTTAAAGGTCATACCTATTTGGGCTTGGATTTTACTCATCTCTGTCTTAATAGCCCAGTCCACTTGGTTGTTTATTGATGCTCGCAAAAGAGAGAGTATGCCTTGGTTTTGGGGTTTATGGGGATTAATTCAGACGCCGATGCCGCTTATCTTTTATTTCATTTTCGTGCGAAGCGGATGGTTTCCACGAGGTGGCGGGAAGGGCAAGAAGTAAAACGAGAAAACCATTTACTGTGAATCGAATAGGGGGTCATTTAGATGAACAATCAAATCGAATTATCGGATATATTGCCTATTATTGCGCCAATAATCGTTATTCAATTGATATTAGTGGTGATTGCATTGGTATTATGCGCAAAGGCGGAGAGCACACGCGGGCCTAAGCTAATGTGGGTATTAATTATTATATTTGTAAATATATTCGGGCCTATCGCCTTCTTTATTGCAGGAAGGAGAAATGATAGATGACAGCATTGCTTCAGGTGAAGGGATTAGCAAAGTCTTTCGGTACAGTAGAGGCAGTAGCTGGCATCGATTTTACGATTGCCACAGGTCACTGTGTTGCACTGCTTGGGCCGAACGGAGCAGGGAAAACGACAACGATTCGGATGATTACAGGGCTGCTTAAGCAGACGAGAGGACAAATGGAGTTTATGGGCTCTGCTCAAGCAGTCAATCATCGAGCATTAATTGGATACTTGCCGCAATCACCGTCGTTCTATAATTGGATGACCGGAATGGAATACGTCATTTACGCGGGGAGACTATGCGGTCTCAGCTCTGCTGTAGCCAAAAATCGCGCAAAAGAGCTATTGGATCGTGTTGGGATTTCTTCTGCTGCTAAGCGGCGGATAGGCTCATACTCTGGAGGGATGAAGCAGCGCCTTGGCCTTGCACAAGCACTTGTCCATCAGCCCAAGCTGCTTGTTATGGATGAGCCTGTTTCAGCACTTGATCCCATTGGACGCAGAGAGGTGCTCGAATTGCTGCGTGAGCTGAAGCGGGAAACGACGGTACTCTTTTCTACTCATGTTCTTCATGATGCAGAGGAACTATGCGATGATGTCATCATTATTCGAAACGGAAAAGTCGCGCTGCAAGGAGCTATTGACACGATTCGCAATGAACATCGCAAACCGATTATTGAGCTACAGATCGAACGGGACGCAAATTCAGAACGCTGGTTATCTTCTTATATGGATCGTATCCTTCCTTCACTCGGTAAGGGCAGCGAGACTGGTTTGTTTCAAGATGTTCAAATGCAGAATGGTATTGCACGTTTTACTGTAAACGAAGTGGATGCGGCTAGACGGAATTTGCTCGAGGAATTGACGAAGGAACAGATTAAGGTAAGTAGATTGGAAATTGGTCACTCATCGTTGGAGGATCTATTTATGAGGGTGGTGACTGCATGAGTACAAAAAACGTAGATCATTTACAGTCCATTGCCGTTCATTCTGCGGGGACTTCAAGCTTTACTCGATACATCGTTATGGCCCAAAAGGAGCTTCTTGAACTTATGCGAAGCTTTAAGCTGCTATGGGTGCCGCTAGTATTTATATTGCTTGGCATTATGCAGCCGGTATCAACCTATTTCATGCCAGTCATATTAGAGAAGGCCGGCAGCTTGCCAGACGGAACGGTTATCGATATGCCTAAGCCGCTGGGCACCGAAGTGCTCGCACAAACACTGCAGCAATTCGGTACGCTAGGCGTTCTTGTTCTCGTGCTAGTTTGTATGGGTGCAGTGTCAGGTGAGCGAATCAGCGGCGCGGCATCGCTCATTCTCGTGAAGCCGATTTCCGTAATTTCCTACATCAGCTCCAAATGGACGGCTATGGTTTTACTTACATGGGGCTCATTTATCGCCGGATATCTTGCATCTTGGTATTATACGGGTTTACTGATCGGTGAAGTTCCAATCGATAAGGTGTTTAACAGCTTGCTTATCTATGGATTATGGCTCACCTTTGTAGTGACGATAACGCTCCTCTTCAGCTCTCTGCTTCGGAGTCCGGCTGCTGCGGCGTTCTCGGCACTGGGAGGAACTGTCTTACTGTCCCTTCTGACAGGACTATTTCCTAAAGTATTAGGCTGGAGCCCAGGCGCATTAAGCGGCTTCGCTTATCAAGCAGTAGTATCAGGCATTGAAAATAATAGTCGATTCGGGTGGTCGATCCTTATTACGTTTATATGTATTGCAGCGTCTATTTGCTTATCGGCAACGGTTCTTCGTAGAAGTTCAGCTGTCGAATAATATAAATGGTCAGTCTATCAACTCTCTTCGATTGGACACCGCTATTATTTTTTAGTAGGATAGTAGTGAAAGAATCAGCGACGAAGAAACAGGAGTTGAGGACGATGCTACAACTAGGCACAAAGGTCGTCATTGTGGCTGACCAATATGAACAAAACCTGCCCATCGGGGAACATGGTTATATTATAGCTTATGACCGCAATGCGGATAATGTATTTGATTACGTGCTGAGAGTACCCTCTGCGAATCGTAATTTCCTTATTCCTGATGAAGATGTGGAGCTTGAAGAAGTGCTTATTCAAGATGAAGTTGACCGCATTGAAAGAGAGGCATTAATTGATTTTGCTCTTGCTACACATAATGAGGAATTGTTTAAGCGGATTATGAACGGCGGAGAAGAAGCGGAAGCGGAGCCTGAAACTACGGTTACGGAGACGCTCAGCCCAGCGGACTTTATACGTCAGGTTAATTTAAAGGCTTGGATCTAAACTCTTATAGTTTTTCATTTTGGACTGTCCTGTATGTCACTTTGTTGACTGCGGAACAGTCTTTTTTTGTGCGCTGAATTATAGAGATTTATGTGAGCATGAGGTGATAAAATGGACGAAATGTTATGAACCGTGGAAGGAGTTACCACATTGCGCAATGACTGGAATCAGGAAGTGATTTACCGTTTACATTGATGTTATCCCTGTATGTGAGATATAATAGGAAGAATGATTACAGGAATAGGAAAGGAAGAATACCTGATGAGCATTTCACCTAAGGACGTAGACCATGTAGCAAGACTGGCGCGGTTAGAGCTTTCCGATTCGGAAAAGGATCAGTTTACGGAGCAGCTCAATGCGATTTTGAAATATGCTGAAAAGCTTGAAGGCTTGGACACGGAAAATGTTGAGCCGACCAGCCATGTGCTCCCTATAACGAATGTTATGCGTGCGGATGAGAAACGCCCATCGCTGCCAATCGAGAAGGTTTTGCTGAATGCGCCTGATGAAGAAGAAGGACAATTTAAAGTACCTGCGGTGCTTGAATAATACGAATGGGTTTAATTTGAAGGGAGGAACTACTGTTGGCACTGTTTGATTTGCGCCTGCAGGATGTACATAACAAGCTTAACAATAAGGAACTATCTGTTTCTGAGCTGGTTAGCGCATCATTTGCGAGAATTGCGGAAACTGAGCCTGCTATTAAGGCTTTTATAACATTAAATGAAGAGAATGCACGCTTGCAGGCTTCCGAGCTGGACAAGCAATTGCAAGATGGCGGCGAGCAAGGTTTATTATTTGGATTGCCGGCGGGTGTTAAGGATAATATTGTGACTGAAGGTCTACTGACAACTTGTGCGAGTCAGTTCTTAAGCAATTACAATCCTATCTATGATGCGACTGTGGTTCGCAAGCTGAAATCAGCTCAGTCGGTAACGATTGGCAAGCTGAACATGGACGAATTTGCAATGGGCGGTTCAAATGAGAACTCCAGTTTCTATCCAACTCGCAATCCATGGAATACGGATTATGTGCCTGGCGGTTCAAGCGGCGGCTCGGCGGCTTCAGTTGCTGCTGGACAAGTTTATTTCTCGCTTGGCTCCGACACCGGTGGCTCGATTCGTCAGCCAGCAGCCTATTGCGGTATCGTTGGACTCAAACCAACCTATGGCCTCGTGTCACGCTTTGGACTAGTTGCGTTCGCATCTTCTTTAGACCAAATCGGCCCGCTTACCAAAAATGTTGAAGACTCCGCATTTGTGCTGCAAGCTATTGCTGGTTATGACGCAAGCGACTCTACATCTGCGAATGTGGATATTCCAGACTACACAGCAGCTCTTACAGGAGATGTAAAAGGCTTGCGCATTGGCGTGCCTAAAGAATATCTGGGAGCGGGTATTGATCCGCGTGTGAAGGAAGCAGTGCTTAAAGCGCTAGCGGTTTATGAATCACTCGGCGCAACTTGGGAAGAGGTTTCGCTTCCGCATACAGATTATGCGATCGCTACTTACTATTTGCTTGCCTCTTCGGAAGCCTCTTCAAATCTAGCTCGCTTTGACGGAGTACGTTACGGCGTACGTGCGGAAGATCCTGCAAATCTAATTGATTTGTATAAGAAATCTCGCAGCGAAGGATTTGGCGCTGAAGTTAAACGTCGGATTATGCTTGGAACTTATGCCCTTAGCTCCGGATACTATGATGCTTATTATTTGAAAGCACAGAAGGTGCGGACACTTATTAAGCAGGACTTTGACCAAGTGTTTAATGAGTATGATCTTATCATCGGACCTACGGCTCCGACACCTGCGTTCCGAATCGGAGAGCAGGTCGGAGATCCATTAACGATGTATTTAAACGATATCTGTACGATACCGGTAAGCTTGGCTGGCGTTCCTGCTATTAGTGTTCCATGCGGAACGGCAGATGGTTTGCCGATTGGCTTGCAAATTATCGGGAAAGCGTTCGACGAATCGACGGTGCTGCGCGCCGCTCATGCGTTCGAGCAGCATACAGAGCATCATAAACAACGTCCGCAGCTATAAGCGGACATATATACGTTTACGAAGGGATCGATACGAATGTCTGAACCGAACAAATACGAGACGGTTGTCGGGCTGGAAGTCCATGTGGAGCTGCATACAAATAGTAAAATCTTTTGCGGCTGTTCTACAGCTTTCGGTGCGCCGCCGAATACCCATACCTGTCCAGTATGTCTTGGACATCCCGGCGTTTTGCCGGTATTGAATCGCCAAGCTGTTGAATATGCAATGAAGGCGGCAATGGCTCTTAACTGTCAGATTGCTGATATCAGCAAGTTTGACCGTAAAAACTACTTTTATCCAGATTCGCCTAAAGCGTATCAGATTTCGCAATTCGATCAACCGGTCGGCGAACATGGCTGGATTGATATTGAAGTTAATGGCGAGACAAAACGAATTGGAATCACAAGGCTGCACCTTGAAGAGGATGCAGGCAAATTGACTCACGTTGACGGCGGTTATGCATCACTAGTCGACTTCAACCGTGTCGGTACTCCACTAATTGAGATCGTATCCGAGCCCGATATCCGCACACCTGAGGAAGCGAAAGCTTATCTGGAGAAAATCAAAGCGATCATGCAGTATTGCGATGTTTCTGATGTGAAGATGGAAGAAGGCAGCTTGCGTTGTGATGCAAACATAAGCCTTCGTCCATATGGACAAGAGGAATTTGGAACACGTGCCGAGCTTAAGAACATGAACTCTTTCCGCGGCGTTCAGCGCGGTCTTGAGTATGAACAGATCCGCCAAGCGGAAATTCTCGACAGTGGCGGAGAGGTTATTCAGGAGACGCGTCGTTTTGATGATGCACTGGGTAAGTCCTTCTCGATGCGCGGCAAAGAAGAAGCACATGATTACCGCTACTTCCCGGACCCGGATCTTGTACAGCTGCATATTAGCGAAGAATGGAAGCAAAACATTCGTGCGACGATTCCAGAATTGCCTGATGCACGCAAGGCAAGATATACGGCTGATTACAGCTTGCCTTCATATGATGCTGAAGTAATTACTTCATCTAAGAAGCTGGCTGATTTCTTCGAGGAAAGCCTTTCCTACACGAAGGATGCCAAATCCGTATCGAATTGGATCATGGGTGATCTGCTTGGCTATTTAAATGCTAACGGTCAGGAAATTACCGATGTAAAAATTACCGGACAAGGACTTGGCGAAATGATTGGCTTGCTTGAAAAAGGCACAATCAACGGAAAAATCGCCAAAACCGTATTTAAAGCGATGTTGGAGTCGGGCAAGCTGCCGCAACAGATCGTAGAGGAACAGGGCCTCGTTCAAATTAGCGACGAAGGCGCCATTCAAGCCATTGTCAATCAGATCGTAGAAGCGAATCCGCAATCGGTCGAAGATTACAGAGCTGGCAAAGAAAAAGCGATCGGTTTCCTTGTTGGACAGATCATGAAGGAATCAAGAGGGAAAGCAAATCCAGCACTCGTGAATAAGCTGCTTGTAGAGCGCTTGAAATAAGTGCGATAGCACAAAAAAAGACGCGGTTCATCGACACGATGAGCCGCGTCTTTCTTTTTGATCATCGCTATGGACAGGAGACCTGTAAGCTCCATATGCTGCATACAATTATGTTACAATAGCGAATATAGAAAGGTCGGGATTGCGAATGTTACTAAATTCGTTTCATAATCCGTGGTACATTAGTGAACTCCATATTTTATTAAGGCTGCTCCTTGCCTTACTGTTAGGCGGCCTTGTTGGCTTCGAGCGTGAGCAGTCGAATCATGCTGCAGGACTTCGCACCAATATTTTAGTCTGCTTGGGCTCTTGCTTGTTGATGCTGCTCTCCATGTACGGTTTTTCAGCATTTGTTGACGAACCTAACGTACGGGTTGATCCAGCGCGTCTTGCAGCCGCGGTTATTACAGGCATAGGTTTTTTAGGTGCAGGTACTATATTATTTACCGGTAAATCAATTACGGGTTTAACGACAGCTGCATCGCTATGGGTCGTTTCGGCGATTGGATTAGCGGTTGGTGCGGGCTTTTATTTTGCATCGGCTACCGCAACGATTATGGTTCTTGTTACGTTATGGGCGTTTAATAAGCTGGAGAAAAGGTATATAAGTGCAAAGAAGGAGCATTTGCTAAAAATAAAAGCTAATAATTTATCTCAAGCTATGCTTGAATTAAATAGCTTGCTGACTGATCGGAAAATCGTTTTGAGAAAAATGCTGCTGGAAGAATGCGAGGGAGATGAGGAAGGTGAGCAGATTATGCTGCAGGTGTATATTACCTTGCCTAAATCAGAAGCATTGCTTGTGCTCCTCGATAAAATAAAGCACTTGGAGGGTGTACGTTGGGTCAGCTCAGAATAAAACGAATGAAAAACAGGCTTCTCACCGTATTATTCGCGTTTGCTATGCCCGGAGCGGGGCATATGTATACGGGACAACATCCGAAAGGATTATTGCTAATAGCGGCCTTTTGGCTGGATTTAACGGCTATTGTTCGATTAGCCGATTCGGATGGCGGCAGACATTTGCTTTTGATCGTGTATTTAGGCATTATGCTGCCCATTTTTTATTTTATTAGCGTGTTTGATTCCTTGCAAAGCGCGGAAGTGAATAATTACAGACCTGTAGCCCTAAAACTTACGCATGGTATTTTACTTTTAGCTGCTGGAAGCATAATGCTAATTTTAGTAAAGCCTCCACAAGCGATCCTGCCCTGGATGAATGAGTTAGCGGAGTTTTGTGTGGGTCCGATTATTATAATGGCTTCAATAGTGCTGCTGTCACGTTCACGGAAAGGAGGCGTTACTATGTTTAAGCTAGGACGCTTTACTGCAGCGGCACTTGTACTGACCGTAGGAGTATTACTTTTATGGGATCAAATTCAAGGTCGAAATGATATTTCATTGCTAGGTCAATGGTGGCCGGTTATTTTTATATTGTTAGGTTTAGAAATCATACTATACAGCATAAAGTTTAAAGATATAGAGAAAAAGCTTCGATTCGATGTAGCTGGCGCCATGATCGCTGTTGCGATTTCTTTGACCGCGTACGTTGTAACCCAATATGCAGATATTCCTTATCGCTGGCTGGATCAATTTAATGTTGATTTGAAAGGGACGGTGGAATTCGGAGAAGAGAAGGGTTTTCATTACGAGAAGGCTATCATTAAAGTTCCCTTAGATGAGGCGATTTCTAATATTCGTATTGTTAATCCCAATGGGCAAGTAACCATTCGATCAGGTGACGTACAGGAAATTGAACTTATGACCGCAATATGGGTTGATGTACTCGACAAAACAGAAGCGGATACCATCGCAGAACAATCAACTGTCAAAATTAATCCGGGTGCGGAAGTTATGCTGGAGGCGAAGGGTCAAACCTATGGTGCAAATGGCAGCAGAAAACCGAGAATGAATATGACCGTTACGGTACCGATGTCGTTATCGGATCAGGTGCAGGTTGAACAACAGCGGGCAGAATCACCACCAGAATTGAACCTAGAGAATATAGATGTTAATAACGTTGGAAATCCAGAAACTCCGTTAGAATCTGGCGCTGATTTGAGTTCTGAGGTCGCAACTGGGGAGACTATTGAATCAGATACAACCCTAAATGATACATCTGAACAACCGCCACAGAATACAGATAAACAGAAGCCGGTCCTGGAGATGAAGGTGGAATCAGGGAATGGTTCAATTGATATAAAAAATTTGACGCTGCCAGGAGGCCTTGAGATTCGAAGCAATAGCGGAATTATTTCCGTAAGCAACATTAAAGGTTCTATTTCCGTCAAAGGTAACAATGGTGGTATTACTGTTAATAGCATAACCGGTGACACCAACCTTGAAACGAAAAATGGTACGATTACTGCAGCTTCCATTCAAGGAAAACTTTATGCCAATACGCTCAATGGAAGTTTGGAGATCAAGCAGATTGAAGGAAACATTGAAGCTGAAACGAAGAATGGTAAAATTAAAATAGACGATACCGGTGGTTCGGTTAAAGCAGATACGCTTAACGGGAACATTGAGCTGAGCAGCGCTACAGTTGGCGGAGACTGGGATCTTGATAGCTCCGTAGGTGAGGTAAAGCTTGCAATGCCGGGGAATGGTCATTTTACGGTTTACGGATCGGTAACTTTCGGTAATATTATGACTGAACTGCCGCTTGAGGTAAGTAAGAAAACAATAAGAGGCACTATAGGCGAAGGCACTTTCCGGATTCAGATTAATGCTACGAACAGCATTGCAATCAAGCAAATTGGGCAGTTCTAAAAAGGCGCTTTCATTGACAAACTCTTAAATTAGAACGTACAATAGTTTTAACAACTTTAAGGAAGGGCGTGAGGGGATTGGGAGCCAGCGTTAACTTAGCACTTGAGCAACTGAAGATGAATGGCGTCCGAATGACCCCGCAACGTCACGCCATATTAAGCTACTTGATGGACTCCATGTCTCATCCGACTGCAGATGAAATTTATAAAGCGCTCTCACCAATTTACCCGAGTATGAGCGTAGCTACCATATATAACAATCTGCGTTTATTTGTAGAAGCTGGATTAGTGCGTGAACTGACTTATGGCGATGATTCAAGTCGTTTTGATTCGGATTTATCCGATCATTATCATGCCATTTGCAAAACTTGCGGTTCGATCGTCGATTTTAATTATCCACCACTGCTCGAAGTAGAACGGACGGCATCGCGAGTAACCGGTTTCGTGGTTGAAGGACATCGGATGGAAATTTACGGTGTTTGCTCGTCTTGTAACACTAAATCAGCGAAATAATTGGCGTTATGCCTACAAGAACGTGCCGGGAAGCGATTCAACGCTAATCTGCACGTTTTTTATTAAAATAGAAGAATTTATAAGTTTGTTAGCTTATAAAGGGCTTATATTTCTCCGTCAAAGCTGCTTCAGCATCCAGAGGACGCTGAAGGCGTTTTTGCTTGCCATAGTCGAATAGAAGTTACCGTACAGGAGAGTGATGACTTGGAAACGATTTACAACCGAGCGCCACGTCGAAGAGGCAATCGAGGTGTTCGGAGTATAATATTATTGTTTTTGTTAGGAGTAATAGCTGTCTTTAGTTGGTATGGGTATATGCGCTTTATTCCTAATAATGAGAAGATAGATCCAATTTATAATTCAGAGTATCCAATATTATTTCGAGGTGTTGAAGCGGAGCAAGGTGCTATTATTGAAAATAATGAGGTGAAACTGCCACTTTCCGTGCTGGAACAGGTACTGGGAGAGGACAAGCCTATAAGATATGAGCCTGATTCTGGCTCCATCATTTTGACAACTGCTAATAAGGTACTCCATCTTAAGACAGATTCTTTAACGGCAACCATCAACCAAAAGCCATATGATTTAACGATTACAGCAGAAACATCTAATGAGACGGTCTATATTCCTGCAGAACCTTTGAAGGAGTTATATGGGCTGCAAGTAGAATTCGTAAAAGAGACAGGAACAGTAACTCTACTGAAAGCAGGAGACATGGTTCAACTTGCGGAGGCAACTCCTGAGAAGGGTGCAGCTATTCGAACCGAATCGACCATACGGGCGCCGTTTGTTCAAAAAGTTCCTCAATCACAGACAATAAGAATTTGGAAAGAGCAGGACGGTTGGCTGCTTGTCCAAAACAGCGAAGGCCTCATTGGTTTCATGAATAAGAAAGATGTCAAACTTACATCAATTGAGAAAATGCCCGAGCAAGCATCAGAGCCTCCTTTTATAGCTTGGAAAGTTCTCGGCAATAAAATTAATATGACTTGGGAAGCTGTTTACCAACGGAAAATAGATACTGCCAAAATAGCACCAATGCAGGGTGTAAATGTAGTTAGTCCTACCTGGTTTGAATTGGCCGACGACAAAGGAACAATTAAAGGCAAGGCCGATCCTGCTTATGTCAAATGGGCTCATCAGCAAGGTATGCAAATTTGGGCGCTGTTTAGCAATAGCTTTGAGCCTGATCGAACGACAAAGGCATTAGCGACAGTGGAAACACGATTTTCAATGATACAGCAGCTGATTGGTTTTGCTCAGGTGTACGGATTGCAAGGGATCAATTTGGATTTTGAGAATGTACACACTTCCGATAAGGCTAATTTCGTACAGTTTGTACGTGAGCTGACCCCGCTTTTACATGAGCAAGGCTTGGTTGTATCTGTTGACGTAACCCCCAAGTCGAATAGTGAAATGTGGTCGCTATTTCTTGATCGTGCGGCGCTTGGCAATGTTGTAGATTATATGATGGTGATGGCTTATGATGAGCATTGGGCAGCAAGCCCGAAATCAGGCTCAGTCGCTTCATTGCCTTGGACGGAGAGTTCTCTCCTTCGTATTATGCAGGAGGACGCCGTTCCAGCGAACAAGCTCATTCTCAGCATGCCGCTCTATACCCGAATATGGACAGAGAAGAAGGGGGAAGACGGTAAAGTAGACGTTTCCTCAAAGGCAGTTGGTATGAAGAAGGTTAATGAAATTATTACTACTAAGAAGCTCAAGCCGGTATTTGATGCGAAGGCAGGTCAGAATTACGTGGAATATACGGAAGATGGAAATCTGATGCGAATATGGATTGAAGATGAAGTCTCCATTAAAGCTCGAGTAAAGCTTGCACGTAAATATGATTTAGCGGGTGTAGCAACATGGCAGCGTGCATTCCAGACAGAAGCGATTTGGAAATCGATTGACGATTCCCTTAAGACTAGGCCATAATCCATTTATAATTGAATAGGTATATAAAAAAAGAAACGCCTCCTCTCATGCGAAAAACATGGAGGAGGCGTTTCTTTATTATTACAACGACCAAAGTTAACTATCCCTTGCGCTATTAACTCTCATTGCAGATAAACTTTGTTTCCTAATGAAGAGACAACCGTATATTCCTTATAGGCTATACTTGCTGTTCAGAAGGACTAGTTGTTGCTTGAGCAGGATCAAGAGTAAGCATCGTTTTACAATACATACAGCGATCGGTTTTTCCTAGCATTTTGGTAGGACGTGCGCATTCTGGACACTGGAGCATTGTAGCGCTTGTTGACATCATGCCAGCCCAGAAGTAAACTGCTACGCTGATTAACAAGGAGATCATGCCGATTACCATGAAGATGGCAGCAATAATTTTTCCTGCTTGTCCCATAAATACAATGCCAGCTGTGCCGAGAATCATTACCCCCATGCCAACGAGGGTGAAAACGAGTCCCCATAGACGGAATTCATTGATTTTGGCTGACTTAAAAAAGAACTTATTCATGCATTCATACCCTTCCTATGACAAATGACTTATGATTTTGAGACAGTTTCTGAGTTAGTAAGCAGGAATGTGCCTCCAACCTGTCGAAAAAGAATAAAACTGTAGAATATTATTATAGCGTAATAAAATGTGATTAGCTATATGGAGGAACCAGTGGAACATATAAAAGCGTACTTCTCGGGCAGCTATCGAGATGAACCTCATTTAATCGGTTTGGCTGTTATTGAAAACCCATATCCTTATAATCCATTAGCTGATGGATTAGATTCATTAGTACTTGTTGTAATGGATGAAAACATTGACCGAAATGATACGGAACATGTCCAAATCGAGGATCAACGGGTATTGATTCGAACCATTGATTCGAATGGATTGAATGAATGGTTGTCTTGCGGTGAAAACCGTAATATTATCGAGTGGCTAGTTCGGGGGGAGATCTTGGTGGATCGCGACGGCTATCTAAGCAGTGTTCGTGAACGTCTGCTTCAGTTTCCTGATTCAATGCGGGAGCAAAAGCAGTTTGCTGAATTTACGGGTTTCTTAAGAACGTATTTGCAAGCAAAGCAGGATCTATTGGATGGTCATTTGCTGGATGCTTACAGTCATGTGCTAACTGCGTTGCATCATTGGGCTCATATTGCTCTAATAGAAGAAGGACGTCATCCTGAACTCACGGTGTGGAAACAGCTGAAGCGAGTTCACCCAGGAATATATAAGCTTTATGAGGAGCTAACGGTTAGTCCTGAAACTTTGGAGCAAAGGGTACAATTAGTTATGCTTGGCTGCGAATTCTCCGTCATGAGCAAAATGAAAACAAGCTGCGCGTTATTGTTTAATATACTAAGCAGTCGCGAAGAGCCTTGGAGTATTGCGGAATTGCAATCACAATCTACATTAAATATACTGCATGGTGATTTGTCGCTTGTCCTCCAAAAGCTGGTGAAGCGGGAGTACATTCGCGAGGTTGCTGTTATGAATGAAGCAGGAGATATAGGTGCACTTGAACTTAGATACATGAGTAACGTGAAAACAAATTAGTCATTCAAGTATTTATAATAGTAGAAGCGCTTGTAATGCCTATCTTTATAGAGGCAAACAAGCGCTTCTTTTTATAGAAAGAAAAAAACAAAAACATGCTTGACTTATATGAGTATCAGATGATATATTAGTACTCGCCGCTTTTACAGGAAACATAATCGCGAAAACGACAACTTAAAAAAAATGTCGAATAACGAAAAAAAGTACTTGCAAAGAGATAGGCGAATGTGATATATTATAAAAGTCGCCGATACGAAATACGCGGTTGACACGAAAGAAAAGATTGCTCTTTGAAAACTGAACAACGAGTAATAACTGCCTCGCAAATCCTTCGGGATAAGCGAAAAAGCGATAAAAAAGTAATGAGCATTTCAAACACCAATTTGGAGAGTTTGATCCTGGCTCAGGACGAACGCTGGCGGCGTGCCTAATACATGCAAGTCGAGCGGAGTTGATGAGGTGCTTGCACCTCTGATACTTAGCGGCGGACGGGTGAGTAACACGTGGGTAACCTGCCTATAAGACTKGGATAACATTCGGAAACGAATGCTAATACCGGATACGCGATWTGGTCGCATGATCGAATCGGGAAAGATGGAGMAATCTATCACTTATAGATGGACCCGCGGCGCATTAGCTAGTTGGTGAGGTAACGGCTCACCAAGGCGACGATGCGTAGCCGACCTGAGAGGGTGATCGGCCACACTGGGACTGAGACACGGCCCAGACTCCTACGGGAGGCAGCAGTAKGGAATCTTCCGCAATGGACGAAAGTCTGACGGAGCAACGCCGCGTGAGTGATGAAGGTTTTCGGATCGTAAAGCTCTGTTGCCAGGGAAGAATGCTTGGGAGAGTAACTGCTC
>NZ_LGHP01000002.1:0-52386 GCF_001280845.1 Bacillus sp. FJAT-28004
TTTTGAGCCCTTATAAAAAATAAGGGCTTTTCTTATTGTCACTTACATAAACCTAATGTGTAAAATAAGTGCAAAAAAAAATCAAAACCTATCGTATTCTATCGTATTCTCACGATCTGCAAAACAAAAGAAAACCCGCTAAAGCCTTGTTAACCAAGGCTTTAGCGGGTTTATGTAAATCATTAAAATGATCTAGGTAATTCTTAATGGCGTCCCGGAAGAGATTCGAACTCCCGACCGACGCCTTAGAAGGGCGTTGCTCTATCCAGCTGAGCTACCGGGACACAAGAAATAATATAGCACATATCATTAATTTATTGCAAGCACTTTTTTGTTTTTATATCCTTTTTATTATAAAATAAGATTTATGAGTTGTCGGAATACTACATTTGTTTTTTCTTTTGAATGTACATGGTATAATCGTACGCAAGATTGTCCGAATGAACAAAAGGCGCGACCATAAGGCGGTGTTATCATTACAACTCCCAATGACACACAAGGCGACAACAAGGATAACGTTTACTTGTTCCCTAGCATGCTGGACCATTATCAGGTACAGTTAACCCGTATGCTGGAAGCGGAACAATACGGGGAGGCCAAGGAGTTGCTGCGCTTTTTGCTGCAATGCCAGGGCGAGGATGCTCGCCATTATGAAGAGTGGGACAGCTTACTAACGTGGCTTGACATGGCTTTTCCTGGAGAAGGAAATGATGAAGAAGGTACGGGATTCCTATTGGCCAAGCGAGAAAAGGAAGAGGACGAGGCGACTATTCGCGAGCAGCTTCTTAATCCTCCTGATCAAGATGAGGCTTATGTTAACCAAGTACTCTACATCATGCAAAATCATCCGATGATCGACCAGCAAATCCTTGCCCTTGAACGTGCAGCTTATATTCAAGCTCCGGACATGGATGAGTCCATTAAAAATTGGCTTTTGAACCAGCAAGTTCACCCGGTCGTTCAGTTTAAGGCACTGCAATGCTTGCGCAAGCGAGGTGCAGTTGGATCACTCACACTGGAGAGACTTGGTGAAACGGTAGAGCTTGATTTGGAAGCTACGCCTCTTTCTATGGATGAATTTCCATCACCCATTATTCGGATTTTGGAGCGGACAGAGCAGGTTGCTGAGGTCGATGATCCCACATTGCCGCATTTTGCTAGAGAGCTTTGGAAGGAAAGTTTACAGTTTTTGTATGGTACGGCTGCTTATCATTGGATGCTGAGAGAAGACGAGGACACAGTTGATTATTTTGCAGCTGCGCTGCATTTGACGCTGCTTCTTACAGTTTACGGTTCAGCAAACGATGACGATATTCGTGATACATACGGCATTACCGAAGGTTTAAGGTTCCGTTATGAGCAAGCATGCAAGGCGCTTAGACAGGTTGCCGTTCTGCAGCAATCGGGAGAAGATGAACCAGAGTCTTGATAATCTGGGCTAGCTTGTTTATAATAGAATGGTTTATGAAACGTGATAACTACTGATGCATGAGCATTTTTGGAGGGGAAGGCATAAAATGAAAGCAACTTGGGAAAAAATAGACAAGAACATCGTGTCAATCGACGTGGAGGTAGGGGCGGAGAAAGTCACTGTTGCTCTTGATCAAGCATTTAAGAAAGTCGTTCAAAAAGTAAACGTACCTGGATTCCGTAAAGGTAAAGTGCCGCGCGGCATGTTCGAATCCCGTTTTGGTATTGAGAGTCTGTACCAGGATGCAATTGACATCCTGTTGCCAGATGCTTATTCCGAAGCGATCAAAGAAACTAATCTTGAGCCGGTTGACCGTCCTGAGATTGATGTTGAACAATTCGCAAAAGGTGAAACATTCAAATTCAAAGCAAAAGTTATCGTTAAGCCAGAAGTTACACTTGGCGAATACAAAGGCTTGGAAGTTGAATCGGTTGTTGCTGAAGTTACAGAAGAAGAAATCGCAGCTGAACTTGAGCGTTTGCAACAACGTCATGCTGAGCTTACTGTTGTTGAAGAAGGCGCAGCAGCTAATGGCGACATCACAGTTATCGATTTCGACGGTTATGTAGACGGCGAAGCGTTTGAAGGTGGAGCAAGCGAGCGTTATTCACTAGAGCTTGGTTCGAATTCCTTTATTCCTGGTTTCGAAGAGCAAGTGGTTGGCATGCAAATCGGCGACTTCAAGGACATTGAAGTTAATTTCCCTGAGAGCTACCATGCAGAGCACCTTGCAGGCAAGCCTGCTGTGTTCAAAGTGAAGCTTCATGAAATCAAACGCAAAAGCTTGCCAGCTCTAGACGATGAGTTTGCAAAAGACGTAAGTGAGTTCGATACGCTTGAAGAGTACAAGCAGGATCTCGTTAGCAAACTAAAAGAGCGCAAAGACCAAGAAGGCGAGCAAGCTCGTGAAACAGCGGTTGTTGATAAAGCTACTGCAGCAGCAGACGTTGAAATTCCAGAGCCGATGATCGTGTCTGAAACAGATTACATGATCAAAGATTTCGAGAATCGTCTTAAAATGCAAGGTATGAACATGGATCTTTACTTCCAATTCTCCGGTCAAAACGAATCCGTTCTTCGCGATCAAATGCGTGGAGATGCTGAGAAACGCGTTCGCAACAACCTTGTGCTTGATGCAATCGCTAAAGCAGAAAACATCGTTGCAAACGACGAAGATTTGAATGAAGAGCTTGAGAAGCTGTCCAAATCATACAACCGTCCTTCTGAAGAGCTTCGCGAGATTTTTGAGAAAAACGGAAATCTTAACAGCTTGCAAGAGGATATCGCTCTTCGCAAAACAATTAAATTCTTGCTTGAAAACAGCAAAGCTGTTTAATAGCGACATACGAATAATAGAATAAATGCATGACTCAGGATAAGGCACGTCGTTGATACGTGCCTTATTTTGACCCTACATATGAAAATGTGCTTGTTTTGGAGGCTAAACTCCGTACATATCGAACGGCCGGCGTCGTATAATGTATTATTGGAAAAATGACATGAATACGATGACGTGTTACAATAAGTAAGTAACCAAAGTCATAAACGAAAAGAGGTTGGTCGCATGAATCTAGTACCGATCGTAGTCGAACAAACGAATCGCGGGGAACGTTCTTACGATATTTACTCCCGTTTGCTGAAGGACCGTATCATTTTCCTTGGGAGCGCAATCGATGATGATGTTGCAAACTCCATCATTGCACAGCTGCTGTTTCTGGCGGCCGACGACCCAGAGAAAGACATTCATCTATACATTAACTCTCCCGGCGGCTCCGTGACTGCGGGAATGGGTATTTTTGATACGATGCAATATATTAAGCCTGAGGTGTCCACGATTTGTATGGGCATGGCAGCAAGCATGGGCTCGCTACTTCTTACAGCGGGCGCGAAGGGTAAGCGTTTTGCGCTTCCTAACGCAGAGGTCATGATACATCAACCGCTTGGCGGTGTTCGTGGTCAAGCATCTGATATCAAAATCCACGCAGATTGGATTTTGAAAACGAAACAAAAGCTGAATCAAATTTACGTAGACCGCACCGGACAGCCTTATGAAAAAATCGACCGAGATACCGACCGTGACAATTTCATGAGCGCGGAAGAGGCTCTTGCCTACGGATTGATTGACAAGGTGATTACAGCACCGGTATCGACGATTTAATCGAAGGGGTGATTACATGTTTAAATTCAACGACGAAAAAGGCCAGTTGAAATGTTCTTTCTGCGGTAAATCGCAGGATCAAGTACGTAAATTGGTTGCCGGTCCTGGCGTCTATATATGCGATGAGTGCATTGAGCTTTGTACCGAAATTGTTGAGGAAGAACTCGGCAATGAGGAAGAGCTTGATCTTAAGGATATTCCGAAACCGAAAGATATCCGGGCTATTCTGGATTCTTATGTCATCGGTCAAGAATTTGCGAAAAAATCGTTGTCTGTAGCGGTATATAACCATTACAAACGGATTAATTCCGGAAGCAAAATCGAAGACGTAGAGTTGCAAAAGAGTAATATTTTGCTGCTAGGTCCTACGGGCTCCGGTAAAACGTTGCTAGCTCAAACGATGGCTAAGATTTTGAATGTTCCTTTTGCGATTGCGGATGCAACCTCGCTAACTGAAGCTGGTTATGTCGGCGAAGACGTTGAGAACATTTTGCTTAAGCTCATTCAGGCTGCCGATTATGATGTGGAAAAAGCTGAACGCGGCATTATTTATATCGATGAGATCGATAAAGTAGCTCGCAAGTCAGAAAATCCATCTATTACGCGCGATGTTTCTGGCGAAGGCGTTCAACAAGCCTTGCTTAAAATTTTGGAAGGTACGGTTGCCTCTGTTCCTCCGCAAGGTGGACGCAAGCATCCGCATCAAGAATTTATTCAAATCGATACAACGAACATTTTGTTCATTTGCGGCGGCGCATTTGATGGCCTCGAGTCTTTGATCAAACGTCGTATCGGTAAGAAAGTAATCGGCTTTAGCTCTACGGGCGAATTGCAGAAGGATCTGAAAGCTGGTGAATACCTCACGATGGTATTGCCGGAGGATCTACTGAAATTCGGACTGATTCCGGAGTTTGTAGGCCGTCTGCCTATCATTTCAACGCTGGAGCCGCTTGATGAGCCTGCACTCGTTCGGATTTTATCCGAGCCGAAGAACGCGCTTGTGAAGCAATATCAGAAGCTGCTTGAAATGGACAACGTGAAGCTTGATTTCGAACCAGCTGCACTTGATGCCATTGCGAAAGAAGCGATCAAGCGCAACACCGGCGCTCGCGGCTTGCGTGCGATTATCGAAAGCATCATGCTGGAAGTTATGTACGAGGTACCATCACGCGATGATCTAAGTACATGCCTAATTACAGAGCAGACTGTTCAAGAAAAAATCATGCCTGAACTTACATCTAAGAAAAGCAAGAAGAAAGAGGAGAGTGCGTAAGCTAGCACTCCAATATAAGAAGCTATAAGCTCACGCTTATAACTTAGCTTATATACGACCGCGAAACGTGCTGCTGCCGCTACATTGTAATGGAATGGAAGCAGCCGTTTACGCTCGACTACCGTCATTGTTTCCACCCAGCCGCGCGGTGTTTCAAAACCGCCAGTCAAAGGGTGGACTTTGCCGTTCATGGGAGAGATAAGCTTATGTACTTACGTCAAGATACGGTACCGGTTAAAGTCGGCAATCTAACGATTGGCGGCAGTAACGAAGTGATTATTCAAAGTATGTGTACGACGAAGACTGCTGATGTCGAAGCTACTGTTGCGGAAATACTAGGACTTGAAGAAGCTGGCTGCCAGCTTGTCCGGGTTACTGTCAACAACAAGGAAGCGGCTGAAGCCATCAAAGAGATCAAGAAACGCATTCATATTCCGCTTGTAGCGGATATTCATTTTGACTATCGTTTGGCACTGCTTGCTATCGAGAACGGCATCGACAAAGTACGGATTAATCCGGGCAATATCGGTCGCCGCGAACGCATTGAAGCGGTTGTTAAGGCTTGTAAGGAAAAAGGCATTCCTATTCGTATAGGCGTTAATGCGGGCTCGTTAGAAAATCATCTGCTAGAAAAGTACGGTTATCCGACGCCGGAAGCTATGGTAGAAAGCGCGCTTTTCCATATCGGTATTTTGGAGGAGCTTGATTTCCACGATATTATCGTATCGCTCAAAGCATCTGATGTTCCGATGGCAATTGCTGCGTACTCGATGGCGGCTAAAGTCATCAAGTATCCGCTTCACCTTGGCATCACAGAAGCTGGAACGCTGCATACAGGCACGATTAAGAGCTCTGCAGGTATTGGCGCATTGCTTGCGCTCGGCATTGGCAACACGCTGCGAATCAGTCTTAGCGCTGACACAGTAGAAGAAGTGAAGGTTGCTCGTGAGCTGCTAAAAACCTTCGGCTTGATTACGAATGCTGCAACGCTTGTATCCTGCCCTACTTGCGGACGACTGGATATCGATCTGTTTTCAATCGCGAATGAGGTTGAAGATTATATTTCAAAAATTAAAGTGCCAATCAAGGTTTCTGTGCTTGGCTGTGCGGTAAACGGTCCAGGCGAGGCTCGTGAAGCGGATATCGGCATTGCAGGCGCTAGAGGCGAGGGAATGCTATTCCGTTACGGAGAGCTGATCCGCAAAGTGCCTGAGGCTGAATTGCTGTCTGAGCTGAAAAAGGAAATTGACGAAATCGTACGCGTATTTGAAGCGACTGGTGAAATACCTGGCCGCAAGCATCATACACCAGCATAATCATTTAGGAAGAGGTTTATTTACGCCATTTATTGGCGTGAGTAAGCCTCTTTTTTGTTGATTAAAGAGAAAGAATGATATGAGTATACATTGCAAACAAACATTTCTCCTGCTGATCAATTGCCATTGTGTGCTATAGAGTCTATTATTCAGCAGCTTGTTAACTACGTTGTAGTTTTTGCAGCAGAATAACTCGCGAACCACTTTCTATCGAGCTGCATTGTATTTTTTACAATAGAATCACTCTATTCCATCTCGTTTTCCACTTTGACAAAGTTTCTGTTGCAGTTCTGCAATGTAGCATCCTATTCTGAGTGTGATGTCAGGTTTCTATTGTACTTTGTACAATGTGTGACCATACGATATTTTCATAAGTGACAAGCTGCGATAAAGTAATTTCTCCTTTAAATACCCGTCGCATCAAAATGAAGAGAATTGCTTGTGAAAAATAACAGCAATAACGGTTATTCCCACATCGTAGAGGCAATACTATTTTATACGCATGCTTATAACGGATGGCTATGTTCATTGAAATCATCTAAGAAGGTCTAAGTTCTTTTCTTAAGTCCTTCTTGCATTTACGTGAATGTTGCGCGTTGTTTAGCAAGAAAGGTATAAAAATGAAAGAAAAATTAAGTTTTTATTTCCATTTAAGGATTATATTCCTCGGGGAAATGACAATCACAATTTAGTCGGCAACACAGCCGTTAACGCTTGAAATATAAGCATGAAAGTATAACTGATATTTTCAAATCAGGCTTATATTTCTACGCGAAACGAGCTTACACAATTTAATCGGCTTCAGCCGTATACGCTTGAAATATAAGAATGAAAATAAATGATCATTTTCATGAAAGCTTATATTTCTACGCGAAACGAGCTTACACTATTTTGACGGTTTCAGCCGTTTACGCTTGAAAGGAGCGGATTACTAATGAGTTTAAGTGTTGTATTAATGTTTATTCAAGTGTTTTTTGCAGTCGTTATCGGCTTGTATTTCTGGAATTTGCTGCGCAATCAGAAGACGAACCGCTCAGCCGTTGATCGCGAGTCTCGCAAGGAGATGGATAAGCTTAGAAAGCTAAGAAGCGTATCGCTTACGAAGCCTCTGTCGGAGAAGACGAGGCCGCAGGCGATGCAGGACA
This sequence comes from Bacillus sp. FJAT-28004, assembly GCF_001280845.1. Classification (GTDB taxonomy): domain Bacteria; phylum Bacillota; class Bacilli; order Paenibacillales; family Paenibacillaceae; genus Pristimantibacillus. The sequence continues at coordinate 7,364 of NZ_LGHP01000002.1, forward strand.
TCGTTGGTCAACGTGATGGTCTGCGTGCCTTAAAAGCGGCGCTGTGCAGCGCAAACCCGCAGCATGTCATCATTTATGGTCCACCGGGCGTCGGGAAGACAGCTGCAGCGCGTGTCGTGCTGGAGGAAGCCAAAAAAAATCCTTCCTCGCCGTTTTTGCCAGAGGCGAAATTTACGGAGATCGATGCGACAACGGCAAGGTTTGATGAACGCGGAATAGCTGATCCATTAATCGGCTCGGTTCATGACCCTATTTATCAGGGAGCAGGCGCAATGGGCGTAGCCGGCATCCCGCAGCCGAAACCGGGCGCTGTTACGAAGGCGCATGGAGGAATCTTGTTTATTGACGAAATAGGTGAATTGCATCCGATTCAAATGAATAAATTGTTAAAAGTACTAGAAGACCGCAAAGTGTTTCTGGAGAGCGCGTATTATAATTCGGAAGATTCGAATATACCGGTGTATATTCATGATATTTTCCAAAATGGCCTGCCTGCTGATTTCCGTTTAGTCGGTGCAACTACACGTTCACCACAGGAAATTCCGCCTGCTATCCGTTCGCGCTGTATGGAGGTGTTCTTCCGTCCGCTGCTTGCTGACGAGATTGCTTTAGTAGCAGAAAACGCAGTGAAGAAAATAGGCTTTGCACCTTGTCCTGAAGCGATAGATGTCGTCAAACGCTATGCGACTAACGGACGTGAAGCAGTCAATGTTATACAGTTAGCAGCAGGTGTGGCGCTATCCGAGAAAAGGGATACCATTTCTGCGGGTGATATTGAATGGGTTGTAAATAGCAGTCAAATTCCACCACGTCCTGACCGCAAGGTGCCGGATGCGCCGCAAATCGGTTTCGTAAACGGTCTAGCTGTGTACGGTCCGAATATGGGCACACTGCTCGAAATTGAAGTAAGCGCAATTCCTGCTGCTTCCGGCAAAGGTCTGTTTACAATTACAGGGGTTGTAGACGAGGAAGAACTTGGCGGAGGATCGCGGACGCTAAGAAGAAAGAGTATGGCAAAGGGCTCGGTGGAAAACGTAATTACGGTTTTGAGACGCATCGGACTTAACCCGCAAGATTTTGACTTGCATATCAACTTCCCGGGCGGTACACCGATTGATGGACCATCTGCCGGTATCGCAATGGCAACAGCCATAACATCAGCGATTAAAGGCATTCCGATCGATAATAAGCTGGCCATGACCGGAGAAGTTGGCATTCATGGGAACGTAAAACCTGTTGGCGGCGTATTAGCTAAAGTTGAGGCAGCTTTTCAAGCTGGTGCAAAAACGGTCATTATCCCGAGAGAGAACTGGCAAGCGATTTTTGCAGACTTGGAAGGTCTTAAGGTCATTCCTGTCGAAAAAGTGGAAGAAGTGTTCAAGTACGTATTCCCAGATGCTGAAGTATCCCCTGTGCGGGTTGAAGCTCCGCTTGGGACTGATCTTTTTATCGCTTCACCTGTTCCGTATTTGCAGGCTGATTCCGTAGAATGATAAACTAGGTTAGACGTAAACAATTGGAGGTGCTGGTGTGGGACCTAATAAATCGAAAGGTCGTCGGCTGCCCTTGCTTCCGCTTAGAGGGCTACTCGTTTATCCCAGCATGGTGCTCCACCTTGATGTGGGTAGGGACAAATCGGTTCGAGCGTTAGAGCGCTCGATGGTCGAAGATCATATGATATTGCTTTGTTCACAGTCTGAAGTGAACATTGAGGAGCCGACAGAGGAAGATATATATAAAGTCGGCACCATTGCGAAGGTAAGGCAAATGCTGAAGCTGCCTAACGGCACAATCCGTGTGCTGGTGGAGGGTGTTTCGCGTGCGGAGATTTTGGACTATTTGCCAAATGACGAGTTTTACGAAGTATCTGTAAAAGAATTGCCAGAGCAGGAGACGGATGATCCTGAGGTAGATGCGCTTATGCGCTCCGTCTTAAGTCAATTCGAGCATTATATTTCATTATCTAAAAAGGTTACGCCTGAAACATACGCGGCGGTATCCGATATTGATGATCCGGGCCGCCTAGCGGATGTGATTACAAGTCATCTTTCGCTGAAAATCAAGGATAAGCAGGATATTCTTGAAACCGTCGATGTAGGAGCACGTTTGGAGAAGCTGCTCGACATCTTGAACAACGAACGCGAAGTGCTTGAGCTCGAGCGAAAAATAAACCAACGCGTCAAGAAACAGATGGAGAAGACGCAGAAGGAATATTATTTGCGTGAGCAAATGAAGGCGATCCAGAAGGAGCTCGGCGAGAAGGAAGGCCGCGCAGGCGAGGTCGAGGAGCTGCGTGCGCAGCTGGCCGAAGCAGGCGTACCTGAATTAGTGAAAGAGAAGATCGAGAAGGAAATTGATCGCCTCGAGAAAATGCCGTCTACCTCTGCGGAAGGAGGCGTCATTCGCAATTATATCGATTGGCTGCTATCCTTGCCTTGGAGCAAAACAACCGAAGACGATTTAAGCTTGAGCAAAGCAGAAGCGATTCTTAATGATGACCATTACGGTCTAGAGAAGCCGAAAGAGCGAGTGCTTGAATATTTGGCGGTACAGAAGCTAGTCAAGCAGCTAAAGGGTCCAATCCTTTGCTTGGTAGGCCCGCCGGGTGTTGGTAAAACGTCGCTTGCCCGTTCAATCGCCAAATCGCTGGGTCGCAAGTTTGTGCGTATCTCGCTTGGCGGCGTACGTGATGAAGCGGAAATTCGCGGTCACAGGCGTACTTATGTAGGTGCAATGCCGGGCAGAATCATTCAGGGCATGAAGACTGCGGGTTCTTCGAATCCAGTATTTTTGCTTGATGAGATTGATAAAATGGCGATGGATTTCCGCGGGGATCCAGCTTCAGCGCTTCTAGAAGTACTCGATCCAGAACAAAACAACACGTTCAGCGATCATTATGTAGAAGTTCCATTCGATCTATCAAATGTGATGTTCGTAACAACCGCTAATGCGATGCACAATATTCCTCGTCCGCTGCTTGACCGGATGGAGGTCTTGTATATTCCAGGTTATACGGAACTTGAGAAGCTGCAAATCGGAAACCGCTATCTTTTGCCTAAGCAGAAAAAAGAACATGGCTTGACCGAGGAACAGCTTATCGTCTCAGAAGAGGTGTTGCTGCAGCTGATTAGGGAATACACGAGGGAGTCCGGCGTTCGTAACCTAGAGCAGCAGATTGCAGCAGTGTGCCGTAAGGCAGCGAAGCGATTTGTTGCAAGTGAGCAGACGGAATCCACCGAGCCATTTGAGGTTACAAGTGAGCAGCTTAAAGAATGGCTGGGACCTTCGAAGTTCCGTTATGGCCTAGCTGAAAGCGAAAATCAGATCGGAGCGGTTACTGGTCTTGCGTGGACTGAGGTAGGCGGAGATACGCTTGTCATTGAAGTAACGGTGATGCCGGGTAGCGGAAAGCTAACGTTAACTGGTAAACTAGGTGATGTCATGAAGGAATCTGCGCAAGCGGCTTTCAGTTATACGCGCTCGAAAGCAATTGAGCTGGGCATAGACCCAAGCTTTCATGAGAAAAACGATATTCATATTCATATTCCAGAGGGTGCGATTCCTAAGGACGGACCATCAGCCGGCATTACGATTGCGACAGCGCTTATTTCAGCTCTTACAAACCGCTATGTGGATAAGGAAGTGGCGATGACGGGTGAAATAACGCTCAGAGGCCGCGTGCTTCCGATTGGAGGTTTGAAAGAAAAGTCGCTGGCAGCACATCGCGCGGGCATTCGCAAAATATTGTTGCCGAAAGAAAATGAACGGGATCTACGGGATATTCCCGATAGCGTACGTCATGATATGCAATTTTTTCCTGTCAGTCATATGGATGAAGTGCTGCAGCATGCGTTGCTTCCGGTTCAAACGGAAGAGAAAGCAGGTACATCGATTTTATGAAAATTACACAAGCAGAATTTATCATCAGTGCAGTAAAACCACATCAATACCCAGAGGACGCCTTGCCAGAGATAGCTCTGGCAGGGCGTTCGAATGTCGGAAAATCTTCATTGATCAATAAACTTATTTTACGCAAAAACTTAGCTAGAACGAGCTCGCAGCCAGGTAAAACGCAGCAGCTTAATTACTACCGTGTTAATGACCTTATTTATTTGGTTGATTTTCCCGGGTACGGCTATGCGAAGGTTTCGAAGACTCAGCGCTTGCAGTTTGGCGAAATGATTGAACGTTATATCCGTGACCGTGAGCCGCTTAAGCTTCAGCTGCTAGTTATCGATATTCGTCATGAACCGTCTCTGCTGGATCAACAAATGTACAAATGGCTGAAGCATTATGAAATCCCAACATGCGTCGTTGCGACCAAGGCGGATAAAATTCCGAAGTCGAAATGGGACAAGCATATTAAAATGATCAAAAAAACGCTTGAGGTCGATCCAAGCGATTCCGTCGTATTATTTTCCTCCGAATTAGGGCTTGGACGCGAACAACTGTGGGACATCATTACCGATGCGATTGCTACATGAGGTAGCAAGACCAGCAAGTTATTCTATAAATCAGAGGATTTAGTGAAATAGTCGGCTCTCCTCGTGAATTCTACCGTTATTTTGTGGAATATGCGAGAATATCGGGGATGAACGACAGGAATAAAATGATCAGATCACGTATAATATACTTAAGCAACAAGACCAGAGTTAAAGACCAAAGCGTGCAAGTTCAAAGAATTGAGGAGATTTTTATGGCTAAGCGGCTAGCCACAGAGTATGTAAATGCCAAACTGCAATTGACGAATGAAGAGATGGCTGAGTTTATCCGTTCATTTGAAGAGCAACAAATACACCTTCAGGTGTTGGTGCTCGACAATGGAAATCAGGAGCTCGTTCTCGAAGATGTAGCAGGGAGGGAAGAAGTCCGACTAACCTTTGAACGTCAACAAGACTATTATGTGTGCGTATTATCTTGCCGTCTTGTGCAACCGAGGCTGACCAATGCTATGCGAAAAGCACTTTCTGCTTTCCGCGGCAACGCGATCGTCAACCGAATCTACAGTCATTATACGATGATCTATCATTATAAGAATGGTTCCGTTCACCAAATTGTCGAAAGCTCGAGCACGGGAGACCGTATTGTATTCGAATTCAAGGATACACTCGGCCAGTTGGAGAGAGTATTCCGCAGTCGTCTGATCGAGCGGGAAATCGGATTGATAAGCAATGCAGTCAATGAATTGCTTGACCTTCGCAACCAGACTAAGGATGCAGAGGAAATCACGAAAATTGATGAACGCCTAACGGATTTGACTCGTAAGCTCTTCATCCTAGAAGCTTAATACGTGTAGGATATTATGTATAAAGGGGCTGCTGCTGCAGCTTCTTTTTTTTGTTTTCAATATCTTACATTTGTGAAATGTGCAACATTTTGAACGCTTAAGCAGTTAGTAGCAGGGTAAGGCAATTGAATGGCATCTTAGTATTTTTATACAACAAGGAGATGAGCAGGAATGAATCAAACCAAACGATTTAAACAGTTTGCAATCGGAATTTCATTTGCGATTGCATTATCTTTAACGGCATGCAGCAATAAGGATACAGGAGCGGATCAAGCGCCACCGCCGGCAACGGAAATACCAAGTGGGCAGCCAGAGACAAGTACATCGCCCTCACCGAGCGCCCAACCAAGTGCCTTGCCTTCTGAGCAGCCTGATGAGAAGCCAGGTAGTAACGACAGTGGGAAGCCGTCTAGCGGCTCTGAGGTCGGTGAAACGATCAGTTCGGTCTATAAGCTTGCGAAAGAAGGTAAAGTTCCAGGCTCTGATTATGCTGCCCATATCGCACTATATGATGAGATTGAGAAAAAATGGGGCAAACCTGATACCAATGAAGCCGCTGGAAAAGGGATTTATGCTACCTACAAAGATAAAGGAATTACATTTGGATATAACAAAGGCATGCTTGTCTTTGATGTAAGATCTTATTCGGAAAAGCTTCAAGGCATTACTTTGAAAGATATTGAGATTGCGCTTGGGTCTGCTGATGAAGAAACGGTTAACGGTACGGACGCCATTTATACCTATGAGGTTAACGATCAATACCAGCTTAAATTTATTATGGCTGAAGCTACAGGCAAGGTTGATCATATTTCGGTATACTGTCCACAGGATGCAAAAAATAATATGGCGGGATAACCACACCGCCCATTGCGAGATAAGCTGCAACGTCATACATTGAGAACGGGGCTGGTAATGAAAGGTTATTTCCATCCTTTAGAAAAAAAGTATTGCAATTATCCCAGATAGATGTTATTTTTATTCTCGTTGAAAAGATTGTTGATGTTAATAATAGGAACCAGGATTCACTCAGGACATTGTTATGTTGCGAGAGATTAATCCCTCGAGAAGTGAATGACGTAGGTCCTAGCGGATGAAATTTTTCAAACATTTTATTCCTAGGAAGGGGGAACCGGAAGATGGAATACTCAACTTTCGGAAGACACGTTGCTGTTGATACTTGGGGTGTAGACTTTGATCTACTGAACAGCGCTGAATTTTTGCAATCACACATGGTAGAGGCTGCTGAAGCATGTGGTGCTACTGTATTGTCGGTTCAAGCCAAACAATTCGATCCTCAAGGCGCAACTGTGCTCGTGCTGCTGTCGGAGAGTCACCTCTCGATTCATACGTATCCTGAGAGAGGTTTTGCTGCGCTTGATTGTTATACTTGCGGCGAAACTGTAGATCCTCAGCTTGCGATCGACTACATGCTCGCTGTACTGAAGCCAAAAGCGACGTATGCGAAGAAGCTTGTACGCGGTATGGGCGAACTGCAAGTAGAAGAGCCAAAAATGAAACAAACTGAGCTCGTTTAAGAGCTTTAAAACTTATTGCTCATAGCGAAATAACCATGGATGGTATCCATGGTTATTTCTTTGTAGTAAAAGGGAATAATGAGTCTGTACTTTTCAAATATTATTCATAAATGAACATTATCTGAATGTTTTACTATGCTATAATTATCGATAACATCAATGGCTGATACGCTTAGGAAGAAGGAGGCAGGTGACCGCGCATGCACATTATCGCAGTAGGACTGAATTACCGAACGGCTCCCGTAGAAGTAAGAGAACAATTTGCGTTCGCAGAACGGGATTTGCCGGAAGCATTAACACAACTCATTCAGACACAAAGCATAATGGAATGTGTCATAGTAGCGACCTGCAATCGGACGGAGCTTTATGCAGTTGTAGACAGGCACCATCTATGCGGGCATTATATTCGAAGCTTTATGGAGAAGTGGTTCAAGCTGCCTAGGCAGCACTTCACCAACCATTTATATATGTACGAGGACGAGAAGGCGATTGAGCATTTATTCCGTGTAACGAGCGGACTTGATTCCATGGTCATCGGTGAAACACAAATTTTGGGGCAAGTAAAAACAGCTTTTCAGCTCGCTCAGCAACAGAAGACGACGGGTACTGTTTTTAATATGTTGTTTAAACAGGGTGTTACGATGGCCAAGCGTGCCCATTCCGAAACGTCGATCGGCGAATCTGCTGTTTCTGTGAGCTACGCTGCTGTTGAGCTTGGGAAACGGATTTTTGGGCAATTCAACAAAAAAACGGTTATGGTCATCGGTGCGGGTGAAACGGGCGAGCTTACTGCCAAACATTTGTACACGAATGGCGCTGACAGAGTCGTTGTCGTAAATCGGACTTATGAGCGGGCGACGCAGCTGGCAGACAAGTTTAACGGGATCGCATGGTCGATGGAAGAAGCAGTGGATAGACTTCATGAAGCAGACATTATTATTAGCTCAACAGGCTCGAGCGAGTATGTGTTAACGCGCAAGCAAGTTGCAGCAGCTATGCAGCGAAGGAAAGCGAAACCTCTCTTTATGATCGATATTGCGGTTCCGCGTGATTTGGATCCTTCGATTGCTGCAGTTGATAATGTATTCTTATACGATATTGATGATTTAGAAGGTATTGTGGAGAGCAACCTCGCGCATCGACGTCAAGAGGCTGCCAAAATTGAAGCGATGATTACCGAAGAAATCGAAGTGTTCGAGCAGTGGTACAAAACGTTAGGCGTAGTTCCGCTTATTCGAACCTTGCAATCGAAAGCAGCAGGCATTCACGAGGAAACGATGAATAGCTTGACGAATAAATTGCCTGATCTCGGTGAACATGAACTGAAGGTTATCCGTAAGCTTACCAAAAGCATCGTTAACCAAATGATGCAGGATCCAATTTTGCGAATTAAAGAAATGGCCGGCGAGAAACGAGCAGACGAAGCGATGGATATGTTCGTTAAGCTGTTCGCGCTCGAGGAAGGTCTTGCTAAAACGCGTCAAGCGGAGCTTGAAGCGGCAACAGATACTGTCGCTGCTGCAAAAAAGAAAAATGTTCAACCCCATGCAGCTGCGGCGGTATTAGCACCTATTACAAGATAGAGGGCTGCTAGGTGGAGGAGCTATGGAGACGCAAAACTTTTTATATGATGCGATACTTTATATTTACGCCCTGAGCCTACTGTTTTATTTCTCCGACTTCATGAATGCAAGTCGGAGAGCGAAACGGATGGGTACAGGGCTGCTTATTTTTGTTTGGGTATTACAGACTGGTTACCTTGTGACTCGCATCGTATCTCACCTACAAATGACGGCAGTAACGACATTTGAATACTGGTTAGGCTTTTCTTGGCTTTTAGTTACCATATCGTTAGTAATCAGCCGTTTTATAAAAATTGATTTTATCGTGTTTTTTGTCAATGTCGTTGGATTTGCGGTGTTAGCGCTCAACCTATACAGTAATTCTGGAGATGGGGAGTCGCTTAGAGTTTGGGAAACGACAAGAGAGCTATTATACATCCATATCAGTCTCGTTCTTCTTGCGTATGCCGCTTTAACAATAGGCGCTTTGTTCGCTGGCATGTATTTGTTCTTGCATAACCAGTTGAAACGAAAGCGTTGGTCAAACTTTGTACGCAGATTGCCGAGCTTGGATCTGATTGAGCGTTACGGAGATCGAGCAGTTATTGTTGGGGTTCCTTTGTTTGCCATGTCTCTTGCCATTGCGGTGACATCCATACTCGTCGAAAGACGTTTTGCACTGCTGGTCGACTGGAAGGTATTGTCTTCATTCGGAACACTAATCATGTACATTATTTATGTGTACCAAAGGGCGACGCTCAAGCGCCCTGGACTGCAATTAGCCCGCTTTTATATTCTTTCGTTCGGATTGCTACTTCTAAATTTATTTACTAATTATTTCTCCTCCTTTCATTAACGAAATAAATGACGGCTGGGAGGCATGGACAGAAGTGAATGGTTTATATCCAATCTTCATGCAGCTTAAAGGCAAACGCTGCGTTATTATAGGCGGCGGCAGTGTTGCACAGCGCAAGCTGCTTGGGCTGCTGGATGCTGGAGCGGATGAGATCTGGGTCATCAGCCCGTCTTTTACTCCGAGAATGGACAGCTTGGCTGCTGAGGGGAAAATCCACTGCTCCCAGCGAGAGTACACTGATAGTGATTTATCTGGTGCATGGCTAGTATTTGCGGCAACAAACGATAAACGTTTAAATGCAGCGATAGCGGCGACAGCAGATCGACTCGGCATATTAGTAAACGCGGTGGATGATGCGGGCAATGGCTCGTTTATTTCACCCTCAATCGTGCGGCGTGGAGATTTGCTGCTTGCGGTTACGGCCTCGGGCGCAAGCCCTGCGCTGTCTCAGCAAATAAAGAAAGAGCTCGAAGCGCTTTACGGCCCGGAATACGAAGAAATAACAGCACTATTGCGTCGCTTCCGGGAAAAAGTGTTAAACAGGTTGCTTGATGAGCAGGAGAGGCAATCCGTGTTGAAGCTTGCAGCCGAAGAAGCTGCGCAGCTAAAGCGGATTAACATTGATATGGATGAATGGCTGCAAAGCTTGCTTCATCGGATAGACAGGGGGCTTACATAATGGTAACAGCTAACAAAGGACAACGAGTTATCGTCGTAGGAACAAGGCAAAGCGCACTTGCGCTTACACAAACCGGACAAGTGATCGATGAGCTGACTCGCATAAGTGAAAAGCATGGGTTTGATTATAAGTTTGAAGTGAAGAAGATCGTAACAAAAGGTGATCGAATACTCGATGTTACGCTGTCAAAGGTAGGCGGAAAAGGGCTATTCGTGAAGGAAATTGAACAAGCGCTTGTAGACGGTGTTATCGATTTAGCAGTTCATAGCATGAAGGACATGCCTTATGAGCTTCCGGAAGGGTTAATGAATGGAGCGATTCCAAGACGCGTCGATCCTAGAGATTGCCTTATCACGCGTGAGGGCGGCGGATTGTCTGAATTGCCACTAGGAGCGAGAGTAGGGACGAGCAGCCTGCGCAGGTCATGCCAGCTCAAAAACGCAAGACCTGATCTTCAGCTTGAATCGATACGCGGCAACATTGATTCCCGTATTCGCAAATTAGAAACCGAAGGTTTTGATGCAGTAGTGCTTGCCGCAGCAGGCCTGAAGCGCATGGGATGGGAAGATCGCATATCTGCGAACATTCCTGTTGATATATGCTTGCCTGCTGTCGGACAAGGCGCACTTGGCATTGAATGCCGTGAGAGTGATGAGCAGATTCGAGAACTGCTTTCCCTGCTTAACGATAATGAAACCGAGCTTACAGTGCGCGCTGAGCGCAGTTTCCTAGGATCACTGAATGGCGGCTGTCAGGTGCCGATCGGTGCATATTGCACGTTAGGTGAAGAGAGCGCAGGCGATAGCGGGAAACGTGAGCTCATCTTGACGGGGATGGTCGGCTCGCCAGATGGAGCAACGTTGCTGAAGGAAGTTATGAAGGGGTTTGACCCTGAGCAGCTCGGCCGTGATGTTGCAGATGCACTCATAGCACGCGGTGCAGACCGTATTTTAGCTGAAATTGGGGGATGACGGGCTTGGACAAGGGGAAGGTATATTTGGTTGGCGCCGGACCGGGAGATCCGAAGCTGATAACTGTGCGCGGACTGCAATGCTTGGAGGAATGTGAGGTTGTCGTATACGATCGCTTGGCAAGCCCAAGATTGCTTCGATATGTGAAGCCGGGAGCTGAGAGGATCTATGTCGGCAAGCTGCCTGACCGTCATACGATGAAGCAGGAGGAGATCAATCAGCTTCTTGTGGACTTGGCGTTGCAAGGCAAGATCGTTACTCGTCTGAAAGGTGGAGATCCTACGATTTTTGGACGAGTTGGAGAAGAAGCGGAACTTCTCTATGATAACGGAATTGAGTTCGAGATCGTGCCAGGCATCACCTCGGCAATTGCTGTTCCCGCTTATGCAGGCATTCCAGTCACACATCGTGATCTGGCATCGTCCTTGTCCATTATTACGGGTCATGAGAGTCCGGATAAGCTTGATCGCTCTATTCACTGGGATAAAGTAACGAATGCTACGGGAACGCTTATTTTTCTAATGGGTGTTGCCAAAATAGGATATATTTCTGAACAGCTCATCAAGCATGGCAAGCCTCCTCAAACGCCGGTTGCACTCATTCGCTGGGGAACTCGAGTTGAACAGCGTACAATTGTCGGCACGCTTGCGACGATTGAGGCGATCGTCAAAGCAGCGAACTTCCAGCCGCCTGCCGTTATCGTAGTTGGCGAGGTTGTTTTGCAGAGAGAGAAGCTGAAATGGTATGAGAACAAGCCGCTATTTGGTTTGCGCATTCTAGTTACACGGGCTAGAGCACAGGCGAGTGAGCTTGCTGAACGAATTGAATTGCTGGGCGGAGAGCCATGCGAGTTTCCAGTCATTGAAACAATTGAACCAACTGACCCAGCCGTTATAGCTAACTTGAAGGATCAACTGGAACAAGCAGAACAATATCAATGGCTGATGTTTACGAGCGTAAATGGCGTAGAGTATTTTTTTGAATGGCTTCGAAAATTCAATATCGATATTAGGAGATTTTTTGGCGCGAGAATTGCTGCAGTTGGCCCAAAGACATCTGAGGCGCTTGCAAAGCGCGGCTTAGTGGTTGACGAGGTGCCTGTGAAATTCCATGCGGAAGGACTGCTGGATAAGCTAGCACCGCAGCTGAAGGCCGGAGAACGAGTGCTGCTGCCCCGAGGAGATCTTGCCCGCGAGGTATTGCCACGTGAACTGAAAGCCATGGGACTTGTGCCAACGGAAATCGATGTTTATGAAACGGTCATTGTCGATCAACAGGATGAGCTTGCACTCGAATGGATCCGAGAGAGAGAAATTCACATGGTTACATTCACCAGCTCGTCCACGGTGACAAACCTGCTTGAAGTATTAAGACGCAAGGGAATAGCAGATCCTGTCCAATTATTAGCGGGCATTCCAATTGCGAGCATCGGTCCACTTACAACGAAGACTGCAATAGAAGCAGGCTTGAACGTAACTATTGAGCCAGAGGATTCAACGCTCGATGGGTTGCTTCAGGCAATCGATGATTATCAGCAAAAACAACTTGCTAGTCGAGGAGGAGTACTAAATGATGAGTTTCCCAACCGTTAGAAATCGCAGATTACGCAAAACGTCTGCTCTCCGGAGCATGGTAAGAGAAACCGTGCTGAGTGTAAATGATTTTATATATCCGATATTCGTTACGCATGGTCAAAATATAAAAGAAGAAATTCCATCTATGCCGGGTGTATACCACCTGTCGATGGATCTTTTGGAGCAAGAAATTCGTGAAGTCGTTGCCTCCGGCATTCAATCGGTGCTGCTGTTCGGCCTTCCAGAATATAAGGATGCTTTAGGATCTTCGGCTTATGATGCGAATGGTATCGTTCAACAAGCAATAAAAGCAGTGAAGAAGTGGGCGCCGGAGCTTGTTGTTGTCGCTGACACCTGCTTATGCCAATTTACCGACCACGGTCATTGCGGTATTGTTCATGTGCATGAGGAAACAGGCATAGCTGAGGTGGATAATGACTCTTCCTTGGATTTACTCGTACAAACAGCAGTGTCGCAAGCGGAAGCAGGCGCAGATATTATCGCTCCCTCCAATATGATGGACGGCTTTGTACTTGCTATTCGTGAAGGACTAGATGATGCAGGCTTTAGTGATGTTCCGATTATGTCGTACTCTGTGAAATTCTCTTCTGCTTACTACGGTCCTTTCCGTGACGCCGCACATTCAGCGCCACAATTCGGCGATCGTAAGACGTACCAGATGGACCCAGCCAACGTGCGCGAAGCGCTTCGTGAAGCCGAGTCCGATATTGCAGAGGGTGCCGATATGCTCATGGTCAAGCCTGCTCTAGCTTACTTGGATATAGTAAGACTGCTTAAAGATAGTTATAATTTGCCGGTTGTCGCATATAACGTAAGCGCCGAATACTCGATGGTGAAGGCCGCTGCAGCTAATGGCTGGATCGATGAGCAATCGATCGTCCTTGAAACCTTGCTCGGCATGAAGCGTGCTGGTGCTGATCTCATTATTACGTACCATGCAAAGGATGCAGCTCGTTGGTTGAAGGGAGAGGGGTAAACAGATGAGTGATCAGTCGAACCTTAGAAATGATGCACGCTCGGTAGCGGCATTCGAAAGAGCGAAAAAAGTAATGCCAGGCGGTGTGAACAGCCCAGTTAGAGCGTTCAAATCGGTGGGTTTGAACCCTGTATATATGGAGCGGGGACAAGGCAGCCGTATTTATGATATTGATGGCAATAGCTATATCGATTATGTAGCATCATGGGGCCCTTTAATTATGGGGCATGCCCATCCTGAAGTTATCGAAGCGATTAAACGTACGGCGGAGAAGGGGACAAGCTTTGGCGCCCCGACAGAGCTTGAGACTTTGATGGCTGAGCTTGTTTGCGAGCGAGTGCCTTCTGTTGATATCGTTCGAATGGTCAACTCGGGTACGGAAGCGACGATGAGCGCAATAAGGCTTGCACGCGGCTATACGAAGCGTAGCAAGATTTTGAAATTCGAGGGCTCGTATCATGGTCATGCGGATAGCCTGCTCATTAAAGCAGGTTCAGGTGTTGCGACGCTTGGCTTGCCAGACAGCCCTGGTGTTCCGGAACATGTGGCTTCGCATACGATTACGGTGCCTTACAACGATATCGAATCGGTAAAGCTTGCTTTCGAAAAGTTTGGTGAGGAAATCGCTTGTGTCATTGTTGAACCGGTAGCTGGCAACATGGGCGTTGTTCCACCGTTGCCTGGTTTCTTGCAAGGCTTGCGCGATGTTACATCGCAGTACGGCACCGTTCTTATTTTTGACGAGGTGATGACGGGCTTCCGCGTTGGCTATAACTGCGCGCAGGGACTCTACGGTATCAAGCCGGACCTTACTTGCTTCGGGAAAGTAATCGGAGGCGGCTTGCCGGTCGGCGCATACGGCGGTAGACGGGAGCTAATGGAGATGATTGCTCCAAGCGGACCTATCTATCAGGCAGGTACATTATCAGGCAATCCGCTTGCGATGGCGGCAGGTTATGCAACATTGAAGCTGTTAACCCCTGAAGTGTATGAACATATGGAGCGTCAAGCAGTTAGGCTGCAGCTCGGTTTTGAAGCGAATGCACGCAAGCATGGCATTGCTAACACGATTAACCGTGTCGGTTCCATGGTTTGTCCGTTCTTCACGGATACGTTTGTCATTAATTTCGAAACGGCAAAAACATCCGATTTGGAACGGTTTAAGACGTATTTTGCAGCGATGCTTGATTTGGGTGTAAGCATTGCCCCTTCGCAATTCGAAGGCATGTTCGTATCTGGGGTTCATACGAATGAGGACATCGATGCAACGATCGAAGCGCATGAAATGGCGTTTAGCCGATTGTAAAATAGCTTTGCTGTATTTTGAAGTGAAGGATAAAGACTCGTGAGGAAACGAAGTTATTTTTTGTTTCATTTACGAGGAGGAGGAACGTTCTATGATTAATGGTCAAATGAAGAGGAATGGACAGTGGCTGGAGCTGGACTTTGCGGCTCTTGGCACCGCCGCCTCTGAAACCATTAATCCCGATTCGGAAAAGGATCCGGCAGCTTTGCCGGAGCTTGCACAGCCGCGGGCTGGCAGTCATCCGCACCTTGTGCGTCAGTGGCTGCTGGCCCGTTCCTTTTTTCCGCAGAAGTGGATTAATCGGTTGTTTTCAATTGGAGGCATTCAGTGGAGCGGGGAACGGCTGCAGCTGCTTGCTTTTCCGCCAGTCGACCCGCGCAGCGATGTTTCGTACCGGCATTTGCGAATGGACAAAAAGATTGATTTACCAGCCGTGCTGTATGAGGACGATTTTTGCATCGTATTCGACAAGCCATCTGGTATGGCTGTGCATGGCTCGTCTCCTGGCCAAAGCGGAACACTCGATGAGGCGGCAGCATGGCATCTTTTAAGCCAAGGCGATCCTTTGAATGTACGACATATCCATCGGTTAGATGATGATACTTCGGGTCCTGTATTATATGCAAAAAATGATTTGGCCCAGTGGAAGCTTGATGAGGCGATGAGAGCGAAAGCAATTGACAGACAATATATGGCTGTGGTTCAAGGCCGGCTGTCAAAACCTTCGGGTACGATAAATGCCCCTATTGGGAAGGATCGACATCACCCGGCAAGGCGCAGAGTCTCAGAAAATGGCGATCTTGCAATTAGTCATTACGAGGTCGTGGCAGCAAGTGCCCGATTATCGCTAGTACGAGTAAAGCTAGAGACTGGACGAACGCATCAAATACGTGTGCACTTAAGCCATATCGGGCATCCTCTGCTGGGGGACGGTTTGTATGGAGGCGACACACAGCTTTTGAAACATCAAGCGCTGCATGGGGAAAAACTGATTTTTCCTCATCCACTGACGGATTCACTGATGGAAGCAGCCTCACCTTGGCCGCAATGGTTGATGCAGCTTTCAGAAGACATGGAGTTCCGTTCAAAATGATAGTCATGCTCCTGCCCTACCTACCATATAGATAAGTAGTGAATGTAATGTTAGACCAAGCATTCAGTATGAGAGGGGAGGACTTAGGCGTGTCGGATCAAACGAACGGATTACGTTTTGATGTGTATGAGCGCGTCCACTTGCCCGATGATGTTGCGGCAATTGACGAGTTGGAGGAAATTGAGCTAGTTCCTCGAATTCAAGTCATCGATCAAGGGGACCATGCTGTGCTTAGAGGGCAGCTTCTGCTCAGCGGGGTATATAGGAGTCAATCTGATTCCGAAAACTCCCTGACGCTGGAGCACTGGATACCGGTCGAAATAACGCTGCCAATGAACCGCATATCACGGCTGGATGATATTTCGATTGAAATTGATAATTTTGATGTCGATCTTTTGTCTGCTCGAACGTTAAACGTTACAGGCGTTCTTTCATTACGTGGTATTTCTGCTCAGCCTATTCAGGAGCCTGAGGACATTTGGCGAGAAGAACCATTCACTGTCATTCATCAACGGGAAGCTTATGATGAGCGAGCTTTGGAAGCCTTTATTAGTCAGAATGCCGCTAATGAACAAACGTACATAGCGGAAGAGATTGATTTTGCTGCACAAGAGGAGATTTCTAACGAGCAAATTGCCGACGAATCGGATGAATCGGAGGAAGCTATCGTTACAATCTCTTCCGCATCATCAGAAGGTGGCTGGTCGTCTTCGCATTTATTCTCATCGCCTGCTCAGCAGGAAGAGGAGCGCCAGGAAGAAGAACGCCAAGAAGAACGTGAGATATCGCTATCTTCTCAGCAATCAAACAACGAGGGATGGCTAGCGACATCCTCGCCGTTTGCGAATGATTCTTCTAGCGATTCAACTGTTGAAGCTTCAAGCGAGGAAGCTTTGGAAGAGGAGCGTCAAGAGTCAGAACGAATCGATGCTCCAATAGCTCCAATAGCTCCAATAGCTCCAATAGCAGAGGCTTTCCCGCAGCAGAGTCCTGTTCCAGAGCAGGAAAAGCAGGAGCCGCGTATCGCAATTACAAACAAGCAGCCGCAAGAGGGTTCTGGTTTGGCAGGAGACGTCGGCATTCTCACACTGCTTCAGACGAGTCGGCGTGAACAAGCAGCACGTCAGGCCGCGGAACAGGTAGTCGCTCAGCAGCGGGCAGATGAGGAAGCTAGAGTACAGGCTTCCGGCGATGAGATTGAGTGGAAAAACTTATTTCTAGGCAAACGCTCGGAAGATAAGGAATTTAAGAAAATTCGGATGTGTATTGTGCAGCGGGACGAGACGCTTGATGTCATCGCATCGCGTTACAGTATGAACCCAAGAGAAATCGTGATGTACAACCGTTTAGACGACTCAAGCGTGTCGGAAGGACAGCTGTTATACATTCCATAGAGGTCATAATGAACGAAAATGCCCTTATTGCTCATAAATTTGAGCGATAGGGGCATTTCTTATATCTGCCATGGTTGACTCGGATGAGCAACAAAGGTATGATTAAAGGTATATATGCGTTATAACGACATTGATGGGGAATAGTAGGCAGCAAAGCCTTCAGAGAGTGGAACCGTTACGCTGAGAGGTTCTGCAGGAAGTGACTGCTACGAGTCGCCCCGGAGTTGCCTGAGCCAAGTAGGAGCAACATGTGCTCAACCGAAGTCAGGCCGGCCACAGCCGTTATCTGTTTGAGTGCCATGCGGATACATTTCGCGTGGAACAAAGGTGGTACCACGGAAGCTTAACCTTTCGTCCTTTATGATAAGGGCGGCAGGTTTTTTTTGTTTTTGTAGATCGATTTATGGAGGATGGACGAATGTCAGAAAATCAAACGACAACTGCAATGCCGACAACTTATGATCCTAAGGCAGCTGAGCAGAAATGGTACGATTACTGGATGCAGGGAAAATTTTTCGAGGCAGGCAAACGACCGGACGCGCAGACGTATACGATTGTTATTCCGCCTCCTAACGTTACCGGAATGCTGCATATCGGGCATGCGTTAGATTTTACCCTACAAGATATTTTAATTAGAACGAAGCGGATGCAAGGTTTCGACACGCTTTGGCTGCCAGGAACTGACCATGCGGGCATCGCGACTCAGACAAGAGTTGAGCAGAAGCTGCGTGAGCAAGGAATTTCGCGCTACGACCTAGGTCGTGAAGCATTCCTAGAGAAAGTATGGGAGTGGAAGGATGAGTACGCAAGTACGATTCGTGATCAATGGTCGAAGATGGGACTTTCCCTCGATTATTCGAGAGAGCGGTTCACTTTGGATGAAGGTCTCTCCAAGGCTGTACGCGAGGTTTTTGTTAAGCTCTATGATAAGGGCTTGATCTATCGCGGCAAAAAAATCATTAACTGGGACCCTACTGCTCGCACAGCTCTTTCAGATATTGAGGTAGAGCATAAGGAAATCAATGGTCATCTGTATCACTTGAAATACCCGCTTAAGGACGGTTCAGGCTTTATAACGGTTGCAACGACACGTCCAGAGACGATGCTCGGCGATACAGCTGTAGCGGTTCATCCAGAGGATGATCGTTACAAGCACTTGATTGGACAAATGATCGTGCTTCCAGTAGTTGGACGCGAAATTCCGATTATTGCAGATGAGTATGTCGATAAGGAATTTGGTTCAGGTGCCGTAAAAATTACGCCTGCGCATGATCCAAATGACTTTGAAGTTGGCGAGCGTCACAGTCTGCCGCAGATCATTGTGATGGATGAGACAGGTACAATGAACGCTGAAGCTGGTCCTTATCAAGGTCTCGACCGTGCGGATTGCCGAAAACAGCTCGTTAAGGATTTGCAGGAGCAAGGGGTATGCGTGGAAATCGAAGATCATGTGCATCAAGTTGGTCACAGTGAGCGCAGCGGCGCCGTTGTTGAGCCATATTTGTCTACACAATGGTTCGTTGCTATGAAACCTCTAGCTGAGGCTGCAATCGCAGCTCAAAAGGCTGGAAAAGGTGTCAACTTCGTACCAGAGAGATTCGAGAAAATATATTTGCACTGGATCGAGAACGTACGCGATTGGTGTATTTCGAGGCAGCTATGGTGGGGTCACCGCATACCGGCTTGGTATGATGAGACGACAGGTGAAACACATGTCTCCCGTGAGAATATGGAAGGCGACCACCTTACCCAAGATAATGACGTGCTTGATACGTGGTTCAGCTCTGCATTATGGCCGTTCTCTACGCTAGGCTGGCCGGATGAAACGAATGACCTGAAACGTTATTACCCAACGGATGTACTCGTAACGGGTTATGACATCATTTACTTCTGGGTATCCCGAATGATCTTCACAGCTCTTGAGTTTACAGAGCAATCTCCGTTTAAGGATGTGCTGATGCACGGGCTTGTTCGTGACTCCGAAGGACAAAAGATGTCCAAGTCGAAGGGCAATGGTGTCGATCCGCTTGAGGTTATCGAGAAATATGGCGCAGATGCTATGCGTTATATGATCTCGACAAGCAGCACGCCAGGACAGGATTTGCGTTTCCGCTGGGAGAAGGTTGAGCAATCGCGCAACTTTGCGAACAAGATTTGGAATGCATCACGCTTCGCGCTGATGAATCTTGAAGGGGTTGAAGCAGCTGATATTGATATCACTGTTAAGCTTGGCACAGCGGATCGCTGGATTTTGCATCGCCTGAATGAAACGGTTCGTGATGTAACACGTCTAATCGACAGCTATGAGTTCGGTGAAACTGGACGTTTATTGTATAATTTCATTTGGGACGATCTTTGCGACTGGTATATTGAGTTCGCTAAGCTTAGTCTTTACAGCACGGATGAAGCAGCTAAAAAAGCTACGCAATCGGTACTTGCTTATGTGCTAGATCGTACACAGCGTCTTATTCACCCGTTCATGCCATATATCAGCGAAGAGATTTGGCAGCATCTGCCTCATGTCGGCGATACGATCACTTTGGCAGAATGGCCGGTTTATGATACTGCGCTTGAAGCGCCGGACGCTGTGAAAGAGATGGAGCTCCTGATGGAGATGATCCGTTCAGTGCGCAATATCCGTGCAGAAGTAAATGTTCCGATGAGCAAAAAGATTGAAATGCTGATTAAGCCTGCTAGTGAGGCAGAAGCTGCTATTATGTCCCGCAACGAAGAATTTATTAAACGTTTCTGCGGTACGTCAAGTCTGGAAACGGGCATGCACATTAGCGCGCCGGACAAAGCAATGACTGCGATCCTAACTGGTGCTGAGATTTATTTGCCGCTTGCCGGTTTGATTGATATTTCACAGGAAATTGCTCGTTTGGAGAAGGAACATCAGCATTTGAATACCGAGGTAGAGCGGATTGAGAAGAAGCTCAGCAATGAAGGTTTTGTGGCAAAAGCGCCAGCCAAGGTAATTGATGAAGAACGCGCCAAAATGAACGATTATGCAGACAAACGCGACAAGGTACTAGCTAGAATTGCGGAATTGCGCGGATAACGCTGCAAAACGGAAGAAGGACGATTAGAATGACGGATCAACAAATAGAGCAGCGGCCAGCAGGGCCGCTGCAATCCTACCGGGAAGCGGTAGATTGGATTACTGGGCTTATTCCTTTTGGTATTCGTCCAGGTCTTGAGCGGATCGAGCAATTGATGGAACGGTTAGATAATCCGCATCGCAGATTAAAGTTTATTCACATTGCGGGAACAAATGGCAAAGGGTCTACTTGTGCTTATTTGACCAGCGTTTTGCTGCGCGGCGGATATGATGTAGGCACATTTACATCACCGTATATAACGAAATTTACGAATCGGTTTCAATATAACGGCATGGATATTGAAGAAGAGACGCTGCTTAGGCTTGCTAATGAGCTGAAACCTCATGTTGAGGATCTTGCTCAGACAGAGCTAGGCTCGCCTACGATGTTTGAAGTATCTACGGCGCTTGCTATCCTATTTTATGCGAAAGTCACTTATCCCGATTATGTTGTGTGGGAGACTGGACTTGGCGGCAGACTTGATGTGACTAATATCGTTCAACCGGTTGTTACCGTAATTACGAATATTGGACATGATCATATGGATAAGCTCGGTGATACGATTGCTGCTGTTGCGAGCGAGAAGGCTGGCATTATTAAAGCAGGAATACCGGTCATTAGCGCGGTTACTCAGCCAGAGGCAATTGAGGTTATTAAACAAGTGGCTGCCGACAAGAAAAGCACGCTATACTTGTTAGGCGAACAGTTCCATGAAACGGCAATCTCGGTTCGTGAGAATGAGCAGACTTTCCGCTTCGAAAATTTGTTCCGCAGCATCGAGCCTTTAACAATAACGCTTAATGGAGCCCATCAACGGACGAATGCAGCGGTTGCTGTCATGACGCTTGAGGTGCTTCGTCAATATAATGCGCTAGTTGTAGAAGATGAAGTGTTATCAGAAGGATTGCAGACGGCTGCATGGCCGGGACGCCTTGAGATGGTTTCTGAGCAGCCTCGTATTTTGATTGATGGCGCACATAATCCAGAAGGTGCGGAGTCACTCGTGGACGCTTTGAAAAATACTTACAAGTATGATCGTTTACATCTTATGATGGGTATGCTGGAGAATAAGAATCATCAGGATGTTCTTAAGCATATACTACCAATAGTGGATACGCTTATTGTGACCGAGCCTGATTATCGAATGAAAAAAGATGCTCCTGCTTTGGCTGATTTGGTACGTGAAATGCGTCAGCAACAGCCAGATCAGTACGCTTTCGAGCTTGTAGTGGAACAGAACTGGCAAGCAGCATTACAAAAACTACAACAGTTAACCGGGGAAACAGACCTTGGAGTCGTGACAGGCACGCTTTATTTAATTGCTGACGTTCGCTCCCGCATTTTGTATGACTCGGATTCTGAAAAAGGTTGGTGAACCGTCTTTGAATACGGCAGAACACGTTCATTTCATCGGAATCGGCGGTTACGGAATGAGTGCCATTGCCCGCGTTATGCTGGAAATGGGCTATAAGGTGACCGGGTCCGATGTCGCACGTCAAGAATTAACAGAGAAGCTTGCAGCAAATGGTGCCAGCATTTATATCGGTCATCAGCCCGAGCATGTGAATGGAGCGGACTTGGTCGTATACTCCACGGCGCTTTCCAAGGATAATGTAGAGCGGAAAGCTGCAGAGGAGCTTAACATTCCTGTTTTGCACCGGTCGCAAATGCTGGCTAGATTGATGAATGCAGGCAAAGGAATCGCGGTAGCCGGCGCACACGGCAAGACGACGACATCTTCAATGATCGCGCTTGTTATGGAATCTTGCGGTGCGGATCCAACCTATATTATCGGTGGAGAAATCGTTAATGTAGGCACAAACGCAAAAGCGGGCAAAGGTGAATACGTCGTAGCGGAAGCGGATGAGAGTGACGGTTCATTCCTCCACTATCACCCTACGCTAGCTATCGTGACGAATATTGAGCCGGATCATCTTGAAAATTATGATGGTGATTTCGGTAAGCTGAAGGCTGCTTATGTGCAGTTTTTGCAACAGGTGAAAGCGGACGGCAAGGCAATTGTATGCGCGGATGACGAGACGGTTAACGAACTGATACCGCAAGTATATAAAGGCAATATTAATTCATCGCAGCTAGTCACTTATGGCATTGACGGCGATGCAGACTATAAAGCTCAAAATGTCGTTCTCGGAGACCGGAAGGTAACCTTTACGATGACGCATAAAGGGGCATTGCTTGGAGATGTGGAGCTATCAGTCCCAGGTCTTCATAATGTGTACAATGCAATGGCTACGGTTATTACATGTCTTGAAGCAGGCTTGTCCTTTGACAAGATTGCTGTTGCGATTCAGTCATTCAGAGGCGCAAAACGGCGCTTCCAGGTGCTTGGAGAAGTTAATGATATTTTGGTCATTGACGATTATGCCCATCATCCGACGGAGATCAGAGCGACAATCAGTGCTGCAAAAGCAACAGGTAAGCGTATTATTGCCGTTTTTCAGCCACAGCGTTATACGCGGACGTTTTTCTTATTCGAGCAATTCAGCCGTGCATTCCCTGAAGCTGATGAGGTAATCATTACCGATATATACTCGCCAGCAGGCGAGTTGCAAATCGAAGGAGTGACATCCCGCAAGCTGGTGGAGCTTATCAAAAGCAACAGCAACGCGAATTCCGAATATATTCCAACCAAAGAAGAAGTGCTTGCATACTTGACTGAGCGGGTCGCACCTGGCGATCTTGTTATCACAATGGGAGCAGGCGACATTTGGAAGGTAGCGGATTCGTTAGCCAAATCGTTGAAATCCAACCAGTAAGCATTTAATGCCCGGCGGTTCCATATTGGAATCATCGGGCATTTTGTATGATTATGAGGTTCTATGTGAAAAAGGATCTGCTGAAGCTCATATAAAATAAATTTATCGATTATCGAATCGATTCAAACTTTCAACTCACACAACTACCTAACTTACTGTTCTGTCCAACACGCACAATTACCCAACTATAACTACCTCAGCTCACTCAACTACTTAATTTACTGTTTTGTCTAACACGCAAATTTCCCAATCCCAACCCCAACCCCATCAGGTAATCCACTAAACTTACACGAAATAGTAAAAGTAACTATGACTATCAAAATTTGTTTAGGTGAGATGTTTTAAAACTTTGTGTGATGAATGGCTACGCCTTATTGAACTACGTTGCAGAAAGTGCAATAGAAACCTGACATGGCGCACCGGATTAGGAGCTACGTTGCAGAAATGCAGTAGAAAAGGCCTTCAGATTGGAAAACGAGGCTGGATGGGGTGAATCTATTGTAAAAACTGCAACGTAGGCGAGTAGGTAGCGGTGAGAGTTGGATTCTATTGCAGAAACTACAACGTAATAAACAAGTTACTGTTAGAAGATTCTTTAGCGTTTACATGAGATACAGATTTGGGAGCAACGCGACAAAAATGAAACAGTATTGGTCTTAAACAGAAATATGAGGTTCAAGTGAGTAGTAATTCTACTGTATTAACACAGCGGAGCCTAGACGTATCTGAATAGGCAGTGGTACGAAAGTGAATCTATCGCAGGAACTACAACTTAACAGAGCGCCAGATCCCTCCATACAAACTCTAACTACTCACCATGCTCGGCCCGAACTTATACTAACTAGGATTTAGAAGCCTCCAGCGGGTCCCAGAGGGATGGAACGCTCCCACGCCACATGAGCTTATGAAAGCCAGTTACGGACAATCATTAGCCCAATGGCGGGTGCCAGAGAGTGTGCAACTAGGCTTAAGGTGGCTTTCAGCATGTCCCAGAGGGACGGAGCTCTCCCACGCCACTGAGCTTATGAAATCCAGTTACGGACAGTCATTAGCCCAATGGAGGGTGCCAGAGGGTGCACTAGGTTAAAGAGGCTTCCAGCGGGTCCCAGAGGGACGGAGCGCTCCCACGCCACATGAGCTTATGAACGTCTGTTACGGGCACTCGTTAGTCCAATTGTGGGTGTCCAGAGGGTGCAACCCTTGGGGCCCTCCCTTGGAAGGGAGGGTTTGGGTGGGTTCGAAAAGCATTTAAATCTATTTAAAGGTAGCCCCGGTCTAAATCTCTTAAATGTCTCATAGATTAATACTAGATGAAAGGGACAAGGAGTGGATGAAATGACTCAGAAAAATCGTATTACTTATCGTTTTGACCGTAATGGCAATGGACAGTCCGTTAACGAAGAAAGCCGCAACGATGACAACCAGCAAGAGGCTCACGATAGTAAAGCAGCTTCCTCTATTAACCCAAGCAACAATTCGAATAAGACGGTTTCAAAGAAAGTTGTTCCCCTATATCCATCTACAGAACAGCATTCGGTCAGCGAAATCAGTCCGTGGAACAGTCCGTTCCAAGAGGATATTGGCGCATTGGAGCAGCTTATTAGAGATGCTGATTCTAAGCCGGTATCAACGCCAAAGCCGGCTCGGCCCAATCCCCCAAAAGAAAAGAAAAAAACGGCCAAACGAGCAGAGATGGATTATCCGTATGAGCAGATTGAGAATCAAAAGCCACACAATGAAAATTATATGGATAGGGATTACGTGCAGGAGCCGCATCAAGCATATGAGGATGAGTTCGTAGATGACGAGATCAGTATAAAAAAAGTTCATTATGCTCGAACGAAGCGTAAGGCGGGAGCGCCATCTTGGTTTAATGTGTTTTTGTCTGTGACAGCTGCGCTCGCTACTGGAGCGCTGTTTGGTTATTTATTGTTGTCATTATTTACGGGTGCAAGCATATGGCCTGGAGGCAATGGTGATAAGCCGGATTCACTGCCGGTGATCGGGGACTCTATCAAAGGGGAAACAGGTAAAGAGCCTATAGTAAGTGAAAATGCGGGCGAGCAGGAAGTGGGACTTGAAAACAAAAACGATCCTGTTGCAAAACCGGATCCAAATATCGCGATGGCTGCACTTAAGGGGCTGGATCGTTCTTATTTCATGCTTCAATTCGGAGTCTTTAGCAATACTGAGGGCAGGGATGCGGCTATGGCACAATTGGCCCTTAAGGGGCTTGCTGGAGCCGCAATGACGAGTGCTTCCGATTATCGCGTATATGTGGGAATGGGCAGTGATCGCAAAGAGGCTCAGGTCATTCGAAATATGATGCCGGAAACAGATCTTTATATTAAGGAAGTAAATATAGTAAATCCAGGAAAAATACCGTTTAAAGGCGATCAAAAGGTGGCTCAAACCTTCTTCGATCAAACGGCTGCACTCGTCCAAATGTTGGATGATTTAACAATAGCTCAGCTTGAACAGCCTACATTATCACCACTGAGCGATGTTGCAGCAGATTCATGGAAAGCCGAGCATCAAAAATGGACAGAAAACGCAGAAACGCTGCGAATAGGTATAGTGGATGCGGATGGTAAGTCGTATCTGGATAAGCTCATTCAAGCGATGAATACGGCAGCCAAAACGATGATCGAGTACGATAAAAAGCCTTCTCAAGCACATTTATGGACGACTCAAGCGGAAGTAATGAAAGTGATTATTACGCAAAAAGAATGGTTTGAGAAGATCAGTGCATTGTAAACGAATAGGTTCATGCGTATAATAGTCTTAGGTGTCAATTCATGACGAGAGGCGTTGAAAGATGAAGAAAAACGGCTGGATTCTTCTCATTTTTATCATACTTGGCTTGTTAGCCGGTGCTCTAGTAGCACGATGGCTGGCTCCAGTTCCCGGCATCTCTTTTTTGACGAACCCGATCGAAACATCATGGTCACCTGCTGTGGATCTATATGTGCTTAGTTTCAACTTATCGCTGCATCTTCAATTCAGCATGATTAGCTTAATTGGAGCCGTTATTGCGATCTGGTTGTACCGCAAAATGTAGAGAATCGGATATTGACGCATGAAGGAAAGCATGAGGGAGCGCAGCATTCAAAATATGGAATTTAAAACATTACGCAACGAAGCAATTAGCCAGCTAGTACTGGCCTCTTCGTCACCGCGCCGGAAGGAACTGGTCGCATCGCTGGACCTTTCTTTGCCGGTTTATATTTTGTCTACTGATACGGATGAAACGATTGAAGCAGGCTGGTCACCATCGCAGGTTGTCGAGCAGCTCAGCCTGCGCAAAGCAAAAGCAGCTATACCTTTATTGCAACAAAAGCAGGAGGTACTGACGTCTTTAATAATTGGTGCGGATACCATTGTAGTTCTTGACGGCGATGTGCTTGGCAAGCCTGTTGACGATGAAGAGGCTAAAGCTATGCTTAGACGACTCCAAGGTCGTGCCCATGAAGTGTACTCAGGTGTTGCTTGCGTTCAGTCTTCTACTGGGGAGGCCTTGGTTGCTCATCGCAAAACAAAGGTGATCATGAAGCCTCTTAGTGAGAATCAAATTGCTAGGTACGTTGCCACTGGCGAGCCGCGGGACAAAGCGGGCTCTTATGGCATACAAGGTCTGGGTGCGACGATTGTAGAGCGAATTGACGGCTGTTATTTCAATGTTGTTGGCTTGCCCTTATCGCTTCTCTCAGACATGCTCGCTACCTATGACATTGCTGTTTTTTAAAAGGGAACTTAATTGATTTCAATCGGATTTTTTTTCTTGAATGTGGCAGGATATGAATAATTCATTTTTCGAAGAGGCGGGATTGGGACATGTTGCCGCAACCTATGATTTTGCGTGATGTCCCCCATGAAGAACGTCCAAGAGAGCGCATGATGAAATATGGGGCAGAAGCACTTAGCCATACCGAATTGCTAGCTATACTGCTGCGCACAGGTACGAAGCGGCAATCCGCCGTACATGTGGCAGGAGCAGTGCTAAAGCAATGCGGCAGCTTGCGAAATTTAATGGATATGAGCATGGAAGAATTAACAGCCATTCGAGGAATTGGCCCGGCAAAGGCGATTCAGCTTCGTGCCGGCATTGAACTGGGAAGAAGAATAACCCGGAGTCAACTTGGTGAAGCGGTTATCGTGCGCAAGCCGCAGGATGCTGCTGACTTTGTGATGGAAGAGCTCCGTTATTTGAAGAAGGAGCACTTCGTATGTTTATTTCTAAACACGAAGAATCACATTATGGCCCGTGAAACCTTATCTGTCGGTACGCTCAATGCATCGCTTGTTCATCCTCGAGAAGTATTTCGTGCAGCTATTTCGCGTAACAGCGCATCTATCATTTGTGTTCATAATCACCCAAGCGGCGATCCTACGCCTAGCCCGGAAGACATTGCGTTAACGGGACGTCTGGCGGAAGCTGGACAGCTAATCGGAATAGAAGTACTTGACCATTTGGTTATCGGAGACGGAAGATACGTAAGTTTGAAGGAACAAGGTCATATGTAATATAATAAAGTGATGTGGCAATTAGAAGGGAGCAAGAACATGTTTGGTGGTTTTTCGAAAGATTTGGGTATTGATTTAGGGACAGCGAATACGCTGGTATTCGTAAAGGGAAAAGGAATTGTGGTAAGGGAGCCTTCGGTGGTGGCCCTTCGTACAGATACAAAAACAATTGAAGCAGTAGGCGAGCAAGCTAAAAAAATGATCGGTAGAACGCCTGGCAATATTCGTGCTGTTCGTCCAATGAAAGATGGCGTTATCGCTGATTTCGAAACAACAGCAACGATGATTAAATATTTTATTCGCCAAGCCCAGAAGCAGCGCTCTTTATTTCCGCGTCATCCGAACGTAATGGTTTGCGTGCCGTCAGGAATTACAGCAGTTGAGAAACGTGCTGTTGAGGATGCTACTAAGCAAGCTGGAGCTCGTGAAGCCTATACGATTGAAGAACCGTTCGCAGCAGCTATCGGTGCGGATCTGCCTGTATGGGAGCCAACTGGCAGCATGGTAGTTGATATTGGCGGAGGAACGACAGAGGTTGCTGTAATTTCATTAGGCGGAATCGTTACAGCAAGATCCATTCGTGTAGCTGGTGACGAGATGGATGAAGCGGTTATTCAATATATTAAAAGACAATACAACCTTATGATCGGGGAAAGAACATCCGAGCAGTTGAAGATGGAGATAGGTTCGGCGCTTCCTCTAGATCGTCCTGAAACAATTGAAATTCGTGGACGCGATCTCGTATCGGGATTGCCAAAAACACTTGCGATTACATCCGATGAGATAACGGAAGCATTGGCGGATACGGTGAACGCTATCGTTGATGCAGTCAAAGTAACGCTTGAGAAATGTCCGCCGGAGCTATCTGCAGATATTATGGACCGGGGTATCGTACTTACGGGTGGAGGCGCCTTGCTGCGCAACCTGGACAAGCTGCTGCAAAGAGAGACTGGAATGCCAGTCATCGTTGCTGATAATCCGCTTGATTGTGTAGCAATCGGCACAGGCCGCTCACTTGATAACATTCATTTATTTAAGGCAAGAAGCTCAGCATCTCGTTCGAGACGCTAAATAAGGTCCGCAGGGGAAACGGATATGAAATGGGCAGGTGGTCGAGCTGTTTAAGCTAATGCGAAATAAGCGAATGTTTATGCTTATGATCGGGTTTATTTTGTGCATAGCGGTCATCGGCTTCTCGCTAAGCGATCGCAAGGAATTAACATGGCCGGAAAAATTTCTGAAGGATTCGGCAGCATACGTGCAGCAATGGTTCTACAAGCCCGCTGGTTATATAGCGGGCTTCTTCGAGGATATCGGCAATTTACGTACGATTTATGAAGAAAATGAGCAGCTGCGCACTACTGTCGCTGCCTATTCTCGCGATAAGATTACGTACAATTTCGTAGAGAAAGAGAATGAGCGCCTAAAGGCTGACCTTAAGTTCACGGAACGCCAGAAGGAAATGTATAATTATAATTATTTGATTGCGCAGGTCGTGTCTATCAGCAATGATGCAAACAATCGGACCATGACGATTAATTTAGGTTCCAAAAATGGCATCAAACCAAATATGGCTGTAACGACCATTGATGGTTTGATCGGTCTCGTAAGCTCGGTAACTCCTTTTACAGCAGCGGTTACGCCAATTACAGAACTAGATGAAGCATCGCCTACATTCAACTCCATTGCAGTAACAGTTATGGGACGAGAGAATGAATCTTTCGGTATTTTAAGCAGCTACAACAAGGAAACATCCAGGATCGTTATGACGAAAATTGCTGAAGATGATAAAATAGATATTCAAGATACCGTTATAACGTCAGGTCTAGGCGGTATTTATCCAAGAGGTCTCGTTGTCGGAACGGTTGAAAACAAGCAGCTTGGTGATTTCGGTCTTACCTATAACGCTGCGGTTAAGCTTTCGGCAAGCTTTGATCATTTAACTGAGGTGTTCGTTGTTCAGGTGCCTGCATTGGAGGAAGCCGAGAAATGAGATTGAACCGAATTATCCTGCTCATGTTGCTCTTGTTCGTTATCGAGGGAGCAGTGATGCCGTGGATTATTCCAGCTGGCTTCGGTCAACGGATCATTCCTCACTTTGTATTTGTAATGGTCATTTTCTCTGGTCTCTATAGCAGAAGGCATCTAGCGCTAATGCTTGGCATAAGTTTCGGAATGCTTCAGGATGTTGTGTATTTTGGTCATCTGCTAGGCATTAATGCCTTTATTATGGGTTTAATGGGTTATTTTACGGGGGTTTTGCTGGAGCATCGCCGTTCAACGCTCTTGATGGCTATATCAATTATTGGTTTTGCTTGTCTCTTGTATGATAGCGTCATATATTTTATATACAAAGTTTTTCGGATTACGAATGAAAGCTATGCATGGGCACTCATTGATCATATCCTTCCTAGTTTATTTTTACAGCTGGCGTTTGCACTCCTGTGTTATGTACCGGTAAGAAAATGGTTTGAAGGGCAGACAAAGGTGAAGGCAGAGAAGGACGAGGAATAAAATATTGATGCAGGCAGGATTTTGCCCAGCTTAGCAAGAATCCATTAGGTTGGGGAGGGACGAACGTGACCGATAAGCAGCATATTATTATTAAGGGTGTAAAAGAAGGTCTCGTGTTCCTTCTCGACGATAAATGTGAATTTGCGACGCTTCTAGATGAATTGCAATACAAGCTGGAGAAGACGCATCAGCAGTTGCTCGCAGGTCCACTTGTTCACGTTCAGGTGAAGCTCGGATCCAGGCACATATCTGATGATGATAAAGATCGCATCAAAAACGTGATACGATCACAAGGAAACCTGATGGTTCAATCTGTTGAGTCTGAAGCGCCGAAGATCGATCCTCAGTTAGAACAGCAACCTACTCTGCAAGTGCTCACATCTATTATACGCTCGGGTCAGACCTATGAGCATGATGGGGATTTACTTTTAATCGGCGATTTGAATCCAGGCGGGACGTTAGTGTGCACAGGTGACATTTATGTGCTGGGCGCCTTGCGCGGCACCGCGCATGCAGGGGTTGGCGGACGGACTGACGTCATTATTGCGACATCGCTTATGCGTCCAACTCAGCTTCGCATTGCGGATGTCATCAGCAGACCGCCAGAAGAATGGATGACCGGCGATGCCTCTATGGAGTTCGCCTTCCTAAGCGAAGGCCGAATGCAAATTGACAAGCTAGCGCAATTATTCCGCATACGGCATAATCCTATAATGTTTAAAGGAGTGTAAAGCATGGGAGAAGCGATTGTTGTAACATCAGGTAAAGGCGGCGTCGGCAAGACGACGACCTCGGCAAACCTGGGTACCGCGCTAGCTTTACTTGGTAAGAAGGTATGCATGGTTGATACAGATATCGGACTTCGCAATCTAGATGTGGTGATGGGGCTTGAAAATCGAATCATCTATGATTTGGTTGATGTTGCCGAGGGTCGCTGCCGCTTGAATCAGGCGCTCGTAAAGGACAAGCGTTTTGAAGAACTTTATATGCTTCCTGCCGCACAGACGAAGGATAAGGATTCTGTTACGCCTGAACAGGTTCGGAATATGATTTTAGAGCTCAAGAAAGAGCATGACTACGTTATTATAGATTGCCCAGCTGGGATCGAACACGGTTTTCGAAACGCGATTGCGGGAGCTGACCGGGCTATTGTGATCACTACACCGGAAAACGCTGCGGTGCGTGATGCCGATCGTGTAATCGGGCTGCTTGAGCAAGAGAAAATACCGAGTAAGCTCATCATCAACCGCATTCGTCAAAATATGATGAAAACCGGTGAAATGCTTGATATCGATGAAATTTGTCAAGTACTGGCAGTTGATCTAATCGGGATCGTTCCTGATGACGAGAAAGTTATTTCTGCCGCTAACAGCGGAGAGCCGACGGTAATGAATCCGGCTTCACGTGCCGCAATCGCCTATCGAAACATTGCACGCCGTATACTCGGCGACATGGTTCCACTCATGCTGCTCGATGAGAAGGCGGGAGCGTTCAAACGTTTCCGTAAGTTCCTTGGAATAGGATGATTACGACTTGCTTAACAAAATAAAAAAGTTGGATTGGGGTATTTTGATAATCTTAGTACTCCTCATGATTTTCAGTACCCTTCTCATTCATAGTGCAACTGCAAATTTCCCGAAATATGCCGGATCTGAGTTTAAACAACTCAAGTTTTACGGATTGGGCTTTTTCGTTGCTATCGCTGCTACCTTATTTGATTATCGTATTGTGCTAAAGAGCTGGCATGTCCTTTACGGCATCGGGGTTGTATTGTTAATTCTAGTATATTTTTTTGGTGCGGTTATCAATGGTGCCAGAGGATGGTTTCAGTTTGGAAGCTTTTCGTTTCAACCAGCGGAAATGGTCAAAATCATACTCATTATCGGGATCGCTTATATTATGGGACGTCGACAGGGTGATCGGTTGACGTTTTCTCGAGACTTGCTTCCGATAGCTGCCTTTGCTTTTTTACCGTTTTTGCTCGTTATGATTCAGCCTGATCTCGGCAATGCGATCATCTACGTTGTTATCGTATTAGGGATGTTGTGGATTGGCAATGTAAAGTATACTCATGTCGTTGCAGGTCTTGGGGTTGTTATTGTTGGTTTAGTTCTTTTTGTTTCTCTGTTCAATACATTTAACCAACAAATTTTCACTTTCTTGAACGATAACGAAATGGGACACTGGCATAAAAGGATTAATACGTTTATCAATCCTGAGACAGCCACGGCTGATGATAGTCATCAATCGGAAAACGCGCAAATCGCAATCGGCTCTGGGGGTTTAAATGGAGACGGATATTTGCAAGGCGATATGAAAAATGGCGGATTCGTTCCTTATCCGTATTCAGATTCAATCTTCGTTGTTGTTGGAGAGGAATTCGGGTTTCAAGGCGCAGCGATACTACTGCTTCTTTATTTTCTGCTCATTTATCGAATGATCATTATAGCCTTTAAATGTTATGATTTGCGAGCCTCATATATCGTTATTGGAATAGTATCGATGTATGTGTTCCAGGTGTTCCAGAACATTGGAATGATGATTGGAATTATGCCAATAACGGGAATAACATTGCCTTTTATAAGCTATGGAGGCACATCTCTACTTCTCAATATGTTGTCAATCGGGCTCGTGTTTAGCATAAAGGCCCATCAAGAAAAATACGAGATGGCTGATTAAAATATAAGTCAAGCTAGGAAGCTGCTACTGAAACGGATGTCATCCGATCGGGGTGGCTTTTTTTTATGAGCAATAGCGCTCGCATACTTGTCTCATTCCCCACATATCCATGTATAAAGGAACAAGCTGTCCCAAGGATGATGGAAGCGGGGGAACATGAGATGCTAATGAAGGATAATGAGAAACGGCGCAATCAGCAGAAAAATCAACTTGCAGGGGGTCGACAATCTCCATCGGCGCAGGAGGATCTGTATTCAGACCCGCGCATGCCATACAAACACGAATATTTTGATGAAGACGAGGTAGAAGAGCTCGACCCAGAGGTCGTTTGGAAAACTAACCCGAATCCTTGGGATAATTGGAAAGAGGACAAAGGGTTCATAGATAAGCGAAGATTTGTGAAAGGGCCTGATCTTTCGAATCATAATGAACCGGGATCAGGCGGAGGGAAAAATAATCATACGTTTGGCAAGGAACTGAAATGGAAATTGGGAATCGCGTTATTGTTATTTGGTGCGGTATGGGCGATGTTTCGTTACGACACGGTATACACACTCAAGGGACAAGCGCTCGTTAAACAAGCACTTACGGATGAGATCGATTTTGCAGCAGCTGCTGCGTGGTACAAGGAAACTTTTGCCGGTGCTCCTTCTTTTATACCTATCTTTCAGGACAACTCTGAAGATGTAGTAGGCGCGGATGGGACGGTAAAGCTGCCGATTGTGACGCCATTGCAAGGGGGATCACTTATACGGACCTTTGCGGAGCTGCTGAACGGAATAGAGCTTGCTGGTAGCTCTGAAGCAGAGGTCGTAGCCGCAGAAACGGGGCGCGTACTGCTATTGTCAGATCAAAGCGACCAAGGTTCTACGATAGTGATCCAGCATGTTAATCAACGCGTAACGGTATATGGAATGCTTGGGAAAACCAATGTTAAAGTAAATGATTGGGTTGAGGCAGGCGATTCGATCGGCAACCTGTTGAAATCAGAAGGTACGCAGCCCAGCCTGCTATATTTTGCTGTAAAACAAGATAACTTGTATATCGATCCAGTGGGCGTGATACCGATTGATTAAATGGAAAGGGATCCTATGGTCGGTCCATCCCCTGTTCGTAATCATTATGCTTGGGTCGGTCATGACGGGCTACTTTGCCGAGCTCATCACATTGTTCCTACTTGTGCTTGTCCATGAGATTGGTCATGTCATTGTAGCGCGGGGCTATGGCTGGACGATAAAAGAAGTAAAGCTGCTGCCCTTCGGCGGAGTTGTAGAGGTAGAGGAAGCTGGCGGCGTACCCGCAAAAGAAGAAGCAATCGTAGCTATTGCGGGTCCTTTGCAAAATGTTTGGATGGGACTAGCTGCTTGGGGCTGCGGACAGCTAGGTTTATGGGACCCTGAGTGGGCTGAATATGTGTGGAAGGCAAATGTAATGATCGGCATGTTTAATTTACTGCCTATTCACCCACTTGATGGGGGGAAGCTGCTGCAGGCGACCTTAAGCTACACGGTCAACTATTATAAGATGCTTATTTGGTCCGCTCGCGTCAGCCTATTGTTCAGTATGCTTATGATCATCGTTTCTTTTCTTCCGTGGCTTGTATACAAGGACGGTGTGCAGCTCAATCTGTTGATTGTCGGCATATTTCTTGTCATGACGAATTGGACGTATTACCGCAACGTTCCGTTTTTGTTTTATCGTTTTTTGCTATACCGCGAACGAATTACTTTGCAAGCTTTGAAACTCGGGCACATCGCAAGTCCGATTATTGTAAGCGGCAAGCAGTCGATCATTTCCGTAGCGAGGCTTTTCCAAAGGGAACGATATCATTTAATTTATATGGTTGAGGCACACAGCAAAGAGGTCAGAGTGCTGCCGGAGCAGAAAATTGTCGAGGGTTGTTTGTCCGAAAATAATCCGAATCGTGCAGTGTCCGAACTTTTCAGTTAAAATAGATGAAAAGCGTACGGGCAGGTGATATTCAGAAATGAAGCAAATGTTGATGCACGTAAATGGTGAAATGCTGCAAACCGCTGTACTTGAAAATGGCCGACTAGTTGAATTTTTTATGGAAAAATCAAAAGCAAGCAGTTTGGTTGGCAATGTGTATAAAGGACGTGTCGTGAACGTTTTGCCAGGCATGCAAGCGGCATTCGTAGATGTCGGACTAACTAAAAATGCATTTTTGTACATAGATGAGCTGCTCCATCCTCATTTGGAAAAACAACCCGCAGAAAAGCCGCTCATTCAGAATATAGTTAAACCTGGACAGGAATTACTGGTACAAGTAATGAAAGAGCCGCTGGGAGGCAAAGGAGCCCGTGTAACCACACATTTCTCGCTGCCTGGCCGCTTTCTTGTTTATATGCCAAATGCTGATTATATCGGCGTTTCTAAGAAGATTAGCACTGAAAGCGAGCGAGCTCGTTTACGCGCGATTGGTGAGAATCTAAGGGAGCTGGAGGAAGGCATTATTTTACGTACGGCGGCTGGAGCTGAAAGTGAGCTGTCTTTGCATGCCGATGTCTCTGGGTTAAGAGAGATTTGGCAAGGCATTGCTGAACGCAGCCAAGAAGCGAGTGCGCCAAGTGAGCTGCATAGAGAGGCAGGCTTGATGCGGCGAGCTGTAAGGGACACGTTAACGATGGATATGGATGAAATTTGGATAGACGATGCGGAAAGATTTGATGAAGCATCAGCACTGCTCGAGGAGATGACACCTCAGCTGCGCGAGCGGCTAAAGTGCTTCGAGTCTAGGCAAGGCATTTCCTTGTTTGATACGTACCGAGTGACGGAGCAGGTGACGAGGGCATTCGATCAAAAAATCTCACTTACCTGCGGAGGCTATCTCATTTGGGAAGAGACGGAAGCATTGACGGTCATTGATGTGAACACGGGCAGATTTATCGGGACCTCTGGCCTTGAGGACACCGTATTTCGCACGAATATGGAAGCAGCAGACGAAATCGCGAGATTGCTTCGAGTTAGAGATGTAGGCGGCATTATTATTATTGATTTTATTGATATGGAGCAGGATAACCACCGTGAACAGGTGATGCAGAGACTCGTAGAGAAGTCGCGCAATGATCAAACGAAATGTACGATCTTAGGCTGGACAAAGCTGGGATTAATAGAAATGACGCGTAAAAAGGCTCGTGAGAATGCTGTCCAACAACTGATCGAGCGCTGTGAGAGTTGCGGAGCGCATTTAAAATGATTAGAGTTGTATAAATAGTTTTAAATTTCTTGGTGGATGAATTGATATAGCTTGCATAGTATGGTACAATCTTTGGGTGTGTGTCTCGTACCTCATTGGAATGGGACGTACAAGTACCGCTCCGATTGGGTAAATAAGCGTTTACGGCTCATGCCGTGAGCCACCTGAATTAGGCGAGTCTTCGAAAATAAGGAGGTGCACCAACAATGTTCGCAATTATCGTAACTGGCGGCAAGCAATACAAAGTTCAGGAAGGCGATGTTATCTACATCGAAAAACTGGATTCTGAAGCAGGCGAAAGCGTAACGTTTGATCGTGTTTTGGCGGTTTCTAAAGGTGACGGTCTTGTAACTGGAACTCCGGTTGTTTCCGGCGCTACAGTAACAGGCAAAGTCGAGAAACAAGGCAAAGGCCAAAAAATCATCGTTTACAAATACAAAGCCAAAAAGAACTATCGTCGTAAGCAAGGTCATCGTCAACCGTTTACAAAAGTAACAATCGAGAAAATCCAAGCGTAAGAGGAATTTCTATGATAACAGTTACCTTTGTACGAAGAGCCGCTGACAGACGTATCGTATCTTTTGCGGTCGAAGGACATGCTAAATATGCGAAACCCGGCAAAGATATCGTTTGTGCGGGTGTATCAGCCATTTCGGTTGGTACCGTTAACGCGATCGAAGCTCTTGCAGGAGAGGAGCTCCCTGCCAAGATGAAGAACGGCTGGCTATCGTCGGATATTCCGACGCTTGCAGACGAGGCTTCGGATGGTCGGATGCAGCTGCTGCTGGAATCGATGGCGGTTATGCTTGACACTATTGCAAAATCATACGGCAAGCATGTCGTCATTCATGAACATCTTAATGCGTAAGCGTTCGGAGTAGGTTTGTTTCACAAACCTTAAGTTCATGCTTACGAAGCAGGTTTGCTCACCAATCCTTTAGAAGGAGGGAATAACTATGTTGAAACTGAATCTTCAGCTCTTCGCTTCGAAGAAAGGTGTAGGTTCCACTAGAAACGGACGTGACTCACAGTCGAAACGCCTTGGCGCTAAACGTGCTGACGGTCAAACCGTATCTGCTGGAAGCATTTTGTTTCGCCAACGCGGAACAAAAATTCACCCAGGAACTAACGTAGGCATCGGGAAAGACGATACGCTTTATGCAAAAGTAGAAGGCGTAGTGAAGTTCGAACGTTGGGGACGCGACCGCAAAAAAGTGAGCGTGTATCCAGCTGTTCTTGCTCCGGTAGCTGCAGCAGTAGAAGCTTAATA
This sequence comes from Bacillus sp. FJAT-28004, assembly GCF_001280845.1. Classification (GTDB taxonomy): domain Bacteria; phylum Bacillota; class Bacilli; order Paenibacillales; family Paenibacillaceae; genus Pristimantibacillus. The sequence continues at coordinate 44,700 of NZ_LGHP01000002.1, forward strand.
CAACCTAATATATGCAACAAGCCCCGGCCTGCATCGCTTGGCCGGGTTTTTTTATTCCATGGTTGATGACCGTAGGACGGCCGCATGATATACTGGATAAGCGAGCAAAAACGCTTTCAGAGTCTTTAGACGATGAAGTAGCTTTGACGGGGAAATATAAGCCGTTTATTAGGAAACTTACTTATAAATGCTTATATTTTCGGGAAATACGACGAAAGTAGGTTTAATCAATGGGACGCTTAACAAAGGCGAAATATTACGTGGCAGCAACAATCGTATTGCCATCTGCTGCTGTATTTATTTGGCCCAATCAAGTGTGGTTAACTGCTGTCTTTCTCGTTTGGCTTATAGCTGTTGCGACTTACTGGATACGAACGGAAAGAAAAGAGCACGCAGAGCAGACTACGCGGACGATTCACTCGTTGCAAAATTCTGCCATACGAACTCTCAATCATCATCGTCATGACTGGATGAACGACCTGCAAGTCGTGTTTGGTTATATTAGGCTAAAAAAGCTGGATAAAGCCGTCGAGTTTGTGGAGAAAATAAGTGAACGGATGGCTGTGGAGAGTAGTATATCCAAGCTGGGTGTTCCATCTCTGATTAGTTATATCCAATCGTTTCGTACGATAACGAATGCGCTGGAATTGCAAGTTGTCATTAAAGGCGATATTCATTTAAACGAAATAACGGCAGAAGCCGATCAAATAGCCGAAACGCTCATTCATACGATTAACGCATATCGGTTTGCGGCGAAGCCTGGCTATGGTGATGCTGCTGTTCTTACGCTGGAGCTATCGCTAGATGAGGATGCACTGTATGCAACTTTCTATTATGATGGCGAACTAATGAATGAACAGCAATGGAAGCAAAAAATACAACAGCATTTGGTAGGCGCGCCAATGCAGCCGATCAACTTCGAGCAACCGTATGCAAAGGTGTTGCTGAGGGCGGAAATGCGCGCATGAACGGGGGCACAACATGTTTGTCGATAAAGCGAAGATATTTGTAAAAGGCGGCGACGGAGGCGATGGTATCGTTTCTTTTCGCCGTGAGAAGTATGTCGAGCAGGGCGGTCCTGCAGGCGGAGACGGTGGCCGTGGCGGAGACTTGATTTTTCAAGTTGACGAAGGGCTTCGTACACTAATGGACTTCCGCTATCAGAAGCATTTCAAGGCTGATCGCGGTGAGCGCGGAAAAGTAAAAAGCATGCATGGAGCGGGCGCTGACGATACAATCGTACGTATTCCGCCGGGCACAATAATCGTTGATGATGATACGCAAGAAATTATTGCGGATATGACTCGTCACGGTCAACAAATCGTTATTGCAAAAGGCGGACGCGGTGGACGCGGCAATATTCGCTTCGCTACGCAAAATAATCCAGCTCCATATATTTCGGAGAATGGAGAAGAGGGGCAAGAGCGCTGGGTTGTGCTTGAGCTTAAGGTAATGGCTGATGTAGGCCTAGTTGGTTTTCCTAGCGTAGGTAAATCCACTTTGCTATCCGTCGTTTCTGGCGCTAAGCCCAAAATTGGTGCATATCATTTTACGACGATTACACCTAATCTAGGTGTCGTTGACGTCGGGGATAGCCGCAGCTTCGTTATGGCTGACTTGCCTGGGTTAATTGAAGGAGCACATGAGGGCGTAGGCCTCGGCCATGAGTTTCTTCGTCACGTAGAGCGGACAAGAGTTATCGTTCATGTCATTGATATGTCTGCATCTGAGGGACGCGATCCTTTCGAGGATTGGGTGAAAATCAATGAGGAGCTTGTTCTCTATAATGAGAAGCTCGCAGATCGTCCGCAAATTATTGCAGCTAACAAAATGGACATGCCGGATTCTGAGGAGCAGCTTGAATTGTTCAAGCAGAAGCTTGCAGAAGTAAGCGGTGATCGCCAATATGAAATTTTGCCAATCTCCTCGCTAACGAAAAAAGGCGTACAGGAACTTCTATATAAAGCAGCTGACGTTCTGGATACGGTTTCTGAGCAAGTTGAAATCGCAGATGTGAAAGATGTTGCTGAACGGAAGGTTTACACGTACGAGAAGCGTCAAGAAACGACATTCACTATCCATAAGGAAGATGAAGTGTACGTTATCGTGAGCGAAGGTATTAGTAATTATATGAAACGGATGAATTTGACTTCCTATGATGCGGTCATGCGCTTTGCGCGTACGATGCGCAAAATGGGCGTTGATGCCGAGCTTCGGAAGATGGGAGCAAAAGACGGCGATATGGTTCAAATCGGTGATTTTGCTTTTGAATTCTTCGAGGGCAGCGACTATAATCCGAATGGCTAGAGCATTCGCACATATTAAGAAATGAAGACGGCGAAAGCCGTCTTTTCTTATTTTGCCTATTGCCCCAAGCTGTATATTTCGATATAATGTCCACTATAGGTGAACAATTGTCTTTTTGAGGAGGACGAATAGTGACGAAACGCTATTATGTCGTTCGAGAGGATATTTTACCGGAAGCGATTATGAAGACGATACAAGTAAAGGAGATGCTTGGCCGGGGAGATGCGGCAACCGTTCATGAAGCGGTTGAACGCGTGGGACTTAGCCGAAGCGCTTTTTATAAGTATAAAGATGGTGTCTATGCGCTTAATGAGCTGGAACGAGAACGAATTGCGACGATCTCCATGGATTTGGAGCATCGTTCAGGCGTGCTCTCGAACGTGCTTAGCATGGTAGCGAGCTTGGATGGCAATGTGCTGACGATGAATCAGACTATTCCGCTTCAAGGGTTCGCTAATGTCGTCATTTCGGTCGATATTTCGCAGCTTTCCGGGGAACTGTCATCGCTGGTCGAGATGCTTCGCAGCCAAGCTGGCGTGCGTAAAGCTTCGGTCATCGGACAAGGATAACAGAATCGATAATGGAGGGTATATATGAAGCCGGTTAAAGTTGGATTATTAGGTCTTGGAACAGTTGGTACTGGTGTAGTTCGCATTGTTGAAGGGCATCAGGATGATTTGGCAAGTCAGGTCGGCTCGCCGATCGTAATTGAAAAGGTACTCGTTCAAGACAAAAGTAAATCGCGTAATATTGCAGTTGACTCAAGCAAGCTCACTGAGGATCCTTGGGAAGTAATCCGTCACCCTGAGATTGATGTAATTGTTGAAGTTATGGGAGGAATCGGGCTTACAAAAGAGTATATTTTGGAAGCACTCTCCCTTGGCAAGCATGTAGTAACCGCAAATAAAGATTTGATGGCTATGCATGGTCCTGAAATATTGGCGAAAGCCAAAGAAAACCGTTGCGACGTGCTATATGAAGCAAGCGTAGCTGGCGGCATTCCGATTATACGTACGCTTGTCGAAGGTTTCGCCTCCGACCGCATTAATAAGATTATGGGTATCGTGAACGGCACTACCAATTTTATTTTGACAAAGATGAGTCAAGAGGGCGCTTCCTACCTAGATGTGCTTAAGGAAGCTCAGGAGCTGGGTTATGCTGAGTCAGATCCGACATCGGATGTTGAAGGACTGGATGCAGCGCGCAAAATGACAATTCTCGCTACGATCGGCTTCCGCGCGAATGTAGCGCTTGAGGACGTATCCGTTCAAGGCATTTCTTCCGTATCGAAAGAGGATATTTTGTATGCGAAGCGTCTGGGTTATGAAGTGAAGCTGCTAGGTATCGCAGAGCGTCAGGATGACCTTATCAGCATCAGCGTACAACCAACGATGGTTAAACAATCACATCCGATCGCATCGGTTAATGGCGTATTTAACGCGGTTTATGTATATGGCGAAGCTGTTGGCGAAACGATGTTCTACGGTGCAGGCGCGGGTGAGCTTCCGACGGCTACCTCGATCGTATCCGATTTGGTTGCAGTCGTGAAGAACCTAAAGCTTGGCGTGAACGGTATGCAGGGAAGTCTTGCATATAAAGAGAAGAAACTCAAAACCGACGAGCAAATTTCATCGAAATATTTCATTCTACTTAATGTAGCGGATCGTGCCGGTGTTCTTGCACGCATTACGCAAGTACTAGCTGACTTTGAGGTTAGCTTGGAGTCTGTATTGCAGCAGCCGACACCGTCAAGTCCGGAAGCTGAGATCATCATCATCACTCATGATGCGAACAAAGCTGCAATCCAGAAGGTACTTTCTAAGTTTGAGTCACTGGATGTCGTTCATAAAGTGAAAAGCGTCTATCGCGTAGAAGGATAAAGCTTATGAACAATCGCAGAGTTATCGTGAAAATACCAGCAAGCACGGCTAATCTAGGACCAGGCTTCGACACGCTTGGGATGGCACTTTCGTTATATGCTTGGATTGAGATGAGCGTCTCTGAACAAACAGAATTCCAGTTTTACGGCGATCAAATGAGTGGTTTGCCAAAAGACAAAACCAATTTGATCTATAAGGTTGCGCAGCTTGTGTTCAAAGAGGCAGGCGTATCTGTGCCTGAGCTCTCTATTTCGATGCACAGCGATATTCCGCTTACTCGCGGTCTTGGCAGCAGCGCATCAGCTATAGTTGGCGCTCTTGTAGCTTCAAACGCATTGATTGGCAGTCCGCTTACGGATGATAAGCTGTTCCAAATGGCAACAGCGCTGGAAGGGCATCCGGATAATGTGGGCGCATCCTTATTCGGCGGCATTGTCGTCTCTGCTTGGGATGGAGAGAGAGCTGATTATGTTAGAATTGAGCCGCATCACAAGCTCAAGACGCTAGTAGCGATTCCAGCCTTTCAGTTGTCGACGGAGAAAGCGCGCCACGCGCTGCCGTCTTCAATCAGTATGGCTGACGCAATATTTAACGTCAGCCGCAGCTCTTTGCTCGTCGCTGCGCTTGCTGGCGGCGAGCTGGGAATGATCCGCCATGCGATGAAGGATCGGCTGCACCAGCCTTATCGTGCAGCGTTGATTCCGGGCATGGCGACCATTCTAGAGCGCGCGGTAGAGCACGGCGCGCTGGGCGCAGCGCTAAGCGGAGCAGGGCCGACGCTGATTGCATTTGTTGAGGCTGGGACTGAACACAGCTCAGGCGAATCCATGCTCGAAACATTTCTGCTTGATACGCTGAAGCAGGAGGGAATTGAAGCGAAGACGCTATGGTTGTCTCCATGCGCTCAGGGTCCTCAAATTACGATAGAGGATATTTCTTCGCAACCTGCGATTCCTCTGCCGGATAGAATTAAAGGAGAAATGAAGCGATGAAGACGATAGCAGTTTTACCTGCTGGTTCCGTATCGGATGAAGCAGCGAGACATTTATTCCGCGGAGAAGAAATAGACTGGAAGCATCATAGGTTAATATCCGATGTGTTCTTATCTACAGTCAACGGAATAAGTGATTACAGCGTCATTCCGATCGAGAATACGATAGAGGGTTCCGTAAGCCTCCATATGGATTGGCTTGTACATGAGGTTGATATTCCGATTCAAGCGGAGTGGGTTTACCCGTCCATTCAAAATTTAATTGGCCGTCAATCCGAGCTGTTAAACGATAACGGGGAACTGGATTACTCGCGTATTACCAAAGTGATTAGCCATCCTGTAGCGATCGCACAGTGCTTGCAATTTTTACGAACGCATCTACCGCATGCCGTCACAGAGCATGTCAGCAGTACAGCAGAGGGTGTTAGAATCGTTAAGAACAACCCGAACGCTGGTTTGGCGGCTATAGGCACGATGACGGCTGCTGCGAACGAGAAGCTCGATGTTCTTGCAAGCGAAATTACGGATCATGATAATAACTACACTCGTTTTTTGCTGGTCGGGTCAAAACCGTACACGGATCGTCAATCCGATAATATAAAAACGAGCATATTAATAACGTTGCCAGAAGACTACCCGGGGGCGCTACATCAGGTTCTATCTGCTTTTGCATGGCGCAAAATCAACTTGTCCCGTATTGAATCCCGCCCGACGAAGAAGAAGCTCGGCAATTATTATTTCTTTATCGACATTGACATGGCTCTTGATACCGTTCTGCTGCCATCGGCCATACAAGAAATTGAAGCAATTGGCTGCCAGGTTCGCGTATTAGGAAGCTATCCAAGCTTTACTGAATTCAAGAAACAACAATAGCTTTTATTCGTAAAAGTGCAATAATAATCGATGTGTTTATAGAAAGCCGGGTTCACTCTGAGGGGTGAGCTCGGCTTTTTTACTATTTTTTTTGTGAAAGTGGAGACACCTGCCCATATTCTGCATAGGATGTAAGGATTGATAATAGGCATTAGCAGTGCCTGGTTATTCAGAACGTGACAGGAGGTTAACAGCGAGTGAAAATCCATATTGTGAAAAAGGGCGAGTCCTTATACTTTATCGGCCAAAAGTATAACGTAACGCTCGAAGAGCTTTTGAAGCTGAATCCGGGTATTACGAATCCGGACGCCATTGATGTTGGCATGAAGCTGAAAATTCCGTCAAGCCACACGGGGGGCTCAGGAGGTGGAATGGATATCATGCACCAACACATTGTAAAACAAGGTGATACGCTTTGGAAGCTCTCGAAGGCTTGGGGTGTGCCTCTAGCGGATATGATTAAAGTGAATCCGCAGCTTAAAAACCCTAACGTGCTGCTTACTGGTGAAATTGTGAACATTCCTAAGGTTGGCGAAACGATGACTGAAGGAACTGGTGGCCAGGGTACAGGACATAATACTGGTCAGAGCTTGGCACAAAACACGGGAGGTCACCACGCCCTTCACCCAAGTTCAATCATGCAAGGGGTACAGGGCTGGGTCGGAAAGCTTTCTACAGCTCCTATTATTGGAAAAACACCAACAGCTCCAATCGCTGGCAAAACGCCAACAGCTCCAATTGCAGGCAAGACGCCAACTGCGCCTATTGCTCCAGCACCAGTAGCCCCGGCTCCTGTAACGCCGGTTGCACCTGTTCAAGAGAAGAAACCAACAGCTCCTATTGTGAAGCCAGTAGAACCAGCTCCTCTTCCTGCCCCTAAAGCGGCAGCTATTGAGCCAGCCAAAAAAGCGCTGCCGATCGAGAAGCCTGTTGAGAAGAAGCTCAAACCGATTCATTCTGAATATAAGCCGAATGTTGATCTATTCAAACAATATGGCATTCCGGCAACCGAAGCATTATCCTTGTATGATTTGCCTAAAGCGCCTGAAGCAGTATCACCTGTTGCACAACAGCCTACTTACGGAGGATATGGGCACAGTCAGCCTATGACCATGCCAGCCCAGACAGGATACGGGCAACCGATGATCATGCCAATGCACACAGGGTATGGTTATGGCCAACCAATGACTATGCCAGCTCATATGGATCATGGTTACGGTTATGGCGATTGGCATCAACCAGTGCCATTCGGAAGTATGGTAAGCCCAATGAGTGAAGGTCACGAGGCACCATTTGAATGTCCTCCAGGGATGGTTTTTGTCGGAAGTTATCCATCTCCTTCTAGTATGCCCATGGGCGTTGGTTCGGAATGGGGTTATGGTTATCCAATGGTTAGTCCTCTCCAACAAGGCATGCAAGAAAATAGTCAGATGGTAGCGGGAGCTTCTGCTTCCCCTAACCAAAGCATGGTATCGCCAATGGCGACGCAGCCAAACCAAGGCATGGTATCGCCAATGGCGACACAGCCGAACCAAGGCATGGTATCGCCAATGGCGACGCAGCCAAACCAAGGCATGGTATCGCCAATGGCGACACAGCCAAACCAAGGCATGGTATCGCCAATGGCGACACAGCC
>NZ_LGHP01000002.1:52551-568824 GCF_001280845.1 Bacillus sp. FJAT-28004
CCGAACCAAGGCATGGTATCGCCAATGGCGACACAGCCAAACCAAGGCATGGTATCGCCAATGGCGACACAGCCGAACCAAGGCATGGTATCGCCGTTTGCGACACAGCCAAACCAAGGCATGGTATCGCCGTTTGCGACGCAGCCAAACCAAGGCATGGTATCGCCGTTTGCGACGCAGCCGAACCAAGGTATGGTGTCACCGTTTGCGACGCAGCCGAACCAAGGTATGGTGTCACCGTTCGCGACACAGCCGAATCAAGGCATGGTATCGCCGTTTGCGACACAGCCAAACCAAGGTATGACTTTCCCATCGAGCGTACAGCCTGAGTTTGGTTATGGCTCTGGCTCTGGTTATGGTCATGGCGGACATGGAAATGTAATGCCAGTTCAAGTACAAAATGATGGTGGTTATGGCTATCCAGTAGCCGGTTTCTCACCATTTTCGCAGCCATTTCCATCGAACCAAGGCTGGCCGCAAACGGCCGGTGTAGGCAATAAGAATCAGGATGATTGCGGCTGCAAAGGCAATCGCTCTGATCAAAATGCTGCCAAGGCGGTCGAAGTGGAAATTGAAAAACCAGTAAAGGCAGTTATACCGCGGAAAACGAACAAAAAGGCTGTTATCCGTACAGTTTCCGTAAGGTCTAATAAACCAAAAAACCGTGGTAACCAGCCTTGGATCAATCGATAAATAGAAGCAACCCCAGAGGTCTTATGTCCTTTGGGGTTTTCTTTATTTTAGGCTCTTTTCGTAAGGATAGCCGCGAAAGCGCGGCGGTGTAGCCCGTAAACGGGGTATCAGCAACGAGCAAATCAGCGTAATGGGCACAGTAAGCTATCGAGCAGGTTAATTGAACAAGTTATAAATTGAATGTTTAAAGTTATAGAGCATTTCTTTGTAATGAGGAATGCTTTTTATCTATGTCTAAAATTAAATTGACAATAACGATGAGAGGTGCATTTTATGGAACGAGGAACAACACTCTTTTTAAAGATAGCTGTTTTTATTATCGGAACTCCAGTTCTTGCTTTATGTATATTTGGGTTGCCTGGGATAGCCGCTAGAGATGCAGCAGCGCATCCAGAAACTGCCTACTTGCAGTATCCCTTTTTGATAGGTGCGTATATATCGGCAACACCGTTTTTCGTTGCCTTGTATCAGGCTTTAAAACTTTTAAGCTATATTGACCAGAACAAAGCCTTCTCGGAATTATCTGTTAGAGCTTTGAAGTATATAAAATACTGTGCAATCACCATCAGCACCTTGATTGTAATAGGAATATTATCCGTATTTATATTGATTACAGGTGAAGGTGAAGACATAGTAGGAACGGTCTGAGGTGAATAACATGGCAATGATAATTAATATTGATGTGATGCTGGCTAAAAGGAAAATGAGTGTAACAGAACTTTCGGAGAGGGTTGGAATAACAATGGCTAACCTTTCTATATTGAAAAATGGAAAGGCAAAAGCAATTAGGCTTTCAACTTAAGAGGCAATTTGCAAAGCATTAGAATGCCAACCTGGGGATATTTTAGAGTACAAAATTGAAGAAGATACTTAAATGCTATACATATTGTTATTTCTTTTTCCAAAAAAAATGAGTATTGGACGAGCAGCATAGTCTATGGATTATTAGGAGTAAATCATTTTGAATATTTATGTAATAATGGCGCATACTATCAAAAAATATAAAGAAGGGGTCTTCCCTATGATGGAATTCAGCCTTTGGAAAAACTTAAAGAAACGTTTACGGAGAAAGCGGCGGCCAGTTTGGATGTTAGGCGTTATTATATTTTGTTTGCTCGCAGGGTGGCTCTTTGTTGCTAATGATAATGAGGTATCAGCTGCGTCCGAGCCATACGTGAATCAAACCAGCGTTATTCGCATGCTGGAGCAGCAAGAAGAACTACTCTCAGTAGAGCTGCGTCTAATTTATGTGTGCGGCGAAGAATCTAAGACGCTAGGTCGAATGAGGGGTAAGGACGTTGTTCAGCTCGTGCAAGCACACCAGGAATGGAAGGTTATGTTGAATCAAGAGCAAAGCACCGTTCAGTTCGAGGAGCGTATCGAAGATTTGTCCGAGCATTGTAAAGCGAACGCTTATATGGGGGTCGACAAAAAAGGAAACCTTACGCTTTATGACGGCGCTCCCAAAAAAGAGAAGGTTGTTCGAACCTTTTTTCAGCTAGACGTACGCTATATGGAGAGCAGCTTGCCGCAAGATAAGTTGGATCAGCTTACCAGAGGAATTCGTATAAGCGACATGGACGAATACAATAGTGTACTCTCGACCTATAGCGACTACGCCATTGAGCAAAACCAGAAAGTAATGAAACCAACTTATTAGTCTGAGAGATTATAAAGGAGATCGCACATCATCGTGCGATCTCCTTTATTTATGTCTATAGGCTGAAATATCAAACGCGCGTTCTCATTCACGCCAACTTTTGCTATAATAGATGAAGCAACTTTAAGCAATGCTTACGAAGCAAGTTTTACATTGTTAAACTTTTGAGGAGATGACCGTTTGCGCGTTCTTGGAATTGACCCTGGTTATGCGATCGTTGGATTTGGATTCATAGATAAGATCGGACATAAGCTTACGCCCGTGCAATACGGTGCTATTCAGACGGAAGCCCATACGCCCTCAGAGCAGCGTTTGCTGCAAGTTTACGAGTCTGCGGGCGCTTTGATGGATAAATATAAGCCGGATACTGTTGGCATAGAGAAATTGTTTTTTAATCGAAACGTAACGACGGCTTTTGATGTGGCGCAGGCTAGAGGCGCCATTATTTTGGCTGCCACACAGCGTGGCTTGCCTATTGGAGAATATACACCGCTTCAAGTAAAGCAAGCGGTCGTTGGTTATGGTAAGGCTGAAAAGAAACAAGTACAAGAAATGGTTAAAGTCTTCTTGAAGCTCTCGGCGGTTCCGAAGCCCGATGATGTTGCCGATGCGTTAGCAGTGGCCATCTGTCATGCGCATTCCGTCGTATTGAATCAGAAAATTAATGAGGTGAAGCGTTCATGATCGATTTTTTAAGAGGCAATGTCGTACATTTAGAATCAGAATATATCGTTCTGGACGTAAGAGATACCGGATACCGAGTATTTACTCCTAATCCATATGCATTTGCCAAAAAAGAGGAACCTGTCGTCGTCTATATTCATCATAACGTCCGTGAGGATGCTGTTTTGCTGTTTGGTTTTGAGACCAGAGAGGAACAAACCTTGTTCCGTAAGCTGCTGGAGGTATCCGGCATTGGACCGCGCGTCGCTTTAGGTATTTTATCAGGCGGCAGACCAGATGCGGTTATTGCTGCTATTCAGCAGGAGAACATAGCGTTTCTCATTAAGCTTCCGGGCATAGGCAAGAAAACCGCACAGCGGATGATTCTTGATCTGAAGGACAAGCTGATCGGCGCGGGGCTGGATGGAGGTCTTTTGACGGCAGCAGGCGTAGCGCTTGATCTTACTTCGAGCAGACATTCAGGTCAAGGAGCAGGCACCGCTTGGCAAGAAGCAAGGGAAGGTCTTGCTGCGCTCGGCTACACTGCTGCGGAGCTTGATAAAGCATGGAATGGACTACAGCATAGCGTGACGGCAGAAGAATCGGTCGATTCTTTGATGAAGCGAGCTTTGCAGCAGCTATTTAAAGGTTAAAGTAGGGAGATGAAGGCAGATGGATGACAGAATCATTTCCGCCAACCTGATGATGGAAGATCAGGCAGTTGAACTCAGCTTGCGTCCCCGTTATTTAGCCGAATATATTGGGCAAACAAAAGCCAAGGAAAATTTAAAAATATATATTGAAGCAGCAAAACTACGTAAGGAAGCACTTGATCATGTGCTCTTGTATGGTCCTCCTGGTCTTGGTAAGACAACTTTGTCGAACATTATTGCCAATGAGCTCGGAGTCAATCTTCGCACGACATCCGGTCCTGCAATTGAACGTCCTGGTGATCTAGCTGCTTTGCTTACAAACCTTCAGGAAGGCGATGTTCTCTTTATCGACGAAATTCATCGCCTTCATCGCACAGTTGAAGAAGTTTTGTACCCAGCAATGGAAGACTTTGCGCTTGATATTATGATAGGCAAAGGACCAAGCGCCCGATCGGTTAGACTCGATTTGCCTCCGTTTACTTTAATTGGAGCAACTACAAGAGCTGGCTTACTATCAGCACCGCTTCGTGATCGTTTTGGCGTAGTGAGTCGACTAGAGTTTTACACGATGGATGAGCTGGCGTTCATCGTTGCTAGAACAGCAGAAATATTGAACGTCAGCATTGTAGGAGAAGCGGCTTCCGAGATTGCGATGCGGTCTAGAGGGACACCGCGGATTGCGAATCGCCTTCTTAAGCGAGTGCGTGATTTTGCACAAGTGCGCGGGGATGGAGTCATCACACATGATATCGCTCGTTCGGCGCTTGAGCTGCTGCAGGTAGATAAAATGGGCCTCGACCTCATCGATTTCAAAATGCTGCAAGCGATGATGACTACTTTTGCCGGCAGGCCTGTAGGTCTTGATACTATAGCAGCGACCATTGGCGAAGAAAGCCAGACAATTGAAGATGTGTATGAGCCGTATTTAATGCAAATCGGTTTTTTACAGCGAACGCCGCGAGGGCGGATTGCTACTGAAAACGCCTATCGACACCTAGGTCTTCCAATTCCGGGGAGGTAGTACTCCATGAGTTCAAGAGCCAAAGGTGCTTCTGAGAAACTATATGTGATCTATGATGGCCATTGCAATCTTTGCCTCGGATCTATAGCGAAGCTGAAGGAGCTCCACTCCATAGCAGATCTGCATTATGTACAAATTCAACAGTTGGAGGCAGCAGGCAGTACGGAACAGCTAATTCCCTCCGTTGGTCGGTTGAAATTCGAAGAGTTGTATGAGAAAATGCATGTTGCTGATGAGCAGGGGCAGCTGTTTGCTGGTGCGGATGGAGTTGTCCGCATATTAAGAACGGTAAAGGGCTTCCGCTGGTTATCTGTAATCTATCGAATACCTGGCATGAATCACATCGCGAATCGCCTGTATCGGTTTGTAGCGAAAAGAAGATATGAATGGTTTGGATCAACAGAACAAAGCTGTTCCGTTAATGGCTGCGAATTGCCGCAGAACAGAGGGGAGAATAATAGGAATGTCAATTAAACGGAATATGAAGCGTTACATGATCATGACGATCGCAATTGTGCTGCTTGCAACCGCTTGGACAGGCTCACCGTCACAGGCAGCAGTGCCAAAGCTCGACAATATTCGGGTTGCTTTGTTCATGCAATTACCTGGGAAATACGATGATACGACAGCAACTGCAACGTTCTCATCAACGAGTGGAATGAGCATTGGTGTGCGGCAGCCGGATGGCATCAATAATTGGTTTAATGTAGATGGAACTACTTCGGCTCGATTTACAGTTGACAGCTTTAAGGTGAAAGTTTACGAGACATCAACGTTTGCTTCAGCACTTGCTGTGCAGAAACGGCTGCAAGCTTTGAAGGGAGCAGCATTCATAACATCCCTATCGAAAAACGGAGCAATCGTCTATCAGGTCATAGAAGGTACATATAAAACAGCTGCTGAGGCTGGTACTGCACAAACGAAATGGACTGGTGACAGTGAGCTGTCTAAGCTGATCGGCGGTTTTAACTCAGTCGTTCAAGGTCCTCTTCATTTGGAAAGCGGCTTATTGCCAAGCAAAGCCGATGCGATAGCGGCTGCAAGCAGCTTCGGCGCAGTAGGCTTGGATGCCTATGTTGCCATTCGTTCACAGCAAAATGGATCATCGAGTTACTCCGTTATGGTCGGGGCTGCTGCAACAGATGCTGAGCTCCAAATCCTTAAAGCAGCTGCCGCAAAAGCTGCAGGCGGAGGAGCATTGAAGGAAGTCGAAGCAAGTTCGGCATACTTGCTTGTAAGGAATGATCATACCATAAGTGCCAAAGCAGAAAGCAGTACAGAGCTTTATATGTTTGCAGGTAGCGACACGAAGATAACGGTCTCGCCAATCGGGACTGATCCGATTAAGCTAACCGAGCGAAGCAGTCGCAGCTACAGAGGACTATTTGAGCTTAGTATACTAAATGGACGTATGGCAGTCGTAAATGAGCTGCCATTTGAACAATATTTATATTCGGTTGTAGGCGTGGAAATGTACCCAACGTGGCCAATCGAGGCACTTAAGGCACAAGCTGTAGCAGCACGGACTTATGCTTTAAATCGAGGATTTGGTTTCCAAATCGCACATGTCGTGGATACGACTTTAAGCCAGGCCTATTATGGCGTAGGCTCAGAGCGGCCGTCAACGATTGCTGCTGTTGAAGCGACCGCAGGAGAAGTCGCTTTGTACAATGGAAAAGCTATTGATGCCATTTATTCTGCTAACAGCGGTGGATTTACGGCTGATTCCAAAGAAGCATGGGGCAATGTGGTTCCTTATATGCAGGCAGTCAAGAGTCCAGACACTACGTCTGAGGTTGGGTTGCATAGCTGGTACCGCGTTGTAGTTCCTAGCGGTTCGATTGGTTATATTCGAGATGATTTACTTGTTGAGACCGGACAAACGACAGCAGCAGGAAGCCGTATTATGCAAGTCAATACAAATGGTACTAAGGTGCGCAAGCATCCCCTTATTCAAGATACCATTCCTGTTGTTGCTCAGGTTGACAATGGTACACAGGTCGTTGTACTAGACAAAAGCGTTGAGTCCAATTCGATGACATGGATACGTGGTCCTTTTAGCGCGCAAGAAATGTTATCTACGATTAATGCGAAAGCAAAGTCTCCTATTTCAGGTCCGCTTAAATCATTAGAAGTGAGCCAGCGCGGCGCTTCAGGTCGTGCTACAGAAGTTCTGGCTAATGGGCAGAAAGTGGTTGTTACCTATCCGATCGATTACCGCGCTGCATTAGGCGTGCAAGGCTCCTTGCCAAGTACATTGTTCCAGATCGAGGAAACAGCGAAAGTCGCTATGCTTGGTGCTAGCTCAGCGACGCGTACAAAACCATCAGATTCGAATCCTGTCTATATGATAAGTGCGGGCGGCACAAAAACAGAAGCTGTCAATGCAAACTTGTTTATACTTGATGGCAGTGGAAATATGCGTGCAGCAACCAAGGAGCCTTCCTACCGTTTTATAGGGTCAGGCAACGGACATGGAGTCGGATTATCACAATACGGAGCATTAAGTCTTGCTCAACAAGGGTATGACTATCAATATATTTTGAAATACTACTACAAAGATGTAACCATCGCTAAGGAATGATTGAATCGATATGAACGTTGAATGGTTTGATTTTGAATTGCCAGAACGGTTAATAGCCCAAACGCCATTGCTTGACAGAACAGCCTCAAAATTGCTTGCATTAAACAAGCAAACAGGCGAATTGACACACAATAAATTTACAGATTTAGAACAGTATGTTCGTTCCGGAGATGTCCTTGTTCTAAATGATACTAGAGTTATTCCCGCCCGTTTGACGGGGATGAAGAGCGATACTGGCGCTAAGATTGAGCTGTTGTTGTTGAAACAGCTTGAAGATGGCAGCTGGGATGCACTTGGGAAACCGGCGAAACGTCTAAAGGTAGGCACTGCATTATCCTTCGGAGATGATGGAGAAGGCAACCCACTGCTGCGCGCCGTTGTAGAGCAGGAAGGTGAAATGGGCGGAAGAACGATACGATTTGTTTACGAGGGTATATTCCAGGAGCTGCTTGACCGGCTGGGAGAAATGCCATTGCCTCCTTATATAAAGGAAAGGCTTGAAGAACGAGAGCGATATCAGACCGTGTATTCCAAGCATGCAGGATCAGCAGCAGCGCCAACGGCTGGCTTGCATTTTACGGGTGAATTTCTTGAGAGGCTGCAGGCCAAGGGCGTCAAGCTGGCTTACGTAACGCTGCATGTTGGACTAGGTACGTTCCGTCCAATGTCAGTTGAGCTCGTTGAGGATCATGAAATGCATGCAGAGTACTACGAGCTCAATGAGCAAAATGCCGCAATAATTAATGAAGCCAAACGGAGCGGAGCACGTATTATCGCTGTAGGGACAACCTCTTCCCGTACTCTTGAGACAGTAGCAGCTCGATTTGATGATAAGAGGATCGAAGCTTGCAGTGGCTGGACATCTATTTTTATTTTCCCAGGTTACGAGTTTAAACTTGTGAATGCATTACTCACTAATTTTCATTTACCAAAGTCAACGCTCGTTATGCTTGTAAGTGCGCTGGCTGGACGCGATGCTGTCATGCACGCCTATGAAGAAGCGGTAGCTCATGAATATCGATTTTTCAGCTTTGGCGATGCCATGTTTATTTATTAAATAGGAATAGGAAGCGTGAATTGTGGCTGTAAAATATGAATTAATCAAACAATGCAAACAATCAGGAGCAAGACTAGGACGTGTACACACTCCACATGGCGTGATAGAGACGCCTACCTTCATGCCAGTAGGCACACAAGCTACCGTAAAAACAATGAGTCCAGAAGAGCTGAAAGCGATGGATGCTCAGATTATTTTGAGCAACACATACCATTTGTTTCTAAGACCGGGACATGACATTGTAAGAAATGCAGGCGGATTGCATAAGTTCATGAACTGGGATCGACCAATCCTAACGGACAGCGGTGGATTTCAAGTTTTTAGTCTTAGTGAAATGCGCAAGATTACCGAAGAAGGCGTACACTTTCGTTCCCATCTCAATGGCGACAAGAAGTTTCTCTCACCAGAGGTAGCGATGGAAATTCAAAATGCTCTTGGCTCGGATATTATGATGGCATTTGATGAATGTCCACCATTTCCTGCCGAGCATGACTACGTGAAGAAATCGTTGGAGCGGACGACGCGTTGGGCCGAGCGTTGCCTTAAGGCTCATGCAAGACCACATGATCAAGGGCTGTTCGCTATTGTTCAGGGGGGAATGTACAAGGATTTGCGTATTCAAAGCGCAAATGATTTGACTTCCATGGATTTCCCGGGGTATGCTATTGGTGGACTGAGTGTAGGCGAGCCTAAGCATCTAATGTATGATGTACTCGACTATACGGTTCCCATTTTGCCAGCGAATAAACCACGCTATCTGATGGGAGTCGGCTCGCCGGATGCCTTAATTGAAGGGTCTATCCGCGGTATTGATATGTTCGATTGTGTTCTGCCAACACGGATTGCTCGCAATGGGACAACAATGACAAGCCAAGGAAGACTCGTAATCCGTAATGCGAAATACGCCGAAGATTATGGTCCTTTGGATCCAGAGTGTTCATGTTATACATGCACGAATTATTCCAGAGCTTATATCCGGCATTTAATTAAAGCGGATGAGACGTTTGGTATGAGGCTGACGACTTATCACAATTTGCATTTCTTGCTTCAACTCATGCGGGACGTTCGGCAAGCGATCATGGATGACCGGTTGCTTGATTTCCGGGATTCCTTCTTCACGAGCTACGGCCTGTTCGATAATGAGAAAGGGTTTTGAAAGGGGGGATTTCGATGTGGCTAGCAGCAGGTGAAGCAGGTTCAACTAATATTCTAGGTATGATTTGGCCATTTGTACTTATGTTTGCGGTTTTTTACTTCTTACTTATTCGTCCGCAACAGAAGAAACAAAAGCAACGTAGTTCAATGCTTAACCAATTGAAAAAAGGCGATAAAATTTCAACAATTGGTGGATTGCATGGCACAGTGGTGGAGCTCAGCGATGATACAGTTGTTCTTCGTGTAAACGATACAACAAAAATGACATTTGAGCGCAGCGCGATTAACACGATTATCAATTCTGCACCAGCAGTAACGGAATAAGAAATATCAAAATGAAAAACGGCTGACATGCTTGCATGTCAGCCGTTTTTTTTTTTTTTGTAAATGTTCATTTCTTCATATTTACGCCAATCATACCGCCAAATGCACCTGCAAGAAGAGCAGCTCCAAGGAGAAGAAGACTGTGTACGGATACGGAAGCATTCGATGCAAGGAAGCTGATAATGATGACAATTGATCCGTAAAGCAATCCGAGTATTGCGCCATTATACCAGCCTTTTCTTTCTGAGCGTCTTCCTGAGGTGAAGCCGCCAGCCAGCGCTGCGCAGCCATGAACCAGCATGGCATTAGTGGGCAGACTGCTTTCCTTCATTCCCGTAAAATGCAAAAGCAGTGAGAGCAGCAATGCGCCTACTGCTAGCCAAATGATAGAAAAAAGCACTCCGGCAAGCAAAGGTGAAGCGATTAAAGGCGGTTTAGGTGCTTGTTTAACCGAGCTCATCATATTCCCCCCAGCGTTATGAACGTATTACTTATCCATATGGTCAAGCTAGGTAGAATAGTACATGTATTAGTTTGACAGCATGTATTTATGAGCAGCTTATGTCTCATTCCCATATATTCGTATAAACAGCAGGAGTATGATGTAGTAACACGTAGGTCAGAATAGCTTTACGGACAAAACGCAGCTGGCATCAGCTCGAATGATAAAGACGAGGAGGCGGTTTCCTTTGGAATTTTGGAGCCTGTTGATCCGGACGATAATGATTTATTTCGTCGTATTTCTGATCATGCGTTTTATGGGGAAACGAGAAATAGGTAAACTATCCGTGTTCGATCTCGTTATTTCAGTCATGATTGCGGAGATTGCAGTCATTGTTATTGAAGACATGGAGCGGTCGATGTGGGAAGGGATTTTACCAATGGTCGTCTTGATGGTTATTCAAGTAGGCAGTGCTTTTATGACGATGAAAAGCCGAAAGCTAAGGTTGCTGTTTGATGGCAAACCAAGCGTGATTATTGACAAGGGCAAGTTGAATAGTGATGTCATGCGCAAGCAACGCTACAATTTAGATGACTTGATGCTTCAGCTAAGGGAAAATAAAATCAGTGCCGTGTCCGATGTTGAATTTGCTATTTTGGAGACAAGCGGTAAGCTCTCCGTCATACCAAAGGAGAATGTCGATGAGTCTGAAGGAACCCGTAATGAAGGTCAGGCATCAGATCGATCGGATCAAAAGCTTAAGCTGTACAACCAAACGAATGTTTTTCCACCAAAATATCGATTCGAAATACTGCCTGTCCCGCTTATTATGGATGGCAAAGTACAGGATAAAAATTTGGAAAATCTTGAGAAGACGAGATTTTGGCTTAAAAATGTTTTGCAGGAAAGAGGCGTCTTTGATTTTAAGGATGTATTTTTTTGTACAATAGACTATAAAGGCAAGCTGTTTATCGATACGCACGATAAAAAACCGCGGTAAAGAGAGGGCTTATCCCTTTCTTTAATGCGGTTTTTATAATTGAAACTTAACTAAATTATTTAAACCAAGCACCGAATAATGGTACGCGCGCCATATCATGGCGATCAATAATTTTCATCACAATCATCAAGATTAAATAAATGATTACACTAGCCGCACAAGCGAGAAGCAAATTTACCCATTCGATGGAGAGTGGTTCATGATTCATCGTAAACCTGGCGGCGGCACCCATAATAATCATAGCGGTGCCAACTTTTACAAAGTCAAGCAGCTTCATATGGAAGCCAATGAACCTCAAAACGCTAATACCATGCAATAATGTGACGAGTACGATATTGACGTTAATGGCAATTAAAGCACCATATATTCCAAAATCAGCATTTGATGCAAGTTGGACAATGAGAAAGAGCTTAACCACCGCACCAATCAATGTGTTGATTAATGCAGTTCCCGGTTTATTAAGTGCTTGAAGTGCTGCCTGCAAAGGTGCCTGCAAATAAATGAAAATGCCAACGGGAGCTATGAGTTGGAGCATGGGGGCTATTTCGGCATGATTGTATACAATACGGCAGATCGGTTCCGCTAACAATGCCATGATGACAACAAACGGTGCACCGGAAACAAGCGCTAGTCGCATCGACTGATGAAGTCGTTTGTGGATTAAAGCATGATCACCTCGAGCAGCCGCTTCGGATAAGGATGGAACAAGAGATACGGCAAGAGAGTAGGTTAATGCGGTTGGCAGCAGTAGAAGTGGTATGATCATACCCTGCAAAGCCCCATATTGCGCAGTGGCGATGCCTGTTGTAATCCCAGCCGCTGCTAAGCTCCGAACGGTTAGGATGGATTCCAGCAAGTAGGAGAAGGAGCCAACTAATCGACTCCCTGTGACGGGTATTGATAAGCTGAGCAATTTTCGCAACACGGGAACGTTTTTGGCAGCTTTTTGACTTGATTGACTGAGAGCATTGTGTTTAATACGGGACTTGTCGCGGTAATATTTCCAAAGCAGTACTGCTAGGCCTCCTATCTCTCCAACGACTGCGCCAAGCATAGCGCCAGCCGCTGCCCATTCAAGTCCATAAGGCAGGAGCATAAATGAAAATGATAACGAAGCAATGATACGAAGCAAGGTTTCTACAATTTGAGATACTGCGGTAGGAATCATGTTTTGTTTACCTTGGAAATAACCACGATAGACCGAGGATATGCCAATAATAAGCAGCATAGGAGTCATAACCATAAAGGTGTTATATACCCGCGAATCTGGCAGTACATGTTTTGTAATCCAGGGTGCAAAAATTACCATTAAGGCAGTCAACAATATGCCAAGCGAGATAACAAGCCCCATTGCCGTTCGGAAAATGTACTTTACACGAGTCGTATCGCCTTGCGACTCCGCTTCAGCAATCCATTTGGCAACAGCAAGCGGAATGCCCCCGGTAATCAGGGTAATCATGACAGTCAGAAAAGGATAGCTGAGCTGATATAATCCTACGCCTTCTGCTCCCATGATACGAGGGAGCGCAATGCGAGGTGCGAATCCGAGCAGCCTGTTAATTAAGCCGGCGGCAAGCAAAATCATAGCGCCTTTTATAAAGTTTTGCTTTGTTTGATCCGATCGCTTTGTCATCATGAATTACCCTCTTCTCTATCATGGAATAGCTAATCCTGTCCTGTCGGTAATGTGATACGAAGTGGTTAGACAAGCAGGTACTATCATCTTTATGCGCGGCATGTCCAGTTCCATGTCAGTCATTTTATAGATTAGCGATGAGGCGGGCAGGAAAAAGACAGCGACACAGCGAATAGAAGGGTTACAGCTTTATGTCATAAGCTTTTGGGAGGCGCAGCATGGCAGACGAAGAATTAAATCGTATGATTGAGGAGCTATGCAACAGCAAAGCGGAGGAGTTTCATCTCATTGGCTATGAACATGTAACAGGCCAAGAGGTTTGGGAATGCGTAAGCGAGAAATATAATAAGTCGGGTCAGCCCGAGCTGCATGAATTAGTAAATGATATTTTATCTTTAAAGGTTATGAAATTCATGAATTTCATGACGATTAGCGCATACAAAGGAACCCAATTCTAAATTGACGGTTTCTTTTTTTTTTGACTCGATTTTGTCCCGTCTGTATAATAGGCATATTGAGATCATAAGGGGGATTTAGACGTATGTTCGGGAAGAGAATAATAGCCTTCCTTGCGATCGTAGTCATTATGTTTGGCGTTATCGCTTGGACAGGCCCATCGCTAGTAAAAGATGTAAGGCTAGGCCTTGATTTAAAAGGCGGATTTGAGGTTTTGTACGAAGCTACGCCGCTTGAAGGCGGAGAAGCTGTAACACCGGAATCATTAAAGGAAACGGCAAGAAGCTTAGAAAAACGGATTGACGAGCTCGGTATTGTGGAGCCTGAGATTACGACAGAAGGCTCGAATCGCATTCGCTTAAGACTAGCGGGAGTTACGAACGAGAATGAAGTAAGAGACATTCTTGCCAAACCAATTAATTTGACTTTCCGCGCACCTGACGGCACGATCGAGCTTGACGGCAGCGACTTTAAGCAAAATGGTGCAGGTATTGGATATGATGAACTTGGAAAACCATTTATCACCATTGAACTCAAAGATGGGAAAAAATTCGAAGAAATTACGGGACGTCTAGCGGGTCAATACTTGGCTATTTATCTCGATGAAAAAGAGTTGTCTAGACCGAACGTGAGTGGTGCTATTCCTGGTGGCTCTGCTACAATTACCGGTAATTATACAGTAACTGAAGCAAGAGAAACGGCAGATATGATTAATCTAGGAGCATTGCCACTTAAGCTCACTGAAAAATATACGCAAAGCGTTGGCGCAAAGCTTGGACTAGAGTCATTGAAAGAGACAGTTGAAGCGGGAATTATCGGAACAGTCATTATTTTGGTATTTCTTGTTATTTTGTTCCGTATTCCAGGTATTGTTGCCGGTATTACTGTAATTACGTATACTTGGCTTTTGATTGTTGTGTTCAATTTAATGAATGCGACCCTCACGCTTCCAGGTATAGCCGCCTTTGTACTTGGTATAGGTATGGCGGTCGATGCAAATATCATCATGTATGAACGAATTAAGGAAGAGATTCGAAGCGGAAAAAGCTTGCTTTCTTCCCTTAAAGCCGGATCAAAAAACTCATTCCGTACAATTATGGATGCGAACATTACGAACATCATCTCAAGCGCTGTATTGTACTTTATCGGTAACGGCGCGATTCGCGGTTTTGCATTAACGATGATTTTCAGTATTTTGGTAAGTATGCTGACAAACATCTTCTTGTCCCGCTTTTTGATTATGCTCCTAATTAAGAGCAAGCTATTTACAAAACCAAGCTACTATGGTGTGAAGGAGGCAGAAATCCGTGAACTTTAATACAAAAATTCGTTATGATTTCATCGGGAACCGCAATAAGTTCTTTCTGTTCTCGATCACGTTAACCGTAATAGGCATCTTGTCCTTGCTTTTTTTCAGCCTTAATTTCGGTGTTGATTTCAAGGCTGGTACGAATATGGATATTTCAATAGGCAAAGCAGCTACACAACAGGATGCTAAAGAGATTCTTGTAAAAGCAGGAATTGAAGGCATTACGCCTACGATTGGCGGCACAGGAAATGAACGAGTAACGGCTCGTTTTGACGAAGTGCTTACACAAGCCAAAATTACTGAAATCCAAGATGGTTTCAAAGCGAAGTACGGTGATCAAGTATCAGCTGAGGTTAACGTCGTATCACCTGACATGGCGCAAGAGCTTGGGATCAAGACGATCTGGGCAGTTCTGATTGCCAGCGTAGCGATTATGATTTATGTAATGATCCGTTTTGAATGGCGCTTTGCGCTGGCAGCGAACATTGCGATTTTGTACGATGCGTTTGTAGTCGTCGCTTTATTCTCGATTTTCCGTCTGGAAGTTGATCTGCCGTTTATCGCGGCGGTGCTGACGACAATTGGTTATTCTATTAATGATAAAATCGTTATTTTTGACCGGATTCGCGAAAATCTTCGTTTTGGTCAATATAAAAACCGTGAGCAGCTCGCTGAGATGGTTAATGCTAGTATTTGGCAAACGATGGCGCGGAATATTTATACGGTATTAGCTGTGCTTATCGTTGCTGTATGTTTGTTCATCTTCGGCAGCGAATCAATCAAGCTATTCGCGCTTGCGAAAATTATCGGTCTATCGAGCGGAGCGTACTCATCCATTTGTATCGCGAGCCCGCTTTGGTTATTGCTTAAAGGTAAACAAAAGCAGAAGGCTGTCGTTAAGAAAACAGCTTAATGATAAGGATTTGAAAGCTTACGAAGTGGTTTTGCATTCGCAAAACCTAAGTACATGCTTACGAAGTATTCGCAAAACCTAAGTATAAGCTTACGAAGTGGTTTTGCATTCGCAAAACCTTTAGGAGGTACAAATGTCAACCACACAGCGATATGCAAAAGCAGAGTCCGCAAGTTGGGCCGGCTTATGGGGAAACATGCTGCTGGCTCTATTTAAAGGTGTGATAGGATGGTTGTCAGGAAGCAAAGCGCTGCTCGCGGATGCATTTCGAACAGCTGCTGAGGTCGCTGCTGGGGTTGCTGCCCTGTCGGGTTTAAGGGCAAGCCGGCAGAAGAAAATGGCGAATCCAATTTCTAAAGCGGCACCTATGGATGCAAGAGGAGAGACGGCAACAACGATACTGTTGTCTGTCGTCCTTCTCATCATTGGGCTCGAAATAGGCATATCTGCCATAAGAGATCTTTCTGATCGTGTAACAAGTGCTCCGCATTGGAGCGCAGCTGTGGCAATTGCGCTCGCTCTCATCGTTCAACAGCTGTTTTTCCCATCGAAGGATCGAATGACAGGACTTTATTGTTCGGTCGCGGCCTTAGTGGGAGCAAGCGGAGCGATTATTGGTAAAATGCTAAATGTTCCGGTTCTCTATTATTTTGATCCGGCGGCAGCGATTGTTATAGCGGTAATTGTCATCGTAAACGGCTACAGAATGGCCACTGTCTCCATGCGCAAAGATGACCAAAGTAATGCTTCAGAGGAAAATCCTGATGAGCTGATGCAGCTCATTCAACGTGTTGACGGAGTAATTACCGTACAAACATTGCGAGCGAAAGAGCATGGTCATTATGTCATAGCAGAAATGGTCATTAGTGTTAATCCACGCATTTCTGTTCTTGAGGGTCAAGAGATTGCCAAAAGGGTAAAGCAGCTCGTTATGAAACGTTTTATACATGTCACTGATGTATCGATTTTCGTTGAGCCTTATGATCCTGGTTATCCTTATAAGTCTAATCATGATCCGAATCAGGAGCAGATGCCGACACTGCTGCAATAAGAACAGCAAACAGCAGGAGGGGAGCAAGCAGCATGATTCAAAGGAAAACAAGATGGGCTGTATCACCGTGGTCTGTTACCGATGAAGCAAAAGCGAAAGATTTGGCATCGAACCTGAGCTTGCCGCCGTTAGTAGCGAGACTTCTCGTGCAGCGCGGCTTTGATGATACCGATGCGGCTGAACGTTTTTTGCGAGGCGGGGTGGAGCATTTTCATGATCCCTATTTATTGCTTGGAATGGAAGCTGCTGTCGAACGTATAAGACGAGCAGCTTCGAACCATGAGAAAATACGGATTTATGGCGATTATGATGCTGACGGTGTCTCAAGTACATCATTATTGGTACATTTATTTCGTTCTTTAGATTATCAATTCGATTATTATATTCCGCATCGTGCTTTGGAAGGTTATGGATTAAATAAAAAAGCGATTGACCTTGCCAAGGAAGAAGGCATCGGCTTAATCGTTACCGTTGATACAGGCATTAGCGCTGTTGAAGAAATTGATTATGCGAAGCAGCTGGGGATTGACGTTGTTGTAACCGATCATCATGAGCCTCCTGAGCGTATTCCAAATGCTTCAGCTGTCGTGAATCCTAAGCAGGCGGGCTGCGGCTATCCGTTTAAAGGACTTGCAGGAGTTGGCGTTGCATTCAAGCTTGCACATGCTCTGTTAGAGCGCCCTCCGCTTGAATGGGCCGATATTGTAAGTCTAGGAACAGTCGCTGATTTAATGCCGCTTAAGGACGAGAATCGTATTTTTGTTCGCTGCGGCTTGGATCGATTGCGCAGTCATGCAGGTGTAGGTTTCCGAGCATTAGCCGAGGCTGGCGGCATTGAGCTGGACAGCATCACAGCGACAGGCATTGCTTTTGGCATGGCACCGCGTATTAATGCAGCCGGCAGATTAGATCATGCGAAACGTGCGGTCGAACTCCTTACAACCGAGGATTATGACAATGCTATTTTGACCGCAATTGGACTGGACAGCTTGAACAAAGAACGGCAGCGCGTAGTGGAGAGCATCGTTAAGGAAGCCGAACTGCAGTGGCAGGCCAAATGCGAGGAAGCTGCAGCGGCCGACTTAACACCTCCGCCGGTCATTGTGCTTGCAGGTGAAGGCTGGAACGTTGGCGTCATCGGTATCGTTGCCTCGAAGCTGCTGGAACGCAATTATAAGCCGGTTATTATTCTTGGAATAGATGAGCAGACAGGGATGTGTAAAGGCTCTGCGCGCTCGATAGAAGGCTTCGACCTGCATGCAGCACTTACAGCTTGTGATGAGCTTCTCGATCATTATGGAGGACACCAGGCAGCTGCCGGAATGAGCCTTCATCGTGATCGATTGTCGGAATTTGAACAGAAACTTGGCGAACTGGCTGCTTCATGGCTCAGTGCTGACGATTGGATTCCGAAAACAACCGTTGATCTCGTATGCTCGGTTAACGAAGCAACACTTGATACGATTACGGAGCTTTCCCAGCTTGAACCGTTCGGGATGGGAAACCCATCACCGAGACTACTGTTCAAGAAGACGGAACTTGCTGATCGGCGTACGATAGGCAAGGAATCGCGACATCTAAAGCTGTCACTTGGCAGCGGCCGTCGTTTATTAGACGGAATCGGCTTCAGCATGGGCATGCTCGCTGAAGGATTAAAGCCTGGCAGCAAAATTGATGTTGTTGGCGAATTATCTGTCAACGAATGGAACGGGCAGCGCAAGCCGCAGCTTCAGTTGCATGATGTGCATTTTGATCCATCTGCTGCTGAATTTCCAGAGCGAGAGCAATTCGGCAAAGTGTATCAGTACTTGAGACAGCTGGGGCAAGTTCCGCTTCAAGGATTAAATGCTCGCTTATCGAAGCAAAGTGGTTTATCCTTAGAGACGGTTGAGCTAATGCTGGCTGTGTTCGAGGAGCTGCAATTTATCGAACGAGACAATGGGCTAATGCATGCTGCAGCGTCTCCTCAAAAAAGGGATTTAGCTACTTCTGAACGCTATCGAGAAGCAAAAGCGCAATTCGAAGCTACACAAATGTAGATATAAGGCAATACATTATTATGAATAGTTAGAAATGGAAAGGGTTGACCTCAAGTGTCCAACACACAATACAACTTCAAAGATTACATCCGGGTAATTCCTGATTTCCCGCAACCAGGTATCCGATTCAAAGATATTACGACGCTTCTGAAAGACGGTGGGGCGTATCGTGCTGCGATTGAAGAAATGCGTGCAGCCGTTCAACATATGAAAATTGATGTTATTGCAGGACCAGAAGCGCGCGGCTTCGTAGTAGGCGCACCATTAGCCATTGCACTAGGTGTAGGCTTTGCTCCGATTCGCAAAAGTGGGAAACTGCCAGGCGAGACCATTACAGCCAGCTACGATTTGGAGTATGGACAGGATCAGCTTGCTATGCACAAGGATGCAATCTCACCTGGACAGCGTGTACTCATTGCTGACGATCTGCTTGCAACTGGCGGAACAATCGCAACATCGATCAATCTAGTCAACCAACTCGGCGGTGAAGTAGTAGGAGCAGCTTTTCTAATTGAGCTTGCTTACTTAACAGGTCGTGAGAAGCTCGATGGAATCGAAGTGTTCTCTCTCATGACTTACGCATAATTCAAGCCGTATGATTTCTCTATAAAATGACCGCCTATCCCCTTTTATCGCATTTTGCGAGAAGGCCAGGCGGTTTTATTTTATTGTTGTAGGGGCCTGGTAGTTGACGCGGTACTGTGATTACAGGCATAATATTATAAAAACTCGGAAAACGCATGAATGGGATCCGCCAGGAGTGTAATCAGAAAGGGACGTTTCATGGGCATTGAGCATTTACTCGAGAAGGCATCCGCCTATATGAAAGAGCAGGACCTTATACGCATCCAGGAAGCCTATGACTTTGCGGAACAAGCCCATCACGGACAAGTACGGAAATCGGGAGAGCCATATATTCTGCACCCCGTAGCGGTGGCGGATATTCTTGTTGATATGCAAATGGACGTGCTGTCGATCATTGCGGCATTGCTCCATGATGTCGTTGAGGATACAACTGTAGATTTGCAGACGGTTCGCGCGAAATTTGGCGAAACCTGTGCGATGCTGGTAGACGGTCTAACGAAGCTCGAAAAAATTCAATTTCGTTCTAAAGAAGAGCAGCAAAACGAAAATTACCGCAAAATGTTTGTCGCGATGGCTCAGGACATTCGTGTCATTTTAATAAAATTAGCAGACCGGCTTCATAACATGCGCACGCTAAAGTTCCAATCGGAAGAAGCGCAGCGGCGTATCGCTTATGAGACGTTGGAAATATTTTGCCCGATTGCTCACCGATTAGGTATTTCGGCGATCAAATGGGAAATGGAAGATATCGCGCTTCGTTATTTGAATCCGCAGCAATACTACCGTATTGCCAATCTTATGAAGAAGAAGCGTGCCGAACGCGAGCAGTTTATTGAAGATGTCATCTCCCGTATTACGGAGAAGCTTGAAGAAATGGGCATTGAGGGAGATATCTCCGGTCGTCCAAAGCATTTGTACAGCATTTACAAAAAAATGACCGATCGCAACAAGCAGTTTACTGAGATTTATGATCTGCTTGCTATCCGCATAATCGTAGATAACATTAAGGACTGTTATGCTACGCTCGGTATCATTCATACGCTCTGGAAACCGATGCCAGGCCGCTTTAAGGACTACATCGCTATGCCGAAGGCGAATATGTATCAATCGCTGCATACGACCGTTATAGGGCCTAATGGAGAGCCTACAGAGGTTCAGATTCGAACATGGGAAATGCACCGTACCTCGGAATACGGAATTGCGGCACATTGGGCTTATAAAGAGGGCTCGCTTGTACCAGGCGGCAACTTTGAAGACAAAATGTCATGGTTCCGTGAAATATTAGAACTTCAGCATGAAGCACGTGATGCGTCGGAGTTTATGGAGTCGCTTAAAATGGACTTCTTTGCCGATCTCGTATTCGTGTTTACGCCTAGCGGTGAAGTTATTGAGCTGCCTGCAGGCTCGGTACCGCTTGATTTTGCATACCGGATTCATACCGAAGTCGGTAATCGAACGATTGGCGCGAAGCTGAACGGTCGTATTGTTCCGCTTGACCATAAGTTGAAAACGGGCGATATCGTTGAAATATTAACGTCGAAGCATTCATATGGCCCAAGTCAGGATTGGGTGAAAATTGCGCAGTCCTCGCATGCCAGAAGTAAAATTCGGCAGTGGTTCAAAAAAGAACGGCGCGAAGAAAACGTCGCTAAGGGTAAGGATCTGCTTGAGCGGGAACTGAAGCGGTTGGGGCTTGAGCCTTCGGCATGGCAGCAAGAAGATAAGCTGCAGGAGGCTGCTGCGAAGTTTGCATTTAACGACATTGAGGATATGATGTCTGCGATTGGCTTTGGCGGAATTACAGCGGCGCAAATTTGCACGAAACTAACTGAGAAGATGCGCAGAGAGGCCGAACTGGCTAGCCAGATCGAGCTAACAAGCGAGATCAAGGAAATTAAGTCGCCGGGCAATCGCAAATCTCGTCCAAATCAAGGCGTGACCGTGAAGGGCATCGACAATCTGCTTGTTCGCTTTGCGCGCTGCTGCAACCCTGTACCGGGCGATGCGATCATAGGATACATTACCCGCGGACGCGGCGTTTCTGTCCACCGCATGGATTGTTTGAACATTCC
This sequence comes from Bacillus sp. FJAT-28004, assembly GCF_001280845.1. Taxonomy (GTDB): domain Bacteria; phylum Bacillota; class Bacilli; order Paenibacillales; family Paenibacillaceae; genus Pristimantibacillus. The sequence goes on from NZ_LGHP01000002.1 coordinate 73,865, forward strand.
GTTTGGCGATCAGGGTGAAGAGGGCGAACGCGTTATAGAGGTGGAGTGGGAAGATAATATCGATGCTAATTACAGCGTCGATATCGAAATAACGGGACACGATCGCAGAGGACTTCTGAATGAAGTGCTGCAGGCCGTTTCAGAAAGCAAAACGAATATTTCAGCTGTAACGGGGCGTTCTGTAAAAAACAAAATGTCGCATATTCATATGACGGTGCTTATCCGTAATGTCGAGCACCTCACTTCGGTTGTTGAGAAAATAAAACGAGTACAGGATATCTATTCTGTTCAACGGATTATGCAATAATCGTTTTGCTCTTGCAGCATAAAGCGCGAAACGAATATCGGAGGTTTTTAGCAGTGAAGGTAGTCGTTCAACGGAGTAAACAGGCAAAGGTAGACATTGAGGGTGAAACTGTAGGTTCTATCGAATCAGGACTTGTTCTGCTTGTAGGCATGACGCATGAGGACACGGAAACAGATGTCAAGTGGATGGCGGACAAGGTAGCTAACCTGCGAATTTTCGAGGATGAGTCAGGTAAAATGAATCATTCTATTTCAGATATCGGCGGGCAGCTGTTATCTGTCTCACAGTTTACGCTGTATGGAGACTGCCGTAAAGGCAGACGGCCTAATTTCATGGCGGCGGCTAGACCCGAGCAGGCAGAGCAGTTATACGATTTGTTTAATGAGACGCTTCGTTCCTTAGGTTTGACTGTGGAGACAGGACGTTTCGGTGCGATGATGGATGTGGAGCTCATTAATTCAGGGCCTGTAACGTTAATTTTGGAGAGCAGTATTTAATATGGGCAGAGCGGGTAACAATATAGTGTAAGCTGTGCAGGCATCTCGAGAAGCTTGTACAAGCAGTATGCCATATTGGAGGTAAACCGCGAATGCACCAATCACGCAAGGAACAAGGAATGGAACGATCATCTCGCAGGCTGCTTCATTCAGATCGCAGAGAAGCTAAGATCTTTGCAGAGCTTGAGGAAGATATGGAAGCAGCGGAAGAATGGGCGGGCTTCCCGCAGCACCCACGCCGTGATCATTCGGGTCAACTATAGCTAATCCTATGACCGCCTGGGCCCAAAGCTTGGGCGGTTATCTTTAGGCATAGAGCCGTGTTTAGCTGGGAAAAGCGGCATCTTTAGGAAATCATCATTAAAACGCTTTCGAAATTGTAATATTATTGTAATCAATCTCTAACTTTTTTTTAATATCATTAACCTATAATAGAACTCGACCCCCTTTTTAAAATATATTTTACTTTTGGACCTACAAACATGTTTTGTAGGTTTTTTTCTGCCTATTAGATTCAGGTTAGAGCTGTAAGGGCAGATCGATCTTGACTTTAATCATAGTCAGAGGTAAAATTAATCCTCAGTATAGATATGGATTCGTTGATGGGACAAAGTAATTCTACGCCTTATATTCAGAGAGGGACGTCACTTGGCTGCAAGCGTCCTTATATTGGCAGAATGAACAGACTTCCCGGAGAACAGACGGTGAACGGCAGGGTGGCAGCAAGCAATTAGGCTTGCAGCTGACGCATAGTAGCTGGACTGCGGATGACGGACGTTAACCGTCTTTGAGCGAGCTGTTGCATAGGATGCAGGCTCGAAATGTGGGTGGTACCACGGGAGATTCACTCTCGTCCCTTATGGCGCAAGCTATTAGGAACGGGAGTTTTTTGCGTTTTCCGAAATTTAACCCGTTTATTATGAAAGCAGGAGGGGTTATTCAATGGCATTTCAGAAAATGCCAGGCACACAGGATATTTTGCCTGGCGCGGTAGAGAGATGGCAGTATGTGGAGCAAAAGGCTCGAGATATTTGTCAGCGTTATAATTTCCGGGAAATTCGAACGCCGATATTTGAATCTACAGAGCTATTTCAGCGTGGAGTCGGTGAGACGACCGATATTGTTGAGAAAGAGATGTATACCTTCACAGACCGCGGCAACCGCAGTCTAACGCTTCGTCCAGAAGGAACCGCAGGCGTTGTAAGGTCTTACGTGGAGAATAAGCTATACGGCGAGCCAGACGTGTCTAAACTGTATTATATCGGGCCCATGTTCCGATATGAACGGCCGCAGGCAGGACGTTATCGCCAGCTGCATCAATTTGGCGTCGAAGCTATCGGCTCGGTTGATCCTGCTATAGATGCAGAAGTCATTGCATTAGGCTATACCTTTTATACGGAGGTTGGTCTAAAAGGCGTACGGGTTGAAATTAATTCCGTCGGAACACCGGCTGTTCGTGCTGTTTTCCGTGATCGCTTGCTTGCTTTCCTAGAGCCTAAGCGTGAGCTGCTCTGCAAGGATTGTCAATCACGGATGGATCGCAATCCACTTCGCGTACTCGATTGCAAAGTCGATCAAGAGCATTTTACGGATGCGCCATCTATTTTGGACAGCTTGGACGAGGAATGCCAAATTCACTTTGATAAAGTGAAAATGTATTTGAGTGATATGGGCATTCCTTATGAAATTAATCATCGCCTTGTTCGCGGACTCGACTACTATACCCATACGGCCTTTGAATATAAGGCAGAAGGAATTGGTACGATCGATACTGTCGGTGGAGGCGGTCGCTATAACGGCCTTGTATCGGAAATCGGCGGTCCTGAACAGCCGGGTGTCGGTCTTGGCTTAGGTCTTGAAAGAACGATTTTGCTGCTTCAGCATCAAGAAACGGAATTGCCTGTTTTTAATCAGATCGATGTGTATGTAGTTGCGTTAGGCGAAGCTGCGGAGCGCGAGGTAACTAAGCTCGTATACCAGCTAAGACAGCAAGGCATACGTGCAGAGCGCGATTATCTTGGCCGTAAGATGAAGGCGCAAATGAAGTCGGCAGACCGTCTTCAGGCCCGTTTTACTGCTATACTTGGCGATGATGAGCTTGCGCGCGGCGAAATTTCCTTGAAAGACATGGCAAAAGGCGAGCAGCGTGTTGTTGCACTGGATAAGCTTGCTGAAGAAATTAGCAATTCATTTTCAACACATAAATAAATCTAACTAAACGAGGAGCATGAACACTATGTTGTTAAAAACACATCACTGCGGCCGCTTAACGAAAGCGGACGTTGGTCAATCGGTTATTCTAAATGGCTGGGTGCAACGTCGCCGCGATCTTGGTGGCGTCCTATTTATCGATCTTCGCGACCGTTCTGGTATTGTACAAACGGTATTTAACCCGGATTTCTCCGGTGACGCTCTAGCGATCGCTGATCGCGCGCGTAATGAATTCGTACTTGCCATTCAAGGAACAGTAGTTGAGCGCGATGCTGAAACTTACAACGCTAACCTTGCAACCGGCGAAATTGAAGTTCGTGTTACGAAAATCGAAGTGTTGAACGCGGCAAAAACGCCTCCATTCCCAATCGAGGATGGCGTAGAAGTAGATGAGTCGCTTCGCTTGAAATATCGTTACCTGGACCTGCGTCGTCCAGAAATGCAAAAAACGTTGTTCCTTCGTTCGAAAGCAGCAAAGGTTTTCCGCGATTTCCTAGACGGAGAAGGCTTCATCGACGTGGAAACACCTATTTTAACGAAAAGCACGCCTGAAGGCGCGCGTGATTACTTGGTGCCAAGCCGTGTGCATGAAGGTGAATTTTTTGCATTGCCGCAATCGCCGCAAATCTTTAAGCAGCTTCTGATGGTTGGCGGTATTGAGCGTTACTACCAAATCGCTCGTTGCTTCCGCGATGAGGATCTTCGTGCAGACCGTCAACCGGAATTCACGCAAGTCGACATCGAGACCTCTTTCCTTTCGCAAGATCAATTGCTTGCAATGATGGAAGAGCTAACGGCTAAGCTTCTAAAAGAGACAGTAGGCGTAGAGCTTGAGCTTCCGTTCCAACGCATTACTTATGCGGATGCAATGAACAAATACGGCTCCGACAAACCGGACCTTCGTTTCGACCTTGAAATTAAAGATATAACCGATATCGTATCAAGCAGTGATGTAAAAGTGTTCGCAAGCGTTGCTGCAGGCGGCGGCGTTGTTAAAGCATTGAACGCTAAGGGCTGTGCAAGCTGGAGCCGCAAAGAGCTTGATGACTTGCAGCCATTCGCTGCTCGTTACGGCGGTAAAGGGCTAGCTTGGATTACGGTGAAGGATGGCGAATGGCGTGGACCGATCGTTAAATTCCTTAAGCCGGAAGAGATTGCGGCGCTTACAGAGCGTTTGCAAGTTGAAGACGGAGATTTGCTAACTTTCTCTGCGGATAAGAAAAAAGTGGTTTGCGATGTACTTGGCAACCTGCGCTCTAAACTTGGTAAAGACCTAGGCTTGATCGACGAATCCAAATTCAAGTTTGCTTGGGTTGTTGACTTCCCATTGCTTGGATGGGATGAGGATGCGAAGCGTTATGTAGCGGAACACCACCCATTCACACGTCCAAATGAAGATGACCTTCATTTCTTTGATACGGATCCAGGACAAATTCGCGCACAAGCGTATGATCTAGTTCTGAACGGTTATGAAGTTGGCGGCGGCTCCATGCGTATCTACAAGCGTGAAGTACAAGAACAAATGTTCAAAGCGCTTGGCTTCAGCATGGAAGAAGCACAAGAGAAATTCGGCTTCTTGCTGGATGCATTTGAATACGGAACACCTCCACACGGCGGTATTGCCTTTGGTTTCGACCGTCTGGTTATGCTGCTTACTGGCCGCACGAATCTGCGTGAAACGATTGCATTCCCTAAAACGGCAAGTGCTACAGATCTTCTCTGCGATGCGCCGTCCGAGGTTGAGCTGTCGCAGCTCGAGCAATTGCATATCCGTACTGTTCTTAAGCCAAAACAACCTGTTGCATCGGCAGCTGCTGCAGCAACAGAAACTAACGAAAAATAAGCAATCAATGCGAAGGAGGCGGCAGCCGGATGCTTCACCAATTTTCACGAACAGAGCTGGCTATTGGGCCAGAGGGGCTAGCGCTAATGAAGGGGAGCACGGTTGCCGTGCTCGGCATCGGAGGCGTTGGCGGCATTGCAGCTGAGGCGCTTGCACGCACCGGGGTTGGACGTATCATACTCGTCGACAAAGACGTTGTAGATATTACGAACGTTAATCGTCAGATTCATGCGCTCACAACGACAGTGGGTCAAGTGAAATCAGAGCTTATGCGTGATCGGATTAAGCTTATTAATCCTGAATGTGATGTTATTGCCTTGCGCATGTTTTATACGGAAGAAACGTTCGAACAGTTTTTTGAATATCCGCTTGATTATGTTGTGGATGCTTCCGATACGATTTCGTATAAGATTCATTTGATCAAGCAATGTCTCGAGAGGAAAATTCCGATTATTTCTAGTATGGGCGCAGCGAATAAGATGGACCCGACAAAATTTCAGGTTGTTGATATTTCGCAGACGCATACCGATCCTTTAGCGAGGGTTATTCGTACTAAGCTGCGCAAGGAAGGCATCAAGCGTGGCGTTAAGGTTGTATTCTCGACCGAGCTGCCAATGAAGCCGCGTGAGGATGTTACGAAAAAAATCGTTCCTGAGAACGCGCCTGACATTCGCAAGGCGAAGCAGCCTCCAGCCAGTAATGCATTCGTTCCGCCAGTAGCCGGTCTTATTATGGTTAGTGTCGTTGTGAAGGACTTGCTCGTTGCTGGCGGCATCGAGCTGTGAACGAAGCGCTTGTCAAAAAACTAAGGTTGATGCCGGATATGAAGGCGCTTGTGCTTAAGCCGCCCTCCGAGCATTACTTGGAGGAACTTGGATTAGACTCGGATTCAACCGTTGTAGATGGTGAATTGCAATACGAGGTTTGAAATCTCCGTTCGATAAATAAGCAATGAATAAATAGCCGTTTCGAGAAAAAGCGATCTTGCCTTTTCTGCGAATCGGCTATTTTTTATAAACTATGTACGTTGAATTCCTTGTTATTTTACAGACGATGAGTTCAGTGCTGTGAGTGAATATCTGGCGAACAAATGTGCTAGTATGCTATGATCGGAGTAACAGATGGCAGAAGGTTGGGGAGCAGGATGGATTTATTTTCATATCAAGAGGCAGAAATGCCGCGTGCCAGGCTGCTTGCAGATCGCATGCGGCCGCAAACGTTAGACGAATATATCGGGCAAGAGCATATAGTAGGAACGGGTAAGCTGCTGCGGCGGGCAATCGAGGGCGATCAGGTATCATCGATATTGTTGTACGGTCCGCCAGGCTGTGGTAAAACGACGCTAGCCCATATTATATCTCTGCGGACAGCGGGCGAGTTCGTGAAGCTTAACGCGGTGGATGCTTCAGTAAAGGATGTACGTGAGGTAATAGATCAGGCTCGTACGAGCAAAGCGATGTATGGCAAGAAGACGACGCTTTTTCTAGATGAGGTGCATCGCTTCAATACAGCTAGGCAGGATGCGCTGCTTCCTGCTGTCGAGCAGGGTATTATTATTTTTATAGGTGCGACAACTGAAAATCCATTTCATCATGTGAATGGCGCTCTATTGTCTCGTTCAACTTTGTTTCAGCTCGAAGCGCTTGGCGAGGAGCACGCCTATGAAGCCATGATTAGAGCATTAGCTGATCGTGAGCGGGGTTTAGGTTTTATGGATCTACAAGTGGATGAAGACGCGCTGCGGCATATAGCCGCAATGGCGGGCGGTGACATTCGTCGGGCGCTTAATGCGCTTGAGCTGGCTGCGGTGACAACACCATCTGAGATGGATGGGTCTGTCCGGCTGACGCTTGAGGTTGCTCAAGAGTCGATAAGGAAGCCATCTATTCGTGCAGATCTATCTACACAATATGATGTGCTATCCGCATTTCACAAAAGCGTAAGAGGCTCGAGTGACGCAGCATTATTTTGGTTTTTGTATGCGGTGGAAAAGCTGGGCATGGACCCGATGACCTTTATCCGCAGGCTGATTGTAGCATGCAGCGAAGATATTGGACTTGCTAATCCACAAGCGATGATTCAAGCGGTCACGGCGATGGATGCTTATCACAAGATAGGCTGGCCTGAAGCGAAGTATAACATCTCACAAGCGATTCTATTCGCGGTAGAGAGCCCTAAGTCGAATGCTACGGCGATTGCGATCGGCAATGCGGAGGCGGCTATAGAACGATCAGGCGACGCAGAAGTGCCGCTGCATCTGCGTGACACTCATTACAAGGGAGCACAGCAGCTTGGTCACGAGGGATACCAATATCCCCATGACTTTCCGAACCATTACGTAAAGCAGCAATATTTGCCGAGCACGCTTGGGGGAATGACCTTTTATAAGGCTACCGAGCAAGGGATGGAAGATAAAATCAGGCAAAACCAGCAAAAACGAAAAGGCAAATAATAAATGGCAAAGGAAAAACTCCCGCTAATTTGATGGAAGTAAGCTGATTCATGAGCTAACGTCCGTATTAGCGGGAGTTTTTTCTGTTATTTTAATTTTTATCTATAAACATCCGAGATTGTATATTCTCATCCGACTGAAGAAATTCCCTCAGCGGAGCGAGCTTTAGGCAATCGCGAACATAAGGCCGAAATAACCGAATACTACGGTCAAAATACTCATTACAAATGCAGGGATAAGCTTATTTGCGCGGTACATCCAGATCAGACCGACTGCCATAAGTGCAGCTGCCGCAAGCATGAGCAGGCTCTCCATGTTCATCGTGAATTTCAAGCTGATGTCAGGGCTGAAACTGCCTTTGTAAATCGATGTAAAAAGTGATGAAGGTGATTCCGATTGGAGCGTTTCCTTCACTTTATGCGGAGGTGCTTGTTGTCCAAGGACGCCTGTTGCTGCAAGCACGAGCAATGCAATCAAACTTTCTGCCTTTAGCCACCGTCTCGGATTGAAATTCGGATTTTTTTTGGCTGCCTTTTTGTATCCGAAGCCGTTGGAGAAAGCAAATAGCAGCAAAGGCAAAATGAGTAGATGTTTGATCAGCAGCATCTGGCCGTAAGGAAGCATCCATGAGTTCACATATTCTGGAGTCGTGAACGACATAAGCGTAATGCCAGCAAGAAGCGTTACCACGACAGAAATAATGGCCACTGGCGAAAACCAACGTAGAAATGCGTTCCAATTTGCATCATCTTTGGAAAACCAACTGATTATAAACAAGATGCCAATCCATACGCTGACTGCGAGAAAATGAGCAGAATGTGTAATTAACCCTTTAAATCCATAGAGTGATGAAGCATGTCCTGCATAACCTAGCCATACGATTAGCAAAAAGGTAACAAACAAAGCAACCTTCGGCATATGCTTATCGCCCCGGAATGCTTTAAGTCCTAGTAAAAAAGCGAGTCCAGCTGATCCAATCGCTGTCCAAAGCCATGCCTTTCCCGTATTAACATCGAGAAGGATGCTCTTCAGAATGGCGCCATAAGTCATGTCAAAGTCTTTGGCAAATACGAGAGCAAGCTTATGAATAGGAACATAGGATAAGATCGGTATTGCTATTGCGCATGCGAGCAGCAGGCCATGAGGCACATGCACGGAGGGCCTTCTATCCTCCGGTACAAGCCGCAATAGAAAGGTGCCCGTTAAAATGGCGAAGCAAATGTATAGAAGGCCTTCGCTGATATAGATCATTATTTGCGCCTCCGCATGAATAAGAGAGCTGCTGTTACAATGATGACTCCGATAATTACATAGGGAGTATAGTTCGTTCCTGCATCATTAGTTGAAGTTTCGCTGCTTCCACCGTCAGTATTCGTGCTTGCTTCAGGTGAAGGAGTAGGAGCAGTCGTCGCTGCTGGTGCATCCGTGGCAGTGGTCGTTTCTGGTTCTTGTGTTGGTTCTTCAGTAACAACTGGCGCTTCTACAGTAAACGAATAGTCACCTTCCACTGAATGACCATCCGCTCCGATAATTACCCACTTTATAGTATAAATACCATTAGGCAGAGCAGCGGGAACCGATCCAGTCATCGTCATGCCGTCAATCTCGACCTTCTCTTTTTCCATTTCCTCGCCGGCAGCATTCAATATTTTAAAATTACTAAGCTTCTCGATCTTTGTGTTAAACGTCATCTCTATACGCTCTGGTGAAGCAGTGACCGTTGCATCTCGCGCAGGTACCGCACTTTCAAGTTTGGAATGAGCCATCGCTACGCCCGGAACGAGCCACAGGGCCGCAAGGAAAATAAGCAATATTCGTTTCATTTGTAAACCTCCTACATATTTTTGTAACGAGCCTACTTGGTAAGCTCATTGCATTATAACAGATTCCAATTAGCTGTTGCTCCACATAAAATGACCAATTCATTGCGGCTTTATGAACATTTGTTGAAGTTCGATTTATTAAAATATAAGAAGGTATATCATTTGCTCCTACTTATGTTATATTTCTCCGTCAAAGCAGCTTCAGCATCCAGAGGACGCTGAAGGCGTTTTTGCTTAGCCTCATAAAAAACGCATAGAAAGACTGAAAATCCGTGTATAAGTGTTAGCCTATGACGAATAGACATAATTACAGTCTTGAGAGCGGATTGCCTCATGGCTTTACCGTTTGACGCGGCGGTTTGTCATCTAGGAGAAATCTCACATTACACAAAGATTGCCGTATCTTTGTTCCAAAAGGAGGTGCACCTGTCATCGCATCCCGTTTCATTTATTGCGGAGGACAGGAATCTATTGAATGACCCATTACCGACCAGTATGTCTTTGCTGCTCATTTTTATTTTCGTAATGATGAACAGTTTTTTTGTTGCTGCCGAGTTTGCAATGGTGAAAGCTAGAGGAAGCCGCTTGGATGCAATAGGTGCAGAGGGAGATACACGAGCAAAACTAGCCTCTCATATGACAGGTAATCTGGATGCTTATTTGTCTGCATGCCAGCTTGGCATTACGCTTGCATCGCTTGGTCTTGGATGGGTTGGGGGGCCTGCGATCGCTAATGTGATCATACCAGCTATGGGGTTCATCGGTATTCGCAGTGAATGGTTCATTCATGTTTTTTCATTTTTGCTTGCCTTTACTCTCATAACGATGCTGCATATTGTACTTGGAGAGCTGGCGCCAAAAACGCTGGCAATCCGCAAAGCTGAATCCATTACGCGATTGACAGCATGGCCGCTCGTTTGTTTTTATAAGCTTATGTTTCCCTTTATTTGGTTATTTAACGGCATGGCCAATCTGCTTCTGAGAAAAATCGGAATTGAGCCCGTGACCGAGAAGGATTCTGCACATACAGAAGATGAAATTCGGATTCTGATGAAGGAAAGCCACAAAAACGGACTAATAGACAATATGGAGCTTACACTCGTCGATAACATTTTTGATTTTGCCGAGACAAATGCGCGCGAAATTATGATTCCTCGTACAGAAATGATATGTCTGAATACGAGCCACAATTTATCCGACAATAAAAAAATTGCACTGGAGCAAATGCTAACGCGTTATCCGGTTTGTGAGAATGACAAGGACAACATCATTGGATTCGTGCACATCAAGGATTTGCTGAAGGACACGATGCATAACCTGCAAGATATTAGGCAAATTACGAGACCGATTACGACAGTACCCGAATCGATGCAAATAAGTACGCTGCTAAAGCTGATGCAAAAACGAAAGTCGCAAATCGCTATTTTGATTGATGAGTACGGAGGTACATCAGGCTTAGTGACTCTGGAGGATATTATGGAGGAAATCGTCGGCGAGATTCAAGACGAATTTGACGAGGAACGAGAGCCTCTCGAGAAAAAGGATGACAATACCTACTCGATTAGTGGACTCATGCTGATTGAGGAAGTCAATAGCTTCTTCAATCTTGATATAGAGACAGATGATTACGATACAATTGGAGGTTGGATTTATTCCAAGATAAACATACCTCCTGTCAATAACCAACGTGTCGATTATGCGGGCGAGTATGAATTCATTATCGAAGAGACGGATCATCTTCGGATTTCACGTCTTATGGTCTGTAAGATCGGTGAGAAGAGAAAAGGGCAGGGCGGTCAGCATTTTGGTTCAAAATGAGCGTATTGATCAAAAGAAAAAGCTGCCTGACGCATCGTGAATGGATGCGTCAGGCAGCTTTTTATGTTGGTTATGCTTGTTTTGCAAGATCAGCAGCAGAATCAATTTTTTTAACCTTATCGATCGTGCCTCCTCCAAGGCAAACGTTGCCGTCGTAGAGCACAACTGCTTGTCCAGGAGTAATGGCTTTCTGCTGTTTATCGAACACGATATGGGCGTTTCCATCCTCGCCAATCGTTACGCTAACGCCTTGATCTGGCTGGCGATAACGGAATTTGGCAGTGCAGCGAATAACATCTCCGCTGTTAGCTCGGACGATCCAATTCATGCCGCTTGCCGTCAAACTCTCGGAGTAGAGACTAGGATGCTGCTCGCCCTGCACAACATAAAGAATGTTGTTCTCCAAATCCTTGTCCGCTACGAACCAAGGCTCACCGGAGCCTGATCCGCCAATACCAAGTCCTTGGCGCTGGCCGAGCGTGTAATACATCAGTCCGTCGTGACGGCCCTTTTTCTCGCCGTTCCTAATATCGATCATGTCGCCAGCTTGAGCAGGAAGATAGCCGCTGAGGAAGGTTTTGAAATTACGCTCCCCGATAAAGCAAACGCCCGTGCTGTCTTTTTTCTTAGCGGTATATAAGCCAGCTTCTTCCGCGATGCGGCGCACCTCAGGCTTCGGAAGATGCCCAATCGGGAACATCGCTTTAGCCAGCTGTTTCTGATTGAGGGCGCTAAGGAAATACGTCTGATCTTTATTTGAATCGATTCCGCGAATCAGCTTTGTTGTGCCATCCTCGGTACGTTCTACTTGGGCATAATGACCTGTTGCCAAATAATCCGCTCCAAGCTCCAACGCACGCGTCAGGAAATCGCCAAATTTAATCTCACGATTGCACATAACGTCTGGGTTAGGCGTACGTCCGCGCTTGTACTCATCTAGAAAATAAGTGAATACCTTGTCAAAATATTGCCGTTCAAAATTAACGGTATAGTAGGGAATACCAATTTGTTCACATACGCGGCGTACATCTTCAGAATCCTCTTCCGCCGTGCAATGACCGAATTCATCGGTATCATCCCAGTTTTTCATAAAAATGCCGACAACGTCATAGCCTTGCTGCTTAAGCAGCAGCGCAGTGACGGAGGAATCGACGCCGCCTGACATCCCGACGACTACTCTTGTCGAAGCTTTTGGTTTTTCCATCGTAAACACCACCTTGCTTGAATCAAACATTTATTATTGTAACATAGGCTGCAAACTTTTTCATGAAGATGTCAACCTTTTTGCACATTCTGCCCGTTCGATATGTTAACATATAAGTGAAATGGGAATACAGAGAATTAACAACCAATGCGTCAGACACATTCATAAATCAATACTAAAAACAATAAAAGAGGTGCCACTTTGAAAATATCGACGAAAGGCCGCTATGGCTTAACAATTATGATGGAGCTTGCGGCTAAATTTGGTGAAGGCCCTACTTCGCTCAAAAGTATCGCTGAACGGAATCAGCTTTCCGAACACTATTTGGAGCAATTAGTAGCACCCTTGAGAAACGCAGGTCTTGTGAAAAGTATTCGCGGAGCTTATGGCGGTTATATTTTATCGAAGGATCCAGAAACGATTACGTCTGGGGATATTATTCGGATTCTAGAAGGACCGATCTCGCCTGTAGACTTTACAGAAGAAGACGATCCGGCTAAACGTCAGCTATGGCTGCGCATTCGCGACAGTATTGCAGAAGTATTAGACTCGACTACACTTGCAGATCTAATCAATTTCGAAGACGCTGGCAAACCTGATAGCTATATGTTCTATATTTAAGGAAGCTGACCTATGAAAAAACATTATTTTGATCATGCCGCTACTACGCCTATGCATCCTGCCGTCATCCAAGCGATGCTTGAGGTTATGCAAGGTTCTGGCGGCAATTCGTCTAGTATGCATGCTTTCGGAAGAGCGGCCAAGCATCAGTTAAATCGATCACGAGACCTCATTTCAGCAGCAATCGGCTGCAAGCCAGCACAATTATTATTTACCTCAGGCGGTACCGAAAGCGATAACGCCGCATTGATTGGTGCCGCCAGAGCACAACGCAAACGAGGCAAATCACATATCATAACTTCAGCGGGTGAACATCACGCTGTTCTTCATACATGCGAGTGGCTGGTTAAGGAAGAAGGTTACTCCCTTACCGTGCTGCCTATTGATAGCTGCGGGCGAACATCGCCGGAGCTTGTTCAAGAAGCCATGACCCCAGAAACAGGACTCATTAGCATCATGCATGGAAATAACGAGGTTGGCACGATCCAGCCGATAGAAGAAATCGGGCACATAGCTAAAGCTGGCGGGGCGGTTTTTCATGTTGATGCTGTTCAAACCTTGGGCTTGTTCGAATATAAGCTTGATGAGCTGCCAATTGATTTGATGAGTTTCTCTGCCCATAAGATCAACGGTCCACAAGGTGTTGGTGCACTATATGTGGCTAACGGCACTCCGATTGATGCTCTCCAGCATGGCGGATCTCAGGAAAGAAAACGGCGCGCAGGGACAGAAAACATTGCGGGGATCGTTGGGTTTGCAACCGCAGTTGATATTTCTGTGAACGAGCGAGAAAATAAGCAACTTTTTATGGACGAGCTTCGTAAGAGATGGATAGAACTGCTTCACAAGCATGTTGAAGTGCCTATCGTTATTAATGGCTGTGAGCAGCACTTCTTGCCGCATATCGTAAATGTCAGCTTTATCGGTGTCGATACGGAGACGATGCTTATGAATTTGGATATGGAAGGTATCGCAGCCGCAAGCGGTTCCGCTTGCACCTCCGGCGCGCTTGAAAGGTCACATGTACTTAGAGCAATGCAATTGCCCGAGGAACAAATTAATTCAGCAGTAAGATTTAGCTTCGGTTTGGGGAATACTTTGGAGGAATTAGAAGATGCCGCACAGAAAATTGGAACAATCGTGAGGCGTATTCGTAATAACTACTAGGAGGACTCCAGCTAAGCGTGATCAAACTTCAACGTCTTATTGGACTACCCGTCATCGTTATCCATTCCGGCAAACTTGTTGGAACCGTCAAGGACGCCTGGTTCGATGAGCATTGGCAGCTGAAAGGCCTGATACTCGATTGTCCCAAGTGGTTTGCTTCATCCGTAAAAATAGTGGAGTGGACTCACGTGTTATCATGCGGAGAGGACACCGTTATAATAGCAAGTGAAGCAGCGATCGTTCGGATGAAGTCGAAGCAATTGCTACGTTCTTTTTACACGGGATTAGTGAAATTAAAGGATTTACCCGTCGTAACTGTCCAGGGTGTTCAACTTGGCCGGGTGTCGGATGTTTATTTTTACCCAAAAGAGGGTACACAAATAGTAGGCTACGAGCTTACGGACGGTTTTGTTTCGGATCTGATGGAAGGGCGCAGATGGCTGAAGGCGCCGAGTGATCCGGATAACGTATTACTCGGGGAAGACGCGATTATTGTTCCTGCTGTCAGTGAAGCGGAATTGGAGCCTGTCGCAGCTTCCAATTTCAGAGGATAGGGAGAAATGAAAGATGATGAGATGTCCGAATTGTAATTCGAAAGATATCGGAAAGATCGGTTCCCACCAGTTTTATTGCTGGGGCTGCTTCATTGAATTGACGGTTAACGGCGACAAAATGTCGGTTTACCAAGTTGAAGAGGATGGCACGTTAAGCTCGCTCGACGACTTGTTTTTTGAAGAAGAAATTACACAGGTTCACGTCAACTGACGTGCGTTGCTATAAACATGAATATCAAAAGACGGTCTTTGGCCGTCTTTTTTTTGCTGTTCTAGGATGAATTTTAGCGCTTGTACATATACTGAACTAGTTCGGCTTGTCTTGCAAAGGACGAATCGAATAAAGAAAGTTCGGGGGTGAGGACGGTGGAACGCTTTACAAAGAACCGTCTGTTTGTATGGCTGGTTTATATCATATTAGCGCTGCTTGCGATTTATCTCTTGCTGCTTATTAAGCCGCTTATCTTGAACGTTTATGTTTTTGTAAAAGCGGTTTTTGCGCCATTTATAATCGCGATGATCATATCCTATGTGCTGAATCCTATCGTTACGATGCTGCATGACCGAAAGGTTCCTAGGACGATTGCGGTGCTGCTCATTTATGCTGTGTTCTGTGCAGTCATTACAGTACTTCTTGTTAACTTGATTCCGATGTTCATCGAGCAAGTGCAGGAAATAAACCGTCATGTGCCTGAGCTTTCGATGCGTGCGCAAAATATCGTCACAGACATTAATAATACTTCTTTTTTACCGGAAAGCATTCGGAGCGGGCTCAATAAGTCGCTTTTGCACATGGAGAAAAAGCTGTCGGAGAGTCTGTTTAACTTTGTTAACAATATCGGCTCCATGTTGAATGCTGTGTTTATCGCGTTCATTATTCCGTTTCTTGCCTTCTATATATTAAAGGATTTTGACGTGTTTGAACGAACCGTCATAACGTATGTCCCTAAATCGCATCGCAAAAACACGGTCAGGCTGCTTAAGGACATCGATACGGCATTAGGCAGCTATATTCGCGGTCAATTCTTGGTGTGCGTTATCGTAGGCGTACTGGCTTACTTCGGTTATCTATTGATTGGAATGCCATACGCTTTGCTGCTTGCCGGCATTGTTGCTATCACGAATGTCATCCCTTATCTAGGGCCATTTTTTGGGGCGGCACCCGCAATTCTAATGGCGTCTACCGTTTCAATAAAGATGGTCATTCTCGTGGCGATTATTAACACCTTATGTCAAATACTTGAAGGCAACGTTATTTCTCCGCAGGTTGTAGGCCGAACGCTTCATATGCATCCCTTGTCAATCATTTTTGCATTGCTGGTCGGAGGGGAAATTGCCGGCATTGTTGGCATGATTTTGGCGGTTCCTATTTTTGCGGCTTGCAAAGTCATCATTCAGCATATGTTCGCCTATTACGTGCGGAGAAAGATTATTTGACAGGCGGATAGGCTGTAGCTATAATTTTAAAATAATCAAGTGTCAATTATAAGGGAATAAATCGTTGATGAAATGAAGTAAGCCAATGCCCGTTAGCCAGAGAGAAAGCTTCTTCGCATTTGCTTTTTGATAAGTATATGCGTCGGTTGAGAGAGCTTTTTATGACGAAGAGTGGCCGAAAGCTATTTTCGGAGTGTGAATGAACTTCACCGGTTGGACCCGTTAATGTCTAATGAAGGCGATTGCGCATGCTGTTTACAGCGAGGCAATAACCAGGGTGGTACCGCGATTCTATTCGTCCCTGTCAATGACAGGGGCTTTTTTGTGTTTTATCATTTGAAGGGGGCTCATCCTAATGAAAGCTAGTGAAATTCGTGCAAAATGGCTTGCTTTTTTTGAAAGCAAAGGCCATAAAATTGAACCAAGCTCATCGCTCGTACCGCATAATGACCCGTCCCTGCTTTGGATTAATGCAGGTATGGCGCCATTAAAGGCTTATTTTGACGGACGCATCGTTCCAGAAAACCCGCGTATTACGAACTCACAGAAGTGTATTCGTACGAATGATATCGAGAACGTAGGCAAAACCCGCCGTCATCATACGTTTTTCGAGATGATGGGCAATTTCTCGATCGGTGATTACTTCAAGGAAGAAGCCATTACTTGGGCATGGGAGTTTCTGACAGAGTCGAAATGGATTGGCTTTGATCCTAATCGCTTGTCCGTAACGGTATATCCAGAAGACGAAGAAGCATTTGAATTCTGGAATACAAAAATTGGTCTCCCTGCTGAACGTATCTATAAGCTGGAGGAAAACTTCTGGGATATCGGCGAGGGCCCTTGCGGACCTTGTACTGAAATTTTCTATGACCGTGGCGACAAATATGGCGATCTATCGGACCCGGAATGCTGGCCAGGCGGTGAGAACGAGCGTTTTCTCGAAGTTTGGAACGTTGTATTCTCACAATTCAATCATAACAAAGACGGCAGCTATACGCCGCTTCCAATCAAAAACATCGATACAGGCGCTGGACTTGAACGTTTTGCTTCTATATTGCAGGATGTGGATTCGAACTTCGATACGGATTTATTCCGCCCGATTATCGACCGCACATGTGAAATTGCGAAAGTAAGTTATAAAGTGAACGAAGAGCATGACGTTGCGCTAAAAGTTATTGCCGATCATATTCGTACAGTAGCATTCGCAGTAGGTGACGGAGTAATGCCTTCAAACGAAGGACGCGGCTACATCATTCGTCGTTTGTTACGCCGTGCTGTTCGTTACGGAAAAACAATCGGCATCGATCGTCCATTCCTGCATGAGCTGACTTCCGTTGTTGGCGAAGTTATGGGCGTTTACTATCCAGAGGTTGTGGAGAAACGCGAGTTCATCGAGCGGGTTATCCGGACCGAAGAAGAGCGTTTCCATGAGACGTTGTCTGATGGACTCGCAATGCTGTCTGATTTGGTAGCAGCAGGTACGAAAGCCGGCAAGACAGAGATCAATGGTGATGATGCTTTCCGCTTGTATGACACTTACGGCTTTCCTTTTGATTTGACGGAGGACTTTGCTTCGGAAAATGGAATGACGGTTGATCGTGCAGGATTCGACGCAGCGATGGAAGCGCAGCGCGACCGTGCTCGCGCAGCTCGCCAAGACACTGGAAGCATGAAGGTACAGGGAGGCCCGCTTGGCGATTTCACGGTTAAAAGCGAGTTTGTTGGCTATAATGAACTGGTAACTGAGTCCAAAATTATTGCCATCGTTCATGAGGACTTGTTGGTAGATGCTGCATCAGAAGGCAGCAAAGTCGTCGTTATTTTGGATCGTACACCTTTCTATGCAGAGAGCGGCGGACAAATCGGCGATACAGGAACGATTACGGGCAAAGGCTTTACACTACATGTTGAAGAGGTAACAAAAGCTCCACACGGTCAAAGCGTTCACCATGCCGTTGTAACGTCGGGGACTGCTCGCACAGGCGAAGCAGTAGAGGCGAGCGTTACAAGAGCTGTGCGCGATGACATCATCAAAAACCATACCGCAACGCACTTGCTTCATAAAGCGCTCAAAGAAGTGCTCGGCGATCATGTCAATCAAGCGGGCTCATCGGTAGAGGCTGAACGTTTGCGCTTCGACTTTTCGCATTTTGGCAGTATTACAGCGGAAGAACTGGTAACGATTGAGCGTCGTGTAAATGAGCAAATTTGGTTAGGTACTGCGGTATCTATCGAAACAAAATCATTGAATGAAGCTAAAGCAATGGGTGCGATGGCGTTGTTCGGCGAGAAATATGGCGATGAGGTTCGTGTGGTTCAAGTTGGCAGCTACAGCTTAGAGCTATGCGGAGGCTGTCATGTAAGCAATACGTCGCAAATTGGATTGTTCAAGCTGTTAAGCGAGAGCGGAATTGGTTCGGGCGTGCGAAGAATTGAAGCCGTTACAGGTAAACATGCGTATAACTACTTAGATGGCCAACTTGACCTGCTTAAGCAGTCAGCTGTTCTCCTGAAATCAAATTCAAATGATGTGCCTAAACGGATCGAAGCATTGTTCGGTCAAGTGAAGGAACTCTCACGCGACAATGAATCACTTCAAGCGAAGCTGAGCCGTATCGAAGCAGGTTCGCTTGAGCAAAATGCAAAAACAGTGAATGGGATTACTGTCCTGTGTGCAAAAGTAAATGCTCCTTCAATGGATGCGCTTCGGGGCATTGTTGACGAGCTGAAGCTGAAGCTAGAGTCAAGCGTTATCGTGCTAGGTTCGATTTCGGATGACAAGGTTAACCTTGCTGCAGCGGTTTCTGCAGATTTAATTAAAAAAGGTTTCCATGCTGGAAAAATTGTTAAAGAAGCTGCAATTCATTGCGGCGGAAGCGGCGGCGGACGTCCTGATATGGCGCAAGCAGGCGGAAAAGACACAACAAAGCTGGATGAAGCTTTGAAACTTACAGAAGAACTAGTTCTTAATCAAACAAATGTGATATGATATAAATGTATATCTCATTGAAATGCGGTTTGGAAAGCGAGGTGCTGGCGATGAGTTCCATGGACAAAACAATGAAATTTAACGTGAAGGCGGAGGGGGTTGAATCTTCTCAAGACATTCTGCTATCCGTGCATGAAGCGCTTCTAGAGAAAGAGTATAATCCGATTAACCAGATCGTTGGGTATCTGCTGTCCGGAGATCCCGCGTATATTCCGCGGCATAACAACGCCAGAAGTTTAATTCGCAAGAAGGAACGAGACGAATTAATCGAGGAGCTTGTCCGGTTTTATCTAAACCATAAGAAACAATAACTAATGAGGCAGGGGCCGGACAAGACATGAGATTGATGGGACTGGATTACGGTGACCGCAACATTGGAGTTGCTGTCAGCGACGCTTTTCGTTGGACCGCACAGGGAACAGGAGTTATTGAACGCAGACGAGACAGCAGCGAGTTTGACCGCATTGCCGACCTGGTTAAGGAGCATGAGGTTAGTGAAATCGTTGTTGGTCTGCCTAAAAACATGAATGGTACCATCGGTCCACGTGGAGAAATTTGTATAGAATTCGCAGAACAGATTAAGCAGAAACTAAACATACCTGTTCACCTTTGGGACGAAAGGCTGACAACGGTAGCTGCCGAACGGACGCTTATTGAAGCGGACGTCAGCCGGAAGAAGCGAAAGCTCGTAATAGACAAAATGGCGGCAACGCTTATTTTGCAAAATTATCTCGATTCTAAAGCGAAAAGGTGAGGGTAAACATGACAAAAGAAGAAATGGAATTCGAAGAGCCGGAAATTATTTATATTCCGGATGAAGAAGGCAACGAAGAGGAATTCGAAGTCATCATGAAATTTGAAGTTGATGGTTCCGATCAGAAATATATGATGGTTGTTCCGCTCACTGGCGAAAATGACGAGGAAGATGAAGTTTATGCTTTCCGTTATGAAGAAGAAGGCGATGACCTGAAGCTGTATACCATTGAAGACGAAGAAGAATGGAATATGGTTGAGGAAACGTTTAACACTCTCCTTGGTGAGATGGAGGAAGAAAATTAATGTCTGGCACAGAGCATGAAGCACCTAAGAAGCTGAATACGCTAAGAGCGGCATTCGGCAATGAAATTGAGCTTGAAGCAGATGATGGCAGCGTAGAGGTATACGATATTAAAGCTGAGTTTCAGCTTGGGGATCGAATCTATGCAGCCCTACAATCGGATCCGATGCGTGGCGAGGATGATGTCGAGCTATTTCGTGTCATTCAAGTCGACGGTGAACCGCAGCTGGAAAACATTGAAAATGACGAAGAGTGGGAAGCAGCGTCAGAAGCTTACGATGATTTGTTGTTTGCAACTGACGAGCGTCCTTAAAACGTCGTACATGTATATGCATTTAACGAGAGAGCGGCCAATAACCGCTCTTTTGTTCCATGTCTAGAGTCAATTGTAAAGCATTGGAGAAAATGATTCGATTTCTCAACTGCGTACCGCAACTTCAGCTGAGCCACCAGAGTATGGTCTCAGCCATTTCGCCTGCGCAAATCGATATACCGAAAATGATGGATTAAAAAGAGGGGGTCTAAGTTTGGACAAGTCATCACAGCACCTTGAGCAACAATCATCATCCGGACCGAGGAAAAGCCGCATCACATTATGGGTTATTTTGAGCTTGCTAGGTATTATGATAATAGGTGCTGGAAGCGTAGCTTTATACGTATGGAGCAGCTTGAAGCCAACGGCTGCTGGAGAGGTTCAGAAGCTCGAAATTGCAAGAGGAACATCAGCGAATGAGGTTGCAGAATTACTGGAAAAACAAGGGATAATTAAAAATGCATTTATTTTTAAATATTATTTGAAGTTGAAGGATCAAGGCGGCCGCTTTCAAGCGGGTATATATGAGCTTAGTCCCGGCATGAAAAATGATGCCATCATAGCCAAACTTAACGCTGGTGATACAGTAGAAGCGGAAACCATTCGATTCACAATACCTGAGGGCTTTACCGTATTGCAAATTGCTGACAAGCTTGCAGAAGAGAAATTGATCAACAAGGAAAAGTTTATTGGATTAATTGCATCGGAAAAAAATTGGGGTGATGCAGAGGCTGCTCGAGCTATCCCTAATAACGATAAGCTGCATCAGCGTCTTGAAGGTTATCTTTTCCCAGAAACGTATGAATTGAAAAAGGAAAGTACAGAAGAGGACATTATCAAACGAATGGTTCTTGAGCTTGACCGGAAGCTTGCTGAGCTTCCTGAGGGCTGGATGGATGTGCTCGAAGAGAAGAAAATGTCTTTCCACGACATGCTGACAATTGCATCGCTTGTTGAGCGTGAAGTCGTTGTGGACGAGGAAAGAGCACTTGTATCGGGCATTATTTACAATCGTATTGCCGATGGTATGAAGCTGCAAATCGACGCAACTGTTCAATATTCTCTTGATAAACCTAAGGAACGTCTATATGAGAAGGATTTGCTTGTAGACAGCCCATATAACACTTATAAGGTGGAAGGCTTGCCGCCTGGACCAATCGCTAGTCCAAGCCTTAAGTCTATTGAAGCGGCTATATACCCGGAGAATACCGAATATTTCTTTTATGTAACAAAAAAGGACGGAAGTCAGTCTCATTTGTTCGCAAAAACATATAAAGAGCATTTGAAAAACATCGAGAAAAGCAATCAGACGGCAGGGTAGTTATTCGATTAATTAGTAAGCGAAGCTGGTTGGTGTTTTTAAGGAGGAGCAAGTATGGCGTACAAGCCGGAATTGTTAGCTACCGCTGCATCTATAGAGGAGCTGGAAAGGCTCATAGCAGCAGGCGCGGATGCTTTTGTCATTGGCGAAGCACGCTACGGTATGCGATTAGCAGGAGAGTTTAGCAAGGAAATGATAGCACAGGCAGTAAAGCTTGCGAAGCCTAAGGGTGTGAAAATATATGCGGCCCTTAACAACCTTATGGATAATGAGGCAGCTGATTCATTAAATGATTATGTATCCTGGCTCGCTGAAGCAGGCGTAGATGCACTAGTATTCGGTGATCCTGCTGTCTTAATGGCTGCTAGATTGCATGCTCCTGGCATGGCTCTGCACTGGAATGCCGAAATGACCTCAACGAATTATGTTACAGCTAATTATTGGGGCCGCAGAGGCGCCACTAGATATGTACTTGCACGCGAGCTCAACATGGAGCAAGTTTGCGATACAACGGCAAGTACAGAGCTTGAAGTTCAAGTACAGGTTCATGGCATGACTAATATTTATCATTCCAAGCGTTCGCTTGTAGATAACTATATGGAACATCAGTCGGAGCCGGATCGGCTTCCGGAGAAGGACAAAGATCGTGGTCTTTATGTGATGGAAGCGGAGCGCCAAGATGAGCGTTATCCGATCTACGAAGATGCTAACGGCACTCATATTATGAGCTCGGATGATGTTTGTATGGTAGAGAACCTTCATGAGCTACTTGAGGCTAAAGTAAGCAGTTTGAAGATTGAGGGACTAATGAAATCTACCGAGTACAACGAAATCGTTGTTCGTTCATATCGACAGGCGATCGATGCTTATATGGCTGACCCAGAGGGTTACATGTTCCAAGAGGAATGGCTGGACGCTATCAAACAAGTTCAGAACCCGCAGCGTGAGCTGAGTTATGGCTTCTTTTTTAAGGAGCAAGTCTATTAATAAGGAAATGCTTACGAAGTAGTTTTGCTTCGCAAAACCAAAGGAAATGCTTACGAAGTAGTTTTGCTTCGCAAAACTTAGGAGGTACACATAGTGACAACAATGGAGAAGACGACACCTCGCTATCAAGGCAAACGCCATCGACTGGATAGACCGGAGCTGCTCGCACCAGCCGGGAATTTGGAAAAGCTGAAATTTGCGATTCATTATGGAGCTGATGCTGTTTATATCGGTGGTCAGAAGTACGGCTTGCGCTCCAATGCGGATAATTTCAGCTTTGAAGAAATGAAAGAAGGCGTCCAGTTTGCAAACCGTTATGGTGCGAAGGTATTTGTCGCTACGAATATATACGCGCACAATGAGGATGTAGAAGGTCTCGAGGACTATTTGCGTAATTTAGAAGAAGCAGGAATCTCAGCAATCATAGCCGCAGATCCTGCCATTATCGAAACAGCGCAGCGGGTAGCTCCAAAGCTTGAGGTTCATTTGAGCACGCAGCAATCAACGCTTAACTGGCAGGCCGTGCAGTTCTGGAAGGAAGAAGGCTTGCCGCGGGTTGTGTTAGCCCGTGAAACGAGCTTTAAAGACATTGCAGAAATCAAAAAAAATGTTGATATTGAGATCGAAGCGTTTATTCATGGTGCGATGTGTTCATCGTTCTCTGGACGCTGCGTATTGTCAAATCATTTTACTGACCGCGACTCCAATCGTGGAGGCTGCTGTCAGTCATGTCGCTGGAAATATGATTTGTTTGTCGATGATATGCCAATGTACCCGGAAGAAGAAGATAAGTTCACAATGGGCTCTAAAGATCTCTGCATGATCGAATATTTGCCTGAGCTTATCGAAGTTGGCGTCGACAGCTTCAAAATTGAAGGACGAATGAAAAGCATACACTATGTGGCGACGGTCGTTAACGTTTATCGTCAAGCTATCGATGCATACTTCGCTGATCCTGAGCATTTTGAGCTGAAGCAGGAATGGGTGGATGAGATAAATAAGGCTGCGAATCGTCCGCTTAATACTGGATTTTTCCTCGATACGCCGGGAGCAGAGGATCATATTTATGAGCCTGAGGAAAAAGCAGCGCCTTATGATTTTGCTGGGGTTGTTGTAGATTATAATGAGAAAACGGGTTTTGCGATCGTGCAGCAGCGCAATCATTTTAAACTCGGACAAGAAATTGAATTTGTTGGTCCCAAGGGCACATTCTTTAAGCAAACCGTAACCGAAATTACGGATACAGAAGGTAATGCACTTGAGGCGGCGCGCCATCCTTTACAGCATATTCGCATTCGTACACTAAAGCCAGTTAAAGCGATGGACATGATGAGAAAAAAGATCGAGAAAAAGTAAATATGCAAAATTATGACTGGAGTCTTATTTTTTTAGAAAATAAGACTCTTTTTTTTGTGTTTATTATTATGATTTGACAAGATTATGTCGATATAAAATAATATACTGTAAATCTACTATAAATACATATTTCGGCAAGATTCGCTAGCAGCAAACGAACTATATTAGACATACAAATTAAAGGCGGTGTCTTTCCTAATGGAAAACCAAGAAGAACAAAAAAAGAAGAAACCAAAGAAGCAAAAACATGAAAAAGAGCAAATCAGCGTAAATGAAGTAAAGTCTGAATCAAGCTTGAAAGCGTCGTCAAAAATGCAATTCATATCACAAGCAGCTAAGGCGGCGAGCCTTTCTGTAAAAGGTACGAAGCTGTCGAACCCTATTAAATCGGTAGGGACGAAACTATTTACAATCATCTTTTGCAGTATCATAGCCTGTGTATTAACTGTAGGTCTAATGGCATATTCAAAGTCAAAGTCTATTATTGAAAATAAAGTTTCGGAGGCAAGCTTTCAAACGATCAACCAGGTTGCAAATAACCTAGACGTCATTTTCAAAACATATGAGGATTTATCGCTGCAAATATTAATTGATAAGGACTTTCATGAGATTGTAAGAAAAATGAGTGATAGCGGAGACGAATTCGGAAAATTTGAGGCGTCACGTAATTTAAGCGACAAAATGCAAGCCTACGTTATGGGCAACAATACGATTGTCTCGATGATGTTACTGCCAGTAAATCCAAAGCTGAGCGTTATAACCTCTGGTACTGCATCAAACGGCACTGCGGAGAATTTAATGAAAACCGCATGGTTTATGGACGTTGTTGAAAAAGGAGGGAAAACGAGCTGGATTCCTCCTCAGCCTGAAGGACTGTCTAATCCAAAGGGTGCTCCTACCATAGCTTTGAGTCGTCTAATTAAAGATACAACTTCAAGTGTAGAATCTTATGTGCTGCTGCTCGAGGTTCAAGCCGATACGTTAGCCAAACAGTTTGCTGATGTTCACCTTGGTGAGGGCAGTCAGCTGGCTATTGTGAATGCAAACGGTGAATATATTACAAATGCTGATGAAGGAATGATAGGCAAGCCAGCGAGTATTACATTTCCTGCCGAAGGTGATAAAGCGCTTGAGAATTCAGTAAAAATGCAAACGAATAACGGTGATGATGTCCTAGCTACATACACAACATTCGAAACAATGGACTGGAAGCTGTTAGGTACGGTACCGGTAAATGAACTTGTCAAAGACGCTAAAGCGATTCAAAGTTTGACATGGATTACTGTATTGATCGCTGCACTTATTGCGATTGCCATCGGTATTCTCGTTATTATGACGATTGCTCAGCCACTGGTGAAGCTTCGCAACCTGATGACTGAAGGCGCAAGCGGCAATCTGACCGTGCGATCTGTCATGACTAAACGAAAAGATGAAATTGGTGAGCTCAGCGACAGCTTTAATCTTATGATGACACAAATTACAGCATTAGCTGTTCAGACAACTAGGTCTGCCGAGGATGTTTTGAACACAGCTACAGAACTTGGAGATGCCTCGCGGAAAACAGCCATTTCTGCCAAGGAAATCGCAGTCGCAACAGAAGAGATCGCAGGTGGAGCAACAAGCTTAGCAGTTGAAGCGGAGCGAGGTTCTGACCTGACAGGCAACATAGATGTTCAAATGAAAAAAGTCATCGCCGCCAATGAACAAATGGTGCACTCAGCTCAAGCCGTTGAGAAAGCCAGTGAGCAAGGAACGAACTATATGGGCGTTCTTATTCAAAAAACGAGTATGACGGAAGAAATGACGCGTTCTATGGTAGAGAAGGTTGATGCTTTGAAGGAAAGCACGGGTTCAATCGTTAAAATTCTGGATGTACTCAACAACTTAACGAAGCAAACGAACATCTTGTCATTGAATGCAACGATTGAAGCAGCACGCGCAGGAGCGGCAGGAAAAGGCTTTATGGTCGTTGCCGATGAAATTCGCAAGCTAGCTGATCAAAGCCGACAATCCATTGACGTTGTCGGACAAATCACGGAGAAAATCAGAGGCGAGATTGACGAGACGGTACATGTTTTGTCAGATGCTTATCCGTTATTCCAAGAACAAATCGGTTCCGTAAAAGAAGCAAATCAAATTTTCTTAACCGTTTCTGGTCAAATGGGGGAGCTAGTCAAGAAGCTGGATCTCGTAACTGACTCAATCGGACAATTGGATGAATCGCAAGTTGTATTAGGAGAAGCGATGACAAACGTAAGTGCGGTAGCAGAGGAATCCTCCGCGACCTCAGAGGAAGTTGCATCGCTAAGCTCGGAACAGCTTAGTATCAGTGATGGAATGGTTCGTTTGTCCGAGAAGCTTGATACTGTGTCTCGCGAGCTGAAGGATACACTTTCTCAATTTAAAATTAATTAATTTAGGTATCATAGCTAAAAATTATAAAATAAAGGAAGAGCTACTCAGGCAGTAAGTGCCGAGTAGCTCTTTTTTTGTTATGGAAAATAGGATTGATGTTTGAAGGGGAGCTGCGCAAGGAAATAATGAAAGTATATCGATTACAGCGCTCATAGATCATAAAGCAGCGATAAAAAAGGAGCTCTTACAACATGAGAACTGAACATGATTAAACGGATATCCATTGCTGCTTGTTTCATTAGTCTAATCATGGTGGTCTATATTGGCCGCCTTGCTTGGATTCAGCTTATGCCTGGCAGCACTTCTGCAGCGGTTCTTTCTCCATTAGCGAATAGAGGAGGGGGAGGATGGCAAAGGTTGTCGGTTCAGCAGCGTCAACGAAACTTAGTACTGGACACAGGTAGAGGTGATTTCTACGATCGCTATGGAAAATCGATAACTGGTGAAACGTATTCGGCAATCGCTTTATTTCCTGTGCGAGCAGATTTACGCGGTCAAGAAGAGGATTTATCCGAGCTTAGCCGTTTATTAGGTGTAACCAAGGAGCAATTGCAGCAGAAATGGGATGCAGTGCGAGAGCCTGTTTTTTGGAAAGCTGACGGGGTGCAGGCTCCTTTGCGTCTGACGAATGATCAAATCACTCGCCTAAAAAAACTTCAGTTGAACGGTATACGTGTGCTTCCATATCGCAATCGCTATTTGCCGGACTTTGAAGCTAAACATCTGATTGGTTTTACTAGCCAGCATCCAGAATGGCTGCAAGCTAACCACGCGGAAGAGCTCATAAACGGCAAAAGAAAGCTAGTTGATCAGGTTGGCGGATCTGGTCTTGAGAAATCGCTGGATAAGATGCTGCATGGGGTAGGTGCTACTTCTGTCTCCTACTTTTTGGATGGACGTAATGCTCCAATGCATGGACTTGATATGCGGATTACGCAGCCGGGCAACCGATACTATCCGCTTAAGGCGATGACGACGATTGATTTGCAGCTGCAAAATGAAATTGAGGCGTATGTGGATGCTCAAGGCTTAAAGGAGGGCGCGATCGTTGTGCTGGATGCGAGCAATGCGGATATTGTGGCGATGGTATCACGGCCCCAGCTGAAGCCAGGACAGTTCCTAAGCTCCGACGGCAGTGAATGGGCTAATCATGCAATTAAGGCTGTCGCACCTGGCTCTGTCTTCAAGCTAGTTGCAGAGGCTGCTGCGCTTGAAGCAGGTGTAGTTAACCAGCATGAAACTTTTTTTTGCAATGGCGAATACGGCAAATACGGATTGTCCTGCTGGAAGGAAGGCGGCCACGGCCGCTTGACGCTTCAGGAGGGCTTGGCCCAATCATGCAATATTGTGTTTGCAACGCTGGCAGAGCGGCTTCAGGCAAAGGAGTTGAAAAGGACCGCAGACTTGCTCGGCATCGGACAGCAAGCGGGCTGGCATCGTGATGAGGGCTTTGGCCCCTTTACAACGCCTCTACGGCTGCTGGAGGAGGAAGAGCGAGGGCAGCTGTTTGCACCCGTTACGAGCAAGCTGGTTCGGGATAGCGGAGGAGAAAAGGGTGAGCACGAGCAGGAGAAGGACAAGCATAGTGCGAAGCGGAGCGGGAAGTCTGACGCGGCGCAGAAAGCGCGGGAAGAAGCAGTGATGTTTGCCGGCGTCGATGGCGGCGTGCTCGCGCAGAGCGCGCTTGGGCAGCGTGATGTAAGGATGTCGCCGCTGCAAGCGGCAAATCTGATTGTAACGCTGCTGAATGAGGGGCGCGTAATGGAGCCGCGCCTAGTTAGTGAAATCCGCTATGCCAACGGCCAGCGGATGGTGAAGCTGCCCGCGCAGCGCGCGCAAGCGATCCGTGGCCGGATTAAACCGGCCACGGCGCATGCGCTGCTGCGCGGCATGCAGGCGGTCGTCGACCATGGAACCGGTCGATCGATCCGCCAAGGGCTGTGGGCGGTTGCCGGCAAATCAGGCACCGCCGAGACGACGCAGGCCGGAATCGCTCGCAACCACCAGTGGTTTGCGGGCTACGGCCCGGTCAAGTCTCCACGATACGCCGTAGCCGTCCTCGTGGAGAACAAGCCGCCTGGCAGTTCGCA
Source organism: Bacillus sp. FJAT-28004 (assembly GCF_001280845.1). Classification (GTDB taxonomy): domain Bacteria; phylum Bacillota; class Bacilli; order Paenibacillales; family Paenibacillaceae; genus Pristimantibacillus. The sequence continues at coordinate 102,327 of NZ_LGHP01000002.1, forward strand.
TCAGGCGACCAAGCTCTTCCGCGGCGTCATGGATATTGCCGCCCGCCATTCCAAATAAAAAAATAGAGCCATGGCCAAAAGCAGCGAATCAAACATTCGCCTGCAATGGCGTGGCTCTATTTTTTATATTACAGCTAACTATTGATCCTTGATGTCTTTATTATTTATTTTCACCGATACATTATCAGCGTCGGACTTGTCCGCAGGGTTGTCGTATTCCCCAAGCGGGGCGTGAATCCAGCGGTGGAAGTAACCTTGATCATACAGCGCTTTGATTAAGATCATCAGAATAGGTGATAATATTACACCTGCAACGCCGAATAGCGACAAGGAGACAATCATAAAAGCGAGCATAGTAAAGGCGGACACGCCTAAGGAGTCGCCCGTAATTTTTGGTTCAAGAATTTGGCGGGTAAGCACAACAACAAGAAATAGTGCGGACAGCCAAATGGCAAGCGAAACCTTGCCGACAATAATTAAATAAATAATCCATGGGATGAAGATTGTGCCTACGCCGAGCAAAGGCAGAATATCGAAGATCGCGGAAACGACTGCAATGACAAAAGCATTTTCTACGCCAAGCAGCAGAAGTGCGATCAAAATAACGACAAAGGTGATGCTGATCATCTTGGCTTGGGCCTTGATGTACAACGCGATTCCTTTGAATACATTATTTCGGAGGAAGAAAAAAGCAGTTTTGAATGTGTTTGGCGTTTTGTCCTCTGCCGTCCTCTTCCAAGTCGTAATTTCGATGCTTAAGAAATAAGCTAATATAATGCCGACAACAAAATTGAAGACGAAAGTAGAAAAGGATGTGACGTATCCGATAATGTTAAGTAGTACAGACTTTCCGAATAAGGCTAATGTAGAAGAAGCGCCTTCAATGAGATCTTTGGAGCGCTGTACCAGGTCCAAATCAGCTGGCAGGTTTCCGAATCTGGTTTGAACCTCTTCAGTAAGAGTAGCGATTTGAACGGCAAGCATTTCTTGGTATTTTGGGAAGTTGTTAACGAGCTCAGTTCCTTGCTTCGTAATGAGATAAGCAGCACCTGAGAAGGCTGTAAGTAAAACCAACGTGAATAGCAAAATCGAAATGCCGGAGGCGATCGATTTTTTCATGCCAAATTTGTTCAAGCGTCTTGCCAGCGGCTCGATACATAAGAAAATGAGAAAGGATAAAAATATAGGCGTTGCGATTCGGTACAGATAGCTGAAGGAAAACATAATTAAATAGACAGTGAGTGCAATGAGTGCGATGTCAAAGGCGGTTCGCCAATACTTTTTGTAAAAGGGCAGCATCGAATTTCTCCTTCTTTTTCCATAATCATATTTCCATAAAGATTGTACTATAGTTTTTAAAAAGATGCCTATTTTTAATTGCGTTATGCTACAATTAAAGCTACTGTTGTTGTTTTGTACCGCTATTTATTCGTCGACTAAATCATATAACGGTGGGGAAAACAAAATGGAAAATTTACTGTTATGGGGATTATACGTCGCATCCTTCTATGCGTTTCTTCCTGGACTTATTAGCCGTACTTTTGGCTTTCGTGTTTTTAAGAAGGGCCGCGTGGGAAAAGAAATTTCTTTGACGTTTGATGATGGGCCAGATGAGGTTTACACGCCGCAATTGCTCGATCTTCTTGCCCGCTATAATGCGAAGGCAACCTTTTTTGTTGTCGGCTCGCATGCCGAGGGGCAAGAAAAACTGCTGCAGCGGATGAAGGATGAGGGTCACAATATTGGTGTCCATAATTACGTTCATAAATCGAACTGGCTTATGCGTCCGCGAACGGTTAAGCGACAAATCGAGCGTACGCTTGACATTATTGAGCAAGCAACGGGACTGCGTTCGACTTATTATCGACCGCCATGGGGAATCGTGAACGTATTCGATTATGCGAACTTAGGCCATTTGCAAATTATTTTATGGTCGGCGATGTTCGGTGATTGGCGCATTCGTCTAGGCTCAGAACGTTTGAAGAAACGGATGCTGAAAAAGCTTCGACCTGGTGAAGTCATATTGCTACATGATTGCGGCATGACCTTTGGGGCGGACAAGGATGCTCCGAGAAATATGATTGCTGCACTTGAGGCTTATTTAGAAGAAGGCACGAAGCGAGGTTTCCGTTTCGTTGGCATTGAAGAAATGATGAAGTTATCCGAAGCAACGCGTGCTGCTCATACTTCACTCTGGAAGAAAGCAATGATATCGCTTTGGTTGATGTGGGAGCGACTGTTTCATGTCGTATTCCGTCTGAAAACAGTTGGTGATGTGAAGGATGCAGCCTTTCATTACCGAGTTACGACATATAATGGTCAGGACATTGAACTAGCTGAGGGCGGGCGCGTCTCCAAGGGAGACCGTATTGCTGAACTGCATTTTGACAACAAGAAATTGTCAATGATCGCTGCAACCTCGAAATCACCTGTAGCAACAGGTATTCGCATGCTTCGTGAAGTGGAGCAAGCACTTCCGCTGCTCGCAAATCAGCTTGCTGTAGATACAGATGCGGATGACATTAAAGCCGTATATGGGGTCACAATGATTCATCGCGGAGCTGATCGACTAGGCTTTGAAATTTTCCAGCTACCTGAAGGCTGGTTCGCCAGATCGACGCGTGTGTACTTGCGCATATTGATTAAAGTACTAACAAACACGAAGCAGACAGCGAAGAGCAAGAAGAAAAGAGAACTGATCTCGCCTCGTATGCTGTTAATGCCGGTCGCAACGATCAGGCAATATGCTACGGCGCAGCTGAATATGATACAAGATATGAGTCAAACGGTGGAGAGAACATTAAGCGCAGCAGCCGACGAAGCTGCGCAGCTAGGTACAAAAACAACAGCGATTTGATGTTGAAATATAAAAGACTTCTCTCGAATTGAATCATAAATAAATAAATAAATAAATAAATAAAGGAGTGCAGGCTGTTTCCAGCTTGCACTCCTTTTGTTTAAATATAATAAAGTATATCAATTGCTCCTGCTTATCTTATATTTCTCCGTCAAAGCTACTTCAGCATCCAGAGGATGCTGAAGGCGTTTTTGCTTGGGAAAACTACATTTTCATTACGCCGCCAGTGCTGGCAGATGTAACGAGGTGAGCATAGCGAGCCAAGTAGCCGCGCTTGATTTTAAGCTCAAAGCCTTTCCATTCGGAGCGGCGTTTCTCAAACTCTTCATCGCTGATAAGTAGATCCATCGTACGGTTGTTCATGTCGATCTCGATAATATCGCCGTCTTGTACGAAAGCGATAGGGCCGCCTTCAGCTGCTTCAGGAGAAGCATGGCCGATGCTGATGCCGCGAGATGCGCCGGAGAAACGTCCGTCTGTAATGAGAGCAACCTTAGCGCCAAGACCCATACCCACGATTTGTGAGGTTGGTGCAAGCATTTCTGGCATACCTGGGCCGCCGCGTGGTCCTTCGTAACGAATGACTACAACATGGCCTTCTTTAATTTTGCCGTTAGCGATGCCGTGAAGCGCATCGTCTTGTGAGTCGAAACAGATAGCAGGACCTTTGTGGTAGCCGCCAACGGACTTGTCAACTGCACCTGTTTTGATAATAGCGCCGTTAGGAGCCAGATTACCAAATAGTACAGCTAAGCCGCCGCGTTCTGTATGTGGATTGTCGATTGTATGAATAACGTCGGTGTCTTGAATTTCACAGCCAATAACATTTTCACGCAACGTTTTGCCGGTAACGGTCATGCAATCACCATGCAAAGCGCCTTCTTTCTTGAATAGCTCATTAAGCACAGCACTTACACCGCCTGCATTATGCACATCTTCAATGTGATAATCGGATGCAGGAGCGATTTTTGCCAAATGCGGAACGCGTTCAGCCACTTCATTGATACGCTCAATTGGGTACTCGATTCCAGCTTCATGCGCGATTGCAAGCGTGTGAAGAACTGTATTTGTTGAGCCGCCCATTGCCATATCTAGAGCAAATGCATTGTCAATTGTATCTTTTGTAACGATGTCGCGAGGTTTGATGCCAAGCTCGATAATTTTCATCAATTGGCGTGCTGCGTCTTTAACGAACTCTTTGCGTTCTGGAGATACAGCAAGAATTGTGCCGTTACCAGGCATAGCAAGTCCCATACCTTCTGCCAAGCAGTTCATGGAGTTAGCTGTAAACATACCGGAGCAAGAGCCGCAAGTAGGACAACCGAATTGTTCAAGCTCCATCAGTTGATCGTCATTGATTTTACCAGCTTGGTGAGCGCCTACGCCTTCAAATACGCTGGAAAGTGAAATCGAACGACCATCGGATGTTTTACCGGCTTTCATAGGTCCGCCGCTTACAAGCATAGTCGGGATATTGACGCGAAGTGCGCCCATGATCATGCCTGGCGTGATTTTGTCACAGTTCGGAATACAAACCATACCGTCGAACCAGTGAGCATTTACGACTGTTTCAATGGAATCGGCAATAATTTCACGGCTGGCAAGTGAATAGCGCATACCGATGTGACCCATCGCAATGCCGTCATCAACGCCGATTGTGTTAAATTCGAAAGGAACGCCGCCAGCCTCACGGATGGCTTCTTTAACGAGCTTACCGAACTCCTGTAGATGAACATGACCAGGAATAATATCAATATACGAGTTGCAAACCGCGATAAACGGCTTGTCGAAATCTTCCTCTTTTACGCCTGCAGCGCGAAGCAAGCTGCGATGCGGTGCGCGGTCGAATCCTTTTTTGATCATGTCTGAACGCATTCTTTTGGCCGCCATGTAAGTTCCCCCTATATGCTTATTAAAATATCAATACTCTCGATTTTATCACAATGGACAGGCGTTGGCTATAACGGCAGCCGAAAGGCATTCCACAAATAAATGTTAAAAAAACATTAAAAATGGCTTAAACATTGTGATATTCCGGGAAACAATAGGACATGATGCAGGTTATTCATGTATAGTATGCTCATTGGCAACGATGAGAATAATTTGAAGACGATAAGGAGGCGCTTGCATTTGGAAAGAAGAGTATTAATTGTTGATGATGAGCGGGAAATTGCCGATCTTATAGAGATCTATTTGAAAAATGAAGGGTTTGTTACCGAAAAAGCGTATGACGGAGAACAGGCATTGCTTGCCTACGCACGCGATCCGTTTGACTTAGTCATCTTGGACATCATGATGCCTAACATGGATGGACTGGAGACTACAAGGCGATTAAGGCGGGATCAATCGGTTCCTATTCTAATGCTTAGCGCAAAAGCAGAAGATATGGATAAAATTATGGGACTGATGACCGGCGCGGACGATTATATGATCAAGCCGTTTAATCCGCTTGAACTTGTTGCGAGGGTTCGCTCTTTACTGAGAAGATCCTACCAGTACAGCGGGCAAGCAAATGGAAATGGCGGAGCGCGCCTTGATAAGGAGCTTCGCCTTGGGCCGCTGCGAATCGATAAGCTGAGTCATACGGCTGAAATAGACGGCAAGCCGCTGCATCTGACTTCAACTGAATTTGGCATATTGCATTTGCTCGCTGGTCAGCCTGGCAGAGTGTTTAGCGCGGAGGATATTTTCCAGCAGGTGTGGAAAGAAAAATATTTTGATTCCAACAATACGGTAATGGTCCATATTAGTAAGCTCAGAGATAAGCTGGAGAAGGAGCTGGGTGATAAGATGATCATCACGGTCTGGGGGGTTGGCTATAAAATTGAAGGATAACCTAGCGCTAAAGCTTGTCTTCCGCTCGTTGCTGAATATGGTCATAAGCGTTGTGCTTGCGGCCTTTACGCTGTATATATTATTAGGCTTCGGTATGTGGCTAATCGATAATATAAGGCCAATTAGAGTTTTATATCAATTCGTTAATTCTATAGTTAACGATCGAAAGCTTGTACCTATTGCGGCAGGGGTCTTTTTGTTTGTTTTCTACTACATCATTCTCCAGTGGAGCTTATTTCATTATCTTGGGCGAATGAATAAGACGGTTCGCGGCATTGCGGATGGTACGTATGAAATGGATTACAAAATCGAAGTTCGGAAAAATAATATTTTTGGTCCAATGGCGGCGAATGTGAACAGCTTGGCTGGACGGCTTCATCACGCGCTCGTAGAAGAGCGGAAGGCAGAGCAAACCAAAAACGAATTGATTACGAATGTCTCTCATGATCTTCGGACACCACTAACGTCTGTCCTTGGCTATTTGGGACTAATTGAGCAAGATCGCTATCGAGACGAGGTTGAGCTGCGCCATTACGTTCAAATTGCTTATGAAAAATCAATGCGGCTGAATGTCCTCATTAATGATCTCTTTGAATATACGAGAATGCGTCATGATACGACCGCACTTAAAGTAACGAATTTTAATTTAATCGAAATGCTGGGGCAACTGCTCGTGCAGTTTCGTTTGCCGCTGGAGGAAGCGGGAATGGAAAGCAAGCTGGTGACGGATAAAACATCAGTCATGATCAAGGGGGATGCAGCCAAACTTGTGCGTGTATTCGAGAACTTGGTTGTAAATGCAATGAATTACGGCAGAGACGGCAAACAAGTTATTGTGACCGTTCAGGTGGAGGGAAAAACAGCTGTCGTTGAGGTTATCAATTACGGTGAACCGATTCCAACGATGGATATTCCTCATATTTTTGAACGTTTTTATCGCGTAGATAAATCACGCACTCAGTGGTTAGGCGGTTCAGGCCTGGGACTTGCCATTGCCAAGGGCATTGTAGAAAAGCATGAAGGTACAATTTCGGTGACAAGTGATTCGGAGCAAACCGCATTCCGCATAACATTGCCGATTATTAACTAATAATTAAGGGTTTCTTATGGTTTGTTTACGGTCTCCTTAAACTGAAGCTCCTATACTTGGTTGTATAGAAGTGACAGTGAAAGGGGATCGTTTTTTATGCAGCAAGAAACGTACGGAAGAAAACGTGGAGGCATAGTCCTATGGCTCCTAACAGCAATTGGAGTGATGGTTTGTATCTTTTATGTTATTTCATTAAAAGGGAGCCCTTCTAAATCTGATTTGCAGCTCGATTCAAGTTCGGCTATTTTAATAGATCTCGGCACGGGGGAAGTGCTTTACGAAAAAAATGCGAATGAGGCGCTGCCGCCTGCAAGCATGTCCAAGCTGATGACGGAGCTTATCCTATTAGATCTGACAAACGAGGGGCAGCTCAATTGGAAAGATCAAGTCATAACGAGCTCTTATGCTGCTGAGGTGCCGGGCTCGCAGATCGGCTTCGAGGCGGGACAGACTTATACGGTGAGAGAGCTTTTTGAAGCGATGGCGATTCATTCCGCGAATGATGCGGCTGTAGCGCTTGCGGAGCATGTTAGCGGCAGTGAGGCTGCATTTGTTCAATTAATGAACGCTCGGGCAGCTAAGCTGGGTTTATCCAGCGAAACTGTTTTTGCGAATGCAACGGGGCTCAGCTATGAGGATCTAATCCCATTCGCAGCCGCTTCATCGACTAGGGATACTATGATGACAGCTAAGGATACAGCATCGCTTGCAGCTTATGTGTTGAAGAAATATCCCGAGGTATTAGATGTGTCCAGCCAAAGCAGCATGAAGCTTGCAAGCACCTCGCAAAGATTGAAATCGACAAACTTGATGCTAAGCGGCATGCCTTATGCTTTTCCCGGCAACGATGGACTGAAAACAGGTTATACCGTACAGGCAGGTTATTGCTTTACAGGCACAGCAAAGAAGGATGGTAGACGCCTTGTATCCGTCATTATGGGAGCAAAGACGCCTGAGCAGCGATTTGCGGAAACAGGAAAGCTGTTTCAATATGGCTTCAAATTGAATGGCTTGGAGAGTGTAATGGGTCATGTTCAAAGTAAACTTGGTTTAAAAATAGGATGATTTCGGCAGAAGGAAAGTCGTACTCTCTCGAATAAAGTTGAAAGTAGTCGAGTAATCTCATCTAAATAGTTGTGTAAATGTCGTGTTAAGTCTAGGAGAAGCGCAAGTCGCTTTTTCTAGATTTTTTGTTTTTATGTCATAAAATCTGACGCGGAAAGATTTACTATCCATTATTTGCTGTTTATAATGAAACTATTACGGAAAAAGAGGTGAGTACATGCAATTGACCGAACGAGAAAAAGAAAAGCTGCTCATTACGATCGCTGCGGATTTGGCGAGACGTCGAATGAACCGGGGCTTGAAGCTTAATTATCCTGAAAGCATAGCGTTAATCACCTCTGAAATCATGGAAGGCGCACGTGATGGAATGACGGTCGCACAGTTAATGGAATTTGGAACAAAAATTTTGAAATCTGATCAAGTCATGATCGGCATCCCGCAAATGATTCACGAGGTTCAGGTAGAAGCGACTTTCCCTGACGGAACGAAGCTCGTTACCATTCATGACCCGATAACAGGATAAGTTTATGGATGGATATTGGCATTTGTAAATTTGATATAGAAAGTGGAATGTGACGGATTAGCTTCATAGGGAAAGGAGTGAATGGCCCATGATACCTGGACAATTTCGCACGGCTGAAGGTGAAATTGAATTAAATGCCGGACGTTTAACGAAGCAGATCATTGTAGTAAATACGGGTGATAGACCGGTTCAGGTTGGCTCGCATTTTCATTTTTTTGAAGTGAATCGTGCATTGAAGTTTGATCGCGAGACAGCTTTCGGGATGCGCCTGCACATTGCAGCAGGGACTGCGGTTCGTTTCGAGCCAGGTGAGGAGAAGCCCATTACAATCGTAGAGCTGGGTGGTTCGAAGCTTGCTTATGGACTTAATGGTCTAAGCCAAGGAAAAGCGGTGAATGGCGTGCTGCCTGATGCTGTTCGCGAGAGACTTGAGGCTTGGGAGGGCGAAGGTACATGACGAAGATGGATCGACGAAGCTACGCGGCCATGTTCGGCCCTACAAAGGGAGATGCCATTCGGCTGGCAGATACAGAGCTTTGGGCACAGATTGAACACGATTATACGGTGTATGGCGATGAATGCAAGTTTGGTGGCGGCAAGGTCATACGCGATGGCATGGGGCAGTCTAGCGGTGCGCTACGTGATGAGGGCGTGCTGGATACGTTGATTACAAATGCAGTTATTATCGATCATTCAGGAATCGTGAAAGCTGATATTGGCATTAAAGATGGTTTTATCGTTGGCATTGGCAAAGCGGGAAATCCAGACATTATGGACGGCGTGAATCCGAATATGATCGTTGGGGCAAGCACCGAGGTCATTGCAGGTGAGGGCAAGATCGTAACAGCGGGAGCTATCGATTCACATATTCATTTCATTTGTCCGCAGCAAATCGAGACAGCGCTCTCCTCAGGTGTTACGACGATGATCGGCGGTGGAACAGGGCCGGCAACAGGAACAAACGCAACGACGGTCACACCAGGTGCGTGGCATATGCGGCGTATGCTGGAGGCGGCTGAGCATTTTCCGATGAATATCGGCTTTACAGGTAAAGGAAATGCTTCATTCACCGCTCCGCTCATTGAGCAAATCGAAGCGGGAGCGATCGGATTAAAGCTGCATGAGGATTGGGGTACGACACCAGCAGCAATCGATGCCTGCCTGCAAGCAGCAGATCAATATGACATTCAGGTTGCCATCCATAGCGATACGCTGAATGAGGCAGGTTTCGTTGAGGATACTTTGGCGGCAATAGGCGGGAGAACGATTCATACCTATCATACCGAAGGCGCAGGAGGCGGTCATGCGCCAGACATTATCATCGCGGCTGGCGAGATGAACGTGCTGCCTTCCTCAACGAATCCTACGCGGCCTTTTACGATTAATACGATTGAGGAGCATTTGGATATGCTGATGGTTTGTCATCATTTGGACAGCAGCATACCTGAGGACGTCGCATTCGCCGATTCTCGAATTAGACCGGAGACGATTGCGGCGGAGGATATTTTGCATGATATGGGCGTATTCAGCATGATTAGCTCAGATTCACAGGCGATGGGGCGTGTCGGCGAGGTCATTATTCGGACATGGCAGACAGCTGACAAAATGAAGAAGCAACGCGGACCGTTGTTATCGGACAATGAACAGCATGATAACTTTCGCATTAAGCGCTACATTGCTAAATATACGATTAATCCAGCGATAACGCATGGCGTTTCTCATCTGGTAGGTTCGCTCGAAGCTGGCAAATTCGCTGATCTTGTGATTTGGAATCCGATGTTTTTTGGCGTCAAACCCGATCTTGTTTTGAAGGGCGGGAGCATCGCTTTTGCACAAATGGGCGATCCAAACGCTTCGATTCCGACACCCCAGCCTGTGTTTGGCCGTCCGATGTTCGCCTCCTTCGGAAAGCTGGTGTTCAGCAGCTCGATAACGTTTGTATCTCAGGCAGCGTATGACCTGGGGGTAGCGAAGGAGCTCGGTCTACAGAAACGCATTGAACCTGTAAGGGGCTGCCGCAGCGTAACGAAGAAGGATATGATCCATAATGATGCAACCCCTAAGCTAGAGGTGGACGCAGAGACGTACCATGTTCTGGTAGATGGCGAGCATGTGACCTGTGAGCCAGCAGAGGTGCTGCCAATGGCGCAGCGTTATTTCTTGTTTTAGGTGAGCGCTGCGGCCTCGAAGGATAGGAGGGGCAATCCTGTATGAATGATGATATTAAATGGCTGGCTATGCAGCAGCTTCTTGATTCGGCGCTGCCGATCGGTGGCTTCTCGCATTCGTTCGGTTTGGAGACCATGGTTCAAGATGGCAGAATGAATCGATCAGGACAGCTCTATGATTATGCTTCGGCTATGCTTCTGCAAAGCTGGGCAAGCTCGGATGCGATGGTGATCAAGGCTGTATATAGGGATGCGCCGCAAGGAGATTGGAAGAAGCTTTGGTCAATTGAACGGCTGGTCCATTTGCAAAGAGTCGCATCAGAAACACGCGGCGGTGTCGAGAAAATGGGCCGGAGGCTGCTTCAGCTTGCTGCAGCTATACATCCACAGCTGGATTGGTCGCCTCTGATGGAGGCGATGAAGGCGGGGAACTGTTTTGCATCCCATCCGCTTGCACACGGCTATGCCTGCTGGATACTCGGCGTTCCGGAGGAGAAAGCAATACAAGGATATTTGTATACTTGCATCGTAACCTGCGTCAACAGTGCTCTACGACTTATGTCGATGGGACAGACGGAGGGACAATCGTTGATCGCAAGGCTGACCCCTCTTACAGCGGAGGCTTTGGAAATAACACGAACGATGGAACCAGAAGAAGCATATTCCAATATGCCGATGGCAGAGATGGCGATGATGCGCCACGAACGGTTATATTCGCGATTATTCATGTCTTAATTATAAATAAATGGAGGAATGAAAAATGTGCCAAGGACAAGGACATACGCATCAGGAATGGGAAAGCCCGTCAATAGATAACTCGAGACCGATTCGAATCGGAATTGGAGGGCCGGTAGGCTCAGGGAAAACAGCGCTTGTAGAACGTTTGACGCGTGAACTTCATACTAAGTACAGCCTTGCTGTTATTACGAACGATATTTATACGAAGGAAGATGCTCGTATATTGTTCAATACGGGCGTGCTGCCTGAAGAACGTATAATCGGTGTTGAGACTGGAGGGTGCCCGCATACAGCTATTCGTGAGGATGCTTCGATGAATTTTGAAGCTATCGAGGAGTTGGAGCGGCGTTTTGACCATTTGGACCTGATCTTCATCGAGAGTGGCGGAGATAATCTAGCTGCGGCGTTCAGTCCTGAGCTTGTCGATCGGTTTATTTATATTATTGATGTCGCCCAAGGCGAGAAAATTCCACGCAAAGGCGGACCTGGCATTATGCGTTCGGACCTGCTTGTTATTAACAAAATCGATCTTGCGCCGTATGTTGGCGCGAGCCTCGAAGTTATGGAGGCGGACACGATCAAAATGCGCGGAGAGCGTCCTTTCGTATTTTCTAATTTGTTCGGCGGAGATGGCGTGGATGAGATTGTGAACTGGCTTACACATGAGGTGGCTCATGCGCGCGGAACGGAACACTCGCATGTGATCCAGTTAACGAGCATACCAGATGATAAGCGACATACAGCATCCTAATGAAGCAAGAACCAAGCAGTGCGGAGGCAGCAGTGATTCGGGGCGAGGGAAATGGAGTGCCAGAGGTCAGGACATCCGTTCTGCGCGCAACGTTCGCAAGTCGCCTCGGCCAAACATTAATCGGTAATAAATATCACACCGCCCCCATTAAGATTGCCAAAGCTTTTCCGCTGGATGGTCAGCTGGGCGTGATCGTAATGGATGTGTCACCAGGACTGCTCAGCGGCGATAGGTATGAGCTGGAATGGACTTCCGAGCAGGACTCTCATGTCATGATTACGAACCAATCGTATACGAAGGTACATCCTAGCTTGCCGAGCAGAGACTCCTCGATGCAGCAGTCGTTCGCGCTTGAGAATAATGCAGTCGTTGAGCATATGCCGGAGCCGATCATGCTTTATAAGGGAGCTGCGTTTCGAAACGAAACGAACGTTCGACTGCAAACAGGGTCTGCTTGGCTGCAAGCCGATGTGCTTTGTCCTGGTCGTACGCTACGTGGCGAACGCTTCGACTATCGCTCATACAGCAATTCACTAACCGTTCATTATGGTGAAGAGCTTATCTTCTCACAGCGGCAGCGAATTGAACCTGAAAGCCAAGCTATTTCCGCGCCAGGGAGCTGGGACGAAATGACCCACTGGGCTACTTTTTATATGTTCAGCGATCGTGTCAACAGTACTCATCTGGAGCAGCTTCAGGAGAAGCTGGATAGCTTCGTAGCTCCTGAGGCTCACAAAGTGGTTGCCGGAGCGTCTATGACCTATCGATACGGGGTTTCGGTGTCCGCTGCTTCGACGGCGGCATGGCCGCTGCTGCAATTAATGCAAGAGTTGTGGCAGACAGCGCGTATGGGATTGCTTGGCAAGCCTCCGCTGCGATTTTTGCAAGGATAATGCAAGCAGCTCCCTTCTTTTGTTTTGTTGAAAAAAAAGGTCAACCTGCAACCGTCGGTTGGCCTTTTTTGAGCTAAAACGAAAAGGTTTCATATTTATTTAATGAAGAACGTTAGTTAAACAAAGAAAGGGAAGGTATAATGTGAACAACAAGATGAATTAAAGAGAGTAGATAGGTTGGTGATCAATTGGAAGCTTCAAATGTGGAAAAGCAAGAATTAATGAGGCGGCTCGACGAATCATTTCGACAAGTGAGAAGACAAATAAACACCGAGTGGCACACCTATAATGTGCATGGTTTAGGCATGACTCATGGAAAAATGCTAATTATTTTGGGGAAAACGGGACCGCAGAAAGCATCAGCTTTGGCTGAGCAGCTGCTTATTACAAGTGGCGGAGTTACTGGAATTGCAGATCGTTTGATTGAGCTTGGATATGTGAAACGCGAACGCGGCGAGAAGGATCGGCGTGTCGTAATGCTGGACATTACGGAAGAGGGTATGGAAATTATCCATTTAATTGAGACGATACGCTCGAAGCTGATGCTTAAGCTGTTCGATGGAATGTCGATCGCAGATATGGAGCAAGGTGTTCAGCTATTCGAGCAAATGAGTAGAAATATGGAGTCGGATGTTACAAATTCGTGACTAATTGCATATTTCATTATTATTATGGATGAATTTAGTGTAGAATAAACTAGAAATTTGTCGAATCGAAAAAGATTGACAAAATCCGATAAAACAACTAGGATTAAAAGGAATTAAAACATTCAATTGTTTAGGGGAGATTACGATGAAAAAGGTTTTTGCTTTGGCGGTATCGTTGTTTCTAATGGTTGCGATTGTTGCAGCTTGCGGATCCAACAAAAATGAACCAGGAAACGCAGCGAATAACGGTGCAGGCGACAAAGCGGAGAAGAAAAAAATCGCTCTTGTATTGCCCGAAAAAATTGGCGTTAACAAGTTTTTTGTATTGATGGATGAAGGCTTCAAAAAAGCAGGATCCGAATTTGGCGCTGAAGTGAAAACAATTGAGTCCACTGACCCAGCGGGTTTTGAACAAAATCTTCGTGCAACGGTAGCTGAAGATTATGACTTGATCATAACTGCAACATTCCAAGCAGAAGATGCACTTAAGAAAGTGGCTGCTGAAAATCCGGACAAGTCTTTCGCGGTTATCGATACTGTCGTTGACCTTCCAAACGTTCGCAGCGTTAACTTCCGTGAGCATGAAGCTTCCTATTTGATGGGAGCACTTGCAGGTCTTGCAACTAAAACAAATATTGTGGGTGCAGTCGTTGCAATGGACGCTCCACTGCTTAGCAAATATACTTCAGGTTTCGAACAAGGCTTGAAGAGCACAAACCCAGATGCACAATTCCTTATCAACTATGTAGGCAGCTTCACTGATCCTGTTAAAGGTAAAGAGCTTGCTTTGCTTCAACAGTCCAAAGGCGCTGACTTTATCGCAGGTATGGCAGCAGTTGGCGACAACGGTGTTTTTGATGCAGCGAAAGAAAAAGGCTTCTTCACTTCCGGTCAAGATACAGATCGTACCGATGAAGATCCAGAACATATCGTGCTTTCACAATTGAAAGGTACGGATGCCGTAGCTTATGAAACAGTGAAAAGTTTTGTAGAAGGCAACTTCGCATTCGGCGTCGCAGACTACGGTTTGAAAGAAGACGGCGTAGGCTTAACATTCGTAACAAGAGATAGCAAGTCGACGCTTAGCCCGTTCATTGGCCAAGAAAATGTCGATAAAGTAAAAGCTATCGCTGAAGACATTAAATCTGGTAAAATCGTAGTAGTTAATCCGCTAGCTCAATAGAATAACATGCCGGCTGCTACCCATGCAGCCGGTTTGCTTGTTGCATAGAAGCTTCCTCCGTAATCGAGGGAGCGGTTTTTTTGTTTATATCGGGATTGAAAGGGGAGAGCTTTTGTATGTTGCTGCAAATGGACAGCATTACGAAGTCATATGGGAGCGTAACCGCGAATAGCAATGTTCAGTTTTCGCTGCAAAAAGGGGAAATTCATGCTTTAGTAGGTGAAAACGGTGCAGGGAAAACGACGTTAATGCGTATTCTGTACGGGATGGAAAGTCCGACAAGCGGTGAAATTCGAATTGATGGCAAGCCGGTTTCGTTCGGGAATCCTGCTGATGCGATTAAGCATAAGATTGGAATGGTTCATCAGCATTTCATGTTATTCCCGACGTTTACGATAGCTGAAAATATAGTCATTGGACGTGAGCCCTCCAAAGCGGTAGGCTTTGACCGCAAGGCTGCTGCCGCGGAGGTGGAGAGACTAGGCAAGCTTTATGGTATGCCAGTAGATCCTAGGAAAAAGGTTGCAGATTGTTCACTCGGCATGCAGCAGCGCGTTGAAATATTGAAGGTGCTCTATCAGGGCGCAGAAGTCATTATTTTGGATGAACCAACAGGCGTCTTAACGCCGCTCGAAGTGAAGGAGCTGCTTATTGCTATTAAAGGATTAGCTGCGCAAGGCAAAAGCTTTATTCTTATTAGTCATAAGCTGCAGGAAATTATGGAAGTCGCTGATCGCGTTACCGTACTTCGCGATGGAAAGGTTACGGGAACAGTCGACGCGAAAGATACGAGTGCAGAACATCTGTCACGGCTCATGGTAGGCCGGGATTTAGTACATATATCACGCAATGAGGCGAGCAAAGGCAAGCCTGTTCTTGAGGTATCCAATGTTTCTATTCCTGGGGTCAAAACGAAGCCGCTGCTGAGCGCTATTAGCCTTCATGTCAATGAAGGTGAAATTGTTGGGATCGCCGGCATATCGGGCAACGGTCAGTCGGAGCTTTTACAAGCGATATCAGGATTAATGAAACCGGAGAGCGGTACGATTAAGCTGCTCGGTAAAGATGTGACAGGCGCGCCGGTTGGCGTTATTCGTGATAGCGGACTCGCTCATATTCCAGAGGACCGTTACCAATGGGGGGTTGCAAAGGACGCAACCGTTACCGAGAATGGCTTGATGGGACATGCTGTTAAGCATCAGAAATATGGTGTTTTGAATGGATCGAGCATTCGGCAGATGGTTGGCGAGTGGGTTACGCGCTTTGGGATAAAAACAGGCTCTTTATCTACGAAAGCTCAGTATTTATCTGGGGGAAATCTTCAGAAGCTCATTGTTGCACGGGAGCTTGCGCAGAAGACACCGTTTCTTATTGCTGCGGAGCCAACGCGAGGCGTTGACGTCGGCGCTATGGAAATTATACATGGAGAGCTGCTTAAGAAGCGGGATGAAGGCGGAGCAATATTGTTGGTTTCATCGGAGTTGACTGAAATATTGAAGCTTTCGGATCGGGTATTGGTCATGTATGAAGGTAAGATCGTAGGCGAGCTGGATGCTGACAAAGCTACAGAAGAGCAAATTAGTTTGTTAATGGCGGGAGGAAAAGCGGTTGGATAAGCTGGTACAATTCGGACGTTCGCTGTTACAGCCGCTTTTGGCTGTTATTATTGGTTTAGCAGCGGGTGCGATTGCCATTGTTATCGTCGGAGGCTCCGTAATGGAGACATACGCGGAAATGTGGAAGGGCGCCTTCGGCAGCTTTTATTTTTTTACGAATACGCTAAGTAGAGCTACGCCTATTATTCTTATTGGACTAGGGGTGGCGCTGGCTTTCCGAGCTGGATTTTTTAATATGGGATCGGAAGGTCAGATGGTATTAGGCGCACTAAGCGCTGCTGTTACGGCAATCTATTTGCCGGGACCAGGTTGGTTTAAGCTGATTGCCGCTATTATAGCTGGAATTATTTCCGGGGGAATATGGTCGGCTTTTGCAGGCTGGCTCGATGCAAGATTTCGAATGAACCTACTTATCACAACATTATTGCTTAATTATATTGCGACTTTATTTGCAGGGTATATGGTATCGTATCCGCTGAAGGATCGTACAGGCTCTGCTGCAATGGCCCAAACGGTTATGCTTGATCAAAGTGTATGGCTGCCGAAGCTGTTTAAAGGAATGAGCCTTCATGGCGGATTTATCATTGCTGTGGTCGGAGCGATATTGCTGTTCTTGTTCATGCGATACACGGTTAAGGGCTACGAAATCAGAATGCTTGGCGGCAACCCGCTGTTTGCAAGTTATGGCGGTGTGCAACGTGGAAAAATGATGCTTATAAGTATGTTCGTTAGTGGAGGATTTGCCGGATTAGCGGGCTCCGTAGAGGTTCTTGGAACACAGTACCGCTATTTAGACGGTGCTTTGACCTCTCCAGGTTATGCTTGGTCGGGTATCATGGCAACACTTCTTGCCGGATCCCACCCGCTCGGTACGGCAGTTGCCGCTATTTTGCTTGCTGCACTGCAGACCGGTGGAATGGGAATGGAGCGTAATACGGATGTTCCGCTAGAGGTGTCCAGCATCATTCAAGCGGTGCTCATTTTGTTCGTCTCAGCTAAATTTACTTATTCGTTCATTAAACGCAAGAAGGCGAGGTCATAGTATGGATTTTTTATTAGATGTCTCGCTGTATGCCTCGACGCTTCGTATGGTTACACCTATTCTGCTTGCGGCACTCGGCGGCGCGATATGTGCCCGGGTCGGATTGTTCAACGTAGGCCTTGAAGGCTTAGTGTTGATCGGAGCATTCTCTGGGATTGTGGGCAATCACTTTACGGGAAATGTATTCGCAGCCGTATTGTTTGCGGTCATGTGCTCGCTCCTATTTTCAGTTTTGTTTGGTTTTATGAGTATCCATTTGAAGGCTAATGTCATCGTTGTCGGTATTGCGCTTAACTTTCTAGCGCTTGGACTCACGACATTCTCGCTGCGCGCGATCTTTAATGTAAAAGGCGCATACTACAATAAGGATATGATTGGGCTGCCCAAATGGGATATTCCGGTGCTAAAAGATATTCCATGGCTGGGCGAGGTTTTATCCGGGCATTCCCCGCTCGTCTACTTGTCCATCATACTCGTTATTGTGCTGCAGCTGTTTTTGTTCAAGACGGTTACTGGCTTTCGCTTGCTAGCAGCTGGAGAGAATCCGACTGCCGCCAAAAGCTTAGGCATTAAGGTAACTCGCATTCAGTATGGAGCAGTGCTGCTATGCGGTGCGCTTTGCGGACTTGCAGGCGCGCAGCTGTCGCTTGGCAATGTCACCATGTTTACAGAGGGCATGACTTCCGGTAGAGGTTTCATTGCTCTGGTTGCAACGATGCTTGGTCAATCGAATCCAATCGGTGTTGCGGCTTCAAGCTTGTTGTTCGGATTTATGGATGCACTCAGCATCAGGCTGCAGGGTTTTGCTCTGCCGACTCATTTTACGATGATGCTGCCTTATATTGTTACGATACTCGCTATGTTGTTCTTTAAAGATAAAGGTTATATGCAGGAAGCTCGCAAGTCGAATGAGAGCTCCCGTTAGAACCGAGATGGCTTATTGTCAACTGATGAATCTGCAGGGAATGGAACTTGGAGGTAAACGACATGCATAAAAAAGCAGAACGTCTTAAAAAAGTGACTAGCATTAAGCAGGCGGTGCTTGCTCCTGAGCTGGCCCATCGGATTCCGCCTGGTCAAACGATGACAGAGCGTTTTCCGATTTTGCATGAGGGAGAGGTTCCTTCGTATGACATTAATAGCTGGTCGCTGCGCGTGTTCGGCGAGGTAGAGGAGGAGCGTACGTTCAGCTTCGAACAACTGCTTGCTTTGCCTCAAACGAAAACGATGTGTGACATTCATTGCGTAACACGCTGGTCGAAGCTTGATACGGAATGGGAAGGCATTAAGTTTAAGGATCTGCTCCCTCTGCTCGGCGTAAAGCCAGAAGCGAAATATGTAATGATTCACGCGGATGAGGACTATGACACGAATGTGCCGCTTGAGGATTTAATGCACGATAACGTACTGCTTGCCCATCGATTTGCCGGTGAGCCGTTGACGGATAAGCATGGCTGGCCGATGCGGATGCTCGTCCCTCATTTGTATTTTTGGAAAAGCGCGAAGTGGATTACGGGTATTGAGTTTATGAAAGAGGATCGCGAAGGCTTCTGGGAGCGCAATGGCTTCCACAACTATGCCGATCCATTTAAGGAACAACGCTTCACGAGCGAAGAGAACTCGATGCCGGAAGACGAATGGATAACGAAGGAGTTTGATTAATCAGATGCTGCCTATACTACAAGTTAACCCAGAAGATTTGCCGGCTTACGCCATCGTATGCGGTGATCCGCGGCGCGCGGAGACGATTTCACAGAAACTAACCAATGTAAAAGAGCTTGCGTTCGCTCGCGAGTATCGGACATTTGTAGGTGAATATAAAGGCGTAAGACTAGCCGTAGTAAGCCACGGCGTAGGTTCACCAGGAGCAGCGGTATGTTTTGAGGAGCTTATCCGCGGAGGTGTTAAGACGCTTATTCGTGTCGGTACGGCGGGTTCTTACTCAGCGGATCACCCTGCAGGAAGCCTAATCGTCAGCACAGCGGCAGTTAGAGCTGAAGGGCTCACGCATCAGCTTGTGCCGGCTGGATTCCCAGCTGTCGCTGACAGCGCGGTTACAGAAGCGTTGTATGCGTCTGCGCTTGAGAGCGAAGGCATTGTTAAGAAAGGCATAACAGTAACGCTTGATGTCTTTTTCTCAGGTGTTGTTGACATTCCGCATCGCCAGTACAAGCAAGCAGGCGCACTAGCCGTTGAGATGGAGATTGCGGCATTGTTCGTCATCGCAACGCTGCGCGGCGCGCGTGCGGGAGCGATTCTGGCGCTGGACGGCTATGCGGATTCTGATTTGGCGGGCGAATATGATCCGCATACAGATGTTGTAGCGAAAGCGATTGAACGTGAGATTGAAACGGCGCTTCTTGCCGTAACTAAGCTTGCATCCGTGTAACCATACTTGTCGTTAAGTAAAGGAGGGCTTCACGTGAGTGGAACGTTGTTTAAACGAGAGTGGCTGAATGGAGATTTTTATCCGCATGTGTACGCTTATTATTTTAAGCAGTGGTCTGATTACGCGATGACCTTTCACACGCATGATGCAATCGAAATTATGTATGTCATCTCAGGAGCTTGCGGTATCGAGCTGGAAGCAGCAACAACAAGGCAAGCATGTGAAATGACGCTCAAGAAGGGTGATTTTATTATTCTTGATGCGAATGTGCCGCATCGACTTACCGTGGACGAGCGTGGGCCCTGCCGGATGCTTAATGTTGAATTTGATTTTAGGGAGCGTCCGTCGGCGTTCCCCTCTATACGGCAGCTTGCTTTGGAGGATGAATTTGTGGACAGATTGATCACAGAGCCGTCCTCTTATTTGTTATTGCGTGACCCGAGTGAAGTCTATCAGGTGCTCAAAAGCCTCGTGCTTGAGCTGGACGGACGAGGCAGAAGCATCAATATGAAGGCGGAGCTGTTGTTTGCGCAGTTGATCTTGGCGATTGCAAGGCTTCATAAGGAAGCTGGCGTAAAGGGCGCTAATCCGATCGAAGTTTATGTGAAGCAATCGATTGAATATATGCATCATAACTATGATAGAGATATTCAAGTAAAGGATATTGCCGCGGCTGTAAGCTTGCATCCAGGGTATTTGCACCGTGTATTCCGCGCGCAGCTTGGTCAGACGTTAACAGGGTATTTAACCGAACTTCGGATGGAGAAAGCGAAAATGCTGCTCCGTGAGACGGATATTGCTATAGCGGATATTTGTGATTATGTTGGAGTCGGAAGCAGGCAATATTTTCATGCGATGTTCAAAAAATATACGAATCAGACGCCTATCGCTTACCGTCATTCGGTTGAAACTCAAATATGGGACATCCGCTAGCAAAACAGAGAGTAGTATAAAGTGACGATTTCTGACACTCTGAGCGACTTTGGTCACAATATTGATAACGCTTCCTTATTATCGTTGATAAAATGTAGAGGAGATCAACGAACTCTATTCAGACGATAACTGGAGGCTGATTGGCATGTCTACTTTTAAAATTGCATTTATAGGCGCGGGCTCGATCGGATTTACTCGCGGACTGCTGCGGGATTTGCTTGCTGTACAGGAGTTTCAAAACATTGAAGTCGCATTTACGGATATTAATGCGCATAATCTTGAGATGGTTACAGCCCTTTGTCAGCGTGATATAGATGAGAACGGCCTGTCGATTTCTATTCAATCTACAACGGATCGGCGCGAGGCTTTGAAGGATGCAAAGTACGTAATTTGTACAATTCGCGTCGGAGGCCTTGAGGCTTTTGCAACCGATGTAGATATTCCTCTCAAATACGGTGTTGACCAATGCGTTGGCGATACGCTTTGTGCTGGCGGCATTATGTACGGTCAGCGAGGCATCGCTGAGATGATGAACATTTGTCGTGATATTCGCGAAGTTTGTGCGAAAGATGTGCTTCTGCTCAACTATGCAAATCCGATGGCGATGATGACTTGGGCATGCAATAAGTACGGCGGAGTGCGGACGATTGGTCTATGCCATGGCGTGCAAGGGGGACACTGGCAAATATCCGAGGCTTTTGGACTGAAACCCGAGGAAGTAGATATCATTTGCGCGGGTATCAACCACCAGACATGGTATATCCAAATTAAGCATAACGGCGAGGATTTGACAGGCAAGCTGCTCGAAGCATTCGAGAAGCATCCAGACTTCAGTCGCACAGAGAAGGTACGTATCGATATGCTGCGCCGTTTCGGCTATTATAGTACGGAGTCAAATGGGCATTTGAGCGAGTATGTGCCTTGGTATCGCAAACGGCCAGAGGAAATTACTGATTGGATCGATATGAGCTCATGGATTAACGGAGAAACGGGCGGTTATTTGCGTGTATGCACAGAGGGTCGCAATTGGTTCGAGACAGATTTCCCTAACTGGATGAAGGACCCGGCGAATGAATTCAAGACAGAGCTGCGAAGCCATGAGCATGGCTCATACATCATTGAAGGACTGGAAACGGGGCGAATCTACCGAGGCCACTTTAATGTGGAAAACAAAGGGGTCATTGCGAACCTGCCGAGCGACGCCATCATTGAAGCTCCAGGCTATGTTGATCGCAACGGTATCTCTATGCCTACTGTTGGCGAGCTGCCGCTGGGCGCCGCAGCGGTATGCAATGTAAGCATCTCTGTACAGCGTCTTGCCGTTGAAGCAGCCATTCATGGCGACATCAACCTGCTAAGACAAGCTTTTATGATGGATCCGCTAGTTGGGGCAGTTTGCAATCCGAAGGAAATTTGGCAGATGGTCGATGAGATGCTTGTGGCGCAGGAGCAGTGGCTGCCGCAGTATACGGATTCTATCGCAGCAGCCAAGAAGCGCCTAGCGGAAGGACCTTTGCTTCCTACGCGTGATTATAAAGGTGCAGCGCGTCTGAAGGTGAAGACGGTAGAGGAAATGCAGCAGGATCGAGATGCCGCTAATAAAAATGCAGGCGAATCGGATAAAGGGAAGGAACGGGTTTAACGCGGTGCGTATTTGAGCTCCATTGCTTCAAGCCTAGTCCCCGGGGGTGTCCAAGCAGGTGGTCCGAATTTCTTGAGGTAGCCTAATGTGTTTAGGTAACTCTCTACCGACTGCTCTTCGTCCATCTTGCGGAAAATTTCCCAACAAGCAATAACGTCATTTAGTGCACGATGTCCGCCGATTAGCGGAATGCCATAGCGATCCGACATGTCTTTCAGCGTATGAGGATAAACATGCCGTGCCCTGCTAATCGTGAGCGTATCGATGAAGCTGTTCGTAAACGATCTGCCAGCGATTCGAAGCAAGGAATGGTGCAGGAAGCCAAGGTCGAAAGCAGCGTTGTGAGCGATCAAAACATTGTCGCCTAACATTCGGTTTAAAATACGAAAAGCGGTGTCCTCGTCCATGCCGTATGAAGTCATCTCATCAGTGATGCCAGTCAGCTCTGTTATTTTGGCGGAAAGCTTGCCGTCGTAACGTACCAGTGTACTGAATTCACTAGCTATTTCGCCATTAACGCAGCGGATTGCGGCCATCTCGATAACACGATCCTTCTTCGGATCAAGGCCGCTCGTTTCAAAATCGATTACCGTATAAGAATGATTAGTCATCGTTGGTTCACCACTTTTTCTAGTAATAAGTTGCCATCTCTTATGAAATAATTCGACAAAAAACATAAATAACCTTCTATTGTGAACATGAAACGACCCATTGCCGGAGCTTAGTAAGCCGGCAATGGGTCGTTTTTGCTTTGTTAGATTCCGTTTACGGGTTAGTGGTTATTGCCGGATGCGTTGCCTTTTTTGTCGGAAGTTTTTGTCGTTGTATTTTTGGTTGCGTGACCTTGCTGCTTCGCCATGATCGGTTCCCCCTTTTCACTGTAATGGTTGTATTTTGTGATTAGAGGGGAGGTGTCTATTCGCGATTAGGTAAAAAGAGGTGGTTATTACAAGTAAAAAGATAGTTAATTCGAACGATAGTAATTTCAACAAATGACATAATATGACCAAATTCATCTAATTTATTTTTATAAAATGTATTATTTATTATTTATACTTATAAATAAATACAGAAAAAAGTATTTAAATACGGTTTTAATTATTAAATATATAAAATTTAACATAAACTTCCCCCAAAAGTGTTGAAAAATATCCCTATTCAACTACGTGATTCATCCCCCAAAATAATCAGTGTAGCCTATTTAGAAAGCGCATACATTTCCAATTCTTTCCGGGAGGTGATTTGCTTTTCGCAGCTTTGATTTTGTAAGAGGAAGCAGCTAAAAAACGATAGAAAAGGAATATTTTTTGAATTTGAGAGGAGAGATTGATGAATGAAGAAGAAGAAGATGAAAGCTCCCACGCTTGTGATGCTGATGGCCATGCTCCTATCTGTGGTTGGTTTATTTGTACCTGCTGCGTCGACTCATGCTGCTGCAGCGCAGGGAGCGGCGAATAATTCGTATAAAATAATCGGGTATTATCCGTCATGGGGCGCTTATGGGCGCGGTTATAATGTGACGGATATCGATGCATCTAAACTTACTCATATCAATTATGCATTTGCGGATATTTGTTGGAATGGTTCTCACGGAAATCCTGATCCAACTGGCCCTAACAGTGCGACTTGGGCTTGCCAAAATGAAGCTGGAGCCATTAATGTTCCGAACGGGACTATTGTGCTTGGTGATCCTTGGATTGATGCTCAAAAGGCTTTTGCAGGAGATTCATGGGATAAGCCGCTAAAAGGCAATATTGGCCAGCTTATTAAGCTGAAGCAAGCGAATCCGCATCTAAGAACGATGATTTCGATCGGCGGCTGGACATGGTCGAATCGGTTCTCGGATGTTGCAGCTAGCTCCGCGACACGTTCCGTTTTCGCTAAGTCCGCTGTCGACTTTATTCGCCATTATCAATTCGACGGCGTTGATCTTGATTGGGAGTATCCGGTAAGCGGAGGTTTGGCTGGCAATAGCGCAAGACCTGAAGATAAACATAACTATACGCTGCTCCTGCAGGAGGTACGCAAGGAACTGGATACGGCTGAAATCGTAGACGGCAAGACGTATGAGCTTACGATCGCTTCGGGTGCATCACCTTCATACGCGAACAATACGGAGCTGGCACAAATTGCAGCCACAGTTGATTGGATCAACATCATGACTTATGATTTCAACGGAGGTTGGAGCACAAAAAGCGCGCATAATGCACCTTTATATACAGATTCCGCAGCTGTGCAAGCTGGCATACCAAACGCTGACACTTTTAATGTTGCAAAAGGTGTGCAAGGTCATCTTGATGCGGGCGTCCCAGCAAATAAGCTCGTGCTAGGTGTTCCGTTCTACGGACGCGGCTGGAGCGGCTGCGCAGCTGGACCTAACGGTGACGGCCAATATCAAGCTTGTGCAAGCACGCCACCTGCAGGAACATGGGAGGCTGGCGTATTCGACTACGGTGATTTGGCTGCGCAATATATTAACAAAAACGGATTTGTTCGTTATTGGAACGATGTTGCGAAGGTGCCTTATTTATACAATGCTGCTTCCAAAGTTTTTATCAGCTATGATGACTATGAATCGTTTGGCTACAAAATCGACTATTTGAAAACAAAAGGATTAGCGGGCGGCATGTTCTGGGAGCTTTCCTCGGATTGCCGAGTAAGCGGCAACTATAGCTGCAGCGGCAATAAGCTGTTGGATAAGCTTGCAGGTGATTTAAATAACGGAGGAACGCCTGGCGGAGGAAATCCAACTGATCCTGCGGACACGACAGCTCCTTCCACTCCTGCTAATTTTACTTCGAATGCAAAAACAGCTTCTAGTGTTACCCTGAGCTGGTCGGCATCTACAGACAATAAAGGCGTGACCGGTTATCAGGTTTATAACGGAACGGCACTCGCAACAACAGTTGCAGGTACAACCGCAACAATTAGCGAATTGAACGCTGAAACGACATATTCGTTTACTATTAAAGCAAAGGATGCGGCAGGCAATTTGTCGGCAGCAAGTGCGGCATTGTCGGTAACGACAGAAGCAGCACCTTCTGGTACCTGCCCTGCTGTAGAGTGGGCGGCAGCTACCGCTTATAGCGGTGGTCAACAAGTGAAATATAACGGAACTGTATACGAGGCAAAATGGTGGACGCAAGGCGATCGTCCTGATCAATCTGGCGCATGGGGCGTTTGGAAAGTAATCGGACCTTGCGGCAGTGGCGGAGGCGGGACGACCTCGCCTGAGCCAGTGGATACGACAGCTCCAAGCGCGCCTGCTGGATTAACAGTGACGGGACAAACGTCCTCGACCGTATCGTTAAGCTGGAGCGCATCTTTAGATAATACCGATGTGACGGGATATGAAGTGTTTAATGGATCGACAATAATCGCACAATCTATTACAGCATCTGTTGTAATAAGCGGCTTAACGGCAGGAACGACATATAACTTCACTGTAAAAGCAAAAGACGCAGCCGGCAACCGCTCGGCAGCGAGCTCACAAGTATCAGTGACACTGGCTGCAAGCAGCGGAGGCGGTAACGGCACTGGCGCAGCAGCTTGGAGCGCAGGCGTTTCCTATAATACCGGAGATTTGGTTAGCTACAACGGCGTGACTTATAAATGCTTGCAGCCCCATAAAGCGATAGTTGGCTGGGAGCCAGCTAATGTGCTGTCACTATGGCAAGCACAAGCTTAGTCGATTAGAAGCTGGGTAACGAAAGAGAAGCTAGTGCTATCTCGTATTCGTTACAGTAAATAGGTGAGTCTCGAATGAAGGATATAAACGCTTCCAAAACCACATTGACAGTGGGGTTGGAGGCGTTTTTTGTTAGGATGATTGATGTTTGAGTCGGGGGAGGAGGCGCGTATGAGCCAAGGGGAAGTAAACCTATTAGCATGCAATTGCAACACTTGCAAATATTTGCCGGATAAAATCCGTTTAACCGCTATGTCTACCATTTTCAAGTCGGGTCGGCAAGTCTAATCATGCGAACAAAGGACATAAACAATGAATACGGTTACTTGATTGCTCCATATGGAAGGATAGCGGCTATTTTGAAGGAGAGAGCACTTTCTTGAGTCGAGGGTATAGGATAGCCATGTGATAAACTATATAAAAAAGAAAGCGTTTTTCAGTTGAGAAGCAACGGGGGAAGCTGCAAATGCGGACGGGGTCAAGATTTTGGAGTAAATTGAATCTAATGAAAAGTACGCCGCTTGCACCAGAGAGCAGACTTAGCAAGGAAGCAATAACGGCTTTAATCATTCATTGCTGCTTTCAGTTTGGCGCATCAATGTCAGGGTTGTTTCTCAATTTATATTTGTGGCGGTTGACGCAGGATTTAACAGTAAACGGAATGTACAACATCATTGTTTTTGTGGTGACACCACCTGCTTTTGCACTGGGTGGCTGGATTGCTAAACGACGTGATCGTATGGTGACTTATCGGCTTGGTATCGTAATGATTGCCATTTTCTATTTAATGGTCGTCATCGCACAAGAACATGTGGCTCAGTATTACATATGGTTTGCCATTTTTAATGGGGTCGCCGCGGGTCTTTATTGGACTGGTTATTTAGTTATTCAATATGATGTTTCAACGGAAGCGAACCGAATACGTTTTCTAGCGATTAATATGATTGTATTTAATGCATCTGGGTTAGCGGGACCAGCACTTGCGGGGTTCATTATTCAGCGAAGTGATGGGCTGCAGGGCTACGTTTTTATTTTTATGCTTGCATTTATTATGTTCCTTATTGCTGCGATCGTCAGCTTCCGGATTCCTATGATCAAGTCACATCACAAAGCCTATTATTTAAAATTTATGGGGCTGGTCATGCACAAGAATCGTCGCTGGCTAAAGGCACTATACAGCTTCTTCGTTCTTGGACTTTTTCAGGGGATTATGCTCTTCCTGCCAAACATTATGCTTTATCAGACGGTTGGCCGTGAGGATTGGGTAGGTTATATGGGTGTTTTCTTCTCATCACTTACTGTCGCGACGGGATATGTCATTTCAAGAAAAGCACAGAAGGAGCAAGTGCGCAAATATGTGCTGCTTTCTACTACAGGGGTTGCTATCGGTTCCTCGCTGCTGCTCATTCAAGTTGAGTTTTGGTCGGTTGCCTTATTTATGATTTTGTTCTCAATATGCAATCCGCTTGCAGTCAATACACTTACTTCCTACTACTATCGCTTAATCGGGACATTGCCCCTTAAAGGCCAGCTGCGTGTAGAATCCGTTGTCATGCGGGAGCTTTTCTTAAATACGGGAAGAGTACTCTCCATTTGCTTGCTCATTATCCTTGCAAAAGACCTGCAATCCATATGGATGCCGATTGTGCTGTTTGCTATGGCGGTTTTGCAATACATATCGGTATGGCTTATAAAAGAGAAGCAAAGCTCAGAGCAAAATTAACGAAATGCGCTTAATCATTATCGTCTTGGAAGTTGAGCCTCGACCGTGGTATGACAAGGTTGAGGCTTTTTGCTGCGCATGCATGACATGACCTGAGAATATTTAAACAATCAAACTGAAAATATTATGGCGTAGGCCCGAAAGAATTTCGGGATCGGCAAAATGAGAAACTATAATTCTACTTGCTCAATGAAGTTTTGCAATAAGAGCTTAACGCCGAGTGGATCGCTCAGCATCGGTAAATGTCCTGTTGCAAGACTTTGTACCGAATGCGGTTTGAAATGAAGGATCATTTTATTTTGCAAGGAAGGACTGAGCTCCTTATCCTTCGTCAGCTTCACATATAACTTAAGCACTGCTGGAGCAGCAGCTTCGATCCGATCGGTATATACGCGTATCGACTCGGGTACAAATCCTTCTACTATTCGGGAGGACTGCTCTGGCGATAGATCATTGCATAACCCTGCTAGGATGGCAGATTTAGGGGGCTTTGTCCCCGTTTTTTGAAGTATCATGGACATCAGGAGTCTTTTTGGGAAAGGGAGAGTGGATAAGAATGAACCGCCGTTCTTCGGGATGATGGCTCCAATAGCGACAAAGCCGACTACCCGCCCTTGCAGCTCGGAAGCAAGTTTAAACGCAAGTGCTCCGCCTAATGAATGTGCTACAATAACAAACCTCTGAATAGCCCACCCTTCGATCTGACTTTTCATATGATTCACATAATCCGCCAAAGAAAGCTCCTTCCTCAAGGCATCACTACCCTTCCTATGAGGAAAATCAATTAGCAGATAAGGATGCCGGAGGTCGGATACTAATTGGTGCCAAATCGTTTTTTCCAAACCTGCTCCGTTAATAAATACGAAACCGATCTTCTCTTGCGCGTTTACTTGTTTGTTCATCTACAATTACCTCCACAAATCATGAATTAGATTAAGATTACAAAATAATCGTATCATTCAAACAAGACAAATATTGTCTTATTTATGTGATAATATAAAATAAAAATGCTGTGAGAGAGGGTTATCCTTGCAAAAGTCTCAACGACTTATAAAGCTCATCATGATGATCAATGCTAGAAAGTCTTTTACTGTGCAAGAATTAGCCGATGAATTTGAGTTATCAAGTCGGACGATTACACGCGATTTGCAGGAATTGAGTGAGCTCGGAGTTCCCATTTATTCTGTTCAAGGCAGGGGAGGCGGGTATAGGCTGCTGCAAGAGAGATTGCTCCCGCCAATCAGCTTCACTGAAGGTGAAGCGGTTGCTATGTTTTTTGCATGCCAGTCCTTGGATTATTTCAGTTCCTTGCCATTTGGCGATGGCGCCAACTCTGCGCTCCATAAGTTCTATCATTACTTGCCGATGGATGTGAAGGAACGGATAGACCGTTTGAAAAACAAGGTCGCTATTTACAGCCCGTACCGACTAATGTCACCAAGCATTCTTCAAACACTGTTGCAGGCGATTATGTCAGGCAGCATCGTTACGATAGAATACCGCTCAAGCGGCGGCGTGCTGCAACGAGATATACAGCCAATTGGACTTTATGCAAGTTCGGGTTATTGGTATTGTCCTGCTTATTGTTTTTTGCGAGAGGAAATCAGGCAGTTTAGAGCTGATCGAATGCTCTCGGCTTCACGCAATGAAACGATGGAGGCGAGAGAGGACATTGAACAACAGACTTTGCTGAATGTGCCTAACAAAGATCATCTTGAACAGACAGTGCTGCTGCTGGAATTGAAGGAAAAAGGGATATGGCTGCTTGAAAGCGATGCTCGGTTCGCTCCTTTTTTACAACGACATGCTGAGGGCGGGGGCAGTGCATCCGTTCCGCTTGCGATGGAGGACTTGCAGCTCTATGTGGAGTTGATATGGCCGCTCGGGGATGATGTAACAATAGTAGGACCATATGAGGCTGTCACGTATATTAAACAGAAGATCAGAAATATGAGTCAACTGTATGATCTATAGAAAAATATTTATTAAGAAAAACCTTATAAAATCTTAACGGTTACATTAAGTATGCTTTGGGCGTCTTCCTTATACTAAGTATGTTGCAAGATATCGTACAGGTATCAAGGCAGAAGGAGATGTCACTAAGCTATGACAACAAGAAATCCAGTTATTGATATAAGACAAATATCCAAAATATACGGCAGCAATAAGGTGAATCAGGTTTATGCTCTGAATAATATCTCGTTCACGATGCAAGAAGGGGAGTTCATCGGCATTATGGGAGCCTCCGGTTCGGGCAAAACGACGCTCTTGAACGTAATCTCGACGTTGGATAATCCAACGGAGGGGACAATTTCAATCGCCGGCACGGATATTACGCGAATGAAAGCCCGCGAACTTTCGGATTTCCGGGCGCAGCGGCTAGGGTTTATTTTCCAAGACTTTAATCTGCTCGACAATCTGACGGTGTATGAGAATATCGCACTTCCTTTGTCCTTGCAGGACGTACCTGCTGGTGAGATAAGAATCAAAGTCCGTCAAGTTATGGATAATCTCGGTATTACAGCGCTTGAAGGGCAATATCCAGCGATGATCTCAGGAGGACAGCGGCAGCGTACAGCCGCGGCTCGCGCTATTGTTCATGAACCTGCTTTGCTGCTAGGTGATGAGCCGACAGGCTCGCTTGATTTGAAAAATGCAGTCAGTCTGCTGGAGACGATGAAGCGACTGAATGAGGAACAGCGAATATCGATTCTCATGGTGACTCATGACGCATTCAGTGCAAGCTATTGCGGACGAATCCTATTCATACAAGATGGTCAGCTTGTGAAAGAGCTGTACCGCACGGGCAGCCGTGAAACCTTTTATAAGCAAATATTGGACGTACTCGGCGACTATGGCTCGGCGGCGGCCGCTGCTGCATCCGATGATGTTTACGAATCGGAAAGGCAGTGAGGTGACGACATGCTTATGAAATTAGCTTTATCCGGCATGAAGAGCAAATTCAAGGATTATATTGTGCTGCTTGCCGGACTGGTCATGTCGATAGCGATCTTTTATATGTTCCAGACGATGGCGTGGAACCGCGACTTTACTGAGGCGAATGCGGTTATCAACTCGATAGGACTCGTCTATATATTGGGCTCGGTACTGCTCTCGGCAATCACTTTTTTCTACATTATTTATGCCAACAGCTTTTTGCTGTCGCTGCGTCAGCGAGAGTTTGGACTCTATCTAGTTTTAGGCGCACGCAAAAGTAAAATACGTACTTTAATGTTTATTGAGACGATTGCTCTCGGCATTATTTCACTAGCAGTTGGGCTTGCGCTCGGGTTTGGCTTATCCAGGCTAGTCGGACATCTAATGGCTAAGCAGCTTCAGACGAGTCTGGTAGGTTACCATGCCGTTTTTGGACCAGCCATTTTATTTACAATCATCTTCTTTACTTGTCTATTTGGATTATCTGCGATATGGAATCAGCTGAAGCTGTCCCGCATGAAGGTATTGCATCTCGTGCATGGCAATATGCAAGCAGATCGGTTATGGGGAGGCAGCCCATGGAAAATTGTACTTAGCATCGTCGGAATGATCGCTTTGGGACTCGGTTACTTCTCCCTTACGTTTATGGAACAGCTAAGGGAGATCGGATTGTATACAGCTACATTCATGACACCGCTCGGGACTTACCTCCTGTTTATGATGCTGCTCCCGCCTCTTGTGGTTAGGATGAAAAAGAGAAATCAAACGCGAGGAATCCGCGCTTTCACATTCGGCCAGCTGAGCTTCCGAATTAATGGTTTAACGAAGCTGCTGGCTACGGTAGCGATGTTGATTGCACTCGGAGCAGGCGCAATTGCCGGAGGTATGGCGTTTGTGAACGATGCGCAAATAAGGGGAGAGAGCTACCGCGTTTATGACGCGATCGTGCATAACCCGAATGCGGAGGAAACCAAGATACTCGGTTCTATTCCGTTTAAGGAGCAGTTCAAGTATCGCTACAAGATAGAGAACGAGCTGATTTATTATGCGAAAGAGGACCTCGATAGTCAGCGGCCTTTCGTTCATTCCCAGCAGGGCCGGGAATATTGGGATGAATTAGAACAAATCAAGGGACCTCTTCCCACCGATTCGGTTGGCGCTGAAGATGAGGCGGATATCGATGAGATGTCTAGCCAACAATGGCGAAATTTCCTCTGGGAGATTTCACCGCCCATGAAATACGATTACAAGCTAGTCGACGCTGGCGAGTTTGCAAAGCTTGGGGCTAATGAACAGGTCGTCGTGATCGGAAGAACAGGCGATTTCCTCGCTCATCGTATGTCATGGAAAGAGCTTGACCAGTTGGAAGCAGAGAAGTCGAAGGGTGAGTATCTGTCATGGAGCAAGTACAAAAACTATGAGAATGCCATAGGCATCGCTAGCGGCACTGTCTTTATGGGCTTCTTCCTTGGCATCGCCTTTCTTGCTATGATGGCGAGCTGTTTAATGTTCAAAATATTATCAGGTGCAGCAAAGGACGTTCAGCGTTATGAGATGCTCAGCAAGCTTGGCGTAAGGAGAGAGAGACTGTCACGATCAATCTATCATGAGCTGTTCCTCGTATTTTTATTTCCTGGCATCGTTGGGCTCACGCATGTTCTAGTCGGTATGAATCTCTTTTCATTTATATTAAGTGAGCCTTATTATCGCTTATGGATTCCCATTGCATTGTTCGCGGCTATCTATGCTGCTTACTATTTATTGACAGTCCGATTGTACCAGAACATCGTGCTGTCTAAGCGGGACAAGGCTGCGCATTCAAAATAACAAAATAAAGAGCCCTCGGAATGAATGACCCGTGGGGCTCTTTGTGTTGCTCTAATACTACAAATATTTTCCTGTTTTATCTCAATTTTATGTATAATAGCGCTTAATACTACTATTGATTATGGGAGGATCACATGAGAGAAATAGATTATAGTCAATATTTTTGGCAGGATGAGGAGATTAGATTACGAGCCATTCAGGCTGCTGATTGGGAAGGACATTACTTCAACCGTTTCGATACTCCAGCTCGGAGACTTTTGGAGTGTACGGTAGAGTTGCCGCCTACGATTGCCGAGGCCAAAAATTTCGCTGAAACGTATGCTGATTTCTCTACGGATAACAGGCGTATCATGTTTGCGATTGAAAATAGAAACGCTGAAAATGTCGGAGGCCTTAATCTGAATAGCATCGATGAGAAAAACGGCACGTTTAGTATTGGCATACAAATTGATAGAGATCACCGAGGCAAGGGATATGGGACAAGAGCGATGAGAATTCTTTTAAAGTATGCTTTTATGGAGAGACGGCTTAATAAATTCAATGACTACGTGCTTGAAGGCAACGTAGGCTCAACTAATATGATGATAAAACTTGGCTGCCAGCAAGAGGGTGTGCGCCGGAAAGTCATTTATACCAATGGAGAATATAAAGATTTAATTTTATTTGGATTAACGAAGGATGAATTTATAGCTCAGCAAGAAAAGGTTCGTTGCGAACAGGAGGATAATAAAATATGAATATTCGGTTGTTTGAGAGTAATGATCAACAAGATGTAATTAATATATTTATGGAGCATCCACTGCAATTCCCGAACTTCGTTATTGAAAGATATCCGCCTCGGTGGGAGGACTTTGCAAAAGCTCCAGCGGGTAAAAGCCAATATTATGTAGCCTATACCGATGACAATCAAATTATGGGGCATGCAGGATACCTATTTAATGATGAAGTAGGTCTTTATGAAATCGTAGGCGTAGTCGTGAAAAAGGACTTTCAACGAGCAGGTGTCGGTAAAGCTTTGATTTCTACGATTTGCAGCGAAATGAACGAGTTGAATGAGCATAAAATCATTCTTTATACGTTGGGTCATGAAGGTAATGAAGATACGCTAACCTTTTATCGTCGAATTGGCTTTGAAGTAAGCAATCATGAAAAGGATTATTTTAGAAGTGGTTATGATAGAGTGACGTTTATTAAACAATTGGGCTAGTAGATTCGTTGAGTATAAAAGAGTGGGTGATTGCATTCATGCATAACGGTGTTAAAGGCTTGATAAGCGTTATGGAAACGGATCGACCAGAAAATCATGGTTTGTCATCGAAGTCGTTGCTTGCGTTTTTTGCTCAAATCAATCAACTAAACTTAAATTTGAACAGCTTTATATTGATGCAAAACGGCAAAGCTACTTCCGAGTTTTACCGTGATCCCTATCGTCAGGGCAATCCGCAGCTGTTATTCTCACTCAGCAAAAGTTTTACATCAATCGCAATAGGCATTGCTTGTGACGAGGGACTTCTGGATGTAAGCAACAAAGTCATATCATTTTTTCCTGACAAATTGCCTCATACGATTTCGGACAACTTAGCTGAAATGACGATTCACCATCTTCTATCGATGAATGCCGGTCATCATGACAATATTTACGGAAGCGTAGCGGAGAAAACGGACTGGGTTAAAGCTTATTTAGCAATGGAAGTGGAGCATAAGCCAGGAACCTACTACCGTTACAGTACGCATTCTACCTATATGTTATCGGCTATCCTTGAGAGAGTAACTGGGCAAAAGTTAATCGATTATTTAATGCCTCATTTGTTTGTACCGCTTGGCATTTCAAGCCCTTCTTGGGAAACCTGTCCGCTTGGTATCGTTGCTGGGGGAATGGGACTGAGTATACCTACTGAAGGGATAGCGAAATTTGGACAAATGCTGCTAAACAAAGGTGTATTTAACGGCCATCGAATCGTTTCTGATCAATACATTTTACTTGCCACTAGCGAGCAAAGCGATACATCACGAGACGAAGAGCGGATTGATTTTTCCCAAGGGTATGGCTATCAATTTTTTATGTGTCGTGACGGCTGCTTCATGGGAAATGGCGGGTATGGACAGTTATGTTTTGTGTCGCCCAAACATCAGGTTGTCATTGCAGCAACATCCAGCTTTTCTTCCATGAAGCAGCTTCAAACGTTGCTAGATTTAGTTTATGATCATATCCTCCTGCCACTAGACACGGATATCCTCTTTGACCACGTTGAACAAAAAGCAGAATTAGATCAGCATCTCTCGAATATGACATTCCCGTACACTACACCAAGAAGCGAGCCTAACCATACGATTTGCTTAAATGATCTTCATTTTTCATTTATGGATAATACACAAATGCTCACTCAGCTGCATTTTACATCAAGTGGGAGCGAATTTCAGTTTAAGCTTATTTTTGACGATCAGAGTGTGAAGACGTATCCGTTTAACTTCAACAGCTTAATCCATTCAACAGATCATTTTACGAAGGATTTGGCAACACATGATCAGGAAGTGGTCACACAAGCTTGTTGGATAGATAGTTACCAACTATCTCTTACATTGATCTACATAGAAACCCCGTATGTGGTAATTTATTTCGTTCGCTTTTATGATAATAAAATAGAACTTAAATATACGAATAACATGTCATTTGGCTTTGATGAGTACGAATTAATTGGTGTGCAGGTTTAGATTAGTGAATAGCAGAGCAATGCGCTTAAGCGGAAATTCAGAGGCATGAGCAGGGACATGTGAAGATGCATAATCATCTTGACTTAAAAAAACATTTTGAGTATAATTCCAATAAATTGAATATTCTAACAAAAGCTATGATGAGAAAGAGTACCACGGCGATGTCTTTTTACAGAGAGCCCCAGTTGCTGAAAAGGGGTAAAGAATAACCTTGGGAATATGGTCTCTGAGCTGCGCATCGAAACCTCATATGGTTGTAGGCTGCGCCGGAACCCGCACCCGTTACTGTGCTAGGGTATACATGCATATGCATCGTACCTGAAGAGGTTAATGTCG
The DNA here is from genome assembly GCF_001280845.1 of Bacillus sp. FJAT-28004. GTDB lineage: Bacteria > Bacillota > Bacilli > Paenibacillales > Paenibacillaceae > Pristimantibacillus. The sequence goes on from NZ_LGHP01000002.1 coordinate 137,922, forward strand.
CAAGGCATTAATAAAATTGGGTGGTACCGCGTGAGCACAGCTCTCGTCCCTTTGGGATTGAGGGCTTTTTTGTTTGTCAAAAAAAGGAGGAGTTATGATGACAAATGTGTTTATTGGCGGTGCATGGCCCTATGCGAACGGTTCATTGCATTTGGGAAGATTGGCAAGTTTATTACCTGGAGATGTGCTGGCACGCTATTACCGCGCAAAAGGAAATAAGGTGTTGTACGTATCTGGAAGTGACTGCCACGGTACACCTGTTGCGGTGCAGGCTATTCAAGAGGGTGTTTCTCCGGGGGATATTGCGGATCGATATCATCAGGAGTTTGCCGAATGTTTTAAACAACTTGGATTTACGTATGATTTGTATACAAGAACGGATCAGCCGTTTCATCATCAAGTCGTTCAAGATTTATTTTTGTCACTTCTGGAAAAAGGACATTTATATAAAAAAACAATCCAACAGACTTATTGTGAAACAGACCAACGATTTTTGCCTGATCGATATGTAGAAGGGATTTGTCCTGTTTGCAGCAACCGTGCGCGAGGCGACCAATGTGATTTTTGTTCAACACTACTTGACCCAGCAGACCTATCAGACAAGACATGCAAGCTTTGTGGGAATCCTCCAATTGAGCGCCCAACGGAACATTATTATATTGCACTCTCTTCCTTCCAAGCGGAACTTACTGAATATGCCGAAAAAGCTCAAGGTTGGAAAGAAAATGCAGTACAATTAACGCGAAGATATTTAGCCGAAGGGCTTCAAGATCGTGCGGTGACAAGGGACTTAGATTGGGGCGTGGAGGTTCCGGTTGCAGGGTTTGAGGATAAAAAAATTTACGTTTGGATCGAAGCAGTCAGCGGGTATTTATCTGCAAGCAAGCAGTGGGCTGCTGAGACAGGCGGAAGCTGGGAGTCCTTCTGGAAGGATGGAAATGAGGAAATAACCGCTTATTATGTCCATGGCAAAGACAATATCCCTTTTCATACACTAATTTGGCCGGCTGTACTTTTAGGCGTCGAAGATCTTCATTTACCTGATCGAATGATCTCTTGTGAATACATGACGCTGGAAGGGAAAAAGTTTTCCACAAGCAATAACTGGGCGGTTTGGGTGCCGGACATTTTGAAGCGCTATGAGCCAGACTCTATTCGTTATTTTCTGATCGCAAACGGACCAGAGAAAAGGGATACTGACTTTTCTTGGCGAGAATTCATTCACAGTCACAATGGAGAATTGCTTGGTGCATTTGGCAATCTAGTAAATCGTACATTAGCGTTTGTAAATAAATCTTTTGAAGGAAACGTTCCAGAACGTGAGCACAGTGAGGAATGGATGAGAGCCATTGATTCTTTGTATGGAGAGTCAGGTGCCCTCATTGAAGAAGGACGACTCAAGGAAGCGATTGAGCTAATTTTTGTTTATATTCGCAGAGCAAACAAATATTTTGATGAACAAAAGCCATGGGTACAGATCAAAGAAAATCGAGAGGCTTGTGCTTATACTATAAATACTTGTGTGCAAATTATAGCGAATCTTTCTCAATTGTTGAACCCGTTCATTCCTTTCTCATGTGAGAAAACAAGAAAGTTTCTATCGCTTCCTGAGCCTAGCTGGGGGCTCATTACTGTAGCTGCTAACCAAAAAATTCAAAGTTTAGAGCTATTGTTTGAGCGTATTGACGTTGGTCGCATTGAAGAAGAAACGAATGCATTGAAGCATGTGGCTGATAAATGAACAGGTTTTTTGATACAATAGTTAGAATAAATAATAAATTTTGGGAGTTGGTATAAAGATGGAACATAGCCGGGCGAATTTGGTTCATTTGAAAGGACCATCATTGGTTTTTCTAGTAGCCGATTTACAAGATTCCGTACATTTCTATGAGGAAATAGGATTTACTCCAGAAAATATCGGTGGACACATGCATATGAACTATGGAGATGTCACTTTTATCTTGCACGAAGCTAGATTAAAAAGTGACATTCGGCCCAGCTCATCAGTAGAAGGCGGGCTTTATTTTGACGCCTTCTGCTATACGAATCCAGAGGGATTAAGACAATTACATGAGTTGTTTATCTCAAAAGATGTGAAAATCGTGCAAGGACCGCATTGGTCAGATGGATGGAGTGAGCTCACCATTGTCGACAATAACGGTTATCGCATTGCATTCGGTGGGTGAAGATGAACAGGAAGCGATGAGAAATGGCATGGACAGAACTTGCCTAGAGTTGACTATTAAACGTTTTTTACCTTTGAACGATACAGCAGCGAAGCTAAAATGAATGTATATCTTAATTAAGGAGCTGCTGTATTGCCAATAAAAAAAGAGCTTGTTATACAATTATTATCTACGGCCATTGAATGGGGATTAACAGATATTACACCTATTGAGCTTTGTGAGGGTGGGAATCTAATTATTCATCTAGCTCCTTATCCCATTGTGGCACGAATAGCTACTGTTCTCTCCGAAGCAGATGAAGAGTTTGCCTACAAGATACTGGATCGAGAGCTGAGTGTAGCGCGTTACCTCCATTCCAAGGATGTCCCCGTGTTGCTGCCAACTAGCCTTGTTGAGGCAGGACCTCATAACGTGGCCGGAGCTTGGCTTACGCTGTGGACTTATGTCCCTCCTACGGCATTACAACCTCCATCACCGAGCGAAGCTGTTGATCTCATAAACAAACTTTCCACGGCAATGAAGGACTTCGAAGGTGAAGTTCCTATGCTTGGTGTATGGGAGCGCACTTGTCAATCAGCACAAAGATTGAGAAAAAACCCCGATCAACGAATACAAGCTTTATTGCAAGTTTTTCATAATATGGATGAGCAGATGCGAGTTGAGCCAGACTTGTTACAACCAAGTCATGGGGATGCCCATGCAGGAAACTTGATACCGAGTCCAGAGGGCTGGCTCTGGATGGATTTTGAGGATGTATCCTTAATGCCCGCCTACTGGGACCTAGCCTCCTATGTTGGCAACCTTGTTTTGTTCGGCGGAACACAAGAGCCAACCTTCACATACATGCTGGAGTATTCCGAATTGGTTTCTGATCAAAAAGCTTTTGGAATTATGGTTTCCGCACGCATACTGATGTCTACATTAGGCAATTTAGATTTTGCGCTCGCAGGGCATGGTGATTTGGAGTTTGCAACGAAACAACTAGAATTAGCGGTACCCATTTTGCAGCAGATAGACCTATTAATAAATCGGCTTGTCAAAGGGGGAAATATTCCATGAGCAACGATCAATTCTACTCCATAGGCCAAGCGGCAAAGATTTGTAATATCGCTGTTCAAACGCTGCGCTTTTACGACAAGATCGGCTTGGTGATACCCAGCCATACTGACAAATCCACAGGTTATCGTTATTACTCCAATTCTGAACTTCTTTATATTAAAATCGTCCAAGACATGAAAACATTGCAATTCTCGCTTGACGAAATAAAGGCAACTTTAAAAAGTGGAAGCTTGCATAGTTTAGTAGAGAAGCTTGAATTAAAACGAAAGAACATGATTTCTGAAATTGTACAATTAGAGCAAATTGTACAATTGATTGGAAAGAGAACGAACCAAATTAATTATCTGCTGGATTTAGGCCATGAACTTAGAGACCTCGATGTTTTAGTGGAACTAAAACAATTGCCTGAGCGGTTCGTCCTATCTGATCGCAGTAGATCAGCCTGCGGGATGGAAGCGTCGGTCGTGAAGTTTACACAATTATTTCAGCGAGCTGACTCAAACGGATTCATTCCAAAACAATTGATGACGATCTACCATGAAAATATTTTGATATTCGACCGTGATGATTCCGATCTGGAATTTTGTATTTCTACTGACGCTTTGGGCGGACATGTTCCAAACGACTTTAGCCGTACCATCCCTGAAGGCGAATATATTACGGCTCTTTATTGCGGAATTCCGAACGCAGAATCGTGCAAACGGATTTATAGCAAATTGCTGGAGTGGATGGAGAAACATAACTACATCGAAACGGGTCCGTCGATTGAGCTGTATCTGGTTGATATGGCTCAAATGATGAAGCCGGAGGAGTTTATTGTGGAGCTTCAAGTTTCTGTTCGGAAAGTGTTGACCCTATAGTTACTATAGGGTTTATATTGTTTTTATCCACCAAGGATAGGGAGGAAAAAAACAATATGAATGTGATTTTGGGAACGGGTCCGCTGGGCAAGGCCGTAATGAGGGAGCTTGTTGCCCTTGGAGAACCCGTCAAAATGGTTAGTTTGAGCGGGAAAGCTACTGTGCCTTCAGGGGTGAGATTAGAGCAAGCGAATGTAATGAATAAGGATGAGACAAAGGCAATTATGAAAAAAGCAAAGATTGTCTTTCAGTGTGCGCAGCCGCCATATCAGAAATGGAATGATTTGTTTTTGCCTTTTCAGGAGCATATCGTATCGGGGGCCATAGCTGCAGGAGCAAAGCTGGTCGTTGCCGAAAACGTATATATGTATGGGCAGGTTAAAGGGAGCATGCATGAAGGTTTACCATACTCAGCCGTTACTAAAAAGGGTAAAGTACGGGCGGACATGTCCAATCGACTGCTGCAGCTCTATCAAGAGGGCAAGCTGCAGGTGACGATGGGGCGAGGAGCGGATTTTTTCGGACCGAATGTTCACAATTCTTCTGTTGGTTCGCGGATTTTCAAACGGATCGTGAAAGGCAAAGCTTGCACGGTCATGGGTAATCCGGATAAGAAGCATACGTATACGTTTATCGATGATTTTGGGAAAGCGCTTGTTGTGTTAAGTCAAAATGAGGATGCATATGGCCGTGCCTGGCATGTTCCGAATGCTGACACGGTTACAACAAGAGAGTTTGTTGAAACGGCTTATCGGCTTGCTGGATATTCTGCAAACATTCGAACGATGGGAAAAGGGATGCTTCGAATAGGGGGATTGTTCATACCGGAAGCGCGAGAAAGCATTGAAATGTTGTATCAGTTCGAGAATGATTTTATTATAGACAGCAGTCCATTTTCGAAACGGTATGGCTTGACGGCAACCCCCTTAGAGGAAGCTATAGCTAAAACATTAGAATTAACAGAGTAGAGGTTTTGAAGGCGGTACCCAGAACAGTTGGAGGTGCGCTTATGAATGAAAATAATCAATGGAATGCTAATACATTGGTGAAAATTGATCATTACAAATTTAGTGGACTGGACAGTTCTTTAATCGGTGCAATTAAATCTACGGCCGACTTTTATCAAATGCCGCTATCGGCAGCATGGATTTATGGTATGACGGGGCTTGCTTTCTTACATGTAACGGATGAAAGACTAGTTGAACCCAATGGGGGACCTCCTGAGCCGGAGGTTTTTCGACTCGTTCGCAATATTGGATTAGAGGTTCGTGGACTGCATACGTATGCGGATGGTGTAAACTTTAAGCTATTGCAAGCAGAAGCGTGGGAGAAAGCGAAACTCGCCTTACAAGCCAATCAGCCCGTTTTTTCTAAAAATATTGATATTCAAAATCAAACATCAGTCGTGTACGCCCATGATGAAAATGGTTATTATACTTATTCATGGCATACTGGGTATGAGCACAGCGAAGATGCAATACCTTGGAACTTCTTAGGTCTAAGCCGCTGTCCTTGTATAAACTGTGTGAAGGATCGAGAGTCATACGAAGGTAGAAACACGACAGGCGGTCTCATTTCTTTGCACTCGGCTGTGCCCATCCAAGCAGTAGACGAGCGGGCTGCTTTTAGAGAAGCGCTTGATTATGTTATTCGTTTAAATGAGGATGGCGCTTATCGGTGGCAGGATAAAACGTATCTAGTTGGTGCAAAAGCTTATGAACGGTGGCTGGACGCACTCGCGACCGAAACGATGGATAAATATTATTTCAGTTTATTTATCGAGATTTTGTGCGAAGCTAGGAGTCATGCCGTGCTGTTCCTGACGGAATTAAAGGGAAAAGCATCAGGTATGGAAGAACAAAGCTTAAACGAGTTAATCCATACGTATAGCGAGGTTGTCTCTCGATCTAATAAGTTGAAAGAGATGTATCCGTATCAAGAGCCGCGAGAGCGTGAAGTGAAACAAAAAGAGCAATGTATAACTATCGTTAAAGAGTTAATGACATTAGAGAATGACGCTTTCTCTATTTTAAAAGACATTTATGCTGGGGGACAATGATGATAAAATATCCGCAGTTTGAAGAAGGAGCAACGATAGGCGTAACCGCACCATCGTATGGGGTTTCTGCTCATATGCATGACTCGTTTAAGCTAGCTTGCAGTCGTATGGAGACGAAAGGGTATTCAATCATTTGCGGGGAGACGGTTTGGACGCAAAATAAAGCCAAATCATCAACAGCCAAAAAACGAGCGGATGAGTTTAATGAAATGATGAGCAGCGATCACATTGATATCATCATTCCTCCATGGGGAGGCGAGCTGTTGATTGAGATGCTTGAACATATAGATTTTAACCACTTAAATGATAAATGGATAATGGGCTATTCAGATATAAGCGTGCTGCTATTTGCGACTACGTTAAAGACAGGAATAGCGACTGCACATGGTGCTAATTTATTTGATTTAAGAGGCGAATATTCGGATGAGACGACAGCCATGTGGCAACCGGTTTTATCTACTAAGGCAGGAGAATCTATTATTCAATATTCGTCTAACAACTATCAAAAAGAATGGCAGCACGATAAACCTACACCCTATGTATTTCATTTGAACGAGCCTACATACTGGAAATCTACCTCAAACCAACAAGTGAAGACCCAAGGGCGTTTACTTGGAGGCTGTATTGATGTGATCAGACATTTAGTCGGTACACCTTATGGTGATGTATCAGCCTTTCGAGAGCAGTTTATCGATGGTGAGCCTATTTTGTGGTACCTCGAAAACTGTGAGTTATCGACAGTAGATTTACGCAGATCCTTGGTCCAAATGAAGCTGGCAGGCTGGTTTGAGCAAAGCCCATGCATTTTGTTCGGGCGGAGTCCAGCAAATCAACCCGTGGATGGTTATACTATTGAAGATGTGTATAATGAGCTCGCTGACGAGCTTCAAATTCCGATTATTTATGATGTGGATTGCGGGCATGTCCCTCCACAAATTACGCTCATAAACGGTGCCTATGCAGAAGTGGAAGTTGATGAGGGGAAAGGTATAGTCAGGCAGTATTTTAAATAGCGAAAAAAGTCAAAAAAGATGCGATTTCAGAAAAGAGATGACCCTAAGCAAGTGTGGGCACTGAAAAAGTTCCTCATAAACTAAAAAGGCACAGATCTTCAGATTTTTGAGGAATCTGTGCCTTTTTTCTGTATAATTAACTCAACTTTCGTCTAAAGAGGTCTGGATTTTCGGCATGGCCGTTGAATAATGTCACTGTACCATGATCTATTGTGCGGACTCAGCGGAAGTCCGGCTCCGTCGAGGCTGTACTCTCTCCACGACGGCGTCGCTTTGGCATAGACTCATACATAGAAGACGACGGTTCAACTCAAGCTCTTGAACAGAAATCATACAGAGGTCTGCATCTACCGGTTGAACGGTTCCTTCTTTCACCTCGATCAAGCATGTTCGGCACGTTCCATTGCGGCATGAATACGGCAACCGAACTCCCTGCCGGATGGCCGCATCGAGAATCAGCTCCTCACGGCCGACCGTAAATGTTTGATTGGAGGGCTGAATTTTGACATTAAATTCATTCATGAAACCTTACCAGCCTTAGCTTCAATCTCCACAATTTTCGCTTGTATCCGGCTATTAAACGGTTCATAGTCCCACTCTTGATGCTTGCTTACCATCCAGACTTGCCAAAGTTCAAGCATCTCTTCCTTCAAATCTTCCAATACATCCAAATCTCCATTCAGACGATGCAGCACCCACTTATGTCCGTAAGCAAGATGGATACTCTCATCCGCCCAATCGTAATCAAAGTCCTGGGAGCTTGCCGTATCTCCGGCTGCTTCGAATTCCGCTTTCAGTCCCGCTTTCCAACCCGGACCACCCGACTCGAATGCATGCAGCAATGCCAACACACCCACTTCTCCCTTGACACTCGCAGCGATGTAGTGGTCTGCTACGACTGGATAATCAATGCCGACCTCGAATCCCCAAGCCTTCATCCGCTCTTCTCCCATCATGCAGTGCCTTGATTCGTCGAATGCCCAACGGGAACAATCCAAGTAAAATTCCCAGGGCATGCCATTCCATTTCCACAACACGAACAAAGGAATCTCCGCAGCCCATATTTCATTGACATGATTGATTCCTTGCCATATTTGCCGTTCGATGAATTTTTCGGGATGCTTCGGCGGCATATGGTAAACGGCGGAAATAAACCTTGGATCCCTCCGCGGGACAGTCGGCGGGATATATTCCGGACGGTCGTTGACTTCCTGTGTGATTTCACCGCTCTTCTGATCTTTGCCGAGCAACCCGCCGATATTCTTTAAGGAGAGCTGCAGGGCTTCCCGCCATGCTTGAACTTCTTTCCCGGCAGCGGTTTCCTGCAATTGAGCGAAAAGCTCTTTGATTTCGTCCAGTTGGGACCGGATTTGCGGAGCGAATCGGCTCATGAACTCAACTGTCGGCGCATCATCCAACGGATCGGCGTCCCGAAGATATGTTTCATAAGCTTCGATCAACGCTTCCTTCGTAACGAAGTATACGGCGGTGATTAGCTCCGCATCGTTGTTGCATCTAATTAACGAAGAGAGAAATTTCGACAAATACGGATCGTGCTCTTGATCCACGTCCCTCCGCGGATATCTCATCTCTAGTACCCGGGTCCTTAATGCATCAGCCCGCAAGGAATCCTGCCATATATGGCGCGGGAGCTGCTTTTTCAATTCCCAATTGGCAATGTTTACATGGTAGCCCCCAAGCGTCCTCATCAATTCTCTCTCTACAAGATACAGCCGTTTAATCATTTCGGATGCTGCATCCACAGTACGTTTCCCGGGCATTCCCATTACAAGAACCTGCTCTTGTGTCATTTCTCATTTCCCCTTAGTTATGAACTGTGTTATTTTATTGACTTGTGATTTTCTTCATGATAGCAGTCTGAATGAAAGAAGACCATTTACGAATGTTGTAAATTCTTATATATTTGTTGAATGAATTCTTTCATATTTTCATTTTTTTCGTAGGAGGGATCGTGGTGGAGCAACTTTTTAGTATTCAGAAATTATATACATCCATCCTCATGGAATGGATGCATTATGCCAAGGTTCCCAAAGGGTGGTCGTTTCCCAATCACAAGCACTCCTTGTTTGAATTTATTTACTGCGCTTCCGGGAGAATGGAGCAGTGGGTAAATGGGCAGTCGTTTATACTGCAGGAAGGGGATTCCCTCATCATCAAGTACGGCCACGTTCACCATACCGCCGAGCTTACAGAAGACACTGAGTTTTTTGTGTTCCATTTTGATATGGATATGAAGGAAGTACAGACGATATTTCAGGTTGTTCCGAATCCGCATATTCCGTCCGGTCAGGAGGATAACGGCATTTGTTCCGTCAGCCGACGAGTCAGGGATTTCCTGGATGAATTTAAAGAACTGTTGATACATCATAACGATCTAGCAGAGTATGTCGACAATCGGATGGAGCAGTCCGTGAAGCTTCTTCGGATGCAGATGCGCGTAATTGACCTGATCTGTTTAATTGCGGAGCACTTTACCAGGGAATCGAGTGTTTACTTAAACAGCTCCATGAGTCCAGCACAAATCAACCTTGCCCATGAAGTGGCATTCCAGCTCGAATCGCATTCGGGAGAACGACTGCAAATTAATGAACTGGCGGAAAAAACCGGCTTCCACCGCTCCTACGTGAGCAGCTGCTTCAAAGAAGTATACGGAATCTCACCTCGTAAGTACTTAACGAAGATTAAAGTCCGAACAGCTAAGCAGCTATTGCAAAATACGGAGTTAACCGTTACTGAAATCGCAGAAAAGCTGGAATTTTCTTCTCCCGCGCACTTTAGTAAATTTTTCCTAAACAACGTGGGCTTACCCCCTCTAAAATACCGGAACCAACTTTACCAATATTCTAATCATCCGATAAAATCAAATGATGACATCACTGAAAAGGAGTTATTATAATGGGTGCTAAGAAAATGATCGATGGTATTCCGAGATTTTCCTGGAACTCAATTCGCTTCAAGCTGGTCATCGTCATACTACTCATCCTCGTCCCTCTGATCTCCCTGCTCATTTATTTGAGTGATTACGCCGTTCATGTCGTCCGAAGTCAAATTGCCGAATCCAACAAAAACTTAATATCGCTATACATGGGACAGATCGATAATAGTTTAGAGGTTGTCGACGAGTATTTGATCAATCTCATGCTAGAGGGTGCAGACCGGAAAGACCTACAGTACTTTACAAAAGACTCGGACCGTTATTATTTGGCCATTACACGACTAAGCAACAAGATAACGAACATTCTATCCTATCAACCGATAGACGGCTTCTTTATTTACTCTACCACCGGGCAGGATTATATAGGATCATCTTCAGCAAAAACAACTTTTGAGGAGAGGCAAAACGTAAGGACATTTATCGAACAGATGGATAAAACCGATACCGATCCAAAAGAAATGTATCAAAAAGGCTGGTTTGTGAAGCAATTCGAAGCCAATCATTACCTGTTTCGCCTGCTAAAACAAGATGATAGTTATGTAGGGGCATGGATCAAAATGGATAACTTAATGATACCTCTCAAATTAATAAATATTGGCGAGAAAGGTGCATCTTTGTTTGTGAACGACCGCGGCGAGCCGATGGTCAACCCTGAATTTGTACACAATAATAGTATTGTATTGAGTCAGAACCTTCACGATTATTATCTAACCGGAACGAAGAATCGTTATTTAGCGGTCGGCAAACATTCCTCAAAAGGAGAGTTCAGCTTATATGCGTTTATACCGGATGAGAAAATACTTGAGAATTTGCCGAAACTGAGAAAAATCATTATTTTCATGCTTCTTGGGGCGGTCATTTTGTTTCCAATTTGTATTCTGCTCTTGAGAAAATCATTACTTGTTCCTATTAGAAGATTGCTGCAAGCGATGAAACAGATTAGGGACGGAAATCTGGACGTCCGGATTAAACCGTTTTCAACGTCGAACGAATTCCAAATCGTTAACGATACATTCAACAATATGATGTCCCAAATTCAAGATTTGAAAAACAATGTATATGAGGAACAACTGAATAAACAGAAGGCTGAGCTGCAGCATTTGCAGCTGCAAATTAACCCACATTTTTACATGAATTCGCTGAATATTTTGTATACGCTTGCACGGACGAAGAATATTGTGCTTATTGAAGAAATGTCCTTATGTTTAATCCAGTATTTCCGTTATATGTTTAGGAATAATCTGGATTATGTTTCTTTAAACGATGAGTTGAAGCATGTACGCAACTATATCCGAATCCAGGAGTTAAGATTTCCTGATTATTTGAACTGCGAGATTGAGGCTCCTGAGTTTCTGCTTTCAACTCCCATACCACCGTTAGTCATCCAGACTTTTGTAGAAAATACGGTTAAGCATGCGGTTACAATGGATGAGCCTATCCTGCTGTCGATACGGGTTGAATTGTATAATCGTGCTGAGGAGCCCTGTTTGTTCATCAAGATAACAGATACGGGAAAGGGTTTCAATGACGACGTTCTGAGGATGATTCATAAAGGCAAGCGCATTGTGAACGAAGAAGGAGAGCGTATCGGAATATGGAACGTTCAGCAAAGGCTTCAACTGTTGTATCAGAACCGCGCACAAGTTTCATTTGCAAATGCGGCTCCTTCAGGCGCTGAAATCGAGATCGTGCTGCCTTTACAACCAGATATAAGAAATAGGGTGTTTTAAATGCTACAAGTGCTTATTGTGGATGATGAAATCATCGTCGCGGAAGCGGCAAAAACAGTTATTGATTGGGGGGAATTTGGCGTTACGTCCCTCTTTACCGCTTATAATATCCGGCAAGCAAAAGAAACATTGGACAAGCATCCGATTGACATCATGTTATGTGATATCGAAATGCCTCAGGGAAACGGGCTGGAGCTAATAGCCTGGGTAAGGGATCATTATCCGAAGACCGTATCCATCATTATGACCTGTCATGCCGATTTTAAATTTGCACAGCAGGCTGTACAGTTAGGCAGCTTCGATTACTTGTTGAAGCCGGTTCCGCCCGATGATATGGCGAACATTGTCGCTAAAGCCATCGATAAAATCAATAAAGAGAGTGAAATGATGCAGTACAACCAGTTCGGACAATATTGGTTCCAGCATCAGCCGTTTCTTGCCGAACGGTTTTGGCTAGATATCATTCATCAAACCATTCCTTCGAACCCCGAGGCGATTAAAAAGGCTGCCATGGAAAGAAATATTCCTATTGTGGATCAATTAATCATACTACCGATCTTAATTAGTGTGCAGCGATATCATAAAGAATTGAATATGCGCGAAGAGAAGATTTTGGAATTCGCTTTAAGAAATAGTGCCGAAGAGATGATTCTTGATCTGGGGAACTTCCAAATCATTTCTTTGACTGAAAGAAAATTGCTTGCTATATTGCCGTTTGAAGACAAGTTGACTTTCGAAAAGCTGAAAAAAAGCTGCGAATCATACATCACGTCATGCAACCATTATTTCTATTGCGATCTTTCCTGCTATATCGGAGATCAAGTATACAGTCATGAACTGCAAGAGATGTTTCAACAGTTATTCCTTATGGAAAAGAATAATGTCGCTCACAATAATAAGGTTTACATATTAAGTAAGCAAGCTACAAAAAGCGTCGCGATCCCGATGCCAGATATGAACTTATGGTCTGTTATGCTTAAAGAGAACTTGAAACAAAAACTGATCGCCGAAGCGGAGACCTTTCTCGAACGGTTAATCAACACGGAGGGTATGGACGCGAAGACGCTGCATAATTTCCAACAAGATTTCCTACAGATGGTTTATTTCGTTCTCAAGCTCAAAGGCATCCAGGCCCGGAAGTTGTTCAGCGATACGTATTCTAGGGATCTACTAGCTCGTGCGACCCGTTCTGTGTTAGATATGATCACATGGATTAATCACATGGTCAGCAAAGCAGTGCAGTATGCAACGGCTGTAGAGCAGTCACAATCCATCATGGACAAAGTCATCAAGTATATTTCACTCCATTTGGATACAAAGGACCTGTCCCGGGAAGAAATCGCGAACCATTTCTTTTTGAACCCGGATTATTTGGACAGAGTCTCCAAGAATGAGATCGGAATGTCTGTGACGAAATATCTGGAACAGGAACGTCTCAAAATCGCGCAAGAGCTCCTTTCCAAAACGGACATGCTCGTGAGCGCGATTGCCGCCCATGTTGGATATTCGAATCTGTCACATTTTTCTAAGCGATTTAAGATACTTACCCATATGAATCCCATTGAATATCGACAGCTAACTAGTCGAAATCGGACAAACGACAAGTCGAAAATGGAGCAGAAAGCTTCTAATGATAGCGCTATACTAAAAACAGATTCGAAGTAATCGAGTCGAAATTACAAGCTGTGGGGGATTAATATGAAAAAGATTGGTTGGATAACTCTTCTTTTGTCACTGATGCTGTTCGTTTCAGCCTGTAGCGGCAACTCCAACGGTAACATAAGCAAAAACGTAGGGAATACGGGCACTGATGCCGTAAGTGAAGAGCCGTACGAGATTGTTTACGCATTCCCTTTTTGGGGAAGCGTTCCGAAAGACCTTCAATTGGTACAAGATGAAATCAACAAAATAACCAAGGAGAAAATTAATGTAACACTAAAATTACTACCGATCAACGGAAGCACAATGGATAACCAAATCAACATGATGATGGTAAGCGACGAGAAGCTTGACTTGTTTCTAATGTTCAACTACAGTACCCAAGTTGCGAATGGGAAACTCTATCCGATTGGCAAGATCATGGAGCAGAACGGCAAAGGCATTATTGATGCTCTGGGAAAAGAGTATTACAACGCTACCAAAATTAAGAGTGAAAGTTATGGTGTGCCTAGTATTCGCGATATGGCACAAGATCATGGATATGAAATTAGAAAAGATTTGGTGGAGAAACACAACATTGATTTAAGTCAAGTGAAAACGTTTGGGGATTTAGAGAAGATCTTCCGTATCATCAAAGAAAAAGAGCCAAATATGGTAGCTATGAAACCCAGTAGTATCGGTTCAATTGACACACTAGATAACTCTCTAGGAGTATTGATGAATAACGGTCAAACGAACTTTGAAGTTGTTAACTGGTTCGCTACGGATGAATATAAACAGTTTCTGAAGACGATGAGAAAATGGTATCAAGAAGGCTACATTTTGAAGGATGCCGCTCAAAACAAAGAATCGAATATAACTCTTATTAAAGCAGGCAAAATTGCAGGCGCTATGTCGCATATGAAACCTGGATTTGAAGCTCAAGAGAGCCGGGCAATCGGCAAGGAAATGGTCGCCGTCAGAGTAATTCCTGCAACTGCGCAAACAAGCACAGTAACGAACGTGGTGTTGGGTGTAGCAGCAAATTCAGAAAAGCCTGAAAAAGTTGTCCAATTCTTGAATCTGATGTATACCGATAAAGACATCGTGAACTTGTTTGACTGGGGTATTGAAGGCAAGCACTACGTGAAATTGAATGGTCAAGAGAACGTGATAAAGTATCCGGATGGCGTGGACGTCAATAATGCTGGATACTCCGGTGCCAGTTGGATGCATGGCAACCAATTATTGTCGTATGTTTTCGAAGGCGATGATCCGGAAATTTACAAAAAACTAGAAGAGTTTAACCAAACAGCCCTCAGATCGAAAGCTCTAGGTTTTTCATTTGACGCTGATCCGGTGAAAGCAGAAGTTGCAGCATGCATGGCGGTGCTGGAGCAATACCGATTACCTCTGGAGGTCGGTGTATTGGATGTAGACAAAACGCTTCCCGAATTTTTGAAAAAGCTTGAAGATGCGGGAATTAACAAAATTATTCAGGAGAAGCAAAAGCAATTGGATTTATGGGTGAAAGAGAATAACGTCAAATAGTTAAATATGAAATGTATCCGATAATCTTATGTTCACAATCCATTCTACCGTTTAGTAGATTGGATTGTGTGCTTTAACCGTGCGGATTACAGAGATCTTATTAACAAAATGGAAGTGATGGAAATGGAACGAGCAGTTCAAATAACGATAAAGCAAAAACCAGACAGAAAGAAATTTAAGAAACTAAAGAAATATTTCCCTTTATTTCTTCTCATGATTCCAGGGTTACTATATCTCATAATCAACAACTATTTGCCGATGTTCGGAATGTTCATCGCATTCAAAGACATCGACTATTCCAAGGGGCTTCTCGGCAGTGAGTGGGTTGGTTTTAAAAACTTTGAATATTTGTTTAAGACCTCGGACGCCTTTATTATTACGAGAAACACGATAATGTATAACATCGTATTTATCGTGATCGGGACGATCCTCTCCATCGGGATTGCCCTTTTGTTGAATGATATCCGCAACAAAATTCTTAACCGCTTTTATCAAAGTATCATCGTATTACCCCACTTGATCTCCTTCGTTATTGTTAGTTATCTCGTATATGCGCTATTCAGTATTGATAGTGGACTTATGAACAAGACCATTCTGCCGATGTTAGGAATTAGTGAAATTTCTTGGTATACAGAAGCGAAATATTGGCCATTCATTCTAACGATTGTTCATTTATGGAAATCTATTGGGTTGTCTTGCATCATTTACTTGGCTTCGATCATTAGTATTGATCCGGAGTACTACGAAGCAGCAAAGTTAGACGGCGCATCCAGGTGGCAGCAAATCCGATCGATTACGCTTCCACTCATCACACCGGTTATCGCGATGCTTACCCTGCTTGCAATCGGACGCATTTTCTATGCCGACTTCGGATTGTTCTATCAAGTCCCGATGAATTCAGGAGCAGTAGCGGATACAACCAACGTTATCGATACATATGTATTCCGCGCTCTGATGACAACTGGTGATATCGGTATGTCTTCCGCAGCAGGTATCTATCAATCGATCATCGGTTTTGTTCTCGTTATGTTATCGAACTATATCGTTCGAAAAGTAAATAGAGAGAATGCTTTATTCTAATTGGCAGGGGGGTAAACTATGGAATTTGAAAATAAAAGCTACCAGTGGATCGCCAGCTGCATCATGATGACCTTATCCATCGCATGCCTAATTCCTTTCATTCTTCTCATAATGTCCTCCATAGCGAGTGAAGATAGTATCATTCAGCACGGTTACTCCTTCTTTCCGGTGGAATTCAGTTTAGATGCATATGATTATTTGTGGCATCATGGATCCGAGCTCGGCAGAGCTTATGGTATTACTATTCTCGTAACGGTCATTGGGACGGCTGTAAGTCTTGCGATTACTTCCATGCTCGCTTATCCGTTGTCCCGAAGTGACATGCCGCTCAAATATTTTTGGTCGTTTCTAGTATTCTTTACGCTACTTTTCAATGGAGGATTCGTTCCAAGTTATTTGATCTATACGCAAATTTTTGACATCAAAAATACGATTTGGGCACTGATTGTCCCAGGATTGCTAATGAACGGATTTAACGTTTTGCTTGTGAGAACCTTCTTTAAAACTTCGATCCCATCTGCGCTGATAGAAGCCGCGAGTATTGACGGAGCGAGCGAAATAAAAATTTTCTACCGCATTGTGCTTCCGCTATCGCTGCCGATTATGGTGACGATCGGTTTGTTTCAAACGATTACGTATTGGAACGATTGGTTCAACGGTCTAACCTATATAACGGATTCGAAATACTTCAGTATTCAGATGATTCTAAACAAAATGATAACGGATATTGAGTTCTTAACGAGCAACAGCAATCTTGCTGGAAACGCGAGCCAAGAGCTTGCCCAAATCCCAAGCACATCGGTACGTATGGCGATTGCCGTGATAGGGGTTCTGCCTATTATGATCGCGTATCCGTTCTTCCAGAAATATTTCATCAAAGGCATTACAATTGGCTCAGTCAAATAATTGTTCAGTTTTTCTTCTCCACTCGTGATTAGGAGAATCTTGATAAGCGAGGATACCGAAACGAACGGCAAGGTTTATTTTCCCTCACCATTCATAAGTCCCTAATTTACAATTCCAATGTTAAAATGTAACCCTTCTGTAACAACGTCTTCATCTTCCGCTAATGTTAGCAGGGTATGATGTTACTAACCCCTTTTTATTGATATAAGACTCTCGGAATCAAAGATTCCGCGCTAGCTCTGGCCTGACGGCTAGGGCTTTTTATTGTTTCACCCCCAAAATTGGGTGGGAACACATCTTCCTCTTGACTTTTTCAAAGCACCTCAATAATCACTAAGAAGGCATTTCCTACTGCCTATCTTGTAAAATTTGGGTGATGTTGATGATTCCTCTAGCTCGTTCGCACGATGAGTACCGTCGATTTGTTTCAGAACAATTGAACCGGATATACCCTTCGTCAAAGGCTTTCTTGCAAGACTTCTTTGCTGACCAGATTTTCTGGATCACGTCCATCGATCTTTCTAAGATGGCTTCACTAATGAAGCACCGCTATTCACCCAAGAAAACGGGTAAGCAACCGCTTGGTCCCGCCGACCTTCCTCGAAGCTTGTTACTCATGGTTAAACAACACATCACTAGCGTTGACGATTGGGTGAGACAACTTCGCATGATGCCCATCTATGCCATTCTTAGCGACTTTACTCCATAAGCAACGCCCGGAGTACGTACTTTCTAAGACTTCTTTAAATGATTGTGGCTAGCACCCTCCGCCCACTTGTCCGGCCTTAACAAACGGAGACTCAAGAAACCGCGTTAGAAAGGCAAGAAGAACGAAAAGATGACTCCACGAAATCCCAAAAAAAAGAGAAAAACTTCCTCACAAGTGGTCTTTTTTTGTGTTGGAGGGGCTGAGCGGAGGGGGAGCCGAGGTTTCGAGCAGTCTTAACGGACATCAGTTCCGTTAAATTATAATCCAACTGGGTTGTGAGATTATTACGGACATAAAAGCCGTTATTTGTGAAGTTTCACCCGGAATGACACGGAATTAAAGCAAATAGCGGAACCTATGTCCGCAAAACCTTTAAAATGGGGTGATTTGCACAAATAGCGGAACCTATGTCCATGACTAGACGATGCGCATGAATAAGCAAGCCGTATACAAGGCAGATGAGTCGCTGAAAGCCAAATTCCCTGTCAAGAACACCAAGGATATCCTTGAAGACGAAATCACTTATTGCCAAAAACTCATCACAGTGCTTGAAGCAGAAGGCGGCAATTGCGAGCTCCCGAAGATTAAAGAACCGTTGAACCTGTTGAAAGAAGCGGAGGCAGACGACATAGAACAGCTGCGGATCTCGGAAGATCATGATGCTAAGGTGAGACATAAGAGCGCGGACTCCTCGTTCTTCGGCTACAAGACCCGCATTGTCATAACCGAGTAACGGATTATTACAGCCGCTGTTGTTACAACGGGAGAAAAGAATGACGGTAAAAAACTACAGACATTAACAAAGATGCAGGAATGTAAGTATGTAAAGCCGGTCACATGGCCATTCGAAAAGCTCGGCATGGAAAAAAAGGAATTGGAAGAAACTAAATCGAAACATACTTCTTCGATGTAGAAGTATGCAAACGGTGTCCGTTTAAAAAAGGTTGCTACACCGAAGGTGCAAAAAGAAAAACCTACTCTGTCAGCATTAAGTCTGACGAACACGCCGAACAGATGGCGTTTCAGGAAACCGAATACTTCAAAGCAAAAGCGAAGGAACGCTACAAGATTGAAGCAAAGAACAGTGAACTAAAACACAGACACGGGTACAATGTAGCAACTTCCTCGGGTCTAATTGGCATGCAATTACAAGGCGCTATGGCCATATTCGCGGTAAATCAAAAGAGGATAGTGAAACTGAAGAATTAAGAAACAAGCTCTAAAAGGGCTTCAACAAAAAACACGACCTCAGTATTCCAAAAAAACGGAAAACCGGGTCGTGTTTTTTCATATCATAATTCAAACGCAAAAGAATCGTAAGTTCTTCAGTGGCCTCATGCAAGATAGGGTCATCTTTTTTTTTTGCGTCTTCAGATACCAAAAACTTTGAAAGTCCGAACCCGAGCATAGTGAAATTAGTACAGATTTCTTTCTGATATATTGGTCATGCAGCAGTAATTCAATAGGTTTGCACCCTGATAATCAGGGCGGGAAAGCGGGGAAAATGAATTCGGGGGTTGGCCGTGAATAAAAATTGGATCTTTTAGAGTTAACGTTCAATAATAGATGCTCCGAATATATTAAAACGGAGCTTTCGCCGAGGAATCTATTGTAGAATGGTTCATAGATAAGGGTGAATCGATATTTACAACATGGTTATACCCGTCACCTGACGGCAACGGACTCGATTTTTTTACGAGCGGAGGAGCAGCTCTGTTTCAAGAGATAAGCAATGATAAGATGAGATCGATTTGGGATGATTAAAAATTACGAGCGAGGATAGGTGAGTGGGTTGGGGAATACGACAAGCAAACATGATGTTCATCAGGCTTTTATCGCAAAGGCTGAAGAAGCGCTAAACGTGAATGTAAAAACGATGGATAATACATACCGGCTTCATTATCACATGATGCCGCCCGCAGGCTGGATGAACGACCCGAACGGTATGATTTATTTTGACGGGCATTATCATCTGTTTTATCAACATGATCCTTATCAAGCGAAACAAGGGCCAATGCATTGGGGACATGCTAGAAGCAAGGATTTGGTTCGCTGGGAGCATTTGCCGGTTGCGCTTGCACCGTCTGAGGATTACGACAAAGGGGAGCATGGCGGACAAGGGTGTTGGTCAGGAAGCGCCGTGGATAACAACGGGGTATTAACGCTCATTTATACTGGACATGTTGATGGTAAAATACCAGAAGAGGTGCAATCTCTGGCGACTAGCACGGACGGTGTGACGTTCCATAAGTACGCAGCTAATCCGGTAATTGGCGATTCACCAGACGCACAGCGGTTTGGCTTCCGTGATCCGAAGGTGTGGAAGCATGAAGACAAATGGTATATGGTTGTTGGTTATGGTAAAGATGGACTTGGCAAAGGAATCATCTACACGTCGAGCGATCTGCTCAGTTGGGAATATCAAGGTGCTGCGGCCCAGAGCGATGGTACGATGGGGGATATGTGGGAATGTCCAGATCTATTCCCGCTTGGAGAAGGAAATCAGCATACTCTGCTTATCTCCCCAATGAATATTGCACCTATCAAAAACTTGTATTTGTCAGGAACTTTCGATTACGATAGCTGCCGCTTTGAGAAGCAGCATGTTGGGCAAATCGACTACGGCTTCGATTTCTATGCGCCGCAGACTCTGAAAGATGATCAAGGCAGAAGAATTATGATTGCTTGGATGAACATATGGGGAGCTACGATGCCAGAGCAGGCACATGGCTGGCTTGGCGGAATGACGCTGCCGCGCGAGCTGACGCTGGCAGCAGATGGAACGGTGCGAAGCAATCCGGTGCCGGAACTCACCGCGCTGCGTGGACAACATGTTACTGCGGCTGATGTAGTTCTAGCAGACGATAAACTCGTAATGATAGATGGCGTTCAAGGAGATTCAATCGAAATGGATATCGTTTTTGATTTGGCTGGCACAGATGCGACAGAGGTTGGCATTCGTGTTCGCAGCTCAGAGGATGGGACAGCGTATACGGAAATCAGCTATTCCATAAGCGAGCAAAAGGTATATATGGACCGCAATCTTGGCGGAGCAGGCGATGGCGGAATTAGTGCAGCACCTCTGGAAATGCTGGCAGACGGACGCTTGCAGCTTAGGCTGTTTCTTGATCGTTCTTCTATTGAGCTATTTGCAGATGAAGGCCGTATCGCGATCACAAATCGGATTTATCCGAGACCAGATGATGCGGGTATCTCCTTCTTCGCTCGTGGTGGTGCGGCGAAGATTGAAAAGTTAGATGTTTGGGAGTTGGGTTCAATTTGGTAACAAATGATAATGCTGAAATCGTTAAAGAATTGGATGTTGTTGCGCTTGGTGAGCTGCTGATTGATTTCACGCCGCATGGTGTATCGGATCAGGGACAGCCTTTGTTCGAGCGAAATCCAGGCGGAGCACCAGCGAATGTGCTGGCTGCCTTGGCTAAGCTGGATCGCAGAACCGCTTTTATTGGAGCGGTAGGCGAGGATGCATTCGGTCATTATTTGACAGATGTGCTGGAGCAAGGAAGTATTGGGACGGAGGGGCTTAAACTTACGTTAGAGGCAAAAACGACACTTGCTTTTGTCCATTTGGATGCAAGTGGTGACCGTTCCTTTTCATTCTACCGTCAACCCGGTGCCGACCATATGCTGCGTGAGGAAGATGTAAACCGCGAGCTGATCGATTCCGCGAAAATCTTCCATTATGGCTCGATCTCGATGACTCATGAGCCGTCTCGGACAGCAACGCTTAGTACTGCTGCTTATGCGAGAAGCCAAGGGCTGCTCATCTCTTATGATCCCAACCTGCGTATATCGCTTTGGGAAAATGAACAAATCGCGAAAGAACGTATCATAAAAGGGCTCCAGTATGCGGATGTGGTGAAGCTTTCGGAGGAGGAGCTTTTGTTCTTAACAGGGACGAGCGACCTCGATACGGGAACGAAGCAGCTGGTAGAGCAATTCCCATCGCTGCGGCTGCTGTTTGTTACACTTGGACCTGATGGGAGTTATTGCCGAGCAGGCGAAGCAACAGCTTCACATGGTGGCTATAAAGTAGAAGTACAAGATACAACGGGTGCTGGTGATGCCTTCTTGGGAGGTATTCTGTATACCCTTCTTAACAAGGGTGGAGCTGCACAAACCGAGTGGACGGCTGAGCAGTTGGAATCGATGCTCTCATTTGCCAACGCAATGGGCGCGCTAGCTGCGACCGGCAAAGGGGCAATCCCTTCCATGCCGACGCTGGAAGCAATTATGTCTCTCGCGAATGCGTAAGTGATTGATTAGTCTTAGTATGCAGTAGGGTGAAGAGCAATAAGCGCGAATTCGCGCTTATTGCTCTTTTTTGAGTCAAAAGCCGAAAGGTTATCGGTAACGAATCGTGGTTTGGCTTATATCGCGTGTAGTTCATGTTTATACTATAATGATAGTTATGCGTGATTGGGTGAAATTGGATGATTTGTGATTCGGGATAGATAGAGTTAGAGGAGGTTTTTCGTTTGACGTTAATTGGTGAAATCAGTGGCATAAACCGTTATCCAATTAAATCATTTGCCGGGGAGAGCCTGGATATAGCTGAAATTGATACATACGGTTTAGTCGGCGACCGCTGTTATGCTTTTTTTGACGAAACCAAGGAAGGCTGGGATAGCTTCTTTACTGCAAGAGAAATTCCGACGATGCTTGCTTACAAAGCGCGGTTCGTCGAAGAGAACAAGGATTCAGAATATCCCCAAGTGAAAATAACGTCTCCAGAAGGTCAGACTTTTAGCTGGGATGATGATTTGTTAGTAGAAATGCAGAAGTATTCCAAGAAGAAGATGCGGATGCGCAGCTATCAAATAGAAAGCCCCGACCTTAAAGCAGTGGATGAAGGCAGCATCCTCATCATTACGAACACTAGCCTGAAAAAGCTTGAAGAGATATGGGGAAAGCAGTTGGATGAGCGGCGCTTTAGAGCCAATATACTGGTGACCGTAGACGAGAACGCTTTTGGCGAAAAGGATTGGATTGGTAAACGCATAGCTGTGGGCAGCGCGGAATTGCAAGTGGATAAGTACTGCGATCGCTGCTCTATGGTTACGCTTGATCCGGATACGCTTGAACGTGACGCCTCTTTGTTGAAGAAAATTAACACAGAGATGAGTTTAAACTTTGGGGTTTATGCTTCTGTTAAGAAAACGGGACATATTCGTGTTGGCGAGAAGCTAGTTCTGATTGACTGACCGACATGCGAATATTGTAGACAGACAAAAGATCGCTAACTGAGTGCCTTATGGCAAGAGTTAGCGATCTTTTCTGAATTCGAATATTTACAGCCGTTTACGTTTGTAAAAGACGATGAATGCGCAGGAGAGAAGCAGGATGATAAGTGTGATTCCAACTGTGGCAGCTTCCTTAGGGCTGCCTTGCACCTGAGTCTGCTGAGTGCCTGGACCGCCGAAACCTCCACCCATATCGCCCATACCTCCCATGCCGCCTTGTCCATTTGGCCTTTGGCCGCCAAACTCGCCTTGCATGCCTCCTTGCTGACCAGGTATTTGACCGTCTGGTGGAGCAACGCCCGCATCGTCTTGAGGAATTTGCTCGTTAGGTGCAGTGGTGCCCGCATCGTCTTGAGGAATTTGCTCGTTAGGTGTAGCGGTGCCAGCTTCGATTTGTGTGGCTTGGCCATTAGGAGCAGCAATTCCGCCAGCTTCTTGCGTTGGCAGCTCTTTAGTTGCTGTTATTCCTGCGCCTTGCTGCTTTGCTCCGGCAAGAGCAGCAACGTTGCTGTTAGCTGTTGTGGTTTGGGAATTACCCTGCTGGGTGTTTGGTCGATTACCGCCGAAACCGCCGCCTCCCATCCCGCTGTTGCCGCTGCCTGATCCGTCCCCCGAAGAAGGAATTGTGCCGGCAAGCTGCTGTGCAACCGAGCTGGTTTGCTGTGAATTAAAGGATAAGACCTGAGTGATGCCTTGCTCATATTGCTCATACGTGTAGAAGGAAGATGGATCTGCCTTCACATTGTCAGAGATCATATCTTTTATTTCAGCTACCCGTGCTTTGAAAGTATCTTCTGCTAAATAACCTTCAAGCATACTTGCGACGATGGTATGATACTTCTCCTTATACGCCTCTACTTTAAGCAGCTTGTTAATAAGCGGTCTATCGGCTACTGCGCCCGTTGTGGGCTCATCAATGAGTACACCTGAGCCGCCTCCGAACCCGCCAAATGACATATTATAATCCCAAGGCAAAATATTAAAAATACCATCATCCTCATACAAATAATAATTATGTTTCTTCTCGGACAGGTAGCTGTCAAAGTTGCCGGCTACCGCATTTAAAGCAATGAACTTTAACGCTTCATCAACGTCTAGCACACTCTCATAATTGGAGCCGTTGTTCAGTTCATCAAGCATATCCAGCAAAATATCATCATTTGATTTATCGGACTTCAGATCGAGGCCTGCATAGGAATCTATGGTCTCAAGCCAGTTCAGCTCGCTGCCGCTGCCGCCGTTTGCTTTGTAAAGCGCGCCATAAGCGTTGCCGAAATTCCGTTCAAGATACGCATCGCCAATTTGTTCAACAGCCAAATAAAAGCCCCAGAGCTCACCATTTACATAAACATTCACATAGGAATATTTCGGAGTAGGAAGCCCCATTTGCTCAGCCAGCTCATACGATAGAAACTCGCGCATATAGGAAGCATCGCTGTAGTTATTATTTAAATTGATTTTGCTTATACCTTCAAATGTTTGATTGACATACTCATCGAAGGATATCTTAAAGCTGTAGCGATCGGAATCTGTCATTCTAACGACGCTGTTCAAGCTGAGATTACCCTTCGTTCGAATGGCTACGTTGTCAAACTTCTGACCATTATATTCAATGGAAGCTTCTTTGTATTCTTCCGAGCTGGCGTTGTCCAGCATATTTTGAAATTCGTCTTCATCGATCGTTATTTTAACATCAACAATCTTATTCTTTGGGAAAATGGTTTCATCAAGCTTCTGCTCATCCGCTGATATTTTATTTGCGCTCGCTGCTTTACTTGAGCCCAAGAGGTTGAAGGAAGTACCGCCTACGCTACATCCCGTCAAACCGATAATCAGGAGAATGGAGCAAAAGCACAGCAAAATTAATTGAGCTTTCGCTTTCATCGGAACTCCTCCTGACTATTAAGATACATAATCCCCGCTGTAGCTAATAAGCACTGCATTTCGAACGCCGGCCAGTTCCGTCAATTGATTAATGAATCGGCCTGTTTCATCATGCAGACGAATTTCCAGTGTCATTTCAATATTGCCTTGTGTTACTGTTTTTTGTTTCACGTTATAACGTTTCACTAGCGTACCTATTTGTTTATGAACGAGTTGTTCTGTTGCATCACTATCACAGTTCACAACTAGCAGGTAGGGAGATTCTACGGAACCGCCTTTGACGAAGAAGAACAGAATAAGGCCAACGACAACAGAGCCGATTACTGCTAGTGTGAAGAAACCTGCGCCTGTAACGATTCCTGCCACTGCAGCCCAGAACAGAAAGATCAGATCAGTAGGGTCTTTGATTGGTGTCCGGAAACGAACGATGGATAATGCGCCGACCATACCGAGTGACAGCACAAGATTGGAATTAATGGCAATAATAACGACAGCAGTTATCATCGTCATGCCGATTAGTGAAACATTGAAGCTCTTGGAATATAGCACACCGCTAAATATTCGTTTGTAAAGCAAGTAAATGAAGAAGCCAAGCAGAAAAGCGACACCTAGCGTAATTAAAATTTTCGATAGGCTAATGTCCGAAGTGAAGTTGTCCATGACTGAATTTTTTAAAATATCGGCAAAGTTTGTAGTAGTTTCAGCTGTCTCAGCAGCAGTAGTTGTTGTTTCCATTTTAATAATCCTCCCAAGTGTTGAATTTCAAATGTTTACGGCAAATGACATATTTTGAAGCGGATTGCCGATTTAAGCCTTCAAGCTGCAACGCGATTTTGATAGATGCGGGAATGTAGGCATCATACTTGACCTCAAGAATGATCAGGTCATTATCGAGGGCGCGAATAGGCTCTAGGCTTTGGTCAAAAATATCGACAGCATGCAGCCCGGTCCGCAGCTCCTTATCGAATGTGATCCGCACATTGCCGTTATCGCAAACGTAAGGCTCCCGGACATAATCGACGATGACTTTCGGCCGCAGCAGACTATGGCTCATTTCGTCGTGGATTTCGTTTAATAGCGGCTTGTTCGGCTCTTTGAGCACATCGAAATCGCCAGCCATCAGCTTGTCGTACATGTTCCTGGTGAGTGGCTCCTTCACCTTGGCGATATAGTCTTTGAATTTAATTTTTTTCTCAAAGTGAATGACGTTGTCTTGACCGTTGTAGATGCGGATGCGGTACTTGACCCGATCCCGAACGCCGGCCAGCTTCTCATGCAGTGCCTTGTTATTAATATCATCAAAGTACAGGCTCCGAATATGGTACTCTCCAGTCGGGCCGACGTGCTTGTCTTGCTGCATCAGAACTTTCAGCCGCTGTCGTATGATGAAGTATTGATGATAATTAATGAAAAATTTCAATTCGTTGCGATAGCTCAGATTTTTATTCATTTCACACCTCTTTTCTTGTTCAGGCCCCTTGTTGCTTACAAATGCTATTGTACGGGCCTTTACTTATTCTTAACTTAAGGCTGGCTGAAAGATCGCTGAACGCAATGATTCAGACATTTTTGCAAAGAACATCGATAGGGGATTGACTTAATTTCAATTTTCCGTATACTGAAAATATGAAAAATTTAAACTCCAAATCAGCCGATTTAGTCAAAAGCATTGCTAGAGAGCTGATGACATGCAAGGTAGGTACGAAGATTCCCACTACGCCTCAATTGGCGGCTAAGTTTTCCGTCGGCTTCGGCACTGTGGATAAAGCGATGAGTGTGCTCAAGGAAACGGGCGCGATTAAACTACAGTCGAAAGGACAGCTTGGAACCCTTCTTTTGGAGAAGGATATGTCGGCGTTATGGGTCATGACGGAACAAGGACCGCTGGTCGGATCGTCACCGCTTCCGAATACGATTGAATTCCAAGGTCTTGCGTCCGGACTGATCGAGATGTTCATGGAACAGGGCATCACATGCAGTCTGACATACAAAAACGGCGGGACCATCAGAGTAAAGCAGTTGCTCGGAGGGCAGTGCGATTTTGTGATTATGTCGCATATGTCTGCGGTGCAAGTCTGCGCGGAGCATCCGCATTTACGGATTGTGTCGATCATGGAAAACAACAGCTATTATATGGATCTGATTATTTTGCGGAGAAAGGATGTAACTTCGGACATAACCGAGTGGAGGATAGGCTTCGACCCGACTTCTTACGACCACATTACCCTGTCGGACGAAATATTCTCAGGCAACGAGAAAACAAATGTTCATTACGGAAACATTCCTTATCTAATTGCGGACGGCGTTATCGATGCCGCCATTTGGCACAGCACCCAGCTCGTTCCGACTGCGCTGATCGATATTCTTGCAGTCCAGCAGGTGGAAACGCCAAGAACGGAAAACGAGAAAAATATGGCGGCTGCGTTTGTAGTCGACGGAGCTCGTGAGGATATCATTGCCCTGTTCGAGGATCAGTGCGATGCCGGGAGGATCGGAAAGATCCAACAGGAGGTTATTACGCGCAAGCGTTCCCCGGCGTATTGATCAGGCACCGTCAGATTCGGAACTTTAGAGAATCGGCAAACCTTTCATCAAGCGGAGAAGAGAATGGAGGCATTCATGATTAAGCGACATACGGAAGAAGCTGACATTGTAGTTTTGGGCGGGGGTGCTGCGGGCGTTATGGCAGCAGCGGCGGCGGCGAGAAACGGCGCAAACGTATTGCTCGTGGAGAGTCAGAATTGTCTTGGAGGCTCCCGGACAGCAACGGGTGTAGATACCTTTTACGGATTTTATACGCCTGGCGAGAACCCGAGAAAAGTCGTGGGCGGCATCCCCGACGAGATTGTGGAACGGCTGCGCGGGGAGAACAAGCTATTTGAGCGGCTGAATACATACGGCGCTGGAACGGGGCTGACCTACGATGTGGAGGCGCTGAAGATCGCTTACGAGGATCTGATTTTGCAAGCCGGCAGCCGGCTTCTGTTTCATACGACGGCGTGTCATGTGGAAGCATCGGACGGCCGGGTGAACAGCGTCTGGCTTGCTAACAAAGCTGGACTGACGGAAGTAAAAGCGAAGGTTTTTGTGGACACGACGGGAGACGCTGATATTGTAGCCCGTGCGGGAGGAGGCTTCAACGCCGGATCGGAGTTGGAGCCGAACCAGTCGCTTAGCACGATTTTTTTTATGGGTAACGTCGATCTGGAGCGTGCGGCTGCGATAAGCCATAACGAAATGGTGGAGCGTATGAAGGAAGCGAATCGAAGCGGTAAGTTTACGCTCCCCCGGGAAGACGGTTCATATCACCGGACGCCGAATCCCGGTGTCATACAAGCGAATATGGTGCGGGTTAAAAACATCGACGCCACCGATCCCTTTGCGCTGACGAAGGCCGAGATCGAAGGCAGGAAGCAGGTGCAGCAGTATGCCGCTTTCCTGAAGTCACAGATGCCGGGATTTGAAAGCGCCTTCTTGATCGGCACGAGCCAGTATATAGGCGTACGCGAAACGCGCAAAATCGAAGGACATTATACGCTGTCCGAGGAAGACGTCATCAACGGCCGTAAGTTCGCGGATTCCATCGCCTGCTGCGCTGCTCCGATCGAGGATCATCATCCGGGCGAGGGCACACGTTGGGCTTATGTATTGGACGGCGGGCATTATCATATTCCGTACCGCTGCCTTGTCCCAACCGCGCTGCGAAACGTTATTGTTGCTGGTCGATGCCTCTCCGCTACACACGGCGCGCAGGCATCGGCTAGGAATTCAGCGCAGGCGATGGCTATGGGCCAGGCGGCAGGTACGGCAGCAGCGCTTGCGGCGAAGGCTAAATCCAATTTCGCCGATTTGGATATAGAAGCGGTCAGGCGCAAGCTTAAAGAGCAGCATGCTATTATCGATTAAAGTTAATCAGGTCTTCGAGTGGGAGGGACAAAGTTGGGAAAAGTCAGAACGGTGCTAGGCGACGTCGATTCCGCGAATCTGGGCATGGTGTATGCGCATGAGCATCTTATTATTTCCGGCGGTCTGGGAGTGATGAAGAAAAGCGACCTGCTGCTTGACAGTGTAGAGGCGGCCTGCAAGGAAGTGGAGGAAGTGAAGCAGCACGGCATTAAAACCTTTGTCGATATGATGCCGCTCGATTGCGGCCGGCATCCCCAGAAACTTGTTGAAATCGCTTCCAACACGGATACGCATGTCATAGCCGCGACGGGATTCCATAAGCCGATGTATTACGACGATATTCACTGGATTTATCACTACTCCGAACGTCAAATCTGCGACCTGCTAGTAGCAGAAGTCATGGAAGGGATGGACCGTCACAGCTACAACGGACCGATCGTGGAGCGCATACAGGCGCGTGCGGGACTGCTAAAGGGGGCATCGGACTATAATCGGATCAGCACCGTGTCGCAAAAATTGTTCAATGCCGTCGCAGAAGCTCAGAGCATAACCGGGGCACCTATCTCGACCCATACGGAAGAAGGTACGATGGGGTTGGAACAGATTCGGCTAATGACCGATCTGGGCGTTCCGGCGGACTCGATTATTATTTGCCATACGGACCGAAACCCGGACCTCGAGTATCATATCGCTATGCTGGAGAGCGGCGTCTTCCTGGAATACGACAATGCGTCCCGGATCAAATATTGGCCGGACAGCATGATCATTGACTTGATCGTGAAAGTTGTGGAGGCTGGCTTCGGGGACCAGATCCTGCTCGGTACTGACTTTGCACTTCGTTCTTATTGGAAAGCATACGGCGGAGGTCCCGGCATGGCTCATCTGGCGGAATCCTTTATACCGCGCTTGATGAAGAACGGACTTAACGCAGAAACGATTGCCAAGTTTATGATTCATAATCCTGCACGGGCGTTTTCATTTTCGAAATAAGCGCAAATGGAAGAGGCGGCGAGGAGTAACGATGGATGAGGAAATTATGCAATTAGACTATATTCCCGAGATGAGCGCGAACACCGCTTACGGAATAGGCATTATTGGAAGCGGATTTATTATTAAAGAATGTCATCTCCCCGCTTATCGGGAGGCGGGGTTCCGTGTTGAAGGAATCGCCTCGCGGACAAAGGCGAGCGCAGCGGCTGCGGCGGCCGAATTCGGCATCCCGAAGGTGTATGATTCGGTTCGAGAGCTGCTTGAGGACCCTGCGATCGACATTGTTGATATTGCCGTTCCGCCTCATATTCAACCGGAACTGATCGTCATGGCGGCAAAAGCAGGCAAGCATATTCTGGCGCAAAAGCCGCTCGCTTCGACTTATCAGGAAGCGGTTGATGTCGTGGGTATTTGCCGTGAGGCGGGCGTCCACCTGATCGTCAACCAGAACGGGAGGTTTGATCCGGCGGTTATGGCCACAAAGGATTTGCTTCGGAAAGGTTTTGTTGGCAAGCCGGTTTATGCCACGATCGAAATGCGCTACAAGCCGCATTGGCAGGAGTATCAGAAGAAGTACGAACGATTGATGTTTCTATTCATGAGCATTCATCATTTGGATCAATTCCGCTACTGGTTCGGGGCGCCGGATCGCTTGTTCGCCAGCGCGATTCCTCATCCGGAGGGCAGCTCCCGCGGTGAATACGCATCCTCGTATATCTTGGAATACGACACCGGGATGCTGGCGTCGGCATGGGATGACGGTTTTACTTGGGACAAGGAAGGGTTTGGTGTTTTCTATAAAATCGAAGGCACAGAAGGAGTCATCCGGCTTAACATCGGTTGGCCCTCTGGCGGTCCGAGCCAGATGTCCTATTTATCCAGAAAACCGGATTCCCGTTGGCAATCGCCGAAGCTTGAAGGAAGCTGGTTCCCTGGAGCCTTCAAATATACAATGAACGAAATGTTCCGCTCGCTGTCGACCGGCGAGGAGTCGTTCATCAGTGGACGGAACAATCTGGGGACGATGGCTATGATGGAAGCCTGCTACATATCGCTTAAAGAAAAACGCTCGATTTCAATTGCGGAAACGGTTACATCCGCTACATCGAATATACGAAGGAGTGGAAATGATGCCTAAAAACGCCATAATCGTAGGGGGCACGAGCGGTATCGGTCTGGCGACAGCCAAGCTTTTTTTGGAAAAAGGCATAAATGTCGCCGTCATCGGAAGAGACGTGCAGAAAGCGAATGCGGCCCAAGACGAACTGATGGCGCATTCGACTGAACACGCTACCGTCCGCTCGTTCAGCGGAGACGCCTCAGACTATGCAACGATTGCAGCAATCTATGAACAATTGATGGAAAGCTGGGAGACATTGGACATACTCGTTCACGTCGCCGGAATCAGCGGGCGAAGATGGGGGGACGGTCCACTCCACGAGTGTACCGTAGAGGGCTGGAATATGGTCATGAACAACAATCTGAACAGTGTGTACTACAGCAATCAGCTGGCTCTGCGCATCATGAAGAAACAGCAATTTGGGGCGATCGTGAACATTTCGTCCATTCTCGGTATGCTGGGGACGCAGGATCATTTTACCACACACGCTTACGCAGCGAGCCGAGGGGCGGTCATCTCGATGAGCCGCTCGGCAGCGGTCTATTATGCCAAGGACGGAATCCGAATCAACACGGTATGTCCGGGGCTTCTGGATACGCCAATGTCGCAGCGAGCAGTCACGAACGATGAAATTCGGGATGCGCTGACGTTTTACCAGCCACTCGCCCCGCATGTGGGTTACCCGCAGGACGTTGCGGCGGCCATCGCGTTTCTAGCTTCGGACGAAGCGAAGTTCATTACGGGAATTGCACTTCCGGTGGACGGCGGATGGCTCGCCCAATAAGTTGATGTATATCTAGAAAGGGAGATGAAGAATGAGCAATACGAATCACGATTTTGAATATGTCAGCAATTACTTGGATGGTGTTCGGCAGGTCATCGAAAAAATCGAAACGTTTCAAATGGACGCCATCGACCGGGCTGTCGACATTTGCATGAACAGTATGGTCAACAACAATGTCGTCCATTTGTTCGGCAGCGGTCATTCCCGCATGGCAGTCGAAGAGATGTATCCGCGGTACGGAAGCTTTGCCGGCTTTCATCCCATGGTGGAGCTGTCTCTTACGAATCATCATGCAGTCGTCGGCTCTAATGGGCAGCGGCAGGCGATGTATCTGGAAAATGTGGAAGGCTTCGGGAAAGTGATTGCATCAAATTTTCATTACGGGAAGCATGACAGCATCATCGTGTTCTCCCACAGTGGGACAGGCAAAGTCGTTGTCGAAATTGCCCAGGAGATGAAAGATCGGGGCATTCCGATTATCGCTGTGACCTCCCTGGCGCATAGTGAGCTGTCCCCGGCTAAACATTCTTCCGGAAAGAAGCTCTATGAATTGGCCGATGTCGTTATCGACAACTGTGCGATTCCCGGGGATGCCATGGTGAAGATCGAAAATCTGGAGACGCCGGTAGGCCCCGTTTCCACTATTGGCAACACCGTCATCGTTAATCTGATCAAATGCAAGATTGCACACAAGTTGACTGAGCTGGGCCGACCGCCGAAGGTGCTCACGAGCGCCCTTGTCGTCGGGGAAGAGAAGGCCAAGCAGTTGTTCGAAGGATCGTATGAAGATTATTGGGCGAAAACCCGTTATCTGTAAACGTAAGCGGGCCGGTGCAATCGGCGCAGCCATCAGAAGGCTATATCATCGTTGTCAGTCATATTTAACGAAACCATTCGAGGAGTGATGAAGGATGAAACTGGGTTGCATCAATTCGGCTTGGTTCGAATCGGACGTTGAATATTTTGAAGGGATCAACAGGATTAAGGAAATTGGCTTCGATACGATTGATATTTTTCCTGACTTTTCATTCAAGTCCTACGATTTGAAACGTATCAAGAAGATGTGCGAGGAGAGAAACATGCCGATTTCCTCGATGGTCTCTGCTTATCCGGAGCTGATCTCGCTGGAGGAGCATGTCCGCAGGTACGCGATCGATTCCTACAAGCGGCTGCTGGATATGGGCGTCTATCTGGACGCGAGAAATCTGCTGATCGTTCTCGGAGAATACATCTGGGAGAAAAATGTGATCAAACCCGAGCAGCAGTGGCGGCAGGCCGTCGAGGCTGCGAAAGAATTGTCCGACTACGCAGCTAAATGTGAGATGAACGTGCTTGTCGAATTGGAGCCGTTTACCTATTCGCTGGTTAACGACATCGACACGATGGAGAAGTTTCTCCAAGACGTCGACAAGCCCAACTGCCTGGCCAATGTTGATCTTGGCCATCTGCACGTCCAGGGTGTTCCCGCTGCTGAGATCGCGCGACTGAAAGGGAAAATCGGCGGCGTTCATCTGTCCGACAACGACGGCATCGTTCACAACGATTGGCCGACTGGACGAGGCAACGCGGATCTGGAAGGGTATTTGAAAGTGCTGCACGAATGCGGATACGACGATGTGGTATCCATTGAGCTTGAATTTGCCGATAATCCGGATCAAATCATTGAATGGGTGACCGAAGCGTACGACCGGACGGCCGAATTAATGGATCAATTAGAGCTTCGGTCATTAGCAAAGATAGGGAAGGTAATGGGATGAATCATAACCATAAAGAGCTGGTCGTGTCCCGTACTGCAGGGACGTCGGTCACTTTCATCGTAGATCAGCCTGCGGACTGGCTGGTACTTGAGTTCGATTACGAGCGCGAGCACACATGGCGGACCTTGAATCTGTTCGACCCGCATGGGGCTGTTCGCGCATCGCATCTGGACTGCTATAACGGTAAAAAGATTGCCATTCACAACGATTCTACACTCTGCAGTTATTTGACTGTACCGGGTGCCATACTGGAAGGCAGTTGGCGTATCGAATTCGTCGATAACTTCGAGCCCACGGAACAATCGTTCAAGCTTTCGGTGAAGAGCGGCAGCGGACCGCTATTGGATGATGTTGCAGCAACATTCGGAGAACGCCAATTCTGGACGGATGATACCGGAGCCAAGGCGCATTACGAGCTGCATCATTATGACTGGGAGGCATGCAAAGAGAAAGGAGCCCGCTGGTACAAGGGGGATTTTCATACGCACACGATTCTCTCCGACGGGAAAATGACACCTGAGCAAAATATGGAGCAGGCCGAAGTTATGGGTTTGGATTTTTTCGTCGCCACTGATCATAACCTGTTCTCGACCTGCTGGCCGGTGGGGAACGTGCTTGTCATTCCCGGCATCGAATTTACATCCGAT
Source organism: Bacillus sp. FJAT-28004 (assembly GCF_001280845.1). GTDB lineage: Bacteria > Bacillota > Bacilli > Paenibacillales > Paenibacillaceae > Pristimantibacillus. Next base: position 172,021 of record NZ_LGHP01000002.1, read on the forward strand.
TACGGACATTGGAATGGGCTGGGGCTCCGCCAGTGGATCGACTGGCGATACCGCGCGGCCGATGGCGGCATCGGCACACAAGAAGGGATGAACCGGGTCATGGCCGAAGCCGGCTTGCAGGGGGCTCTGCGTTCGGTCAATCATCCGATGCTGGTGCCTTGGGCTTGGATGTATGAGGAAACACCACTCCTCGAGTTCGATACGATTGAAATCTGGAACGATCCGACCTACCATAGTAATCCCATTGCGACTGAGAAGGCATTGAAGCTGTGGAACGCCTGCTGGAACGAAGGCTGGCGTATTACGGGGATCGGCGGCTCCGATTCGCACATGCTGCCGACTGAAAGTTATGGGGAGAACAACCTGCCATCGCTCATCGGCGATCCCGCTACATACGTTTATGCGGACTGTTTATCTGCCGTTGCGATTCTGGAAGCCGTGAAGGCTGGCCGCGTCTATGTATCGCGCGGACCCGTGTTGGATATCGCGGTTACCGTGGGCCATCAGGTCTTCTTGCCTGGAAGCGATCTGACGGACGTGGTTCGGCAATCGGCGGTAGGCGTCTTACACGGCAGGCTCACGGTGTCGAACTTGTCCGAAGGCGTGCTGCATGTCATCGAAAACGGTGAGGAGATCGGAACTCGCGAGATAACAGACAAAGACAGAAATTTCGATTTTGACCTGAATTGGAAAGATGCGGATTATGTCTGGAGAAGATTCGAGCTGCGCAAACCATCCGGCGAGCTGCTGGCCTTTACCAATCCGTTCTTCTGCGGAGCCAAGCGGCCGGAGATCGCAACCTGGAAGCAGCTTCTGGACAAAGCGGCATTCGAGAGTCCGATCAACTAGTTGCACCATATGAATGTGGATCAGCTTCTGTTCCTGTCGCTGCTGCTTGTCATCGGTTCCGGGTTGTTAAATGCGATATGCGGCTACCTGACAAAAAAAAGCATGAATAAAGGGGTATTTCTCGGTTCCATGATCGTCGTTGCATCGGTTCTGTTGACGCCGCATCTGTTAATGGAGTTGGTACGGTCGGACCTTCCGGCGAAAGCTTACGCCCTGCTCGCGCTTTCCATGATGATTCAGGTTATGAACGGTTATTTGCTTTCCAAGGCTTATATGCTCGGTGACCTGTCCCAGGTTTATCCCATTATGCGGGGGACCGGCGTCATTCTTATTCCGATCATTGGCGTGTTGTTTCTTGGCGAAACACTGAGCCTATGGGGCTGGGCTGGCGTGGCTGGCATTGCATGCGGCATCTTTATGCTCAGCGGCTGGAATCCGCGGGCGCGCGATCATTTGACGCTGCGTCCGGTGCTCGCTGCATTCCAGGTTGGGCTTTGCATAACTTGCTATACCATCGTCGACAAAATGGCGCTGGCCTACATCTCGCCGCTGTCGCTGCTGCAGATCGGAAATTTCGGATTCCTGCTGGTCTTTCTACGGCCTCTGTGCAAGTGGGGATTGGTGCGTCAGGAGTGGTCAGTCAATTGGAAATTCATTTTGATTGCCGCGCTTTTCTCGCCAGCCTCCTATCTGTTGTTCCTGATTGCGATGGACATGGCGCCGGTATCCCGCTTAGCCCCGATCCGCGAGATCGGAACCGTGTTCGCGACTTTGCTCGGCGTTTGGCTGCTGAAGGAAAAGCAGGGCTGGCGGCGGTTAGTGACTTCAGTTATGATCGCCACGGGAATCGTGATCATCGGTCTGAGCGGCTGAATTTTTATGTAGTACGAGTGGAACGGCCCATGAAAAAATCATTTTACGTTTCGTTTGAATGGTTAGAACTACAATAAAAAAAATGAGGTGCTTCACTATGCGTTTTTATTTGATTGGCGCGGGCGTAATTGGGCGTACCCATGCCGAAGCTATCCGTAAGCTTGCGCCCCGGGAAGGCTGCGAGATTAAAGTCGCAGACCCGAGTCCACAGGCGCTGTCCGGCTTTGCCGAGCTTTATCCCGAGGCGCAGACCTTCACCGACGCGCAGACGATGCTGGCAGAAGAAGCCAATGACGACGATATCGTCATTGTCGGTACGCCGCCTTTCACGCACTGCAAGCTGTCGCGGATGGGACTGGAATCTGGACGCCACGTCTTGTGCGAAAAGCCATTTGTCATGAATGCCGAGGAAGCGAAGGAGCTGTTGGAGGTGGCCAAGCAGCATAACCGGCTGATCGGATGCTGCAGCGTCCGCTTCCTCGGTCTGCCCAAGATGGACGAAGTCAAAAAGCTGCTGCATTCCCGCGCGCTAGGCGATATTTACAAAGTCACCTTCGTATACCGGGGCCAACGGGCACGATCGGGCATCGAATACCAGTCGGAGAGCCGCTGGTTTCTCGACCGCTCCAAGAGCGCGGGAGGTGTTGGGATGGACTGGGGGCCTTACGATTTTACCGTCATTAATGATTTGTTGTCGCCGGCTTCCATCGAGGTTGCTGCGGCTTGGACCAGCAAACCGCAGACCGAAGCCGATCCGGTCGATACCATCTATGACGTGGAGGGCCATGTCGGAGCGATGCTGAGCTACCGCTTGAACGACTCCAGCAAAGTAACGGTTCAGTATGAACGGGCTTCCTGCACGCATGGCGAGGCTTACCATCACGTCGAGATCGAAGGCACGCTCGGAGCAGTAAGATGGTCGCCGTATTTCGAGTCGGACAACGTGGTGTATACATGCGACAAGAACGGGGAGCCGCTATCAAGCGAGAGCCTGGCCGCGAACGAAAGCGAATTCGGCTTTATGGATCATCCGGTCCTTTTCTTCGTCCGCAAGGTCAGAGGAGATGTCTCGCAGGCGGTCGTCAACGAGCAGGCGGTTTTCAATTTCTCCTGTTTGCAGGCTATATACGATTGCGCTGAATCCGGCAAGCCGCAGCGCATAGAGCGCGGACAGATATGAGGCGTGTACGTCTAGCTGAGAGGGGAAGGGTAACGTGGAAATAAAGGGTTTTTCGACTGGCATGTTCGGTTGGAATGTACAATATTGGAAGCAAGGAAAGGATCCGGTATGGGAGGAAATTTTCCGCGAATGCGCTGAAGCGGGACTCGATGCGCTGGAGATTGATGCCGTACCGGAGCAGACGGAGGCAGCCAAAGAGTTAGGGCTCTCGATCTCAGGCACTTATGTAGGGCTGCCTCTTCACGAGCCGTTCGAAGCCCTCGATATAGTCGGCGGCGTCATGCCGGCGGCAAAGCTGCTTGCGGAAGCCGGTGGCACCGACCTCATCATCAATGCCGATCCGAAGGGCGGGTGGGGAGAGCCGCAGCCGAAGACGGAAGAGGAATTTAGGAGGCAGGGCGATAATCTTGCGAGAATCGCCGCCGCGGTCCGCCCGCTCGGGCTCAAGGTAAGCCTGCATAATCACGCGGCGGACAAGCACAATGCGGAAGGAGACTTGCGCTCTGTCATAGAATACGCTTCGCCGGAAGTGGGACTCTGCATCGATACCGGTTGGGCCCATGTGGCGGGCTGCGATCCGGTCGGCTGGATCCGGAAATATCCGGAGCGGGTCGCGGCCTTGCATCTGCGAAACCAGAACGGGGACATTCCGACGGAGGATATCCTTGCTGGCGAGATCGATATGCGCGATTTGATCGCTGCTCTCGCGGAAATCGATTATAAGGGCTGGCTGTCCTTCGAGCTGTGGCACCGCGAGGATACGCATCCGCAGCGCACGCTGGCGGAAGACACAAAGCTGTCGATCGAGGGCCTGAAGCGCTGGATTGCGGAGTTTGAGAGCAATCGAAAATGAACAGGCATGGATAACTGTTAAGATCCAGTCTCTAGTTGAAAGCGCTTATGTTTATGAATAGGGGAGGGGTTTTCAGGTGGATACATTTAAAAGCACGATGCATGATGGGACGCTAAATCAAAAAAAACGAAAAAGCTTAAAGGCACATAATATTCATGTGCTGTATTTGTTTCTGCTCCCCGCCATTGTCCTTACCGTTATATTTGCCTATTTGCCGATGTTCTCTAATTACATTGCATTCTTAGACTATGATTTCAATAAGGGATGGTTCGGCTTCGGCAGCAAATTTATTGGATTTGACAATTTCGAAAAGTTTTTGAATGATCCCGGTTTTTATCAGTTGATGGGAAGAACGCTGCTGTACAGTGTAACCATGATGCTTGCAACGTTTCCGGCCCCGCTTATTTTAGCGTTGATGCTGAATGAATTGCGGAGTGAGCGCTTCAGGAAACTGGTGCAGACCTCGTCCTATATCCCGCATTTTGTATCGTGGGTAACGGTTGCGGGTTTGTTTTACATGTTTCTAACCGTCGATCCTACCGGGCTTGTCAATAATATTCGTCAATTGATCGACCCGGAGGCAACACGTATTTCTTATATGCAGGACTCAAATAACTTTCTTTCGGTTCTCGTGATTTCGGAGGTTTGGAAAGAAACGGGTTGGGGAACGATCCTCTATCTCGCGGCACTCACCAGCATTGACCCGCAGCAGTACGAGGCGGCGCAGGTGGATGGAGCAAGCCGGTTCCAGCGTTTGCTGTATATCACGCTCCCGGGATTAGTTCCAACGATGTGCATCCTTCTTATTTTCTCGTTGAGCGGACTGTTCGCAACAAATTTTGACCAAGTCTTCAACTTGCAAAATAAGATGATCCGATTAGATACGGATACGATAGGCGTATACACCTATTACCAAGGATTGGTGAGCGGACAGTATGCTTATTCCGCCGCGGTCGGTCTGTTTCAGGGGCTGATAGCCTTTGTTCTAATTATGGTTACAAATTATACGACGAAGCGCCTTAGTAACGTAGGCATCATTTAAGGGCAGGGGGGGCTTGAAAAATGAAAGCGGTACCAGTTCCTTTTTTAAGAAAAAATAAGATTAAACGAACGACATCTGAACGAGTATTCGATGCGTTTAACGTCTTCATTATGATTGTTTGGAGTCTATCCGCCATCTATCCGTTCTGGTATATCTTGATCATGTCATTTAATACGGGAGCGGATGCGGCTGCCGGGCCTATATGGTTTTTCCCACGTATGTTCACGCTTGAAAACTATGCTTTTGTTTTCCAGTATGACAGGCTGCAGACTGCATTTGTCGTGACAACGCTTCGCTGCATTGTTGGTCCAATTCTTTCTGTTTTTGTAACCGTGCTGGCGGCATTTGCTTTATCCAAACGATTCTTGCCGGGACGCAAGACGTTGCTCTTTTTCTTCATGATGCCTATGTTTATTGGCGGTACGATCATTTCAAATTATGTTGTTATGGTAAAGCTCGGCCTGCTTAACAACTTTTTGGTATACGTATTGCCAGCAGCATTTGGATTTTTCAGTATGATCATTATGCGAACGCATATTGAGGAGCTGCCAATCGAATTGCAGGAATCGGCTACGATTGACGGCGCAGGGTATCCGCGCATATTTGCGCAAATTATACTGCCTTTATGCAAGCCGATTCTTGCCGCATTTTTGTTTTTCTCAGTAGTGGGCAATTGGCTGGATTACTACACCAACTTGATTTATGTAACAGATAGGAGCTTAAGCACATTACAGTTTGTGCTGTATGAAATAATAAATCGCGCTGAAGCCAGCACATTGATTGATTTTACCAAGACATCAAGTGCTTCGCAGCGCCGAATCATGTCAATGGCTAACAATACCGTACCTACTCCTGAAGTAATCAAGATGACTGTAATGGTAGTCGTAACGTTCCCAATACTCTTTGTCTACCCGTTTTTCCAGAAATATTTCGTAAAGGGTATGTTGACGGGCGCGGTTAAGGCGTAAAACTTCTATATTTGATAGGTAATATAAAAAGGGAGGGTTTATATTTGTTTATGAAACGTAAGACTATGACGATTATGCTCGCTTTTATTCTAGCGTTTACTCTTTTTGGATGCAGCAACAATAATGAGGAAACAATCAATTCGGAAAGTGCAGCTCCCACAGACGGCGAGTCTACTACTGCTTTTAAAGAAATCCATTTGGACGTATTGGGAGAATTATCAACAAATCCGCGTAAACCAGTAGAAGACCGCTTAACTCCTATCTGGCGCGAAAAAACGAAAGTTATACCTAACATCATAGAAATACCCGCAGGTTCAGACTATAAAAGCTGGTTGCAAATGCAAATAATAGCCAATACCGTACCGGCTGTTATTGCAAACCAAAACGGTATTGCCGATAACGGAGACAATATGGTCATGCTTAAAAAGGCTGGAATGGCTCGTGAATTCACATTGGATGAATTGAAAAAATATATGCCATATACGGCTGAAAGGTTGGCAGATTTAGGCGTTACCATGGAACAATGGTATCAAGCAAGCGTTGACCCGAGTGATGGCAAGTTGTGGGCCATACCATCGCTTCCAAGTCCGCTGCTCAAAGAAGAATATCGCAAATCACCTTACGGTGACGCCAGCCTCGGAAACGGCGGTTATGCGGTTTGGATTAGGGATGATATTTTGAAAAAAATATATCCGGATGCCATGAATGCAGCCGAACTCAAAGCTTTGACAATAGCAAACGGAGGTAAATTAACGCTAGAGCAAATTATGGATATTCCAATCAAAAATCTTGATGAATTATCCGATTATCTCAAAAAGGTACAGGACCTCAAAATAACAGAGAATGGCCGAGAAATCACGCCGGGCCACCTTCAATTTGAGAACTCCAGGGGAGCGCTGCATTGGTCATTGTTCTCAGCAACAGGATTGAGCTTAAGCAACGCATATCCGCTTATTATCAATGAATCTAAAAATACGTACGTGGACTACCAGTTGACGCCAGAGTGGAAAAACTATATTTCCTTTATGAACAAAGGCTTTAATCAAGGTCTGTTTGGCAAAGAATTTTACATTCAGAAAAACGAACAACGTGATGCTAAAATTATTAATGGCGAGTATGCTGTCGTAAATATGTGGCATCCTATTTCAGCAAATCTAGAAAAGATCCGCAAAGAAGGCAAGACATATGACTGGAGATACTATCCTATTTTTGCTAATGAAGTAGATCCCAGCTACCAAGATGCGGCTAATCAATACTTTCCTTTAACTACAAGGTGGAATTCGAAGGTAATTAACCCTAAAAAAGTGACTGAAGATATGATACCTCAAATCCTTGGCTGGATTGATTGGAATTATTCTACTGAAGCTGCTCTCCTGCGTGAATGGGGTACACCGGACATGTATACAGGCGAAGGAATGGATCGACGCTACAAGCCGGAATACCAAAAGGTTGAACAATACAAATTAGTCGGCACACAAGATGAAACAGGCGACGGATGGTACTACGGTATTAAAGGCCAAGATGGCACAATGAATAATCCCGAAGTATATGGTCTTGTTCAGGCGGGAGAAATGGGTTATGTATATAGTCCGTCAATTGTGTATCCATTCAGCGAAAGCAATTACGATCAATTAACTGTCGTTAACACGGCATGGCAGAAACATAACTTAAAAGCAATGACGTTATATGCAGAGTTAGCACTTGATGAAGCATCGCTTAAAGCGAAAGCTGATTATGAAGCTATAACAACTGAATTAAATAACAATCTTATTGCGCCGCACAATGATTTGTTGGATAACCTTATAGTAAAGGCGATTACCGGACCAGTTGATAAATTTGACAGCAACTATAAAGACTACACAGATATTTTGTCGAGAGCGGATATTGTGGATGGCGAAGTCAAGCAAGCAGAAGCTTGGAAGAAGTATTACGAGCTGCGGGCTGGCTTCTTACAGAAGCTGAATTAAGGCTTAAAATCATTTCTCTATGCCATTATTTGGTAGTCATTTGGACATTACGGGATGGAGCACCCCTTTAGCGTAGACATTGGAAAATACCACTAGTGGTCAAACCAATGAATATTGCAGGGGGTGCTTTTTGTCATGATCACAGCCCAGAATCGGGATTAATCGATAAATAGGCATGCCGCACCCTGTAATCAAGCGGAGAAACCGCCTGGCTTGCCTTGAACGCCTTGGAGAAATGGGCGCCGTCATAGAAACCGGTTACAACTGCGATCTCGGTAACCGGAATGGATGTCGTTTCCAGCAAGCGCTTGGCCCACTCGATCCGAAATGAGAGAATATACTGCCCAATCGTAGTCCCCGTTATCGTTTTAAATAGATGATTCAAATACCTTTCATTGAGAGAGTGTCTTGCGGCCACCTCAGGCAATAAAATTTTCAGACCGTTGTCAAGACGCTCCTGGATGTCTTCAATAACTTGACGGACGATTCGCTCGTTCTTATTCCGTTGCCCGGTGCTCTGCATCAGAACCATGTGCATTTTAACGAAGATATGAAGAAAATAATGTTTGGCCAGCACGGAAACTTGACGATTCATCCGAAGCTCGGTGATCAGAGCGTGAAGATCCGATTGCGAACCGGGTACGGACAGCGGCTCTGTCACGAGCTTCAACTGCGAGAGCAGACTCCGCATACGTGAATTTAATTCCGGCCGATCGAAATGAAACATCAAATAATACAAATCGAACGATCCCTCGGGACAATAGCTATGATGAACGGAGTCTGAAACCAGAAACAGGTCCCCCTGCTTGAAAGTCAGCGTGCGACTATCCTGCACGACCGTGTTTTCTCCCCGTGTGTAGTAATTCAATTCGAACCCAGAGCCTGCCCCGTCCCATCCTCTGTTCCGCCAGAAGCCAAACGAATGAATAGAAAACTGGTTCCACTCCGAATCGAATAATTCAATAAGCGCCTTGAGAGGCGAAGCCGAATGGTGCTCTCGCATAGAAATAACCTCATTTTTTTCTTACAATTTTACAAATATGATTTGATTATACAATACTGAATTCGGAATGAGAACTACAATACAGGTATGGAAACGCCATTGCAAAGAAAATGAAGGATGTGAAGCCATGAAGGATATGTTTGAACTTGCAACCCAAGAGGATAAGGAATTTTACAAGCAAAATGGCTACTGGATCAGTCCTGTCCTATTCGATGAGGAAGAAATCGAGGCCATGCGCAAAGCCCATGACCGCGTATGGTCTTCCGATTACGACGGTGACGGTTATCCGCTGGGAGAATGGCAGCCGAACGGCAATCCCAATCAGCTTAGAAAAATCGATAATACCTGGTGGATCAACGATGTGATCCGGGGGACAGTGACGGATCCCGTGCTCGGTCGAATCGCCGCCGGTTTAATGGACAGCACTGAAGCGCGGTTGTGGTACGATCAGATTATTTACAAACCGGGTACTGGCACCGGCGAGAAGGGCTCTGTTTCGCTGGGGAATGTCGGATGGCATCAGGACTATGTTTACTGGCAATGCACGAATACGGACAATCTGGTCACAGCATGGATCGCTCTTCAAGATACTGATCTGACGAATGGCTGCATGTCCGTTATCCCAGGTTCCCATAAATGGGGATTGCTTGAAGGGAGTGACGGTTTCTTCAACCGGGATCTGGACGCTGTCAAGTCAAAGCTTGAGGGCGAGGGAAGAGAGTGGAAGGAAGTGCCTATGACGCTGAAGGCCGGTCAGGCTAGTTTCCATCATTCCTTGACGATTCACGGCTCTGGGCAGAATTATTCCGAGCATCCGCGGTTGTCCGTTGTCGCTCATCTGATGCCGCACGGCACAGCCTACCAGAACCGCGGCCATAACGTGGACAATATCCGTCTGCTAGGTCCTCGTCCCAAAGAGGGGCAATTATTCGACAGTAACTATTTCCCAGTCGCTTATTCTAAATGATAGTCTAGTTCATAAAACTACAATTCACGGAGGTACACTATGAAAATCAAATTGACACCCGAAGAAATTAAAAATGGCCGCCTCGACCCGGAAACGCTCGCAATTGCGATCGAGCAAGTGAAAGCGAACGGCTATATCGTGTTCGACAAAGTATACAGCGACGAGCAAATGGCTGAGCTGCGCGGCGCTTTCGATCCGATGTTCGACGAATACATCGCTAAGAAAGGATTCAACACCGGTACCAACCGGGCGCAGATGCATCTGCCGTTCCAACAACCTTTTAGCGATTCCTCTATCATTGAGCATCCGATTGCGATGTCCGTAATCGACGGTCTGCTCGGTGAATACAGCAAGCTGACCTACTTCGCATCCGATACGCCGATGCCTGGTTCGGACTATCAAGCCGTTCATTGCGACATTAATCCGCTGTTCCCGGACATGTCTGTTTCCCTGCCCCCGTTCTGTCTCGTTATGAATATTCCGCTCGTTGATACGACGGAGGAGAACGGACCGCTGGAGATATGGCCGGGCGGAACACATCTGCATGGGGACCGCGCAAACCAGGATACGCTGGGCGGCGTGATCAATCCGCATATGCATATTGTGAGAGCTGCCGAGCACATGCTTTCCGAGAAAGTATTCATGTCCGCCGGCTCCATCGTCATCCGCGACATCCGTATGTGGCACCGCGGCACGCCTAACCGTTCGGATTACCGCCGGACAAACATCGCGCTGATCTACAACCGAGACTGGTACGGCAGCGGCTACCAGATTCAAGTTCCAACGGAGGTTTACGAGAATCTTCCGGAACGCTCGAAGCAGCTGCTTCGCACCGAAAAAATCGGCTACCCGGTGAAGATGCCCTGGGAATGGTAAGCTGTTATAAGAGGTAATATGTTGTACCGTTTACGAACGTGCCGATCGCCAATCTATGGGACGTATGCTTGTGGATGGCCCGCCGGTTTGAAGAGCAATTCTACAGCGGCACAGTTGACATCAACAGCTCCTCGGAGCGTAGTACGGGATAGAGTTTAAGCAGACCATTATTAAGACGCGGATGCTGCGGCCAATGGATTTACTGCGGTTATCGGCAAAAGCGCTCATTGGTCAAATCTACAACCTGGCTTGGCTGATATGGCCTTATGGCAAAACAATGAAGATCGCTTTCCATCCCCCATAGGGGGAAATGGAGCGATCTTCTTCTATTGCATGGGCTTTTACTGATGATAAACTTAAGGCAAGCTGAAAGATTGCGTAATGCGTGGGATCCAAGGTTTTTGTTAAAATGAGAATAAGTTGATGTATAGCGGAAGGAGAGGAATCAGCTTGAAAAAACGCAAAGATATGCTGGCGATGCTCGCTTGTTGCGCACTATTAGTTATTGGTGCCGTAGGAATGGAGTGGTTGAAAGCCGAGAAGCCATTGAAGCCGATCGCGATCGTGACCACGTTCAAGGGCGATCCGATGACAAGCCGCGCTTTTACTTGGCACAGCACGAATTTGAAGGCTGCTGCAATTGTTCAGTTAATTAAAGGAGATATTAAGAATGATTGGGATAAGGCACAAGTTATTACCTTTACTGGCGTAACTTCTGAGCTTGATCTAGGCGATGGAGTCAAGCATGCTGTCCATAAAGCAGAGGCAATCGGGCTTGAACCGGGGACGGTCTACACTTACCGAGTAGGCAGCGGGGAAGAGAAGGCATGGAGCGATTCAGCTGTATTTGAGACGGAGTCAAATGAGAATACTGCATTTACTTTCATTAACGTTGCAGATTCGCAAGGCGTTACGGAGCAAGATTTTGAGCTGTGGGGAAATACATTAGACAAGGCGTTTGCTGCTTTTCCGAGTGCAGCATTTATCGTTCATAATGGTGATTTGACAGAGGACCAGGCGGATGAGAAGGCATGGACTCATTTATTCGCAAAAGCTAGCAAGTGGGTAACCCGGGTTCCTTTTATGCCGGTTACGGGTAATCACGATGAGGTAGACGGAGACGCCGAGCAGTTCGTATCCCATTTCAACGTCCCTGCTAATGGTGCAGAGGGCTCTACTTCAGGCACGACCTATTCGTTTGATTACGGGTCTGTACATTTTATTGTTTTAAACTCTGAGTCGAATATTATGGAGCAGACAAAATGGCTGCGAAACGATCTGGCTAGTACGGATAAGCCATGGAAAATCGTCGCTGTCCATAAGGGGCCTTACGGTGGCAATACATATAAAAAGGTAAAGGACTGGTCCAAGGTTTTCGATGAGTTTGAGGTAGATTTGGTGCTGCAGGGCCACAACCATGAATATTCGCGTTCCTATCCATTACGGGATGGAGAAATCGTCGGCGACGGCGAGGCCGCCGTTCATAATCGTGAGGGTACGGTCTATGTCGTGACGAATACGTCAGGACCGAAATTTAACGAAAAGAAGGAGGATCAATTCTATCACAAGGTACATTTTCAGAATGAGCAGCAAATGTTCGCAGGAATTACGGTTAATGGGGAAACATTAACCTATCAGGCCTATGATGTGTCAGGAAAGAAGCGGGATGAGTTTGTGATTCAGCACTAATGAGGGGGATGGGCATGGAAGATACGATCTTGGTCGTCGAGGATGAACGAAAAATCGCCAGACTGCTGCAAATCGAGCTGGAGAGTGAGGGGTATCGCGTGCTGCTGGCTGAAAGTGGAACGGATGGATGGTCTGTCTTTCGCGAAGGAGGGATCGATCTTATTCTATTGGACGTTATGTTGTCGGGCATTAGCGGCATCGAGTTGCTGCGGCGTATACGCACACTAGACAGCAATACTCCGATTCTGTTGTTGACCGCCAAAAGCTCTGTCGAGGATAAAGTATCGGGTCTTGATCTTGGCGCCAATGATTATGTAACCAAACCGTTCGAGATCGAGGAGCTACTTGCTCGAATACGCACGGCACTCAGAACTTCGACGCGCTCGAATATCGGGGGAACTGCTCAAGATATTTCCGAAGGCTGGCTTGAAGCTGATGATTTGCGGCTTAATCCGCTGACGAGAGAAGTTCTGCGCAGCGATCGCAGTATCGAGTTAACGCATCGCGAGTTTGATTTGTTAGCGTACTTACTCCGCAACAAAAAGCTGGTGCTAAATCGCGATCAGATTTTAGCCGAAGTATGGGGCTATGAATACGCTGGCAATACGAATGTCGTTGATGTCTACATAAGGTATGTTCGAAAAAAAGTCGATGAAGGCTTTGGTCATGAGCTTATCCATACTGTCAGAGGTATCGGATATGTTCTGAAGGATAAGCCATGAAACTGAGAAGCAAAATATATTTGTATTCGTCAGTCTTATTCGCGGGGCTTCTAATTGCCGCCAACGTTTCGGTGTATTTTGTTTTTTACAAAGTGACGATCAATCGGGAGCTGGGGCAATTGGCCGCAGAGACGACTCAGGCAGCTGATGTAATCCGGACTTCGGATAATCGATTGACGACGGTAGAGCTGCTCCGTGCCTATGTTCCGCTTGATGGAATGATTAATGTTATAACGGAAGCGAACCCTGGCAACGAGCCTATGGTAACCTCAGCTTCCGAGACGGAGCTGAGCTTGCGCAAGCCCGTTTTTTATTCGGAGCGTCAGGTTGAATGGATAAGCATCGAAGGCAAAAGCTATGGGTTCGTTTCTATTCCAGTCCTTGCATCGGACGGTGGGGTTGTAAATGTGCAAGTTGTGCAAAACATGGAAGAACAGATCGCTTTGCTGCGCCTGCTGCGGCTTGTTCTAGTTGTCGTGTCCGCGGCTGTTGTGGTTATCGCTTTATTATCCAGCGGGCTGCTAGGGAGCTTGATTATGAGGCCGATCGCAGCGATGACCGGCACGATGAAGGAAGTTGCACGAAGCGGCCGATTCGTAAAGCTGGAGCAGAATGGTCGTTCCAAGGATGAACTGATGCAAATGGGTGAAACCTTTAACGAGATGATCGGGTTATTGGAGAACAGCTTTGCAAGGCAAGAAATGTTTGTCGCAGGTGCTTCTCATGAACTGAAGACGCCGCTTACGATTATTGAAAGCTATTCCAGCTTGTTGAAGCGCAGAGGCCTCGATCGCCCCGATCTGTTTCTGGAATCGGTGGAGGCTATCCACTCTGAAGCTGTAAGAATGAAAGGAATGACCGAGCAATTGCTGCTGCTCGCGATCCCACATCGGCAATGGAAGCTGGCTATGGAAACAATGGATCTGCTGCCATTCGCGGAGCAAGCGGTATCCAGCTTTAGGCGCGCCTATAATCGGGAAGTTGTTGTGCAAGATTTTGCAGGAGCTCCAGTAACCATCATGACGGACGCTGATAAATTGAAGCAGCTATTATTTATATTGCTCGATAACGCACGCAAATATAGCAGCGGCACGATATTCGTCCAAATAGATGTCGACACTAACGGTGCTGGTTGTATTCGGGTCGTTGATAGCGGCATCGGCATTTCGCAGGAAGAATTACCGCATGTGTTTGAGCAATTTTACAGAGTAGATGAAGCTCGGAATAGAGGCACGGAAACGGTTGGAGGAGCGGGTCTTGGATTGTCGCTGGCCAAAGAAATCACGTTTGCCTTAGGAGCCCATATCTCACTTGAAAGCGTTGAAGGCAAAGGGACTTCAGCTGTCGTCTCCTTTCCTAAGACAAATTCAGCAGTGAGGTGAATAGGCTAACATTCTCATTAAATTGTAATGTTAAACATGTAAGCTATGGCAAAAAGGGATTGGCGGGGAAAATATGACTACTCGAAAGAACAGTTGGATTAGGTGGGCGGCGGCGCTGTTATTGCTTGCAGCGGTGCTGGGGATTACCGCATTATGGAGGTGGGATACCAATAAAGATAGCCAAGTCTCGGAAGAAGCTGCACGCCAAACCGTACTCCATTATTATAAAGGGGATATCTTGGACGTAGCCGAGCAGGGAGACGGCTATGTGATCCAATTGAAAAACAAGCAAGGACTCTATGAGTTGAAGGTTGATCGGAATCAAGCAGTAATCGCTTCTATCCGAATGCTTGAGCGGTATCCGGACTCGAATCAAGATCCTACTCCTGCTCCGCCGCTAGTTGAAGCAACACCTTCGCCAAATCCGTCGCCAACGTCTAATCCTTCTGTAATATTGACGGAAAAGGAAGCTTCCGATACGGCACTCAAAAAGGTAAAGGGTAGCGTAAAGGAAGTCGAACTGGAGGACTCGAGGGGCAAGTGGTATTATTTCGTTGAAATAGAAACCGCAGACGGACGGGAAGCGACCGTACAACTGCATGCAGCATCTGGTTCTGTCGTATCCGTTACATGGGATGATGACGATCAATCTAATGATGATTAACTTATTTTATCATCAAATTCTAATGTTGCTGTAATGGTTCTCTTAGATTACACGGGTAAAGTGTAGAAGTAAGAAGAGAATAGCCATTAGAGAGGATGGACTTGAATGAAAAAGAAAAGCATCATTATCGGATTAGCAGTCATCGCTGTACTTGGAGGAGCGGGAGCAGCAGTAGCTGCGGAATCGACTGGAACCTACATTGGCAAAGAGAAGGCTACGGCGATCGTACTCAAAGCTGTACCCGGTCATATAACGGAAGTGGAGCTGGATCGCGAACATATGACAGCTATTTATGAAATTGAAGTTCGCAAGTCAGACGGTACGGGGAGAGAGGTCGATATCGACGTGGATGCCGTAACAGGCAAGGTCGTTTCGATACATGAAGATGACGATGATGATGATAGAAAACAAACTTCATCGACTCCGTCCACATCATCCAATCCTTCCGATACTTCAACTGGCAGTGGAAAAGAAATAACGGTTGAGCAAGCGAAGAAACTGGCAGTTGCTGAGGTTAAAGGCGACGTCGTGAACACGAAAACCGAATGGGACGATGGCATGAAGAAAATCGAAGTGAAGATTAAAACAAGCAAGGGGATTGCCGAGGTGGAACTCGCTGCGCTTAGCGGCAAGCTGATCTCAATCGATTATGATGACGACCTAAATGACGATGACGATTATAACGATGATGACCAAGATGATCAAGACGATCAAGACGATCAAGACGATGATCAAGATGACAGAGATTAATGCTGAGCTTGGACACGATATTGGAATCATGTGTTGTAGATTATATATTTGAAAAATTGAAGGCACCTTTCCCAGATGATTGGGGAAGGTGCCTTGTTGTTTTTCAACTCCATAGAGAATGCCAACTGATTGTTCCATTCTTTTCTTTGCTCAAAAATTCTGTTATTATCAGGTTGACTTATTAAACGCATTTAATAAGCATGGTGCTATGAGGCGGTGATCATGATGAATGAGTTGCTTGCAACTCCAAAAGAATTGAAGAAAGTGATCCTACATGGTATTCGTACAGCGCTTTTGGCAGAGGGGAGCGCAACGAAGGTTGAGCTCAGCCAGAAACTGGGAATCAGCTTCCCTACGATTAGTAAGTTCCTGACGCAAATGGAGAAAGACGGGGAGCTGCTATTAGTTGGTCTTGATCATTCTAGCGGTGGAAGAAGAGCAAAGAGATATACCTATAATCCAGAGTATATGCTCGGTTTGGCTATTTTTTTGGAAAAAACAGAAACAAACTATACTGTCTTTAATTGTTTAGGAGAAGTGAAAGAGCAAGGTCATACTTCGAGTGTCCTTATGGATGATGTTTTAAGTTTAACTAATCATATTGAAAACATCATTTTAAAATATCCTAAAATCAGTTCGATAGCCATTGGTGTTCCAGGATCGGTTAATAATGGTCGAATTATACATATTCCGAGCTACGAGCACTTTCATAATTTTGATTTGAAGGGGTACTTTGAAGAACGATTATCGATACCTGTAGTCGTAGAGAACGATATGAATGCAGCAGTCCTTGGTTACAATAAAAAGCATAATCAAGACAATCCCTCCTTAGTCTACTTGTATTTGGGTCAAAATGGTCCCGGTGCCGGCATTATGATTAATGGTGATGTGGTGCGAGGAAGTACTTTTTTCTCTGGGGAAGTCTCATTCGTTCCTCAGTATGATGACAAAAACTTTCTGCAAGCTTTGGACAGTGGGAGCGGAACGGAAACAGCAAATCAACATGAAGAGAAAAAGATTGATGCTATTAGTCGGTTGGTAGCTTCTTTTACAGCGACAATAAACCCTCACACGATTATTTTTTACAACGATGAAATAAACACGTCATTTAAAGACAAAGTAGCACTAAGAAGCGCAGCGTACGTCCCGAAAGAACATTTGCCGGAGCTTACAACAAGCGATTGGAAACAGGATTATTTACACGGATTAAAGCATCTTGGACTTGATCTAATGATCTCTAGAGCGAAGATTTAGAACGGATTATTTTTGGAAAAAGAGAGAAATTCGAAATGGAGTGGTACGGAATGAAAACAGAAAAAGAGAAAATGTTGAATGGAGAGCTTTATCTTGGAAGCGATCCGGAATTACGAAAAGAATTTTTAAACGCTCGTAGATTAACACGGTTATTCAATCAAACACTTGAAACGGAAGTTGACAAAAGAACGGAGCTGCTCAAAGAATTATTCGGTTCAACAGGGGAAAATCTATTCATCGAACCAACCTTACGTTGTGATTATGGCTACAACACACATATTGGTGAAAACTTTTATGCGAATTTTGATTGTGTATTTTTGGATGTGTGTGAAATACGGATCGGTGATAATTGTTTCCTTGCACCAGGGGTTCACATTTATACAGCAACTCACCCGTTGAATGCAAAGGTGCGCATAACGGGGCTAGAATATGGAAAACCGGTAAAGATCGGTCATAATGTCTGGATCGGCGGGAGATCCGTCATCAACCCTGGCGTTACAATTGGCAATAATGTTGTGGTCGCTTCTGGTTCTGTTGTTACAAAAGACGTTCCAGACAATGTTCTAGTTGGCGGAAACCCTGCGAGAATCATTAAACAGATTGAGGAATAGATGAACTAATGAACAAAGACCCGAAATGAAGTCACTTTGAAAAAAGTGTCCATCCTTCGGGTCTTTTACGTTTATAATCAGAAATATAAGAATAGCGAGGAAATTTCATATAACGACTAATTCATCCATGGAGGAACGAAAATGGAACGGATAGATGCGTTTAACGGCTATGACCTTTCGGATATTGAAGAAAACAAGAGAAATCTATTAATCTTTGCTCTTCGTGGAGACCTAGCATCTTTGAAAGAACTGCTGAATGAAGATTCGGAGCTTGCTAACTGCGTTTGGGGATATTTTTCACCGATACACTTTGCCGTTAGGTCAGGGCACACTGACGCAGTCCAACTTTTATTGGAGCACGGAGCGGAATTAACCAAGAGTCCAATAGGATGGTCGGACGATCTTTTGACAAAGGCAAAAGACCGAGGTTACGAAGAAATCGTAAATATTATAAATCAGCATCTTACACAAAATTATAATGTGTCACTTGGTGGCAGCGAACTTATGAAATTGATAACTAAGGGGCAGAAAGAGGAAGCTTTGAGGGTATTGGACACATCGCCGGAAATGATTCATTCAAGTGATGAGCGGGGAAATACCCCTCTCCACTGGGCCGTGCTTACTCGGGATCTTCCGCTTATCGACAGCCTGATTCATAGAGGTGCGGATCTGCGCGCAAAGAGAATGGATGGGGCTACACCTTTGCAAGTTGTTTTCGAAGGGGATTACTGGTTTAGAAGCAATCGGGACTTGAGCGAGAAGGCAATGCGTAATGAATGGTTCCTCGGTGGATATTTGGTAGCTCGCGGGGCGGCATATGATATTTGGACGGCCTCCTCAATTGGTGATGCCGAGCAGGTTGCTTCCTTTCTACAAAAGGATCCATCGCTGGTTAATGCAAAAAACTCGGTAGGCAAAAGGCCATTGGGCTATGCGTCCAAATATGGGCATACCGTTACGGTTAAGCTCTTGCTAGAACAGGGAGCCGACCCGATTGCAGAAGAAAAAGATGCTCCGCATGGAAGTGCGCTATGGGCTGCCGCTAAGGGCAATTATGAGGACTGTGCCAAGCTGCTGCTGGAGTATGGAGCGGATCCGAACGGCGTAGTAGAATCCAGTGGTAATTGTCTATACATAGCCACAAGTAGAGGCAACCATTCATTGGCCAAATTGCTCTATACTTATGGGGCTTCGATGAGCCTTGATTCGGCCTGTTTTTTGGGAAGAGTGGATTTGGTAGGAGAGATCATTGCCGCTAATCCAGCCTTGGTTAATACAGGCGGTGACTACGGTCCGTTGTGTATGGCTGTGGGGGAGGGGCACAGGGAAATTGTCAAAATGCTAATACGCAGCGGTGCGGAATTAAATGGCCCGTGGTACGCCAATAATTACATGGGATATGCCATTGATTCAGGAGCTGAAATGGTTAAGTTTCTATTAGAGTCGGGGGCTGACCCCAATCACTCAAATTGGTTAGGTGTTACCTATCTCCATAAAGCAGTCTATCTGGGAAACTTAGAGTTTGCTCAATTGCTCATTGAGTTCGGAGCTGACCTTAATGCTATCGATGAAGAATACAATTCTACGCCGCTCGGTTGGGCAGCGAAATATGGGAGAGTGGAGATGTTCCAGTATTTACTGACCAAAGGCGCAAATCGCGGCCTGCCAGTAGATCAATTGTGGTCACAACCACTTGCATGGGCTAAACGGAGAGGACACACTGCCATAATCGATATTTTGGAGAGAAAAGTATAAACGGATAGGAACGATTTCGATATATTTGTGAAAATTGGGATAGGAGGTGCGACAATCATATGTATTTGATAGGACAAACGGATCGGTTCATTCGCAATGAACGGGAAGCTGCGATCGTCGCAATAGCGGACCAATTGGCGAGCATGTTTGCGGAAAGATCGGCGAAGCATGATAGGGAGGGATCCTTTCCTCATGACAACTTTGCAAATATGCGGGAGTTTGGGTATTTGAAACTTACTGTGCCGAAGGAGTATGGCGGGGATGATGCTTCATTATATGAATTCGTGCTTGCACAGGATCATTTGGCACGCGGTGACGGATCTACGGCACTTGCCGCCGGCTGGCATTTAGGACAGGTAATGCAGCTTCGGATAAAACGTTCATGGCCGGAAGACTTGTATGCGAGCTTTTGCAAAGAGGTTGTCAGTAAAGGCGCTACGATCAATCATTTTGCCAGCGAGCGTGCAACGGGCAGCCCAAGCAGAGGCGGGAAGCCGGAAACGACAGCCATTAAAGCGGCTGGGGGCTATTTTATAAACGGACGTAAGACATATAGTACGCTCAGTCCCGATGTATCGTATTTCACTGTATCTGCATGGATGGAAGAAGAAAATCGTGTAGGCGAGTTTTTTATCCCAATGGGTACAGGAATAAGTATCGAAGAAACATGGGATACGCTCGGCATGCGAGCGACGGGAAGCCATGACCTTGTTCTGGATCAAGTGTTTGTACCCGATGGGGACACCCTCAGTGGAGCGGTAATTAAACGAAACGGTGAGACCCCATTCGATGGTGGTACGCTTCTACATATTCCTGCATGTTATATCGGAATTGCGCATGCGGCTCGTGATTTTGCTATAAACTTTGCGAAAAACTACCGACCGAATAGCTTGCCTGGTCCGATTTCTGAGCTACCAACGATTCAGCGGCAAATTGGAGAGATGGAAGCGGAGCTTATAACAGCGCGCACCCTTCTCTACAGTGTGGCAGATCGTTGGGACCGGGGACCGGAGGGGCGGACTGGATTAAAGCCGGAGCTCGGTTTAGTTAAATATGTGGCGACTAATTCAGCGGTTCGAATTGTTGACCTTGCAATGAGAATTGTCGGCGGAGCTAGCTTGTCTCGCAAGCTGCCGCTTGAGAGAATGTATCGTGATGTTCGCGCCGGCTTACATAATCCACCGATGGATGATATTACGCTAAATGGACTTGCTCAGCGGGCGTTAGCGGAGCAGTAGAAAAATCGACTAATAAGCCTAGTGCGAGATGCCACTAGGCTTATTGCGGTTTCAACGTAGAGTTAATCTCGAATGTTGATCTGACTCGGAGGAGCGGTTGGAAGGAGGATTCGGAATGTCGTGCCCGATCCGGGTTGACTATCGACTATAATTGTTCCCTTATGGGCATCTACAATTGATTTCGTAATGGCGAGGCCAAGACCTGCACCGCCATTTTTCCGTGTTCTAGAAGTTTCACTTCGGTAAAAGCGCTCGAATAAATGGGGTAAATGTGCAGCTTGAATGCCTGAACCATTGTCAGAAATGATTAATTCAGCTTGATTATTGTGCTGGGCAAGGGAGATGCGGATCAACCCTGATTCTGAATCCGTATGTTGTATAGCGTTGAGAAATAAATTCAATATGACCTGTTTGAGCTTGTCTGCATGAAACTGACCTCTGACATGAGGAGCGAGAGTAAACGCAATCTTTCGGCTGCCCGCAAGCAATTGCAATTGCGGTTCCATCTCTATCAGAAGCTCATCTAGCTTCGTATCAGCGAGCTGCAGGAGTGGGTCTTGATCCAGCTTCGCCAGCACGAGTAAATCTTCAACAAGCTTGTTAATGCGATTAGATTCGAGAAACATGCTGCTCAGAGCACGATAAAGCTGATCTGGATTTGCAGCAGCTCCGCGCAGCAGCACTTCAAGAAACCCGTGGATAGAAGTAAGCGGCGTGCGAAGTTCATGTGAGGCGTCCGCCACGAAACGACGCATCTTTGTAGTTGTTTTTCGCTCGATTTCGAATGAATGCTCCAATCGCTCAAGCATTCCATTAAATGCATCGGATAATCGATCAATTTCCTCTTGTCCTTGGCTGGCTGGAATTCGCTTGGTTAAGCTGCCCGCATCGGTTTGCTCTGCGGCCGTAACAACGCGTGACAAGGGGCGAAGTGTACGGCGAAGCAGAGGCAAATAGAGTGCGAGTCCGGCAGTAAGTGCGAGTATGGACAGTCCAGCGAATATGGCTAGCTGAGTCATAAGCAGCTGTTTAAGGGAATCTGTTACAGTACTCACTTGAATGATGCCCTGAGCTTTGTTTGGCGGTCCAGCCATTCGGTAGACGACGAGCTGTTCTATTCCTTCAGCGTTGTTCATTATTTTATACTCGATATTTTTATGTGCTTGAAGTTGAGTTCTAATCTGCTCATATCCCTCTGCGGATAGAAGCGGTGCGTTCACCTCGGTATCCTTGGATAAGTCAGTCGTGACACCGTTTGGATCGATAAGGACGATAGACAAACCCGGTTGATAGAACATTGGTGAATCTCGCGGGTCACGCTGATGTCTATCTGGCGGGACTGTGCCGTCTGTAAACCATTCCTTCGGCATAGCCATAATTTGTGATTGCAAGGATTCTGCTTTATTTTGAAAAACAAAATCCTTCATAAAAATGTACTGAAGAACGCCGATCAACAGAAATAAGACCGCTAATATGAGCAGGGAGCGGAATAATAGTTGATAACGGAGGGAGCGAGGGGCAAAAATCCGAGTCATTGAAGCTAATCTATATTTGCTCATGACAAGTCCAACCGATAGCCAGCACCCCGAAGTGTTCGAATAAGCCGATGTTCTTTGTCATTTAATTTCTCACGAAGCGAGCGGATATATACTTCGACGATATTTTCTTCCCCGCCGAATTGATAGCCCCACACCTTGTCCAAAATCAGTGATTTGCTGAGCACGATACCATTGTTCAAAATGATAAACCGCAGCAGCTCATATTCGGTAGGCGAAAGCTCAAGCACCTGTTCCAAATAAACGAGTTCCTTACGGCGGTCATCAAGTCGAAAAGGTCCATAAATGGCTTCTCCAAGCAAATTAGGGAACTGGTTACGAAGCCTTGCACCAATGCGTGCAATCAGTTCACTGAAGCTGAAGGGCTTCACGAGATAGTCGTCTGCCCCAAGTGTTAAACCTTTGACGCGATCTTCAACCTCATCCTTTGCAGTGAGCATAATGATAGCCATGTTATCTCCAGTTGCCCGGAGTGCTTCGCACACTTCAAATCCGTTCAGTCCCGGCATCATCACATCAAGAATGACGACATGAGGTTGGAATGCGCTTGCTTCCTGAAGTGCTGATTCTCCATCCAAAGCGACTCGAATTTCAAACCCTTCATTGATCAATCCAAGCTCTAGAAACTGCACAATATTCGGTTCATCATCAACAATCAATATTTTAATTCCTTTAAAGGATGTCATGTTCAAACCCCTTTCACAGTATACCCATCTATTATCGGGCTTTTGGGCAAAAGATGCACCTTATTAACGAGAATTTCAGCAAACTTTCAGCGTGGTTACAGTAATGGCTTCTTCAGTTAACTGATTTTTTTTTGAATGAGCTGGGATGAAATCAAATAATTGGGGATAGTAAGTGGGTGTTAAAATTAATAAATAAAAAGGATGGTGTATTTTGCATGCAACAAAAGAAAGATGCAATAGGAACGAATGAAAAAAGCAATAAGATTGGGAGGCGTGCTGCAAGGTACATAGGTGCAGCGCTGCTCGCAATTACTGTGATGTTCAGTATGGCCAATGTTGGACAAGCAATTGGTAAAAATGCAAAGGGTCCGGACGTATATGTTATTCAGGGCATGCTGAAATCACTTGGCAGCTATTCAGGTAAGATTGACGGTCGGTATGGGCCATCTACGGTCCGCGGCGTAAAATATTATCAAAAAACACATGGCTTGCCTTCAACAGGGGCCGTAGATATTAAAACGCTTCAATCGATTTCCTATTCCTATTCTGAGAAGAAAGCAGGAACAAAAGCTAAGAGCAAAGCGAAATCTAATGTGAAAGCAAAAGGAATTGGTAATGGTGCAGGTGCAGGCGGCGGAGCTGGTGGCGGTGCAGGCGGCGGTGCAGGTGGCGGTGCAGGTGGCGGAGCTGGTGGCGGAGCAGGCGGCGGAGCTGGTGGCGGTGCAGGCGGCGGAGCAGGCGGCGGCGCAGGTGGCGGTGCTGGCGGCGGAGCAGGTGGCGGTGCAGGCGGCGGAGCAGGTGGCGGTGCAGGCGGCGGAGCAGGTGGCGGAGCAGGTGGCGGTGCAGGCGGCGGAGCAGGTGGCGGTGCAGGCGGCGGAGCTGGTGGCGGAGCTGGTGGCGGTGCAGGCGGCGGTGCAGGTCAAGGCCAAGGCAAAGGCGGCGGATTTGGCGGAGGCCAAGGAGAAAACCGTGGCAAAGGCGGCGGATTTGGCGGAGGCCAAGAAGAAAACCGTGGCAAAGGCGGCGGCATTGGTGGTGGCCAAGGAGAAAACCGTGGTAAAGGYGGCGGCATTGGCGGTGGCCAAGGAGAAAACCGTGGTAAAGGCGGCGGCATTGGCGGAGGTCAAGGAGAAAACCGTGGTAAAGGCGGCGGCATTGGCGGAGGCCAAAACAACAATCAAGGAATTGGAGGAGGCAACTCCAACAACCAAGGCAACAGCGGTCCTTCTGAGAATCAAGGCAAAGGCGGCGCTCAAAAGGAAAACCAAGGTCCAAATGGAAGTCAGCAGTAAGCAGCTCGTTGCATAGAATTAGAAGCAAAAAGGACCTCACAGAGTGAGGTCCTTTTTGCTTTGCCAGTGGTATCTGCATAAAAAAGATTGCAGCGTTTAATTACCTAATATCAATCACAACGAACCCACCATAACTTGGATCTGTTAGACTTTTTATGGGATTTAGGATATGATTCTATCGAATAATTAAATAGAGTAGCAGCTATGCTCTTAAGGGAGAGGGATGTCGTGAGGTTACGGGGAAAAACGACAATGCTTATTGGAATTTTAATGTTGTTTATGTTGGGAACAGTTATGCAGGCGTTTGCTTATGATGCGCAATTAAAACCTTATCGCGATGTGCCGGAGAAGGATTGGGCAGCCGAATCTATTTATCGGTTAGTCGCTCTAGGCGTCGTTTCTGGATATGCGGACGGATCATTTCGGCCGAATGCTGAGCTTACGAGAGAGGCGTTCGTTAAGCTGTTAGTAGAATCTGTTAAACCAGTGGTAGATAAAGAGAAGCGAGCACAGCTCTCTGACGTAGCCAAAGATCGCTGGTCCTACAGCTTCATTAAGTCGGCATATGATGCTGGCTGGTTGGATTTACTTATCGTTAATGGGAAATTTAGTCCTAGTCAAAGCATCAAGCGTGAGGAAGTAGCGGCATTAACTGCCTTTGCGCTGCTGCAAGAAAAAACCGCAGAAGAGAAGCAACAGTGGTTAGAAGCAGGCTGGCTGGAAGCTAGCAAGCAAGCCTCCTTTGGAGATATGAATCAAATGGATAAGGTACTCGCTCCTTACGTGCTAAGGACTTATGCGGATTCCATTATGCAAGGTGACAATAATGGCTTATTTCTTCCGAAAAAATCATTATCGCGCCGCGAAGCAGCGGCAATTGTGGATCGGATGATCGGCTTCCGCAGTAAAGAACATCAGCTCGAGGTTTCAGTTTTTTATGCTGCAGGTGGACCTTACAAAAAACAGGAACGATTCGCAGCGACTGATGAGGTTATCTTTGATTGGGCGAAACTTGATTACCAAGGAGAAGGTAAAGCATCCGTTGCCTTTTCACCGCCGAGTGATTGGAAACAGACCATTACTGCGGCAGAGGCAAGCAAGTCTACGAAGACGTTGATGATCTTTGGGAATACTACTCTATCAAAGCTAGGCGAATTTTTATTGGACGCTGAAGCTCGCAAAGTATTTGCTGCTTCCGTGGGTGAGGTTATCGCTAATCCTTTGTACGGTTTTGACCGGGTAGCCATTGACTTTGAAGGCCTTATACCTGCAACGTACAAAGAGCCGCTCATGGAGCTGCTCCGTGGCATCAAGGAAAATCTAAGCAATGAAGTATCAATGACCGTTGTCGTTCCGCCATCCTATTATTATCATGGCTATGATTATAAGCAGATAGGTGAGCTAGCGGATCAGGTTGTCCTAATGGCCTATGAGTTTACCTATGCAGAAGATGGGCTGCCATCTGCTCCGCTTACACTAGTGGGCGATTCTGTACGTGATATACTATCGTATATCCCAGCAGATAAGCTGCTGCTAGGTATATCCAAACAAGCTAACCAATGGACAACAAGGGTAGACGGAACCGTTGAATTTTTCCGCTCACCGTCGATTGCCGCAGTAGAAAGCCGATTAGCTGCTGCCGGTACAAAATCTGTCATGTCACTGCCGTACTTTTTGAATCAAATCACGTTTACTGATGATAGAGGCTCGCACCTGCTTTGGTATGAGAATGAGCAGAGCATTCAAGCCAAAATGCGTTTAGCGAAAGATTTTGGACTGCGCGGTGTTGCGGTTTGGCAGATCAATCAGCTGACGGATAAAGATTGGACAGTGATCTCTTCCTTTTATAAGTAGACTCGACGTTAAACGAATGAAATACAGAGCATGTGAAAATAGGACTGAACAGTGCTTTATGGCTGCTCCGTCCTATTTTTTTGTAACTAGTGAAGTCAGGTCCTTAGTTTTATACCCTTATACCTTAGTTTCTTACATCGTTACTTTATGAATGCGCTTTTATAATGATATTAGCGGGAGGAAGTAACCTTTGGTCCGAGTAGGCTGCCCGATAATCGGTGGGGGTGAGACTCGTTTCTTTGCGGAAAAATTTCGTGAAATGATTCGTTTCTTTAAAGCCGGATTGATCCGCAACTTCCTTAATACTAAGCGAGGTTGTCGTTAAAAGCTGCTTGGCACGATCCGTTCGTTTGCGGCTGACGTATTTAAGCGGCGGCAGGCCGAAATGTTTTTTGAAATAGGAACTGAAATAGTTCGGATGAAGATGGACGGACTCGGCCATTTGGTCGATGCTAATGCTCGTATGAAGTCGGCTGTCCACATATTGCTGAATGACTCGCAATCGGTTCATTTCCTCTGTCCGGTGCTGAAGCACTTGAATCGGAACGGATTCAAGGAAGCAGCTTACGATTTCAAGCAGCACAGCTTTCTCGCGCAGCCTGGCGACGATAGAGTCTTGTGCATGCCATGCAATCAGCTCTTGGAACAAACCTGTCATGCTGCTCACATCCTCCAAGTTGATGCAAAGAGGAACGCCAATCCACTGAAATAGATCAAGAGGGCCCGCCATGATATTGAAGTGGCACCAATATTTTAAGTAAGGTCGATTGTTTAAGGTAGAGAAGGAAACGGTTGTATGAGCAGGAGTTAGAAACAACTGTCCTGGCTTAGGATAATAATCATCGTTGCCGATTCGAATCCAGCCATCTCCCTCACAAATAAAATACAGCTTATTGTATTCGGGAACGGATTCCGTTTCTCCCCAATTAAAGGATACTTGCGTTTTATGCGCCATTAGCAAATTCAACTGCAGCGATTGCAGCAAATCGGATAATGCATTTTGTTCGCTTGTTCTATTCACCTGCGGCACCGCCATCCGATGTTTTTTGAGGAATTACTAATATAGTAATGGATTGTTCTGATAAATAAAAGATTAGGATATGAAAAGGGGAATGGAAGATGGCGTCTCATGAAGAAAATCGTTTGTGGTACAAACAAGCTGCCTCCGTATGGGAGGAAGCTTTGCCTGTAGGCAACGGAAAGCTGGGCGGCATGGTATTTGGAGATACTCGGAATGAACGAATTGCTTTGAATGAAGACAGCGTCTGGTACGGCGGGCCGCGTGATCGTAACAATCCAGATGCGCTGAAGCATTTGCCGATCATTCGGGAGCTTCTCATAGAGGGACGGCTGCACGAGGCACATGAACTATCCGCGATGGCATTATCCGGTGTACCCGAGACGCAGCGCCATTATATGCCGCTTGGAGACTTGCAGATAAGCTGCAGGTACCAAACGGATGAGAGTGAGCGCGATTATGTCCGTGCACTTGATCTAACAAATGGCCTTGCCACCGTACAATACAAGAAGGGAGAAGTTAGCTATCATCGTGAAACGTTCGCGAGTTTCCCTGACGAAGCGCTGATTACAAGACTGACAGCGGACCAACCTGGAAACATCAGCTTTACAGCTCGTTTGCTGCGCGGTAGCAATCGTTACTATGATGAGCTGGTGAAAGCAGATGAGAATACGATCGTGATGCGCGGGATGTGCGGCGGTTCAGGTGGCTCTGAATTCCGAACTGCTTTGCGCGCGGTTGCGGATGGCGGCTCAGTGTCTATAATTGGCGAGCATCTCATCGTGGAAGGCGCCAATAGCGTAACACTTGTACTAACTGCAGCAACATCTTTTCGCCATGTTGATCCGGAGGCATATGTCTTGCGAACAGGCGAGAGGGCAGCTTTAATGAGCTATGAAGTGCTGAAAGCTCGCCATATTCAGGATTTCACCTCATTATCAGCGAGGGTGAAGCTTCGTTTAACGGATGCTGCGCGTTCGAGTGTTGCCGATGTGCCTACAAATGAGCGATTGAGGTTAGTCCAAGAGGGCAAGGCTGATGTAGGATTAATGGCTTTATACTATCAATTTGGCCGTTACTTGCTAATATCGAGCAGTCGGCAAGGATCGCTGCCTGCCAATTTGCAAGGCATCTGGAACGAGAAAATGCTGCCGCCTTGGGATAGCAAATATACGATAAATATTAATACGCAAATGAATTATTGGCCGGCAGAAGCGGGCAATCTAGCTGAATGCCATGAGCCATTATTTGATTTAATTGAACGGATGCGTGAACCTGGGAGGATAACCGCCAAAGCGATGTACGATTGTGGAGGTTTTGTTGCTCACCATAATACCGACATTTGGGGCGATACTGCTCCTCAAGATATTTATTTACCAGCATCATACTGGACTCTTGGTGCTGCTTGGCTTTGCCTACACTTGTGGGAGCATTACGAGTACGGGCTCGATAACGCTTTTCTTGAACGCATATATCCGACTTTAAAGGAGTCGGCACAATTTTTTGTGGATTTCTTGACGGAAACGGAGAATGGTTTGCTCGTTTTGAATCCTTCTGTTTCTCCGGAGAATACATACGTATTGCCAAGCGGACAGTCCGGTACGCTATGCATCGGTGCATCGATGGACAGTCAAATTTTATATGAATTGTTTACGGCATGCGCAGAAGCAGCGAAAACGCTCGGCATCTACCCATCAGAGCAGCAGCAATGGGAGAATATAAGAGCCCGTTTGCCGGAGCCTGCTATCGGCAAGCATGGGCAAATTCAAGAATGGATGGAGGATTACGAGGAAGCGGAGCCTGGACACCGTCATATCTCACATTTGTTCGCACTGCATCCCGGCAAGCGCTTTACAGTCAGAGGAACGCCAGAATGGGCAGCAGCTGCAAGAGTAACACTAGATCGAAGGCTTGCGAGCGGCGGCGGTCATACGGGCTGGAGCAGAGCTTGGATTATTAATTTCTGGGCAAGACTTGAGGATGGCGAGAAGGCGTATGTTAATGTGCAAGAGCTGCTAGGCCATTCAACACTGCCAAATCTATTTGATAATCATCCTCCTTTCCAAATAGATGGGAATTTCGGCGGTGCAGCAGGCATAACGGAAATGCTGCTTCAATGTCATGCGGGAAGTCTTCATGTATTGCCAGCATTGCCTGAGGCATGGGTAGATGGAGAAGTGACTGGCCTTCGTGCAAGAGGTGGCTTCGAGGTTGATATTCGTTGGTCAAATGGCTTGCTTGCTGAAGCACGTATTCGAGCGTCTGCAGCTAATAGCTGTATCGTTCAAAGCAGCAGCTCGCTAGTGGTGATGAGAGATGGTCACGAGGTGAAAGACGTAATCAACAAAGAGGGGCTCGTATCATGGACGGTTAGTGCTGGAAGCGAGTACGTGCTTACTCCGAGCTTGTAGAGTTTAATCAAAGAAACCAGCTGCACTTATTGAAGGGTGCAGCTGGTTTCTTTGTTTTGTTAGATTTTCTCTGATGAAACCGTACTGCGCTTGAAAGCTTTGCCTATTCGTTGGACGCCCTCATAAATTTGTTGATCATTTAGATGTCCATATCCAAGCAGTATCCGGTTATTAGGCAATAAGGCTGCAAATATGGACTCTTCTTTCAGTCGGTTCATGAATTGATCCGGAAGCTGCTCGTCAAACTGAACGACTAAATGCAATCCGGCCGCTCGGCCACATATCCGATATGGCATGTCTATTTGGTCGTTTAGAGCTTCAAGGAGGAGCTGGCGTCTCCGTTCGTAATAATTATTTGTTCCGGCTTGCTGATGACTCCTCTTGATATCCACAGTTGTTTGGCTAACAGACGGCGTAATTCCAAATCGCCAGAGGGATCTCCATACCCTAATTCAGCAATGGAGGAATCCATACATACTTTTTGCAGAATGGAGCCCCATTTTTTCATAGGAAATAGATTCAGTGCTGGAAGGCCGGTACGAAACGAGATGAAATCGAACGCCGATTCTGATGCGAAATGGCAAATCAACGCTCCGAGTCGGGAGAAAGGATTTTTTATTTTTACTGCTGAAAGCGTTTCTCGGGATGTTACTACACTTGTGCACCTAGTTACGCCAATTAGTTAAAAGCAGGTGTACTTCTGTGCTTATTCACACTCCACGCACGGTACACGCACGGTACACTCTTGCTTCACGCACACTCCCGTGCGTTCAGCCGCCACTCCCTAAAAAAGCCGAGAATACAAAGCTGGCTAGCCAAGCTAGCTAAGTGAGCACCCCGCTTAGCCGCAGCAGCTTCATCTAAGCGCATAAATGCACCTATTCTGCCAACTACTTTTCAAATCTGCGCAAATAGATGCACTTGTGCACCTATTTGCTCCATTTTCATCTGATTAGTTAAAAATAGGTGCACTTCTGCGCTTATTCACACTTCACGCGCGGTGCACACACGGAACACTCTCGCTTCCCGCACAATCCCGCACATCCAGCCGCCACTCTCTTCAAAAAAAACGAGAATAAAAAGCTGGCTAGCCAAGCTAGTTATGTGAGCACCCCGCTTAAACGCAGCAGCTTCATCTAAGCGCATAAATGCACCTAATCCGCCAACTACTTTTCAAATCTGCGCAACTAGATGCACTTGTGCATCTAGTTGCGCCATTTCTCTTCCGCGTACTTATGCTTTATGGCCTGCGATCAGCGCTCGCAACGGAAGCAGGCATCATCACGAGCCTAACTCCGGCAGCACTAGCTTTCCTTTTGTATATTTTTTAAAAAGAAAAATTAACGAATCCGATTAAAATAGGCATCATTTGCTCCATACTGGGTGTTGTTAGCATTCAGGCGCCTGGATGGCTGCATCCATCCTTAGCACCTCCGCCACATGCTTCGTATATCGGACTTTTGCTCATTTTAGGAGCTTTTGTTTGCTTAGGTATATGGCAGGTTTCTAAGAGTGATTCATTGGCGCCGCGCAAGCTGAAAAGAATTCATAAAAGCAGCAGCGCTTAATGCTTAAAAGTATCAATTCTCACATTATTGAATCTCCATTGTTTCACACCCTATACATATGGGATAATTAATGTGGAACGATCATCAGGAATGGAGCTTGTATATGAACAAATTCAGTATTAAGAAGAAAGCGGATTTAGCGCTGCTTTTCTCAGCTATCGGAATATTAGCAGCGTTTCCCTTTCATGATACTTTTGTTGGAGGACTATTATTTTCCTTATTCAGTGCTGCAACGATAGGCGGACTGGCAGATTCCTTTGCGGTTAGCGCATTGTTTGGAAATCCTTTGCAAATAAAGTGGCCGGTCTGGATGGGCACAAACATCATTTCTCGGAACCGGGAGCGCTTGATAGGCGAGCTTGTCCAAATGGTTCAAAATGAATTGTTAACCATCCCGAATATTAGGGAAAGGCTGGACGAATACAATATTGCGGACGTTCTTGTTACATATCTAAGGCAGCATGGCGGCGAAGATGGCGTGAATGACATTTTGCAGCAGGTGGCAGATGATGTGATCACGACGATTGATTTACAGGAATTGGCCAAAACCGTCCAGACATTTTTACTCGAGCATGCCGATACGATTCCTGTAGCAGACATTGCTGCTGATGCAGGTGATTGGACCATTAGAAATGGTTATGACGATCGTATTATCGAATTTATGATTCCAGAGCTTATAAAGATCGTAAAATCAGCACCATTCGGCGCGGTCGTAGGCCAAATTGTTGATTCTGCCATTCGTTCCTACGAAGGCGATAAGTTTAGAAGGAAGCTAATCGATTTCTCCGCGGGGCTGGAAGCGGCGAATATTAGCGGGCGATTGCAGGAGTGGCTGGTATCATTTTTACAGAAATTCCATGCTGAAGACCATCCGCAGCGAAAGCAAATAAAAGCTTTTATTGAGCAATTTGTAACACGGCTTCGTACGGATGAACAATTGCGCAGCCGGATAGAAGCGGGCAAAACAAACCTGTTAGCATCTGTTAAGGATGATATTAAGCTTGATGTATTTATACAGCGGGGGTTGGAATCTATTCGACTCGCTGCCGCTTCGAATGCGGAAGGCCAGCAAGTGCGCTATCCTTGGATTAAGGACAAAGTCCAAGAAGGAATAACGTATGTAGAGGGAAATACAGAGCTGCTCACTCGTCTGGATCAATATATAAAGACTACATTGCTGAAATGGATGGAGCAGAAGCATTCCTACATTGGCAAAATGGTTACGGATAAGCTGAACAGCTTCTCTGAAGAAGAGCTTATCGAGCTTGTTAAAGAGAAAGCGGGACGCGACTTGCAATATATTCGGATAAATGGAATCGGAATCGGAGCGCTTATCGGCGTAGTCCTGCATCTAGCGACCTTTTGGATTGGAGGGCGAGCTTAAATGGCAATGAGAAAAAAAGCAAATCGCAGCTTGATTTTATTGGCCGTTTTATTCGTTATTGCCGCCTGCTGCTTGTATGTTTTCCCAGATCAGTGGTGGACTCGTATGCTGCTCTACACGACGGAGGCAGGACTCGTTGGAGCACTGGCTGATTTGTTTGCTGTTACGGTGCTATTCCGCCATCCATTTGGATGGAAGTGGATTCCGCATACTGCGATCATTCCGAAAAATCGTGATAAGCTGATCGAAGGTGTCGCCAGTATGGTCGAAGAGCAGCTGCTTAGCAAAGATTTGTTAAAGGAAAAGGTAAAGCAAATATCGCTTGTAGAAATAGGCATTTCATGGATAGACCGCCGTCCAAGCGGCATGCTTGCTGAGCAAGGCTGGATGCTGGTGTCAGGTCTGCTTGCCAAGCTGGACATTAAAGGGCTTTCCGTCATTTTAGATGAAAAAGCACGAAAAAGCTTAGGGAAGATCAGCCTGTCGCCTTACGCTGGCAAAGCGCTCAAATGGGTCATGGCTAAAGGTAATTTCCAAAGCTGGGTCAGTCAAATCGTGGAGTTTGCGGCTGCCCGCGCAGCTGAAGAGGAAACAAAGGTCGTTATTCGTGAGCTGCTCGGCAAGGAGAAGGAGAAGTTTGTCAATCAAGGCAGTATTTTTTCCAAGTGGCTCAAAAAAATGGCTGTGGAAATCGCAGAGTCAACGAATGCACTCAATCTCGACGACGCTACAAAGGTGTTGTTTGACGATTTACAGCTGCTTATTAATGAATTGCGGAATCCGCAGCATGAGCTTCGTGTTTTACTGGAGGAAATGGTGCTGCAGCTTGCCGATAATTTGCAGCATCGTGAGGATGTTTCAGCTGCTGTTGATGAGTGGAGAGATGAAGTTATTGAGAAAATCTCATTACTTCCTTCTATAGAAGCTTTACTCGGCAACTTGAGACAGCTGCTGATCAGCGAACCGAAGCTGCAGCTTGTCGTGCCGGAAAAACATTCGGTGAATCAATCT
Source organism: Bacillus sp. FJAT-28004 (assembly GCF_001280845.1). Lineage (GTDB taxonomy): Bacteria > Bacillota > Bacilli > Paenibacillales > Paenibacillaceae > Pristimantibacillus. The sequence goes on from NZ_LGHP01000002.1 coordinate 205,444, forward strand.
GATATTAAGGAGCTGATTAATCAGTTTATATTGTCATATTGGGAATGGTTCAAAGCGAATGAGGAAACGAAGGGCTGGCTGGAGCAATACGCGCAAAAGTTTGTTCATAAGATGATCGAAACGGAGCATGCGATTATCGGAATTATCGTGCGTAAGACGCTCGACGGTTTCACTGAACAGAAGCTTGTGCATTTCATAGAAAGCAAGGTCGAGACCGATCTACAGCGTATTCGTTTGAACGGAGCTTATATTGGATCGGCGCTAGGAGCAGCATTTTATATTCTGTTATATGGCGTATATGAGCCGATATTGAATTTGTTTTAACGGGAAATAATGGCTGGCTGAGCAGGTGCTTGTAACCTGCTTGGTCGGCCACTTTTGATTTTCTGACCACCGAGCAGCCATTTATTTAATACTACCCCATAAAGTTTGCAATTACCCCCGTGTAATCCGAAATACAGTCAGGTAGTATGTAGTTATGTAATGGTTCGGTTTTTGAATGTCTATGAAAAGCTAGAGGGGAAAGGTGAGAGGATGCTGCGTGCTTTAATAGTGGACGATGAATTCGAAATCCGCGAAGGTTTGCGTAACCGCTTTCCTTGGGATACATTCGAAATCGACGAGGTGCTGGTGGCTGATGATGGGGATACGGCTTTAATGCTCGCCCTTGATATGCGGCCGGATCTTATCGTGACTGATATTAAAATGAATCGGATGTCGGGGCTGGAATTTCTTCGATCGTTGATTTCCGTTGAAAATTATAAACCAGAAGCAATTGTTGTAAGCGGGTATGATGATTTTGAGTTGGTGAAGCAGGCGATACAAATCGGCGTATTGGATTATATACTCAAGCCGATCAATTTGGAGGAGCTGACCCAGATCGTCCGAAAAACGATGGATCATATCCATCGAAAGAGAATAGATCAACATAATGAACAGCTGCTCATCAATCAAGTGAGGTTTGCGATTCCAAAAATGCGCGAGGAGCTGCTCAGAGAAATGATTGAGCAGGATTATGATCCGTACAGGGAAGCTCGGAGACGCCATCGATTGCAGACGTTGAATCTGGAGTGGATAGCCAGTCAGCATATGACGCTTGTTATAGTCGAAGCGGATGATCTAAAGGCAATCGAGAACCGCCATACGAAGGAAAAGGATTTAATCCTGTTCGGAATCGGCAATGTGGTGAATCAAACACTTGAGGAAGAGTATCCTCACCCCTTTGCACTTTGTATGGACAGCAGCAATCGTTGGGTTGTTATTTTTAGCTGCTCGCGCCCAGAGCATGCGGAGCTGAGTCGTAGCATGGCGCAGCTTTGCTTGCAGCGAATCAATGATTTCGTTAAGGTGAAGGCAAGCGCTGGCATGAGAACGACACCTTGCACATTTGAACATCTTCATGATATGTATGCAGAAGCGATGAATGTATTGGAGCAAAAGGCTGTATACGGAGGCAATCGATTATTTACGGAGCAGGGCTTATTTTATGAGGGTGACGGTAGTGACTTGTCGCTTAGCGAGCCCGAGGAGGTGCTCGATCTCGTTAAATATGGCTCGGATGAAGATATAACTGCTGCGATGGATCGATTTGTGGAGATGGTACAAGCCTGGCGTCTCAATCAATTGCGCGATATTCAGCAAAAAATATTTGAATGGTTATTTGAGGTGTTTCGCAGGGCAGCATCAGCAGGGGTTCCTAATAAAAACTTGGGCAGCAATCCGATCGCTGTGTGGGAGCTTCTTGAGCAGTACGATACGCTGCAATCACTGCGCGTGCAGACAGAGCTATTCCTTCATGCGATCGCAGCAGATTTCCGCAAGCTGTCCGATACACCGAGTCAGATCGTATATGAAGCGGAAAAGATATTGCATAGGGATTATGCCGAAAGTTTAACGCTTCAGAGCGTTGCAATGGCGGTACATGTGACGCCGGTATGGCTGAGCAAGCTTTTTAAGAAAGAGAAACGAAAAACTTTTTTGGAATATTTGACGGAAATACGGATTGAGAAGGCGAAGGAAATGTTAAGCGACATCAAGTACAAAGTGTATCAGATATCATTTCAGGTAGGGTACAAGGACCCGGTGCATTTCTCAAAGCTATTCAAAAAGCAGGTCGGCTGCACGCCGAAGGAGTATAGACGACAAAGAGGCATTGCGGACGAAGACTCTGTTGTGCCAAACTAATCATATGAATAGTTGGACTCATCAAGATGCATGAAGAGGCAGACTCCTAGGTAGATACGGCATAACCTTAGGAGACTGCCTCTTTGCATCTGATCATTGTAATTTTTTGAAGCTGTTTATTTTGAACTAGCTGATAAGCCAATGGTTACAATTTTAAAACCTTCGACTTGAACGGTGTCTCTGACCTTACTATCGCTATTGTTCTCCATAATGTCGCTTACGTAAACCTCAGAAACGGTATTCGGATGAATAGCCAAGCTGGTGGTGGATCCTGCTAAATTATACCACCGTGCCATGCTATCTCCTCGCTCTTCGTTGATCTTTAGGCTTGAGAAAGCGAGCTGGTCACCGTTCCATTTGAGAAAATCACAAGAGGGAGCGAGCTCGCCATCATGCAATCCAGCAGCGATCGCCGTAACCGGAATGGGGAAACGATAAGCTTCTCGATAAGCAGCAAAACGCTCTTCAGCGTTGCCGTAAGGTATAATCATCCATTCTGCTTCATTTGTACCTAAGCATTGCGCTTCAGGTGTATGAAATACGCCCCAATCGCCAAGCTCTCCGACTGAGCGCAGAAGGGTTACAGCGATCGTATTTCTTCCGTCTTGAAGCACCTCGTACTCATTTAAGCCTTTGCCTGCAATCGTCAAGCCTCTTTGACTATTGTGTACGTCGATGAATGTCTGCATATGCTGAGCGTTGCTCGGATTTTCCCATTCCTTCGCAGGTACGTTTTGACGCTCAGCGACCTCGAAGATAGAATCAGCAAAGTGTGTGGATGCAGCGATATCCGATGGCAGCAGTACGCGCAGTCTGTGATCCAGCGACTGATTTTCAATGCGCGCATGGACATGTACGCCTTTGCCTTCACGTTCAAGGCTGACAAGCGTCACAATGACTAGCGGTGCAAGGGAATCGGATCTGCCAGCCTTCCTCTGCCGGAACTCAACCATTGTGCGGATTTCTTCTGACAGAAGATCATCTGCTCGTGCGGGTATGGCAAGGCGATGAATGATTTCGATCGCTGCTCGATAAGGAGAATCTTCAACAACTTTAATTTCGGCTTTGCAGCCCTTAGTCGTAATTGGCAAATCACCAATAGGCTGCTTGAAAATATACTCATTGCCGATATCGCCTACATTCTCGTAATGGCCGAGATCCGAAAACAACTGCTGGCTTTTCTTATCATAAACATTAAAACTTCCGTCTTCCTCTACCGTCAATTTAAGCTGAGCATTTTCTAGTGTTCGTTCACTAGTCACCAAAGACTCATGTTTATCTGCTATAGTCTTACCTTCATTCTGACATGGAATCCAAGCGAAGGATGCATAACCCATCGAAGGCAATGTACCGGTCTCGAAGGTCAGGCGCAGCGCACGAGCCATATAAGGCTGCCGGAATTTATCATGTGGCAATTCATAGCCAAAGCGGACGCCCAAATCTTGAACGGAGAAGTCGATGCGTTCACCGCTGCTGTTCACCAAGTAACCTTCGGCGTGCGTCCGATCCTGAACTAGCTTAGCGATGGCAACTGGGTCTTCGCTTTGATCGAAGAAGCGGTGCGACCATTCTACCTCAAAATGGTGAACCGAGGAGCCTTCATAACCACTTGAGTTAAAGACGATGAAGGGTGCTGCTGAATCACTATATTCGGCAAAATGACCCGTATTGACCTTTGCGCTTATGAATTTAATGCTCTCAGTCGTTAACGCTTTGCCAACTTCCATGCTTTTGGCAAAACGGGTTTTCATTTCTTGGTACACCTCATCGACACTGCAGCCGCAAATGCTGTCATGCGGATGATTTTGCATAAGTGTCTTCCATGCATATTGAAATAGACCATGCGGGTAAGGCTTGCCCAGCTGATGGGCGATGGCAGAGATCGGCTCGGCCACTTTCTCCAGCAGCGTCTGATTTCGTTGATTAAGCTGTTTGATGTATACGCGTGCGGATGCTGTATTGACTAGCGAATACCAGCCATCCGTTTGCTGGCCGCGAAGTTCACCGCGTGTTAGACTCAGGTCTGAAGGCTGCTGCGATTGAACCGCCTTTACATAATCATCAAAATTGGAGTGAACGAACATATAGTCTGGGAAAAGTTCTCTCGCGACGCGGAGCGCTTCTGAGAGATTTGTCTGAATCGGCTGGTGATCGCAGCCATTCATTAGCAGCAGCTGCGAAGTTGAAGCATATTGTTCAGCTCGCGCAAGGCGATGCTCCCAGTAAGGCTTAGCTTTTACAGGATCAACAGGAATCTCCATGCCGTTGTTATACCAATTCGCAAATAAGATGCCTAATACGCTTGAACCGTCGGGCGCCTGCCAGATTAGCTCAGAGTAGGGGGATTCTAGGCCAGAGGAATCCACAACCCGATTGTTGAAGCCCGTCGCTTTTACACCTCTTCCGAAGACGGCGGTGTCGATGCCTGCTTGTCTTAGGAGCTGAGCTGCTTGACCCATATTGCCGAACGAATCTGGAAAATAACCAAGCTTGGAGATTGGCCCGAATTTTTTGGCATCCCGATGTCCGATTTGCAAATTTCTAACGTTTGCCTCGCTGCTGGTTAGAAACTCATCCTGCAAAATATACCAAGGACCTAAAGAGAGCTTTCCTTCATCACAAAGCTTTTGGATTTGGCCTTGCTTCTCTGGATAAACCTGCAAATAATCATCTAAAATAATCGTCTGACCATCGAGATAAAAGCTGCGGAAATCAGGATCGGCCTCGAACGTTTCCAGCAGCGTGTCCATCGTCTCTATCAGCTTTACATGATGGGCTTCGTAAGGCATATACCATTCTCGATCCCAATGGGTATGCGAAATGACATGTACCACCCGTTTCGATGCAGTCATCGTTGTTCCTCTTTTCGTTGAAAGGTTGGGTATTACGCCATTAGTCTAAAGAATCTGCAAGCTGCTCACAATGAGGGAAATACAAACTTTAAGGGGAATTATTGTCGCTTTGCTAGGAAAGAGGTAATTTGCATACGTAAACGATGAAATGATCTCAAATTACTTATTGCAATCATGGCACAATGAAGTATATTATCGAGGACAAGTCTACCCCAGCGATGGAGGTAGCATCGTAGAAGGCAGGTGCATACTTGTGAACAAAGTCTCCTTTCGGCTCGCTTCATCCTTTCGCAATCGGATGATTTTAATCTTTTTTATTATCATTATCGTTCCTTTTCTGCTATTTGCGTATTATGCGCATATTAAATCGATCGAGGGCATCTCCAATACGAATACGAAAATGACCATGAGCTATCTTCTTCAAGCGAGAAAAAACTTCGAGATTTATCTGGGTAACTTAAATGATCAAATTAACGATGTAATCGGAAATAAGGAACTGCAGGATTTGCTAGAAAGTGAACCATTAAACCAAGCAGAAGAGGAAGCGTTTACAGTCAATCTATTGACAGTGCTGTATCATTCCACGTCTACTATCGATGCCTTTAGAGTCAAGGTTTACCCTATAAAGCCGACAGATTATCCGTCCTACATGAGGACGATTGACGAATCGGTACGCATTGGAGACCAGTACTGGTTTCAGCGCTCGAAAGCGACGGTTAGTCCGACGTGGTATCTGACCATGCCTTTGCATGGGAAATATGCGAAGCCGCTGCTCTCCTATGTCAAACGATTTTCGGGACTATACGATCAAAAACTAAGAGGTATCATCGCGACAGATTTATCCGAAGATTATTTAAGAAGGTATTTCTCGCCGTCCGATCAGCTTAAGGATCAGAAGCTGCTGCTCATTAATGAGAAAGGCATTGTGCATTATGATTCTTCGGTTAATGAATGGACAGGCGAGGAGTTTCCGTCCACAGCCTTGATATCTTACATGAAATCCGGTGATGAAGGCTCCACATCAATTACCATTGAAGGGGAAACCTATCTCGCAACGTATTTGAAGATGGCTAACCACCCATGGACGATCGTGAGCCTGACCCCTCTACATGAGCTGACAGGAACGATAGATGAAATTAACCGTATGCTCGTTATCTTTTTGATCGGCTATCTCCTTTGCTGCATTAGCGTCGTCTTTTATATTACGGCTTACTATACACAGCCAATTGCGCATTTGGTTCGTTTAATGAGGAGACTGGAAGCGGAGAATCTCCATTACTTGCTGCCTTCGTCATCCCGGAAGGATGAAGTTGGTTGGCTGTATAGGGGAGTCAGCAATCTTGTTCAGCGCATAGAAGGATTGATCAAAGAAGCAGCACACTCGGAAAGGAACAAAAAAGCGCTTGAGTTTCAAGTACTGAGTCATCAGATTAACCCTCATTTTCTTTACAATACTTTGGAATCGATAAGGTGGAAGGCGGAAAATCATGGACGCAGCGACATTAGCGAGATGGTATCAGCGCTTGGTAACCTGCTGAGGCTGAGTCTAAACCAAGGGAAAGAGATTACAACGCTGCGCCGCGAGATAGAACAGGTGAAAGCTTATGTATCCATTGAACAAGCAAGGATGGGGAAGGTCGTTCGTATTTTGTATTCCTGTGAGGAGGAAACGATGGATATGCCATTTCTACGGCTTCTGCTGCAGCCGCTTGTAGAAAATGCGATTCAGCATAGCGTGCGCGACGACTTCGATAAAGGTAAAATCATGATTGCAGCAAGAAAGATCGGAGACGATATCGTAATCGATATCGTGGATAACGGCAAAGGTATTCCCACATCTGTTCTGGAACAGCTGGAGAGGGAAGAAGAGCCAAGCGAAAAGTTCTCGCATACGCGCAGAGGTGTCGGTCTTCGCAATGTGAATGACCGTTTAAAGCTGTATTTTGGCGACAATTATAAGCTTCAAATCCAGACGGGGCCTGATACCGGAACAACGATTACGTTAAGGCATCCCATTCTGAAAGAAGGCCAGGATATGGATTCGATTGGGAATGAGTAAAGCGTGAATATCAAAGGAGGCATAACCTTGAAAAACAAACGTAAAAAAACATTTGTTATAAGTATACTCCTGATGTTTATGCTAGTTCTTACCTCTTGCACGTTTAAAGGCTGGGAAGGCGGGAATGCGGCAAAGGGATCAGCCAATGGTCAAGAAGAGCAATATTCGGGCAAAACACCAGTCACACTTAAGCTTCTGACATGGGGAGGAGAGACCTATAAGGAGCTATATGACAAATTCAATGCGAAATATCCATGGATTACGATTGAGCCCGTTCAAATAGAGGGTGGCGATGATGGCATCATGGATAAAATTATAGCTTTGGAGGCGGCAGGAACACCTGCTGATCTGACGTGGGTTGTTGGCGATTTGCTTCGCTATGAACAAAGCGGCTTGCTCGAAAATTTAAAGCCGTATATGGATGCAGATGCTTCCTTCCAAGGAAAGGTGCTGCCCGATGGTTATTTTGATACGATGGCCTTCAATGGCCGTACGCTAGCCGTCCCATTCGTTGACGTTCCCATGTGGATAATCGTAAATAAGGATTTACTTGCCAAACATGGAATAGACATGCCTCCGAATAATTGGAGCTTCGAAGATTTGCGTGATATCGCCAAGCGTGTAACGGACCCTGCAGCTGGGGAATATGGCCTGACTACGAACAGTGATTTTGTCATGCGCCTGCTGCCAATGAAAGCTGCAGCTGATGGGCATGCGCCAAATTTGGCTTACTTAAATGATCGATTGACCCAAAGCTTGCTTAGCATGCCGGATGTAATGGAGGATGTGCGCTGGCTGACTGAATTCGTCACCAAGGATGGATCTATGCTCTCTTGGGCTGATTCTGCAGCACAAGGTGATGTGGTCAAGGAATTCATTAATGGCAAAACTGCGTTTGACATTGCCGGCGATTGGCTGCTTCCTGTGCTGCAAAAGGAGGCTAAGTTCAATTGGGACATCCTTCCTTTTCCGAGAGGGAAGGTAAACCAATACTCCTTTCATATCTATGGTCCGCTTGCGATGCTGAGCGGCTCGAAACATAAAGAAGAAGCCTACAAATGGATTAGCTTTCAATTCGAGATGGAAGCACAGAAGTGGAAAATCGAGAAGGGAGCGAACGCTTCCGTCATTGATCCGGAGCTGACGGCGTACATTGATGAGGTACCTTTATGGCAAGGAAAAAACATCGAAGCCGTTAAGATGACCAAGGATAACAGCCTCGTATTGCCCGGTGCGACGATACCTGGATTTTCTGAGTACAACTGGATTAATGTCATTAACGATATCGTGTTCCAAGGAGCGGACATCAACCGAATTATTCCGGAGACAGAGGCTTGGAACAAAAAAGCGTTGGAATTGCGTGAGCATTGGAAGCGGAATTGAACGAAGTGACAACCGGTAACAAAGGGGGATGTTGTATGAGAATGAGAATGATCGTTATGTTTGTGATAAGCGCCAGCATGATTATTAGTGGCTGCAGTCATTCCATTACGGATACCGCTACAGAAAAGAGATTAGAGATTATTCAAAACCCGGACTCGTCATTGACGAAGATAAAAGTAGAAACGGATGGCATGCTGGCAGAGCTCGGTTACAATCATCCCCATCCCTTTGGATTGAACAATGAAGTGTTGGTTGATTCGAATTACTATGAGGGAAATAAAGTATCACGCGGCGATATAACAGTATTCAAAATTAAAAACGATAAAAAAGCGACGGATATTGCAAGAATTGTTGGGCTGCCTGGTGAAACGGTTCAGGTTAAAAAGGGGCAGGTGTTTATTAACGGAAATAAATTGGACACGTTTTACGGGGATGATTCTACCTCCGATAACAATGATTCTATGGATAAGCCATTGCAGCTAAAAGAAAATGAATATTTTATTTTGGCAGATGTGCGTTGGCGAGGATTCAATGACAGTCAAACAGCGGGTGCGTTTGTGGACGGGGAAATAGTAGGAAAAGTAGTAGGTTATGAAAACAAAATCGAAGTAGTAAATGAGGTTAGGAAAGTAACCAATGAGCAATTACGGCTAATTACGGAGGATATGACTTTCAAGGAAGTTATTAATTTATGGGGAGATACCAAGGATTTTGGTTCAGGGAGATATATCAAAAGTTATGAATATGAAAATGGGGAAAACATTATCTTTAATTTTGGAAGCTATGACGACATTCTAGATGAACAAAGCTACTTAACGATTCAAAGCTTATTAGGTAAAGACTGAGGACGAAGGCTATTATTGGTTAAAAATACTGTTTATGTAGAGATCACTTTTCGTTTAGGTGGTCTTTTTTTGTCATATTTAAATGCATGAGAACTAGATTTCAACAACGTTTGGCCTCCTCTACATCTCCACCTAACGAACAACTGTAGATGGTACACCAAGGACGCTGAAAGGCGTTTTTTTTGTTGCTGTAAGCACGCATGTGTTCTTATAGCGGGAGAGTAGCCTCAGTTTGTTGGCTGTAAGCACATATATGTGCTTACAGAGTAGAAAAGGCGTCTGTTCTAGGTGGAAATGGAGCGAAATGGGGCTGTAAGCACGCATAGGTTCTTACAGCGGAAGAATAGCCTCAGTTTGTTGGTTGTAAGCGCATATATGCGCTTACAGAGTAGAAAAGGCGTCTGGTCAAGGTGGAAATGGAGCTGTAAGCACGCATGTGTTCTTATAGCGGAAGAATAGGCTCAGTTTGTTGGCTGTAAGCACGTATATGTGCTTGGGCTACCACTAGGACAGGAGGCTAATCTTAAACAACAAAGTATAAGAATGGCTCATAGTAAGCCCGGCTGTGCTCCCTTAGAATAAAAGTATCACATCAATGGAAGGGAAATCGATTATGAAATCAAATGGAGTCATTCGGGAAATACTTAGAAATCGAACGCTGCTGCTCATGTTCCTGCCCGTCGCGACGCTCCTTTTTCTCTTTAACTACTTGCCGCTTGCAGGACTAGTCATCGCCTTCAAAGACTTTGACTTTGCTAAAGGAATATTCGGAAGCGATTGGATGGACCCGCTGCTTAATAACTTTGATTATTTGTTCTCTTCCTCGACTGCTTTTCGGGCAATGAGAAATACGATACTGTTAAACGCATTGTTTATTACAGTAGGGCTCATGTTTGAGGTAGGGTTTGCCTTGCTCCTCAATGAAATTAGAAACAAATATTTTAAGCGAGTTACACAGTCGTTAACCTTTCTTCCCTTCTTTATTTCATGGATAGTGGTCGGGGTGTTCGCTTACAATTTAATGAACTTTGAGAGCGGGGCAATTAATCGTTTACTAGAGTCGATAGGAATGCAGCCGATTGACTTCTATAGTGAAGCTGGTTTATGGCCGCTTATTCTAACTATCGCAGTTCGCTGGAAGGTAACGGGGTACGGCACAATCATTTACTTGGCGGCGTTAACGTCTATCGACAATTCGTATTATGAAGCGGCATCTATCGATGGTGCCACAAGATGGCAGCAAATTCGTTTTATCAGCATACCGATGCTGCGGCCAACGATCATTATTTTAACGCTGCTGGCGGTTGGTAGAATTATGAACGCCGATTTTGGGATGTTTTACGCAATGGTCGGTGATGCTTCTCTCTTATTTCCTACGACTGACGTTATTGATACGTTTGTTTATCGCAGCTTGCGCAAATCAGGGGATATCGGCATGGCATCTGCGGCGGGCTTCCTGCAGTCGTTCATTGCATTCGTGCTAATCATCGGCAGCAATTATGCGGCACGCAAAATAGACAAGGATTCAGCTATTTTCTAAAAACGTCATTTTACATCAAGGGAGGAACATCAAAATGCATGCGAAGAAGTTTTCAATTTCACAATTTATTATCATTGTAGCCATCTCCCTGTTCAGTCTGTCCTGCTTGTTTCCGTTCATTATGGTTATTTCAGGCTCATTAAGTACGGAGAAGGACATTATGGACTATGGATACACCTTGTGGCCCAAAAGCATTACCTTCGATTCTTATCGCATTTTATTTCTTGGTTCCAATCGCATCATTGATGCTTATGGCGTAAGCCTTTTCGTTACGGTTGCAGGAACGGTTCTGTCTTTGATCGTTACGAGTATGGGCGCATACGTGATGGCGAGACGGTCATTTAAGTATAGAAACATTTTGTCCATCTACGTCATTATTACCATGCTGTTTAATGGTGGATTAGTGCCGTGGTATATCATCTGCGTGAGATACCTTGACCTTAAGGACACGCTATGGGCGCTTATTTTACCGATGCTGGCTAACGCGTTCAATATGTTTCTCATTCGCAACTTTATGTTATCGATACCCGAGGATATGAATGAATCGGCCAAAATGGACGGTGCAGGCGACTTTAAAATATTTTATCGACTGATTGCTCCGCTCTCCTTGCCTGTACTTGCCACCGTTGGTTTATTCGTAGCTCTGAGTTATTGGAACGATTGGTTTCTAGGTCTAATGTTCGTAGATAAGCAAGAGCTTCAACCGCTGCAGCTGCTGTTGCGAACGCTCATCTCGAATGTAGAATTTCTGAAGAGTTCCAGTAATGCATCCGCTATGCAGCGAATATCAGCACAAATTCCTTCGGAATCTATCAAGATGGCGCTTACGGTCATTACCATTGGTCCTATCATTTTCTTATATCCGTTTGTTCAACGTTTTTTTGTTAAAGGCTTGATGGTAGGCGCTGTAAAAGGATGACTATCTCGGCTTCGGCCGTGTAGTATATAAATCATAAGCTAAGGGGAGAGGTTCAGATGCAAAAAAGCATAGCAAGAATGCCGCTATTTATTGCTGTCATTATGTTGTTTAGCATTATTCTAGCAGCGTGCAGCTCAAACAACGGCAATACGCCAAGTAATGGGACTGCGACTAATGCGCCTTCCGGCGGGACCGGAGAAAAACAGGAGGATGAAGTCACGCTAAAGTTTTATTTTGGCGGTGATAAAAAAGCGGCTACGGACGAGGTTTGGTCCAAGGTCAGCGAATATGTAAAGGCTAAAGGACTTAACGTGAAGTTCGATATCAATTTCATTCCATTTGGCGATTTTAAAGAAAAGATGCTCGTTATGGCCGCTTCTGGCGATAACTGGGATATGAATTTCGACGGCGATTGGCTATCGTATAAGCAAATGGCTGCAAAAGGCTCGTACATGGCGCTGAACGATCTGCTGCCGGAATTTGCTCCTAATTTGCATAAGAAATACGAGGAGCAGGGCACATTAGCCGCTGCAACAGTGAATGGCGATATCGTAGGTCTTCCATGGACGATGAAAATGAATGAGCGCAAATTTACGGGCTGGCGTTCTGATCTCGTAGAGAAAGCGGGACTTGATATTCCTGCAGGCTCAATTAAAACGATTGAGGATGTCGACAGATTGCTGCGCGAGCTGAAAAAAGCGTACCCGAACGAAAGAATATCCCGGACGCCGCCCGTATCCCTCATTATGATTCGTGATGAGTGGGTGGATCTTAACTTCCACGGACTCGGCTTCTATTTAAGCGATGACAAAATTACGATTCAAGCGGTGGAGCAGCAGCCATTCTACCTAGAAGCTGCCAAGCTGGCAAAGGTTTGGTATGACGACAATTTGATCAACAGAGATGCGATGATTGATAAGTCAGACGAAGCTGCGGAATGGAGAAATGGCAAGAAGCTGTTTACTGTAACATCTCATGAGTGGGTAAGCGCTAATCCAGGTTTCTCTGATCCGACATTTAAGATGGAATCGGCAGAGCTTTATCCGGACAAAAGATTCGTTAACCGTACCGCTCTTGCTAACGTAGTCGCTATAAACCGGAACTCCAAAAATCCAGAACGCGTTCTTCGTTTCTTGGATATGATGGAAACCGATAAAACCTTGTATGACCTCGTGCAATACGGCATTGAAGGAAAAACCTATGTATTGAACGGTGAAACTGCTGAATATCCGGAAGGCATGGAAACAACTACGAGCAACTACATGGAGTGGGGCGGTCAATGGGCATTCTGGAAGCCTCAATTCATGCGTCCGACCATGACATACGGAACGGATTTCTGGCTGAAGGAAGCTGAATTTGCTAGCAAACCAAATAACGTGAATTCTCCTATCGATGGCTTGTTTATCGCAGAAGACAATATGAAAAACGAAATTGCCAAACGCGATACAGCAAACGATGAGCTAAATAGACCGATAGAGTTTGGCGTAGTGAAGGATGTCGAGAAGGCAGTAGCTGCTTATATCGAAACGCAAAAGAAAAATGGACTTGATGTGATCATCGCTGAAACACAAAGACAAATTGATGAGTTTCTAGCGAAAAAAAAGTAATGTGACAATGAATGAGAAGCCGACCTTTAGTAGAGGAAGGAACAGAAGCAGCAATTAGCAGCTTTATAGATAAGCATCAAATTGCTGCATATGCAAGAGATAGCATTATTGTGCTTGTAGAGGCAAAGCTTCTGCAAGGGGATAACGGCATGCTGAATCCGAAAGGCAGCTTGACTCGTGCTGAATCGGAAGTCCTTTTGTATCGCATTTATAACCAGCAGCCTTAAAACGCGAGCCTGGTCCCCCGGGGGATCAGGCTCTTGTTAATCATCCGACTAGTCATCAGTAAGCACTCATAGCCTTAAATGAAAAAGGCGATCCTCTAGCGGGATCGCTTTTTTCACGACTATAATAGAGAAGCAGCAGCAGGAGAGGAGAGATTGTTTTGAACAAAATTAAACATATTATTTTTGACTTTGACGGTACATTAGCCGATACTTGGCCGGTTATGTATCAAGCTATTGCAGGTGTATTTCTAAGACATGATGACCGGCAAGTGATGATAGAGGATATGTACACATTGGCAGGGCCGACGGAGCTTCAAATTATCGAACAGCATCTGAGCAATCGTGAGCAAATTAATGCAGCCATAAATGAGTTTTTAGCTGATTACGAGCAGCATCATGAGGAACTCGTGGAACGAAACACGGCGATAGCTGATTTGCTTGTCTCACTGCGTCAATTAGGCATCGGAATTGCCTTATTTACAGGTAAATCCCGGCGTACGCTCGATATATCACTGGATAAGCTGGGCTGGGAGGTTAGCTTCGATAAGATCGTTACCGGCGATGATGTGGAGAAGCGAAAGCCTTCAGCAGAAGGCATTCATCAAATATTGAACGAGCTTGGTTGGGCTCGGGATCAGACTATTTTTGTTGGCGACAGCAATGATGATATGCATGCTGGTCAAGAAGCTGGTGTACGAACATTCGCTGCTCAGTGGATGGCTGTCGTACAGGATAAGCATTACCGCATTGAGCCGGAGCGTATTTTTGATACGGTTGAACAATTCGCGCAGTTTGTAATGGAGTCGCATAAGAAAAGCTAAACCGTACCGCCTAATGGAAAACGTTAGATTGTGCGGAGGATGCTTTTATCCGGGTTCCCTTGATTTAATTCTCTATATTGCACAAACTACAATGTAGTCAGCGCGCGAATGTTAGGTCCTGCGGGTGTGCTTAGTCAAAGAAATGATGCCAGCTGTTAATCAATCTATATAACAATCATTGTTAAGCAGAAAAGGAGTGTCCTTATAATAGGGCACTCCTTTTGTTGTATATAAAGTTACGAGGAGGGGACAATCGTAAGATGGAATAATTGTACATAAGGAGAAGCGGCATATGGATTCTTTTTTGCTGGAAGTGAAGGAGAAGCTTGGCGGAAATGATGATTTCCTCATCCAACCGGACGAAATTTGCGGAGTGCCGGTCGTTATGATGGGTTTCACTTCGCTAATTGATTTGGTGAGCACAAAAATAGCGCTTCGAAAAAATATAGAAAACGTTAATCCTGTGCCTCAAACCGTAGCGGATATTATGGCATTGCTCGGCGACATCATAGAAATGGATGCAAACGAAGCCTATGCTTTATTCGTCGGGGGCAAATTCATCATCTATTTCGAGAGTGAGCGAAAATGTGTCATTGTAGAACCATTCCCGATCGTTCTCAACCGTTCAATCGAATCTCCTACGAATGAAAACGTGCTGCAAGGACCGATGAGCTCGTTTATCGAAGATATCGATACGAACATCGGATTGGTCAGAAAGCAAATGATGTCGAAGCACGTTCGGGTGAAATCCTATTTGGCTGGCAATGATCAGCATAAAAAGATATCGCTTATGTACGATAGCATTAACGCTGATCCTGAGCTGGTGAACAAGGTTACGAGCCAAATCGAGAAGAACCTGCATAGAGAAATCAATAATTTGCAAAACATGGCGAAAACGATGGGTTTTTCCTCATGGGCCGCCATTCCCAAATTTAATACGACCGAATTGCCGCAAGAGGTAGCAAGCGCATTAAAAAAGGGTAGAGTCGTGCTATTTATTGACCGGCTGCCGTTTGCGCTAGTGCTCCCAAATCTGCTTTGGGATATGTTTTCTCTCGAAAACGATCGGAATTATCCGATTCCATTAACGATAGTAATCCGTCTCTTGCGAGTGATCGGCGTATTGATAACGCTGCTTGCACCGGGTATATATGTCGCTCTCGTAGCGGTGAACCCTGAGGTATTACGAATAGAGCTAGCTCTTAACATTGCCCAGAGCCGTGAAGGCGTGCCATATCCGGCGATCGTTGAAATTATATTGATGCTGGTCGTATTGGAATTGATTATCGAGGCCAGTACAAGGCTTCCGAGGAATATCGGTCCCACTATCACGATGGTAGGAGGCATTATTTTGGGACAAGCAGTTGTGACGGCAAGATTGGTAAGTAATCTGCTCATTATCGTGCTTGCGGCTACGACGATAGCGAATTCTACCGTTGTTGGATTTCAAAATTCGCTTTCGATCCGTCTGTTCAAATATGTAATTGTCATTTTGAGTGCCATATACGGGGTTCTTGGATTGCTTGGTGGGTTGGTTTTATTAAGCACGTATCTAGCCAGTCTTACTACGTTTGGCATTTCATATTTGAATTTTAGTATGAAAAAGGGTGAATTGGAAAATGGATAAATCTTATCATGTCGTATTAATGTACGGTTTGACTCAACTGGGATTTATGTTTTTTTTCTATCCCTATGATATTATCGCTAGCACAACAGAGGGGCATTGGTTTGCGATTACATTTGGGATCGCCATTAATATGCTTATCGTATGGGCTTATATGAAGGGTCTCAGTTATTTCCCTAAACAGGATATTATCAGTATTTACTTAGGTGTCGGCAAGTGGGCGGCCATCCTTTTTTTATTGCCGCTTGTCCTTTTTTTGATAGTGGTTAACATCTTCACGGTACGCGCTTTTGCTGATATCATTACCCTCGTTTTCCTGACAAATACGCCTATGTGGGCGATTACGGGGCTCCTTATTGTCATCTCAACCTATATCGCCTTAAATGGGGTGAATGCCATATTTCGAACGGGACTTCTGCTTGCCCTTTTATTTCTTCCGTTGATCCTATTCACGATTTTCATATCGTTTCAGAATGTTGATTTTCGGTACTTGTTTCCGTTATTCAATATCAATTTTTCGTTTATGACAAAGCCGGCCTATTTACAAAGCTTTTCTGCATTTGCTGGAAACTTTTTGTTTCTCGGCTTCGTGCAGCCGTATTTTTCCTTTAGCCGCAAAAAAGTGATGTTTACCTTGGTGGCGCTCGTTCCTTTTTTCTTTCTGTCTGTCTACCTGCCCCTTCTAACCTTCGGCCAGGCTACCGCCTCTAACTTTAAATTTCCTTTCGTTATCCTTGTCAGTACCATCCATATCAATTGGCTGATGTTTGACAGGGTGACGATTTTTTTGCTGCTGTGCCTAATTACATTCACGATGTTGTTTATTTCCTTGCTGCTGTGGGAAGTCAGCCGTATTTTAAACCGGGCCATGCCGAAAGTGAAATTAAATTATTATGTCATCGGGGTAGCTGCGATCATTTATGGTTGCTGTCTGCTGATTCCTAATTGGGAGTCCATTCAGGTGATTATGAAGTGGAATATGGTATTTCGGTTTTTTGTATTGTTCGCGATTCCTTTCTCCATTTTATTTATAGGGCTTCGTTCCAGAAGGATGGATAAAGATGAGAGTGTTTAAATCGCTAATCGCCATCAGCCTCGCTCTCTCCCTAAGCGGATGCTGGGATAATCGAGATATCAACCACCGAGTATTGCCGGTTGTAATGGGCGTAACGAAAAAAAATAACGAATACTACATTTATCTGCAAATTCCTGTACCAAGCGGGAATACGACAAAAATTAAGATTGTATCCGGATCAGGGAAAACGATTAATCATGCGGTGGATAAAATCAGTGCGAATCTGGAGGATCATGTGGATTTGCTTCACGTGAAGGTTATTCTGTTAGATAAGAAATACGCGCAGGAGGGCATGGATGACATCATCACTGATTTTATGAGAGAGCGTGACGTATCATCCAAGTCGCTTATCACGATTTGCGATGAAGACATGGAGCATTTTTTTGCAAATGCGATGAAAAATTTGGACCCTGAAGGGACAGCTCTCTATGACTTTTTTGAGAAAAATGCAGGTTGGAATCCGCAAATTGCGTTGACTCGGGTGTGGGAGGTATACCGAAGCATTCATTCCTACACGCGTGATGTAGCGGTTCCGATCATTCGGTCAGGGACAAGCACCGTCGTTCAGCATGTTGGTTCAGCGGTAATCAAAAATGGAGAAATGGTTGCGCAAATTAACCCAGATGAGACGTTATTGTTCAACGCCTTCAGTGGCGAAAGTACGCAGGGGAAAATAGAAGTCAGCAACCATGCAAGCGTGTTAATCGTCAGCAATTCGATAACGAATAAAAGTATGATGAGCAACGATATGCCAATTTTGAAAAGTAAAATCAAACTAAAGGTCGTTATTTTGGAGACACAAGGAAAACCTACGAGCGAGGCGATCAAGTACGAGCTTGAAGACATGTTGAAAAAGCGATTTGATCAGATGTTTGCCAAGCTTCAAGCAAGCGGAGCGGATATTTTGGGGACAGGCCAATATTTCAGAAATAAAATACCAAGGGCAAAGCTAAAAAATTGGCGCACGCAATATTATCCCGAACTTAAGCTGGAGCTTCAAGTGGATGCGATCGTTGAAAGTTCAGGGTTTCTAAATATGCCGTAGTTCTGGGCTAACCCGAACAAACAAAGGCGTATGGCACGGCTTCTATTGCAGGTAATGCAGCAGAGGCTATTTGCTATTTTTCCATGCCAACTTCCGCATTCGGCGGGCAGTTGGAAAATAGGCTAATAATGGGACAGAAAGTTTAAAGATGCCTCATGTGGATTGACATGTGTTTACCTTAAACTAAACGAGACACGGAAAGGGAAGGTGAGAGCATGGCGAAAATAACGGGAATCAAATGTATTCGAACGCGTAAGAACGGAACTTGGACCATCGTAAAGGTGATGACAGATCAAGACGGGCTTTATGGACTAGGCTCGGCATCGGATGTTTATAATCCGGAAGCCGTTGTGCAGGTCATTGAGCAATTGCTTGCGCCGCTTCTGATCGGCAAAGATGCCGCTAACATAGAAGATCTCTGGCAGACGATGTATATGAGCGGCTATTGGAGAAATGGAGCTATTTTGCATACTGCAATCGGCGGAATTGATATGGCATTATGGGATATTAAAGGGAAGGAAGCGGGCTTGCCTGTCTATCAATTGCTCGGCGGAGCAAGCCGCGCGGCTGTTCCTTGTTACGGACATGCAGGGGGATCGGATATTTCCGAGCTCAAAGAGGACGTACAGCGTTACATGGAGGAAGGTTATACGGTCATTCGCGTGCAGATGGGCGGTTATGGCGGAGGAGGCTTCATTAACGCTGACAAAGCGAACCTTCCTGAGGGAGCATGGACGAAGGGAGCGGTGTTTGACGAGCAAGCTTATTTGAATGCCATTCCGAGCATGTTCGAGCAATTGCGTGTCGCGTTTGGTATGGGTATACAGTTTACGCATGATGTTCATGAGCATCTGTCTCCTATTAATGCGATTCAGCTGGCGAAGCGGGTCGAGCCATACGGTCTGTTTTTTCTGGAGGATGCGCTGGCACCTGAGCAGATTGGCTGGTATCGTCATCTAAGGCAGCAGAGTGCAACGCCACAGGCGGTTGGCGAGCTGTTCGTTAATCCACAGGAGTGGACGGAGCTCGTGAAGGAGCGGCTAATCGATTTCATTCGCGTTCGTGTCTCGAAGGCTGGAGGCATTAGCGCATGCCGCAAAATAGCGGCGCTGTGCGAAGCCTTCGGCGTGCGCACCGCTTGGCAGGAAGGTGGAGAAAACGATCCCGTTAATCAAGCAGCGGCTGTACACTTGGATATGGCAATATGGAATTTCGGCATTCAAGAAGTGAATCATTTTAGAGCGGAAGAGCTCGATGCCTTTGAGGGGCATATCGTTAGAAAGGGCGGTTATCTTTACCCATCGAATAAGCCGGGGCTTGGCATTGAGCTGGATGAGCTAAAGGCACAGCTGCTTGTCGGCGAGAATTGGAATCGCTCTGCGTATCATAATCCCTATCATCTGGATCGCAAGGCTGACGGGACGCTGGTACGGCCATAATAATAGTTGAATCGGAGGTGCTTCTCATATGAAGACAATTGCAGTAACTGGAGGGAGTGGCAAGCTCGGTACACAGCTCGTCCAGTCACTTCAGCAACAGGGTTATCAGGTTGTTTCCTTGGACAACCAGCGTTCTAACCAGCTGCACTGCAAGCAAATCAAAGTGGATTTGAACGATTTTGGACAGGTCGTGGCAGCGCTTCATGGAGCGGATGCTATTATTCATTTGGCCGCTATTCCAGCACCTCTTGGCCATACGTACCCGTATATTTTCGCGAACAATACCGTTTCGGGCTATCATATTTTGGAAGCGGCCTCCATTCTTGGCATTCGGAAGGTCGTTATGGGTTCAAGCGAGTCCTCCTATGGCTTTGCATGGGCGGAAACCCCATTCTCGCCGGATTATTTGCCGCTTGATGAGGAACATCCGCAGCAGCCGCAAGAATGTTATGGCTTATCAAAGGTGTTGAATGAGCTGACTGCTGAGATGTTCGATCGAAGGAACGGCATGCAGGTCATATCGCTGCGTTTCTCTATGATCACGAAGCCGGAGGACTATAAGCATCTGTCTATCAGCAAGCCGGAATCCTTTAAGAAAATTTTGTGGAGCTATATTGATATACGGGATGCTGTCAGCGCTTGCATAGCATCTATTAAGGTGGAGGATCGCGGGGCAATTTGTCTCAATATTACGAGCAACGATACACTTAGCGATTGGGAGACCGAGCGTTTGCTGCAGCAATTTTATCCGGGAGTCATTGACCTGCGCGCGCCTTTGACTGGGCGGACAGCTGTAGTCAGCAATCAAATGGCGAAGGACACGCTGGACTGGAGCCCGCAGCATTCTTGGGCGGATAGCGAAAAAATAGTGGAATAAGTAAAAATGTAAAGAGGCTGTCTCAAGAGGTTACAAATCTTGAGAGACAGCCTCTTATTTTTTTCTATTTTAGAAAGCGCTTTCCGAGTGTGGGGGCAAAATAGTGATTTTTAGCTAATAGAGGCTAATTTTTGACTGCAAAAGAAAATATCACCTCATATTTGCTGACGAATGTATGCGTTAACATTAATGGTAGCAAGAGGAAGACAATACGTCATGAGAGGTGAGCAAGGGTGGGAAGCATTACGTTTAGCCATGTATATAAGCACTACAAAGGGGAGTCGCGTCCGGCGGTCAACGATTTCCACCTTTCCATTGAGGAGGGGGAATTCCTGGTGCTCGTCGGTCCTTCTGGCTGCGGCAAATCAACAACGCTCAGAATGCTGGCTGGCCTAGAGGAAATCACCGAAGGAGACCTGTACATCGATGAGAAATTCGTAAATTATGTCTCGCCAAAGGATCGAGATATTGCGATGGTATTTCAGAACTACGCCCTATACCCGAATCTAACCGTTTACGAAAATATCGCGCTAGGACTAAAGCTTCGCAAGACGGCAAAGCACGATATCGAGCTAAGGGTAAATCGCGTGGCGAAAATTTTGGAAATATCGCATTTGCTGGAGCGCAAGCCAAGCCAGCTGTCAGGCGGTCAGAAGCAGCGGGTTGCTCTTGGCCGAGCGATTGCAAGGGAGCCGCAAGTATTTCTAATGGACGAACCGCTGTCCAATCTTGATGCCAAGCTGCGGGCTCAAACAAGGGCTGAGATCATTAAGCTCCAAAGCGACCTCAAGCGGACGATGGTATATGTCACGCATGATCAAGTGGAAGCCATGACGATGGGGACTCGGATTGTTGTTATGAAGGATGGCGTTATTCAGCAGGTTGCCCCGCCGCGCCAGCTGTATGATGAACCGACGAATTTGTTTGTCGCAGGATTTATCGGCTCGCCCCAAATGAATTTTATGGAGGGCAGCTTGGTCTTGGAGGACGGTTGTTATTATTTCCTCAATAAGCGGATAAAGCTGCTCGTTCCAGAACGTCATTATGAGCATTTTGCCGTAAAGAGCGGATCACTCCGCAACTGTGTGATGGGCGTTCGCCCAGAGCATGTATGGCTGAAGCGGGAAGAAGCTAATGAAGCGGAGGATGAATTTTTTCGCTGCGTAGTTGAGATGACGGAAGTGACGGGAGCCGATTCGTACGTGTATGTGAAGGTAGGGGAGAAAACACTTATTGGCAGAACGGAGCCAGAGATCGTTTACCTCAAGGAGGAGAAGCTTGTCGTCGGTTTCAACATGAGCAAGGTTCATTTCTTTGATGCGGAAACGGGCGTATCCTTGGCAGCTGGAGGAGAGGACAGATGATGAGGATGAGGATGCTGGGCATCGCTCTTCGTCTCATTCTGGTACTGGCGCTGGTGTTCGGAGTCATCCGGTGGATTACGGCTAGTGAACCAGTCCTTCACGCAACCTCGGTGAGCACGGAGCAGTTGCTCTCCTACAAGAGCAAAACAGAGGAGCTGCCTTACGCCAAGCTGATGTTCCAATATCCGGAGGCCGCCAAAACAGTCGAGAGCTTGCTGCCCATTGTGATCTCACCAACCGTGTATCAAGCTGCTGCTGAAGAATCGGTTTTGAAGATTGACAAGGAGCAAGGTGAAGATGCCCTGTACTGGGAAAATGAAAAGGGCTGGGTGGAATGGACGTTCGACGTGCCGGAGGGCGGCTGGTATGAGCTTCATTTTGATTACAAGCCTCTTGAAGGGGGCAACGCCTCCGTCGTCCGCGGCGTTCAAATTGACGGTCGTTATCCGTTTGCAGAGTCGGAGCGTATTGAGCTGGAGCGACTTTGGAAAGACTCCAAATTTCCATATGATCGCAACGAGATCGGACAACAAATTCGTCCTCCGCAAACCGAGCTTGTAGGCTGGAGCGAAAAAGCGGCAGCCATCTTCTCAGCTTCGTCCGAGCCGGTGCTCTACCGCTTGGAGCAAGGTCAGCACACGCTGCGAATAGTTGGGGTGAGGGAGTCAGTCGCGCTCCGAGAAATTGCTTTTAAGCCAAAGGAAGCTATTCCAACTTACGAATATTACCAAAGCTTGTTTCCGCCAGTAGAGGAGCAGCAGAGCTGGTTCAGCATGATTGAAGCGGAACAGTTTCAGCGGAAATCAAGCCTCGCTATTCAGACTGATTTTTGGTCGGAGCCTTATATATCGCCTGATCCAAAAGGGAGAATTACTTATAACGTCTTAGGCGGACAGCGCTGGCGATTGCCCGGCGAGTGGGTGGAGTGGGAACTTACAGTGCCGGAGGCCGGCTGGTATGAAATCGACCTCAAAACATTTCAAAACTATCGAAACGGCTTTGAGGCATACCGCACCATTTCAATTGATGGGAAAACGCCATTTCAGGAGCTGCTGCATTACGGTATTCCGACCAAGAAGGAATTCGACATTGGGACGCTTGCAGATGCAGAAGGGAAACCTTTTCTCTTTTATTTGGAGAAAGGAGCACATGTCCTGCGCATGACCGCTGACTCCTCACTCGTTCAGCCTGTTTATCTGGCTTTGAAGGAAACGCTGGATCAGCTTGCGATATTTGACCGACATATACGATTGCTTACAGGCAACTACAGCAAATCCGCTTTTGACGCCAACATCGATTCAACGAGAACTTGGGATATGAAGAAGCTTGATCCTGATGTGGAGCAGAAGATGACGGGCTTCGTTGCCCAGTTAACGGATATTCGGAATTATATCAATGGTCTCAATGAAAAGGATTCTGATTTATCTGAAGCAATCAAAGGTTCCGTAGCAATACTCGAGAAAATGCTGGCGGACGTGAACGAAATACCGAACAAAATCAATGATTTCTCAACCATTCAAAACAATATCGGAACGTGGATGGCAACGCTGACTCAGCAGCCTTTGCTCATGGACTACATCGTGGTTCGCGAGCCAGGAACAGCTACGAATTTTAAAGTGCCAACTACGCTATCTAGAGTACCCTACTCGATTGCTGATTTCGGTCGCTCCTTCTATTTGGATTATGACACGCGCAAGCATAACAAAAAGGAAGCGCTGACCATTTGGGTGCAGCGCGGACGGGATTACGTAGAGCTGCTGCGCGAGATGGTCGATAATGATTTCACACCAAGGACGGGAATTGAAGTGAATATCAATCTGATGACCAACCCGAACATGCTCATACTCGGAAACGCAGCTGGGGATGTGCCGGATATTGCACTTGGCGTAGGGGAGTCTACACCAGCCGACTTTGCGATGAGGGATGCAGCCGAGAAGCTGTCTGATTTTCCGGGCTTCAAGGAAGTGCTTGATCGGTTTATTCCAGGAGTCAGCCGTTCCCTTAGCTATGACGGGGAAATTTACGGATTGCCAGAGGTGCAAAACTTCCAGATGATGTTCTACCGAACCGATATTTTGGAAGGCTTGAATCTGAAGGTTCCGGATACTTGGGATGATGTGTTCGATATACTGCCGACGCTGCAGGAAAACGGAATGACCATGAATTATCCGAAAAGCGACTTCTCTACACTCTTTTTCCAAAATGGTGCAGAAGTGTACTCGCCCGATGGTTTGAAGGGTGCGCTCTCGAGCGATGCAGGCCAGCAAGCATTCAAACGCTGGACAGAGCTGTATAAGAAATATAATCTGCCAATTGATATTCCAGCTTTCTTCCAGCATTTCCGCGATGGAGACATTCCAATTGGCGTAGCAGATTTCAACACTTACGTACAGCTGCTCGTTGCCGCTCCGGAAATAACGGGTCACTGGAAAATCGCACCGCTTCCGGGCATGAAGCAAGAGAACGGCGAGGTAGCAAGATGGTCGCCGCAGGGCATATCGGCAGCAATGATCATGAAGAAAAGTGAAAGAAAAGATGATGCTTGGAAGTTTCTAGAATGGTGGACTTCGGAAGAGGTGCAATCGCAATACGCCAAAGACGTCGAGTCCTTTTATGGCATCGAGTTCAGATGGAATACGGCGAATGTCAATGCGATGAAGTCACTCACATGGCCGAGCGACGACCTGAAGGCTCTTCAGGAGCAAGCGCGCTGGGCGAAGAACATGCCTTACGTACCAGGTTATTATTTCTTGACGAGAGAAATGGAGTTCGCATGGAATCGCACGGTTCTTGAGGGCATACCTGCGCAGGAGTCGCTTGAAGCTGCTCAGCTTTCCTTGCAGCGGGAAATGAACCGCAGACAAAATGACTTTGGCATATCAGCTAACGAGGATCTGCACATACCGCAAATTAAACAACCTTACGAATGGGAGGAACAGCAGAAATGAATACGCAGCTTTCTCCCAGCATAGCTAAGCCGAAGCAAAAATCCGCTTTGCGCATCAAATGGAGCCGGTTTTGGCGGGAAATGAGACGTGATGCTTTTTGTTATCTGTTTCTCGCGCCGTTCCTCATTTGCTTCCTGTTGTTTATCGTTATTCCGGTTGTTATGGCAGCGACACTTGGATTTACGTCCTATGACGGCTTCGGATCGCTTCATTTTATCGGGGTAAGGAATTACATCAGCTTGTTCACACAGGACATTATTTTTCTGACCAAAGCGATTCCGAATACGTTTTTGTTCGCGTTAATCGTCGGGCCGGGAGGTTATATTTTAGCTTTCCTGTTCGCTTGGCTCATTCATCAGCTGCCAATTCGCATTCGCGATTACTACACGCTCGCGTTTTATGCGCCGTCTATGGCTGGCGGCGTCGCGTTATCCGTCGTTTGGATTGCAACGTTCAGCGGTGACCGCGTCGGTTATTTTAACAATTTTCTGCTTAAGATGGGCTGGATCGATAGTCCAGTGATCTGGCTGCAAGACCCCAAATATTTGCTCAATATTATGATCATCGTATCGCTCTGGGTCAGCTTCAGCGTTGGTTTTCTCGCAATGTTGGCTGGTCTTCAGACGGTAAACCGGGAGCTGTACGAGGCTGGCCGCATTGACGGGATTTCCAGCCGCTTGCAGGAGGTTTTCTACATTACGATTCCGTCGATGAAGCCGCAAATGCTGTTCAGCGCGGTCATGTCAATCGTGGGAACGCTGAAGGCGGGAGGCATATCCACCCAATTGACGGGAATGGCGATCACCCCTTCCTATTCAGGTCATTTAATTATTAATCATATTGACGATTACGCTTTTATCCGATTCGAGCTCGGTTATGCATCGTCGGTCTCAGTCATGCTGCTGATCATCAGTTATTTTGCAATGAGATTTGCCTATCGGCTGTTCGGATCAAAGGAGGAGCTATAAAACCATGATTCGAAAACTTCGCAGAGTGACGCCGTTTCAGATCATCCTTGTCACTGTTTTTACCGCGCTGGCCGCATTCATGTCGCTGCCGATCGTATTTATCTTAAACCATGCCTTCAAGCCGCAAAATGAGCTCTTTCTATTTCCGCCGCGATTTCTAGTGCAAAATCCAACGCTGCGCAATTTCGAATCGCTTATTCTGCATGCATCAAACGCGACGGTGCCATTTACCCGTTACTTGTTCAACAGCTTAATTGTAGCGGGACTTACGTTATTTACGGTCATCATCGTCAGCACAATGGCTGGTTATGTGCTTGCGAAATACCAGTTTCATTTTAAGCAGCTGATCTTGTCTCTTATTACTTTATCGTTGATGTTCGCACCGGAGACGGTGGGCATTCCAAGGTACTTGATCATCAGCGGAATCGGCATCAACAATACGTATTTCGGACATATCCTGCCGGCATTAGCTTCTCCGATCGCCGTATTCATGCTGGTGGGCTTTATTTCGCAAATTCCGGGAGAACTGCTGGAGGCAGCCAAGATTGACGGGGCCAGCCACTTCGGCATTTTTACCAAAATGGTGCTTCCGCTCTCCGTCCCTGCTATTGCGACAATATCCATCTTCACATTCCAAGGCGTGTGGGGGGATGTAGAAACATCGACTCTGTTCATGCAAGAAGAGACGATGAGAACGTTAGCCTTCTATGTCAATAGTCTGCTTAGCGGACTACAGAACAGCGTATCAGGGCAGAACATGGCCGCCGCTGCCGGCTTGCTCATGTTTGTGCCAAACCTTATTATCTTTTTGCTCTTCCAGCGAAGAGTGCTGGAGACGATGGTTCATTCCGGAATTAAGTAATTCAAACCAGCAAAGGAAGTCGTGACGATGAAGAGATTTCTAATATTCCTGCTTCTTGCGGCGACCTCCATGCTTGTCGCACCAGAAGCGATACACGCGGAGCTTCCCTATCGAACTGCCTATTATGACAGCAATCAATCGACTTGGCTGCGTATTCAGCCGGTTTATTCGCCGGCAGAAACGAAGGGCGTTCGCTTCGTTGAGCCGATCGACTTGCAGGTGGGAGCAGACGATAAGGTGTATGTAGCGGACAAAGGAGCAAACCGAGTTATTGTGCTCGATAACGACGGGGGGCTGCTGCAGACGATTGGCGAAGAAGAGGGAGCCGGCATGCTCAGCGCTCCAGAGGGCTTATTCGTTACGCCAGAAGGGGTCGTTTATGTAGCAGATTCAGGCAATCAGCGAATTGCTGTCTTCCGTGCTGACGGTACGTTCGACCGAGAATACAAGAAGCCCGCATCCACTTTTCTGGAGCAGGAGCATTTTGTTCCCGTGAAGCTTGTCGTTGATCGACGCGGCGTCATGTACGTCAGCTTGAATTCCTCCTATCAAGGCTTGCTTCGAATGAATGATGATGGGGAGTTCATGGGGTTCTTTGGCGCCAATAAAGCGCAGCAAACGGTGCTTAACTGGCTGAAGAAGCTCGTTCTCAACAAAGAGCAGTTATCGAAGGAGCTGGCCAGTCTGCCGCGTCCCATTACGAACGTTGCGATCGACCAAGACGGCTTTATCTTTACAGCAACAGCAGCTGGATTCGGTCAGGGTGCTATTCGTAAGCTAAATGCCGGAGGCGTTGATGCGTTCAAAAATAAAACGCTGGTAAACGGTCATGGCATCGTTGACGTAGCAAGTGATCCGAAAGGCTTCTTATACAACATCGATATGGAATCGGCGAACATTAATATTTATGACCAAAATGGCGAAGCATTGTTTGCTTTCGGGTTCATCGATAACGCAACTCAGCAATACGGTGTTCTTGGGTTTCCGACAAGCATTGGCGTAGATTCCAAATTTGGTGTCTGGATTTCTGACAGCCGGACGGGAACCATTCACAAATTTGTTCGCACGGAATTCGGAAGCGACGTTATGAATGCGCTTGCTCTCTACTTGGAAGGTAAATATGAGCAGAGCAAGCCTTATTGGGATCGCGTTTA
This sequence comes from Bacillus sp. FJAT-28004, assembly GCF_001280845.1. Lineage (GTDB taxonomy): Bacteria > Bacillota > Bacilli > Paenibacillales > Paenibacillaceae > Pristimantibacillus. Next base: position 233,237 of record NZ_LGHP01000002.1, read on the forward strand.
TGCACGCAATGATATGTACAACGGAACGTTTCAAGGACTTGGCAAGGTTTACTTGCATGAGAATAACAACGAGGATGCTTTGTCCTTCTTAAAAACAGCGTTTGATACGAAGGGCTACTCCAAAGCGTTCTGGCAAATCCGACTAGAGTTTCTACAGCAGCATTTTATTTGGCTCGTTGCAGGTCTGGCAGCGTTTCTTCTCTTGCTCAGATACGGCCGCCTGCTGCTTAAGAAGCAGCTTGAGCGGCGTCCGCTGCCTGAATCTTGGCAGCGCCCGCTCGGTGATTTGCGCAACCTATGGTATGTAATGCTTCATCCTTACCATGGTTTCTACAAGCTGAAGGAAGCTAGAGTTGCTCCTTGGATTATTATTCTAATCTTGGTATCTGTTGTTGTAGTGAAAATAATAACGATTTATTACACCGGATTTTTGTTCCATCCCGTGGAGCTGTCGCAAATCAATTTATTCGGAAGCCTGGGCTTGTTCGTGGTTCCTTGGGTAACATGGATCATTGCCAATTATCTCGTGTGCAGCGTGAAGGATGGGGAAGGGAAATTCAGGGAGGTCATTCAAGGCAGCACCTATGCGCTTGCGCCTTATCTGTTCTTCTCCATTCCTACATTATTGTTGTCCAATATCGTAACGCTGGATGAGCGAGTTATTGTGGATTCATTGAACACGGTTATGTTCCTATGGATGGGAGTCATGCTGATCGTTATGACCCAGGTCATTCATAATTTCGATTTCCTTGAGACGCTCAAAAATATCGCGATTACGATATTTACTATCGGAACGATTTGGCTGTTTGCTTTCCTTGTTTTCGGATTGTCCTACAATTTATACGATTTCTTCTATCAGCTTTACAAGGAGGTAACCTTCTATGGTTGAGTTCATCAAGCGTACTTCCCTTCGAGTAAAGCTTGCAGCAATCGCATTTTGCGCGTTACTTATTATTATTTTGGCTGTTCTCCTGCAAGGAGATGAGCTCTCGCCAGCACAAGCTCTTGCTTATACGGGAATTAAGGAGCAAGCAGCGAGCAAGGCTCCACTTTATGAAGGTGAGGCATGGAAACCGCAAGCTGGAGCCGATGGTTTCGCCGAGGCGCTGACAAGCGAGGACTTTGCCCTCTATATTCATCCTGCAAGCACACAGATTGCATTGGTCGATAAACGTACCAGTTACAGATGGAGCAGCAATCCGACTGATGCTCAGCTAAGCACCGAAACCGTAAAAGGTGTGCTGCTCGCCAACTTGAAATCGCCTTTTGTTCTGACCTATGTCAGGACACAAGGGAAGGATCAGACGATCAGGGAAGTGCTGAATGCAAACGATCCAAAGGTCGAAACAACGCTGATCAGAACAGCGGATGGGCTTCAGGTGTCGTATGTTTTTCCTGAAAAACAACTGGGCTTTACCATTCAATACGAGCTCACGCCAAAAGGGCTCAAGGTACGCATTCCAACGGAGGGAATCAAGGAGGATGGGGAATATGCCGTCTTTACCGTAGACCTGCTTCCTTACTTTGGCGCTGCTTCTTCTCAGGAGGATGGTTATATATTCGTACCGGATGGACCAGGCGGCTTGATTCGTTTTGACAGTGAGCGGGCAGGCGTCTCCAGAGGATATATCCACCAGGTATACGGTCTTGAACTCACAAATTCGGGAAATTGGACCCGCTCAGGTGAAAGACGGGAGAATATTGCATACCCCGTGTTTGGCATGAAGCGAGGCAGCAATGCATTTATGGCTGTGCTCACGGATGGCGGAGATTCAGCGAATATTGCTGCAATGCCGCCAGGTCTTAAATCTAACCTGTATAACGTTTTTTCCAATCAGATTTATCGCGAGGAATATTTGTATAGAATGAGCCGGCTTGCCGCACCGCTCAAAGCGGTTCAAAAGCAGCGATTGGATACGGATAGAGAGGTGGAATATCGCTTTCTAAACGGTGATGACGCAGGTTATGTAGGTATGGCGAAGGCTTATCGCGATTATATGAAGGAATCCGGCAAGCTGCAGGAGCCCTTAAAGCCTGTTGAACACACTCCCCTGTATCTAAAAATTATGGGAGGAAACTACACGGAAGCTTTTAGCAAAATCAAATATATTACGGCCACGACCTTCCCGCAGGCGACAAATATCGTAAATGGTCTGCTGGAGAAGGGGATCGCTAATCTGAAGGTCATCTATTACGGCTGGCAAAATCAAGGAGACTATGATCTCTACGACCGTTTCCCGATTGAGGAGTCGTTAGGCGGCGAAGCTGCTGCCAAGGATTTTGTTTCCAATATGACTAAGCATGGCATTTACGTATTATTCGAGGACGACTTTGTCTGGATCGACTCGGATCATTCCGATTTATCGGGCAAGTCGAACGGTATTCGCGGCATTGATGAAACGGTATTTGTCGATGAGGGATGGTTTATTAGCAAACCAGCACGGACCGTAGCTATGGCCTATCAAACGATTGAGAAGTTGAAGGAGATCGGCGTATCCGGAATTTTGTACAACTGGATGGGTGAAATGGTGTTCCACGACTACGATCCGTCAGGTATTGAAACGCGCTCGGATACGATTGCCGTTTATGAAGGCTTACTCGATTACACGCAGAAGACGCTTGGCATGGCTGGCGTATACCGGGGGAATGACTATGCGGCGGGTCAAAGCGATTATATTGCTGGTCTGCCACATGAATCGAGCTATGACTTCATGGTTGACGAGACCGTTCCTTTTTACCCGATTGCGCTGCATGGTTATGTATCGTACTCGTTTGGAGACGGAAATCTTCGCAATGACGTGGAAACTGAGTTTTTGAAAGCGATTGAATACGGGGCTGTTCCTTCGTTCTTCCTCACGCACGAGGACTCGCGCAAGCTTAAGTATACGTCCGCCGGCTTCTTATTCAGCAGTCAATACGACAAGTGGACAGACCGCATTTTAAAGGAATATGAGGCATTTGACTCACTATCCGGTTTGTATGCTCAAACGATTAAAAATCACGAAAAACTGTCTGAAAATCGGTTCGTTACGGTTTATGAGGATGGCACACGGGTAATCGTCGATTACAGCAGCAAGACTTTCGTTGTGGAAAAAGGGGAGGGCGCATAATGCAAGCAAAAGCTAGAGTACGTGCAGCGCGCCTTTATCTCTGGAAGCGCTACGGAATGGGATTGCTGTTCATGCTCCCATGGATTATCGGATTTGCGATGTTCGTGATTATCCCGATTAGCTGGTCGTTATTTATGTCCTTTAACAAGGTGCAAGTAGCGGTCGGAGGATTTAAATATGAATGGGTCGGATTACGCAATTTCCGGGATGCATTTTTGAAGGATAACGTTTTCCCAATTGAGCTGATCACTTATTTCCAAGAAATGCTGCTAATGGTTCCGATCATCGTCATTTTCGCCCTGTTGATTTCATTAATGCTGAATCAGAAATTTCCTGGACGGTTCATTTTCCGCGCGTTGTTTTTCCTTCCGGTTATTTTTGCGACGGGGCAAGTGCTCTCAGAGCTGTTCCTGCAGGGAGCAGGAGATATTCCATTCCTGGAACAGTACAATTTGCTGCCGATCGTAGAGGAATACGTAGGCAAACAATTTGCTGAGACGGTGATGGCGGTTTTAGGCAAAGCGATTCTTATTTTATGGTATTCAGGCGTGCAGATTCTTATCTTTATTGCGGGTTTCCAGACGATTTCACCAACGATATACGAGGCTGTGCGGATCGATGGCGCATCGCCTTGGGATAGCTTCTGGAAAATTACGCTGCCAGCCTGCGTGCCATTCATCAGCTTGAATGTGCTCTATACGATTATCGACCTGTTCACATTCCCGCTTAATCCCGTGCTGAAGCACATCAAAGACAATATGTTTAAGGTCGATACCGGTTACGGCTACGCCAGCGCGCTCGCTTGGATTTATTTTGGACTCATCTTCGCGTTGATCGCCCTCGTATTATGGCTGTTTAACCGGAGCCTCAAGACAAGGAAGGTGCATTCATGATTACTGCGATGAAAACGGAGTTCGAGAAGGTTAGCCGCAGCGTTAGGGGAGTGCTTTGGGGCCGCAAAGCCCAGAAAACGAAAATGTTGGTGCTTGGACGAAGTTTGTCTGACGGTTTGCTGGCGAAGCTCATCATTTATCTGCTTCTTTCCATTGTCGCTTATCTCTATTTACAGCCGATACTCTACATGGTTAGCACGATGTTCAAGAACATGAGTGATCTACTTGATCCGACCGTTAAGTGGATTCCGCGAGAGATTACTTGGGAAAATGTGACGAAGGCGCTGAAAGGTCTGCAATATCCGGAAGCCCTTAGAAACACTGCCCTTATATCGGTGACATGTTCGCTCGTACAGGTCATTATTTGCGCAATGACCGGCTATGCGCTGGCTAGGCTGGAATTACCGTTTAAAGGGCTGTTTACGGCGCTGATCATATTGACTTTTTTGATTCCGCCGCAGGTTATCATCATTCCGCTTTACGTTATTTTCAGCAAACTGGGTTTGTTGAATTCGATTTTTGTCTTTCTCATTCCGGCTATTTTCGGGCAGGGGCTTAAGGGAGCTTTGTTTATTCTCATATTCCGCCAGTTTTTCAAAGCGCAGCCGCCAAGTTTGGAGGAGGCCGCGAAGCTGGACGGAGCTTCTACAGCGAGGTTGTTTTTCGGAATTATGCTGCCCCTTGCCCGGTCAGCGTGCTTAGTCGTATTTCTCTTCTCGTTTATCTGGTATTGGAACATGTACTACGAGCCATCGATGTTTCTTACAAAAGGCTTCACGCCGTTGTCGATCCGCCTTGATATGCTGGAGGATGTGCTGAACCCGTCCTTGCTCGGAAATACGCGGACCATTGTTAATCCGATTACGGAAAGTACCAAGATGGCTGCGGCCTTTCTCATTATTTTACCGCCGATCATCGTGTTCATGTTTCTCCAGCGCTGGTTCGTGAGCGGTATTGAGAGAACGGGAATTGTGGAGTAGTTCTTTAAATGTGCTTAGGTGCAGCAGCTCTTTAGGGGGGTGATGTTTCGGCAAACAGCTGCTGGAACGGTTTCTACGTTATAAAGCGTGCTGAACAGCAAAAATCGAGGGGAAGGCTTACGAAGCTAGTTTTGCTTCACAAAACTAAGCGAATGCTTACGATGCTAGTTTTGCTTCACAAAACTAAGCGAATGCTTACGATGCTAGTTTTGCTTCACAAAACTTTTAGGAGGTTAAACAATGAAAAACAAAAGCGCTTTGACATGGATGTTGTGTATCGTATTGCTATTCTCAGTCGTTCTCTCGGCTTGCTCCAGCAATGGAGGCAAAAATGGAGCTTCAAACACGCCTACCAATACGGCGGAGGCGACTGATCCACCTGCCGATGACGCAAACAAACCTGCCCCAGAAGAAAAGCATGAACCTGTTACAATTAAGCTAATTTCATGGTCGGATTCATACACGGAATTATATAAAATGTTTAATGAAAAATATCCATGGATCACGATTGAACAGGTTCCAGTAAACGGCAAACCAATTATGGAGATCATCGCTACGTTGGAAGCTGCAGGAACACCTGCCGATCTAACTTGGATCGATAGTGATTTGATCTCTTTTGACCAAGCTGGTTTAGTCGAAGACTTGACACCTTATATCGACAAGGATATGACTTTCCAAGACGTTCAGCTTCCTGAAGGATTTTTCGATACGATGATATATAAAGATAAAAAACTTGCTGTTCCATTCGTTGACGTGCCGATGTGGATACTCGTAAATAAAGATTTGCTTGCCAAGCATGGCGTCGAGATGCCAGCGAATGATTGGACTTACGATGACTTCCGCGATGTTGCTAAGAAAATTACCGATCCAGAAGCAGGGGAGTATGGCTTAACGACACAGCCTGAATTCCAAATGCGCGTACTTAGCACCAAAGCGATTGCTGACGGACATGCAGCAAACATTCATTACTTAAATGAGGATTTGACGCAAAGCTTGCTAAATACGCCTGATGTTATGAACGATGTTAGATGGTTATCAGATTTCGTATGGAAAGACGGCTCCATGCAGAGCAATGCTAAGGCTGCAGAACAAGGCGATGTTACTAGAGAATTTATTAACGGTAAAACAGGCTTCGCGATCGGCGGGGATTGGGTGCTGCCAGGTCTCAAAAAGGATGCAAAATTCGAATGGGATGTTTTGCCTTTCCCAAGAGGAAAAGTAAGCCAACCAGGTTATAGTATTTATGGTCCACTTTCGTTGCTTAGCGGCTCAAAACATAAAGAAGAAGCGTTCCTATGGATTAGCTTCCAATTCTCAAAAGAAGCACAGAAGTGGAAAATTGACCAAGGCGCGAATGCTTCAGTCATTGATCCTGAATTGACAGCTTATTATGATGAAACGCCAATGTGGGAAGGCAAAAACAAGGAAGCAGTTAAAATAGCAAAAGAAAATGCTAAAATACAGCCGGGTGTAACGGTTCCTGCTTGGTCCGAATACAACTGGAACAATATTTTGAATGAAATTATTTTTGATGGAGCAGATATTAATAGACTGATTCCTGAAACGGAAAAATGGAATAAACGGACGCTAGAGGTTCGTGAATCGTTGAAATAATTGGATCGTAACTCTAGTAAGCTGTACTCGAAGTCACCCTATGTCGCTTAACAAGCGGCAATAGGGTGATTTTTTGTCTTATTAAGGAATAGTATTTCGGAAACATACTCCTATAAAGTAATTAATAATTGTAATATAAATATGTATTATTTGAGAATTTTCATTCTAATTGATTTAATTTACATAACATTTTAGTTAAACTGGTTTAATATAGATAAAATAACAATGGGGGGATATGGAAAATGAAGATGGGATTACGCTCGTTGACGAATAAATTTATGCTTGTCATGGCCGCGGCATTAATCATAATCGTTAGTGTCATTCTCATGTATGAGTGGAATTCTACACGTGTAGCTGTCGAGGAGCAGCTTCTGGATAAGGGCCGTACGATGGCTTTGTCTCTAGCTCACACACTTGAGAAGGTAACGGAGCAGGATTTTAAAACAGGTGTTGTCCTGGAAGATGGAACGAAATGGGATGGCAACAAGCTTAAAGAGGATTTTTTCAACGATACATTGACTGTAAATCCTGAAAGTGAGAAAGTGGCTGAAAAAAGGCTGAAGGACTCAACCTATGCGGGGAAAGAATCGATGTTGTACAATGGAGAGTCCATTCCGCTGTCTCAGTATGAGCTGAAATATGATAGTGCCTATGACCGCTATACGGATTACCGTTGGCAAGGCATTATGGATAGTTTTCTGACCGAGGAAAATGTCATTTTCGCCATTGCGGGTGCTTATTCAGAAAATCCGAATTTTGCAGGTTATATCCCAACGCATAATAGCATTTACAGCCCTATGGGAGAAGATTCAAAAGATGCTTGGGGAGACGAAGATATATATAGTCAAAACTATCGGGCCAATCGGATTTTTAACGATAAAACCGGCTACAATGCCGCTATGAACACTAAGACGGACGATGTCCTCCTGCAAAAGTATAATCGACTTATAGACGGGGAAACGGTAGAAACATGGGATATTTCCTATCCGTTAATTATAGATGGCAAGCATTGGGGCGGCGTACGTGTTGCATTGTCCAAAGAAAAGGCAGATGCGCTCATAGCTTCAGAAAGAACGATGGTTGTCATGCAATTTGGCGGCCTGATGGCTGTTGTATTGATTATTTTGTTTCTTCTATCACAATTTATGGTAGGACGAAAGCTTCGCAAAATTGTTCATGCTGCGATTAATCTTAATTCTAGCGAAGCGGATCTTACTTATCGTATAGAAAATAAAGGAAATGACGAGATTGCTCGTTTAGGAGAAGAAATCAATCATTTTATTGCCCATATGCAAGACTTGATGCGGACGATTCGGAACAATGCAGCATCCGTATCGGATTTTGCAGGTCGATTAGGCGTAGGCTCACATCAGAGCAGAGAGCTCTCATCCCAGCTAGCTTCCTCTGTTCATGAGATGGCAACCGGCGCGGAAAATCAAGCGGATGGCGCGGTTGAGGTAGCAAGGTCTATGGAGGATATGGCAACAAGCGTTGGCAGAATTGCTTACTCCTCAAGCCAAATGTCGGAAGCATCGGGCGATATGCTGCTTGCAGCGGAGCAAGGTAATGAAAAGGCAGATAACGCGGTTGGTCAAATGGAACGGCTTGGCGCAGCAACGGCTTCAATATCACGAGTGATCGGCCAGCTTAATGAGCGCTCATCCGAAATACAAGAGATGGCAGGAACCATTGCTTCCATTGCTAACCAAACCAATTTGCTGGCATTGAACGCTGCAATTGAAGCTTCTCATGCAGGAGAGTATGGCCGTGGATTTGCGGTTGTTTCGAGTGAGGTGCGAAAGCTGGCGGAGCAAGCTTCCTCTCATGCTGGCCATATAGCAGAGACGATTAATGAGGTGCTCACATTGACAGCTGATGCTGTTGGTGCAGTAAATACAGGAGAGCAAGAAATGGAGCAAGGCTTACTGATCGTTCAGGAGCTGAAGACGTCTTTCGATACGATATGGAATGAATCCCGCCTTGTTGCCTCACAAATCGAAGATGTATCGGCTTCAACAGAGGAGATGGCAGCAGGCAGCGAGCAAGTGAGTGTGTCAGTGGAATCGATGGCGCAGGTAGCGAAGGAAACTTCAACCCATGCTGCGCAATCAGCAGTGGATACCGACCGTCAAAATCAGCTTGCTGCGGAGATGCTGCAGCTTGCTTCGTCTGTAAATGAGCTTTCAGAGGAGCTTCAGCGGTCGATTAAGAGATTTAAAATTGAGTAATTTGAAGTTTAGTAGAATGTAATCGTTTATGTATTTGTATAAATTGAAAAAAAACGGTCAGAACCTTTGTCTAATCCTTTCAAATTTGATACAATTCACAAATCAAGCACTTACAATTTCATAGAATAGCTAATATGGTGTTGCCGTGAATCTATCATTCACAAGCAGCTTAATAGGGAAGTTCGGTCAAAGTCCGACGCGGTCCCGCCACTGTATCGCTGAGCAGACGATCATTTTGTCCACTGTCTTATCATGACGGGAAGGAGTTCGTCTTTGCAATGAAGCGAAGCCAGGAGACCTGCCATAGGAGCGCTCTATATTTCTCACGAGGATGGGAGGGAGATGTTTATTCGTGCTTTTGCAATAGGTGGATTCCTATGCTTTCTTGCGCACGTGTCAGCCCAAACATCTTTCCACAAACGGAAAGATGTTTTTTTTGTTGCCAAAAATGATTAAAGGGAGAGAAAACATTGCTTAATTTAAAAAGATTTATGAAAAAGAGTTTGCCTGCCATTTTAAGTTTTGTATTGGTGTTTACTTTATTTGCACCACAAGTAGGTAAAGCGGCAGATCATTCTGCGAATTCGTCATTGAATGAGATGATTGATAAGACGGTTGAATATTATAAAAATAAGAAAAAACCGCTAACATCATGGTGGGAAATCGTAGCGCTTTGGGGCGCAGGCGTGAATTTGAACGACGGCAACTGGCAGTTGCCAAGCTGGGAGACTCAGGAGCCTACAAATCCGGTACTAAAACCGGATAATGGAGGAACTGAGCATATCCGTTACATATTCGGATTGCTTGCTATGGGCGAAGATCCTGCTCATGCGTGGGAAACAGATCGCAATCTGTATGCCGAGCTGGCATCGCAGCAAGATGCTGCCACTGGAGCAATTGGTTCAACAAACAAACATATGTGGGCAATGCTTGCACTTGATACTGGGGAAAAGCTAGGGAGCAACGTTGGAAAATGGGATGCAGCTGCTAAGAAAAAAGCAGTAGATTTTTTGCTAAGCAAGCAACTGGCTGATGGGGGCTTTGCTTACTTCGGCACGAAGTCTGATCCAGATATGTCAGGGATGGGACTGCTTGCACTTGGAAACTACCAGAACGACAGCGCTGTACAAGAAGCTATCTTAAGAGTCAAAGCGTTTTTACAAACGATAAAGTTAAACCAAGAAGATGTTATGTTCAGCACTAACTCGAACAGTATAGCCGCTGTAGTGACCGGCATGACGGCTGCTGGTGAAGATGCTTTGTCTGATGTTTGGAAAGCAAATGATAAAACGGTACTTGATTCCTTCTCGTTGTTCCAGCTTCAGGATGGATCATTTAAATACCTTTTAAATGGCGGAGCTAATTCGATGGCGACTGAGCAGGTGCTTATTGCTCTGCTTGATATTAAATATCAGAAAACGGTATGGCATCGTTTAGAGGAAATTAAACAACCTATTTCTGTTAATATGAGTGTTGATGGCGTTACGGATTCTGTTTATGCCAAACAACCGGTAAACTTCACTCAAATTAAAAAGCCAACAGTGTTGGATGCGTTTAAGACTGCTTTGGATAATGCATCACCAGCAATTTCGTACAATATTGTAGACAGCAGCTACGGCCCTTATATTAAAGGGGTTGCAGGACAAGATGCAGGCACCTTTGGCGGCTGGGATGGTTGGGTGTATACTGTCAACGGCATAGCTCCGAACGTAGGTGCAGGCTCTTACAAGCTTAAAGCTAACGACGAGGTTCGTTTCTTCTATAGCCGTTATGCAGATATTACAACTGGAACAACGCTTGTGAACGGCGCATCAAATCCTTCTGTCGACGTAAAGCTTGTTGGAGATGAGTTCAACAGCAACGCGGCAGTGACGGACAATTGGAAAATTAACACTGAGGAATCAGGACTAACGATTCAGTCGATCGTGAAAGAAAGCGATCAGAAGATCAAACTTAATTTGTCAGGCAAAGCTACAGAAAAAGCAGTGACAATCCAAGCATTGGCTACAGCTTTAGTTGGTAAAAAAGACAGTACTACGATTACACTGCGGGTTCCAGTAACCGCTAAACTGCAGGTAGATGGCCGATCCGGCTCGATTTATAGCAAACAAGCGGTAACGGTGAAAAACACGGTTAAGCCAGTCACTGCATTAGATGTACTAAAACAAGCACTCAATCAAGCAGATCCTAAAATTAGCTATAAAATTGAAGACAGCAGCTACGGACAATATGTTTCTGCCATAAACGGAGAAGCAGCGGGTACATTCGGCGGCTATGATGGTTGGATGTATCAAGTGAATGGCATTGCTCCAATGGTTGGCGCAGGTGAATACGAGCTTAAAGAAAACGATGAGGTTCGTTTTTATTACAGCAGATGGCCAGCTATTTCTTCGGGGTCGAAAATTGCTAATGGTGCTGTAGATCCATCGATTGAAGTTAAACTAGTTGGCGATGAGTTCACTAGTCAAGCGACGGATATCAAAAATTGGTCAATTGATCCAGGAAATACAGGTCTTCAAGTTAATACCTTTACGCAAGATGGAAATAAAATAACGATTTCGTTAACAGGAACTGCAACTGGCGGCGCGATTACGATTAAAGCGCTTGGGGCTGCTTTTGTTGGCGGACAAGATAGTGAAGATCTAATCTCAATTGCCGTACCACGGGTTGTTGGTGATACAACGGATCAAAGCTTTGCCATCAACAAGAACGAGAAAGAGGTTGTAGTTGGCGCAGCAAGCGGGGGACAAGTAACGAACAATGTAACCCTTACGTTTGAAACAACAGCATTGCCAAAAGTAACAGCGACACGCGGTACCACAGTACTTGAAATCCCAGCTGCTACAGTGGTGACAACAACGACATGGGATAAAGCGCTAGTGCTCCCCAAAAATCTAAGCATCGATGAAAGCGGTCTGGCTTCCAAGCTGGATGCAGTACTATCAGCTGACAGCAAGAAAGTAGAATCCATAGCCGTTCGCATTCAAGTTGGCGGTTCTGCAAAAATTCAATTTAATCAGCATGTATCGATCACGCTGAAGGGTCAAGGCGACAAGGAAGCCGGTTTCATTGATCAAGCAGGTGTATTCACGCCAATTAAGAAATATGCAGATTCATCCGTTCGTACGGATGAGGTTTATGCTTACAAAAAAAATAACGACTTAGTTATTCAAACGAAACATTTCACACAATTTCTTGCTTACAAAACTGCTGCTGTAACTGGCGGCGGTGGTGGTACTGCTCCAATTGTCCAGAAGATTACACTATCCGTTGAGAAACGTTCGTTAAACGAAGGAGATTTCGTTGCACCACTTACGGTAACTATACAAGATGGAGATACTGCTTTTAGTGCACTGAAACGTACACTTGAAGATAAAGGTGTAGCTATTGATTTCTCAGGAACAGGTTCAAGCATTTATGTGAAATCGATTGGCGGTCTTGCTGAATTCGATAAAGGCAAGGAAAGTGGCTGGATGTATTCGGTTAACGGCGTTTTCCCTAAGGTTAGTGCAGGCGCTTATTCACTGAAAAATGGTGATGTTGTTCGCTGGCAATATACGAAGGATCTTGGAAAAGATCTTGGTGCGCCATCAGAGCCTGGTGAATCAGGCGGTCAAGTGCCGGGCGAAAATCCAGAACCACCAACAGCTCCGAAATACTCAGATGAATCTAAAATTTCAAGCTGGGCTTTGGAAGCAGTAAATAAAGCAACTGCTCTAGGCTTCATGCAAGGCACAAACACGAGTAATGCAACATTCGAGCCTAAGCGTAATTTGACGCGTGCTGAATTTGCAGCGCTAATGGTCAAGTATTCCGGAGTTGACCCGATTATGGAGGATTCTGGATTTAAGGATGTTAGCAGTCAAGCGTGGTATTATGGGTATGTTAAAGCAGCCAAAGAAAAAGGATTGATGTCAGGTGTAACCGAGACTTCTTTTGCACCGAACCAACCAATTACAAGACAAGAAATGGCTGCCGTTTTAGTTAGACTTAAAGGTCTAGCTGATGCGAATGCTCCACAAGCAGCAATTAAGGATCGTGACGCTGTTGCAGCATGGGCTGTTCCTTATGTAAACGTAGCTTACCAAAAAGGTCTGATGACAGGAGATAACGGCAAGTTTAATCCACAAGCTCTAGTTACACGTGAGATGGCAGCTGTTACGATCATCCGACTTCATGAATTGAAATCATAATTTACTAAGCTGTCTCGTAGGCTATTGCAATAGCTGCGGGACAGCTATTTTCTTGAAAGGAGAGTGTAGATTCGGGATGAACAAAAAATCCGTATCACTTAAATCGTTATTATTGTTGGTTATATACGCATTAATGCTTTCTTGCATCAGTGCGGCTCTGTTGCCTATGCAGCGCGCGGCAGCGGCAGAAACGATGGCGGTAGAGAACGAAATTACAGCAGCTGCGAAACAAATCTTAAGCAGCGGCACCATTAGCGATTGGGAAGCGATTGCCTTATATCGGTCTGGTTATGTGGTGCCAGCAAGCTATTTGAGTCAATTGACTTCTTATTTAAAAGAGAACAAAGGCGAATTCCGCAAAGTAACCGACCTTGAACGAATGGCTATTGCGATTAGAGCGGCAGGTGAAGATGCAACCTCCTTCGCAGGCTACAATCTCATTCAAAGCATCTACAATCATTCGAGAATGACGAATCAAGGCACGAATGGCGTGATTTTTGCATTGATTGCTTTGGATAGCGGCAGCTATAAGGTACCTGCTAGTGCGGTATGGACGCGTGAGAAGCTGATAGACTGGCTGCTCAGTCAGCAAAACGCCAGCGGTGCATTCCCGCTTTCGGAAAAATCCGAGGATAATTTGGATATAACCGCAATGGCAATAAGCGCACTCGCTCCATACCAAGAACAAGCAAATGTGAAGAGCGCAATCGATAAAGCCGTAAAATGGCTGTCTTCCGAGCAGCAAGTAAACGGGGGCTTTAATGCCTTCGGTGACGATAACAGCGAGAGCGTCGCTCAAGTGATTATTGCTGTGACAGCTATAGGCGTTAGTCCGCACGATACAAGCTTTATGAAAAAGAATGGGAGTCTACTGACTAGCTTACTCCGTTTTCAGCAGGCAGATGGAGGTTTTGCTCACGCACTTGGTCAACCTTCTAATGATATGGCGACGGAGCAGGCGATGATGGCGCTAGCCGCTTACGATCGTTATAGCAAGCAGAAACCAACCTTGTTCAACATTTCTGCGGATACAAACTTGTCTGGCGGGAAGCTGCAATTTGCAGATAATAACCTTATATCGATATGGGCTTATGATGCGGTTTATAGCGTGTTCGAAGCCAAAGTGATGGTAGGAGTAAGCGGTACGGAGCTTCGCTTTGATCCGAAGAAGCAGATGACAAGAGCAGAGTTTGCAACCCTGCTCATTAACCTGTTGGAGGAAGCACCTGCTGGTGACGCAGCAAAAGTATTCAAGGATGTCCAGCCGGGCGCATGGTATTACGGAGCTATTATGCGCGCCAAGGAGATCGGTATCATTCAAGGAATCACAGCCGATTCATTTAAGCCAAATCAGGCTGTCACAAGGCAGGAAATGGCGATCATGATTGCCAAAGCTTTCAAGCTTAAGGGCAGCACGGAGTCGCTCCCTTTCAAAGATGCGAATACCATTCATGAAAGTGCTAGAACATACGTCAATGCCGTATATGCGAATGGCTTGATGCAGGGCTCTAACGGCAGCTTTAATCCGAAAGCGTTAGTAACGAGAGAAATGGCAGCCGTAGTAGCAGATAAGCTGCTGCGTTTGCCGGCAGCCTAAATCCAAAAGAAGCGAAATAAAAGAGCGAGCTGCTCTTTTGTTTCGCTTTTTTTTTTTGCATCTAAATGCATAGGAACGAAGTCCTTTTTTTCACTAAACGAACCAAAATAAGGATTATGTTCTTTATAAAGAATCTTGATAGTGGTATATTTAAGAAGTTGAAAGGAGGAGCATTTTTTTGTTGCAATGAGATGAATTGAACCGCAAATAGGAGGTTTAAAGTGAATATATTTAAGATAGTTATGTCACTAATACTAGGATTTCAGCTATTGCTGCAGCCTAATCAGGCTTCAGCTGAAGCTTCGGAATCAAAAGGCTATTATTTGATTGAGCTTTCTAAATTTGGCATTTATAACGATGGTACGCATCCTGTTGAGACAGCAAAGGGCATTAATAACGCGCTGCAATGGGCAGTTAAAAATGGGAAAACAACGACGTCGCTTCCGCCGGGAACTTATTTAATCGATAAAGCAAACCGGATTAATATGGTCAGCAATATGGTGTTTGATCTCCCAATGGATGCGGTGCTTCAGAAGGAAACGAACGATAAAGAGTTGTACCATCTCATGTATTTGGGTAATGGCGTTCATAACGTTACGCTTAGAGGTGGAACCTATATCGGAGATAGGGAAACACATAACTATTCCAAGAAAGACAATAAGCACAGTTCTGGGACACATGAAGCTGGTTATGGCATTATCACGCAAGGGGCAACTGACATTACAATTGACGGCGTCAAAGCGATTAATTTTACGGGAGACGGTCTCTTGCTCGGTGGACATGGCACCATGGCAAAGGATTTATATGAAGATCATTTCGTATTAGGAGCATTCGATGATAAAGGAAAAAATATAGCGAATGCAAAAAAAATCCGAACGAAGCTGCCGCTTAATTTTTCAAACGCTATTTTTAAGACTGAAAAACAATTTGAACTATCTAATGCGATAAAGTTGCCGAATAAATTTGACATCTTCTTTTATAAAGCGAACGGAGCTTTTATTAAGAAGCTGGCAAATGTGAAGGTACGCGAAATGATGGATATTCCTGAAGGAGCTACGCAGTTTCATCTCGTATTCGAACAAGCAACTAAAAAGGGTGCATATGTGGAATTTTGGAACAAGAGAGTTTCGACTAATGTTGTAGTGAAAAATTCTGAATTTGCTTATAACCGAAGGCAAGGAATTACGGTTGGCGGTGCTGATCAAGTACTCATTGAGAACAATGTTCTTCATCATATAAAGGGGACGATGCCGCAATCGGGAATAGACGTGGAGGGCGGATTTGGCGAGAACGGGCACCGCAACAGCAACATTACAATCAAGAGCAATAAATTTCATGATAATGCTTCCTATGATGTCATCCTTTATGATGGGAGAGACGCAATCGTAGAAGACAATCATCTTGCGTCAAAAGGAGCTATCGGGTTAGCTATTTCTGATCCTTTTAAAGGGGCCACCATTAAAGGTAATCACTTTGATGGTTCACGAATTGCCGCAGGTCATGACGCAACATTTATCGATAATAAGATGAATGACTCCTATACGTCGTTTACTGGACCTAATATCAAAATAGACGGCATGACATTTACGGATTCCATGTTTTTAATTAGCGCGAAAGATGCATTTGGGGTGAGTGTATCTAACGTCGTTATAAATAACAATAAAAAAAGTGATTCAGGTTTATCTCTTTGGGGAAAACCGATTCATTTAAAAAATATTACGATTAATGGCGAGGGCAAGCTTAGGGTCGTTACGGGGGGGATAGCCGAGGGATCTACATTCGATAACTTGAAGGTAACTGGCTTTAATAACGATTACGGCTTAGCGCTGCCGCCTGGTACGTACAATAATTGTGTGTTTGAGGGAGCTGCAGGAACCGGTAGATTTGGCTCAATTACGATGTCATTAGCAGGCAAATATGTGTTCGACGGCTGCTCTTTCCAATCACCGGCGTCCCTTGGCGCATTCTTGATCGCTGAACATCCTAAGCTCGATTTGACCATCAAAAATTCGAAGTTCGAGCTGTTAGGCAACTCGCAAGCGATCAGCGTACAATCGGCCAAAAACTTGCTTTTGGAGAAGAATACGATTACGGCGGAAAAACTAACCTCTGATAAAACAGAAATTATTCGAATTAATGATTATTGGAAACGAAAAGATCCGCATGATGTTCTCAAAGCTGTGATTAGGGGAAATACGATTAAAACAAATTTGGCTGCGATCGGCATCGCAACTTTATATGCGGGAACGGGAGCACCTGCCTACCTTATCGAGAACAACATCTTATACAAGGCTAAGCTGCTGCAAAAGAAAAACGATATCCTTAAAAATAATACCTTAAAGTAATTTACAGGCATCCGTTTTCTTCATTCGAAGAGAGCGGATGTTTTTTTGCCTTTTCCGATTCGACGCGGGGGTATGTATATACGCTATAATAAGAGAAGAACTTGTTAAGCAATTCCATTTCTCACACTATAGATCACCAAACAATGAATAGGATGAATGTTTATGCTTAAGCGGCTTGCTAGAAGTATCCGTGACTTTCGTGAAACGTACAAGCAGCATTTGTTGTTTGAATATTTATTTATGCTGTTGACGAGTTTTGTCATCATTCCGATTATTTCTTTTATTTTTAACCGTATGCTTCGTGTACTCGGATCTGGTTCCGTCTTGAATGGCGATGTTTACAAAATCGGGCTGAGTTATACGGGGGTTGCGGGATTAATCGCGATTTGTTTAGTAGCCGTACTTGTGCTTTTTATCGAGTTTGGCGTAGTCATTACGATTTCTCAGCAGCATTATTTTGGCAAAGCGGTACTCATATCCGATGCTGTGTTAACGACGCTGAGGCAAACGCCTAAACTATTTGGATTTGGCTTGATTCAGCTGCTGTTCTTTCTGTTGTTCCTTGTTCCATTTATTGATTCGCCGCTGTCATCGTCCCTATTTGCGCAGTTTAATGTCCCGATATTTTTCAATAGCCGCGTGTTGAGCTCGTCTATGGTTATGCTTGCTTTGTACGGCTTTTTGTTCTTGGCGGGATTGTACACCATTTTGAGATGGATTTTCGTTTTGCATTTTATTATGATCGAAGACAAATCCATTCGTATGGCAATTAGAAGCAGCCTCATGTTAACGAAGGGAAAGCGTTTGTCTATCTTTGTTAATTTATTTTTGCTTAATGCGGTTGTGTTCGCGCTTGGTTTTGTGGCCATTTCATCTGTCGCTTATTTGCCAGCCTGGTTGGACATCAATGTGCTTAAAGTGGTATCTAACCATTATTCATTAACGTTAACTACGGTACTTACCTATATGTTCACACTGTTGCTCGTTCCGATTAATATCATTTTTTTGACCAGGCTTTTTTATCATTTTAAACGTACACGAGGCGTGATGCCGAGAGATCAGCTGCGTTTATACAAAAACGGTTGGGTAGGCCCTCTAGAGAAACGTCTAATGACTTTTCTAAAAGGAAGAACAAGGAAGCGAGTGTTGTATAGCTCTATATTGGCCGCTTATTTAGCACTCGCGCTGTTTGTGAGCTATGCCGCTAATGATCAATTGGTTTATGTCAAATGGAGTGTGCTTTTGTCTGCGCATCGCGGGGATACGCAGGTTGCACCGGAAAACTCGCTCGCTGCGGTTCGCAGCTCCGTGGAGCAAGGCATCGATGCCGTTGAAATTGACGTACAGATGACAAAGGACGGCGTAGTCGTCCTTAATCATGACTTTAATTTACAGCGAATGGCAGGGGTGCCAAAGCGGGTTAGCGAGCTGAACTATGAGGAAATTGCAAGGCTGAACATTGGCAAATCTGGTGGTGAATTAGATGAGATTGTACGAATTCCTATGTTATCCGAGGTGCTCGCCGAGGTGCAGGGGAGATCAAAGCTGATTATTGACCTTAAGCCTTATGGTTCGGGCGAAGAATTAGCTGCACATGTTGTAGCCTTAATTGAACAGTTTGATATGGTACAGGACTGTTATATCCAGTCATTCGATCGGGTTACGCTGCAGCAAATTCGGTCACTGAATCCCGATATTAAAATAGGGCAAATCTTATATTTTGCACTCGGTGATCTCTCACTTCTTGATGTTGATTTCTACACGATCGAGCAGGTTATGTTGACAGAACAGCTCGTGGAGCGTGCGCATAAAAAGGGCCGCGAGGTATGGGTATGGACAGTCAATAGCGAGCGGAATTTAAAAGAAGTGCTGAAATTCGAAATCGACGGCATTATTACCGATTACCCTGCGCGCGCGCACAATATGGTTGAGTTAAAATGAGAACATGCAGATGAGCTAGGGGAGCGGAAACCGTGACACAAATTGAAAAATATAAATCCTTTATTGAGTCGCTCCCTGCGGGCAGCTTGTCCAAGGAACAGCTGTTTGTGAAGGATTTGCTTATTCAAGAAGAGCATGACATGTCGATCTATTACGTGCCTTACGAATATGTGAATAGCGCTGCTAAAGTGATGATTATCGGCATTACGCCTGGGTTTACTCAAATGGAGCTGGCGTTACGCAGCGCACGGGAGGATCTCGTAAATGGGGTGTCTTATGAGCTCATTGATCAACGTGCGAAGAAGCTTGCCAGCTTTGCTGGCTCAATGAGAAAAAATTTGATCGAAATGCTCGATCAAATCGGATTGCCTGCCGCGCTTGGCATAAAGAGCAGCGAATTATTATTTTATGAGCTCAGAGAGTTACTGCATACGACATCTGTCATTCGGTATCCCGTATTCATTAAGGGCAAAAATTACACAGGACATAGCCCCGTCATTTTGAAATCAGAGACGCTTTATCATTATGCAGAAAGCATTTTTCTTCCAGAATTGCTGGCGGTAAAAGATGCGCTTGTCTTACCGCTTGGCAAGTCGGTATCCGATGTGGTACAGCATTTCGCTAATAAAGGGTGGATAGATAAAGAAAGATGCGTGTTCGAAATGCCGCATCCCTCGGGAGCAAATGGTCATCGAAAAAGCCAGTTTGAGCAAAGTAAAACAGGAATGCAGCAGCAAGTGTTGGAGTGGTTCAGCCATAAATAGCAGCTATAGAAAGAGAAGGGATGATTGGGGATGCATAGTAGAAAAGTTCGCATGATTACCTCTTTTGCGTTTCTTGCCAGTCTCTTATGGATATTTGCATTAGGCTGGTCGATAAAGGATTATTTGTTTGGAGCAACGAGCCAATCATCCGTTCAGCAAGATACGGAACAAGCAGCGGAAGCATCCAATGAGCTAAAGATCATTGCTCTAGGTGATTCGTTAACAAGAGGAACAGGTGATATTGAAGGAAAAGGATATGTGGGTTATGTCAGCGATCAGCTGAAGCAAGCAGGTACAGAGGTTTCCTTAATTAACTTAGGCATTAAGGGGCTTACCTCTTCACTGCTAGTGGAGCAGATGAAACAAAAGGAGATCGAGCGGCAAATTGGACAAGCAGACATTATTCTGATGACCATTGGCGGCAATGACTTATTTCTTGGTGGTCAATCGCTTACGGATCTGTCGGAGGCTAGTATTTCGGGATTAGAAGAAGCGTATTTCATTCATCTAAAAACGATTCTGACGAATATTCGTGCCGTTAACACCGAAGCTGCCGTTTACTTGCTTGGACTGTATAATCCTTTCAGCGAATTTCAGAATGGAGAGTTAATGTCGACTGTTGTAAGGAATTGGAACAGCAAAACGGCGGAGACGCTTGCACAATATTCGAAAGCCATATTTGTACCGACCTATGATTTGTTTCAGCTGAATGCAGAGAAACTTTTATTCACTGATCATTTCCACCCAAATGAGACAGGGTATCGCTTAATGGCTGAGCGGGTAGCCGCGTTAGTTGCTGAGGCAGGAGGACAACCATGAGCGACATCACATTAGCGGTTCAGGGACTACGGAAGGTGATTGGCAAGCGGACGATTATCAAAGATTTAAGTTTTGAGCTGAAGCGTGGCGAAGTATTTGGTTTCCTCGGTCCTAACGGGGCGGGGAAAACGACCACGATTCGAATGCTGGTCGGCTTAATTAAGCCGACCTCCGGTACCATTCATATATGCGGATTAGATATAGCTAAACATTTTACAAAAGCAATGCGGCATTTAGGTTGTATCGTAGAAAACCCAGAGCTGTATCCATTCTTAAGCGGAATGGACAATCTTCGTCACTTTGCCGTTATGATTAGCGGAATTTCGCAGGAGCGGATTCATGAGGTCGTCAGGCTGGTCGGCATGCAGGATCGGGTAAATGATAAAGTAAGCACCTATTCGCTTGGGATGAGGCAGCGACTTGGGATCGCGCAGGCACTGCTAGGCAAGCCGGATGTCCTCATACTGGACGAGCCAACGAATGGACTTGATCCATCGGGAATTAGAGAAATGCGTGCGTTCATTCGGTTTTTGGCAGAGGAAGAAGGATTAACCGTGCTCGTATCGAGTCATTTGCTGCATGAAATTCAATTGATGTGTGATCGGGTTGCGATTATTTCCAAGGGCGAAATCATTCGAGTGGATTCTGTGAAGCAGTTATTGTCCAGTGAAGAACGTCTAGTATGGCGCATACAGCCGCAAGCACTAGGCAAAACGATTCTGAGCGGCCTTACGAGTGTTCTTAGCGAGACGGAGGATACGGTTACGACGGCTTACGTAGAACATTCAGTTGGTGAGTGGAATCGCAAACTTGTGGAAGCTGGGGTCAGTGTGCTGGAGATGAATCGGAAGCTTCCAGCGCTTGAAGATCTATTTCTTGAGCTGACAGGAGGTGAATCCATTGATTAATCTCGTTCAAAATGAAATGACGAAGCTGGTCGGCAAACGACGTTTTAGCGTGATCTCGATCATTATTATAGTCCTTCTCTCTATGTTTACTTATGCGCAGGCGAAACAGTCAGAATCGGTCAAGGAACGATTAGGCAACGTGGATTGGCGCACCGAATTGCAGCAGCAAATTGTTGATATGCAAAATCGATTGAGCAGCGCCGGACAATGGCGGGAGCAAATTCAAATTCAAATCAAGCAATCCGAATATTATTTGGACAATAATGTGAATCCCTCCGAGCCTGGAGCTCCAACCTTTATTAGAGGTTTTGTTCAAAATTCAGCGGAGCTGTTTCTACCTTTGCTCATTATGATTATAGCAGTTGATATCGTCTCATCGGAGCGAAGCATGGGAACAATAAAGCTGCTGCTAACCCGCCCGGTGAGCCGGTTCAAAATTTTGCTTAGCAAATATATCGCGCTTATTTTGTCCGTCTCCTTAGTTATTTTCATATTTGGTTTGTTGTCTTACATCATCTCAGCCATTATGTTTGGCAATCAAGGCTGGTCGGCTCCAGTATTGACTGGATTCTCCACACAAGGAGGCGAGCTGGACATATCGGGCGTACGCCTTGTATCACAATGGCAATATATCATGCAGCAATTTGGACTCGCATGGTTTATATCGCTCGTAGTTGGGACGTTATCCTTCATGCTGTCCATTCTAATGAGAAGCAGCGCAGCCGGTATGGGCACAATGCTTGCGTGCTTAATCGCAGGTGCAATTCTGAGCAACATGGTATCCTCATGGGATTCGGCCAAATATTTGTTCATGGTCAACCTTGGGCTGATGGACTATGTCAGCGGATCTGCTCCTCCAATTGAGGGCATGACACTTGGCTTCTCGATTGCCGTGCTGGCCGCTTGGATGGTCGGTTCGCTGCTCGTTTCGTTTACAGTGTTTATGAGAAAAGACATTTATTAATGATGATGAAGGCTGTCTGACTCGTCCTAAAATGCTACTTCTATGCATAAGCATGTAATAGAAGAGGAGTGTGATAAGGTTGGACAAAACGGTACGCAGATATTATCAGCAAAAACAAAAGCAAAAAGAAATAGAGCAGGAGCTAACGGAACTTCGGCAGACGATTATGACTTATTTGGCCGAGCAGGAGGCCAGCGAGCTGGAGATTGGGAGCCATAAAGTAAAAGTTGTCGTGCAAGAACGTAAGGAATACGATGATAATAAACTTTTTGAGGCGCTGCCAGATCCCGAGCTATGGCGAATGTTATCGAAGCCTGATGGCACAAAAATTGCAAGCTTGATTAAGCTGAACATCATTAATGAGGAAAAGCTGAAGGATACCTTTTCTACAAAGACGGTAAAGCTGCTTCAGGTCGATAAGAAGTAAATACGGTGAGCATACGAGAGAACGATTCGGTCAAACGAGTCGTTCTTTTTTGTGTGAGATAAGAAGCTCGGTGGGACTGCTGACGCTATTGGCATTACGCAAAATGTATCTCAAAAGCGCGAGACCAGCAGCATAGATCTAGTAACTAGACTTAATACGCTGCGATTCCCGCTAAACGCAACTTTTTCACAACTCTTATCGTCATACTTACCAAATAAATCCAAACTGCGGGCGCATTAGATTTTGCTGCGCAATGGGGGCCTTGTATTTATGTTTATCAAAAAATATCAAACGACAGCACTCGTTTTGCTGCTCGCCTTGCTCGTTGGATGTGAGAGCAATGCCATTAACGACATGGCTTCAAACCGAGTATCCACGAAGGAAACACCCGTCAATTCTGTGCAGTTCGCCAAAGAAGAAGAAGTCGTAACACCAATACCAATCATGCTTGATAGGATTAAGAGTGAAGTGAAAGATGGTTTAACCCAAGATCAGGTTCATACACTTTTTGGAATACCAGCATCATCTGGAGAGACGTACATAATGATGAACGGTGAAATGAGTGTCATTGATCAAGACATATATGAAGAGGACCAATCAAAACTCGTCATTCAATGGTCCAAGGAAGGGAAGCTGCTTTACGCTGTTTTCTACGATACGGATGCTTCTGGGAAGCGCAGGAGCTTCCTACCCACCATTAATGGGCTGTCGTCATCCTCATCAGAAGATAATCTTGTAGCTAGAGAGCATGCGATAGAGCTGAATAAGCCAGTAACATTATATACGAACACGAACGCCTATGAGTGGTGGGGAGGAACACGAGCTGTTCGGTCCCTCTCGGTAGATGTTCAGAAGAACTATAAGGTCGTTACATTATCGGATGATTTTGCCGAGATGCAGGACGAATCAGGATACGGCGGCTTTGTACCCGTGTGGTATCTAACGAAAGAAGCCGCTCAAATGAAGGATATAGCACCACAATCGTTAAAGGCAAAAGAAAGTGCTAAAGTGAAGTGGTATCCGGATTCACAAGGTGATGCCCTAACGATGAAAGAAGGAGATGACCTTTATGCTTACAAGCAATATGGCGACTGGTATGGAGTAGCCGTACCGGATAGTGCCCAAGTGGATAAATCGTATGGCCTTCTATGGATTCATAAGGATCAAGTAACTTCTACTGGTGCTGCTGCGGCTTGGTTTGAGATTGAAAATCCAGATAACATGAGTAATCGAGCTATTGCTGCTGCTGTGCAGAGTGTACTTGTGCCTGGTCTTGAGAAAGCTCGCGTAAAGGCGATCTTCGGTGAACCTTCGTTCGAAGAGTTTTCTGAAAATGTAGCATCATTAGATGAAAAAGCTCGCACCCTTCCATTATGGCGTTATGAGGATGAGCAAAATGAGCTTATCGTTGCTTGGTCAGAAGCGGGGACACTTCGGTATTCGATGTACCGAGACTCCTCCGAATTAGTTGCCCTTCAATTTGGTGTCAGTGCGCAGGGGCCTCTTGTACCTTCGCTGCATATGCAGTGGGGTTGGCGCTTCCGCTCCGACCTAGCATTCAATTTTTTACTCGAAAAAGTTGGTAAAGTGCTGTTGATCTCAGGCGAGGATGGGGGGTTCAGCGGCATGCACAATAATTCGAACCTATATGCGCTTGACTCTGCTACTGGTCGAAAGAAATGGCAGTTTGATTTTGGTTTTGGAAGACATCATTACGGTTTATCACAGGACAAAGGAAGAATAGCGTTTCTGAAGAGCTCCACGCAAGAGGATCGTCCAGTTCATACCCTTCAGACATTAAAGACAGCTACAGGACAAAAAATGTGGGAAAAGAAGCTGGATAACGGTAAGGATGTATCCTCCTTTGCTGTATCCAAAAACGTGATCTCAGCCGTACAAACAAAACGTATTAGCACGACGGAAGAAAAGTTTAACTACGATATCATTGGATGGAGCATGGAAACAGGTAAACAGCTTTGGGATATTGAGCTAACTCAAACTTCAGATTTGGTACGTGATGTCGGAAATCAAGACGTGCTGCTTGTACAGGCGGGTGAGGACATGAGCCCTGAAATTTTGAATGATCTGCAAGCATACGATCCGTTGACTGCTAAGCTGCTCTGGAAGAAGCCGGAGCGTAAAGCTGCCTCAGATCAAGAAGTGACGGATAGTGTTCGTTATGCGGAGCATACGAAAGCTTTTTGGACGAAGACGGTGGATGAACTGGTGTTAATAGATGCTAAGACAGGTAATGATCGGCTTCGCCTGCCGCTTGTCGGTTATAGCCGTTATGATATTATTGACGGAAATTATGTGTTTTTACAACAGTCATCGGATAACAACATGTATAGTGAAAATGTGAAAAGCTCCCTGGTCGACGTTAAGTCAGGCAAGCAGTTATTTACACTAGAAGGAAGGGCTGAATTCGGGAAAATAGAAGGAAACCTACTCTATTATCGTTTGAATGGTAAAGCAATGTCATTTGATTTGATAAAGGAAGAGCAGCGATGGACATCATCGAGTGTTCCTGGCAAGGAGACGGATGGCGCTTCAGTTGTTCAGTATGGCAACAAGCTGATCGGCGTCTCTCCGGGTCTCGGTCATATGTATGTGTTAGACGAATTGTCTGGAGAAGCGTTGAATAGAATCTCAGATGTTCGAGTCGGTTATTACGATTTTACGCCAAATCAACTGCTGAGTGGTTATTTATCGGTTATTGATGGGCAACTTTATGTAGGTTCTTCGAATGGTTATTTTAGCAAGGTTAAATAGGAGGACGTGTGCATGTCAATCGAAGCAATGCGGATATCGTGGCGGGTAAATCAGGAAAGAAGAGGGATAGGACGATGGAATTGAAGTGGCTAGAGTGGGCGAAACAGATGCAGGCTATTGCTCAAACGGGACTTACCTATACGAAGGATGTTTATGATATTGAACGTTATGAACAATTGCGGCAGATGAGTATTGAAATCATGATGAACTATACTTCTGTCAGCCAGGAGAAAGTTGCTCTAACTTTCGCAAGTGATTCTGGTTATGCGACGCCAAAGGTTGATATTCGTGGTGTGGTCTTTAAGGAAAATAAAATACTACTTGTTCGGGAGAAGTTAGATGGAGCTTGGGCATTGCCGGGAGGTTGGGCGGATATAGGTTATTCGCCTTCCGAAATTGCAGTGAAAGAGATCAAAGAGGAATCCGGTTTTGATGTCGTGCCGGTTCGTCTGCTTGCTGTATTAGACAAAAAATTTCATGATCATCCTCCTGAACCTTACCATATTTATAAGTTTTTCATTCAATGTAAAATCGTAGGTGGAGAGGCCACTGGCGGCGTAGAAACAAGTGAGGTTGATTTTTTTGAGCATGACCAGTTGCCTGAACTGTCTGCGGAGAGAAACACCAAAAAACAGATTCAAACGATGTATGAGTATCTTGAAAATCCAAATAAAGAGATTATTCTTGATTGATTAGTTGCGATAACAAAGGGATTGAGCTTTTTTATATCACATATGTTGAAGCGGCTTTATTTTCAATTGTCGAAATACCGTACATGCACTTCTAGGCGGCTACCCACATATAATGGAGAACAGACTTCAGTGTTCATCTGTAATACATCGTGGGGGTGATTGAGCATGCCAGGATTGTTTTCGGCAATTGCACTATTTATTAAACAGCTTTCGCTACTTGTCTCTTATGTTAAAAATAATGCTTTTCCCCAGCCTCTTCAAGAGGAGGAGGAAACTAAACATCTGCAACTGATGGCGGAAGGTAATCAACGTTCACGGAATCTTTTGATCGAACATAACCTTCGACTTGTCGCTCACATAGTGAAGAAGTTTGATAACACAGGCGAGGATTTAGAGGATCTGATTAGCATTGGGACAATCGGCTTGATCAAGGCGATTGAGAGCTTTCAAACCGGAAAAGGGACGAAGCTCGCTACTTTTGCAGCTCGTTGTATTGAGAACGAAATACTTATGCACCTTCGGTCTTTGAAGAAGACGCGCAAGGACGTATCTTTGCACGATCCGATCGGCACGGATAAGGAAGGAAATGAAATTACGCTTATAGATATCCTCGGCACGGAGGCCGATGATATTGTTGATAAGGTGCAGCTGAAGATTGAGAAAAGCAAAATATATAAAAACCTCGATATATTGGATGACCGGGAGAAGGAAGTTGTCATCGGCCGTTTCGGGCTAGAGCATGGCGGAGATGAGCGGACGCAGCGGGAGATTGCGAAGGAGCTTGGGATTAGTCGGAGTTATGTGTCGCGGATTGAGAAAAGGGCACTCATGAAGCTTTACCATGAGTTTTATAAGGCGAAGAGATGACGGGTAATTATTAATATTGTCTTTAGAAATTCTATCGTAGATTCACTGGCCACGTCTTTGTAACGTGGCTTTTTTTATTCCTGTGATTTTGAGAAATCTGTTGGTAAAAAGATATAGTAAATCTCAACTAAGGTTGGATTTGTTTAATAGGTTATATTCTTTATAAATTGCATTAAGAATTTACGCTTTAGATGAAATAAGAAACATAAAAGGGAGCCCTTTCAAGTAGATTCATTACTTGATAGGGCTCTTTGGTTTCAGCCTGTGGAAGTTTGGTTGATGATTTGCCCATTATTTGACGGAAGTTTCTCGGTGAAAATCCGATAAACTGTTTTACGAGCCTGCTCAAGCTGAACGTCATTTCGGAGGTAAAGCTGAAGGATACCTACTCCACGAAGAAGGTCAACCAGCCCCCGCTGGTTGGCCTTTTTTTGTCCACCGCAGTAAAAAACGACAACAGAGCCAAAGTTTTTCCATACCGCAGTCTATATTTGAATTCTATACTGAGGTGGAATCGTTAACAGAAGGAGGAACAACATGCGATATGCAAACGGCAAGGTGAATGAAATACAAATCGCGTATATCGGCGGAGGGTCGATGTATTGGGCGAAAAACCTAATTGCGGACCTGGCGCTGGAGGAGCAGTTGTCGGGGACGATCCGATTATATGATTTAGATTATGGCAAAGCGAAAAATAATGAAAAGCTGGGAAACTCGGTGTCTGCTTATGAGGACGCCAAGTCTCATTGGAAATATAAAGCATACGAGACACTGCAGGAAGCATTGACCGGAGCTGATTTTGTTTTCATTTCGATTCTTCCCGGCACCTTTGCGGAGATGGCAATCGATGTGCATGAGCCGGAGAAGGCTGGTATTTATCAGCCCGTAGGCGATACGACTGGGCCGGGAGGACTGATTCGGGCGCTCAGAACGATACCCATGTACGTGGAGTTCGCCGAAGCGATTGAACGCTGCGCGCCGGATGCTTGGGTTTTCAATTATACGAATCCGATGACGCTGTGCACGCGGACGCTTTATGAGGTGTTCCCCAAAATCAAAGCATTCGGCTGCTGCCATGAAATATTCGGGACGCAAGGCCTGCTGATCCGGATGCTGAAGGATTTAGAAGGCATCGAGAATGTTCAGCGGGACGATATTCAAGTCAATGTGCTGGGCATTAATCACTTTACATGGATTGATCAAGCGACTTACCGAAACATCGATCTTTTTCCGCTCTACAGAAGGTTCGTTGATAAATATTACGAAGCGGGCTTCGAAACGAGCAAAAACGGCTGGCGAACGAATACGTATACGGCGGCCAACCGGGTGAAGTTCGATTTGTTCCGAAGATTCGGGCTTATCGCAGCTGCCGGTGACCGTCATCTCGCCGAATTTATGCCGCCATGGTACGTGAAGGACAAAGAGACCATTGACTCGTGGATGTTCGGTCTCACGACCGTGCCTAGTCGTGTGGAGAAAAACGAGGCTGCTGCTGCCTACTACGCGAGGCTGATCAGCGGGGAGGAGAAGCTGCCGCTTAGGGCTTCCGGCGAGGAAGAGATTCGCCAGTTGAAGGGGCTGCTCGGCCTACAGCCGTTCGTCACCAATGTCAATTTGCCAAATGTCGGACAAATGAAAGGCATTCCGCTCGGGGCAGTAGTGGAGACGAATGCCGCTTTTTCCGGAAACAGGCTGAGCCCTGTGCATGCCGGCGAGCTGCCTGTGGATGTGAACGGGCTTGTGCTGCGGCATGTGATGAATCAGGAGACCATTTTGCAAGCGGCGCTAAAGCGGGACAAGAACCTCGCATTCCATGCCTTTGTAGCCGATCCGCTCGTGACGATCGGCGTGAACGAAGCGGAGGAGCTGTTCGAAAAAATGATGAAACAAACCAAATCTTATTTGCCGGGGTGGAATCTATGACAACCTATTACGCTTCCAATAATCGCTACGAAACTATGAAGTACAATCGCTGCGGCAATAGCGGACTCAAGCTGCCTGCTATCTCGCTCGGTTTATGGCATAATTTCGGCGGGATCGATTCGCTGGAGAACGGCAGGCAGATTTTGCATCGGGCTTTCGATCTCGGCATTACACACTTCGATCTTGCCAACAATTACGGTCCGCCTCCAGGCTCGGCGGAGGAAACGTTTGGCCAAATCTGGAAGCGTGACTTTTCCGGTTACCGCGATGAGATGATCGTTGCGACTAAAGCCGGCTATACGATGTGGCCAGGCCCATATGGCGAGCGAGGTTCGAGAAAGAGCATGCTTGCGAGTCTGGATCAGAGCTTGAAGCGGATGAATATGGAATATGTCGATATTTTCTACTCGCATCGATTTGACGCGGAGACACCGCTTGAAGAGACGATGGCCGCTCTTGATCAGGCGGTCCGGCAAGGCAAAGCGCTTTATGTAGGCATATCCAATTATGGACCGGAGCAGACCAAGCAGGCAGCAAATATTCTTCGAGGTCTGGGTACGCCATGTCTCATCCATCAATCGCACTATTCGATGTACGAGAGAAGATTGGAGCAAGGCCTGCAAGAAACGCTGAAGCAAGAGGGTGTTGGGACGGTAGCTTATAGTCCGCTTGCGAGAGGGCTGCTGACCGACCGTTATTTGAAGGAAATTCCTGCCGATTCACGAGCGGCGGGAGCGAGCACCTTCTTGAAGCGCGAGGACATAACGGAGGATAAGCTTGCGAAATCGCGCGAGCTGAATCGGATGGCCGAAGAGCGGGGGCAATCGCTCGCACAGATGGCTATCGCTTGGGTGCTGCGTCAGGGACGGGTGGCATCGGCATTGATCGGAGTCAGCAAGGCTGAGCAAATTGACGATATTGTCGGCTACTTGAGCAAGCCTGACTTCAGCGACGAAGAGCTGAATCAAATCGAGCGAATTCTTGGAGGTGCGCAATGATTCGGACCACGTTAAGCGAGCTGGCGGAGAGACCGAAGTCCGGCGAGCACTTTCTAGGGGACCTGCTGCCAGGCGCCTATCTCACATCCGGCGGTCTCTCGTTCGCGAAGTGCGGCGATCGCAGCCATACGAATGACGGTCCCGACGGCAGAGATTATCACGTTCATCGTGACCGGGAAGCGTTTATTATTTTGCAAGGGACCGGGACGATGGAAATTAATGGCGCGCATTATCCCGTTGGAGCCGGGGATATTGTGATCGTCGAGCCAGGGGAGGATCATCATCTTTGCTCAAGCGAGGATGACCCGATTGTAACCATATGGTGCCATGCTGGAGAGAATCGCCATCACAATCAATCCTAGGAGGAATGCAGCATGATTACCGTGTCGACGAAGAAGCATCAATTTCTACTTGTGAGAGAGGGAGAGGAAGAGACGGATTCCGGCTTTCAAATCTCCTTAACTGCTGAAAATAAAAGTGACGGCATCGACATGATTAGGCTAAGCCTTAAAGCGGAGCAAAAGCTTAAGCCGCCAGTACTGACGCTGCGCTGGGGGCATCCTGCTGATGATATTCAGGCGAGCTGGCATCCGGCTCAAGACCGGAATAAGAGTTTCAAGGCGGATTGGATGCGTAATCTGCGCGCCAATGCCGCGACATCTGCGCCTGTTTACTCGCTCTTTAATATGAACGGAAAAAACAGGCTGACGTTTGCTTTCTCGGACGCCTTGCATACGAGCCATTATGCGGGTGGCATTCGCGAGGAATCTGCTGTATTTGAATGCAGCGTGCAGCTGTTCAAAGAATCTGCGGCGCCGCTTGAATTGTATGAAGCAACGCTGCTTGTAGACACCAGGGATATTCCTTATTACGAGAGTTTACGGGACGTACAGCGTTGGTGGAGCGAGATGCCGGCCTTTGCGCCAGCTATCGTACCGGAAGCGGCCAAGCGTCCGATGTATTCGACTTGGTACAGCATGCATCAGAATGTAACAGCAGAGAGCGTCGAAGCGGAATGTAAAGTTGCGCGGACGCTCGGAATGGATGCCGTGATCGTTGACGATGGCTGGCAGACTGAGGACAATCACCGAGGTTACGCGTACACAGGCGATTGGGAGCCCTGCGTGAGCAAGTTCCCGGATATGGCCGACCATGTGCGTGCGGTTCACGAACTTGGCATGAAATTTGTGCTTTGGTACGCCGTTCCTTACGTCGGCAAGCATAGCAAGGCATGGGACCGCTTTAAGGATAAGCTTGTCCGCTATAACGAGAACAGCAATGCCGGAGTGCTTGATCCGAGGTATCCTGAAGTGAGGGAGTATATGATTAACACCTATGAAAATGCAGTGAAGGACTGGGGACTAGACGGCTTCAAGCTCGACTTCATCGATGCCTTCTATTCTCCGGAGATTCAGCAGCCATCGACAGTGGAGGGCCGCGATTATGAGTCGATTCCAGCTGCTGTGGACCGTTTATTGACCGATTCCTTAAGTCGGCTAAGAGCGATAAACCCTGACATCATGGTTGAGTTCCGCCAGCCATATGTCGGTCCGGCCATGCGCAAATACGGCAATATGTTCCGGGCTTCCGATTGCCCGTACGACGGTATTCAGAACAGGGTTCGCACGATTGACATTAGGCTGCTTTGCGGCGATACCGCAGCGCATGCGGATATGATCATGTGGCATCCCGAGGAACCTGTGGAGAGCGCGGCGCTGCAGTTAATCAACCTGCTGTTCTCTGTGCCTCAAATTTCAATGTCACTGCAAGCGCTTCCAGATGAGCATCGCAAAATGCTGCGTTACTGGCTCGAATTTTGCACGGAGCATCAAGACGTTCTGCAAGGCGGGGAGCTGGTCCCGTTAAGTCCAGAACTTCTGTATCCGGTCGTGCAAGCGACAAGCGGAGCCAAAACGATTATCGCGACCTATCATGATGCGATTGTTCCGCTTGCCCCGCTGCAGGAAAGTGGAATGTCTCAGGAATGGATTATCGTGAATGGCAGGCTGAAGGATGGAGTCTACGCGGAGATGAAGAACAAATTCGGCAAAGCGGATGTTATCATTAAAAATTGCTGCGGCACCGTCGTAAGCGAGTATTTGCTGCATCTCGACCCGGGACTGCATCAACTGCCAATCCCACCGTCCGGCACCGCCACGATTCGAATCGCCCAGTCGTAAAAAAACACAGCCTGCCTCTAAATTACGCCATGGCTGCCTGCATATTTCACAGCTATGATGGTAGGGACAAAACAATAATCGAACGAGGAAGGGGAGGAAAGTATGGCGAGCAAGCTCGAGAGTTCCAACAGCATCACGTATCAATTCGCGACGCCTGATCAGAAGTTTAAGTTCATGCGCAAGCATTGGCCGCTGTACGTGCTGTCGATACCCGGCATCATTTTTTTTCTAATATTTCGGTACATCCCAATGTTTGGATCTATCATCGCATTTCAGGATTACAACATTTTCAAAGGCATACAAGGAAGTCCCTGGGTAGGTCTTGCCCATTTTAAACGAATGTTTGAATATGCGGAATTCCTTCCGATATTAAAAAATACGATTCTCATCGGCGTCTATGATCTTTGCTTCGCATTTCCGGTGCCGATCATTCTGGCGCTGCTGCTGAACGAGCTGCGCGTCATGGCCTACAAACGGATTGTCCAGACGGCGGTCTATATGCCGCATTTCCTATCATGGGTCATCGTCGGAGGAATTGTCGTCGGCGTGCTGTCTCCGTCCACCGGTATCGTAAACCATATACTGGCGTTGTTTGGCATCGAACCGATTTATTTCCTCGGGGAGAACACTTTTATACGATCGATTCTAATTGGATCAGGAATATGGAAAGACAGCGGCTGGGGAACGATCATCTATCTTGCTGCGATCGCGGGTATCAATCCTGACTTATATGAGGCGTCACAAATGGATGGTGCTAGCCGCATACGGCAGGTGACTTCGATTACGATTCCTTGCATTCTGCCAACGATCGTTATTTTGTTTCTGCTGCAAATCGGCAACTTCCTTGATTTTGGCTTTGAGCGCGTATTCGTATTTTTGAATCCGCTTAACAGCGAGAATGGGGAGATCATCGATACGTATGTGTACCGGGCGGGTCTCGTCGACAGACAGTACAGCTATACGACAGCGATTGGCTTGTTCAAGTCAGTGGTCGGCCTTGCACTTATTATGATCGGCAATAAATTTAGCAAGAAGGTAACCGGTGACGGGTTGTACTAACGCTATTGGAGAAATGGGGTGGAAATCGTTATGATTAAGACAAGAGGTCAAAAAATATTCAACGTATTCAATATCCTCTTTCTTGGCGTTATCGGGCTGAGCATGGTGCTGCCGCTGATTCATATCGTGGCTCAATCGCTTAGCGACGCTGTCGCCATCAACGCAGGAAAGGTCAGCTTCTGGCCGATTGGCTTTACGCTCGGCAGCTACAAGCTTATTCTAGGAGATCCGTCCATTTGGGCTGGATTCCGCAACAGCGTACTCATTACTGTGTTCGGAACGCTAATTAATCTGCTAATGACGGCGATGCTTGCGTATCCGCTGTCTCGCCCGGAATATTTGTACCGCAAGGTTGTGCTAATCTTCGTATTGTTTACGCTTGTCTTTAGCGCGCCGCTTATTCCGAACTATTTATTGGTGAAGCAGCTGGGGCTGCTTGATACGCTGTGGGCGTTGATGCTTCCAATGGCGATCAGCGCATTCAACCTGTTCATCATGCGTTCATTCTTCATGAATTTGCCTAACGAGCTAATTGATTCGGCGAAGATCGACGGCTGCGGGGAGTTTCGGACCTTTTGGAAAATTGTGCTGCCACTTTCGAAGCCCGCAATGGCGACGATGGGGATCATCTATGCGGTGGCGCATTGGAACCGATATGCAGAGGCGGTATTTTACATTAGTGATCGTCGCTGGATTCCGCTTCAGGTTCGACTGCGAGAAATCGTCTTCACGGATCAATACGGCCAGTCGGATGTTACCTCCGAGCTGCTGCTCCTGCTTTCGCCTGAAGGGATTAAGATGGCCGTTATTGTTGTCGCGACGGTACCAATTATGATGGTTTATCCGTTTTTGCAGAAGCATTTTATCCAAGGCATGCTGGTTGGCTCCATTAAATCGTAATGGCTCACGCTCATTCTTCGTTGTGAAAAACGTACCATTGAAAAATACAAGCGGGCTTAAATTACGACATACAGAAAAATGTAAATTGTTTCTATAATAGCCTCATACAACACGAAAACGCTTACAAATATTAAACATGTGAAAGAGGGGTTATTGTATGAAAAAATGGATGACAACGGGACTATCCTTGGTTCTGGCAACAAGCCTTATAGCAGGCTGTTCAGGCAACAAGCCTGCAGAGGAGAAGCCAGCTAATGAAAAGCCTGCAAATGAGCAAACGAATAACGGGGAGAAGCCAACGGACGAAGGCAAAAAGGAACCAACAAAATTCTCGTTCCTGCTGCCTACGACAGTTAGCTCGGGTTACCATACTCGGGTGCCTGATCTGAACAAGGACAAATGGGTAACAAAGCTAGAAGAACTGACGAACACCGATCTGGACATTAAGGTAATGGAGGATGCGAAATACGGCGTTATGTTTGCAAGCAACGATATTCCAGACGTTATTGGCAGCATCGGCGGTCCTGGCAGCAAATCGATGTCGGGCTCTGTGGAGAGCGGAATCTTTATGCCTCTGGACGACCTGCTTAAAGAGCATGCTCCGGACCTGATGAAGCTTATTCCAAAAGCGGCTTGGGAAACCGTATCCTACGATGGTAAAATTTACGGTATTCCAGAGTTTCTGAAAAGCCCATCGCGCAGAGCTACCTATATCCGTACAGATCTGCTTGAGAAGACCGGCTTGAAGGCGCCGACGACGGTTGAGGAGTTTCTGGACGTGCTGCGCGCCTTCAAAAAGATCGGCGTAGAGACGCCATATCAAATGCGTGAAAACTTCAAATACGCGGATATCATGCTTGGCGCTTACGACGTGCTTCCTTATAAGGATCAGTTCGAGCTTGTCGATGGTCAGGTTGTACCGAAATTTTTTGACTCTGAGAATATGCAGAAGGCGCTCCAAGCATACAAAACGATGTATGAGGAAGGCCTTATTCCGAAGGAGTTCGCGACGATCTCTTCGACTGATTTCACGAAGAGCCTTGATGCCGGAAAGCCGGGCATGTGGTCGCAGAACGCATCCGGTATGCCGGGCTACCGTACTAACGTAGGCCGCGCCGTGCCAGGATCGAAAATCGATATTATCCCATCGCCGAAGGGACCAGAAGGCAAAGGCGGCTATTTCCTTTATTCGCCGGTCGTTCGTACGTTCTACATTAACAAAAATGTCGATGAAGCGAGAGCTGTTGAAATCGTGAAGTTCTTCAACTGGATGGTTTCGCCGCAAGC
The DNA here is from genome assembly GCF_001280845.1 of Bacillus sp. FJAT-28004. Classification (GTDB taxonomy): domain Bacteria; phylum Bacillota; class Bacilli; order Paenibacillales; family Paenibacillaceae; genus Pristimantibacillus. The sequence continues at coordinate 268,698 of NZ_LGHP01000002.1, forward strand.
GGAGGAGTTCTTCACCTTCGGTATCGAGGGAGACACTTACACGAAGGATGCGGCAGGTCTTATCACTTATAAGTTCCCGGACACAAAAGAGCTGCAGGAGGAAGAGAGCTTTAGAAGCGGCACGATGTGGGCTGTCCATGATGCCACTTACAACAAGCTGAGACTAGAGCTTAATGAAGACGGCAAAGCGACGCTCGCTGCATTTGACAACGTATTGTCGCAGGAAGGTCTTTCCGGCATCGGCTTCTATCCGGAGCTGACCACTTTCAGTAAGTATCCGGATCTTGCTGCTCCGCAGCCAGACGTTGGCCCGAAACTGATCATCGACCATATGGTCAAAATGATTTATGGCAAGGAACCAATCTCCGACTGGCCGAAAGTTATAGAGGAATACAAAGCGAAGGGCGGAGACGAAATTATTAAGGAAGCAACAGAGCGCTGGAACAACAAACAGGGCGCCGTTCTGATTGAGAGTGATAGTTAAAACGGTCGACTTTAAGAGAAAGCTCCCTAATTGATTAGGGGCTTTCTTTGCGTTTACTGCAAAAAAAATCGTAAAAAAACACAACGAACCTAAAAATTACCCTTTCGCTGGGATCGATTATGCGTCATGATAATGATAGCGCTATCACTTTGTATCCCATTTTATGAAACAAAGGGTATGTCCGATATGATGTAAGAAAAACGATATGTTGAACAGACGAGCAAGGGGGACGATCTATGCATGTGCTTATCGTAGACGACGAGCCTGTCATCCGCAGAGGAATCTCAAAGATGACGGAGCAATATGTTCCGGCATTCACCAAAGTATCAACCGCCGAGAACGGACAAACCGCACTCGAGCTGATTCGGGCCATGGAGCCCGATATTGTGCTAACCGATATTCGAATGCCTAAGATGGACGGACTTGAGTTATGCCGCATTCTTCATGAGCAATACCCGCACATCAAGACGGTTGTCATCTCCGGCTACAACGACTTTAGCTACGCGCAGAAGTGTGTGGATTACGGTGTAAAACATTATTTATTGAAACCGATTACAAAATCAGACGTGCATGAAGTGCTTGCCCGGCTGCTCAAGAAACAGAGCGCCGGTTACATTGCACCATCACGATATATGGAATGGATTGATCTTATGGAACAGCATATTTGGTCACTCCAGACGGATGAGCTGGATGGGGTGAGCGAACGCTGGCGAGAGTACTGCTTGTCAGCCAACCTATCGCTCGCAAGATTGAAAGAGCTGCTGAGCGATTGCTGCGAGATGCTGCTGAAGCGATTTCAAGCCCGGAACTTCGTCCCTAAGAAGAACTTGTCCTTCCAGAAAGCATGTACAGTGAAGGATGCGCTTGATGCCTTCGAAGCGGAGCTGCGCGGAATACGGGACGCGTTAGCGTCAGTTCGGAGCGGTAACTTTCGTGATCCAATGGAAGAAGCCAAGTCCTATATCGATAATAAACTTTCACAGGAGATCACACTTGATCAGGTAGCGGCAATGGTTGGGCTTACGCCGACGTACTTTAGTTCCTTATTCAAAAAAATGACGAACGAGACGTTCGTGAAATATCGGATTAACAAAAGAATCGACCGCTCTAAGGAACTGCTGGCTGTCCCTCATTTACGTATTGTCGACATTGCGTCTGAGGTTGGATACGATGACTATCCGCATTTTACGAAGACGTTTAAGAAGCTCGTAGGCGTCACGCCTTCCGAATACCGGACTGCGCTGGGGATTAAATGAGATGAGATTCCGCAGCCTTTACGCGAAGCTGTTTTTTTATTTTCTTGTCGTCATCGGACTGACCTTAAGCGGTGTTGGCATTTCTTATACGACCTCCTCCCGCGAGCTCGACGAAATGCTCGAGAAGCAGATGGAGCAAATCGCTAGCAATGCTGTCCACCATACCGATTTGTATTTAAAGGATTACGAGCGCTCCATGGTCTCCGTGCTCACTTTCCGCTACGTCATGGAGTTTATGGATTTGCCAGCCGATCGCGAAGAGTACGATTACTATTATTATCGCAAGACGATTCGCGAGGTGGCAGCGGACCCGTTGTTCATCCGTAATCCGAAAATCGCTTCTATTTATTTGATCAGCGATAAAGGAAATGCCGTTTACTACTTCAATGAGGCGAACGAGCAGTCGTTCACCCCAAAGGAGATTCGTAAGCAACGGGAATATTTCATGGACAATACGAGCCCGCAGGGCCAATTAAGCATTTTAAAGAGCAGTATTTTGACCGGTCAGGAAAATCAGATGGTTACGCTCGTTCGCCGCATTCGCGGATACAGCTCGCCAGAACTGAAAGGGCTGCTTGCGATTGAAATCCGCTCAGCCGATCTTTCCGCTCTCTGGAAAGGCGTAGATCTAGGTAAATATGGTTATTTGCTCATCGCAGACGCAAATGGGAATGTCATCTACCATCCGGAGAAAAGTAAAGAAGGAACGGTGCTTCCGGAAGTCGTGCGCAATAAGCTCGAGAAGGCTGGCGATCATTCTTTTTTTGATGGAAGTGAAGGCAAGGAACGAATGTACAAGGCAAGAACGTCGGACTATTCGCGCTGGAAGCTGATCGTTTCCATGCCGGTGGATGAGGTGAGGAAGCCGGTTACAAACATTCGCAATTCGACGCTTACCGTAGGTTTGCTCACGCTACTGTTGGCTATTTATCTTGCATACCGCTTCGGAAAATCGATTACGAAGCCAATTCAAACGTTAAAGTCTGGGATGCGGGAGACCGAGAAGGGCAATTGGGTGCCTATTCCGCTGCCGAAACATCGTGATGAGATCGCAGAGCTGATGCTTCGTTATAATCACATGGTTAAACGGTTGTCTGATGCGGTGGATAAGGTTGTTCAGGTTGAACTGAGCAATCAAGAAATCCAAATGGAGCGCCAACGTGCCGAGTTCCAGTCGCTGCAGCTGCAGATCAATCCGCATTTTATGTACAACACGCTCGAGACGATTATCTGTTATGCAGCCGTGCAGGATTCCGAGGATATTGCCGAAATTGTACAAGCGCTCGCTTATATGCTTCGTTACTCGGTTCAAACGAATCTCGAAGAGATTACAGTTGCGAACGAGCTGAAGCATGTGATGTATTATATGAAGGTTATGCAGCACCGGATCGGCAGAGAATTCGAGATCGATGTGGCATTGAAGCCTGAGTATTTGCTGCAAGCGATGGTTCGGTTGACGCTGCAGCCGCTTGTGGAAAATGTATTTCAGCATGCCTTCCCTGATGGTGTGGAGGAATACCACTTCATTCGCATCGATTGCGGCGAGGTTAACGACGTCTTCTGGGTTAGCGTTGAGGATAACGGCTGCGGCATGAAGAGCGACCGGCTTGTTGAGCTGCGCCTTAAGCTGGACGCGAACCGGCTCGCGGACGGTGAGGAGCAGGATGACGCCGGCCATAAGAGCGGCATTGGCGTGTTGAATGTGCATCGGCGTATCCAGATGGTTTTTGGGGACAGGTTCGGTCTGCGTATTGAGAGTGAGGAACAGCAAGGCACAAAAATTACGATGCTCATGCCGAAAGGACGTCAAATTAAAAGAAAATAAAAAGTTTTTTGCAAAAAAACACCTCTGTTACGCTTAATCGTCAATGTGAAGTGAAGCTGCCCTTAGAGTTAAAGTTGGAGCAACCGCTGAGTTATTCTGATGGATTCTAAAGGTGCGCTTCCATGTTGATGGATAAGAGACAGAGGCGTTTTTTATTTTTGCTTCCAAAGGAACGAAGTCTATGAGATGGAATGAATGTTTTGAATCGGAATGATAGGTTACGGATGTAAGTTATGTTTTAAGCAAAATAGACGAGCGCAGCGTAGGAAAACACATTTCGATGTGAAGAAAAGACATGTCAATGTAAAGGCAGCAGGGGTATTATGAAGGCGTTTCAATAAACTGCGGAGAGGCGGGAAATGAAGCATGGGTGGAGTAAGAAAATTCAGCTTGAATTTGGCGGCGCTGTTTTTGTTCGCGGATTTATTGCCGCTCGGAAATCAATCCGCGACGGATGCAGCAGTGAAGGACGGCGTCACGGAGCCCAACGCACCGCTGGATTTGAAACGAATTTATTTTGTGGACGGCGAGGGTAAGGAGTTTGGGGTGAATGCCGAAATTAGGCTGAACAAGGGCGATTTCATGAGCTTATCGCTCAAGGGCCGATTAGAGTCTGACGAGGAAGTAGATCTGAGCAGCGTCGCTAAAACGTTCCTTCATTCAACTGATGGAGTGTCGATCGATTCAGAGGGCCATTTATCGGCGAATCAAGTAGGAGCCTCACTGATCTGTGCGGAGGTGCACGGAGGAGGTGCGCGGCTGAGGACGAATGACCTTTGGGCAGTTGTTAAAGATCCAAACGAATTCTTTGAGGAAAAATCTGTGTTTTCTCATGTGTCGGTTACGCATGCCAGGATGGTCGCAAAGATTGGCCAGCCCGCAATGATTGAGCCGGGAGATCGTTATCCCGAACTATCTCTGCTTTCGAATATAAATGCGGGTGTGACAGGCGTGTTGATTTTGGACGGTTCGATTGTTGTGTGCCAAATACCTGCGTTTTCTCTCAAAAACGGCGATAAGACAAAGCTTTCGCTGCCTGGCAAGGCGAGCGAACAGGGCAATTACGAGCTGCGATTAACGATCGAGCGCGAAGATTCGGAGCCGGTATATGATTCGTACTATTTCACGGTATGGGATGAGAAGGACATTTCTAAAGGGCATAGCCAGATCGCTTTTCTTAGCAAAAACAACAAAATGAATTATGTCAGTGACTATAAAGGCAATAAGATTATCGATTTCTCGAGCGCCGGCTACATGGGCGGCGGAGTGAAGCTTCCTGATATTCCAGCGAAGGCGATTGTCGAGCCCGGTGAGGGTGATGATACGGCGCGTATTCAAGCGGAGATCGATCGAATCGCGCAAATGCCGATGGATAAAAATGGATTCCGCGGAGCGTTACTGCTGAAGCGTGGAAAGTTCCATATAGGCGGCACGCTTTATATCCGGGCAAGCGGAATCATTCTTCGCGGCGAAGGCGACGAGGAGGGAGGGACGCTCATTCACGGAACCGGTACGGTCAAGCGTAATCTGGTCGAGATCGGAATTGCGTCCGGTCCCAAAATCGACACGGCGTCAAAGGTGGATATCGCCGATTTGTACGTGCCGTCAAGCGCTATCAGCTTTCGGGTAGCGGATGCTTCCTCCTACAAGGTCGGAGATCAAATCATCGTCCGCCGTGCCAACAATGCCCGGTGGATTCATGAGATCGGAATGGACTATATTTATAACCGCCCAGGCGGTGGTGCGACCCAGTGGTCTCCATTTAATCTCGACTTCGACTGGGTCATTACCGCAATCGACAGAAATGAAATAACGATCGACGCGTCGATCTCAAGCGCTATCGAACGCAGGTGGGGCGGCGGGGAGATCTATAAATATGCCGATGACGAGCGCATCGAGCAGGTAGGCGTCGAGCATATCCGCGTGGATAGCGATTTTGACCCGAGCGTTATAGATACGGTTATGGATAATGACACGACTGCTCCTTATTATGCTGACGAGAACCATGCTGAACGTTTTGTTGTGTTTGACGGTGTTAAGAACGGTTGGGTGCGGAACGTGACGGGCAGCCATTTTTCCTATTCGTTAGTCCAAGTGAGGCGCAATGCGAAGTGGATTACGGTACAGGATTGCAGCATGTACGATATGGTCAGTATCGTGACAGGTGGCAGGAGGTACGTGATTCATTTCATGGGACAGCTGAATTTGGCTCAGCGCATTTACACAGAAACGGCGCGGCACGCCTTCGTCGTAGACAGCCACGTTATGGGGCCAAACGTCTTCTTGGACAGCAAGTCCACGAAGGATTACAACACGAGTGAGCCGCATCATCGCTGGTCGGTCGGCGGACTTTTTGACAGTGTGAAAGGACCGATCTCGATTCGGGATCGGGCATGGCTCGGCAGCGGGCACGGCTGGTCTGGCGCAAATTATGTCACATGGAATACGGTAGGCAATCTGACAAGCCAGAAGCCGCCAACGGCGCAAAACTATGCGATCGGCCATATTGGCCCGAAGGTTATCGGTCTTGTGCCTTCTGCTTATGATCCCCGCCCTAGAGACGACGCCTTCTGGGATCACGAGGGAATGCATGTTAAGATCGACAGCCTGTATAAACAACAGCTAATGGAGCGTCTTGGCAATCAAGCGGTAAAAAACATTCGGGAGAGGTGAGCAGGGTGAGACGAGGCTTAAAATGGACAATGATTAGCGCGTTAATCGCTTTGGCTTCAACAGGCTGCGCGGACGCGAAAATAACGAACAGCAAGTCTGACAAGAGTAACAGTGCTCAGGCGGACAGCAAAACTTCCTTCACTATGTCAATGGCAACCAGCGGAAATAAACATGCGGAACGCTCGGTTGATGTTAACGGGGAGAAGTGGGTGCTCAAGCTGGAGGAGTTGACGAATACGGATCTGGACATTAGGATGCTCCCGTTGAAGGACTTTGCCAGCAAAATGTCGCTGTTATTCGCTTCAAACGACATTCCCGATGTCGTTCAAAACGTGGGAGGGGCTACATCCAAAGGCATGTCCGGCTCCGTAGAGTCTGGCATCTTCATGCCGCTGGACGACTTGCTGAAGGAGCATGCCCCGAATTTAATGAAGTCGGTGCCGAAGGAAGCTTGGCAGGAAACGAGCTATGGCGGCAAAATCTATGGCATACCCGCGTGGCTGTCCAATCCTTCCCGCCGTGCGCTGTTTATTCGATCCGACCTGCTTGAGAAAACGGGCTTGCCGGCTCCCAAGACGGTCGAAGAATTGCTGGACGTTATGCGGGCTATGAAAAAAGTTGGCGTAGAGTTCCCGTATCAAATGCGGGAGAACTTCAAATACGCTGACACAGTGCTCGGGGCATACGACGTGCTACCATCACAATTTGAGCTGCAAAATGGAGAGGTCATTCCGAAGTTTTTTGACGTGGAGAACATGACGAGAGCACTGGAGACTTACAAGACGATGTATGACGAAGGCTTGATTCCCAAAGATTTCGCTTCACTGACATCGTCTGATTACAACAAAAACAATGAAAGCGGCAGGTCAGGCATGTGGTCGGCCAATGCCCAGCTTCTGCCGGAGCTGCGCGGCAAGCTGTATGATGCAGTGCCTGGAGCGAAGCTGGACATCATCCCTTCGCCGCGAGGACCGGAGAACGTTGGCGGTCACCTGCTCTACTCAAGCATCAACACTTCGTATTATATCAACAGCAAAGTGCCTCAGGAAAAGGCGATTAGCATTATTAAATTTTTCGAATGGATGCTGACGCCGGAGGCAGAAACTTATTTTTCATTCGGCATTGAGGGCGATACCTATACGAAGAACGGGGATGGCTCGATTGCGTTTACGCCGCCGACAGCGCCCGAAGCGATGGACGAGGACCGATTCCGCAGCATGTTCTGGTTCGTGCACGACATGATCTACAACAAGGCAAAGGAGGAACTGACGAAGGACGGACGAGACATGATTCATTATTTGGATACGGTCATGTCGAAGGAAGGGCTTGGAACGATTCGTTTCTCTCCCGCATTGGAGACTTTTTCGAAATACCCGGATGCATCCCCGCTCGGAGATGACGTCGGTCCGAAGCTGATCATCGAGCACATGGTGAAAATGATCTACGGCAAGGAACCGATCTCTGACTGGCCCAAAGTCATCGATGAATACAAAAAGAAAGGCGGTCTCGACATTATCAAGGAGGCAACGGAACGCTACAACAGCGGAGAAGGCGTAATTGTCTCGAATAATCGGAAATAAAGGACATAAGCTTGTCCACATCGGAGGAGAACAATGACCATCGTCTATGATGAGGCATCGCAGACCTTCCATCTGCAGAGCCGCACAACCAGTTATATTATGCAGCTCATAAAGTCCAAATATCTTGCACATGTACACTGGGGAGGCAAAGTCCGGGGCACAAACCCTGGTCAGCTTCTCGCCACTCGGCGAAGATGCTCTTTCTCTCCGTCGACGGATTCAAGTGATCTAACGCTGTCGCTCGATACCCTCCCTCAGGAACTGCCAAGCTTTGGCGGCAGCGATTTCCGTGTTCCCGCGTATCAAATACAGCTTGAGAACGGCACGACAGTCAGCGAGCTCATCTACGAATCGCATCGGATCTATGCCGGTAAGCCCGCTCTGGAAGGCCTGCCTTCCACCTATGAAATGGAGACGAGCGAGGCTGAAAGTCTTGATATCATTCTTAGCGACAATCAGATCGGCCTGAAAGCGATTCTGACCTATACGACGTTTCGCGATATGGATGCCGTTACCCGTTCGGTTCGTTATGTAAACGAGAGCGGCGGCAAGATGAAGCTGCTTCGTGCCCTTAGTATGGGAATTGACCTCCCACACGATGACTTCGATATGCTCCAGCTGTCTGGAACTTGGGCGAGAGAGCGTCATGTTGAACGACGTCCGCTCGCGTCAGGCGGGTCGGTTATCGAGAGCAGGAGGGGAGCGAGCAGCCATTCCCTGAACCCCTTCCTTGCGCTTCTTTCGAAGGACGCAACTGAGGAGCAAGGCGAGGCATATGGTTTCAGCCTCGTATACAGCGGCAGCTTCGTAGCTCAGGCTGAGGTCGATCCTTATCATACGACTCGGGTCGTGATGGGCATTAACCCATTCGACTTCTGCTGGCTGCTGGAGCCAGGGGAATCGTTCCAGACTCCAGAAACGGTGCTTGTCTACTCGTCAAATGGGCTGGGAGGCATGTCGCGAACTTATCATAAGCTGTACCGTACCCGTTTATGCCGGGGATCATACCGCGACCGGTCCCGTCCCGTCCTTCTGAACAACTGGGAAGCAACGTATTTCGATTTCGACGCGAATAAGATCGAGGAGATCGCACTGGAAGGGAAAGAGCTTGGTGCGGAGCTGTTCGTGCTTGACGATGGCTGGTTCGGCAAGCGGGATAACGATAAGAGCTCGCTCGGCGACTGGTTCGTCGATCAACGCAAGCTGCCGGAAGGCCTTCCCCATTTAGTCGAGCGGGTGCGCAAGCACGGCATGCAGTTCGGTATTTGGTTTGAGCACGAGATGGTGTCGCCTGACAGTGAGCTGTACCGCGCCCACCCTGACTGGTGCTTGCACGTACCTGACCGCCGTAGAACGGAGGCGAGGCAGCAGCTGGTACTCGACTATTCACGCCAGGATGTTAGGGACTATATTGTTCACACGATATCGGAAGTTCTTCATAGCTGCCCGATTACTTATGTGAAATGGGATATGAATCGCAATATGACGGAAGTTGGCTCTGCGCTGCTGCCTCCTGAGAGGCAGCGCGAAACGGCGCATCGCTGCATCCTTGGCTTGTATGAGGTGCTGGAGCGTCTCACCTCTGCTTTTCCCTATATTTTGTTTGAGAGCTGCTCTGGCGGCGGAGGCCGCTTCGACCCTGGTATGCTCTACTATATGCCGCAAACATGGACGAGCGACAACACCGACGCTGCCGAGCGGCTCAAGATTCAATATGGCACGAGCATCGTCTATCCAATAAGCGCAATGGGCGCCCACGTATCGGCTGTTCCTAACCATCAGGTGCACCGGACGACGCCTCTCGAGATGCGCGGCCATGCAGCCATGTCCGGCAATTTCGGTTATGAGCTGAATCCGGCATTGCTGACTGACGAGGAGAAGTCGGCGGTGAAGAAGCAGATTAGCTTGTACAAGGATATGCGCTTCCTTATTCAGAGCGGTGAGTTCTACCGCCTGCGCAGCCCTTTCCAAGGAAACGATACGGCATGGATGTTCGTGCTGGAGAATGGCTCCGAAGCGCTGGTCGCTTATTTCCAGGTGCTATCCGAGCCAAACGCGCCGCTAAAGAAACTAAGATTGAACGGACTTAACTCCGAACAGGACTACCATGTATACGATGCCGATCGGCCGGAGGACGGCGAGGAGCTGTTCGGCGGCGATGAGCTGATGAGAGTCGGGTTAAAGCTTCCGGTATGGAAGGGTGATTTCCGGAGCAGGCTTTACCGATTAAGAAGAGTCAATTTGAATACCAAATAAAAGGAGATGTTCGGATGAGCTCGATCGAAAACGGAAATAAAGCACTATTTATGAACCGTGTGATGGCGCTGCCGGTATTTGATACGCATACTCATTTGGTGGGCGACCGTCTAAGCGCACGTGATTTTTGGGAAATCGCGCATTACTTCTGGTTGTTTAGGGAGCTGCAGGCGGGCGGTTATCCCGCAAATGCAGAAACACTTCCGGAAGAAGAGCGTATCGTTGCATTTCTAGACGCATATAAGGAAACGAGAAGCACGCTGATGAATTGGGCTTTCACTTCGATTATGCGGGAGCTGTACGAAATTGAAATAAAGGATGCCGATTCCATCAGGGAAGCGATAGCCGCGGTTAAACGCTCCAGCGCAAACAAAGGCTGGGCGCAGCAGACAGCCGACCGTCTGAACATTCTCAGGTTCGTCGTGAATCACCCGGAGCATGCCGCTTTCGAGGGTATGCGCGAGCATGCTGTACTTATTCCGCGTATAGATGGGGCAATTGGTCAATGGGTTGATCGCATCGTCCGCTCGGCTGATCCAGCGAGTGAATTTCTGGCCGCGCAGACTGAGATCGCTCAGCAGCTGGACGGTTATAGAGAGGCTGGCTTGCCCGGCATTATGACGACGCTTCCAGCGTACGAGGCCAGCGCTCATATCCGCCGATCAATTAGCCATAACAGCAGCCGCGATGAAGTTTTGATGGAGCTCTTGCATGCTGTATGCGCCGCAGCTGAGCAAAACGGCTTACTCGTTCAGCTATTCCTTGGCGTTGAACGCTCGTGGTGCGGAACGGCTGTTCCAGTAAACGATACTCAGCGGATTTTGAAATTGACAGCCTTATTTGAGAAATACAGCTGTCAATTCGAGCTTGTGCTCGCGTCGGAGCTTAATAACCTCGATGCGGTACAGGCAGCTTGGAACTTCTCAAATGTACATATCGGAGGAATGTGGTGGTTCAACTTCCGCAGAAGCACCTACCGAGACAGCATGCAATACCGGCTTGAGGCGCTGCCAGCGAGCAAGAGCTCAGTCATCGTATCTGATGCCCGCTGCATGGAATGGAGCTTTGGAAAAATATTGCTCGTAAAGAAGCTTGCCGCAGAGTTTTTGTGGGAGCAATTGGAATCGGGATGGATTGATCACGATACCGCGCTGCATACCGCAGAGCAATGGCTGTACGGCAGCGCGGCTAGGCGTTACGCCTTGAAGGAAATACATCAGACGATGAAAGGATGAAACGCTATGTTAAATATCGGCTTAGCCGGCAGGATGCTGCCCGCGCCAAGGGATGGCGGTTTCAAAATGGAAGGCTACTGGATCTGGTGCGGCTCCGTCGTTCAAGGCGAGGATGGACGATTCCATATGTTTGCCTCCAGATGGCCGAAAAGCTTGCCTATGCATCCGGGCTGGCTAGTAGCATCAGAGATTGTAAGGGCGGCAGCAGATACGCCCGAAGGTCCTTATACCTTTCAAGAGGTTGTGCTTCCGGCAAGAGGAGCGGAATATTGGGATGGGCGCAGCACGCATAATCCGCATATCGTTAAGCATAACGGCGTCTATCTTCTCTATTATATGGGCACGACGCATCCGCTTTCTGAGCCTACTGCCGGAGATGGATACGGCTTGGATGACCCGCGCTGCATCGTTGCCCGCTCGAATAAGAGGGTCGGTCTTGCGGTTGCGGACAGCGTGTTTGGTCCTTGGAGGAGGAGCGACGCTCCGCTTCTGCCGACTCGTCCCGGACGCTTCGACAGCTACTTGACGTCCAATCCGGCACCTTGCGTGCGGGAGGACGGCTCAGTGCTGCTCATCTATAAGGCGCGACGTTATGAAGGAAACGAATTCGGCCAAATGACGATTGGAGTCGCCGAGGCGGAGCATTGGAGCGGGCCTTACAAGGTGATGTCGGAGAATCCGGTATTTCCGCCGGAGCAATTCCATATCGAGGATCCGTTCATCTGGCGAACGGAGAGCGGCTTCTCGCTAATTGCCAAGGATATGGACGGCACGTTGGGGGGAGAAAAGCACGGCGGCATTCAAGCCTTCTCCAAGGACGGCGTTCATTGGGAACTTTGCGAGCAGCCAGCAGCCTATTCGCGCACCGTCCGCTGGGATGACGGAACAGTTCAGACGATGGGAAGCCAGGAGCGTCCGTTCTTGTTGTTTCAGAACGGGAAGCCGACGCATTTGTTTACCGCAACCGCGGATGGGCCGGGAGGCTTTCGAGAAGCTTCAAATACATGGAATATGGTCATTCCGCTAGCGGAATCGGAAGGAGAATGAGTGATGAAGGCACTATTAGTTGGTCTCGGCAGCGCAGGTTTTAGCTGGTACAAAAGATTAAGAGACAGGGGGCTGCTTGCGGCTGTCGTTGAAACCGACCCGGCCATGAAAGCTAAGCTGGAAGGTGCGCCGTACCCTTTCTATACGTCTCTGGAGGATGCGCTCGCACATGAGGAGGTCGATTTCCTTGTCAATGTGACCTCACCTGCCGCACATACGCGGGTGAATCATGCAGCATTCGATAAGGGGCTGCCCGTCCTATGCGAGAAGCCAATCGCATTCGATTATTCCGAATCGGTAGAAATCGTAGCCCGAGCAGAGAAGGAAAATATTCCGTTCATGATTGCTGAAAACTACCGCCGATTTCCTTATGTGCGCAAAATAAAGCAGCTGCTGGATGAAGGCGTCATCGGCGCCATCTCGACGATCGACATTCAATTTCGCCGTTATCATCAGGTGAACCGCAAGTATGCGGTCCGTATTTTGGACGATATCGGCGTACATCACTTCGATATGCTGCGTTATTTGACTGGCCAAGAGGGAAAGGCCATCCAGACGAAATTGTATAATCCGATTGGCGGCTGGCAAGAGGAAGGCGCGCTTATTAATGCAAATGCGATCATCGAGATGGAAGGCGGTATAATCGCAAGTTATGCAGCAACGATTGCATCGAGAGGCCAGGAGACGCTATGGGGCGGCGATTGGCAAATCGAAGGGACAACTGGCGCGCTGGTGCTGACCGGCAAGGAAATTCGGGTTTATAAGGATGAAGGGGTAACCGTTATTTCGGACTTCTTGGATGTGAGCGAGACGGATATTTTATCTGAATTTTTAACCTCGCTTGAGACAGGATGCGAAGCGGAATCAAGCGGTAAGGACTATTTGCTGACACAAGCGCTTGTTCACTATGCAAACCTATCTGGTGAATTGGGCAATAGGATGCAAATGGATTTACCTGACCTTAGGAGGATCACACGATGATGTTGTTAACATGGACGGAAGCTGCACCGGGAGTGTGGCGTACTAGAGTAGGAAATCCGCAGGCACTTACTCCTTTATCCTTAATCAGTGCTGATCCGAAGGTCGAAGCGCTGGGGCAGATGGAAAGCGCTAATCCGCCTTTCGAATGGGAGCATGTTCGAGTGGAAGAGACTGTAAACGGACGACGGATGCTCTCGCTCCCGCTTGAGGACGATGAAAAGCTGTACGGAACAGGCCTGCAGTTTATGCGAATGAATCAGCGTGGACGGACCCGCTATCTACGCGTGAACAGCGATCCGAAGCAGGATACGGGAGAAACTCATGCGCCGGTTCCATTTTACGTAAGCGATCGCGGTTATGGCGTTCTGATCGATACAGCTCGCGTTGTTACGATGTTTCTCGGCTCGGCTGTACGTCTTGACGAGACGAGTAAGGAGAACGCGAAGGACCGCAATCGCGATAAAAGCTGGCGGGCGACGCTGCCTTCGGAGCGAACGGAAATCCGGCTGCCGGAGGAAGGTGCAGACGTATATGTGTTTGGCGGCCCAACGCTTAGCGATGCTGTAAGCCGCTATAACCTGTTTTGTGGCGGCGGCGCTCTGCCGCCGAAGTGGGGACTGGGCTTCTGGCATCGCGTGCCAACATTATTCAGCGGGGAAGAGGCGCTTGCGGAAGCGATGGAACTCCGGCGCCGGGATTATCCTTGCGACGTCATTGGGCTGGAGCCTGGCTGGCACAGCCGCAGCTATCCGGTAACGTATGAATGGGACGAGGAGCGATTCCCGGCTCCAGAACGTTTTGTGCGCGGTCTCGCAGATCATGGTTTCCGCGTCAACTTGTGGGAGCATCCGTATGTGTCGCCAGAGAGCGAGCTTTACCCTGCCCTTAAGCCGCTTTCCGGCGACTATTCGGTGTGGGGAGGACTTGCCCCTGATTACGCTCTGCCGCAAGCACGCGAATTGTATGCACAGCAGCATAAGGAAAAGCATGTCGCGATTGGCATATCGGGCTACAAGCTGGATGAATGCGACGGCAGCGAGCTGACGAACAATTCGTGGATGTTTCCAGAGCATGCAAGCTTCCCGTCCGGGCTTGACGGCGAGCAGATGAGACAGATGTACGGCTTGATGTTTCAGAAAATGACAAATGACCTGTACCGCGCGGACAACCAGAGAACTTATGGGCTGGTCCGCGCATCCAACGCGGCAGCATCATCGCTTCCCTATGTGCTTTATTCGGATTTATATGACCACAAGCAGTTCATTAGAGCGCTTTGCAACTCTTCCTTCAGTGGTCTGTTGTGGTCGCCAGAGGTACGCCGCGCGAGCAGTGCCGAGGACTGGGTTAGAAGAATGCAGACCGTCTGCTTCTCGCCGCTTGCTATGCTGAACGCGTGGGGTGACGGGACGAAGCCGTGGTCTTATCCTGAAGTCGAACCGATTATTCGCCGCTACATCAAGCTGCGGATGCGTTTGCAGCCGTATCTATATACGGCATTTGCCAACTACCGAGAAAAAGGGATACCGCCTTTCCGGGCGATGCCGTTCGTCGTTCCGCCTGAGGAGATTGCCCGCGCCGAGCAGCAAAGAGTGGAGGCTGAGAAGCTGAATACGACCGATGGAGCGTACGGAAAGCGCGTGATACCACAATGGGATGATCAATATATGATCGGGGATTCGCTGCTCGTCGCTCCTCTCGTTGAAGGCGAGCTCGAACGCGAGGTGCTCCTGCCATCCGGCTCATGGATCGGATTTGAGACAGGTGAGCGGTATGAAGGGGGCGGCGTCATTCGAATTCGCCATGGGCTGGAGACGATAGCGGTATTCGTGCGCGACGGCGCGGTCATTCCGATGATGCCAGCGCAGCCGCATGCGCTGCGTCCCGGAGAGCAGATTCCGCTTGAGCTGGTGCACTTCGGTTCTGAAGCAGGGACGTGCTTATTGTATGACGACGATGGGTTAACTCTGGAGCATGAAAGCGGCGTATGTGGCTGGTATAAGGCGGTTGTGACGAAAACGGACGATGGTGACTTTCAAGGTGAACTATTGGGCGAGTCGGATCTTCCGGCCTCTTATTCTAGTGTGAAATGGCATTTTGCGACAATGGGGCTGGGATTTCATGACGAATAGACTGAGGAATGATGGAAGGAGATAGAGAAGATGAAGCGACGACTGTGGTACGAAGCGCCCGCAAGCAGATGGGAAGAGGCGCTGCCTATCGGCAACGGTCGAGTTGGCGGCATGGTTTTTGGCGGCATTAGCAAGGAGACCGTGCAGCTTAACGAGGATTCTCTCTGGTACGGCGGTTCGATTCGTGGCAACAATACGGAAGCGCGCACAAAGCTTCCGGAAATCCGGGAAATGCTTCAGCAGGGCAAGCAAAGCGAAGCTGAGCATTTGGCGCGAATGGCACTGATGTCGAATCCGAAATATCTTCATCCTTATCAGCCTCTCGGCGAAATGTTGCTTTGGATGCAAGGTCATGAAGGCGCCGTAGACGGGTACGAGCGGGAGCTTGATCTGGAAGAGGCGATAACCCGCGTCCGATATGAACGAGAACAGACCATGTACGAGAGAGAGTACTTTAGCAGTGCGGCTGATCAAGTATTGGTGGTTAGATTAAAAGCTGATGTGCCCGGCGCGTTAACGGTTGGGGTCAATCTAATGCGCCGTCCGTTTGATGAAGGCACGAAGGCGGCAGACGAGAAGACGATTCTGATGAGTGGGCAATGCGGACCAGGCGGCGTCCATTATGCCGCGGCAGTACATGCGTCGGTAGAGGGAGGAACTGTGCACATTATCGGAGATTTCCTCTCGATTGAAGGAGCAGATGCGGTCACGCTGCTGCTTGCGGCCAATACCTCATTCCGGCATGACGATCCGCGGCAGGTTTGCCTTGAACAGCTGCATGCCGCGAGTCTTATGTCTTATGAGGAGCTGCGCGAACGACATGTGGGCGATTACTCGTCGTATTACCGAAGGGTAGAGCTGGAGCTGCGCAGTTCAGGGAATGACGCGATGGCAGATGTGGAGCAAGCTGAAAAGCTGGCTACCGATGTTCGCTTGCGGAGACTTGCAGAGGGTGCGCATGACGCGGGGCTGTTCGCTTTGTACTATCAATTTGGCCGCTATCTCCTTCTATCCTGTTCACGGCCGGGTACGCTTGCGGCCAATCTGCAAGGAATTTGGAACGCAAGCTTCACGCCGCCATGGGAGTCAAAATATACGATTAATATTAATACGCAAATGAACTATTGGCCGGCGGAGTCTGGAGGGCTTCCGGAATGCCATGAACCGTTGTTCAACCTAACGGAGAGCATGCTCACAGCAGGCAGAATTACCGCTCAAGAAACGTATGGCTGCCAAGGATTTGTCGCTCATCACAACACGAATTTGTGGGGCGATACCCATGTCGAAGGCATACTTGTCTCGTCCTCTATCTGGCCGATGGGAGCAGCGTGGTTATCACTCCATTTATGGGAGCATTACAGGTATGGCCTCGATGAGGAGTTTCTGAAGCAGCGCGCCTACCCTTTAATGAAGGAAGCGTCTCTATTTTTTCTCAGTTACATGACAGAGGATGATTCTGGGCGGCTGGTCACAGGGCCGTCGCTCTCGCCGGAAAACCGTTTTCGGAGACCGAATGGCGAAACAGGTACACTTTGTATGGGGCCATCGATGGACAGCCAAATTGTTCATGCGCTGTGGAGCTCCTTTATAGATGCGCTGCGAATATTAGACGTGGAGGATGAGCTTCGCCAAGAGCTGAAGGAGGCGCTTGCCAAGCTGCCTCAGCCGGAGATCGGCAAGCATGGACAAATTATGGAATGGCTGGAGGACTGGGATGAAGTAGATATCGGGCATCGGCATATTTCGCAGCTGTTCGCGCTGCATCCCGGCGAACAGATTCATGTAAGGCAGACGCCGATGCTTGCAGAGGCAGCTAGACGGACGATCGAGCGCCGATTGGCGCATGGGGGCGGCCACACCGGATGGAGCCGGGCTTGGATCGTCAATTTTTGGGCGCGGCTTGAGGACGGCGACGAAGCTTATTCTCATCTTCGGCAGCTATTGACGAGCTCGACCTATCCCAATCTATTCGACGCCCATCCTCCGTTTCAAATCGACGGAAACTTCGGCGGCGCTGCTGGCATCGCCGAGCTGCTGCTGCAGTCGCATGCTGGAGAGCTGTCATTGCTGCCGGCGCTGCCGACTTCTTGGAGCAGCGGGAAGGTGAAAGGGCTACGCGCAAGGGGGGCGCTGACCGTCGATCTCGAATGGGATGACGGATTGCTGAAAGAAGCACATATTACGGCAATGAAGAACGGCGACTGCTGCCTGAGGTACGGCGCTGCTACTATCGTTATTTTTGACGGTGATAGACGTTTAATAGAAAGTGCTAATGACGGTATCGCAAGCTTCGTACTGGAACAAGGCAAGACATACCGAGTCTTTCGATTAGTCGTATAGATCAATAAAGGAGGATAATAAAATGACAGATCTTCTTATTTTAGAGGAAGCGCAGTTGATCTCGTGGTGGGAAAAAATTCAGAGCAAGACGGAGCGGATGTTGAGTGAGATCGGTGATCAATCTCCTCATGTCGCGACTGTGAATGAGTACGACGATATGCGAATCGACTGGTGGACTTCCGGCTTCTGGCCGGGAATGCTGTGGATTTTGCACAATATGACCGGCAAAGACGGATACCGTCATGCGGCGTGGACATGGGACGCTCGTATGGAGCAATGTTTTGTAACGGAAAGCAATCTTCATCATGATGTCGGGTTTCAATTTCTACCGACCTCGGTAATCAAGTTTAAGCTGACGGGAGATGCGGATGCGCGCCGAAGAGCGCTCGCCGCGGCGAATTTCCTCACTGGCCGGTTTAATTTGAACGGACGTTTCCTCCGCGCTTGGAATCAGGATAAGACGGGCTGGGCGATTATCGATTCTATGATGAATCTTTCCCTGCTCTTTTGGGCATCCGAGGAAAGCAAAGACCCGCGGTTCCGACAGATCGCCTGTGCGCATGCAGACACCGTAATAAAGCATTTTATCCGTGAGGACGGATCCGTCCATCATATCGTCGCTTTTGATCCAGAGTCTGGAGAAGTGAACGAATATTTGGGCGGACAAGGCTACGCTCCTTACTCCTCTTGGAGTAGAGGCCAGGCGTGGGCGCTGTATGGCATGGCCAATACGTATAGATATACGGGCGACATTCGTTATCTCCGCGCTGCTCAGCGGGTGGCGCATTATTTTTTAAGCTGCCTGCCTGAGGATCATGTCCCGCATTGGGATTTTCGGACACCAAATTCGCAAAACGAGCCTAGAGACACCTCTGCTGCAAGCTGTGCAGCTTCTGGCCTGATCGAGATTGCTGCGCTTCTGCAAAAGGAGGAAGGAAGGATATATCGCCAAGCGGCTGAGCGTATCCTAAAGTCGTTGACGGAAAATTATGCGACACTAGATGAACCGAGCTGCCAAGGCTTGCTGCGGGAAGGAACGGGCAACAAGCCTGCTGGCCAAAATATCAATGTATCCCTCATCTATGGGGACTATTACTACGTTGAGGCGATCGCCAAGCTAAGGGGCTGGTCGAACCGGGTATTTTGAGCGGTAGCAGATGAAACTTTATCATGAGTTTTATAAGGCGAAGAGATAATTGCATTTTTTAAAAATACGATTAGGTATTCAAAGAAAGCGAAAGCCACGTCGTAGAACGTGGCTTTTTATGTATAAGAATGACTTGTTCTTCTACATTTTCGAAGGAGCCCGGAATTTCGCGACTCAACAGAACAGCGCAGTAGACAACTTGATGATGAAGGATTTAACCATTTGATCGCCGACATGAGGAGGATTCCAATGTTTAACGTGTTGATCGTGGACGACGAAAAATTTGAACGTGACGGTATCAAATATTTGCTCTCCAACTACAACTTTAATGTAAGCGTTGCCGAAGCTCATAATGGCAAGGAGGCGCTTGATTATCTTCTTCATCATGAAGTAGATGTTCTGATAACAGATATTAGAATGCCGATCATGGATGGAATAGGTTTGGTGAATTCGCTTAGAAAGCATGACCAGTCGTTGAAAATCGTCATTTCCAGTGCATACGGCGAATTCGAATATGCGAAGAAAGCCATCGAGCTTGGCGTAGAGCATTATATATTAAAACCTGTCGACATCGAAGAATTTATCGACGTCATTCGAAAAGTGTTCAGCTCGTGCGAAGCAGGAAGAATGGAGAACGAAAAAAGAGAGAAACTGTTGGCGGGTTATAATCGAAGCATCAAATACGAAAAGGAAAAAATAATGCTGGATCTCATCCAGGGGGCAAGCGCCGACGTACCGATGATGACAAGGATGCAGCAATCCGATTTCGATTACCAATATAAATGTTTCCAGTTGATATTGATCCAAATGAACTTCAAAATATTTGATTCAATGGCATATCGGTTGGAGATTGATTTACGCACCATGATTCAAACTCCGTATGACTTTGTCAATCTGAACGAATATCAAAGTGTGATCTTGTTAAAATCACACCATATGCTCGCATATTCCGAATTGCTGGAGATTGGTAACCGAATGCAGCAGTTTTTTACTAGTAAAGACCTGATTGCCGCGTGGATCGTATTCGGCAGATCGGTGAACAAAATCGAGGATCTTCATGATATATATGCGGATATGGAAACGATGCTTGATTACCACCTCTTTGGTCATGAAAAAGGGAGTTTATTATTTGTGGATCAGTTCTATGATAAGGAAGAGCATTCTACCTCCATCTTGAACCGGGATCTGGAGGAAATAAAGGGCATGGTCCGATTTCGGAATCTCAAAGAAGGGAAGCGGCGAATCTCCTTGTTCTTTGATGAACTTCAGGAAAGCAATCATTTTTCCAGCATTTATGTCAAGCATCTGTGCGTGGAGATTATAAAAGAAATTTGCTTAATCTACCCCATACACGCTCATAAATTTCAAAGTGTCATTCGAGACGTGTATTTAATTAGGACGCCCGCCGATATCAAGAAGATTCTATACGCTTTGCTAGATAATGAAGATACCAATACGACTAGCGACAATATCGACCAGAATCGTAAAGTGATTAAGGAAGTCGTAGACCTTATCGCCAAACAGTACAATCAGGAAATTAGCTTGGATACGATCGCTTCCGGTGTTCATTTATCCCCAAGTTATTTAAGTCATCTGTTCAAGAAAGAAACAGGTGAAAATATAGTCAAATATATTACAAGCATAAGGCTTAGGAAAGCAAGCGATTACTTGAGGAATACGAATATGAAGATCGTCGACATCAGCAAGGAAGTGGGATTCTCCAATGTGCCTTACTTCTACACCATATTCAAGAACTATTACGGTCTTACCCCAGCAAAGTATAGGGAGAGAGTTGAATGAAGCGGGCCCGCCGGATTCATGCAGTTCAATTCACTTCTATTAGGCAAAAGCTATTATTATCTTATATATTACTAATCGTGATCCCAATTGTAGTATTGGGCTGGTATTCATATTATCAGTCCAAGTTATTGCTCCAGAAGCAGGTCTTACAGGGAATACGAGAGACGATTCAAACGATTTCTGACAATATGGACTATAAGGCGGATCAATATAACCGGATTATGGATTCCATTGTGTACAATACTGGCATCCTCAAAATATTTAATAACGATTATACTGACGTATCCAATTTATCTAATGATTTAAGAAGCTACCTGGATCCTACGTTCAATACGATTAAGGGATTGAACAAGGAAATTATACAGCTTACCGTTTACACGCAAAATAAACTGCCGGAATACGGCGATTTCATTCAAAACAGCAGCCGTGTCGCGGAAACGAGTTGGTACCAGAGAGCTTCGACCAATGTCAATACGGAATGGTATTGGGAAGATGGAAACTTGATCGTAGCCAGGAAAATACCAGACATTTTCCAACTCCGGGATCCGAGCACCGTCTCTATGAATCTTACTTATAGCAAAATGTTCGAAGGTTTGCAGGGCGAAGAAATGAACAATTTCGGCATCGTCGTAAGAGATAAGAATTCCAAAGTTGTTTACAGCAATTCTGCCTATCTAAAACTAAGCCCTCTTTTGGATGCTATGGGCAAATCCTCCAAGATCGGAAATCATTACTTCATTATCGAGGAGCATATTCAGCATACGAACTGGTCATTATCGTATTATATTCCTCTTAATGAGGTATCTATTAATGCAACGAGCATCATTAAAGCTACAGTCATTATCGTGCTCGTATGTTTTTCAGTTCTCTTACTGATGATTTGGATGTTTTCCAACAGGTTAACTAGACCGATCAAACGGTTGATCAGTAAAATGGAACTGATCGAGAACGGGAATTTGAATGTCGTTGTCTCTTCCAATTCGAGTGACGAATTCGGAATGCTGACCAACCGATTCGGACAAATGTTACAAAAAATTAACGAGTTGATTCAGGTCGGTTATCAGAATAAGATCGATCAACAGAAAGCGGAATTTAAGGCTCTTCAATCCCAGATAAATCCTCACTTTCTCTATAATACGCTGTCTGCGATTAAGTGGAAGTCCGTTCAGGCTGGACAGGATGAGATCAGCAAAATCGTCACCTCACTCTCAAAGTTTTATCGAACGGCATTGAACAAAGGGAATAATATCATTCCCATACGTGAAGAAGTCATCAATATGAAATCCTATATGGAGATCATGCTGATTTTGAGGGAAAGTAGCTTCGATGTTAATTACGACTTTGATGAAGACATATTTCGTTATGTGACTATTAATTTGATTTTGCAGCCCATAGTAGAAAATTGTATCCAGCATGGGATCAGCAACAAAACGGATGGGAGGGGAAAGATCACTGTAATAGGACGAAGCGGTGACGGGTATATTGAGTTCACAGTAGCGGATAACGGAGTTGGCATGACGGAGGAGAAAGCCCGTGAAGTGTTGTCACGGGAATCCCAAGGCTACGGGCTGAAAAATGTAAATGACCGATTGAAATTATTTTTCGGTGAGGAGTATGGGATAACTATTGAAAGCGGTCTGGGGAAAGGAACTGTTATGGCCGTTCGCTTTCCGAAAGGAGCGGAGCCATTGTAGGGCATGTGAAACGAACATGACTGTCTGAAAACACGTATACCCGGGCCGTCATAGGGAGATTCGTGTTTTTTGTTTTCGATCGGGAAAAGCTGATAATTTATTGAAGTATATCAAAAGAATCCGAAATTGTTGGTGAGAACGGAAGCTCCTATAATAAATACAAGGAGGTGAATGTTCTGGAGATTCGTATGAGGGGGTTCAAGAAGTATAAAGTGCTATATGTGATGATGCTGCCCGCAATAGCGTACTACATTGTTTTCCATTATGTTCCAATGTATGGTGCCGTATTAGCCTTTAAGGATTTTCAGCTTATGAAGGGGATTTGGAACAGCCCTTGGATTGGAATGTACAATTTTATGTATGCGTTTTCAGACCCTGTTTTTTTACAGGTTTTGAAAAATACGATTATCATCAGCTTGTACAAATTAATATTCGGCTTCCCGGTTCCGATCATATTTGCCCTGCTGTTAAATGAAATAACCAGTGAAAAGTTTAAAAAAATAGCTCAAACGATATCTTATTTGCCACATTTTATTTCGTGGGTAGTGATGGCGGGCATCTTCATGAGCATCCTATCAATCGACGGCTTAGTTAATTCCATTGTCAAACTGTTAGGGATGGACCCTGTCTTATTTATGGGAAATGAAAAGTATTTCCGACTTATTCTCGTATTGACGGACATTTATAAAAGCTTCGGTTGGGGAGCGATCGTTTATTTCGCCGCCATATCTGGCATTAACGGCGAAATATATGAAGCGGCTATTATCGACGGGGCAAGTAGATTTCAAAGGGTCATTAACATTACGATCCCTATGCTCGTTCCAGTAATGGCCATCCTGTTAATTTTGTCGATGGCGGGAATTCTAGATGCCGGATTCGATCAAATTTTTAATATGTATAGTGTTAACGTATATCGAGTATCGGACATTATTGATACGTATGTGTACAGAAAAGGCATGATAGAGATGGAATATGGCTATGCAACGGCGGTAGGTTTATTCAAATCGGTCATTGCCTTAGTCATGATTGTAACGGTTAACTGGATCATCAAGACTGCAGGTGGAAAGGAGCATTCATTATGGTAAAACCGGCATCTTGCGGAGGGGCTATATGAAGAAAACGAAAAGTGAAAAAGGGTTTGATGTCCTGCTGTATATGCTCGTAACAGGGATTCTATTCATTACTTTGCTGCCGTTTTGGAATCAGCTAGTTATCTCCTTATCT
This sequence comes from Bacillus sp. FJAT-28004, assembly GCF_001280845.1. GTDB lineage: Bacteria > Bacillota > Bacilli > Paenibacillales > Paenibacillaceae > Pristimantibacillus. The sequence continues at coordinate 292,369 of NZ_LGHP01000002.1, forward strand.
TCGGGCAAGGGAGCTTATTCATCCGGACTGATGTTGGTTCCTCAGAATTTTTCTTTAGCCGCTTATAAGCTTGCTTTGGAATTCACAGGCTTGTGGGTCGGTTATGGGAATACGCTGGTGCGGACAGTGTTGGGAGTTACCTTAAGCCTCACGTTTACTTCGATGCTGGCTTATCCTCTTTCCAAGTTGGATTTGCCGCTTAACAGAACGATCACGTTGTTCATCTTGTTTACAATGGTCTTTAGCGGTGGATTAATTCCTACATTTCTACTAATCAAAAATTTAGGTCTGTTGGATATGATATGGGCGTTGGTGCTGCCGTCACTAGTCGGTACGTACAACGTTCTAATCATGAGGAATTTTTTTCGGTCGTTGCCGGAAAGTCTGGAAGAGTCAGCGAAGATGGATGGCGCGGGTTATTTTACGATTTTTTGCAGGATTACAATTCCCTTATCGAAGCCTGTTTTGGCAACGATTGCGCTATGGGTGGCGGTTTACCATTGGAATGCATGGTTTGACGCAATGATTTATATTAAGGATCCTGGAAAGGACGTGCTGCAAATCGTGCTTCGTAAAATCGTGATCGAGAACAACCTCGACTCGATGCAGGCTTTAATCAACAGGACGGATACGACGAAGCATTTGGGCAGAGAGCTGTATGCGACTATCGTGATCTTGTCGATATTGCCTATGCTGGTCATTTATCCGTTCGTGCAAAAATTTTTCGTTCGGGGTATTATGCTGGGTGCTGTTAAAGGCTAATCAGTTGTAGAAGAAGGGGGAGCCGTACCAATAAATACAGTAAATAAAAGGGGTGTGATTCAATTGAAGAAGAAAGCATTGGCAGGCGGTATTATAGCAGTTGCACTTGTGGTCCTAACCTCATGCGCCGGTCAGGACAATCCAAGATCCAAAGGAGAGGAGACGACGGCGTCTGGTGTTTCTAGTAAGGAAGAACGCCTCAAGCTGACATTCCTAACCTGGGACGGCGCCAAAATGACGGATCAACCTTACGCAGTTAAAGCGATGCAGGACAAGTTTAACGTAGACATTACCTTTCAGCCGGAAAAGGGGGAAACGTATCAGCAGCAGCTGCTTTTGGACATCGCTTCGGGAAAGATGCCCGATTATTGGGTGGATTTGAAAATGCCCGAATATGATAAATTTGTCGCACAGGGTATTCCGGCCGAGCTTTCAGAGGATTTCATCAAGCAGAACGCTCCTAATTATTATAACTGGCTGGTCAAAAATTCGGATCAAGAAGATCCGTTCATCTATCAACGCCGAGACGGCAAAATTTACTCTTTACCGATTATTTGGACACTCGGCAGCGATGGTACGGTAGTTGGCATCCGAAACGATTGGTTGAAAAATGTAGGGATCACCAAAGTGCCGGAAACTCTCGGCGAGCTGGAAGAAGCGTTAATCAAATTCAGAAACGATGACCCCGATAAGAACGGAAAGAAAGATACGTACGGAATGGTTGCAAAAGCCGAGCTGCAGCCTGGGGTGGTGCCATTCTCGGATATGTTCACTTCGATCTTCGCCGCTTTCGGCGTGTATCCTGGAGCATTTACTGAAGAAAACGGGGTAATTGTCAAAGGAGAGATTCAGCCTGGAGCCAAGGATGCTTTGACCGTACTAAATAAATGGTATAAACAGGACCTTATCGATCTTGAGTTTGCCATTAACAAAAAAACGAACATAGAAGATAAAATCATTTCTGAGAAATTTGGCGTCGTTGAAAGTAACTGGTGGAACTTCCTCCCCGCAAGGGCGTTCTCCGGAGGCAAATACTATGAGAAAATTCCCGGCGTAGATTGGGCGCTCTTTGCCGGACCAAAAGGTCCCAATGGTGATTACGGAGCAATACAGAGAAATCCGGTAGGCAATTCTGGTCAACAGTTCGCCAAAAGATTGGAAAAAGATCAAGAGAAACTGAAAAAGTACCTTGAAGTTATGGATGCCTACAACTTTAACAAGGATGTTCGTGCCTCGGTCATTTATGGTGAGGATGGAACAACGTATAACATTACGTCAGAGGGTGACTATCAATTTATTCCGCCTTATGACGAAGAAAGCGAACGAATCAAGTTTGGAATCGGACCGCAATATCCGTTTATGGGCAGCTTTAATGATTATGAATTCCAGACTCCATTCATGACCGATGCGAAATATAGGGATTTGAGGAAAAAGGTCGAGCATATCGGCAAAGGAAAATATGATATTCTGGAGCCCGTATCTAGACCCCTGTATAACGAGTATAAAGATCGTCTCGATCAATTTGCTGTCAAAGCCTTCATTGACTTCATTACCGGGAAACGACCGATCAGCGAGTTTTATGGGTTCGTTACAGAATGGAAGGCAATGGGCGGAGATCAAGTGATGAAGGAAGCTAAGCAAAAATATGACGAATTGTTCAAGAAGTAACTGCAACTCATTCGGGCTTAGGCTGTGTTGTCGGCCTTAAGCCCGACTAGATGGCAAAATAAAAGAAAAAAGGAATGATTTCAAATGAGAACTTATCGTTTACAGCAGTTGGCCGATGTTACGGAAGGACATATTTTGAAAGACATTATGCCAGGGGATTACATCTCTTACGGCGGACTTGCCTTCGAGAAGCCGGGTGCGCGCGCTCATACGAACGACGGTCCAGGCGGTATCGACTATCATGTGCACGAGGATTGTGAAGCTTTCCTTATTCTGCAGGGCAAAGGTGAGGTTGAAATCAACAAAGAACACATGTACCCAGTAAAAACGGGAGATGTCGTCATTATTGAACCGGGAGAGGACCATCATCTCATTTCAAGCATGGAAGATCCTATTGTCGTCGTCTGGTGCCATGCGGGACCTTCCCGAAACAAAAATCAAATGTAAAGCAGAGAAGATTAACATTAAGGCGGTCGGGAACAAAAGAAGGCTTGTTCTACTTTGAAAACTTACGGAATCGGGACTAATTTAATATAGGAGAGGGTATGGTTGAAAAAGACAAAGGTTATTCAAATAGGCACCGGATTGCACGGATTAGAATGGATTAAAGCGATAATAGCGATGGAGGATAAAGTGGAGTTTGCTGCTATTGCCGATATGAGCACGGATAATCTGGAAAAGGCAAAGGAGCTTTTGGATGGCAGGCCCGTTCCGGCATTTACCGATTACAAGCAGGCACTACAGGAAACCGACGCAAATATCGCGTTGTTGATTACCCCCCTGGCACTCACAAAAAGCTAATGGAGGAAATGCTGGAGGCGGGTCTTCATATCATTTTGGAAAAGCCTATTTCATTGGATTGGGATGAATCTGTAGAGATGGCAGCACTGGCCGCACAAAGCGACCGCTATGTGATGATCAGCCAAAATTACCGTTGGAATCCTGCCGTTTTGGCAGTGAAAAATGCGGTAGAGGCAAACGTCGTCGGTCCTATAGAAGCCATTGAATGGAGCTTTGCACGCAATCATACATCTACGAGCTCCTTTGTAGCATGGCGCAAAGAATTGGAAGAAATGTTTTTAAAAGAAATGTGCGTCCATCATTTCGATCTAATGAGATATATATTGAACAGTAATACAGTCTCCGTATATGCACAAAGCCATAATCCTTCTTGGAGTTGGCTGGATAGCAATGGAAGCGTTTCAGTAATTCTTGGTTTCGAATCGGGTGTGCATGTCCACTACTACAGTAGCTTTGTCAATCGGGGGACGGATACCCCTTGGATCGGCAATTTTCGGTTGGTTGGCAATGATGGAGCAATCGAGGTATACAATGACTCACCTTGCATTGTGAGATTGGACGGTTCTAGAGAGGATATTCCACTTCCAAGCATGGCATATACAGGACTAAAGCATTCATTGTTCCATATGATGGAGTCGATCCGGGACGGTCGTAAGCCGTTAACCCACATAGGTGATAATCTCCGAAGCTGGGAAGTCGTGTGTAGAGCTGTAGAATCGATTAGGGAACAACGAATGATCAAGTTTTAATCCTGAGAGCAAAAGTTAAACAGCAGAATATAAGGATAAAAAGCGAAGAGAGGATGAGCAATATGAAGGCAGTTCTGGTCGGATTAGGAAACTTCGGTTCAGGGTGGTACAAGAGATTAAGGCGCCATGCTGGCGTGGAGGAAGTATGCGTTGTTGAAGCGAACGTTCAGCTGCGCGAAACGATTGATCCGGAAACCCCATTTTATTCGTCTTTGGAAGATGCGATCATCAGCGAGCGCCCCGATTTCGTCATAAATGTTACGCCTCCCCATATTCATACTACGATTAATGAGATCGCATTTGCGCATGGTCTGCCAGTTCTTTGCGAGAAGCCGATTTCGAACGATATTACGGATGCGCAATATATTGTCGGCCAAGCCGAACTGAAAAGCATCCCGTTCATGATTTCAGAGAATTACCGTTTTTTTGCTCCGGTTCTGAAGGCGAAGGAGCTTTTAGACAGTGGCGTTATCGGGCATTTGTCATCTGTGCATATCGAATTCGACCGCTATCATGTCGTACCCGTTCCTTATTTTGGTCGGCTTGAAAACGGACTGCTGGAAGATGTAACGATTCATCATTTCGATATGATCCGATATTTTACCGGCCAGGAAGCGGTGAAAGTGTTCGCGATGAACAGCAATCCGCCTGGCAGCTGGACGGAAACGACGACAGTCCACCTAAGTGCTTGGATGGAGCTAGACGGCGGGACGGTCGTGGATTATCACGGCAACATGATGGCCAAAGGAAAACTGACCGAATGGTATGGAGATTGGCGTTTCGAAGGAGCGGATGGCGCGATTTTGGTGACGAGCAACCGAGTGCAGCTTATAAAGGAAGGGATGGCCGATGAAGAATACACCTTTGCCGGGGTAGGAAACATGCTGTCGATCGATGAATTTCTAACTGCGTTGCAGGAAAAGCGGGAGCCAAGACCAAACGGAAGAGATTATTTGAAGTCACAATGCTTGGTGCATGCTGCAGCCGTATCGTCGAGAATGGGTAAAAAGCTTTCCGTGGAAGAAGCACTGAGAGAGGTGTGACGACGATTTCGAATTGTGAATTATTTGAAGAGAGAGGTTCAATATGCTGAATTTGGAAGATATGAAAAATATCAACTCTAGTGTTAGACTTACCGATTGCACAACAGCTAGTGACCGTGAGGTTATCGTAGAGAAATCATGGGAGAATAATCTCTTAAACGCTAAAGTTGTGAATCGGTCCGATCATTCACTGCGGATTAGAGAGGTCGTACTTTTTTCTGGGGATATGTCTCTTGCACCCGATACTCCATTTTACGGTGAAGGCTTTCAAATGCTTACCCAATACAGTGGCACTCTTTCTTTGCCCTATGTGATCGGGGCTTACGGAAAAGATCGTGACTTCTTCCGAGTCCCCGAAACTCCGTTTCATGAGAACTTATGGACGGTATACAACCTGATGGCCTTGTCTCCCAGTCATGAGGAGCACTTACTGATGGCGTTTACTTCATGCAATCGCTTTTCCGGCGAGTTTCGATTCAGAAATTCCTATATCGAAGTGATTATGGATACAGAAGATTTAGAGCTGGGGCCTGGCCAGTCGTGGGAATTGGAACAATTCATGTTTTCTTCCGGAGCGAACCGCGATCTGCTCTTTCAAGAATTGGCTGAATGCCTCAATCGGAACCACCCGCGAATGCTTTACCCTGAAATTCCTACGGGATGGTGTTCCTATTATTGCCTTCGCCCGATAACTGCAGAGGGGCTCTACGAGAATGCGCGCAGCATGGTCCAGCGAATACCTGAACTGAAGCGAATTCAAATTGATGGGGGCTATGCAGCAGCCGACGGAGACTTCCTAATTCCGAGTGTTACGCTTGGGGCAGACATCAAAACGATTAGTGAAGGTATCCGGGCAACCGAGATTGAAGCTGCAGGTTACATTTCTCCCTTTATTGTAGAACCGGGGTCGAAGCTGATGCTTGAGCATCCGGATTGGCTGGTTCAAGATCAGGAAGGCAAACCGTTCAATGGAATCGGTCAAAAAAAGAAGCTGCCGGAAAAGCAATGGTATATGCTTGACGGAACGCATCCTGAAGCCCAAAACTATTTGAAGTCAGCTGTCAGGGTTATGCATGATGAATGGGGTTGGCGGTATTTTAAGCTGGATTTTCTGCAATACGGTGCCTTGCCAGGATACCGTCACGACAAACAAGCAACTAGAATCGAAGCATTTCGCAGTGGAATGAAAGCGATTGTCGATGAAGTCGGGCACGACAGCTTTATTCTTGGGTGCAATGCTCCTTTCTGGCCGCTTCTTGGTTTAGTTCATGGGAACCGGGTGACCAATGATATTGCAAGGGACTGGAAACATGTCAGTGGCAATGCGAAGGAGCTATTTCCCCGAAACTGGCAAAACGACACCTTGTGGTATAACGACCCGGATGTCATAGTCCTTGAAAGAGTAACGTTTAATAATCAGACGATTAGCGGCGAAGTTATTGAGAAAAAATCGGATATTTCGGATCAAGAGTTCGAATTTCATAAAGCCGTTATCTTAGCATCCGGAGGGATGATCCTAAGCGGAGACTTAATTCCATCTTTGTCCGAGCAAAATGTTCGGGTATTGCAAAAGCTCTTGCCTCCAACCGGCAAAGCCGCCTACTTTGACGATGATACTTATACGATTGGACGAATTAAATTGGAGGATCGATATCTCATTTGCGTCTTCAATATTGACGACCAGCCTAAAGATATCGAGATAAGTTTGGATGGGAGCTATCGGGTTTACGATTTTTGGACGGACGAGGAAGTCGGGTACTACACGAACGCGATGAAACTTAACGGCCTAGAACCTCATTGTGCCAAGGTATTATATTATGAGGTACACAAGAACACATAAATGGACATAAAGGCTTCGAGAGTCCGCATGACAAACACGGTTGTATGGTGTTAGTTCGGTCGCGGATTGAGAAGCGGGCGCTGATGAAGCTTTATCATGAGTTTTATAAGGCGAAGAGATGACGGGTCATTATTAATATTGTTCGAATAAGTTCTTTTGTAGATTCAATGGCCATGTCTTCATGACGTGGCTTTTTTTATTCCTGTGATTTTTTCAAATCTGTTGGTTGATAAAAATTGTAAATCACCAAAGGTTGGATTTGTTTAGGGCAACCAGAGCCAATCGTATGCCTTATTAGAAGTTTCAAAACTTGATCAAAGCTTGAAAATTTTTCCTCATTTTAATATAGATCTGTACCTAAAAAACATGACCTAACCAGAAGACTGAGGTTGGTTAATCAAATTGTAGGCAGACTGTATCTTTACTCTCCTTCGAGTTATTGGCGCTTTAGTTGAGTAAGGCACTATAAGATAGCTCTTTTTCGTATTTTATTATTTAATAATCTAGGCGCATAGATCTAATAGAGATCTAATAGATCAAGCGTCTTTTTTGTGCCAGATTGTGTAATTCTACGGACTGTTCTTGAGAGAATAGATGATTACGTTAATTTAATGATTTTCATATCCATGAAATTATTTCATGATATATTGCTAAATACTCTAAATTATATTATATTATTCACAATAATGAAAATACGGGGTGAATTTATGAATATAGGAATGGAAATAAAGAAATTGAGGACTGAAAAAGGAATTACTTTGAAAGAGTTAAGTGAAAAAAGCGAACTATCTGTTGGATTTCTGTCTCAATTAGAAAGGGGGCTTACTACCATAGCTGTTGATTCACTTGAAAAACTAGCTGATATTTTGGAAGTACATTTAACACATTTTTTTGATTATCCACTAAAAAGGAAAGATATGGTTTTAAGAAGTTATGAACAAGAATTAATGGATTCAGTAGAAGGTGGTTTTATTAAGTATAGTTTAAGTACAAACTTAGAAAATAAACAACTTTTTCCAAGGCTTATAGAAATTCTTCCACAAAAGAAAGATGAAGAAATATTATCCTATAAGCATAAGGGAGAAGAGTTCATTTATGTTTTAGAGGGTATATTAACAGTTTACATAAATGGTAAGAGGCATGAAGTATATCCTGGTGACAGTGTTCATATGGACTCAAATATTGCCCACAATTGGGCTAATTATACGAACAAAAAGGTCAAGCTTATAGCTGTTAATACGCCTAATTATATCTACAATAGTGGGTTTTATACTACAGATGCTGATTAGTAAAGACATTATATAAAATAAACAGAAAGTGATCATAACAATGGAAAAATTTGTATTATATCTAATCGGTTCTTTTTTTGTAATCGGAGCTATTGATTATATTACCGGAAATCATTTGAAACTGGGTGGGAAATTTGAGGAAGGCATAAAGACCATGGGAGCTTTAGGGCTTGGCATGATAGGAATACTTTCTTTAGCCCCTATACTTACAAATTTTTTATCCGCTGAGATTATTCCAATCTTTAGAGTTTTTCATCTAGATCCTTCTATTGTTCCTGCAGCATTTTTAGCTGTAGATATGGGGGGCTATCAAATGGCAAATGAGCTAGCATTGACAGAGGAAATGGGGGCATTCTCAGGAATTATCATCGCATCTACATTAGGAGCCACAATTAGTTTTTCAATACCTGTCGCGTTAGGGATGCTTTCTAAAGAGGATGAAAAATATTTTTCTATGGGTGTGTTGGTTGGAATTATTACTATACCAATAGGATGTCTTGCAGCAGGCCTTTGGCAAAAAATAAATATCAATATATTAGTATGGAATCTGGTACCTATATTTGTTTTTGCCATTATTTTAGGAGCAGGATTATTAAAAGCTCCTCATGTTTTTATAAAAGTTTTTAATGTATTTGGAAAGCTTATAATGAGTTTGAGTACTGTTGGATTACTTTTACAAGGTATAGATGTGATATTTGGTGTAAGGCTTGTCTCAGAATTAGCACCACTATCTGAATCTACTGTAATAGTAGGCAAGATCGCATTTGTTTTAGGTGGAGCATATCCTATGCTAGCACTTATCAATCGAATTTTTAAAAATAGTTTTAAAGAAATAGGGGAGAAATTTGGAATTAATTCAGTGTCAGTAGCAGGCATTCTAGGAAGTTTGGCTAGTAATCTGTTGATATTTGGAACATTTAAGGAAATGAATCCTAAAGGAAAAGTGGTATGTACTGCCTTTGGAATAAGTGGAGCATTTGTATTTGGAGGTCAATTTGGATTTGTGTCAGGAGTAGCCCCAGAAATGTTAGGAGCGTTTATCATATCAAAACTTACAGCCGGAATAATTAGTATAGTACTAGCTGCATGGCTATATGATCGTGAAAATAAAGAATTTAGTCTTAAGGAAAATGGAGGTATTAGTAATGAATATCAGGGATAGGATCGAAAAGTTAAGACAGCTAATGAAAGAAAATCAAATGGATGCTTATATAATTCCCAGTTTCGATGCACATCAGAGTGAATATGTAGCAGAACATTGGAAATGTAGACAATGGATATCAGGATTTACAGGGTCTGCAGGTACTGTAGTTATTACATTAGAGGATGCTGGGTTATGGACAGATGGTAGATACTATATTCAAGCAGAAAAGCAGCTTGAGGGCTCAGGAATCAGATTATTTAGAATGGTGGATCCAGGGGTACCATTTTATTCAGAATGGCTAGCAGATGTTCTTAATGAAGGAAGCATTGTGGGCTTTGATGGAAATGTTTTTTCAATTAATATGGTTAAAAAGATGGAAAAAGATCTAAAAGCAAAGAGAATCGTATTAAAAATGAATCAAGATTTAATTGGTGATCTGTGGGAAGATAGACCAGAGATTCCTAAAGGACCAATTTTTACTCATGACGTAAAATATGCAGGCAAATCACAAGTAGAAAAATTAAATGAAGTAAGAAAAGAAATGAAAAATATAGGAGCAAATTATTATATCTTAACTTCCCTTGATGACATTGCATGGCTTTTGAATATAAGAGGGGCCGATGTGCCTAACAATCCAGTTGTAATAGCTAATGTAATCGTAGCAGAACATGAATGTTATTTATTTATTGATTCTTGCAAGGTTTCCCCTTTGGTTAAATTAGAACTGGAGGCTGAAGGAATCGAGTTAAAAGCGAATCATGAAATACAAACTTTCTTAGGAAATCTTTCAAGCGGAGATACTATTATTTTAGATACGAATAAAACAAATAGCAGATTATATAATGCCATTAACAGTATTACAAAGAAAATTGAAAGTCCTGACATCACGACTAATTTAAAAGCGATTAAAAATGAAGTTGAGATAAAAAATGTAAAATGGTGTGAAATAAAAGATGGTTTAGCCATGGTGAAATTTATAAAATGGCTAAAAAACGTTGTAGACAAAGAAGAAATTACAGAGATTACTGCAGAAGAAAGATTAGAAGATTTCAGAAGGGCGCAGGAAGGATATGTTGGACCTAGCTTTGATACGATAGCAGGTTATAGAGAACATGCTGCGATGATGCATTATAAAGCCAATAAAGAAACGCAATTTACTCTTAAGAATGAAGGACTTTTTTTAATTGATTCAGGCGGACAGTATTATGATGGAACAACAGATATTACACGAACGATTGTTTTAGGAAAACTTACCGATGAACAAAAAAGAGATTTTACTTTGGTGTTAAAAGGATTTATTGCATTAAGCTCAGTAAAATATTTATACGGAGCTACAGGCTCTAACTTAGATGTTTTAGCAAGGCAACCAATATGGCAGTATGGTTTAGACTATAAATGCGGGACAGGACATGGGGTAGGTTTTTTCTTGAATGTTCATGAAGGACCACAAAGCATAAGGAATAATAATAATGTTACATTAGAAAAAGGCATGATTATTACGAATGAACCGGGAATATACCTCGAAGGTAAATATGGAATTAGAATTGAAAATATGATGTTAGTAGTTGAAGACGAGAAAACAGAGTTTGGTCAATTTATGAAGTTTGAAACAATTACGTATTGCCCAATTGATTTAGCCGGTATCAATAAAGATATGTTAACAGAGAGTGAAAAGCAATGGTTAAACAATTATCATCAAGAGGTATATACGAAGCTAGCTCCTTATTTAAATAAAGAAGAGAGCGGATGGCTAAGGGAAGAAACTAGGGAAATTAAGTAGCATGAGCACATCAAGCCCGCATTCAATTGAATGCAGGCTTGATGTGTTCTAGTGCAGGGAGAGCCTCGAATGGGGAGATGTCCCTCTCTTACATATCTGAATACATAGAATCTTACGTTTTAGCAAGCCATATTCATGGCTTTTGGGACACCTCTTTTTGTCTATGAGTCAGCGATTGATTAACATTCAGATTTATCAGATTTTTCAAATTTTTAGTCATCACCATATTGACTCTCGAATAAAAGCGTATTAAAATGAAGTTGGAAAGCGTTTGGCGCCAAAATTAGGGAATAAGGAGCACTGTATCTTGCCCACACTCAAAGATATTGCAAACCAGGTCGGCGTTTCCGTTTCTACGGTTTCAAGAGTCATTAATAACGATACAAGTAGGCAAATTAATGCGGAAACGAAAAAAAGAATTTGGGAAGTTGTCCTAGAATTAGGCTATAAGCCGAATGAAGCTGCGCGCAATTTGGTTCAAAATAAAAAGGAAGAAGCTAAGCCTTCTATGCAGGTAGGCTGCATAGTGATGAAAGAGCAGTTCCGAGGGCAGCATCCTTATTTCTCCCCCATTTTATCGGGGTTGAGCAAGCAGTTACAGGATTCTGGTTATACATTGACTTATATTCACTCCTTGGATGAATTGCAAAGCGAGCAGCAACTGCACAGAGTGGTAACGGAAACACATCTGGATGGGATGATTCTCATCGGAGAGATTGATTCCGAGATTTTAACCTATATCCGAAAGCACATCCGAGCAGTTGTTGGCATCGATTTAACGGATGCAGACGTTGCTGACATTGCTGTTGTGGATTATGACCGCATAGCTGCTGTTCAAGCCGCAATTGAACATTTAATTGCACAGGGACACCGTAAAATCGGCTTTATCGGAGGCGATATGGGTACCAATGGAAACCCAGAAGATAAGCGATTTATTGGGTTCAAATACGCGATGCATCGCGCCGGATTGGAAGTGAATCCCGACTGGGTAATCGATACCGAGTGGCTGGTTGAGAAGAGCTATAGCGGCATGATGAATGTATTAGAATCACAGTCAAACGATCTGCCGACGGCCATGTTTGCTGCAAGCGACACCCTTGCAATTGCGGCCATGAGAGCGGTCTCGGAGAGTGGACTGCGTATCCCTGAAGATATGAGTTTTATCGGCGTAGATAATATCGAATTGTCTGAGTACACGAATCCACCTTTGTCTACAGTCGCTGTTCCGAAATACGAAATCGGGGTTACTTCGGCCAAACTTTTAGTTCAATATATAAACGGAACCTTAGATATACCTGTGAAAGTACAACTACCATTCCAACTGGTCATTCGACAGTCTTCTGTGAGATCATAATTATTTACGGAAATCCGTAGATAATTTTTTTTAGCAAATTTGGAAAACGCTTTCCTGTTTTGCCCCAAAGAAAGTTTGTCTAGGTAAACGAATCCGTCCAAGATAGCATAATTATTTACGGAAATCCGAAGATAATTATTTTTAGCAGGTTTGGAAAGCGCTTTCTTGTGTCGCCCCAAACAGTGAGGCCGTTTATTTTGATTCTATTGGGAGGTGATGGACACGATCGTACATAAAAAGCATAATGACACCTTTCTTCAGTCGCCATGCAAAAAAACATGTACTTTATTGAAGCTATTGCATTTACAGGAACTAAGGGATAGGGAGAAGGAAAAACCATAATGAAAACATTGACAGCTGTGCTTATTGGAGCGGGATCTCGCGGAGCTCGAAGCTATGCGCCTTATGCGCTTGATTATCCGCATGAATTGAAAGTTGTGGCTGTAGCCGAACCAAATAGAGAAAGGCGTGAGAACTTTGCACAGGAGCATAAAATTGCTGACGAGCACTGCTACGCAACTTGGGAGGAAATCCTAGAACAGCCGCAAATGGCGGATGTCATGATTATTTGTACGCAGGATCGAATGCATCATGGACCTACGATTCAGTCATTGAATAAAGGCTACCACGTTCTGTTAGAGAAGCCAATGTCGCCGGATCCGAGAGAATGCATCGAAATGGAAAAAGCAGCAAAGGACAACAATCGTTTGTTGTCGATCTGTCATGTGCTGCGCTACACGCCGTTTTGGTCTACGATTAAACGGATTATCGATGAAGGACGCATTGGCGAAGTGGTTTCAATCCAGCTTAACGAAAATGTGGGATATTGGCATATTGCGCACAGCTTCGTTCGCGGGAATTGGAATAACTCGGACACGTCAAGTCCGATGATTTTGTCCAAATCCTGTCATGACATGGACATCTTATCTTGGCTGATGGATCAGCCTTGTGTACGAGTCAGCTCGTATGGTTCGTTGATGCACTTTCATTCTGGCAATTCACCGGAGGGGGCTACGGAACGCTGTCTAGACGGCTGTGCTGTGGAATCGCAGTGTCCCTATTCGGCTCCGAGGTTTTATTTGGGGGATGGGAAAAACTGGGCGTGGCATTTTACACAGGATACTTCCAAAGAGGCCATCATAGAAGGTTTAAAAACGTCACCGTACGGTCGTTGCGTGTATAAATCTGATAATAATGTGGTTGACCATCAGGTAGTGAACATGGAATTTGCGAATGGCTCCACGGCAACCTTCAGCATGTGCGGATTCACGATGGAGCAGGAGCGAATTGTTCAAATCATGGGCACGAAGGGGCAAATCAGTGGGCATGATGATCGAATCACTGTATACGATTTTGTTACGAAAGAGAAGAACGAAATCTCCGTTCATGTGCCAAATAGCGGGCATGGCGGCGGTGATGCAGGGGTAATGCGCAGCTTCTTAGGTGAAGTCCGCACGAATAGTGGCGAGGAAAGCTTGACGTCCGCGACCGCTTCGGTTCGCAGTCATTTGATGGCCTTTGCAGCAGAGGAGTCCAGATTGAACAAAGGGAGATCGGTCGAAATTTCCGAATTTTCCGAACGGATTATGGGTGCGGACTAGTGCGATAAACAAAAAGATAATGAAGTGAGGTGAGTTTTTGTTAACGACTACTGAGAAAACATCGTTTATTGCAAAGTTTAGGTACGATTGGAAATGCAACCGCTTTCTTCTGTTATTATCGTTTCCGGGATTAATCATGATTGGTTTCTTTGCTTATTATCCCATGGTCGGTGTCGTAACTGCTTTTCAAAATTACAGTTTGTTTTTAGGAATAAGCGGCTCTGAATGGATTGGCTTTGATAACTTTACTCGGTTTTTTAAAGATCCAAACTTTTTTAGAATAATAAAAAACACGTTTGTTCTTGGTTTTAATAATCTGCTTTGGGCTTTTCCCGCACCCATTATTCTGGCTTTGTTGATTAACGAAGTGATACATCCAAAAATTAAGAGATTTATTCAAACCGCTACGTATTTACCTTATTTTATTTCGGTTGTTGTCATTGTGGGCATTATGAAGTCCATTTTTAGTGGTGAAGGTATTGCAAATGAATTGATAGCAAATTTCGGTGTTGACCCGATCCAATTTTTTAACGAATCCAGTTACTTTAGAGGCTTGTATATTGGCTCAGGTATTTGGCAGGAAGTTGGCTATGCCAGCATACTCTACTTGGCGGCCATTACAGGGATTGACTCAGAAATGTATGAAGCGGCTAAGATCGATGGCTGTTCTAAGTTAAAACAAATTTTTCACATCACCTTGCCCAGTCTCCGCCCAACCATCATTACTTTGTTAATTTTAGCAATTGGCGGTATTGTAGGCGTTGGATTCGATAAAATTCTGTTAATGTATAGCCCTGCCACATATGATGTTGCCGATGTTATTTCTACTTATGTTTACCGTAAAGGTATAATCGACCAAGATTATGGATTTTCAAGTGCTATTGGGTTGTTTAACAGTTTGGTTTCCATTGTTTTTTTATTAGGGGCAAACTATTTTTCCAGAAAACTCCTAAAGGAAAGTTTATGGTGATATCATGAAAAAAAATTCTTACAAAATCAAAGAACCAATGGGAGATCGGGTCTTTCTTTCTGTCGTGTACATCATGTTGGCTATTGTTGTACTGGCTATGCTCTATCCCTTTGCTTACGTTGTGTCTGTGTCTATTAGCAATCCCGCAGAAGTCATTGCGGGGAAAGTTAGTTTTTTTCCAAAAGGTTTTGACCTAGGTGCATTCAAGACCATGATAAACCATCCTATTTTTTTCACGGCATATAAAAACACGATTGTGTATACTGCCCTGGGGACGCTTTTCACCTTATTTTTCACAGCAATAACAGCATATCCACTTTCCAAAGATAAGTTTCAAATGCGTTCATTTATGTCCAAGGTGTACATTATAACCATGTTTTTTGGTGGCGGTATGATCCCTACCTTTCTGGCTTATAAGTCCCTGCATATATTAGACACCATTTGGGTTATGGTTCTTCCGGGGGCACTGTCTGCATGGAACATTATTCTCATGAGATCCTTCTTTAGGAATATACCTGAAAGCCTTAGTGAATCCGCTTACATTGATGGGGCCACTGATCCTCAAGTTTTAGTGAAAATCATTTTGCCACTTTCCAAGCCAATCCTGGCTACCATCGGCTTATTCACAGCTGTTGGCATTTGGAATGGATATTTTAATGCGTTGCTTTACTTAAATGACACCGAAAAGTATCCTTTGCAGATGATTTTAAGAAGTATTTTGGTAGCTGCAACATTCAATCCAAGCGAAAAAGACGCTTATGCTCAATTAAATCACTCGGCAACGGAATCTTTAAAAATGGCATCCATTGTCATCACTACCCTTCCTATTATGTGTATTTATCCTTTTATACAAAAGTACTTTGTCAAGGGCCTTATGGTTGGCTCAATAAAAGGATAATTCATAAAGTTAACTAAAGAGGAGAGATTTATCATGAAAAGATTTTTAATCTTAATTGTAGCTACCATGATGTTGTTAGTTACAGCGTGTAACAAACCAAGCGAACCTACCAAAACCACAGAACAGTCACAGACAGCAGACTCAAATGCCGCCACACAAAAAGTTAGCGAAGAACCAATTGAAGTTACTTGGTTTTTCCAGGCTAATACCCCATACACTGGCGACGAAGAAATTTTTAAGACCATTCAAAAGTACACAAATATTAAAATCAAACCCGTTACCGTTGCCCGTGCAGACTATACACAAAAAATGAATACCATGTTAGCAGGTGGATCACTACCGGATTTGATTACGTTATCAAGAGATAATGCGGATCGTTATGGTCCACAAGGAGCATTCTTAGATTTAACGCCTTATATGGAATCAGGGAAGCTTGATCATTACAAAGCGATGTTGGAAAAATATCCACCTGCCATGGATCTGACTCGTTCGCCTAACGGCAAATATTATGGCGCCCCAAGAGTGTATGATGTGCCATATCGTGCCGACGAAGTTATGTTAGGCAGGACTGATATTTTTGCAAAACACAACTTATCCACGAAGTTCGAAACCTTTGACGATTTATACAATACCTTAGTTGAACTGAAGAAACTCTACCCAGATTCTTACCCATTTTTCGTAAGATGGGGGACGTCTCATCTAATTGGCAACCAAGCTTACTTTAGAGGAACGAACACCTCTTTCCATCTTGACCCAGATGGGCAAAAATATTTATTCGGTCCAGAAAGCCAAGCCTACAAGGATACGTTGGTTTACTTGAATAAATTGTATTCCGAAGGCTTGTTAAATCCAAACTTTGCTACGATTACAGATGATGAATGGAATGAACTGTTAGCTACAAACAAAGGTTTGGTGACCTTTGACTACCCACAAGTTGGCGACGAGATTGTTCAACTAATGGGAAGCAAAATTCCAGAGGGCTTTGAATTTACGGCTATGCTTCAACCTGCTTACAACAATAAAAGAGTTGGTACCACTGTTTTAAGCGGCTATTTCCAAAACTACAAAGTGATTTCAAACCAAACTAAATATAAAGATGAATTGGTTAATTTGCTGAATTGGATGTACAGCCCAGAAGGTATCGATGCAATGCAATTTGGTATCGAAGGCGAGTCTTACGAAAAGAATCCCGATGGTACTGTGAAATTTTTGAAGGATTTTCAAACTCCTGCTACACCAAATGGTACCATCAAGAATACGGGGCTAAATACCCAAGAACTTTTCAGTGTTGTAAATCAAGCTGCTATTAATACTTTTGAATTAAATGGTGCTGCCATGAAAAAATCGGTATCATTTTTGGAAGAAAACCAAGCCTTTGGCAAGGCAATCTTTGATGCGAAATTTAGCGATACTAATGCAAAAAAAGAATATACCGACCTCAAAACGGCTATTGATACCTACGTAGAGGAAGCTTCGGTAAATGTGATTATCGGTAAGCAAAGCATTGATACCTGGGATTCAAAAGTTATACCACAGGTTAAAAAACTTGGTTCTGACCGAGCTCTGGAACTAATCAATAAAGCCTACGACGAGACTTTTAAAAAATAATGGACATAACTTAAGGTGAACATAGGAGCGTGATGTTTTCACGCTCCTTATGTTGATTAGGAGGAAAGCATGTATAGCAAACTGACCATTCAAGACTATCCGGAACCACCCCATATTAAACCTGGAGATTCCTTGCATTGTGATTTTATACTAGATGATTTGGAATTTATCACCAAGAACGATTTCAAAATCATGTTAAAAGGCGAATATGCCATGCACCCCTCTTGGATGACAGAGGGAGGGTACCCCTATTTATATCGAATGGTTGATGACTGTCTGTCTCCAAATGATACCCATCATAGCCAGTTTTGTTTGCATTTAAAAGGAGAAGGTGAACCCTATCGAAAGCGTGCCTATTATAAATTCGTAAAACCTGAACACGCTGGAAATCAATTTACCTTCTCTATCTATGCAAAGGCAGATTATTTAGAGAAGAATAACACAGCTGATTTGGAAATTGTTTTTGAAAAGCGATTGATAAAAGAAGGGATAGACAAGGCTTCCATCAGTTTAGACCCCGATGAGGTCATTATCATTCCTATAGAAGAAGGTACTTACCCTTGGCAAAAGATTGAGAGAGATTTTGTTTTAGAGGATGATGTGGCTTCCATTTTGGTTTATATCCAAGTGAAGGGATGCCTTGGGGACCTTTACCTGGAAGACCCACGCTTTAATGGTAATTTCTACAGTGAACCCAACTATAATTATTTGGCTCCGTTTACGATGTCTGATCCTTACCATGAAGAAATGAACTGGTTTGGGGAGAATCTATCCAAAAAAGAATGGGCAAACCTAACGATTAAAATCAACAATGAGATTTGCTTTGACGGCGAATTTTTTCAACGGTGTTTACGGTTTTCCGAAAAGGAATTCAAAATAGATAAGGATCTATTGAAAATAGGTAAAAACACCATCAGCATCACCAATCAAGCCGATTATTTTATGCCCCAGCCTTACACGGTTAAATCATTATATTTGCTATATCAAGAGGCAAAAAATTTAACTGTAGTTGGTTTCGATGATTGCATTCCTCTGCATACGCAAATACCTATTATGGTTTACCTAAAAGACCGATCTACCGTTATCGTAAGCGCCGGTGAAAACGAGAACCTGATTTTTGAAAAAGAACATTGTTGTCAAAAGGGTTTTAACGTAATCAATTTTATGGCTACATCCCACCAAACGAATTTCAAGATCAAATTAAATTGTGGTCTGGAAGAAGAAACGATTACCATTACACGAACAATAGAAAAAAAAGATGACAATGTATTAACAGGAACCTCAGACGCCATTTTTATTAGTCAAGATATAGAAGATTTTGATGAGTTTTTTTGTTGGTACTTAAACAACCGTTTGGGGAATTTTATATCCTTACGGCCTGTTTATCGATGGACTGGAACTAGGGAATTAAACAAAGATTTTTGGGCGCACCTTGTCAAAATCTTTACGGAGTACCGCTATCATTATTGCCACATTATTGATGGGCGCGAGCTTCCAGGTATGAATGCAAACCCAACGAAAGAAATGCTAAATGGACCTTATTTTATTGGAAATCAAGGACACGAAAGAGACGGTGCCTTCTATTATTGGGGTATTGGGCGGGGCGCTAAATTTGCTTTTTTTGACGAGCTCATGGAGCGGTTTATAGATAAAATTGAAGATGGAAAATATTTAACGCCTCCTGTTTATGCACAAAATAGAGTTTTTTCAGGTTATAATCCTGTGAAGCCAACGGACATGGAAGAGGCGGCTGCACAACTCGTTGAAAACGTTCGCTATTCGTTAAACGGCGTGAAAAGACATTCGGGTCCAAGCACGCTATTTAAGTATTTCTACGAGGGTGGCTTAGAAAGTGCAGGCAGTGAATTGATGTATGGCCCTCATGAAATTATAATCGCTGCACAGCGGGGAGCGGCAATTGCATACAACAAAAAAGATTTGTTAGCGCATTTAGCAGTTCAATGGTCAACACTGCCTCATGACACAAAAGAACGGTTTAGAAGGTATCAACTTTCTTTATTTGTTTGCTATACACATAACATCAATCACATCAACACCGAAGAAGGACTTTGGCATATCGAAAGTGAGTTGGCATTTTTCGATCGATTTTCCGAGGCTTGCCTTGGGCATTTACAAGTGCAAAAAAACTTTGCCCATTTTGTAAACACCCATACAAGACCCACGAAAATGGTTGTTCCATTTGGGTTTCTACATGGAAATAATGACGCTTGGGTATGTTTTACAAGACCTAATGCATGGGGGCAAGTGGGTGAAAAATGGAAGTTTGACCGTATGGAGGAAAGCTGGGATTTGCTAAAAACCTTCTTTCCGGACTCTGTTTTGAGTGCCATTTATCGATACCCATGCGAAAACAAACCACAAGGATTTTATTCCAGAACCCCTTATGGCACGGTTGATATTTTACCGATAGAGGCTCAGCCAGAAACGTATCAAAAATATAAAGTGCTTGCATTTTTAGGTTTTAATACCGCTACAGATCAACAGTTTCATAAGCTCCTTGAATTTTGCTACGATGGTGGCACGGTCATTTTAACTTGGGCTCATCTTTTCACCACAACGGATCGAGAAGAGGCTTTGAATGGAACAAGTGGCCTAATCGAGAAGGGCTTAATGGAAAAGGTGTTGGGGATAAAGGAATATATTTATCCTGAAAATGTTGATAATCCTAAAAGGATCATGGACCTTACATTGCAAGATACAGTAACGGTAGTCGAAACACACCAAGGCAAACCATTAATTATTCAAAACACTGTAGGCAAAGGGAAAGTTATCTTTATCAATTCACTGCACTATCCTGCCAATCCAGCCATTCGAGAAGAATACCAATCTGTATTAAAACAAACCGCAGAGGAAGCTTGCAAAGATGAGTATGAGAAAGGGTATATTGTTGGTGATGATACCGTTAACTTTACCGTGTTTGACCGTGAAGATGGGCTAAGAGTAATCTACTTACTAAACATCGATTGGTGGAGTGACAAAGAGATTGCCAAGGCTACATTGAAATGGAACAACAAAACATTTGAAATCAATGTTGAGCGTGAAAAAATCAATATCATAACGTTATCCGAATCAGTAGGCATCCTATCACGGGATTTTGATACAGAGGTGGTTTCCATCCAAGAATCCATGGGTGAAGCTATCATTCGCCTGCAGGGGTATGGAACTACATCCTTAGAGGTGCTGACAAAAGACAAACAAGAAAAAACAATTCAGATTGATGGCTTTTATGAAATGAAACTAAAAACGTGAACGTCAAATAACCCCCACCACAGGGAGGCCGCTGAAAAAAAGTCTGACTCGTGAAAAAAAATACATTGTTAAGCGGAGCGATTTACTCCAGTACAATAGAGTCAGCCACATGATCGATGTAATCGATCAGTTCCACGTCAAATCCGAGTGTGTTGTAGTAGTAAGATAGCAGTTTTAACTGAAAATCCATGAAAATGCACCTCGTGTTATTGCTTTAATGGTGGTAGGATTACTTCCATTAAACCATTTTTTGCTTGGTGCATTTTTGTCTTTTATCCGAATTTATGAGCTTATTGAACACGCTCTTGTAGTGTTAATATGAATTAAGGATAATAAATAAGAACGTGATATCGCACAATATTATTCGTATAATTCATATAACTATGGGGCTGATCAGCGATAAATCTAAGGGATTCATTTGGCTTAATTGTGTAGTTTCTGCCGTCAATTGTAATTCCCAAACTCCCTTCTAAAAGCATAATGTATTCCTCTACTCCGGCAGTGTGCGCCTCGGATTCGTGAACGCAATGCGGATCCATTTCAACCAAATAAATCTCGAATTGCTTGTGCGGACTAAATGGAAAAAGTGGATAGGAACGAAATGAGCCTTTTTCTTCTAATAAGGGATCCATATCTGCACTGTTGACAATAGAAACGGAAGGATCTTGTTCTTCGATTAATGAAGTGAATGATAAACGAAGTCCATTGGCTATTTTCCAAATAATAGAAATAGAAGGATTTGATTCACCGCGTTCGATTTGTGCAAGCATTGCCTTGCTAACTCCGGTTAACTCAGCCACTTTATCAAGACTCAGGCCCCTGCCGTTACGGATTGACTTTAAGTTTTTACCCAATTTAACATGTATCGGTTCCACGATTTCCCCACTCTCTTTTTTGTTTTTTACCCATCGTAACGTAAAAAAACTCGAAAGTCGACTATTTCATATTTCACTATTGTGCGTTATTTAATACATATGTATACTATAACATACATAGTATAACGTATGTATTGAGATTGAGGAGGCGAAATTATGTCCAGCAAACAATTAGAGCAATTCTTAATAGACAATTTGACGGAGTTAAAAAGTAAAGGGCTGTACAATGTTATTGATCCCATGCAGGGGGCAAATGGCCCGATGATTACTATTGCGGGTAAAGAGTATATTAATTTATCCTCGAATAATTATCTGGGTTTAGCGACTGACTCTAGATTAATTCAGGCAGCCGTAGAGTCTGTGAACATTTATGGAACTGGGGCGGGAGCGGTCAGGACAATTAATGGAACATTAAACATTCATCTGGAGTTAGAAGAAAAATTAGCTGAATTCAAGAATACGGAAGCTGTTGTTGTCTATCAATCAGGGTTTAATTGTAATATGGCAGCTATCTCGGCAGTGATGGATCAGAATGATGCAATTCTATCCGATGAATTAAATCATGCTTCAATTATTGAAGGGTGCAGATTATCCAAAGCCAAGATTATCCGCTACAATCACTCTGACATGGATGATTTGCGGAGGAAGGCGAAGACAATTAAAGAATCCGGATTATATAAGAAGCTCATGGTAATTACGGATGGGGTTTTCTCCATGGACGGGGACATTGCGAAGCTTCCAGAAATCATTGAGATTGCAGCGGCGTATGACCTTATAACGTATGTGGATGATGCTCATGGTTCCGGAGTTCTGGGAGGGGGCGCGGGTACAATAAAGCACTTTGGGCTTTCTGATCAAGTAGACTTTCAAATTGGTACGCTCTCCAAAGCTGTCGGCGTCGTAGGGGGATATGTTGCGGGCAAGAAGGAATTAATTGATTGGCTGAAAGCCAGAAGCAAGCCGTTTTTATTCTCAACCTCATTGCCTGCTGCTGCTGTAGCACCCAGCATTATGGCTATAGATATCATTAAGAACAGTCCAGAACTACTGGATCGATTGTGGGGGAACGGTGATTTGCTGAAGAAAGGACTCCGTGATCTAGGCTTCGATATCGGAAACAGTGCGACGCCGATATCACCATGTATTATTGGAGATGAAAAACAGACGCAGCAATTTAGCAAAAGGCTTTATGAAGAAGGTGTTTATGCAAAGGCGATCGTATTCCCAACAGTACCAAAGGGAGGAGGAAGAATCAGAAATATGCCAACCGCAGCGCACACGGGGCCAATGCTTGAAAAAGCATTATCAATCTATGAAAAAATAGGGAAAGAGTTGAAGTTAATATAAAAGAGAGGGGCATTCAGATGAAAAGAATAATGGTCACTGGCGCATCGGGTCAAATTGGCACTGAGCTTGTCACTAGACTACGAGAAATTTATTGTACTGATCAGGTAATTGCTACGGATATAAAAAAATTAAGCACAGATGAAGGATCAGGTCCCTTTGAATTTCTGGATGTCACCGATCCTCAAGAAATGTATGACATTGCCAATAAATATCAAGTGGATACAATCATTCATTTAGCTGCACTGTTATCTGCGACTGCGGAGGCGAAACCGTTGCTTGCTTGGCAATTGAATATGGGGGGATTGCTCAACGCATTAGAAGTGTCTAAATCATTGCGATGCCAACTCTTTACTCCAAGTTCGATCGGTGTATTTGGACCAACGACACCCTATAGTAATACGCCGCAAGAAACAATTCAAAGACCAACTTCCATGTATGGTGTCAGTAAAGTCTCAGGGGAATTATTGTGTGATTATTACTATAACAAGTTCGGGGTCGATACTCGGGGCCTGCGTTTCCCCGGAATCATCTCCTATGCAACTCCGCCTGGGGGAGGAACTACTGATTATGCAGTAGAAATTTTTTATGATGCAAGTGAGAGAGGACGTTATACGTCTTATATTTCGCAAGGCACTTTTATGGATATGATTTATATGCCGGATGCTCTTGAAGCAATTATCACCCTAATGGAGGCAGATGCATCTAAGCTCAAGCATCGCAATGCTTTTAATGTATCGGCAATGAGTATCGATCCCGAAATGATTGCTACAGAAATTAGAAGGCATATTCCTCATTTTGAACTCGCTTATCAAGTGGATCCGCTCAGACAAGCGATCGCAGATAGCTGGCCTGATGCGATTGATAGCACCGCTGCCAAGGAAGAATGGGGGTTTAGCGTAGAATACAATTTGGAGAAAATGACTAAAGATATGCTCTCGCAAGTGTCCCTTAAATTCGTGGGGTAATGTGTCTCGGTTGCCTGGCCTCAAACTCTATAAGTCGAATGTAATTGTCCCGCTGATCATTAAAAATTTACCACTAAGCAGACCGGTTTTCAGGATTTGCTTTCATATCCTACTTTAATTGAAGGACACAGCTCAAGAATAGTGATCATATTGATTATTGATAGATAACGTCGATCTATAGTGGGTTTGTCATGGTTAGATGCTGAGAAAGGATCTCCATCTTTTCAATTAATTGATGATATTCA
The DNA here is from genome assembly GCF_001280845.1 of Bacillus sp. FJAT-28004. GTDB lineage: Bacteria > Bacillota > Bacilli > Paenibacillales > Paenibacillaceae > Pristimantibacillus. Next base: position 316,578 of record NZ_LGHP01000002.1, read on the forward strand.
TATAAATTACGCTTGAGCCTCAGTGTAACCTCAGCGAGCGCTATCGGGTCAATGAGAAACAAGTTATTTTCGTGCCTGAGCTGAAACGGGAGGCGAAAAGCTGTCAGGGGACATGTCCTCTGACAGCTTTTCACTCGAACTTTGACGGTGCAACGTTATAGTATTTTTTAAAAGATTTCGAAAACGTAAAAGGATCAGGATAACCTAGAAGGCTAGCAATTTGTTGAATCGTATATTTCTTTTCGTTCAGATATTCTCTCGCCCGGTTCATTTTAATCTGGTAAATATATTGTCCCGGAGTAATGCCCAAGGCTTTCTTGAAATAAGTAATAAAATATTTTTCGGATATGCCTACAATCGCTGCAAGCTCATTCATTTTAATAGATTTGTGCAGGTGGTTATTAACGTATTTGAATACCGGCTGCAACACGTCCAAATTTCTCTCTGCTTTTCTTGACGTTCTCCCATTCAGAAATGTGCCGGTATATTGGCCATGACCGTGGAGTTCAATAATTTTGGCAATAACGGCCATCAGGCAAGCCTTTAAATATAAACGGTTCCCAGGTATGCTTCGTAATAGATTCGATTGCGTAAAGGTTTTGCCGAACAAAACGGCTTCTTCCCGGATTAGCTCTTGCGGTATAATTCCCGAGAGCTGAAAGTCGTTTAGAATCCGCTCTTGCTTGCCGATTTCAAAATCGAAATGAATGTATATAAACCGGCACCCTTTATCAGCAGCTGATGCCATATAGGGAGTCCCTGGGTAAAAAAAGACCACATCTCCCGGGTTTGCTGTATGTTCAATACCATCAATAGTAATGGTAACGATTCCGGATTGAATGAACCAAAGATCATAGTCGGTGTGTGCCTTGTGTTCGATCCATTTCGTGTCGTGGGCAAGCTCAAAAAAGGATTTCATTCGAAGCGAGATCAATTCCGACAATTCATTGAGAATCCCCATGTCCGTCATTTTCGTATCCATTGGCATCCCTCTACATTCCTCAACCAGATGACATTTATCATGTTTATTTAGTATATCACTGAATTTATTTATCACAAATATTCGTACTATTTGACATGAAGGTGAAACTATCTCATATTCTACTTTTAAACCATTCTCCTATAATTAGGTTATAACCAGTTAGGAGGACTTGATCATGATGGATTCGAATGTTTCACATCCGAAGGTAGTTGTCATTGGGGCTGGGAGTCTTTTCTTTGGGCGGCAGTCAATCTGGCAGATGGTTCACTCTAAATATTTGAATAACGGAACGCTTTCTTTAGTAGATACTGACGAAGAAAAACTATCCAAGATGGTAAGGCTCGCTGAAATGGTTGCAAAGGAAAACAATGTATCTCTTAAAGTGGAAGGCTCGACGAATCGGAGGCAGGTATTGAAGGGAGCGGATTTCGTCGTTCTCAGCTTTGCTGAGGATACCGTCAAATACCGCGGCATCGATTGCCAGGTTTCTTTAAAATATGGAATTAGGATGTGCTCTGGGGATACCATCGGTCCAGGCGGAATCTTTAGGGCGATGAGAGAGCTGCCGATCATAATGGAATGCGCTAAAGACGTTGAGGAACTTTGTCCCGATGCCTGGGTAATCAATTACATCAATCCATCTACCGTTCATGGGATCGCATTAAGCCGATATGCGCCGAAACTTAAATCCTTTGCGCTTTGCGACTCCCATCACATGCCGCACAAGAAAGCTTACTACGCGATTCGAGCGGGTATCATCCAGGATCAAAGCGAATTCAATGAGGAGATCGACCGAAGATTTGATTTCCGCGTTGCCGGCGTCAATCATTTCACCTGGCTGCTTAAGGCGGAGTATGACGGAAAGGATGTTATGGCTCCGATTGCCGAGACATTAAGGAGGTCGGCAGGAACGGAAAACAACGGCGGGGATAGAGGAGCAAAGGCGCTTTATAACGATGCAATCACTTATGAGCTTTATAATATTTTCGGCTGTATTCCAACATGTACGGCCCATACCAAAGAATACGTCCGGTATTGGCAGGGACTTGGCAAGACGGAAGACGCCATCCCGCCTTTATCGATTTGGGAAACGGAAGACCGGTATAAACGGCATGAGGAAATGTGGCGGCAAGTGGATGACTTCATCTCAGGGAAATATTCTATCGCCGATTATATGAAATCTTTCGGACCCGATCATGCTACCGATATTATCGAAAACATGGTGGGGAATTTGAACAAGCGGTTCTTTATTAATACGCTCAATAACGGTGCGGTGACTAACATGAATAACGACTCGTTCCTTGAGTTGTTAAGCGAAGTAAGCATGGACGGAATCAAACCGCTTCACATAGGTGAAATGCCGAGGGGAATCCGGGGCATGCAGGAGCTGGTGCTGGATACGCACGAACTGACTGCGGAGGCTGTTGTGGAACGGAGCTACACGAAATTGAGAAGAGCGATGATGACCGATCCGCTTGTGAATTCCATACATGATGCGGATATCATTATTAAAGAGTTGTTGGAACAGGAAAGGGAGGTCATCCCCGGATATTGGTACGAGTAAACAAGTACGGCCAACATATTTCGACAATAATGGGGAGGATCTCGAGCACGGCGGAGATGAGCGGACGCAGGAGGAGATAGCGAAGGAACTCATTTTATAAGGCGAAGAGATGACGTGTCATTATTAATATTGTTGTTATAAGTTCTATAGTAGAATCAATGGCCACGTCTTTGTAACGTGGCTTTTTTATGCGATTTTTTCAGCATATCCCCTAGGTAGCAAAGGTTCATTACAAGGATCGTCTGCCGGCTGATTTTCTTGTTCCCGGGCAAGTAACACAATAGTCATAGAAATGGGGTAGAGAAAAGTTGGATGTGCCTGATTTCGGACAGCGCCTGCGCGTTGGGAGTTGTTAAATGAACATGATTTGACGGGAGTAACTAGTAAAGCAGTGACAGTTGCCATTATGGAAGGTTAGAGACTTGACAGCTGCGCAGCTTGAATCCTAATTCGTGCACTGAAAAAAGTAAACTGGTAGAATACAAGGATCAATATAAATTCGGTAGAGAGGCGGCTGAAGAACATGAGAGAACAGGAGCTTAGCCACTTGCCCTTTGTACATAGTGCAGGAGACTTTGTCATTCAAGCAGGGTTTGTGCTTGGACCCAGGCAGATTGACGATTTTGAATTAGTCTACTTTCCCGATGGTACCCAAACGGAATATGAGATAGACGGAAGCCTATTTGTTCTTAATGAGCCTTGCTTCATTTTCACTCGCCCAGGTGACTGGCATACCTACCGGTTCGCGCCGGAAAAAAACGTAAGACATTTGTTCGTACATTTTGATTATACCTCTCTACGGGAAGCGGACGAGCGATTTGTGTCCTTGCTCCGAGAGGGCCATATGTTCCCGGCAGGACGCCATATACTCGTAACCGGCTTAATGGAGAAAATACTTTGGATTGCGAATCACCAGCCTGCGCATTGGCGGAGAAGGCTTGCCGTTTTGGTTTCCGCCTCTCTAGAAGAGCTGTCGTCCTTTTCCTCGCAAGTTGCGGAAGGGGAAGCCATCTCCTTGCCTGTCCCTATTCAACATGCGATTACCTATATGGAAGAGCATTTGAGCGATCCCGTAAAAATTGAAGAAATTGCAGCGATATCTGGCTGGTCCCATGAATACTTCACACGGATGTTTGTTGCCTCTACCGGCATTTCCCCCAAACGCATGCTGCTTGAGTTAAGGTTTCGGCGTGCCGAGATACTGATGATGAGGGGGTCCGGCACGGTGAAGCAAATCGCCTATTTGGTAGGCTTTGGAGATGAACACCATTTCTCTAAAATGTATAAGAAGATTCGAGGAATAACGGCATCGGATTACATAAAGAGATGCCAGGATCCATTATTCCGCCACACGGTGTCCGTATTCGACCCATATACGTTCTATCCTTTGAACCGAAATATTTTGGTGAATTCCTTGGTCAAATAAACACATCATTTACCGGTTTTAGACTATGGAGCGATCTGAATTAACACGCTACAATTAGCGGGTAAGCATTTCAATCTAGGGAGTGGATTGGTCTATGGGGAAGTTTTATGTGCCTAAATCACGTGCAAGGGATAACCGCTATTTAGTAAGTGTGAAAGAATATTCCCACTATCATAGAGAAGGCTACTTAATTGTCCGAAACCTATTGTCAAAAGAAGACATCGCCGAGCTCTATGAATTAGCAGAGCAAACTAGGCTTAATAGCCTTCAGTTAGATAAGCACGCAGATCGTGATAATGCGGATCCACTCAAAGAGGAATATGCTAAGGCGACAAGAATTCATATGCTGTCTCGTTTAAATGCAGCAGCGGAGAGGGGGTTGCTTAACCCTCGAATAGTCGATGTTACGGAGGCGTTAGTTGGGCCAGATGTATACGCTCTTCAGTCCATGCTCTTTTTAAATCCTCCTGGAACAGGCGGTCAAGGCTGGCATCAGGATGCATGCTATATCAAGACGCATCCGGATACGCTAATTGGAGCGTGGATTGCCTTAGAGGAAGCGGATGAAGAAAATGGCTGCTTGTGGGTCGTACCCGGCTCGAACAACGAACCGATATATCCTCCTGATGGTGTCGGAGGAGGAAATGTGCACGCGGTGGATGCATTCGAGGATTTGAATGGCGTGCAGAATGTGAGCCATTTGGACGATAATGTGAACACGCTTTCTAAGGTTGTCGCAAACTATCCTCCAGCCATACCCGTTCCACTACGTACGGGAGATGTTTTGTTTTTCCATTCACATCTACTTCATCGCTCTTATCCGAATCGTACCCAGGATCGGTACCGCCGCTCATATGTTTGCCATTATTGCAATGCACGTTCTTGGGTGCCATGGGATCATGATGGATTCGAAGGTCATTCAGGGAATTACCGTCAAATTCTCGCCCGCGGAAACACAAACCTTCCTTATGCAGAGCCAGCATTCGGTACGGAGGTTTACTTGGCAGATGGAGAAGAGGAATCGAGCAGCGTTACGATGATGGGGATGGACAATGGGATCATGATGCCGATGGGAATGGAGAAAGATGAATAAGTGGTACTGATTTGTAATAAAGCGAAGATTGACACTCTCTTATTTCACATTATGTTACTCTCCATCGGTTTTAGATTCTAATATACTTTTTATACCATTGTTTACCCTCTCAATGTTCGATATAATGTTCTTGTAAATTAAATTGAATACAACCCTCATCCTATCAAACGGTGAGGTAGAGGTCGCGGTTTTTAGAAGTAAATCAGTGGAGACGCAGAGAACGTCATTGAAGCTGTTGAAAGGAACTACCGCCGAAGTTTGATTGCTGCTCTGGGCAATTGGGCTGGGACTGTTGCCGGAAGGTGCAGAACTGTCACAAATTTATGATAAGTAAATTTGTGATGAGCTATCTTCAAAGAAGATAAGTTGGGAATGATATAAAACGTTCACCTCTGTGAGCGTTTTTTTTTGTGACCATAAGAAACGTATGTTCTGAAAGACAGTGTCACCGTTTCTTCTTGTTTCCCACTCCACAACAATGGATCGACATCATGATTAAGGAGTGTTTTTAATGTCATCAAACAATTCGACTGAGCCACAGCAGTTGAAACGCGGGCTCAAGGCTCGTCACCTCACGATGATTGCACTTGGAGGCTCCATTGGTACAGGCTTGTTCCTTGCTAGTGGTAGTGCAATAGCAGAAGCTGGTCCAGGGGGAGCTCTTCTCGCTTATATAGCTGTGGGTATTATGGTGTACTTCCTTATGACTAGTTTGGGAGAACTTGCAACCTATATGCCAGAATCGGGATCTTTTAACACATATGCTAGCCGCTTCGTGGATCCTTCTTTGGGATTCGCCCTGGGATGGAATTTCTGGTTTAACTGGGCGATTACGATTGCCTCTGAGCTTGCAGCAGCAACTCTTATTATTAAATATTGGTTTCCTGATAGTCCTTCTTATCTGTGGAGCTTACTGTTCCTTGCCATTATTTTCGGTTTGAATTTACTGTCTGTCAAAGGATATGGTGAATCGGAATACTGGTTTGCATTGATCAAAATTGCCGTTGTCATCATCTTCTTGATTGTTGGGGTGCTTATGATATTTGGTATAATGGGCGGCTCGAAGCCGACTGGCTTCAGTAATTTCACACTAGATGGTGGACCGTTCCATGGTGGTTTTCTAGCGTTTCTTGGTATCTTTATGGCAGCGGGTTATTCGTTCCAAGGAACCGAGCTTGTCGGCATTGCAGCGGGTGAAAGTGAGAACCCACGTGAGAACGTACCGAAGGCCATTAAACAAATCTTCTGGCGTATTCTGCTTTTCTATATTTTTGCAATCTTCGTAATTGGCATGTTGATTCCTTTTACACATCCGAGCTTGATGCAAGCTGGTATTGAGAATATTGCAGTTAGTCCGTTCACCCTTGTTTTTGAAAAAGCGGGATTCGCCTTCGCGGCTGCTATTATGAATGCCGTCATTTTGACTTCGGTGCTGTCTGCTGGTAACTCGGGGATGTATGCATCTACACGTGTACTGTGGGTACTTGCCAAAGAGGGCAAAGCACCTAAGTTTCTAGAGAAATTAAACAAACGCGGTATTCCTATTAATGCGCTGCTGGTCACTTGTGCAGTCGGCATGCTTGCGTTCCTAGCTTCCTTCTTCGGTGATGGGGTTGTGTATTTATGGCTGCTGAATGCTTCTGGCATGTGCGGATTTATTACATGGCTTGGAATCGCAATTAGTCATTACCGTTTCCGTAGGGCATTCGTTGCACAAGGTCGGGATTTAAGTGAACTTCCTTATAAAGCCAAGTGGTTTCCGTTAGGTCCACTCTTTGCCTTTGCATTATGCATGTTCGTTATTATCGGCCAGAACTTTAAAGCTTTCACTGGAGAAACGATCGATTGGTATGGCGTGCTTGTTTCCTATATCGGAATTCCGTTATTTTTAGTTGTATGGCTAGGCTATAAATTTGTGTACAAGACCAAAGTCATTCCTCTTAAAGATTGTAAATTTGACTAGAATGAAGTGGAGTCATGAGCAATGGGACAGGCAGACAAGTCATGTTGAGTGTTGCTCACTGTTGGTAAGGAATGACTAATAGTTGAGATGTATTGGCGTATAAGCAACGGAGCGGGTAAAATCCCGCTTCTTTTTTATTTTCTTTAAAAGACTGACTATTACCGAGCTTGATTCGCTTCACAATAAGCCCCCGAACATAGCGATCTATATCTTTTGATAGTGATTTAAAAGATTCTCTATTCGATCTTGGATCATTTGTTTTAACGATTCAGGTTTCACTGAAATAACATAATGACCATATCTCATCAAATAGTTAGCTATAAACTCCTCTTCTCCTATATTATAGAATCCTTTAATGACTGTTTTATTACCATTTTCTAATTTCATAGAAGGATAATGTTCTTTATAAAAAATATCCTTGGCTTGTTCAAAAATCTCTACTTCAAAGTCGATACTCTTCTCAGATTGATATATTTCTAATGAACGACTAACGAGTTCATCTATAGAAAAGTGAGAGTTGATTTCTTCTTCTATACGGGTTATTCTATCGCATCTGAAAACTCTATATTTATTTGTATTTAACTCTATTCCAGCAGCATACCATTGACCAAACCTAGCGGAAATTTTGAAAAATTGAACTGGGTAACTTTTTGCTTGATTATCCTTTAAATATTGAATCTTACAGCTGTTCTCATTAAGAATGCTTTCTAGAATTTTATCTAAAAAACGACTGACATTATGATGCTGATATATTTCAAATTGTAGGACTTTTTTCATTTGGTGAATCTGGTTTATTTGTTTTTTAGAAAGACAGTTTTCAAACTTTTCATTTAGTTGATTAACACTTAAATGAAATGGTGTTGATTGATAAGATTCTAACGTCAACATTGCAAAGTACAGAGCATACACTTCATCTATAGTAAAAATAATGGGGGATAACAATCTATTTTTTAAGATACCATATCGTCCATGTCTGCCATGTTCCGAATAAATAGGCATACCTAATTGTTCTAATGAGCTAATATCACGTAGAGCCGTACTTTTTGAAATATTGTATTTAACCATTAGGTCATTTAAATTAAAGAACTCTCGACTGTTTAAGTATCTGGTCATGTCATTTAATCTTTCTGATTTCTTCATTAACATATCTCCTTATAAAGGTGTCATATTTTGACGCCTTTATATATTATGATAAGTTCAAGGTAATATATCAAATGTATAAGATATCTACCTAGAATGATAATATGAATGGAGAATGATATCATGAGTACAACACTAGAAATTGCTATTTTCTTATCCATGGACGGAAGAGCAAAAGAAGCTATAAATTTTTACAAGAACCATTTTAACGCAGAGGAATTGTTACTTGTTACCTATCAAGACATAGCAAAACGTGACAGCTCCATACAGCTTACTGATGAGAATAAGAATTATATTTCTCATTCTGTCTTATCAATCGGAAGAACAAAAGTCATGATAGCGGAAGATACAATGAATACCAGTGAAGCATATTCAGTTGGTAATAACACTTCATTATGCATTCAAAGTTCTGACTTAGCAGAAATTGAACATTTTTATAATAGCTTAATTACAGATGATCGAGTGAAAATCATTGTTCCTTTATCGAATAATTTATTTAGCGAAGCATACGGTATTATTGAAGACCCGTTCGGTATTCAAATTCAATTAATGTTTGATGATAGATTATATAAGGGTATTGAGTAGGTTTGTAGCATAGTTGGGGACGAAATTGGGACGTGAGTTAATCACGTTCCTATTTCCGAATTATTGTAGGATTATAATGTGAAACACAAAGGTTGTCTTTATGAATATGCTGTTGTTGAAGCAACGTTCAAGTCTAGATCTCAGAGTTTTCTAACCACAAAATCCAACTTAGTTTAGCTGATTCACCTGTTATCCGCCCATTATCCTACATAACTATTTTTTATTAGTTCACAAAAAAATAGTTAGGGCTTGATTGCACGATGTTATATCAATAAATGAAACCAAATGGTAGAGATTCCATTTGGTATTTTACTGTATAGACACTCCACACATATGGAAACTATCGTACTGCTGATACGTATAACGCCGGTATTGATAAGAAATAATTAAACTGTAACGAACTCTGCCTGTGGCAACGTCAGAGATTATTAATGTATCAGGATCTGTTCTTATTAGGAAAGTGAGGCAATAAAAGAAATGAAGTTTTTAGGTGCAGGTACTTTTATTCTATATAGCATCGTTACAGGAGGGATTGTTGGGCTTCTTGTATGGAGTTTTCTCGCTATTCTTTCTGTAACGACTCGCTTTTTATGGGTTGATTTGCCGAATGTAATTGATATTGGAGCTTGGCCATTAATCGTGTGTGTAGTTGGCGGTATTTTGATAGGTTTATCTCAAAAGTACCTTGGTAATTACCCACGTTTAACAGATGAAGTAGTAGCAGAATTCAAGCAAACAAAAAGAATTGATTACAGATCAGTGTTTAAGGGTGCTATAATTGCAATTTGTGTACTTTCTTTTGGAGCCAGTCTTGGTCCCGAGGCGGCTTTAGTCGGGATTGTAGGAGGCCTTTCTACGTGGGCGGGAGATGTTTTGAAAACATTAGTTAAGAAAAAATCTGTATTAAATGAACATGGAGATATCATCATCGAATATAGTATTGAGACAACAATGGGTATGGTTTTTAGGGCGCCGCTATTTGGAGTTAGTACATTGTTTGAAGATAAAAAAGAATCAAGGTATATTAAGCTAATAAAGGCAATTGTATATTCATTAACTACTGCCGCAGGATTTTCTGTATTTATACTATTATCCAAAATAGATAACAAACAATTTTCCATAGCGGATTTTGGTACACCAGCATTAGGCGGATATGAAATATTAGTGATAATTCCGTTGATCCTTTTAGGAGTATTGCTTGCAAAATTATATGAATTTTTCAGTCATAGTGCCCAAAAAGTACTCAAACCACTTGATAAATATAAAGTCATTAGAGCAGTTATTGGCGGGGTAGTACTAGGATTAGTCGGAACGATTCTCCCTATTACTTTATTTTCGGGGGAGCATGAGTTAACCGAAATAGCTGCTAAGTGGACCGGTATGTCAGCATATTTATTACTGGCAATAGGTATTTTAAAGCTGTTTTTAACTGAATTTTGTTTAGCATCTGGTTGGCGTGGAGGACATATCTTTCCTATTATTTTTGCAGGGGTGAGCATAGGCTACGGAATTGCATCGTTACTCTCGATAGATCCGGTAACATCCATTGCCGTAGTCACCACATCTCTCGCCAGTGCAGTACTCCGGAAGCCGCTGGCAGTTTTGTTGCTTTTAATCCTGATCTTCCAAGTGAAGCTGGTTATACCTATGTTAATTGCAGCATATTTACCGATGTATTTATTAAAGCTGAAACGTGTATAACTTAAGGTTACTCTCTGGGAAATTTTAAAATACTTCCAAACCGGCAAAGGCACGAAGCTAGCTACATTTGCCGCCCGTTGTATTGAGAACGAAATACTTATGCACCTTCGGTCTTTGAAGAAGACTAGGAAAGACGTATCACTTCATGATCCAATTGGAACGGATAAGGAAGGCAATGAAATTACGTTGATTGATATCCTTGGTACTGTAGCGGATGATATCGTCGATAAGGTGCAGCTTAAGATTGAGAATTCGAAGATATGTAAAAATTTGGATATACTCGATGACCGCGAAAAGGAGTTGTCATTGGTAGGTTTGGTTTGGAGCACGCCGGGGATGAGCGGACGCAGCGGGAGATTGCGAAGGAGCTTGGGATTAATCGAAGTTATGTTTCAAGGATTGAGCAGCGGGCGCTTATGAAGCTTTATCATGAGTTTTATAAGGCGAAGAGATGATGGGTCATTATTAATATTGTCCTTATAAGTTCTAAAGTAGACTGAATGGCCACGTCTTTGCAACGTGGCTTTTTGTTTATTCCATAGTGCTAACATTAAGCTATACCATCTAATTGCTTGACTAGATTACAGTGAACTTAAATTATTTTGGTTTGCTCGCTTACTATCTATGATATGAGCCATCGCCTCCAAATAAAGAATGAATTGTTCATTAAGAAGTGCAAATAATTGATTTTGGAATTGGATAGATCTATTGTCCACATTTGGAGAACGAATTAAACGAATAAGAAAGATACTGGACCACAACCCACTACTGCTCCGTATGGTTGTTTACTGATAGACGATAGTCGGAGGGGGAGATGCCGTGTACCAGCTTGAATTTGCGGAAAAAATAATTAGGGTCAAGAAATCCTACTGCAGTAGCGATTTCCGATGCCTTTAGCGCAGTAACGGCCAGCATCTTCTTGGCATGACTTAATCTGACACGATTAAGGTAGTCGTTGAAATATTGTCCTGTTTCCTTCTTGAATAATCTTCCCAGATAGACGTTGTTTACATTGAAGTGCAGCGATAGCAGCTGCAAGGATAACTCCGCACTATAGTTTTTCTGTACATATCGTTCAACCTGTCTGGTTATCGGGTTCTGTGAGATCAGGTTAATTTCCTGGTCTGTCGCATACAATACTTTATTATTGCAGAGTGCCAGCGCTTCATTATACGATTCATGTAGCTGACTAGGCAGGCAGGTGACCTTCCCAAAGTAATTGATCCAGGGTGTTTTGAGTATCTCTCCATACCGCTTGGAAATGTCAGTCATCCAGCTGTGATTGCTCTCGCTGAAGCGGTCGGCATCATTGCCCTCGTCCGTGAACAGCACAATAATTTGCCTATGCTCATTTAGAAAGGCAATTCCACGGCCGCTTTCCTGCAGCACCTCTTCCACACTATTGAGGATAGCAAATGAGCGATATTGTTCTTCATTTTGGGTCAGCTCGCCTTCCTGCCGGTCACACCAATCAATGATGCAAATTTGGTATCGTTCATTCATCAGCAGAGGCAATTGCAAAAATTTCAGCTTTTCACGCAGCTGATCATGCTGAATCCGGTTTTGCACCCAGCGAAGTAATATATTATTTTTCAATAATTGAAACGACTCTCGCTGCATTTGCTCGGCAATATATTGTCCCTGGAAGCGCTCTGTGCAGGACGCTATAATTTCAGTAAGTTCTGAAGCATCAATAGGCTTGAGCAAATAATCTTCGACTTGATATTTCATTGCTTGCCGCACATAAGCATATTCATTGTACCCGCTTAGCACGACGATAGAGGTATTCCAGTTTCTTAGTCTTATCTGCTCGATCAGATGTAACCCGTCCCCCTTAGGCATACGAATGTCTGTAAGCACAATATGTGACTTATGCGCCTCCATAAGCTCTAGTGCTTCATAAGCCCCCTCTGCCTCGGATAATTGCGTAATATTAAGCGCTTTCCAATTAATTAACCGCTTCAATCCCTCTCTTATATATTGATCGTCATCGACAATTAGTAGACTTGTCATATTAAACCTCCTCAAGAAAACTGGCTAACGTTTATAGGGGAAAATCATATTCAGCCGAAATGGCCCAGTCTCAGATTGCTTCTCGTGCAGAGACAAGCCGTACTCATTGCCGTAATAATGCTTGATGCGCTCGTGAATATTTTTAAGTCCCAGATGCTGTTCGGGGAATGTATTTTCGGTTTGCAGAAGCTGCTGCAATCGGCTGTGCTCCTCTTCGGAAATATTCTTGCCGTTGTTATGAATTTCGATCATGAGCAGATTGGACTCTCTCTTGATTGCTATCGTAATAACAGGTTCATCATATTGCTCCAGCTTGCCATGCTGTATCGCGTTCTCAATGATAGGTTGCAATGTGAATTTTAGCATGAAGCAGTTTTCCAGATTTAGCTCAGAGATCACCCGAAGCTCGATGCGGTTGGACTTGCCAAGCATAAGCAGTTCCAAGTAGTAGTTCGTATGTGCGAGCTCCTCCTGCACCGAGATGAGGTCGTCAGTTGGTTGGAGCATCCAGCGATACAGCCGTCCAAGGTGGTAGAGTTTCTCCGCCAGAGAGGGCTGCTCGCTAATGACGGCCTGCATGCGTAGGGATTCCAATGTATTGTATAAAAAATGAGGATGTATCTGGGTTTTTAAAGCAATAAACTCTGCATTGCGCTTACGGATTTCGGATATGTACACCTGATTGATATGATTTTGCAGCTCTTGTGTCATCCGATTGAAACGAAGCATCAGATCGCTGATTTCATCTTCGCCGTTTACGGGCATCAAATGAGTGAACGGATTACGCTGCACCTTTTTGAAGTGTTTGCTCATCTGGTTAAATCGCCCAACGATAAACCGTTGAATAATATGAATGATAATGATGCAGACGAGCCAGCTAAGTCCAAGTATGATTAATACGCGGACCGCGATGTCTGATAGCTTACTTTGCAAATTAGATTTGTAGCTAATGCCTATAATCTCAATTTGGTATTTATCAATCGAGAGCTGCGAGATTAAATCATCGGATACGTTCCAATCGGATTGTCCATCCGGCCTACTGTCCAGCAGAACGGCGTCCTTCTGCTTAATAATGAGTCTGTAGTCCGAACTTTGGGAATCGAACTCATTCGTAATGGTATGTGTATTTAAGGAAACGAGATGGTAACCGTATACCTGCTCGGGATGTATACTCGTTGGATTATAGATTGGATTGACTATATAAAGCATACGGTCAGCGGGTGCCAGCAACTGATCGGTGCTTCCGAAATAGGGATGCTGATAAGACTTTGGGAATGAATCGAAAAACTGCTTATACGGATATGAGGGATTGACACGATACTTTTGCTGCTGCGATTCAACAAATAATCGCTCATCCTGCAGACGGTACATCATAACTGCTGAAGTATATGGGTTACGAGAAAGCATATGCGTCATAACATTTTTAAGATAATTTTGTTCGGATACCGCTTTCCTATCCTCCATATTACTAGGAATATTGTCTGGGAGGAACAACTCGTACACACTGGTCTGCATATTGCTTTTCTGATAGATGCTCATGGAATCATATTTGAACCGCTCCATGATATCGATCAATTGAATTTTTAGTTTCTCTGTTCGAAAGGTCAGCAGTTCATGCTCTTTTTTCTCCAGAATCGAGTAGAAGTTATTGTAGATGCCGAGGCCTAGCAGCAAAAATACGATAAGCAAGGCTGCACCAATACCAATATTCAGCTTCCGAAATATAAATCTGCCGATCCATTCACGGTATAAGGTCTTAATCCACATGGAGCCGACTCCTTTGGTGTTGACAGATTCAGGTTTAGTGCGAGTGCTGATTCATCTAACGTCATTTTATGAACAAATTTAAAGCGCTGTCAACTTTTTAATCGTAAGTAGCTGATGCACGGCAATGCGTGAGACTGGTGCTAATTCCCGTTTAATCTTGCGAATGTATGAGTCGTAAAGATACAGTTTCTCCAGTAAAACTATGGTTTTTACTCTAGCAGTAGTTTTACATCGTTTTAGGGGGCAGCGTGCGCTCAAGCACGGAATCGCGTGTATTTTGAACCCGCGAAAAGAAGTTTAATTGGTCTAGTTAAAGTAGAATTTATACTGTGGAAACAATTAACAACATCTTCCTATAATAGACTTGAGGTTATTAAAAGAGAAGAAGAGGTGGTCGAAATGAGAAAGTGGTTTGCGGTTTGTATGAGCATGATGCTGGTTACGGTATTGGCGGCTTGCGGCGGCAATAACGGTAATAGTACTGGCGAGAAGGAGTCAACACCAACCCAGTCTGCTAATAACAGCGCAGAGAAGGGCACGGATAAAGAAGCGGTCAAGGATGTTGAAATTGTATTTCAATCATGGATTACTCCGAACCTGACGGTCGAATATTACGATCAATTAATTAAAAAGTTTGAAAGCGCTAACCCTGGCATCAAAGTGAAACGAATTCAACCTCCGGCGAACGAAGGATCACCTGATAGCTACCTAAAAACATTGCTTGCATCTGGCGACTTCCCTGATATCATCCAGAACGCTACGATCCAAATGTTCGTAGATGCTGACGCATTGCTTGAAATTCCAATTGACGATGACATAAAGAAGATTAACAACTATGAGGCTGAGATGATTGATGGCAAGCTATACAATATTTCGGCAATCAGACAGCCGCAATCTCTTATTTTCTATAATAAAAAGCTATTCGCCGAAGCGGGCATTACCTCCACTCCGAAGTCATGGGCTGAGCTGGAAGCGGCTGCGGAGAAGCTGAAGGCAAAAAATATTACTCCGCTGCTTACGGCGGGCGATTGGACGGCTGGATTTACGTTTTCGGTAATGACATCGCCTAGCGTCTATAAGGACAATAAAAACTGGTACGCAGACCGCTTCGACAATAAAGTGAAATTTACAGATGCGAACTGGAAGGAAGCAGCCGATTATTATATCAATCTAGTTGAGAAGGGGTACTTCAACAAAGGTGCTTTAAGCATCGACTACACGGCAGTTGAGCAGGAGTTTTTGAAGGGTAAGGGAGCTATGTATCCGATGGGGTCATGGTTCAGTGCGGCTGAAGCTGTTGCGGACAAGGATTTTGAGGTAGGCGTATTTGCAACACCTACCAAGGATGGCACGCAATATTTGCTGGGCGGAGAAAATGCGGGCGGTTATGCGGTTGCCAAAAACAGCAATCACCCGGAAGAGGCGCTTAAATTCGCAAAATTTATGATGCTGGACCCGGAAGCCCATAAAGGCTATTTGCAGGCAGATGCTTTGTTCTCGAATTTGAAGGAGCCGCTCAAATGGGAAATGTCTCCTTTGCAAACGGAAATTTACGAGCTGCTGCTTAACAACCCTCCGATGGTTGGCCATATGAACAATAAAGTCGGCAGAGTGCCTGTAGCAGGCATTCAGGACCAATACAACAAAGTAGCGCAAAGCATTATGCTCGGTGATTTGGACATGGAGAAGGGTATGAAATCACTAGACGAATATTGGGATAAAAACAATAAATAAAGCTGCGGCAGAAGGGGCGAACAATAGGGCTCGCCCCTATCACAATGGCATCATTAAGATACTTGGCGGTGATACAAATTGCTTAAAAATGATCGATGGTCTTTTGCGTTAATGTTTTCACCAGGAATTATTATTTACTTCTGTTTCCTGCTGATCCCTATCTTCCTATTAGTCTATTATTCTTTTTACAATTGGGATGGCCTCAGCCCTTCCTATCAATTTGCAGGATTAAGCAACTATGTGGAAGCCTTTCATGACAAGGCCTTTGCACGGGCGTTGCAGGTCACCTTGTTTATTACGGTGGTGGCAACCCTGGCTGTGAATATACTTGGAATTGCCTTTGCGGTTCTCCTGAACCAAAAAGGGCGGATGACAAATTTTTATAGATCCGTCTTCTTCTTCCCTTTGCTGCTGAGTACAGTCTCGATCGGTTTTATTTGGAAGAGCATTCTGAGCTATAACGGATTGCTTAATAACTTGCTGGAGAAGCTTGGGGCGGAGCGCATCGAGTTTTTTGGGAACCCGGATTTGGCAGTATTGACCATTACTTTCCTTGCGATCTGGCAGTCTACCGGCTTTATTATTGTCATCTATTTGGCAGGGCTTCAATCGATCCCGGGTAGCTTGTATGAGGCGGTCAAAATGGACGGGGCCAATCGATGGCAGCAGTTCAGACATATTACGTTTCCGATGCTGGCACCTGCTTTTACGATGAGCATCATCTTTATGTTTACGGGATCTATGCGGGAATACGACCGCGTTGCTATCCTTACTTCCGGCGGACCGGCCGGAGCGACTGAAACAATCGCCTATCAGGTGGTTAAGGTTGGCTTTAGCGCGAACCGGCTGAGCTATTCTGCTAGTCTTGCAGTCTATATGCTGATTATCGTAAGCCTTTTATCGGTTTCCTTGACGATCTATTTGCGAAGAAGAGAGGAGAGGTTGCTATGAGGAGAAATTTCTCTCATTCTATCAGGCATCTATTCCTCATGCCTTTGTCTCTGTTATTGCTTGTTCCGTTCTATATCGCTGTCGTCAATGCATTCAAGACAAGAACGGACATTTTGAACAACCCTTTTTCTCTGCCTGTGCTCAACCTGACGCTAGACAATTTTATAAGATCGGCAGTGACGCCATCCTTTAATATTTTCAAAGCATATGGGACGTCTGTTCTCATTACATCGGTATCGGTCGTTCTGCTTATCGTGCTGTGCTCGATGATGTCCTTTGTTTTTGCCCGCGTGAGCAACCGCTTTTTGTCCGTATGCTATTTGCTGCTGCTGTCAGGTTTAATGATTCCGCCGCAAGTGATTTTGATTCCGCTTGTTAAGGTACTGGCGAAGCTCGGATTGATGTTCACGCCGCAGGGGTTGATTCTTTACAATATCGGGTTTTATGTGCCGTTTACGGTATTTATATTTGTAGGCTTTATCCGCACGCTGTCGAGGGAGCTGGATGAGTCCGCAAAGATTGACGGGGCGAGCCAATTTACGATTTTTTGGAAAATATTATTTCCGCTGCTGCGTCCCGCGACTGCCTCAGCCGTTATTTTCTTATGCCTGTGGATTTGGAATGATTTTATTAATCCAGTCATTATTTTGGGCTCTACCAAGAGCTACACCGTAACGACGGGAATCTTTCAAGCCGTTGGGCAGTACAGCACGAACTGGGAGGATGTGTTTGCACTGGTTGTATTGGCCTCGGCGCCGATTTTTTTACTCTATCTGTTCATGCAGCGGCAGTTTATTGCGGGGCTGACGGAAGGCTCGTTGAAGGGGTAGCACGTACCAAACGGAATCGCTGATTTTCTTTTTCGCTATAGCGATGAGCATCATTCTCTGATGGTATATTCTCTGGGAAGGGGGCGGAGCTCTGACATTGGTTAAACTTACGATACAGTGCGGCGGGGTAAGGCCGCACTGGTCATAAACGAATAAAAAACGAAAAGAAACGTAGGAGGCGTCTATTTATGAAAAGAAAGCTTGCTTTACTAATCGCCATATACATGGTGTTCACAAGCTTATCCCTGTCAGGTGCGATTAAACCGGTTCAAGCTGCTTCGCAGCAGAGCTTTTACGTATCGCCGCTAGGAGATGACAACAACAGTGGGACCTCTGATTCGCCATTTAGGACCATTGATAAAGCTAGGGAGGCTGTACGCGAAATAAACAGCACAATGACAGATGATATTTATGTCTATTTGCAGGATGGCGAATATCTGTTAGATGAGACCTTGACATTCGACAGCTTGGATTCGGGTAATAACGGCTACAAAGTGATCTATACGGCTGATGCGGGAGCGACTCCTGTCATTAGCGGCGGCGTCGACATTAGTGCAGGCTGGGAATTATACGATAACGAAAAAAATATCTATAAAAAGACAGGTGTAGATTGGAATTTCAGGCAGCTGTATGTTGGCGAGGATCGGGGAATCCGGGCACGGCAGCCCAATTTGACCAATGATGTAGTCAAAGGTCCATATTACAGGGCTAAGAACGGCGAATATCCTTATGCCATTAATGAGGATGCACGCTCGTGGGCCAGCGAGTTAAGCGGAACATCTGCTGAAATGGTTATTTTGCAAAGTTGGAGTCAAGTGCGCGGCCGAATTGACACCATTAATGAAACGACAGGTCAAGTAGACTTTAAATTCCCTGAAAGCGGCTTTTCGTACAATCATCATGGCCAAGGCAATTCGCCATACTTTTTTGAAAACGCTTTATCTTTACTGGATGCAGAAGGAGAATGGTATCTGGATACTGCTGAGGAAACGGTATATTACAAGCCAAGAATCAGCGAGACGATCAATGCCACTCGGATCATTGCCCCTAAGCTGGAGACTGTTGTGAATGTGGAAGGCAGCTTAGGCAGCAAAGTCCATGACATCGAATTTTCTGGCATTACATTCATGCACAGCAATTGGCTGGCTCCGTCGAGTTATGGTTATGTAGATGTGCAGGCAGGCTTCAGATTTCAGTCCGTCACTGGCGGCAATAACACCGAAATTAGAAATACAGCCCGTTATACCGCATCCCGAGCGATGCTTGAGTTGAAATACACAAGCCATATTACGATTTCTAACAATATTTTTCAATATGCGGGAAGCTGGGGCATTATGGGGTATGAGGGTACCGATCACACCTCGATAGACGGGAACAAGTTTAGCGACAATGCCGGGGGCGGCGTATCTATGGGCATTGTTGGCGATCTGTGGGATGACAACGAAGGAAAAGATCTTTATACGCTGCCTGACGGCCAAAGCCAATTTGATACCATTACAAATAACACAATCGATCATATTGGACTAGATTACGGCGATATGGTTGGGATTGGAGCTATGCTTCCCCAAAACATGACCATCGCAAATAATGAGATCAGCAACCTGCCGTATTCCGGCATTAGTATCGGGTGGAACTGGTCTGATGCAGATCATGGCATGACGAATAATCAGGTACACAACAATTACATTCATGATTCAGTAAGGCTTATCCAGGACGGAGGCGGCATTTACACACTGGGTCGCATGGATGGATTCTCCAATATCTACCACAACTATATAAAAAACATGAGGCAAGGTGAATATGCGGCCTGGAACCATATCATGGGCGTCTATTTGGATGGGGCGACGAGTTACAGGATGGTTGAGCGAAACGTGATCGATAATACGGAACATGCTTTTGCAACAAACAATGCTCATGACAATATCTTCAGGTATAACTATTACAATGTTGATTTCGGTGGAATAACTTCAAACACTGCAATTGGAAATATAAGTGTTTCAGGTACCAACTGGCCGCAGGAAGCGCAGGACATTATTGCAGCGGCAGGCCCGTGGAAAGCACCGCTTCCGGCACCTCAAGAGCCTGTAAATCTCGCATTGAAAAAACCGGTAACGGCATTCTCGCATAGCAATGACCCGGCGCTAGCAGTGGATGGCGATACGAGCACGAGATGGGCGCAGGAAGAAGGAAGAACTGATGCCCAGTGGTTGACGGTAGACCTCGGAGACGTATATTCCATCGCTTCGACAAGTACGATGTTTGAGTTAAACACAGGCTACAAATACAAAATTGAATACTCGGAGGACGGAGAGAATTGGGAGCTGTTTACCGACAAGACAGCGATAGCCACAACCGAGCAAACCAATCAGGATGAAAATGACGTAATGGCGCGTTATATGCGAATTACGCTGTCTCACGGTTGGGGAGGAAGCATTTATGAATTCAGCGTGTATCCTGGAGATGGCGGTACGCCTCCCGAATCCAATTCATTGATTCAGCGGAATGAAGTCACCTTCGATAAAAATCCATCAAGACAAGTTGACATGCAGGTCAAAATGGTATTAAACGGCGGGAAGCTGGATGGAATCAAAAACGGGGCGGCTCAGCTGGTTCCTGATCAAGACTACAAATTATTTTGGGATCAGGTATTGATCTATAAATCCTATCTCCAATCACTGCCAACTGGGGAAAATAACCTGACGTTTGATTTTGCAGCCGGAGAAGACCCTGTCCTGAAGGTGAAGGTTATTGAAGATGACGGGTCCGTCAATGTCGCGCTTAACAAGCCGGTAACGGCTTCGTCGCAAAGCTTGGAGCCTGCTAATGCCGTTGATGGGAATACAAGCACAAGATGGGCGCAGCAGGAAGGGATATGGAATACCGAAGGCTGGTTAATGGTTGATTTGCAGGGCGTATATGCCGTGAAATCCGTTACGACCATGTTCGAATTGTCTAGTGGATATAAATACAAAATCGAGTATTCCATGGATGGGCAAAGCTGGCACACCTATACAGACCGAACAGCAAGTGAAACGACGCAGCAAACGTATCAGGATAACAACGAAAATGCTGTATCCGCAAGATACATGAGGATTAAGGCGTTATATAGCTTAGGCCCGAGTATATATGAGTTTAGCGTATTTGGCACAAAGATAACTCCTGATTCAACTATTGATAAAACAACAGCTGTTTTTAATAAAGACCCGAATAACCAATCAGATATAACCGTTGGAATGGATCTTCAAGGCAATACGCTAACTGGAGTCAAAAATAGATTACTCTACCTGAGCCCTGATATCGACTATAGCGTTTCAGAAAACGAAGTCATTATCCATCGCTCTTATCTTGCAACGCTAGGTGAAGGGAAGAGCAACCTGACTTTTGAATTCAGTTCAGGCGACAATAAGCATTTAGAGGTAAGCGTGACAGACATAAACGGTGCAGAAATCGATATCGCTTTAAGTAAAGCGGTTGTTGCATCGTCACAAAGCAAAAACCCGTTATATGCTGTAGATGGGGACAGAGCGACCAGATGGGCGCAGCAGGAAGGGTTAACCGTACCTCAGTGGTTGAAGGTCGATCTTGGCGATGAATACGACATAACAGGCGTGAAAACCAGATTTGAGCTGAATTCGGGATACAAATACAAAATTGAATCCTCCACAGACGGCTCTAACTGGACAACGTATGCGGACAAGACCGGCACAGCCACCACACAGCAGATTAATGAGGATCGCAAGGAGACTGCCATTCCAGCCAGATATATTCGGTTGAATATAACGGATTCCGACGGGAACGGGGCCGGCGTTTACGATTTCAATGTATTTACTTTTAAAGAAGCGGCCGCATCCAATTCCTCAATAAGCCCGGCATCGGTCATTTTTGACAAGAATCCTTCGCAGCAGCTGGACGCAGTGATCGATGTGGCCTTAAACGGAAATACACTTATTGGAGTGAAAAATGGAGAGGTGCAGCTGACAGCTAATGTGGATTATACTCTGATCAACGATAAGGTAACGATATTGAAATCGTATTTGGCTGCTCTTGAGGTAAGTACCGTTAACCTTACCTTTACGTTTAGCGCAGGACAAGACGCTAATCTCGAAGTACAAGTGATGAACACCAGCGGTGGCAGCAATGGCGGAGGCAATAACGGAGGCAATAACAACGGTAATCCTTCGGACGGTGGAACGGAGGATGGTCATGGCACGGAAGCTCCGAAGTTCACAGACGTTAACGGTCACTGGGCGCAAGCCAACATTGAGGCAGCCGTGAAGCAAGGCATCGTCAAAGGATATACGGATGGTACGTTTAAGCCAAACGCAACTGTGACACGGGCAGAGTTTGTAGTCATGCTCATGAACGGGCTGAAGTTAGCTGACAACAAGGCCGAGCTGAGCTTTGTCGATGGCGAAAAGATTGGCGCCTGGTCTCAAGAAGCGATTGCGCAAGCACTGCAAGCAGGAATCGTAACAGGCTATAATGACGGAAGCTTCCGTCCGGCCGCGAGTGTTACTCGCGCGGAGCTGGCGGTCATGATTGCCAGAGCAGGTGGGGCGAAGCTACCGGACGTGGAAACGACCGGCTTTGCAGACGACAGTGAAATACCGGCCTGGGCGAAGAGCGCTGTATACGTCATGAAGGAAGCAGAAATCTTGAAGGGCAGATCAGGCAACATGTTTGCGCCCAAAGCGCAAGCAACTCGAGCTGAGGCGATTACAATTATTTTGAATTTGCTGCAGGCTGGCAAGTAATCGAAAATATTAGGGCTTTTTCTAAAGACTATTTCATGCTGCGACCGTTAAACGGAACAGTATGGGGGGGGGGCGGACTTCGACGCGCGGGAGATAGCCGCAATCTGCCTGCCATGACTTTGCAGCTTTCCGAGCGCCTGCCGGAAGATGATATCTTTCTTGAGGTTTTGATGTAGTCAGGAACGACCGAGAAGGGTTGCAACATTCAAATAGAAGGCTAGAAATCACAGAAGGTGGCTTCTGAAAAAGTCCAATTATCAAGCAGGTATCATTTGCACAATCTAATTGTGCGAGTGATACCTGTTTTACGTTTAATCGAATTATCAAATTCAGGCGGGTGCTTACATCAAAAGAACGATATAAAATTGGAATGACAATGTCACACGATGCCGGAGTATAGAAATCTACAACATACAAAAAGCAGGTGGAGGAAAACAATTTGTATTCACTCCATCTGCTTTTATTTTTTTGGGTTTTCAGACAGTAATAGCGTTCTGTCTAATAATGAATGAATTTTTTGGAAATATCGAAAAATCGGTGAAATTCGTACTTTTTGAAGAACTTCATTGAGAAAAATTTATGGGACAAGTACTTTTTCGTGTATTGGGATTTTGTAGTGCTTGTTACGATCTGATTGTAATTCAACTATTGAAGTATCTAAAGGAGTAGGGGGATGGCGATGTAGGGGAAAGGTGTGTGTACAGTAATTCGTGTTGGACATGAAAAGATAAAGAAGGAGATATGTGAATCCTATGAAAAAAATTGCAAAAAAAACTACAGCAATTGCATTGGCCATTACATTAGTAATTTCAACATTCTCATTCACCAATACAAAAGTAAGTGCTGACGAAATAAACTCTCAAGTACGAAGCAATGTAATGGAAACTATTTATGTCGGATCGACTGGTAACGACACCTTAGGTGACGGATCACAGTTCAGTCCATTTGCTACTTTACAAAGAGCACAACAAGCAGTGCAGCAAATCAATCAAAACATGACAGGCGATATAATCGTTAGCATTGCACAAGGTGACTATTATATGCCAGATACTCTTCATTTCACACCACAGGATTCTGGTACAAACGGTTACAATGTCATTTGGGAAAGTTCCGACGGAATCGGCGCAGCAAAACTAATCGGCGGTGTACCCGTTGATCCAAGCGACTGGGAACTAGCTGCTCAAAGCGACGTTAACAACTACGGATTGCCAACTGATCTAGTTGGTAAAGTGTGGAAGGTTCAACTGGACAAGGCGAACTATCCTACAACATTCAGCGGACTGAATTCTGAGGCTTTTAATACATTGTATGTCGATGATACGCGGGCAACGATGGCAAGAACGCCTAACCTAATACCTCAGGCGGGATTCCCTCAAGCCAAGGATACCTATAAACGCACAGCAGGAAGCTCCAATGGGAAAAATATTCAAATCTATAAAGGTGATTTAACTGCCGATCAGATCAATGGATTACAACTTGCGCAGAATAATGGTAAGGAAGTTGCTCAAGTATTT
Organism: Bacillus sp. FJAT-28004; assembly: GCF_001280845.1. Taxonomy (GTDB): domain Bacteria; phylum Bacillota; class Bacilli; order Paenibacillales; family Paenibacillaceae; genus Pristimantibacillus. The sequence goes on from NZ_LGHP01000002.1 coordinate 340,595, forward strand.
ACTTGGGACGGCGGTACTGGTGGCGTTGCCGGTTCATGGGACTGGTTTACAGATACGGAACCTGTCGCAAGTATAGACATAGGTTCATCCACAATTTCACTGAACCAGCCACAAGTAACAAATTCGGATTTCTATCACAAATACCAATATTACGTAAAGTACCCAGTAAGCAATGGTTCAAGATATTTCCTTCAAGGTAATCTTTCGTTCCTTGACACACCGGGAGAATACTATTATGACAAGACAGAAGGCATGCTCTATTACTATCCGGCTGATGGAACGATGACCAATAAAACAGTTGTCACTCCAACTATGCAAACAATTATCAACATGCAAGGTACTCCAAAATCAAAAGCTGGTGATAAACCGAATCCAGCACTTCAAGTTCATCATATTGTTTTAGATGGCCTTGCTGTAAAGGACACAGAATTTAGCGATTATTACAGCTATACCTATAACTATGGTGATATGGGTGGATTTGGGGTATTCCCACCTGTAGCATTGGAAGAGGGCGTAACTTTGCCGGCATATGTCGAATCCGCTGAGCGTCCGGCATTCCAAGTCGGCAGTATTACGATGCAAGGCACTAACAACATAACAATTAAAAACAGTCTGGTTAAAAATGCTGGTGTATACGGCATCTTTATGAAAGGTGACAATCAGTTTGACACGATTACAAACACCACGGTTGAATACACTGGTGCTGGTGGAATTTCCATGGATGGTGGATATCCCGGTGTCGGCAAATATTCCAATCATAATACGATTAACAATGTTCTTATCCATGACGTTGGTCAGCTTGTAGGACATGGGGTTGGTCTTACCGTTATGAATACTGGTCAAAGCACATTCAGCCACTTGGAGATTTATAATTCGCCTAAACGTGGGATGCTTATTCTTGGCGGATATCCTCGCGGCGGGAAAGGTGCAAACCCGAATTTCGATAATGTAAGAGATAACTATACCGTCGGCAATCATTTCTCATACATCTACTTGCACCACACTCACCAAGATGCCGGTGAAGATAGTTCCCTGTTTATGTCATGGTTAACTGCAGGTGGCGGACAATGGTATTCTGCTGCAACACAGCACGGATCAAATGATGTTAACCATTTAACCACCAACCTCTCAGAAATTGATCTATCAGTTGACCGTTATAACTACATGGATCAAGTGCTCATCGGTAATATCGGTACCGCAGCGTCCGTGCATGAAAAAAATTCGGTTGGCGGGTTGGATACTGCTATGGGTGCAACCGGTTTTGTGTTTTCTAATGTTCAAGCCGTGAACGTGCAGAGTCACTCATTGGCTATTCGTCCTGGCAATTCTGGTGGCTATGGAGATATGTACATTTTCCAAAACGTAACCAACAATATTGACGACATATCTAGCGTACAGTCGTTTGATTCGTCAAAAATGCAATACAATTTAATTGGGTTAACTTCTTCATTCCCGACGCAGTTGCTCGGAGCCAATCAACCGACCTACCCACAAACAACTCCTTCGAATGTATACTTTTCCGATACATTTAACGAGTCCACTCTCGACACAACAAAGTGGACAGTAGAAAAAGGCAGTGTGGATATGTCTATGGGCGTGTTGGCAAGTCCGAACGACCCACTGCTAGGTAACAGATCGCTTTCGATCTTTACTCCACTTAATCGTAGTGGGGTTGTTGTTAGCCGTCCTTTTGCAGATCCTATAAATAAGATTGTGACAGTCAAGTTCTTTGACAGACATAAGGATTATTTCTTTGGAGATCCACCAACAACTTCTCCCAATGACCCTAATTTGGCGCATACGTACTTGCGGGTCGATGACGGCAAAAATATTCTCGGAGTTGGTGCCAACGGTAATGTATCGTACGATTACTATACAATCCAAAAAGGAGATCAATCAATTGTAACAAATGTGCGTCGTGATTTCGGTTGGCGTACTCTTACAATGGACTATTCCTCCGGAACCGAAGTGGAAATTTCTATTGATGATCAGCAAGTTGCAGCTTATACCGAGGAAGATGATGTCGCTACTGCATTTACATACGTTGGTATGGGCGACTGGGGAACAAGTTGGCCAGATGGGAAATCGGTTGGTAGTTCGACTCATTTCAGCGATTTCTATATTTATGGCGGCCAGGAGGCTCCGCCAGTTCTACCACTTGAAAACATTCCACCGGCTGCAGAATCAACCCAAATTTATTCTGAGGATTTCAGTAATTACGCTATCGGGAGCACGGACAGACCCATCGGCTGGAGAGACAGCAGAGAAGGTACGTCAAATGCCAAGGCTTCTTTTCGAATCGTGGAAGATGCAACAGTGGGCAAGGCCATGCGAATTACGGAGCCGGACAATGTTGTATTCTATGGTCTCGGAGATTCATCACTGAAAAACTATACGTTAACAATGCAAGCGAAATTTGTGTCATGGTCTGGCAACACGAACGGAACTTACGCAAGTTTTGGCCCATCCGTATTTGTCAGCGGCAATGATAGAGGTAATGTATCTCGTTATGAGCTGAGATATAATTATCCGAATCTCTCGAATGGTCAATGGAGTATTTACCAAAGAGGTGGAAATCCTACCGACAACAACTTGATCAGCAATATCAAAATGCCTGACGGTTATAATATGAATGACTGGAACACCTACAAAATTGAAACCGGAAATGGTTCTATCACATACTACGTTAATGACACTGTGGTTGCTCAAGTCTCAAACCCTAGCAATGCTTTTGGTGGTTTTGGGTTTGGCGGATACAATGCTACGTTTGATGTTGCAGACATTAGCCTTGTACAGAATCAGGATTCATTTAAGCTCTTAGCAAAGAGCGTAACTCCTACAAACAGTGTCAGCGATGGAACGAACGGGCCTACGGGTACCGCAACTGTGACATTCACTGCTGATCGAGCTGGCACTTATTACTATTCAGTGGTGTACAGTGCTGCCAATCAACCTATAATTAATACATCAGGAACTGGAGTGGAGGTTAGAGAAGGCGATAACACCATAAATATCCCGAATCTTGCACCGTATGTTCCATATACAGTCTACATTCAAGAGAAGGATGCGAAAGGTAAGTTAAGCAATATTCTCAAAATGGATATTCCGAGCAGCACACCAAAGCTTAATTACTTAACATCTGGTAACGGCACTGTAACCAAAGGAAATGCAGGCACATATCTTTCGGGTACGGCAATGTTAATTGACGCAACTCCGGATACGGGGTCCTACTTCCTTAATTGGACTTCATCCAATGGTGGAGTGTTTGCGGAGGCGAACAGCGCATCAACGGAATTCGCAACATCGTTCTATGATAATACGGTTACAGCAAACTTTTACCATGTATCGAACTTTAAATCAACAACCACAGGCACAGTGTACAACGGAACAGACATTGACCTAGTTGTTGATGTTGAGGGTACAAATCTAAACAATCCTGGTGCTGCCGTTGGCATGTACGTATTAGCGAATGGTATGAGCTATCAGGTCACAGAAGGGACTCAAACGATCAATGTTTCAACACCTTTAAGCGGAGAGCTTATGACTGTCCAGCTGTATGACCAAAAAGGAAACTTGCTTGGCACAACCGAAGTTTCGTTATCACCACCTATTGAAACGACACTGGTGGGTATTACGACACCTACAGCAATTACAGGTGTAGCCAATGGAACGGCCAAGAGTGCAGCAGCCCTTGGGTTGCCTTCAACTGTACTACTAGAAACTGATGCAGAAAGCGTCAATGCCAGTGTGACATGGGATGTAGAAGCATCAAGCTACGACCCGTTGTTGACGACGGAACAGATCTTCACGGTCAATGGAACAGTTACCTTGCCAGCAGGGGTGCTCAATCCAGATGAGATAGCTTTAACAACAAGTATTAGCGTCACCGTCAATGCGACCACGGAATCAATGAAAGTGGTATTGTCGGGCCCAGGTAATGTTGACGCCGGAGACAGCTTCACGTTGACTTACGTCCTAAGCAATGTTGCAGAATTCGTGTATGCGCTGGATCAAACGATCCATTATGACAGGTCCCAAGTCGAATTCCTATCCGTCGAAGCTATGCAAAGTGGATTTTCGATCGTCGGACAGAAAGAAGGAGAAGGTGAGGTTCGCATTCTGATGGCAAGTGCTGGGCCTGGAAGTGCAATAAAGCATACGGCTCCTGTATTGAAACTGAACTTCAAGGCCAAAGAGATTGACCAAAGTGCAACGAGCTCCATCTTCTTAGCTGACGTAACGGCTGCGGGTGCAGATGGAATCGAAACGGCTGTGAGCAATGGTTCCGCACACACGATTCAAATTATTGTCGTGGATAAAGCGGCATTGCAAGCACTAATTACGAGTGCGCAAGCAACGCATGATGCAGCGGTAGAAGGAGCAGGAATCGGTCAGTATCCTGCTGGTTCAAAAGCGATATTGCAAGCGGCAATTGATCGTGCTAAGGCAGTAGCGAGTCAAGGCGGGGCTACTCAGGAACAATTAAGTCAAGCAATCGCTCAATTGCAGGCAGCGTTGCAAGCATTTACAGCTTCCGTGAATGTAGAGGCTAATGGTGACCTAAATGGAGATAGTAAATTCAGCATTGGTGATCTCGCTCTCATCGCAGTGAGTTATGGAAAGACTTTTGCTGATGCGGATTGGGCTATGTATAAACAAGCGGATATGAACGGTGATGGTAAGATAGACATCCTTGATCTTGCAGCTGTTGCAAGATTGATAATGGGTTAACGAAATCACCTAAGCTATCCTCCTACTTTTGTAGGGGGATGGCTCATTCTAATTAATCAAAGCATAGAATAAAGGCGAATTCTCATTCCATATGGAATGGAAATTCGCCTTTTTCAATTTTTGAATCTATTAATAGTGTTCACAGACAAAACCGCTAGAGTTCGACACTAAAGATTAAAAATCAGAGAAAAGTCATAAAAAAGTTGTTGGAAATCTTTATTTTTTGAAGAAATGATATCTTATTATTATTTTCAAAACCGTTGAGGCTAGTTAAGCTAACATTAACAATATTTGAAATTCAATTATATCAATGAATTAAAGAACGATGAATAAAAAATTAGAAAGAGTTTCTAGGCGCATTAGAATTAGACTCTCAGTGCTATGAAAGCTCTCTTTCAATTCAAAGGAGTTTAACAATGTCTACATTTACAACTGAAGGAAAACAATTCGTATTTAACGGCAAACCTATTCGTATTTTATCAGGAGCTATCCATTACTTTCGAGTCGTACCTGAATATTGGGAGGACCGTTTAGTTAAGTTAAAAGCCTGCGGTTTGAATACGGTGGAAATTTACGTTCCTTGGAACTTTCATGAACCTGTTGAAGGGGAATTTAACTTCGAGTATATGTCGGACGTCATTCGATTCATTCAGCTCGCAGATGAGCAAGGCTTGTTTGTAATCGTGCGCCCGAGCCCTTATATTTGCGCGGAATGGGAATTCGGAGGATTGCCTGCATGGCTTCTGAAAGAAGATCATATGCGTTTGCGCTGCAGTCATCCTACCTATTTGGCTAAAATCAATGCGTATTACGATGTATTAATCCCCAAATTTTTACCGTATTTATGTACAAACGGCGGACCGATTATTGCGATGCAAATCGAGAATGAGTACGGAAGCTTCGGTAACGATCGCAGCTACATGGAGCATTTGAAAAATGCGATGATTAATCGCGGGGTAGACGTTCTCTTATTCACATCGGATGGTTATACCGATAGCAACTTGCAAGGGGGGACATTGCTTCCAGATGTTCTAGCTACCGTCAACTTTGGTTCGAGAGCGGATGAAGCGTTCGGAAAGCTGTTGGAGTATCAACCGGATAAGCCGCTTGTTTGTATGGAATTTTGGAATGGTTGGTTTGATCATTGGAATAAAGAGCATCATGTTCGAGCTCCAGAAGATGCGGCAGAAGCTCTGGATCAAATGCTTAAAGCTGGCGCATCCGTTAATTTCTATATGTTCCATGGAGGGACGAATTTCGGATTTTATAACGGTGCGAACGATCTAGGGAAATACGAATCAACGGTAACAAGCTATGATTATGATGCTTTGTTGGATGAATCCGGAGACATCACGGAAAAGTATAAGGCTGTTCGTGAAGTCATTGCGAAGTATGCTGAAGTAGAGGAGATTGCATTACCTCCAGCTATTGCTAAGAAAAATTATGGAGAAGTACGCCTTGGGGAACAAGCACGTTTGTTTGATTCTCTCTCACAATTGTCTTCGCCAATCCAAATCCCTTATCCCGAGGCGATGGAAAAATTGGGGCAGGATTACGGTTTTATTTTGTACACTACTCGAGTTAAAGGGCCAGTATCGCAAGCAAAAGTAGCTATTCAAGAAGTAAGAGACCGCGCGCTCGTCTTTCTTGATGGAGTTTATCAAGGCATCGTTGAACGCAATACGCATAATACAGGTCCGGATATCGTAGATGGAGATCTCGTGCTGAATATTCCAGCTGAAGGTGCGGTATTAAGTATACTCGTGGAAAATCAAGGGCGAATCAATTACGGATTTAAATTAAAGGATCCTAAAGGCATAACGGAAGGTGTTCGTCTTGGTTTGCAATTTCTTTATGACTGGACGATTCATACGCTTCCATTGAATGATGTAGCAAAGCTCATATTTAAGGAAGAACTGCCTAACGAATCATTTACACCTACCTTCTATAAAGGGAAGCTCCAAGTAGAAGAAATTGGCGATACGTTCTTGAAATTGGAAGGCTGGACAAAAGGAGTCGCCTACATTAACGGATTCAATCTCGGGCGATATTGGGAAATCGGACCGCAAAAAACATTGTATATACCAGCTCCATTATTACGCGAGGGTGAGAATGAACTCATTATCTTCGAATTGCATGGGACGAAAGATCCGAAAGTGATCTTTCAAGATTTTGCTGAGCTAGCATAATACAAGCTTTTATTAAATTTTAGAGAAAAATTAAATAAAAGTAGTCGTTATTGTAGTTATTTTAGAGAATCGTTATTATTCAATGTTCTCAATTACATGGGATCTTGTTAAGCTTTTTTATGAGAAGGATCATGAAATGCAAAAGGGGAAGAGACATAATGAATGCGAATCAGCTTGATAGAAAGCCTGTCCAAATTAAGTCATCTGAGCAAGTGACCCCCCCGCAATGGGCGTTGCAGCAGCAGCAGTTGTTTCGAACTCTTAATCAAGCGGCGCAACAATTTATTGCACGTTACACACATGCAGATGGCACCTTAATTTGGCGCAGTGATTGGCCAGGTATGGATGGTTCAGATGATCCCTATGAAGGTTTTATGAATTTGGCACTTCTATATGTTCTAGGAGGAAGTACTGAATTACATGAGCAATCACGTAAAATATGGGAAGGTATAACTTGGCAATGGACGGAATATGGGCAAATCCACCGAGAGTTTGATCGTTATTATGATTGGATGCATCATGGCGAAGGTTATCTCTATTTGTATTTCCTCGGTTTAGCGGGGCCTGCAACGCCTAAAGATCGCCAGCGTGCTGTACGTTTTGCCAATATGTACACAGGCGACGATCCAGATGCTCTCAACTATGATAAAGAAAATAAGCTGATCCGCTCTCCTATAACAGGTAGTTTAGGCCCGAGGTTTCAAGTAACGGAAGAGGATTGGAGCACGCATCGTGGTATTTTAGATGATTATTTGGCTCCATTCGAAGATATTCCAGGTGTGGATTTCGCAAGTGGAAAATGTCCATGGTCAGATGATACAACCTATCAGCATATTATTCATATGATGAATGAACGGATGAATAGCGGTGATGTCCCACTGAATTTGAATGTGACAAGCCTGCTCGCGAACGCTTTTCTTCATACGGGTGATGAACGGTTTCGTGATGTAATCAAAGCATATTTAAGTGCTTGGGAAGAAAGAACGAGGGAAAATGGCGGCATCATCCCTGACAATATTGGTTTGTCTGGCGAAATCGGACAATATAACGATGGAAAATGGTGGGGCGGATATTATGGCTGGCGCTGGCCGCATGGTTTCCTAACGATTATCGAGCCGATTACGAATGCGTGTATGAATGCAGTCTTGCTTACTGGGGATATGAAGAAATTACAGCTAGCTAGGGAACAGCTTGATCGAAATTGGGAGCTGCGTCAAAAGCAAGAGGATAAATGGGTCGTTCCGCACAAGCATTTCGATAATGGTTGGACAGACTATCGTGAAGCTACTCCACATTATCCGGTATATTTGTGGTTTATGTCGATGGAGGATGAAGATCTTGAACGTGTAGAGCGCATCCCGAAAAATCACGATTGGAACGAGGTTCTCGTCCCAACGATGTCAGGCACCGACAAGAAAACGGGACGGAATACGAAGCATTATATTGGTAATATGCAGCCCTGGTATCAATATATTCGCGGACTTAATCCGGATTATCCCCAGCAAATTTTATCTGCGAACTATGAGCTTATTGGCAAACAGCTTGCCAAAATGCGTTCAGCAGAAGGTGATCCGCATAACTGGTCGCAGCAGTACAGCGAGGGTGATTTCTCTAGCATACATGCATGGCAAGAGATGTGTCCGATTTATTTTGAAGGACTTGTGCAGTTAACTTTAGGGGCTCCGATGCACAATTCTCACGGTGGTTTGCAGCATGGTCGCGTACGTTATTTCGACGTTGGAGCCAAACGACCAGGATTACCTTCTGGCATCTCCGCGCTGGTAGAGAAGCTGACAGCGGATTCGGTTACTCTTCATCTGGTTAATACGAGTTTATTCGATGATCAGGAAATGATCGTTCAAGCAGGAATGTTTGGTGAACATCGATTTATGCAAGTAGAGATTATGAATCAAAAGGGTGAAGTAATGGACTCTGTAACAGTAGGGGATAAACACCTGCAGCTACTGCTACCAGCGGGAACTGGCATTACTTTGCAGGCTCAGATGGAGCGTTATGTTAATCAGCCAACCTATGATATGCCTTGGCAAGAGGAACATAAGCCAATGCTACAGGGACGAGTACAATAAAACAGCCGACATAAATATGAAGCGGGGATGACGACATGCAATTTACAACATTCGGTAATATGGGGCTCAAAGTTTCAAAGCTTGGCTTAGGTGGTGCACCTCTTGGAGGAGTATATGGTCAAACGGATGAGGCGGAAGTAGAACGATTAATTCATGAAGCATTGGACTCTGAAGTTAATCTAATCGATACTGCGCCTATTTACGGTGACGGCGAATCCGAGCGTAGAATTGGAAAGGCGTTGATTGGAGGGAGACGGAACCAAGTCATTCTAGCTTCGAAAGCCGTTCGTTCCGATCGCCAATACGATTATGCAAGCACGATTCGGTCTGTAGAAGATAGTTTGCAAAGATTGCAAACGGATTGGATCGATTTACTTCAAATTCATGATGTGGAATATCAACCTTGGGAAATGATCATCGAAGAGACTATTCCGGCGCTTCAAAAGCTAAAACAAGATGGGAAAATTCGCTACCTTGGCGTGACGACGCGAAATCTACCGCTTTTGCTGCAGTATATGAAAACGGAATTATTCGATAGTATCCAATTTTATGCCCGCTACATGCTTATTGACCATACGGCCAAAGACGAAGTATTGCCACTAGCCAAAGAAATGGGTATTGGCGTAATGAACGGCAGCATACTTGGTATGGGCGTTCTTGCAGATGCACCGGCTCACTTTTTGGAAGAGGAAAACATGATAGATGTTGAGCGGAGATTGGAAATGATACGGTTTTTACGAAAGTCAGAGCCTAAAGGATTGATAGAACCTGCAATGCGTTTTAGCTTAAGCAATCCAGATATTCATGTGAGCTTGATGGGGACCTCATCTTTGAGCTCTTTGAGGAAAAACATAGCTTATTGCGATGGGGTTAGTTTTAGTGACGAAGATAAGCAGGAACTTTACCGACTATTCGATAAGCAACAGCTATTCGTCTAATCTGAATACTTAAAAGGCAACGAGATCATACTCGTTGCCTTTTTCATTTACATATTCTTTTCGGATAATCGGTATTCCGTTAGCGACATGCCACAATGTTTTTTGAATATCGTATAGAAATAGTTAGTTTCTTCAAAACCACATTGTTCCAATATATCTTTTGTAGTTAAATTACTGCTATCTAGTAAATGTTTAACATGAAACATACGGATATTCGTAATGTACTCGGAAACGGATTTGTCGGTCATCTCTTTGAAATGTTTTCCCAAGTAGTTACTCGACATTTGAAGTTCATCGGCAATCGATCTTAAGCTTAGATTTTTGTCTTGGTATTGTTCTTCAATCATTTTGATAACTCTTGCGGTGAGGACGTTGTGCTTATTTTGTTTATTATGGTCCACAGTTTTGACGATTTCCGTAAATATATTAGCCATTGATTCCCGAATATCGTCCTTCGTTTCAAATAGTTCGATATTCGTCGAGAAACTCTGAATTGCGTTTGTCAGTCTAGGATTATTGCTATTAATCATGTTTATGAAAGTACTGCGGATCATAAACATGAGGTGCATCATCGAGGAAAGAATACTTTCATAAGTAGCCCCAGAATAGACTTGGAAAAACTCATCATAGGCTTTCAGCGCTTTATCTTGTTGTCCCAGTTTTAGGCAATCGAGCAGTAACTTCACTTTCCCTTCTGGATAAGCACGAGGCTCCTGTATAATTGTTTCCATGAAAGATGGAGATAAGATGCAGCCGTGTCCTACCATCATACGATAGAGAGATAGGGAATAGATTTCCGAATACGACTGGGATAGCAGTTCATTGGGAGCGATCGGTGAGCTGATCGCGGCAGACAGCGAAAACTTCAAGTATTCAGACACTGCAATTTGAATGGTTTTCGTCAATTCGAAAATCGTTTCCTCAACGTTTTCTTCTAATGGTTGTGCCTTTAATTCCGCAAGCAACACAATCTTATCCGAATCTAATTCTATGACTTCGTTATCATATTTCTTCGAGGCAATTTGGCTAATGATATTAGCGATTGCAAATTTCAATAAAGCACGATCACTTTCATTGTAAGCTTCCAAAAACGATTGATAATGATCCAAACGGAATAATACAAGCTGGAGAGGTTCGTTCAAATCGACATTAGAGCCATATTCTTTTTGCTTGCTTAGCAAATCTTTGGTGCTTAAAAAAATAGTTCCTTGAAGAATATCTTTTAGCCAGCTGTTTTTTAGGCTGTGATGATGATTTCTGTGTTTCCGCTCGAGTTCCTCGGTTTTCATTATCATTTCGCTAAATGCATTATGCAAAAAATGAATATCCGCCGAAGAAGCTTCGTTGCTATATGGAGCTTTTAATTTCTGGCGGACAATGTTCATCAACTTGCCAACGGGGGCATAAATAGATCTCGACATAATAATGGAAGTGAGCAACCCGAATAATAAAACGACAAGGCAAATGATCAAGGTAGAAAATTTAATAGAATTAACAGGACCCATAAACGAATTGTATGATGTTAGACTAATAAATTTCCAGTTAGGATTATCGGAAGAAACAAAATTCACATTATAAAGCTCGTTATCTATTTTAATTTTGAAGTTTCCTGTTGGAGTTTGAAAATCCAAAACTTTCTGGATGTATTCCGTCTGCTTCAAATTTTTAGAAAATAAGTTGTTATTGGTGTCATTGACAATTAAACCATTCGAATCGATCACCGTAATGTGATTACCTGGCGTTTCTGATTTGGCATTCAACGAAGTAATTAGGCCACTTAGCTGGTTTGATTTGATGTTGACTACAACGGCTTTATCTGGATGCTTGTCTGAGACATTCCAATAAGGAACGATGTAAGTATATACATTCGTATGCTGCGATGGGTCACTCACATTATATCCATTCGGTATTGATCGAGCTATAGGCATAGAAGAAGGCGTTACTATGTTCATATTTTTCAGTATGCTAATAATATTTTGATCATAGAAATCGCTTACATTGTAAAAGCGACTAGTTTCAGTAGAAGTAATCCGATCTAGCGTGAGATTGACCGTGTAAACGGAAGAAACATAATCTTGAAGCAGAGTAAGGTTGTTAAGATTTCGTAGCGCATCACCGAGCAAGTACATGTCATCTTCCTTATTGTATAGAAGAATAGATGTGTATGGACTTGTGATGAGGGAATCCATAAAATTTTTAGATAAATTTTCCATATAATTAGCGCTATAGCTAATTTGAGATAGTTTTGATGAATCCATACGATTGATAAGTTTCAGGGAAGATGATGAGTAATTTTGGTACAAAAGAAGGGACAACCCTGATATAAGGACGGTCAACATAATGGTCAAAGAGATCAGCAATTTGGCAAACAAACTGTTTTGATAGGACTTAAAGGGAAAAATCATAGGTACAAGTCTCCTGTAATCTCTAGTATTTTATAATCGTTAATACCTATTGATTATAAATATGTAATTCTGTTTTTGCTATAGAAAGTCAACATATTATAGAAAAAGTTATTATTTTGAGAGCCAACAGGACTAAAATTGGTGGCTGGATTGCATTTTATAGTATTTATTTGGTGAGTGCCATTGTACAGTGAAGTTGAGCAAAAGAGCAACCAGAATTAGAAAATATGGTTCTATGAGAGAGGGGATTTATTACAGAGATGAATAAAGGATCTGAGGTAGCAGTTAGAAGTCATTCACGTATTGGAAAAAAATTAAAGTCTGTTTTGCCATCGAGAAGCGAATGGAAAACCCAACGAGCATTCTATACAATGATGATTCCAGGAATACTTTTATTGTTTGTTTTTAACTATATTCCAATGTTCGGGGTCATCTTGGCTTTTAAGGATTTTAATTTATCAAAAGGTATTTTGGGAAGCGATTGGGCAGGGTTTAAAAACTTTGAATTTTTCTTTAGCTCCCAAGATGCTGCAAGGATTACATTTAATACGATTTATTACAATGGTATTTTTATTGTAAGTGGATTACTTGTTGCTTTATTTTTTTCTCTACTACTTAATGACATAAAAAATAGCCATCTATCGGGATTTTATAAAAGCGCGATGTTCCTTCCTTTTCTTATGTCATGGGTAGTTGCAGGCTATATATCATATGCAATGTTTAACGTTGATCTAGGGATCGTCAATCAATTGTTAAATGCGTTAGGTTTCGAATCCGTGAATTGGTACTCGGATGCAGAGAAGTGGCGATACATCCTCCCAATTGCTAACTTATGGAAAACTGTTGGTTATTTGAGTGTTATCTTTATCGCTGGATTAGCAGGAATCGATAATTCGTATTACGAAGCGGCTGAAATGGAAGGGGCCGGAAAAATTCGTCAAGCACTTAGTATTTCCCTTCCTATGTTAATGCCGATTATCGTGACGTTATTCTTGTTACAGCTTGGCAAAATATTTTATGCTGATTTCGGTCTGTTTTATAACTTACCAAGAGAAAGTGGCTTGTTGTTCAGTACGACCGATGTTATTGATACCTATGTTTTCCGTGCTCTTAGAACGATGGGAGATATCGGAATGTCTTCAGCGATTGGATTATATCAATCTGTAGTTGGTTTTACTCTTGTCGTTTTATCCAATTGGATTGTACGCAAGTTCAATAGTGAAAACGCATTATTCTAAATGGGGAGGAGGTACATGATGATACAGAAACGCAGAAAGATATCTTCAGGTCAAATCATTAGTAACATGATTCTAGCAGTTTTCAGTCTTTTTTGTATATTGCCACTGGTGCTCGTGCTTTCGATTTCATTATCAGATGAGAGAACAATAGCTAGCTCAGGGTATAGTCTCATTCCAGAAAATTTCACATGGTTCGCCTATGAATACGTAATGAAATCATCTGCAAGTCTATTTAATGCTTACGGCGTGACCATATTCGTAACTGTCGTAGGTACAGTGCTAAGTGTAATAGTAACAGCTTTACTCTCTTATCCATTATCACGCGGTGAATTACGTTACCGCCGACCGGTTCTGTTCTACGTTTTTTTCACGATGCTGTTTAATGGTGGTTTGGTGCCTTGGTACATTCTGATCACACAGTATTTAGATATGAAAGACCAGATTTTCGTACTGATCGTACCGTACTTGGTTTCTGCATGGAATGTGCTCTTAATGCGAAATTTCTTCCGTACTATTCCAGAATCTATTATGGAATCCGCTCGAATTGATGGTGCTGGGGAATGGCTTATTTTTTTCAAAATCGTAGCACCGTTATCGTTACCTTCTTTTGCAACGATTGCGCTGCTTAACTCGATAGCTTATTGGAATGATTGGTGGCTTGGTTTGTTGTTTATTGAAAACCGCAACTTGTTCCCACTTCAACTCTTACTTCAATCCGTCTTATCTAATCTTGATGCTCTTGCAGCATTCTCGGCAGCTCGGAATATTGTCGTAGAGATACCTGGAGAAACAGCAAGGATGGCGTTATGTATATTGGCGATTGGGCCGATAATAATAGCTTACCCGTTCCTTCAACGTTACTTTGTCAAAGGCTTAAGCGTAGGTGCCGTTAAGGAATAAAGTAAACGGTACGTTAAGTTCGGTGATATTGCGGATTATCTGCATTCACATATAGGCTTCATAAATATAAGGGAGGTTTTTCGAAATGATGAAAAAAAAATCAAGTCGTTCCAAATGGGCAGCACTAGCAATGGTGGGTATTTTTTCAGTAACTGCTCTATTATCCGGATGCGGGGCGGATAAACAGAATACGCCATCACCCACATCCGATTCAAAAGGAACAACTAATGATTCACTAGCTCCAGTAGAGTTGAGTTACTATTATGTCGCTCCGCCGCAAAAGAACCAACAGGCAATCGAAGATGCGCTGAACGTAATTACAAAGAAAAAGATTAATGCAACTGTCAAATTAAATGCACTTGACTTCGGTAACTATGAACAAAAAATGACGGTCATGATCGCTTCTGGTGAAAAGTTCGACCTTGCATTTACTGCATCTTGGTTTAACAACTATTTTGCTAATGCAGCCAAAGGAGCTTTCCTTCCGATTGATGATCTGATGGATCAGTATGCACCACTTACGAAAGCTGGCGTACCTACTAAAATTTGGGAAGCGGCTAGGGTAAACGGTAATATTTACGGTGTCATCAACTATCAAACGATGGCGGCTGGTCAAGGGATCATGGTTCAAAAGGAATTAGCGGATAAGTATAATTTCGATTGGAAATCGGTTACTAAGCAGTCTGACTTAGAGCCATATTTGGCAGCCGTTAAAAACGGGGAACCGGATAAGGTACCTCTAGAATTCTCCACAGCATCGGATTTATTTAATCTTAACATGCATGGATTCGATGGCATCGGTGATGCCAAATCACCAGGGGTTATTTCCTTAGTAGATTCAGATTTGAAAGTTGTGAATCAATATGAGTCCGAGGAATACAAAGGTTTCATTACTATGTTGCATGATTGGTATAACAAAGGATATTTGCGTAAAGATGCAGCAACGGTTAAGGATGTTTCCTCTGATCGTAAAATAGCGAAATACGCGGCAGTAATGCCAGCGGGACTAGATTTTGATTCGACGAGCTCTTATGATCAGTTCGGCAAATTGAAGTCATTAACTAGTGTGGAGTGGTATGACAAATTAATTACGAAACCGATAGTAACGACTTCCTTAGCATCAGCAACGCTTACAGCAATTTCCAAAACTTCCGCGAATCCGGAACGTGCAATGATGTTTATCGAGCTATTAAATAGTGATCCAGAGGTTTCAAATTTACTTAACTACGGAATTGAAGACGTTAACTATAAGAAGGTTGGCGAAAACAAGATCGAACAAATCAAAGACAGTGGTTATGATCCGGTCGTTCCATGGGTATTCGGTAACAATATGATCGTTTGGCAAAACCAGAACGAGACTCAAAATATGACTGCAGTTTGGGATGAGTTGAACAAAAAAGCCGATGTATCGCCAATTTTGGGATTTACCTTCGACGTAGAACCTGTTAAATCAGAGATTGCTCAAACCCAAGCGGTAATCGACCAGTATTTGGCCGCACTTTCTTCAGGTACAGCAGATCCAGAAAAAGTTCTGCCAGAGTTCGTTGCGAAGCTTAAAACAGCAGGATCTGAGAAGATCATTGCTGAAAAACAAAAGCAATTGGATGCTTGGCGCCAAGTAAACAGCAAATAAATATTTGAAGTAAGCTTTATAGTTGAGGGAGCTATCCTACTCGTGGATATAGCGGGGGAAAGTTCCCTTTTCTATAGGCATTTAAGGAGTGGAAATGGATATGAGGAAAATTACAGCAGTGTTAATCGGGGCAGGGCAAAGAGGCGCGGGATCGTATGCTCCTTACGCATTAAAATATCCGGAAGAAATACAATTTGTTGCTGTTGCGGATACCGATCCAAAGCGGAGAGAGTTATTCCAGCAAGCACATTTTGTTCCAGAAGAGAATTGTTTTGCAAATTGGGAGGAACTTCTTGCAGGTCCTAAACTAGCGGATGCTATTCTAATTTGTACACAAGATAAAATGCATTTCGAACCTTCGATTAAGGCATTGGAGAAAGGGTATCACGTACTATTGGAAAAACCGATGTCACCCGATCCGTTAGAATGCATCATTATGGGTGAATATGCTGAGAAATATAATCGTGTATTCTCGATTTGCCACGTGCTTCGCTATACTGATTTTTTCTCCAAAATCAAAGAAATCATTGCGAGTGGACAGATTGGCAACCTTATTTCGATACAACATACGGAAAACGTGGAGCATCGACATCAGGCACACAGCTTTGTCCGAGGAAATTGGCGAGATTCGGAAGTGTCAAGCCCGATGATTCTAGCCAAAAGCTGTCACGACATGGATATCATTCAATGGCTGGTGGATTCGGATTGTACAAAAGTCTCTTCATTTGGCTCCTTGACTCATTTCAAAAAAGAGAATGCGCCGGAAGGAGCTCCTAAGTACTGTTTGGATGGTTGTCCTGTTCAAGATACATGCCCATATTATGCGCCTAAGACGTATCTGGAGCGGGATGACTGGGTAGGAGAAGTGCTCCGTGCCGTTGTTAGCAATGATACAAGCGACGAGGGTGTTCTTCGTCAGTTGAAAGATGGGATTTACGGGAGATGTGTGTATCATTGCGATAATAATGTGGTAGATCATCAGGTAGTTAATATGGAATTTGCCAATGAAGTAACTGTGTCCTTTACCATGAGTGCTTTTACTTTAGAAGGCGGTCGATCGATGAAGCTGATGGGCTCACTTGGACAAATTCGGGCGAGTACGGACAAGAATGTAATTGAAGTAACAAACTTTAGTACTCGCGAGACGGAAACAATCCAGTTAGATAATGATTTGGCAGGACATGGTGGAGGAGATAGCGGTATTATGCATGACTTTGTGCGATTGGTACAAAGCGACGGTAGGGATAAAGCACTTACCGGGGCAGACGCTTCTATTAAAAGTCATCTTATTGCATTCGCCGCGGAAAAATCGCGCTTGGAAAGCCGTGTCATTCTGATACCAGATTATATAGAGGAATTGAAAAAGATGGATAAATAAGTCGAAATAGTGAGGTGGTATCCGTGTCTACGACGCGCACAATCGTATGTAAAATAGCTAAGCTATATGCTGATCAAGTTGAACATTATGAGCAGCTTCATAACGAAATTCCCGAACTGAATAAGAAATATATGCAGGAAGCGGGCATTATTTCATTGCGAATTTTTCGGGAAGGATTAAGCCTGTTCATGATAGTGGAATCAGATTCCATGCTTGAAGTACCAGATAGATTCGTCGATCCTGTCGTTGAAGAGCGATGGCAGCAACTCACTGGTGCCTGTTTCTGGAACACGTGGGAAGATGCAAACGAAATATTCACATTTACGCGGAGGGAGGATTAAGCAGAATGAACTTTATTGAAGAAGCTAACTTTAAGAATCCGGTATTACCAGGCGACAATCCGGATCCTTCGATTGTGCGCGTCGGATCGGACTATTACATGGTAACGTCAACGTTCCAGTTTTTCCCTGGCGTTCAAGTTCTTCACTCTCAGGACTTGGTTCACTGGAAACCGATCGGTCATGTTATCACTCGCAAGAGTCAATTAGATTTGACTGGAATGCCGGATTCATTCGGCGTATTCGCGCCGGACATCTCATATTATGATGAGAAGTTTTGGGTCGTCGTGCCGTATTATCACGGGCAACCAAGATGTACGAATCTATTGTTTACCGCGGATCGTCCAGAAGGCCCTTATAGCGAAGCGATAGAGTTGAATCATCATTTTATTGATCCGTCTATCTTCAACGACGATGACGGAAAGCGCTACTTGGCATTCGGTGGCGGTTGGGTACATGAGATGGCGCGGGATGGCTCGCGACTCATCGGAGAAGCGAAGCAAGTATGGCCAGGAACTGGCGGTTCCGCCCCAGAAGCACCTCATCTAGTAAAGAGAAATGATTGGTATTATCTTATGCTCGCAGAGGGAGGCACTTTCTTCGAGCATAAGGAAACGCTAGCGAGGAGTCGTTCGATTTGGGGGCCTTACATACCATGTCCGCACAATCCAGTACTTACTCAGAAGGATCCAGAGAAACGCATTCAAAAAGCGGGCCACGGAAAATTGGTGCAGGATGAATCTGGAAGTTGGTGGATGTATCATCTTGGAGGCCGGCCTCTTACGCCTGGCGGTTTCTGCCCACTCGGCCGAGAAACGTTTCTACAGCCAGTGATTTGGACAGAAGATGATTGGTTCGTTGTCGGGGATGAGGGAATTCCGATGGATGAGATTACGATTCCGTACATGAAGAATATGGACGTATCGAACTTCGAATCGTTAGATACATTTTCTGGGAAGGAATTGTCTCCAGAATGGGAGTGGGTACGTCATCCAGTAGATGATGGATTCCGATTAACGCCTGAAGGACTTCGAATATTCTGTAAGCCGTTCATCCCCTATGGACTTCAATCTACACTTATTTTAACCCGGCGATGGAAGCATTTCGGCTTCGAAGTGACGACGAAGCTAGTATTTGATTCGAAGACCCGAGGAGAAGAAGCGGGATTGACTCTCTACCGTGATTCCGACGCGTTTCTGTTCTTCTCTATACGGAACGGACTCGGGCAAACTACTGGGCAGGCCTTCGATGTAAGTCGACGACATGAAAACCAGGAGATGGATGGACTCTACCTGGAGGTTGATCAATACGTTGCTGTCGGCAAAAAAAATCTCAAGAGGGTATCGCTCCCAATGGAAGCTTCCTCGGCAGTATGGCTCAAAGCGCAATTACACTCAGATTCGAAAACTTTCACTTTCTCTTATTCACTAGATGGGGAAACTTATACGGATATTGGAATGGAATTGTCTGCGGAATTTCTATTTCCCGAACGCCATACGCGATTTTTATGCTTTACGGCTCCTCGCGTCGGAATCTATGCGAAGGGCGTTAAGGGGCACATCGAAGGGAACTCGACCTTTGAATCGTTTGAATATAAAGGGTTAACTTAGTATTTGTTTACCTCGTAACATCAACAATTTAGAGGGAGATCCATTATTTAGAGGATGCTTTATCGAAATATGGGGGATTTTATCACTTTTTGTACTGTTAATTATACGAGTTGAAAGTAGTATGGAATTGTAGTCGGAATAAGAGATTTCAAATGTAACTGGGGGGGATTCAAATAGAGAAAATGATACATAGGTCCTTAGCTCCACT
This sequence comes from Bacillus sp. FJAT-28004, assembly GCF_001280845.1. GTDB lineage: Bacteria > Bacillota > Bacilli > Paenibacillales > Paenibacillaceae > Pristimantibacillus. The sequence goes on from NZ_LGHP01000002.1 coordinate 360,250, forward strand.
AAGTTTTTTCGTTTTGTAAGCGGTTTAACAAATGTAGTTGCTTGATCATCGAAGACTTATGAATAAGCTCAAAAACAGCTTTATACATGTTTATTTAATAAACGACTGGGGGAAAATGAAATGCTTAAAAAGCAATTAAGTTTTTTGATTGTTCTGAGTATGCTAATCACGACATTGCTAGGCTCGGGAGTTAGTGTACAAGCCTCAAGCATGACGGAAGGCAGAATACAAGCACAATTTTTTGTTTCACCAACCGGTAACGACACCAATAATGGGTCTTACGACCATCCATTCGCTACGATGCAAGCGGCTAGGGATGCCGTTCGCTTAATTAACGAAGAAATGACAGGAGATATTTACGTATTTATTGCTTCGGGCAATTATTATGTAAATGAGCCGATTACTTTCAATGAAAGTGATTCGGGAACAAATGGGTTCGACGTTATCTACAGAAATCTGGATGAATTGGGTAGCGCGCAATTTATCGGTGGTAATAAAGTGACATCGGCATGGGAGTCAGTAACTCGTACAGACGCGGATGCAGATTTACCTGCAGTTGCTGCAGGAAATGTGTATAAAACGAATGTGGGAACAGAAGTAGACTTCAATACATTATATGTAAATGATGCCCGTGCAACGATGGCACGCACGAAAAATAAAAAGGTTGACCCTAGATTTCCAGCTTCGTCCACTGAATATATGAGATCAGCCGGCGGTGGAATTTCTTCATTAGTGTATAAAGCGGCTGATCTGGATGCAGAATCATTAGCTGGCTTAGTAAATGCACAGACGCGCGGCGAGTTAGATGCACAAGTATATATGTGGGACGGGGGATACTGGGATTGGATGACAGATACGATTCCGGTAGCGGGTATTAATACTTCATCACATACATTGACCTACAAAACAGTGCCAGGAGAACCGCATAAATATCGTCCGAAATATGCAACAGGAACTAACGCTAGATACTTTTTACAGGGGAATTTAGGTTTTTTGGACCAACCAGGAGAATATTATTATAACAAAAAAACGGGATATCTCTATTACTATCCGCTAGCTGATTCGGGAAATATAGAAGATCAGAATATCGTCATCCCTGCTGTAGAAAAAATCATCGATATTAAAGGTGAATCTCGTACAAGCATGGTATCGCATATAACATTCAGCGGTTTAACATTTAAAGATACGAATTTCCCTGACTATTATGCCTACGGTTGGAACTGGGGAGATGCTGGTGTTGGCTTAGGGTACTACCCGCCAGAAGCAGCTAATAGCACACAACCGTCATATGCTGAACAATCTGAAAGAGTAGAGTTTCAGGTTGGTGTTATTACATTGTCCAACACGAATAACATCACAATATCCAAAACGCATATTAAAAATGCGGGTATGTTTGGAATAGAGCTTTATTTGGCCAACCAGCATACGATGATTGAAGATAGCCTTATCGAACATACCGGACATGGCGGTGTTAATATCGAGGGCGGTTACCCTGGCACTGGCGGAGATGATAATGGAGATGGGTATAGCAGAGATAACACCGTTACGAATTCGATTATTCACGATATCGGTCAGTTAGTTGGTCAAACTGCGGGTGTTACGATCAATAATTCAGGTTATAACACGCTTTCACATCTGGAAATTTACAACACGCCAAGAAGAGGAATATTTATTACAGGCGGTTATAACCGCAATCCTAACGTAGATTTTCCTAACGGTGATAAAAATTATAATATTATGACTGATTTATATGCCCATCACAACAACTTCTCATACATCTACCTGCACGATAGTCAACAAGATGGCGGAGATGATGGCGCATTCTTCTCAATGAATTTATACAGAGGTTCAGGCCAATCCAAACCTAACTATATTAATCAGATGATTATAGACAATGTAGGATCTAACCCTAGTATGACGGACTTCGCACCTAACGGCATCAATTTGGATGTAGGGGCTTCTGGGTTTGAACTCAGTAATCTAAAAGTAGTAAATCCTCAGAACTTTAATGTTGAATTGAACACGATCTATCAATATGGAGACAGCATAAAGCTAACAAACACCAATATTGATTATGGTTCTCTTGTTAGTCAAATCGGTACTTTTGACGATACTTTAATGGAGTATGATCTAATTGGCGTTACGAAGAATTTCCCAAGTGCCTATTTGCGAGCTAGCCATATCGTAAGTGAACCAGATGATATTTATTTCAAGGAAGATTTTGAAAATGGTATTGAATTTTCGAAATGGTCATACAAAGGTACTGTACCAGTGATTACAACCGAATGGATGTCAGAGGGCGTTCTCGATGGTAAGCAAGGCCTAAAAGTCGATAGCAATAAAGCGACAGGTGCGAAGCCAGTACTGTACAGAAGCTTTACGGATGACCTAAATAAAATTGTTACCGTAAAAATGTTTGATAGACAAAATAATAATCTCGCTTCTTACGATTCTGGGGTTCAAAATTCCTCAAGAGTCAAATCACTAGCAAGAGCAGATGACGGTACTCATATTCTCGGTCTAGGAATAGATGCGGTTGTGGATAGCAACTATTATGTTATGTCCAATGATGGTGCGGTAACATCAACTGCTGTTCCTCGCACATATGGTTGGCATGAGCTGAAATGGGATTATACAAGTGGCAGCGATGTGAAACTGTATATCGATGATGTATTGGTCTCCACTACTACTACATTGACAAGTTTCAATAACGTTTCGATCGGTTCTGAAGATGGTTTCGGCATCAGTTATTACGACCAGCTGTATATTTATGGCGGGGAAGATGCAGCTGATCCTGGCTCAATATCCACACCTACCGCACCAGCTTATGATTCATCTAATGACAATGTGATACGGTTGGATGAAAGTTTTGAAGATGGTGTCACGCCGGACTTCGCTCCGAATAATAGATCGACAATGAGCGTTATTGCTGATTCAAACGATCCGGATAATAAAATATTGGAAAATGTTAATGCAGATGGATCGAACTTTTATGAAACAGGTGCGTCATGGAATAACTATATATTTAATTTGAAGTGGAAGTTTGGTGGATGGGGTACAGAAAATGTACTTGGACAAGCATATGATAATTTCACCATCTATGTAATGACCGCAGTTATTAATGGAACAACAGCAAAAAATCCTGCAGCCTATCAAGTGATCTACAGAAGAAATAAAAATGGCACAAACGGATTTCCAGCAGGAACTCCATATTTCGAAGTGAATAAGCATACTTCTTCAAGTGATATCTCGCTCGGGAAGAGTGCGGTACCAGAAGGATTCGTTGCTACCGACTGGCATGATCTCCAAATCCAGACGTACGGCGGTAAAGTCGGGTTTGTTGTAGACGGATCCACATTATTGACAGTAGACGATGGAACCTACACTTATGGCGGAGTAGGTTTTGGAGGAATTAATTCAACGGTTTACATGGACGATTTCAAGATTACTTCAAATCCGACCTACGTAAATTATGGTACTAATTTCAATTTGGGTAATGCAACAATATCCGGTGATTTTAATCCAACCTGGTATCAGTATGAAGCATCTATTAACGATGATTCACAGCCGATCACCTTGGTTAGACCTGAGCCGATATTGGCTGGATCAAGCACAAAGGTGGAGCTCAATGGTAATGATATAACGGATCAATTTACCGATTATACAACAGCAATAGAACTGCCTAACTTAAAGTATGGAAGAAACACTTTAGTTTTATCGGAAATTACATCAGCAGGCACGAAAACGTATACGATTCATATCGAGAAAACGTATAAGATTTCGTCGATTGAAACTATCGATTCTTTGACTACTGAACTGGGAACGGCTCCGTCCTTACCAGTTACAATCGATGTTACTTTTGAGGATGAAAGTATTAAAACGTTAGGAATTAAATGGGATCATGTAAAGCCTGCACAATATAAGCAGACAGGAATGTTTACAGTAAGTGGACAATTAGTGGGCATAAATGAAACAGTCAGTGCAACTGTAAACGTTGTAGGACTCGAGTCCATTAGTGAACTTGAAGATGTTATCACGACTGTAGGTACAGCACCAACGTTAGCAGAAACGATTAGCGCACAATTTACTGATGGACCTCAAGATTTAACGTTAACGTTTGTTGAATTTGATCCAGCTATGTATGCAAATGCAGGTACAATTATTGCAGTTGCTAACGTTGAAGATTATCCGGGTAATGTTTTGCAAAAAGTGATCGTGCAATCAGCACCTTCAACATCAGACGACTTGACGGCGCCGAATTGGCCGGCAAATACGACAGCAACGGCTACAAAAATTACGACGAATGGCTTAACTTTGAGTTGGACGGCTGCAATTGATGCTGTCGATGTCACTCAGTACAAAGTCACTTGGGACGGCGGCAATAAAAACGTCACAGTTAATGGAGCTGCGAATTCCGTTGATATCTCGGAATTGAATGCTGGAACGAAGTACAGCTTTAAGATCGAAGCGGGTGATGCAGCGGGAAATTGGAGTACTAATGGTCCAGTTGTAAGCGTCGAAACGAATAGCGGCGGAAACGGTGGAGACCCAAGTACAGGTACACCGGGAGATGGAGGTAATACTCCAGATCCAGGAGATACAAACGGCAATGGCGGAGAGCCATCTACTGGTATCGTATTAACGGATGTTTCTGGTCACTGGGCGAGGGCGTCTATCGAAGAAGCGATTAAGCTTGGATTCATTGCAGGCTATACAGATGGTACGTTCCGACCGAATGCACAAACGACACGTAGCGAATTTGCGGCTATGTTGAGTCGAGCGTTGAAGTTGGAAGGAGAAGGTAAGAAATTAACTTTTGCCGATCTTGAGAAGATCCCAGCCTGGGCTATTCCATTCATTGCTCGTACGACAGCTGCAGGCATATTACAAGGCTATGGCGATCAAACATTCCAGCCGGATCGTAACATTACAAGGGCAGAAATGGCGGTCATGATCGCTCGTGCGTTAGAGCTCAAGGTCGATCCGAATGCGAAGACAAGTTTTGCCGATGCGAACACCATTCCTGCGTGGGCAAAAATTTATGTAGCTGCTGCAAATGAAGCGGGTATCATTAAGGGACGAGGAAATAACCGATTCGCACCGAATGAGAATGCAACAAGAGCGGAAGCGGTAACGATGGTCTTGGCGATGTTGAATAACAAATAGTAGGTTAACTACGAAAGGAGGAAGGTATTTTACTTTCCTCCTATTTTTTTGTCGCAAGGATAACTAAATGATTGTTTACCGTATATCATCAACAAATTGAAGAAAAAGCAACTTTTTAGGGATGCTCTTGTTGAAATATCCGAGAATTAATTGTTTTTTGCTCTGTTAATTATACCAGTACAACTGTAATGTTTAGTTACACTAGAATTATTAACCGATTTGTAACCAGATCATTAAGAGATTCTAAGGAGGCAGTCATATATGAGGTTAGAAAACAAAGTTATTCTAATTACAGGTTCCGGTTCTGGTATCGGCAGAAGCACGGCATTGTTATTCGCTCGTGAAGGCGCAACTGTAATTGTGAATGATCTCAATGAAGTCAATGGAACAGAGACGTTGAAGGATATTCATACTGCCGGAGGAAAAGGTCACTTCATCTGTGCAGACGTGACAAATCCGGAATCTGTATTGCAGATGGTAGATCAAATCATTGAAAAATACGGTCAGATTGATGTGTTATTTAACAATGCGGGAATTAGTGGTGTCGGAGCTTTGGATGAAATAGAGCCCGATGCATGGGACCGAGTTATTCAGGTCAATATTCGTGGTGTATACTTGCCTTCCAAATATGTGCTTCCGCATATGATGAAACGCAGATCTGGTAACATCATTAACATGTCCTCCTGCGTTGCAGAAATCGGACTTGCCAGACGGGCATCATATTCCGCAACTAAGGGAGCAGTATTGGCGCTGACGAAGTCCATGCAAGTGGATTACGCATCATACAATATCCGTGTAAATGCCCTTCTACCCGGTACAATCCTAACACCATTCGTTGAGAACTATTTAAAAACATCTTACGATGATCCAAAAACTGCAATTGATTCACTCAAGAAACGCCAGCTCAGCGAGGAGCTCGGCTTACCTGATGATGTTGCTCAAGCTGCATTATTCCTCGCTTCAGACGAATCGAAATTTATGATGGGTTCTCCTCTGTATATCGATGGAGGCGCTACTTTCGGAAAAAATGCGTAAATAACAGTAACCGACAAAGGTGGGGGATTTAACAATGAAATTATTAACATTCATTAACAACGGAGAATACCAACTAGGAGTCAAAACAGAAAAAGGTATTCTGGATGTTGCAAACGCATTATTAGATATACCTATGCACAATGGAGAATCCGTGCCGCTGACCGTTCACGAAGTTATCAACGGTGGTGAGGCAGCGGTTACGGCACTTGCTCAATTCACAGCACAAGCACTAGAGAAGTCTGGCGACGATTGTTCCTACTTGCTTGATGAAGCGAAGCTGACGCTCGGGCCATGCGTGACCCATCCGAATAAGATCATTTGCGTAGGTCTTAACTATCGCAAGCATGCGGAGGAAACGAATGCAGCGATCCCGCAATACCCGATTCTATTCAATAAATTCAACAATACATTAACGGGTCATGGCGACGATATTCCACTTCCGAAAGTGACGACGAAAGTCGATTATGAAGCGGAGCTCGTCATCGTTATCGGTAAAACTGCAAAGTATGTTACCAAAGAGGATGCGCTTAGCCATGTGTTTGGTTATTGCAGCGTGAACGATTTGTCTGCACGAGACTTGCAGCTGAGAACACAGCAATGGTTGCTAGGCAAGTCATGTGATAAATTCTCTCCACTTGGACCGTATCTAGTTTCGGCGAATGAAATCGGAAATCCGAATGATCTGGATATTAAATGTACGGTCAACGGACAGGTTCGCCAGCATTCCAATACGTCGGATATGATCTTCCCTTGTGACGAGATCGTGAGTTATATATCACAGCATATGACACTCGTACCTGGGGACATTATATTAACTGGAACACCTGAAGGCGTCGTTCTCGGTTATCCGGAAGATAAACAGGTTTACTTAATGGATGGAGACATCGTCACGATTGAGATTGAGAAGTTGGGTAAGCTGACGAATCGGCTTGTTAGCGAGGTTTAATAATATGAGAATTGATGCTCATCAGCATTATTGGCAATTAGATCGAAACGATTATGGATGGCTTACACCAGAGGTACCTACACTTTATCGGGATTTTATGCCTAATGACCTTGCAGAATCATTAAATCGGCATGGAATAACGAAAACAATTGTTGTCCAAGCTGCTGCCACTGTTGAGGAAACCGAATTTCTTCTAGGTTTGTGCAAGACGTATGATTCAATAGCTGGTGTAGTGGGTTGGTTGGATTTTGAGCAGGACAATTTCGTGGAAACATTTGAACGATTACGTAAAGATCAATATTTTATCGGTGTCCGTCTCATGCTTCAAAGTATAGATGCTATGGAATACTTGCAACGTCCTCAAGTTATTCAAAATTTAAGATGGTTGGAGAAATTGGGATTCCCTGTAGATTTATTAATCCACGCTGCCCAATTCCCTGCTGTACTAAAATTACTCGAGCTTGTACCTAATTTAAATGCGGTCATTGACCATATGGGTAATCCACAAATTTCTCAGCAAGAAGTATCACCTTGGCAAGAGTGGATTACGGAAGTCACCCAATTTCCGCAGCTGTATTGTAAACTATCAGGCATGGTTACCCAAGGGAATATTTCAGATCGGGTAGAGTCTGATTATAGCTTTTATGTGGAACATGTCATAAAAACATTCGGATTGAAGCGAGTCATGTTCGGCAGTGATTGGCCAGTTTGTCTACTTGCAGCAAGCTATGATCAGACAGTTGGCAGTTTGCATTATAATTTACCCAAAGAGCTTACAGATCAACACTTAGACGATGTTTTTGGCAATAATGCGATTCGATTTTATCAATTGGAAATACTTTACAATTCTAGCATATAGATTTGCAGCTCCACTGCTAAGACTCCTAGAGATAAGGATATTCATTTTGCATAAGAGATTCCGTTTGGTTTTTTTTCTGTATACACACTCAACACATGTGGAGTGCTGTGTGTCGCTAGTTAGTAATTAGCATTTTAAGAGTCGCATATACCCACCTGTTAAAGCCCGAACGTATGCTACATTCGGGCTTTTATATTTATAGAATAGAAGGAGTTGTAACTACACAGCAGAACTTCCCGGACTAGAGCTCTCGTTGCAATAAGCAAGTCCTAGTGCAACTAAGTATTTCTGTTATGCTAAAGTCAGCTAATCTGTTCTTCGTTGATACTTTTTGTAAAATACAATTCCCCTAAAATATCGTTCACTAGATAACGATTTGTTGGAAGCTCTTGTTCAATAAAAGATTTAACATCTGTTTGTTCAATATCATACATTACTTCAATTTCTTTGGAGAAAAGAAGTTTTTCTTTATCAAACAAGCTAGAAAGGGAAGGGAGTGGTTTGGGTTGTAATTCTTCGAGATTTAGAACTTTTTTCAAACCGTTAACATAGTATTCCAACGGGCGGCTGCCAACAATTTTTACGCCTTTATTTTCCTCATTGGTCATAATAATAGTCGGGAAGCCTCTGACACCCAGGTTTTTAACTAGTTCAAAATCTTCATATAACAATTGATGACCGATCTGTTGTTCAGCTTCATTTACAATAATTTTTCCATCAAGTCCGATTTTATTTACGATTTCAATCATAACGGATTTTTCTGAAATATTTTGATTAAATGCAAACAGTGCTTCTCTTGAACGGCGTAAATATTCCGATGCTATTGCATCAGTATGATTTTTTTGAATTACCTTAAATACACGAGACGGCGGGTAAGATGATTGAACCGGATTGTCAATCATTAAAGTCCCGTCAATCGGCATTCTGGAATATTCCCCAACTTCTCTCCAATGAACAGCCACATCGGCCGGTTTATTAATTCCGTTAGCAGGATCGATTGGTCCGTCATGCCATTTTTCCAGCAAGCCACCCATCTCCGTATGAAAGTTGAAGTAATCTCCATACTGCTCTAGAAAACGACGAAGAACAGGCTCAAGTGCCCAGCAATGCGAACAAATCGGATCGGTCACATAATAAAGATTAACCGCTTTTTTGGGTTGATTAAAATCAACAACCTCTATTTCTTCCTCGCCAGCTACTCCGCATACACCTGTTTTTAGATCACAAACCATATTATCATTGTTCGGCATTATATTTTCCTCATTTCACGACATACATATTTATTTGCTTGCAATTGAATTTTAAATCATAATAAAAATCATTAATACCAATAGTTCTGTGGATTTGTCGTTTATACAACACATTTAAGAACTTGTTTAAAAAGTAGGAGGTTAACAAAATGACTGAATCAAAGACGGACCCCCGGGTTCTACGTACCCGCAAATTAATTATGGATTCTTTCATTGAACTTTCGGGGAAGAAGGAATTTAAAGATATTACTATAAAGGATTTAACTACAGAAGCTATGATTAATCGCGCAACTTTTTATTATCATTTTGAAGATATATATGACTTATTGGAAAGAGTACTGTCAGAAGTATTGTTAGTTAAGTTGAATTATGATTTCTATCAAAATGAAGAACTAAATGAAGAAGTATTTGTAAGCATCTTTGAATCCGTAACAAATTTTCAAAAGTCATTATCCAGTCGTTGCCATAGAGGTTACGAAGATACCATTGCCCGTATTATTAGGGAACAGCTCGAAATTATTTTTTACAAAATGTTGTTAAAGCAACATAAAACTGAAAAGGATGAAGCTCTAAAACTTACAGCTGTCCTATTAAGCTGGGGAATTTACGGGGCTTCTGTAGAATGGAGAAGAAATAGTCAGAAGACATCGCCGGAAGAATTTATCAAATTAGCGATTCCTTATATACGGACTGGAGTCGATAGAATTTAAGGTGGTCAAAAAAATTGAAAATCGTAAAGGGGCACATGCTCATACGTGGTGTACTCCGTCTTTTTTCTTCAACTCGTCTTTTTGCCCTCTCTGCTTTTCCCCACTGTGATAGTGCTTCTCTCTAAATCTCCATTTGAACAAATTTTGACGGATGTGGATCATTTCTTCTCATAAATATATTTTTTGCAGATAAATACCGTTCATTGTGATAAATGTCATAGTTAGCAGATCGTGATTTCGATATGATTAAGCCATCAATGAGATGCAAGATTCCTAAGAAGATCTCCTAGGAGGAGAAGCCGATGGCTGGACGTACTTACTCATGCGATTGAATCGTATGTGTCGGTAATTGCGAGTGATTATACAGATGGACTAGTGTTTCATGCGATTCGTTTTGAGATGTTTGGATACTCAGCTGTACAAAATGGAGGTGCTAAGTGATGGCTAAAACAGAAAAGGAAATCATGAAGCAGACTGGATCACAAGAGGCATGGCGAGGTTTTGCAGCAGGGAACTGGCAGGAAAAGGTCGATGTCCAATCTTTTATTGAAAGTAACATTACTTCATATGAAGGTGACGAAAGCTTCTTAACAAGCCCAACGGAAAGTACCGTAGCGCTGTGGGCACAGGTTAGTGAACTGCTCAAGGAGGAGCGGGACAGAGGCGGCGTACACGATATTGATGTCAATACAGTATCCAGCATTACGTCGCATGAACCCGGATATATTGATCAGGCTAAAGAAAAGATAGTTGGATTGCAAACCGATGCTCCATTGAAACGTGCCGTTCAGCCATTTGGCGGAGTAAGAATGGCAGCTGATGCTTGTGAAGCTTACGGTTATAAGCTATCGCCAGAGATTGAGCGCATATTTACCGAACTGCGGAAAACGCATAACCAAGGTGTTTTCGATGCTTACACGACTGAAATGCGCGCTGCGCGTAAAGCCGGCATCATCACAGGTTTGCCAGACGCTTATGGTCGTGGTCGGATTATCGGAGACTATCGCAGAGTTGCACTATATGGTGTTGATCGCCTCGTTAAAGCTAAGAAAGAAGAACTTCTCCAATTAGAAGAAGACGCTATGATAGGGAATGTCATTTTACTTCGCGAAGAGCTTTCCGAGCAAATACGCAGTCTAGCCGAATTGAAGCAAATGGCTGCTACGTATGGCTACGATATTGCTGTACCTGCTGCCAATGCGCATGAAGCTGTACAATGGCTATACTTTGCCTATCTTGCCGCAGTAAAGGAACAAAACGGAGCAGCGATGAGTCTTGGACGTGTATCCAGCTTCCTAGACATTTTTATCGAACGTGATCTACAAGAAGGCGCAATAACAGAACACGATGCTCAAGAGCTAGTAGACCATTTTGTTATGAAGCTGAGAATTGTGAAATTTCTACGTACGCCAGATTACAATGAGTTGTTCAGCGGAGACCCAACTTGGGTAACTGAAGCTGTCGGCGGCATGGGGCTAAACGGGAAGTCATATGTGACGCGCAACTCGTTCCGATTCCTTCATACGCTTTACAATCTCGGACCTGCGCCTGAACCTAACTTGACGATTCTTTGGTCAACAGCGTTGCCAGATAACTTCAAAAAGTATTGTGCACGCGTCTCGGCCGAAACTAGCTCGATCCAGTACGAAAACGATGATCTTATGCGTCCGCATTTTGGAGACGATTATGGAATTGCATGTTGTGTATCGGCTATGCGTATCGGGAAACAAATGCAATTTTTCGGTGCACGTGCCAATCTTGCTAAGGCATTGCTTTATGCGATAAACGGTGGCGTAGATGAGACACTTGGCGTGCAAATCGGTCCGGCTATTAAACCATTAACGTCGGAAGTGCTGGATTATGAAGAGGTGAAGGCAAACTTCGAGATCGTTCAGGATTGGCTTGCAAAGCTGTATATGAATACACTGAACGTCATTCACTACATGCATGATAAATACTGCTATGAGCGAATTGAAATGGCGCTTCACGACAGAGATATCGTAAGAACGATGGCATGCGGTATAGCAGGATTATCAGTTGTAGCCGATAGCTTAAGCGCCATCCGCCACACGAAAGTTCGTCCGATTCGTAATGAAAAGGGAATTGCGATTGACTTTGAAATTGAAGGTGAATACCCGCAATATGGCAACAATGATGACCGTGTTGACCAAATAGCTATTGGGCTGGTAGAAGGATTTATGGCCCGTCTTCGCACGCATAAGACGTACCGTAATGCGATTCCGACATTGTCAGTGCTTACGATTACTTCAAACGTCGTTTACGGAAAGAAAACGGGAAGCACGCCAGACGGCCGCAAAGCAGGTGAGCCTTTTGCTCCAGGTGCTAACCCTATGCACGGACGTGATCGAAAAGGGGCGCTCGCTTCACTGGCTTCGGTCGCAAAAATTCCTTATGAACACAGCTTGGACGGTATTTCGAATACTTTCTCGATCATTCCTAAAGCACTAGGCAAAGAAGACAATGTACGCTACAACAATCTTGCTGCAATGCTGGACGGTTATGCGATAAGCGGCGGTCATCATCTCAATGTCAACGTCTTTAATCGAGAGCAGCTTATGGACGCGATGGAGCATCCAGAAAATTATCCTCAGCTTACGATACGTGTATCGGGTTATGCCGTAAACTTCATTAAGTTGACAAGAGAGCAACAAATGGATGTCATTAGCCGCACGTTCCATGGGGAAATCTAACAACTTGAATCTACCATCGAAAGGAGCGTGCCTGCATGAAAGGTCGCATTCATTCCATGGAAACGTTCGGCACCGTGGATGGCCCCGGTATACGCTTTGTCCTGTTCATGCAGGGATGCGCACTGCAGTGCCGGTTTTGCCATAATCCTGACACATGGGATACCGCAACAGGGCGACAAGTAACTGTCGATGAAATCCTCCAAGAGATTGAGCCCTATTTACCTTACTACAGGGGTTCTGGAGGAGGGATCACAGTTACAGGAGGAGAACCAACACTTCAAGCTCCATTCGTCGCTCAACTGTTTAAAGCTTGCAAGGAAAGGTTTGGCTTGCATACAGCATTGGATAGTTCAGGATTTTGCGATACGACTAACGCTTCCGAACTTATCGATTATACAGATCTTGTATTGCTTGATTTGAAGCAGATCAATAAAGAAAAGCATGAGTGGCTTACTACACAGCCTAACGATCGGATACTAACATTCGCTAAATGGTTGTCAGAGCGTAATAAGCCGGCTTGGATCAGGCATGTGCTTATTCCGGGTATTACTGACCAACCTGAGGATTTGATCGCATTAGGTGAATTTATGGGACAACTTGCTAATGTTGAGAAATTTGAATTACTGCCATATCATCGTATGGGCGTATATAAATGGCAGCAGCTTGGACGGGTTTATGAGCTAGAAGGAGTACCAACGCCCAGCGATCGGGAAGTCGAACGTGCTAGGCAAATAATCGAGGAAGCTCGAAAACTTGCGTCATATCGTTCATAGTTACCGTATAATCTAAGACGCGCAACAATTGCGCGTCTTTTTTTTGTGTGCGCGCGGCATGGGCAATGTCTCAAGGGTTAAAGTCCCGAATGGCGAAAGCAGTAGTAGCCATAGCTTAAGGCAAGGTTGTCCATCGTGAGGTGGAATCTGAAGGAAGCCGCTGGCAAATCTACAAATAATCAGGAACACCTAAACCCACTGTTTTTAATGTCTATATGAAAAAATGACCTAAATTCCACTTCCTTGATAACAAAAAACATGAGCTCTGTGGGACGGAGCTCATGTCTGTATATACCATAACGTTCTCTAGCGGTAGAATCTATAATTTTCGTACGGGTGAAATTCTCCAATATGCCAAGCCTACAAATAATGTACCCCCGACCATATTTCCAAGTGTGACAGGCAGCATATTATGCAGCCAGCCTACTAGATTAATGGCTTCAGGATGATTAGGCAGCAGCATTGCAACGCTTAGAAGCGTCATATTTGCAACACTATGCTCATATCCGCTGCCAATAAAAGCGAATAAGCACCACCATATCGCGAGCATTTTCGCTCCTTCACTTTTCAAGCGCATACTCATCCAAATTGCCAAACAAACTAACCAATTACAGAGTATCCCTCGAAAAAACAATTCACTAAATGGAGCCGTCATCTTCTTGGCAGCAGAGCTGAAAATCAAATGATCAGCTGGTGCAGCATCAAATAGTCCTGCTGCTTTTACAAGTAACGCAAGTATAATGGCTCCTAGCAAATTTCCGATAAATACAATGATCCAATTTGACAAAGTATCCTTTATCGTTGTTTTCCCTGCTAAAGTACTAACAGTATAAATCATGTTGTTGCCAGTAAACAATTCTGCCCCGGCAATAATAACTAATGTCAGCGCGATCCCGAAGCTTGCTCCCATTATAAGCGATTGGTAGGGCGAGTTCGCTTGTGCTAACGGTGCTCCGAGAGAAAAAATAAGAATAATGCCTAATCCCACATAAGCACCGGCTAATAAAGTTGCAATAAAATAACCGATCGGATGCTGCTTCATATAATCACGCTTTACTGCACCTGCTTCAGCAATCGTTTCTACGCTCTGTTTGTACATGTGCATTCCTCTTTTACGTAGGGTTCAAAGCTTCTATCTACTCAGGTGTAATCATTGCTAAACAAAGATGTATACCTTGCCATGATCAATTGAAGTGTCATACGTTGCTACACATCCATCATCTGGCTCTTGAACCTTTCCATCGAGCAAGGAAACCTTGTATTCATGAAGTGGACAGAACACATACTCACCAGAAACAATGCCTTCAGCAAGCGGCCCATGCGTATGAGGACAAACCCCGCCAATTGCCTTAACACGATCATCCAGCAAGCGAAAAACGGCAATTTTATTGCCATCTACAACGATTTCACGTCCAATTCGCTGCTGCATCTCATCAAAATTTGCGACAAATATTTTCTGTTTGACTTGATTCATTGTTATCCTCTCCCCACAGTATAGAGTGCTTTTTCCATGCTTTCATTCTCACGAACAGTTGTCCATGGATCATTGCGTTTGCCAGCGACTGCCTCATCCAGCTCTGCAAGCAAATCCTTGCACTGTTCCCGGTCTAGCAGGACAGATTTGATATGATCGAATCCAAGTCTTTCCACCCACGGTGCAGTACGTTCCGCATAGATTCCCGTTTTGCGATAGTATTGAATCATTGCTCCACAAAGATCAATAACCTCTTGCTCAGTCTCGACCGTTGTTAGCAGATGTGCCTCCTTTATTTCGGTTCCACCATTTCCTCCTATATAAATTTGGAAGCCGTTCTCTAAACCTATGACACCAAAGTCTTTCACTCCACTCTCTACGCAGCTGCGAGGGCAAGCAGAAACTCCCATTTTAAACTTATGCGGTGTGTCAATATACTCGAAGCGCTCCTCGAGCTTAATGCCGAGTCCCATTGAATCCTGCGTACCAAATCTGCAAAAATTAGCTCCGACACAAGTTTTGACAGAGCGCATTGCTTTGGCATAGGCGGAAGCAGATGTCATGTCTAGTTCCTCCCAAATATCAGGCAGATCTTCCTTCTTCACACCAAATAAGCCAATGCGCTGACTACCTGTTATTTTAACAAGCGGGACCTGATACTTGTCTGCAACCTGTGCAATTTTCAACAATTGCTGTGGCGTTGTTTTTCCGCCTCGCATTCTTGGAATAACAGAGAAGCGACCATCCTTTTGGATGTTTCCATGCATACGTTCATTGACAAAACGAGATTCTTTTTCATCAATATGTTCTTTGGGGAACGTAACATGGAGGTAGAAATTAATTGCTGGACGACACTTGGAGCATCCCTCAGCGTTACGGAAGTTTAGCTCATGGAATACCTCTTTCGTTGTCGTTAAGTTTTTTTGATGGATCTGCAGTACAATCTCGTCTCTCGTTAAATGAGTACAAGCACATATACCAGTAGGTGCCGTTGTAACTTTATCTCCTATCACATGAGTTAATAGTTCGTTGATGGTAGATTTACATTTGCCACAGGAATTCCCAGCCTTAGTGCAACGTGTAACCTCCGCAACAGAAGTTAATTGCTGAGCATGAATCGCTTGAACAATTGTGCCCTTCGTCACACCATTACAGCCGCACACCGTATCTGCATCGTCCCAATCTGCAACACTCATGCTTGTCTCACCACCCGCTGAAGCCAGCAGTGTCACAGGATTGAGTGTCGTAATATCAACCCCATCTCGTAGCATTTTATAGTATCGATTTTCCTCTGAAGTATCGCCATAAAGAACGATGCCAACTACTCTATTATTTTGTATATAAAGCTTCTTGTAGCTATTAGCCAAACCATTATATGCTTCAATACCTTTAATATCATCACTCTCATGAATGATTCCTGCTGAGAAAAGATCACAACCTGATACCTTTAAAGAGGTGGAAACTGTGCTGCCTCGATAGCCTTCTGTTGCTCGATCTGTCAAAACATCCGCCAACACTTTTGCCTGTTCATAAAGTGGTGCCACAAGTCCATACACCATATGATTATGCTGGGCACATTCACCCACAGCATAGACGCCCTCAGCACTCGTCGCCATAAAATCATCAACAACAATCCCGCGCTCAACGTTCAAACCAGCTTCTTTGGCTAGCCCTGTTACTGGTCTAATTCCAACGGACATCACAACCAGATCTGCTTCTAGAACACTACCGTCACTAAATTCAATTGCTTCTACTTTTGTTGTTCCTAGTATTCGAGCTGTTTTTTTCTTCATTAAAAATTTAATGCCTTGCTGCTCCAAATCCTTTTTCAGCAGTTGTCCTGCTTGCTCATTTAGCTGGGTTTCCATTAGCCATTTTTCCAAGTGTACAACAGTTACCTCCATGCCTTGGTCTATTAAACCTTTGGCTGCTTCAAGACCTAACAATCCTCCGCCAATCACTGCTGCTCGTTTGCAGCTTTTAGCCTTCTCAATCATTTGTATGGTATCGTCAATCGTGCGGAAACCCACCACTCCTTGAAGCTGTGCACCCTCAATTGGTAAAATAAAGGCTCTCGAGCCTGTAGCAATAATACATTTGTCATACGTTATACATGTTCCACTTGCTGTTGTTACTCGTTTATTTTCTGTATCTATTCGTACAGCAGGGTCGTGGTGAACAAGCCGAATGCCATTGTCCTTGTACCATTGCATTGGATTGGTAATAATCTCATCGACCGTCATCTTTTTCTGCAATACATTGGATAACATAATGCGATTGTAGTTTGTGTAGGGTTCTTCGCCAATAATCGTTATTTCATATTTGGTGGAGTTGCGTTCCAAAATTTCTTCAATCGTTCTTACGCCCGCCATGCCATTTCCGATTAACACTAGTTTTTCAGTCCTCATAGCAATCCTCCTCATTGTGAAATAATTCACTTATATTGTGAAAAGTTTCACGTTCATTGAGTTGATTGTATCATATATTTGGAAATTCGTAAATTAAGGAAATCGTAGGATTACAAAAAAAAGAAATATATCCTTTTCCGGAAGCTTCACAGGAGCAGCCCGACGAATCGTCGCAACGAAAGTATCTCACTATGCTATAATCGACGCAATGAAAATAACGAGGATAGTTTAACGAATAGAGCATTTGCTGCTAACGGGAAGCTGCTGGCCAATAAATGAGTCGGAGAAGTACATAAAGTTGATTCATTCATTTGAAATACACACAACGTACACAGGTGACCTTTAAAGTAGGTTATGGGAGTAATAAAACATAGAAATGCAGGCGGAAGCGGAGTGCGGTGGAATGAAACGAACGATATTGCTGGTTGAAGACGATACGCTTATGCGAGAGGTGATAACGGACTATTTCAAGAAGGAACAATGGGACGTGTTTGAAGCGGAAAACGGGAAGGTCGCGCTCGACATTTTTGAACAGAATTCCATTGATTTGGTCGTCCTCGACATTATGATGCCGGAAATGGATGGATGGTCGGTATGCAAGCGTATCCGAGAAAAATCGGATGTCCCGATTATGATTATGACTGCCAGAGCAGAGGATGACGACCAGTTGATGGGGTTCGAGCTTGGCGCCGATGAGTACGTAACGAAGCCCCTGAGCCCAAGGGTATTGGTAGCCCGCGCTACTGCTTTGATGAAGAGAACGGAAGGGACGATGGGACGCGAGGGAGATACGCTTGTCTATGGTGATTTAATGGTGAACAGGTCGGCATATACCGTCTTTGTAGCGGGTACTAAGATCAATTTGTCACCTAAGGAGTACGATTTGCTCCTTTTTCTCATCAAACATTACGGCAAGGTGCTGCCGCGCGAGTATATTTTGGACTCTGTCTGGGGGTACGATTATTTGGGGGATTTGCGAACGGTGGACACCCACATTAAAAAGCTAAGAGCTAAGCTCGGAGACGAAGGACGATCGATAGCGACAGTTATTCGTTCTGGCTATAAGTTCGAGATGGAACGATGAAAAGAAGAGGTGTAGCCCTTAAACTATTCGTTGTCACTTCCGTGTTGATCCTGCTTGTGTTCACCATATTGCTGCTTGCACAAGGATTGTTTTTCGAGCGGTTTTACCGTATGTCTAAAATTAATGTTTTAGAGAAGAGCATGAATGAATTCGCTCACCAATACAAAGAGGCGCAATCGAGTGAACGACAGGTGTCACGACTGCTAGGCGCATTCATGAATGAGCATGATACGAGTACCGACATCCTGAATAGCCGATTTGAGCGAACAAGCACACATCCTTATTATTTGGAACTGGAAGCTGGCAGCAAGACGATAACGATTCAGATTTCCAAAGAAGGCATGACTGTGGATCAAATCCCGCAAAAGATTCAAATAGGCGAGACGCTGGTGGTCGATGGGATCTTCATGGATGAGGAGGATACGATTATGCATCCTGTTGTTATCCAGCAGACCGATATCGTTCTCAAAGAGGGCTTGGTACGCGTGCGAGGAAAAGTAACGGATCTCATGCTGCCGGAGCGGCGGTCATATAATCCGCTTTATCAGGATGCTCTTGTCGATGATGTGCTTCTAGATTGGAATTCGCAAATGGAACAATGGCAGTCAAGGCTGCGGAGCGGTTCGGTCGTGCAGCTGGATTGGCAGGATAAATGGAGTGGTGTCCCCTATACGGTTCTCATACGTCTGCTCTCAGAGGGCAACGAAGAGAATAGCTATTTATTCGTTATGACCTCTATGCAGCCTGTAGGGGAAGCTGTCGGGATTCTTAAGCAATATGTCATTTATTTGGCGCCGCTTATGGTTCTGCTTGCGATTGTTTTGTCTTTGATTTATTCCAGAATTGTCTCCCGTCCCTTAGTGCTGCTTAGCCGCTCTGCAGCGCGTCTTGCCAAGCTGGACTTTACGGAGCAGCCAGCAATCGATTCGAAGGATGAATTCGGGGAGCTGTCGAGAAGCATGGTTGCGTTGTCGCGGAATTTGGACGCCTCCATGAAGGAGCTTACCCATGCGAATGCGATGCTGCAGGAGGATGTGGAGGAGAAACGGCGGTCCGAGCAGCTCCGCAAAGAGCTGATCGCGAACATTTCCCATGAATTGAAGACGCCGCTCGGGATTGTGAAGGGCTTTGCGGAAGGGCTGCAGGACGGCGTGGCGAGCGACAAAAGCGAACGTTATCTGGCTCTCATCGTCAATGAAACGGATCGGATGAATGCATTAATTATGGATATGCTGGAGCTGTCCAAATTCGAAGCGAAGGCCATTCAGCTGCAGCCGAGAAGCTTAGCTCTGGCAAGCCTGATTCAAAGGGTGAGTGATTCATTCACTCAGCAATTGGAGATGAAACAGCTTCAATTGCAGTTAAACGCGGATAAAGAGGAAGAGCTGCTCGTACGGGCTGATTCCAGACGCCTCGAGCAGGTCATTCTGAATTTCATGAGCAACGCCATTCGGCATGCTGTTGTGAACAGTGCCATCACGATCGGCATCCAGCGAACGGCTCCAGGAAAAATAACAACCGTCATCGAAAACATTGGACCGCCGATTCCCGAAGAGGATATCAGCCTTGTCTGGGATCACTTTTACCGAGCGGAGCGTTCACGGGATCGTAAATCCGGTGGAACGGGACTTGGACTCGCCATCACCAAGCATATTTTGGAGCTTCATGGAAGCGAGTATGGCGTAGAGAACACAAAGCAAGGCGTAGCATTTTCTTTTACATTAGATGAAAGCGGAGGAACAACCCATGACTAGAACAAAATATATGTATTTGATATCAGCTTTGATCGTACTGCTGCTGGCCAGCGCATGCGGCAATCAGTCCAACAACGAATTAGACGCTACGGCGACACCTATAACGAAGCCAGAGAACGAAGCAACAGGCGATCAAGCAGCGGATACGGACTCTGACAAGAAAATATTAATTATCATTGACCAGACGGAAAAGCCAATTGAGGGCAACAGCTTCGATTTTGTCGTGAAGCAGCTTCCGGAAGGATTTGCTCTTGCCGAAATGCAGTGGGTGTCCAAGGAAAACCAAATCATCAATTCGGTTCAACTAGCCATTGAACATGGAGCAAGCGGTGGAGACGGCTTCTATATTAGCGGCGACGGACAATTTACCGGATTCTTCTATCCGGATGCGATGAAAGGCGAGAAAGGGCAGGTTGTATTCGTGTTCAAGAATGAGCAAGGCAAGGAATTAACGTGGAAAAAGGAAATCACTTTGAAATAAACATCAATGTTCATGTCAAAAGCAGCCGATTGCGGCTGCTTTTTTCATGTAGATGCGCTTCATAGCCGTTTAATCTGAATTTGAAGATGAAATAGGGAAATATCGACAGGACAAAAGGCATGTTGGCATTTCCCGTAAATTAGCAGATGCCCTATGAGTTAATAAGTAACATCGTTAGTTATAGAGTAGTTAGTCATTTAGAAAAAACTAAAAACAAGCTTTTTTCGTTGTTATATACGGTTGCTTCATTATGCCTTTTCCATTGCTGCCCAAATTTTGGCCATCGTATTAATCCCTGCTGTTAGATCTTCGTCCGTGAGGTGCGAAAAACCAAAACTTATACCGATCTTGTCAAGAGTTGAACGGTCTCGCACCCACTCAACGCCCGCGCTTTGGCAAGCTTTTTCGTAAGCTGCATATTGTTCCTGAGTTTGAATCCGATCTGCATCATTTTCTTTTTCATTTTAAATTGAACAACCGGAAAGTAATGAAACTGCTAAAAATAGCAATGTGAAAATGGCCAGATATTTTTCATGGTGAGAACTCCTTTTTTCACTTTCAAAGTAAGGAAACCACAAGCCGAAGAAGGCATCTCCTTTAATGATTATTTGTTGAAAGTGCACTTGGAAAAGGCTGCGGAGTTTCTAGTTTATTCCGATAAAAAAAATATATGAAATGGCTCCTCTAGAGGTAGAGTATCGGGAGTTGGATTAGTTTTATAAAAATTCAAGGAATATACTGGTGTTAGCTCGAATGAATATCACAAGAAAGCGAAAATGAGTTAGTAGGTTATTTCCTAGTGCGAATAAAAATACTCCATTAATGAAGAAGAGGTGCTTAAAATGACAGCAGATTCTAATATTAAACCAACCCCGAAACAGCTCGAGTATCAATCCTGGGAATTCGGATTATTTGTGCATTTTGGTCTAAGAACGTTTTATGAAGGATACGTAGATTTTGATCCAAGAGGCATGTCCCCTGATTTGTTTAACCCGCAGCAATTGGATTGTGAGCAATGGATACGTACGGCGAAGGAAGCCGGAATGAATTATGCTGTACTTACGGCTAAGCATCATGATGGGTTTTCTAATTGGCCGTCGCAGTATAGCTCGTTCTCTACCAAACAATCCCCTTGGAAGGATGGTAAGGGTGATGTTGTCCGGGAGTTTGTAGAGGCTTGTCGAAAGTATGATGTAAAGCCTGGTTTATACTATTCTCCTTTTGATGGATCTGCGGATTTCTATAATCAGGATGCAAAGGCTTATGATGATTATTTCGTAAATCAAATTACAGAGCTGCTTGGTCAATACGGAGAGATTGATATTCTGTGGTTTGACGGCTGTGGCTCGGAGGATCATGAATATGATTGGAAACGGATCATCGGAGAAATTCGCCGCCTTCAACCGAATATCTTAATTTTTAATATGGGAGACCCTGATTTCCGGTGGGTGGGGAATGAGGATGGCATTGCGCCGATTCCTTGCTGGAATGTTGTGGATTCGCTTGAGTTCTCGATCATGACCGAGGAGAAGGAATCATTGCCTGATAAGCTATGGTTGCCTGCGGAATGTGATGTGCAGATGCGAGCGAATTGGTTTTATAGCGATAGCGATGAGCATACGGTCAAAAGTCTGGATCAACTCATGGGCTTATACTATTATTCTGTAGGGCGCGGTACGAATTTGCTGCTGAATATCGGTCCGGACAGACAAGGCTTACTGCCTTCAAAAGACGTAAGCCGCCTGGCTGCAATGGGCGCAGAAATACGAAGCAGATTTGACAACCCCATCGCGACCTTGGAGCAATGTATACAGAACCAGAATGAATGGGTTTATGAGCCTGCTCATTCACATATGCTTGATCATATTGTTATTCAAGAGGATTTATCTTCGGGAGAACATATTCTGAATTTTCAAATCAATATCATGACAGAAAAATCGCATCGAACCATAACCGTATATGAGGGACAGAACATCGGTCATAAAGCTATTGTACGATTTCCGCCGGTTAAAGTTCGAAGCGTCTCTCTTACGGTGACAAAGGCGAAAGGCGAGCCTTCTATTAAGGAGTTATCATTTTACTATGTTGGGGAAATTGGAAATTAGCTTTCTTCCATATTCCTTTCCCGGAATATCAATGGCGGTAATAAAGCAGCTCTTCCTCAACAGAGGAGGGGCTGCTTTTGCTCTATTAGTCTAACTTTTCGTTTTTCATGGCGCGTGATTAGGTGTGTTTTGTTTAAGTTGAACTACGTATGACTAAATGTGTAGGTAAAATAACCTTCTTCGGCAGCAGGGTATTTCCATTTAATCGCTCTAATAAAAGGTCGACGGCGACCATGCCAATTTCCTCGGTTGGCACATCAATTGTAGATAGAGGAGGATTGGAGTACTTGGATACTTCAATATTGGAAAGGCCAATAACAGCCACTTCATCAGGAACAGAGACACTATTGTTATATAAGCTGTTAAGGGCTGCCATAGCCATTAAATCACTGGCAGCAAAAAAAGCAGTAGGTAGATTATTTGTTTTGCATAAATGATTGATTTTATCTATACAAACAACTTCATCCCATAAACAATCTATAATCCAATCGGGATTTACAGACATTCCGGCAGCATGCATGGTGGAATAGTACCCTTGATAGCGCCGACTTTCTTTTAAGTTGCTCTTTAATCCGCTTCCGCCTATATATCCAATATTCGTATGGCCTTTTTCAATAAGATGGCTTACTGCCAGAGAAGCAACATTGTAATGATCATAGCCTACATTATCGATATCCAAGCGTTCGGTATCGATGCCAACAATATGCGGAACCTGCTTGCGAACATACTCGTATGTTTCGCTATTTAAAGACTCCATTAGGATAAGGCCTGTAATAGATTCACTAAATGTATTAAACAAGATCTTCTTATCATCTAACTCTGGTCCAGTTCGAATAAAGGAAATATTGTACCCTGCGTGAAGCAATCGCTCTTCTACACCGGACAATATAGACATGAAATAAGGATCGTTATACTTATTTTTTGTAACACTTAATACACACCCTATTTTGATGTGTGCTTTGTTTGTGGAAGTTTCCTTCGTTGCTATTTGACGCTTGGGGCTTACATTGATTTTATAGTTAAGCTGTGTAACAGCCTGCCAGACTCTATCACGAGTTTCATCTGTAATTTTATATTTCGTATCATTATTTAAAACTCTAGATACGGTGGCCGTGGACACATTTGCTAATTTAGCAACATCCCTAATCGTACTCATAAAAATGCATAGTCTCCTTTATTGCTAATGATCGCAATGTTATGTTGTGAATCGTCATTAGCTCTTTTTATGTTTTGTTGCGTAAAAATTACGTTCGTGCAGGCTTCTCCCTATGTATACCTTTAAACTATATAGTAACATACAGACGATGGACTTTGTCATCCTAAATTTCGTTTTATCTCGGTGTAAATTTCTCTTGCAGGTTTGGTTGGAAATGTTATAATTGCACCATAAGATTACTAAACAAACATTACACATAACGTAACATACAACGTAACAAAAATGCAAATGCTGTTTACTTAAGAATATACATGTTTGGGAGATGATGAGACATGAATAAAACAGTAACGGTGTACCCTGCAATAATCGATAGCTTAATTAGCAATCCTGGTATTGGTTTTATTTCAGCTCCTGGATTAATGGGCGACATCGGTGATGTGTACGACAACAGAGGGGAAAAGAAAGAGAAATATAAGTTTACGGAAGACAGCAGCACTTACAATCACCCAGATAGCAAAGTCTATTTCTGCAGTGTTCGCTGGAGAGATATAGAAGTCGCGAAAGGTGTATACAGGTGGGAAGTGCTGGAGGGAAAGCTGAACTATGCAAAATCCATTGGTTGTACCGCAGTGGTACGTTGTTCGCCATACGCTTTAAATGAAGAAGATGATATACCGGATTGGTTCCGAGCGGAAAATCCGGAGGAGCCTGAATTTCCTTTTTGGAGAGTAGATCCTCAGACAACACGATATGTTGACTATTGGTCTGACTTTATAAAAGCTTTTGCTGTAAAGTTTGACGGGCATCCCGTTATAAGCTCTATCGATTTGACGATTGTAGGAGCATGGGGGGAAGGCGGAGGAACGGAGTTTTTAAAGCAGGAGGCCATTCAGACGATTACAGATGCTTATTTAGATGGATTTAAAATAACACCTCTCCAAGCACTTTTGCATGACCCTATTTCTATGAAGATTATAACGGATCGAAAGGCTAAAGTGGGCTTTCGTGTAGATTGCTTAGGAGATATGGGCGGATTTCATGGAGAAGAATGGTCACATATGACCGATTTCTACCCTCAGAATATACAGAACTTTAAAATGGAAAATGCCTGGGAGAAAGCTCCGATTTTATTTGAAGCATGCTGGCATATGAATGACTGGTATCTTCAGGGCTGGGATATTGATTACATCATTCAAGAAACGCTCAAATGGCATATTTCCTCCTTCAATAACAAAGGTACGATCGTACCGGAGCCTTGGAAAGAAAATGTGAAGCAGTGGCTAAAGAAGATGGGGTACCGCTTTGAATTAAGAAAGTTCACTTATGACGCTGAAGTGAAGGCGGGCGAGAATCTAGACATCACTGCTTTGTGGGCTAATGTAGGAGTCGCTCCTATCTATAATCACTATCCGCTTGTATTGAAGCTAACAGGCAATGATCAGACTTTTACGCTTTATAGCAGAGAAGATATAAGAGAATGGCTGCCGGATGAAGATATTGCTTGGGAGGAGAGCTTCTCTATACCGAGCGATGTTCCAGAAGGAGAATACATTTTAGAAATTGGCATAGAAACCGGTGTGAAAGAGATCGGAAATATAAAGCTTGCGATCGAAGGGAATAAGGAAGGTTATTACCAAATGGGCAAACTAGTAATAGAAAGGGGATAAGTAACGAATGGGGATTCGGATAGATTTTAATGAATCTGCTGCGTACTGCAATTTTGATTATTTACCTGAAGGCTTAGAAGAAAAATATAAACGTTATGAACAAGGTAATAAGACCATACTCATTCCACGCTCGTTTTTATCTGATATTTTTGAGCAATACCAACTCCCTCAGCATACGAAGCAATTACTGACTTACGGGATTGAAGCTATTGAAAATGATCCAGTATTATTGCATTTCACAACATTTTTAGTGGAAGATATGTGCTCTGCGCGTAATCGTTGTGATGAAGACTTTTATACGAATATAACTCCGGGATGTTTGAAGCAATATGGAGATTTGTATTCCTTTCTTTTGCTGCTTGCTTGCGTTATCCCTTCTATGGAAATTTTGGAAAATCGCGGTATCCCTAGCGAGTATTACGAGAAGATACCTCATCAGCCCCTTAAGGCTCAATTAGAAAAATTAGTTGTACATGGCGATTCTAAAGTTCATGACTTTCCGTGGGATATGAATTTTTATACTTGTTCCATATTTCGATTAGATAGATTTCTGTTTATACCCTATCGATTTGAAGATCCTTTTACCATATATCGTCATGTACACACGCAAGAAGTTATTGCACTTCGGCATGCGGGAGAAGAGTTTCGAAGCGATGGTCAAAGAAATGGAATCAATGATGTTTTTGATCACCTAGGACAGTTCACTTCGAAATGGGACGAAAATGCTGATTGCATCATAGCTAATCGAATTAATCCAATGGGATTTGTTGAAAGAGAAACGACTTCTATTGTAAAGAAGGAATGGGAACCGGTTCTTCAGACAGGGGATACCCTTTTAGCGCTTCATATTCCATCTGGGTCCGGTTATACACCCGACAGGCTAAAAAATTCAATGACATTGGCAATCAAATTATACGCCCAATATTATCCTGAGCTATCCCTAAAAGGCTTCTGGAGCGCAAGCTGGCTTTATGATACTAGACTATCTCTTATATTAGACAATGATAAAAGCAATATCGTGCAAGTCCAAAGACAGTTTTATAATTATCCAACATTTGAAGGGGACGGCATGCTGCGTTACGAAGCCTTTGGAGACCGGGAGGCAGATCCTGTCCAGAGCCCTGACCAATTAACAACTTCGTTGCAAAAAGCAGCTGCGGAGTATATGAAGACTGGAGCCCGATTTAATACATTAAGCATGATTGTTTTGAAGGAAGAAATCGAAAAGATTGGAAGTATGCCTTATATATCAGCTGCAGATATAGAAAAATTTCTTAAGACAGTAGACAGCCATTTATAAGGGAGGTAATTGGATGGGTAAATATTCGCTTGAAAACTACGAGAAGTATAAAGCAATAAAAGTTCGGCCTTATCCATTACCGAGGAATGAAAAAAATTCAGGAAATGGACAGTTTCAATATGTTTCATTTTCATGGAGAGATCTGGAGCCAACGAGAGGAGAGTATAGACTCGAGCAGGTGAATGAAGCACTTAACACAGCAAGTAATCCTATACTTGTACTAAAGCCAGACTTACCTTTATGGGTAAAAGGCCATGCTAATGATTGTTTTGCGGCCCTTATAAGAAAAGTGGGGAGTTATATAGATTCAGACAGTCGCCTTCTGGGCGTTTTTATATCGACAATGGCTGATGGCAAGGAAGAATGGAATGCCTATATGGATTCGTTTGAAGTCCTGACTCTTCTTGCTGATCTGCACAATTTTAGACTGATTCAGTATTTAAGAGAACATGGCCGAGGGTTTGGGTTACTGGTAAAGTGCAGCGAAGATAATTGGATAGCATGCTGCGAAGCATTTGCCAAACAGAAGCTGCAACAGGTATGGAAGAGTTACCCGGTTGTCCTTCTTAATACCGATAACGTATGTGGTCCTAATATTAGACGTGAGGCACACCGATGGCATGTAAGCCTTTCCAATTTGAAAATAGAGCTTGGATATAACCTTGCTCTACGTAGGCTGACTTATCCAGAGACCGTTTCAAGTCATGGCAGCTTGCCGCTTCGATTCTGGTTTGTTAACACAGGGATCTCTAGGATTTACCGTGAATTTAGTCTATGGGTGAAATTGGAGCAAGGGGATGTATCCTATGAACTCTCCATGCATGCTGCAACACAAACATGGTTAACGGGAGACCTTGTCCATAACGAAATTATACAATTGCCGGAAATGCAGCCGGGGAATTACACATTAAGCATAGCATTATTTTATAAAGACCGATCCTATATCCATCTAAATATACAAAACAACGAACAGGATGGGTACTATGAGGCGGGGATTGTAAAAGTCGAAATAACAAGTGAAGATCCACTTTTGAATATATGGGATATGTACTATCCGGAAGGATATTATCCACTGGAAGACCCTAAAGTACCGGAGTAGAAATAGAGAGTGTCTTGGATAAAAATCATACGTTGGAGGTAGTTGATTTGAAATTAGCATTAATCGGAGCAGGGCAAAGAGGTATGATTTACTCAGAGTACGCGAGCAAACGTGCAGAAATTGTTGCGGTAGTTGAACCGAATGAAGCCAGAAGAAAGGCTGCGGCAGATGAGTTTGGAATCCCTATGGAGAAACAATTTGAATCTGCAGATGAATTTTATAGTTTAGGAAAGATTTGCGATGCCCTTATTATTTCTTCTATGGACAGAGACCATTATTCGCAGACTATGGAGGCGCTTGACCTTGGTTATGACATTCTTTTGGAAAAACCAATTTCACCGAGCCCTGAGGAATGTTTAAGAATACAACAAAAAGCGAATGAAAAAGGTCGTAAAGTTATCGTTTGTCATGTACTCCGATATACAAATTTCTTTGCGGAAATAAAGAAAATCATTGATAGCCATGAGCTGGGAAAGGTAATAACCATTCAGCATAATGAGAACGTTGGAAATTATCATATGGCTCATTCCTTTGTAAGGGGCAATTGGAGAAGAAGCGACCTAGCAAGCCCGATCATTATGCAGAAGTCCTGCCATGACATGGATATTCTATCCTGGCTAGTAGACAGTGATGCGAAGCGGATTTCTTCTTACGGTGACCTAACTTATTTTAAAGAAGAGAATGCACCAGCTAATAGTTCTGATCGATGCTTAGACTGTAAAGTCGCTGCAGATTGCCGATTCGATGCAAGAAAAGCATATCTCCCAATAAGAGGCCAATGGCCGGCAACAACTATTTCGGTGGATCAGACAGAAGATGGATTGTTGAAGGCTTTAGAAACAAGCGCGTACGGACGCTGTGTTTATCGATCTGATAATAATGTTTGTGATCATCAGGCGACCATTATTGAGTTTAAAAATGGTGTCACGGTAACTTTTAATTTAAGCGGATTTACCAATAAAATGTATCGAACGATTAAAATTATGTGCGAGCATGGAGAAATTAGAGGTGATGATAGCTTAAATAGCATTGAAGTAACGCGTTTCACATCTAATATGTCTGAACAATATGAGCACACCGTGATCCGGCCAGCTGCCATGAATGGCGGACATAATGGCGGGGATACAGGACTGATGATCGATTTCTTGGACAATTTAGAAAATGAGGACAGCAACAGCAGATCTTCCATTGATAGATCAGTAGAAAGTCACATTATGGCCTATGCAGCGGAGAGAGCAAGGGTTACAGGTATGGTGATTGATATCGATCTTTTAAAGCAAGAGCTGCAAGAAACATTACGGGATAGCCGCTCGATAACGATGCAAAGGTAGTGATGTAATGAGTTTAAAGGTGAAAGGATTTCTATATGAAATAAAGAAAAACAGAATATTGTATCTCATGTGCGTGCCTGCTCTTATTGTGCTAATCATGTTCAGTTATATCCCTTTTGCAGGGATATGGATGGCATTTACCGATTTTAATGTCGTTGACGGAATATTTGGCAGTAAATTTGTGGGTCTGGATAATTTCACCTACTTTTTTTCTAAAAACAGCATGGGGTGGAAGGTTACTTATAACACCTTATACATTAACTTTTTCAGCCTTATATTAGGCATTATTGTTCCAGTCAGTATTGCCGTTTTCTTAAACGAGATACGCAATAAAGCATTCAGAAGAGTAGCTCAAAGCATGATGTTTTTTCCATATTTCATATCGTGGGTTGTAGTTGGAGCTATACTCTACGGGATATTCTCAACGGATGTAGGTGTTGCTAATAATATCTTGGAGTTCTTTGGGGCAGATCCGATCAGATGGTATTCAGAACCAAAGTATTGGAAATGGATTATTATTCTTTCGAGTGTCTGGAAGTGGAGCGGGTATAGTTCTATTCTTTATATGGCTGCAATGGCTAACTTTGATGGAAGCTTGTATGAAGCAGCTAAAGTAGATGGCGCTAATAAACTGCAGCGTATTGTTTCCTTAACGATTCCTATGTTAAAACCGACAATCATTGTCTTAACATTACTGAGTGTTGGACGGATCTTTTATGGTGACTTTGGAATGATTTATGGCATTGTCGGTAATAACCCGGTATTAATTGACGAGGTGACGGTAATCGATACCTATGTTTACCAGTCTATGCGTACATTGGGCTTTTCTTATTCGACTGCAATCGGATTATTTCAGTCACTCATGGGATTAATTCTAATTACTGCAGCAAATAAATCGGCTAAGAAAATAAACGATGGAGAGGGTCTATTTTAATAATGGAAACTAATCGATTGCTTGGTGATAGACTCGTAAAGAGCTTGGCCTACTGTTTTATTAGCTTATTTGCACTCGTTTGTCTATACCCTCTTGTATTAACACTTAGCGTCTCCTTTTCCTCTGAACAGGAAATTGTTAGAAATGGCTATTCAATTATCCCTCTTACTCCGAGTTTGGATACGTATAAATATATATATGTTAATAGTGGAATGAAGATATTGAAATCTTATGGTGTAACCATCTTTGTAACCGTAGTTGGCACCGTAAGCGCATTGCTGATTACAAGTATGATTGCATTCTCGATATCCATAAAAAAGCTGAGATATCGTAACATAATCGCATTTATCAGTAATTTTACGATTATTTTTTCAGCAGGCTTGATTCCATGGTATATGGTTAGCGTGAATTATTATGGATTGAAAAACAGTATTTTGGCATTAATCCTTCCTTCTGTTTTTAGCGTTTGGAATATGTTTTTGATGCGTACGTATTTTTCAAGCATATCCCCGTCTTTATATGAAGCTGCGGAGATGGATGGAGCAAATTATTTTACTATTTATATTAAAATAGCCCTTCCTTTAAGCAAGACCGCGCTACTCACGGTGGGTTTAATGTATGCGCTTAATTATTGGAATGATTGGTGGAATGCACTCATCTTCATTAACGATAAAGATTTATTTCCGCTGCAATACTACCTCTACAATATCTTATCTAATGTAAATGCAATTAGCTCCGGCCGTATTCCATCAGGGGCTTCAGGCAACATCACGCTGCCCGCAGAAACCGTGAAGATGGCTATAACCGTTATCACAATTGGCCCTATTATTTTCTTATTTCCTTTCATTCAAAAGTATTTCGTTCATGGTATTATGGCTGGCGCCGTAAAGGAATAAGCGATAGATGGTTTGCAGCCTATCAAGGCTTTACATATAGTAACCATTTTATAGGGAGGGTTATCAATGAAAACAAGGAAAATGCTTATCATTTTGGTGTTAATGCTAGTGTCAATTTCTATACTAGCAGCCTGCAGTGACAAAAAAGAGACTGAGGGGAAGCTCGAAACACTCACCATTTTGTACCCTGGGGACGAAAATGATCGTATGACTGAATTTCTTCAAAATGAATTTTCAGAGAAGATGGCAACTGATCTTGGATTAAAGGTGAAAGTTATATTTGTACCATGGTCCCAATATTGGGAGCAAAAAGATATCATGCTGGCTGCAAATGAACCTATTGATCTCTACTGGGATGGCCTTCCTGACCTCTCCACCATTGTTAATAAGAAGCAAAGTATGCCGCTAGATGATCTAATTAAGGAATATGGTCAAGATATGCTTAAAGTGTTACCAATGGAACAGTTTCAAGGTGCAGTAATTGATGGTAAAATTCAAGGCATTCCATCTGCATATGCTCCATCCTCTGCGATGTATCAACTGGTAGCTGTACGTCAGGATATACTAGAGGCAGTTGGCATGAGCGAAGTGAAAACAGCTGATGATCTGAAAGAGTTTGCAACAAGGGCGGCAAAAAAGTTTCCGGAAATGAAAGGGCCTGCTGATATTGTCTTCAAACCTCTAACCAGGTATTTTACCGAAGAGCAATATAACTGGATTGCAGTAGAAGATTTAGTTGTATTCGGGGAAGACAGCAAAAAGGCTTATAGTTATTATGAGACGGAGGCTTTTCAGAAAGTAGCAAAATTTAACCGCAGCATGTACGATGCAGGGCTATATTCGGAGGATCTGACCATTAAATATAATGAAAGAGACTCTCGCATGCAGACAGGTTTATATTTATGGGTTGAAGGATCTCTAGGTAAGGAAATGGAAATTATTGATGCAATAAAGGCCAATGCACCGGATGCTAGAGTTAAAACTTATCTTTTGGCAGATGATAAACCTCGTTATATTACAGCAACAGGCGGAGAAGTTCTAGGCGTACCTGTAACTGCCCCAAATCCAGAAGGTGCTATCAAATTTGTGAATTGGATTTATAAATCCAAAGAAAATTATCAATTAGCACTCTATGGTGTTGAAGGCAAGGACTACGAGATAATAGATGGAAGAATCAAAAAGCTGAGCGCAAATGAGTTTTTCTATGAATGGATGTTTAGAAACCAAAACTATCAAATGTTTGGACCTGATGTAGCACAAGAGTCCATAGATAATTATAAAAGCTGGGATGATAAGGCGATATTATCCGCTTCGCTCGGCTTCCGATTTAATAATGAGAAAGTAAAATTGATTGAAACTGCCCTGAAAGAAGTCGCGGGCAAGGACTTAGCTGCTATACGCTCAGGTTTTGTGGACTTTGAAACGGGATATCCGAAGGCTATTAAGAAGCTAAAAGCAGCAGGGATCGATGAATACGTAGCTGAGATACAGCGTCAGCTGAATGAGTTTTTGGCTAGTAAATAAAGAGATATAATGTTTTCAACTTGGGATATCGCGGAGTTATGTGTTGCGGATTAAGAAGAGGGCGCTTAAGAAGCTTTACCATGAGTTTTATAAGGCGAAAGAGATGAGCGGTTATTTAGTATTGTTGTTTTAAGTTCAAACGTAGACTCAATGGCCACGTCTTTGGAACGTGGCTTTTTTTTGTTATTTTGCGAATTCTATGGGTTGAAAGAAATGAGCATCGCATCGGGATAAGGAGAATGGCAGCGAGAAATGAAATGATTTCAAAGGTGTTAGCCTTTCTTTAAAGCAATTCACCGGCAAGTTCTCTGTACTGCTTCGGGGTTATCTCCGTTTCCCGCTTAAACAGGCTGCAAAACTGCGCATCTGTTGAAAAGCCGCATTCCATCGCGATAACCGATATTTGCAAGGGGGTATGCCTAAGCATTGTTTTGGCATGCTCGATCCTACGCTGCAAAATATATTGGCTGGGAGATAACCTGACCTTTTCCTTGAACAAATGACGAAACCGGTCGTAGCTATAACCGGATTGGTCGGCAAGAGCTTGGAAGTCTATTTTCTGCATATAGTACTCATCAATGAAAGCCTGGGCGAATCGTATAATGTCATGGCGGCTATCTGCTTCTTGGGAGGGATAAGCCCGCAATACCTCCAAATATAGGCGAGAAATCATATTATCGAGCAATTGCTTATAGAATGGAGGTTTATCGCGAAGCTCTTTTGCCATCATTTGCATGAGGCCAAAAATAGGCCGTGACGGGGAATCTTGGTAGATCCCTTCTTTTAAGGGAGGATAGACGGTGCTGGTAAAGCCCGTAAACATAACCTTCGACTGTTTGCCGTGCCGTTCATCGTGAGGCGTACAGGGTGCTATTATCGCATAATCACCTGCCTTGAAAGAATGCTCGGCTTTCCCGATTCGGGTTATCCCCTGACCACAGTCGTAATAGACCAGCTCGTAGCACTGATGGTGATGCAGCGCGATATGCTCATGCTTCGCTCTCGTTTCTTGATAAAAGAAGTCCAATGAGGCAGCCATTCATAGCTCTCCTATCATAGTAGCCAATT
The DNA here is from genome assembly GCF_001280845.1 of Bacillus sp. FJAT-28004. Classification (GTDB taxonomy): domain Bacteria; phylum Bacillota; class Bacilli; order Paenibacillales; family Paenibacillaceae; genus Pristimantibacillus. The sequence continues at coordinate 393,981 of NZ_LGHP01000002.1, forward strand.
TGTGATATAGAACAACCGTATAATGCTACTGCATGCTTGAAATTGTTTGTAAAATGAATTCATTATAGCATGGCTGAAAAGCCAATTCATTATATAGATGGAGGAAGAGTATATGGGTCTAAGTTTTCCGACATTATCCACTAATGAGCTGGTGCGCAAGTTGGAGGCTCCAGGCAGTAGAGTTAGAATGGTGCTCGATACCGATACTTTTAACGAGATCGACGACCAATTTGCGGTCATTTATGCGCTCTTGTCACCAGAAAAAATAGAGCTTCAGGCTCTTTATGCAGCACCGTTCCATAATGAGCTCTCTACCGGACCGAAGGACGGGATGGATAAAAGCTATGAGGAGATCATTCGCATTCTTAAGCTATTGAATCGAGAGGATGTCCCTGTCTATCGAGGCTCAGAAGCCTATTTGCCTGCTGCTAACTCGCCGATTCGCAGCGAGGCAGCGCTGAATTTAGTAGAGCGCGCAATGGCATGCGAGCCAAATGATCCATTATATGTAGTCGGAATCGGTGCCATTACGAATATTGCGAGTGCCATTCTGCTGGAGCCGCGAATCATCGAGCGCATCGTCGTGGTCTGGCTGGGCGGCCACGCAATGGATTGGCCTGACACGCGCGAGTTTAATCTTGCACAGGATCTCCACGCCTCAAGAACGTTGATGGACTGCGGCGTGCCTCTGGTTCTAATCCCCTGCATGGGAGTCGCTTCAAACCTGCGTACGACACTATCGGAGGTTAGAGATTATGTAAAGCCTTCCGGCGCAATTGGAGAGTACCTCTATGAGACGTACAAAAACTGCAAAGATGATCATTTCGCCTATTCCAGAGTGATATGGGATATCTCGGTTATCGCTTGGCTGAATCAGCCAAAGTGGGTTCCTTCGCGGCTTATTCCAAGCCCAATCATTTCGGAGGACTTTCGCTGGAGCACGGATGGCACAAGACATTTGATACGCTGCGCAAGCTATATTGACCGTGACGCGGTATTTCAAGATCTGTTCTCCAAGCTTGCGCTAAGCAACTTGAATGGCGCTGAGCTTGATCTTGGCGTAAATGAACCGGGCGAGATTGACATCATTTGATTTCGTATGAGTGCTCCGCTTGTAACCCTTCTTGACCGTCATATGCTGCAATCGGTGTTGCCGACCAGCATCGGCGAGGTCAAGGCGCGAATTCCGGAAGTTAATCTACATCTTAAACCAAACGGAGAGATTACGTTTGGTTTTTTGATGTATTTCCAAAAGCAGTGTCACAAACGATTAGTACCATAAGGCATATACATACTAGAAACCGGGGGTGTCAGCGCCGCCAAAGCCGTTTACAATTTTCGCATAGTTTTTCATAAGTTCGAGTTTCATAATATTAAATCGTCGGATATAATTTACTTGTCGCCATTTCGATCGGAAGCTGGAAGAAGATGTTTCGCCCCCGGCGCGTGTCCCAAGTTCTTTCAGCGCGTACGGGGTATTTACATTCGATGGGGGAATACGATGATACCGCACGACAACGAACACATTCGAATTATCAGCGAAGTAAAGAAGTCCGACGGACGCGTACAAACGACATTTGTGTTTGGACGGTTCTTAATTACGTGGAACGAATTTTTTAAACCCGACGACGATAAGCACACAAAGGGGGAGGCATCATAAAAAAATGGCATAAAGTTACGATCGGCATTGCGTCCGCCGCGGTTCTTGCGGGCTTCGCCGTATTCGGCGTTATTACATATCTGGAACGAATCTTGAACCCGAATACAGTATACGCAGTGCCAGAGACGCAAACGGTCGAAATGATAGACAAAGAAGCGGCGAACGACTTCGAACTAACCCGATACAAATTCGACTTCCGGGATATGAAAAGCATCAACGGTCAAAAAGTATCGTTATCAGCGAATTGACGTCGGTTGCGCTGTTGCCGCTAGCTGATCGAACGAAGGCGATCAATAGCGCGATTGCGACGCCGGAAGAAGCAGCGAAGGCGCTTGGGTACATTCATCTTCGGTTTAACGAAATCCTTGGCGGCTATAACGCGGGTTGGTTCAAAACAGAAGGGTACGGTCATTCGGTCGAAGCTGCTGAACAGGCGAAAGAAGGCATTTTTGACGTAAGGTTGACTAATGACACGGAATTATACCTTCGTTTGGCTGACGTGATCGACAACGAGAAAGCCGCGCAAGACTTGCGGGACGTTGCGGCATTGGTCGAAATCGGCATGAAGAAACGCGACGTTCAAGCGTACCTATACGCGCACCGCGTCATTCATGACGTTGATTCATTCGTACTTAATTCGCCCGACGATGGCGAAGAACCATACGGCGCGGCGCGATCGGTAAAAGGCGCGGACTCGAAGAAGGTCGCCGAGATCGCGGCATATATTGAGAAGAACTAAGGACGGGAAGGCTAACGCCGAACCATCTTCCTTCGTATTGTCAGACGCTCTATTTGCCGTGTGCAGCGTTGTATGGCGATGGGAATACGTTCTCTTTCCCTACACAAAAGAAAAGACGCCGTGTAAAGGCGTCTTTAAGTCGTGGGCAAATGCCGTTCCAAAAGTGTTAAAAAGCCTGTACTCCCTGTCAACTCGACTCACGTGGACTGGGGACAGGGGTTATTTTGCCGTCGAAAAAGCGTTCGAATCCATTTGTCATTTTTCAAATACTCGGTTCCACTATAGGATAAATTTATGGATACCAGACGTTGGATAGCTGCCGAATCCAAAAACAAACCAAGATGATTAATGCCTTTGGCGTATTCAGCTCTTAACTGCACCGGCTGCGATATCGGATATAAACTGCCTGCTGATGAAGAGAAACAGCGCAATTAACGGAACAACAGCAAGAAGCGTTCCCGCGATAACCATGGAATAATCCGTCGTGTATATTCCGTTTAATGAAGACAGGGCTACCTGCAGCGTAAACTTGCTCTCATCTGTCAGGATAATGAGCGGCCAGAGATAATCATTCCAAACACCGATAAATGTGAAGGCGCCCAGAAAGGATAGTGCGGGCCGCAGAATAGGCAACGTAATGTTCCAGTAGATGCGGAAAAATCCGCAGCCGTCAATCTTACCGGCATCCATCAGTTCAGATGGGATCGAATCCTCGGCATATTGCTTAATCCAGAAAATGCCAAACGCATTGACCATACCCGGAATAATCAAGGCCTTGAACGTTCCTACCCAACCAAATTTGGCCATGATGACGAATGAAGGAACGAGCGAGAGCTGGGCCGGTGCCATCATCGTTGCGAGAAGAAGGATAAAGAGCCACTTTTTCCCTGGAAAATGGTATTTGGCAAAGGTTACTCCAGCTAGTGAGTCAAAGAATAGAACCAGCAATGTGCAAGCAGTTGCAACGAACAGTGTATTCAAAAACGCACCGAAAAAATCAATGTTTGCCATCACCCTCGATATATTATCAAAGAGATGACTCCCGAACCAAATTTTTGGAGGATAGCTATAAATTTCTGGTGTTGTATGCGTTGACATCACGAGCAGCCAGTAGAAGGGAAAGATAGAAAGAATAAAGCCGGCTATCAATCCGAGATGGAGCAGTGTTGTTTTCCATTTGTTGATTATCATATCTCTCACCCCCGATTGTCTTTATCCGATTTACCTTGGACGAGCTTCCAGTTAACGATTGAGAACAAAGCGATCAACACGAACATGCCCCATCCAACGGCTGCACCATATCCGAAATAGTTATTAATGAATGCCTCCCGGTACAAATAAAGAACGATGGTAAGCCCGCCGCCGTTAACGCCGCCGTCGTTGCCGACCAGCACCTGGGATTCTGTGAATATTTGCATGCCGCCAATCGTTGAGGTGATGACGGTGAACAGAATGATCGGCTTCAGAATCGGTACCGTGATCCGGAAGAAGGATTGAGCTGCGGATGCCCCATCCATTTTGGCTGCTTCGTATAATACGGTCGGAATACTTTGCAAACCTGCCAGAAAGATGACGGCGTTATAGCCGACCCATCGCCATATTACCATCAGGGAAATGGCAATTTGGATGCCCCAGCTTTTGTTAAGCCATTCAACCGGTGAAAAGCCGAATAAAGCGAGAATGTAGTTTAGTAAACCGTAGTTGTTGGAAAAAATGGTGCTGAATATAATCGCAACAGCGACCAGTGAAGTGACATTCGGAATGAAATATCCGATACGAAAGAAGGTACGGAATTTCACCAATGTCGAATTCAGCAGGAAAGCAATGACGAGAGCTGAGAACAGCATCGGAATCGTCGAGAATAGCCAGATTAGGAATGTATTTCCGACGGCTTTCCAGAACTCGGCATCCGTGAGCATGAATTTATAATTATTTAAGCCGTTAAAAGTCATGTCACCGATTCCATCCCATTTCTGAAAAGATAGGTACATGGAGAAAGCTATCGGAAAAAGCCCAAATATAGCAAATAACAAATAGAAAGGGGAGATGGCCAAATATTGTTTGCGGTGCTTCCATATTTCGGAGGCTAGCCCGGTTTTCTTTTCAGTCAGAACTTCATGTCGACCTGATGTGTGCTGCGGCCGGTTATGCAAGGATTGTGCCATTTGCTTCAACCTCCTCGTTAGTTGACTATCTATATAAGCACCATTTAATCAGCGCAGCAGCTCTTTCTTGACTCGCGCAAGAACATCTTCCCATGCTTCATCAGGATCTTTTCCTTGGAGTGCTACTGACTGAAGCTGCCGGTTTACAATTCCGTTGATATTTGCATATTTTGGCCCGAAGTAAGCAGGCTTTACATTCCTGGCAGATTCGGTAAAGATTTCACCGGTTGCCTGACCGCCGAAGAATTCTTCTTTCTTCAGAAACGCACGGTCATCAAGAGAGCTAATAGTTGATGGGAACAAGTTGGTATTCCTGAATGTCTGGACCTGATTCTCAGCATTCTGTATCCATTTCATAACCTCAAACGCTTCCTTGGGATGCTTGCTTGTCTTCATGATGGCTAAAAAAGATCCACCATTATTGCCGTCGCCACCAGGCGCACGGGCTACCCGCCATTTACCGGCAGTATCAGGCGCAGCTTGTTGAAGCACTTCTTTATTCCAGACCGCCCCAACAAAGGAAGCGATTTTACCGTTACTCATCGCTGCGTTCCACTCGGATGAGTTGCCGTTGGCGTCTGCGAGCAGTCCCAATTGGGAAGCCTTAGCCGCCAGGTCCCATGCCTTCTTCATCGATGAAGATGGATCTTCTCCAATAAATGTATCCTCTTTGGAGAAATAGATCGTATCGCTCTGTGCGTTAACCTGCGTATAGATGCTGCCGATATTGTCGGTCAGCTTGACGTCTTCCCCTAGAGCAGCCTGCAGTTTCTCGCCTAGCGCAAAATAATCCTCCCACGTGCGTACCGTACGAGTTACCTCATCCGGATCGCTAGGAAGTCCTGCTTTTTTGAACAGATCTGCCCGGTAATATAAGCCTGTTGGTCCAGTGTCGATCGGAAGCGCAATCATTTTACCATCCGGTGTCACCCCAAACTGCCATTTCCACTCCAGAAAATCCTTCTCAATGTCTTTGGCACCTAGCTCATATAGATCGTAGAAGCGATCCGCGTTGGGAAACATCTCGGTTACCCAGTCGTTAAAGGCGACAATGTCGGGTCCGCCTGAGCCGGCGGCCATCGTCGTTTTCAGCTTCGATTTGAAATCGCCTCCAATTTTCTGGGCATTTATTTGTACATCAGGAAATTGTTTCTCCACGGCCGCTATAAGCTCGTCATCCAAACCGCGGTTCCAGTACCAAAGTGTAAGCACTTTCATTTCGTCGGTAGACGATTCACCGGTACAGCCGCACAGCCCCATTATTAGGATCATCAGCAATAATACGACTCGTTTTTTAGTCATTTGATCCGCCTCCCAACCTAGTTAACTCTTAATACATATTTCTTAATAGTAAACAGGTTGGTAATCTTTGAATCTTGTAAAATGTGGAAAAAGATAAAAGGATCAAGTTACTATTGGGATTAACTCTATCTTGGTCTATAATGAAGCAAGTTAACACGATTACCATGATTCATCACTTTGGAATAGTTTAGGAGAAGATCAAACGATGTCTGCAACAAAAAACTATGATCGCCTAAGATTAGTATTGCTGTTAGGTGCTTTTTCAGCACTTGGCCCACTTACGATTGACATGTATTTGCCGTCATTCCCGCAAATTACCGCTGATTTTGGAACCCAGGCTTCTCTTGTTCAGCTTAGTTTGACAGCATGCCTCATTGGCTTAGGTTTGGGCCAAATTATTATGGGACCATTAAGTGACGTTCATGGGAGACGCAAGCCCATTATTATTTCACTTATTTTCTATCTGGTTGCTTCGTTTGTCTGTGCGATCTCCCCGAATATTTATTGGTTTATAGCTGCACGCTTTATTCAGGGTTTCGCTGCCTCTGCGGGAATCGTTATCTCTAGAGCAATCGTACGTGATTTATACAGCGGAACAGAATTAACGAAGTTTTTCTCAATGCTCATGCTTGTAAATAATCTGTTTCCAATGATTGCGCCTATGGCTGGCAGCGGTGTGATCTCCTTTACAACGTGGGTAGGTGTATTTTTCGTACTAAGCATTGTTGGTTTACTGCTCGTTATTTTGGCAACGATGAACTTAAAAGAGACCTTGCCTGTAGAGAATCGGGTATCCGGTAACTTCGGGGAGCTGCTAGCCGGTATTCAAGCTCTGATTAAAGATCGGCAGTTTATCGGCTATGCGCTTGCGCAAGGCATTATGATTGGGGGCGTATTTGCTTACGTATCAGGGACTCCATTTGTTTATCAAAATATTTACGGAGCTTCTCCACAACTGTTTGCGCTGTTGTTCGCATCCAATGGAATAAGCTTAATTATTGGTTCACAGGTCGTTGGACGGTTCAGCAAAAAATTCTCGGAACGCAAATTTGTTATCCTTGGTCTGCTGTTGGCTTGTACGGCCAGTTTTGCAGCCTTGCTCGTTATTTTATTGCACGGTCCTTTAATGGCATTGGTTATTCCGTTGTTCTTCTTTGTGGCTTCAATCGGTATGACGGCAACAGCTTCTTTTGTTCTGGCGATGGGTTCGCAAAGTCAAAGAGCAGGAAGTGCAGCTGCTCTGCTTGGGTTGTTGCCTTTTGTGATTGGAGCATGTACTTCACCACTAGTCGGCGTTGCCGGAGAGAATTCCGCGGTTCCGATGGGGATCATTATCTTTTCCACTAGCCTGCTTGCTCTTTTCGCTTTCTTTGGACTCGCACAGAAGCCGCATATTAAACTTGCTAATAAGCATATTGCATCAAAAGTTTCTCAATAAAGCCTCCTCCCAGTTCGATGTGGGCAGAAAAACTCCTCATTTTGGGAAAGAGCTTCTTCGATCCCCCTAGACTCCACCATATATAAACAGCGAACGCTTGGGTTTCCGAGCGTTTTTTTTTTTTTCTAGAGAAAAAATAATCTTGCAGGGACGTTCGCTTTTTACAAAACCTTCATTTGAGTTTTACACGTAATTAACCTATTAATAATCGATCCAATGTACAATAAATTTTGTACATAAACGAAAAAACATCTTTTATCCTAAAAATATTGATGTTGTAAAAAAAATATTGAACACAAATGCAAGGCCATTCCAATGCGAAAATTGCTTTTTTTGTCCAAGCTTAACATCCCCAAAGCGTTATAGGAGTCGATCGATTTCGATATGCAATTGTTTTCCACAGGAATGAGACAGTTTTTTTGGGGGTGGTGCTTACGGATTAAAATGTCCTTTAATTATCGCAATAGACTTTGTTCGATCATGTCGTTAATTGGCCTGTTCGTCATTGTACGAATTATCGGATTGAGGAGTGATTAATATAATCTAGTTGTACAAATAACATTACGGAATTGTAGATTTTTATCTGGAGGATATATAGAATTTCACGAGTTTTTCGAACAGATTTTTAAAACATTTAAAATATGGAGGTTTTCTGTAGTGAAAAGAATTTTATCCTTTACCCTCGTATTAACGATGATGTTCGTTATGTTATCGAATACTGTCAGCGCAGTAACAGTAGATAATGACGTGGTCAAAATCGACAATGCCAACCCTCTTATTGCATCGATGAAATTCGACAATAATTTAAAGGACGATGCAAATCAAGAGAATTTGAAAGCAAATGGAAATTATAGTTATGTAGACGCTATATTACCTGGGACCAAAGCTCTGCACTTAGAAAGCGGAGATGACAACTATGTCGGTACGACGCAGAGCTTGAAGTTTGGAAATGACAGTTTTACCACATCCTTCTGGTATAAGGGCGACACTAACAATAGACAGGTAATAGTATCAAACAAGGATTTTACTAAGGGCTCTAACGAAGGCTGGGCGATTTATACATCAGCCAATTCGGTCGAAATGAATTTTGGATTCCCGACCGCAGCAGTAAAGAACATTTCTTTTGGGCGCGATACGTTTAATGCTTCCGATTGGCGTTACGTGACATTTGTTGTAGACAGAGAAAAAATGCTTGGATTGTTGTATATTGATGGTTACAAAATGGCTGAAACTACGCTGGGGCCTGGATCTTTAGATACATCGAACCCATTAAATATAGGTAGCGATGGATTGGGCAAAAATGGCGGTAATTCATTCGATATAGCTGATCTGAATATTTGGAAAGGCGCATTAAGCAGTGATGTAGTTCAAGCTAATTATAATAGTTACGGTGTAAATAAAGTAGATATGAACGCACTTAACGACACCATATCCGAAGCAAATACAATAGTAGCAGACGGTCTCGGTAACGGCTTCAGCGAAACCGATTTTGATCATTTGAAAAAGGTTTTGAATACAGCAACTACGGTTGCAACAACGCAAAAAGTAAAATTATATACACAGGAAACGATCAATTATTACGAACGTGAACTAAACAATGCCCTATTCATCTATCAAAAAAGCAATAAAACATTAACTCCCGCTGGTTTAAATATGATTGTGGACAGCGACCCGGAAATCAGTAGTAATCCCGCATCACACGCGCGCATTGAAAAAGATTACAGAACAGAACTGAGATTATTCCCACAGGCCGACGTGCTCTTTATTCCTGGCGACGTTACCGGCGGAAATAATGCTAATGAATATGTGTGGATGAGTGAGTTGACAAAAATACACACTAAACTTACAAATGAGGGTTTATTAAACAATACGAAGTTTTATATGGTAAGAGGCAACCATGATATGGGCGGTGCCGAACAATTTATACCTGTCGGTTCGGCGGGCGCGTGGAACGAGTCAACGAATTCATACGATAACAATTTCTTTAATAGTGCTTATAGGGTAAAGGTAAAAGGATATAATATTGTGGGCTTTGACGGAAATTTTAACAACGACAATACGGTGAAAAAAACCAACAATTTCCTCGACCAAATTAGAAAAGAAGAGGATTACGATCCAACCAAACCCATATTTGTATCTTCTCACTACCCTATAGGCGGAACCGTGTGGTCATCGAGATGGAGCAGCGCTGCAAGTAATAATGTAGGCAAATATATTGCCGACAATAATTTTTCGCAGGTGGTATATATGTCAGGTCATACGCAATATGACCCGACCGACGAACGTTCTCACTATCAAGGATCGGCTACGTATCTCGATAGCGGTGCGAGTTCATATTCCAGTTATATCGATGAAGGTCCATACGGCGGATATATAGAAGGCTCGTATATCAACTATAAAACCACACCTCGCATCGTGAATTTCATAGAGGTTTACGGCTCGAAAATTATCATCAAACAGTATAATTTAAGTACAGATGAATATGTAGGCATACCTTCTGTAAAAATCGTTGGTGAAGGCAAAGATGCCTTCACATATAACAAGAGCGATATAAGAGAACTCATAGCTCCGCAGTTTGATGAGGGTATTACGGTCGATTCCTACAAAAACAACGAACTTGCTTTTACAATAAAGCAAGCAAATGACAATGTGCGCGTTTTGGAATACAATATTCAGCTTATCAACAAGCTCACCGGGAAAGTGGACAAATCGTTTAACAGCCTTTCGCTGCCGCTAGACAAACCATTCGGTGAATACAGACAATATAAGTTTACAGATTTGTCGCCGACTACTCCATATATACTCAGGGTATTTGCCGCAGATTCCATGTATAACCGTTCGTCGCAGGACATTGACATTACAGCTCAAGATGTTAATTTAAACAGCATCACTGCGCCTGCTGACCTAACAGGGGTAGCAATCGCAACGGCGAAGACAGCAGACGCCCTTGGATTGCCAAAGACAGTATCCTTGGATACCGATGCAGGCAAGGGGGATGCCATTGTGACATGGGATGTAGATGCTTCAAACTATGATCCCACTGTAAAGACTGTACAGACCTTCACTGTAAATGGAACTGTAACTTTGCCAACTGGGGTGGCAAATCCGAGTAACGTGTCTTTGGCAACAAGCATTAAAGTAACGGTTAATAAGATCCCTCAGTCACAAATGACAGCAACGGCGACAAGTGAGGAAACAATTGGTGAAAATAGTGCAGCATCCATGGCGATTGACGGAAACCCACAAACGGTATGGCACACAAAGTGGGATAAATCGGATGTTCTCCCTCAATCGATTACCTTAAATCTTGGAGGAACCTATAACATCAATAATGTTGCGTATTTGCCAAGGCCATCAGGCAGCAACGGAAATATTACAGGCTATAACGTTTATGTAAGTACAGATGGAGTGACCTTTACTAAAGTTGCAAGCGGAACTTGGGCAAACGACAATGCTGAGAAAGTAGCAACTTTTGATTCGACAGATGCATCATATGTCAAGCTCGAAGCAACGGCGGGTACTAACGGCTGGGCAGCGGCTGCAGAGATTAATGTAACAATTAGCGAACGATTAGCATCACCTGCCACTACATTGACAGGCTTACAGCAGGTGAGCTCGGGTCAAACATTTGATGTAAAGATGGGATTGACCGGCGTAACACAAAGTGTATACCAGTCGGTGTATGCCCAAGATTTGACTCTACATTATAATCCAGTGAATGTGCAATTCGATTCGGTTACATCGCTGAAAGATGGATTCCAAGTCATTGAACAAAAGGAGACAGCGCCGGGTCAAATTCGAATTATTGCTTCCAGCGTGGAAGCAAGCCAAGGGGTACTTGCCCAAGGCGATTTGTTGAATTTCAAATTTACAGCCAAATCTGCAACGGATGCAACGACAATTTCTGTTGACAATGTTGTGATTGCCAACGGACAGGGGAATGAACTGAAGGTTAACGGAGCCTCCCATGAAATACAAATTAGTAAAACCATTGATAAATCACTCTTGAATGCTTTAATCACAAGCGCTCAGGCCAAGTACGATGCAGCAGTGGAAGGCAATGGGCACGGCATGTATGTAAATGGATCCAAAGCGGCATTGCAGTCGGCAATCGCTGCGGCCAAAGCGACAGCAAACGATCCGAATGCCACTCAGCAGCAGGTGGATAGCGCGAAAGCTGCATTGGAAGCGGCCATTCAAGTGTTTGACACCAAGAAAATCAATGCGGATGTCAATAGGGATGGAAATATTTCTATTGGAGACTTGGCTATTGTTGCAGCGGCTTACGGCAAACAACAAGATCAGGCGGGCTGGAATGAGAAAGCGGATGTAAATAAAGACGGCAAGGTGGATATTATAGACCTTGCAATCGTAGCTAAAGCAATCTTGCAATAAACAAACCCGCTTGCTTTAGCGAAATGTAGAATGAGTTGGTAATGAAATGGGAGGGGAGATCAATTATCCCCCCTTCCTCACTTCTTCCCTCTCATCAAATAAGACGAGTACAGAAAGGGCGGATGGTCCAATGATGAAAAAACTACTTGCATTTAGTCTGGCGTTGCTTTTGACCATACTCGTACTTCCCCAAGTCGTTACTCAGGCAAGCTCCGGCTCGAGCTTTTCTCTGTCCATTTCGGATAACAGCATATCCGCAGGTGATGACTTCCAAGTGACGGTGAGCGGAAAGAAATTAAGCGACTTGTACGCATATGAAGTCAATTTAACCTATGATACCAGCCGTTTGGTGTTTGTGAAGGGTGTTACCGAAGGCGGCGGTTTTGCCGTGAACCCTATTGTGAACGGGAATAAGATACAAATCGCGCATACGAAAATAGGTAATGCTGCAGGCCAGAACGGGGATGTAACATTGGCTACGCTGACCTTTCATGCGGCTAGTCAGGGTAAGGCCGATATTGGACTGGACAGCGTGAAAATGGTGAATTCGCAGCTCGCGACTACGGAAGTTTCAAGCAAAAGCAAAGCATCGGTGAATATAAAAGCGTCGGGTCATGTGGACCGTGTATTCAAGAGCGACATTGTTAATGAAACAAAATTGGTTGATACGATTTCGTCCAAAGTAGCGGCAGCTAATAAGTCTGGTGTAAAGGTTGAAATGGCTGACATTAAAGGACATTGGGGCGAAAAGACCATCGGTGCGTTCGTGAAACTGCAATTTATCAAAGGATATGGGGATGGTACGTTCCATCCGAACGGCAACATTACACGCGCCGAATTTGCAGCGATCATTTCTCGAGTATTCGATATCAACGGAGGCGGCAATCAGCCGGTCGTTCTGAACGATATTAACCGCCACTGGGGTAAAGACGCCATTGAAAAACTTGCTGGCGCAGGAGTGATTACCGGATATGATGACGGGACGTTCAAGCCGAACAAAACGATTAACCGTGAAGAAATGGTTGTAATTCTATCCCGTATAGTGGACTTAAGTAAAGTGGATAAAGATGCTTCCAAAGGCAACTTTGCGGATATAGCAAGCGCAAGCTCTTTTGCAGCAAATCAAATCAAGGATGCGGCAAAAGCGGGCATTATCAGCGGCAAGGGCAATGGCTTATTTGATCCGAAGGGCAATTCCACACGCGCAGAGGCGCTTACGATCGTTCTGAACGCATTGAAACTTAACCCTCAAATAAAAACAATCTTGGACAGCTTGAAATAAGTCGAGCAACATGTTCAAGTTGCAGAATGAACGTTCGTAACCGGACAAACTATATTGCAGATTGTAATACTAGCATTTCATGAAAAGAGGTTCCGCTATGAAGCAGCGTTCATTTCTGTCCTTGCTCATCATAATGATCTTATTATTTTTTGGGACTGCGACAACTACACTTGCGCATTCCATAAATATGAATTACTCGGATTTAAACATTGAAGGAAACGAGATTCTCTATGATCTTTTTATTGAACAAAAAGACTTGTTTCAACAATTCGGTACTGACTTGGATAGTCTGGTGAACGATGAGCTGGCCTCGCAAAAAATTGAATCCTATCTACAGGAAGGTCTTCGCATAGATGCGGATTCGAAGCCCTTAACGATGGAATTGGTTTCGATGAACATGGCGCAAAAGGGTGCCGCGAGAGGCATGGAATTTCAACTGACGTTTATCGCCGATGAAGAATTCGAACAATTTAATCTTCATTACAATCTGGTGTTTGATGATGCACCTGCTCATACGAGTGTACTTATGATCCATGTAGGGGATTATTTTCAGCAGGATATGATTAATAGCACTAATAGAGATATTCAAATCAACCTTCCCCAAGACCAACAGCAGGGCCAGACCAAGGACCTTCCCCAGCCTAAGATTGGCGCTGTTTTGTGGAAATACTTTGTACTTGGAATCGAACACATTTTGCTCGGTTTTGATCATTTGCTGTTTTTGTTATCCTTAGTATTAATCGCAACTCGCTTCAAGGATGCGTTGAAAATTGTTACTGCTTTTACAATCGCTCACAGCATCACACTGTTCTTGGTGGCGACGGGCCGCATTCAGGTCATCCCGTACTGGGTCGAAGCTTTGGTTGCCCTGACGATTTGTTATGTGGCAGTAGAAAATATTTTTGTTCAAAAGGCGAAATGGCGTTGGGTAATGACAGCCATATTTGGCCTGATTCACGGTATGGGCTTCGCCGGGGCATTGGCCGAAACGGGACTTCCAAAGAGCAATATGATTGGCACGCTCCTGATGTTCAATTTAGGTGTAGAAACGGGCCAACTGATGGTCTTATGCCTATTACTGCCCCTCTTGATTTGGCTGCGAAGGTTCCCGTGGTATCGTAAAATGATGATTGTAACGTCTTGCCTTATTTTTGTGCTGGCATTTTATTGGTTGATTCAAAGATTGTAATTAGGCCATTATTTGATCAATACGAGAGTTAGCAGTATTTTTGCTAGCTCTTTTTTTTATTATTGCGGGTCTAACTTTATGAGGGCGTCTTTTTAATTTATGGAAAGGTAAACCCCAAAGCGTTAAAACGTACGGTTACAAAAAGACCGGAAGCAGCTTGCCTCCGGTTTTGATCTTCAATATTCAATTATTAACGACGTTCGCAATGTACGCCCCCATTTTGGAAACTCGTGCGCCATCCTTCGCGGGAACCGTATTCGTCACGCCCCAAAAGTCGCCCGCAATCGTTTCTTCGCCTGGGAACGCGTACAAGTCCAGATCGTGCAAAATTCTATGCATAAACTTCAACGCTTCCGGGTCGTGCTTCTCCTTCGCAATCCAGGCTAGTTCGATAAGGGTCGCTATATCAATTTCAAGCCCTTGAATGGAATATAATTCTTTGCCGATATTGCGGTACTTTTGCTCGTTGAATACTTCCGATCTCAAAAATTTGTCCCAAGCTGCGCCGTTAGGGTCAGTGAAGCGATCAATACCGCCGCCTGTTACTTCCAGATCGAACGCCGCGTGAAATTCTTTCAACGTATTAATAGCGCGGGTTTCCGACGAATATTCAAGAAAATCAACATGCGGTACTCGTGCGGGCGTTTCCTTTACGACTTCCGCCGCTTGTACCGTTTGTGTATCAATGTTCCCCATTACATAAGTAATGCCCCAAGCCATGCCTCCGAAAACCAATGTGAAGGCGATAGAGGCGCCAATAATGTTTAATTTTAAGTTTGTTTTCATATGTAAGTTCCCCCTTGATGTTACATTGCCTATATGTATACACTTCATCTTACGAAAAGTTTCATTAGCAGGAAATAAAAAACGGATAGAAAGACTCAAATAGTCAAAATTTCACTTGCCTAAAGTCAGTATTCCTCCTTTGAATTGTCACTATTTACTCTATAGTAGAATGATTACTGTTTTATATTTCAGCATAATTAGTGTTATAAGATTCTAGTTCTTCGTTTTGTACGAAGTAATCAGGAGTGATAAAATATGGGGATTAACAATTATAGATTAATAGAAAATCGGCCTGCTGGTTTGTGGACAGAGGCATTTCCGATCGGCAATGGACGCTTGGGCGGCATGGTATTTGGTGGTATTCAGACCGAAAGAATTCAATTAAATGAAGACTCAATCTGGTATGGAGGACCGAAAGGGAATGATAATCCGGCAGCCATAGGAAAACTAAAGGAAATTAGAAGCTTATTGCTGGAAGGAGAACCGCAGGAAGCAGAAAGATTAGCTTTGTTGAATATGACCAATGCTCCGCATTATTTTGGTCCTTATCAGCCGCTAGGTGATTTAACGATTAAGACGGAAGGTCATCATAACGCCTCGGACTATCAGCGAGAGTTGGATCTTCAGTCCGGCATCAACTGTATTGAATATAAGTCTGAATATAAGGCTGAGCCTATTCATTATCGGCGTGAGGTCTTTTCAAGTGCAGCAGACCAAGTATTAATCATTCGTCTAACCGCTTCGCAGCAGGCTGCTCTTACTTTGACTGCTCGTTTGAGTCGTAGGCCATTCGAGGGGGAACTTTGCTGTGAGGCAGACGGTATTTTGACAATGAAGGGACAATGCGGGCAAGGTGGCATTCATTACGCAGCTGTATTACAGGCGGTCGTGGATGGAGGCGAGATACAGACTGTTGGGAACTATTTAGACATCCGTCAAGCGAGTTCAGTTACATTGATATTAGCGGCACAGACCTCGTTCCGGTGCTCGGACCCTTGCCAAGAGGCGCTCAAACAGGTGGAACTGGCTGCTTCATTGCCATATGCAGAGCTTAGGAATAGGCATGTTCAGAATCACAGTCATTTATTCGATAGAGTCTCACTAACATTAGGCTCTGATGCTGAGGAAGAGCTTAAGCTTGAACTTGATCAAAAACCTACCTCTGAGCGGCTATTGCAATATCAGCAGGGTCATGCAGATCTAGGTCTTGAAGCGCTGTTCTATCTATACGGACGTTATTTGCTTATTGCAAGCTCAAGGCCTGGAAGCTTACCGGCTAATTTACAGGGAATATGGAATGAAAGCTTCACACCTCCTTGGGAATCAGATTTCCATCTCAATATCAATTTGCAGATGAATTACTGGATGGCGGAGGCTGGCAATTTGCCGGAATGTCACGAGCCGCTGTTCGATCTCATCGATCGGCTGATGGTTAACGGTCGAGAAACGGCACGTAAATTATATGGTGCAAGAGGATTTGTAGCTCATTCCGTCACCAATCTGTGGGCGGAAACAGGGATATTCTGTGCATGGACTCCAGCAATCTTCTGGCCATCAGGTGGCGCTTGGCTTGCCCTTCATTTATGGGAGCATTACAGATACAACGGTAAGGTATCGTTTCTACGTGAACGAGCCTATCCGGTGCTGAAGGAGGCTTCACTTTTTTTCCTCGATTATCTGATCGAAGATGACAAGGGCAGGCTTTTAACCGCGCCATCCCTTTCTCCAGAGAACAGTTATGTATCAGAAAGTGGAACAATCGGGTCGTTATGCGTGGGTCCTTCTATGGATTCTCAGATTCTATATGCGTTATTTAGCGCCTGTATCGAGTCAGCAGAAATTCTTGATCTTGATCCAATGCTTCAAGTGGAATGGATGGAAGCTCGGAGCAGACTTCCTAAGCCGGAGATTGGTCAGTACGGTCAAATTATGGAATGGGCGATTGATTATGAGGAGGCTGAACCTGGACATCGCCACATTTCACATCTATTCGCCCTGCATCCGGGAGAACAAATTATTGCTCATCGAATGCCTGAATTAGGAGAAGGCGCTCGGCGTACGCTCGAGAGGAGATTGGCGCATGGTGGCGGTCATACTGGATGGAGTCAGGCCTGGATCGCGAATTTCTGGACGAGGTTAGGTGACAGTGATAAAGCTCATAAAAGCTTGCAAGATTTATTGCGTAAAGCCGTTCATCCCAATTTATTCGGTGACCATCCACCATTTCAAATTGACGCTAATTTTGGAGGGGCAGCTGCTATTCAAGATATGTTATTGCAATCGCATGGAGGCGAGCTTGTTTTGCTGCCAGCACTTCCTTCCACATGGTCCTCTGGCATGATTACAGGCTTACGGGCAAGGGGAGGGTTCATTGTTGATATCGAATGGTTGGATGGACAGCTAAAGGAAGCCAAGATTCGTACCGAGTCTGGCGGGAAGCTTGCTATTTATAGCGATGTACGGCTAGAGGTTCGTGATATGGAACATAAACTTATATTGGCTGAATGGACGGATTGTACCTATCAATTTGTGATTCCGCCTGGAGCTATGTACCTTCTTAAGCTTGTAAAAGAGTAGACTCAATACATGTAAGGCTAATATTTAGGGTCAATAAGAGGTTTCCGAAGCTTGAAAGCGGCTTTGGAAACCTTTTTTTATATTCTAATAATTGATAATGCGAAGTTTTTAAAAAAAGTCAAAATAGTGCACATTCCTGCTAAAATTCATTCTCATTAAACGATCATTCTTTCGTTATGATTGAGCATAACTAATAAATTGATGAATAAAGGGGGTCTAGCATCGTGTGGAAAACGGCTATTGATGATGCTATTGCAAAGACGCTAAAAAATATAGAGAGATTTGAGGGTAAGTTTCCTCATGTTAGCAGTAATGGAAAATATGAATTGAATGAAAATAATGATTGGACCAATGGTTTCTGGAGCGGGATGCTTTGGTTATGCTACGAATATTCACAGGACGAACGGTTTCGAAATGCGGCGGATAAGACGGTTACAAGTTTCTCTAAACGATTGAAAGACCACGTTGTGCTCGATCATCATGATATCGGTTTTTTATACTCATTGTCCTCCAAAGCACAATGGATCGTGGAGAAGGATGAATCAGCCCGTCAATTAACGCTGCAAGCAGCTGACTTGCTTATGAACCGATGGTGTGAACCTGGAGGCTACATTCAAGCTTGGGGACAAAAGGGAGATGCAAAAGAGGGCGGCCGGATAATCATTGATTGTCTATTAAACCTTCCATTGTTGTATTGGGCGAGCGAACAGACAGGAAATCCATCCTATTTGGAGGCAGCTCGTACACAAGCAGAAAAATCAAGGCGTTACCTAGTAAGAGGGGATGACAGCTCCTATCATACGTTCTTCTTTAATCCGGAAACGGGTGAACCGATCGGAGGGGCGACGCATCAAGGTTATACGAACGGATCAACTTGGACAAGGGGACAAGCTTGGGGTGTATATGGATTCGCACTCTCTTATCGCTACACGAAGGATATCAAATTCCTCGAAACCTCAAAGCGCCTTGCTCGTTATTTCCTTGAACAATTGCCAGACGACCATGTAGCTTATTGGGACTTTAATGCTCCTACCCGGAAAGATACATTCAGAGATAGCTCAGCCTCTGCGATTGTCGCTGCGGGTTTATTAGAACTCCTATCCCTCATGGAGGAGCAAGACCCTGAACGTCTCTATTTCCAAGAACAACTTGAGAAATCGATGACCTCACTCGTTCAGAGATACGCGACGACCTTAGAAGAAGACGCAGAGGGACTGCTTAAGCATGGATCGTATTATGTGCACGGAGGAATATCACCAGATGACTATATGATCTGGGGGGATTATTATTATCTGGAAGCGCTAATGAGGCTTGAGAAGGGTATGGGAGGTTATTGGTATGAACGTAAATAACCAATCTCAGTATGAAGAGCACCTATTTAGCCTATTAAATCTAGATTATGTAGGGTTAGAAGAGGTAAAGAAGGCTGTCCTTCAGAATCGGATTGATGATGCATTTGCGATGTTAAAGCAATATTTTATAAACCGTACTTCACCGAAGATGTATCTGCATAAGCAAGAAATATCAGAGGTTAGCGAGTATGTTAAAGCACATTGTTCAGAAGAATTGCAGGAAGTGCTACAAACAGCTGATGATGTCGTGTCGCAAACTTTCCTATTCCGCTTTCAGTGGGATATGGAACGTACCCGCGTTCCTGTTAGTTTTGATGGTTTAATTGATTGGAATCACATTCAAGACAGTGATGTGGAATGGCCTTACATGCTCAATCGACACCGGTACTGGATTGCGCTTGGACAAGCCTATCAGCTAACCGGAGATGAGAAATATGCCAATAGCTTTAGTTTACAATTAGAGGATTGGATAGATCGAAATCCTGTTCCTTCGGCGCAGACTAGGAATACGTTAACTTGGCGCTCTATTGAAGCGGGATTGCGCTGCAGTAACTGGATCAAGTCGCTGCCCTATTTAATAGATAGTACGGCTATGACACCGCGTCTATTAGCAAAGATGTTAGTCTCCCTCCATGAGCATGCACAATATTTGGCTTCTTCCTTCACAGGCTGGAGTAATATTAGCAACTGGGGAGTTATTGAAACGAGTGGATTATTCCAAATGTCCGTATTCGTTCCGGAATTTAAGCTAACGCATCACTGGCAGCAGTTAACGGCCCAGAGGCTTAGAGAAACATCTCGATTACAAGTGATGAAGGACGGCATTCATTGGGAGCAGTCCCCTACTTATCATCATGAGGTACTGAACTGCTTCCTAGATATTATGACTCTTGCGCGAAATAATGAGATGACCATGGAGGCTAGTTTTACTCATTCGGTAAAAAGTATGGCTGCTGCCTCGCTCTACTGGGCAAAACCGGATCATAGACAGGTAATGCTTGGTGATAGCGATAATAATGATATTCGGTCAGTTATGACGGCTGCTGCGATTATATTCAAGGACCCTATGTTTCGGTTCGCCGGATGGGAAAAGGTCGATTTTGATCAAGCGTGGAATTTCGGACTAGAAGGTATTCGTTATTATGAGGAATGCCCCGTTCAAATACCGCCGCAGCAATCTTATGCGTTTGAACATTCAGGACATTATGTGATGCGTTCTAGTTGGGAAGAACAAGCGTTATATTTATATTTTCGCTGTGGTCCTCTTGGAGGAGGACATGGACACGCTGATATGCTTCATATCGATATTCATGCGTACGGTAAGGCGCTGCTTACGGATCTGGGAAGATATAATTACTCTGATCATACGCCGCTGCGGAAGCAGCTTAAACAGTGCAGCTCTCATAATACAACGGTAGTTGATGATACTGAATTTACGGAAGTTATCGATACATGGCAATTTGGAAGAATTGCTGCAAGAACGGGCAGCGAGTGGATTTCTGAGCCGAATTATGATTATGTTAGCGGGACTCACAATGGCTATATTCATCTGGATGATCCGGTCTATCCCAATCGGAAAATCATCTTTGTAAAACCGTATTTTTGGCTTGTGGTTGATTGTTTTGTGAGCCAGAATGAACATACGTTTAAGCAGTTTTTCCATTTTGCTCCGGGACAATTGAGCTTATCGCAGGAGACTGGTGTTTGTCGTACGACAAATGAGAATGATGCAAATCTTTGCATTATCCCTATCCAGACTGCTGGACTTACGGCTGAACAGAGTGAGGGCATTATTTCACATGAATATAATCTGGCGGAGCCTAACCAATATGTAACCTACGAGAGGACGGGATCAGGTACGACATCTATGATGCAGGTTCTTTACCCGTTACGTGCAGGAGAAACGACCCTTCCTATCGTTGAAAAAGTTCCAGTCTACCTATATACTGGTGAGTTGGCAGAGGACAACAGCGTAGAAGCATGCCGGATCATGATTCCGCATTCAACAGAGGAATATATCATTGTTGTATGTCATAGGGATCCTTCCTATCATATTGACTCTTACATGGTTGACGGCACACAAGTTTTCGGTGAAGTGGTGTTAATTTCCTTGATAGAAGAGGTCAAAGAGATTACGGTCATAAAATAAAGCCTAAAAAGCGAAAACAGGCGATAAGCTACCCTGCTGCAATAGTCATAAAAGCAACTTGAAAGAGGCACGGTAAATATGTCTAGGTTGAGCTATTATCAAAAAATTCAGTTGTCATTTCTCCTATTTATTATTGTACCTATCATTACCGTATCGGTAATCTCATTCGTTCTTATTAAAGAGACCATGGTTGAGAAGCTTCAGTTAAGCAATGATAACTTCTTGAACGTCATGATCGAAGAAATTGGGAAAACGATTGATGATGTTACATTTGCATCGCATTTCATCGTTAATGATACGAATGTCCGGTCAGATTTAAAAAAATTCGCGGATACAGATCGGTTGAATACGTATGCTGATTACACGAATTTCACGAACATAAGGGGAGTATTTTCCCTCATTACATCTAAACCCCTAAATAATAACATTCGCATGTATTTGGTAAATAGAGAAGGCTTTATTATTTCTTCGAATGAGGATGATTTGAATTTAGTTAACAGAAACCTAGACGATTTATATAAAAAAATTGATCTCAACAGGCCAGAAACCCTTCAATGGCTCGGTATGGTAAAAGAAGAGTCCGATAAGGAAGGGACCTATTATATGGCAAGAGTGATTCATGATAATGATGACAAACGCTATCTATCGGTTCTAATTATTGGTATTTCAGAGTCATACTTTGAGAAAGTTCTGAAGCCCGTGGAGTTTGGTAAAGTAGCGCTTTTTGATGCAGAGGGAACTCTTATTGCTGGAAGCACGGAGCTTCTGTGGCATGATGCAGCAGCGAACAGGGATATTCTCCGTTCTGAAGTCACGTTGGACAAAACGGACTGGACGCTTGTTTATGAAGCGAATAAGGAAACCTTTACTGGGGAAATTTCAAGAACCTTCTATTTGGGTATTGGAGGCGTTATTTTCCTCTTTATTATTTTTTCTATCTCTTCTATGTTTATTGCGAGGAGACTGCACAGGCCTATTCAAAAGTTACAGCGTGCTGTCAGGCAGTTTGGATCGGGAAACCTTGATGTAAAGCTTGAAGTAAAGGGGAAAGACGATATCGCTGAGCTTGGTCATTCGTTAAACACGATGATGGATCAGCTCAAAGGGCTTATCCATGATATTGAGCATGAACAGGAACAGAAGAGAGTCATGGAGCTTGAGGCCTTATTCATGCAAATTCGGCCGCACTTCCTAATTAATACCTTAAACTCTATCAAGTGCAGCCTTATCCTGCAGAAAGATCTTCTGCATAGCAAAAGTATCGATTCACTAATGAGCTTGCTAAGAGCTTATCTGAAGGTAAATGAACTGACTTCATTGAAGGATGAATGCGTGCTGCTGGGGCATTACATCGATATTATGAAGATCAGAAATGAAATGCTTCTTGAGCTTACGGTTGAACTTGAACCGGGGCTGGAACAATTATTGATTCCCAAGTTGATGCTGCAGCCTTTAATTGAAAATGCCATTGTACATGGTTTGGTTGACAACCCTGCTGCCAAAATTTCAATTCAAGCAAGAAGAGTAGAGAATGGGATTGTCATTGAAATTGAGGATAACGGTTGTGGAATAGAGGAAGAAAATTTAGCGGTACTGAATCATCATCTACAGTCTGTCGGTTCGGAGCAGTCTTCATCTTATCAGAGGGTCGGCTTGATTAATGTGATTCAACGGTCAAGATTAACATTCGGTCCAACTGCGACTTTAGCTCTTTATCAAAATGCAATAGGTGGGGTAACAGCTTTCCTTCATCTTCCTGTTATTGATCGACATGTTTATTCTTCGGAGGGGTGAATCGGTGATGTATAAAGTAATGTTAATTGATGATGATGTCCCTATGATTCGAGTTTTGCAGCAAATGATAGATTGGGAGTCACTCCAGCTGCGCGTAGTGGGGGCTACCTATTCAAGTGCAAAGGCATTGCATATGTTTGAAGAAACGTCGCCTGATATCGTCATCACTGACATTGGATTGCCGCAAAAAAGCGGAATCGAGCTTGCAGCTATTTTCCGCCAGATGAAACCGGATATTAGAGTCATCTTTTTAACATGTCATGAGGATTTTCATTATGCACAGCAGGCAGTAAAGCTGAATGCAGATGATTATCTTCTTAAAGATCAATTAACGGCGGAGCAGCTGGAGCAAAGTTTAGGGAAATCTATACAACTGCTCAAAATGAAAGTAACAAAGATCGACAATGAAGTATCGAACTATAACAGTGAGCTTTTCAAGCAAGGTTTATTTCAAAGAGTCATTGATGGTGTTAACCCCACATCAACTGTGGGGTACGCAGCTCAGCTCGGTATCTCGTGGGGATACCCCTGGTTTATGATGGGGGTTGTCCATATCAATTTTTCAACTTACGAATCGCTCTACGTTCAGAATAATATTTCGTTGATTTTCTATGCCATCCACAATATCGCAGTAGAGCTGTCTGCTTCTTATGATGGAATAACACCATTTTTGGAAAAAGAGAACTTAGTTATTTTGCATAATTACCGAAATAATTTAGCGGATAACGCCTACCCCTATTTTCAAAAATATATGCAGGAGCTGCAGACTCTTTGTCTTCAATTTCTGAAATTACAACTTAATATAGTCACTGTGACGGATAAGATGGAGCTGCAATCCATTGGAGCCGTCTATCAACAGGTGGTTCAGAATAAAAATGAGTTTTATAAGAGTAGTGAACTTACGGTTACGAATATGAATGTCTTCATGCAGAACATGTTTTTATCATATCCGCTAGGTTTTCTAGATTCTTATAAATCAGATATTGAGCGTGCTATTATGAAAGGCGATTTTGATAGTATCCATAATATCGTCACGAATATAGGAAAGAATGCACAAGAGAATAGAGTCGAGCCAAGTGAGTTGGTTCAGGATTTATCAACCCTCATTCGCAGCATTGATTTAATGTTCTCAAGATGGAAGTCGGATGAAGGGATTTATATGTACCTGTCTTCTGCAAGGACTCTGCACGATGTGACGGGATTGATTGAAAGAAAGCTTATTCACATTGCGAAAAACCGGCAGAAGGGCGTAGAACCCGTTATCCAAGAACCGAAACTGCAGGTTATTCAACAATATCTAGATAAAAATTTATCTGAAAACATTACCTCAATTGACATGGCACGTTATTTATATTTGAATTCAAGCTATTTTTCACGCTATTTTAAACGTCTGACAGGTATTAATTTCACGGATTTTGTTCACCAGTATAAAATGAAAATTGCTGCAAAAATGTTGAAAACGTCTAACCAAAGCATTGAATCTTTAGCGATGGGACTTGGCTATTCGGACAGAACTTATTTTTCAAAAGTGTTCAAGAAGTATATTGGCATGACTCCTAGTGAATATAAAGCAAATTATACGATTAACACTTATGTAAGATGATTAGTTTATAGTCAAAATTTTTAGTAACCTGTCCTCCGATACTACCGGGGTACAGGTTATTTATCGTTCCTGTGGTTTATAATTCTTATGCTGTGTTTTCCATGAATTCAAGCGATTTGGAAAGTCAAAATATTGCTCCTACGAAGTCATAATCCATCGTTCATCGGCTGGGGAATTCTATTATCATTAGTATCAACTTAATAAATGTTGAGGTGATAAGAAATGGAAGCTGCTAAAACAATCACAAACCCTGAAATTCTACAGAAGCCAAAAAAGTTTTGGACTCCGAAGCGGAAAGAAGCTCTAATCGGCTGGTTATTTCTTGCCCCAGAAATCATAGGTATGTTATTGCTAAATGTATTTGCACTTGGGTTTTCTCTTTATTTGAGCTTTACTTCGTGGGATCTGTTATCAGGTCTAGGAGGCATTAAGTTTAACGGTATCGACAATTATATTAAAATGTTCAATGATCCAACCATTATTAAAGCGCTGAAAAACAATCTGCTTTACACCGTGCTAACGGTTCCAGTTCCTATTGCTATATCACTGGTACTAGCTGTTCTCATTCACAATAAGGTGTTTTGGAAGGACTACTTTAAGGTTGTGTTCTTCATTCCCTACATTTCATCCATTATTGCGGTTGCAGCAGTATGGAGCGCTTTATTCCACCCTTCATTAGGGCCGATTAATCAGTTCTTGATGGATCTAGGAATTTCCAATCCGCCTAAGTGGTTGGTGGACCCGAAAAGTTCACTTATAGCTATTGCGATCATCACTTCTTGGGCAGGGCTTGGTTATACGATTATTATTTATTTGGCCGGTCTTACAAGTATATCGAATGAACTATATGAAGCTGCGGAAATCGATGGAGCGACTTCAATGACCAAGTTTATCAAAATTACGGTTCCTTTGCTTCGTCCGACAACTTTCTTCTTGTTTATTACAATGTTGATTGGTTCATTTAAAGTATTTGATATTATCTCTTATTTGACAGCAGGCGGACCAGATAATTCTTCTACAGTGATTGTTTTCCGGATCTATGAGGAAGGATTCGTGAATTACAATATGGGGTACGCGGCTTCTATATCATGGTTGTTATTTGCGATTATTGCTATCATTACTGCGGTTACCTGGAAATTCAGAAATGAAGAATCGGTATAAGGGGGAGGGATCATCTTGCTTATCATTAGAAAAAATATTTCAAAAATAATCACTACCATTATCATGGGTGCAATTTCTATTTTCTTCTTAGTTCCATTTATATGGATGCTTTCATCAGCTTTTAAATTTGAAAAAGATGTTATGCGATTTCCCATTGAATGGATTCCTAAAAATATCAATGTGGTGTACAATTTTAAAGCTGTTTGGATGGGGAATGTAAACTTTCTTCATATTTATTTCAACTCTATTAAAATAGCGGTCATTGTAACTTGTCTTACATTGCTCTTTTCCACTATGGCAGCTTTTGCTTTCACAAAGCTCCGTTTTAGCGGGAGAGGTCTTGTATTTACGGCTCTGATTTCGTTCATGATTATTCCTGACCAGGCCACGTTAATTCCTCGGTTTATGCTGGTTCGTTGGCTAGGTCTTTATGATAATCACTTAGCGCTGATTTTTATGGGGATGTTTTCAATTTATTTCACATTCCTGCTTCGTCAGTTCATGGCGGGCATTAGCGATGAGTATATGGAAGCTGCAAAAATTGATGGAGCAGGCCATTTAAGAATATTCAGCTCTATTATCATTCCGCTGTGCCAACCGGTGCTTGCTACCGTTGCGATTATAAAGTTTATATGGTCATGGAATGATTATCAGAATCCGCTTATTTTCTTGCAATCAAAGGATTTATATACGATCCCGCTGGGCATGAGCCTATTCAGGGATGATTATACGACGAATGATGCCATTATGATGATGGCTTCGTTGTCAGCCATTATCCCTTTATTAATTATATTTATCATATTGCAGAAACAAGTTATTAACGGCATTGCACTTGGCGGCGTTAAAGGTTGATATTTGCAAAAAAGTCAAAAAAGTAATCTTTTTACCTCAAAATTATACTCTTGTGTGAATCATCCAGTCTTTATACTGATGATGAAAGAAGATTAGTCAGCTATTAAATTGGGGGGCAAACAAATGATTAAAAAAGGAAAACGCAAGTTCTTAGTTTCTATCTGTCTTATGTTAGCTGCTTTTGCAGTGCTAAGCGCATGTGGAGGTAATTCTAATTCGACTAAAAAATCAAACGCTACGGAGTCTGAGGGTGCAGCGGACAAGCAAGTAACCATTAAGTATTACAATTTTGATAGTGCGGCTCAAGAAGTTGGTACGAAAGCCATGCTGCAAGAATTCGAGAAAGAGAACCCAGATATTAAAGTTGAGCATGTCATTCTCGTTCCGGGTAATTCCTTGGAAATGTTGAAAAAGCTTGATTTTCTAATTTCATCGGGTGAAGCGGTCGATGTTGTTAACGTTCCGAGCGCGTCAGCGGTTATCGAAAGAGCAACTAGAGGTGCGCTTGCTCCTTTGAATGAATTTTATACTGCCAATAATCTTGTTGCTGAGGATGAATATTTCGTTAATCCAAAAATCGATGACAAGACTTATGGTATGCAGATGTCCACAGGCTACCAGTTCATTCTACTAAATAAGGATGCCCTAGATGCAGCGGGCTTGCCAGTGCCAACATATGGTTGGACATGGGATGACTTCCGCGAGTATTCCAAGAAGTTGACCAAAGGTGAAGGCGTGGATAAACAGTACGGTTCGTACTTCCATACGTGGGAATTGTATATGAATGCTCCAGCGCAAACGGTGATGAAAGATCCTTTCCGTTATGATGATGGAACGACGATCTTGGCTGATCCAACTTATAAATACTTCTTCCAGCTGCGCAAAGACATGGAAGCGGTAGATAAATCGGCTAAACCTTATGCGGATGTCCTTGCATCCAAGCTTAACTATCGTACTGAATTCTTTAGTGAAAGTGCTGCCATGATTCTTTCTGGAAGCTTCATGATTCCTGACCCAGGAAATACGGAACAATATCCGCATGATTTCAAGACGGCATTTGCTCCAGTTCCGCTTCCTCCTGCGAATGCACAGCCAAAAGATTATGATGGCGGTAAATATTTTGTAGGCGGAGGACATCTAGTAATGGGAGCGACTTCCAAGCATAAAGAAGCTTCGTTCAAATTAATGCGGTTTATGACAACGACTGACTCGGAATCAAGAAACGAGTTCTCAGGATGGAAAAAATCAGACCAAAATGCCGTTCTTGATCGTTTGATCGGTAAAAACGCTGATAAATACGATGTTGAATCTCTTAAAAACACATTGTTTGGTCCTGAAATTAAATATTTGGATGCCTCACAAGTTGTAACTACAAGTACTGCTGATTTAACCAAAGTTATAGGTGATGGTTTTAGTAAATTCATGCTAAGTAACGATTCGATTGATGATGTACAAGCATGGATGGTAAAAGAAGCGACGAGAATCATTGATGAGAAAGAAACGAAATAAAAACAAGTGAAATGAAACAGGAATTGAGGAGCTTTGATCAGTCTAGACATGGCTGCTGCAAAGCTCCTTTTTCTCGTGACGGATCAATGTAACTTATGTAATAGGACACTAAATGTAAGGAAAGGGAGATGTAATATGGCTAACTTATCACCATCATTATCAGTGCCAACCGAGCAGCAGCGTCGTTGGCAGGATCTTGAACTAGGAATGTTCTGTCACTTTGGAATGAATACGTTTTGTGATCAGGAATGGGGCGATGGGAATGACTCGCCTGCTTTGTTTAATCCGGCCCAGCTTGATGCTCGCCAGTGGGTGCGTACGGCGAAGGATGCAGGATTCCGATACTTCGTGCTTACGGCAAAACATCATGACGGCTTCTGTCTTTGGCCGACCGCAATGACGGATTATTCGGTTGCCTCTAGTCCTTGGAGAGATGGCAAAGGGGATATCGTAAGGGATTGTTCAGATGCCTGCCTTGAAGAAGGAATTGGCTTTGGCCTATATTTATCTCCTTGGGATAGACATGAACCGTGTTATTCTGATCCGGAGGCGTATGATCATTTCTACGCTAGACAGCTGGAGGAATTGCTAACGGGTTACGGTCCACTCGTTGAGATCTGGTTCGATGGAGCGGGCTCAGAAGGAAGAGAGTACGATTGGAAACGAATTATGAATCTGATCAAGCAGCATCAGCCGGATGCCATGGTATTTAATATGGGAGCACCGACGATACGATGGGTAGGTAATGAGGATGGTCTTGCCCCTTATCCTTGCTGGAATACAGCTGAATCTGCTCGGGTGAGCATGTTTAGTGAAGGGTCTCTGAAATGGCTGCCTGAAACACCTCGCTGGGTACCGGCAGAATGTGATGTGCCTATTCGCAAGGACCGATGGTTCTGGCACCCGGATGAGGAGCATCTGCTGCTTTCCTTGGAGCAATTAATGGACATCTATTATCGGTCGGTTGGTCATGGTGCAACACTGCTTCTGAACGTAACGCCAGATAACCGGGGACTTATGCCGGAGGCAGATGTGAATCGCGTTATCGCTTTCGGGAACGAGGTTCGTCGCAGGTTTGATCATTCACTTGCCGAGATGTCTGGCGAGGGAGAAGTTATCGAGCTTGAGCTGCCTGAGAATCTGATCATTGACCATATTATCACAATGGAAGACATTGCTTATGGAGAACGGGTACATGACTATAGGATTGAGGCCCACTCCGGGAATGATTGGATAGAAATTATCCGCGGCAGCGCAATTGGGCACAAAAAAATAGATCACTTCAACCCAATTTCTACGGACAGAATACGTTTAAGTGTGCTTGGGGCGATTGAACGTCCAATGATAAGACGATTTGCCGTATTTAATAGTAAATAGGTTCGTAGTTAACAAAGGAAACTGTTAAGGATGGGAGAGGGAACCATGAGTCAATTGGAGATTAGAGATGGGCAGTATTACTTGCATGGGAAGCCTTATCGTATCGTGTCGGGTGCCATACACTATTTCCGTGTCGTGCCAGAGTATTGGATGGATCGTTTACAGAAATTGAAGGCATGCGGATTTAATACGGTGGAAACTTACGTTGCCTGGAATGTGCATGAGCCTCAGGAAGGTCAATTTCAATTCGAAGGAATGGCTGATATCGTTCGGTTTATTGAGCTTGCGGGACAACTGGATTTGCATGTCATTGTTCGACCTAGTCCATTCATTTGTGCGGAGTGGGAATTCGGGGGATTGCCGGCATGGCTCTTGAAAGAAAACGATATGCAGCTTCGCTGCTCGGATAAGGCCTATTTAGCGAAGGTGGATCGGTATTATGATGTATTAATTCCTAAGCTTGTTCAACTGCTCTCTACGAATGGTGGGCCGATACTGGCGGTTCAGGTGGAAAATGAATATGGTAGCTACGGCAATGATACATCCTATTTGAAATATATTCGTGACGGGCTTGTACAAAGAGGGATAGACGTGCTGCTCTTCACTTCTGACGGTCCTACTGACGAGATGCTGCTCGGCGGCACGATAGAGGATGTTCACGCAACAGTGAATTTTGGTTCGCGTGTTGCGGAATCGTTCGGAAAGTATCGGGAATATAGAGAGACAGAACCGCTTATGGTGATGGAATTTTGGAATGGTTGGTTCGATCATTGGATGGAACCTCATCATGTTCGTGATGCTTCCGATGTGGCTGATGAATTGGATAAAATACTGGATAGTGGTTCGTCAGTTAATCTTTATATGTTCCATGGCGGAACGAATTTTGGATTTTACAATGGCGCCAATCATATTAAAACGTATGAGCCCACGGTAACTAGCTATGATTACGATGCACCGCTGAGTGAATGGGGAGATGTGACGAGCAAGTATGAGGCGGTTCGCAGCGTGTTTGCTAAGCACGGCATTGAGCCAGGATGTGAAATGCCGCAGCCGATTCCTAAATATTCATATGGAAAGGTGACACTTTCAGAGAGCGGGACACTGTTCGATCACCTAGACCAATTATCTGAGCCAGTAGAATCGACATTTATACAGCCTATGGAGAAATTCGATCAAGCATATGGTTTTATTCTATATTCGACTTGGGTGAAAGGGCCTCGATCCGGGCAGAAGCTGCATATTCAGGAGGTCCGTGACCGAGCTCAAGTATTTCTAGATGGCAAGTTATTAGGTGTTGTGGAGCGCTGGGACCCTAAGTCCTTAGATATTAACATTCCAGAAACTGGGGCAAGACTCGATATTCTTGTTGAGAATATGGGCCGAATCAATTACGGTCCTCGACTTCGTGATCCTAAGGGCATTACGGAAGGAGTGCTCCTTGATAACCAGTTTCTATACAATTGGACGATTCGGACACTTCCCCTAAGTCCCGATTCTCTATTATCTGTGAGCTACGAGAGAACGAAAGATCAAGAATTGTATAAAGAAACTCCGGCATTTTACAAAGGTTCTTTTGAGGTAGAAGAGATAGGGGATACTTTTTTAAGGTTTGATGGTTGGAAAAAGGGTGTAGCATGGGTTAATGGCTTTAATCTGGGACGGTATTGGGAGATAGGACCTCAGCGTGCGTTGTATATCCCAGGGCCGCTGCTTCGTAAGGGACGTAATGAAATTGTACTGTTTGAGCTGCATGGTTATTTAAATGAGCCCGTGATCACCCTTATTGATCAGCCTGATCTCGGAAAATCCGCAGCGGTGGACGACCGAGTGTTAAATTTTGTTCAAGATGAGCAGACAACCTAATAATAAATAGCATTCTTTATTTTGGCCGGATGTGGAGTATTAATTAAGGTGAGAAGCACTATAACCATTAGGTTGTGGCGCTTCTCTGTTTATAACCAGAATCTATTAGAGTGAATCGCGATCGATGATTGTGTATGGGACATTTGTGCGGAGTGGAATCTCATTTCCTTTAATATTTCCGATCAATAGCTCGACTGATCTTCTCCCGATTTCGTCCACATTAAAGTCGATCGTGGTGAGCGGCGGATTGACGTAATTCAGAATGTCGATGTTGTCGAAACCCATGACACCGACTTGTTCCGGCACTCTAATTTTCTGTGTTTTTAGATACCGCAGTATATCTAACGCATAGAAATCGCTGCTGCAAAGTATCACCGGTTTTTCTTTCGATTCGACTATCAATCGATTGATAGTCATTAAATAATCTTTGTCGGTTACAACGTTAAGCTGAATGTCGGGTAACGCTTCACAAGCCTCTAGAAATCCTTTATGTCTTTGTTCTGGACTGTAAGTATTTTCTCTACCCTTATTGCGTAATGGGGGGCTGACATAAATGATGTACCGGTATCCTTTAGAAACAACATGGTTGACAGCGTCTTTCATTGCTTGTTTGTCATCAATCCAGACAAAAGGAAATCTTGCGGACAGTCGATTACCGAAAGATAAAATCGGAATATTCGATCTATTAAGAAATGATTCGAACTTGAGGCCACTATTGATTGGAGATAACGCAATTCCATCAACTCTTCGGTCTAACAGGCTGCTTATATACTCAATTTCAAGATTTTTATCTTTATTGGAGAGTACGAGATAAATGAAGTAACCCTGTCTTCTTGCTTCCTCTTCAAACGAGTGGAACAGTTGGGAGAATATTCGATTATGAATATCAAATAATATTACCCCCAAAGTTTTGGTTTGACCTTTCACAAGGCTTTGAGCCAAAAAGTGTGGACGATACCCAAGATCTTCGGCTACTTTTAATATTTTCTCACGTGTTGCTGCACTGATTCCTGGGCGGTTGTTGAGCGCACGGTCAACCGTTCCTCGGGTCACTCCACATATCTCTGCGATCTGTTTGCTAGTTACTTGCATGACTCTCAAGGAACCTCCAATGTCATATTCTGCAACAATAATCGTATAACAGAAATGAAAGAAGGTCAATCCGTTCATGTGCACGAAAACAAATTTATCCAGAAAACCGTCTTGAATATATTAAAAATAAAACGTTTACAAAATAAAAAACGGCTGATACAATGAAATAGTTCACGTGCACGGTGATCTCGTAATTTTTGGAAAAGGCGGTGATGGACACCAAACTTAAGAGGCTTTTATTCTTGGTGGTGTTTCCATTTCCATCGGCTTGTTTGATTGAATCAGTAATTTTTTTTACTCTTTTCCGTTCACGTGAACGGATTGGGGAATACCTCATGAATTCGAATGCATAAAGGGTGGGTTTTGCTCGTATTTCCGCTGTACGACTGGCGAGGAACCAACATTATAAATTCGAGGATGGTGTTCTGTTTGAGAAAAACAGTCATGTTGTGCTTGATTTTTGTATTGTGCTTTAGTCTTTCAGCATGCAATTCTTCTAATTCCTCTAGCAACTCCAATAATTCAAATTCCTCTAACACATCAGGCAATGGCGCTTCCGGCGACGAGAAAGCTGAATTAACGCTCGTTTGGAGTAAAAACGAAGCTTCCGATGCGCAGCTCAAAGATGTCCTGACAGAATTTAATAAGTTATACCCTAATATCAAGGTCAAACGAATCGAAGTGGTTAATAGTTCTTGGGGGGATTATTTCAATAAAATCCAAACTATGATTGCCGGCGGCAATCCGCCCGATGTCATCCGTGTAGCGATTGAAGGCATACAGATGTTCGCCAAGCAGGATTTGCTGCTTCCGCTGGACGCTTATATGGAAAAGGACCCTAACGCGCTCGACAATTACGACGACATCCATCCAATGGTTCAAGCTCCGTTTGTAGTCGACGGCCAGACCTACGGATTCGTCTGGGATTGGAACAACGTGGTCATGCATTTTAATACTGATAAATTGAAAGAGGCAGGACTGGAAGTTCCAGGAAGAGACTGGAACAAAGATGATTTTCTTACTTACGCTCAAAAGCTGACAACAGAGAAGGATGGCAAAAAGTCTTATGGCTTTGCGATCCCTGCCTACTATTTCGGTGCTTCGGCATGGTTGTTTAATAACGAAGCAAGCGTACTGGATGAGGCTATGACGACCAGTAAGCTTGACGATCCGAACGCGATCGAGCTCATGCAGTTTTTCCAAGATCTCATTTATAAATACAAGGTATCGCCGGTACCAAACCCTAAGGATGACCAAATTCAAATGTTGATGAGCGGGCAGGTCGCGATGATGTCTGCCGGTAAATGGCCGTTTGCCTCTTATGATAAAAACGATTTTAAAGCTGTTGATGTACAGTTCCTGCCGACCCTCAAAACCAATAAAGTCATATTCGGCTCGGGTGCTTTCCCAGTACTTAAGTCCACGAAATATCCAGATGCGGCTTATAAGCTGTCCGCATTTCTAGCTGGTGTCTATTCGCAGAAAAAAACACTGTCGAATGCCTCCATCCCTACTAGAAAATCGGTTATGGAAGAGGTGCTGCCGAAGACCCCGGCGTCCAATTGGCCAATTTATGCGGAAAGTGCGGATATTGCGAAAGCAGTGGAATCACCTGTTCAGTATGCGGAGGTACAAGGTATATTCGACCGCTATCTGTCACTAATCCTATCCAACCAATCGGATGCGGCAACGGCTTTGAAGAAAGCTAAAGAGGAGATTGACAAAATATTGAAGTAGTTCCTATCCTTACGGCTGCTGCGGCGGGCTAGAGAGTCCGCTGCGGCTCTCCGTTTCTCTGGAGGAGGTATCGATAATAAAACATGGCGAAGAAAACAAAAGATATCATCGTAGGTTACCTTTTCTTAGCTCCTGCCATATTGCTGTTTCTCGTGTTCATCGCCGAGCCTGTGGTGGCTTCTGTAATTCTTAGCTTCACTGAATACAATGTTATTACACCTTCTAAATTCGTTGGCTTGGACAATATCAAGCAGTTTTTCCAAGATGATAGACTCGGTTTAGTGTACTGGAATACGTTCAAGTATATTTTAATCCTAACGCCTCTCCATGTCATATTGGGGCTGCTTCTCGCACTTGCCGTACAACGTAAGATGGCGAAGGGATGGAAGTACTTTTACCGGACGGTATTTTATTTTCCGGTTCTTGCGACTTCCGCAGCGGTTGCCGTGGCCTGGTCATTTATTTTTAATAAAGATTTCGGTATACTGAATTATTTTCTTAGCTTGTTTGGAGTTGATGCGATTCCTTGGATGCAGTCTCCGAACTGGGTGTTTTTGGCGGTTGCTCTTTATAGCTTTTGGAAGTTTATCGGCAACGCTTTTCTGTATTATTTTATCGGTCTTCAAAATATTCCAGAAACGCTGTATGAAGCTGCTGAGATCGACGGGGCTAACAAGATTCAGCGGTTTTTCAACATCACACTTCCAATGCTCTCTCCGATGTTGTTTTTTGTACTTGTGACGACATTAATCGGTACGACGCAAATATTTGACGAGCCTTACCTGATCACGGGGGGTGGACCTGGTGATGCATCCCGTTCCGTAAATATGTATATTTACGAAATTGCATTCCAACATCATGAAATGGGATATGCATCGACGGTGTCTATAAGTCTATTCCTAGTCATCTTATTGATTACTGCACTTCAATTCGCTTTTAGCAAGAAGTGGGTCTCATATGATCAAGAGTAAAGACGTGTTCATAAGGAGGTATCGCGAAGATGAACAGGAAAGTTGAGGCTGCCGGTGTATTTCCGGAAAATCGTATCCGTACTGCGTCACGCAAAGGAGTTGGAGGTTTCATTCTTGACGGCTTTCTTATCGTGCTGTGTTTTCTAATGATTTCTCCTTTTCTGTGGATTGTCTCCACATCTTTGCGGCTGCCAAAGGATTCATTTTCGCTACCGCCGGCTATTTTCCCGACTACATTTAACTTTTCTAATTATATAGAAGTATTTCAGCAGGTACCGTTTACAGCGTTCATTGTGAACAGTCTGAAAATTTCCATTGTCATCGTTATCGGTCATATTTTTATTTCCAGTATGGCAGCTTTTGCTTTTTCTCGTATTTCGTTTCCGGGCAGAAACACAATTTTTATGGTTTTTCTCGCTGGGTTGATGATTCCAGGGCAAGTCACGATTATTCCACAGTTCATCCTTATTTCCAAGCTTGGTCTTGTGGATACCCATTGGGCGCTGATATTGCCTGCTTTGATTAATCCGCTAGGTATCTTCCTGATTCGGCAAATGATGATGACGATTTCATCGACCTACGATGAAGCCGCCTACATGGATGGGGCCAGTCGAATGTGGGTCTTCTTGAAAGTTGTTTTACCGATGGTATTCCCGGCGGTTGCTGTTACGTCGGTTATGACCTTTATTTCCCACTGGAATGATTTTTTCAGACCTTTAATATTTTTGAACACATTTGAGAAAATGACTCTTCCTATTGGAATGACCGTTCTGAATGGCACCTTTGGCTCAGGAAACTTATCCGCTATCCTTGCCGGCGTTACGCTATCGCTTATCGTACCTTTGATTTTTTATATTTTCGGACAAAAATACCTTGTCGAAGGAATTACAGCCGGCGGTTTGAAAATGTAAGAAGGGATTTTTTAAAGATCATGATTTGAATTTCATTATTCAATAATGACTGGGAGGAAAAACGATTGAACGTTCAAAAAACGAATGATCTGTACAAAATGGAGAAGAGCTTTACGTATACCGGAAGTAAAACGAATGAGATTTCCTTTCCGCTTGGCGGAATCGGATCAGGCTGCATCGGACTCGCAGGTAACGGCCGCTTGATCGATTGGGAAATATTCAATCGACCAAATAAGAACAGCTATAATGGTTTTTCCTTCTTCGCGATCAAAGCTGAGCATAACGGTGAAGTTAGAGTGGCGAAAGTACTAAATGGGGATTTGCATCCGCAATATTCTGGAAGCGGTAACGAAAAGTTTAGAGGCTTCGGCTTCGGCGTTGAGAGAGAGAGCCTTGCCGGTTTTCCTCATTTTACGTCAACATCTTTCAAGGGAGAGTATCCTTTTGGCGAGATTCAATTTATAGACGATCAGGTTCCTTTGGATGTGAAGCTGACTGCCTTCAATCCATTGATTCCCCTTAATGATAAAGACTCATCCATTCCGGCAGCTATCTTTACCTATGAAGTGGTTAACACCTCAAATGAGGAGCTCGATATTAGCCTTGTCGGCAATCTATCAAATCCTTTTACTAAAGATGCTTTGAATGACTTTGCGGATTTTGGAGCTTACAAGGGTATCAAGCTTTCTTCCACCCATTTCAAAGAAGAGGACCCTGAATTCGGAGATCTTACACTAAGCACGGATTCGGAAGAGGTAAGCTATCAGACCTATTGGTATCGCGGAGGTTGGTTTGATAATCTTACCGTGTTCTGGAAAGAGTTCGTTGCGCCAGGAAAGTTTAAAGACCGCAATTATAACTTGATTAGGGAACAAGCAGCAGTCGCTACTTATAATCGAAATGACGTTTGCTTGTTAAGCAGCCATAAGAAGCTGGCGCCTGGGGAAAAAGGCGTGTTTCGATTTATGATTACATGGAATTTTCCTAACTACGTTAATTTTTGGAACCCTGGTGAATGCCGTGATGGTGAAAAATGCGAGCTGCCTAGCTGGAAAAACTACTATGCCACACTTTTTGAAAACTCAACAAAGTCCGCGGCATACGTCTGGAACAATTTAGACCGATTGTACCAGGATTCGCTCTCATTTAAAGATACGCTGTTTAATTCGACGCTGCCTGATTATGTGATCGATGCGGTATCCAGTAATATTTCTATTCTGAAATCACCTACATGCGCAAGGCTTACAGACGGAACGTTGTACGGGTTTGAGGGCTGTCACGGACAGGAAGGCTGCTGTGAAGGCACATGTACACATGTGTGGAACTATGAGCAAGTTACGCCGTTCCTCTTCCCGTCGCTCGCTCGTTCTATGATCAACGCGGAGTATAAAGCGACCATGTATGACAACGGGAAGATGGCATTCCGAATCATGATGCCGATTGAAAGAACGCTAATGGACACGTCGGACTGTGCTGGACCAGAAAGGGCAGCAGCGGACGGACAGATGGGTACGATAATTAAAGTTTATCGGGAATGGAAAATATCAGGGGATACAGCGTGGTTGAAATCAATCTGGCTGAAGGTAAAAAAATCGCTCGAATTTGCTTGGAATCCGACGAATATGGATTGGTGGGATAAAGATTGTGACGGCGTCATGGAAGGGGTTCAGCATCATACGCTCGATGTGGAAATATATGGTCCGAATTCGTATATCAGCGGTTTATACCATGGGGCATTGCTCTGCGCATCTGAAATGGCGGAAGCGCTTGGCGACGAAGCAGGCAAGAAATATGTAGAGCTGTATGAAAAAGGCCGTAAATGGGTGGGTGAAAATTTATTCAACGGGGAGTACTTCCATCAATTGATAGATCTCCAGGATGAGAGATTCCCGATTGATCCGGAATTAGAAGAAATCAAATATCAGATCGGGGAAGGCTGCCATATCGACCAGGTATTGGGGCAGTGGCATGCACATATTATAGGGCTTGGTTACATTTTTGATCAGGATAAAGTGAAGAAGGCGCTTGAATCAATCTATAAATATAACTTTATTGAGACGATGCGCGATTATCCGAATGCCTGCAGAATATATTCGCTCAATGACGAAAAAGGCTTACTCATCTCCACTTGGCCGAAAGGGAACAGCCCGAAGGTGCCTGTGCCTTATGCGGACGAGACGATGCACGGATTCGAGTATCAGGTTGCTTGCCATATGATCTATGAAGGATTAATGGAAGAGGGATTAAATGCCGTGAAGGCAGTTCGCGACCGTTACGACGGCGAGAGAAGAAATCCTTGGAATGAAATTGAGTGCGGCAGCAACTATGCGAGATCGATGGCTTCTTATTCCTTATTGCTCGCTCTCAGCGGTTTTCAATTTGATATGCTCCGAAAGCATATCGGCTTCAACCCGAAAATTAATCAAGAGCAATTCCAAAGCTTTTGGTCGCTTAATCGGGCTTGGGGGAATTTCATTCATCAGAACGGAGAAATTCAATTGGAAGTTAAATATGGTTCACTAGAATTAAGCAGCTTCCAAAGTGACTTGTTTGACAGAAAGGAAACGATAGAGGTTTATCTGGACGCTAATCCGGTAACAGCTGACCGCAATGGCAGTTCAATTACTTTCGTCGCAGCGCTTCAATTGAAAGCGGGAAGCAGATTAAGCTTGTTGTTGAAATAGATGATTTACTCTAAGAAACAAACAAATAGCAGGGTGAAAGGGTGGAAACAACATTGTATACAAAAGAGGATTTATATAATTCCGCTGCTCAGCGGACTTATCCCGGTGAAGCGAAGGAAGCGGCTTTCTTGCTCGGAGGTATCGGTACAGGAAATATCTCTATCGGCAGCAGGGGCGAATTTCGGGATTGGGAAATCTTTAATCGACCTGGCAAAGGGAAAATGATGCCCAATACCTATTTCTCAATATGGGCTAAGCAGGAAGGAGCTGAACCAGTAGCCAAGGTGCTGGAATCGAGATTAAACCCGTCGCACAGCCTCTCCCACGGGTATCATCCCATAACAGGAGCGGGTCTTCCGCGAATGGAAAAGTCGACTCTCCGCGGGGAATACCCAATCATGTGGGTCGATTTTGAAGACAGGGATTTACCGTTAGAAGTCACCCTTGAAGCCTTTACGCCCTTTATCCCGTTAAATGTTGATGATTCCAGTATCCCCGGAGCCTATTTAACCTATAGGGTGACGAACACTTCCGATCTACCCGTTGATGTAACTATCGCAGGTTCGATGATGAATCCGGTCGGCGGGGTGAATTTCGACCGGTTCGGCAATTTGGATTTAAAGAATACCGATGGGAATGTAAACGAGTTTCGTCAAGAAGGCGAATACGCGGGATTATTATTCGGTTCCAACAAGCTCACTCCGCAAGATGAGCATTATGGGAACCTGTCCCTAGTAACGACAAATACAAAGCTGACGCATAAGCGCGCATGGCTTCGCGGAGCCTGGTACGATTTTCTTCAGGAGTACTGGGATGACTTCACTGAAGACGGTCTGCTGAACGATCTAGGTTACGAAACGCCGTCCGAGAAAAACAAATCCGATACAGGATCGCTTGGCGTGTATGAAACATTGGCTCCTGGCGAGACGAAAGAGTTTGTGTTTATAATGACATGGTATTTCCCTAATCGGTTAAATGGCTGGAGCGAGAATGTTTGTGTGAAGGAAGAGGGAAGGCAGCTTACGCAGAATTACTATGCTGCCAAATTTGAGAGCTCATGGGCTGCGGCGTCATATCTCGTGAATAACCGTACTCGTTTGGAGCGAGAGACGAAGCTGTTTCATAGTGCACTTTTTTCAAGCACTTTGCCGGAGCACGTCATCGATGCGATATCGAGCAATATAACCGTACTAAGAAGTACAACTTGTTTTCGAATGATAAATGGTCTTTTTCTTGGTTATGAGGGCTGTTTTGACGAGGCGGGCTGTTGTGATGGTACATGTACACATGTTTGGAATTATGCTCAGACGCTTGCTTTTCTATTTCCGGAGCTGGAACAAACTATGCGGCAAAATGAGTTTCTGGAGGAAGTGCAGGAAGATGGGAAAATGGAATTTCGCTCCTTAAAGATGTTCGATTCCAAATGGATTTGGCACGGACAATCTGCGCCGGCCGCTGCAGATGGGCAAATGGGAACGATCATGCGTGCCTACAGGGAATGGAAGCTGACGGGTGACGATGCATTTCTGCGTAAGTTGTGGCCATCAATAAAGAAAACTTTAAACTACGCCCCTATTCACTGGGATACGGATGGAGATTTGGTATTCGACGGTGTCCAGCATAATACATACGACATTGAATTTTATGGACCGAATCCATTGACCGGTATCTTTTTCCTAGGTGCACTCCGTGCGGGACAGGAAATGGCTGCCTATCTTGGTGAAGAGGAAGTCGCGCGAAAATATGCAGAGGCATTTGAAGTAAGCTCGAAGCGCCTTGATGAGCTGCTGTGGAATGGGGAGTATTACGTTCAGCGTTTGGATGACGTCAATGCCTACAAATATCAGCATGGATTAGGCTGCTTATCGGATCAAATGCTTGGTCAGCAATTAGCCCATCTCTATGGTCTAGGTTATCTTCTGCCGAAGGAAAAGGTACAAAGCGCCATTCATGCCGTCTATAAGCATAATTTCAAAACCGATTTTTTAAATCATATCAATTGCCAACGTACCTATGTGTTAAATGATGAGAAAGGACTTCTTCTTTGCTCATGGCCGAACGGCGATCGTCCGAAGCTGCCCTTCGTTTACTCCGACGAAGTATGGACGGGAATCGAATACCATGTGGCGACCCATCTCATCTATGAAGGTTTTATTGAAGAAGGGTTAACGATCGTAAAAGCGGTGCGTGACCGTCATGACGGTTACCGCCGTAATCCGTGGAATGAAGTGGAATGTGGACATCATTATGCAAGGTCTATGTCAAGCTGGGGACTGCTTATTGCACTAAGCGGTTTTGAATTTGATATGTCCCGCGCCGAGATGAAGTTCGCACCCGTTATCAATCAAGAGGACTATACCGGTTTTTGGAGTACGGGAAGAGCATGGGGCACCTATAGTCAAAAACAAGATGCACAAAGCGGTGAATACGAAATCGAAGTGAAGGTGCTTTACGGAGATACTTCGGGGTTAAAGGTTTATGCCTGCGGTAAAGAATTAATCTTATAAGTGGTCTTCATCTTAGGAGGATTGTGATGGGAAAATCGGAGCTTATTTTGTTAAGCGGATTTTTGGGATCCGGGAAGACTACGCTGATGTTGTCTGCGGCTGCTCTATTGCGACAGAAAGGCCTTAAAGTGGCATGTATTACAAACGATCAAGGTGAACAACTGGTCGATTCGAAAATGGTGCTGCGCAAGGAATTGCCGCTTCAGCAAATTCAGGGCGGTTGCTTTTGCTGCCGCTTCGAAAAACTAGCAGACTCTATCAACGAAATCATTGAACTCCACAGTCCCGATGTGATCATTGCCGAAGCAGTGGGCAGCTGTACGGATTTGACGGCCACGGTTATTAGGCCATTGCAAGCCATGCACGGCGATTTATTGGAGGTTCGTCCGCTCAGTGTCGTTGTTGACCCTCGTCGTTTGGCGGAAATGATGTCGCAGTCCGCAGCTTTTACGAGAGAAATTGTATATCTATTCGAGAAGCAGTTGGAGGATGCTGGCTGCATTTTATTGAACAAGACCGATTTGTTGTCCGCAGAAGAAATAGATAGATTGCTGAGCGGATTGCGAAGTGAATTCGATTCGGCACATTTGCTGCAGCTATCCGCGCTTACAGGCAGCGGGCTCTCGGATTGGCTCCATTATTTAAAGTTCGCGGAATCTGCAAATTTGCCAGTGCTTGATATCGATTATGATATTTATGCGGAAGGCGAAGCGCAGCTTGGCTGGTTAAACGCCAGCATTGCTTTGAATGGACCTATGTTTGATGTAGGAAAAGTTTGCTCATCCATCATAGAAGAAATGTTGATCTCATTTAGATCGTTGAAAGCAGAGACAGCACATCTAAAGTTGTGGGCGCAGGATGTTAAAAACAGCTTGAAAATAAGCGCCGTTCATAATCAGGACTCTTATAATGCGGATCATTCGACCTCTCTGCAATGGCAATCGGATGCCGTGACCATTTGGGTTAATGCGCGCGTAAATATTGGAACTGAGCAGCTGCGAGATATATTTACCGGCACGATGCGTGGATTAAGGGAAACGTCTGCGCTTTCTGTATCGGTCGAAAGGATGGATTGTTTTGCTCCTAGCCGCCCGGTCCCAACTTATAGAATGGTTTAAGCTGAATAAGACGGTCGCCAATTTGATAACGGGATTATTTATCGCTGTAATTACGACATTGTTATTCGTCGCGTTAGGGCTTCTGAAAGGATTCTCTGTACAGTCAGTGATCGGATTTATCGTTGTAGCTTGGTTAGCCGTTGAAAATGGCGGAAACGATGTGTCAAAGGGGATTGCTCCTTTACTGGCATCCGGGGCAGCCAGTAAGCAGACAGCACTGATCTATGGGGCAGGCGTAACGATAATCGGCGGCATATTATCGATTTTTATTTCCATGAAATTGTTGAAATTGTTTACAACAGGACTAATAGGATCCGGTTTCCCGATAACCGGAAACATGGCGCTGATGATAGCGGTCGGCGCAGCGCTTTGGGTAGCACTTGCAACTCGATTCGCTCTGCCTGTCTCAACTACCCATGCCATAATTGGTTCGATCCTGACAGTCGGGAGCTTAACCTATGGGTTATCGAGCATTTTATGGGGAAATCTGGTTGAGAAAGTAGTGATGCCGTTACTATTTGGCCCACTAGTCGGCTTAGTCATTGCATGGCTGCTGACCTACGTGATTAAATACGTTCGTTTACCGCTGCAAGCAGGAAAAATATTAATCTGGTTGTCCAGCGGAGCGATCTGCTTTGTCCGAAGCTTAAACGATGTGCCGAAAATTGTGAGCATCGCCGTAATGGCTGCTCTCATTGGA
Source organism: Bacillus sp. FJAT-28004 (assembly GCF_001280845.1). Taxonomy (GTDB): domain Bacteria; phylum Bacillota; class Bacilli; order Paenibacillales; family Paenibacillaceae; genus Pristimantibacillus. Next base: position 436,894 of record NZ_LGHP01000002.1, read on the forward strand.
ATCGATGGCGCTGAAATGAAAACGCTATTCTCATTATTCCTGCTGATTACGGTAGCAATGGGAATTGGAAGCCTGGTCAAAGGAGCGGCCGTCACGGAGCTGCTTTCTCAGAAAGTTACAAACCTTGACGATAAAAGCAGTCTATCATCATTATTAACAACCAGCCTGCTCGTCATGTTTGCGAGTAAATTTGGACTGCCGGTATCGACGACTCACGTATCCTCCTCCGCTATTATCGGCTCAAATCTGCATTCAGGAGTAAAGTCAGTCAACTGGGTCATCGTACGTCACATCGTTTTATCATGGATCGTGACGGTACCGGGAGCGGGTTTACTGGCCGCAGCCGCATTCTTGTTTTATCGTATACTGTAAACAGGAGGTATGTATGCTGGACATTGAACCTATTTTAGAGGCAACGGTTTCGCGTTTACAGAACATTCCCGGTATCGAGGCGATTGTCCTAGGAGGTTCACGCGCGAGGGGCACTCATACTCCGGAATCTGATATTGATGTCGGTATATATTACGCATCTGCTTATCCAATCGACACCGACGCCCTTGAGGAAGCAGCAGCAGATCTTGACGATTCGAGACAGAAAAAACTAGTTACGCGGATCGGAGAGTGGGGGCCTTGGGTTAATGGTGGAGGATGGTTGAAAATCAAATCGGTACCTGTTGATTTTCTATACAGGGATCTCGATAAGGTTACCGCTGTAGTGGAGGATTGCTTGCGAGGGGAAATATCTGTGCATTATCAGGCTGGTCATCCTCATGCCTTCTGCAGTTCAATCTATATGGGCGAGGCGGCAGTGTGCCGGAGCTTGTGGGATCCGAATGGCAAAATCGAGCGGTTGAAAAATGTTACGGCTTCTTTTCCTGTTTCTCTGAAAAATGCCATTGTCTCGAAATTTTTGTGGGAGGCGGTTTTTTCGGTATCAAATGCGAAAAAAGGGATAAGCAGGACAGATGTGTCCTATGTTGCAGGCCATCTCTTCCGAGCTGTCAGTTGCTTGACACAGGTGCTTTTTGCTATAAACGAAACCTACCTGTTGAATGAGAAAGGAGCGATTGCAGCATGCGCTGCCTTTCCTAGAAGCCCCGACCGATTCGAAGCCAGGATTCGCCACAGCTATACACTCCTTACAGATGATAAAAAACATATGGAGGCTTCCATTGATGGAGTTGAGTCGCTGATTAAGGAGACGGAACGGTTGCTAAACTGATAACTCATGCCAATATCGGAATAAAGACCTGATAAGACGGGGGAGAGGAAACGAGAGAGAGGGGCAAAACCCTTCTTCTCCATCCTTTCCCCTGTTTTTCTATCACGACAGTATAGATCAAAACGGATAGAGATCAACAAAAACGTTAGCTTATTTTTTTATTAGATTCAAGAAAAGCGCTTGCTCCTCCGATAATATAAATTCCTCTTTAGGCCAAAAATCCTCATCTTCGTCTCTGCCGAAGAGACGAATGATCTCCTTCCATACCCCTTTTTCCATTGCTTCCGAGGCGGAAATCATGATTTTCAATGCAATCACCTCCTGCAATTTCCTTACGTTTAATTACACTTATAATTGTGAAGATAAACATAATTTTATTCATGATCCATTTTTCAAATCAATATCCACCATATCATTCAGGTCAAAAAGAAGGAACAACTGAACTTTTTAATATATGATGTCGTCTACTTTGAATTGAAATGAAAAGGGAGTACCCCCTGGGTACTCCTTTACTTATTACAGGCAGCTGGTTTTCAGAAGAAAATAAAGTCTTAGACTAGAAAAATTAAGTGTTAGACTGAGTAAATAAAGTTGTAGACTAGAAAAATAAAGTATTTTCATTAAGCTAACGGGAAGTTTACAGTAATGAATGCCCTTTTCATGTGCCAAGCGGCAACACTTGAAATCGTTAGTGAATTTGTTATAATGGCAATAGTTTTTAGGAGGTGCTTTATTTGATCACCCATTACATGCGTTTACGGTAAAAAGAGGTGCGGTACAGGTTGACTCATCCGTTTTTTTAAAAGCGGGTTCGGGTCTATTTGTGGTGCGCCTTTTTCATTTACCTAAACAAATGAATGAGGTGTTTTTGTGTTGCATAAAAAGAATAAAAAGCCCGTCGTTACCGGGAATAGGTCCCGTACGAATCCAAATAAAAGCGGAGGCAGCCCTAACTTCTCCGGTCAGCATTTCCTGCATAACAAACGCGCGGTGCGTGATTTGATCGAAACGGCAAAAATTACGAAAAAAGACGTCATTATTGAAATAGGGGCCGGCCTCGGTGCGATCACGCTGCCGCGTATGTTCAAAAATTGATCGGCAAGGTGGAAGGCGAATCTAATATTAAAATCGTTCATGGCGATTTTATGCGAGGATACCTTCCAAGAGAGCCCTTTTGCGTCGTGTCGAATATCCCTTTTTCAATTACGACTCCGATTCTGAGAAAGCTATTGGATGATCCTTCTACCCCGCTGCAGCGGGCTGCCATCATTTTAGAGAAGGGAGCGGCCAAACGGTTTACCTCTTCAGTCGTGACGAATCCGGAGCTATTAAGCTGGAGGATGAGGTATGACATGGAACTGGTGCAGACACTTCCCCCGGGTTATTTTTCGCCGCCGCCGAAGGTGGAATGTTGCATAATATCGATAAGGAGAAAGGCATGCCCTGAAGTTCCATGCCGCTATAGCGCTTTGTTTACGGGTCTTGCTGAAAGGGGGCTAAGAAATCCGCAGTTACCTTTCGACGGAGCGTTCAGTACCGTCTTTACCCCCCCGCAATTGAAACACTTGGCGTCGAGCCTTGGGATTGACCGGGATAAGCCGGTTTGCGCATTAAAAGAACGCGAATGGGGCGTTATTTTCCAAACAATGCTGGATCATGTCCCTTCCTATCGGTGGCCCAAAACTTTGCAAAGCCAAAAACGGAAGCGAAACTAAGTCTCGTTGCTCAAAATAAACACTCAACGCTGGAGCACTTTACGACTTGCACAAATCGGATTATATTAAAGTTGGTTAAACTAACGGGTACGATAGTTAAATACCGAAGGGCTGCCGCTTGGCAGCCCTTTTCTCAGTTAGCGGGTGACATGTTCATAAGAATTGAAGATTTTGTATAGAAGTCAACCGAAACCGAGTTAAGTAATGGGATTTTCTGGATACCGTAACCATTGATTTCTAAACAACGTCTATAGATGGAATACGAAGCATAGGGGGCATGATATGAGAAAACCACAGCTGTATATACATATTTTCACTATACTAATGGTGATTCTGACGGGTTGCGGGAAAGGAGATAATGCACAATCAACGTCAATTGCCGATTTAGCGGTCATTTATTCAACCCTTGAAGAAATAACAGATGATTCAGAACTCGTGGTTGAAGTTACGATGACTGGCGAATTCGAACAAATACCAGAATATGAGGGTGCTAATTTTAAACTCACAGATGCAGAAGTAAATGAGGTAATTAAGGGTGATGAAAGTTATAACGGTAGTAATATTAAGATTTTTGAATTTGCAGCATCTAACATAAAAAAGAAGAATGACAAGTTTGTTCTGTTTTTGCACAAATATGAAGGGCCGGTTACTTCAGAAGAAGCATTTGTCATTTCCGGTCTCTATCAGGGCAAGTTTAGAATAGATGACAAAGGAAAAATAAATTATGATGCGGCTAAGAATAATGGTGAAGTCACATTTCAAGATGAACTGAGTAATAAGAATCTTGTGGAGTTTAAAACATCGATTAAAGAAAAAATGAAGAAAAGTTCAGGGTATCTGAATTAAGCTAACGGAACATCAATTTAAAATGGAGAACGTTAGTTGAACAACAAAGGAGCAGTTTGCGACAGCTGCTCCTTTCTTCTAGCCGGTGAACGTCTCGTTGTTGCTTTGAAAACTCCCCAATTGTCTATTTTTTGTCAGAAAATAATCCCATTAAGTGTACCATTTCAAATACTTTACCTGTTAAACTCAGATCCTTCAGCTTGTTCAATACAGGCGCTTATATTGCATTTAATCCGCCTCAAGTTCACGCGCATCCTTAAACATTAATATCACCGCTGTTATGAATAAGACTGCGGTCATTACGCAGCATTCCGCGTAAGTCATGCCAAGACCGAACCACAGTTCGAGGACTGCGTAGAGWCCCGCCGCTGAGCCCGCAAATATGCCGATGCACGCGAATAGTAACGCGATGAATACGAACATGTGGCCGCCAGTGTTTGGTTTGTACAATGTTTTTTTTTCCGGATTTAGAATTAACGAGATCCGCTCCATAGTCACCAAAAGCACGCGTGACTTGTTTAGTTTTTTTCTTTTATTTGGTGACAAAGTTATCTCCCCTAATATCTTGTTATATTCTTTTTCGGAACTTGGACTGGTTAAGTTAAGGCTTGAAGAGATTCCAAGGGCGAAACAGGACGAGAAATTGACGGAGGCAGGCATAAGATTGCCCGATTTTCTAAATTTTTTTGCTTAATTATGATTAAACTAACGGGCAGAATAGTGTAATTACAGTGTAGAATAAGTGATGTTGACTTACTTGAAAAATTTGCATGGTAAAGCTATATATTGTTGCTACATCCTAAAAAGTAAGGTGATAAATTGCATAATATGATGAATAAGCAGCAATTTATTGAAATGACAGTAAAAGAACAACGTACTATTGTAATTAGATTTAAAAATGCTGATGAGTTTGTTCGAGGCATCTCTAGAGAAGTGAATGAAAAGTATTTATTTGTTGAAACAGAAGAATGCTCCATTTGTAAAGTTGTTATTACTGATATTATTGAAATTTTTGCTATACAGTCTCCATCCCAAAATCGCAATGTTTCAAAATTCAATAGTGTAGAAACACAAGAAAACGGGAATGAACTTGATTTAATCATAGCTCAATTTAAAAATCTAAATGATGATTAACAGAGGATAAAGCTAGGCAGACGAGTTTCTTGATTGCATTTAACTTATCAACCAAAAAGGGTTTTTGCAGATTAAGCTAACGGGACATGATAGTTCAATAAAACAGCGGCAGTCTTGGACTTTTTTTTTCGTCCACGGCTGCCGTTGTTTTCATAGTTGGGTCCAGTCTAATACTTTATTTTCTTTCTACACTGGTAGCTATTAGCTAGAACAATGAAATGTCGTATTCCTCGATTTTTCGATATAAAGTCGTTCTTCCGATTTTTAATTGGCTGGCAGCTTTGCTCAAGTTCCATTCTGCAGCCTTCAGCGCCTTTTTGATCGCGATAATCTCCGTTTCTTTCAAAGTGAGTTGAGTCTCCCCATTATTTTCTTGGGCGCGCTCAACAGACTGCTCAAGTGATAGATGCTCCGCGTCAATTGCTTTGCCATCCGCTAAGAAGGCAGCCTGCATAAGAATGCCGTTTAGCTCTCTTATATTGCCAGGCCAGCTGTAGCAAGGCAGCATCGCTTGTGCTTTCTCCGTCAAGGCAGGTGGTTGGCCGGTAAGCTTCAGGAGCAAGTGCTCTGCCAGAACGAGAATATCACTTCTCTCCCGCAGCGCGGGCAGTATAATATTGATCCCTTTCAGACGGTAGTAAAGATCGGCCCGGAAACGGCCGACTTTTATTTCTGCAGCCAAATCCTTATTGGTTGCCGCAATGATTCTCACATCAATCGATTTGCTCTTCGCGCTTCCTACAGGCGTGATTGTTCCCTCCTGCAGCACTCTTAGCAGAGCTGCTTGCGCCCGAAGAGGCATATCGCCTATCTCATCCAGAAAAATAGTGCCGTTATGCGCAGCCTCGAACTTCCCAGCATTGCCGTCTTTATTGGCCCCGGTAAATGCGCCGCGCGCGTATCCGAACAATTCGCTTTCGATTAAGCTGTCCGGAATAGCGCTGCAATTCAGTGCAATGAACGGCTCCGCTGATCGCGGACTTGCGGTGTGAATCGATTGGGCAAACAGCTCTTTGCCTACCCCGCTCTCACCGAGCAGCAGTACGGGAAATTCTGTCAAAGCCGCCTTCTTGGCAAGCTCTTTCTTTTGTATAATGGTTGGGCATGTACCGATGATATCCTTGAAGGTATACAAATGGGGCTTGTTTGCCGCCTGTTTGTGGATAGAAACGGACTGCCATATTCTCTGATGATTATTATGAATTGTTTCAATGGCGAAGCCGTCCACCTTCGAAAATTCCTTGCCTATCGCATCGCTGCCAACAATACGGATGGCTGCATAGTTAGCTCGAAGGATACGGTTATCCTGGCCGAGAGAGAGCAGCGGCAGCGTATGGTTCTGAGCGGTATGTTCAAGCTCTCTTAACGTAATGAGATGCTCCTGCTTCGATTCTTCCAGCAGTATTTTGTTCTGTAGGGAGAAGGCCGCCATACAGGCTAGTGTAAAAGTATAAGCGTGGTAATGCTCTTGCTTGCCGCTAATGTTGATCACACCGATCAGCTCGCCGATTGCATTGAAGACGGGCGCTGAGGCGCAGGTCAAGAAGTGATTGGAGCTGAAATAATGCTCTTCAGCATGGACACGAACAGGCTTTTTCTCCGCGAGAGCGATCCCGATGGCATTTGTGCCTTTTCTTCTCTCGGCCCAATTGGCTCCTACCTGCAGCTGGACAGCTGATGCCCGGTGGGAGAAATCGGCATCGCCGGCTGTGTGAATAATGGTTCCCTCCGAATTGATAAACAGCGCCATCTGACCGGATTGTTTAATGCCAACGTTCATTTGCTCGAATACTTGCTCAACATGATTTATCGTTTGCTCATTTTCACTTAATAGAGCGTGAATACGGCTTCCTGTTAAAATATCATCGTCAACAGGGTCGGTTGGTTTTAAACCAAAACCTTGACAGCGCTTCCAAGATAACGCCGCCGCTTCGGATAGAAATTTATTTTCCACTGATATCACAATGAACACCTCCATCGTAATCGGTATCCTAATCCGAGCATACCATAGTTGCTTTTATTAATGGAGAGCCGGAAGAAAGAATGTTCCGAAATGAAACACTTCCAGTGTATCAGAAAAGAACAGCTCTATTAAAGCGCTTTCAAGAAAAGATTGATTTGCCTTTATTTCAGTAGTTGGCACAATTCTTGCTTATATATTTAGTGTAATCCATTTTAAGGAGGCTGAGCTATATGATTTATGCACAACCTGGACAAAACGGATCAAAGGTTACCTTTAAAAAACGGTACGAAAACTTTATCGGAGGACAGTGGGTTGCACCTGTTAAGGGTCAATACTTCGAAAATCCGTCACCTGTAAATAACCGCGTTTTTTGCGAGGTTCCTCGTTCTACATCCGAGGATATCGAGCTGGCTTTGGACGCGGCGCATGCTGCGAAGGATGCATGGGGCCGTACGTCCGTTGCGGAGCGCGCGCTCATTTTAAACAGAATTGCTGATCGCATGGAAGCAAATTTGGAGCTGCTGGCAGTTGCCGAAACTTGGGACAACGGCAAGCCAGTTCGGGAAACACTCGCGGCCGACATGCCGCTGGCGATTGATCATTTCCGCTATTTTGCAGGGAGTATTCGAGCTCAGGAGGGCTCGCTTAGCCAACTAGATGATAATATGGTCGCTTATCACTTTAATGAGCCGCTGGGTGTCGTCGGTCAAATTATTCCGTGGAACTTCCCGATACTTATGGCGACATGGAAGCTTGCTCCTGCTCTTGCGGCCGGAAATGCGGTCGTCCTGAAGCCTGCTGAGCAAACGCCGGCATCTATTTTGGTGTTGTTGGAGCTTATTCAAGATTTGCTGCCGCCAGGTGTGCTGAATGTCGTTAACGGCTTCGGACTTGAAGCGGGCAAGCCGCTTGCCTCGAGCAGCCGGATTTCAAAAATTGCCTTTACCGGCGAGACGACAACAGGACGTTTAATTATGCAGTATGCTTCGCAAAACCTAATACCAGTCACCTTGGAGCTGGGTGGGAAATCGCCAAACATATTCTTTGAGGATGTGACCGCTCGTGATGACGCCTTCTTTAATAAAGCACTCGAAGGTTTTGCGATGTTCGCCCTGAATCAAGGGGAAGTCTGTACGAGCCCGTCTCGCGCGTTAATTCAAGAATCGATCTATGATCAATTTATGGAAAGAGCCTTGAAACGCGTCGCCGCTATCAAGCAGGGCAACCCTCTTGATACGGAAACGATGATCGGGGCTCAGGCCTCTACCGAGCAGGTTGAGAAAATTATGAGTTATATCGACATCGGTGCGCAGGAAGGTGCCGAATGCCTGATCGGCGGAAATCGGGCAGCAGTTGAAGGAGACATTTCCGAAGGCTACTACATTCAGCCGACCGTTCTGAAGGGGCATAACAAAATGAGAATTTTCCAGGAGGAGATTTTTGGGCCGGTACTCTCTGTCACTACGTTCAAGGATCAAGAGGAGGCGCTCGCGATCGCCAATGACACGCTCTACGGACTCGGCTCCGGCATATGGACACGCGATATGAATACGGCTTACCGGATGGGGCGCGGCATTCAAGCAGGCCGTGTTTGGACGAACAACTACCATGCCTATCCTGCTCATGCCGCCTTCGGGGGATATAAGAGCTCAGGCATCGGCCGTGAAAATCACAAAATGATGCTCTCGCATTACCAGCAAACAAAAAATCTACTCGTCAGCTACAGCCCCGACGCATTGGGCTTCTTCTAAGAGGACCTTGCGATGACGACAGAAGTGAGCAAGGTTGTTGCTACCGATGCCGCTTTGGAGCTAATCGAAACTGTAAAGGCCAAGCATGGTCCTGTCATGTTTCATCAATCGGGCGGCTGCTGCGATGGCAGCTCTCCCATGTGCTATGCGCAAGGAGAGTTTCTAGTCGGTGACAGCGACGTATGGCTGGGAAACATAGGCGATGCACCCTTCTATATGAGCAAGGCCCAATATGATTATTGGAAAAATACACAGCTCATTATTGATGTGGTCCCTGGCAGAGGCGGGATGTTCTCGCTTGAGGGGCCGGAGGGGCAACGTTTTCTGACACGATCGAGGATGTTCACGGACGAGGAGCGGCGTGTGCTGGGTCTATAAGCCATTTTATAAATGAAAAACATAGGGGCAGCCTGAAACTTGAATTTCAAGTTTCAGGCTGCCCCTTTGCATGGTGTTGTCGTTACTCTTCTTGATCGCTCTGCTCGATACGGAACGGTTGAATCCCAGATTATGCATAGGCCATATTAACAGCTTATTTAAGCTATAATACATAGTAATAGTAAACGCTTACAACTAAATGGCTAGGGGGAATGTACATGGAACTCTCATTGAACGGCAAGCAGGAACAGAAGCTGCTGCTTACCCCGCAGATGCGGCAGTCCATGGAAGTCCTACAAATGTCCGTTTGGGATTTGAGTGAGCTGATTAAGCAGCAATCAATGGATAATCCTTTTATTGAGCTTAAGCCAGCTAAGGATTTCTCCGGCCTTCATCAAGCAAGCAGCACCGGACTAGATTGGTGGCTAGATGTCGACCATCCAAACGAGCCAGCTTTAGAATCGGTATTGATTGAGCAGCTGACTTATATGAAGCTTGACCACACGGTCCTAGTCGTGTGCCGATGGATCATCGGCAATCTGGACGAGAAGGGTTATCTTTTATATGACAAAGATGAAATTTCTACTTTAACAGGCACTTCGTTAAGGCATGTAGACGAGGCTGTCGGCGTCATACAAGGCTTAGAGCCGTATGGTGTGGGAGCTTCAACATTAACAGAATGCCTTATCCTTCAATTGCGGCATCTGCATAATTCCGATCCCTTGGTTGTTAAGCTTGTCCAGCATGATTTGCTCCGAATCGCGGAGGGGAAGCTGCGATTGTTAGCAGAGAAATACGAAACAGAGGTTGCGGTAATTAATGCCGCCATTGCGAAGATAAAGTCGCTCAATCCAAAGCCAGGAGCTTTGTACAGCAGGGAAAAGCCTCAATATATCATGCCGGATCTTAAGCTTATGCATATTGCAGGGGAATACAAAGTGTTCCTAGTAAATAGTTTCCTTCCAGAGATCACATTAAATGATTCTTATATGAACTTGATGAAGCAGAATGTTTCAAGGGATATTCAGCTCTATTTGAAAAAAAACTGGCATGCGGCAAAAGGGATAATCGATAGTATCGAGCGGAGAAAGGCGACGCTGCTGAAGGTGTCCAGTGTTATTTTTGAGCTGCAGGCAGAGTTTTGTGTGAAAGGCTCCGTTCATATTCGGCCGATGACCATGAAGCAAATCGCGGAGGTACTGCAAGTGCATGAATCAACGATCAGTCGTGCGATTAGCCATAAATATATTCGAACGCCGTGGGGACTATTCGAGCTTAAGCATTTCTTCTCCTCCTCTATTAAACATGCTGACGGAACAACAATTTCATCGGTTTACACAAAGGACCGAATTCGTGAATATATCTCAGCAGAGAAGCAAGCTTCACCGTTATCTGATCAACAAATCGCATCGCTGCTGCAAAGCGAGGGATTGCTTATCTCACGCAGAACGGTGACCAAGTACAGAGAACAAATGAATCTGCAGTCCTCCAAAAGGAGGAAAAAGCAATAATAAGAGCTTAAGGAACCATCCGCGATAACGAAACCACCGAGCCCTTGGGAGAAACTCTGCCCTCTGGGCTCATTTAGGTTTGTCATAGTTTTTTTTAGCAAAATATGGCACATCGCAAGGACTTTGGTCGACCAAACAATGTCGCCAGTCTGACGTGTTACTTAAATCGAGCCGCTCCTTTTATGAAAGCGGTCTCGATCGGAAAGGTTTTTGTCCCGAACCGCCATGATTCATACAGAAAGAGACAGTATGATGGAAACATAAAGCGTTTACAACTATGACGGCTTAACGATTCGGCTATTGATCTTATCTAGGAATATGATTATCCAATTCAGAGGACGAGGGGACGTTGAACATGGCGGTTAAAATCGGAATCGTAGGCATGAACGGCATCGGCAATAACCATGCGAACTGCTACAAGGAGGATGAATTAGCTGATGTCGTTGCGGTATGCGATGTCATCAAGGAGCGAGCAGACGCAGCTGCGGAGAAGCATGGTGTAAAGGCGTACTATACGCTAAAGGACATGATCGAGAACGAGCCTGACATCCAGGTCGTCGATGTGACGACAGGCGGCATCGACAACGGCAGCTGGCATTTTGAACCGGCGATGGAAGCGATGTCTTACGGAAAGCATGTGCTGGTGGAGAAGCCGCTGTGCAACGATGTGCGCGAAGGCCGCCAAATGGTTGCTTTTGCTGAGAAGCAGAATGTGTATCTGGGCTGCAACCTGAATCATTACTTCACGCCGCCGGCAGAGAAAGCGAAACAATATATGGATAGCGGCGAGGTAGGCGAACTGGTCTACTGTCTGGCCAAAATGGGCTTCAATGGCGGTGAGCTCAATTACGCCCTTGCCGGCTCGGACAAAATCAAAGGCCATCCTTACTTTCACATGAGGGCGTTTCTAACCCATCCCTTCAGTGTTATGCGTCATTTCTGCGGTGACATTACGCATATCCAGACGTTCTCCGACCGTCCAGGCTTCCGGCGCAGCGCAGGCGATGTTATGGTGTCCATCAACAGCATTCATATGAAGTTCGCAAACGGAGCCGTCGGCTATCTACTCAGTCAGCGCGGTGATGCGGTCTACGGATTAGGCGGTTGGTGGAGTCTGGAGGTAGCGGGCTCGAAAGGGACATTCACGATCGAGAACTGCGTCGAGAAAGTGTCATTCTGGAAAGCGAGCAAAGGCATTCCGGCCATCAGCGTTCAGCCTGAGCCTGAAGTGACTGATTTCGGTACGAACGATTTCAACCGGACGTTCAACAACCGGCTGCACGCGTTTCTGGAGGATGTTAATGGCAAGGTTTCTCCCGATGCGCTGCGCGCCAGCGGACGTGACGCGCTTGCTGTGCTGGAGTATGTGCACGCGGTGCAGGAGTCGTACGAACGGGGTGGCGAGGTTGTGCGGCCGCATCCGCTGCCGCCACTGCACGGCGATCCGTTTTATTTGAAATAATCGCAGTAAAATGACGTGATGCTTTTTCGATGCTTCCGATTCCTTTGTAGGTATCGTAGGCCTTATACATGCTTTACTAATCGATCATTCAGGAGGACTCTTATATGATTAAATTGGGTGTCAATTCCGTGCTGTTCAAAGAGTTCGATTTTGCCACAGCGGCGAAGCATATTGCGGCTTGTGGCTACGACGGCGTAGAGATCGCCGCGATTCAAGGCATGTGCGAGCATTTGGATCTCAGCCGCTGGAAGCAGCAGAAGAGCGAGCTGCAAGCGATAGTGCAGGAGAACGGACTGACGTTTCTCTCGACTGAGGTGGCGTCGCTCAATGAGGAACGGCTGCTGCCGGCGTTCGAAGCTGCCGCTGAAATCGGTATTCCGATCGTTAACGTTGGCCCTGGCGGGAAGCTGGGTGTCGAAGAAGACCTGCAGGCGTCGATTGAGATGCTTGCACGGATGGCGGAGAGAGCTGCTTCGTTTGGCATCACGCTCTGCGTGAAGGCACATGTTGGCAACGCCATTCACAATACGCCGACCACGCTGCGGGCGATGGAGGCCATCGTTTCTCCGGCGTTTGGAATCGACATGGACCCCAGCCATATTCACCGTGCCGGCGAAAATGCCGAGAAGGCGCTGCCCGCCGTACTTAGCCGGGTGAAGCACGTTCATATCCGTGACTGCAAGGGACGCGAGCAGGGACCGGGACCGATCGCCCTCCAGGCGTGTGGACGCGGAGACATCGATCTGTATGGCTACTGCAAAGCAATGGTGGATGGAAGTTACGAAGGACCGGTCGTCGTTGAGGTTATTGGTGCCACACCGGAGCATACGCTTGCGCATGTATCCATCGTAGCCGCTGAGTCGTACGGCTACCTAAATGCCGTCCTTAAGCAGCTGAACGCGCGATAAAATCATTTTTTTCATCCAAAAGGAGGATTTCAATATGGCAAGTAAGAAACCGAATATTCTACTTTTCGGCATAGATAGCCTTCGTAGGGATCATATGAGTGCGTACGGCTATTCAAGGCTGACTACTCCGCATCTTGATAAAATAGCAGCTCAGGGCGTTCTGTACGAGAAGCACTTCAGCCCGGGTATTCCGACAACGCCGGCTTACGCATCGATGCTGACTGGCATGGACATGTTCGGCACTGACGTTGTAGCGCTGCGCCACGAAGGTCCACTCGGCAGTCACGTCAAGACGCTGCCGGAGGTTCTCGCGGAGAACGGCTATAACACGACATGCGTTGGCTTCACGGGCAATCCGTCATCGCGCGGTTTCCAAACGTATCTTGATTTTGAATCGTGGGTCCCAGACGAATCGGGACGCACGCCTAAGGCGCAAAACCTGAACGACGTCGCCATACCAGAGCTGGAGCGGCTGGCGGCTGACGATAAGCCGTTCCTGCTGTTCATGCGACATATGGATCCGCATTCGCCGTATTTGCCGCCTGCGCCGTTCGAGCGGATGTTTTACGGCAAGGACGAGAAGGACCCGGCCAATCATTCTATGGAGCCGGTTTATGATTTCAAGCCGTTTGCCGACTTTCTGAAGTCATGGATCCCGGAAGGCGTTACCGATGAAGCCTATGTCAGCGCGCAGTATGATGGCGCAATTGCTTATATGGACGCTTGTATCCAAAGCATCTTCGAGAAGCTGAGCGCGCTTGGTTTGGAGGAAGAGACACTTGTCGTTATCACGTCGGATCACGGCGAGACGCTTTACGAACACGATTGTTATTTTGATCATCATGGCCTATATGACTGTACGCTTGTCGTGCCGCTCATCATCAAGTTCCCCGGACGTTTGCCTGCAGGAACGCGGACTCAAGATGTGACGGTCATCTCGGATATTATGCCGACGCTGCTGGACTTGATTGGCATCGACAGCGGCATTTCCTTCAACGGTCGCAGTCTAGTGGAGCAGGTTGCGAGCGAGGAAACGGACCGAAACAGCGATCTGTATCTGACGGAATGCACGTGGATGCGCAAGCACGGCTGGCGGACACCGGAATGGAAGCTGATCCGCGCGCTTGAGCCAGATTTCCACTTCAAACCGGAGGTAGAGCTGTATAATCTAATCCAAGATCCGGAGGAGAACAACAACTTGGCAGAGCAGGAGCCAGAGGTTGTCGCGCTGCTGACGAAGCGGATGGAGGACCATATCGCGAGACGTGAAGAGCAGACGGGACGTACGAATCCTATCTATACGAATCTGAACTGGCACGGTAAAGGTGAGACGTTCACCTCGTCCGAGCAGGCATACGAGTCGCTGCATATCGGCAATATTATCGGCGCACGCTCCCTCCAATCCAAGGAGGAGGCGGCATCCAAATGATTCGGGTTGCGGTCGTTGGGGTCAACCATATCGGAAAAATTCACTGTCGCTCCTACCGGCAGCATCCGGACACGGAGCTTGCGGCTGTCTGCGATCTGATGCCGGAACGCGCGACGGCGGCAGGTCTTGAACATGGCGTTCCCGCTTATACCGACCTGAGAGAACTGCTAGCTAAAGAGCAGATCGATGTAGTAGCCGTTGCGACGGCGGGTGTGGAGAAGGGCAGCCATCATTTTGAGCCAGCGATGATCGCGATCGAAGCTGGCAAGGACGTCCTTGTGGAGAAGCCGATCTCCAACCGGATCGAGGAAGCAAGGACGCTTGTCGCAGCCGCCCGGGAACGAGGCGTCCGGCTCGCCTGTAATTTAAATCACCGCTTTACGCCAGCTGCTTACAAAGCGAAAGAATTAATGGAAGCGGGAAAGCTAGGCTCCCTTCTTTTTCTCAATATGCGGCTAACTATTCAGAATCCGCAGGAGGATACGGAGTGGCTGCACATGCGTGCTCTGCATCCACACTCCATCGATGTCATGCGGTATTTTGCCGGTGATGTAAAGCGGGTGCAGGCGTTCATGACCAAGGCGCCGGGACGTCAGAGCTGGTCGACTGCGTCCGTCAATCTAGAGTTTGCATCCGGCGCGGTCGGCCACTTGACAGGCAGCTACGACATGTCGATGCGCCATCCGATCGAATATTGCGAGGTGGCTGGTAACGAAGGCAGGTTTGTCATTGACAACGTGTACGAAAGCATGACGTATTATCCGCACCAGTCTGACGAGCTGCTTGTTGTCCGCAATTCGCTGTTCGGTGGGATGCAGGGCTTCAATGACACGTTTACACATCGGATCAATCGATTCATCGGGCAGATCAAGGCAGGCGATGCGCCGGAAATGATCGAGGCGTCCGGAGCGGATGCGCTTGCCGCACAGGAAGTTATTGAAGCCGCGATTCGTTCGCATCAGTCCGGCGGTATGCCCGTTGACGTACCCGCGAACGGATAAACGAAAGAACTCGACGAGAGGAGACGATCAACATGGACAAACAACACGGTTCGGTTATATGGTTCATGGGATTGTCGGGAGCGGGCAAGACGACGACGGCCCGGCATGTAGCGGCGGAGCTGCTGCAGCAAGGACGGCACGTGGAGCTGCTGGACGGCGACGAGCTTAGAGAGACGATCTGCAAAGGGCTTGGCTTCTCCCGTGAGGAACGGATTGAGAATATCAAACGGATCGTCTACGTGGCTAAGCTTCTCTCTCGCAACAGCGTGGATGTGCTCGTCTCCGCCATTACACCCTACCAAGAAATGCGGGACTACGCGAGGTCGCAGCTGCCCGGATTCGTGGAAATTTACGTGCAGTGCCCGCTCGGCGAGTGCGAGCGCCGTGACGTGAAGGGCTTATATGCCAAGGCGAGAAATGGCGACTTGCGCCAATTTACCGGCGTTTCCGATCCGTTCGAGGTGCCGCAGTCTCCCGACATCGTGATCGACACGGCTACCGCCTCGCTGCAGGATAACGGCGATGCCGTGATCGGCTGGCTGCATGCTAATTTGCGGTTCATGCACGCGGCGCAGAGAGCATAACCCGATAGGTGAATAAGGACCGGATTACCGGACATCCCGAAGGAGACAGCATACAATGAAGATCATACTGATATCGCTGGATACGCTTCGCGCCTCCCGTTTGAGCGGGTACGGCTATCCGAAGCCGACGAGCCCATATTTAGACCGGATTGCCGAGCAAGGTGTGCTGTTCGAACGCGCTTATGCCGCCGACATTCCGACTGAAGTGGCGCATACCGGCATTTTTACCGGCAAAGTCGGGCTTACGACAGGGATTGTCTCCCACGGCTCTGAGCTGACGCATCTGCCCAGATCTACCCCGTGGCTGCCGAACCTGCTGCGCAGCGCAGGCTTCACAACGTCGGCGGTGGACAATCTGTACCAGCTTAAGGAATGGTTTGCGCGCGGCTACCGCTACTATACGAACAGCGTTGGAGGAAATCGCTGGATCGATGGTCAGACCGTCAACGATCTGGCCATGCCATGGCTGACGGAGCACAAGGACGAATCATTTTTTCTGTTCCTTCATTATTGGGACGCTCATACCCCTTATTTGCCGCCGGAATCGTATATTCCAGACTTTTATGAAGCAGGGCGGGATCCGTATGATCCGGACAACCGAAGCATGGAGCCGGCGTACAACCATCCCGCCTACCCGTTCTTCAAGCACCACCATTACGATCTTGTTGGTCCGGTGACCGACAGCACCTACTACGACGCGCTATACGACGCAGAAATTCACTATCTTGATGATCGTTTGAAGGAACTGGACGCTCATCTGGAGAAGTTAGGTATCAAAGAGGATACGCTGCTCATTCTGTTCGGCGATCATGGTGAAAGTCTGACGGAGCACGACATCTACTGGGATCATTGCGGCTTGTACGAGCCGACTGTTCATGTGCCAATTATTATGCGGTGGCCGGGTCGTATTCCAGAGGGACGCAGGGTGCCGGGCCTCGTGCAGCAGGTGGACATTATGCCGACAGTACTGGAAGCGATACGCAGCGAAAAACCTGACGGCATCGATCTTGTGAAGGTTGCTGACCCGCCCGCAATGGACGGCCGAAGTTTATGGCCTTCTATCCGCAGCGAGACGGACAGTACGCACGACGCCGTCTACCTGAGTGAATGCGCCTGGCAGGCGGCGCGCGGCGTAAGGACGAACCGCTACAAATTTATCCGCACGTACGACGCGGGGCCTTTTACTAGACCGCCAAGAGAGCTGTATGATCTGGATGCTGATCCAGAAGAGACGGTGAATCTCGCGGAGCGGGAGCCGGAGCTCGCCGACCAGCTGGAACGGCAGCTGGAGAGTTGGGTGGAGGCGAAGTTGAACGGCCGTGAGGATCCGAAGGACCGGCAGCTCCGCGAGGCGGGACTTCCATTCCGCAGGCGCATTGAGCAGATTCTGGCGGAAGCCGGGATGACGTGGGACGAATGGTTTCAGGATCCGCGCCGTGAGCGATTCGATCAGGCGACAGATGGGCGGCACGAAGCGATCATAAACTCTTGATCCGATTACGAAGCGAGGGATGAAGGATGGAGCGAATACTGGGAAGCAATATTTACATGAAGGATGAATTTCCGTTCTGGATCACTCGGATGGTGCAAGCTTCTGTCGCCGAACACGGTCACGAGTTCATTGAGCTCGTCTACGTGGTGCTAGGACAGGGCGTCCATATCTTCCAAGGCAACCATTACAACATTCATGCAGGCGACGTGTTCATTATCAATCCCGGCGAGACGCATGCTTATTCCGTAGAGCCCGGCGGACAGATGGAAATTATCAATTGCTTGTTCATGCCGTCCTTTATTCCCGATGCGCTGCTACAGGAGCTGGAAATAACGGCATCGATGGACTATTTCTACGTACATCCCTTCCTGAAGCAGGATGTCCGCTTCAACCATTACCTGAATCTGAACGGTCAGGAGGCGTCGTCCGTGCTGGCGCTGCTGGAGAGCATGATCCGCGAGATCAGCAGCCGAGGCTCCGGCCACACGATATTGATCCGCCTGCAGATGGTGGAGCTGCTTGTGCTGCTGTCCCGCTATTATGCGAATATGCAAAGCCATCGTATCCAAAGATCCCCGCGCCAATCGGAACGAGTGATGATGGCCAGACGGATTTCCGGTTATCTCGAACGCCATTTCGACAAAAAAATTACGCTTCAGGCGCTGTCCGGCCTGTTCAATGTCAGCACCCGGCAGCTGAACCGGCTGGTACGCGAGGAGTTCGGCAAGAGCGTATTCGATCTGCTGCACGAAATTCGCATCGAACGGGCGAAACGGATGCTGCTCGAGTCCGACGAGAAGGTCATCTATATCGCGACCATGGTCGGCTACGACGATCCGTCGTTCTTCAGTCGACTGTTCGTTCGTTATGCCGGCTGCTCGCCGCGCGAATACCGGACCGGCTCACCCATCAACCGGAAAGAAAGGAGCGGATAGCGCATGCCAGACGGGGTGAAAAAGCGGAGGCCTAACGTACTGCTGATCACAGCCGACCAATTGCGAGAGGATTGCGTCGGCTTCAGCGGCAAATATCCGATTCGCACACCGCACCTGGACCGTCTGTCTGAGCAGGGAGTCTCCTTCTCCCACGCCTACTCTGTGCTGCCGGTGTGTTCGCCTTCAAGGCAGTCACTGCTGCGCGGACGAAGGCCGGAGACATTTGGCGCCCTATGGAATTACAGCGGTGCCCTGCCTGTGATGGCACTGCCGCCAGAATCCTATACGTGGACGAGAGCGCTTTCGGAAAGTGGCTATGCGACGGCATATTTAGGCAAATGGGGTGTCAATCCGGTGCACGGCCCTACGGCTTATGGTTATGAGTCGTACGTTAGCGAAGCAGAATATCAAGACTTCGTCTTGCATAAGCATCCGGATGTCCGTTACGAGAACGGCTTCTTCGGCGAAAAGAGCCCGCTGCCGCTGGAGGACACGGAGACGCATTGGTTCGCCGCGCGTGCGGGCGAGACGCTGGAGCGGCTGCGGGATGACGGACGGCCCTGGCATCTGGCGCTGCACTTCAGCGAACCCCACTTGCCCTGCCGACCGTCGGTTCCCTTCGCAGGGATGTACGATGCTGCGGATATCCCTGAATGGGCAGGCTTCCGCGAGACATTTGCCGGCAAGCCGTACATTCAGCGCCAGCAGCTGCAGAGCTGGGGCGTCGCCGGTTACGGCTGGCAGGATTGGGCGCCGATCGTTGCCCGTTATTACGCTGTCATCAGTCAACTCGATGATGCGGTCGGGCGGGTGATGGGGACACTGGAGAGCCTAGGCATGGCGGACGACACCATTGTGATCTTTACCGCAGACCACGGCGACATGTGCGGTTCCCACGGCATGATGGATAAGCACTATATCATGTACGACGATGTTGTAAGGGTGCCGCTAATCGTTCGGATGCCGGGCGGCGGGAAGGACGAACCAGGCTGGCGCTGCGACCGGTTCGTCTACAATTTTCTAGATTTGCCGCCGACGATTCTGGAGCTTCTCGATTTGCAAACGTCTGATCCTGGGGATTTACAGGGTCGCTCGCTTTGGCCGCTGCTATCTGGGGAGGAGCCGGAAGGTTGGCGGGACGCCATCGTGTCGACCTATAACGGCCAGCAGTTCGGGTTGTATACGCTTCGGATGATCCGCACGGCAGACTGGAAATACATCTGGAATTTAACGGATGTCGACGAGCTGTACGACATGGCCTGCGACCCTGGCGAACTGACGAACTTGATCGGGAAGGCTGATCATGCAGAGCTGCTCGCCGTGCTGAGGAGACGGCTGTATGAGCAGCTGTCCTTGGACGGCGATGCGATCGTCGCCAACGAATGGACACGCCGTCAGCTGCTGCAAGGCGCGAAGCTGGGCTGAACATGAAGATGATTGCATACATTCCTGTGCATCAAGTAGTGGACACAATACGATGCCACTGGCCACTTTGGGCTGGAGATGTTCCATTACTATTTGAAACGAAACAGCAGAAATGCTGTTTTTTTATTGCATGCTCATTTCTTTTATGTGGAGTGTTATCACGACAGTAACAGGTTACTGATTTTACAAGTTGGTGGACATATCAAAATCAACATCTTCAATAAATTCGATAATTTCCCCATTGGGACTGTGAATGACTGCATTCTTTATTAGAAGAGGCGGTTCGCCTAGAGTAAGGTAATCCGGTTTTATAAAAGCCTTTGCTCCATGAGCAAGAGCTTTTTGAAACATTTCATCTACATTATCTACATAGAAGGCGAAATGTAATAATGCTCCATGAGCTATATCTTCTTCAGACGTTGCTTTCTTCCCTTGAGCGGGAATGACTGCATCGTTATCAAAGATCTCAATGCAGGTTCTTTGGTCAGGTGAAATCAGCATGGAAGCCTCTTTAATTTGAAACAATGGTAAACTCCAATGATGACCTAACTTGAACCCTAAAACTTCAATATAAAATGAAATCGTTGCTTTATAATCTTTGGCTTGGATCGCTACATGTGAAAGGCCTTTTACGCTCATCTATAATCGCTCCCTTATATAATATATATTTATTATAGTTGCATTAAAACATGAGATACATGCAAAAGATAAGAGTTTTATAGTAATATGGTTAATGAATATAAGGTATTTTAGGTGAATGGGTTTATTTTATTAAATGGGGTCAGGGGCTCTTGATATGGAACATATTATAGATGACATTGATAAAAAGATCATGGCATTACTTCAGTACAATGCACGAATGTCCATTTCTCAAATCAGCAAAGAGGTTTCAATGTCGCAACCATCCGTTAAAGAAAGAATCATCAAGTTGGAAGAGAAAAACATCATTTCTGGGTATAACACCGTTTTTAATTTACGGGATCTGAATCGAGGCACGACCACTTTCATTCTATTAAAAACAGAACACTGCCAAGAGATCACTGATTTTTGTAAAAATGCTATGGAAGTAACTGATTTATTTCGCATTAGTGGAGAATATAATTATCTCATTAAGGTGCAAACCGCATCTATTGAGGAACTAGCTGAATTTCAAGATTGTCTTATAAAGTTCGGACCATCAAAGTCTCATATCAGTTTGAAAAATATATTGGAAAACAGAGTTTTGCTCTAGTAGAGAGGAAGTGTAAATATGACGATAGCTCCGGATAAAAATAAGCTTTATCCAAATGAACACATTAGTACAGTTTGTTACATTAAAAATCTACCAAGTAGACCAAACGTTGAAATTGGCGACTATACATATTACAGCGACAATACAAGCTCACCAGAGAATTTCTATAACAATATTCAACATCATTATGACTTTTTAGGTGATAAGCTGATTATTGGTAAGTTCTGCGCCATAGCTGAAGGAGTTACTTTTATTATGAATGGTGCTAATCATCGGATGGATGGTTTAACTACATACCCCTTCAATATTTTTGGGGGAGGTTGGGAAAAGGTCACTCCAACGATAGAGCAGCTGCCTTTCAAAGGCAATACTTTGATTGGCAATGATGTATGGCTAGGACAACATGTCACGATTATGCCGGGGGTAAAAATAGGAGACGGTGCCATTGTTGCTTCGAATGCAACTGTTGTAAAAAACGTTGAACCTTATACAATTGTTGGCGGCAATCCTGCAAACGTTATTAAGAAGCGTTTCAGTGATGAGATGATCAATATGTTGTTGGAACTTCAATGGTGGAACTGGGATGAGAAAAAGATATTTGAGAATCTTGAGCAATTAGTATCGGTTAACGATATTCCCACATTAATGAAGCTATTGAATAAGAAGTAGGATTTGAAACGAAACAGCAGAAATGCTGTTTTTTTTGTTTTTTATTGTACGCATATTCCTCACATATGGAGTGTGGAATATTAATTCATTCAATCCAAGTGAATTGTGTTTCGTATAGGCCAACTAGAAGCTTCTGGTTGGCCTATTTTTTAGGTGCTTTAGGAGAAGAATCCTGAATTTTTCCAATAGCGTAAGATCAATACACTTAGTTTCGCCGCAGTTCCTCTTTTACACATTGCATGAAAAGATTTTTGGATGATGAATTATACTCCGTGTTACGTAATTGCAGCAGACCGACCGGAATGGCTGAATCCTTAAGTTCGACGTGTATTTTCACGACATTCGTGGGTAACGCTGTGGAATCTAGAACGACTCCAACGGAAGGAATTCTTTGAACGAATCCGGGAATTGCCGAGATTTGACTCACTGTAAATAGAAAAGGGGTTTCGGTGTAATGGGAATATTGCTTAGCTAACCTCAGATAATACAAGCAGGTATTTCCACCAACGATCATCGGATAGTTAAGCAGTTCATCAAAAGGTATTATTCCATTTCTTTCAGCCAAGGGATGGCTATTCGCTACAACGAAGGAAATATTCTCGTTATATAGCGGCTCAAAGCTGAATGAAGAAAAATCGGTTGGCTCTCCGCATATGGCAAAATCCAGTTGATTCTGGAGTACCGCGCGAGACAAGGAGTCGGTATTCCCACTGATAAAGTGACATGATACTTTTGGTTTATGTTGCTGGAATTGCCGCAGTGAGTTTGGCAGCACATGCTCGAATATCGATGCTAGCCCTCCGACAAGCAGGGAGCCGATCTCCTCTCTTTGCAAAGCTTTCGCTTGCTCAGTTACATGGTTCCAGTGTTGAATGAGCTTGTCAATTTCTACGGCAAAAATTTGTCCAGAAGCTGTTAACTCCGCATCCCATCCTCGCTTGAATAGCTGGATACCCAATTCCTTCTCCAGCCGCTGGACTTGATTGGTAATCGTAGACTGCGCGTAATTCAATTTCGTGGCCGCTTTGGTGAAGTTTCCTTCTTGAATAATCGTTCGAAACGTAATGAGTTCCTTTAAGTCCATGGCATAAATCTCCATCTGATTATTTGAATTAATATTTCATTTTATTCAATTATACAAATAAATAAGCGGGGAGTAAAATGGGGGTATCTCATTGAAGGAGTGATATAAAAATGCCATTCATCAGAGTAAGCTACATGGAAAATCAATATGGGAGAGAGCAATTGCCTATTATAAGCCATGCCATTATGAGTGCTCTCATTCAGCATTTCAATGTGCCGGAAGACGATTACTTTCAAGTGTTCCATTCGCACAAAGAAAGCGAGTTTTATTATAGTCGGAATTACTTAAATATAGAGCGAAGCGACGGTCTGCTCTATATTCAAATCATGCTCAAATCCGGAAGAAGCACTGAGCAGAAAAAAAGCTTTTATGGAAGGTTAGCCGAACTATTGTCAAATACGCTTAACATGAGGAAAGAAGACATTTTCGTCGTACTTGTCGATACAGAATTCGAGGATTGGACATTCGGTAATGGCGTTGCACAAATGATCCAAAGTCCAGACATAAAGGCGGGGGTATAGTGATGAAACATCGAAAAATGGTATCAAACGTCCGAGAATCGTTTGGGGATACTGCACCTACTTTCGTGCGCTATTCGGAAGAAGTACTCTTTGGAGACGTTTGGAGAAGAGAACAATTATCGCTTCGGGAACGCAGCCTCCTTACGATATCAGCTCTAGTCGCCGGTGGGCTTACAGGACAACTTCCTTATCATCTCCGCTTAGCAAAAGAGAACGGTCTGACCGAAGAAGAACTGATCGAAGCGTTGACCCATCTTGCGTTTTACGCTGGATGGCCGCGAGCCGCATCTGCGATTCAAGTTGCGAAGGATGTATTCGAGGCGAACATATAAAGATGGCACTCGCTGTTTCGGGCGTTTTTTTTGAATATATGGATTTCCATTGGTTCAATAGAATCATGATATACTAATGTTTGTTAAATAGTTAAAGCATAATAAAGAGGAGGGCTCAAGCATGCCGGCTGTGGCCTTTCACCGCAATGATTCGCTGCCTTTTTTGGAAGCAAAGCGATGTATGAGGAGCGATCTTGTATATCAAAAGCATTTTCATGAGGAATATTCGATTGGACTCATTGATGAAGGAGAAACGAATGCTTGGTGCGATGGAACGCTGCTTCAGGTTGAAGCGGGACGGCTGATCAGTTTTCCGCCGATGATGATGCATGCTTGTCAACCTCTCACTGATATGGAATGGCAGTACAAGATGCTCTACATCAATACAGAATGGCTCCAAGGTCTTAAGCAACGGGAGCTTGACCAGCTTTATATCCCTTATTTACTGGAAGATGGTAAAAACAAAGCCTGTCGTTTGCAAATAAACCGTACGGTGGATGCACTTATTAGCAAAGGTACTCCGCTTGAGATCGAAACGGCTTTAATCGAGCTGGTACAAGCGCTTGTTAGTCAGAATCCCTCTGATCTTGAACATGAACCTCATGGCAGACAGGATCAGAAGTACGTCAATATCATAAAAGAATACCTGCATGAGCATTTTGACGAAAATGTTACGTTGGAGAAACTGGAGAATGAAGTAGGTATCAGCAGATTTCATCTCGTACGTCTATTTAAGAAGTGGAGTCATCTGCCTCCTCACGCTTACCAAATATTGCTTAGAATCAATCATGCAAAGTTGGAATTGACGAAGCAGCGTCCAATATCCGAAATTGCGGCAGAAGTGGGCTTCTATGACCAGAGTCACTTCTCTAGAGCTTTTGTCAAAATAGTTGGAGCAACGCCGCAAAAATATGCGTTATCCATTTAAAATAGAGCAATTTTATACAATACCGCTTCCTATCTAACTTGTACACTTAGGGTTACTTGAAAGAAGGAGAGGTAGAACCATTATGAATCACAGATCAGACTTGGAAAAACAATTCGCAGCTGCGCTTAAATCTATTGCTCGCCGTCCTGACCTAAAGTCTTATGTGGAGCAAACGCCGCAGCTGAACCAAATGCTGCGACGTGCAGCTGCGCGGTATGTAACCGGTGAAGCAAGACAAGATGGAGTTGAAGCAGCAAGAGAGCTTTCCGTTAAAGGATATGCGATATCACTCGAGTATATCGGTGAGAATACAACTGTTTTCTCTGAATGTGAGGCAGCAGTCAAAGAAATGATGACCCTGATCCAAGACTTTGGCCAAAATGGGATCTCAGCACGAGTATCATTCGATCTATCGCATATCGGGCTCTCGCTGGATACCGAGCTTGCTTATTTGCATCTGATGAATCTAGCTGAGCAAGCTCAGAGAGTTGGTGTTGAACTATTCATAAGTATGGAAGAGTCCTCGAAGACGGAGAGAATACTCTCTATTTTTGAGAGAGTAGTTTCTATTTATCCGAATGTCGGCATTACGTTACAGGCACAGTTGAAGAGAACACCGCAGGATTTGGCAGCTATTGCCTCACCTAGTCGGATCCGCATCGTCAAAGGCGCCTATCAAGAATCAGATGACTACTCGTTTCCTCGTTCTCCAGCACTTAATGATCGTTATGTTGAACTTGTTGAAAGTTCGATTCGCCAAGGTCATCGCGTGTCGATCGCTACTCATGATGAGCACATTATTGAGGAACTCTGCAAACGGGAATGGGTATTAAGCTCAAATGCAGAGTTCGAAATGCTGTATGGCATTCGCTTAGATCTAAGCAGCATGCTGAAAGCAGCAGGACATCCGGTGAGGATTTATCTTTCTTATGGACATGAATGGTATTTGTACTTATGCCATCGCATTGCGGAGTACCCGCCGAATCTTTTTCAAGCTGTCATCGATACGGTAAGTCATGAGGGAGTCAAGCCTGTGCAGTCGTATGAGTGATGTGGCTGAATCAATTGAAACTATTCTTATTAGGCATGGACAATCTATCGCAAACAAAAATCCCCGCTTGCCAACTGTTGAGGTTGGCAATGCGGGAAATCCCAACGCATAATTTTCTATTATCGAATGTTCAGCAGCTTTACTTATAACGATTATGTAATTTCTCTTGATGAGACTTGAAAACATCTTCAAGACTAATGTCGTACTTATTGGCTATGACGATAACATTCCCTAATACATCACCAAGTTCTTCTATTAGCTCCTGTTTATTTTCTACATAGGTACCGGCCGTTTCATCAGGACGATCTCTACCTATTTCTAAGGCTCTAATAGCACGTGCTACTTCTCCCGTTTCTTCCGCTAAAAAACCAATCCGTATGAAAATATCGAGCTCTGACCAACCTCGTTCTTCATAATATTCTTTCACCCATTTTTGAAACTGATTTACGTCCAATGTATGTGCCTCCTATTTTATTAAAACTGAAATTTTAATATACTTATATAGTATAAATGAAAGTTTTTTTTGGAATGGGGTAAATATTGTGAAAAGAATTGCTGTTTTTTGTGGATCTAGTTATGGTTCTTCAGAAGTGTACAAACAAGGAGCTATTAAACTAGGTGAAGAATTAGCAAGACGTGGTATTACTTTAGTGTACGGTGGTGCTAGTGTCGGAATTATGGGAACGGTAGCTGATACGGTGCTAAAAGCGGGCGGTCAAGTCATTGGTGTAATTCCAAAGCTGCTTGAAGAACGAGAAATTTCACACAAAAACTTAACAGAATTAATCACAGTTGAGACTATGCACGAGCGAAAAAGCAAGATGGTGGAGTTAGCAGATGGCTTTATTGCGCTTCCAGGTGGGCCCGGTACATTAGAGGAATTTTTTGAAGTATTTACTTGGAGTCAAATCGGTTTGCATCAAAAACCATGCGGCATTTTAAATGTTAACCATTATTATGATCTTCTGATCTCTTTTTTCGATCATATGAACGAACAACAATTTTTGCAAGATCAGTATCACCAAATGATTTTAGTGGATCAAGAGCCCGTGGGATTATTGGAAAAATTCACTACGTATGTTCCACCTTCTGTGAAGACTTACGTTAAGCAATAGTAATCCGATAAAAGCATATTTAATAAGTATCTCAGATAGGGATGACTCCACCTCGTTTAAACCAAACAAGAAAAGCTACGTTCATTAGATCGTAGCTTTTTGTTTTTTTAAATTCTTGAATCATTACATGAATTGGTAATATTCCTTCATTTGGGGAAGTCTAATGCTTGAGTTAATACTAGAAAAACAACGTGAGGGCAGAGGATGGAGCAGACGATTCAAGATTTAGTTGGCGTTGTAAATGATTTTTTGTGGTCGAAGTTGTTGATCATTATGCTTATTGCAATAGGTCTCTACTTCACCTTACGATCCAATGTACTTCAAGTACGGATGTTAAAAGAAATGTTCCGCTTGTTGTTTGAGTCCAGTAGCGGTCCTCGCGGCAGCATCTCACCATTTCAGGCTTTTTGCATTAGTATGGCAGCTCGTGTAGGAACGGGGAATATTACGGGAATCGCTATTGCTATCGCATTAGGTGGACCAGGGGCTGTTTTCTGGATGTGGATTATCGCGATTATAGGCTCCGCCTCGAGCTTTGTAGAAAGTACGCTTGCTCAGGTTTACAAGATCAAAGACGGAGACAGCTTCCGCGGGGGCCCAGCGTATTATATGCAATCGGGCTTAAAGAAGCGGTGGATGGGCGCCTTATTTGCAGTATTAATTACGCTGTCCTTCGGACTTGTGTTTAATGCCGTGCAGTCGAACACGATTACGATTGCTTTTGAGAACTCTTTTGGTACAAATAGACTGGCTGTGGGATTAATTATGACGGCGATATTTGCTGTCATCATTATTGGCGGTGTCAAACGAATCGCCAAGCTATCCGAGTATATTGTCGTTGTACTAGCCGTTTTATATATCGGAGTTGCTCTGTCCATTGTTGTGATGAATATAACAGATATGCCGGCTGTGCTTGCTCTAATTGTGAAAAATGCGTTCGGAATTGAACAAGTAGCCGGAGGTTCGCTTGGGGCTGCGCTTTTGCACGGAGTAAAACGAGGGTTATTCTCTAACGAAGCAGGTATGGGTAGTGCTCCGAATGCTGCAGCTACCGCAACGACTAGCCATCCGGCGAAGCAAGGATTGATTCAAGCACTAGGTGTGCTTTTTGATACCTTAGTGATCTGTACGAGCACCGCATTTATTATTTTACTCTCAGGGGTGTATGATCAGCAGGGTCTTGGCGGAATTGAGCTCACCCAAGCAGCACTGAGTGTACACATGGGTTCATGGGCATCAGGTTTTCTAGCTATCATGGTCTTTCTGTTCGCGTTCAGCACATTGATGGGTAATTATTATTATGGGGAGACTAATATTGAGTTTCTCAACACCAGTAAAGTCTGGTTATGGTTATATCGCATATGTGTACTGGCAATGGTCATCTTCGGATCCGTTGCAAAAGTACAGCTTGTCTGGGATTTGGCGGATTTGTTTATGGGGCTGATGGTGGTGGTCAATCTCATAGCAATCACCCTTTTATCGCGAATCGCTTTTGACGTGCTGCGTAATTATATGCAGCAGAAGAAAGCTGGACATGACCCTCAATTTGTGAAGAGCAGCGTCAAAGGTCTGGAAGAAGTTGAATGCTGGGATGACTAATAGCAGGAAATAGCGTTAAGGAAAATAAAAGGAGTGTCCGAAGAGTCAGTGTTAATGACTTGTGGGACACTCCTATTTATTTTTGGATAAACTAATTATGTGTTTTTTGTTGTTATTAGTTGTTTTTATGTTGAATTTGTAAAGGTCGGTGAGTATGATAAACATGGAAATAATGAATCCCTAGAGGAGTGATACGCCATTTCCATTGCTATCATACTTGTCTTTTGCTCTGGATTGACACTTGCAATTTGGAATCTGTTTACTAAAACAAGTAAGAATAAAAGTGTTTTTCTGTGGATGATTCATATCACTTCATTTGTTATTCTTCTTCCTTATTTCATTGCCGATGTCGCGAGCCGTTCGATTTCGTTAAGTGGATACTTGTTCATGCTATTATCGATGGGTTTCCAAATGGGATACTTATTTTTGCTTCCGATCGTATATCGTCAAGGCGAGATGTCGCAAATGTACCCGATCATGAGGGGAATGGGAGCACTCCTCGTGCCGCTCTTCAGCGTGTGGATTTATGATGAATCGTTATCGCTTGTCGGATGGGTTGGTGTCAGCTGTATCGTTCTAGGTTTGTTTGCCATTAGCGGTTTTATGAAAAAGCAGAGGGGAGCATCGGTTAGTTTCCGAGGTATTATTCCTGCACTGATGGTTGGTTTATGTATTACGGGATACGTAATGACGGATAAAATGGTACTCCAATCGTTGTCGCCTATGTCTATCATCGAACTTAGCAATATTGCTTATGTCATCGTGTTGAGCCCTGCTGTTTCTGTTTGCAATGGATCTTGCGCCGTTGTCACATCTGGCTCCGATTCGCGAAATAGGCACTGTGTTTGGTACAATGCTCGGTATTTTCTTACTTAAGGAGTCGAATGGCATGAACCGTATCCTATTATCAGCGGTCATTACTGCGGGAGTTACCCTGATAGGAGTCTGGGGCAGCCCCTAATTCATAAATAAGAGGAGAAGTGAATCATGGAAAAAATAGCTCGGGTGATCATTATCGGTACCTTATCCTTCGATTTTTCGAATCGTTCGGGATGGCTATCCTGATGCCAAAATGGCTGCGTTCAGCGTCTGGAATCCAATTAACTATGGCATTATCGAATCAACAAGGTATCAAGCCAAATACCTCTCTTCCTTTCCTTATTTTGATTAAAAGCAATTAGAGGCAACAGGGTATAATTCTAAAATGTCATCCGAAGTTTAATTGGCCACGTTCAATCGAACGCGGCCTATTAAATATAATATCGTAAATAGGATATGGATATCGCCTATTATGGAGTGTTTTGTTGCACGGCTTCCATCGCAACCCTGGATTCGCTTCGCATGCGCAGCTTGTATTCCCTTGGAGAGCATTGATTTTGCCTTTTGAAAAGTTTATAGAACTGTGCCATGTTCGTAATTCCAACCTCGTAGCTCACATCCATAATGCTAAGCTCACTTGTCAGCAATAACAGCTCGGATCTCTTTATTCGTTTATAGTTGACATACTCCACAAACGAGACGCCCATCGTTTTCTTGAAATATTTGATGAAATAATGGTAGCTCAAATTAAGTAAAGAACAAGCATCCTCTACGGAAAGCTTATTGCTTAAATGGTTGTTTACATAATCAAGAACCGGTCTTAATCGATTTAATTCGATTTCCTCTGTGTAGTTCAGTACGTTGCGGCAATCGCTTCTTAACAGCAACAGCAGCAATCTCTTGATAATCGAGCTGATGGCAATCTCATAGCCTCTCATCCTCGTTTGCGATTCTTTAAATATTTCCAAAATGAAAGCATACGTTTCCTGTTTGGCGGACTCGTCAATGTCAAAAATATAGTTTAGCTTATCCAGCGGCTCAGTCAGTTCTGAGAAGCAGTTCAAATAAGGCATCGTGCTTTGGTCAAAATGTTTGCCCAAATCGATCTGAAATACGACATAGTGCAGTACATCCGTAAGAGGTTTATGGGAACGATGGGGCTGGGAGGCTCCTAGTACCATAACATCGCCAGGACCGAGGACAACATAGCCGTGCTTGCTTTGCACACCCAAGTGACCTTCGATGACAGCAAGAAATTCTACTTCTTTATGATAGTGCCATGAATGTTTCTCCAAAGCACTGCAATAGTGAGCTTCCGAGTAAATCTCCCATATCTTAAGAAAAAGAAGCGGATTCTGATAAATAACCTCTTCGTTAATGGCTTCGGAATGTGTATCAATGGTAGTTTTCATTAAGGGCATGAGCATTACCTCCATGATTGAGTATACCACTTTTGGAAATGTAGGATCAATAAACCGATCGTTACTCCGTGTTTTTTTCGTTCATCGAAAATAGGAAGACACTTTTGAATATAAAAGAAGCATGTTTAAGTATTACCTTATAGGCTCGAATTTTTTATACTGAGATTAATTGAATGAATAAGGAGTGTTCGTATAATGGTAAAGGTAACCGTATGGAATGAAAATCGTCACGAGCAACTAAATCCGGTTGTAGGTCAAATATATCCTAAGGGCATTCATGGTGCGATCGCAGGCTTTTTAACGGAAGCAGGATTTGAAGCGGGTACGGCTACACTAGATGAGCCAGAACACGGATTAACTGATGAGGTATTAAACAATACAGATGTACTCATTTGGTGGGGACATCTTGCGCACGGAGACGTAAAAGATGAAATCGTTCAAAAAGTACAGCAGCGCGTGCTTGACGGAATGGGCTTAATTGTTCTTCACTCCGGTCATTTCTCAAAAATCTTTAAAGCATTAATGGGTACAAGCTGTGATTTGAAATGGCGTGAAGCGGATGAGAAGGAGCGCCTGTGGGTTGTAGCGCCAAGCCATCCGATTGCTGCAGGAATTGGGGAGTATATCGAGTTAGAAAAAGAAGAAATGTATGGCGAGCATTTTGATATTCCTGCACCAGACGAGCTTATTTTCACAAGCTGGTTTGAAGGCGGAGAAGTGTTCCGCAGCGGATGCACGTTTACACGCGGTAACGGCAAAGTGTTTTATTTTAGACCGGGACACGAAACCTACCCAACCTATCACAACAAAGACATTCAACGTGTCATTACGAATGCCGTGAAATGGGCACAACCTGTAGATCGCAATCGTCCCGTTTATGGGAATGCACAACCGCTTGAAAAAATATCGGTAAAGTAAACGAATAAGGTTTTCCTTATCATTATAAAAAAGTAGTGTAACGCTTGGGATTAGAATCCCAAGCGTTATTTTGTTTTTAGCTCTATTTTGAACCCTACATTTAGTCAAAATAGTGCATTGGCAAATTGGAATTATTCAACCATACTACATTTAGGAATCACTAACGCTTGTATTCCCTATCTAAGATCAGGAAAAAAGGGAGTCATGCTTATTAAAAGGAGGCTATTTATTCATGTTATCCGTAATTGAAACGAAATGCGTCAGTTCGCTCGCTAAAGTGTTTCCGGATGAGGAACTAATGGAAGAAACACTTTCTATAGCTTCCGCTTTTAAGAACGAGGTCTTCTCTTTTCAAGTCGCTTACCGCGCGCAGCATGTCTCCCGAGCCATAAGAGATTTAAACATTCAGATTGAAAGTGAGCTTTCGGATCAAATATCGGTTAGGTTAATAGGGCTGGTACCATCCGAATTGCCCTGTTATCCCGATCAGGATGAGCATATCCTTCGATCGACGCCGGGATTATATCCCGATCCGTTATTTCCAATGGATTCGAATCGGGTTATGCATGCTGTTCCTAATCAGTGGCGCTCGATATGGATAACGGTAGCGCTTAACGGTACGGTTATAGCTGGCAAATATCCGATTCGTATATTGTTCCAAGATGAATCAAATAACTTGTTATCCGAGCAAGTCGTTGAACTCGAAATTCTGAACGCTGAATTGCCGAAGCAGAAATTGATTCACACGGAATGGTTTCATACAGACTGCATAGCAACTCATTATCGCGTGGATATGTTCAGTGAGGCGCATTGGGTCTTAATCGAAAAGTATGTAATGACGGCTGTTCAGCATGGTATGAATATGCTGTTGACGCCACTATTCACCCCTCCTCTCGATACGAAAGAAGGGGGAGAGAGGCCGACGGTTCAGCTTATTGAGGTGGATAAGCAAGGAGAAAGCTATACTTTTGGATTTGAACGGTTGAGACAATGGATTGACATGGGGAACCGAAGCGGAATTGAATATTTTGAGTTTTCACATCTCTTTACACAGTGGGGAGCAAAACATGCTCCGAAGATTATGGCGACTGAGAACGGCGTGCTTACTCGGATTTTTGGTTGGGATACAGATGCAATGGGTGATAGCTATAAAGGGTTTCTAAGACAATTTTTGCCCGCGCTGGTTCGTTTTGTTGAGGAGAACAACTTAGAGAAACGAAGCTATTTCCATATCTCCGATGAGCCTGGATTAGAGCATTTGCCTTGGTATACAAGCGCTTATGAGATCATGAATGAGTATGTGGGTCAATTCCCGATCATTGATGCGTTATCTGACTATACATTTTATGAACAGGGATTGGTATCCAATCCGATTCCAGCGAACAATCATATAGAGCCGTTTTTATCTAAAGGGACAGAAAATTTATGGACCTACTATTGCTGTGCCCAATACGAACAGGTATCTAATCGCTTTTTTTGTATGCCATCCGCACGAAACCGAATTATCGGTATGCAAATGTACAAATACAAGATAGCGGGTTTTTTACACTGGGGTTATAATTTCTGGTACTCGCAATTTTCAGTAGCTCCGATTGAGCCCTTCGAAACGACGGATGCAGGCTGCGCATTTCCATCAGGGGATTCGTATCTTGTTTATCCGGGAGAGGAAGGACCGATCGAGTCTATTCGTTTAAAAGTATTTTACGAGGCACTGCAAGATATGCGGGCGCTAGAGTTGTTAGAAAGTCTTGTCGGGCGAGCGGAGACGGTAAGATTTTTAGAGGAAGGGCTTGCGGACGAGATTACATTTGATGTGTATCCAAGAGATCAGAAATGGCTGCAGTCTATTCGGGAGCGCTTGAATCAGACGATCAAATCATTGTTGAAATAAAAATAAGATGCACTATATCCAAGTGGTTGCGTGCTCTTGGGTATGGTGTTTTTTATAGGATAATCATTGGCTAGCAGTTGTTGTGTTCATAACGGGAGGCAGCCGACTGCTGTTAGGCGAAAATAATGCATGAAGTTGAAAACGGTTTATTGATCTTATTAGCGATGTCGCCTAAAATAAATAAAACCAAACTCGCGCGGCCTGCACACAAGAAGAGGGCATAGCTCCCTAGGAGACCGTCATGCCTCGATACGGAATCGGTATCGGGGCTTCTTCGGTTTACATCACCCGGGAAATAAATACAGCTTGTCTGAACACGAAAGTTTGTATAGTTCGTCTGATAGCTTTGAAATATCAGGTAAACGGCGGCTGCTGATCCACAGAGAACAGCGCCAATCATCCCGGAAACGAGTGAGGGCTAATGATGAGCAAATCATGGTTTAATCGGCTGCTGCTTTCCTATATGCCGATATTTATTATCGTAGTCACCTTCACCTTTTTCGTATTTTTTCAATTAATTAGTGAGCAGGGTCGGAAAGAGGCTATCAATGCCAATAGCATGTTGTCTTTGCAAGCGATGAGGCTAATAGATACGTCCTTAAGAGCTGTCGATAATATGGTGATGAAGGAATCGATTAACAACAAGTCGATAATCGATTTTTTCAACAGCAAGGAGGACGGTGATCCTTATATTAACATTAGCGCCGTCATGAAAATGAAAGATATGATTTCTTATTATCCTATCATCGATTCTGTCTATCTGGTCCGTTACGATGATCAGGTTGTGCTGAGTAACGCAACAAACGGACATATTGACACTTATCCGGACAAAGCATTTATTGAGCAATATCGAAATACGACATCTCAAAAATGGACAAACATGCGAACATTTCAGCAATTTACTGTCTTGGAAGGAAAGAAGGTAGTCAGTCTCGTGAGAGGCGCTCCATTCATGACAAGCGAGAAAGGAATGATCGTTGTGAATGTGGCAACGGATTCTTTGGAGCGTTTAGTTCATGAGCTTTACAATTCGGAAGTCAGCTTCATTCGGATCAAAGACGGAGCGGGCAATGAACTTCTCAAAGGGGAAGAACCTGTAGATTCCATGCGCATATATGCAGATTATAAGTCGAGCTATTCGAATTGGTCTTATATAAGCGGTTTTGTGCAAGGTACGTTCATCCAAACGGTATCCTTGCTTTATAACGTATGGTTTGTGATCGGAATCCTGATGATTATCGCAGGTCTCATATGGATGATTTATATATCAAGGCGAAATGC
This sequence comes from Bacillus sp. FJAT-28004, assembly GCF_001280845.1. Classification (GTDB taxonomy): domain Bacteria; phylum Bacillota; class Bacilli; order Paenibacillales; family Paenibacillaceae; genus Pristimantibacillus. Next base: position 471,510 of record NZ_LGHP01000002.1, read on the forward strand.
GAAACCTGTTGAACAGATTGTCTCACGCTTTAGCGGGTATAAGCTGGCACTTGCTGGAGGAGTTATGAAAGCCGGACCAGGAAGAATTAATGAATTTGTGTTTATAGAATCTGCTCTCGATAATTTAACGGAGCAAGCAAGGCAATATCAGCAGCAATATAAGGAGGATCTTCATTTACGGACGCGCAACCTGTTCCATCAGCTTATTGAAGCTGGAACGGAGCTTACGCTGGGGGATTGGCGGCGCGAAGCGGAGCGGCTGCAGCTTCCTGCACCTGCGGATCGTCATTCGCTTATCGTCTTGGAGCTTGATAAGTACGGAGATTTTTGCAGCAGTTATTCGCGTCACGATCAAAATTTACTGAAGTTTGCTATGCGAAGCATTACCCATGAGCAGTCTTCACGTTTTGGATACGAATGCTGGGCAGAATGGACAGCTTCATCACGTCTCAGTGTTATTTTATTCGCAAGCAGCGAGGGTGTTGAAGCCCAAATCGTTGTACAGCTCTGTGATAGCATTCGAGCTTGGATTGAGCAGAACATGAAATTTACGATAAGCATTGGGATCGGGAATCCTGCCTTACAGCTCTCCGAAATCCCCCAATCATTTCAGCAAGCATTGGAAGCGCTAAATTATAAGATGGTGCTGGGCGAAAACCGCCTCATTACGCGTGAGGATGTGATGAGCCAGGGCCAAGTTGAAGTATACGCTTATCTTGGAATGATTAGAGCTGCTGTTTATGACTTCCGCAAATCGGAAAAAAGTTGGAGAAACCAGTTGGACGATTTGTTCAACCAGATGAAGCAAGGCTTGTTGACTAAGGACGAGATTATGAATGTGATTAATTATCTGATCTATAGTCTGGGGCGCGAATTGTCGGGACTTGGTAAAGAAACCCAGTTAGTGTGGGAAACTGAGGCTCTGCCGGTCTTGATCGACAAATTGGATAAATGCCATTCACTGGAAGATATGCATGAAGCAATAATCGGCAAAATGATAGAGCTTGAAGACACGCTCGCAGACATGCGTTATAACGGTCAGCATGCTGGAATTATTAAAGAAATGCGGAGAGTTATTGAGATGGAATATGTAAATCCGAATATGTCACTTGAATATTTAAGTGAGAAATTCGATATTAATGCGAAATATGTGAGCAAGCTGTTCAAGGAAACAACAGGACAGAAGTTTATAGATTTCTTAATCGATATTCGCTTGAATGAAGCGAAGAGACTTCTAATAGAGACACGGAGGACGGTGCAGGATATCGCTGAAGTGGTTGGATACACAAGTGCGATATCGTTTACGAGAGTGTTCAAAAAGGTCGTCGGTTGCTCACCGGGCGAATACCGTTCAGAGACGCTGAAGCAGCAAAATGGCTAAACAAAGACGGCGTTGAAAATGGTTAAGCTCAAGAATTATGTTAGTTCTTTTATATGGAATGGTTGCGAAAGTGACGGCAGCACCGAGAATATAAGGTGCTGCCGTTTCTTGTGGAGTGGTGATGCGAAAAAGGTTAAGCGAGCAATTAATGTATCTTGTTACATGGCGAGTGCAGCTTATAAAATGAACACATGAAAGCGTAATCACAAATGAGACTGTTAAAAGGAGGCTAGCCCTTGTCCAAACTTAATCATGGCTCCGTTTCGGTGCCCCTTGCACACACAGCAAGACGTTATGCGCCTCTGCGCAAAATGGCTCGCCACTGGCAATTGTATTTCGTCATATTATTGCCAATTGCCTACCTCATTATATTCAAATATGTACCTATGGCTGGCATCATGATCGCGTTCAAAGACTACAACGTCATCAAAGGTATCTTTGGAAGCGATTGGGTCGGACTAAAATACTTTAATCAGTTTTTCGATTCTCCAAATTTCTGGCTGTATATGAAAAATACGCTCGGCATTAGCCTTTATGGCTTGCTAGTCGGCTTCCCAGCTCCTATCATTTTGGCGCTTGCTCTCAACGAAGTACGCAATGGTCTGTTCAAGAAAAGCGTACAGCTGATCTCTTATGCGCCTTACTTCATTTCGACGGTCATTATGGTATCGATAATAATCGTCAATTTGACCCCAAACGTAGGCATCGTAAGCAAGCTGTTCCAGATGCTCGGCGTGGAAAATACAAATTTTATGGGTATTCCTTCCTTTTTTAAATCTATCTATGTCTGGTCAGATGTATGGCAGCATACTGGCTACGGGGCGATTATCTATATTGCTGCATTAGCGGGCGTCAATCCTGAGCTGTATGAAGCGGCCAAGGTCGATGGCGCATCTAGAATTCAGAAAATTATCAATGTAGATATTCCTAGTCTAATTCCGGTATCCGTCATTCTTCTTATTCTTAATCTAGGAAATCTAATGAAGCTGGGATTCGAGAAAATCTATTTGATGCAAAATCCGCTCAATCTTGCGACCTCAGAAGTCATTTCTACTTATGTATATAAAGTGGGCTTGCTTGGTTCGAGCTTCAGCTTCTCTGCGGCAATCGGCGTCTTTAACTCGGTTATTAATCTAACATTGCTCATAGTCGTTAACTATATCGCTAGAAAAATTTCTAATAATAGTTTGTGGTAGCGAAGATAAGAGAGGAGAACTTATGGCAAAAAAAATATCCATTCGAGAATCAAACGGTGACCGCGTATTCATGGCATTCATTTATGCCTTTCTGACCGTCGTCCTATTAGTCGTGCTTCTGCCGCTTCTCTACATTTTAAGCTCATCCTTTAGTTCGCCGCAGGCTGTCGTTTCCGGCAAGGTATGGCTGTTCCCGGTGCAATTCACACTCGATGGCTATAAGGCTGTTTTTAACAATCCGCAGATTGGTACCGGATTTATGAATTCATTGTTTTACACGGTTTCCGGAACGATCATTAACGTTGTTCTGACGGTAATGCTTGCATATCCGTTAGCGAGGAAAACTTTTTATGGAAGAAATTTTTTCATGGTTCTTCTTGTTATAACGATGATGTTTGAGGGCGGGCTGATTCCGTATTATTTGGTCGTAAAAGAATTACATCTATTGGATACACGGTGGGCTATGATTTTGCCAGGCGCTCTTGCCGTATTTCAAGTCATCATAGCGCGAACCTTCTTCCAGACGAGCATTCCTGAGGAGCTGGCTGAGGCGGCTGATTTGGATGGCTGCAGTGATATTCGTTTTATTTTCAGCATCGTACTCCCGCTGTCCAAACCCATCTTGGCCGTCATGATGCTGATGTACGCGGTAGGACATTGGAATGCGTATTTCGAAGCGCTCATATTTCTGCGATCTCCAGACTTGTTCCCTTTGCAGATCGTATTGCGCAATGTGCTTATTCTAAACACGGTGGACGCGTCGATGATCTCCAATGCGAATCAGATGCTGGCTCAGCAGGGATTAAAGGATTTGTTGAAATATTCATTGATTGTTGTTGCCAGCGGACCTGTGCTCCTGATCTATCCATTTGTTCAGAAGTATTTTGTGAAAGGTGTCATGATCGGTTCTTTGAAGGGATGAACAACACAAAGTTTTTGGAGGGGGGATGGGTTGCCTTTGGGGCCGAGGCGGTCATTCAGATATAAGGATAGCTTCATGGTATGCTGCTAGGAATGACTAGGATATAACAAGGAGGAGTCGGTTTTATGAGAAAAGGATGGAAAAAATCCAGTGCAATCTTAATGTGCGTCTTAATTAGCTGTGTTGTTATTCTAGCTGCTTGCAGCAAGGATACGGGGACATCTGGCAATGGTAAAGTAGAGGAAACAGGACAGAAAGAGACAAATGCTGTGCAAGAGGATCTTTTTACAGCTGTTGGTACGTATCCCATTGTTAATAAACAGATGACGCTTAAGATGTTTGCTCCTCAGCTTCCTACAATCGAGAACATGGAGACGAATACGTACACGAAGTATTTGGAAGAGAAAACGAACATTAAGATTGCATGGGATCTCGTCCCAAATAATGCCCTTGAGGACCGTAAACAGCTGATGCTCGCGAGCGGTGATTATCCGGAAGTCATTTTGCAAGCTAATCTGACGAGAGAAGAGCAAATGAAGTATGGAAAGCAGGGAGTATTCCTTCCTTTGAATGATTTGATTGATAAGTATGCCCCTAATATTAAAAAAGCGCTGGCAGATATTCCATACATGAAATCGTCGATTACAGCTCCAGACGGAAACATCTATGCTCTGCCACAAGTAAATGAATGCTACCACTGCGATAATGCTTTAAAGCTTTGGATTAACAAGGCTTGGCTTGACAAGCTCGGACTCCAGCTGCCTACAACAACAGAGGAGTTTTATCAAGTTATGAAGGCATTTAAGGAACAAGATCCGAACGGAAACGGAAAGAAAGATGAGCTGCCTCTAACGGGATCTGATGAGATGTGGGCTGGAAATATATCTGCTTACTTGATGAATGCCTTCATTGTCGATGATTACACCGAGAAAAATGCAGGCACATTCTTATCTGTCAAGGATAGCAAGGTCGATTTCGTAGCGAACAAGGTCGAATGGCGGCAAGGACTTGAATACTTGAATAAAATGTACAAGGAAGGATTGATCGACCCGGCAGCCTTCACGCAAAATGCAGACGCTATTCAACAGCTGGCGAACCGCGAGCCGGATAACATTATGGGAGCTGTGACGACCGCACTTATTAGCTATGGCTATAATATGACGGAAGCGCAGCCTCGGCACAAGGATTATGTGACGCTGCCTCCGCTGAAAGGACCAAATGGCGTTCAGCAGACGCTTAACTTCGCCGGCATTAGCAAATCACAATTTGCGATTACGAATAAGGCGACAGAAGAGCAGCAAATCGCTGCGATCAGGCTGGCTGATTATTTGTACACCGAGGAAGCGATCGTGCTGCAAGAGAATGGCCCTGAAGGCCAAGGCTGGCGCAAGGCAGAGGATGGCGAATTAGATATTGATGGCAAACAGGCTAAGTATGCCTCTATTCAACGGGAAAGCAAGCAAACGCATAACGATGGTTGGGAGCAAATCGGGCCTTCTCTCCGCACCTATGCGTACCGTTCCTCTTGGATGGCGATCCAGGACACGCTCGCAGACGGCGGGTATGGAACACGTTTGAATACGGAATCCAAGAAATATGAGTCCTTCCATTCCAAAGAAATGTATCCGAACGGCGTGTTCATCGCGCAGGAAGATGCGGAAATCGCAGCGCAGCTAAAAACGACGATTATCGATTATACGAAATCGAATATGGCGCAGTTTATTACGGGCTCCAAAGATATCAGCAAGGAATGGGATGCATATGTGAAAGGTTTTGATGGTCTGCAGCTTGGTAAGTACATTGAAATTTATCAAAATGCATTAGGTACCTCTTAAAAAAACATAATGGAATAACCGATTCAAGGAGGACTTGCAACGATGAGCGATCTGACAAGTGATAACTTACTAGAAGAGAATAATGAACAAGAGCTGCATGAAGGTGTACACAACTTCAGCAGCGAGCGCGAGTGGATACGTCCCGATAATCCGGTTACGCTGGAACGACTGGAATGGTTTAAGGATCAGAAGCTCGCACTGATGATGCACTGGGGACCATACTCTCAGCTTGGAGTCGTAGAGTCTTGGGCTCTAAGCGATGAGGATCAGGATTGGTCGCGTGAAGGCATTGACTGGGAGCAGGATGGGGAAGCATTCAAGCGACAATATTTTGATTTAAACAAGACGTTTAATCCGATTCGCTTTCAGCCTGACGTATGGGCGGATTTGGCTGAAGAAGGAGGGTTTAAATACCTTATTTTTACGACGAAGCACCACGACGGCTTCTGCATGTGGGACACGAAAACGACGGATTACCGTATCACCGGCGACGAGACACCTTTTCATACGCATAAATATGCCGATATTTGCCGCCACGTATTTGATGCATTCCGGGCCAAAGGATTGTCTATCGCCGCTTATTACTCTAAAGCCGATTGGCACACGCCATACTACTGGGCGCCGGATATGGAGCGCAGTCTTACCAATACGAGGCGGGGGCCAACTTATGATCCGCAGGAGCATCCTGAGCTGTGGAACAAGTTTGTCGCGTTTACGCATGAGCAGATTACGGAATTATTGACACAGTATGGCCGAATTGATGTCCTATGGTTGGATGCGGGCTGGGTAAAGCCGCTCCGCAGCGGACAGGACATTCGTCTTGGCGATATTGTAGAGAAGGCTAGAGAGCAGCAGCCATGGCTGCTCTCGGCAGACCGCACGGTAGGAGGCCCATATGAAAACTACGTCACTCCCGAGCAGACCATTCCGACCGAGGCGATGAACATACCTTGGGAGAGCTGCATTACGATGGGTACCTCCTTCTCTTTCCGATATGAAGATAAATATAAACCGACACGCCAAATCGTGAAGATTTTGCTTGAGGTCGTCGCAAAGGGCGGGAATCTGGCGTTAAATGTGGCTCCGCAGCCTGATGGCAGGCTGCCGGAAGGCGCGATCCAGCGTATGAAAGAACTAGGCGCTTGGCTGAAGGTGAATGGAGAAGCCATTTATGGAACACGTATTTGCGCGCCCTATTATACAGGCAGTCTAGCTTTCACGCAAAAAGGTGATGCTGTCTATTGTTCCTGCCTATATCCATCAGCAGATACAATAGTTTCAGAGACGATCTTTATTCCGTTTGATGGTGCTCTGGAATCGATCGAGCTGCTAGGTATGGAAGGCAAACTGAACTGGACACGCGAGGCTGATGGGATCTCCGTTCAACTGCCAACAGCTGCAATCAAGGAATCGGCACCCATTGCGCATGTGTTTCGGATGTTGAGAAAATAACTTGAGGTCTTCTAATAAACAGTGATCCTAAGCATGTTGCACCCAGCAACATGCTTTTCGCTTGTTGATTATCTTCAATCAAAAAAAGAAGGTGAATCAGAAAGAAATAGCAGTTATACTGAAGATTAACAAATGATCGGCGGCCGCTTCTCGGATTTATTTCCGGGAGGAGGTCGCCTAAAATTTTTTTTTGATATGGCAAGGAGAACAGCTATGAACCTATCATTATCAGAACCACAGAAGCAAGCTGTAAGTATGAAAAAGCTTTGGTCTTTTTTTCTCCCGCTAGGAATTTCCGCAAGTTTAGTTACGATTTCACATGTTATTATCAACAGTACGTTAAGCCGGGCGGCAGACCCTGAAAGCATTATTGCCAGCTATGCGATTGCGATGAGCCTGCTTGCTATTACGGAGAGACCAGCCGTGCTGCTGCGGCAAACCTGTTCCACACTCGTTCGCGACAAACGATCGTTTAAATCGACTCTTACAGTCGCACAGCTTGTATTTGCCAGCATTATGGTATTGGGATTATTGATCAGTTATACTCCGCTTGGGACACTTATCTTCAAGGGAGTGTTCGGAGTAAGCGAAGACAATGTCCATGATGTTATTCGTGTTTATAAGGTGCTGATGTTCGTAAGTTTGTTTTCCGGTATTCGTTGTCTTTATCATGGCGTAATTATTTATAATCTACGTACGAAATGGTTAACCATTGGCATGGCGGTACGACTAGCAGGTATGTATGCGCTTTCTCTTTATTTTATTCATACAGGAGTTACCAGCGGGGTTGTTGGAGCAGTCATTTTCTTATTCGGGATGATGATTGAAGCCGCTGTCAGCTACTCAGAGGGACGTATACTTGTACGCAAGATGCCAGATAAGCTGGAGTATCATCCGATTGAAAACAAACGTCATGTTTTTTCTTTTTACCGGCCATTGTTGTTTTCCTCGTTTATTTCGGTATGGATCGGCCCGGCGATTAATGCGATGTTGGGAAAAACATGGGATGCCGAGCTAGCCATTGCTTCCTTTGCTATCGCAGCTAGTCTAGTCATGCTTCTCAGCAGCTTTTTCAGTTATTTTCATCAGATTGTTATTAACTTTTATCGTGTCGATCCTTTGGCTGTCCGAAAGTTTATTTTAATGCTTGGTTTTATTCCCGCTCTACTCATGGGGTTGATCGCCTATACACCCGCAGGTGTATTTTTACTGGAGCATATCATAGGTGTTCATGGACGATTGCAAGCTGAGAGCATTCGGGTGCTGCAAGCATTTGTGTTGTTCGCGCTCGTTATGCCTTGGCTCGATGTTATGAATGGACTTGTTTTTGTACGCGGACAAACAAAACTTATTTTTGGTTCGCAAATTGCCAATCTCAGCTTTACCTTCACGACGCTTCTTATTTGTATTGGACTCGCGCCTGAATGGAATGGGACGATTGGGGCATGGGCACAATCAATCGGCATGACGGCAGAACTCCTCTTCGTAACGCTGGCGCTGCGGTTTGTGAAACAACCCGATCCTGTGCCAATGGGCAAACAATGATAGATTCATCGCACAATATTCGAAATCGACTAAATCATCGACGAGGAGAATGATCGTGGGAAATCGCATATATGAAAACCTGTTGCCAGCGCCTAAGAACGGTGGTTTTAAGATGGATGGCTATTATATTTGGTGCGGCTCTGTTGTGCAAGGCGAGGATGGAAAATATCATATGTTTGCTTCAAGGTGGCCTAAGGAATACGGCTTTGCTGCACAATGGCTGTTCAACTGCGAGATTGTCAGAGCGGTGAGTGAAACGCCTGAGGGCCCCTATACGTTTGCCGAAGTCATATTTGAGCGAAGAGAGCGGAGCTATTTTGATGCATTAAATCAACATAATCCATCGGTGAAATATTGGAACGGCACCTACTATCTTTATTATTTTGGAACGACTTATGGAGGGCCTATTCCTGCTGTGGGAGAGAAAATAAGTCAAGAAAGAGATATCGAAGTTTGGAATAGAAAAAGAATTGGGTTAGCCACTTCGAAATCTATATTCGGACCATGGGAACGTCCAGATGCCCCTTTGTTAGAGCCAAGAGCTCCAGGGCATTGGGATTGTACAATTACAACAAATCCATCAGCGGCTATATTGCCAGATGGAACGACGTATATGATTTATAAGTCGAGAGAGTATGCAGGCTCTACCTTGCAATTAGGTGTTGCCCGTGCTCCTCGTCCGGAGGGGCCGTATACCCGTTTGCAGGATGATCCGATTTTTCAATTTGAGAACCCGGACTTGCACGTCGAAGATCCATTCCTATGGTGGGAAGATGGGAATTTTCATATTTTAATTAAAGACGATTTTAAAAATGATTCTGGTGGTGTAACGGGCGATTGGGGAGCGGGCATCTATGCGACAAGCACCGATTGCTTAAACTGGGATATTGCTAGTGACCCAAGGGCCTATTCAAGAGATGTTTTGTGGGATGATGGAACAAGAACGATTCAAGCGAATATTGAGCGGCCAAATTTGTTGTTCCATGATGGCAAACCAACTCATTTATTTCTGGCAACCGGAAGCGGGTCTCATCCTTGGGATTTTGAAGGGAATACTTGGAGTATGGTTATTCCTTTAAAGGAAACAGTGTCTGAGCTTATCTAAGAACAACCAAAAAAGGCAAACGATCACTTCTGTTAAAGTGACTGTTTGCCTTTTTGATTATTTTTCTTACCTACTCTTCTAATCTCGATCCATATGCAAGCCAGGAACCTTGCTCGTACGCTGGAAGTCCTCGTCCCATTTGTATCTTTCGTTATAAATGTCCATAACCTCTTGGTGTAATGGGCTGGAGCTTGGATTTGGGCTGCTTTGTATTATTCGATAAAGCCGCATAAAACGGTCTTTAGGTAGCTTTCGAGCATAGCGCATTAGTAAATATGGATACAGGGTGATGTATCGCTTCATTCTGACCGCCGCACCCGCAACACCAACTAGTATACTCTCGCCATGCTCCATTTTTAAAATCTGCGCCTCGTGAAGCAAAACGTAACGGAATGTATTTTCTTTCAGCAGATCTCTTCTAATTTTGGCGAGCTCGCCAATATATTCAACAAGATCGGGATTGAAATGATCCATGAGCAATGGGTCCAGCATCAGATCCATATCCTTGCGCAAAACGAATGATTGAAGCAGCAATATTTGTTCCAGCCGGAGCTGGTCAGTATGGACGAGCGCACCGATTTCACGAAGCATCTCATAAGCAAGCGGCTTATCGCCATCATGGAACACTTGAATGGCTGTTTCGCGGTCATTTACAAGACCAGCAAACAGGGTATAAGCCTCTTTTTGAAATATTTTTTGCAGCTGCAGGAGCAAAAGTGCAGGGGTCGACCGCCTCTGCAACGTCCATAATAGAGCGAGTAGCAGCATTCCTCCTGCAGTGATCAAACCGGACTGCATCGTCGACTCGCTCATCACGAATCCAACAACCATAATAAACACAACTATGAGCCGCTCTTTCCACATCGTACGCTGCAGCATGGAGGCTGCCCGTGCTTCCACATTTTGCAGGGCAGATTTGCCGCATACGGGACACTCCGCATCACCTAGTACCGTAAAGTGATTACAGCTTCGGCAAATTTTAAGTTTATTATAAGGATAGCGTGTTTTAATATAAGGGTTAAGTAGTATCGGCAGCTTCTTCATCATTCGCGATCACGCTGCCCGCTGCTTTTTAAAATGGAAAGGACAAGCTTGCTCAGCTGATCTGGAGAAGGGGCCCGTCTCCGCTGTGCACGGTAGCTTATAGCTTTGATGATGACAAAAAGAAACAATAGTCCAAGACAAACGTAGGTAACCATATGCTATTCCTTTCTTACAATAAAAGTGATTTAAGAAAATCTATCAGGTATACTTAATTTGTAGTATATCATCATACTGGTAGCAGTGACTAACAGTGACTATTGGACTAGCGAGGTAGATCCGTTCGTCCCATTACAAAGGAGTACAGCAAAATGAATAGATTTAAACGTTTTTCATATCAGCTTATTATGGTTTCTGCTCTTTTGCTGCTGCCATTCAGCAGCTTACAAACAGCGCATGCGGCACAAGGCGGATCACAAATTGATGCCGTACTGGTACTGGATGTCAGTAATTCAATGAGCACAAGCGATCCGGGAAAAATAGGAAATGAAGCGATGAAGATGTTCATCGATATGCTGTCGACACAAGGCGACCAAGTAGGAATCGTCGCTTATACCGATGAAATTCAACGTGAGAAGGCGCTGCTGGAAATCCAGTCGACAGCGGATAAAGAGAAGCTGAAGAGCTTCATTGATCAATTAAACCGTGGTGCTTACACCGATATTTCGGTCGGAGTCAAGGAAGCGGTACAGATTTTGGATGATGGGGCTGATCAAAGTCACGAGCCGATGATTATTTTGCTTGCTGACGGCAATAACGATTTTAATGAGAAATCGGGCAGAACGCAATCACAGTCGGACGCGGATATGGAGAAGGCTTTAAAAGAAGCTAATGACAAAGGCGTCCCGATCTATACGATCGGCCTGAATGCTAATGGGAAATTAAATGAGGCTGCGCTTGCCAAGCTATCGGAAGTGACCGGCGGGAAATCGTTCTCTACCGATTCGGCAGACGATTTGCCGCGAATTTTGAGTGAGATTTTTGCCAGCCATCTTGAGCTGAACGTCGTACCGGTTGATTCGCTGACGGCAAACGGAAGCTACCAGGATGTGAAAATTTCCGTTCCCAATTCGAATGTATTGGAAGCGAACATTTCGATTATGTCGAGTAAGCCGGTTGAGGCGAAGCTTATAGACCCAAACGGAAAGGCTATTCCTATTCCTTCGGATGACGTCTTGTTATCGAGCTCGAAGAGCTACTCCTTGCTGAAACTTATAAAGCCGTCAGAAGGCGATTGGACGCTTCAAGTGAAAGGCGTGAATCGTGATAAAATCGACATTAATCTTATTTTTAACTATGACTTGAGCCTTGTGATGGATCCACTTGCTTCGACGACCTATTCGAAGGGCGACAAGGTGCCTTTCAATTCTTATTTGGTAAGCGGCGGAAAAAAATTGGAAGACACATCGCAGTACAGCAACATGAGCGCGGTTTTGCTCGTTAAAGATTTAGACACGGGCAAGACCGAGGAAATACCAATGGAAAATGCAGGCGATCATTTTGAAGGGTCCTACAAAATTGCTGAAAAGCATGACTATGAGATTAGAGTGAAAGCCAAGGAAGAAAGTTTCTTCCGAGAGACGGATGCTGTAACGATCTCGGCCAAGGCGGGAGCAACGGGACAGACGCCGCAGCCAGAGGCAGGTAAAGAAGAGAAGCCGTTTCCGGTTGTTCCGGTCGTAATCGGCGTCATAGGTCTTGTGGCATTGCTTGCAGCAGCTTACTTTATTCTAAGAGTCTTGAAGCAAGCGAATCGGGGTTTTGTCGGCCAACTAGTCATTGAAATTCGAGATGAGAATACAGGTGACAAAACGTCGCCACAGTATAAGAAGCTGTCAGCCTTCAAGGGCAAATTGCAGCTGCACCAGCTGTTGCAGCTTGCACCAGAGCTGAAGGAAACCGATAAGGTGATCTTCAAACCGGGCAGCAATGATCGTATCGTTCTGCAAAACGGTTCCTCATGCACGGTTGAGAAGTCGGGACGAGCAGTCGATGCGACGCGCGAATTGGAAATGAAAAGCGGAGACCGCATAACGGTTTCATTGAAGCAAATAGACAAAACGATATTCATTGAATATCTCGTATAAATAGAGCCCTGGAGGTAATTGAAAATGAAACCGATCGTAAGAGAACATATACAACAGCTCGACGTCTCGCTTGGCGGAGGTATTGTCAGCGAGAAAATCCGAGTAGACACGATAGATAATCCGATTTTGATTATTGGACTTGGCGGTACCGGCATTGATGCGCTGCTGCGCCTAAAATACCAGATTAATCGCCGCTTTAAGCTGCCTGAGGATCCGGTTTCCAAAAGAAAGCGCGAAAAGCCCGACAATGTGGAATTTCTTGCTTTTGAAACGAATGAACAGGATCGCAATAAAAAGTATAAAGGGATCGGTCTTGATCCAATCAATGAATTTGTATTGCTATCCAATGCTGAGGTTGGAGGGCTGCTGCAAAACCGCAGCATTCTAGAGCCGTATATTACGGACTGGTTATCGCCAGAGCTGAGCATTACAGATGGCATGAATGGTGCAGCTGGCGTGCGTCAAGCTGGACGGCTGCTGCTGTTTACGAAGATAAATCAAGTCGTGCAAAGCATCGACAAAAAAATTAAGACGTTATCCGTCGGCACGAACAAGAAGCTGATGGTATTTCTGCTTACCGGCTTGTCCGGTGGAACAGGAAGCGGCTGTTTCCTCGATATCTCTTATATCGTACGAGGAATTATTGAGCGTGATCATGGCTCCGCTGGCATCGACCGCGTCAATACGCTTGGTTATTTGTTTACGCCGGATATTAATCTTGCAAGCAAAAGTTTGAGCGACCATACACGCGAGTACATTAAAAAGAATGGTTATGCTGCTCTGAAAGAGCTGGACTATTGGATGAATGTGGACAGCCGCGGAGAACGCTTCAAGCAGCAATACGGCAATATTCTAACGGTCAATTCACCGCTTCCACCGTTTAATCTATGCCATCTCATCTCGGCTACTAATGCGGAAGGCAAGCTGCTAGAAAATGCCTATGATTACTGCATGAATGTAACGGCGGAGAACATTACGAACTTTATTTCTAGCGAGGAAAAACAATCCGGCGAAGAATTCGCCATTCATGACTATATTAGCAACATTCGGACAAATATTGCTCAAATGAACAAAATGTATCCGGCTAACTACGATTACAACATTATCGGAGCTTCTTCAGCGGTACTGCCGATCGAGGAAATGACGACCTATTTGGCTTACCGGCTTTTCAACAAAATGGATAAGATGTTCGAGAAGGCGCCAAGTCAGGACGATGTAGAGAAATTTGCCCGCAAGCTTGGGATCGATCTTGAAACGATGATGAAAACCTTCGATTCACGCGTACCGGAGCCGCTGCCAGGTTTCGAGAACAGCGAGCGCCTCAGTTACAATAACGTTGTGAAAATGCAAGCCGTGAACATGGATACCGAGCTGGAGCAAAACTTTTTGGCACGTGCGCGCGAGGAATATATTAAGGCGAAAAAACAGCTGCCAGGCGAAATCGTCGGACAATTTACCGATCAAATTCGTCGCACATTTCTGCATCCGGAGCAAGGACCGTTCTATGTATCCCGCTTGCTGTATACCGAGAAAGGTTTTTGCTTGCTGAAGATGCTGCTCTCTTATATTGAGACGCTTCGCGAGGGACTGTCACGGCTTCCTAGAGAAATCGAAGCTGCTAGAGAGCAAGCGAATGAGCGCATGGGCGATGCGAAAAGTGCGTTCGTGTCCAAGGATAAGAAGAAAAACAACTATATTGAAGCGAAAATAAATGAGTACTGGCTGCTTGCTGACGTTGAGCGGATGGAGCAATTGATTGAATTTTATGAGGATCTCCACCAGCTCCTGAACAACGAGAATAACCGCATCTATAATGTGTTTACCGAAATTCTAAATGTGCTTAATTCGATCTTTGCCAAAAATGGTGAAATACTGACAAGCGGCGATGAACAAGCCGATCATAAAGGAAACAAAACCTATTATTGGAACATCGTCGGGGTGCCAGACATCTCTGATGTTATCAGCCGTTTAATGGATAAGAAGGATGGCGATGATCTGATCCGCGACTTTACGCAGGAGCTTCTGGATCATTCGAATCTTTGGGTGAAGGAGCAGGAAATCGATATCGTCAGCTCGATTTCAGAGTTTTTGACGAATAAGTTCGGTGACCTCATTACGAAATCGATGGAAGAATTTCTTGTCATGAAATACGGGAACGATGAATCGATTGAGAAGTTTGTTGAGCGTCATATTGCGAGCAAGCTCGATGAGGAAGCGGTACCTGTATTCCATCTCAGCAACAGCTCGGGCAATTTGCATGTACCTTCTTGGGGCTTTGTATCCGTGCCTGTGCAGGCGCCGAGCATTTTGAGAGGGATTCGGAACTATCAAAATAACTCAATTGGCAAATCCCACTTTACAATTAAGGAAAGTGAAGTGAAAAACCGTATTTTCTGGCTGAATACAAGAAACGGTGTGCCGTTGTTTGTTTATACGCCGCTGAAAGTATATGAGGAAAGTTATGAGCGCACGATTCTGGATAAGGAAGGCATCGGCCGCCACTTGGTACAGACTGACCGTGTCAATTGGACGTACTTGCCTTCACCGATTCCAGAGAAATCATGGGGCGACACCTACGTCAACCCACGCGTAAAAAGCTATAATGCGAGGGTTCGCGCCGAGTTTGTCAAAGCCGAGAACTTCCGCATTATTGAGGAGAAGGGCATAGACAATAACACGAGCAGCCGTTACTCCGTTCGCTTCACGAAACCATTCCAGTTGTCTGATGCTTTAAAACCGTTCAATATGCAGCTTGATGCGGCTAAGCCGAATTTGGGTGAAGTCAAACGAGCGTTGAATGAGCTGAAGCGGCTTCTATCCGAAGGGTTGGAGCTTGAATCGACGAAGGATATTTTCGGCAGCTTCACAGAGGAGCTTGCGCAGGAGAATCTCATTCGTTCGCCGGAGCAGCTAAGACGGGTTCGTGAGGAATTGGCGAAGTATGAGTCCATTTCAGTAAAGTCAAACGAGCTTGAACAGCTGCTTCTGCAGCATCAAGATGACGAGAAATGGCTTGATCAATTTATCGAGGCGCTTTACACGGAGACGATCTGCAAGAAGGGTGCGCTTTATGTGTACGACCGCGAGCCAGAAGAAGAAGCATGGCCGCCTTTCGCTAATTTAATGAAAAGCAGCAGCTATGTCGAGTTTGAGGTATTTGAGAGTTTCCGCAAGCTCGATGAGAAGAATCGCAGCGTCCTAAGACGCAAAGCGGAGCGTAGAGTAACGGAGCTCACTGCAACGGAGGATACTTCAAAGCTGCTAGCCAAGCTGGAGGAGCTGTTCGGCACATTCCTAGATGCGCGCGAGCGTCTCGAATACGAGAAGGTTGAGCTGGCAAATGGAGAGGACATGCACCGGTTCTATAAGGAAATGTCCACTAAACTTAACGAAATTCGTAGAAAGTTGAAATAATGATGAGAGAATTGCTAGATCGATTTGCAAGCGACTATTCGGCTGCTGAGCAGAAGCTTAGCGGCCTTGAGGATGATCAGAGCAGCATTCACTACCCGACGGTGTTTCTATTTATCGGTGATGAGGCAGAGCATGCGATTGAGCCTATGATTCACTCGAATGAACTGAAATGGGACAACAATGCCGGAGTTATCTATTTCCATGTATCGTCGAGTGAAGTTACCCAAAGCGATGCTCCTGGGAATACAGGTCATCATGTGTCTTCATACCAAGGTGTAAATCTTAACCGATCTGCTCCGAAGGTGATGCGGGTTGCGTTATCTGATATTGTAGATGGGAAAACGGACAATCGCACCAAACGTAAAGATATTGGCACAGCCTTCCACAAGGAGGGGCGTCATTTGGTTGATCTCAACCGGGCGCTGCGTCAAGTTAGCGATACCATTGCCGATTACGGCCGATTGTACGCATCTTTCGATCGCCTTCATCTTGCGGTGATTACAAGGGTCGATGATCCATTGAACGTGCTTGTTCCAGAAATATCGCTGCTCGCACAATCGATTTTTTTGCAGCTATTCAAATCGGTTCAAATGGACTTGTACGCTTTAATTAATGAACGCGAGCAATCAGAATCGTTTGGTTTTGCAGGCGCGTCGGGAATCAGCTTCCTGCGTGAGCTTGATGGGATGCAGCGGCCGGATTATTCATTCTCTGCGCGGCTGCAGGTGACTGGTGACGGTTTATCCATTCCGGTCACGCATAAACAGTCGCCATTATTTGATCTTGTTTATGTATTATCTGATCGCAACGAGCGGGGAATTACGACCCTTAACGGGATGCAGGATAACTATGAGATCATTTGCAACATTCTGCTGCTCAAGAACAGGAAGCGGAAGGAAGCACAGGTTCAATCGAGTGACGTAAGTTATAACAACTCGTCCTTCAAGAACAGTCTAATGACAGAATCTGGAAGGCAGGGGTTCGTATCAGCGGGATTGTCCAAGGTGAAGCGACCGAACCATTCGATTGCTTTAACTGTCCTGTATCACTGCTTTAAGCAAATAAAAGAGCGGCTGGAATTCGCTGACTTGCAAGGCAGCAAAGAAAAGTTGTCCTTCTTCGGGCTGGATGCGGCAGCGATGGAGACTAGAATGCTCGATCTGGTGCCAAGCGTGGACAATCTCATCGATATGTCTGGTCTACTGACGAGCAGCATTCGTTATGAACAACTGCGGCGGATGTCGCTGCGCGAGGCAGAGGCAGCATTGTTCGGAGATGGCTGTGCCATCTTCTTCCGCAAGCACTTTACTAGTTCAGCTGAGGTGAACTTAGGTTATGTGAAGGCTGCGGAAGAGCTGCGAACCATGGTTAACCGTAATATGAAGGAGCAGCCGCTGATCAGCTTCTTTCAGGTTGCCAAGTGGACAGACGAGAAAAATGAGACAGACAGCGTGATGACAGCCGTTCGTGCTCGAATTCGTGATTTGGTTAGAGAAATTGATGTTGCTCAGGATGAGCTTGATCGAACCCGCGAACAACGTGTTGACGATTTGAAATTTCAGCGGCTCCCCTTTATGGATAAGCAAAATGTACGCTCCTTTATTCGCGCTTTTTTTGATGCGGTCTATCGGCTGGAATGGCAGCTATTACGACTGGAGACAGAGCTTGCCTTATACCGTAGATTTGTTGCGGAATTGGAGCGTCTTCACGATAAATATCGAATTCGCGTGGAGCAGATGGCTATATTGGAGGAAACTCTAAATGCGACGGCTCAGCACAGCATCCGCTCAGCGGATGATTATATCGGGCAGAACATCTTCGAATATTATGAGCGTGTAACTGCAGGTGTAATGAAGGATATTGAAGAGAAACGCGGCGCATCGGTATTTTTTGAGGAACGATTCCTGGGCAGTGTGACAGAGCTTCTGCAGCAAGGAGATTCCGCTTTTCTTGAGCGATTAATCGATATATGCCGAAAGCATATTTTGACAGCAGAGCCGTTTGCCCAGACCTTCGAGGAGGAGCTTCTGCTGCGTGCGAACGTATCGGTTGCATACAGTAATCGTAAAGCATTATCGAGGGATGAGCTATTTCACCGGTTGTATCGGACATTGGAAGAGCATGCGGTCGTTCATATCCGTCTTCTCGATTATACTCATGAGCATCGTTACGAGGAAAAGTATTTGTTCGGAGATCGTGAGAGTGAATTTATACGTTATGCTCTTGGCGTTGACGAAACTTCGCGTATTTATAAGCTGGGGTGTGTACATGAGAAGCGCAGCAGCGGCGTAGAAAAATTAAATATTATGGGCGGCTTTCATTTAGAAGATTTGATGTATTATCGAAACGGCAAAGTGTATTATGAAACCTATTTGCAAAATGGGTACGAATTTCACACGCTTGATCCTGCTCTGCTGCCCGAGCTTCGCTGACCGATATACATCAATAATCGCTGCGGTCCACTAGCAGGTAGAAAGGATGCTGTTATTATGCAACGAAAAATAAATGGGCTTCTCTTATTGTTCAGCTTAATAGGAGGCGCAGTAGGATTTGTCATCGGGGAAGTAATACTGGGCGCGCTGTCAGAGAGTTGGCCGCGCTTTGCCGTCGTTGGCCTATACTTTGGCGTTCTTGCGTTATGCATCGGACTGTCCTGCCTGATTGCTGAGATGATTACGCCTCGTTTAAACGGTACTTCGTGGCGACAACGTTATACCGGTTTGTCTTGGCAGCTGCTTGTACCGGCGACGCTAGTACTGCTGTTTGCAGTCGGCGGATTGCTCCAACTTATTTACGGGGCGCATTTCGGCGGTGCGAAGCAGGTAAAGGATATCGTGCTTGTCATCGATAATTCGGGAAGCATGCTGGAGACAGATCCGGATAACGAGCGCTATACAGCCGCGAAGCAATTGATTAACAACATGGAAAGCGATAAGCGAGTAGCTGTAGTCGTCTTCAGCAATACCGCGGAATTGCTTCAGCCTTTTGTTAAAGTAAGCTCACAGGAAGAGAAAGATAAAGTAAATGCTGCAATCGACGCACTTGAGCCGACGGATGGCGGTACAAACTTCAGCCTTGCGCTTGGTGAAGCGATGAAGACGATTAAGGGCAAGGAAAAAGCTGGACGCGGTACAATGGTCATTTTGCTATCAGACGGTTTTAGCGAATCCGACATCAATCAACAAGTTGCAGATTATCAAGAGCAGCAAATTGTCGTGAATACAGTTGGTCTCAGCGTTGCAGACACCAAAGGCTCTGCCTTACTGCAGCAAATAGCGAGTTCAACTAAAGGAAGCTATTACGACGTGTCGGAAGCGAACGGTCTGGCGCTCGTATTCCAAAATATATACGATACGATCGACAATCGTACGCTGTTAACGGAACGTACGGGTGCGCTTGCTGACAGTACGCTTTATACACTGCTTCGTATTTTATCATTAGCCGTTATCGGTGCAGCTTTAGGATTGTCGCTCGGATTGTTTTTCGACAATCGGTTTTTGGCATTAAGCTTCGGGGCTGGCGGTATTGTCGGCGGTTTGCTGGCTGGTTTCATCTTAGATTCCGGCTTGTCCGGGGATATGCTCTCTGATGGATTATCCCGTCTATTCGCTGTTCTCGTACTGGCAGCCATTATTAGCATTTTCACGCTTATTGTTCCGATTAAGGATAATAACAGTACAAACCCTTTTGGCGGCGGCAGAAAAAACAGCACAAGAGACCATTCCGCTAAGGGCTTAGGCGAACGGACGAAGGACAGCCGCAGTCATGGATTTTAAACGATGCGGGAGGCGGATATAAATGCGGTTTATCGATGCAGAGGATGGTTCACCGCTCATCAGCGGCTTAACTCGCGTTATTGAGGAGGACCGCTGCACGCTGCGCTGGATTTGGCCGGGCGGTATAGAAGCAGTTTATATTGGGAAAACGCCGGCTGAACAGGCGGCGGAAAGTCCCAAGGATATGGGAACTGTCAAGTTGTACACGAAGGCAGAATATAAAGCGAATAATGGCTATCACAGCCGATTAGAGGGCATCGGTCGTTTTGTCTTTACGGTATATGCCGTGCTAGAGGGGAGCGGCGGTCCACAGCTCATCCTTCAGCCTAATCAGGAAAACAGCATTGAAATAAGTGCTGGCAGAGCTAAGATTCATTATTCGATTTCAAATAAGAGCGGTTTGTTCAGAAAGTTCAAAACGATTCAAATTCAAGTGACAACAGAGGTACCGATTGCCAAAGACGTGCTTTGTTATGTTAAAAAGCAGGGCAGTTACCCTGCGAATAAAGATGACGGCATGTTATATCCGTTTGTCGCGCCATTTGCAGCAGGTAAAACCGTTTTGCCCGCGATTGAGGTTGGCAAACAGGATTTTATACGATTGTTTTTCACCGATGGCCGAACGTACGGACAAATGTACGAGTTGATTTCAGTATAAAGGAGGAAGATCGCATGGGTATTTTCGATCTTTTCAAGAAAAAGCCGGAAACAAAGCAAAGGCCTTTGTTTTATGATATTGTTTGCCCCTATTGCTTTAGTAAATTCACACCTGATGAGGTCGTTTTCCGCGCTTCTCATTCCCGTGAGGATGATGAGGATTACGCGCTTGGAGAAGATGATGAGCTGAATAAGTATCGTGAACGCTTTGGCCTTGATTCTGTACATGATATGGAAGCAGTGCTCTATCCGAATGACGTGCCTGAAGAGCATCGGATTTACTCAGACCATGTATTGATCGGAATAAATGACCGATATGGCGAGCTGACACGCAGAAGGCTTTGCCCAAAATGCCACAACGAAATTCCGGTGACGGCAGGCAAGGTGCCTAGCAACATTATTTCAATTATTGGCGCTTCACAAGTAGGCAAATCGGTGTATATGACCGCATTGATACATACGCTGCAGAACACGACAGCGGACCATTTTAATGCAGCCTGCATGCCTCTGAACGCTGAAATTAGCCGGAAATTCCGAACCTATTACGAGGAGCCGTTATTCGAGCGCGGCGATCTGCTTGCATCAACCCAAAAGGAGAAGATGCAGGAACCGTTTATTTTTCAATTCGTTTTTAAAGATGAAACAAAGCCGCCACTCACTCTCGTATTTTTTGATGTGGCAGGAGAGGGTATGGTAGAGCAGGATTATCTCGGATTGCACGGTCAACATATTAAAAATTCGGCTGGTATTTTATTGATGGTAGATCCGCTGCAAATTCGTTCAATCCGTGAGAAAATCAGAATGAATCTAGGCGATAAGCCCGGTGAATGGGTATCCCAATACGACGAGCCGCGCGACGTTGTTCTGACGATGTTTGGCGACTTCATTGCCTATCAGGAAAATAACAAAACGGATATACCGACTGCGGTCGTCTTAACTAAGAGCGATATGCTTCATTCTCTAAAGGATGAGGATGGCGAATATATTAAATCAAACAGCAATATTTTCAACAATATGGTGCACCGCAATTATTTTAACCTGACTGAGTTTGAAAATATTGATGGAGAAATCCGCCGTTTCATCGAGAAGGTCGATCGTCCGTTCAAGGGTACGATGGACGTTTATTTTAAGGATACGGCTTATTATGCGGTTTCTGCACTCGGCAGCAATCCCGTCGATCAGAAGCTGCAAACTGTCGTAAGTCCAATTCGGGTAGACGAGCCCTTCATTTGGCTGCTTTATAAGCTGAACTTCATTGAGGGGAGAAGAGAATAGTGCGCGATTCTACGCCCAGCAGGATGATTCAGCAGCAGATGTATGCACGGGAAAGACGCGGTATTTTCAGATCTACGGAGGGTTATGACACGATCGCCAAATCAAGCGGCTTAGAAGCTTCTTTTATCAAAAAAGTGCTTCACCCGTTCTGCGTATACGATGCCCCGACCGAGCTGGCTACGCGCGGAGAGAAGGACGGCTCCGCGTATCCGGAAACGATGCACTTGCTTCATCTAGATAATGGCGATGTTTTGCTTGGAAGAAGCGTTTATCAGGCAGCAGATTTTACTGGTCTTCGCAGCGCGTTTTTTACGCATAACTACATTATTCCGAGCGATCATAGCAGCAAACCGGCAAATGATTATGTGAACTGGCTGCAAGCCGCTTTCGTTGACAGTTATGATATCGAAAGCGGCTCGGAGATCGCACAATTATCAAACCTGCCTATTCACGCCGCAGTCGCGATTAAACCGTCTGCTCGTTCCATCCTTTCTCTGCTTAACATAGGAGAAAAGTCGTTCAAACAGCTGCTTTATGCGGTGATGGCAGCAGTTGGAGGCAAGAAAAAGATATATGTTGCGCTCGACGTTCCAATCAAGCAGCTTCCGGACAAGGCAAAACAGCTGCTTGGGGTGCTCTATGCGAGTTTACCTTATGCCTTCCGCAAGCAGCTTGGTTTCATTACCTATGCAAAAGAACCGCTAAGCCGCAAATCGGTTCATCTTACGTTCGTAGAGCAGGGGAGCCTTCGCCAAGGGGATCGCAGCATTGAGAAGGATTTTACGTTTGATTTCGGTAACGACCGCATAATGAATGTCGATCTGGACGGCGTAGATCAGCCGTTTTTGGATTTTGTATGGGATCATTTGGATCGCCCTGACCGCATGGATAGCTTCTTCCAATTCGCGGAGCTGATGCTGGCAGACATGGGCCAGGAGCGTGAGCTCGCAGCAGCCAGTTATCATGAGCTATGCGTAGTTTACCAAATCGAGGAAGGCAACGAAACATTATATGAATCGCATAAAACCGCGGTGCTGCGCAGCTTGCTGGAATATTTGCAGCCATCCGGCGCTATGGATGCCAAAATGCGTTTGAATGATTTGTTCCTGTCTCGATTTGATCTTGAATTTGACCGTGCGCGGCAAGGAATAGTGCCGGAAGCGTTCATCGTAGATGTGTTTAAGGAATACTACCAAATCGAAGGCAAACATATAGAAAATAAAATGGTTTCCTTCTTTATATTAGCTCTACTAAACGCGAATAAGCAGAATGAGCAAGACGCGGCTGCTTCTTTCTTTGCGGCAGTTGAAAGCGATCCTGCTTTAAGCATGGCTTTTTTCACTAGAGTCCTATCAGATTCGAAAGCAACTGCCAGCTTATTCATTCCTTTTCTGGAGGAGAAGCTTAAAGAAGCAGCAGGAGCCAAAAGCGTTCTTCAGCTCATTGAGCAGTGGGGCAACGCTCATCCAAAGCTATTTGGATATGAAGCATTTTATTCACTTGCCCGCCAGCAGCTCATCGAGAAGCTGAAACGTGAACGCCATTCGCTGCCAGCGACAAGCAAGGCGCTTGAGCAATTGCGAAGCTTAGCAAGTGAAGGCAAGTTTGGAATAAGAAAACAGCTGCCGACTCAAGAAGCTGCTGATTTCTATACGGAGCTGGAGCTTGCTGCTTATCGTGCAATGTTGATTGAACTTGATATGGATAGACTGACGAAAGATCAGCTCATGCTAGGAGAATTTCTCAAATCGAAGGAGCAACTGAAAAAGTGGAACGGACAGCTGAACGATCCGCGCCAGAAATCAGCTGCTCTTGAGCTGCAAGCCCTTTATGAATGCTTCGCGTTCCCGGAGCCAACCGTTGATTTATTTGAGAATCTATCCCCAGCAGAGATCGACCATGTGCAGCTGGTTGGACGAAGGCTGCTCGCGAATCAGCTGGAGTTGGCTGAATTTCCGCGTCTCGTGCTTTTGTATCTTCGCAGCTCGGATATGGAATCAGTAGATTATGCGGGGCTTCTCAACTATTTGCAGCAAAACGCAGCTCATAAAGATACGGTATATCTATTCTTCCGATGGGCAGAGAAACATCCTGATTTTATGAGGTCCAGAGGTTTCGTACCCGCATATGTAACGGCCATAGTCAGCTATTTCACAAAATATGACCGAGATGCATTTAAGAAGCGTGCCAATTGGAAGCAGCATTTTGACAAAGCGGGTCCTGTCCTTAAAGGGGTGTATAAGCAGGCGGAGCGGGAGCTATCTTCGCCGCTGACCAAATTTTTTCGCCGCAATCGTAAATCGACGTTGATTACCTCGTTATCGGCTATTGGTATTGTATTAATCGTGTTTGGCATAATGTTTACATTTGGAGGCAAGGGTGATGAGAAGCCAGGAGAGGCCATTTTGCCTACGCCTGAGCCGAGCATTACCCTTCCGGATACGATCGTTTACGCGGAACAAAATGCTGCATCAGAGGGACAGAAGGCAACGACTTCCCTCGTCTTCGCATTTAAGGAGGCAGCAGCTTGCACACCGTTTAAGCCTAGCTCATTAACGGTAGAATCACCGGGTGCTGAAGCGGTAACGTACACGACACTTGAACTTACATCTGCTTGCGATTCGGATGCAGGGAATAGCAGCACCGAGGGAGATCAAGTCGAAGGCTCTCCACAGCCGACTGAATCAGCAGATTCGACTGTTATAGAGTCTGACGAGCCAACGCCTACGAATCAGCCTTCGGACACTAGTCCACTGAAGGCAGCTACCGATGCTCAGACGGAGCAGGAACAAAATAGCAATACGGCAACAGACCAACCGGACTATACGAACCGGGTTGTTGTTAACCTCGGAAAGCAGGTCGATATTCCAGCTAACAGCATCATCCGAGTCGGAGAAACCGAATATCAACTTACAGTGCTGCAGGTTGTCAATAAATAAACATTTAAAATAAGGACCACCCTCTTTGTGTCTCAGACACAAAGAGGGTGGTCCTTATATCGCTCAATTTCTTATTATCGCCATTCTATGTTGTGTTTCTCCAATAATGCCGTAAGCGCATGAATAGCTGTTAACACCCGCCCCGTATCGCTTTCATTAGGAAGATAGTGATGGAGATGTGCCTCTACTGATAAAAAACCAGTAAACCTGCGTTTCTGCATTTCAATTAATAGTGCCTCAAGTCCACCTTCTCCTTCGCCTGCGGGTACGAACTGCCGAGGGCTGGAGGTCGCATCCTTGATATGAATATATTCAATATCGGATGCAACTTTAGGGAAAGCCTGCAGCATCGGATCGATACCTTCAATAACGTAGTTACCCGGATCAAAAGCGAATTTTAAGAAAGGGGATTGACAGTGCTCCATAATCTCCAAGCCGCCCTCATGGGTACTTCCGTACATGCCGCTGTCATTTTCCAGTATCAAGGTGAGCTTACTTTGTGCGGCTACATGAGCGAGCTGAGCCATTCGCTGCAATACTTCCTCCCGATACTTCTCCTTGGCTTCATTCTCAGGGATATAATACGAGAAAATACGAATATATGGTGTTTTTAAGATGTGAGCCGCTCGAATCGCCCGATTAAGAGCCTCCAATTGAGGTACGAAAGGCGATGTGATCGGATATTTACCGATTGGCGAGGCAATCGATGAAACAGAAAATCCTCTAGCTTCTATGATTTGATGAAGTTGCTGGAGCTCTTCGGTACTTAGTTCAAGTATATTTTTGCTCCAAATGCTGCGAATCTCGAGATGGTTGATGCCCTTTTGCTCAAGCAGATCCAGCTGCTCCTCTAAGACTGAGGAAATTTCGTCAGAAAAACATGTTAGTTTAAAAGTTGTCATCTGTGCAGCCTCCTTATGCGTGGCTTCCAAAGGATTTAGACATGTCTTCGTCTTGAGAAACTGCTTTTGCTTGTTTTTTGACAAACTTCGAGGAATTAGCCAGATCCTTGAGCTTTGCCTCAAAAACATCGGTATCGAACGGTACTTTAACGGTTTGTCCGGTGAAGGAGGACAGCATAATGCCGTTTGCTAATACAAGGGAACGGGGACCTTCCCAACCTTCTGCCACTAGTTGTCCTTCTCCGATTAGAATTCGGTTAAAAAAGCGTGAGGCTACATAATGGTGAGCGTTCTGATTCTGCACGACGTCTACTGCAATTTCCTTGCGTTCCGTCTCCATTTTGCTGAATCGCTGGTCTGTTTCATTGGAATATTTCAGCATGGAAATGGGATTCTTAGTAAAGACGAGTCGTCCTTCCTCCAATACAAGCTTCCCATTTTCCCCAATGATCTCCATCCTATTTGTTCCAGGAATTTCGGCAGTCGTTACAATTAAGTGCCCGATCATGCCGTTGTCATGCTCAAAATACGCGGTTACCTCATCTTCAACCTCAATATCGTGGTATTTGCCAATATGAGCATGTCCGGAGATCAGATTTGGCAAGCCGAATAGCCATTGGTACATATCAAGCGTGTGCGGGCATTGATTAGTCAAAATACCGCCGCCTTCTCCCGCCCACGTAGCACGCCAATCTCCACTATCATAGTAAGCCTGACTACGGAACCAATCGGTATGAATCCAGGTTGCACGCGTTAATCTGCCAAGCTCGCCGCTCTCGAGGATCTCTTTCACCTTGCGGTAATGGGGGAAAGTACGTTCCTGAAACATTAGTCCAAATACTAAATCCGGATATTGCTGCTGAGCGTGTTCATATGCATCAAGCATACGATTGGCATCATTCAAATGCACGGCTATCGGTTTTTCGCATAAAACGTGAATGCCGCGCTTAAAGGCTTCTATAGCGATGATAGGATGATCATAATGAGGTACAGCAATGATAATGGCATCAAGATCAGCCTGTTCAAGGAAATCCTGATAGTTGTAATAAGCAACAGTGTTATATTCTTCAGCAAAGTGATCCGCCTTCTCTTTCAGCAGATCGCACACACCAGCCAGCTTGACTTGATCAATGGTTTGCAAATATTTCAAATGGGTGCCGCTTCCTATTGCGCCAAGGCCGATTATTCCGACATTCAAAGATTTCGTACTCATCCATTATTCCTCCCGCATCCATAAATGAAAAAATGACTTATCTTCCTTCTCATTGTAGAATGAATAAATGACGACTTCTTTGTAATTTTTGCTTAAAATGTTGGAATTATTGCTAATTAGCAATAGGAGGCGTGGTTGTTGGTAGAGCGGTATTTGGATCGGATAGACGATGTTGTTAAATATATGCATGTGACGAAGGCCGTGCAAAATATTGATTTTCATCTGCATGCAGGCTGTGAGATCTACTTTCTTATTCATGGAGACGTGCGTTATTTCGTAGAGAAGGCCGTGTATCCGCTGCAATATGGGGATCTGATTATTACCAACGAGCATGAAATCCATAAGCCCTCGTTTTCTTCTAGTGAAAGGTATGAAAGAATAACAATTGAATTTGATCCGATGATAGTTAAAGCATTTGCCACTGCGGCCTACGATCCATTAGCATGCTTTTATAATCGTCCACAAGGGGAACGGAATAAACTATCGCTTACGCCAAAAGAAACCTCACAGCTCATTGAGCTGTTTATGAAATATGAAAGCCTTGACCGAAGCCGATCGGGAGGCGCAGCCGTATTGAAGTTAACCTGCATGATGGAGCTGCTAATTACGATTAACGATCTTTATCACAATCAGAAGCATACAAGCAATGAGATGGATCTTCATCACAAATTAACTCCGATACTCGATTTTATTGAGCTGCATTTACATGAGAATTTGTCATTAAATGAGTTGGAACGTCGTTTCTTTATCAATAAATACTATTTGCTTCGGCAATTCAAGCAGTATACGGGAAGTACTGTCCATGAATATATCGTGTCTAAGCGGATAGCGCTGGCAAAGAAATATTTGTCGGAGGGAATGGGGGTACTGGAAGCTTGCATGCGCTGCGGATTCAACGATTACACAAGTTTCCTTCGTATGTTTAAGAAAAAAACAGGCTTGCAGCCGAAGGAGTACCAAAGAGGGATTCGAATGGCGAATTTTACACACGATGTATGATTTACGCTTGTTGGATCCGGAACATCGTTTGGATTCTTTTATGGCTTGAAAAGTTTCTATAGAGAAGCTATTATCGAGGATAAAAGGCTCGTATTTGCGTGCAACTTATCATGTTTAGCCAAAAAAGATGTTGAAAGGAAGATCGTGATGTGCCGAAATATTAAAACGTTATTTAACTTTGATCCTCCAGCAACAGAAGAGGAAGTAGCTGCAGCTTCACTCCAATTTGTTCGAAAGCTATCAGGATATCAGTCACCATCGAAAGCCAATGAGGAAGCGTTCAACATTGCAATTCAGGAGGTAGCCGCGGCAGCTCAGAAATTGTTGGACACCCTGGTTACCCAAGCTGAGCCGCGTGATCGAGAGGTTGAAATCGAGCGTGCCCGTGCAAGAAATGCCAAAAGGTTCGGTACGGCGGAAGTCTAAGCTCTTGAGCTTCTTTAAATGTCATCATTCTGATAACAAATGAAGCCCGACAATGAATGAACCTCAGATTTATCTGAGGTTCATTTTTTAATAAAAATCAAGGATTGGAATGTTAAGATGATGATGCTTTCGCTATTTTCCATTCTTCATTAGCAAGTTGTACTCTTTTCCATAGTTCATCCCGTTCTTGGCGGCTGTAGTTAACGAGTTTTTCTCCGAAAACATCGCCTAACACTTCGAGCCATTGAGATTGACTCGCTAACTCCGTCTGTCGCATGCCATCAGTTCCTCGTTCATTCCAAACGCAGCCTCGGATTTCATTACTTCCTCCGGCATGTCTATTTCTAATTAAGAACATATTTATCCATGGTGATTCCGGAGAGCGGCTGTAATGCTCATGCTTGGACTGAAACTCTTCCATATCCGGCAAAATGGTAGAATCATAATCAACGCCAACAAATGACGCGGATGGATCATGCTTTAAGCGCCATCCATTCGGAACAACAAGAGATTCTGTTACTTTATAAATAAATGGTGCTTGGTTATATATTCCAGAAAGAAGCGGTAGAGGCTCGAAAGGCATATCGCCTAGTCCAACATCAATAATCCACTTTTCTTCTTCTTGGTCTTCGCTCAGCAAGCTAACCGTTAGTCCCAGATGAAACGAGTTGACACGAGGCTCGGCACCTAGTGGCTGTACGCCAGCTCGGTGCAATGAAACCTTGTAGCCTAATGAACGCAGAAGCTGGCTAAATGCGCCATTCAAGTGAAAACAATAGCCGCTTCTTCCATTTATAAGGAGTGGAACGGATTCTTTGAAGTGGATTCCTGCTGGCTTACCTGCAAAAATATCTATGGTTTGCCAAGAAAAAATTTTCACATGGGCCCTATGAAGCTCAAATAGATATGCCTCAGTAGGCTCCTGAATTTCTGAGATTCCGAGTCTACTTAAATAAGCTTTAATTTCTTCTTTCGTCAACTGATCCATTACTATTCACCTCTAATGCTCAAACATCGTTGTTTGAGTTTCTTTAATTTGTGTCTTTAACACATCCTAAACGAGAAAGATCTAGAGAACAATATAGAAATGTGTGAAGTGTACCGGTACAGGTTCATTCAATGAATGTACAGACATGATGACCAAGTCTTTTTACATATACTTGTTTGAAGAGCATACCGAGAGGAGACATCTGCGTGAATAATCAGGTGCGTTATTATAAGCCTTTTATTAGTCCGTTAGATCCCTGCCCACCAATAAAAGTGAAAAGCTTCAGTACACCGCCACAATTATTTGTCACCTTTCAACCGCCTAATTTACCTCAGTTTTCAGCTCATGAAGCATTGAAGTATGGTACCCTCTGGCCCATGTTGTATAGCACATATGACTCGAAAAACGCCAGACAGGAAGAAGGTGATTGACGGTGGCTATCATACTGAATGAAGAGTATTACAAGTTGCTGCATGATTTGCAAGCGGTGGATTTCGTATTGGTGGAGTTAAATTTATATTTGGATACTCATCCTACAGATTCAAATGCTATTCAACAATACAATCAGTTCGCAAAGCTAAGGCAGCCCATTGTACAACAGTATGAGTCAAAGTACGGACCCTTAAAACACTTCGGTCAAAGCTATTCAAGCGACCCATGGTCATGGAATGATACACCATGGCCTTGGCAGGTATAATAGTGGATTTGGCTAGTAAGCAAATTAGAGGAGGCACCGTACATGTGGGTTTATGAGAAAAAACTGCAATACCCCGTTCGCGTAAGCAAATGCGATCCTATGATGGCTAAGTTTCTAATGGAGCAATATGGCGGTGCGGACGGTGAGCTTGCAGCAGCACTTCGTTATTTGAATCAACGTTACACGATTCCGGACAAAGTCATTGGATTGCTTACAGATATAGGAACTGAGGAATTCGCGCATTTGGAAATGATTGCCACAATGATCTACAAGCTGACCAAGGATGCGACGCCTGAGCAGCTAAAGGCAGCTGGGCTCGGTGCTCATTATGTGGCTCATGACAGCGCATTGTTTTATGAGAACGCAGGCGGCGTACCGTTTACAGCTGCTTACATTCAAGCCAAAGGTGATCCGATTGCGGATCTGTATGAGGATATAGCGGCGGAGGAGAAGGCTAGGGCGACGTATCAGTGGCTCATTGACATGACGGATGACGTGGATCTACAGGACAGTTTGAAGTTTCTGCGGGAGAGGGAGATTATACATTCGCTACGGTTTCGTGAGGCGGTTGAGATCCTTAAGGAAAAGCGGGATGAGAAGATATTTTATTAGGGGGAACCTCTCTGCAGGGTGCTGCGGGGAGGTTTTTTTGCCTACTTATGTTATTAAGCAAACGGGCAGTATAGTTTAATTAACTTAACGAGTACTTTTAATAATGAATAAGCCCCAGATGAAATCACTATTGAAGGAAGGTACGTAGAAAATGAGTTTTATTATAATTGGTTTGTTACTAATTATTATTTTCTTATTGAAGGATATTAAAAACAGGCTTTCTAAATCAGATTCAGTAAAAGAAATAATAAATAGAAATCGAGAAATAAGAAGAAAAAATAAAATGAACGATTAAGCTAACGGGGAACGTTAGCTTGATTGAACAAACTATTTTTGTAATTCAGCCCCAAAGCAGACACTCGGAATCTTCGGGCCGTCGGTCTGCTTTAGAGAAGTCGGGTTGCAGCTCTTTGTTCCGCTTACGGGTAGGATTGTTAATCTCTTAAAAAGAGATGTACGTTTGCGTATGGTTAAATATGTATGCCCGATCCCAGAAGTAGAAGTATCTTTGATCCTTGTTGTTTATTAATGCTAATTCATTTTTTTTAATTATATCCATTATTGCGGACTCAATTAATTCAAATCTCACGGGTCCCCATGCCTCTTGCTTTAATTGAGAATAATTCATACTTTCCGTCAAGGTCAGACCTTTAATTCGCTGGAAAGGAGCAGCCCACATAGTCAAATCAGACCTCAGGCAGTTACAGGGGATCTCAAATTCCCTTAAGCCAACTGCTCCTGTATTTGTGGAGATAGCAATTAGCCCGCAGATATCATCTGTTCCATGTCCAAGTTGCAGCTTTTCTGTATGTTTACTGTCAAATCGAAAACATTCTATTCGGGTAATCTTACACTGCTGCGAACTTTCAAAAGAAAGACCAATCGCTGATTTTTTCAAATTTAGCAAAGCAATACGAAGGGGATGAATATCTTGGTGATACTCGGCAGTTTCATTGTTAGGAATCGTGATCGGCATCCTTATCACACCTTTACACATGTTTAGTTAGTACATGAAAACAAAAATGACCTTCTCTGGAATCAGAGAAAGGTCATAAGAATTCAAAGTCATATCCTCGCTCTTATCTCCCAGATTCGCTTAGTACAGCTTTTCTGCAAGAATTAGCACCGTGCATTCCTTTGGTAACAAAGGTTTGTCGGTTGCCGGGTTTCATCGGGCTAGTCCCTCCACCTACTCTTGATAAGAAAATTCAACATATTCAATTATTTTTTATAATACTATATAGCAATCTGATGTCAAGGTACTTCGACGTAAAAGAGGTCAGAGAGGAACCAAGTTTGAACCCCCCATCTTCGATTTTTGTACAATGGTATTTTTTTATAAATTCCCAAAATCCTTTTTGGTAAGTTACAACCTAATTCCGAAGATCGATTTCCATCGTTTAAAGCAAAAAAGGATGGAGAGCCAGTAATCATTGTTGTTGATCAGTATTTTGGTCGTTAGGAAAAGAAACATCCTTTACTTAATCATTCTTACATTTTTATATATCCCCATTCAGAAAACATTCAAGAAAATAAGATCGCAGTTCCGATGGTCAAGATAAATACGAAAGTACAGCGATTAAACAAATAATTGTTACTGGAGGACGTCCTACCAACCTAATTTTTGAATTAGAAGATAAAAAGGTAATTGACACTTATGATTGGGGACTGCGTCTAATTAAAGATTACTAATTCATTCTTGTGTATAAGGAATTGCACTAACGCAGAACTATAGCATAATAAAACACCAGTGAAGGCAGCCGAGATCAAGAGGCTGCCTTTTCCCCGCTAACGGGCAGCATAGTTTATTTAAGCGCTGCTTTTTTGGAGTACTTATTAAACTGAAATCACCTTCGCCACTGCGAAGGTGACAGACCCATATACTTTTTGAATACAGTGGAAAAATGCTGACTAGTCTTATAACCTAAATCCATTGCAACTGTTGTGACGCTGATTTCTTTCTGAAGGAGTAACTGACAGGCAAGTTCAATTCGTAGCCGATCCATATAATTAGCAGGTGACTGTCCATACATAAGGTGAAACAATCGATAGAAATGGGATTCACTTACTCCGATTTGATTAGCCAGGTCTTTATTAGTCCATCTCTTTTCTGGCGCTGCCTGAAGGGTTTCGGTCAAAGTAAACATAGCCTTTTGGAGATCAAATGAGATTTGACGGTTAGAGGATGGGTTCAGCATTTGCAAAATGATATCGAGTACATAATGACGAATTCGGCAGGAGGCGAGTGGCTCGTAATGCTCAATGATGTCTCTTAGCTTGGTGAAGGGTTCACGAACACGGATATCCACAGGTATGATTCTCGGTAACTTTTGTAGTTGGTTATGAATCTCCATACGCTCTTCATCTGGTAAGTTTAGCCAGCCGACATGCTCTGAGGGATCTAATAGTATCATCCACCAAATTCTGCAGGGTTCGATGAAATTAAAACGTGCACGATGCCATTCTCCAGGTCGGGTGTGAAAGATCTGTCCGGTGTGGGAAGTAATTAATTGACCGTCTACCTCCCATGTGACTTTTCCGCTGTCCACGAATACAAACTCGTACGATCGTTCATGCTTGTGAATGACGAGGGGAGAGGCTTCTTGAAAGCGGTCATATCCCAGCATTATTAATTCAGGCAAATGGGCAAGCTGATTTGACTCTGAAAACTCATACACCCATCGTGATGTTTCCGTCTGTATTTTTACCATAGTCACGGTCCTTCTCGTTTCTAATGATCTCCTATGTTTCTAATCCTATTTGATAGGCTTTGGGAAGTCAATCCTCATCTTGTGGTCTACAATAAAAGAAGTAAGCCACTTTGACTAAGAAAAGATGAGGTGTCCATCATGGGAGTTATTCCTTATAACATCACGGCAGCTGATAAAGAGAGATTTGATCAAGACGGTTATTGGATCAGCCCGAAATTACTGGATGACGAGACAATCGAGCAACTTCGCGGAGCGCATGAGCGCGTATGGAAGAAAGATTATGATGGGGCTGGGATGCCATTGCATGCCTTCAAACTTTCGGAGAATCCGCATGCTCTTCGTAAATTCGATAATGGCTGGTGGATTAACGATGAAGTTCGGAGTGTTGTCACTGATCCGAATTTAGGAGAAATGGCTGCGAAGCTGCTGAACGAGGACGAGATTCGTCTATGGCATGATCAAGTGATCTACAAGCCAGGTACTTCAGGGCAAGAAACAACAGCTGGAAATGTGGGATGGCATCAAGATTACGGTTATTGGCGATCAAGCAGCACAACGAATATGGTGACCGTTTGGATTGCATTGCAGGATACAAATCTGAATAATGGCGGCATGATGACGATCTTGGGTTCACATAAGTGGGGTGCAGTCGAGGGAAGTGATACATTCTTCGATCAGGATATGGTAAAGCTGAAGCAACGTTTTGCAACGCGTGATTGGATTGAGGAGCCTTGTATACTAAAAGCTGGACAAGCGAGCTTCCACCATGCGCTAACCTTCCATGGATCGTCAACAAATTTTACAGATCAGCCTCGGTTATCGGTTGTTGCTCATCTAATGCCTGGAGATACCTTTTACAAAGAGGGCAGAGCACGGCATGATAATGTTCGATTGCTCGGGCCACGTCCGCAATTTGGACAGAAGTTCGATAATGAGTTTTTCCCGTTACTGTATTCCAAATAAGCAATAGAAAGTGAGTGTGTGAAGTTTCTGAATGATTTTCAAAGTATACAAAATTTACAAACTTTACTAACATATAACTCGTTGAGCTAACGGGTAACGATAGCTTAACAATCACAAGGATGAGGCTGCCGGCATAGATCGGCAGCCTCGTTGTGCTAACTGGCAGGGCAGGTTAACGTGGAAGTTGGGATAACAAAAAATGACCCGTTGTGGGTCACAGTTTTCAGTAAGTAATTTGTTTTCGATTATATTTTTTTAAGAAGATTATGTATCCAAGGAAGTTTAACAAAACGAAGACAAGCACCCATCTAAATTTAAATTCACTTTTTTGACGTAAGCTTTTTATGGACCAAATTGAGAATAGAAGCCAGTATAGCACGATTCCAGTAATTAAGATATAAACGCTTAGCCCATGATAACTTTCCCGTACTGTCCTTACATACCATGGACCATCGCCACTTCCCGAGGGTATAAAATCACTAAAAAACGATGAATGAGCATAACTATAGCTCCAAATTGGGCTGGATTTTTCTATCTCATCAACTGCTGTTGATCCTAAGAAATGGGCTTTGTAAAAAAGGGAGCGCCTCGGTATGATGGGTTTGTCGAATATACCATCAAGGAGACGCTCTTACTATGAAGTTTAAGCAATCAGACGCACAAAATCAACGGATTGAACGAATTACCACCTCGCATCTCGTCGTAGGGATCGACATGGCTAAAGAAACGCATGTCGCACAAGCAACGAATTTCCGAGGGATCGTGGTTTCCAAACGACATCTCTCATTCTCAAATAGCATGGAAGGCTTTGAAAAATTGAACCGCTGGATGACGGAGTTACTGCAGAAACATCGATTAAAGAAGCTCATCATCGGCATGGAGCCAACCGGACATTACTGGTTTAACCTGGCCAACTGATTAGCAGATAAGGGATTACACGTGGTTATGGTTAACTCTGCTACGACCAAGAGAAACAAAGAAAACCGGGATAACAGTCCATCAAAAAATGATCCCAAGATGCTCTTGTCATCGCAGACTCTGTCAGTCGGGGCATCTACTACGAGTACACGCGTCAATCGGTTG
The DNA here is from genome assembly GCF_001280845.1 of Bacillus sp. FJAT-28004. Lineage (GTDB taxonomy): Bacteria > Bacillota > Bacilli > Paenibacillales > Paenibacillaceae > Pristimantibacillus. The sequence continues at coordinate 506,729 of NZ_LGHP01000002.1, forward strand.
TGTTTCAACGATTACGGACGATGATGAGTGATCGCGAATTCTGGGTGTCGAACAGTGTACGCCTGCAGAATCGAATCATACGCTGGCTGGACATTCGCTTTCCTGAGTATCCATCCGTATTCAAAGATTGGATCTGTAAGCGATCATTGGCGACCCTCAAGATATTCCCTTGCCCTCGAGATTTGGAGACGTATACTGTACAGGACATCATCAATGCTTGGCGAATCCATATGCAGCGCGCTGGGGGTATTGCGGGGATAGAAAAGGCCGCGCAGCTCAAACGTAGTGTGGGAGATCAAACTGCTTTAGAAGAAGCTAAGGCTGATTTAAAACGGCTCATTGAAGAATATGAGCGTGTTACCACCATGCTTGAACAGATTGAACAGGACATCGAAGCACTGCTTTCTGAGATTCCTATGGCGCAGCAGCTTCGCACCATAAGCTAACCAAGGATGCGACGCCTGAGCATCTAAAGGCAGCTGGGCTCGGTGCTCATTATGTGGCTCATGACAGCGCATTGTTTTATGAGAACGCAGGTGGCGTACCGTTTACAGCTGCTTACATTCAAGCCAAAGGTGATCCGATTGCGGACCTGTATGAGGATATTGCGGCGGAGGAGAAGGCTAGGGCGACGTATCAGTGGCTGATTGATATGACGGACGATGTGTCTGCAGACAGTTTGAAGTTTCTGCAGGAGCGGGAGATTATACATTCGCTGCGGTTTCGTGAAGCGGTGGAAATACTTAAGGAAAAGCGGGATGAGAAGATATTTTATTAGAGGTAAACCTCTCTGCAGGGTGCTGCGGGGAGGTTTTTTGCTTACTCATTTTATTAAGCTCCCTCGATATGATTCAGTTTACTCACTCAGACTCATGAATTCGCAGGATTTCACCTCCCATGTCGGGGCGTGTCTAAGCCCTTTCATTCCTTCGTCATTAACTAAGGGGTGGAGGTCGAATTTTTTAACGGAACGGGTCCGAGCCCTTTTGCTTAATGTCTCCCGATACTCCGTGCATCTTGTCATCCTGCGAATGCATCAGTGGGTGAGATAATGCTGCTTAAGCTTTTTGCCGCCTTTTCGGGGGGCTTTTACCTTGCACTTCATGGGGGAAATTTAAGTATCATTTTTGGGTATTTTTCTATTGCAGTTGACTTGTGTGTATATAGCACGTAATATAGCCCAAAAAGTACGTGTATCTGATCTGATCGTGCAATCATTTGTGAAGACTTCAAAGCTGTGTACCGAACAGAAGACAAGCAATTGGGTAAAGCAGCTCCAGATGCCTTCTGTGACAAGTGAAGATCGACTAATCCAAAGGCGGTCAAATCCTTATGTCATAATCCAAATATCTTAACTTATTACAGCTTGTCGAAATCCGTCTAGAGAAGCATCTATTCTACTAATCTAATTGAATCGTTTTACAAACAGATCGAGAAATATACGAAGCGAAAAGAACAGTTTCCACATGAAGAAGCACTGTCTTACAATTGATTTAGTTTGGAGGGTATCTATGTTCAGGCATAGAGATAAAGGGATTACGAGACATTTTATTAGATCTTTTTTATTGATTATCATTGTTCCATTCATCCTGTTTATCACCATATTTTATAAGTATTATTCAACATCATTAATTCAGAGGTCCGTTGATCAAGTTGTTCAGCAGCTGGATATCGCATCTAACAATATGAACGCTGAGCTGAAACGAGCCTCACTTACAATCGCGACAATCGCTAATGTGAATGACCACATCATATTAGATGCTGCCTCAGCGTGGAGCAGAAGTTCGACTTCTGTAGACAAAATTCAACTCGCACGTGAGATCGATGCATACTTAAATAGTATTGCGAATTATAGCAATGAGATTGCCAGCGTTATTTTTACATTTAAGGATGGAGGTTACTATTATTTCAAGAATCCTCCAACGGTTACCGATTCTTCCATTCGCAGTCTGCCATGGTATCAAGAGGCGCTGAGGAGCAGTAATGGAACAACAGTCATCGTGGATAGCTTGAACGGTATTACTTCAGATAAACAGGATATGTTTACCTTTTTACTTCAACCGGATCAATCGTTGGAGACTGAGGTTGAAATGATTTATTTGACGACTCACGCCACTCTTCCTGATTTCAAACATACGAATCCTGAAATTCAACAATTTATTATTGATCGAAACGGAAATCGAATTGTGAACCAGAATAATCATAATAAGCTAGATCCAAGAATCATGACGGAACTATCCAAGATGATAAAGGAGCCATCGCATGATCGTGATAATGATTACTCCTTTATTAAAATAAATGGAGAGAATAAGCTTATTAAGCTGTACTCGTTCGAGAAGACAGATTGGAACATCGTCAATATTTTAGACAAAAGTGTGGTTACGAAGGATGCAAACCAGTTCTTGAAGCTATCCATTGTTTTTCTGTCCGCTAGTTTTGGGTTGTTTATCGTATTTCTACTTTGGTTTTTTCAAGACATGCTTAGACCGTTGCAGCATCTCATTAGAGCAATGAGACAGGTGGAGAAAGGTGATTTTCTGACTGAGGTCAAGGCAGACGGAAGAGGTGAGATTAGACGGTTGGGCCATTCCTTTAATCGCATGGTTTCTCAAATCAGAGATCTTATTCAAGAACGTGATGTGAAGGAACGAGCACGCAGCCAGGCTGAAATCGAAGCTCTGCAGTCACAAATTAATCCACACTTCTTATCGAATACATTGAATTCCGTTCGACTTATGGCCATGATCGCCAAGACAGACAATATTCGTAAAATTATTGAAAGCCTATCAGCCCTTCTGACCCATGTATTTCGGGCGCCAAACTCGCTAGCACCGATCGGTCAGGAGATCAAAATACTAGAGTCATACGTTCATATCATGCAGGTTCGTTATGGAGGCAAGCTTAATATCAAATTTAATATTGATGATACGCTTTTGGATTACGGCATGCCCAAAATGCTGCTTCAACCGATTTTGGAGAATGCCATTTTCCATGGGCTTGATCAACAGAATATGAACGAACTGATTGAGGTGAAGGCGATTCGACATGAGCTTGGCGTGAGCTTTACCATCACGGACTATGGGAGAGGAATGTCAGACGAGCAAGTTAGGGGATTGCTGCAGCAGGGTGAGAAATTCCAGCGTGGAAATTTTAGCGGGATAGGCGTAAATAATGTGTTACAACGAATTGAGCTTAATTTTAGTCATCCCTATGGTCTGCAAATTGATAGCAAGTTAGGTCGAGGGACCATCGTTACAATTCTGCTTCCAAGGTTATGAACATGATACTTCATTGAGAGGACGAGCCGTATGATGAATGTGATGATCGTAGAAGACGAGACGATTATGAGATTGGCATTAACTACTCTGATTGACTGGGAAACGAACGGATTTCGGATTGCTTATGAAGCGAGTAATGGTTATCAAGCACTTCAGTATATTAAGGAAAATCGTGAGATTGACATTGTGATTACGGATTTGAAGATGCCTGTAATGGATGGTTTAGAGCTTATTGATGAGCTTAATCAGTTGAATGGAACTTCACCACATGTTGTCATTTTAAGTGCGTACGATGATTTTGAATTTGTCAGGAAGGCATTTAAGAAGGGGATAAATGACTATATTCTTAAATCGGAGATGGAACCTAATCTTGTACTGGAACTCATGAGTAGAATTAAGCATGACTATGAAGTTGAACAGACAATGTCAAAACAGTCGAGAGAAATCTTTCATGGTGAACGGATACGGTTGAAACAGCAAACCATCCGAGAATGGCTTGAAGTTGGCGTGAGTCCTCAGTTGGAACCTTCTATTCTGGAGGATTCGAACATGAGATTGGAATGGACAAACATTACAGTTTCAATGATTAGAGTAGAGGGCTTTGCTGAGGTGCAGGAGCGGTATGGTTCGTCTATTGGAGAGTTTGTAAGTTCCGTTGTAAAGTCTATTGATCAGGTGCTAACAGAGGTAGGAACAGGTGAAGTCATCAGCTGTAATCCGCATGAGTACGTGGTGCTGTTATCGTTTCAAACGAGTAGTTTAATGTTAGTCCGACATAGTATTTCGGAGATCATGGATCAAATCATATTTGTACTGAAGGAATACATCAATATTCAAGTTACGATCGGCGTAAGTGAGCTGTGTGAAGAGTTGAAGCACATCCCGGCGTTTTACCTTCAAGCTCGAAAGAATGCTGATTTGGGCTTTGTTATTAATAAACATAGGATTATTTACCCTGAGGAGGCTAACCATTTCCTGAAGCAGTCGGGAGAGACCTTGATCGGAAAAGAGCAAGCCTTGCTGGATGCTTTGAGGGAGGGCAACGAGCAATCGGTGCTGCAAGAACTAGACCATATGTTTACACGGATAAAGCGTTCTGCCTCCTTGGGAAATGAAGTACTGCGTGCCCGCTATACGGAACTCTTAATGATATTAGTGAAATTCATGTATGATAACGGTTTTGTAAATAACAAGGAAATGAACAAGATAGAGGACGTATATCAAATGGCTTGGCAGATTGACACCGCTGATCGTTTGCAAGCCAGGATTTCCAGTTTGGCTCAGCAGCTTCTTCAAGAGATCGATAAGAAGGCGGGTCAGATGAATCGGGTTGTAGCCATTGCGCAAGCTTATATTGTGGAGCATTACGATGAGGAAATTACACTTGGAAAAGTAAGTGAAATCGTGCATTTAAGTGAAAGTCATTTCAGCACGTTGTTCTCAAAGGCGGTAGGCGAGACGTTTAAAGAATTCGTAACCAAAATACGCATGGAAAAGGCAATGGAAAGCATGAAGAAGGAGCCTTATCTCAAAATATATGAGATTGCAGAGCGTACTGGGTATGCAAATACGGAGCACTTTAGCCGGGTTTTTAAGAAGACAACCGGCGTAAGTCCAAATCAATTCATGAAATCGGTTTCAATGTAACCAAAACTATATCATGATTTCGAAAGTTTTATCATTCAGACCTCTTATCGTAAAGGCTATTATATAAACAGCAGAGGGGTTATAGCCTGCTCAAATAAGTATAGGGGGAATGTTATATGTTTAATGTTAGACCACGTATTACACGCATGCTAAGTTTGATCATGATCTCAGCCTTCATGATACCATTGTTATCAGCTTGTACATCGAAAGGGGATCCAGGCACTGCTAAGGGGCAATCCGTTCAGTCCGATACGCAGCAGGAGCAGAAAATAGAAGAGAAGGATCCTGTTACATTAAAAATCCCGATATGGTCAACGATTACGGAGGATTTATTTACGAAGCTGGATCTTGTAAACGAATACAAAAAGGAACATCCCAATGTCACCATTGAATTGGAACTATTAAAGGATACAGAGTATGAAAATACGATGAAGATCCGTAATGCAGCTAAGGAATTACCGGACATTATGCCGCTGAAATCGGTATGGCTGGTTAATTTCAAGGACAATATTCTACCGCTTGATGATTTAGATGCAGCCAAGAACAATTTATTTGCAGCTGATTTCAAGGTGAATGATCATATTCTTGGCATTCCGGAAAGCCAATTCAATGAGTTTGTCTGGTATCGGAAGAGTATTTTCCAGGAGTATGGAATTGAGATTCCAAAGACTTGGGGAGAGTTCGTAACGGCTGCTAAAAAGATTAAAGACGGCGGCAAATATATTCCGATTGCGATGGGCGGTAAAGACGCTTGGCCGAATTATCCTTTCAACGAATTTATGCCTTCTCTTGTAGCAGGTGATGGGAATTACTGGACTACGATGGCAACGATGGATGAACCTTTTACGAAAGGCCAGGCCTTCTATGATGCTTATGTGAAAATTCAGGAACTATATGATGGTCAATTGATGGGTCCTGATCCCCTCGGTGTTGGCTTTGACCAATCCAAGCTGATGTTTGGTTCCAAGCAAGCGGCGATAATTGCGCTTGGTCAATGGTTCGGCAGTGATTTGAAGTCGATGAAAGATGTGGATATCAATGATATAGGTGCCTTCTTGTTACCGGTTCGTGATTCCGAGAGTGATCCGTTTAATACTATTTCGATGGTAGATACGTTCTTTACGATTCCGAAAACTTCGAAGCATCCAGAAGAAGCGAAAGAATTCATTAACTGGTTCTTCAGTGAGGCATGGTACTCTAAATATTTGGGCGAAGCTCAGCTTCAATCGACGATGAAGGATATTAAGATTGATCTAGGCTCAATGTTCAATGGTGCTTTTGATGTATCAAATCTGAATTATGTGCTTTATAAAGGCGGCAGTGAGAATTATAAGAAAATTGAATCAGCGATTAAGTTCGATGTGAAGAAAATGGGTCAGGATATGATGGCAGGGAAGAATTTCGATAAGATGATGCAGGCAAAGAATGATAGCTGGAAAGATGCCCGTTCCAAATTAAAATAAAACGCAATTCGAAAGTTGAGTAATGAAGGGAAGGTGGCTACCGTTAAGTTTAGCCACTTTCCTTGTATATAAAGGGTTGGAGGGGTAGAAAATGAAAACGGTTTCATTACAAAGAAACATACTGTTATTCAGCTTTTTGTTTATTCCTGTATTGCTGCTTTTAATGTTCGTGCTGTACCCGTTGTTCGAACTTGTTCGATTAAGTTTTACCGATTGGAATGGAATGGATGCGAAGCAAGTTTACATTGGTTTCGATAATTTCATAAAGATGTTTACCGATTCATCAGATGTATGGCTGTCCCTTCGCAATAACGGAATCTATTTCATCTTTCATTTGATTATGATTCCGCTTGAATTAGCGATTGCGGTTGTATTGGACAGTAAGATTCGTGCCAGCAAGTTTTTTAAGGCAACCGTATTCATGCCTTACATTATTAATGGGGTTGCTATTTCGTATATGTTTGCTTTCTTTTATAGCCCCATTAATGGCGGGTTAAATGGCATTCTTGAAGTGTTGGGGCTAGATTCGCTCATACAGAACTGGCTCACGAATGAATCCATTGTTAACATTAGCTTGGTTTTTGTATCGATTTGGCGATTCTCAGGCTTCCATGTCATCTTATTCCTAGCGGGCTTGCAATCCATTCCTCAGGATCAATTCGAAGCTGCTGAAATCGATGGCGCGAACAGCATCCAGAGTTTCTGGTATATTATCGTTCCTGGGGTGAAAAAGGTGCTGGAGGTTCTTTTGTTCTTAAATGTTGTTGGCGCACTACAAGTGTTCGATATTCCCTATATTATGACACAGGGCGGCCCGGGTCATGCGAGTAGTACATTCACATTATATACCTTGGAGACAGCCTTTAAATTTAACAACTTCGGTATGGCTTCAGCGATGGGGATTACGATGTTAGTTCTCATTATTGTCCTGAATGGTGTACAGAAAAGGCTGTTCAACTTGAAGGGAGTTGATGAGGAATGACGCCTCGATTAGGAAGTATAGTGAAGAAGGTCCCTGTGTATCTCATGCTAATTGCGATTTGTCTGATAATCTTCATCCCCTTACTCATCACGTTATTCGCTTCCTTTAAAACTTCGATGGAGATAGGCTCTGAATTTTCGCTAAAGCCGCCTACAAGATTTGATTTTGATAACTTCCAAGTTGTATTGGAGAAAGGGAAGTTTCTACAGGGATTCGGTAATTCGATGTTCCTGGTTGCAGTCAGTGTTGTCATTAATTCTTTATTAGGAACAATGACAGCCTATGCGATAAATCGATTTGATTTTCGCTTGAAGAAGATCATTCTCGGTCTCTTTGTAGCCGGTATGATCATGCCCAGTATGATTACTGAAATTTCACGGTTTACAGTCATTAAAAATCTTGGACTTTATGATACGATTTGGGCTCCAATTGTGATTTATGCAGCAGCGAATTTGATTCAACTCTACATTTTCACACAGTTCATCAAGGGTATTCCCAAAGAATTGGATGAGAGTGCAATGCTGGATGGATGCTCATACTTTAAAGTTTTCTTTAAAATGATCTTCCCACTTCTGCTGCCGGCAACGGCAACACTAGCTATTATTAAAGCGGTTGATGTGATGAACGATATGTATGTTCCGTATTTGTACATGCCTTCAAGTAGTCTTAGAACGTTGACGACGACCTTGATGTATTTCAGCAGTTCCAAGTTTGGAAGTTGGGATTATCTCAGTTCTGCAATTATCTTGGTCATGCTGCCGACACTCTTGATTTACCTTGTATTTTCAAAGTATATTTTCAAAGGGATCGTTGCAGGTGCAGTGAAAAGTTAAGAAGGATAACAGTTGGGCAGCAAACAAAAACGGATACCGTCTCAAAGGATGGTATCCGTTTCTACTTAACACAGGGCAAAATGCATGGCTAATCACCCATCGAAAAAGCATTAACTTATCTGCAGCAGCATCTTCATTCCTGAAGCTTATATAATAATTTGACAGAGGTGTACGATGAAGAAAATAACTTTATGGCTTGTAATCTTCTCATTTATATTAGGAACGGAATATTCAAATCCAGTTGTATATGCACAGAGCGATAATACAGTTCAGACCACTGAGAACACCAATGGTAGAACAGTATTGAATTTTAATAGCGACTGGGGATTCTACAGAGGTGAATTAGCAGGTCCAGAGGCAATAGATTATGATGATCAAGCATTTGCCAATATTACGATTCCACACACCATGAGACTAGAGAAGAAGCATGCTAATGGTGGAAAAGCAGTATATCAAGGAATAGGTTGGTACAGACGTTATTTTACGGTTGACGAGATGTACAAAGGAAATACAATCAATATTGACTTTGAAGGTGTAATGACAGACAGTGAAATCTATTTAAATGGGGAAAAAATTTATACGCGTAATGGTGGTTATGTCGGATTCTCTGTAGATATTACAGATAAAGTGAAATTTGGTGAAACTAATGTTTTAGCCGTAAAGGTATCTAGCAATGATAGTCCAGATACACCGCCAGGAAAGCCAGTAGCCAATCTCGATTTCCATTACTACGGTGGGATCTACAGAGATGTAACCATGATAATTACAAACAATTTACATATCTCGGATACATTACAGGCTAATAAAACAGCTAGTGGTGGAGTTTTTGTGACTTATCCAGAAGTGAGAAAAACTTCTGCAAAGGTGAATGTAAAAACGCATGTCGTAAACAAGAATAATACATCAGCAGATACGAAGGTTGTAAGTAAGATTGTGGACAAGGGAGGAAATATCGTTGCTCAGGGTGAAGCTGATGCTGCAAGTATACCAGCAGATGGAGATAAGCAGTTTAATCAGGATGTAACGATAACTAATCCAAATTTATGGCATCCAGATACACCTTATCTTTATTCTTTAGTTAGTGAAGTATACAATGGGTCAACTTTAGTTGATTCTGTAACTACAAAGATAGGGATCAGAACAATAGAGTACAAGGCAGATGGTTTCTATATCAATGGGGAAAGATTATTTTTACGCGGAGCAAACCGTCATCAGGCATACCAGAATATTGGAGATGCAGCCCCTAACTCGATGCAGTATCGTGATGCAATGCAAATCAAGGAAAATGGATTTAATGCTGTTCGTGCTACGCATTATCCCAATGATCCGGCCTTTTTAGATGCAGCTGATGAATTAGGGTTATTAGTTATTGAATGTCAGCCTGGCTGGCAGAACTTCACAAAAAGTCAAAAATTCTATGATCTCACATTGAGAGATACACGGGAAATGATCCGACGTGACAGAAATAGACCGTCCGTCATCCTATGGGAAACATCACTTAATGAGACGGGCTATTCAGCAGCTTGGGCAAAAGAGGTTACTGAGATTGCTCATGCAGAATATCCTGGCAATCAGATGTATACAGCAGCAGACCATGGACTTCAGGGATCTTTTTATGATGTGAACTACAAAGTCGTGGATACGAATTGGGAAGAAGACCCAAGCAAATGGACTGATTTTGATCCCAACAAGCCATTTTTCACTCGTGAATGGGGTGATTTTGAAGAATCTAGCAAGGCGCTGAGAAAAGAAGGCGAAGACGCTATGATGACTCAGATTTTGACGCGTCAGAGATATTTAAATGGAGATGGTTACTCTGACTGGGGTGGCCTAGATGCAAATGACAGAATAGGTGGATACTTCTTATGGAGCTGGAATGACTACGCACGCGGATCAACAACGAAGACATTGGGAAGTGGAACAGTAGATATCGACAGATACGAAAAATATGACTACTACTGGTTCCAGTCCATGCAATCGGCTAGAAATTCTGTTCATGGACCAATGGTGTTTATAGCAAGCACATATTCTCCAACATCAAGCCTAAATATTAACGTATTCAGTAACTGCGATAGTGTGAAGCTCTATCAGAATAATGAATTGGTTAAAGAGATTACAAGGGAAGAGGCCCTGAAATCTGTTCCGAACATAGCTAAAAAAGGCGGCAGCCCAATATTTATATTTACTTTAGATCAGTTTGCAGCTGGAGAGCTTAGAGCAGAAGCTATTTTAGATGGAAATGTTGTGAAAACGCATACCGTTAATACACCAGGTCAAGCTGCTGGAATAGAAATTGAAGTACGTGACAGAGGAATCATGCCCGTAGCAGATGGTTCGGATTTAATCCCCGTATACTTCAAAGTCGTTGATGCAAATGGAACTGTCGTACCAAACTACGACGGTAAGATTAAAATTTCTGTATCAGGTGAAGGGGGACTCGTTGGAAAAAATATTGAAAGAATTAGTATTGAAGAACAAAGTGTTGAAGGTGGTATAGGTTTTGCATTTGTAAGAACTGCTGACGTCAGTGGAATTATAAACATTCATGCTGCAGCAGAAGGATTAAATGCAGGAGTAAAAACCGTTAGTACAGTACCCTATGAAGGTCAGTTTGTCCCTGACGGTCAGCATACACCATGGATTGGTGGCGTTGACAAGCTAGAAACCACAGAACAGACATATAAAAATATTGCAGTTGGTAAACCTGTTACAAGTTCTTCTGAACAATCAGGTAACTTTGCAAAGCATGCAGTAGATAATGACGAAGGTACAAGATGGTGTGCAAATGGATCATCCTTACCGCAGTGGATACAGGTTGATTTACAAAATAGCAGCACTTTGGCTGGTTTTCAGGTGATGTGGGAGAGTAGTACAAATGTTTATAAGTATTATATTGAAGTATCAGAAGATGGGACAAACTGGAAAAAAATTATTGATAATACATTAAACACGACGCCTAATGGATCTGAAGAAACAAAGCTTGTTGAAACAAAAGGAAGATATGTAAGATTAACTATTGTAGATCGTATAACAAATGGAGCTTGGGCATCTTTATTTGAGTTTAAGATCATACCTTCAGAAAATGAAGAACCAGGTGACATGATTACAGATGCGAAAATTGAATCCATTACATCATCTTCAGAAAGTGAAGCTGAGAGGGGGACGGATAAGCTTAGAGATGGTGTAACTACGATAGGAACAGGTTGGTTATCCAAGGAATTAACTCTTCCTCAGTCCGTGACAGTAAAATTCAATAAACCTCAATCCATCCTTGGAAGCCGTATTTTCTGGGAAAAGGACAGTAACTGGTACACGTATGATTTAGAAGTATCTACGGATGGTGAAACATGGCAAAAGGCACTCGATAATCGTTACGTAGGTGGACAGCATTTCACACCAGAAAGATTTGCTAAGCCGTATGACAACATGAATTATGTTCGCGTAACGATTAAGGACATCACTGCTGGCGGCGGGTTCAGAGTAGGTATGGCGGAAATGATATTATATGGACGGGATTATGAAGAACCAGAGTTGAAAGATTTTGACTATGCAAGTGATCTGGAATGGGCTTCAGCACACAGTGATTATAATGATGTTCTTAAGGATGAGCCACAGTATGGTGGTTCCTACCTAGAATTAAACACGGCAGCAGGAGTTCAGACCTTTACGAAAGGATTATCATCAGATACAAATTCAGAAGTTGTTTATCATGTAGATGGACGTGGGTATACAAGATTTCAAGCCTATGTAGGAATTGACAAGAAAGCTCCTAAAATGGGTGGGGAAGCTATATTTAAAGTATTTAAAGATGATGAGTTAATCTATACAAGCCCAGTAAAGATGAGAGATGACAACTGTGAATTTATTGATCTTGACATCACTGAAGCTAAGCAGATTAAGCTTGTTGCTGAATGGAATAATAATCCTGACAATCCTGAAGCAAGGTATAATACTCATGTTGACTGGGCAGATGCAAAATTCATCTATGACGTAACCGTACCAACGAAGGCAGGAACCATTGCAGGAACAGTGACAACTGGGCAAGACACTCCTGTAGAAGGTGCTAAAGTAAGTCTGACGGTAAGTGGATCTGTATACACTGCCACAACGTCATTAGAAGGAATCTATTTTATTGCGAATGTACCAGTTGGTACAGACTATACTGTAAAAGCTAGCAAGAATGGCTATACAGAGCAAAGTAAAAATGGTGATGTAATAGCAGATAAAACAACAACACTTGATTTTAACTTAGAAACAGCGGCAACAACAGATACAACTGCACCAACATGGTCAAAAGATGCTAAATTATCAGCTTCAAATGTTGGCAAAACGAGCCTTAAGCTTACATGGACAGCGGCTAGTGATGATACTGCTGTAACCGGCTACAAGGTTTACAAAGATGGTCATGTACTGGCTACATTAGCAGGAGATATGGTTAGCTACAACGTTACAGGTTTATTATCTGACAAGGCCTACACCTTTAAAGTCGAAGCAGGCGATGAAGCAAGAAACTGGAGTGTGGATGGTCCAAGCGTAAGGATAACGACAGAAGCTGACTCTTCGGGTGGTGGCTGGACGCCAACACCAGATCCAACACCAACGCCTAAGCCTATTGAACCAACAGAGCCGGTTGTGCCAATAGTAGAGTTTACGGACATTGTGGATCATTGGGCTAATGCTTCAATTAAAAAATCTGTAGAGCTAGGTTTTGTAAGAGGATATGATGATGGGACTTTCAGACCGAATCGCACTGTAACACGTGGTGAGTTTGCTGTGATGTTAGCTAGAGCACTGAAATTGGAGCCTAATGATACGGAGTTTAGTTTTGATGATAAAGATGAAACACCAGTATGGGCTCAGCCATTCATTCAAGCAATTGCTAAAGCAGGTTACATTTCAGGATACGAAGATGGTACATTCCATGCGAAAAATGAAATAACACGATCTGAATTCGTCGTTATTATTGTTCGTGCATTAGGTCTTGAAGTGGATTCTAATGCAGAACTGACATTTAATGATGCGGAGCAGGTTCCGGCATGGGCTAGACCCTATGTTGCAGCTGCTATGGAAGCAGGTCTGGTTAAAGGGAACGGGGATGGCAAATTCAATCCTAACGGTTCAACAACGAGAGCTGAGGCAATCACATTGATTTTAGGCATGTTAAACAAGCTTAAATAAGTTAGAGAAGAATCGCTATACTTATATTTCAGAAGAATAAATCCCCTTCAAGCACATACTCGAATGAAGCTTTTTGACTTCATGAGGTACGAGTGCGGTGGAGGGGGTTTTTCTTTTGCGCTTACCGTAAAATTTATCATGAAATCCAAATTATCGTCATTAACCTATCCATGGCGGTAGAGTAAGATGTAAACATAAATCATTCGATTTATTCATCGATCTTTATGAAAGCGGTTAAACGATATGTTAGATCATGGTATTCGAGATACTAAACCGAAGGAGGGAGTTTGAAAATGTTCAGTTCCAGACAAAAAGCAATGGTGCTGGTAATTCTAATTGCCATGTTTGTCAATTTTACACCTTATGCGAGGGCTGCAGACAATGGAAATGGTACATACACAAATCCAATAATGTGGGGAGATTATCCGGATAATGACGTAATCAGGGTGGGTGACACCTATTATATGTCATCAACGAGTATGCACCTATTTCCCGGAAGTCCAATCATGAGTTCCAAAGATTTAGTGAATTGGACATATGAGAGTTATGCTGTGAACAGAATGGAAGGAGACATGTACGACCTAAAGAATGGACTGACTGCTTACGACGAAGGTCCATGGGCAACCAGCTTAAGGTACCATAACGGTAAATTCTACTTGATGTACAACATTAATAGAGATGCAGCATACGTGAGTATTGCAAATAACGCAAAGGGTCCTTGGACGATTTACAAGTTAGAAGATGAGCTATACGATCCCGGACTATTTTTTGATGATAATGGAAAGGTATACGTTGTACATGGTCAAGGTCGACTATACCTAAGTGAGTTGAAGACTGTGAATGAAGAAACAGGTGAACTTTCTATTATTTCTAAGAGAGAGCCTGGAGCATCACGAAATGGAAAGATGATCTACGATTATAAGGGTGGTTATTATAATGAAGGATCACATGTATATAAAATTGGAGAATACTATTACATCCTAAGTACGCCGACCTGGGCTAAAGGTTCAAAGAAGGAAATAGCGATCAGAACAAAAGACTTGGCTAATGGTCCTTATGAAGTAAAGGATATCATGACAAGCTTTATGAATTTTACAGGCAATGGTATACACCAAGGTGGTATTGTAGATGTTCCTCAGGGTGAGGGAAAGGAATCAGAATGGTGGTCGGTCATATTCCAGGATCGAGGAAAGCTGGGACGTGTTCCAACATTGCAGCCAGTGTACTGGAAAGATGAATGGCCATATATAGGAGAACTGGATGGAGAAAAAGCGGTTGTTACTTTAAAGAAGCCTAATATACCAGGTTTGGGTACAACGGAGCCAAGGGCACCAGAAACATCAGATGATTTTAGTAGCAGTGAGTTAGGTCTACAATGGCAGTGGAATCACAATCCCGACAATGAAAAGTGGAGTCTTACTGAAAGACCAGGATATATAAGACTTAGAACATCTAGTGTAATAAATTCTTTAGCATATGCAAGAAATACACTTACGCAGAGAATCATTGGTCCGGACAGTATAGGAACTGTACAGATGGATATAAGCCATATGGCTGACGGTGATCAGGCAGGATTATCTGTCATACAAAAAGATTCGAACTTCATTGGAATCAAGAATGAAGATGGACAGAAGAGAATCGTTGTTCAGGACTTATGGACAGAAGAGGCATCTATTGATCTTCCAGAAGGTACAACGAATATCTGGTTTAGAGCTGAAACCCCGAGATTTGAATATCGAACGGAGTTCTCATACAGCCTCGACGGAGTCAACTTTACCAGATTAGGCGGAAGATATGAAATGCGTTATGGGACATACGTGGGTATGAGATTTGGTATTTTCAATTATGCAACAAAAGCCCTTGGCGGATATATTGATGTTGATTCATTTGAACTGACAACGACTGAAAATCAAGGGAATTTATTTCGTGTAGATAAGAAAATTGATGCTGAACGTTATGATGATCAAAACTATGTTACAGATAAAAATCTTACGATTAACGCTAAAACAGAGTGGACAAATGATGATGTAAACAGCGGATACGACCAAAGTATGGCTAATATCAAGAATGGCGATTGGCTGCGTTATGACCAAGTTGATTTTGGTAATGGAGAGGCAAAATGGTTTAACGCAAGAATAGCCAGCAACAAACCTAGCGGCACGATTGAGGTTAAACTGGCTGATGCAGAAGGCAATCCGGCCGAAACGATAGCCATACTACAAATTCCAAATACAAGTGAATTGAATGCGTATGTAAATGCTAAAGCAGAGCTTACAAAAGAAGTTACAGGTAAGCAAAAAATATTCTTAGTGTTTAACGGCGCTGATACGGAAATATGCAAGCTAAACTGGTTTATGTTTGGTTCTGGTGACTATCCGGAGATTGCAACAGCTCCAGCTCATGTTCAAGTGGATTCACCAAACAGCCCAACGATTGATATCGCATGGGATGCTGTATCCGGAGCATTACAGTATGATATCAAAATTGACAATAATATCATAAGCAATGCTACAAGCCCATTTTCAGAAACAGGGTTACTTGCTGGATCCACTCATACAGTACAGGTTAGATCCAAGAACTTTGCTGGTTCCAGTGAATGGAGTGAGGGTGTAAATATATCAATAGTAGCTGATCCTGAAATGATTCCTTTAAGTGGTATGACGGTAACTGCTTCAAGTGAAGAAACGGAAGACGAGGATAATAAAGCAGGAAATGTCATAGATGGAGACATAGATACGATCTGGCATACAAAGTGGAATGGTGGAAATACGCCTCCTCACACCTTGGATTTCAACTTAGGACAAATATATGATGTATATAAGCTTAAATATATTCCAAGACAGTCAGGTGGAGATAACGGTATCGTAACCAAGTACAACATCTACACAAGCATGGATGGTGTTAATTACACCTTGGTCAAGGAAACAGGAATATTTGTAAGCGATTCCACGCCAAATACAGTAACATTCAAACCCACTCCGGCTCATTACCTGAGATTTGAAGTATTGGCTGGTAAAAATGGATTCGGTTCCGCTGCAGAAATGAACATTTACCAAAATGCAGATTCAATACCGGTTGTATCTGACCACAAGATAGCAGCAGCAAACAGCGAACAAGCAGGCTTTGAGGCTTCAAAAGCTAACGATGGTGATATAGCTACTGCATGGAAGGCTGTATATGAAGATCCGATGAGGACTTGGACGGTAGACTTAGAAGACAAGTATGACCTGACAGAGATCGAGCTGGAATGGGCTGCAGAAAACGCAAGCAAATACAAGGTTGAAGTGTCAAGTGATCACAAGGTATGGACTTCTGCAGTTGATAGAACGGCGGATACAGAAACCAGCAAGGTTAAAACGGACAGAGTTTCAAATAAAGAAGTAAGGTATGTCAAGGTAACTTTTACTGAAGGAATTGCTTCGATTGATGAAATAAGAGTTCGCGGTATGAAAAGTGTAATTATACCGGAATCCAACGATGTCGTATTAAACAAACCTGCTACTTCAGATAGCCAGCAGAATAACAATCCAGCATCAGCAGGTAACGATGGGGATGAGTCAACTCGTTGGTGTGTGGCTGATGATAAGAATCCACACTACTGGCAGGTGAATCTGGGAGAAAAATATGATTTAACAGGTTCAAAAGTAATATTTGAAAAAGCCGGTAAGGCGATGATGTATAAGATCGAGGTTTCAAGTGACGCTGCAACTTGGACGACCGTGATTGACCATATGAATAACTCAACCAATACGGAACAAGTCAGAACAGATAACTGGACTGCTAAGGGTGCCCAATATATCAAGGTAACTGTCATGGGATACCCGGATCTATGGGGAGGTTTCCGTGAGTTTAAAGCTTACGGTGCTAAATCACCAGTCGTGGATACAACAGCGCTAGAAGCAGCGATTGCAGCAGCTCAGGTAAAAGTGGATCAAGCAGTAGTTGGTGATCAACCAGGACAATATCCACAAGCAGCAGTAGACGCATTCAAAGCAGCGATTGTAGCAGCACAAGGCATTGTAGAGACAACAACAACTCAAGAAGAAGTGAAAGCAGCGATCGAAGCGCTTCAAGCAGCGGTCAAAGCATTCGATGATGCCAAGGTTCCTGAGGAAGAACCACCAGCAGACGCAACTGCACCAACATGGACAATAGATAAAGTATTGAAGACTTCAAATGTTGGCAGAACTAGCCTTACACTTTCATGGAAAGCAGCAGTGGATGATACGGCTGTAACAAGTTATAAAGTTTACAAGAACGGAAGCGAACTAGTTACATTAGCAGGTGATATCACGAGCTATACAGTCAGCGGCCTTTCATCTGACACGACGTATACCTTTAAAATTGAAGCAGGTGATGCAGCAGAAAACTGGGGCGTAGATGGTCCGAGTGTAACGGTGACGACTGAAGCTAGCTCTCCGGGTGGTGGATGGACACCTTCACCAGATCCAAAGCCTACTCCTACGCCAAAACCAGGAGATGGTAATAAGCCAACGAGTCCTGAACCTCCAAAAGTAAAGCTTACTGATTTTGCGGAACATTGGGCAAAGGCTTCTATTGAAAAATCGGTTGAACTTGGTTTTGTAACTGGCTATGAAGATGGAACTTTCCGTCCGAATGGTACCGTAACACGTGGTGAGTTTTCTACGATGTTAGCAAGAGCGTTGAAATTGGAACTTGGCGATGCTGAGTTTAGTTTTGATGATCAAAAGCAAACACCAGTATGGGCTCAGCCATTCATTCAAGCAATTGCTAAAGCTGGTTACATTACGGGATATGAAGATGGTACATTCCGTGCAAATCATGAAATAACCAGAAGTGAATTAGTAGTTATTACTGTTCGTGCACTGGGTCTTGAAGTAAATCTTAAGGCAATACTGGCGTTTGATGATGCAGATCAGATTCCAGTGTGGGCAAAACCATATGTAGCAACAGCTGCAGAAGCCGGCTTAATTAAAGGGAATGGGGATGGCAAATTTAATCCGAATGCCTCTTCCACGAGAGCTGAAGCAGTCACTTTGATTCTAGCAATGCTAAATGCAAAGTAAGTTTTGTTTTAGATTTCATGGAACTCAAAGGAGGTGATGCTGACTTCATGGCAATTGTATTAAAGATTAATTATAAGAATTTGAAATTAATAGATTAAACCTGAAGGGGGTAAAAAAATGTCACTGTCAAAGGTAATGAAAAACGTAGCAATTGTGGTAGCCTCTGTACAGTTGGCTAGCATTACAATTCCTGTATTTTCAGGAATTGCAGATGCTGCAACTTACGATGGAATCATAGCAACAAATGAAATGAAAGTTGAAGTGGACCAGAATTTCCCAAGGGTAATAAAGTATGAGTTAAATAATAAAGTATTAAATGGTTCAGAAGATGTACTAAACACAATAAAAATTAACGGAATAGACTATGTACCGAAAGTAGATTATACGGAAAGCGAAAATAAAGCCGATTATACATTAACGATTGACGAACTAGATGTAGTAATAAAGTTGTCATTAACTGTTACTGACAATACACTTGACTTTGAGGTAACTGATGTGCAAGAAAATGGTACAGCAAGAATACACACTATTGATATTCCAAACCATAGCTTGGTATCGGTAAGAAGTACAGAAGCGGGTGCCAAATTTGCCGGTTCCAGAATGGAAAACGCTGTTTATAAAAAAGGTGATGTGTATCAAGATGTATCAAGTACTCCTATGGTAGATAGTACACCAAAAAACTATATGTACGCGTTCATTAACAATGATGAATTAGCAGCTGGTGTTTGGTCCAATGCATTTGGTGATACAAATAAAGATGGAGATAATGACAACCACCGTATTGTGAAGCAAACTACAGAGAAAACAGGTTACTCTCGTACAGCTTTGTGGAGTGCTTCATGGGTATATCGTGGAAATGAAATGCCAGAAAATTTAACTGAGCCATTACCACATACGAAGGTAGTTATTACAGAGGACGCAAATGGTGATCGTCAAATAGACTGGCAGGATGGAGCTGTTGCATTCCGTGATATTATGAACAATCCAATTGGCAGCGACAGAATGTCTGAGCTTGTTGTTCAACGTATACCGATGAACTTTGGCAGTCAGGCAACAAACCCATTTTTAAAGACACTAGATGAAACGAAGAAAATATATTTATCAACTGACGGGCTTGGACAGTGGGTGGAATTAAAGGGTTACCAAGCAGAAGGTCATGACTCCGCGCATCCAGATTATGGTGGACATATAGGTGTACGTCAGGGCGGACAGAAGGATATGGATACACTTGTAAGAGAAGCGCAGAAATATAATGCTTTCATGGGTGTACATATTAGTGGTACAGGTGCTCACCCAGAAGCAAAGGCTTTTGATGATAAATTAGTTAATATGAACAAATTTGGTTGGGATTGGCTTGATCCATCATATGACTTTGATGATCCTACATACCGAAGAGAAGTTTATACTGGCAACAGAATGAAACGTTTAGAGATGTTAAAGGAAGATGCACCAACACTTGATTTTATTTATGCAGATGCTTGGTATGAACAGGGCTTTAATGGAAGAAGATTTGCAAGAGAAGTGAATTCTTTTGGATGGACTCTTACTACGGAGTTTCCAAATGTATTAGAAGATGAAGCCGTTTGGAATCACTGGGCAGTTGACTATGATTACGGCGGAAAGAACATCAAGGGATATAGCAGTGATATCGCAAGGTTTGTAAGAAATCACCAGAAGGACGTTTGGATCGCTCGTCACCCAATCCTTGGCGGTACTGAGGCAAATGATGCAGAAGGATGGCAGGGAAGAGTAGATTATGATGAAATGATTGATATTGTATTTAAAAACAATTTACCTACGAAGTATCTGCAAAGCTTCCCTATGACGAAGTATGATGTAAAAGATAATGTGGGACGAGTTGAATTTGAAGGAAATGTTGTTGCCGAAAGGGCATCAGACGGAAAGAGAACATTCACAAAAGATGGTAAGAAACTTCTTGAAGAAGATGTAACCATTCAAAAAGGAACAAGTAACGGTAATGTTTATGATGTTGTAAAATACAACAACCTCAAATATTTGTTGCCATGGTCGCCAAATGCCGATAAGACAGGAAGCGAATTGGCTGGTCCTGAAGAAAAACTCTATCACTATAATGAAAACGGTGGAACAACGACTTGGGATCTGCCAAATAGCTGGAACAATGTATCGACAGTTAAGTTGTACACATTAACGGATACAGGTAAGAAAGATGAAAAAGTCATCAACGTAGTTGATGGCAAAATCACGATCGATGCAGAAGCAAAACAAGCATACGTTGTATACAAAGGTGATGTTTCTGTAACGGCTGAAGTTATGAATTGGGGATTTGGAATGCCTGCAAAGGATCCAAGCTTCAACAGCGGAACATTAGATCACTGGGATGTAAAGAGTGGTGCAGCAACTGTAGAACGTAACCATCGTGGACAGTATGAAGTAGTAATCAAAGAAAATATGGAAGAAACGGTATTAGAGACTCAATTATCGGGATTGCAGCCGGGAACATACTCAGCTTCCATTTATGTTCAGGTAGGGAATACACCAAACAGTACAAACGGTAGTGATTCCAACACGGCAGGATATGCAAATCGTAAAACGACGATTGGTGTTAAAGATTTTGGCGGAGCAGATATAACTAACTATACGGAAAGTTCACCACTTAAAAACTATATCTCAGCTGACTCCAAGCACAGCACCAATATGCAGAGAATGAGGGTCATATTTGATGTAGCAGCCGGACAGGAAACTGCAACATTGTACTTGAAGGTAGCTCCAGGAACAGCGACTGTAACATTTGACGATGTTCGCTCTGTACCTACCCAGAGAGTTGTACCACAATCTCCAGGGGTCGTAGTAGCTGAAGATTTTGAACATGTTGACCAAGGTTTGACTCCATTTGTTATAGCAGATGCTGATGGCGTAAGTGATCCACGTACTCACTTATCCGAATTACACGCTCCATACACTCAAAAAGGGTGGAATGGAAAAGAAGTTGATGATGTATTAAATGGTGAATGGTCTATTAAGTCACATAAGACAGGTGCTGGTCTCATCATGAGAACATTACCACAGACTTTAAGATTTGATAAAGGAATATCTTACGAAGTTTCATTTAAATATGAAAGTCAGTTTGATAAAAAGATAAACTTTGTTGTAGGTAACGGTACGAAGGAATTGATGAATATACCGATGCCACAGGCAACCGTTCCTACACCGTTTACTGTTAAATTTACAGCAAGTACAGAAGATTTTTGGATCGGAACAAGAAATACGGATGGAAGTTCAGCAGGAGACTTTATCCTTGACGATCTAGTGGTTCAGGAAGCAAAGGATGCTACCATTGAACCACCACAAATTAAACCTGTTGACTTAGCAGTAATACCTGTAGATGGTATCACTGCAAGTGCAACTGGCTATGAGCTAAGTGATGCTCCTGAAAATGTACTTGATGGAAACATAGGTTCATTGTGGCACACAGCTTGGGATGGAAGTGATACCTTACCACAATCCATCACGCTCGATTTAGGTAAAGCTTACAATGTAAACCGAGTAGATGTAATGCCAAGACAGGAGAAAAATAGTAAAGGAGAAGCAAGTGGTAATGGTTTTATTTCAAAATATGAATTATATCTTAAATATGAAAATCCAGCAGATAATGGAGACGCAAAATTAGATACTGAAGGGTTTGTAAAAGTTGTTTCAGATGGTGTATGGCAAAAGACAATTGATACAAAGCAAATAGCTATTGATAGTTCAAAGCCAATAACTCATGTTAAGTTAACGGCGTTAGAAGGTATTAATGGTTGGGCGAGTGTAGCTGAGATGAGAGTTGCTCAAGAAGCTCCATCAATAACTGGACCCGCTACCGTTGAAGTTGGCACGACAGTTGGCATGCATCCGGAAATGCCTGCAACCGTAAAGGCAATTATGAGCAACAACACAGAAATGGAATTGCCAATTCAATGGCCAGTAATTGCCCCTTCAAAATATGCTGAAGCAGGAACATTTGAAGTCGTAGGGCACATTAATGGAGTTCAGGATGCAGCTATTACAGCTACTGTAACCGTAACAGCTAGCGGTGAAGTAGATATCGTAGATGCAAAAGTGATGACTGTTTACACGACAGTAGGAACTGCACCTATCATGCCAGAATCGGCTAAGATGATCACTTCAAATGGTACAGTTATTCATCTACCTGCCGCTTGGGATTCAATAGCTGAAGATCGTTACATGAATGTTGGATCTTTTAATGTATTGGGTACCGTAGAAGGTACGAATATTAAAGCTCAGGCGATTGTTATCGTTACAAATTCTGCGGCTACAATCTTTGAAATTCCTAAAGTAAAAGTAAGTACAGTCATTGGCAAAGCACCAATACTTCCAAATATGCTTGAAGTAACATTAAGTGATAATACAAAGAGATTTGTATCTGTTACATGGGATCGTATTTCGGATGAACAACTAAGTATTGAAGGCCAGTTTACTGTAAATGGTACGTTAGAAGGTACGGATAAGAAAGCTGTTGCAGAAATTACAGTAAAAGAAGATCCAAACATTGCATTGAAGAAACCTGCAACTGCAAGCAGTGAACAATCAAGTAATACGGCAATGATGGGGAATGACGGTCTAACATCAACTCGTTGGAGTGTAAGTGATCCAAGTACTGCACATTGGTGGCAGGTTGACCTGGGAGCACAATACGATGTTACGGGTTCAAAGATTTTCTGGGAAACAGCTTCAACTACGATGAAGTATAAACTAGAAGTATCTCCTGATGGCGAGAACTGGACAACAACTGTCGATAAGTGGAACACTCCAGTTACTGAAAATTTTACAGAAGATTCGTGGTCAGCTGAAAATGTTAGATTTATAAAAGTGAATGTATTGGGTATTGACCCAACATGGGCAGGTTTCCGTGAGTTTGAAGCTTACGGTGCGAAATCAACTGTAGATCCAGGTCAAGAATATGCAGTTGAAGTAGTAAATGGTGATGGTAGCGGAAATTATGCTAAAGGAGCGACCGTTACAATTTCAGCATATGGGGCACCAGAAGGCCAAGGATTTGACAAATGGATTACGGATAACATTAACGTTGTATTTGAAGATGCAAGTGCAACAGTTACTACATTTGTAATGCCTGATGAAGCTGTTAAAGTAACAGCAATTTATAAGGACGAAACACCAGCAGACGCAACTGCTCCAACATGGACAGAAGATAAAGCATTGAAGACTTCAAATGTTGGCAGAACTAGCCTTACACTTTCATGGAAAGAAGCAGTGGATGATAAGGGTGTAACTAGCTATAAAGTTTACAAGGACGGAAGTGAACTCGTTACATTAGCAGGCAATATCACGAGCTATACAGTCAGCGGCCTGTCATCTGACACGACGTATTCCTTTAAAGTTGAAGCAGGCGATGCGGCAGGCAATTGGAGCGTGAATGGTCCGAGTGTAACGGTGATGACTGAAGCTAGCTCTTCGGGTGGTGGCTCGACGAAGCCTGAAACGTCACCTGAAACGCCAAAAGTGGTGCTTACGGATATTGCGAATCATTGGGCTAAAGCTGCTGTAGAAAAATCCGTTGAACTTGGTTTTGTTACTGGCTATGAAGACGGAACCTTCCACCCGAATGGTACTGTAACACGCGGTGAGTTTTCAACGATGTTAGCAAGAGCGCTGAAATTGGAGCATGGTGAGACGGAGCTTAGTTTTGCGGATCAAAAGCAAATACCAGCATGGGCTAAACCATTCATTCAAGCACTTGTTAAAGCTGGATTTATTACGGGATACGAAGATGGTACATTTCGTGCAGATAATAAAATATCCAGAAGTGAATTCGTCGTTATTATCGTTCGTGCACTAGGACTTGAAGTTAATCCAAAAGCATCAGTGGCGTTTGATGATGCAGATCAGATTCCAGTATGGGCAAAACCATATGTGGCAACAGCTGCAGAAGCAGGTTTAATAAAGGGTAATGGGGATGGTAAATTTAATCCTAATGCTTCTTGCACTAGAGCTGAAGCCGTCACTTTGATTTTGGCTATGTTAAACGCAAAATAATTTTTATATTAAATTACAGTAAATTTGTTTTGAACTACTTGGGTGAAAGGAAGTCTCTTCGAAGAGGATCGTCAGCTCTAGTGCTGATGATCTTCTTAACTCTATAACTCCAAAGAAGTTCTCAGATATAGGTGATATTTTCTAAAATAAGTATTTTAATAGAGTAATTTCGATAAGAGAGAGCATTGAATGATTTATCCAAGTATATCGAAAATTTCGTAGATGCATTAGATTCCCCAACAAGTTGTTTTTGTTACGTGGGAAGACATTTTCGGCGATAACTTGGATGGTGCTCATCGAGATTATATGAAAAAACAGATAATAGGAGGATTTACACATGTCTATTTTCGTTGTGGAAGGTAATCAATTTGTTATGGATGGCAAACCGATTCGGCTTATTTCTGGTGCAATCCATTATTTCCGTGTCGTTCCCGAATATTGGCGGGATCGTTTGATGAAACTGAAGGCCTGCGGCTTCAACACGGTGGAAACGTATGTACCATGGAACTTGCACGAACCAAAAGAAGGACAATTCAACTTCGAAGGCATCGCCGACATAGTCAATTTTATCAAGACGGCCGGCGAGCTAGGGCTGCATGTCATCGTTAGACCAAGTCCGTACATTTGCGCGGAATGGGAGTTTGGTGGATTACCCGCATGGTTGCTTGCCGATAATGGCATGAGACTGCGTTGTTCCCACCAACCATTCCTTGATAAAATCGACGCTTATTATGACATCCTCATGCCGAAACTTGTTCCACTGCTCTGTACGAACGGCGGGCCGATCATCGCGATGCAAATCGAAAACGAATACGGTAGCTACGGTAACGACACGCAATACCTCGAGTACTTGCGTCAAAGTACAATCAAACGCGGCATCGACGTGCTGTTGTTCACCTCCGACGGACCGGAAGACTTTATGCTGCAAGGCGGCATGGTACCGGGAGTGCTCGAAACCGTAAACTTCGGTTCCCGTCCGAAAGAAGCATTTGCCGAACTGCGCATTTACCAGCCGGAAGGACCAATCATGTGCATGGAATATTGGAACGGCTGGTTTGACCATTGGTTCGAACAGCATCATACTCGCGATGCGGCTGATGTAGCGAAGGTGTTCGATGAAATGCTAGACATGAACGCTTCGGTTAACTTCTACATGTTCCATGGCGGAACGAACTTCGGCTTCTGGAGCGGAGCGAATGATGATGGCACGTATATGCCAACGATTACAAGCTATGATTACGATGTACTGATCAGTGAGTCCGGCGATGTAACAGACAAGTTTTATGCAGTGCGTGAAGTTGTATCTAAGTATGTTGACTTAGGACCGCTGGAATTACCAGAACCTATCAAGAAAAAAGCTTACGGTCAAGTACAAATGACGCAGCAGGCGGTGCTGTTCGATTCCCTAGACAAGTTGTCGACCCCGGTGCAAAGAACGTGCCCGGATCCGATGGAGCTATTGGGACAAAACTACGGCTTCATTATGTACACTTCGCGAATTTCCGGTCCTCGCGGCGAAACGAAGCTGAACCTGCAGGATGTTCACGACCGTGCGCAGATTTTCTTAGACGGTGAGTATAAAGGCGTCGTTGAGCGTTGGAACAAAGATGCGGAGCCCATTGCTTTTAGTGTCCCTCCTGAAGGAGTAACTCTCACAGTGCTCGTCGAAAATATGGGACGATCCAACTATGGTTCATACTTGCGGGATGTGAAAGGGATTACGGAAGGCATCCGGTTCGGTCAACAGTTCCTGTACCACTGGACGATCCATACATTGCCTATGGAAGATTTATCGAACTTGGAGTATAAGTCGGCGTCAGTAAATTTCGACGGCAAACCTGCCTTCTACAAGGGAACGTTTCAGGTTGACGAAGCCGCTGATACCTTTTTGGAACTGAAAGGCTGGAACAAAGGTGTTGCATACATCAATGGCTTCAATCTGGGTCGTTATTGGGAGACGGTTGGTCCACAAAAGACGTTGTATATTCCGGGACCGCTGCTTTGCAAAGGAGAAAACGAACTCGTCTTGTTCGAGTTGCATGGTGTCGAGGAACTGGTCGTTACGCTCCGTGACATTGCGATTCTTGGCTAATCAATCCACTTTTTGAACACACAAGTTAAAAAGTCGGCCATTGTGGTCATAACTCTGGGCAAGTAGACACTTATAAGAAGACATCTTTATTCTACGGCCGTTTCTGGCTTCTATCCGGGAACGGTCGTTTAGATTCTTCTGAAAACGTTCATTGTTATAGAACGAATCATATTCTTGGATAGCCTGTTCCAAATCAGAGATCGATTGCAGGATGGTTAGATAAATCTGTTCCAGATTCGAAAAGAATGATTCGATTTCATGTATTGCCAAAGTAGTACCTACGTTGTGAATGGTTGCCAGCTACTCCAAGCTTCGTGAATTAGCGTTTAAACGGCTTTGAGGGGTAATACCAGCGTAGCTGACACCACCCGCAAACGTATGGATTAAATTGGAAATTTATTTATAACCTCGTTATATTCATTTTGAGCATCGGTAATTGCCAGCTTTGATTATCCTTCCAAAGATTTTCTGCTTTCATGGCCGGAGTAGGGTTGAATCAGCGCGTCATCAATGCCCTGCTTTTTTAGCCAGGTTAATAGAAAGTGACTTAGTTTATGAGGAGAAAGGTTTTGAGATAACTTGGCCTCCTCTGAATATTTAGCCAAAATCTTGCGTATTCCCCTGTCCGTGTACTTTTTCTTCCATGAGGACTCAAACAGATAGGTCGCTTGCTTCTTTTTCATCGAATCAGCGTGCATGCCCAGTAGCTCTTTGAAAGTCTGAGGAAATGGAACAATGCGGTCTTTGCTGCCCTTTCCTTTGTTGATCCGGATTTGACAGTAATGAAAATCGATGTCCGCCAGCTTAATGCTGATTAACTCACTGACCCGGACACCTGTATACATGAGGGTCTTCACGATCATCATGTCCTGAAAATTCTTGGCCTTCCAAACCACTTCATAGTAGCTTTTTAATTCTTCCTCTGTGGGTACGTAAGGCAGCTTTTTATTTGATTTAGGAACCTCAATTTCAAGCTCGCTTCTTAAATGCTGAAACAAACTCTTTAAGTAAGCATGTCCGGTCGTTCTGAGCGAATGTACTTCGCCAGCTCCCGGGCTTTCTTTTTTGCAGATACGCGTTTTTCAATCATGCAAGTTCACCTTCCAATGGAAGTCTTACCTTCATATCCAACCGGAATGTGCCATATGGATTAACGTGAGTATAGATCAAGGGTGTCACCGAATGTAAATCTTCCGGAGTCATTCGATCAAACCATTTCTTCTCCGATAAAACGTTCTGGAACATGATGGTATTAATGTAGACTAAACAATTTTGTAGTAGATGAAGCGACAAAACGGCCATTTCTTGATCTTCTATGCGATTCGTAGCAATTTCTCCACCCTTGCCAAAGAAGATAAACCCGTTGGCCGAGTTCCAGTTTTCCACGACATTTAAACCAGCATTAATCTCTCGGCGTAATTCTTCCGAATGCATATATTCACAGAGGAAGATGGTTTTAACTGCCTTACCCAACTCACCTAGCGCCTGATACGTTGGATGCTTCAAGTTGTTCCAGGTAAACCTTTTCAGAAGGCTTCCGTTTCAGCCGTACCAAGCCGTAAAGCTCTTGCATACTTCATCATTTGGTCATACAGCTGACGGATCAGTTCCCAATTAACGCGTGAGTACATGCTGCAAGTTCGCAAAAGCGTCAGTCATTCCTGGCTCCGGTCGGTATAACTTTTGTGTATGAATATCTTTTAATCGAGGCATGAGTTTGTAACCAAGCAAATAACAAAAGGCGAATGCAACCTCACTCTGTCCATGTGTTCCGTCTTTAGTTGGGCGTTTGGAAGCTGAAAGAATTGTATGGACGCGAGTACATGGGCGTTGAACGTCCTACTTTTGTAATTGATGAAGAAGGTAAGCTGGTTAAGGAATGGCGCAAAGTTAGGATAAAGGGCCATATTCAATCTAAACTTGATTCAGTCATGGCAATGGGCGCTCAATAGGGCGCTTATTTGTTTGATCGGGCTTAAATGTTTAAGGTTGCTGTAAGGTTGAGATTATAATGTTGTAAGGTTCGCCCTTTAGAATAGGTTTCATAGGCAACACGATCTAAAGGAGGCAGCACTGAACATGCAAACAATCTTGCAAGCCAACAACGTACAGAAAAGGTTCGGTACGAGGGATAACATTTATACGGCTTTAAAAGATATCAACTTGGAAATTAATGAGGGTGAATTCGTTGGTGTCATGGGTCCATCGGGTGCGGGGAAATCGACGCTGCTCAACATTTTCTCCACGATCGATACCCCTACTTCTGGAGAAGTGATCATTGCCGGTCAAAATATCGTGACGATGAAAGACGAGCAATTATCAGATTTTCGTCGGCAGAAGCTGGGCTTTATTTTTCAGGATTACAATTTGCTCGATACATTGACAGTGAAGGAAAATATTTTGCTGCCGCTCGCGCTTTCGAAAGTACCTGCGGCTGAGATCGAAAAAAGAGTTGATGAGATTGCGGATATATTCGGTATTCGCGATATATTGAACAAGTATCCATACCATATTTCCGGCGGTCAAAAGCAACGTACTGCAGCATCACGCGCCATTGTTACGAAACCAAGCTTGATCTTGGCGGACGAGCCGACGGGAGCGCTCGATTCCAAATCGGCATCCAGTTTGCTGGAGAGCATGCGCACGCTAAATGAAACTCACGCCTCCACCATTATGATAGTAACGCATGATGCTTATGCAGCGAGTTATTGCAAACGGGTCATTTTTATTAAAGACGGTGAGCTTTATAAGGAGTTGCATAAAAAAGGCCAGTCTCGCAAAGAGTTTTTCCAAAGTATTCTAGAGGTCCTCGGAGCATTAGGGGGTGGGTACCATGACGATCTTTAGTCTGGCCCGCAAGAATATGAAAAACAACTTCATCAACTATTTTCTTTACTTCGGTTCGATGATTTTCAGTATCTTGATTTACTTCGTTTTCGTATCACTCAAGTACGATCAAACGATTCAATCGGCTATGGCAGGTTCGTCTAAAGTTAACTCGGCATTTAGCGGGGCATCCGTCGTACTCATTATTTTCGTAGCCATATTTATCGGGTATTCGAATTCGTTCTTTACGCGAAAGCGAAAAAAAGAGGTTGGACTTTATGCGCTGCTCGGTTTACGAAATAAGCAAATTGGGCGCATGCTCTTTTATGAAAATTTCATTATGGGCTTTTTAGCTCTTGCTGTAGGGATTGGACTTGGTTCCTTGTTGACCAAATGGTTTGTTCAGCTCTTGATGAAGGTGATGGGCTATGATGTGATTGCGAATTTCTCCATTTCGTCGTCAGCGATCATCAATACAGCCATTGTTTTCTTGATTATCGCTTTATTCAATTCCATTCAAGGCTACCTGTTAATTTATCGGTTCAAGCTGATCGAATTGTTCCGTGCTGAAGCAGAAGGGGAGAAGGAACCGAAGACTTCGATACTGATTACCCTACTTTCGATTATTTTGATTGGTTTTGGTTACTGGATTGCGCTGCAAGACATTGGGAAGTCTGAGATTTGGAAAAATCTTGGAATGGGGACAACGGCGCTTGTCATTATGATGACGGTTGTTATTGGCACTTATTTCTTGTTTAGCACGTTAACTGTAACTTTATTGAAATTATCTACGAAAAATAAGAAGCGTTATTGGAAAGGCATTCGCTTAATCGGAACGTCACAATTGCTCTATCGGATCAAAGCAAATGCTCGAACGCTTACGATTATCGCGGTGCTTAGCGCAACAACATTAACAGCTGTTGGCACGGTATATAGCTTGTATTACAACGCACAGAACATGGCCGAACAAATGAATCCCAACAGTTATATGTTTATCGCTGAAAATCCAAATCAAGCCCAAAAAGTACAGGATGTCATTTCGGCTAATCCAAATCATAAGGTGAACTACCACCTCACGGTTCCAGCGATTCAAATCGATGCGGACACGACCAATCTTAAGAGCAATAGCAGAAGCAATCAAAGGACGTATACGTTGATCTCAAGCCAAGATTTCAACAATCTGGCAGCTATCCACAAGAAGAAGGATGTCCTTTCATTGAAAGGTAACGAAACCGTTTCATTAGATCCTTTCTACTCGGAAGGCCAATCTCCTAATTACACGGGTAAGACAATCAAACTGTTGACAGGTCATAAGGGTGAGACTATTACTTTCTCAGGATTCAAACCATACACCCTAATGAACGTTGGAATAACTTATTCGACGCTTGTAGTCAGTGATGAGCTATTTGCAAGTCTTGCCAAAGAAAATAAACCTCTCCAATTAGAGACTTATGGCATAACGAATGCGAAGAAGGCTGGGAAATTGACGACGGATATTCAAAATCTGTTGCCGAATGGCAAGGAGATGCCGAGCTTATCGAGCTTTTATCAAGACTATTCCGAGGGGCTTGAAATGTATGGATTGTTGATTTATATGGCCGGATTCCTTGGTCTTGTTTTCTTGGCGGCAACGGGCAGTATTATTTACTTCAAACAGATAACGGAAGCGAACGCAGACAAAGGGCGTTACCAGATTTTGCACAAAATTGGTGTGAAAAAGAAAGAGATAAGACGTTCAATCGCGAAACAGGTTGCCTTTATATTCGCACTTCCGCTAGTTGCGGGGATTGCACATTGCTCTATTGCTTTAACGGCACTATCGAGCATTCTGCAAAGGAACTTAACAGTTCCTGTCTTGATCTGCATGGGCTTGTATTCGCTAATTTACTTTGCTTACTATATGTTCACCGTACAGTCTTATTACAAGATTGTCGTAACACAATCCAAATAAAAAATAACTTATAATTAAAGGAGAATTTATCATGAAAAAATCAATTGCTGTATTTACTATTATTGCTGTGCTTGTTGTTGGGTCCATTGTCTTCCTTAGAAACGGTAACATTAACCGGATCGGTGCCGATCAATACTATGTTCAAGTTCAAGAAGGCAAACAAGTGGAAGGAAAAACTGCCGACGGACAGAAGTTTATTTCCTACGAATATACTTCAAAAGCGTATGACAAAGACGGAACTGAAAAGAAGCTTGATTACACTGCTAACAAATCGCTACGAAAAGACGCTTATCTTCGTGTGTATGTGAAAGATAGTGGTGTAAGTTCCTATCAAGAAGTGAAACAAGATGAAATTCCAAGTAAAGCATTGGAGAAGCTTAATGGAAAGAGTGGATCATAGGCTTTGCATGAAGTAAGACTTTTATGGTAAATATTTTGTAGACGGTTTAACTTCCTAGGAGGGCGCACATATGTCGCTTAATAAAAAAATATTAATTGTCGAAGATGAAGAGGATATTTCGCGGCTGTTGAAAACGGTCCTCCTGAAGGAAGGGATTTCAGAAGTGTTTACAGCTGCTACGGCGGCAGAAGGGCTGGATCAATTTCATGCTGTAGAGCCAGATCTCGTTCTACTTGATATTATGCTACCAGATGGGGAAGGGTATGAAGTGTGTAAAAGCATTCGTGAAACTTCGCACGTACCTATTCTGTTCCTATCTGCCAAAACAGAGGAAGTCGATAAACTATTAGGCCTTGCGATCGGCGGCGATGACTATATTACGAAGCCCTTTAGTCCGAAGGAAGTCGCCTATCGAATTAAAGCGCAATTTCGTCGAGCCAATTATCAGCAGATCGAAGAAAAAGTGAAGCCTGTCATCAAAGCAGGCTCTTTCGAATTCGATGAACAGCGGCTGGAGCTTACCAAGAACGGTCATGTCATTGAGCTTAAGCCCAAGGAGCTTGGGATTATGATGCTTCTGTTGAAACACCCGAATCAGATCATTAGCAAAGAAAAGCTATATGATCGCGTTTGGGGAGAAGAGTTTTACGGCTCGGATAATACGGTTATGGTTCATATTCGTAGATTGCGGGAGAAAATTGAAGATGATCCTTCAAATCCACAGTATCTGCTGACCGTGAAAGGGTTGGGGTATAAACTTGCAGTAAAGGGCGGATCGTAATGAAGTGGCGATTAACGGGGAGTTTTCTGGTATCTGTTGTAGCCATTGTCATTTTAGTGGTAGTCATGAATATTATTCTCTTCATCGGTGTGTATATCTTGCAAGGTACGTGGAAAGGTCCTTTTTTTCGAAATCCGAATTCACCCGAAACGATAACGAGACATTTTCATGAACAAATTAATATTTCTGACAATCAAGTTAAACTAACCGATCAAGGAAAAGAAAGCCTCGTCAATCTTCAGGCATGGATTCAGGTGCTCGATGAGAACGGCAAGCAAATCTTTAGCTATCTAACACCTGAAGGGGCTAAAGACAAGTATACACCCTTGGATGTTATTAATTATTACAAATATAGAGAATTCGATGGGAACACTACTATTTATATTGGTGAAAAGGGATCAGGAGACCGGCGATTTAGTTATTTGATGGGCTTTGATAATTCCTATTATAAACGAATCGTATTGTCGTTTGATTCACGTGATATTGCCAAGTTCTTTCAAGTTGGAAGTGTTCTTATTCTTATCTTTGATGCCTTGATTGCGCTTTTTATTGGTTATTTGTTTAGCAAAAAATTGACGAAACCGCTCTTTGCGATCATTGAGGGCATTCGAAAGTTGGCCAACCATGATTACAAAATTCATTTGGAGCCAAAAGGGATCTATAAAGGCGTTTTAGCCAATGTCAATAACCTTTCATTCGTGCTGGAAAAAAGTGAGATGGAGCGTAAGAAGCACGATCGGATGAAGGAAGAGTGGATCGCTAA
Source organism: Bacillus sp. FJAT-28004 (assembly GCF_001280845.1). Classification (GTDB taxonomy): domain Bacteria; phylum Bacillota; class Bacilli; order Paenibacillales; family Paenibacillaceae; genus Pristimantibacillus. The sequence continues at coordinate 540,007 of NZ_LGHP01000002.1, forward strand.
CATTTCGCATGATTTGAAGACACCGCTGGCATCCATTCAAGGCTATGCAGAAATGATGGAAAATACCGAGTATCAGTTTTCCATGGAAGAAATGAGGGAATACGCGGGGATCATTGAGCGTAAGTCTGTTTATTTAAAAGATGTGATCGACGATTTGAATTTATCAACACGACTTAAGAACAAGGAGCTTACCTTGAACAAAAAGCGTGTAAATGTCATTGCGCTTCTTCGAGATATTGTAATCGATATTCTGAATGATACGCGCTATGCGGATCGAAACCTCGAATTTTATTGTAGCGATGAAGTGATTCATTTGGAAGTGGACGCATTATTATTTCGCAGAACAATCAGTAATTTGATTTATAATGCGATCGTTCATAATGATCCGAATGTCTGCATCCAGGTAAGTGTGGAAAAAGATCTGTACACGCGTATACGTATCGAAGATACAGGCAAGGGCATTGCCAAAGAGGAGCTTGAGCGGATATTCGACCGCTATTATCGCGGAACGAATACAGGCGAACTGCATAAAGGCTCTGGCCTAGGCATGGCGATTGCTCGTGATGTTGTCATCGCGCATGGGGGCAAGATCCGCGTGCAAAGTCAACTTGGGCAAGGTATGCAAATCGAAATACAACTTAGGAGTATAGAAAATTAATATGAAAACGGAAATAAGTGACAAGAGGATCGATGTAATAGATTATTTAAGAGGATTTGCTTTATTAGGGATTTTGCTAGTGAATATTCCTTTTTTTCTTATAAGAGTGCAACCTCCATTGCCAAACTCTTTTGACGAATCCTATCATCATTTCCTTTATTTATTTGTAGAAGGACGATTTTTTACCATTTTCTCATTTTTATTTGGCTATGGATTTTATATTTTTATGTCACGTGCTAAAGCAAAAAATGAGAATGCATTATTCCTTTTTTTAAGAAGACTGGCTGCATTATTCGTAATGGGTTGTATCCATGTTACGTTTGTTCATGATCTTGATATATTAATGGCGTATGCAATGGTCGGATTTTTTCTGATCCCTTTTTATCTAGTGAATAAACATATCAATTTGATAGTAGCTCTAATAGGAATCATATACTCGTGTTATCAAGGTGATAAAGTTGTACTAATACTCCCTTTACTTTTACTGGGACTTGCGGCAGGACAATTTCGTATCTTTGAGAATATATCGGAAAAAATTTGGAAATATCGGATTTTTACATTCATTGCTTTCATTTTAAGTATCATTGGATTATGGATTCAATACTCCTATGTTCCAACAACGAGCGTCGATATGCCCATGAATGAAGCAATGGATCCAAAAAAATTCATAGAATGGGGGATCACTGTCGGTCCTATTGTTTCCGCATTTTATGTAGGGATATTCATCTTATTATTGCAATATTCGTGGGTGCAGAAGCTATTGAGTCCTTTAAAAAATTATGGTCGAATGTCATTAACTAACTATCTTTCTCAATCTGCGTTAGTGTTGACAGTGAACTATTGTTTACAACTATCGGGAAATGTCACTTATATACATTTAATTTTTCTCTGTATGGGCATTTATGTAATTCAATTGCTATTCAGTACGGTATGGCTTCGATTCTTTAGAATGGGACCCTTAGAATGGCTTTGGAGAATATGCACGTATTGGAAATTAGTCCCCATTAAAAAATAAGTTTTTCCTGTAGCGATGAAGGCCGTTTGAGTCATTAGAAGTTTCAATGACTTATGAAACGGTCTTTTTTCGTTGTACATTCACGATCGAATAAGAAGGACGCAACTTGTGCAAAGTAACATTATCACATTGATCTGCAAAGATGAGGGAGTTGGCGTCACCCCATACCTGCCTTTGGCTGCAGGTCGGTTAACCCGGTATTGGAATGAGCGAACCTCGCGATCCGAGAATGATCAGGTAGCAAAGGGATTATTTATTAAAACTGAAGAGGCTGATCGTAAAGTTGCGGAAAGAGTTGCGGAAGTTTCCTCTGACCGGGGAATTCCGCATGCACAAATTGCACTTGCATGGTTGCTGCAAAAGGAAGAGGTCACAGCTCCAATTATCGGCTCAACTAAGATCAGTCATCTCGAAGACGCGGTTTCGGCATTGTCGGTTAAATTGACACCCGAAGAAATTACGAGTTTAGAAGAACTTTATATACCGCATCCATTAGTATAAATTGGACACATACACACAACGACTCTTTGGGCGAACACTTCTACGGTGTTCGCACTCTTATATGGTTGTTCATGAGAGTGCCGGGTCTACCTGTTTACCTAGCGGTGGAAGACATCCGGAGTAGAATGGTTGATTGTTTTCAGGAATGTTATTGCTGTAGAGGTAAGCATCTTTTAACGGCTTTTAAAGATTTGAATTGATAAGTTGTAACAGCAGCGTGAGATGCAATTTTGGTTATCGAGTTGGCGCTTCATAGTCAAAAGGCATTATATCCAAAAAATGAAAACCTAAAAGCCTTGCTGTGTATGGGAAAACCATCACCTACAAATATGATGTACCAACGAATTTGCTCACTTGGAAATGATCGCTACAATGATCTATAAATTGACAAAAGATGCTACGCCGGATCAATTGAAAGCGGCGGGACTCGGTGCTCATTATGTGGCTCATGACAGTGCTTTATTTTATGAGAATGCTGGGGGCGTGCCGTTTACAGCTGCTTACATTCAAGCCAAAGGTGATCCGATTGCGGATCTGTATGAGGATATTGCGGCGGAAGAGAAGGCGAGGGCGACGTATCAGTGGCTGATTGACATGACGGATGACGTCGATCTGCAGGACAGTTTGAAGTTTCTGCGGGAGCGGGAGATTATACATTCGCTGCGGTTTCGTGAAGCGGTAGAGATACTTAAGGAAAAGCGGGATGAGAAGATATTTTATTAGAGGGAACCTCCCTGCAGGGTGCTGCGGGGAGGTTTTTTGTTTTTATTGGGGAAATGAGGTGAGTAGTGAGATAACAGGTGGAACTTGTAATAAACCATTTCATCATCTGGAATCACATGAAAGAGTACAGCGCCATATGGAGTATTAGGAATATCACATGTTTACCATCTGGATTCCATATAGGAGCTACGCCAGTAGAAAAACAAAAAACCCCATGTTTTGAAGAACATGATTATACTCGATCTTTCAATTATTTGAATGAGCTACAACTTGTAGCGAATTTAGAATATGTAAAGAAAAAGGGGTTTAGTAAAACCGAGGGATATAAAATCGTTGAACTGTCTGAAAAGATCGGTTATATGAATGCGGAGCACTTCAGCCGAGTGTTTAAGAAAGTTATCGGTGTATTATGGTTGTCTCTAACAGATAAGGTCAACCAGTGATAGCTGGCTGGCCTTCTCGCTGTATATTTGTTCAGATGTTGAAAGAGGTGACTGCAGAAGTATTTCAATTTTCATAACTAACAAATGAACAGGTGTGAATGCATCTTGGATCACATTTTCTGCCGGTATTCGTTCGGGGTCATGCCGAATTGCTTCTGAAACACCTTGGAAAAATATTTTGGGTCCACATAGCCGACTTTCTCGCATATTTCATATATTTTCAGTCCGGAATGCTTCAGCAGCTCGCATGCTTTCTCCATTCGGACCTGGGTCAAATACGAGTTGAAGAGCTGGCCACTCTCACTTTTAAAAATTTGTCCGAAGTAGTGCGCCGTCAAATGGGCGGTTTTCGCCACTTCGGAAAGGGATAGCGGAGTATGCAGATAGTCTTGGATATACTGAATCGCTTTGTGAACGATTTCTTTATGATAGGTCTGAGGGACCACGGTTTGAATCGTTTCCGCATTTGCTTCTGCTCCGGTTTCCAGATTACGCTGTCCTAAGAGACGATCGACCGTCGCAAGCAGCTCATCGGTATCGATGGGTTTTAGGATATATCCTTTAGCCCCGTATTTCAGCGCGATTCTGGCATAATCGAATTCTTCATAACCGCTGATCATAATGACCTGTGTATTCGGCATTTCTTCGTAAATAAATTGAAGCAGCTGCAGTCCGTCCATATCCGGCATACGGATATCGGAGATAACGAGCTCGATCGGCTCAGCCTCCAAATAACGGATGGCTTCGTAACCGTTGTGGGCGATCCCGGCAACCTCAATACACCGTTCTTCCCATTCCTCCATTGAACTTAAACTGTCCGCAATGATCCACTCGTCTTCGACGATCAATAGCCTCGTTTTCGTCATGTCGGCTCCTTTTTCGGCAGTTTTAACGTCACGGTCATGCCTTGACCCTTGATGCTCTCCACGTATATGCCATAATTCATCCCAAAATAAAGATTAATGCGCGATTGCACATTGAATAAGCCCACCTTGCCATGATGCTTGGACAACTCGATCGCCCGGTGCTCCAGATCATCGTTTAGCTGGCGCACAGCCTCTGCCCCCATACCGACTCCTTGGTCGCTGATACGGATGTACACGTCATCGCCGTCAAGCCAGCCTTTCAACACGATATGACCTGCCCGCTCCTTTGGATCGATTCCGTGAATGACGGCATTCTCAATGACGGGCTGCAATATCCATTTGATCGTATGCAAGTTTAACAGTTTCGGATCAAGCTGGATGTCGTATTGTAAGCCGTTCTTCATCCTCAGCTTATGTATTTCCAAATAATGACGAACATAAGTGACCTCTTTTTCGATTGGAATCATATCCTCGAAGGTGCCGATGCTCATGCGCAGCAGTTTGCCGAGCAGAACGATCATCCGGCTAATTTCATGCTCTTTCGTTTTGCGGGCCAGCGAATTTATAGATTCGAGCGTGTTGTACAGAAAATGCGGATTGATCTGTGACTGCAGAGCGGTTACCTCGGCGCGGCGTTTCTGATCCTGCTCTTCGTACACTTGCCGGACTAAATCCTGAATACGGCTCACCATCGTATTGAAGCCGTGGCCAAGAACGCCGATCTCGTCCCGCGCCCCATCTTGGTAATAGACGTCGAAGTCGCCCCGGCCGACCTTCTTCATCAGGTTGCGGAGCTGCAGAATAGGCTTAGAAATCCGTCTGGATATGATGAGCGAAACGATCACGCAGATAATGATGGTGCCGATCGTAATCGTGAGCGCGACCTGCCGGACGCCATAAATCGGCTTGTAGAGCTCGCTTTTTAAAAAATAAGCGGTAAAATTCCAGTCTATCGATTTGTCATGGCGTTGAATCAGAAAGTAGTGCTGCGCCATGCGTTTATAATCTTCGTCAACAAAAAGTCCGGCGGGATATGGGTATAAGATTTGTCCGTCCCGGTCAGTAATAATGACCCCGGAAGCGTAATCGGTGTATATGTCGCCCATTAGGAAAATGTTTTTCAGCAAATCCCGCAGTACGTCGATTTTAAAATCGATGATCAGCTCGCCGCGAGCTCCGGAGCTAGAGTCTTCGATATACCGGACGAATGAAAAAACAGGCTGAGACGCATTCTGTGTACTATAGGAACGGTCATGCATCTGGGAAATTCTATACAAGTCCGCCTTGTCCTCGTTTGCGGAAAGCCAAGGAAAGTCACCTTGCCGGGAGGCGCCAGGACGCAACTCATAGCCGTAAGCATGAATCAGGCCGCGGTCGCTAACTAGCGTGATTCCGATATTTTCAGGACGGATTGCCTGGGTGGCTGATGACAATCGATTCAGTTCGGGTATAAGGGCATGTCCGGCATTAGCGTCTTGGGCGTTAAGAAAAGCCATGACATTCGGGTCTGGGGCAATCGTTTCTCCCATGCGGCGCATGTCGGCAATAAATAAAGAGAGCGATTTCAACTTTTGATCGAGTATATTGATCGTTTCCCTTTGAAGCTTCTCATTTAGCGTACGTTCGGAGTTCTTTAGCAAAAACCAACTCGACAGCGTAAGCGGTATCGTCGTGAGCAGCAGAAACGCCAGAAGGAGCTTGGTGAAAATCGAGTTACGTAACATTTGGCGAGCCCCTTTCCTCATGCCTTATGCTGTAATGTAAGTATACCTTAGCAAAGCTCGTGCAATTCAGGCAACTCGAAAAAAGTGCACGATTTTTACACCCTGGTTCCACGGTTTATCTCCTTTTTCGCCACGGGGAAGCGTGATAAATTTGTATTGTAACCGCTTGCGAAGCGCAAAATGATGAGGTGAACCAGACGGGGCACAACTAAGGAGGGATGCGGGAATGAGACGAAAACAAGGACTACCGTTCTTAATGGCCGCTCTTTTCTTATGTGGGCTGGCCGGGTGCGGCGGCATCGCTTCGACGCCTGTAAAGCTGCATGATTCGGCAAAAGCCGATACTTCGGTTAAGACGCCCGCTCATGGGGAAAACATCAAAGTCGCACATTTTGTCAACGGCAAGCTGGGAGATAAGGCTTTTTTTGACTCGGTCGAACGAGGACTGAAAAAAGCCCAGGACGTATATGGTTTCGAAACGACGAGCATGGAAGGCGGCATGGATCCGGCTGCATGGTCGTCCGGACTTGAGAAACTTACGGCCTCAGGCCAATACGACATCATCGTAGTCGGCACGACGCAGATGAGGGAGATCGTTCGAAAGCTGGCGGGCCGTTATCCGCAGCAGCGGTTTGTGTTTTACGACGATACTATTCAAGGAATTCCGAATGTGTACGCAATGATCTTTACGCAAAGAGAAGGCTCCTTTCTTGCGGGTGCATTCGCTGCAATGGTCACAACAGCCCCGGAGCTAAAGGGGGCCAATCCTGAGAAGAGGATTGGCTTCATCGGAGGTATCGACGACAGAATCAATCATGAGTTCAAGTCCGGATACGAGCAGGGAGCTGCGTATATCGATCCGGAAGTGCAAGTGGTAACGTCCTACGTCGGCGATTTTGTGAACCAAAAAAAGGCAAAAGATTTGGCGAAGACGCAGTACTTAACGCAGAAGGTCGACATTATTTACAATGTAGCCGGCAGCGCGGGATTCGGGCTGCTAAAAGCAGGAGACGAAGCAGGGAAGTACACCATCGGGGTCGACAGTAATCAAAATCCGTTATATCCGGGCAGCGTACTTACCTCCATGCTTAAAAATATAGACGAATCAATATTCCGCGCATTAAGCATATACCGCGGCGGTTCGCTGCCTTTTGGTACGATGGAAGTGCTGGGCGTAGAGGAGAGCGGAATCGGGATTGCCAGGGACGAGCTGTATGAGAAGTACGTTCCCCATGAAATCAAGGAAAAGATGAAAGATCTTGAGAGCAAGCTGGCCAGCGGGGAGATTAAGGTGGAGTCCTCCTTGAAAAAGTAAAGAGAGCGAAAGTAGGAGTACGGAATAAAGCACTATAACAGAGATTCAAATGGGGGGGAGTAACCAGCTTTTAACCCATCTGCAGCAAGTCGGGGTTGATGTATCGGGTATCGAAAAAATGCCGCAGCATTCAACCGGTATCGCACAAATATCGGTCGATCAAGAAGGTGAAAACAGCATCATTGTCGCTCCCGGTGCCAATCAATGGATAACGCCGGAGATATACGAAAGCATGAAGATGTTATCAAACAAGCGAAGCTGTTGATGGTTCAACTGGAAATACCGATAGAAACCGTAATGGAAGCGGCAGCCATCGCCAAGCGCCATAACATACCCGTCCTGAACGATCACGCACCTGCTCAGCAGTTGTCCGATGAATTGTTAAGCATGGTGGATTACATCGTTCCTAACGAAAGTGAAATTGCCGAGTTAACCGGAGTAAAAGTTCAGACTGTTGGTCGATTACCATAAGCGAAAGAAAAAGGAGATCCAGACAGAGATATCGCCCGGCTTCTCACTTTAGATATCCAATCTAATGGTATGGAGTATTCCGGAATCGTTTCTGAAGTGTGCGATTGGCTGGGCGAGATCAATCAAGTAGTCGTTGCCTTGTCGATTTCAAGCTCAGTGGAGATGATTTCGAAGAAGGCGATTAAGCAGACGATTAAAACAGAGATGGACTCGGCGTTATTGAAGCATATCGTATATTGTGAGGACGATAACGAAATATTCATCCTGTTAACGGTTCCAAAGCTCAGAAGTGAATCAGCGATTCGTGAACGTATTCACACTACGCTCTCCTTGACCAAAACCAGATTTGAGCAGTATATATATGTCCATGCAGCAATGGGAATTAGCGATATCGTTGATGGGAGAAAACATTGGAAAAGGTTAATGAATCAGGCGCGAAGCCTCGTTACTTTGTGCTTTTTTGAAAGGTTCAATGTGTTCCTTGAGTCAAAATCAGTCAAGTTGAATTTGCTAATATGAATGGTGTATCCCAAGGTATATTAAGTGAGTTGGAGCAGGATAAATATAAGCCTTCACTTGATACAATTATAGCTTAGAGGAGTCTTCTTTTTCTTTAGTTTGGACATGGATTATTTACTTTGTCGCCTATTTGAAAGTGCTTTCATGAGATACTATAAATATATCCCCATCGCCAATCTCGGCGAGAATACCCGCGGCGTAGACCTTGTCTATGCCGGGAACGGAGAGAAGGCACTTGGAGCCGGCGATGCGTCTAGAATGCGCGTGATGGCCTTGTCCAAATTTTTGAGCTGAGCTTGAATGTTGCAGATCATCTGGATGGATGTGCCCAGTACAAGGTAGATGGTCGTCGTCAGTCTGCCGAAGCGGAGACGGTCCGATTACCCAGGCGTCGAGACTATTGTCTTGTCCAAGTCGGGAAGCGCTTCCAACTTGCTGATGAGCTTTGGATTGATGGTGAACACTTTGGCCTTCCGTTCTTAGAGTGCCGGATCCTTGTGCATGTATATGGCAGGATGCATTCAGGGAATAGACTCTCCGGGATGCCTCCAGCGGGTAAGCAGTTCGAGCGAGTACCGGAGAAACAGACTTTAAAAGTAGACTGTGCTACAGGAGAAGAAGAATTTCCCCGAACGGATCCTAAGTTCCATTGTCCGGAGACATTCCGGAAAGATGGAAAATTAAATGGTGTCTTTCAACCAGCGAGGGGCTGGAAACTGACCCAAAAAAGCTTACAAAGTAGATTAACCAGGAGAGATGACAATGAAAAAAAATGTTATTAAGAAGGCAATGTATGGTGTGCTTTTTGGCGTAAGTGTGTTTTCCACTGTTATGTTTAATGACCAACCAGTACATGCTAACTTAGGATATTGGCCTGAACCATTGCCAATATCAAATGAGTACTATTATGAAAATGAAACATTGCAACCATATGGGGCATGTTTCCAAATTGATGAATTAAAAAACTGGAATCCAGACAATGACCCAGATGCACGTTATAACAGGAGTGCAGTTCCACTACAAAAAAGATGGATGGGTCCATCTGTAAATCCAAATGCATCACGTGATGCAACAATAATACCTCTCGGTGGTACAAGTGCGCGTTCTAGCCAGGGACCATCGCAAGGCGGGGATGGTTCATATGCTTATACATTCACAAATTTCCAATACGTTGATAATTATAATTATTGGGGTGGTTCATCAGCTGAAGGACCGATTGCTATACCAACACCAGAGCATATAGACTCTGCTCATAGAAATGGTGTAAAGGCAACCGGTTCTATTCATATCCCTTGGGGTGACAATCAATTTGGCAGTAGATTTATTGATGAACTCGTTGAACAAGATGCTAACGGTAATTTTATTGCAGCAGATAAATTAATTGAAATTGCTCAATACTATGGTTTTGATGGTTATGTTATTAACCAAGAGTCAAGTTCAAGTGTGGCAAGCATGGCAAAACTTAAAGATATGCTTGTGTATATTGAGAAAAAAAAGCCGCAGAATTTCACAATGACTTGGTATAATGGTAAAGGTTACCTAGGTGATTCTGATGTAAAATCTTGGCTGCAAGATGGAGAAAAAAGAATAAATGACGACTGGTGGCTTGACATGAGTTGGCACGACATTGATGATTCAATTAAGTCAACCATAAATGCTGGCAGAAGTCCTTTTGACATCCATGCTACATGGGAAAATTTCCCTTACACTGACAAAGGGGACGACGTTTCTTTTGCACTTGGAGCAGATAAGAAATTAAAAACATCTCTTGGTATTTTAGGCCCTGGTTCAACACTTATAAGCTCTAAGAGTATAGATGATTTTATGAATAATGAAGACCCGCGCTTATGGACAGGTCCAACATCTGACCCAAGAACTCCACGTGCTAAAGGTGCTTTCCCTGGTTTTTCAAGTCTTATTGCAGACCAGACACCCATTATAGGTGATGAATTTGCAACAAACTTCACAGTTGGTAATGGTAAGAAATTCTACGAAGACGGTGTTGTTACCGGTAAAGAAATCGGTTGGTTTAACCGTTCACTAACAGATATCATGCCAACATGGCGTTGGATTGTTGATAGTGAGGGTTCTAAGTTAACTCCAAAATTTGATTATGAGGATGCTTGGTGGGGTGGTTCATCACTAAAGCTATCAGGTAATCTAGATGCAAATAAAGCAAACCACATAAAATTATACAGCTCACAACTAGAAATTAAAGATAACAGTAAGATAAGAATAACGTATAAAACACCTAATGCTGGAGTCGATATGTCTGTTGGTTTAGCCTTTGGTGATACGTATAACGATAATAATTTTGAATTCTTTAATGTTCCTGCTGGTACAGAGAAGAATGGTTGGACAACTTCTACGATCAATTTATCCAAACACGATAAAAAAGCAATTGCAATATCATTGAAACTAAATTCAACGACGGATGTTAAGGATTATTCTATAAATATTGGAAGCCTTGCAATTACAACCAATGAAGTTGCTCCAGCAGCAATATTTGCAATTACACTTGATGAGTCATTATATGTAAATGACACAACAGCAGAAGCAAGAGTTTATTGGGAGAAATCTGCTAATGCATCTTTATATACCATTCATCGTCTACATGCCGATGGCAAAAAAGAATTCATAGGTGCAACACCAAGTGATGCTTTCTATTTAGGAAGATTCTTAAAAGATGGTGATGAACAACAGACTAGTTTTGAAATTACATCATACAATGCAAATGGAACAGTAGGCGGAGCAACAACATTCAATTTTAAATGGGCAGCTGTTACGAATGGTTTCGAAGAACCAGGTGTAGAAGGTAAAAATATTGCACTGAACGTTCCGGCGGTTGATGATGGCGCTTTTGACCCGGGTGGTAGAATTAACAAAATTAACGATGGTGTTATTCCAAGCAGTAAATGGGCTTCAACGAAAACAGATGCATCAGCTTACTTAGACTTAGGTAAAGATATGGATATAAGCCGTTGGGTTGTTAAGCACGCTAATGTTTCTGGAGCAGGTGAAGGTGTAGATTTTAATACGGATACGTTTGATTTGCAATATGCAGCAGATGACGGTCAGCCTATTTTAAAGCCTGAAGAATCTGCTAGTGCGAGTAGAATTAAAAATTTAAAATATACAAAAGTTGACGAGGTAGTGGGAAATCGCCAAGACGTTACAGACCGTGTTCTTAATACACCTATTAAAGCACGATATATTAAGCTTCACGTTACGAAAAGTGATAACTGCCCTTGGCACGCAATTCGTATCTATGAATTTGAATTGTATGAGAATGCTTATACTCCTCATGGTGTACCATTGCTAGATCGTAATGTAACCGTAAAAAATAATGTTGGAGCCAAAGATTCTGTCGTATTTAACAATGTTGCAATGCCAATAGCTGGCGATGGTAAACTTGCTGAAAATACAGGTTTAGTTAAAATATATGACAGCTTAACAGCACAAACTCCAATTGCTCAAGTAAAAGCAGTACAGCCAGATGGAAGATACAAACAACGTCATCGTGGTGTAGCTTCTATTGAAAACTTAGAGTTAAAAGCTGAAGGCGGCAGATTATACTACACAACACAAGAAAACGAAATGGTAAGTTTACGTTATAGTGTTGAATATGCTCCTGAAACAGGTACGGCAATTACAGCACCAACATCTATTAAGTTGGAACATTCTTTGAAAGGCAATCAAACACGCAGTAAATACGGTGTACTTACTTTGGAAGGATTAGATGTTGGAACTTATATGGAGATTTATGAATCAGCAGATTCAAAATCACCAATTTTACATTCCCATCCAGTACAAGAAGGAGAAGATTTCATAAGGCAGGAAGGAATTCCACTAACCAAAGACGGTGGTACAATTTATTATGAACTAAAACAATCTGGAAAACCTGATTCAGGAAGATTTGAGTATTCTTATGGTGCAGCCGATGAGCTTAATGTTGACCAAACTTCATTAAAAGATTTAGTCAATCGTTATAGCAATTTAAATGAAACCGATTATATTTCTACTACATGGGAACCATTTTCAAAAGCTTTAAATGATGTTAAAGCATTAATTTCAACAGAAGTTAAAGCAAGTGATGCAGAAGTAAAGAGAGTCGCTCTAGAAGAGTCAGCTTTATCACTTCGTAGTATTGAAAATATTCAAAGACTTAAAGAAGTAATTAACGAATATGAAACAAAATATACTCAAAATCGGTATTCAGTTAATAGCTTTACACGTTTTAGTAATGTTTTAGAACAAACAAAAAAGGTTGTCAGTGATGCAGAGTCAGCTACAAAGATTTTTACAAATATTGAACTTGAGAAATCAAGGTTTGACCTTGATTATGCAGCAAGTCATTTGGTAGAGAAAGGAGACCAAAAAGTTGATTCTGTATCCATTATAGCTAACGATGTAGATGGAAAAATTGGAACTTCACTAACATTAAAAGCTGAAGTTGCAGGTAATGCAGATGATACAGTTACTTGGGAAGTGAATGGTAATACAAGTACGAATACTACTATTAGTAATGGCGTACTAAATATTGCTGCTGACGAAACAGTCAATGGTATATTAACAGTTAAAGCAATTTCAACTATTGATACAACAAAATCAGGAACAGCACAAGTGTTAGTGGTAAGTGAACTGCTTCCAAAAATAGTTAGCGTTACAATTCCGGACCCAATTGAATCAGTTAAAAGCGGTAGTATCAAACAATTTACCTCTAATGTAAAAGTGAAAAATGATGCAGCAACAACAGTGACATGGACTGTTGAAGGTGCTGAAAATGCAGATACTAAAATTAACAACGGGTTGTTAATGATTAACGAAAAGGAAGCAGCAGAGCAAATTATAATTAAAGCAACATCTGTAGTTGATCCAACAAAGTTTGCTACTAAAACGATTATAGTAGTAAAAACTTTAACAGTTACTATAGACAGTAATATAGTTAACGGAACAGTTAAAAGCGAACAAGCTTCTTATACAGAAGGTGAGACGGTAAAGCTGACAGTAACACCTGCAGAAGGTTATGGCTTTGTAAGAGGTTCACTTAAATATAATGATGGAACTAGTGATGTTCCTATTAATGAAGAACAATTTGTAATGCCAGCAAAAAATGTTACTGTAACAGCAACATTTGGAAAAATCCATAAAATAATTATTGATCCTAATATTAAAAATGGAAGAATTGAACCTTACTTCGGAACTGAATTTGTAAAAGGGGATGTGTTCCTTGTAGGATTTCTTCCATCTGAAGGTTATCAGGTTAAAGAAGGAACACTAAAATATTCATATGACGATAAAGTTATTAGCTTAGATGAAGCTGTAGCTACTTATCCCCAATACAATCCATATGTTCCACTTTTTAATACTCCTGATTCTGATATAGTAATCACAGCTGAATTTGAGTTGATACCTGTAGCTGAAACAACTTACGCTGTGACAATTGGTACTATAGATAATGGTAAAATAACAGCTGATAAATCAACCGCAAAAGAAGGTGATACTGTAACACTGACAGTAACACCTAATGAGGGTTATCAACTAAAAACAGGTTCTTTGAGAATAAATGGTGATGTAATCATTGGAACCACAATTATAATGCCGGCACAAATTGCAACAATTACAGCTGAATTTGAGTTGATTCCTGTAAAAGCACTTGTAAGCATAACCACACCAACAGCAATAACCGGGTTGCCAAACGGAACAGCAAAGACAGCAGATGCTCTTGAATTGCCTGCTACCGTTGAAGTAGTAACTGATAGCGGAAATACGAATGCAGATGTGGAATGGGATGTAGCTTCAGCAAGTTACGATCCTGCAGTAAAGACAGAACAGATATTTATAGTAAATGGAACAGTAATATTGCCTGAAGGAGTAGTAAATACAAATAGTATTCCGTTGACCACAAGTATTGAAGTGATAGTAGCAGCGGCGACACCAGTTACACCTCCATCAGGTTCAGGAAGCGGTACGGGTACGACAGAACCAGTTTATGAATCAACTGTTTATGGAGGTCAGGTAACAACTGCTACTTCTGTCAAAGCTGCAATTAGATCAAACGGAACAGCTGTTTCTAAAATACTTGAAACTCAGATAACTGGAGCTATAACAAAGGCAGTAACCGAAGCTGCTAAACAGGGTGCAAATACAGCCATAGCAATCAAACTAGATGTAACTGCTCCAGCAGATGCTAAAGCAGTTGAGGTTGCTTTATCAAGTGAATCCTTAACAAAGTTCATAGATAGTAAAGCGGATTTTCTGATAATATCTACGCCAATCGGAACAATGACCTTTGATGAAAAAACAGCATCAAGCATCTCCAAACAGGCAACAGGAACTATTACAATAACTGCAGCGAAGGTTGAAACATCAACATTGCCGGCAGAAGTTCAAAACAAGGTTGGAGACAGACCTGTTGTGAATTTTGATATTAACAGCGGAGACAAGACTATATCACAGTTTGGCGGAAATGTAACAGTAACAATACCTTATACACTTAAGGTCGGCGAAAATCCAAATGCAATAGTAGCATACTATATCAATACTGCAGATAAGTATGAAATACTTAGAAGTTGCAAGTATGACCCGGCGAGCAAGACTATAACCTTCAAGACACCTCATTTCTCAAAGTATGCTGTAGGATACAACAAGGTGGACTTTAACGATGTAGCAATCAGTGCATGGTACAACGATGCAGTAAGCTTTGCAGCAGCAAGAGGCATAACAAGCGGAGTAAGCAATGGAAACTTTGGTGTCGAAAACAAAGTAACCAGAGCACAATGTCTGGTTATGATAATGAAAGCTTTTGGTATCAATCCTGATGAAAACGCTGAAAACAATTTCAGTGACGCAGGAAACACATACTATACTGGCTATCTAGCAGCAGCAAAGAGGTTGGGATTAACAAGCGGTGTAGGCAGCAACATGTTTGCACCTAAAAAAGAGGTTACAAGGCAGGAAATGTTTGTATTGACGTACAATACGCTTAAGAGCATTAATGAATTGCCAACCGGAACTATTGCAAAAGAATTGAAAGACTTTAAAGATGCAGGAACGGTTGCTGCTTATGCAAATGATGCAATGACATTGTTTGTAAAGACCGGAGTTATATCCGGATCAAACGGTAACATCTTACCGGTAGATAAAGCAACCAGAGCGGAATTTGTTCAGATCCTATATTATATTATGATCAAGTAAAGTGTAAAGAAGTTACAGAATACAACAATCAAGTACCCCTGAGTTTACAGGGGTACTTGTTCGTTGATTATAAAGTTACCTACGGTAGGAAGTCGAATTGATCAAACTGCAACCTGTCTTTGCAGATGGGTTTAAACCGATCATACGAGGTATAATTCCGTACGCGATAGTTAAAAATCTGACGGTAAATTAATGACTATTGTAGAAAATCCACCTCCAACCGTGTTGGATTACTTACTGTTCGAAACTCGAAAGGATTAGCGACGGCGGATCCATCCCTTTTTAATACTTCTTTGTATAATCCGGAGAAAGCTATGCAACTGTTGAAGGAAGCAGGATATGCTAACGGGTTAACGATTACTTTGTTAGCAACTATTGTAGTTTATACGAAGGATAAAGAAGTTGCTGAGATGATCCAAGCTATGCTGGGTAAAGTTGGCATTAAAGTGAACTTAGAGCTTATGGAACGTTCGAAGTTTAGTGAAATGCGTAATGCTGGAAGGAATAAAGAGTTGTTTCTTCTGTCTTATGGTAACTCCTTATTCGATGCCGATAACGCACTTGACTTCTATCGTTCAGAGAAAGCCAAAACGGAACTTGATTATAGAAGCAAAGAGGTAGACGATTGTTGAAATCGATCAGCTTCCTGTCAGGGCTGCACTGATAGCGGGGCTACTTCGCAACCTATGATCTATACATGAAACATGCAAGAGCCGAGAGTGACTGGTGAACTAGTCTATTAGCTTAAGAAAGGAGGGCGGAGGCTGTATGAACATAGCGCTCGACTTTGGGGTGACGAACATCAAAATCGGTTTGGTCCACAATGGGACAGTTATCTCAAGAACGAGAATACCAGCCTTGTCGCAAGGTGGGCTGTTAGGGCGTCTATCGGGCGTAATAGGATCCATCTACAAATTACTTTCCGATAACCAGTTTTCCCTTTCCGAATGTATGGGGATCGGGATAGCAATGTCGGGAGTGGTAGATGCAGCAAGCCGTACCAAATTATCGATCAACGATAAATATTCGGATGCTGTAGGGTTTCCTATTCAAGAGTGGTTTGAAGGAGCATTGGCATTGCCTTGTATTCTAGAAAATGACGCCCGCGCCGCGCTGATCGTTGAAGCCTCCTTTGGCGTGGCGAATGGTGAAACGGATGCCGTCCTGATGACTTTCGGAACCAGTATCGGTACGGCAGCCATGATGAACGGTCAAATTTTGCGCGGCCGCCAGCTTCAAACCGGTATATTGGGGGGCTATTTTGGGACCGACCTAGAAGCGGTCAAGAAAAGTGATGGAGCAGGCATCGATACATTTAAAAGCTTATTTCCGCATTGGAACACCGGCATTGTGAATCTTATCCATGCTTACGAACCGGAAATCGTCATATTAAGCGGAGAGTTTATGAAATCTCAGGCAGACATTGTACCATTGATCCAGGAACAAGTTCTTAAGTGTGCGTGGACGCCTTGGGGAAATGTCCGGTTTGTCGTTGCGGAGGATCCAGATACTTCGGTACTGCTAGGAGTTTCAAAATTGCTTGAAATGGAGCAAGAGAAACAAGCAGAAACCGTTACACAAAATAAAGGGATAGTGTAAAAACAAATGTCAATATCAAACGTTGCCAGCACCTGCCCTGCATCACTATTGCCGTCGTGGTACACGTTAAACAGTCGAGAAAGACTGTTTCGCACGTTGCATCGAAGATTGGCGTTTTCAAAGGTTTCGGGAAATTTTTTGTCATTTTTTAGTGAAATCTGAATTTATAGTGAGTGATTTATATAAAATTTAGAGATTTCTAAACTTTTTGTAGTTCATTCTGTAAGGACGAAGATGTAGGATAGAGATACATCGGCCTTTATATAGAAATAGGGTTTGTGGAATCTGGCGGGGGCCGTCTGATTGCATCGTGCACCTAGCTTTGCTTTAAGAATTTGAATAGGACGAGGTTTAAGCAGATGAGCATTTTGAGAAAACCATGGAAAATCTCGACAATCCTTAATCTTCTTCTTATTGTCATGGTGGTCGGACCTTTGACAACGTTATCCACTATCATTCTAGATGTGTATAAGCATGATTTGTTAGCGCAAACCTCTAATCGAACCTTGCAAACTTTACATTCTATCACCAACACAGCTGAACAGGAAATTAAGAAAGTGATGTATATCACGGCCAACATTAGCTCGGATCAAGAAATTTTGAATAACGCTACACAGATGCGGCAAGCAGATAGCGCCAATAGTCAAATACACATTGATTTTTTGAATTCAGCATTGAATCGGTATAATGCTTCGATCAATAACTACATCCTTTCGGTAAGCTTCTTTTTCAAGAAAGGAGAGGTCTTCTCTTATAATCGAAACTTGATAGATGAACCACATGCAATCCATCAAACGGAGTGGTATGCAAAGACGCTTTCAGGCTCTAATAAGGTTCAATTTATTGGCTTGCAAAAAAATGTATTATTCGATAGCGGGAAGCCTTATGTCATTACCGCAGCTGTTTCACCCGAGTTCATACCAGGACTACAAACCGTCGAGTTGATCTACTGTGCTTTCAATCGCAGCTCATTTGAAAACTTATTACGAGGAACCAGCAATCATACCGCTGATTCTGATTTTCTAATCGTAGATAACAATAGACAAGTCATTGCTTCAAGCTATGGATTATCCCATATCGACCGTGTGGATGAGTCTTTATTTGAGAAAGTGAACAACGATCTGGAAGGGGATTTTATTTCCGAAGTAGACAATAAGAAGGTGCTGGTCACTTATGCAACCGTTCGGAATACAGGGTGGAAGGTGATTCACCAAATTCCTTACAGCCAGCTTACGCAAACCTACGATCAAATTTTCAGAGCGGTTATCATTTTCACGATTGTCTGTACCTGTGTGTTTTTGATGATCTCATTTTTTATGGTACGCAGTCTGACGAAGCCTATTTATCTGATGGTCAGTAAAATGACAAGAGTTGTGGGAGGGAACTTGAATACCAGGATTGCCGCATTGGGGAGCGCCGAGATGGTGATGCTTGGAAATACTTTTAACTATATGCTGGATCATATTCATCTATTAATTTTGCGAAATAAGGAAGAAGAAAGAGCCAAACGAATCGCAGAATTCGACGCGCTGCAGTCACAGATTAATCCTCATTTTCTAATTAATACACTAAATGTAATCAAGCTTATTGCGCTTGTTAATAAGGTAGACAATATACGTAATATTACCGTCGCGTTAATGAAGCTGGTTTCTTCTTCTTTTAATCGGGGGAGTACCCTTAATCAGCTCTCGGAGGAAATTGAGAATTTAAAGCATTATCTTTACATTATGGAAAACAGGTTTGGAAAGAAAATATGTGTCGTGTGGAATGTAGCGGAAGAAACGTCTTCTCTTTACATACTGAAGCTGCTGCTGCAGCCAATCGTGGAAAACTGTATTGTGCATGGGTTGGATGAGAAGGATGTAGACGGACAGATCTGGGTGAATACATCCATTATCGAGGGGAGGTTGCAAATCGAAATCGCAGACAATGGAGTAGGAATGGAGAATGAACAACTCCAGAATTGGAATCAAGAGAACAAGTTCAGCGGCATGGGGATCTCCAATGTGAATCGTCGTATCCAATTGCAATATGGTATGCACTTTGGTTTAACGATACAACCGAATGAACCGGAAGGTACTAAATTTGTGATTCGTGTGCCACTCCTAACAACGAGATCACAGGATTATGATCTTTAAACCATGGGGTTTGAAAGGTGTAGAAAATATCATGTTTGTGTTAGATTCTATCATGTTTTTGCGTTTTCAATGATTGTATGCTGATAACAGGTTAAACACAACCTTGCAATTATCTAATGTGATGAGGGGCTTCAATTGAGTAAGAGAAAATGGTTGGCTTCACTAGGGTTAGTTTCGTTAGTCATTGCAAGCGTGATGTCGGGCTGCGGAACAAAAAAAACATCTACACCAGAACCAGCTCCGACAGCTAGACAGATTTTGCAAGAACCAGTCAAGCTAAAATTTGCCATGTGGGAAGCGCAAGGGGATATCGATTTCTGGACTGAGAAGGTCAAAGAGTATAAGCAGTTGAAACCGAATGTAGATGTTGAGGTACTCAAAGTACCGGATAATAAAGGGCAATATTTGAAGGTTAATCTTGCGGCAAATGATTTGCCGGATGTGTTCTATATGAAACCGGCTGCGTTACAAGTGTATAAACAAGATTTAGAGCCGTTGGATGATTTGCAAGTAACGAAGGACAATAAATTCATAACGAAAATTGACGGTAAAACGCTGGGCCTTCCTTTGATTTCTTTTTACGAAGTGGTCTATTACCACCCAAGTATTTTTAAAGAGCTAGGTTTGGAGATTCCTAAAACAATGCCTGAATTCATAGCTTTATGTGAAAAAATCAAGGCAGACGGGAAATACATTCCGCTTTCCCTTGGTATGAAAGATAGCTGGACATCTTATCCGTTCATGGAATTCGGACCGCATGTGCTGTCCGGAGACGAAAGCTTCTTGACGAATCTTCCGAATAACGAAGCGCCTTTCAAGGCTGACTCGTCCTTTGACAAGGCTGCAAAGTTTCTTCAGGAAATTTCAGCCAAAAAACTAGCAGGTCCGGATCCGTTGTCCATTTCTTTCGATCAGCAAACACAAGCATTTGAAGCTAAGAAAGCTGCAATGACTGCTCTCGGTCAATGGTACTATCACGGATATATGGATAAAGTGAAATCGGAAGATGATCTTGGTGCGTTTGTTATGCCTTGGAGAAGCAGTGAAAGCGAACCGCTAACATCGATGACGCTATCGGATATGCATGTTGGCATTAGTAAAAACTCGGAAAACCTTGAAGAAGCAAAAGCATTCTTGCAATGGATTTTCAGTCAGCCGGTTTATGGAGCTTATATTAATAATAGTAAGCAAATATCTACCATGAGCACCGTAGAAAGCGATAATTCTTTCTTTGCAAAAGAAGCAGAGAAGTCACCTTTCGAACTGTTTGTGTATAATGCGAGCGATGAAATGTATAACAAGGTTAAAGCTGCCGCTCAATATGACCCTACAATTGTAGCTCAAGAAATATTTTCCGGTAAGTCTATAGACAAGATAGAAGCTAATTTGAACAATAAATGGAAAAAGGCCATCGAATCCAGCTAATATGGCGCGATTAAAGGGTAATTAGACTAGGTTGAAATCTTCCATTGGAGATGAAGGATGCTTGTATAAAGTTATGATTGTAGACGATGAGCCTCTTGTGCGACTGGCTATGCACCAAATGATTTTATGGGAAGAACTGGATATGGAGATTGCAGCTGAAGCTAATGATGGAGCGGAAGCTTTGGCTATATTGCAAGAGCGTAAGGATATCGATATTTTGATCGTTGATATTCAGATGCCTAAAATGAAGGGAATTGAACTGTTACGTTCGATTCAAACCATAGATTCAATGAAAAAGCCAATTCCAATTATCCTAAGCGCATACAGTGATTATAGGTATGTTCGTGAAGCCTTTTTACTTGGAGCCTTTGATTATATTGTAAAGGTAGATATGGACGAGGAGAACTTTCTGCCTGTTCTGCAAAAAGCCGTGCAAAAGTTAAAAAAGCTTGGTGCCTCGCATGATTTGCAAAATCAAGCGAAAGAAAAAGGAGGTCCAGACAGAGATATCGCCCGGCTTCTCACTTTAGATATCCAATCTAATGTTAAGGAGTATTCCGGAATCGTTTATGAAGTGTGCAATTGGCTAGGTGAGATCAATCAAGTAGCCGTTGCGGTGTCGATTTCAAGCTCTGCTGAGATGATTTCGAAGAAGGCGATAAAGCAGACGATTAAAACAGAGATGGACTCAGCGTTATTGAAGCATATCATTTATTGTGAGGAAGCGAATGAAATTCTCATCCTGTTAACGGTTCCGCAGCTCCGAAGTGAAACAGCGATTCGTGAACGCATTCACATTACGCTCACCTTGATCAAAACAAGACTTGAGCATTATATGAATGTCCGTGTAGCAATAGGAATTAGTGAAACCGTTGATGGAAGAATGCATTGGCAAAAGCTAATGAATCAGGCGCGAAGCCTCGTTTCTTTGTGTTTTTTTGAAGGCTATGACAGGTTCTTTTATCCAGAGAGCGAAAAAAAATTATTCCAGGAAACTAGCGTTAGTCTGTGGATTATGCTAAAAGCTAAAGGGATTGAAATTGTACGTTTGCTTGAGCAGGAGAATGAACCGTTGTGGGAGCCTGAATTTGACCAATATGCGAATCTGTTGAAAAAAAAAGCAAGATTTGAAGTTCATGAAACCAGGCTGATCCTAACCGATTTCCTCTGGGAGCTGGGCTCATTACTGTACACTCAAGAGGTTCGATGGGGGAGAGTGTTTGACCAAAGTCATCCCTTTGAACAGTTGAAAGAATTTTATACTCTTGACGATACCTTACAATGGATCAAGCAGGTTTGTTCGGATATTTACCGTTTTATTCATGAGCAAAGCCAAAAAGCAAATACGCCCTATCATATAGTTGAGAAGGCGATAGAATTCATTCATCAGCATTATTGTGAAGAATTGAGTCTAGGTATGGTTAGCAAATGGGTTGGGGTAAGCGAAAATTATTTAAGCAGGATATTTATGAAGTTTGTCGGAGAGAGCTTCATTCAATATGTAACGAATTTGCGTATCGAAGAGTCTAAACGGTTATTAAAAAAGGGCTATAAAATCAACGAACTGTCTGAAAAGATCGGTTATATGAGTTCGGAGCACTTCAGCCGAGTATTTAAGAAGGCCACGGGTGTAAGCCCGAAGGTGTATAGGGAAAGTATCGGTTTAGGTGCAGAAATGAAAACAAATCAAAGATAGTCTCCAGATGGAAGTTCCTAACAGAAAAGGCCAACCAGCGATTGCTGGCTGGCCTTTTTTTAGTCAAGAATTGTATGTCTTAGGGGATTTGGTTGATCGTATATGTAAGCATGGACGGAACAAACTTCACGAAAGTGTCGGATGGAACATGGGCTAACGACAATACGGAGAAGAAATCGGAGTTCCCTGCTAGATTGAGAGAATTGGATAGAAAATGAGGGGTAAATTACAAAATAGATCATTCATTTAGACCTGAATTCCTTATAGAATCATTTTGGAAGCGCTTAAAAATTCGAAGACATGATTGTGCCATCATGTCCGACCAAAATTGAACAAGATTCAGTGTATACCGAGCAGCTACCAACAAAGCGGGATCAAATTTCAAGTAGTTCAGAACTGCATCATGACTTAGGAGTGGGTAAAGTGTTTAGAAAAGTAATCACGTTAGCAAGTATAATTTGTATGTTATTTGGCTCTATGTCGCTAACTTCCAATGTACTGGTTGAATCGGCTCATGCTGCTGATCTAGTAACGAATGTGAGTTCAAAGGGTGAAAGAAAACAAAGTTTCGATTCCGACTGGAAATTTAATCTTGGTAATGATGCTAATGCGCATGCCGTCGATTTCACTGATTCATCGTGGAGAACATTGGACGTTCCTCATGATTGGAGTATTGAATTTGATTTTAATAAAGATTCCGCTGCCGGCAGGGACGCAGCGTTTTTGGATGGCGGAACCGGGTGGTACCGGAAATCATTCACGATGCCGGAAGAAGCGGCTGGAAAAAAAGTAACCATTACATTCGACGGCGTCTTTATGGACAGTACGGTGTATATAAACGGTCAAGTTCTTGGAAATCGCCCGAATGGATACATTTCGTTCGAATACGATTTGACCCCTTACTTAAAATTCGATGGGGAGAAGAACGTTATTGCCGTCAAAGTCGTCAACCAACAGCCGAGCAGCCGTTGGTACTCGGGCAGCGGGATTTACCGTCATGTTTGGCTTTCGATGATGGATCAGGTTCATGTCGGGCAATGGGGCACATCTGTCACAACCCCGCAGGTTAGCGATGCTTCGGCAGATGTAAACGTGAAAACGACGGTCATGAACGATACCTCTGAAAGCAAGCAGGTAACATTAACGACTACGATACGGGATGATCAAGGTGATCAGAAGGCCGTACTTGCATCTGAAGCAGCAATCGCCGCCAACGGGCATAACGAATTTGATCAGGCACTAACGGTCGACAATCCGAAGATATGGTCCGTCGATGCACCTGATCTTTATACGGCAGATACGGAAGTGAAAGTAGACGGGGTCATCGTCGACACGTATCAAACGTCTTTTGGGGTCAGAACGTTCAGGTTTGATGCGAACGAAGGATTTTTCCTGAACGGGAAGCATCTGAAATTACAGGGCGTTTCCATGCATCACGATTTGGGAGCGTTAGGGGCTGCCGTTAATACCAGGGCAATGGAAAGACAGCTGGAGATATTGAAAGACATGGGCGTAAACGCGGTTCGAACCACCCATAATCCGGCGGCTCCCGAACTGCTCGATTTGTACGATCGGATGGGATTCATCGTCTTTGAAGAAGCATTCGACGTCTGGAAAGAATCGAAGAAGCAGTACGATTATGCTCGTTTCTTTGATAAGTGGGCTGAAACCGACATCAAGGATATGGTACGTCGTGACCGGAATCATCCTTCTCTTGTCGCATGGAGCCTTGGCAACGAGATCTGGGATACTAAAAATAGAACAGACGCTGTTACAACTGTGCGAAACCTAAAGAAATGGATTAAAGAATTCGATACGACAAGACCGATTACGATGGGCATTGCGCTGATGTTTGACGAGAAAACGGAACAATTTGCGAACGAGTTAGATATTGTCGGCTACAATTACACGGAATATCTTTACGATGAGCATCACAAGGAACATCCTGAATGGAAGATTTATGGAAGTGAAACGGCCTCAGCGGTCAGATCGCGCGGAGTCTATCATCTGCCGATTGATACGAATGTACTGACACATCCGGATCTTCAAACTTCTTCTTACGATAATAGTTGGGTCGGGTGGGGACTCAGCGCGAAAGAATCGTACAAGCTGGATGCTGATCGCGATTTTGTAGCAGGTCAATTTATTTGGACCGGCTTTGACTATCTCGGCGAACCGACTCCGTATTACGACGATGGGCCTGCAAAGAGTTCGTACTTTGGAATCGTGGATACGGCGGGATTCCCGAAAGATATCTATTATTTCTATCAAAGCCGCTGGACAAGCAAGCCGATGGTGCATGTGCTGCCTCACTGGAATTGGAAAGCGGGCGACACCATGCCGGTAATTGCTTATAGCAACGCGGACAGCGTAGAACTGTTCTTGAACGATCAATCTCTCGGCGAGAAAACATTTGCCGCTGGAGATCTGCAATTGCAATGGAATGTTCCGTTTACACCGGGTACCTTGAAGGCCGTTGCCAAGAAAGATGGCGTCGTTGTCGCAACCGATGAAGTGAAGACAGCGGACGAGCCTGCTAAGGTGGTGCTGAAGCCGGATCGAGCGGTCATCAAGGCAGATGGCAAAGACCTTGTCTTTATTGAAGCCGATGTTGTAGATGCAAATGGMACACTGGTTCCTAAYGCGGACAAYTTGATYAAYTTTARCGTRACTGGCGGAACCATCGTYGGYGTGGACAAYGGMAATKCCATMAGCTKGGAACGCTATAAAGCATCAAGYCGYAAAGCGTTTAGCGGCAAGGCGTTRGTCATCGTTCAGCCGTTCAAAACCGCCGGAGAAATTGTAGTCAMTGCGACGGGRTACTCCTTGACACCGGATAGCGYTAAAGTATTTGCAGTGGACGAAATCGATCCACTCAGTACGGAYATTATTGGCATTCAACCGRTAACTGTTGAATCCAAACCAGGCATTGCTCCAAAGCTGCCTTCGAGCGTAACCGTGATCCAGAAAAAYGGGACACAAAGACAGGTTCAAGTAGCTTGGAAATCGATTGATCCGGCACAATACGCGAAGACAGGSACCTTTACAGTCAGCGGCACGG
Organism: Bacillus sp. FJAT-28004; assembly: GCF_001280845.1. GTDB lineage: Bacteria > Bacillota > Bacilli > Paenibacillales > Paenibacillaceae > Pristimantibacillus. The sequence continues at coordinate 565,358 of NZ_LGHP01000002.1, forward strand.
TACAAGACACGTCCATCGAGGCGTCTGCCACCGTATCGATCATAGGCATTACAAAGGTTGTAGGCTCTGTAAATGTCAAAACGGGTGTTGGTATAGCGCCTGWACTTCCAAGCAAGGTTGACGCGGAATACACGGACGGATCACTTCGCTTGACCAAAGTAACCTGGGATGCGATTGATCCATCGAAGTATGCGTCTGAAGGAGAGTTTACGGTATTAGGACGTATAGAAGGGACAGACCTGACCGCGGTTGCGTCTGTTAAGGTGASGCCRGCTGYTCAWRKRAATRTCTCTTTGAATAMGGGAGGAGAGTATCCGAARGCAAGYGCRTCGTATACCMATYYTTCTGATCCTGWGAGMGCTTTGAACGATGGTATTATTTCCTATACGGCTTCACCGAAAAACCGGTGGACTAACTGGGTTCCTGAGTCTAGAGCGTCAGATTGGGTACAAATCGATTTTGGCCAAATCAAGACGATCAATCAAGTCAATATGTATGTATACACCGATGCAGGTGCGGCTCCTCCGACATCCATGAATGTACAGGTTTGGGATGGGGAGAAATGGGTCGACGTGACCAATGGAACGAATGTACCGGCAACACCTGTAGAAAAGAAGAATACGATCACTTTTGACCCTGTTCCTACATCGAAAGTGAGAGTGAACATGAATAGCGCCCCTGGCATGTGTTTGGGGATTACGGAAATGGAAGTCATGGGCGTAAGCATTGCATTGGGGAATGACGCAACGTTGAGCGGAATTGAAATTAATGGACAGCCTCTTGCCGGATTCCAAGCTGACGTGCCTACCTATGAGATGCAATGGTCTTCCGCAGTGCTTCCGTCCGTCAAAGCTACATCGTCCGATGTCTTCACCCAGGTTGAGGTCACTAACCCGAGTGAAATTCCGGGCAAGGCCACAATCGTCGTGACTTCGGAGGATGGTGCCAAAACGCAAACTTACACGATTCATTTTATTGTGCAGGATACGACATCGCCTGTGATGACCGCCGTCATACCTCAGTCGCAGATGACGGCATCGGCAACAAGTGAGGAATTGACGAGTGCGAATAACAGAGCTTCCATGGTGCTCGATGGAAATTCAAAAACCATATGGCATACGAAGTGGAATTTGTCTGATAAGCTGCCGCAATCGATCACATTGAATCTTGGCGGTTCGTACGACGTGAATAAAATCAAGGTTCTCCCTAGACAAGCACAAGGCGAGGCAACGAACGGTATGATTACAGCCTACAATGTCTATGTGAGTACGGATGGCGTCGAGTTTACCAAAGTCGCCGACGGAACCTGGGCTAATGACACCAAGGAGAAAACAGCGGCGTTCCCGGTAACGAAAGCGTCCTTCATCAAACTGGAAGCAACCGAAGGGATAAGCGGCTGGGCATCTGCAGCTGAAATGAATGTTTATCGCATTATCGAGGTGCCCGTAACCGGCGTGCAGCTGGATAAACCGCAAGTCTCGCTAAAAGAAGGGCAAACTGCAGAATTGGTTGCAGCAGTGCTTCCTGAGAACGCAACGAATAAGAATGTAATATGGTCGAGCAGTGACGAAACCGTCGCCAAAGTGGAGGTCAAGGACGGCAAAACAGTGGTAACCGCCTTGAAAGCGGGAGTGGCGGACATTACGGTCACCACTGTAAACGGCAATTTTACAGCGGTAAGCAAAATTACGGTACAGAAAGACGATGTCACGCCAAACGCTTTAACGACGTTAACCGCAGCAAGCACCGTTCAAACCGGCGAGGAATTCACGGTACAGATGGGTCTGAGCAGCGTCACGCAAAGCGTATACGCAAATGATATTAAGATGGACTACGATTCGAACGTATTTGAATTCGTCTCGGCCCGATCCGTGAAAGACGGGGTTCTGCTTGTAGAAACGGAGAAGGACAAGCTTGGCAAACTTCGGTTTATTCTCGCAAGCGAAGGGGACGGCAAGGCTGTGACAGGCGATGCCGAGATTCTTGAGCTGAAGTTTAAAGCCAAAGCTRTTTCGCAGCCGGMGACRGGAACGATTGCTGTAACCGACGCAACGCTGAGCGATGCGCAGGGAGTGGAAGTGAAGGCGCAAGCTTCTACGGTCAACGTGAGCATTGCAACGCTGCCTCCGGTAGTTCCAGGCGATATCAACCACGACAATAAAATAAGCATCGGTGATCTTGGCATCGTTGCAGCAAATTACGGTAAAACAACTTCCAGCGAGGATTGGGAGAAAGTCAAACAAGCAGACGTAAACGGCGATGGCAAAATCGATATTGTCGATCTTGCGTTCGTGGCCAGAAAAATAATGGAGTAAATCATTCAGGAACGAATGGCGATGCTAGGTGCATGGTGCGATGATTGTTGCATCGTGCACCTTGCTTTGCTTTGGGAATTTTGAATGGGACATGTTAGCAGTCTGGAACAACGTAAAAGTGTTCTGGACTGCTGTTTTTTATTTTATTTATTTCAATCCCGCTTTTAATCACTTAATCACGACTACTCATTTCAGCTCTGCTGGCGTGCTCTTGCGGAGTCTGTAAAACTCATATCATCTACTGGATAAAAAATGAGGGATGAATTGTAGAATATATCATTCTTTTAGAGCTGAATCCCTTTTATAATCGGTTTGAAAGCGCTTAAATGTTTTTTTATTCCAAATTCAAAGAAGCTGCCGATAAAGGAGGATGAAATATATGTTTCGTACATAAACGGAGGCGGAGGTAAGATCAAGCGTTCCGGGAGACATGAATGAGATGGTAAGTTAAGAACTTCATTATGACTTAGGAGTGGGTAGAGTGATTAGAAAAGTATTAACGATAGCAACTGTATGTTCCTTGTTAATTGGACCTTTTGCGGTAACTCCCGATAGACTGGTTGAATCGGCTCATGCTGCAGATCTAATAACAAATGTGAATTTAAACGATAATGAAAGAAAACAAAGCTTCGATTCCGACTGGAAATTTAATCTGGGTAATGTGGCTGGTGCGCAAGCCTCCGATTTTGATGATTCATCCTGGAGAACATTGGACGTTCCTCATGATTGGAGTATTGAACTGGATTTTAATAGAGAATCAGCTGCTGGCGGGAACGCAGCGTTCTTGGATGGCGGAACCGGATGGTACCGGAAATCATTCACGATGCCGGAAGAAGCGGCTGATAAAAAAGTAACCATAACTTTCGACGGCGTCTATATGGACAGTACGGTGTATATAAACGGACAAGTTCTTGGCAATCGCCCGAATGGATACATTTCGTTCGAATACGATTTGACCCCTTACTTGAAATTTAACGGGGAAGAGAACGTCATTGCTGTCAAAGCCGTCAACAAGCAACCGAGCAGCCGTTGGTACTCGGGCAGCGGGATTTACCGGCATGTTTGGCTTTCGATGATGGATCAGGTTCATGTCGGGCAATGGGGCACATCTGTCACAACCCCGCAGGTTAGCGATGCTTCGGCAGATGTAAA
>NZ_LGHP01000002.1:570064-985542 GCF_001280845.1 Bacillus sp. FJAT-28004
AACGATGGTATTATTTCCTATACGGCTTCACCGAAAAACCGGTGGACTAACTGGGTTCCTGAGTCTAGAGCGTCAGATTGGGTACAAATCGATTTCGGCCAAACAAAGACCGTCAATCAAGTAAAGATGCATGTATATACCGATTCAGGCGCAGCTCCTCCGACATCCATGGATGTACAATATTGGGATGGGATGAATTGGATCGACGTGACAAATGTGACAAAAGAACCGGCAATACCTGTTGAAAAGATGAATACGATCACTTTTGACAGTGTTAGTACAACGAAAGTGAGAGTGAATATGAGTAACGCCCCTAACAAATGTATAGCGATTACAGAAATGGAGGTAATGGGATTAAGCGTTGTTTTGGGGAATGACGCAACATTGAACGGAATTGAAATTAACGGTCAACCTCTTGTCGGATTCCAAGCAAATGCACTTGCCTATGAGGTGCAATTCTCGTCAGCAACGCTACCGTCTGTCAAAGCTTCACCGTCAGATACATTCGCAAAAGTTGCGGTCACAAACCCGAGTCAAATTCCGGGCAGGGCAACCATCGACGTGACTTCGGAGGATGGTACAAAAACTCAAACGTACACCATTGATTTTGCTGTACAGGATACGACACCGCCTGTAACGACCGCCACCGTTCCCCAGTCGCAGATGACGGCATCGGCAACAAGTGAGGAATTAATGGGTGAGAATAACGGAGCATCGAGCGTGCTCGATGGAGACAAAGCTACCATTTGGCATACGAAGTGGGATAAGTCTAATCCTCTGCCGCAATCGATCACATTGAATCTTGGCGGTACGTACGACGTGAATAAAATCAAGGTTCTCCCTAGAATAGGTGGGGGTAACGGTATGATTACGGCCTACAATGTCTATACGAGTACGGATGGCAACCAGTACACTAAAGTCACCAGTGGAACTTGGGAAATAGACACCGTGGAGAAAACAGCGAAGTTCCCGACTACGAGAGCGTCCTTTATTAAACTGGAAGCAAGCGCAGGGGAAGGTGGATGGGCATCTGCAGCTGAAATGAATGTTTATCGCATTATCGAGGTGCCCGTAACCGGCGTGCAGCTGGATAAACCGCAAGTCTCACTAAAAGAAGGGCAAACTGCAGAATTGGTTGCAGCTGTGCTTCCTGAGAAAGCAACGAATAAGAATGTAACTTGGTCGAGCAGCGACGATACCGTCGCCAAAGTGGAAGTAAAAGACGGCAAAATAGTGGTAACCGCCTTGAAAGCGGGAGTGGCGGACATTACGGTCACCACGGTCGACGGCCATTTTACAGCGGTAAGCAAAATTACGGTACAGAAAGGCGATGTCACGCCAAACGCTTTAACGACGTTAACCGCAGCAAGCACCGTTCAAACCGGCAAGGAATTCACGGTACAGATGGGTCTGGGCAGCGTGACGCAAAGCGTGTACGCAAATGATATTAAGATGGACTACGATTCGAACGTATTTGAATTCGTCTCGGCCCGATCCGTGAAAGACGGGGTTCTGCTTGTAGAAACGGAGAAGGACAAGCTTGGCAAACTTCGGTTTATTCTCGCAAGCGAAGGGGACGGCAAGGCTGTGACAGGCGATGCCGAGATTCTTGAGCTGAAGTTTAAAGCCAAAGCTRTTTCGCAGCCGGMGACRGGAACGATTGCTGTAACCGACGCAACGCTGAGCGATGCGCAGGGAGTGGAAGTGAAGGCGCAAGCTTCTACGGTCAACGTGAGCATTGCAACGCTGCCTCCGGTAGTTCCAGGCGATATCAACCACGACAATAAAATAAGCATCGGTGATCTTGGCATCGTTGCAGCAAATTACGGTAAAACATCTTCCAGCGAGGATTGGGATCAAGTCAAACAAGCAGACGTAAACGGCGATGGCAAAATCGATATTGTCGATCTTGCGTTCGTGGCCAGAAAAATAATGGAGTAAATCATTCAGATTGTAGTCCCTAACAGATTGGGCCAACCAGCGATTGCTGGCTGGCCTTTTTGTGTGTCAAAGATAGTGTATCTTAGGGGATTTGGTTAAAAAATGAGGGGTAATTCGAAGGAAATATCATTCCTTTAGATCCGAATTTCGAATAAGTTTAAAATATTAACTTGTGCCACAAAGAAAGTACTTTATCAACTACTTTTAGTACTAAATTCAATGGTTGTACACTGGAAAAACCAATATGATAAAGGTGTAAAAAGGGGGGCGCGCATGATACATACACATACACATGCACATGTAATTGACCACAATGAGAAGATTATCGCATTCGGTAAATTGGAAATCGTCAAAGGTTTCTACAACGAAATGCGCAATACTGATATCTTCTACTGGTACAGTCACGACGAAATGATGAAGTTTTTAGATATGGAGGTATGGCAAGAATACCCTGAATACCTTCGTGTTGACATTGATAATAAACTCGCCGGAAACAGGGAATTTGCTATGGCTAATCGGATACCCCAGATTAAATTAATCCTCCACACCGTAATTAATCTGTATGCCCATTCAGAGGCAGGTCCAAAGCTACGAAAAATGAGTATGAACGAACTTAACGACAAGGGTCGAGTGTATTTGAGCGAGATCATCCATCATGCCGATCGGTACTTTCGCTCCAATGAAAATCAGCTATTGATTTCTACTTTATTGCGACAAAAATTCATTGGGAATTCTGACGCCGACAACATAACTGGCGATGGCAAAATCTTCGTGGCAAGAAAAATGATGGAGGAACATTCAGATTGTAGTCCCTAACAGATTGGGCCATTCAGCGATTGCTGGCTGGCCTTTTTGGCGTCAAGAATTGTGTGTTTTAGGGATTTGGATAAAAAATACGGGGTAATTCGTAGAATATATCATGTTTTTAGAACCGAAATCCTATTACAATGATTTTTGAAAGCGTTTTACATTGACTAGAAAAGAGAGGAGCTATTGCGGCTGCTCTCTTTTGATTCAGAAAAAAGAACCGCATGATAGTCCACATATTGGTAAGGCGGGTGCTTATTATATATAAAATCTTGATCGTAGATGACGAATCAGAAGTACGGGAAGGCATCAAGGAGATTATTGAGTGGGAGCTTCACGGTTTTGAATTCATAGGCGATTACGCCAATGGAAGGGAAGCTCTGGAAGCTATCGCAGAACTGAGACCGGATTTAGTCATTTCCGATATTTGCATGCCGTTTATGGATGGGATCGAGTTGACCCAGTATATTCAGATGAAATATCCCTATATCAAAGTAATTATCCTTACCGGTCACGATGAATTTGATTACGCCCAAAAGGCACTACGGTTAAATGTATACGATTTTATCATCAAGCCGATCACAGCGTTTGAACTCCGCGGTCTTCTGGATAAGGTGAGATCAGACATGGACAAGGAAGCGGAGCATCGCGAAAATTTGACCCGCCTCAAAATGCAGCTTCAGCAAAGTTTGCCGTTATTAAGGGAACGTTTTCTTGAGCAGATGGTAAGCGGCACCTTAAAAGACGTACGCATTCAAGAGAGGCTCCAATATTTCCGCCTTCCGACGATGCTCCCTCCTTATCTGGTTGCAGCAATTGACATTGATGAAATCGGTGAGATATCCAAAGGCAGATGGGACAACGATCCAGAGCTTCTCCGTTCTGCCGCATACAATATTGTAGAAGAGATCATGGAAGGCAAAGAAGCGGTGATCTTCCGTACGAGGGAAGATCGCATTGTAGTTGTATTTTACGGTGAAGCGGAAGAGCTGCTGTATGACTCGGCTCTCAATTTAACAGAGGTAATACGATTTTGCATGGAGAAATATTTGAAATTCACGGTTACCGTTGGACTCGGAACATTATGCAGCGCATTAAGCGAGCTGTCTATTTCTTACAAGGGTGCGATTTCCGCGTTGGATTACCGCTTTTTACTGGGGGCTAATCGTGTTGTCTCCATTCAGGATATGGAGGGAGCGCATAACTCCATGCATAGGCTGGACATGGAATGGAGCCGCAGGTTTGCCACCATGATCAAAACAGGTACGAACAAGGAATCTCATGCCCTCATTCAACAATTAATCTGCAGTTTGAAAGCCTCATTGATGCCTATCGGTGCCTGTTACCTGCAGATTCAGTCGATCCTTATTGCGATAGTGAATACGATTCACGAGTTAGTTGGAGACGAAAGTGTTCATTTTAAAGGACACCAGTTGATTGTCAAAAATATGATCGATTTAAAAACGTTAGACGAAATCGAGCAATGGCTCCAGGGAATTTGCAATGAAGCGATAGCCTATATTTCGGAGCAGCGGAACGATTTAAAGAAAATGCTGGTACGAAGTGTTATCGCTTATATCGAAGAAAATTATGCTAACGAGAATTTGACGATCCATGATCTATGCCGCCACGTACATCTAAGTAAAAGCTACTTCAGTTCCATGTTTAAGCAACATACGGAACAAACAATCATGGAATACGTTACGCGAATCCGGCTAGACAAAGCTAAAGATTTGCTGAGGCATACCCCTATGAAATTCTACGAAATCGCCGCGAAAGTTGGTTACAGCGACCCCCAATATTTCAGTGTGCTTTTCAAAAAGCATACGGGGACAAGTCCTACTGAATACCAAGAAAAGCTTGCGAGGGAGACGAACGGATGAGAAAAGGTATGGAAGCCAGGCTTCAGCTTTTCAATTTTCGAAGTATTCAATCAAGCATTTCTGTCACGTTTTCGTTCCTGATCCTAGGTTCGATCGCGATTACGAGCTTCATCTCTTATCATTTGTCGGCCGAAGCGGTTGAAAGGAATTCGGAGCACTATATATCGGAAATCATCCAACAGGTGAATATTAACATCCAATCGTATATCACCAATATGGAAGATATCGGGATGCTCGCATTGACGAATAAAGACGTGAAATATTACATATCGGGGACGAGCTTCATCAGCGAAGAGGAGCGAAGGCCTTATGAGAAAAGGATATCTGATCTGTTTCAATCGATCTTAATTACACGCAAAGATATTGCCTCGATCATGGTTTTCGGCTATAACGGCCGGTTCGTCTCAGACCGCAGAATCACAAGCTTGAACGAGAACGCCAAAATCGAGGAGCAGCCATGGTTTCAACGTGCGCGAGCGGAAGGAGGCAAATCCGTCATTACTGCCCCGCATGTCCAAAATATTATCCAAAACGAGTATCGATGGGTTGTATCTTTGAGCCAGGAACTGAAAAGCGCTGACGGCATAACAGGGGACGGCATTTTTTTGGTTGATTTGAACCTGAGCGTCATCAATGAAATTTGCAATCAGATTAACCTTGGAAAAAGGGGCTACGTGTTTATTGTCGATAAGGACGGAAACATCGTCTATCACCCCCAGCAAAAGCTCATTAACAGCAATCTCAAAACGGAGTTGATCGATAAAGTCAGATCCACCGGCAGCAGCAGTTTCGTTACGGGGGAGGGGAACAAAAAACGGATTTATTCGATCCAAGAAACTCATTTTGGATGGAAAATCGTCGGAGTAACTTATACGAGCGAACTGATAGCCAACCAAAGTCAGATCAAATTGTCTTATTTTTTGTGGACGATACTGGCGCTGGTGATTGCCTTATACCTCTCTTTTACCATCTCCCGGCATCTATCCCGTCCGATCAAAGTACTGCAAAGCAGCATGAAGCAGGTGGAAAAAGGCAACTTCGACATTCGCTCGGAAATTCGCAGTGAGAATGAAATCGGCCAACTGGGCCGGACGTTTAATATTATGGTGGGCAGAATCAAAGATTTAATGGGCCAAATCATTCAAAACGAGGAACTCAAGCGAAAGAGCGAAATGAAGCTGCTGGAAGCGCAGATCAACCCCCATTTTTTGTACAATACGCTCGATTCGATCATTTGGATGGCCGAACGCAAGAAGTATGAAGAGGTCGTTCTGATGACTTCTTCGCTGGCTAAGTTGTTTCGCGCCATTATTAATAAAAATGAAGAGACGATTCCCGTTCGTGTAGAACTGGGGCATATTGCCAACTATTTACAGATTCAAAAGCTTAGATACAAAGATAAGCTTGACTTTGCTATCGACGTAGATCCGGACATTCTTGAGCACCACATTCCTAAAATTATTTTGCAGCCCATCGTTGAAAATGCGATTTATCACGGAATAAAAAATAAGCTGCAGCCTGGCGTTATACAAATTACCGGGAAGGTGCATGGAGAAACCATCATCTTTGTCGTTGCAGATAACGGGGTCGGCATGGATCGGGACAAGCTGGATCAGATTTTGGAGGCGAGGAAAGGTACCATGAGAGGAATTGGGGTTAGCAATGTGGATCAGCGGATCAAGCTATTTGGTCATGAGTTTGGCCTCAGCTTTCACAGCGAGCGATGGGTAGGCACCGAGGTTACAATTGTACTTCCTTTGAACGCTCGGAAAGGAGCATTGGATGGCTCATAAGAAATCCGTACTTTTGGCCGTACTGCTGGCTGTTCTCATTGGATTGCTGGTCGTCGACGTCGTAGATACGCTTCGTTTAACGAATCCAAGGAAATATGAGATCGTTGTCGTGCTGAAAACGAACAATATTCACTCCGACTATTGGCAGATGGTAAGCAGCGGCGTGAAAGCGGCCGCAAAGGAATTCGGTATCCATATCGTCATCACTGGCCCGCTATCCGAGACGGATACGGACGAACAAATCCGCAATTTGAACGAAGTGCTTAACAGAAAGCCCAACGCTGTCATCCTTGCTGCAACCGATGCTGAAAAACTTGCGCCGATGGCTAAGAAAATAAAGGAATCCGGCGCCAAGCTAATTTTAATCGATTCGCATATCCATCATGCTGAGGGAGAAAGACTGATTGCTACCGACTATGTTGGAGCGGGAAAAAAAATCGGAATAAGCTTGGCGGGCTCACGGAATGGCGGACCCGTGAAAGTACTGGCGATTAGCGATAGGAAGAGCGTTTTGGCTGAGCAGGAGCGTGATAAGGGATTTAATGAAGCCATTGCAAGCCATGCCGGCTTTGAAAATGCAGGCACTTTTTATTTTGATTCAACGGAAGATGCAGCCTATGAGCTAGTCAAAACGCTGTTGTCCATGATCCCGGACATCCAGGGCATAGCCGGATTGAATGAAAAGGCAACGTTAGGGGCCGCAAGGGCCCTCAAAGAATACAAACGGATGAATGACGTAAAACTCGTCGGATTTGATAGCTCAATTTATCAGATCAAGCTTTTGGAAGAAGGCCGTTTACAGGCGACGATTGTTCAAAGGCCTTTCAACATGGGGTATTTGTCGGTAGAAATGGCTGTAAAGGTTTTAAACGGGATTAAAGTCGATCCGAACATGAACATGGAGGCTTTAGTAATCACCAAAGACAACATGTACACGCAGCAAAATCAAGAGTTGCTTTTTCCTTTAGTGGAAAGGTAACGATTTGGAGGAGAGAAGGGATGAGAATCGCAGTTGTGCGCAAAATGATTTTGTTGCTCGGCGTGCCGCTTCTGCTATTGGCAATACCGCTCGCCGGATGCATGAAAGGGGACAATGGCGCAGCTTCGCCCGAGCCTGATACAAAGGCTTTTATTTCCTTCGTTGCTCCTGAGTATAGTACGGCGACAAAGCCTTTTTTTGAAAGCCTGGTGAAGGATTTCGAGACGAAATATCCGAACATCGAGGTCGAGCTTCAGGTAATTAACTGGGATATTTTGGACAGTGCATACAATACATTGATCAGTCGCAACCAGCCCCCTGACCTGCTGCTATCCAACATTTATGCACATTTCGCAAAGGATGGCCGGCTGAACGATATGGATGAGTTGCTTTCTCCCTCACTGCGGGCGAAAATTTATCCATATTTCATGGAAGCCAGCAAGTGGAATGGCGTGCGCTACACAGTTCCATATGCAGCGTCGATCCGGGAAATGTATTACAACAAAGATATTTTCGATGAAGTAGGTATTGCCGGTCCGCCCAAAACTTGGAAAGAGCTAGAGGATGCTGCGCGCCAAATCAAGAATACTAAACAGGCGGATGGCTTCGGTGTCGATCTGACGGATAACGAGATATGGGCTTATCTCACCTATTTTTTCTATGGTGCCGGGGGAGGCTGGATGAAGGATGGCGAATGGGCTATCAATACGCCCGAAAATGTAGAAGGCCTCCTATTTTTAAAGGATCTTTATGAAAAAGGGTTGACGGACCCGGAGCCTACGGTCACGACGCGTGATGAAAAACAACGGATTCTCGGTAACGGCAAGCTAGGCATGCTCATATCCGGCAATTATTTCGAGGCGGTCGTTCCCCGTGAATTTCCCGGGCTAAAATGGGCAAAAGGGCCGATTCCGGTCAAGGAAGGACAAACGCCTCTAGTGCTTGGCGTACAGGATGTTTGGATGTCGTTCCGGACGGATCATACGAATAAAGAAGCGTTGTCCAAGTTCCTCGACTTTATTTATGAGGATGCGCGCTACGAGGAATTTGTTCTCAGGGAAGGCTTTATCCCAACGATAAACACAGTAGGTGAGAAGCTGGCCGAGAATGATTCCGTCATGAAACAAAATCTCGATTCGATCCAGCAGGCAAAATTTTATCCGATCCAGCATCCCGCCTGGTCCGCCGTGGTTAACGCGGCCAGAAACATGGGGCAGGCCGTACTGCTCGGGCAAATGACGCCAGAGCAAGCGTTAGATCGACTGCAGCAAATTGCGCTAATTAAAAGTAAATGATTGACGAGGGGCTGTCCGCTGCCATGGAAATGGCGGAGGGGTGGTCCTTTCTTTTTGCGTTTAGAAGATTGCATGAATATTCACTTCAATTTGTGCCCCAAAGATAGTACTTTATCAACTATTTACAGTACTAAATTCAATGGTTGTACGCCGGATAAATCAATATGATAAAGGTGTAAAACTTAAAGGAGGTCATCGCGAATGAGAAAATTCAAAAAAATACTGACAGGGTGCATGGTTTTGTCAACGGTCTTTCTTTCAATCGGCTGTGGAAGCAGTACAAATTCGTCAAATATGACGGAGAAGCCCCTTGAAAGCGCAGTATCGGATGCCAGCAGTCAGCTTCAGGGCTCGAAGCTTACCGGGGACTTTGAAATCCAGTATTTCGTCGGCGGTTACGGCGATGCTTGGTGGAAACAAGCCATAGCCGAATTCCAAGAAGAGAATCCAGACCTCAAGATCAAAGAGTGGGCAGGAGCCAAGATCAACGACCAAATGAAACCTCGCTGGCTTCAAGGGGATCCGCCCGATTTCGTGTACATTGACGGCGCTGGCTCCAATGCAAGACAAATGGTGACCGACGATCAGCTCATGGACATTACTGACTGGCTTAAGGATGCGAAGAACGTTGACGGTAAAAAAATTGTGGATCTCTTGATCGCTCAGCCTGAAGAATACAAACCGGGCACATCCTACGCCATTCCTTTGGTTTTCGGATCGTGGGGGACGTTCTACGATAAGGCGTTGTTTACGAGTAAAGGCTGGGAAGCTCCGGCGGATTTCGAAGATTTCCTTGCTTTAGGCGACAAAATTAAAGCTGAGGGCAATATGAGTCCTTACATCCATACAGGTGTCTATCCCTACTACATTAACGGCGGCTTGTTGGACCCTACTATCATCGCTATGAACGACTATGACACCTCGATCTTTAAGCGAATCAATTCGCTTGAAGAAGGAATTTGGAAAAGCGAGCCGGTTATGAAAGCGCTTGCTAAAATGGTTGAAATGCGAGATAAGGGCTTCATCGACAAAGGATCACCAGCGCTGAATCATACGGATTCCCAATCCCAATGGCTGCAGCACAAAGCGGCGTTCATTCCGACTGGTATTTGGGTTGAGAGTGAAATGGCGAAGGACGTTCCAGCAGACTTTGAATTCGGTTTCTTGCCGTCTATCGGCCAAGACAAGTTCGGCAAATTCGTTGCGAATCCATACACATCAACAGTCGCCATAGCGAAAAAAGCGAAAAATCCGGAAGCGGCCAAAGCATTCATTCAATTTATCTTTACGGAAAAGCAAAGTAAAGCATGGGCGGAGCTCTCCAAAGCCCCTTCTAATATTAAAGCGGATCTCGAAGGTACGAATGCGCCTGCGCTTACGAAAGAGGCCGCCAAATTCTACAATTCCCCAAATACGGTCGTAGCGCCTGAGATCGTTATTCCGGAGGAACTTGTAACGGCTAGAAATAACGCAACTATTGCGTTGACCAAAGGTGAAATTACGCCAGAGCAGTGGGCGGACCGCATGGAAGAAGCGACAGAGAAAATCCGCACCAAAGAAATGAAATAAGACTCTCATTAGGTTTTGAATGATACGAAGGGAGTGCTTCGGACCCCCTTTGTATCATTCAGAAATTTAGATTGGAGGAAAGTATGCAAGAGCGTAAGAATGTTAGAAACGGCAATGCGAAGATGAAGCGGAATATGTTCATTCTCTCCTTTACTCTTCCAACTTTGCTCCTATATCTCGTCTTTACCGTCTATCCGATGTTTAAAGGCATCTATTTGAGTTTGTTTGATTGGTCGGGCGGCTCCGAAACCTATAACTTTATCGGTCTCGGTAATTTCAAAGAGATGCTGCATGACGCTGTGATCGCAAAGTCCATTCGTAACGACTATATACTGGTCATCGGGAAAGTAATCGGGTTTATGATCATGTCCATGTTTTTCGCAGTAGCGCTTACCCGGTTCAACATCAAAGGTTCTGGCTTTTATCGCATCGTATTTTTTATTCCGAATGTTCTTTCGGTAGTTGTCGTAGGTGTTCTCTGGCGCTACGTGTATAACCCGAGCCTCGGCTTCTTGAATTCTTTTATCTCTTTATTTACAGATAGGCCTTTCGATTTCGCTTGGTTAGGTGATAAATGGTCAATCTTTGCGCTGCTGCCGCCATCGATTTGGGCTGGCATCGGGTTTACAATCATTTTGCTTGTTGCTGGTATTCTCACCATTCCATCGTCCTTATTTGAGTCCGCCGACATCGATGGCGCTTCACAGTGGAGCCAATTTTGGCTGATTACACTGCCGTTATCGTGGGAGCAGGTCAAGACTTCCGTGCTTTGGATTGTCATGACGACGATGAACGGATCATTCATCATCGTCACGATCATGACCTTCGAGGGCGGCGTAGACAATGCCACACAGGTCATGGGATCGTATCTGTATTTGAATGCATTTAAATTCGGCAAATTCAGCTATGGGTCTGCGATCGGCGTGCTTATCCTGGTTCTATCTTTCATCACCACAGCAGCACTTCAGCGGCTGATGAAGAGAGAAACCATTGAGTTAACATAGAGGGGACATGCTTATGAATCAACGAATTCTTAAACCAGTCAGTCGTGTCTTTTTCAAATTCAGCCTGATCGTTTGGTCGATTTGCGTCCTTTATCCGCTGCTCTGGACGGTCCTAAGCGCTTTGAAAGATAACCAGCAGTTTTTCCTGGGCAAGCCTTGGGCTTTGCCAAATCTTCCATTGTTTTGGAGCAATTTTACATTTGTGTGGGAGAAATATAACTTCGCTTACAATTTTATGAATTCATTGGTTGTGACGCTCGTAAGCACCGCAGCGGGCGTGCTTTTATCTGCAACGACGGCTTACGTGATCGCCCGGTTTACCTTCAGAGGAAACGGCTTGCTTTATTATTCCTATCTTTCCTATATGATGATTCCAACCTTTCTCGGCATCATTCCTTTATTCTTTTTGATGAACGATCTTCATTTAACGAATCACTTATTGGGCCTAATCTTAGTTTATACGGTATCCGCCGTACCGTTCGCTGTTTTCGTATTAGTCAGTTTTTTCAAATCGCTGCCAAGGGAGCTGGAAGAAGCCGCCGCAATGGACGGCGCTTCGCATTACGGCATCTTTTTTCGGATTATGCTGCCGCTAGCCAAGCCTGGCTTGATGTCTGTTGCGATTATTACTGTGCTGAATATTTGGAATGAATATGTGTTCGCGCTCGTCCTCATGAATGATCCAACGAAATATACGATACCGGTCGCGATAGCGGTCATGCAGGGCGAAATGCAGTATAGGACGGAGTGGGGGCCGCTATTTGCCGCTCTTATCCTCTCGATGGGGCCTATGATTGTGTTTTATATCATGTTTCAAAAGCAAATTACCGGAGGCATTACGGCCGGTGCATTGAAAGGCTAAACCTGAACGCACAGAAAGGGGGGGATCATGAAACTGCTTGTTGCAAGACATGGGGAACGCCTCGGCCATAAGGCTAGATAAGGTTAAGGATGAATGAGGGGAGTGTCTAATTTGAGAACGCTTAAAAACGCAATTGGTTTTACTTTTTGCCTAGTGTTCGTATTAGTAGTCATGTTCATTAACGGGACGACGACACATGCAGCGGCGGTAGGTGACATAACGGGTTTCGAGAAGACAGACGATAAAACTTTCACGATTACATCAGGTTCCGATCAGGTGAAAGTCATTTTTAATCGCGACGACATCGTGCGCATATGGCTTGGCGTAGGCGGCGATTATCAAACGCTGTCCGGCAGAAGCTCATCTGAGCCCAAAGAGCCGATCGTGATCAAGGAAGATTTCGGTCCGGTCTCTCTCGACTGGTCCGATGAGGGCGAATACTATAAAATGGCGACGGGCAAGTTTGTTCTGCGCACTTACAAAAGCCCGCTCAAGTTCGCCATGTACAAGAGCGATAATCAGACTGTCGTATGGGAAGAGAAGTCACCGCTGAATTACAGCGCTACGTCGACGACCCAGACACTTGATAGAGGAACTGATGAGTACTACTACGGTGGAGGAATGCAGAACGGATTTTTTTCCCATCGTGACAAGACGATTACAATTGCCGCAAACTACGGCGACTGGGGCAGCGGGACCGTGTCCAATCCGTCTCCGTTTTATTTGAGCACTGCCGGCTATGGTGTGCTGCGGAACACGTTCCAAGACGGAACCTACAACTTTGGCAGTCCTGCCGAGTTAACGCACGATGAAAACCGGTTTGACGCGTATTATTTTTACGGCGAGAACTTCAAAGATATTTTAAACGGCTATACAGACTTGACCGGTAAGCCTTCGCTTATTCCGAGATGGGGCATGAGCATGGGGGACGCGGATTGTTACAACACGAGCAACACCGGAGCGAATAAGCCGGGCAAGCTGACGACGCCGGATGTGCTAAAGGTTGCGCAAGGCTTCCGAGCCAACGACATGCCGGGCGGCTGGCTGCTGCCGAACGACGGCTACGGCTGCGGCTACGTGCAGCTGCCAAGCACCGTGCAGCAGCTTCATGACTTGGGTTTTTACACCGGTTTGTGGACGCAGAACGGTCTTGCCAATATCGCAACAGAAGTGGGCGTCGCCGGCACTCGGCTGAACAAGCTGGATGTAGCCTGGGTCGGTCCAGGATATGACTTTGCACTGGACGCGACGCGACAGGCTCTTCAAGGGGTTGAAGACAATTCGAACGACCGCGGCTTCGTATGGTCTGTCGGTGGATGGGCCGGCACGCAGCGGTATTCAACCGTATGGTCCGGAGATCAATCCGGCAACTGGGAATATATCCGTTTCCACATTCCATCCATGATCGGCGCCGGGTTGTCAGGAATGACCTACGCGACTGGTGATGTGGATGGGATTTTCGGCGGCAGCGCCCAGACCTATGTGCGCGATTTGCAATGGAAAGCCTTCACGCCGATTCTAATGAGCATGTCGGGTTGGGCGTCCGTCGATAAGCAGCCATGGCACTATGGTGAGCCATACACAAGCTATAATCGAGACATTTTGAAGCTCAGACAGCGTTTGACGCCTTACTTCTACACCTATTTGAACGAAGCTTACGAATCGGGAGCGCCGTTTACGAGAGCGATGGTTTACGAATTCCCGAACGATCCGAATACGAAGAGCACGTTGACACAGTACCAATTCATGTCCGGCGAGTCGTTCCTCGTTGCACCGGTGTACAAAGATGTTACGGTCCGGAACGGTATTTATTTGCCAAAGGGCAAATGGATTGACTACTGGACAGGCACGGAACATTACGGGTCCAAAATGCTTGACGAATACAGTACGCCATTGAACCGTTTGCCACTTCTCGTCAAAGCGGGTGCGATTATCCCGATGTATCCGGAAACTTTGTATGACGGCCAAGTGCCGCCAAATCCGATTACTTACGACATCTATCCGTACAAGACGTCCAGCTTCACGATGTACGAGGATGACGGTGTATCCAGGGAACACCGCAGCGGCAAATTCGCGAAGACGGTGATTACTTCGATCGCGCCGGAAACCGGAACAGGCGATTTGAAAGTCCAAGTCGGGGCGAGCATTGGAGATTATGACGGCAAGCTGGCGTCGCGGACGAACATGTTCCAGATTCATATGCATACAAAACCGGATGGTATCGAAGTTGGAGGTACTTCTTATACAGAATTTGCAAGCAAGGCGGAGTGGACGAATGCCGCAAGCGGATGGTACTTCGATGCAGCGGACAAAGGCGGCATTGTCTATGTGAAAACACCGGATCTGCCGACCGATCAAGGCTTTGAGCTGAAGGTGGCCGGTTTTGCAGCAGATACGACTCCGCTTACGGACGCAACTGTCATTTCGCTGCCTGAACCGGATAACGATCCGACGAAAATCGCGCAGGAGGACATTGTAGCATCGGCAACGAGCACCGATACGACTGCGCCAGTTGCGAATGCGCTGGATGGCAGCACGGAGACAATCTGGAGCACGAAGCTGGATGGCAGTACGCCGCTGCCTCAATCGATCACATTGAACCTTGGCACGAAGTTTTCAGTGAATAAACTGAAATATTTGCCCAGACAGTACGTGGGGACAGACGGTGTTATTACGGCTCACAACATCTATGTGAGTGCCGACGGAACGAATTTTACGAAGGTGGCCTCCGGGACATGGCAAGCAGATAAGTTGGAAAAAACCGTAACATTCGATACCGTAGAAGCGCAGTATGTGAGATTGGAAGCGCTAGCTGGCGTTAACGGGTTTGCGGCTGCAGCCGAATTGAATGTCTATCGTGACGGTTCCGTAGCGATCCCGCTGCCGATTCCGAAAAATGAATTGACCGCAACGGCCACAAGCTTCCAGCCTGGCGATGAAGCCTCAAATGCGATCGACGGCAATTCTAATTCCCTCTGGCATACGAAATGGGACGGATCCGATAAACTGCCGCAATCGATTATTGTGGATTTGGGCAAAGTCCGCAGCATCAGCCAATTCCGGTATGCACCAAGGCTTAATGCCGCTAATGGTACGATTACGACTTACAAGTTGTACGTAAGCACTGACGGTACGAAATACACGCAAATCAGCACAGGGAATTGGGAACTGAACAGCGCGAAGAAATATATCCAATTCCTAGCAGTTGATGCTCGATATGTCAAGCTGGAAGCGGCGGCTGCAGTAGGCGGCTACGCATCCGCATCAGAGATCGATGTTTATGAAACGCCTAAAGCTCCTCCTGTGTTGGGCGATATTGTACGAGGCAAGCCGGCAACTGCAGACAGTGAAGATGCCGCCTTCCCGGCAAGCTATGCCAATGACGGCAATCCAGCTACGATGTGGTCGGCCGCTGATACGAACCCGGGCCATGTATGGTCGGCCGATTTGGGTAAAATGTACGCGATTAAGGGCATTGAGATCTCGTTTGGACTGAGCGACAAAGCGTATAAATACAAGCTGGAAGTCCGTGAGGCTGGCAGCAGCAACTGGATCCAAGTGTTAAACCGCATGAACAATACGGAAGCCGGCGCTGTGCTCAAGGATACATTCGGCAGCCAAGGCCGCTATGTGCGGATTACAATTACAGGTCTGCCTGACGAAGCTACGAGAGCAAGCATTGCAGATGTAAAGCTGATCGGCTTACCCATTATCGGTACGGCGCCTGTGACCGGCGTATCGCTGAATCAGACGAAGCTGAGTATGAATGTGATGGATGCCCCAATCGCACTTGAAGCGGCCGTAGCGCCTCTGAATGCAGCGAATACATCGGTTACGTGGAGCAGCAGTGATCCGGGTGTCGCAATGGTCGATGAGAATGGCGTTGTCATTCCGAAAGGAGCAGGCTCAGCAACGATTACCGTCAAGACGGAAGAAGGAGGCTTTAAAGCGTCTGTTAATGTCACCGTAACGGGACAAACTGGCTTGGTGAAAATCCCGCAAAGCCAAATGACGGCCACAGCAACAAGCTTCCAACCCGGAGATGATCCGATTAATGCGCTTGACGGCAATTCGGATACATGGTGGCACATCAAATGGTATGGCACCGACCCGCTGCCGCAATCCATTATTGTGAATTTGGACGGTACGAATACCATCAGCAAGCTGGAATATATGCCGCGTCAGGATGGCGGCAACGGCACGATCACAGCTTATAACGTATATGTAAGCCAAGATGGCGTACAGTTTACGAAGGTTGCGACCGGCATGTGGCTGAAGAACAATGTAGTAAAAGAAGTGAATTTTGCTCCCGTCCGTGCCGCTTATCTAAAGCTTGAAGCAACAGAAGGGTCTGGGGGTTTCGCTTCAGCTGCCGAGTTGAACGTGTATAAGCAAGTTGACTCCCTTGCGCTGCAAGCGGTCGCGTTCGATGCAGCAAGCTATGATGTGAAGGAAGGCCAATCCGCAGCAGTGAAAATTACTGCTCAGTATTCGGATGGCAGCAAGAAAGACGTGACGGCTCAATCCGCGTTTGAAATCGCAAATTCATCATTTGCAACGATCGCAAATGGAACGATCACTGGGGTTTCTCGTGGCGAAACCGTTATCACGGCAACGTACGGAGGCAAGCAGGCGACTGCAACGATCGTTGTCAAAGGGGTCGATCCTGGGGCTCCGTCTACAGCTTTAACCGGAAGCAGCATTGTTCAAAGCGGTCAGCCGCTCGTGATTACTTATGGCTTGAATGGAGTTACGCAGCAGGTTTACGCAGCAGACATTTCGCTGACCTACGATCCAACGATCATGGAATTCATTTCGGCAGAGCCGCTTCTTTCGAACACGAGTATTGTACAGAAAGAGAATGACGGAGCGGGCAGGCTGCGCCTGATTGTCGCCAGCGAAGGGGCAGGGCATGCCGTTAGCGGCAATGTGCAGCTGTTGAAGGTTACTTTTAAGTCGAAGCTTTCTTCCGAGGTTCAAACGACTATAGTCGCTGTAACGGATACGACCCTCGGGGATGAGCATGGCAGCGAGTTCAAGGCTGCAAACTCCTCAATCAGCGTGCAAATAACGCCTATTCCAGCTGGCATTCCGGGAGATATGAACCATGACGGTAAAGTATCGATCGGCGATCTGGGTATCGTAGCTGCGAATTATGGCAAAACGTCGGCAAGTCCGGATTGGGACAGTATTAAACATGTAGACTCGAACCATGATGGCAAAATCGATATTATGGATCTGGCCTTCATTGCGCGGAAGATTATAGAGTAATCTACTGAATCTGGCATCGGTATACTACCGGTGCCAGTATTTGTGATTAAAAATAAAACGAGGTAAAGGAATGCACAATGAGATTAACATCCTCGATCTGGCAGCTGCTGCACAATTGATTTTAAACTCATTTGCTGGAGAATAAGGATGCTAGATTCATTCGAGGAGTTAGGAAAGTGTAAGGATCACTGACGCTTGTAGAAGAGACGGGCAACATGCTATACCTCTAAAAAAACAGCAGTCCGGAACAAAATGTTCCTAGACTGCTGTTTTTTGTTTTTATTTCAATCCGTCTGTTAATCTCTTAAGCACGACTACCGCTTCAGCTCTGCTGGCGTGTTCCTGCGGAGCAAACTTTTGCTCGGTTCTTCCGTTTATGAATCCGAAATCGACTGCAAGCGCTACAAACTTTTTCGCCCACTCACTCACTGCTGCCTCATCGCTGAAACGGGTTGAACCTTTAACCCTCATATCCTCTATTTTCGTCCCGGTAGCGTATGCTTTTGCTCGAATGAGCATAGCGGTCATCTCTTGACGTGTAATGTTTTTCTCAGGCACGAACTTGTTGTCCGCAATACCGTTAATTAAACCGGCTGCATAAGCTTTCTTCACCGTGTCCTCATACCAGGACCCTGATCTTACATCATCAAACGGATTTTTCCCTGTGCCAGCCTGAAGGTTTAATGCTTTGGTAAGCAATGTTGCAAACTGGGCTCTCGTAACATTCGTATTCGGTTCGAAATGATCGTCATTCATACCTTCCACAATGTTTTTGTCAACCATCAGCATAATGTCGGATTTAGCCCAATGCTTAGTAATATCACTGAAAATTTTGGTGAAACGAACCGATTTGTTCGGTGTAAAAGATTGGCTGGATAAGTTGTGATCGACGATTTTTATGGAGTTCCATTTGATGTTCGTAGATCCCGGTTTTTTCGCTTTGAAGGTAATGGTGGCAATATCCAGATTTCCTTTTTCACCGTCAACTTGGCCGATTTTTGTATGCGCGAACTTAACGACATTTTTCTCCACCATTGGAGAAACCGAGAATCCTGGTATTTTTGTATCCGCTTTGATGATTTCTACTTTGTTCGGATCGATACCCAGTTCGACTTCAAATGCGTATAAATCTTTGATATTTTGACTCTTTAATGTCACGGTGAATTCGCCGTTAACGGACTCGGCGCTAGAGGCACCCAGCTGGAATTTAGCAGTATCTTCCGCATAGGAAGGAGTTGCTGCTAATGCTAAACTAAGACAACAAGCTAAAGTTGCTAGAATCATTTTACACTTCATGATCTGATCCATCCTCTCGTTTATAAAAATGGGAAAAGTTTATTGACTTCGTGTAATTGAACTTATTTTAAACTGAAGTCTATGAATACTCGGTTCCTCGTCCTTCAGTATAAAACTAATTAAAGCGCATACAAATGATATTTTTTATCCGAAAGTTGATTTTTTCTATTCTTCTAAATTCGTTATTCGGTTTTCTTGGGCGAAGGGGAGTGCCGCGGGCGGAAGGAGCTGCGCAGCTCCTCCTCGATTGCGTGTGCGACCTCTATAATAAAATATCCAGAAGCTTTGATTTTGGCTATGTTAAACTGCTGTGTATAGGGATATCATCACTGATAACAACAGTGTACCGAAGAATTCGCGCATTTGGAAATGATAGCTACAATGATCTATAAATTGACAAAAGATGCTACGCCGGATCAATTGAAAGCGGCGGGACTCGGTGCTCATTATGTGGCTCATGACAGCGCATTGTTTTATGAGAACGCAGGCGGCGTGCCATTTACAGCTACCTACATTCAAGCGAAAGGCGATCCAATTGCGGATCTCTATGAAGATATAGCGGCGGAGGAGAAGGCAAGGGCGACGTATCAATGGCTCATTGATATGACGGATGACGTGGATCTACAAGACAGTTTGAAGTTTCTGCGGGAGCGGGAGATTAAACATTCGCTACGGTTTCGTGAGGCGGTTGAGATCCTTAAGGAAAAGCGGGATGAGAAGATATTTTATTAGAGGGAACCTCTCTGCAGGGTGCTGCGGGGAGGTTTTTTGCCTAGCTAACGGGCAGATTAGTTCAAAAAAAACGGCACTTAAAATGTGCCGTTTTAAGCCGTTTACGCTTTCCTGACAAGCTCTTGGAGCTGGTCCTTAACGTTATCCCTACTTAATCCTCCGTGATAACAAATAACCGATTTAATGTCGAAGTCTAAATATTTTTCTAGGGAACGGGAAGCTGTGTTCATATCCGGCGTGGATTGCGGATGGGGTCCCCTCAAGATGCCTTCCACACTGAACATGGCATCACCAACAACAAGGGTTTTGCTTTGTTTCAAATAAAGACTAATATGTCCAGGGGTATGCCCAGGTGTAAATATAACGTGAATTCCACCGCAATACGGAAGCTCTTGTCTGTCAGCCAAAGTTCTGTCCACTTTGGCCTTCGGAGAGTTCTCCAACAAGTAGGCCACTACTTTCAAACGTTCGTCTTCCGGAAGGGATTCTAATTGCCAAGCCATACTATCGAGATTCACTTTCATAAGGGGCAATTTTCCCTCAATATATGGTTTATCCATCTCATGAGCGTATACTTTAATACCTCCATCAGATTCCTGCAGAATTTCAGGAAGACTGCCGATGTGGTCAATATCTTGATGAGTCAAAATGATTGCTTTCAACTTGTCCATGGAGACTCCACACTCGTTCATGGCTGCACGTATTTGCTCCAATTGCCCGGGCGTGCCGGTATCGATTAAAATAGCAGTTTCATCGTCCCAAATCAGGGTAGGATTCAATTCTTGACGACTGCCGAATACTTCAACCTGCAATTCCAGCATTTTTACTCCATTCGAAATTCTCATCATATCTACTCTCCTTGTATATGAATTAGTACATGACTTGTACCGGTGGCCAATTGTTAAACCAAGGCCTAGCTTCTTTCGGTAGGGCTTTGCCCTAAACACTCTTCTTCTTTACCTCCGTTTTATATTTTTTTATCTCTTTCACCATATAAACGAATCGGAGCAAACTAAAGATACGGGGCAGCATTCCTATTATGAAGAAATACGAGGTTTGAGAAAGTAAAAGACTCTATCTAAAACACCTAAGTACTGGAGAGTTTCAATAACTCCAAGTAGTAATATATTGTTGGATGAACCTCACTGTGATGTTAAATTACGTGCTTGTTATAGATAGGCGGGGTAATACGCTTTCATTTATATATTCAAAATGAGAACTTATATGATATATTATTATTCGATATGAATAATATTCTATAATTGGATAGATAATGAATAAGGAGGCATTTATGAAAAGGTTGCGATTAAAGGTTCAATATTTGCTCATTACAGGTATGCTTGCGCTGCTGTTCGTCCCCCTGTCATCCTATGCGGCGGAACAGAGTGCCGTTAGCGAAAGCGGTTTAACGGAAGCCATTAATGGGATGGAAATAACGGTGTCGTCTCCTGCTAACGGTACTATAGTGGGAAATCAGCTATACATAGGACTTAAAGTTTCTTATACAACGTTCCAAATTGCAAAAGTGACGGCACAGGTTGATGACGTTACTATGAATTTCGTTTCATGCGGGGTAAATTATACCTGTTGGAAGGGAACAATGGATATTTCTTCTTTACCCAAAGGGGAAAAGTCAGTATTGATTACCGCTTGGGATTCCCAAGGAAACTCAGTCAGCAAGACTATCGATATCATCTACGATGAGAAGCCGGTCCTTCAGGTTCAGCAGCTTGCAACAGATTTTACCGGAAAGACTCCGAAACTCCGCGTTCAGGCAACCTGTACGGATGATGATCCTAACGGTTGTACACTAGAGATATCTTATGGCAGCGAAAAAATAACTCGAGTAAACAGCATCGATCAACATATAGATTTG
This sequence comes from Bacillus sp. FJAT-28004, assembly GCF_001280845.1. Lineage (GTDB taxonomy): Bacteria > Bacillota > Bacilli > Paenibacillales > Paenibacillaceae > Pristimantibacillus. Next base: position 591,373 of record NZ_LGHP01000002.1, read on the forward strand.
GGCGAATATATAGAGCAGGGACTTGATATTTCATTGACGGCTGTAGATTCAAGAAGTCAAACCGCTAGTCAGAGCTTCTCGGTTTGGCCGGAACACAGCGAGTGGCTTCGCCTGGTCGATACGGTGGACGGCGATATTCTGGATGTCAGCACGGAAAAAATATTATTTGATAACCGTCAAAAAAAGCAGCTGGGTATCAAAGACCGAAAATCCGGTGAAATCATTACCGTTCCCTATGATCTCCCTGTAAACGATGTATTTAAATACGGCTTTTTGACTCCCCACGGCGCTGTTATGGCTCTTCAATTAGATAAAGGGATAATGGATGCCCCGTCCGCCCTTTATGAGTGGAGAGACGGCAAGCTCGATTCTTTAGGGTATTTCCATTCAAGTTCCGCTTGCGAGCAGGAATATCTTCTTTGCAGTATTCACGATGTACCCGTAAACCAAAACTATGCTCTCTATAAAAATAGTGATCTTATTTTACGAAATTTGGTGACAGGAACAAACGAAATTATTCCAAGTCCACCGGAAGAACTTATCATGAGATTTTTTCTTACTGGAAATGAGGTCTATTTTGAAACTTACGGTATGAGTTGGGAAAATCCTGGAGGGAGCTATAAATACGACAAGGGCACTATTACTCCCTTGGACAATTCCACCTCCGAAACCCTCCTATCATCTATAACAGATGGCCATTATACCTTGTTTTGCAAAACCAATAGCTATAATTCACCGTGTTCTTTGGTGCTTCGCGGCCCCGATGGCGATCAGGCCATAGGCGAGGTATGGTCGGACGTAAAAGGAATGAATTACCAATTAAATCAAGGTTGGGTAGCTTACAACCGTCCAACAATTAGCGGAGAGCAGCTATGGCTTCGCACTCCCGACGGCCAAGAGCAGCAGGTTGCAAATTTCCGTACAAGTTACCGATATATAATCGCTTACTTAGCCGAAAACGGTGACATCGCTTTTTATAACAATAACAAGCTGTTTTTTCGTAAATATAAGGCTGACGGAATTAGCGATCCTGTAGAAATCGGAACATCCGAACTGCGGCTGATACGGCTGGACGGGCAAGAATATGGAACGATTGATAATTCGTTATTTGCGTTAAAAAAAGAAACGACGGCACCGACGATCGGCAGTGTGCAGCCTTCGGATGGCGAGACGGTAACCGTGAATAATCCGGTCTTATCCGCTGTCATTTTGGATCCCGATTCGGGGGTGGATCCCTTTACGCTGATAGTCAAAGTCGACGATCAAATTCTGGAATCCAGCTATGACGTGGAGTCGATGACCGTGACCGCGCCAGCCTCTGGATTGCAGGATGGTACCCATTCCCTTCTGATCCGTGCTACGGATAAAGAAGGAAATATTGCAGAGCATTCCGGTAGTTTCACTGTCAAGAAATCTGTATGGTCTGTATGGCCAGAAGGAAGCAGCTTGAAGGCAGAGAATGTCGGACAGAATTCACTTGCCTTATCCTGGCCGGCCGCCCGGGAGAGCAATGGTTACCGGATATACAGGAACGGGGAACTCATAGATACGGTGAACGAAAACGTCCATTCGTATGATGTAACGATGCTGCAGCCGGATACCAGATACATCTTTAAGGTGGAGTCAGAGCTGCCGGACGGCAATTGGTCGACGGATGGACCGTCTATGTCGGTGAGGACGTCAAGTCCATTCTTAGAATGGCTTAACAAGCTTCATGCCGCCTTCGTTGCCGGCAATCCAGCGGACATACAGGACGTGAGAAATCTGCTCGATGAAATCGCGGGGCTGGACGATTCGGCTGATCAGTCGCTGATCGATCCCTTATGGAACAAAATCAGCGCCAAGCTGCCGGCATCAGTTGATCAGGCCGAGCTAAAGATCAGCCTGTTCCGAATCGTCAAGGCTATCGGTTCGTTACGTTACGATCCACAGTTGTCCGATTTGGAAGCCATTCGGACGAATCCGGAATTCATAGCGGCACTAGAGACGATTGCAGCGGCCGGAGGCCATCCGAATGTATCGATGGACGATTTCCTTATCCTGCTTTTTGGCGACGGAAGAAATGCAGCAGGGATACAAGGAACAGTCCGCGATATACTGAAGGATATGAAACCGAAGGAACTTGCGGCACTGCTCGCCAATAAGGATCGAATGAATGCGGTCTTAAGTAAAGCGCTGGCTGAAGTATTGAATGATAAAAATACATATGCGCTCAGCGCGATGCTCGATAAACTTGATGTTAAGCCTAAAGACGTAAGGTCGGCGGTGTATAACTTCCATGTAAAACTGAAATATGACGTGCCGGCCATTAACGCGTTAATCGTTGCTTTTATCCGTTCTGAAGCGGATGAGACAGTCAAAATAACTGCGAACGGCAAGAAGCACGAATACGGGCTCAAGGTTCTCGATATCGAACTTCCGTCCATTATTGTGAAATGGACAAAAGTATCCGGGAGCGACGATGTGACCGTGAATTTGAACGGAAAAGTATCCATTCCGAATCATGCCGCAAGCGGTACAGCAGTCATACAAGCGTCGCTGTTTAATCCTTACGGCGGGAAAGCGAAAGTCATCTTCCAAAAAGAAGTGACGCTGATAAATGTCGATTGAATGCCAATAGGAGATTAAGGTATATTCGAACCATAAAGGAGCTGTCTCAAACTTGAAAACGTTTGAGCAGCTTCTTTTTTATATCGATTATGGATTTTGAGCGGATGTATCTGCTTTCGATTAAAACACTGGTGAACTTTCTAATCCTGACAGACTATTGTCTACAATGAAAGTTTATTATACAAGTAAGAGCCTAATTACCCGCAGGAGTTAAAGCATTGTATTCGTGGAATTGAAACATTTTATTATCCAGTTACCTTATTGAATTGGGGGTAAACAGTGAAAATTGAGCGACTTATGGCCATTACGATCCTTCTATTAAACCGCAAACGCGTACAGGCCCAAGAATTGGCTGATCGTCTGGAGGTTTCATTGCGTACGATTTATCGCGATTTGGAATCATTGAATCTAGCAGGAATTCCCATTATTTCGTACACGGGAGCAGAAGGCGGATTCGAAATCATGGAAAACTTTCGATTGGATCGGCAAATGCTTTCATTCAATGAACTTATTTCCCTCTCTACAGCTTTGCGAGGCCTTCAATCTACACAGGCATTTAGCAACCAAAATTTAGACGGACTGCTCGAAAAAGTTGGCGCATTGGTCTCGAAGGCAGAACAAGGTCGTATGGCTGGTGCTGATCAGGTCATCATAGACTTAAATCCGTGGAAAAGAAGCTCTGCAGAACGAAACAAGTATGACACGCTGCATAAAGCCGTAAGTGATAAAAGGCTGATCCGTTTTACATATACCAACGGACAAGGGGGAGAAACAGAACGTTGTATTGAACCTATGGGGCTGGTGCTCAAAGGCTACACGTGGTATCTTCACGGTTATTGCTTTAACCGAGATGATTACCGCATGTTCAGGCTTTCTCGGATCCGGAATCTACTCATTCTTGAGGATACGTTCCAGCGTCGAATGGTGACACTGTCTGAGTTGAATGAAAATTGGGGTCCGCAGCGCGATTCCAAGATGGTCGATCTGGTGCTTAGATTTACAGGACAGGCTAAGGTTCCAGCAGAAGATCATTTTGATGCGGATGAAATTGAACGGCAACCCGATGGTTCGCTTATCGTTCGGGTCCGATACCCGGATAACGACTGGTTAATCGGCTTTTTACTTCATTTTAGAACGGATTTGTTCATTCTTGAACCCTCGCATATTGCTGCAGCTGTACGGAAAAGTGCCTTGGAGATAGCTAAACTTTATAACGATTGTTGACACACTGTTGTCAATAAACATGGTTTATTATGAGTTTAAATAGAGAGAACACATTAATCAGTTACAAGAAAATACAAAGAAATTTGAGGAGGCTTTCCAAAAAATGACTCATTCTGAACAACAAATTGTACGCAGTGGCCACCAGAGCACTGAGATCAAGCCTTTCCGTATCGATGTTCCGCAGGCTGATCTTGATGAATTACGAGACCGTTTAACCCGCACACGTTGGCCGGATGCTTTGGCCGGTGTAGGCTGGGACTATGGTATTCCCGTTGATTACCTCAAGGAACTGGCGGAATACTGGAGATCCAAATATGACTGGCGCAAACACGAGGAATCTCTTAACAAATTCCCGCAGTTCACCACCACCATAGACGGACAGAACATACACTTTCTGCATGTACGTTCCCCAGAACCAGATGCAATGCCGTTGATCATCACACATGGTTGGCCCGGTTCGATCGTTGAGTTTATGAACATTATAGGACCGCTCACCGATCCCCGTGCTCATGGCGGTAATCCGGCAGATGCTTTCCATGTCGTCATACCTTCGCTACCCGGATTTGGCTTTTCTGGACCGACAACCGAGGTAGGGTGGAACATTAATCGAGTAGCCAGAGCTTGGGCTGAACTGATGCGTCGACTAGGTTATGAACGTTACGGCGCTCAAGGCGGTGACACCGGGGCAATGGTTTCTCCAGAGCTTGGACGATTTGCGCCAGACTCTGTCATTGGTATTCATGCAAACGGGCTTACAACATTCCCGTCCGGAGATCCCACAGAATCGCTTGATTTAACCGAAATTGAGCGAGCGCGCTACGATACGTTGACTCAACAAAGCTATGAGACAACGGGTTATGCGATTATACAATCTACACGACCTCAGACGCTTGCCTATGGTCTGACTGACTCGCCCGTCGGTCAGCTTGCTTGGATAGTAGAGAAGTTCAAGGAATGGACAGACCCTACAGCAAATCTTCCGGAAGATGCCGTTGATCTCGACCACATGCTAACAAATGTCTCATTGTATTGGTTGACCGGAACGGCAGGGTCATCGGCACGGATTTATAAAGAGGAGGCGAAATCCTGGGGCATGCCTGCTCAACGCTCTACGGTTCCTACTGGTGTTGCGGTTTTTCCGAAAGACATCTCGATCCGAGGTATTGTCGAACGTGAGCATAATGTCGTGCACTGGTCGGAATTCGATCGCGGTGGTCACTTTGCGGCAATGGAAGCACCTGACCTGTTAGTTAATGACATCCGAAAGTTTTTTGGTCAGCTTCGCTAAGACTACCCGGAATATTGTTATGAAGCTCGAATCTAAAGTTAGAACATTCGAAATTAAATAGTAGGATGGAAGGAAGAATAATATGAATCTACAGGGGAAAGTTGTTATCGTTACCGGAGGCGCTAGAGGAATTGGGAGTGCTGCATCAAAATTATTGGCCCAACGGGGTGCGAAAGTCGTTGTTAATTATTTAAAAAATCAAGATGCTGCTGAAGCGGTGGTCTCCGATATTCGATCCAGCGGCGGAGAAGCCATTGCTCTCCAGGCGGATGTTCGTGATTCACACCAATTTACAAAGCTCGTAGACGCTACTTTAGAAGCTTTTAAGAAAATTGATATATTGGTCTGCAACGCGAATATGAGTTTCACTGCGAAGCCATTTGCCGAAATGAATTGGGAGGAGTTCTCTCAGAAATTAAACGATGAACTAAAAGCAGCATTCGTGACGACTAAATCCGTTATTCCGTTCATGATCGAACAAAAGTTCGGACGTATCATTTATGTATCCAGCAGTTTAGGTAAGGATCCTTCGCCTTACATGATCGCTCATGGAACGGCAAAAGGAGGGTTGAATACATTTTCCGACTATATTGCCCAAGAATTCGGTCCACAAGGGATTTCAGCCAACGTGGTTGCACCCGGATTAGTGCAAACCGATGCGACGGCCTTTTTATCAAAGGAAGAGAAACAAACCATTAGTAGCTTCACACCACTGAGGCGTGTGGCGGAACCTGATGATATTGCAGGTGTTATTTCGTTCTTGGCAAGCGACGATTCGCGTTTTGTTACCGGATCGTATACCCCTGTTACTGGGGGGCTGTAACTGGAGTCCAGTGTCATCTGATACTACCAATGCCAAAGTACGTTTATGAGACACCCGAGAGAATTTGATAAAGTTATTAGCTAATCAACAGTTATTACGCTAACGAGTAACGTTAGTTTAATAGCACACAACGATGAGCGGGCACTGCGGTAGCTTGCTCGTTTTATTAAACTAACGGGGAGGTTAGTTGATACTCTATTCATTTCATATACCAGAAAATAACAAAAACTGATACAATCAGGTGAGATTCCAAATTCAAGGAGGAGACGATGTGATGAAGTAATTGTAGAAATGTTAGTTGTAACATATTTTATCTTTAAAGGAGATATTTTCATGTCAACGACTATAGAAAGTAAGATTAAACATTTCTCAGCAATATTTTTTGTTTCAAATCGAAAACAGGTATTGGATTATTACAGTAAGTTGGGTTTTTGGTGCGATTACGAAATGGGTTTTGTCGAGCGTGAAGGGTTAATGATGATATTTCATCAAAGTAATCAAGCAGATGCCATTGTTCCAAACTACCCTCTGCATGGAGAAAATGCCGTAAACGTTTATGCGATGGTGGAAGGAATTGATAATTTATATGAAGAGTTCAAGTCTAAAGAGGCATTGTTTCAATACGAAATAAGAACGAATGAATATCAGATGAGAGAGTTCGCAATAAAAGACCCAGAAGGTTACACGATTGGCTTTGGGGAATCATTAATATAATCTAACCTAACCACACGTACTTCTTAGATATTACGCTAACGAAAGACATTAGTTGAATAACACAAATGGATGAGCAGGCGCTTCGGTGGCCTGCTCATTTTATTAAGCCAAATGGCAGGCTAACGCAGTAATTAATAGAAAAGCGTTATAATTATCAGAGGAAATGTTAGTTAGGTTTGAAGTCAAAATGAGGTGTTTTATTTTGTTGCTTAGCGATGGGATTTCTGGATTTTATAATGCTAAAACCGATGAATCATTGATAGACGTTCTATCGCTTCAAGAGTTGAATGCATGAATATTACATTCATAGACGACCAAACACTCACCAATGGAATTGAAGCATATAGCACAAAATATCGAGTTTTACATTTAAGAGAACTTAGTGAACCATTGCTGCTAGATGAGCCCACGTCAGAACATTACATTCAAGCTCAAAAATTTGCAAGTACTGTTCATGAAGAAGAAATTCGTTTAGCGAGAACGCCAAATTCCGAAGGTATTCCTGAGAACTGTAAAAAAATGAAAGAGCTAAATTGGTCTATTGAGACGGTTTGGCTTTTTTGTTGTTTAGGGATAGTGAAAAGGAAAAGTCAAGCTCGTTCTTCTATTCTCCCAATAAATTAATACTGTGAATTCCATTAAATACATTGCATAGGAATCCCCCCCATCACAATAGATTTGTCCCGTTATGTTTCAGATACAGTTCTATTATGATTATCCTAATCTCTTACATAGCGACGGCTAATGTATCGGATAACGGAATAGTACCGTGTTCCCGCAAGACAGAAAAAGCATTGCAACCAGAGAAGTAAGACATAGCCACCACATGACTAAGTAATTAGATGGAGGTGAATTGCTGAGATGTCCACCTGAATCATAAAGTCATTTTATAATTTGTGTATGCACTTAATAAAGAACAAATGAGAATGGTTGAACATTGAAAATTTAAAAAGAGTACGAAACGTCATAACACTGAAAATGAAAAGTCAGAGCCTAATACCATGCTAGGTGAAAAGATTAAGGGAGGAGCCTTCATCGTGAGACAAAAATCGTATTTGCTCAGCTTAATTTTATTAATGTGCTTTGTATATATGCCTCCTGTGGTTACATATGCAGATGCCGCGCCTTCCTTTACTTTAAACGTGACTAACAACCAGGTAGCGTTAGGCAATGAGCTACAGATTACCGTTACTGGGAATGATTTAAGGGATGTGTATGGATATGAACTCAGTCTCAATTTTGATCAAACCATGTTGGAATATAAGGGAGTTCAAGGTGGCATATCCGGTGGATTCTCAATCAAACCAGTGCTTGAAGGTAATCAATTGCGATTTGCAAGTACTAAATTACACAAAGTAGCGGGTGAGAGCGGTTCCTTAAATCTAGCAATCATAACGTTCAAAACGATTCGACAAGGAACCGCTGCACTTGAGCTGAAATCTGTTCAAACGGTGGATAGCCAATTGACCGGACATATGTATCTTCCAAATATGAAGGTGAACGCGTCGATTGCTAGCGGCAATTCAGGGGATCCAGGCTCTGGGGATACGGGAACTGTTGTAAATCCGCCAATTGATCAGTCAACACCAGGAATACTAAAACCGGAGGTGAAGATGAATTCTGTAACGAAATTGGCAACTGCAATTGTAACCCAAGTAGCCTGGGATAATGCAGTCAAGCAGATAGCAGCCAATGAAAAAGGAGTAAAAAATATAGAGGTTGTTATTAAAGAAATACCAGGTGCAACAGCGTACGAATTGGAATTACCGACATCCGCTTTCGCAGCTAATGGAGGTTTGGTTCAAATAAAGGTAACTTCGCCGCTTGGGACTATTTTAATATCCAATAAAATGTTTAAAGTCGGTGAAATAACTGCCAATAGCATAGGTTTGAGGATCGGAAAAGCAGATGCCGGTGAACTAGACCAAGCTCTATGGAAGCAAATCGGGGATCGACCTATTAGAGATATAAGCCTGCATATCGGTGACAAAAAAATCACTTGGAATAACCCGAACTCCCCTGTAACGGTAGTCGTGCCATATTCACTGAGCACAGAGGAATTAAAGAGCCCTGAGCATATCGTTGTATGGTATTTAAATGAAGAGGGTAAAGTGGTTCCGGTTCCTAACGGCAGGTATGATGCCACTACGGGCGCAATCATTTTCTCGACTACACACTTAAGTAAGTACGCCACAGCATTTGTTAAAAAAACATTTGACGATATTGCTGCTTTGGATTGGGCGAAAAAACAGATTGAGGTTTTGGCATCCAAAGGGATTATCAACGGTATCTCAGACAAGGCGTTTGCTCCTCGTCAGTCCGTTACACGCGCCGATTTTTTAGTCTTGTTAGTACGGACTTTAGAGGTTGATGTAAGTAAGGGAGCTGGAAGCGAATTTGCGGATGTAAAAGAAAGTGATTATTACCATGATGCTATAAGAATCGCCAGAGGCCTCGGCATTACGGAAGGCGTAGGCAACAATAGGTTCCTGCCTCACGAGCCAATTACAAGGGAAGACATGATTGTATTAACAGAGCGTACGTTGCGAGTGGTTAAACAAATGACAACAGACTCGAATGAGGAACCACTAAGCCAATTTAAGGATCATGCGAAAATAGCTGATTATGCTATTCAAAGCGTAGCTGTAATGGTCAAAATGGGACTTGTTCAGGGTGTTGGGGGCGCGATCGATCCAAAAGGAACAACGAATAGGGCTCAAGCAGCTGTTTTGATGTATAACATTTATACAAATTTGTATAAGTAGGATTTAGACCACTTCTTCTTTTAAATATTATTCAATTAATCAATATTTCTAGGTATGAAGGAGGTGATTATAATAAGAGAAGTCCACCTTAAGTAAACAAAGTTTATCAAAATTTTTGGTATGGGTCATTAAAAGTTTACTATTTTCACTATTCGTTTTGAAAGCGCTTAACAATGGGCTCTTATAGTAATTCTCAACAATGAAAGCCTAAAAAAGAGAATCGCAAACAGTATAAAATATGATTAATGTGAGGGGATAAATATGAATTCGAAAACGATAAAATCTAAACCAGTTGCGTTACTTTTACTCGGTTCGTTGTTGTTAACTTCGCCTGGTTTATCAAACGTAAGTGCGGCTGATGGTGCATCACAGCCTGTAATCTCTAGTCATGTGAAGACTATACTTACGATTGATGGCAAGAAATACAGAGATTTAAACGGTAACGGTGAACTGGACATTTATGAAAACTGGGAGAAGTCCACATCGGAGCGCGTGGCCGACCTTATTCCGCGCATGAGCGTGGCGGAGAAAGCTGGCCTTATGCAGATCACCTCTAATCCTAACGCCGCCAACGTCAACGATTTCATCAAAAATCGTAACATCCGCTACTTCATCTTACGCGACAACCCTACTGCCTTCGATATAGCTACACGAAACAACACGTATCAGGAGATCGCGGAAGACACACCGCTGGGTATCCCGCTCGTATTTACCTCCAACCCGCGGAACTACATTGCAGAATCTCTCCAGTTCGGCTTCCAAGAGGCCTCTGGACAGTTCTCCATTTGGCCCGGAGCCTTGGGCATGGCGGCAACACAAGACCAAGCTCTTAACCGCGACTTTGCAGAGATCGCCCGCGAAGAGTGGCGCGCGTCCGGCATCCGCAAGATCTACGGCTCCACAGTTGAGGTCGTGACAGAGCCGCGTTGGCGCCGTATCAGCGAATCTTTCGGAGAGAGCCCGGAGTTAAACGCGATGATAGCCACTGAGCTTGTCAAAGGCTTCCAAGGGGAAGAGATCAACAGCGAGTCTGTAGCCCATACCATCAAGCACTTCCCTGGTGACGGACCAGTATTACGAGGTCTGGACCCGCACTTACCGCACGGCAAGTATACGCTCTACCCGACGGCTGGAAGCTTATTTGAGTACCAACTTCCGCCATTCCAGGCTGCAATTGCAGCGGGAACGAGCTCGATCATGTCTTTCTATAACGTTCCTAACAACGAGATGAGTGCCGATCAGCTCCCGAAAGAGCTTTGGTACTCTGAAACCGAGCAGTTCGAGCAGGTGGCAGGTGCCTACAACAAGGGCATCATCACCGACCTGTTGCGGAACACGTTGGGCTTCAAAGGTTATGTGAACAGCGACAGCGGCGTGCTGGCCGGCATGGCTTATGGTGTGGAGAGCCTGACAATTGAGCAGAAGTTCGCCAAGGCGATCCGCGCCGGAACGAGCATATTCTCTGACAACAACAACCCGAGCGGACTCATCTCCGCGGTTAACACGGGTGTGCTCGCTGAAGAGGAGCTTACCCCTTCATTGACACTTCTACTTACGGAGATATTCAATCTCGGACTGTTCGAGAACCCGTACGTTGACCCAGCTGCGGCTCAGGAAATCGCAGACTCATCTGCAAACCAGGCACGTGCCGACGAGGCTCACCTCAAGTCGGTTACCCTCTTGCGCAATAATGAGGGACTGCTGCCGCTGACCGATGCAAAACTCGCCACTACGAAGCTGTACGTGGAGGTTTTCAATGGTACAAATAGTGCCGCTCAGACCGCTTCAATGAAGGCACTCATCGCTAAGGAGGATCCGTCGGTAAACATCGTGGGCACGCTCGAGGAGGCGAACGCCGCCCTCGTGGTTTTACGGCCGAAAGCATACGAGTACCCTGACCTCTCCACGGTGGAGATCCAATTGAATCAGCTCACTGGTATCGACGTGGCAAAGGTTAAGCAGATCGAGGCGGCCGTTCCGACTGCCCTAGTGATTAACATGACCAATCCGTGGGTTATCAACGAGGTTGAGCAAGACGCTGCAGCTGTCGTGGCAACCTACAACGTCAAGGCTGAAGCCCTGCTCGACGTGCTGCGCGGGCGCTTCAACCCTACAGGTAAGCTGCCGATCACGGTCCCAGCTAACCAAGAGGCTGTATTGAACAACGCACCTGACGTACCAGGCTACGCTGAAAAGTTCGATTACACCTACACGAATGCAGTTGGTGACGATTATACATTTGGTTTTGGATTATCTTATGCAGCAGACGCTTCTGACATTAGTGCTACGCTAACCGGAGAAACCTCTGTAACGGCTGGCAAAGACTTTAGCTTGAACTTTGGTCTGAATAAAGTAGCTCAAAACGTGTATGCGCAAGAGCTTACTCTTAATTTTGATCCGGCTAAATTGGACTTTGTTGATGCAACTTCATTGAAAACAGGCTTGGAAGTCATCAGTAAAGAGGTGAAGGCGCCAGGGAAAGTACGAATAATATTCGCAAGCCTGGGAGCAGGGAATGCGATTAATTCGGATGGCGATCTATTAAGCTTACAGCTTAAAGCAAAATCGAATGCACAGGTAGCTACTACTGATGTTAAGCTAACTAATATTATTTTGGCTGATGGAAACGGTGTTGAAACACCGCTTGCCGACGCTTCCAAAAGTATAAGCATTGGTTATATTAAAGGCGATCTGAACGGCGATAATAAAGTGTCCATTGGTGACCTAGGCATCGTTGCCGTAGCATTTGGTAAGACAGATAAAAGTCCTGACTGGGCTGACTTTAAGGCAGCGGATGTAAAAGCGGATGGGAAAATTGATATTTTCGATCTCTCCACTGTTGCACAATTAATCGAATAAGTTTGGGAATACGTCTCGATGCTGATTTAGCTCGGGACGTATTTTATATACTGATCTATGATACGATAGATTTCGATACATAAAGTTAGTGCTTAAACAGGGGGAGAGAGAGATTGAACTATAAACAATGGTTGTATCAGTTATCGTATAAGAAGAGGATCTGGCTTTCGTTTGTAATTTTGATCACGTTAGCGATTAGCACGACGGGGACGATGACTTATGTTATTGCAGCCAACATCCTTAAGAGGAATGCCTCCGAATTAAGCCAGAATAGCCTGAATAAGTCTGCGCAAGTATTCGATGAGAAGCTAAGGCAAATTATCGTATCGGTCATGACGCTGACAATCAGCGAATCTTTCAAGGACATCATTAAAAATGCATCCGCGGGCGATACACAAAACTATTATCAGCTGTTATCTTCCATTCAAACGCCATTTTCACAAATTCAAGCATTGGAGCCAGCCGTTCAGTCTATTCTTATTACAACGTCTATAGGTGAGTTTTATCCGACCAATTATGTACGGTCGAAAGAAAACTCTTTTTTTAATACTGAAATGTACAAGCTCATTTCGGAGTATCAGCATGCCATTTGGATAGAAGGACATGAGGATACCTTTTTTCGGAGAAAAGAAAAGGTTATTACGTTAGTTATGCAACCGCTTACGGAGAACCAGAATAATGAGATTTACATTATCGTGAATATAAAAGAACAAGCGTTGATTGATATGCTTATGAAAAATGTAGAGGAAACAGGACAACGGTTTTATCTGGTCTCGAGTAAGGGGGACCTGGTATTTTCTTCGGAATCCAGTTTTTTGAGCTGTTTTAATGAGAGTGGTTTTCTTGAAAATATTAATCAGGATACGAAAGGTAGTTTTGAATATAAGGGAGCTAAAAACTCTTTATTGATAAATTATGCAAGCCTATCTTTAGCAGAGGACTGGATTCTGCTTAGTGTTCAATCAAAATCAGATCTATTAAAACAAATCCATTTGATCCAATGGGTTACGATCTTAATTATGATTGGATGTCTATTGTTTTCCATGATTTATTCCAATATTCTTACAGCTGTTTTACTGAAGCCGTTGCTTAAGTTGCGAAACTTAATGATGAAAGTTGAACACACGAATGATTTAAGCGTTCGATTTGAAAGCGAATATCAGGATGAAGTCTCTCAGGTCGGAAGAAAATTCAATAGTATGCTAGAAGAATTAGCTCTATCCATCAAGGAAACTGGAGAAATTGAAATTAAGAAGCGCAAGGCGGAAATTAAAGCATTACAGGCGCAAATCGATCCTCATTTTTTGTATAACACATTAAACACCATTTATTGGAAGGCACAATTAAATCAATCGGATGATGTTAAGGAAATGGTTCTTTCCTTATCACGAATGTTCCAGCTAGGTTTGAATAATGGATTCGAGTACACGACATTAGAGAAAGAAATTGACCATGTAAAACAATATTTATTCATTCAAAAAAAATGCTATACAAATTTATTTGACTACAATGTAGTGGTGGATATCGAAAAAGACTCCATTAGTTATATTAATATCCTCAAAGTTATTCTTCAGCCCTTAGTTGAAAATTCAATTTTACATGGTTTTAAAAATCGTAAATCAGGCGGAGTTATTGATATATTGATTAGAAAAACAGAGGAGCATCTCGTTATCACTGTAGAGGATAATGGGAGTGGCATGAATGTGGACGAGATCAAGAGAAATCTACAAGTACCCAATCAGAATACGGGATATGCACTGCGCAACATTTATCACCGACTGCAGCTTTATTACAGCGGAGACTCAGAGATGATCCTCGAAAGTGTTCCAGATCAGAAAACCACTATTAAATTAATAATCAATATGAAGGGAAGAGATGGGTATGGAGAAACGGATTAGCATGTGTGTGTTGGACGATATCATGAGTGTTATAGATGGGATATCTCTTGGAATCCCTTGGGAGGATTATGGAATTGAGATCATTGGTACTGCCTTAGACGGTGAGGAAGGGCTCAAGATGGCTTTGGAGCTTCAGCCTGATATCATATTGACAGATATTCGGATGCCGGTTCTGGATGGACTTGAATTAACGCGTAGAATCATAGAAAAGTTCCCAGCATGCAAAGTCATTCTTTTGAGCGGCTATACGGAATTTAGTTACGCTCAGCAGGCGATTCGATATGGGGCCTTTGATTTTGTAGCTAAGCCTTTTTCAATGGAGGATATTATAGAGGTTGTCCTGAAGGCATCTAAAGAAATTGAACTTGAGCGGGGCAAGCATAAAAGAATATATGAGATGGAAGCTAGAGTAAGAGAAAGCAAGCCGCTCTTAAGGCAGGAATATTTCAACCTGCTCATCCGCTATTCATCAAGTGAGAAATGCACGAAAGATAGATGGGATTTTCTTGAAATAAATTTAAAGAAAGAGGGTTTTGTTGTTATGGTCGTCGAGATCGATCAATTCTCGAAAACCATTCAAACGCTGCCAATCGGTGAAGTAGAGCTAACTCGTTATGCTTTGCAAAATATTTTGGAGGAGACGATTAGCGCCTATACACAAGGGGTCGTATTTAGAGAAAGCACGAATCGCCTTGTTGTCATCTATAATTCTACAGCACAGATAGATCCTAGATCTTTAGCCGAGATTTGCTGTAATAATTGTGCGGAATATTCGCGTCATACCGTCTCGATCGGGGTGGGCTTAAGCATAAACCTCATTTCAGAAATTAATATCGGATATCAGCAGGCTATAAGCGCATTGACCTATAATTTTTATACCGGAGGCAATGGAGTGTTTCGTTATGGCGATTTTGGTCAGGTGAGTCAGCATTTACGTACCTATTCATTAGATCAGGAGAAGGAGCTTCTCTTTGCTGTGCGTTCAGGAAATCAGGAACTGGCTCTTGGAGTATTGCAACAAATTTATGAGGATTGTGCTAAAATACAGCCGCTGCCACATCCGCAATATCTGATCACGATGTATGATGAATTAGTTTATATGGTTCTAAGGGTATTAGAGGAAAAACTGCATATCGATGATTTGCAAGGGTTAAAAGCAGACATTGAAGAGCATAAAAATAAAGATCGGATGTCATTACTGGAATTACAAAAATCTCTTGAGCAGCTATGTATTAATGGCTGTGTATTACAAGATAAACATAGAACAACAGAGGCTGAGCGCGTTATACATAAAGCTATTGAATACGCGAAGAGTCATCTTCATTTGGAGTTATCTGTGAATGAATGTGCGAAGCTGGTACATCTGAGCAGCAGTTATTTCAGCAATTTATTCAAAAAGGTTACAGGCCAAACCTTCCTTCAATTTGTAACGAATGAACGAATTGATCAAGCCAAATTAATGCTAATGAAAGGCCATCAGGTGCAGGAGGTTGCAGCTGATATTGGTTATGAGGATCGGCGATATTTTAGCGAAATATTCAAGAAAAATACGGGAATGACACCATCAGAGTTCAAACAGGCCTATTACAAATAGTAGCAAAGATCGTCGGAATACCCCCCTTGAGAATTGGTTTATCCCATTATGTCTCTGACTTCGATTAATTATAATAATTGATATAACCAGTATTAACAAAACGAAGGGGTTGAAATGGTCATGTTAAAAAAAACGCGAATGGTTACTGCAGCTGCAATCCTTGCTCTTAGTTTGAGCGCATGCTCCTCGGGTAACGGAAATTCTACGAACTCGGCTAAGGGTACAAATGAACCGGCACCAAAGGCGTCTAATGAAGCAGCTGTGGAGGGAACAACTAAAGCCGAGAAGGTTAAGCTCAACTATTGGACAGAGGATCGGCATGATTTGACCTATATTCAAGAAGTTGTCGAAAGGTTTAACGAAACCAATACAGAGAATATTGAGGTAGAGTTGAAAGGACTTTCTGAGAACTATAACCAGTCCGTTGATATTGCATTCTCTAGCAAGCAAGCTCCTGACATTATTAGAACGACCCCAAGCAACTTTATTCCTTTTGTCAAGAAGGGGTATTTGGAACCACTGGATGGCTATATGAATGATGGGACTAAGGCTAAATTCCAAGGGGCACTCGTTGATAAATCAAACATGATGGATGGTCAAATTTTTTCCCTTCCCAACTACGGATATTCAAGCCGACTAATTTATAACGTTGATCTTTTTGAAAAAGCTGGTATCACAAGCCCTCCAAAAACATTGAACGAAATGGTTGAGGTTGCGAAAAAAATTACTGAAGTAGGCAAGGATATTGGTGCCTATGGCTTTGCGATTAACTTTAAAGGAGCAGACAACTCTTTTGAAAAGGCTCCAAGATCGATCGCTGAGTTGAGTGGAATCGGCGGTTATGGCTACGATTTCAAAACTGGCAAATATGATTTTTCTGGATTTACAGAAATCATGAAGGCATTTAAGCAAATGAAGGATGACGGCAGTATGCTACCGGGCGTAGAGGCTCTAGACATTGATCCACTGCGTGCTCAATTTGCTGAAGGCAAGATCGGCATGTACCTATCGATTTCCGCTGAGCCAAATGTATATCAAACGCAGTTCCCAACAAAAGTAAACTGGTCAGCTACTTTGCCTCCAACGATTAGCGGTGACATTGCAGGAGTAGCAGGCTACTGGAAAACAGGTCCATGGCTTTCCATCAGTAGTCAGACTAAAAATAAAAAAGAGGCTTGGACATTCTTGGAGTATATGTACAGTGATGAAGTGTTAAAAACATATTATGAAGATGGCTATGGCTTATCTCTTCTTCCAGAAATCATAGCGCAGTCCAAGAATCCGGAAATGCCTGGTATCGCGGGATTCCTTCCTACACAATATGATGGCTTGTGGCCTATTTCGCCGAAAGTGACTGTAGAAGGAACGGATTTTCCAAATCTATTTATTAAATATGCGATTAGTGGCGGAGATTTGGATAAGATGATTACGGATGTAAATACCAGGTACAATGATGCACTTGATAAAGCTAGGGCATCTGGAGATGTAACAACTGAAGCAATGCCGGACTTTGATGCGAAGAGCATGCAAGGAATGTTAGTCAAATAATACTTCTAATGCATGGATCATGCCAAAAAAGGATAGGAGCATCTCGTATGCCCTATCCTTGTTATTAAGGAGATGAAATCGAACATGACCAGTCTACGCAAATTAGGAGAATCTTACTCATTTATTTTGCCCAGTTTAATATTCACCGTGGTGCTAGGGATTTATCCGATTTTATGGGCGATTAGATATATGTTTTATGATTATCCAGGATACGGAGAAGAAGTATTTATCGGATTTGGTAATTTTGCTAGTTTGATGAGAGATGAAGCCTACTGGAACTCAGTTGTTAATACCGCGATCTATGCGATGGGGAAAATCATCATTACGATTCCTTTATCATTAATTTTAGCGGTGATTTTAAATAAAGGTCTTAAAGGTAAAAACTTTTTGAGAGCCATTTATTTTATGCCAACGGTGCTGAGTACCGCGGTAATTTCTATCGTCTTTTTTAACATTTTTAATTCTTACAACGGAATATTAAACCAGTTTCTATTGAAATATCATATCATCTCCAAAAGCATTGATTGGCTGGGCCCTGATCTAGCCATGGTGACATCTATTATCGTTGCTATCTGGGGTGCGATTGGGAACTATATGCTGCTCTTCCTCGCTGGTCTGCAAAGCATTCCAGATGACGTCTATGAGAGCGCTTCACTAGATGGAGCGAATGCTTCTCAAAAGTTCTTCTACATTACCATCCCTATGCTGGGACCAGTGCTGCAAATGATTATTATGCTAGCGATTACCATATCCTTGAAAGGTTATGAAAGCATTATGGTCTTAACAGAGGGCGGACCAATCGGACGAACAGAAGTTATGTATCTTTATGTTTATCGAATGTTTTTCCCGATTTCCTCTAGTTCGACTATGATTCAACAGATTGGCTATGGCAGCGCTGTCGGCTTTATGTCTGCCGTAATCGTCGGAATCATTACATTAGGTTATTTCTGGTTATCAAAACGTTTAAACCGTATTTTCTAGCCTAGGGGGTTTGCTGTAATGAACACAGCACCAGCAACTAATACCGCTCAGATAACTAAAATTAGCAGGCGAGCGAAACGTGTATTTTCAGGAATAATTCTTTGGGTATTCCTGGGGGTTGTTGCCATATTTACCTTGTTTCCTGTGCTCGTTACGTTATTTGGCTCTTTCAAAACGAATGCAGAGCTAACAGCGGGCGCAACTATTCTTCCAAGCGTTTGGCATTTCTCGAATTACTTGGATGCTTGGAAACAAGCAGACTTTGCTAAGTTCACTTGGAATAGTTTATTTATTAGTACGTTTACGACGATTGGGACACTGCTATTGGCCTCGATGGCTGCCTATGTTGTGGATCGCAGAAGTTTTTTCGGAAAGAGCTTTTATGTTAGTCTTCAAGCAGTGACGATGTTTATATCTATTGGCGCCGTTGTAATCCGACCGCAATTCGAGCTTATGGTGAAATTGCATCTGAATTCCTCGTTATGGGGGATTATCTTTATTCTAATCAGTGCTCATGCCACTACCTTTTTTATTCTAATCGGTTTCTTCAAAGGAATTCCTCGGGATTTGGATGAAGCGGCGCACATTGATGGATGTAATTTCTTTACGGTTTATTGGCGAATTATTCTTCCGTTATTGAAACCGGGTTTAGGCGTCGCAGCATTATTTGC
The DNA here is from genome assembly GCF_001280845.1 of Bacillus sp. FJAT-28004. GTDB lineage: Bacteria > Bacillota > Bacilli > Paenibacillales > Paenibacillaceae > Pristimantibacillus. The sequence goes on from NZ_LGHP01000002.1 coordinate 610,348, forward strand.
CTTCCGGAATGCTTGGAATGAATATATCCTGCCACTTGTTTTTACGATGACAAACCCTAAATTACAAACCTTGACGGTTGGTTTAGCGGATTTAAGATATGGTACGACTGCAGCAACGCAAACCCATTTGATTATGGCGGGTGCCTGCTTATCGATTTTGCCGATTCTAATCGTATATGTTTTTGCTAATAAATCTTTTATGCAGGTAACAGGCGGTTCTGTCAAAGGTTAGCTGCATGATAGGATGAGTTCAACTAATAGAGTTAATTTAAGAGCTAAAGCAAAAACCTTGATGACCGAATTCATTGGTCGATTAAGGTTTTTTTGTGCGCACGGCTTCGGTATCAGCAGCAATGTGATAATATTTAGGAAGGATTATGGATAAAAAATGAGAGAATGCAGGTGAGAGATTGAACTTTGTTTTCATTAAACGATTTTTAATAGTAGTAGCAAGTCTTTTCATCTGGTTTATCATTCACACTACTTTCGTGATAGTAGATGGGTTGAATGATGAATTAAAACCTGTTGACGTAGCTGTAGTATTAGGAAATAAAGTAGAAGTTAATGGACAGCCTTCTGAGCGGTTAAAAGCAAGATTAGATAAGTCCGTAGAACTTTATGATGGGGGCTATTTTACTTTTATCATTGTAAGTGGTGGTATAGGTAAGGAAGGTTTCGATGAGGCAAAGGTTATGAAATCTTACTTAATAGATAAAGGGATACCGGAAGATAAAATTATAGAGGATAATAATGGGTACAACTCATACATGACCGCCCAAAATACCAGCAAGATTATGGAGGAATTAGAATTAGACTCCGCTATGGTTATTACTCAATATTTTCATGTATCTAGGACAAAATTAGCGTTTAGAAAAATGGATATTAAAGAAGTGTATTCAGCTCATGCCAAAATCTTTGAGTTTAGAGATATTTACTCAATAATACGAGAATTCCCAGCATATTATAAATATCTCTTTAAATAATGTTATAAATAAAATGATAATTAGTCTGATGAAAGCTCTTGATAAATCTAAATCATACAACCAAATGGGTCGCGTTTCTGCATCAGGCAGGAGCACGATCTTTTTTCTGTGTGCAAGATAATCTAGCAATAGGGCATTGTATCAAATATGATACAATAAATGTCTTCATTCGTTTTCTCAAAGTAAAATAAAGGTAGGATGATCATCAAATGAAAATATTGCTCGTGGAAGATGATAAAACGATCGCATCCGGTCTTGAATATTCATTGCAGCAGGATCAATTCACTACCGTAATTTGTTATGATGCTGCATCAGCAAAAAAGGTATTAGCAGACGAGCTTGAACAATTCACTTTATGCTTGTTTGATTTATCACTGCCTGATGGTAGTGGTTATGACTTATGCAAAATAGTGAAGGACCGCAGTGATATACCGGTTATTTTCTTAACGGCAATTGATGATGAGGTCAATGTTGTAATGGGGCTAGATATGGGCGCAGATGATTACATCACGAAGCCCTTTCGTATTCGTGAACTTCTCTCGCGGATCAAATCGGTGCTGCGCAGATACCAGAAGCAGTCACAAACGAAAGCGATAATTGAAATCGAAAATGTCCGAATTAATACGCTCGAAGGTAAGGTTTACAAGCTAAACGATGAAATTCCAGTGACTGCTTTAGAGTATCGCTTATTGCTTATTTTCGCTAACCACATCGGTCAGGTTCTTTCAAGAAATCAGCTGCTTGAGAGGATTTGGGATGTTGCGGGCGATTTTGTGAATGATAATACATTAACGGTTTACATCAAAAGGCTGCGGGAAAAGCTAGAGGATAACCCGCAAAATCCGAAGATTATTAAAACAGTACGAGGCTTAGGTTATAAGGTTGGTGATTAGGATGCTGCGTAATAGAGAGATCAAAATTCAATGCATTGTGATGTGCTTAATCAGTATAGCGGCAATAGCTGCCGCTGCTTTTATTTCACTTGCTGCTGCGGTACTCATTTTCATTACTTCTGTACTCCTAATTGGATGCAGCTTATTACATACGAGCTGGAGATATCGTGAGATCGAAAGGCTTTCAGGATACTTACGGCAAATTAGCGGAGGAGATTATGCGCTGGATGTTCGTGATAATCAAGAAGGTGAGCTTAGTATTTTAAAAAACGATATTTATAAGGTTACTCTCAGATTGTCCGAACATAGCTCTATCCTTCAACAAGATAAACTCAAGCTTACCGATGCTATTTCGGATATTTCCCATCAGCTCAAAACCCCGCTTACCTCCATGATGATGATGGCAGATTTATTAAGCGACGCTGATCTGCCTGTAGTTAAAAGATCAGAATTCACACGGAATATTCGGATTCAGCTTGAACGGATTGAATGGCTTGTATCTTCTTTATTAAAGCTTTCAAAAATTGATGCAGGTACAGTACCCTTCAAAAAAGATCAGATAGCGGTAGGAAAGCTTATCCATAAAGCATTAGAGTCTGTTCAAATCCCGATAGAAGTTAAGCAGCTAACGGTGTCGATAACGGGTGAAGAAACTGTTTCTTTTGTAGGTGATTTAAATTGGACAGCTGAAGCCTTGATCAATATTTTTAAAAATGGTGTAGAGCACACGCAGGAAGGCGGAATGATCACCATTTCTTTTTTAGAAAATGCGCTGTATACGGAAATAATCATTGCTGATAATGGTAAAGGAGTTCCGAAAGCAGATCTTCCTTATATATTCAAGCGTTTCTATAAAGGGAAAAATGCCAGTGAAGGCAGTATCGGAATTGGTCTTGCGATGGCTCACAGTATTATAACTAGCCAAAACGGACATATAGAGGTTCAAAGCATTCCAGCGAGCGGAACACAGTTCCGAATTAAGTTCTATAAACAAATCGTATAAGGTTAAGTGACTAAACTGTCATTTATGAGTCACTTGATAGTCATTTTAGACAGATATACTAAAACCAACAGCTAATTAATGGAGGTTTTAAAGTGGAAATATTAAAAATAGATCATCTGTCTAAAATATACGGCAAAGGCGAAACGGCAGTAAAGGCGCTTGATGATGTTTCATTTTCAGTGAAAAAAGGTGAGTTTGTCGCCATTATTGGTCCGTCAGGCTCGGGGAAATCAACGCTCCTTCATATGTTAGGCGGGGTGGACAGACCAACAAGCGGTAAGGTGCTCATTGAAAATACGGATATTTATAAATTGAATGAAACACAGCTGGCGATCTTTAGACGTAGACAAATCGGTCTTATCTATCAATTTTATAACCTTATTCCGGTTCTAACCGTCGAAGAAAATATTACGCTGCCGATGCTGCTTGATGAACATAAGGTAGATAAAAAACAATTTGATGATATCGTGAAGACGTTAAATCTACAAAGCCGCTTAGGCCATCTGCCCAATCAGCTTTCCGGCGGCCAACAGCAAAGGGTATCAATTGGTAGAGCGCTTATTAGCAATCCAGCTATTATGCTGGCGGATGAGCCAACGGGTAATTTAGACAGTAAAAATAGCGGTGAAATAATCGATTTACTAAAAATGTTCAATAAAACCTTCAATCAGACGCTAATCGTCATTACACATGACGAGCGAATTGCTCTGCAAGCAGATCGAGTCATTGTGATTGAAGATGGGAGGATCGCCAAGGATGAGGTGGTTCGTCCATGAACATTGTAAATAAACTAACGATCAGACATTTGAAGCAAAATAAGAGACGTACGCTCGTTACCATGATTGGTGTCATCATTTCAGTCGCAATGGTAGCAGCTGTAGCAACGCTTGGCGTATCTTTTTTGGACTTAATGAAAAAACAGTCGATTGCCGACGATGGAGAATGGCATGTTCTTTATAAAGCAGTAAATAAAGATCAGCTTAAAGCGATCCAAAAAGATGAAGAAACAAAAAGTGTTGTTATCACAAGAGATCGTGGTTACGCTCCATTAGCAGGGGCACAAAATGCAAACAAGCCTTATCTATTCATCAAGGAGTATAATGATCAAGGTTTTAAGCAGTTTCCGATTGAACTCCGTGAGGGACGTTTTCCGCAAGCCAAGGATGAGGTCGTTTTGTCAGAGGAAATTGCCTCAAATGCTAAAGTAGAATATAAGATAGGTGATCGATTAACACTTGAAGTCGGTCAACGGATTTACAAAAATAGTTTGGGTGAAGAGCAACTACTTGATCAGAATATTGGATTACGTAAGGACAATGAATCAACAGATGAAACATTAGAAAATAAAATAACTGCAAGTTATACGGTTGTAGGATTCATAAAGCGTCCCACATGGGAGTCTACATGGGCACCTGGCTATACGGTCTTAACCTATGTGGATGAAAGCCTGATTGGAGCAAACGAAACCGTAAATGCATCTGTAACACTAAAAAATGTGAAAAAGTCCTTGTACACCCATGCGGAAAGTTTGGCGAAGGAAAATAATATAGATATAGAGTCCATTAGTTATAATAATAACTTACTACGTTACTACGGTGTAACGAACAATGATGGAGTGCAAGCAACACTTTTTTCATTATGCGCCATTATTATGGGAGTTATTATCGTTGGATCAGTCTCATTAATTTATAATGCTTTTGCTATCTCGGTCTCAGAGCGGTCTCGCCATTTAGGCATGCTATCGAGTGTCGGGGCTACGAAAAGACAGAAGAGAAACTCTGTTTTTTTTGAGGGAGCTATTATTGGTGCGATTAGTATCCCAATTGGAATCGTTTGTGGTCTTATCGGAATTGGTATAACGTTCTCGTTCATTAACTCCACAATCAAAGGAGCGATGGGAGTAACTGAAAAGCTATCCTTAGTCGTTACCCCATATTCCATTCTGATTGCCTGTGCGGTTTCCATTGTGACGATTCTCATATCCACTTATATCCCGGCAATGCGTGCATCTAAGATCTCTGCTATTGATGCCATTAGGCAGTCCATAGATATTAAGCTTACGGGTAAGACAGTGAAGACATCAAAGTTCATTCGTAAGCTATTCGGCATCGAAGCTGAAATTGGCTTGAAAAATTTAAAAAGAAACAAACGAAGGTACCAAGCTACTATATTTTCACTCGTCATTAGCATCGTTCTCTTCTTAGCCGTTTCTTATTTTACTGATAATTTAAAGAAATCGCTTGAGCTGTCACAGAGTGGTGTGAATTATGATATTCAAGTATCAACAGGGAGTGGGGAAATAAGTGATCGAGTATTAAACGCGATAACTTCTCTGGATGATATAACGGAATATAGTGTCTTGCAACAAATATCAATGAACGCATGGATTCCTGAGACAGAAATTGCTAAAGAGTTGCAAGAACAGGTAAAAGTAGATCCCGCTCTCTTAAAGAACGGGAAATATCAGTACTATATTTCTTTCCATGCATTAGATCACAAAAACCTTCAAGCTTATGCCGAGCAGGTAGGTGCAGATTATAATCAGCTTATTGATCCTGATCCGAAAAATTTGTCAGCCATTGTAATTGATACAATTCCTTATGAAGATGAGATGGCCGGGAAGTTTGTTGAAACCAAGGTGGTTCATAAAAAGCTTGGTGATCGCTTAGATTTGTTCGTTCAAGAAGGGGAAGCAGGATTAGAGAAGAGTCTTAAAAAAGTGAAAATCGCTCAATTAACTGACCAGTTTCCAATGGGGGTTAGTTCAGGGGGATTAGGAGATATAAGTATCATTGGATCTGAGCAAGTCATGGATCAACTGATGGCGGATATGAATAATGCTCATAGCTATTCAACACTTTACCTAAAAAGTACAGATCCAATGGCTACGCAGCAGGAAATAGAAGAGATGAAAGAGAACCATATGAATGTTTACAATGTGTTTCAAGGTAGACAGCGGGAAGAACAAATGATTTTATTAATGTCTGTGTTCACTTATGGTTTTATCCTGCTCATTACGGCGATATCAGTTGCGAATATATTTAATACGATCTCGACGAGTATATCACTGCGAAAACGGGAATTTGCCATGCTGAAATCTGTAGGAATGACACCAAAAGGTTTTAATAAAATGATGAATTACGAAAGTATTTTTTATGGTATAAAGTCATTGCTCTACGGACTCCCCATCAGTGTTGTCGTGATGTACTTCATTCACAAGTCATTGATGAACAGCTTTAGATATCCGTTTGTACTTCCATGGATAAGTATTATTTATGTCATTGTTGCTGTCTTTGTTATTGTGACTTCAGCTATGTTATACTCCAGCTCCAAAGTGAAAAAAGAAAATATTATAGATGCTTTAAAACAGGAGAGCATCTAGCGTGGCGGTTAATATGGGAGTGGCTAAGCACCAAGAGGTGAGACGGAAGGCAGACGTATTGAAGCAATACGAAGCTTACGGTTATCAAGTCGCTTATTATTTGCTCGAAGATGAAGCTCTAGCTATGCAAGCCGCTACTACGGCTTTAATTGACCTTTTAAAAGATGATGAGTTTTTTGACGAACTTCATGTTCATCAGAAGCAAAAGGTGAAGCGTGTCTTTATGAAGCATTCGTTATTAACGAAAGGCTCGCTTTAAATAAGTAAGAAGAAGAGTCTATCCAATGTCAGCATAATGCTGTGGGATATCCTTAAGGAAAAGCGGGATGAGAAGATATTTTATTAGAGGTTACCTCTCTGCAGGGTGCTGCGGGGAGGTTTTTTTACTTACTCTTGATATTAAGCTAACGGGCAGAAGAGTGTGGTGGAACGGCTATTTAGTATCGCTCTCTCTTTTGCCAGAGTAACACATTCGCTTCACCTACAATATGATGAGTCTAGAAATCTAAAGAGGTGAGCCAATGGCAGTTGTAAAAGCTAGGAGTCAGGACATTAATATGTTGGCAAGGTTGCTTCGTGCTGAAGCAGAGACCGAAGGTGAAATGGGTATGCTCCTTGTTGGAAATGTTGGCATTAACCGAATAAGAGGGAATTGCTCCGATTTTAAAGATATTCGGACAATTCCCCAAATGATCAACCAGGAGCATGCGTTCGAAGCGTTGCAACATAGTTTGTACTATCAAAATGCAAGAGAGAGGGAACGCCGTCTGGCGCAACGGGCTGTGAATGGGGAGCGGAATTGGCCAGGCAAATTCTCCCTATGGTATTTCCGTCCAGGAACGTTCGAAAATCCCGGACCATGTCCGCCAACTTGGTATAATCAGCCGTTCGCAGGACGATGGAAGAAGCACTGTTTTTATGAACCGACCGGGCAAGAATGTGAAAATATATATAATACGTTTTAATTTTATAAACAAAAAGAGCTCATTAGGATCTCTTAACCTGACTTGTCACAGCCATGTGTCGGTTGATAAGTACTTTATCTCATTAAGTGCCGCGTAAATCGCGGCTTTTTTGGGTTTAGTGGAATAAAGTTTTTGTCGGGTTAGAGATTGAACTATCGGGTAACGATAGTTCAATAAACCAGCGGTAGTCTAGGATTCGAACAAGGCTGCCGCTGGTTTATTACTTAGGTAGTCTAATACATATTTAAGTGGACGTGGCGCTTTTCTAAAGGCACTGATCCTGCGCGGATCAATACAGTTGAGTCATATACTTTATTCTCACAGGACATTAATAGGGTTGATGCGTACGTCGCTCTATAATCCGCTCTGAGCGTTCATGCTCGACCAAGGCCCCTTTTAAAAACGCCCTCAGGCTGTAACCCCCTGCCTGGAACACCTTCCCGTGATAGAACCATACGACGGCCAGCGTTCCGGAAAGTAGAAAAAGACGGCTGAAGCGGATGAGGCGATTGATGCCTTTCGAGCGTTTCCTAGGGTTTTGAAACCCTGTGCTTCTTCTGTCGTATTTACGACGAACATTCAGCACCTCGCAGGTAAAATTAGATATTCGCTTGTTATCTTTAATATTCGACGCTGGGGATGTGATTTTCTTTGTTTTTCTCTATTTTTATGTGATGCGTATCACGGATTCGGGGAATGTAAAAAGAAGCGGTCTCCCTAATAAATTGGAAAGATCCGCTTCGTAATTTAATTATCGCTTAATGATCAGGTTACTTGTCTTTAACCTTGTTACCTTCAATGATATTAAAAATGATTTTTGCATTATCCGTGTTATCGATGAGTCCGGAGAACTTTTCTTTACCAGGACCAAAAGCGTATACTGGCACATCTTCTCCGGTATGGCCGCCAGTAGTCCAGCCTGTATAGGAACGAGTGTTAAAAATAGCTTCGATTGCATCGTCAGTCTTGGTTTGATCTTTGGTTGCAGCTGCATCTTTAACGGACTTGATCTCATCACTCGTCAGTTGCAAGTCAATATATTTTTTCAGCGTTTCTTCAACATTTGCACCGCCAATAATCTCGGCCGCTATGAATTCTGGAGTGCGTGAAGCGGCTTTAATCGGAGCCACGTCGAAATTGTAGACGCCATTTGCGCCGATCGAGAATCCACCGGTTGAATGGTCAGCAGTCGCAACAACTAACGTATTCCCATCTTTCTTGGCAAAATCAATCGCTTCTTTAAATGCCTTTTCGAAATCGGCCATCTCGCTCATGGCTGCAACTACATCATTATCATGTCCTGCCCAATCGATTTGGCTGCCTTCAACCATCAAGAAAAATCCGTTTTTATTTTTGCTAAGACGTTGAATAGCCGCCTTTGTCATGTCTTGTAGTGATGGGGTCTTTACATTACGGTCAATAGCCTTATCCATTCCGCCAGGCGCGAATAAACCGAGAATATGGTTATTCGTGTCCTTCAATAAGCTTTCACGATCGGTCACATAGCTGTAACCATCTTTTTTGAATTCCTCCGTCAGGTTTCTGTCCTTTCTTACAAAGTTGTTCAAACCACCACCGAGCAGTACATCAATTTTGTGTTTCTTATTGATTCGATCGTCGAAGTAATCATTCGCGATTGCATCCATATTCTTGCGGCTAATGTCATGCGCTCCGTAAGCGGCCGGTGTTGCATGTGTGATTTCGGATGTAGCGACCAATCCGGTAGACTTACCTTTTTCTTTCGCTGCTTCGAGAACCGTTTTAACATCAGTTAAGTCATTATCAACGGCGATTGCCGCATTGTACGTTTTTACACCCGCGGACATGGCAGTTGCGGCTGATGCTGAGTCCGTAATATTTTGATGTTCGTCCTCAGGGTAGGTCATTTGTGATCCTACTTGATATTTATCGAATTCCGTTTTTTCCTTGAGAGGTGTTTTGGGGTCATCTTTCATATAGCGGTATGCCGACGTATACGATTGACCCATGCCGTCACCGATCAGAAAAATAACATTTTTAATTTTTTTATCATCTTCTTTTTTAGATTCTGCTGAACTCGGTGTAAGACCCGATACCAAAACAGTAATCGCCAGAGATGACACGACAGCGAACGGGATTATATTTTTTGCGATATTCCTTAACATAAAAACCCTCCTTAGTAGTTAACGCTTTAAGAGGATAATAGAATATCGTTATTACGAGAATATCATCAGGATGTAAAACGCATGTAAATGTTCGAGGAAAAAAATGTTTTAGACTGAAAAATAAAGTATTAGACTATGAACATAAAGTATTAGACTGGATATGGGCGTTAAGCTAACGGGCAGTTATGCGTCTTGCCAATTTGATAAATTAAAACAATTAGTAAAAAAGAAAACACGAATCGATAGGTAATGCTTGTGTCTCCTTTTCGGGAATTTCAATGGCCTTCAACTTTGCTTCTAGTGGATATCTGACTCTTGTTACCATGCAAAAACACCTTTTAGTTGTATGAGTATTTTACAACTCTCGTTTTTTCAACTTAAAGGTGTTTTTATTTTGTCTCACGTTATGGGGTCGAATTTTGGACGATTACTACAGTAAATCGAATTCCGCTCACATTGTTGGGGGAGACGACCTGAGTCTATACTTAGCTTATCTTACAAACAAGCCATTACAGGAGGCGCAAAATGACAACCGTTCCGCAGCAATCCACCGTAGATCAACGAAAGTTCTGGCGGTATCTTATCCGTCACCGTGCTTTCTACATTATGCTTCTGCCGGGTATCGTGTTTTTCTTGCTGTTCAAGTATGTTCCGCTCATGGGCAGCTTCATCGCCTTCCAGGACTACAATATTTTCAAAGGTTATGGAGGAAGTGAGTGGGTAGGACTCAAGTGGTTTCATCAGTTCATTACGTATCCAAACTTCGGACCTTTAATGAAGAACATGCTGATAAGGCGATGTAGCTTAAGCTACATCGCCTCTTCTTAATGAAATTTTGAACACTAATATGGGGCAATGTTTTAGACTATCGCTGTTTTATTGAGCAAATGTGTCTGACGCTACGAAAAGACTAAATATTTCGTTCCTCATATTCAAAAGGTTCTTCACACGAGTAAATTTCATGGAAAAATCCCATATACGGGATATCGTCTTCCAGGCATTTTATGCGATACGACAACTCCTCATCACACTCCGGCTCTTCGCCGTTGTTCCGCATTACCTCGAATGCATCTACAATACCTTCCATGAGGTTTACTTGGATAAATAAGGGCAATTTTTCTAGCATTGAATCTTCGATCCTGGTCTCAGATCTGTATCCCTCGAGGGCTGTTTTAAAATAATCATCCATAAACTTTTTTCGTTTACCGGCATCTGGTTCAAATTGTATCCAGCCCACTCCGTTTGTCCAGAGACTCGCTAGGTCAAACATATACCAACAGTAACATGAATTATCGAAATCATAGACTGTTATTTGCCCGGTATCAAAATCTATCGAATAATTCCCATCGTTGTAATCAAAATGGACCATACCGAAAGACTCCCGGTTCTTGTCCAATCCTTCTAAGGTTTTAAGGAAATCTAACAGCTTCTCTTTCAGCAGAGGTAACGAACCGGGTATCAGTCTTTCGATATATTCAGCATTGTATTTATCAAAAAAACTATACCGACGATGGACAGGAGTATATCCTTTCGATATTTGGTGCATCTTCCCCAGGACTTTACCGCAATTATAATAATATTCGGTAATTGGAGCTCCTTCCCGGTACCGATAATTATTTTCCACAAGACTTTTTCCCGTGGCCTTTTTAAACAGGCAGATAAAAAAGGTATGATTATTATGAGTTATCTCTTCTAGCAGATTCCCCTTCTGGGAGTTGATTGCATTCGAAACACTTCCGCCATGCTCGAATAAATACCTGATATACTCAACTTCGGCTAGAAAATCTTCCCGCCTTCTGTCATTTAAGAAAGCGATTCTGAGCATTTTTGCATCGGTGCCGGCTTTCTCACAAGTATAAACGACATTCCGCCCTCCGTCATGTGCCGGAATCAGCTTGATTTCATAGCCTTCTAATCCATACAACTCTGATACTAATGGAAGTAAATATGCATCACTGATTTTAACAACCTCGTTATAATTTATAAAATCTCCTCCAGTCAAAATTCTTGCAACTCTTCCCATACTGCAATTACCACAGAAGAAATCAAATAATGAAAAGTGCTTCAGTGGACTTAAATGATAACCACCTTGTTTAGCATTGATACATCACTCCTTTGAACATACCTTACCTGAAAATTCCATTCTAATGTTAGGGAAACTTTAAGTATAATAATATTCTACTTTTTTAAAGTGTATTTTCGTTATTCTGCCTGTTAGCTCAACAGAAATGGCGGCTGTGTAATTCGAAAAGGTCTGGTAGGAATAGACTGAGAGGCGATGTAGCTTAAGCTAAATCGCCTCTTCTTTAGGTTCATAGTAAGCAGTGAAATCCGGAATAATGCGATTGTATTTCGTGATTTGTCTATCAAATAGTAGAAAGCGGAATATACTCCTATGTACCTAATGGGGGTGTGGGAAGTTTGGTGCAGGTGCACGGATTCCAAGCTGATAGCGAGGGTTCTACAAGAAAAGCTTCCACGTAAGAGGTGTAACGGACACCAGATACCTTATTTGCCAAGATTCCGCCCTTTTGTAGAGCTAACGGACATAGGAGCGCTTATTTAGCTTCAGGATATTTGATTTGACTGCTTTTCACCCAAATAACGCATCCTATGTCCGTTAGGGTCAAACATGAACAACTCAAGCACAGATTTTGAGCCGAGAATATTATTTATGTAAATATAAATAAACACATCAAACGGACACCAGAGCCCTTATTTGCCTCAATTCTCCTCTTTTGCAGATCTTACGGACATAGAGGCCTTTATTTGGCCTCATTCTTCTTGATTATGCTCCGTTTCACCCAAATAACGATTCCTATGTCCGTTAGATTTGAGTTTGTGTTTAAATCCTTGTTAATAGCGGATTCTATGTCCGTTCCTTTCACTGCCCCAGCCGTGCATAAGTACTACTTCGGTAGCAGTTCTATTTCTTTAACAAAAAGGAGAACTCTTATTTTTTCAAAAAAGGACTCTTTGTAGAGAGAATGTACTGAGAAAAATTGTGTATTTAAGTGGAGGCGAGGCCCCACGCCTTCATCACCGAAAAAAACGTCCACGTGGAGTCGATTTTTTTAATGTGATAAACTTAGTAGAAAAGGAGGTATGAGATTTGAAAATTCATAGAATCGATCATGTGGGTATAATCGTCAATGATCTTCCTGCAGCGAAAGAGTTCTTTCTTGACTTTGGCCTTGAAATGCTGGGGGAAGGAGAAGTGGAAGGCGAGTGGGTGGAGCGGATAATAGGGCTTCAAGACGTTAAAGAAGAAGTTGTAATGTTGCGAACGCCAGACGGTGAAGCGAATATAGAACTAGTAAAATTTCACACGCCATCAGATGAAAATGTCATACAGCATCCTTTGGCAAATACTCTGGGTATTCGGCATATTGCATTTGCTGTTGAAGATATTGAAGCCATTGTTACCAAGTTGAAAAAGAAAGGCGCAGGACTTATTGGTGAGATACAAAACTACGAAAACGCTTATAAATTATGCTACATTCGTGGGCCAGAAGGAATTATTTTGGAACTGGCTGAGAAAATCAACTAAATATTGTGGGGAACTTTTCCGATCTCCAGCAAGGCAATAATCGCTTTGATCGTGAATTCAATGGTATGCTTCATATGTAATTTATTCGCTGTATAAGAGAATGCTCCCTCGCATAAACCCATAAGAATACACTCAGGAAAATGCAATAAACGTGATGAAATTTCGAACCTCGCTATGGCCTGCTCCCCATAGTCGATAAGAAAATGGTTAAAGATGAGCGACATTGCACCCATGAAGATACTCATAACAAAAACGGAAACTCCAATTTTGAATACATTGCTCAGAATGTCCTTCCTTGGCCATCCGCACGGCGGATCATATCGCGTGCTGCTTTGGCCACAATAACGCCATCTGAATAATTCGAATAATCCCGCTGAGGGTTGTGTCAGCGGGATCTTTTACTGCACAGAAAGGGCAGCATTTATGTTTATGTCTTGTTCTCCTCCGAAATTGAACCGGTGAAAGACCGTTTTAAACAATGGTTTTTTAGTTCGCTGTTAAATCAATGCCGTAATCTTTCGCGAACACTAAATGAGTGTCTACCTTGACATCGTTATCGGCGGCTTGCAAATTGTACACCCGGGCGCCGCGCAGTCTGTTGCGCTCGGCACCTGCAAGCCCGTAGGCGCCAAAACCGGTACTTCCACAGTAACCGAGCATGATGCCGTAATAATTGCCAGAATACGTATTGACATGGTCATGCCCGCAAAATACGCCCTTGACGTCGCCGCGTTCGAGAATTGCGGAAAACATGCCGCTGTTAATCGGACCGGGACATTCTTCCTCGTTCCGCTCGCCTATGATGCCGTGTTTTGCTACGGCTCTGGCATGATCGGCATCCGTTCTGCCATCTACGCTGGCGAACCACATAAAACGGTATTCCCACAGCGGGATATGGATGAACATAAGTGACGGGATTTTACGGCTGTAATGCTTCTCAAGTGCCTCGGACGTTTCGTAATACCAGTTGACTTGGTTGGTTTTCAGCCAATCCCAAGTCGGATATCCTTCGAAGTTTTGACCGGCGATTTCGTTAGGCGCATACCGACCGCTGTCTAACAGCCACATATTAAATAAAGGTTCTTTGCTATTGTGTCCGCCGATGAGTAGATTCATATTCCCCGTACCGGAGACGCCTTTCACACCTTTCTCATTCCTGTTGTATTTATAAGAGCGGTAAATTTGAAGCATTGCTTCTTCATCCATGCCGCTGTTCGGCGTAGAATCCTCATCATGATTACCGAAGGTAATTGCCCAAGGAATTCCGCGTTCTTCCATTGGCACTGCTATATTATTGATCGCTTTCTTTACTTCGGCTGGCGTATCGGTTCCGCCAGTAATGTTATCCCCGTTTAAAACAACAAACCCCGGTCTCTCCTCATCCAGCACCCGTTCCATAAGCTGCACCGTGCGGGGATCGATATCCTCATCGTCCTGCGTATCGTTGAACTGAACGATTTTGAACGTGCCGTCCGATTTAAAATGAAGCTTGGCTTCCCCATTCGGCTTGTCTTTCGGTTTGTCATTCTCTTTCGCGAAAACAGTTCCAGAAAATAGATCCGAGGGAACTCCTGCGGCACCAGCCGTCAGTGCAAGTGCGCTCAAACCGCCGATTTTCAAAAATTCCTTCCTATTCATGCCCTTCTGTTCATTACCGCTGCTCAATTGAATACCTCCCGAAAAAGTAGTTCATTACATTTCCATATTAGAGGTTGAAATCGATGAGAATGTTTTCGGAGTGATAAGATCATGTAAATCGCCCAAAATGAGCCTCAAGCTGCAGGTCCCGGGACGCAAGTAGCAACAAGCGTAGTGCGGTAGACCTTTAGAGGGCTAAAAAGAATCAAAGATACTATTATGTTTTTGGTGATTTGTCAGACTCCGATTCTAACTTCGCATTCGTTTCTTTGCGCACTCCGAGCTGTTTTGCCTTATAGTTTGGATTTGACTTGTGCGCAAGACACCGCTGTACCGCGTGTAATTTTACTTCTATAGAAGTAGGACATCCTTTAGACATTAGAAAAACTCCCATCATGTAGTAGTAGAAGTTTTGTTTTTTCTACTGTCTACTATGATGGGAGCATATCAACGAATCCTAATCCGCTAATTGGGAGTTGAATGTCGAACAGGAAAATTAGTCGTGTTATTATCCATATTGAGCATCTCTTCATAACGGTTTCTCTAAAATATCAGTATAATCGATCGTGTGAAAATCATATCATGGGGAGTGCAGTTACTCAATGCTATCCCTTCATTTTACGTTGATATTCGGAAGGCGATTGACCCATTATTTTGCTGAACGCTCGCGAGAAGTATAGCGCATCTCGGAAACCAACCTTAGCGCTAATTTCTTTCATGGACCAATCGGTTAATTCAATGTACCTGCAAGCCTGTTGAATTCTCAATCGCATAAAATAATGCATGGGCGAGGTTCCTGTAATTTGTTTGAATACGGCTAAATAATGAGATCTAGATAGATGGGCATGCTCTGCCAGGTTGTCAATCGTGAGGTTGACAGCAAGTCGCTGCTTCATATATTCGATGGAATGCTCTACATAATGGTTTGACATATTATTCGACTGGCGGGCATATTGCAGGGAAACTAAAGAAAGCATATGCTGCAGCAGTTGATTTGCATAAATGCAATGAGAGAGTGAGTAGTTTTTCTCGGAAAGTGACTCGTAGCAGTCATCGAACAGCTCTAGCCACTGCACTGTAGCGCCGCCAGAAAGCTGCATCATGGCTTCTTGAAGCGGCAGCAAGTCGTAATACAATGCAGCCGCATGTCCACAGAAATGAATCCAGCATATGCTCCATGGACTTGTCTCTGAGGCTCCATAACTATGCGTTGTATGCGGCGGAATGACGATAAGATCATGCTTTCGTACATGCTGGCGTTCAGTTGTGCCCACTTCGATCCATCCCTCGCCTGCAGTGCAGAAGATGAGAATATAGGCGGGAGTACCTTCAGCCCTTTCTCGATAATGATATTTGGCAATTGGAAAAAATCCGATATCTGTTATAAATAAAGGACTGATAAGCGGATGTTTCGTTATTTTATTTAAAAAGATTTCAGGGAGAACTAGTAATTTTTCCGACTCAAACCCTTTTCTTTTACGCAATGATAAGCCCCCTGATTCTCGAATAGCTACAGTCTTTTTTTGACAAGCGATAGCACCCGTCTTTGAGAGTCCATTTTAACCTATGAAGGGGTTATAAATAAAAAGATGGACTTTTGGGCAGCGGTTCTACATCCAAACTTGTTCGCAAGGACGAAAATGTCTTTACACAAGGGCGGCGACAGCTGTTTCACCTTGAAAATCAGACTATTGTCCATGTGCTTCGTAATATTATGAATTTTAATACGTCCCGCTTACGAAGTAAAGTAAGATTATGAAATGGCGTTGAGCGTAGGGGAATTTGGGATTCGTGTGAATGTGAGTTGTCCCGGCTTTACGGATACGCCTCATTATCGCCATTGGCTGGAAAGAGACGGAAATGCAGGTGTGGTTGAGGAAGAGGTGCTTTCGCTGCAGTCTGGGAATCGGATAGGTACGCCGGAGGAAGTGGGCAAACTGGCTTTATTTCTTGCTTCTGACGACTCTGCTATGATGACCGGGGCTGAACTGCTGCTCGATGGAGGAGTAGCTGCGCGGCTTTATTATTCAAAGCTTTGTTAGATAACAATATTACCCGAAATAAGAAAAGCAAAGGAGCGACAAATATGTCTATTAGTTACTTGGAGAAACAGCAAATATTTGAAATCCGCATGAATCGTTCTTCCTACTTGTTTGGCGTTAATGAAAAAGGGACGGTACAGCATCTTTATTGGGGAGAACCGGTTGAAGCCGCCGAATGTGGGTTTATGCTGAAGGGGCGGCATCACAGTTCGTTTGACGCAGAGATAGACCGTGAGGTGGAGGAATTCGGGGGATGGGGCGGCAGTCACTACGCTGAGCCTAGTCTGAAGGTTGAATTCGGGGACGGCGTAAGAGATTTAAAACTCGATTATGCAGGTTATGAGCTAGTAAAAGAGGATGAGCTGATCATTAAGCTGATCGACGTGCATTATGCTCTTAGGATTGACGTTCATTATAAAGTGTTTTCGGAATACGATGTGATAGAGCGCTTTGTTCGCGTACATAATGACGAGGCATTGCCTGTACGAATCGAGCAGGTCATGGCTGCTGTTTGGTCCGTTGGAGGGCTGCCTGAATATCGGATGACTCATGTTGCTGGACGCTGGGCAGGCGAATATCAATTGCGTTGTAACGTCTTGTCCGAGGGCAAGAAAACGTTGGAATCGCGCAGAGGTTTTACTGGACCTCATGCGAGTCCATGGTTCGCCATCGACGATGGCAGAGCGGACGAGACGAATGGTCAGGTCTGGTTCGGCGCGCTTGGCTGGAGTGGAAACTGGAAGATTGTCGCGGAGAAAACAATCTTCGGTCATGTACGGATTGTCGGAGGAATTAATGATTTTGACAGCGCATTTACATTGGCCCCAGGGGAGACGTACACCTCGCCTATTTTTACAGGTGGCTTTACTTCGGGTGGTTTTGGCGAAATGAGCAGGATTCTGCATCAGTATCAGTACAAGTATATATTACCTGCGCGTCAACTGAGAAAGGTGCTTTATAATTCTTGGGAAGCGACTACATTTGATGTGACCGTTGAAGGACAAGTTGAGCTGGCTCGTCAGGCAGCTAAAATTGGCGTTGAGCGATTCGTCGTTGATGACGGCTGGTTCGGCGCTCGCAATAGTGATAGAGCAGGGCTGGGGGATTGGCAAGTAAATCCAAAGAAATTCCCGAATGGTTTGCAGGAGCTGATAGAAGAAGTCAAGGGACTTGGAATGGAATTCGGATTATGGGTTGAGCCGGAATCGGTTAATCCCGACAGCGATCTTTATCGGCAGCATCCGGACTGGATTTATCAATTTGCGACCCGGGAAGGTACGCAGCTTCGCAATCAGTATTTGTTAAATCTAGGGCTTCCGGAGGTTAAGCAATTCGTTCTGGACTTTATGACGGAGCTACTCACCGCCCACGATATATCTTTCATCAAATGGGATATGAACAGGACCGTCACAGAGCCTGGTTCCTTACCGGGATCAGATCCGATTTGGGTGAAGCATGCGGAGCATCTCTATGAAATTTGGGCTGAATTAAGAGAGAAGTTTCCCAAGGTGGAATTTGAGACGTGTGCAGGCGGCGGTGGACGGATCGATCTGGGAATTTTAAGGTATGCTGACCAAGCATGGATCAGTGATAATACGGATGCGCGGGACAGGCTGGCGATTCAAGAAGGATTCTCCTACGCCTATAGCCCATCCGTCATGATGTGCTGGGTGACCGAATCACCTAACGGCTTCAACGGGAGAAGCCTTTCACTATCCTATCGCTTCCACAGCTCCATGATGGGCGGTCTTGGCATTGGTGCAGACATAGGCCAATGGTCAGACGCTGAAATGGAAGAGGCCTCCCATTATGTGGAATTATACAAGGAAATCCGCCATATTATTTTGGAAGGCAACTTGTATCGACTAGAGCCGCTCGGACGTTCTAATGTAGCCGCTTATCAATATGTTAGCCGGGACGGGGCAGAAGCCGTTGTATTCACATTCCTGCAATCTCAGTACTTCGGCTCCGAAGAGAGAAGGATACGCTTGCGTGGATTAGAGGCTGACGCATTATACGAAACACGCTTAAATGACGGAGATGTAGTCGTTCTCCACGGCTCGACTTTGATGCATGTTGGCTTCCCGCTAACATTAAAGGGCGATTACGTCAGCTCGCTGCTGCGCTTGAAGCGGAAAGATTAATTTAAAATACGAGAACAATGCCAAGGGGAGAATTGAGATGAAAATTGCTTCGATGGAGCTATTTCAAGTGCCGCCGCGTTGGTTGTTTCTAAAAATAATGACGGATGAAGGGATCGTTGGCTGGGGCGAACCGGTCGTTGAAGGCAAAGCGGATACCGTTCGTGCTGCCGTTGAAGAGCTTAGTGATTATCTGATTGGCAGAGATCCTGGACAAATCGAAGATCTATGGCAGGTGATGTACCGCGGAGGCTTTTATCGTGGCGGACCCATTCTAACTAGTGCGATATCGGGTATCGAGCAAGCGCTTTGGGATATTAAAGGGCAGCGGCTGGGCGTCCCTGTTTATGAGCTGTTGGGTGGAGCTGTTCGCGATCGGATGAAGGTTTATGCTTGGATTGGCGGGGATCGTCCTGAGGATGTAGCGACAGCGGCGAAAGCTCAAGTCGCTGTAGGCTATACTGCTTTAAAGATGAATGGTACAGCGGATATGGAATGGATCGATTCCAGTGAAAAGATTATGCAGGCGGTACAAAATTTAGCTTTAGTTCGGGAAGCTGTCGGATATGGTATTGGAATCGGCATAGATTTCCACGGCAGAGTGCATAAAGGGATGGCCAAAGCGTTAATTAAAGAGCTGGAACCATTCAAGCCGATGTTTATTGAAGAGCCGGTGCTGCCAGAAAATAATGAAGCTTTGAAGCAGTTAAGTCAAATAAGCTCCATTCCCATTGCGACAGGCGAGCGTATGTATACACGTTGGGGCTTCAAGCAATTACTCGCTGAAGGTACTGCAGACATTATTCAGCCGGATTTGAGCCATGCCGGCGGGATTTGGGAAGTGCGTAAAATTGCAGCGATGGCAGAAGCCTATGATGTCGCCGTTGCTCCGCATTGTCCGCTTGGACCTATAGCGTTGGCAGCGTCCTTGCAGCTTGATTTTTGCACCCCAAATGCATTCATTCAAGAGCAAAGCCTGGGCATTCATTATAATGAAGGATCAGACTTGCTCGATTATTTGGAAGACCGAAGCGTATTTGATTATAAGGATGGTTATGTGGAACGATTAAACAACCCAGGCCTTGGTATAAAAATTGATGAGAAAAAAGTAAGGGAAATGGCCGCGATCGGTCATCGCTGGCGCAATCCAGTATGGCGCAATGCGGATGGCTCTGTAACGGAATGGTAGAAGGTGATTGTAAGGCTGTGTCATTAACGGAGCAATTATTCAAGCATAAAATAGTTGCAATTGTACGAGGCATTGCGGAGGATCAGGCCGATGCTGCCACAGATGCTCTGTATCGAGGCGGTGTGCGATTTATCGAGGTGACGATGAATACGAAAGGCGCAACTGGCATGATCCAGCGCTGGCGGAGTAAATATGACGGCAAAATGTTCGTCGGGGCAGGAACGGTGCTCGATGAGAAATTAGCGCAGGAAGCCGTAAAAGCAGGCGCTCAATTTTTAATTACGCCGAATGTGGATGAAGCTGTTATTCGTTATGGTATTCAAGCAGGTGTCGACCTTTATCCGGGCGCTATGACGGCAACAGAAATTGTACAAGCTTGGACTTACGGAGCGCATGTAGTAAAGGTGTTTCCTGCCGGCAGTCTTGGCTCGACCTATATAAAAGAGCTGCAGGGACCGTTGTCTCATATTCCGATGATGGCTACTGGCGGGGTAAACCTCGATAATATGAAGGAGTATGCAGCCGCGGGCTCACGAGCTTTCGGACTGGGTGGAAATTTGGTGAGCAGCGCATTGATTCAATCGGGAGATTTCGCAGGACTGGAGCAGCATGCTCGGCGCTATGTAGAGGCGGCTATGCTGCTATAGTGGAATATGAATCGAAATAGAGTGTTGAGTGGGGAAGTGATTTTGCTGAGTGACGGAGTGGAAAGTAATATGTTTACTGTTATTATCAAGTCAATTAGCTTTAAAGAAAGCGATGCTATATTGATGGAAAGTGAGGCAATTAAGCTTATCCTATTGCCGCAATCAGGAGGGAGCATCGTCTCTTTGCAGTATAAGGAGACAGGCAAGGAATGGCTCGTTGAGACAATCGGAGAAGGCATACGCCAGTCAAGCTATAACGACACATTTTCGGAGGCCATGATGCATGGCTGGGATGAATGCTTTCCGACCATTGATGCGTGTAGCTATCCGCTGCCAGGTCATTATAATGATGTACATCTGCCTGACCACGGTGAACTATGGTCTGTGCCATGGACGTATAGGATGACAGAGCATAGCTTAATTATGGAGACAAAAGGACAGGCGCTTCCTTACTCGTTTACGAGAACAATCCGCTTTATTGATGCGCAAACGCTTAAGTTTTCTTATTCGGTCATCAATCATTCTAATGAGTCAATCACGGCATTTTGGTGCGCGCATCCCTTGTTTTCCGCAACTGAGCATACACAAATACGGATACCGCCTGAGCTTGAGCAAGTCATTTGTGTAGTAGGAGGAAAACGCTATGCGCAAGGACGCTCCTACAATTGGAATCAGCAGGAAGTCGATGATAACGGCATTGCGATAGATCGGCTCGCCACGATTGCTGCACAGGATTCGCGAAAGTTTTATGCGGATGGTCATTTTGCTACTGGTCAGGCAGGTTTACATGAGTTAAACACAGGAGAGTATGTGCAGCTGCAATGGTCGGTTAAGGAGCTGCCTTACTTCGGGCTATGGATTAATGAAGGGCATTATAACGAGAAGCTGATGGTAGCGCTGGAGCCTTGCAACGGTTATTATGATAGCTTAGAGGAAGCGCATCGGCGAGGAAAAGCTTTAACATTAGAGCCTAACAAAGCAGTGAAATGGTCATTCGATGTAAAATTAGGAGTGGACTATCCTTGAAGTGCTCCCTGTCAAGTGGACAGTGTAAAAAACAGAAATAGTTAGTTTAAGAAACCTCAGCTCGTTTTAACAGAGTTGAGGTTTTTTGTTATGCAGTCGTCGGTATTCGTTTGGCGTTGTAATAACGAAGAGCTATACTCCTATAAAATAGAATGGAATACACAAAAGCTGGTCTCTTGGAGGTCAGCTTTTTGTTCAGACAAAGAGGAGTTATTAGCAATAAAGAGAATGTTTATTATGCGATGAGTAATCATTTCCTATTGAGAGGAAGATTTGTTTATGACATTTGCAATCGGATTGCAGCCGTGGACTATTCGCGATATTGATTTCTTTGGATCCTTGGAGAAGGCATGTCGTCGTCCGCTGTTCGATAGCATCACCACAAGCTTCAGAAACCTAAAATCGATGGGGGTTGTTGTTTAGATGGCAGGTGAATTGCGCGTAGGGCTGATCGGTTACGGATACGCCGGATGTACATTCCATGCGCCGGTCATTACTTCAGTTCCTGAGTTGAAGCTGACCAAAGTCGTAGAGCGCAAAGGCACACTCTCTAAGATGCGGTACCCTTGGGTGAAGGTCGTCGACGACGCTTGCGACTTGTATGAAGATCCAGACATCGACTTGATCGTTGTCGCAACTCCGAGCATGGACCATTTCACATTCACTCGCGCCGCCTTACTGGCTGGGAAACACGTCGTTGTTGAGAAACCGTTTACATCGACGTCTGCGGAAGCGGATGAATTGATCGCACTTGCAAAGAGACAGGGCAAAGTGCTCAGCGTCTTCCACAACCGCCGGTGGGATGGTGATTTCCTGACAATTAAGGAACTGCTGCGACAGGGACGTCTCGGGCAGCTAATGGAATGCGAGTTCCGTTGGGACGGATTCAATCCGGAAGTGTCCGGAAACTGGCGGGATGCTGCCGGTCCAGGCACTGGCGTATGGTATGACTTAGGCGTCCATTTCCTGGACCAGGCTTTATGCTTATTTGGTATTCCGGAATCCATCGAAGCCGACATTCAAACGCAAAGAAAGGGAGGGGCTGCTCCAGATTATTTCGATGTCACGCTGCGCTATCCTGATCATTTGAAGGTCGTTCTCAAATCATCGAGGTTCGTTCGCATTCCGACGCCGAGGTATTCGCTTCACGGAACACTCGGCTCTTATGTCAAATACGGCACCGATCCGCAAGAGTCGGCTCTGATCGCGGGACATACGCCTGCCACTATCTCGGATTGGGGCATGGAGCCATCCGAATTGTGGGGGAAGATCCGAACTTCCATTAACGGCATTCATTTCGAAGGGACTATTGAAACATTTCCAGGCAATTACACTCATTATTATCAAAATGTATATGATCACATTGTCGGCCGCTCTGAGTTGGAAGTCAAGGCGGAAGAAGCTCGAACAGGGATTCGAATCGTCGAATTGGCTCTGAAGAGCTGCGCAGAAGGCAGAGCAATTACTATAAACGAGGAATTGGAGGGATAATGCCATGTTTCCATTCAAGACAGCATTAAATGCCTCTACCTTGTTTCCATTTACACGCGATGTTGAACGGCAAATCACTATTGCTTCCGAGGCCGGTTATCAAGGTATCGAGCTGTGGGTGGAAGACATTCAAACTTATTTGTCTCAAGGAGGGACGACGGATCTTTTATGTTCCAAGTTGGATGAAGCCAGGATCGAGCTCGTGAACGCAATTGCTTTCTTCCCGTGGGCGGACGCCAACGACGAGGTTCGCAAGATGGGAATGCAACAAGCAAAAGAAGAGATGCAGTTTCTCGCTGAGATTGGTTGCAAGGCCGTGGCGGCGCCGCCGATCGGTTCCGTTGAGGCGGTGACATTGGAACAGTTCGCAAATTACTTTTCTGAATTGTTCGAATTAGGGGATAAACTTGGCGTAGAGCCTTATCTTGAATTTTGGGGAAGGGCCAAGAAGCTCTCTACGCTGAAAGAGGCACAGGAGGTATTGTCGCGAAGTGGTATCCCAAATGCAAAGATGCTGTTAGACCCTTTTCACATGTATACCGGAGGCAGTCCCTTTGAAGAGTTGGGTAATCTCGAAGGTTCACGTATCGGATTATTTCACGTCAATGATTATCCAGATATCCCGACCCGAGAAATGATTGGGGACGATTCACGTGTGTTCCCCGGGGAAGGAGTAGCGCCGACGAGTAGAATCGCGGAACTGTTACTTGCGTCGGGTTACCACGGTTATTTATCTCTGGAGTTGTTCCAAGGCTCCTATGGAAGTCGCAGTGCCGCTGAGACAGCCTCGTACGGTTTACACACATTGAAGCAAAATTATTCCAACTATTTAACCTAGTGATGGGTTGAAATTAGGCTGAGATAGAACTTGCTTTTAAGTAAAGTCCTTGATTTTCAAGGACTTTTTTTAATTAGAACGAACTATTCCCATGTCAAAATCTCGTACGCCTCCTGATAACTGCGAAACAGATTGAGATAGTCCATACCTCCAATAGAGAAAAATCATAATATATAATTGTTAATAGGGAGGTGTTTAGCTTGTGGTGTGTAAAAAAAATAGAAAGATGGCAATGAAAAATAAACCATTATTTAACTATAATGACGGTCGAAGTAAAGAGTGCAAAAAGAAAACAATTATTGTTTGCCCTATGAAAAGAAAGAAAAGTAGAAGGGTTATTTTGAAAAGTAAAATATATATCCGTCTAAAACCAGTAATTAATGTAACCGCTCCGAGAGGACCTCGAGGATCTCGCGGACCTCGAGGCATTCGGGGGCGTCAAGGGCCCGCGGGACCAGTCATTACTCCACTTGTTAGTAGTATGCTAACTGCTAATAGATATTTTTTTATTGCGAACTCAGATATTCCCCTGCCGACAGAAATTCCAGCAAATCAATTCATAACCGATGATGGTAAATCAATAACTGAATTTGCAGTCTTAGATCAAAATAGCTACGCTAATCTCTATATCAACGGAATAATGCAAGAAGGTAGCTCTTATAGCATAAGTACAAGTGCCTTGAACATCATTGCCAACCAGGGCACTCTTTTTGCAGGAACCTCAATTATAATTGAAACCGTTCGATTGTCGGTACAATTAATCCCTAAAAATGATGCAATGTAGACATTGGATTAGCCCTTCCCCTTATTCTATCATTTGCATAACCTAGTTGAGAGAAGTGAGGTGATATAAATGCCAATTACAAAACCCTTTATGGCTGCTAGAAGATTTAGTGCTACAGCTGCAGACGGAACTGGTGTCGGTGTTGCATATAATATTCTTGCTACAGCCACCATCAATGATGCAGGTACTGCTGCCACAGCTTTTCCAACTGCACCTGCGTATTATAATCTTTATATTAATGGACAGATTCAAACAGCTGATACTTCAACGGTTACCACTACGGCTATTACCATTCCAGGCGGAGATGTACTCGATCCTGCGACTCCAATTGTGATCGAATTTGTTGTAAACTAATTTTCTTTATTGACGAAATGCCGACAAATCTTATTGTTTTAGGGTTGCCGGCATTTTCGAAATAAACGCCTATTGGATATATTAGTTTCGTACATATCTTCTAAACTATACAAGTTAGTAAGGAAGTGAATATAATAACCAATTTGCACTATGTACGTTAAAGTAGTTAATGGGCATTCACCTGGATGAGAAATCATGAATTGCTGAAGGATTTTTCTTGATGCCGCGTCGATTCCAGATACGTGTCCGACATAACCTGCAAGGTGGAAGCGCAGTGCGGCTTGGTCGGTCTGGAAGAGATGATTGGCTGTCCCGACGACCTTCTAGCATTTGCGGGAGGGAGCAGCCAACGATAGAGGGTTTGTTCGGAGAGCAGTTTGGCCTTTATCCACAAGGGTCAAAGCTGTCGTTCATAAAACATAAACAGGGTCACAGTTCTCCACCATGAAGAATGCTCGTTTTCTTTATTCGTTGCACTTCAAACCGATTAAAATGTCTTAGCCTGTCTGCGATATTCAGCTGGCGTAACCCCGGTGATCTCCTTGAAGACTCGTCCAAAGTGACTGGAGTTAATATACCCGCTTTGAATGGCTATACTAGAAACACGTTCCTCACTGGATTGAAGTAAATGTTTGGCGTGATCTATACGCAGATTGGTCACGTAATCCCAGAAGGTTACATGCAGTTGATCCTTGAACAGATTGCAAAAATGAAATTTGTTGATATCCAAATGGTCGGCTATTTTCTGCAGGTTAATGTCTGTCGTATAATAGCGTTTACAATATTCTACTGCTTTATCAATTAGGACACCTTGGTGATCCGTTGTGTTTTTTGTAATCGTGAGATCTTGAATAGCAGTAGAATGGCGCTGAGCATCCTCATAGGCTTCTGGCAATTGCTGAGGGGGGTAGCTGCTCTGGCTGAAACCGATCTTAAAAGGTTTATGGATATAATTCATCAGGATTCGAGTACAGCTTTCAATGAGCTGGGCATCCGTGTCCTTATGAGCATGAATCATAATGATTTCGTTAAGCTTGCGGAAAAAACTAATTCCGTGATAACCGGAATAAAGCAAATGGCTGTTAATTTCCTCAGTAATGCTTATTTTAATGACTTCCTCGATTTCCTCTGCTTTTAAACTTGACCCACCTAGCTGAAAGACGCTGACCA
This sequence comes from Bacillus sp. FJAT-28004, assembly GCF_001280845.1. Classification (GTDB taxonomy): domain Bacteria; phylum Bacillota; class Bacilli; order Paenibacillales; family Paenibacillaceae; genus Pristimantibacillus. The sequence continues at coordinate 636,588 of NZ_LGHP01000002.1, forward strand.
CACATTTATCCCAACGACTTTCTGCCATTTCTAAAAATTCATTTAAGCCATTTGAATCCAGTTTATCTACAAGCAGCTTTTTCAAGGCGTTCTCTTCGAACAGTGGGATGGCTTTGGACAGGATGCTCTTATACCCGTTTTCAGCTTCAATTTCTTTGGTTACACGAGTTACTTCCTTAATGAGTTCGCTTTGGATATAGGGCTTAAGCAAATAGCCGGATGCGCCGAGCTTAAGGGCTTGGCGCGCATATTCAAATTCACCGTAGGCGGTGAGCAGGATAACTTTGATTGGCAGCTCTGCATCACGTACTTTATCCAAGAGTTCCAGACCATCCAACTTCGGCATTCGGATGTCAGAGATGATGAAGTCGGGTACTCGATTCTGGATGAGCTCCCATGCTTTCAATCCATTTGTCGCTTCCCCCAATATTTCAATGTTGGGAAAATGGTTTTCTATAATTTTGCGAAGCGCCTGTGTCGTTAGTGGCTCGTCATCAATTAATAATGTCGTTAGCATCCCGCACATCTCCTAATGACTTAATTTTAGGAATAATCAAGGTAATTGTCGTTCCTTGTCCCCATTCACTCTCGATCGTTAATTTGGATTGAGATGAGAACCTCAATGCCATTCGATTTGCAATACTCATTAATCCTATTCTGCTTGTACTAGCTGCAGTAGAGGAAAGCTCCTCATTGATCATGCTTAACTTTTCCTCTGTTATCCCAATCCCGTTATCCTTCACGATAATGCTGATATGATCAGTCTCATTCTGAATAAGGAGGTGGATAATCCATATTCCATCTTTGCTTTCCAAACCATGATAGATGGAGTTTTCAATAATAGGCTGAAGAATAAACTTGTTAATAGGGTATTCCAGTACACCGTCATCCACTTGGATAACGGATTGAAGACGTCCGTCATAACGGATATTTTGAATGCGCAAATAATTTTCAACTGAGCGAATTTCATCTTTCATTTGAACCATTTCGTTCATCTGGTATAACGAATAATGCAGCATTTCTCTAAGGGAATGCGTAACCAGCTCGATATCTTGATTCCTGCCAAGTATGGACAATGACGAGATGGACTGCAGTGTATTGTATAGGAAATGTGGATTCATTTTGGCCTGTAAAGCGCTGAACTCGGCTTCCTTCTGGAGAAGCTGTTGCTTAATAGAATCAGCAATTAGCTCCTTCATCTGATCAAGCATATTGTTAACGCCCTTATTAAGGACCATAATTTCCTCGTATTCGGTTTGACGATCAATCCGGATATCCAACTTGCCTGTACCGACTTCCTTCATAAAATTAACCAGTTTTAAGATGGGCTGCGTCGTACGAATGGTGATAACGGAAGCAAGGACAATCGTAACGACGATCATGATAGTCAGAAGAAACAAGGTAGTATCACGAATAACAGACAGCTTCTTGTTGAACTGGGTGAAAGGAAGCATGCTTACAGTTTTCCAGCCTGTTACCGAGGAGGTTGAATAGGCGATAAGCATATTCGTTCCGTTCACCATATGGGTCCAATATCCCGAAGTATCTTGAAATAACCTTTCCATATCTGAATCGTTAAGGATCAGAGAAGGGTCTGATTGGTAAATCACCTGTTTTCCGTCATCTACAACAAAAGATTGTATGCCAAGCTGCGTTTGTATCGATTCAAAAATGTTCTTGAGCTTATTAATGTTGTAATCGAATACAGCAACACCATACAGATTAGGATCGGACGGGTCATAGGCATCCTTAATGTTGGCAGCAATCGTAATTACGTTATTAAGATCGGATTTACTGCTATAGTTATCATAATAATCAGGCTTATGAGCCCCGTAGAATTTGATCTGCAAGGCATATTGGGTGTCCTTAAAATCGAGCCACACTTTCTTTAAAAAAGGAGACTCAAAATTAATCGACTGGACACTGTTGATATATTGCTTGCGATGATCGTAATTGTAAATAAAGTAACCGCGTATATCGGATTTCTCCGAGAAAATATTATTGAGCAGAATGGAAATTCGCGCACGGTCTTGCTGCGATTCATACACTTCGCCTTCTGTAACAGAGTCTTCAAGAATGGTTATTAAGTTCTGATCGATGGCGAGAAAGTGGAGGGAATCCTTGACTTCATTTAAGTATAAGTCTAGACTCTGATTCACTTGATTCGTGATCGATGTGGTGCTTTTAATCATCTCTTTTTTTGTAAAGTTAGAGAAGGTTTGATAGCTGATAACACCGAGCACGCTGAGTGAAACACATATCAATAGGGCGAAATAGAGGATGATCGTTGATTTGAATGACTTTAATTTCATGAACTCACCCTCTCGAAATCGGTCCCTTTGAGACTTTTCTATACACCAAAGAGACTTCGTACACTTGAAAAAGACGATGCCCAGAATCAGTTCCGTTTTCATTTGGAAGCTGATTTTTTTCTATTTTAAGATACAAGTATAGTGCTTAAAACATCGAAAAACAATATAGCTGGCAGCGATCCCAAGATTAGAACATGAACAAAATATTAGAACATAGAAAGCGATTTCAATCGTGATATATGGTGAAGTAAGCGTTTCCCAAGATTAGAACAGGATCAAAAGATTTGACTATTTTCAAATAATTGAACATCACTTAACATGTGGTAAGCGGTTACAACGAGAGAAAGGAGACATGAAAATGAAAAATAGCAACAGCTTTGTAAGGGAGTTATGGACGAATAGATCCTATTATCTGATGGCTCTCCCAGGACTCTTGATCTTATTCGCTTTCACGTATTTACCTTACCCAGGGATCATTATCGCGTTTAAAAACTTTAATCCGGTGAAGGGGATTTTTGGAAGTCCATGGAGCGGGTTTGATAACTTCAAATTTTTTCTATCCAATGGTGACTTTCTGCGAATAACATTTAATACGTTCTGGATCAATTTCAATCAAATTTTGTGGGGAACGATTCTCGCCGTAGTCTTCGCAGTTCTATTGAATGAAATAAAGAGTAATGGAATGAAGAAATGGTTTCAGAGCATCCTATTTTTACCTTATTTCTTCTCCTTCGTCATTGTCGGGAAATTAGTTCTACTAATTTTCAAAAACGAGAACGGTCTTGCAAACGAGTTGATTGAAATGTTCAATGGGGTGCCAATTGATTGGTATACCTCACCTGAATATTGGGTGAAAATCATTGCTTCGGCAAGTATATGGAAAAATGTAGGGTATTCCGTCATTATCTATCTCGCTGTTATTACATCCATTGATGAAGAGATGATGGAAGCGGCCTCTCTAGACGGTGCTACCCGCGTGCAAAAGATTCGGTACATTTTGCTGCCAAACTTGGTTCCTACTATTATCATATTGACATTGTTGTCTATTGGGAGAATATTTTTCGGGGATTTTGCGCTCATCTATGCAATTGTAGAGAACAATGGGCTGTTGTTTCCAACGACGGATGTGATCGACACCTATATCTACCGTGCTTTAATCAATGGCGGACAGGAATACGGTATGATCACTGCAATTGGAATTTGCCAATCCATCCTTGGCTTCCTTGTAGTCGTAGGCAGCAACTGGGCAGTGAAACGGTATAATAAAGACTATTCTTTATTTTAAACAGCAAGAGAGGTGACTGCATTGAAGAACAAGTTTGGCTGGCTGGATATTTTCATTTATTTGGTATTCATCGTCTTTTCCTTGGTTACCCTGGTCCCATTCATTTTAGCGATTATGGTCTCCATTTCGGACGAAAGCTCGATCGTTCTGAATGGGTACAAGTTCATCCCTGATTTATTTTCATTAGATGCGTATAAGGTTGTCTTCCAAGACAATATTGTGACGAATGCCTATAAAATCACAATTCTCGTAACCATTGTAGGTACATTCATCTCGTTGACCTTATCATCGTTGCTCGGCTATATGATGTCCGTGCAAAAAGTGAAATATCGCAACATCATTGCCCTGCTTATCTTTATACCCATTGTATTCAGCGCAGGACTGGTTCCTTGGTACATTGTAGTTACTAATTACCTCCATTTGAAAAATACGATTTGGGCTCTTATCCTGCCGATTGCGATAAATCCATTTAATATTTTTCTGCTTAGAAATTATTACAAATCAATTTCACCTGCGCTTTCAGAATCAGCAGAAATCGATGGAGCCGGTCCTTGGTTTATTTTCTATAAAATAATTACTCCGTTGTCTATGCCGATATTAGCAACTATAGGACTGTTCTCTTCTTTAAGCTATTGGAATGATTTCACGATGTCCCTGTGGTTAATTGACGATCGGAAGCTGTTCTCCGTCCAGTTCTTATTGTATCGGATCAATTCGATGATTGCTTATATGAGTCAGCATTCGAATGTGGCATCTGCGCAGATGCCATCAGAAACGATCGTATTCGCGATGTTCCTAATTACGATTGGACCGATTATTCTCGTTTATCCGTATGTGCAGAAATATTTTGTCAAAGGTATTATGGTCGGCTCAATCAAGGGTTGATTCCAAAAGAGCGGGCAGCTTATACATCATAATAAAAAGGGAGCGAATAAACATGTTCAAAAGCAAGTTCTTTATGGGAAGCATAATGGCAACTGTTTTAGTATCAACGCTATTAGCAGGCTGCGGCACGTCAAACAATGCGAATACGCCTTCTAATAAGTCGGAAGAGCAGGGTGAAACGAGCACTGAAACCACACCAGCGGGTGAAGAAGTTACACTAAATATTTTATTCCCGGGAGATCCGCCGAAGGATTTGGATGCCGTTAATGCAGCTATTGCAGAGAAGCTTAAAGCAGATGGCTTAAATATGAAGTTGAACTATACTTTTGTACCTTGGGAAACGTACACGAACAAACAAAGTCTAGTTGTGGCGGCAGGAGAAAAATATGACTTAACTTGGACGCACATTTCCAATTTATCACAAGGTGTAAGCAAAAATGTGTTAATGCCTCTTGATGACCTTCTCCAAAGCGACGGTCCCGGATTACTTAAAGATATTTCGGATTTTGTATGGAAAGCTGTAAAGGTTGACGGAAAAACCTATGCCATTCCACGTGTCGTTCCTGTTGCTCAAAGCAATGACACCTTCCAAGTTCGCGGTGACCTGCGTAAAAAATATGGCTTGCCGGAAATTAAAAGCTCGGCTGATTTCGAGAAGTATCTGGAAGCGGTTAAGGCCAATGATCCGACGATCACTCCTCTAGCAGGGGGTGCGGGAGGACTTGTCAGAGAATTAGCGCCTAGTTATTTTGCCAATGGAGATTTTACCGGAAGCTTCTACTATATTGACGTGAATGAAACACCGCTTAAAGTTAAAAACCTATATGCCTCAGAAGCTTATGAGAAATATGTAAATAAAACAAGAGAATGGTACAAAAAAGGGTATCTGCCGAGTGATCCTAATATGTTCAAAGACATAAACGGAGATTTTTCGAAAGGAAGAATGGCTGCGATGCCTTCTAATATCCTGCGTCCGACTGAAATTATCGATGCCCTAAAAACGAATATACCTGATGCTGAGCTTGAATTTGTACAATTTGAATCGGATAAGCCCAAATATATCTTCACTAGCGCAGATAATCTGTTGTCTGTATTAGCAACAAGCAAACATCCGAAAGAAGCGGTAGCGTTCGTCAATTGGTTACACAGTAGTCAGGAAAACTATGATTTATTTTCCTTGGGTGTTAAAGATGTAAACTACAAGGCTGACGGAAATAGCGCTTCATATGAAGGGATCTCACCCGATAAACAATATTTCCCGATTAGCTGGGCATGGACAGATTTAAGGTATAACAAGTTCAGTAAATACATTACTCCTGCGCAGCTTGATGTCATTAAAACCTGGGATAACGGTGCCGTACAAACACCACTTATCGGGTTCTCTATTAACACTGAGCCAGTAAAAGCAGAATTGGCTAAAATCTCAGCAATTGCGTCTGAGTATTCATCACAAGGTCCGCTTATGAATGGGGTCGTTGATTTTTCATCTGTAAAAGATAAATTTCTAAGCCGCTTAAATGATGCGGGAATCGATAAGGTTCTTGCCGAATATCAGAAGCAATTAGATGCCTTCTTAGCGCAACAGAAGTAAAGCATGGGTCATCCCGTTTCAAGTCTACTGTAATTAAATAAGTGACCAAGGCCAATCGATTCGAATCGGTTGGCCTTCCTTACACCAAGACAATTTTATATGGAGAGGAATTAACCGATGAGCACAAAGAGAACAGCACATATCATTTCACATACACACTGGGATCGAGAATGGTATTTGCCATATGAAAAGCATCATGTTCGTCTCGTAAAGCTCGTGGACACGCTGCTTGATAAACTGGATCAAGATCAGAAGTACCGCAGCTTCTTTTTAGATGGACAAACGATTATTCTTGAGGACTATCTTCAGGTCAGACCTGATCAAAAGGATAGATTGGCCAAATTTATTCAAGACGGCCGTATTTTGATCGGTCCTTGGTATATCCTGCAGGACGCATTTTTGACCAGTGGCGAGGCTAATGTAAGGAATATGCAGATCGGACACCAAGATGCGAAAAAATACGGCACGGTGGCGAAGATCGGCTATTTTCCCGATACGTTCGGTCTGGCAGGCCAAATACCGCAATTGATGGAGCAGTCTGGGATTACGAATGTTTTGTTTGGCCGTGGCGTTAAGCCGACGGGCTTTAACAATACCGTTTCTGATGGCGATTACGAGTCTTCGTTTTCAGAGCTGATATGGGAAGGACCAGATGGTTCCCAAGTACTCGGTATCCTTTTTGCCAACTGGTATAATAATGGCACTGAAATTCCTGTTGACCGCGAAGAAGCGAAGGTTTACTGGGAGAAGAAGCTGGCGGATGCTGAGAAATACGCATCGATGGGCGAGCTGCTCTTTATGAATGGCTGCGACCATCAGCCGATTCAGGTGGATTTGCCCGAAGCGGTTCAAGTTGCGCGCGAGCTTTTTCCGGATACAACCTTTATTCATTCCAATTTTATAGATTACTTGCAGGCTGTTGAGCACTCCTTGAGGCATGAGCTATCTATCGTAAAAGGCGAGCTGCGCAGTCAGCGTACAGACGGCTGGAATACGCTCGTGAACACCGCTTCCGCCCGCGTATATTTGAAGCAAATGAATCAGTTAGGACAAGCGATGTTGGAAAAAGTAGCCGAACCGCTGGCAGCATTGGCTCATATCCTTGAAACCGAAGAGAAATATCCGCATCATCTGTTCACGTATGCTTGGAAAACACTGATGCAAAACCATCCGCATGACAGCATATGCGGCTGTTCTATAGATGAAGTACACCGAGAAATGGTGACGCGCTTCGATAAAAGCAGACATGTGGCGGAAGCGATCGTTGATGAGAGCAAACGAGCCATTGCTGAAATTGTGGATACGTCGAGCTTTGCCGGAATGGGAGACAACGCTCTGCCCGTCATTGTTATGAATACATCTGGTTGGGAGCGAACCGGTGTCGTGAGTATCGAGCTAGATGCCTTGCGTGTGTATTTCCGTGACGGATTTACCCAAGAGGAAGCCAGCGATATTGTAAAGTCGGCAGATCTTTCAGGTATGATGCTCGTAGATGAAAATGGGAGTGCCATTCCATGCATTTCCCAAGATCTCGGACTGCAATTTGGTTACGATCTGCCGGAGGATAAGTTCCGCCAGCCGTATATGTGCCGCAGGGTGAAGCTAACCTTTGAAGCTGAAAATGTTCCTGCATTGGGGCTGAAGACATATGCTTGGGTTAAATGTGATTCTGAGATTCCTACTTCGAGGGTCCTAACGGGTGACCGCGTGTTGGAAAATGATGCGATAAAGATTGAAATCGCCGATAACGGTTCATTCAACTTGACAGACAAGGTGAACGGCCGTATATACCGGGATCTGGGTATTTATGAAAACTCAGGGGATATCGGCAACGAATATATATATAAACAGCCTGCTGGTGAAACGCCGCGTACGACCTATGGGGTGGCGGCACATATTCAGGTGATACAGGATCATCCATACCAAGCTTCCATAGAAATTGTACACGACTGGGAAATTCCTGTTTCTGCTGACGAAGTGCTCGAAGAAGAGCAGCGCGCTTTGATTCCTTTTCAACACCGGAAAGCACAGCGTTCGGAGCGGATGGTACCGATGCAGATTCGTACGGTTGTAAGTTTGAGCAGCAACGGTAAAGGGGTGGAGATCTCCGCTACCTTCAACAACCAAGCTAACGACCATCGTTTGCGAATGTTGTTCCCAACCGATCTAAACACGCAAGTTCATCGCGTTGATACGATGTTTGAAATCCCTCAGCGGGACATTATGCCGACAGCGAGCTGGGAAAATCCAAGCAATACACAGCATCAGCAAGCATTCGTTGACGTCAACGAGTCAGGAGCAGGTTTTGTTGTAGCCAACTTAGGTTTAAATGAGTACGAAGTTTTGCGCGATGGTCGCAATACAATTGCAGTCACGCTGCTTCGTGCGGTTGGCGAGCTTGGCGACTGGGGCTTATTCCCGACGCCTGAAGCGCAATGTCAAGGCGAGCACACCGTCCGTATGGCTATCATTCCACATAACGGAGACGGTGTGCTGTCGGGCGCCTATGCGAAAGCGTACCAGTTCCAAATTCCGTGGACTTCATGCCAAACAGACATTCACCAAGGCAGCATTGCACCAACGTTTGCGCCATTCCATTGGGAAGGCAATAAGATGGCCTTCTCCTCGATGAAAATAAATGAAGGAACAGACGATCTGCTGCTTCGTTGGTACAACATGGACTTCCAAGAGACAGAATTGAAATTTAAATCTAACCTTCCTTATTATTATTTCTACAAAAGTTCAATCATGGAAGATAATGGGCAACCTATTCCGTCTGATACGGACGGTCAAATGTCTCTACCGATTGGTGCTTGTGAAATTGTAACGATCGGAATTAATCGTTAATTCTGCGCATTGCTGCGTGTATTTGCGAGAAGAAATAAGGATGTATCGCTAGGATGACGAATAGATGAACTAAATCATAAATTTGGTGGTATCGCTTGCGATTTAAACTTCGTTGTAGAGCGTCCTTCTGGATGATGGGATTTTAAGGGCTATGACCCGTTTCCAACACCCATATTACAGAGGCGCTCTTTTTCATGCAAAGTCCTAAATATTCGTTTTACAGGAATTAGGCATGGACTTTGAAAAAATAGAGTATTCCTTAAAAAAAAGATTGAACAAAAGCCAGCAGTCTAATACTTTATTTTCCCAAGACGCCCATCACCTTGCAGAAAGCCAGATGCTGGGCTTCCACCCGACATCACCCCCTGAAATCGACAAAAATCGACGAATCCTTATAAAAGTGATACATAAGGAGTGAATCCCGATGGTGAATAATTACAAACGCTTCATTCAAAATCAATTCCAAAAAGCGAAATCTACCGCTTCCCAATTCATTTCCTCAAAAAGTGAAAAACAAGAAGAAGGCACTATAGAACTCAATCCGGAACATTATGTTGAGCTGAAAGCAATCGCCGATAAGCAGCATACGACCGTGCAAGCGATCGTAAATGGAGTCATTGTCCAATACCTGGAAAGTGGCCCATACGAATTAACCCCCTTCTCAGTGGGGCAAAAGGAAGATAACCCACTTCTGTATTTGGATGGTATTTGCAAACTAGTGGATTAAGGAGTGCTGACATATGGATAACCACTTGAACATTCAGGATCCAATTTTTCTGGATGGAACAGCTTTAGCCGCTTTAATGAACCCTGAAGACCCTTGCTATGTGAAAGCCCGTTCCCTGTTTCTGGAATTGCATGATCTTGAACGTAATTACGTGACGACCAACTCCATTATATTTGATCTTCACGAATGGCTTCGCAATGAATACAGCTATCAGCAGGCGGAATTTTTTCTGAATGCCATTGATAAGGCGGTGAGTATCGGCAAACTGGCAGTCATCTCCAGCGGCCCCGAATTTGATGGGGAATCGCGCAGACTGCTTATTGACAGGCCTGAGCTCCATTTCTCGCTCAGCGAAGCATTCACTGCTGTGACCATGTCCTATTATCAGGTAAAACGCATCTTTACTTTCAATCTCAATTACATGATGCTTGCCAATTTGGATAAGGATATTCGAATCATTCCATCCAATTAAAAGCCTGAAACAAATACAGCCTGCCCTCTTAAGAGGCTGGCTGTATTTGTTTCGGTGCAATGCTGTAAATTTCTTTTTCCGTCGATTCCCCTTACACCCTCATTAACGAAGAATGAGACCCTCCCATAACGTCGATGTCATCCGCGGCTATCGAAATTCAGCCATGCTGTCCGATATATGATTGATATTTGTATTGCTATGTTTAATCAGGCAAGGGGCAGCAAATGCAGAAATCTTTTACAATATTGATACTACCCGTAATAGTTCCACCAGCAGATATTATAGATAAAGATTTTACATCCTCTATTTGAAAGGCAACTTGCCCTGAGGGTGGGATATCGACGAGGAAAGAAGCTCCTGTTCGTGGTTCCACACCGACTTGCGCTTGTGGAAAATCTGAAGGTTCGATCGTTACAACAACCATTGCCTTATAATGATTCTCAGTGAAATCAATGAAATAGGGAAAAACCCCGGCATCAAATCTTTGTGTAAAATTGATAGTAGCTTCATGCCTACGAACCTCACAATTACTGGTTGCTGGATTAACGTTAATAGTTGGGTTATTTGTATTCGTTGGATTTGAAGTATTCGTTGGATTTGAAGTATTAGTATTAATATTAGTAGGATTGATATTGATATTTTTTTTGTACTTGCGTTTGTGCTTGAATTTTTTTTTGTTTTTTATCTTAGTCTTTAACTTACATCGACAACACCATTTTATCTTAAAACATCGCTTTTTCAATGGAATTTCTATTCCTCCCTATGATATTGGACTTGGCATGATATACATCATATTAGGACAACAATAATGATGTATCAGCACTTTGCGGATGGAATAAGCGGATTTACTAAATCTATGTTCTCATCGCTGCTAATGAATAAAAAAATAGAATAATTAAAGCGTTAAAAGCCTTATAATATAAGGCTTTTTTCTTATGGAAGAACAATATGTGTAGGATAAGTATTTAGGCGAATGCCATTCGAGAGGTCAAATACTAAGGATTGTCCTGCTTCAGTTGAATAGTTCGAATATAACTCCAGCTTTTTAAATAAGCATAACAATACATCTGGTAAGCGCATTTTAAAAAACGACTTGCAGGGTCGACTAGCAGCAACTAATTGAGGGAGGGAAAAGAGTGATAGCGAGCAAAAGAAAATTTGGTCTAATGACAGCAACGATTATTTGTGTTTCATTGTTATTCGGTTGCACGAGCAATTCGAGCAATACTGGAACGACGACGAACGAACCTAGCAATACGAAGACAGAGGAAGGGAAGTCCGAGACGACAAAGAAAACGATCACGATTACGTATAGAGATGATGGAATTGGCGAGGAAGGATCGCTATATAAATGGATTAAGGAAGTATCAGCCAGTTATCCGAACAAAAATGTGGAAATTAAGCCAATGCCTATTCAAGCGTCCGAAGGAGATTATTTTGCCAAAATTGCATTGGCGCTGAAATCCAAGGATACAGCGCCAGATATTGTAACGGAAGACACGTTTATTTTGAATTCGGATGCAAGTGCAGGATTTCTGGAGCCCTTGGATGAGAGATTAAAAGGTTGGGAAGATTGGACCAACGGTTCCTTTATTGAAGCGATGAAAAAGGGTGTTACAGCGAGCGACGGCAAAGTCTATGGCGTTCCCTACAACACCGATTCAAGAGGTCTCTGGTATAACAAGGAAATCTTCAAAAAAGCGGGTTTGCCAGAGGATTGGCAGCCGAAATCATGGGATGACATCCTAAGTACAGCGAGAACGATCAAAGAAAAAGCAGGCGAGGATGTTGTACCGATCTGGATGAACCTAGGCAAGGCTACAGGAGAAGCAACATCGATGCAAACCTACGAAATGCTGCTCTATGGAACGGGAGATAGATTATACGATAACGACACCGGTAAATGGATCATTAAGAGTCAGGGCATATTGGATGCGCTAAGCTTCATTGAGACGATTAACAAGGAGAAGCTTGGACCCCCGCTGTCTAAAGTATTGAATGGTCAGGCAGGAAACACTTCTTCGAGGGAATATTTGCCGCAAGGCAAGCTTGCCATTTCATTAGATGGTTCTTGGATCACAGGCAACTATTTTGAAAGCGGCGCTGCGCCTTGGCCGGAATATAAGGATGTTCTAGGCTTTGCCCCAATGCCGACAAGCAAAGGCCAGGCACCAGGATCGATTACACTGGCAGGGGGTTGGGCGTTATCTATCCCTAGCAATGCTCAGAATAAGGATGAGGCCTGGGACTTCATTAAATACGCATTAAACAAAGAGAATACCCAAAAGCTCGTTATTGCTCAAGGTAACATTACGGTTCGGGCCGATGTGGCAAAGGATCCTGAATATACAAAAATGCCGTTTAATGAAATCGCGACGGAGTATTTGCAAAATGCGGAGTTCAGGCCAGCGCAGGATAAATATCCTGAAGTGTCCACTCAAATCCAAACGATGGTTGAGTCTGTGACTACAGGCACGTCACCTGCGGATGCACTGAAAAAGTACGCGCTGGATGTAACAAGAATTACCGGCAAAGAAAATGTAATAGAAAAATAAAAGAGAAAAGCTTGCTTGCTCAAGCAGATCCCTGCAAGCGGATTTGCTTGAGCAGCCGCTTTTTTTGATTTTCAGCATGCGGGAGGAGAACGATGCATGAGCAGTTTGACGGGAAATGTTCTCTATAAGAAAAGAAAATCATATGCTTGGCTCTATTTTTTGCTACCATCAATAGCGATCATGCTCGTTTTTTTTATTTATCCGATTTTGTTGACCTTCTTTTATTCCTTCACGAATTTGGCATTGACCGGAGAAGCGGCCAAGGAGCTGAAATTTGTCGGGATCGACAACTATACTCGCATGTTTGAAGACCCGACAGTCAGAGTCAGCATATGGAATACGCTAGTTTTCTTGATAGGCTCTGCTGTTATCGGTCAGCAAGTGCTGGGATTTCTGATTGCACTTCTAATGAAGCATAAAAATAAGATGTTTAGGCGCGTTGTTGGCACGATTGTGTTGGCAGGCTGGGTAACACCTGAAATTGTATGTGCATTATGCCTATACAGCTTTTTCGGAGATGAAGGTACACTTAATGCCATTATTACATCCTTTGGACTTCCTGAAGTCCTTTGGCTTTATACCGTTCCTATGGTTACCATCATACTTGCGAACATTTGGCACGGCACGGCTTTCTCTATGCTTGTGTTCCAAGCAGCGCTGGATGATGTGCCGACGGAGATTGAAGAAGCGGCCGTTGTAGACGGGGCATCAGGTTGGCAGATTTTAACGAAAATTACGATTCCTTATATTAAAGAAACGATCACAACGAATATGATGCTCGTAACACTGCAGACGCTTGGGGTGTTTGGTCTCATCTATGCGATGACTGGCGGAGGACCAGGAACTTCAACTACTACATTGCCTATCTTTATGTATAACCAAGCCTTTGTTAATTATCAACTCGGCTACGGCACCGCAATATCCTTATTGCTGCTGTTCATTGGAATTATTCTTAGCTTGTTCTATATCCGCTCGATGAAAGAGTAAATGTACAAGGAGACTTCGTATGAATGCGAAACATCGTAAACTGATTTATCGAGTCCTGCCGTATACGATTCTTACTTTGATCGGAATTTGTTTCTTGCTTCCTCTTCTATGGGTATTCGTGGCATCCGTTGATCCCAACGCGATGCAATCGCTTAAATTACCGAATCAAATAACGGGTGGCAACTATGTTGATGTGATTACCAATCGAGTCAATCAGCGTGCATATGTCATTGGCCTTATCATGTCAGTTGGCCAAGCTATACTCGTCGTCATATTAGCTTTGCTCGCAGCCTATCCATTGTCTCGCTATCAAATGAAATATAAGAAATCATTTATGCTGACGATTTTATTTATGACTTCTTTACCGATTACAGCTGTAATGGTACCTGTGTATCAACTGTTTTTAAGCCTAAAATTGTATGATAATATTTTTGGGGTCATTTTATTTTATGTCGCATCTTCGATGCCATATGGCATTTGGATGCTGAAAAACTTCATGGATTCGGTGCCAAATGATTTGGAAGAAGCCGCTTGGGTCGATGGGGCGTCCGTCTTTGTTGGCATCCACAAGGTTGTTGCGCCATTAATGGTTCCGGGCATTTGTACAGTAGCGATTTTCACATTTTCCGGAAGCTGGGGCAATTTCTTTGTTCCGTATATTTTATTGCAGACACCTGAAAAATTCCCGGCTTCATTGAAGCTGTATCAGTTTTTTGGGCAATACGGCATGGTGGAGTATGGCAAGCTAGCGGCGTTTTCCGTGCTGTACGCGATTCCTTCGGTTGTGATGTATATCCTCTCCCAGCAGTTTATGTCCAAAGGTTTTGGACTGCAGGGCGGGACGAAAGGGTGATGATATAAGCCGTTTGAACCCTATCCTATGCATTGAACATGCCTGCTAAGGGCATGTTTTTTTGTGTTTGAAGGAGTCTAGATAATGGAGGCACTTGCTAACGAGTATCTATTCAGCTTCCGGGCAGGGTAGTTGAATAAATCGTAATGTTTAGAACCTATACTTAGTGGTGAATTAATCCGAAACGAAGGAGATAAAGAATAAATGGAAATAAGCCATTGGCACTTGGGGTATTACAAGGATGGCAATGATATAGAAGCAGTTGGTTTTTTTGAAGATGGCAAATGGGTTGTTTACTACGATGATAGTCATGATACAGGCTTGTTTGCAAAGACACAGCCAAAACATGAATTATTTGGTGTTGTGATTTTAAATGTGCGTGACTACGAAGAAGCAGAAAACAAATTTTATGAATGGGTAGAAAGCATTTTACTTCCATATAGAAAAAAATGCTAGTTCACATAGTTGGATGGGGAGCCTTTCCTAAACAGGATAGTGTTTCCTGCTTAGGTCAGACGAAATGCTTCTTTATGGGTAAAGATGTCACGATAAGGATAGTTGGTTTTTTGCGGTGCAAATGACCAAGATCACCTAATCTTGTCTGCTTAGTGGATGACGCCTGTACTTGTTATATGAACTTGAATACTTGGCTTCAACTGCACATCCTTGTACTTGTTTTTCCAGTCGATGTTTTTCCATAGCTCAGTATGCTTTACTCTCAACTTTCTACCGATTCCGAGAGCATCGCAATTCGCTTCCAACAATTTGTTTGCAACTTCTGCTGCTTGTTTGTTCAGTACTGCGGACATTTCCTTATTTAGCTGCTCGCGATCGATTTTTTGACCCATACCGGTCGGATAGCTGCTAATCGCACCATAAAGGTCAATCTTTAATGAACATTCGATTTCTTGCGTTTTTTTATTAAAAGACACATTAAATGCCCTTTTTACTTTCCGCGCTTCAAATGTAGCTGTCGTTTCTTTAGGTTTGCTCTCTTCAGAGCTCTGTTTTATTGGTATATCCAAAAATGCATGTTTGTTCAGCTTGTCCATTAAAAGCAATAATATTGTACTTTCTTCACGAGACAATGACACACCGGTAAATTTGGTTCCATCAAATAATCCGATGCTGTCCACGACTAAAGCTTTATTTCTATTTTGATGTATCATGGGCAGAATCGCATCAACACCCGGGTCAGTGATTTGACTCCATAAGGTGAATAGATTTTGATTCGGAACAATCGTCTTGCCTTCTGATCCATCAACCATTTGCTTAATGCTATAAGCGGCAGGACTATTTTCTACGGTTTCAAATGATAACACTTCAGAAGCTAATCCCTTGCTAATTAGAACATTCGATGTCAAATACCCCTTAGGATACCGGTAAAAAAACTCCAAAGTGGACATAATACCACGCTTCGCTAAATCTTCACCGATGATCACAACATGAGTCTTGCTGGCCTCTATGGTACCTGGAAGCATACTATCAATGATAGAACCAACATTAGAAACGGAATCCCCGGTTGCTTGAATCACTTCACTCTTCACATCGAATTGACCGCTGCCTTTACTGTTCAGAATGACGGCACTAACCGTCCCAATCAATTTGCCATCTTTAGCAGCATCAAAGCTAATCCCGTTTATCATCTTTTTATTGATTAACAAATGAATGTCCCAACACCCCGTTAGGACCATTGATAGTAATCCAATACAGACAGCAAGAAAACATTTTTTTCTCAAGTTGACCCAACCTTTTCATTATTTTTTAGCAGGAAGGAAACCAACCACAACAAAATGGGCACCGGTGCAATCATAATAAGGTAACCGTATTGCAACCATTTATAGAATAAATCAATATTTTCCAATGTAGATAAATACCACCCTATTAGATAGACAAGCAAACCGCTGATCCATATAAGCTTCCGATAAGAACCTTGTTTTGCTGTTAGACTTTTTCCGGCTATGCACAGATAAGAAACGATGGTGGCGGTCATTGGAACAATCCAAATCGTTAAAAAGATTAGATCCATGCGGTCAAACAGCTGATAAGATAACCCTTTTAAGAGATACAAAACCGGTTCATTCACTTGTTCTAATGCTTTAGGACTAAATCCAATCAGGCAAATGAATACAAAATAAGCATAAAATAATGTGACAAAGCAATTAGCTAAAGAGACTACACGAAGCAAACCTTTGTGATTGTTTTGAACTAGGGCAGAGAAATAAAGGATCACTTCAAAACCGAGCATGGAAAAAAAAGTTTTTTCACTGCCCTTGAAAATTTGTGCAAAACCTGATTCACCTATCGGCAAAATATTTGAAACTTGCACCTCATTATTAAAATTTAAAAAACTGATCAGGATCAACAAACCGAATAGTACAGATGTTAATACAAAAAATCTTGCAATAACACGCAAATTTTCAAGAGCCAGATATAAGCCAGTCCCTATGATGAGCAGGAGCAGAACCCAACCGGGTGTCATGGCGAGCATCCAAGTTTGAACCAACTGGACATAGAGCGTACTCGCGTAACCCGCTATGAGAATAAAAAAAACATAATAAATGAGGTTTAGCGTTTTACCGATATAAGCTCCAAACACTCGTACCGTAATATCACTTAAGGTGTGATTGGGAAATTTTTTAAGAAGCTGCGAGTATACGATAAGCAATAACTGAATGGCAGCCCCAGCCACAAGAACAGAGATCCATGCATCACCTTTAGCCGAACTTTGTGTTTTCGAAGGCAAGGATAAGAGGCCGATTCCAATTTGTGTTTTGATGATCAAGAAAAACAATTGGGATCTGCTTATCGTATTATTCAAGATCGCTTCCACCTCCCGAAAAATGACTGTATAAATGGACTGCTTTTCCCGTTTTGCGAGTCTTTATTGACCATCCATATCGGAAGTCTTAGAAAAATATCTTTAAAATTTCCCTTCCCGTGAAAAGGACCAAATGGTGTGAAATAAGGTATTCCCAAAGTCTCTATCTTGCATAGATGAATGAAGATGACCATCATCATGATGGAAATTCCGAAAAAGCCAAACAAAGCTGCGGCAAGCATGGTTGGAAAGCCCAAAATCCTTAAGCTGGTTCCAAACTCGTTTATTGGGGTTGCGAAAGAGGCAATCGCCGTTAATCCGATAACGACAATCATCGTATGAGAAACCAGTTGGGCTTCCACTACAGCCGTGCCTATGACTAATCCCCCGACAATACCAATCGTTTGGGCTATGGGAGAAGGTAATCGGATTGCTGCTTCTTTCAGCAATTCAAGAATGGTTGTCATGAGGAGCGCCTCCAAAATAGGCGGTAATGGAACGTAGGTTAAAGAAACCTTAACGGAATAAAGAATTCCGATAGGAAGCACCTCGGAATGGTACGTCACGATAGCAATATAGATCGCTGGTAAACAAGTGGCCATAATAAAACTAATTAATCGGATAATCCGGAAAAATGAGCCTATAAGCCATCGGCTGTTAAAATCATCGGGGGATTGATAAAACGAAAAAAAAGTAATGGGCAGAACCAAAACACTTGGGCTGCCGTCAACGACTACAGTGATTTTCCCCTCTATGAGATAAGCAACTGCCCGATCCGGCCTTTCGGTCTGCATCGTTTGCGGAAAAGGAGAAAGTGGGTGTTCTTCGATCATCTCATCAATGTTGCCAACGGAATACAAATAGTCAAGATCGATAGCCGAAATCCTTTTCAAACATTCCTCAACGATCTTGGGATCGGCTATGTTATTCATATAAATGACAGCTACTTTCGTATTCGTGACACTGCCTAAGGTGAGGTACTTCACCTTCAATTTTGGGCTTTTGATTCGATTGCGGAGCAAATAAATATTAGTGCTTAAACTTTCGATAAAGCCTTCATGTGACCCCTTAATAACTTGTTCGTTACTTGGTTCTTTGATAGATCGGCCTTGCGATTGTGCGACTGGCATCATGACTGCGGCTGAATCATTCCCCATGACAGCAACGCAAAATCCATCAAGTAAACCTTTGCCTATCTGAACCACATTCGATGACTTCGCAACTTCGACTGAATTCACAAACTGTTCAACATCTCCTGAGTTTGATTCCAGCAAAGGCTTAATAATACTGGTTTGAATTAACTCCGTGTTTACAAGGGCTTCTAAATATAACAAGGCACAAGGTTGATTGTTAAATACGTGCATTTGAATCCGTAGGTCCTCAGTGTGAGATAAATGTTCTTGAATTTGAGCGATTTTGAGTTCGATTTCTCCAGATTTCAAATCAATGGTAAGGGTTCCAGATTCCAATGATTTTAGGGTTCTATTTTTTAAGTATTTCATGTAATCATCCCCCTCTGTTAATAACCATTACTTATTATTAACAAGTATCCCAACAATTATTTCCATAAATACTGGAGGGAGGATCTAGTCTCCTTGAGAAAATAAAGTCTTAGACTGACGAAGCGAGCGTCATTAAGCTAACGGGCAGGAAAATTCAGTATAGTTGAAGAATTTAGGTTAGAGAAGATTTTGGGGAGATGGTTTAAGGTGAATGAAATTATTATCCTAAAAGTTAATCATCTACATGCTCATAAATTAAAACTGCTAGTTGAAGAAAGCAGGGGGTTTTAATGAAAAAAATAGTACTGATAGGTTCTGGCGGGTCAGGAAAGTCGTCATTGGCTCAAAAGTTAGGAGATATTTTAGCAATAGAAGTCTATCATCTAGACGCAATCTTTTGGAAACCGGGATGGGTAGGTACGCCCAAAGAAGAACAAAAAACGGTTCAAGAGGAACTCGTAAGTCGTGAGAGTTGGATTATCGACGGTAATTACGGCGGCACAATCGATATTAGATTGCAAGCTGCTGATACGATAGTTTTTTTTGATTTGTCTAAATGGGTATGTATCTACCGTGTGTTGAAGAGAAGAGTGCAGTACCGTAATAAAAAGAGGAATGACATGGCAGAAGGCTGCGAAGAAAGAATCAATCTACAATTTTTGAAGTGGGTTTGGGAATATCCTGAAAAACAAAAACCTAAGATTTTAGAAAAACTTCATGGAATTTCAAATGAAAAAGAAGTCATCATTCTAAAGTACCCAAAAGACGTTAGAGATTTCTTGGAGAAAGTGAATTCAATCAACTAACGGGGAACAAGTGTAATGCAAACAAGGTAAGTATTACCTAGAACCGGTGAAATTAAATGCAGTCCCAATAAAGTTGGGGCTGCATTTTTAATTTCTATCAAAAGATTTTACGAGGTTTTTCACAAAAATTTAAAAGCAAAATGAACAAGAAAAACAGTTGGACGAATCACTAAAAATCGAAAGGAAAGAATATTAAATCCCTAAAACACAAATACTTTTTTTATAAAAATAATGGAGGCTATACCATCGATGTCTTTTAATGGAGAAAATAAGATGCGTTTAAAGGAATATTTAAAAGATGCATTTTGCGAAGATGTTGATTTCGTTTCAAGAAATATACCCGTTTTGAACGGGAAAGCTGAAGTAAATGTTTTTTACATAGAAAATCTAATTGAAAATGAAATGATTAACAAATATATAATCGAAAGATTGCAGGACAGAAATTCGGAGGAAAGTGATCTAACTTCAGCCGAGTTAATGGATATTATTAAATCAAGAGTCATCTCTGTAGCGAATGTCTATAGTTCGAACGAAAAAGATCACCTCGTACAAGCTATCCTTACAGGTCATGTTGCATTAACAAGTAATGATACAGATTTTGCTTTAGTTATACCATTATTAAAGCGTGAAGTAGGTGAAATATCTGAAACAGAGCCCTCCATACAGAGTGGAAATGAAGCGTTTACAACAAATATTAATAAAAATTTTAACCTGTTAAGATTGAGATTGCCTTCCCCAAACTTAATGTTTAAACAGATGGAGTTAGGAAGGACTTCCCATACGAAAGTAAGAATCGTTTGGCTGAAAAACGTAGCCAAACCCCAAATTATCGAAGAGATATGCAGTAGATTAGACCGGATCGACATCGATATAGTCCATTCGATATCCGTCTTAACTGAACTAACCGAAGATAATCCGTTATCGATTTGGCCTCAATATAAGATGACCGAACGAGTTGATGTAACCGTCGCTAATATGGCTGAGGGACGTGTAGCTATACTATGCGATAGCTTCTCCTTTGTAATCATTGTACCTTTATTGATTTTACAGGAATTTCAGACACCCGACGATTATTCGCAAAAATGGATATTCAGTTCGATCATGAGAGTTTTACGAATTTGCGCTTTTTTCCTTTCTTCGACATTGTCTTCCCTGTATGTGTCGTTTGTAGCCTATAATCATTCCATTATGCCCCCGTCTTTGGCCATTCGTATATCTGCGGGAAGAAGTGAGGTCCCTTTCCCTTCCGTCATTGAGGTACTGCTCATGACCTTCATGATTGATGTTCTTAAAGAAGCAGGAATAAGGTTGCCTAAAGGTTTGGGTCAGAGCATCGGTTTCCTTGGGGCCGTCGTTATAGGCCAGTCGGCAGTGGAAGCGGGTTATGTCAGCCCTGTCGTGATCATCATTGTTGCGATCTCTGCGATTTCAGGCTTTGCGCTGCCGTCGATAAACCTTATAAATATGACAAGGGTAACCAATTACCTTTTAATATTTTTAGCGACTATTTTAGGACTTTTTGGCGTTATTATCGGCATTCTTTTTTTGCTGTGGAGATTGGTTACCCTACGTTCTTTCGGCGTACCGATTTCCTATCCTTTGGATGGCGGCAAAATTAGCCTGATGAAGGACTTGTTGATAAGGGCTCCAATATGGAAATTGAGAACACGCCCCAGATTATTGTCCGGAAACGAAAAGGCGATGGGGGATAGTACTAGAAAGCCAGATCCCAAAAAATAAGGGGAGATCAGGGAACATGTTGCAAAAGCAAAAGATTTCGAGTCTACAAGCCATATATCTTACCTTTGCAAGCGCTTATGGCGGAGTTTTTTTTTATCATTCCTACATTATCAGTTTGGCAGGGAGAAGCGCGTGGATTGCGGAGTTCGTAAGCGGGTTTATCGATATTGGCTTTGCTCTATGGGTATTGAGCGTTGCGAAGAAAAATCCGGGGAAAAACATATTCCAAATTCTTGAGACGTTTGGCGGAAAATGGGTCAGTACGATTTTCGTTATACCTTTTGTTGGATTAAACATAGTCCTGTCATCTTTGCTGTTAATGATGTGCGGAGGGCTAGTGAAGACCATTGTTTTGCACAATACACCGATGTGGGTACCCATGTTTCTGATGATATTACTGTCATTTTTAATCGCGGGCAGTGGTATTGAAAATTTAGCCAGGTTAAGCGTAACATTGGAGATTGTTGTACTTTTCATAATGTTTACCCCTGTTCTCGTTATCGGTGTAATAACCCAATTCGATTCATCAAACATCTTCCCTCTGCTAGACAGTGACGTTCCATCCTTTCTAAAGGCTGTATTATTGGCAGGAGGAGGGCATTCTGAATTTATTTTATTCATGTTCATTATGGTTGAATCTTTGTACCAACCTGGGAAGCAATTTTCTTCACTTACTGTAGGGCTACTGGTATCAGTCGTATTAATGCCGGGAGCCGTATCTTTTTTATTCTCAGCCGCTATTTCTCCGGAAGAGGCTTCCAGAATTTCTTTTGCAGGTGTCAATATAGCTTTTTCAGTGACAATCGGAAAATTCATTCAAGGACTAGAGATTTTTATATTTATTCCTTATGTTGTATTTACCGTATTGAAGCTATCAGGAAATTTCTATAGCAGCTGGGTAGCTTCAGAATCCATCATAAAAAGAAGTTCCAAGGTTTTTATCATCATCATTACGATTGCTACATTTATAATAACTTTGAATATACGCTCATTTAACCAAGCATTCTACAATTACATGCTGGTCATTCAATATTGTGTATATCCATTCTACATCGTTGTCCTGTGTACAGTGTCAATCCTGATGTTTGCAAAAGGAAAAAAGGCGGTATTAAGGAAAACATGAAATATTCGAAATGTATTCGACTCATTCTAAGTATAGTCATTCTGATTGCATGCACCGGATGCTGGGATTACATGGAGTATGAAAACATGGCTTTAGTGCGTGCAATCGGTATTGATATTAATAAAAACGGGAAAGTTCTTTTGACTTACGAGATCATAAAGACCCGAAAACAAGATAAGGGAGGAAATTCCAATGAGGTGGTCCAAGGAACAGGGAAAACAGTGCTGGAAGCCTTCGATAACATACAAACCATCGTGCCGGGAGAACTGTTTTTAGGCTATGTTACAACAATCATTATCAGCGAAGGCGCGGCAAAACAACAACTGAAAAATATCATGGATTTATTTTTTATTACTCCCAGTATAAGAGAGTCCGTATTTATGGTCATAACAAAGGAGAAACCGGAAAATATTTTGAATATGCCGGTCGAGAAAACAGGGCGGTTGGTCGGGGAAGCGTTAGTGGATTTTTTTAATGCTACAACTCGTGTAGGCGTTTCATTTCCGGTCAGGTTAAGAGAGTTTAATAAAATGCTGATGGCAGAAGGAGCGGAGCCTGTCGCCCCATTAATAAAAATAAATGGAGACGGAAAGCTCAAGGTGTCGGATATGGTTGTTTTTAAAGGCTTCAAGCTGGCAGGCGTGCTTGATGGGGACGAAAGCAAAGGATTGGGACGAATTACAAATAAAAATACACAAGAATTGTCATCTGTATCCATAACGGCACCTGACACTGGAGCTTCTGTATCGGCTGTATTCAGACTTCAAGATAATAAATCGAAAATAAAAATCAAGGTGGGTCAAGAGGTACCCGAAGTATTCATTTCGACGAAAGCCACTGCTACGATGGTCCAATTCGACGGTAATATCGGAGCCATAACACCGAAGATTCTCCAACAATGTGAAAAGGATCTGGAAGGCAATGTGAAAAAAGAACTTGAAGCCGCAATAACAAAAGCCCAAAAAGAGTTTAAGTCTGACTTTTTGGGAATAGGGTCCTATTTTTATCAACAGCATCGTAAAGAATGGAAAAAAAAATTCAAGCCGAAATGGGATGAAGTTTTTCCAGAAGTTCCTATTCATGTTAATGTAAAGATAAAAATACTCAATTCAGGAACCAAAGTTATTCCATTAAGCGAACAATAATTGATTTATGGACTTAATATTGTTGAATCGAATGATCGGGCGAAGCCGGACCGACGACAGCAGCGATGGAGTCCTGGTTAGTTCGAAGCTCCACTTTGATCCAGGGGGTTGATTATCCCGTCAACTCGCCATATGCTTATCTTATATTCATGATAGGAGGGATCATTGTGGAATTATCGATTATGACATTTAATCTTCGTATCCATGTTGCGGAGGACGGGGAAAATGCTTGGCCTAACCGTATTGAAGCAGCCGCTGATGCGATTAAAGCGTCTGGAGCAGCCGTTGTATGCACGCAAGAAGGAAGCTTGCCCATGCTGGAGAGCTTGAATGCACTGCTTCCCGAATATGAATGGATCGGGGAGGGCAGGCTCGGCGGCGAAGAGGGAGAGTTTTGCGCGATCTTCTTCCAGAAAGAAAGGCTGAAGCCAGTCGAAAGCGGAACCTTCGGGTTGTCCGAACGGCCGGAGCAGCTTGGATTTATAAGCTGGAACTCCGCTTGTCCACGCATTTGCACATGGGTGAGGCTGCGGCAAATCGACGGGCAGGAATATTTGATTCTTAATACCCATCTTGATCACATAAGCGAGGAAGCAAGGATAAAAGGAGCTATGCTTATCTTGGACAAGATGAATATAACCAGCGGAGCGTCCGCGATTCTAACAGGCGATTTCAATTGTGAACCGGAAACCAAAACGATCCAGACTCTGAATCAAGCAGGTCTGAGCCATACATACACTGAACTTGATGTACATCCAGGCTGTACTTATCATGGTTTCATGGGCGGCGAAGAAGGTGAACCGATCGATTATGTATTCGTTACGCCGAATATTCGGATCGTGTCAGCAAATGTCGACAAAGGCAAGTACGGCGGCAGATACCCATCGGATCATTATCCGATTACCGCGACTCTGCAGGTATAGCATCTATGCAAAAAAGAATGGATGTACGGCTAGCAGCCAAACATCCATTCTTTTTTTTCGCTTGCTTGGAAACCAGTTGATACAATTCCGTGAGCATAGCTTTGTAATCCGCTGATACCGTGTAATCATTCAAATATTTCTTCCAATCCTCGATAGAAGACTCGCCCAAAATGACAAAGTGTTCAAAATGAATTGAATGATACAGCAAACGTTGCCGCCCGCGTCCAATTGGATGCGGGCGGCAACGTTTGCAAAGGTAGATGGAATCGCCACACTCCTACGCCACTTCTACCCCATTGGTTACTTATTCCGATAATGCTGAGGTGCGACGCCTGCGATCTTTTTAAATACCCTGCTGAAGTAAAAAGGATCTGGAAATCCGACTTCATCGGCAATTTCCTGTACACTTTTATCTGTATTGCGCAGCAGGTGTTTGGCACGTTGGGTTCTAAGCTGGTGGATGTAGTTATGGATGTTCGTTCCAGAATATTTTTTAAACACTTGACAAAGATATTCGTATTTTCGATCCAGCATCCGCTCTAGCGTATCTTTGGAAATGTCCGTTTCATAAAAATTGTTCAAATGGTTGACTAGCTCGCGAAATGTGAGGTAAGAAGTGGGGAAAGCCGTGTCCAACTGACTTTTCTTCAAAAAATCATTCGCCATAAGCCGGAGTATTTCGCCAAGTAATAGAGTGGCATGAAATCGAAAATAGCCCTTCGGTTGATTCATTGTCACCATTAGCTCTTCAAACAAGCCGAGAAGTTTATACCGCTCTAAGGAACGAAACTGACGTGGTACGACAAGCAAATCCTCATGAAGGATTTCCGTGGTTCTAAGCTCCGTCCGTTCGGCATGGACAATATTAAGCTCGGATGCCCTGTCCAGCACGAATTCATTGAGGCCGGGATCACAGGAAAATTGCACCCAAAAAAATTGGCCTTGTCGTTCATGGGAATTCCATCCGGAATGTGTCTCCCAAGGCATCATAAGCAGTGACTCGCCAGCTTGCAAGGTCATACGCGTTTCGTCAGTCTGCAAATGTACCGTTCCATCGGCAATGACGATTAGTTCGTAATATGGATTGTGATGCTGACCGAAGAAATGGTGGTTATTCGCATCGAAAAGGCCTACCCATTTGACGTCCAACGTGGATAATCGAGAAAGAGAGTAGTACATGGCATGACTTCCTCCGATGTTTTTTCATTTAAAAACAAAACTATGTACATGGCACTATAAAGGAACGGCTCCTATACTAAAGTCATCACCATTATATCAAACAACGGAGGTTTTCACATTGAATACAAGTATTTTGAATGAACAAGAATACTATCGCATCGTATACGGAGGATGGCTGGGGAAAAATATCGGGGGGACGCTTGGGGCACCAGTCGAAGGCAAGAAAGAGCTGCTTGAATTAACCTTTTATCCGGAGCTGCCTGACGGTCCGCTTGAGAACGATGACTTGGATCTGCAATTGGTATGGCTGCATGCCTTGGAGCAGTATGGTCCGGGATTGACAGCCCGCGAGCTGGGACAAGAATGGTTGGAGCATGTCTTTTTCCCGTTTGATGAATATGGTTATGCCTTGACGAATTTGCGAAGAGGTCTCATCCCGCCGGTTGCAGGTTGGTTCAACAATCCATTCAACAACTGTATGGGCTCACCTATTCGTTCCGAAATTTGGGCAATGGTAGCACCTGGAGCGCCAGAAACTGCGGCTCACTATGCGTATCAGGATGCGATTGTTGACCATGCAGGAGGGGAAGGGGTATATGGTGAAATGTTTTTTGCCGCTTTGGAAAGCGCTATTTTCTTTGAGAAAGACCGAACTCGGTTGATCGAGATTGGCATGAACTATATTCCTGAGGATTGCCGCACCGCCAAAGCTCTGAAAGATCTGCTCCGTTGGCATCAGGAAGGGAAGAGCTGGACTGATACTCGCAACCTCATTCTGGAGCACCATGGAAGCGACAACTTCACGGATGCTCCGCAAAATATTGCATTTACGATCCTCGGATGGTTGTATGGTGAAGATTTTGAAGACGCCATATTAAAAGCCGTCAACTGCGGTTACGATACGGATTGTACCGCTGCAACACTGGGTGCGATATTAGGAATGCTGCTTGGACCGGAAGGTTTGCCTGACAAATGGGTGAAGCCAGTTGGTGACCGGATCGTTGTCAGTCCTCCGATCAACGGATTCCCTGCGCCTAAGAATTTGGATGAGCTAACTCGCCGTACCATCCGTATGGGTAAACAGATTCTTGCCGCTTGGGATACGGAGATTTTGGTGCATCCCGACCTGCCTACATCCTGGAATCGATCGCTGACTGCAGGAGCAGTGGATGAATCGATAAGGGAGCTTTGGGAGAGAAAGGTAACATCCAATCTTTATTTGCTGCCGCATGGAACACAAAGCTGTCCTGACGCCAAGTTATTAATCGACTTCGGACCTGATGGCCCAGCCATCGGAGCTGGTCAAAGGAAGGCTCTGCAGTTCACGCTGACGAACTGTTCACTTACCCCAATCTATGGAAACATTGCACTAGAGCTGCCTTTAGGATGGGAGGGGCCGAAAACACTTGAGATTAGCCTGCAGCCAGAAGAATCCTTTCAGTGGGACACGGAAATTCTGGCTGGGGCGGTTTCATCCGCATCCCATGAGCTTGCTTTTCGATGGACGCGAAGTCATGACCACGCGGTATGGGCCGCTCAGAAAGTGCCTTTCTCATTGGTCAGCTCATCCAGATGGATCGTCTGGGGACCAAAAGGCGTTGGAACAGAAATTTATGTCCCTGGGAATCGAGTGGAATGGGAGAAGGCTCTTGGGTTAAATTCTGATGGTTTGATGGCAGATGGTTGGTACCGGGCGCAAACGACACTCACCAACCCGATCGAACGAAAGATTCGTCTCATTGCAGCTTCTAATAGTCTCGTTACTCTGAAGTTGAACGGACAGATTGTGATTGAGTGCAAAGAAACGCTGGAATTCATGCCAGCTTATCATCGTGCCCCTGATCAACAATGGGTAGAGTTAACTTTAGCAGCCGGAATCCATGTGCTGGAAGTGGAAGCTTTCAGAGATGGCTGTCCTCTGGAGGTGTATATCTTGCCGGTTGCACTTAGGGACACAACATCACCTGGTCCTTATTATTACTATACGGATATACTCTTGGGGTAATAGATGAGAATCGATGCGCATCAGCATTATTGGAAGACAGCGCGTGGAGACTATGGTTGGCTGACTCCGGAACAGGGGATTTTATATGCGGACTATATGCCGGAACAGCTGCATGAAACACTGGCATCTTATGGCTTCGAACGTACGATTGTAGTGCAAGCTGCGCCCACGTTAGAAGAAACTGAATTCATGTTGTCCTTATATGAAAAGTATGACAGTATTGCCGGGGTGGTCGGCTGGCTGGATCTGGATTCGCCGGAGTTTGGAGAGCAATATACCAGATTCCGCAAGCATGAAGGTTTTGTTGGGTTTCGACCAATGCTGCAGGATTTACATGACCAATGGATCCTTCAGACTGGGGTCATGAAAAATATGGAATTGGTAGTCAGGGATGAGTTTCCGATTGACTTACAGCTTAGGCCACGCCATCTTCCTTATATATTGGAGGTATTACGTGTCTTTCCAACCCTCAGGGCAGTGATCGATCATGCTGCCAAGCCTTTTATCTCAGAAAAATCCTTAGACCCTTGGAAGATGCAAATGACCGAAATAGCTGCCTATCCTAACGTTATGTGCAAGCTGTCCGGTCTGGTCACTGAAGCGAACCAACAAACTTGGGGCTGGGAAGACTTGGCTCCTTATGTGCACCATGTCGTCGAAGTGTTTGGAACAGATCGGATCATGTTCGGGAGCGATTGGCCTGTTTGTTTAACGACTTGCAGTTACAGAGAGGTTTATGATGCTTTGTTGAAGTCTCTCCCTCCTAACTTGTCCCAATACGATCATGACGCCATCTTTGGGTGCAATGCAAAGCGATTTTATAAATTGCATAACACTTAGTGAAAAATAAACTGACCTCTTTTTTATTGTTTATCCTGGACCATAAACTTCATAGATGAGCGACCTCCTGATGGTGAGATTTTAGGGCTACAGACCCTTTAACAACTCCCATATTACAGAGGCGCTCTTTTTTTTATTCAAAGTCCTATTAATGAATCTAGAATAGTTCAAGAAACATAAATGGAGAATAGTAAGAACATAGCTCTGAAGTTCGGGGGGATTTATATGCACAAATACATTTATTGGCATGCTTTTTTTAAAGCGAACAGAGAGGAAAAGGTAAGTAAGATGCTCACAAGATTTAATGAAGTATGTGACATGAAGGGTACCTTAATTTCGTGTGAACGTTATTGGAAGGACTCCTCCTTATTCGATGTTGTTTTTAGTACACCTTTAAATAAGGACGAAATTACAGATGCTGTTTTCGCAGCATTAGTCATCTCTCACAAGTTGGCTTATCAATGGGAGGTCACTGGTCCGTACATTTCTGAACCAGGGAAATGGGAATTTAGTGGATTGACCACAAAAACCAAGGTCACAGGGATTGAATGGATTGAGTTTAGGGTTGAGTCCGAGATAAGTGATGGAAGAAACGGGTAACTATCGTTCAATAACAAGAGGGCTGCCAAATGGCCGTGCCACTCCTTTAAGTATATTAATAGCTTAGATTAAGCCATAAAAAAGGAGGGTTAATCCATTGTCCGCATGTAGACCTTCGCCATCATTTCATTTCGCTTATGTCACGAATTTCAAGGATGATACCGTGTCGGTGATTGATACCCGAACAACAAAGGTCAAGGCAACAATCAAGACCGGCCGTGGACCTTTTGAGATTGCTGTTACACCTGATAGGAAGTATGCTTATGTTGTCAATAAAAGCGATAACACCGCTCAAGTAATCAAAAGAAAAACAAATAAAATTATCCGTACCATCCAGGTCGGAAAAGCTCCATCGGATGTAGGTGCATCGCGAAACTTCGTCTATGTTACGAACTCGGCTGACCATACCGTTTCAGTAATTTGTATAAAGAAACAAAGAGTTGTTAAAACGATAAAGGTTGAAAAAAAACCGGTAGGAGTAACCATTACTCCTAAGAAGTCCGGCTTTAGAACTTTAGGATTTGTAAGTAATAACGCCAGCAATACGATTTCTATTTTTGATGTGAAAAACAACAAGGTTATCGATACGATAAAAGCCGGCGTCGGCCCAGATCAAATTGCTTTCACGATGAACCGCAAATTAGCTTATGTCACCACGGATAATAATGTTTTGGTTATAGGTATTCATAATCGAAGGATCCTAAAAAAGATTAAAGTTGGACTTAAACCGATCGGTATAGCCATAACCCCTAACAACAAATTTGCCTATGTTGGTAATGAAGGGGATAACACGGTTTCTGTCATAAAACTAATAAATAACAAGGTGATAGCTACCATTCCGGTGGGGATCAAACCCGGTATTGTAGCCATCACACAAGATAGTAAATATGCTTATGTTGCTAATTTTGGAGAAAATACAGTTTCTGTTATAAGAATCAGAGATAATAAGGTTATTAAGACGGTAAAAGTAGGAAATGCAGCATCGGGGCTTGCTATTATCCCTTTATAGATGGTCTTGAAAAATTTAATAGTACTATTTGTTGCATTTGAGTTACTTATTATTTCTGGCAAGTCATTCAACTAACGGAGAACGATAGTTTAATAAAGACACGGATAACAGTACAAAAAACCAGCGGCAGTTCAGGACTTATCGGTCTGAACTGCACCCCGTCAAGTAGACAATACAAATAATAAAAATCAATTAAGCGGCCTTGGTCCTAAATTCCATCGGACTCAGGCCGTTTAGTTTTGCTTGTAACCGTTCGTTATTGTAAAAGTGAATGTAGGCCTCAATGTCCCTCTTAAGCTCCTCAAAAGTATGGTACGTGTGCAAATAATACTTTTCACATTTCAAGGTCCCCCAGAAAGATTCCATCGGACCGTTATCGATGCACCGCCCAACTCGGGACATACTTTGAATCATTTTGTTGTCATCTAAGAGCTTCTTAAAGCCCAAGGAGGTGTATTGGTAGCCTCGATCGCTATGAAGCATCGGGCTGCTTACTGGAGCTGCTTGCACGGCCAGTTTCAACGTCTGGAATACAAGTGGATTGTTATTGGAACGCCCTAATACATAGGAGACGATGGATTTATCATGAAGGTCCAATATAGCGCTTAAATACGCTTTTTGGCCAGGACCGCACTTGAATTCCGTTACATCGGTAAGCCACTTTTCATTCGGTGCATCGGCAWGGAATTCGCGGTTTAGCAAATTCTCCGCCACCTGCTGAGGAGTGGCGTTAGCATATCTCTTTCTCTTCCTCCGGATAACGGATTGGATTCCCTGTACCTTCATCAGGCGGTATACGCGCTTATGATTAATCGTTTTTTTCGTTTGGCTGCGCATGTGCAGCGTTAATTGACGATATCCAAAGATACGCTCTACTTTCTCATAAATGGTCATCATGACATGCGTCAAGTCTGCGTTCTCCTGTTCACGGGAACTGGGTTTGCGATTTAGCCACTTGTAGTAGCTTGAGCGTGGAATACCTGCAATTTCACACAGAAGCTGAACACTGAACAACGCTTCTTCTCGAAGCGCTTGAATGGCAAGATAGACGTTCTCTTGGCGATATTGGCTTAACTTCGCCTCCTTTGGAATTCCCGTAACTTTTTTAGAAATGCATTCTCCGCTCGAAGCCGCTCCATCTCGTACTCCATCTTCTTCATTTCGAGTTTCTGTTGATCGGCCTCCGTTAATTCTTCTTGCGCTTTCTTTCGTCCTCGGCCATCCTTTAACGCCTCCTGACCGTCAGCTTCGAATTTCTTTACCCATTGATACACTTGTTGGTAGGAGACCTGAAAGTGTCCTGCCGTCTGCTGGTAATCATGTTGGTGTGCCAGGCAATATTGAACAATATCGATCCGTTCTTGATATGTCGTAGAGCGACCCTTTGTCATAGCTTTTGCTTCCCCTTTATAGGCTTTTAAGCTGCTATGACCATTATACTTGTTAATCCAGTTGAAAAGCTGTCTCGTACTAGCAATCTTGTATTTATCGATGATCTGGTACTGAGACAATTCCCCCTCAAGGTAATCTTTCACCGCTCGGAGCTTAAGCTCCGCACTGTAGCTTTGAAGATGCGTACGGCGCTCCAACCCTTCATACCCATATGTTTTGTACCGACGCTGCCATTTCATTAAAGTCGTCTTGTTAATCTCATATTTCTTCGCAGCTGCCAGAAAACCAATTTCCCCATTCGATACTTCCTCGAGAATGGCGAGTTTCTCCAAAGCATTATATTTTCCTCTAGACATGAAAAAGCTCCCCTCACAGTAGCAGGCTTTTTATTATTTCACCTGTCTACCGTATGGGGAGCATATCAATCCAAGACTGCCGCTGGTTTTATTATTAGAGTCTGCTCATATTTGTTGATCTAAACGCTCGGGAGAAATGAAAAAAAACTGCCCACGAACCACTTACAGAGATTTATCGTCCACGCTGTCCAGCCACGCCTCGATGGTGCCGATTACGGAGGAGACGCAGCCATCTTCGAAGGGGGAGATCAGGCCAGCCGCGCTTGCGAGCTCCGTGAAGGAGAGGCTGCCCCCGAGACGGCATAGGCCGAGGTAATCGTTCCACGAAGCTTCGCGGTCTTCGCGGGACTTCTTCCAGAATTGAAACGCGCAGAGCTGCGCCAGTGTGTAGTCGATGTAGTAGAACGGCGAGTTGAAAATATGCCCCTGCTTGTGCCAGAAGCCGCCTGCCGCCAAGTACGAGTTGTCCGCGTAATCGCGATGAGGGAGGTATTTCTTCTCGATCTCGCGCCACGCATGCTTCCGCTCGGTCGGCGTCGCATCCGGATTCGCATACACGTAATGCTGAAATTCGTCCACGGTAACGCCGTACGGAATGAAGATGAGTGAGCTGGCGAGGTGGTCGAACCGGTATTTGTCTGCGTCCTCCTTGAAGAACAGCTCCATCCACGGCCAAGTTAGAAACTCCATGCTCATGGAATGGATCTCGCAGGCTTCGTAGGTCGGGAAGGCATACTCCGGCACCGCGTAGCCACGGCTCTCGTATACCTGAAACGCATGCCCGGCTTCGTGTGTCAACACGTCGATATCGCCGGATGTGCCGTTGAAGTTGGAGAAAATGTACGGCGCCTTGTGTTCGCTAATATACGTACAGTAACCACCGCCTTGCTTGCCTTTCTTGGCGACGAGGTCCGTCAGCTCGTTGTCCTGCATAAACCGGAAGAACGCGTCCGTCTCCGGCGATAGTTCCGCGTACATCTTCGCGCCCCCGACCACGATCCAGTCCGGGTCGCCTTTCGGCGTCGCGTTGCCGGACAGGAAGGCAAGGTTCTCGTCGTAATAGAGCAGCTTGTCAACCTCGATGCGGCTCCGCTGACGTTCCTTGAGTATCGTCGCGGCCGGCACGATATGGTCCTGTACCTGCTTCCGGAAGTTCGCGACCATGCCCGCGTCGTAGTCGGTCCGACTCATGCGGGCGTAGCCAAGCTCGACGAAGTTGTCGAAGCCAAGCTTATTCGCGATGCGCGTGCGAACTTTGACCAGATCATCATAAATGCGGTCGAGGGTCGCTTCGTTCTCCGCCATGAAGCCGGAGGACGCTTCGGCGGCGCGTCTGCGCATATCGCGGTCGGTCGATTGTTGGAACGGACCGAGCTGCGCGAGCGTGCGCTCTTCGCCTTCGAACGGAATTTTCGCGGAAGCGATCAGCTTCGAGTATTCCGTCGTTAATTTGTTCTCCTGCTGTAGATCCTCGATAACCTCCGGGCTGAATGTTTTCAGCGACAGCTCGGCGAGCCGAAACAGTTGCTGCCCCCACTTGGCCTTCAACTCGGGACGGAACTTCGAGCCGACCAGCGCCCGGTAATAGTCCGTCACGAATTCCTGCACGACCGGGCTGTTCTCGTCGTAGAAGTCCTGCTCGGCTTTGTAGAATTCGTCATTCGTATCGATGGAATGGCGAATGCTCGCGATCGTTTGCATCGTGTCGAACTCGCTGCGGAGCTTGTTCATGCCTGTCATCGCCGCGTCCTGTTCCTCGTAGCTGCCCGCCGCGGCGAACACACCAAGCAATTCCTTGAACTTCACCTCGAACGCCTTCACGTCCGGCCTCTCGTATGTATATTCGCTAAATCTCATGCACCATGCACCGCCCTCCGGTTTTTAAGACTGAGGCGCTTACGCCCAGGCTATGCTGTTCGTCCCGCTTGTCGAATCCAGCATGCCTGGCACCAAGACGACAAGCGCGCAGTCATGATTCCAGTATACCCCATTTCCTGCGGGCCTTCGAGATAAGAAATTGAGGCAAATGCTGTGATAAAAGCGATTGAGAAATCAAAGAGTTAATGAGCGATTGGTGACCTGCTAATTATGTAGGCTCCTTGAATAGGTTGCTTATTCAACTAACGGGCAGGATAACCTGACAACGCAATAGATGTAAACATTTACAATTTAAGAACGTATGTTCTAAAATGAAGGGGTGAGTTTATTAAATAGGAGGCCTCAGAGAATATAATGATAACGATTAAGAATCAACAAGGTGAATTTTTGTTTAGAGTAGCTGGAATTTTACGAAATGGTAATAAAATTCTCTTTCAAAAGAACAAAAAGGGGGATGCATGGGTCTTGCCTGGTGGCAGGGCTGAGGTGAACGAGCCTACAGAGAAGGCCGTTGTTCGTGAGTTCTTGGAGGAGTTAGGATTTAATATCAAGGTAATTCGTCTCTTTGCAGTAATTGAAAACTTTAACGCTTACGGGTATAAGTCACTTCATGAATTTGGAATGTACTATGAAGTTAGCTTGTTGAAGCAATTACCACATGATTTCATTCAGTTCGAAGGTATTGAGGAGTCAGTGAGATTGATTTTTAGATGGGTTAGTGTTGACGAGTTACATCAAGTGAACGTGTATCACAAAGCGTTAAAGCCTTTATTAACCGATTTGCCAACTGATTTTAAGCACTTAGTAAACTTAGATGATTAAACTAACGGGAAACGATATTTCAATAAAAACACGGAAGCAGCTGACCACAATGATAGGCTGTTTCATTATGCTAACGAGCAGTTTAGTTGAGTAACAAAAAATGATAAACTGGAGAGGGATACTTTTTTTCTAACTTAGTTACTGGCATAAAAGACAGCATATATAAACATTTAAATCCTCTGGGTAAGCATTTTAACCCAATTGGATAATCGTTCTGAATGTGAACTTTACACTATCAACTTTCCATACTCCCCCCGTATATACAAAATATGAAGTTCGATCAGAGACATAATGATCTTCTGCAGTCAAACCATTTCCAAAGATAAGTGATTGCGTTAAACTTGCAGTTGTCTTGCTCGTATAGTAAACAGATGTTATTGGAGCTTCTTGCTTATGATCTTTATCCTGCAGCCCTTTATTTTTCACTATTGAATTGATAAGAGTAATTTCCAATATTAAGTTGCACTAATCAGCTTACGGCATGGGAGATGAACAGAATAGATTTCGGGATCTATGTCCTACGAGCTGTCCTACTCATCTTATTAAGCTATTGGTCGGATTAGTTTTGAAAGGAAATAAATGTTTTTACAGTAAACTTATAGAGGGAATTACTAGAAAATTTCGAGTTTACAAATCTGCTATGGGGGGATTCGCTTGGCTGAGGAAGTTGTTATTAAAGAATATACTCCAGAATGGCTTCAAGAGTTTGAGAAAGAGAAGGCGAAGATACTTCAAACTCTGCAACACAATATAGTTTATATCGAACACATAGGAAGTACCTCGGTAGTCGGTTTACCATCTAAACCGATATTGGACATTGCAGTTGGTGTGAATCATCTTGATGAAGCAGATTCATTTATAGAACCTTTGAGTAAGCTTGATTACGAATATGTATATAAATTGGAATTTCCCAATCGTCGTTTTTTTCGTAAAGGAGAATGGCGAAAAGGAACACATCACCTTCACGTATATGAATTAACCAGTGACGAATGGAACAACAACCTTTTATTCCGTGATTACCTCAGAAGCCATCCAGAGAAAGTATTAGAATATGCCAAACTTAAGAAGCATCTTGCATCCATATATCAAGAAGATAGAGTGACTTACACCGAAATGAAAGCACCATTCATTCAATCGGTTATAGAATTGGCAAAGAAACGTTGAACTAACGGAGAACGATAGTTGAATAACACACATGAATGAGCAGGCGCTGCGGTGGCCTGCTCATTTTAATAAGTTTTATCCCAGTACCCATTAGCTTTTACAATTTGTAAAGCGTATTCTCCTTCGGGACTTGAATCTGGGTACCAGCCTAAATCAATTATTATTGATTCTTCTCCCTCTGTGGGTATAGGGCAGCATAGTAGAATCGAATTGGAGCACGAAATTGTAGATTTTTTTCTGCGAGACAGATATGTTTCGGCCAGAATTGGCATCATTAAGGCGGATACCGATGAGGAACGCTTAGAGGTACGAGAAATGGAGGAATAACGTGCGGGAGAGCGTAGAGAATGTACGTAAAAAGATGAGAGCCGAACAAAGCGATGAAGCGGACGATGTGCTCGTCTGTCGTGCTAGGGCAGGCGATCATGTGGCTTTTGGTGAACTGGTACACCGTCACCGAGCCAAAGCCTACGGATTTGCTTTTTCTATGGCGCAGGACACATATTTGGCCGATGATATCGTCCAGGAAGCGCTGGTCGGTGCATTTATACGCCTCGGCAGTTTACTCGAGCCCTCACGTTTCGGGCCGTGGCTGCAACGTATTGTTCGGAATCAGGCTTACATGCGCCTACGCCGTGGTGGTCCCTACGGCAAAGAACGTCCTCTTTCTAGCTATAAATCATCTTCGAGCGAAAGCGATAGGGGAGACGCCGAAGCCGTCTTGTTTCACCTGTCGCGATCAGCCTCGGAAAGGCAGGATCTTAGTCCTGAGGAGCGTCTTGTTCGTATGGAAATGCTTCGCGGTCTACGGGATATGCTGCACTGTCTCAGCCCACGAGAGCGGGACGTGTTCGAGGCGCATTTTTACCGGGAACTACAACCGAAAGAAATCGCCGAATTGTTTCGAACTACAGTCACGAACGTATACAACCATCTTTTCCGTTCTCGTACCAAGCTGCAGCGTGAGCACATAAGAGTCCATGTCGCCGGATACGTTCAATTCCGACAAGCTCTTGGAAAGCCCCAGAAACGAATATTGGATGAATTCGGAAAACGATTTTAATGAAAAGGAGTGTTGTGTTATGGCCAATCAGGATTGGAAGACGGAACTGCAAGGAACGTGGACGTCCGCGGGGCGGGCGACGCATTGGGCAATAGCAAAGAAAAAGGAGGTGAGTCTCACCGAATTTATGGGGTACTCGAGTCATGCGTTCCGCATTAACATCAATGGTGATAATGTTGATGTCGCCGGTCCAACCGGCTATGAATGGGAAGACATTTTGCCGAAGGGATTATTGAATCTAGGAGTTCGTTGTAAATGGTTGCGAACTCCAAATTTCACACCGCCTACACCTGAGATGCTCGCCGAAGCTCTTGAACTGATCCAAGACAGCATCGATCGGGGAATACCGGCTGTCGGGTGGGATTTGCTTATTCCGGAGTTCGGGATCATCTACGGTTATGATGACGGCGAGTGTGTACTTCACGTGAAGGATCCACACGGGGATGGTAAGCTTCCATATGAAAAGCTTGGTCGAGGACAGGTTACCGAGATGTTCGTGCTCACCCTTACAGATTCGTTTGATGTTAGCAAAGAATTGATGCTTTCCGGAGCGCTCGATATGATCATTGACCATGCCCGCAGGCGTCAGCATAACAACGAACTGCCGAAATACGAAAACGGTCTAAAAGCATACGAAGAATGGATTCGAGCGTTTACAAACCGAACTGTAGATGCATTTGGTAATTCTTACAACACGTCGGTTGTCTATGATGCGCGTAAGCATGCTTTCCGCTTTTTGCGCGGTGTAGTCATGGATTGGAATGGAGCATCCACTTTGGAAAAAGAAGTACGGGAACGCGCAGAATGTGCGGCTGAACATTACGCGGTTGTCGAACAATCGCTAGCGTTATTGAATGAAATGTTTCCTTTTCCGGATGGTGGAACTCCAAACGATCCCGTGCATGCCGAACGAGCAATTGCACAGCTGAATGCGGCAAAATCGGCCGAAGAGAAGGGCTTGTTGGAGCTTGAGGCTATACGTGAACTGTTGTCGGCGAAAGCGAATAGGTAAGCACACAAAGCGGGGGTAGGCAGCAACTTTTAATAGGAATCTTAACTTAAAAAGGATGAGCCAGAAGCCGCAGCAACCCTGACTCATCCACTTAACTCCATTCAACTAACGGGGAACGAGAACGACTTGGAGAATAAAGGGCAGCCATGATAATGATCATTTCTTCTTTATCTGGTTTTCGATTGTTAGTAGCATGAGTAAATTGCTTATGAAATCCTGTTAATAGAAAGCTATCGGAATGGAACAAATACTCATTCCTTTTTCCATTAAGGGCCAGATAAAGGAACAGTAAGGGAACTTGACACGGCATCATTTGGTGTCCTATAATCATTAAGACACTAAATGGTGTCCTAATAGGTTATTATAAAGTTTAGTCAGTGACATTACAGGTAATAATAATGAAAAGGTGGGGGGGATTTTGAACGAAAACAGTCAAGTGAGGGATGTTTATGACGCTGTTGCTGATCCCACAAGGCGAAAATTACTTCAATTGTTGGCAGATGTTGAAGACTTACCCTTACATGAGATAACGGTTCATTTTCAAATGGGCCGTACAGCAGTTTCAAAGCATTTGGCTATCCTGAAAGATGCTAATCTCGTAATTGCTCGAAGGATTGGTAGAGAAACGAGATATCGGTTGAATGCCAATCCATTGAAAGAAATTCAAGATTGGGTATCTTTTTACGAAGGATTCTGGAAGGAAAGAATAGATAAATTAAAACTTTTATTGGAGGAAAAAAAATGAAACCAGATGTATCATTGGATTTTCAATTTAATAGTTCAATCGAGCAGGTGTGGAACGCTTTAACCGATTCGAATATGCTTGCGAAATGGATCTGGGACAATGATTTTAAACCAGTCGTTGGACATAAATTTCAGTTTAGGACAGAGCCATCCGAATGGTGGAATGGAATCGTAGATAGTGAGGTACTCGTAGTGGACGAGCCTCATACATTATCCTATACTTGGTTAAGTGCCGGAGAAAGCACTACGATTACATGGACTTTGAAAGAAGGTTCAGATGGAACGATACATTTACATCTCGATCAAACTGGATTTAGTGAAGAAACTAAAGCCCGCCAGGGAGCCATCGAGGGAGCAACATATGCTTGGAAGAATTTTGGGGGCCAGCTCGGAAAAGTTTTAACAGAACTATAATTGATATTATTAATATTAATCAAATGATACAAATAATCTATTCTTCAACAATAGAGCGCAATTCCGTAGTAAGAATTGTGCTCTTTTTTTATGGAATAAAGGAAACATGACCATACTGGTTTTAGAGAATGGAGAGGAGATCACTATGAAAATAAATCAATTAATTGCGAACAATATTAACAAATTAGATGAAGTACTACCAGTAGATAAATCGTTAGGAATAGCTGGTTTGTCTGGATCTGGTAAAACAACTTTTTGTCAAACCATTGGTGAAGAATCCAAGAAGCGTCTCGTTTCCTTATTGCCAAAGGCTGAATATCAGTATTTATTTCCTAATATTATGGAAACCAATTTCAGTGCCATCAAGATGGAAGAAATGCCACTTGTACTTTTTCTAGGTAGATCATCCATTTCTTCAAATCCACGTTCAACCATTGGCACACATACTGGCGTGTTTACAGAGATTCGTGTTACTGTCGCTGAAAAATATAATCTTTCTCCAGAAGTTTTTTCATTTAATAATGAATTAGGCTGGTGTCCGGATTGTAAAGGTCGCGGAACGACTAAAAATATCGAATGTAAAAAGTGTATGGGGAAGCGCTATAATCAAGAAGTTGAACAATATAAATTCGAATTATTTGATCAAGCACAGAGCATTTCCGATATCAATGATTTAAGCGTTGAAACTATTTTTTCACTAGCAGAAGTTTTAAAGATTAGTGAAGGTAAACAACAAATTCTAAAAAATATAATCAATATGAATATTGGTTACTTAACATTAAATCGCATTATGGGTACATTGTCAGGTGGAGAAGTAACAAGGCTTTACTTGGCAGAATTCATGGCAACAAGTGAAAATACGGTTATTATCATTGATGAAATCTCCGTGGGTCTTGATCACCAAACACTATTGAAAATTTTAGCAGAGATTAAACAGCTGGGGTATAAGAATCAAATTTGGCTCATTGACCATTCTGACACGGTGCTTGACACAGCGGACGAGCATTTGTTCTTTGGACCTGGCAGTGGTAAATACGGCGGGAAAATTGTTGAAGAATCACCACGTCCCAAACCAATCCATGGGGAACGAAATCAAGCAATACCAACAGAATATTACCAATTTCGTGATCTATATTGTCGTAATATTCAAATGGCTGAAATCCAGATTCCCCAAAATAGACTTGTAACTTTTACAGGTGAGTCTGGATGTGGTAAATCTACACTTGTCAATGAGTGTATGTCCAAAGATTTTCTGAAGCGATATCCCAAAGATAAGCTGGTAATGGTTGGGCAAGATCGAAACCAATCGATTACCAGTCGGTCAACCGTTGCGACTTTTCTTGATATTAAAAGGAAGCTCACAAAATATAGTGATGATATTGATGATATTTTTCAGCGCTCGATTGAAGATATTATTGATGAACTGCCAAATGAAGACATCGCTCATAAACGCTTAAGCTTATTGATCAAACTTGGGCTTGGTTATTTGACGTTGGAGAGAAAAACACAGTCGTTATCGACTGGTGAATTTCAATGTGTCCATTTAGTTTCAGAGCTGTTTGCGGGCTCAAGAAACCCACATACGCTTTTTATTTTTGACGAGCCTTCAAAAGGTTTATCACAAAACATTTTAAATCAATTCATTGATAGTGTTAGGGTCATTCTACAGGATGAATCCGTCTCAATCATAATGATTGAACATAATTCGTATATGTTGGAAAGCTCTGATTTTATCGTTGATTTTGGTAAAAGACAGCTTGGACCTGTGGAGCATCTTGATGTTGCCAGTCATGATGATTATTATCGTGGCCATAACAATGCGGCTAGCGTTGCTCCATTGCAAATTTCTTCGACACTCAATCAACAAAATGGAGTTAACTACTTAAAAGAAAATCATATTGCCTACTTTAAAAATTCAGAAAACGTCTATAAGGGTGGCATCTTAAAAAGCTTATCTTCAATGGCCCGTTTGATTTATGGCGAATATGAATCCGAAAAAATTGCACCCGTCATCGCCATTGATCTAGAACGTCACTTGTATAGTCAATATACTTTTCTCTATGAAATTGGTGGCTTGATCAACCATATTGTGGCGGCGCATCCAACCAATAAAGATACGAATAGCTTCGATTTCTATAATCCAGCCAATCATTGTCCATGCTGCTCGGGCCGCCGATTCATTGAAAAATTTGATTTTGACGTTGTTATTCAGGACAAAACCGTTCCATTCTGGGATGGCTTATTGCATCCAGATGCGATGGAGATTTTAAAATTCTATCAATTTCAAAAATTACATTTCATCTTTGATGAGATTAAGAATGAGCTCGGTCAGGATATAAGCAAAAGTTATAACGAGATGACAGAAGCGGAAAAGCATACCTTTTTATACGGGTATTGGGAAAAGTCGTTTTATGATAAAGAAACCAAGGCATCAAGAACTTGGGAAGGCTTTAATAAGATCATTGGGATGTATATGGTTGTATCGAAATCGATTATTAAAGAGCATATAAAAGAATCAAAAAAATTGATTACCTGCCCAATCTGTCAAGGAACCGTACTTAAGCATCATAAAAAGCTGAAATTTGGCGAGACGGATATTCGTGAGATTACGCAGCAACCTCTTGATCAAGTCATTAAAACCGTTGGA
Source organism: Bacillus sp. FJAT-28004 (assembly GCF_001280845.1). GTDB lineage: Bacteria > Bacillota > Bacilli > Paenibacillales > Paenibacillaceae > Pristimantibacillus. The sequence continues at coordinate 678,287 of NZ_LGHP01000002.1, forward strand.
AAACTCCAGGTTCTAGAAAAAATGAAAGCCATTGTCGGCGGCAATATGGTTTTGACGGAAGATGTCTCACTATTGCCTAGGGAAACACAAGCTGCGCTGAAAATGCTTGAACTAGAGATTGCAAGCTTTGCGCACTATGAAATGGTATTACAAAATGTCCTGCCATTCTGGGGCAGTATTAGCGGCAGTATCGAATCCATCAGTATTAATAATCGGATCACCATCTGTGATTTTGACAATATCACCGAAACGAGAGAAACGATCATTGATAAGTATTTCACCAATGGAAAATACAAAAAATTGACCTATGTCTACGAGGCGTTTGGTTACAAAAAAATTGTCACCTTAATTAATAAGATTAAAGCAAGTCATCCTTGTCCATTCTGTAAAGGGAAAAAAGTAATTTCGGAAGATGGACTCCATGACGGCGTGTTTAAATTATCGGTTCCATGTATTAGTTGTTATGCAAGTGGCATCAATGATGAAGGGCGTAAAGAAATCGTCGAAGGCATAGACGTGCAAACATGGCTAACTGGCAAAGTAAGTGATGTTGTTACTGAAAGCTTAAATATTGAGGCTGTAGCAGATATTCCAATTTTCAATCGTATTCGTGAGTTGAATAAACAAGAAATGATGGCCGTTTACCAATTCCTTGAGCAAAATAATTAATTTAAATGATAAACAAGCGATATTTTAATACGGAGCAAGATGTCATTCAGTGAAGGAAACTCATTTGCAGTAAGAAATTGCAAATGAGTTTTTTTGCTATTCTGAAGAGGGGACCCGATCCGTTATCGGGATGCAGGAGCTGCTATAGCACTTACCTCTTTATTCCTCGCATCCAACTGCTTCTGGATTTCTTTCCGTACCTCTTCGATACCTGCTTGCTTTAGCTCCTCGTTAAACTTGGGGAGAATCATGTCCACATCGACGGTGCCAGTCATGAGGCTTGGATAGTATTTCTCCCAAATCATCTCGATGTTATCGGTTTGGGCGGTCAGCTTGGATAGATCAGGAGTAAAGCCGAGAACAGTGGACTTGTTGACTTCAGCGTTGTATTTGCGGAATTGATCCCATTTATCGAGGGGTTCCGGGTTATCACCGCCCATGGTTTTCAGGATAAACCAGTTGCCCTGTGTATATTGTACCCCTGTATAGCTTGCTGGTGCATCCGGGATTGGGTCGCCGTGGCTGTCTTTGCCGGGAATGGGAATCGCTTGCCCTTGTTCACTCAGCGTGTAATGCACACCTTCAATCCCATAATTAAATAGGTTTCGTATTTCAGGGTCGGTATTGAGTAGATTCAGAAACTTAATACACGCAATGGGATACTTGGTGTTGGCATTAACAGCCATGATTCCTCCACGGACCGATTCCGTAGTGACGACGCTAGGGGTTACGGGATTGGATACAACCTTGTAACCGCGATCCTTACTCCAAGCAGTTTCCGAGAGTGGGCCGCCACCTGAGGACTTCCAGAACACTTTATTCCCACGCTTAAGTCCGCCAGGCTCCCGCAGCGCCGCGTCCTTATTAATGAAGCCTTCCTTATAATAACGCCGTAATGTGTCTAATACTTGCCGTGCTTCCTTTGTTTCGAATATATTCACGACCTTAGCGCTTGGGTCTAGTGATTCCACCATCAAGGGAACTTTATGATTCACAATATATTCGTAGCCATAGAGAGCGAAGAAATTGTGTGAGTCCCGATCTAATTCCATTGGCATGTATGCAGGCTCATTCTGCTGAATCATCCGGAGCAGCGGTTCAAGCGATTCAAGCGTATTATAATTGGTAATGTCGATATTGTACTTTTTCACTATTGAAGCAGGGTACATCCAATGATCACGAACAGCCAGCTCTTTATTGGTTGGCACTCCATAAATGCCTCCATCATTCATTCGTACCCCTTGCCAAAAGATGGGGTCAATGGTGTCGTACAAATCTTTACCTAGACTTGTAAGATAGTCATCAAGTCTCAGCCATGCGCCGCGCATAGTGGTGGTTGCATAATTGGGTGCAAAAGCGATGTCGAAAGGACTTCCTGCGGATATAAGTGTGTTCAGCCGATCTTCATACTCCTGCCAGCCTACCTTGATATAAGTGATCGTCACACCAATTTTACGAGATAGTATTTCATTGATTTTATCATTTACGAGCTTCAGATCCTTGTCAGGCTCTCCAATCGTGTAATAAATCAGATTTACAGTATCACCATGATCGTTATCATCGTTGTTTCTGCTAGGCTGCAGGGTGCAACCGGTCGTATACGCTGTGAGCAGCAGTATAATACTGATCGTCATGAAGATACGTCTGTGTCTAGAGCAACTTAGCATCGATATCCTCCTTACTGGCGAGTTCGTTGTTAACCTTTTCCCCGCAGATCAGAGGGAGATTTTCCGAAAAAGCTTTGAAAGTGTGTATAGAAATAATTGAGATTGTTGTAGCCTACGGAAAGTGCGATACTAGAAATCTTCTCATCTGACGATTGAATTCGTTCTTGTGCGAGGAGCATTCGGTATGCCATTAGGTATTCTGAAAATTTCATTTCGGATTCTTTAAGAAATAATTGTCCAAGGTAGGTACTGTTCATCTGGAAGCGCTCTGCCACTGATTTTAAGGTGATATTCTGAGCATACTCCGTCTTGATCATCAGCAGAATGCGGTTGACCAGCTTGGATAAGCGGTCATAGCTTACGCCCAGTACCGGATCCTTGTTCAAACTCTCGCAGCTAGTATTGCCTATCGTACCACCCAGATCTTCAACAATAATTTTCTCAATCACTTGTTGCAGCTTTGTACGATCTAAAGGCTTGAGTAGATAGTCTTTAACACCACAACGAATGGCCTCTTGGGCATACTTGAATTCACTATAGCCGCTCATAATTACATATTTGGTCGGAATTTGGAGCTCGTTAAGTCTTTGGATCGTTTCATAGCCAAGATCCTTGCCAACGCAGACATCAAAAATCGCGACATCCGGCAGCAGGTCTACAACCTTTGACATAGCCACCTCTGTAGATTCGCAGGTATCTATTCGACTAAAGCCGTATTGTTTCCAGTCTAGGATTCGCTTCATGCCCTCCAAAATCTGTGGTTCGTCATCCATTATCAGCAGTTTGTACATGTTCAATCACCTCTTTTGGAATCCGTACAGAAATCTTAACTCCAGCTTCCTCATTATTCTCAATCTCTATAGAAAAACTTTTCCCATAAAAGAAGTGAAGCCTTGTGTATACGTTGCGTAAACCGATACTCTCTGAAGAAGTATCATCCTGGTTGGACAGTGTGTTTCTCACTGTATTTAAACGCTCTGCCTTAATACCACACCCATTATCCACGAATTCTAATACATAATAATCTTCAGCTTCCCAGCCATTAACGATATACAGGTTAAACTCATTACTAGCGTTAAAGCCATGGACGAAAAAATTCTCAGCCAAAGGCTGCATCCAGAATTTCACGGTAGGGATCGAGAGTAACGCAGGCTCTACATTGACTTGATAAAAAAAACGTTCTGGATACTTAAACTCCATAATCTCTAAGTACTTCTGCAGCAATTCCAGCTCACTTGCAATCGTAATAATATTTTCCTTTTTGACAATCTCACGATAGAGCGCTCCTAAGGTAGCAATGGCATCAGCGGTGTCCCTGTCCTGGTTAACCAGAGCAGTGGAGCGGATAACCTCTAATGTATTATAAAGAAAATGAGGATTGATCTGATTTTGGAGCGCTTTCATCTCGGTTTCTTGCTGCTTTAGTTTAAGCAAATATTCATTCCGAATATGCTTATCCAATTGCTGAATCATATCATCTAATTCCCTTGCAATCATGCCATATTCATTTCGACGATAACGGGCAGGGCGATTAGGTGTGAAATTGGCTGTTTTCACGCGTCCAATCGATTGAATAATGCGGTGCAGGAAGCGAGAATCATCCCGCAAATTGTACACGATGAGCAGCAGTACACTAATCATGGTCGTTAATACGATTAGAAAGATGGTGATCAGCATCCTGGCATGCTGCCGAATCAGCATAGATAAATCAACGATGCTAACGAATTTGAAATTGAACTTGGTGGACGGAAAGGTGATAAAAAAGTTATGCTCAAAAAACCCCTTCGAAATATAACCATGACTGCGTCCATTCGCCGCCGCTAGACGGGATAATTCCTTCAAGTCTTGGTCCTGTCCGTTACCGATAAGATAGATCTCACCAGAAGCGCTGACTGCAGCAGCCTTTCCCAATCGATATTTTTGTATAGATTTAAAGATTTGATCACTGCTGACCAAGAAGCGCAGCTCCCCTAATTCCTTAGAGCCGAGTGCTAGATCCGATAGCTTCTTGCGATATACGAAGCCTTTCAGAATGGTATCGTGAAAAGTTTCATCTGTATTTGGCAGACCGAACATGAAGCTTGCAATTCCGTTATCGTTAAAGTGTACGACATTGCCATACTGGTTGGTATGCAGACTAACCTGCGTGATTCCGCCTTGCGCCCAGCTGTACAGGTAGGTTTTAATATCCTCTGGGAAAGATACCAGAGGTTGAGAGAATTGGCTGTTTTGCAGACTATTGGTTAAGTAGCCTTCGGCACTATTGCTTAAAAAGCTGCGAGCATCATCCATCAGATCATGATTGGAGTAGATACGCTGCATGTAGGCCTCAATTCGGTCAGCATCATACTGAAGCTCATTCTCTACACCAGCGAAAGCATTAGCAGCCTCTAAACGGGCGTCACCAACCCATTGATTCAGCAGCATCGCACAGGTCAGAATGCCAAGCGTGAGTCCAATGATCACGACGAAGACGACATAGGCAATAAACTTGTAACGATAAATTTTGATTTGTAAAAAAGAGTTCATCCGACACCTCAATTGCAGCAGCATGCCCTAAAGTAAGCGTTTACCATATCACTTTATCATGATTAAGCAAAGCTTCATAGATAGCAAGAAAAAAGCATCCCATACAGAGTGTCTCAATAGGGGATGCTTATTCTTATAAATCTTACTTGAAGTAGCTATTAATTTGCTCTTGAGCAGCTTTCATAATCGTGTCCATGCCAGCGGACTTTAATTCAGCAGTAATCTTCGGAATCATTTTCTCCGGATCGGATGCGCCTGTAATGAGTTCATATCTGTATTTATCCCATACCGATTGGCAATTTGCGACTTCTGTCTGAAGATTACTGATGTCTAGTGCGAAACCTAGTACAGTGGAAGATGTCGCTGCGTCATTCAGCTTTTTAACCTGTTCCCATTGATCCTCAGGGGCACCTTTGGTAACCGCTAGATTGAAGAATGTACCTTGGGAGTAAGCGGCCAGCGGCCAAGTATCGGAAGTACGCTCGATTACTTTTTCGCCATCGACATTTTTGTAGTCTACGTCTAACTCACCGAATGCCAGCATATTGCGCAGTTTTGGATCTGTGTTGACCAGTTCGAGGTACTTCAATGCTTCCTTCTTATATTTCGAATTGGCAGAAATTGCGTTCAGGGAGCCTTGGATCGTGCTCGTTGTATAAATAGGGCCAAAGTGCTGAACCATATCATATTTTTGAATAGCATCATTGATCTGCCAGCCTACTTCTGCGCCTGGGAATGCCTGAGCAGCAAAGAATGGTCTGCCTTTGTCGTTCTCTGTTTTAGTCGGAGCATCTGGGTTGATGATGCCATCCTGATACCATTGATGCAGGAGCTTCAGATCGGCCATAACATCAGGCTGCTCGAGAACAGAGACAACCGTGCGTGATGCATCGTCAGCTTTGACGCCAATTGGAGTGAAGCCTAGCGTTAGATCGTCATAATTGTTAAAGAAACCGTTCAAGCCTTCGCCTTGCGTCATTGGCAATGGGTAGAAGCTCTTGCCTTCACCAGACTTTATGCTGTGCAGAGGTGTATCAAGGTCCTGTAGTGTTTTGATGTTGTTGATATCGATATTGTACTTTTGCACGTATTTATCATCGTACACCCAATATTGTGTTAATGCTGAATCCTTGTATGTGGGAACGGAATAATATTTGCCGCCAATTTTCGTGCCATCCCATACCTTTTCAGGAATCAATTTGTATAAGTCAGCCGTTTCACTTTGGACCAAATCAGTGATATCGGCAAAAGCTCCCATAGCGACTTGTTTGCTGTATTTACCGCTGTTTGTGAACATAATGTCGAATGGTTCGCCCGTATTCACAATCGTGTTTATTTTGGTATCCCATTCACCCCAGCTGGCTACCTTGATGTCAATTTTCACACCAATTTTCTCCGCTGTGTATGCATTCATGGCATCAATAGCTTTGCTGAAGTTATTAGGGACTTGGCCACCGATGGTCCACCAGACCAACGTTGGAATATCTTTACTAGGTGTTTCCGTGTCCTTTGGTGCATCTGTAGTTGCATTAGTTGTCTTAGGCTCATTTGTTGCAGCTGGAGAGTTCGAGCCGGAGCAGGCTGCTAAGGCAGTCACCAGTAGTGTGAGAATACTAATCGTAGAGATGATCTTCCAAGGTTTCTTCATTTCATTTCCCCCTATTTAAGTTGTATCACCGCAAGAGTTGTACAGTGATCTATCATAAACCAAGTTAGCTTGGCTTATTTCGGTGGTTATCCTTTGACAGCGCCGATCGTTAGTCCGGAAATGAAATATTTCTGGAAGAACGGATAGGCGAAGGCTACAGGCAGAACAATGATAATGGCTACAGCCATGCGGGCAGATTCCTTAGGCATCGTTGCAACGAGCACGGCATAGCTAACGCCCATACTTGCAGCATTCTTGGCAAGTGCATCCACATTGCTCATCAAGCTATTTAACAGTGCTTGCAGAGAATAGAGGTTCTGGTTGTTGATATACAGCATCGATTGGAACCAGTCATTCCAATAAGAGAAGCAAAGGAATAGTCCAATTGTTGCAATAACCGGCAAGGAGATCGGTAGGATGATGGAGAAAAAGATTCGCAGCTGGCTCGCGCCATCAATTTCAGCAGATTCAATCAGCCCATCGGGAATCGTGCTTTTAAAGAAGGTTTTACAAATGATCACATTGAACGATGAGACGGCCAGCGGAAGAATAAGTGCCCAGACGCTATCTTTTAGCCCTAATAAATTTGTATTAATGAAGTAGCTGGATACGAGACCGCCATTGAATATCATGGGGATGAATACGACCCAGGTCAGAAAGCCATTCAGCTTGTAGGTTGGGCGTGAAAGCACATAGCCCATGGACGTGGTAAGCAGTACACCGAGCACGGTACCCACCGCCGTAACAAGAGCGGATACGCCGAGTGCCCGCAGAATCATCGTTCCCTGTTTGATTACATAGCCGTAAGCCTCTCCTGACAAAGCAATTGGCAACAGATGATATCCTGTCTCACGTATGGAATCCTCGCTGGATAATGAAATGGATAGAACAACGATTACAGGTATGACGCAGAGCAGCGCCAAGACGATAAATATCAGGTTGAAAAAGATGTTTACGATGTTGCTTGTACGGTTAAATTTCTCAAGGCCTGTTTCATAAGTCGTTTTCGTTGACATGGTCATACCTCCTTACATCATCGCGCTATCAGGATCAATTTTGCGAACAATCCAATTAGCGATTAGAATAGTTGCACAACCCAGAACAGACTGTACGAATGCGGCAGCAGCTGCCATCCCCAATGTAGCGGATTTCAGTTGTTTATACACCATGACATCGATGGTGGTAGACACGTTGAACAGAGAGTTGGAATCCCGCGTAACCTGATAGAATAAGCCAAAATCGGTGTAGAATATACGTCCAACTGCCAAGATGAACAGCATGACGATAACGAGTTTGAGCATGGGCAAAGTAATATATCTCGTCTGCTGCCAAATGGAAGCGCCATCAATAACAGCTGCCTCATAATAGGTGCTGTCAAGGCTTGTGATGGTTGCCAGATAGATGACCATACCATAGCCTAAGCCTTTCCAGACATTTAAGAGAATGAGAATGTAGGGCCAGTATGCCGGCTCCATATACCAGTTAACAGGATCGCCACCCATATTGACGAGCATTTGATTGAGAATTCCTTTATCAAAACTCAGGAACGCCCAGCCTACCGCAGAGACGACAACCCATGATAGGAAATAGGGGAGGAACATCATCGTCTGATAGACTTTACTCGCTTTGCGGCTGTGGAGCAGTCCGATCATAATAGCGAGTAGGACGGGTAACACAATACCTAGGACGATAAAAATAATGTTGTATCCAATGGTGTTTCGAATAATGATCCAAGCGTCATTCGACTTGAATAAGAACTCAAAGTTTTTGAAGCCTACCCAAGGACTATTAAATACATTGCTCAAGAACCCGCCGCTAATTTTGAAGTTTTTGAAGGCAATAATGATCCCGAACATAGGTAAGAAACAAAACAGGATGTACCATATCGTCGTAGGCAATGCCAAAAGAGTTAGTTCTGTATCCTGCTTGTGCCAACGAATGGGTAAGCGCTTTCTTTTATTTTGAAGTTCAACTGTCGATTTCATGCCTTTCGCTCCTTTCGGTGTTATCTAGGTTGTATTGCTTTTGTTGAATTCATTGTATAGCAGGAGGATTCAATTCTTCTAGATAACAAACTTGATACTATAGTCAACAAACGTTAGATTCGGAAAATCTGTTTACGATACCCGGAGAGACTTCTCCCCTTCGTCAGCATGATAATGCAGCTGAGGTAGTTAGTGACGGCGTACCCGATCATAGGTTCCTTTTGAAATAACCAGGATTGACTCCGGTTACGGACTTGAAAGTTTTGGATAAGTGATGAACATCCGTGAAACCGCAATATTCACTAGTTTGTTGAAGGGACATGCCTTCCTTCAACAGCTCCTGAGCATGCTGGATACGCAATTTCAGTAAGTATTGATACGGTGTCATATTGAATTGTTTCTTGAATAGTACGGTGAATCGAGACGGGGAAAGTTCTGCTCTCCTTGCCATATCGCCAACATTGATGGGTTCGGAGATTCGAAACGCTAAATATGACGTAATCCAGTTCAAGAAAGGACGACGAGTCGACGAGCTAGCTTGAGGCTTCATACAACTTTTAAAAAGCACGGTCAGAAATTCGTAAGCCAGTTGGTTGGCTTCCATGATGCCCAAATAGGTTTGTGATTGCCAGCATTCGATGATCTTGAAGACAAGGTCACGCAACTTAAGCGAGTGAGGAGTTTCGAGTTTGAATGGAATGAGTAAGGATTCGCAATCATGCAATCTAGGTTGTGCATAGGTGGAGTAGGGTGACAAGTCCAATTGTCCTGGTCGCGTGACAAAGCTATTTTCTTTCAGCGGATTATAAAAGAAATCCAGATGCACGTAAGGATTTATCGTATCGGTAATCCCTTTAATCGTATGTACGTCCCCGGGCTGAAGCAAACAGAGATCTCCTTCGTTCAGGAGATGAACGTTACCATTGACCTGGATTTCGAATGAACCCTCCTGTACGTAAAAGATGATGTAATCCAGCAAATTACGCTCTCCAAGGAAAAAGGGCGGACGGATCGCATAATCCGATTCGCGAATATAGGGAGCGATGACGTAGTCCTCTAATTTCATCATATTGCGCCTCTTTTCAAATAAAATAATCGTTTTATACATAAAAAATAGATCTTATATATACAGGAATAAAGCTTATATTCCATTAAGATGAAGGTAGATTGTTGTTCAAGTATACCATGATCTTATGGGAGGTTATAAGCGTGAAAGAGGCGTATAAGGGTACTAAAATGAGAGAAATTAGTTTTCCGCTTGGAGGGATCGGTAGCGGAAGCATCGGTCTTGCGGGCAATGGCCGGTTGGTAGACTGGGAAATATTCAACCATCCCAACAAGAAGAGTTTCAACGGTTTTAGCCACTTCGCGATAAAGGCGGAGCGGGATGGCCAAGTGCTGGACGCACGGGTGTTGAACGGGGATATGCAAGCGCCTTACGTCGGCGAGCATCTTCGTGGCGCTCCGCTCCATAGTGGGTACGGATTCGGACCGGAAAGCCAGACGATGGCGGGCATGCCGCATTTCCGGGATGTGGAATTCAGGGGCGAATTCCCGTTGGCCGGCATGTCATTTGCGGAAATCGATTTCCCCGGACGCGTCGAATTAGTAGCCTTTAACCCGTTCATACCGCTCCAAGAGGATGACTCGAGCCTTCCCGCGGCTTTCTTCGAGTGGGAAATCGAAAATACGGACCACGAACCGATTGCGTATACGTTATGCCTCTCGGCTGGCAACCCTATTCCGACGGAAAAGGTAAATCACCGATACAGCGTTAACGAAGGGACCCAAGGCCAATATGTGCATATGATTAAGCTAAACTCCGACCAGCATGGCAACGATCACCCTCAGTTCGGTGATATCACCCTGTCAACGGACGCGGCTGATGTCAGCTACCAAGAATTCTGGTATCGCGGCGGCTGGTGCGACAATCTCGAGATGTTCTGGCATGATTTCACGCGGCAAGGACGTTTGCACAATCGGCAGTATCCCGAGACAGAGCCGCCTTTGGTTCGCAAAGACACGGCATCGATTGCCGCTCATATCGAGCTGAAGCCCGGCGAGAAGAGAAAAATTCGTTTCGCGATCAGTTGGAACTTTCCGAACGTGGACAATTATTGGAATCCCAATCCGGAAGGCCTTAACGGCTGGAAAAATTATTACGCGACGCTGTTTGGGGATTCCAGCGCGTGCGCAAAATATGCTTTCGAGCATTGGGATCGTCTGTACGGAGAGACTGTTAAATTCAAAGAAGCGTTGTTCTCGTCGACGGTACCGGACGTCGTCAAGGATGCGGTGTCCGCGAATTTATCCGTGATCAAATCGGCGACAACTTTGCGTCTGACCGACGGTTCTTTCTATGGATTCGAGGGATGTATCGAAGATACCGGATGTTGCGAAGGTTCCTGTACGCACGTATGGAACTATGCTTACGCGCTACCCTTCCTGTTCCCTCGGCTGGAACGCAGCATGCGGGATTTGGATTTCAAGTACAACAAACGCGAAGACGGCAGAATGTCATTCCGGTTAATGCTCCCGCTCGGACGCGAGAGGATGGACTTCCGTGCTTGCGCCGATGGCCAATTCGGCGGCATTATTAAAGCTTATCGAGATTGGAAAATATCGGGCAATACGGAGTGGCTTAAGTCCGTCTGGCCGGAAATCAAGCAAAGCATTACGTACGCTTGGGCCGACAGCAACGAGGACAGGTGGGATCCGGATAAGACGGGCGTTCTGTCGGGCCGGCAACATCACACGCTCGACATGGAGCTGTATGGCCCGAATTCTTGGCTGAGCGGATTCTATTTAGCCGCCCTTAAAGCGGGAGCGGAGATGGCGGCGTACTTGGGCGAACGGGAAACCGCGGACGAATTCGACGGTCTGTTTCGATCGGGGAAGCGTTGGATCGACGAGCATCTGTTCAATGGTGAGTACTATGTTCAACAAGTCAATTTATCGGATAAATCGTTACTCGATCAATTCGACTCGGAGACTGTCAGCACGTATTGGAACAAAGAACGAGGGGAAATCAAATACCAGATTGCGGAAGGCTGCGTCATTGACCAAGTAATCGCACAGTGGCACGCTAATTTATGCGGTTTGGGTGAAATTTTCGATAAGGAACAGACGCGCACGGCATTGAAATCGTTGTACCGGCATAATTTCAAATCCAGCATGCGAAGGGAAGCGAACACTTGGCGGTTGTACTCTCTTAACGACGAAGGCGGACTCGTGATCTGCACGTGGCCCGAGGGCAGCGCTAAGCCGGCAATTCCGCTCACCTATAACTCGGAGACGATGACCGGTTTCGAATACCAAGCGGCTTCACACATGATTCAAGAGGGGTTCGTCGACGAAGGGGTTTCCATCGTTCAAGCGATCCGGGACCGTTACGACGGCGAGAAACGCAATCCTTGGAACGAGATCGAATGCGGCAGCAACTACGCGAGATCCATGGCGAGTTACTCCTTGCTGCAAGCCTTCAGCGGATTTGAATACGATATGGTCGAAGGCATGATCGGATTCAAACCCGTTCAATCGGACGCGGATAAGTTCCGTACGTTTTGGTCGCTCGACATGGGCTGGGGCATTTACGAGCAAAGCGTTCAACAGACTCGGTTACAAATATTGGGTGGCAAGTTGGTCTTAAGATCGATTGGATTTCCCAAAGATAGAATCGAAACCATTGAACGAATCGAATTAGGCGATGCCAATTTGGCTTACGTCGTCGTGGAGGGCAAGATTCATTTTTCCGAGCCGATCGTCATTGACGAGGAAAACATGCTTGTTATCAAGCATACTTAGACGCAAATCCAGACGACCTCCAATTTGTCGGCATTTGTGAACCTAAAAAGGCAACCACCGTTCTCAAAACGGTGGTTTTTTATTTTGGTTTAATTTGATGATCAAGTTAGTCACGGACTTTAATTTGGAAAAGGAACGAATGGGAGGAGGAGGCAACGACAGCGTGTATCGGGCCACCGATTCAGCTCAGCAAGAAGTGGCCATTAAAATTGCTCATTACAGAAAACCAAAAGAGATCAACACGTTAGTTTACCGCTCATCACGAAATCGATATTAACCCTTTATATAATTCTGAATGATTTACGGTAGTTGAGCGGTGAAATGCCCTGCCATTTTTTAAAAATATGGCTGAAATTATGTAAATCATCATAACCGACCAAACCGCCAATATACTCGATTTTATAATCTGTCTCGCGTAAATAGCGCTTTGCAGCTTGATGACGCAAATCTTGCAAATACTTCTGCGGAGACATGTCAAATGTTTGTTTAAATAAACGAATAAAATGATCTTCACTTACGTTAAGGCGCTGCGCCATCGTTTTATTCGTATAGGGCAAGTGGATATTCTGTTGAAGTTCTACCTTCAACCCAAACAGCAATTTCTCATAAGCAGAAGAGGATTGCCGCTCGGACTCATGAGGCAGGCTCAGTAAAGTCGCAAGAATGAGCTGCATATATCCGCGACAGACCAGAAAAGAGTCCGATTTGCTGATTTGATACGATCTAGAAATATCTTCCATCAACCTAACGATCTCTTGTGGAACAGATCGGTAACAACGGGCAAATACCAACCTTCCATCGGCCGTGTTTGGCCAGAAGCAGAACGATTCCTCCTTAACTTGTCTCTCTGAAACAACCATATCTCCGTCAAATTCGATATCCAGTTCATCATAGAGATCGAAGTGAATTCCCAGCAACCGTACATTGGGCGAAGTCATAGTAACAATCCGATGCTTGACGGCAGGGGGCAGAATGAGCAAATCCCCGCTATAAAAAGTAATAGGCTCAGCACTATCCTCAAAATGTACGGCAATACATCCCATGTACACATACATAAGCTCACCATCATATAGTCGTCGGGTAAGACCCTGAACAGGAGGAATATTTTGGTGTTCAGCCCAGTGAATGCTTGGTGCGAAAGCGCGAGTGTCGATCATCCGGGTATGGGGTTGCTTGAAACTGAAATCCATCCGAAAATGCCACCTCTTTTTTAACGGAGATTCACAACTTTAATTCGGAAATTGACAAATACAAGTGAATTATTCTTATGATAGCATATTTAAGAATCTGAAATTCACAAAAATTAAAGAGGTGTATTTATGGAAAATCCATTGGATTGTGCAAAGGTTAGGTTGGGCGTTATTGGAGTTGGCCCTCGGGGCAGAGGTTTGTTCAACTTGCTGCTGACGATGGAGGAAGTGGAAGTTGTTGCAATAAGCGATTTATATGAAGACAGATTGCAACAAGCTGTTCAGGATGCGCATTCCATCAACCAAGCGATTCCGGACACTTATAAAAATTATAAAGATCTGCTGGCTCGAAGCGACATTGAAGCCGTGATTGTGTCGTCTTCATGGACTAGCCATTTGGAAATCGCGATTGCAGCAATGAAAGCAGGCAAATATGTAGGTTCTGAAGTCGGGGGTGCCGCATCGCTTGAGGAATGCTGGGAACTAGTGAGAACGTCAGAAGCAACAGGGATGCAATGCATGCTTCTGGAGAACTGCTGTTTCGGACGCGAGGAAATGGCAGTATTGAATATGGTGAGACAGGGATTATTCGGTGAAATCATCCATTGTCAGGGCGCATATGAGCATGATTTGCGGGATGAGGTTGCTATGGGAATTGAGAATAGACATTATCGGATTCACAACTACCTTAACCGAAACGGCGACGTATATCCTACCCATGGACTGGGACTGGCAGCGGCTTGCTTGAACATTAATCGCGGAAACCGATTTATCAGTCTGACATCGATTGCTTCCAAGTCCAGAGGAATAAATCTTTGGGCAAGCGAACATCTTGGCAAAGATCACATAGCAGCTCGCTCCAGGTTCACGTTAGGCGATATCGTGACGACGATGATACAATGCGCGCATGGCGAAACCATTTTATTGACGCATGACACTTCCTTACCGAGGCCCTATTCAAGAGGCGGACGAATTCAAGGAACGAAGGCTATCTGGATGGAAGACGGCAATGTCATTCACGTTGAAGGAACGAGTCCGGCGCATCAATGGGAAGCGTTTGACGGCTATAAGGAAAAGTTTGAACATCCATTATGGCAGAAATTTATGATAGACGGCGTGCAGGGCGGTCATGGAGGTATGGATTATTTGTGTCTTCGCGATTTTGTGTCAAGCGTAGCGACCAGATCCGTTCCGACGATCGATGTGTACGATATGGCATCTTGGATGGCAATAACCGTGTTGTCAGAACAATCGGTAAATGCCGGAGGGAATGCAGTAAGTTTCCCTGATTTTACAAACGGGAAGTGGATTGAACGTACGGATAATATGATGGCAGGGACTTTCTAGTCCGGTTAAATTACGGCTATAACATGCGAATAAACCTTGATCGGCTTCAATGCCAATCAAGGTTTTTTTGTTCGAAAAGTATTGAGAACGCGCAAGAAAGCAGGTTTATTGCCGATTGAGGCGGATAATGCCGATTCCGCCGGAACGGCAAGCATATGGACTGAGAACGCAATGAAGCTGATCTATCGGGATAACACGAAACCTGAGGGGGCATCGGACGAGATTCGGATGGTCGCGGCCAAGAATGAATATGAAAGCGTTCAAATCGCACTGAGGAATAGTGCTACGAAATGGAATTAAATATCCACTGCAGAAATTATAGATACATTTTGTTTACAAGCTAGAGAACTATTATTAACATCCGTGTTTTATAACTAATAGATCCAAATGAATTTAAGAAGAGAGTCTCGTTGATTCTAATTTCGGCTAAAACGCTATTCTAAGGTTAGGGTGAATACATGAAAGCTGCCTTATTTATTAAAAAAGAAACTGCGGTGGCCCTTTTGTTTCTTACTCCGAGTGTAGGTGGGTTCGCGCTATTTTATGCCATTCCGTTTGTTATGGGGCTTTTTTATTCCTTTCTGGATAGTCCAATAGATGGTGCATTTGTAGGCTTACAACTACAAGGCCTTGTTTGCAAGCTCTTCATTTCGCAAGGCGGCCGCGAACACTACTCTTTTTACAAGCATTAGCGTGCCGCTTATGCTTGGACTCTCTTTAATGCTGGCACTACTTCTTAATCAAAGCGTCTATATGCGCAAATGGTTGAGAACGGCATATATTCTCCCGCTTGTCGTGCCTGTCGCCTCGATTGTTTTTATTTGGCAAGCATTCTTCGATTGGAACGGAACAATCAACGCCTGGCTGCACAGCTGGGGAATGAACCGGGTCGATTGGATGAATTCAGATTGGGCGATTGGCGTGGTGACCCTGATCTATATCTGGAAAAACATCGGTTACAATGTCATTTTGCTAATAGCAGGGATTCAAAGTATCCCAGAAAGCTATTACGAAATCGCCAATTTGGAAGGAGCAAGATCTTTCACTAAATTGCGCGGCATTACACTCGTCTATTTAATGCCAACGATGTTTTTTGTTGTTTTGATGTCAATCATCAACTCGTTTAAGGTGTTTCGAGAGACATACCTGATTGCAGGCGACTACCCGCATGACAGCATCTATATGCTTCAGCATTACATGAACAATATGTTTTTATCGCTTGATATTCAGAAGCTGACTGCGGCAGCAAGCTTAATGGTCGGCAGCATCATGATCATTGTTTTGGGACTTTATATAATGGAACGGCGTTTTCGCAACTTTATGGAATGAACCATAGGCAGGGGGAGAAGTGGATGTACAAGACAGCGTTATTGCGTAAATTCACCTTAACCTTTGCATTGCTTTCCCTTGCATTGGTTATGCTCTTTCCGATTGTCATTACCTTTACCAACTCTTTCATGACAGAGCGGGAGATTAATCTAAACTACAGCCTCATTGGAACGATTACGGACTTAGGAGGACGGGATGTTTTTATCAATTTGAAGCTTATTCCTGATTGGGTGTCGTTTGGGCAGTTTGGCAAGATCATGATCCAATCCCCCAAGTTTTTATTGATGTTTTGGAATTCAGTATTCATGGTGGTTCCCATTATCCTGGGGCAAACAATCGTTGCGGTACTGGCTGCCTATGCCTTTTCCATGCTGCGCTTTCCGGGCAGGGATATCTTGTTTTTGGTATATATCCTGACAATGCTGATGCCGTTTCAAGTCACTCTGGTCCCCAACTATATTATTGCTGATAAGTTAGGTCTATTGAATAGATCAGCTTCGATTATTTTACCGGGTATTTTTGCTACATATGGTGTGTTTTTGCTGCGGCAGTTTTTTTTGCATATCCCCAATCCTTTAATGGAAGCAGCAAAAATCGATGGGGCAGGTCATCTCAGAATTTTTTTCAGCATTGTCCTCCCGCTTGTAAAGCCAGGTGTAGCGGCGTTGATTATTTTATTGTTTGTGGATTATTGGAATATGGTGGAGCAGCCGCTCATTTTTCTCGATGATCCATTCAAATATCCGTTATCCGTCTATTTGTCCAATATCCTGAAAGATGAGCGGGGCGTTGGTTTTGCTGCATCTTTGTTGTATATGAGTCCGATTGTACTGTTGTTTCTCTATGCGGAATCTTATTTTATCAAGGGTGTTCAGTCGTCAGGTATCAAAGGTTAGGGGAGATCTAACAGTGGAAACGGAAGTAAATGAGCTAACAGAGGCTAGAAAAAAGCGAAAAATAAGGATCTTTGCCGGAATATTCTTCGGGATATTACTTATGCTTACGTTATTTAGCAACACGCTGCTTACTCTCACTTTACCGAAAGTGCTGACGGTACAGCCCGTTCAAGGCAGCCTTAGCCATATCATTGAAGGTAACGGGATACTGAAGCCTATCGAAACAGCCGAATTAAAGGATGATACTGGCTGGAAGGTCAAGAGCATACGAGTGAAAAAAGGAGATCGCATCGTCAAAGGGCAAGTTCTGATCACCTATGAAAGCAAAACAGCGGAGCTGCAGATTGAAGATGAACGAACGATTCTTAAGCAACAAAGCTTGCGTTTGGAAGGTTTATTCGAAAGCTTTATTGACGCGAGTAGGAATGGAGATCCTAAGCTTATTGAAAGTACAAAGCGTGAGCTGGAGATTCAACGGCTGGAGATCGAAACTCATGAACGTAAAATACAAGCCTTACAAGAATATCTGAAAAATAATCAGCAAATTCTTGCTCCATTTGCTGGCATTGTTACGAAAGTTAATGCAATAGAAGGCGTCCCAACCCCCGTAGGACTGCCTGTTATCAATCTTTCCAATACTAGCAAGGGATTTAGTCTCACCTTGATGTTAACAGCTAATCAAGCTGCGCTGCTAAATATCGGAGATAGTGTGGATGTGGATTTGAAAACTCGTAAAGTCAAAACGATAACAGGAGAGATAACAGAAATACAAGATATCCCATCCGAAGATTCTATAGCTATAACCAAGCTAAGCGACAATACGCTTTCAAAAAGCATACATATCACATTACAGGATGCAAGCTTAAAGGGTGATGAAAAAGGCAGCATCAAATTAACTAGATCCGTTTCAAATGAAAATGAGACTGTACTTATTTCGAATGCGGCTATTCACGAGGATCGTGACGGCAAATTCGTCCTGCTAATTGAAGAGAGAATGGGAGCGCTTGGCAATAGCTTTTATATTCGTAAATCCTATATCGAGGTCATGGACACAAATGAAACTGAAACAGCCGTGCTGCAAGGTGTTTTTTTGATGGACAAAGTCATCATAGAGAGCAGCGAGCCTCTGCAGGAAGGCGACCGAATACGATTGCGATGAGAGAGCTTAGGGTACAGGGACTTTTTTTGTTTCGATAATATAGTTTAGATACATTTTGTTTACAAATTATAGAAGTGTTATTAACATCTTTGATTTAAAGTGTTATTACTATCGTTGTTAACGATAGCAACTTAAAGTTAAAAAGGAGATTAGAAAATGAAAAGAGCTTTGCTCATTTTTATCAGTACGATGCTCATGATTTTTATCGCGGCTTGTCAAAGCAGTGATAGCGGTAGGGAAAATAGTGAAGGCCAAGGAGGAACAACTCAGCCGATAAATGAGAAGACGACCGATAAAGCACAAAATGAAAATGTGAGCTCACCTAACGCAAATCCCCAATCGAAAGGTGGGAAGAAAACCATTGTTTTCTCAACATTTTGGGAGAACGATTTTATTATAGAGGTCAAGAAGAAGTATGAAGCGGATCATCCGGATATCGAGATCGAGCTTATGTATATACAATCGATGGATGGTATCAAGGGAAAGGAAATCTCGGATAATTTCGTAAAAAAGATGAACACAGAGCTGTTATCCGGGAAGGGACCGGATATGGTTATGATGGACCAACTGCCTATGGATATCTATGTGAATAAGAACATTCTCGCTAATTTGAGTGAAATGATGGATAAGGATCCGACGTTCAAAAAAGATCAATATTTCAATAATATTTTGGAAGGCAACAAGTTTAATGGCAACATCTACGGTATTCCGCTCAGTTTTTTCCTGTATGGTCTCGCTGGGGACGAAGAAGCAATCGGGAAAACAGGAATAAAATTTGACGACCAAAGTTGGAACTGGAGTCAGTTTGCCGAGGTGGCCAAAGAGTTGGTGAAAAAAGGAGATCGGCAATCTGCGCTTTTTAGCTCTCAGGAAGATTTCTTAAACGAAATGGTAAAAGATAATTACTCCTTGTTCGTGGATCAAGTGAACCGGAAGGCTAACTTTCAGTCCGAGACCTTTATTAAATTAATGAATCAAGTAAAGACGATGTTCGATGACAAGGTGGTTACATATGAGCCAACCGAAGTTTATTTTGTGCCAACTCAGATTAATTCGCCAGCAGATTATATACTTACTTTAAGGGAAAATTTCGATAAACCAAAACTATACACCAAACCAAATGTAGACGGACAGAAGGCCGGTGATTATTTCAGAGCTTATCAAACGATCGGCATCAATGAGAAATCAGCTGTAAAGGAGGAAGCGTGGGATTTCTTGAAATTTCTTTTGACCGAAAATTTGCATCCTTCAGCCAATGCAGCCTTTCCACTAAATAAAGCGCAATATGAAAGGCAAGTGAAACAATTGATAAAAGACGGTAGTGTTAAGGCTCATGAAGAAGGCCCTTTGCAAGGAAAGACGATCCCGGTGACGGAAGCGGATATTGTTGGCCTTGACAAGCATATCTCCAGTGCGATCTATTCTGTAGCGTTCAAGCCTACTAAGATCCAAGAGATGATTTCTAACGAGTCCAAAGCTTTTTTTAGCGGACAAAAATCTGCCGAAGATGTGGCGAAGCTGATTCAGAATCGGGTTACTACTTATTTGAATGAATAGCATATATACCTTTATCGAGCAGTAGATTCCAAGGGAAGCATGATTGATTTCGTACTGTATGGAAACGGGAGCGCTCGTATATGTAACGAGCGCTCCCGAAGGTTAAGAGGCATTATAGGTTATTATCTTACGGATACTGGGCTAACCATTGGTCGGTTCCGACCGGACAAGATTCGGATGTAATCATCTGTTCTCCTTGGAGCTGCGGGTTGCCTGTCGCGTTGTAGCAAACAATGAATGAACGGCGGTGATGATCCGACTCGTTCGCAGCGGAGCTGTGCAGCAGATTGCTATGAAAGAACAGCGCAGAGCCCGGTTTCATCTCGCAGTGAACAAGTTCGAATAACGATTCGATTTGCCCGATGCGCTTTGCATCTGCGCCGGTCTGCTCGCCGACTTTGCCGTGTTCCAGCCTGCCAAGCTTATGGGAGCCGCGCAGCACGCGCAAGCAACCGTTCTCTTGGGTAGCGGCGTCCAGCGCGATGAACACGCTCATCATATGTGGATAAATGAACCCTTGGCCGTACCAATAACCGTAATCCTGGTGCCATTCCCATGCCCCGCCGGAATGGGCTTCTTTCAGCATCACTTTGCCGTGAAAGAATGCGGCGTCCTCACCTAACAGTATACGTACGCCATTGACCAGCCGGGGGGAGACGGAGACAGCCGACCACATATCGGACCCGAGTTCGTGCCAAAGTGCCAGTCTCGCTTTCCGGCCAGAACTGTCCATATTGCCATAAGCAGCGGCGGCGACGCGATCACCGCCTTCCACCTCGCGAATCATTCTGCTGACTTCCTCGCTGGAAAATAACCCTTCTACCAATAAATACCCGTCTCTGTTGTAACGATCCGTTTCTTCATGCGTCAAATACATAGCGTCTTTTCCTCCTCGACTGAATTGAATGATGACTAGAATGATCTTCTATCCATTCCATAACTACTCCTTTAAAGATCCAATCAACACACCTTTCACAAAATACTTCTGCAGGAACGGATAAACGAGCAAAATAGGAACGGTAGATACGATAATAACCGCGTATTTAATGATTCTTTTCGCCTGCATAGCGTCAATATCGCTGGAGGTGATTAACAGATTGTCCACGCGGTTCTGAATCAAGATTTCCCTTAAAAATAACTGGAGCGGGTACATTTCTCTGTCCCGTAAATAAATGACCGCACTGAACCATGAGTTCCATTCTCCGACCGCGTGAAACAGCCCCATAACCGCCACGATGGCCATCGACAGCGGCAGCACGATTCTGAAATAAATGTAAAAATCATTAGCCCCGTCTATTTTGGCGGATTCAATCAACTCCTCGGGAATGCTCTGAAAGAACGTTCGCATCACGATCAAATTCCATGCTGAGATCGCACCCGGCAACACGATCGCCCATACCGTATTCAAAAAACCGAGCGATTTCACTAGCAGGAAGGAGGGAATAAGGCCGCCGCCGAAAAACATCGTAATGACAATAAGGATCATCATGAGCTGCTTCCACATCAAGCCTTTCCTGGATAAAACGTAGGCTCCCATAGATGTTACCAGCAAACTGATAGACGTTCCGAGAAGAACGTAATAGATCGTATTTCTATACCCGATGGCCAAATTGGGATTCTGAAAAACCAGCTTATAACCGGCCAGCGTCGGCTCGATCGGATAGAAGAGAATGCCTTTATGTGCATAGAGACTGCCGGGATCGCTAAAGGAAGCGAACAGGACATATAGCAGCGGATACAATGTCGCGATCATGAGCAGGGTCAATAGCGTTACATTGAACATATTGAAGAGAGAGCCACCCAAACGTTGCCTGCTAATCATCGTTAGTCTCCTTACCAAAGACTGACATCGTTCAGTCTTCTGCTCAATCTATTGGCACAGTACAACAAGATGAAGTTGATGATCGAATTAAACATTCCGATGGCGGCGCTGTAGCTGTAGTCGGCTTGCTCCAGCCCCCGTCTGTACACATAGGTAGAGATGACGTCCGCGGTATCGAATGTAAGCGGATTGTATAAGAGCAGTACTTTCTCCCAGCCTACGGAAAGCAAAGAGCCCATGCTCAGAATCAACAGGATGACGATTGTCGGCATAATGGAAGGGATTGTGATATAGATGACCCGCTTCAATCTCGAAGCTCCATCGATTTCCGCGGCTTCATACAGATGAGGGTTGATGCCTGATAACGCCGCCAAATAGATAATGGTTCCCCAACCCAATTCCGTCCAGATGCCCGAACTCACATATATCGTCCGAAACCACTCTGGATTCGTCAGCAGGCTGGAGCGTTCTCCCCCGAAAAATTCGATCATATCGTTGATGAATCCCGTCGAACTCGTAATGTCTATGATGATGCCGGAAATAACGACAACGGATATAAAATGAGGCAAATAGGTGATCGTTTGAACCGTTTTTTTGAAAAATTCAGCCTTCAGCTCATTTAAGAGTAATGCCAATATAATCGGGGCGGGAAAACCGAAAAGCAGACTGTAAAAGCTGAGCAAAAAAGTATTCTTCAGAAGTTTCCAAAAATAATAACTATGAATAAAATCGTTAAAATGCTGGAACCCCACCCACGGGCTGCCCAGAATTCCGAGTGTTGGCTTGAAATCCTTAAAGGCGATAACCGCGCCATACATCGGCGTATAATGGAATACGATGTAGAAAACAATCATCGGCAGGGCCATGAGGTAGAGGTATTTGTGGAGCTTGAAGTCTTTAATGGCTCTGGTCATGAACATACCCACTCGCGGTCCACTCCAATCTGAGCAATGACTTGCACGGGGAAGAAAAACGTCCGATTCATCGTTTCAGCGATTCACTCCCCGTATTGAACCGAATCATCTCTTGTTCAGCCTCTCGATTGCATGCTGATAATTGTCAGTAACCTCATCGATTCCAAACGACTTCACCTGCTTGACATAATCGTCGAATTTGTCTAAAGGCTCAACACCCATAATGAACTTCAATGTCATCTCGCTTATGTAGGTCTGGGCATCCGTCATCGTTTTGGTATTTGTCTCTTGCTCGTCGATCGTGAAGATAATGCCAGACGGCAGCTTTAACGCGATATCCGCTTGGCCCCAGAGCTTCCAGGCTTCGTGCTGCTCCGGCCAAGGGTACTGCATTAAATTTTGACGCATATCGATGTTTTGTTTTAACAGGTTGGGGAAATACAATGAACCGATTTTAGTCGGATCTTCCTTGTACTTATCCGTAAATTCAGGTTCACCATTCACCAGTTGATAGGATTCCCCTTCAATACCCCAGTTCGTCAGCAATTTACCTTCCTCAGAGTAGAGGTAGTCAAACAATTCGATGGTTTCCTTCGGATACTTATTGTTCGTCGTAATATATTTGATTGAGCTTTGATCCACATACCAGCCGTAATCGTCTCGAATGTGCAGTTTCTGGCCTTTTCCCGAACGGGAATAGGTGCCGGTACAAACTTGACTCCAGCTTGAATCTCATCTTTAATCGAAGCGTACCAATAAAGATGCATATTGCCGACCGCGCCGACCACGCCGTTTTGAACCATAGGCACGACATGATCGTTGAAGTTTTGAGTCGGATAATCTTTATGGATCAGACCTTCGCTGTACCATTTATGCAACGTTTCCAAGTACTGCCTGTATCCTGGTTCAATCGGAGCGAATTTGACGACGTTATCCTCCTGATAGAAACCGTCTGCGGGAACATTGAACGCACTTGCCAAGAACGAGCCCGGGTTCGATGTGGACCATGATAATGGGGCCTCCAGTTCGAATTTTTCTTTGAACGTTTTGAGGACGTTATACCAGTCATCGACCGTTTCCGGCATCGGCAGTCCCGCTTGGTCGAGCAGATCCTGGCGGATCATCGGGCCATTATAGGCATTGCCCTCATCGATCGACATCTCATTACTGATTTGAGCACCGAATCCGACCAGTTGACCGTCGTCGTTTTTAAGCATCTTGGCAACCTGAGGGTCAGCCTCCATGATTTTCTTTAAGTTGGGCGCATATTGGTCGATCAGATCCTTCGTATCGATGATCAACTTATCCTTGATGGCTTGCCCGGGTCCACCTTTATACGCGTCGAAATTGCCGACGATGACGTCAGGCAGATCGCCGCTGGTCACCATGAGATTGAATTGCGCCGCTTCTTGCCCCACCGGAGGGTGGATAAATTCCAGATTGATCCCCGTTCTTTTCATAATTTCTTTGGCCGCGGGCGTTTCCGCCATGTTATTGAAAAACTGGACATCACCTTCCTGTAGTCTCATAAAAACTTTAAGTGTAATCGGTTGTTTTTTGCCATCCGAATTACTTGGGTTCGTATTGGCCTTTTCGGAAGAATCTGCAGTAGAATTTGCCGTTTCATTCGAGGCCTGGCTGCAGCCTGCGACCGCCATCAATATGAGGCTTAGTAGCAATAAGGTTATCGTCTTTATTTTCTTTTGTATGAACAACGCAAATCCCCCTTTGACACGGCATGCCCTACCGAGAGGGCATACCGTGTTCGCATGTTTTAATGATAGGAAGCGTTACTTACCTATTTGGTTTCTTGGATCAATTGGAAATATTGATCTGCACGTACCACTTCATATTCCGGACCGAGCTGCTGCGTAACTTCCAGCAGATCGCTTGGCGTGAATGTCCATGCCATCACGGCAAGTGAAACGAACTTCGGCGATTTGCCGTCCCAGCTGTCCTTCTCCTGCTTAAGCTTGTCAAGAAGTTCTTTCTTCGTTCCTACAGGGCGAAGAATCGACTGGGGCGTCTTGCCGTTCAAGAACGAAATGTTCGACTTGTCATTGAGCATCATCATGATCCCTTGTGGTTTGAAATAATCCGTATAAGCCTGTGCCTTGAAGTCTGTGAGCGGATTATTATCCAGATTTAAGATGTAGGTGACGCCGAAGTCACCTCGCTCCATGTATGACTTTGATTGCTTCATAAAGCTTCTGAAAGTTTGATCCGGCCACTGGCCTGGATAGAAGTAACCGACGCCAGATGGTCCTGCAATAAGCAAATCATTGACGGATGCCGTCTTCTGGTAATAACCGAGTATCGCCGGCGCCGCATCTAGCAGCAGCGGACTTATGGTCCAGTTGATCGGTACTTTTCCTCTGTTCGGATCATCCCATGCTTGTCTCAACCGATGCTGATTGTATTGCAAATTATCGCCTTCGCCCATATTGTACGTGACATAGATTTTATTTTGCAGCGGCACCTTCGGCGCCGGCTTCTGCTTCATCACCGGGGCGCGCGTGCCGGAAAAGACGGTTAAGTTCGAGAAAAAGTCCGCCGCGAGCACATAAATACTGTTCTGTGACAGCATCTGCGTAGACTTGAATTCGCCTTCCACATCATGATCGAACCAGCCGAGGTATGGCGTGCCCGGTTCGCAGTCCTTGATGATCTTCTCGAACAGCTGCTTCTCCTGTTCATTCGTGGCATCCAGCCAGAACACCATCGCTTTGTTGGCGACGGCATAGTCCCTCAACATGCCATAGGACTTGCGATCTGCGTCTTCCCAGGCACGTGGAGCCTCATTCGTCGCGGACACCTTAAATTCGTTCCACATGTCGACCGACACCGTATACTTCGTCGATCCTGCAGGCGGAGTGAACTTGTATACCCAATATCTATCTTGATCCGCATACCGGTGGCCTTCATAACCATCGCCTACAACCGAATTTTGACGGTCGTACAAATATTTAGCCTCGGCCTCCTGGCCCGGAACGAATGTATCTATGACGGTATCGTCCGCTTTGACCGTAACCTGGTGGACCGCTGGTCCCCAGCCGTCTTCTTCAAACGAATCGTCGAAACGTAAGTAAATATCCCCCCCAGGCACATAAGTAGATAAGTCAAGATCGTAAACCTTTCGGTTCGAGCTATTTTTAATGGGCTGTAACTCCTCAATGACCGTTTTGAATTGTTCGGGAATTGACGTTGAAATGTTCACTTTAACACTCGGGGTAATCCCGATCAGCATGCGATGCGTCGTATAGGGCCACAGGTTCTCGTACTGCCAGGTATACGCATCCAAACGGTCCTTAAAGCGGCCGCGCAAATCATCGATTACCTTAATCTTCTTCTTATACCTCAACTGAATGCTCTCTGCCAGCTCTGGGCTGACAACGATGCCGCTGCGCAGTCCCGCCAACGTCGTAGCCACGTTAATCGAATCCTGTACCTTCGGATCATAGATAATGATACCGTTAATGCGATGAATGTATTTGTCCAGAAGTTTCCAAGGATCCTCGTACATCTTCGTTGGAAGGTTCAGCGTCTTGAGCCAGGTAACGACCGTTTCCTGATCTTCAATAACATAGATGCTCGGGCGTTCACGGTTCACAAGACCTTGCAGGGTGACAAGCATCATTCTCATGTCTCCGGACAGCTTTTGCTTCCCCATATCGATGACATCAAGATGCGTTGCTTTGGCGAATGAAGGTAACTCTTGATTTACAGGCCACGTGATGCCATTCGGTCTATCCTTTTGGGGTGAAGCTGAACCCGCCGAGGCGAAAGATGTAGTTAGGATGATTGCCAGGATGAGAACGATCCACTTCTTGAACACAACAACACTCTCCTTCTTGGACATTAGAATTTCTTCTGAATAAATCTGCTAAAGTTATAACGAGCGCCCGTTACAATGCTTAGTATAGGATCTATCCGTCGTTCATGTAAGCCCTTACTTTTTATCGGAGACTGGAATTATTGCTTCTGAGTAGATACGCCACATTTTTACACGAAAACGTGAATATTTAATTAAACTTCAAAATTTGTATCCATAAAAAAGGGCGTCACCCCTTAAATTTTCCGGGTGTAACGCCCTCATATTTCTTGAAAAGCCTGATAAGCGTGTCTCGATTCGTGAAGCCCACACGTGAAGCAACTTCCTTAATGGTGCAATCATTCGCAGCCATCATTTCTTTAGCTTTCTGAACTCGTACCTTTTGGATATACTCGAGCAATCCTTCTCCTGCATGCTGCTTAAACATTTTAGAGAGATAAGGCAAGCTTACATGAAACTGTTCCGATATCATGGATACGTTTAAATCCGAATTGTGATAATTACAATGCGTAAACGACATAATCTCAGCGATAAGCGTACTTTTATTGCTTTTATCCGTACCTACAACATACTGCTCGATCTCATCTATAATTGCGAATATCTCCAGCTCAAGCTGCGGAAGTGTCTTGCAGTGCAGCAGGCGGTCAATGGGATTTAGGATTTCCAAAAACTCTTTTTCCAGCTTGATGCTAATTCCGCTTAAAGAAGTGATGACAGTATGTATCAAGGCAAACATATTGCACTTGACGATATTTATCGGCACTTGTTTGGAGTTGTTAACGATGGTTTCGGAGATCACCTGTTTGGCGCTCTGATAATCCCCAACCTTTATGCAATTGGCAAATTGGTATTCTTTAACCACGGAAAAGTCATAATTCATGCTTCCTTGTTCACTAGTCTGAATGTCCTCATAATGGATGATGCTTTCACTTCCAAAAATTAGCTTGTACTCGATGGCTTCAATGGTCTCGTTATACGCTAATTTAATATCCTCCAGTTTTGAGTACAGCCTGCTAATGGAAACCGAACAAATGATGCCGATTCGATTCGCGAATAATTGAATAGCTTGTTCGGCAATTTCAATGACTTCATCCTTTTGCTTCGTTTTATCATGCTCTTTGATATTCACCAGGCACACCATGAACTGATCCACTTCCAGGACAAATCCGATATTGTTATGCTGTCTGAGGTAATCCTCCATAACATTCTTCATTATGAAGTGAACCGGTTCATGAGTGACGTTGCTGGTGCTGGTATTTTCCAGATAAAACAAGAGAAGCGCATAATGATTGGATTCGAATTTTATGTTATAGGCATCAGACAAGTCCGAAATAGAAATGCTGCAATCCTGATTTCCTTTCATGAGACGGATCAAGAAGTGATCGCGAAGCGTTTCTTTCTGCAGCCTGTATTTTTCCTCCACAGACTGCTTTTCCTCCACAATATTGGAGACCATCTCTTCGATAAATTTATATTCATTGCAATGGACCTTGGGAAGAATACCGGACTTCTCACCGATGACGTTTAACAATTTACGGAGCGGGCCGTAGTTTTTTCGGGAGAATAGATAGGTCAAAACCCCGCCCAGCACAAAGATCAGAATCATGCCGGACAATGCCAAATTGCGGATAACGACGGCTTTGTACATAAACAGATTACTTGGAATGGCGGAAACATACTTCCAGTCCGTGATTTCGGATGGGATGGAGGAAACGGTCATATTTTTCCCGTTCAACTTCACGTGTGTCACGCCAAGATCCGATAGCCCGTCATAGTTTAACTCTTTATAATCTGTAGGTTGACCCGTCGTATAGATGAGTTGATTGCTGCTGTTGATGATGGAGAAGGTTTTCCCGTCACTCGAATCCATAGTTTTAAAAGCGCTTTCAAAGATGGCATTGTTCAATTGAATAAATATCGTTGCCAACGGCTTCTCCGGATTTTTAGATATATAAGGGACTAGGGAAGTGGCAAAAACAATCGTACGCCCGGAAGCGTCCGCATCCTGGCCGTTCATGTCCAATGGTAAATATTGATTTGAATGATACCCTTTAATAAATGAATCCCACTCACGGCTGCCCATGTTGTAACTGCTGTAAAATTGCCGGTAAAAGGCTTCCGAATTAAATACCCCGTTAGTCGATAAGATCATGTCGGTATAATTAAAATAAACGTAAAACTGACTAAGAAATTGATTTGAAAGCTTATACGTCTCGAATTCCTTAAACAGCCCATAATTGGTATACCTTTGATTCGTATCCAATGAAGTCCGTGTATTCATAAGCGCTTTGACTCTTGAATCGATTCCGACTCTATTCGTTAATTGTCCGATATCTCTAAGCCGACTGTCTATGTTCTGCTGAATCTGCTTTATGATAGCTTCGTCCGCTCTGTTTATTTCCTGTTTAATCACTTCCAGCGTTTTGAAAAAAAAGACACAACCGATCATGACAGGCACCAACAAAATAAATAAATAAGGAAGCACAAAGGAGACCAGAAAGGTTCGCTTATTGAACAGGAATTGCCTTTTCATATTTTTGATATTGTTCTGCAAATGAATGAGGTCCCCTTTCAATAATCGTTGCTAATCTATATTCACATCATTACTACATCAACATGCTTTAATCCTTTATTTTCCGTAAACATTATTAGAATCGTTGGGCAAAAAAAGACAAACCTCAGTTAGATACGAACTAACAATTGGAGGTGCAGTTTTTCTATTGTCTTAGGGTCTTCGACAGCAGCTCCCTTTCTTTATTAAGCTACCCGGCAGGATTGTTTGGTCTAACGATAGAATACTATCCAAAACCGAATGGGAGTGGATAGAGGATGAAATTGCTATTAATATTCGGACCTCAGGCAGTTGGGAAAATGACGGTTGGTCATGAATTAGAGAAAATCACGGAGTTGAAACTCTTTCATAATCACATGACTATTGAATTACTTTGTCCGTTTTTAGGATTTAGTCCTGAAATGTGGGAATTATCCAATCTGTTTCGTCAGAAAATGTTTGAAGCATTCTCAAAGAGTGATTCGTACGGAATGATATTCACATTTGTATGGTCATTTGATTCGAAAGAAGACTGGGAATACGTAGAGAAGGTTTGCGGAATTTTTGAGGGAAATGGCGGAGAAGTTTGTTTTGTAGAACTCGAGGCTGATTTTGATGAAAGAATTGAGCGTAACAGGACCCCCCGTAGATTGGAACATAAACCTTCAAAAAGAAATATCGAACAATCCGAACATAGAATGAGAATTGCAGCAGAAAACCATAGGTTAAATTCATTTGAGGGAGAAATCGAAAGAAAAAACTATATTAAAATCAACAATACCAATTTGACTCAAGAAGAAGTTGCTAAAAGTATTAAAGAAAAGTTTAATTTGTAGAATAACCCTAACATTTTACAAACAAGTCATTGCACTAATGGGTAACGATAGTGGAACATACAAGGGGCAGCTTGCTATGGCAGTTGCTCCATTTCTTTATTAAGTTAAGGGGCAGTTTAGTTCAATAGAACCGTACATGAATCACAACACTCCTCTCGAATTTGTAACTTTATAAACTTACGACAGGAGGGTTCGTTTTGAACGTTCGGAGTAGTGTAAAGGGAATCGTAATTAAAAATAATAAATTATTAACCATCAAGAAACATGATGATGTATTCGATGTTGACTATACTTTACCAGGTGGCGGTCAAGAACATGGTGAAAATTTACTTGAAGCCATTCAGAGGGAGTTTTTAGAGGAAGTAGGATGTCTTATAAAAGTAAAGCAATTCGTGTTTTTAAGGGAGTACATTGGGATTGAGTGGATTCCAGTAACTATCTCCTAGATAGAGGAAATAAGGAGGAATACTTGCATTGAAACACTGCAATAAAATCCATATAATCGGTGAAGTTGGAAGTGGTAAAACTTACCTCGCGGGAAAATTATCGCAACAACTAAACATCAATTACTATCAACTTGATAATGTCGTTTGGAGAAGAGGCGAAGATAGCGATACTCGAAATCCTCAAGAAGTGCGTGACGCAATTCTTAATGATATTGTAAATAAGGAGAAATGGATTATTGAAGGTGTTCATTACAAATGGGTTCAACGAAGTTTTGAGTTAGCGGACGTAATCATCTATCTAGAAACAAATGTTTTTATACGTGATATACAAATGTTAAAGAGATTTATAAAACAAAAACTTGGACTAGAGAAAGGGAATTATAACCAGACGCTTAAGAACGTGTATATCATGATTAAATGGAATCACAAATTTAATACAGAACGAAAACCATTAATTGATAAGATATTATATTCGTTCGACTACAAAGTACATAAATTCAAAAGCAATAAACAAGTTATACAGTATTATCTCGATAAGAATTGTTGAACTAATGGGACACGTTAGTTGAATAGTACTCAACGATGAGCAGGGCTGCGGTAGCCTGCTCATTTTATTAATCTAACAGGCTGGATAGTTCGGAGAAGATCATTCGCTTTTGCGGATGGTCTTCTTGATAATCCATGGATGCAATATTTTTGGGTATGTAAATATTTCCTATGCCTCCAGAAACTATATTTAAGAATCGCTCGTTTATAAATTGCGATCAAAATATCTTAAATGGAGTGAATATAATTGAAAAACTTGTTGATAATCATCTCCGTTGTTGCCTTCGTGTTGGCTGGGTGCTCAGGAGATACAAAGGTTGACGAGAAAAACATCGTAAAAGCGGCCCAGATTGGGCCGAAAGCGGAGACGGCCGAGGACGATTTCGTGTATCGACTCGTATCGGAGAAATCCGTTTACGCCGAAGGCGAGAGAGTGGAGCTTTATGCGGAATTGGAATACGTGGGCGAAGAGCAAGAAATTAAAATCGCGCACGCCTCTTCACCGATTTCTTTTCCGATGAAAGAGAAAACGAGAGGGTTTGAGATCGGATATACGATGTCTCAACCTCGTATCGTTACCACATTAAAAAAGGGAGAGCCACTAAGGGAGCAGTATAAAGGCAGTGGCGGATATGGATCGCAAGATCCGAAGGAATATGTTGATTTTATTAAAGCTGTGGCGGAGGCGTCCCGAAAAGGCTCTCTCCCGTCAGGTGAATACGTGGTCGCTGGGGTAGCTGAGTTTGAACCACTATCAGGATCGACAAAGAATGAGGATATCCGCATGAATGTGAAAATCGAGTTTATAGTGGGAGAGAATAAAAATAACGAATGATTAGACTAATTTTATTGAACTAACGGGTAACGATAGTTCAATAACACATATGATGAGCAGGCACTACGGTGGCCTGCTCATTTTATTAAGCTAACGGGCAGGATAATTGAGGAATAAGTGTTAGAAATAACATATATTGTGATACGATTAATAAGATAACAAGATAATGGAGGTGTATTCTTAAGTGAAGCAAAAATTAGCCCTTTTTTTAATAACATCTACTTTTTTTAGTGTTTTAATCGCTTTAGGAGGAGGAGCTTCAGCACCTTTCAGTGGTTTTTCATCGGTAATTAAAGCTAGTATATTGTATGGAGTTTTATGCGGCATTTTATTTACGTTTATAGTCTTGTTTTATCAATGGTATTATTTGAGAAACATGGGATTGAATAAAAACGGTATAAGTGTAGTAAACTCAATTGAATTTGAGGCAGAGGGTGATAAAGAAGAAATATTCACAATATGCTTAGAATCAATTAATTGTTTAAAAAAATGCCAAATTGGACAATTAAATAAGGGTAAGGGTATTTTCTCGGTCAATATTGGAATAAATTGGCGTACCTGGGGAGATATCATACACTTTGACATAAAGGGAATAAATGAAAATAAATGCATAGTTGAAGTTACAAGCAGACCTAAAATGGAAACAACATTAATTGATTTCGGGAAAAACTTAGAGAATATTATAAAAATAACAAACTATCTTAAATCTAAAACAAAAATTAAAGTAGTGCAGAATGGTAGTAACATCATATTATAGAGTATTTAAGTATTCCGCTAACGGGACACGATAGTTGAATGAACGCAGTGTAAACCAGTCCGTTTCAGGGACTGGTTTTTTTCTATACGGTGATCACCCTCAGACTATAAAATGATCGTTTTTTAGAATTTATAAACATCAATTTAAAATGGAGAACGTTAGTTGAACAACAAAGGAGCAGTTTGCGGCAGCTGCTCCTTTCTTCTAGCCGGTGAAAGTCTCGTTGTTGCTTTGAAAACTCCCCAATTGTCTATTTTTTGTCAGAAAATAATCCCATTAAGTTTACCATTTTAAATACTTTACCTGTTAAACTCTGATCCTTCAGCTTGTTCAAGCGGGATACAGACGCTTATATTGCATTTAATCCGACTCAAGTTCACGCGCATCCTTAAACATTAATATTACCGCTGAATAAGACTGCGGTCATTACGCAGCATTCCGCGTAAGTCATGCCAAGACCGAACCACAGTTCGAGGACTGCGTAGAGACCCGCCGCTGAGCCCGCAAATATGCCGATGCACGCGAATAGTAACGCGATGAATACGAACATGTGGCCGCCAGTGTTTGGTTTGTACAATGTTTTTTTTTCCGGATTTAGAATTAACGAGATYCGCTCCATAGTCRCCARAAGCACGCGTGACTTGTTTAGTTTTTTTCTTTTATTTGGTGACAAAGTTATCTCCCCTAATATCTTGTTATATTCTTTTTCGGAACTTGGACTGGTTAAGTTAAGGCCTGAAGAGATTCCAAGGGCGAAACTGGACGAGCAACTGGCGGGGGCAGGCATAAGATAGCCCGATTTTCTAAAGCTTTTTGCTCAATTATTATTAAACTAACGGGCAACGATAGTTCAATATCACACATGGATGAGCAGGCGCTGCAGTGGCCTGCTCATTTTATTAAGCTACGGGCAGGATTGAAGAGTAAATTATAGAATATTTTTACTAGATAGATTGCCAAATAAGGTGTGATAAAGGTGAAAATAAGTACCAAGCTTTTAACTGAAGTGATTAACAATTGGGACCCTATCGGTCTGTTAGCTGGAGGTGCTCCACAGAACGAGTATGATATAGAGATCAATCAGATTGCACAAAAGTCTATAACATGTACAAATGAAATAGAATTAGCARAACTTWTATACAGAGTGTTCAATGATATGATGGGTGTGAAGCTAGACCACCTAAGTTGCTTAAAGCAGGCATTTAAAATAACTGATCGTAATAACAATACATTATTCAACTAACGGGTAACGATAGTTGAATAGTACACAACGATGAGCAGGCACTGAGGTAGCCTGCTCATTTCATTAAGCTAACGGGCAGAATAGCGCAATATCAACAATTTTAATTCAATTTTAGAGGAAAAAGGAGCAGAATAAAGAAGAAGTATTTGTTAAGGCTACCAAATAAACGAGATAAGGGGAGCTAATAATGGAGACTGTCATAATAAATCAAAGTAAAACTTTTACACTGTTCGGCGTTTCTAAACTTCATGATCAAAAAAAAGCGTATAGTGAAACGATTTTTGAATTGCTGGATCAGGTTTGGAAGGAAGTAAAAAACAAAGAACTCTCTCATACAGGAATAAATCATGTAGTTTATGATATTGATCACAGTATATTTGCTGGGATCGAGCTGATCTCTCCGCCTAAAGGAGATTCATTATTGGTAACGAGGGATGTTATTTTTCAAAAATATGCTTATTGTAAGCACATCGGACCATATAGTGAATTAGACAAAACTTATAGGAGCATACAATCGACTATAAAAGCTCTAGGAGTACACCATGAGGCTCCGATATTGGAGATATACGGACATTGGAATGAGGATGAATCAAAGCTTGAAACGGAGATTCTCTATAATCTCAAGTAAGTTATTCTACATTCGATTTTCAATACGTGATTAAGCTAACGGGCAGTTTAGCGTCGTGGAACAAAGCCATATTTTCAGTCAAAGTAGTTCAATTCTTATCTCGAGTTGATATAATTACTCCATGAGGGAGGGATGTAAAATGATTCGGGAAAAATTTAAGTTATGGGTGGAATCCAACAAGAGTGAACTGGCGAGTTTATTCATTTCTACGGAATATTTGAAGCACGATCTTCCTGAAAGCAGTGTTCCCGACCCTTCTACCGGCATAATTAATGAATCTGAACAATGCATTGGTCAAGTTACTGTCTGGGAATCTAAGCAGATGGAGT
This sequence comes from Bacillus sp. FJAT-28004, assembly GCF_001280845.1. Classification (GTDB taxonomy): domain Bacteria; phylum Bacillota; class Bacilli; order Paenibacillales; family Paenibacillaceae; genus Pristimantibacillus. The sequence goes on from NZ_LGHP01000002.1 coordinate 712,806, forward strand.
ATGAGGTTGTTCAGATTCGATCGGAAGAAATGATTTTATGGAGTTATATTGAGAAGTTACCTGTCGAACCCAATTTCGATGAAATATTAGCTGAGTATTTTCGTGTCCTGCAAACAGGATTGAAGCCTGAAGTCCAAAATCGTTAAGCTCCCTTGGTACGATAGCTGAATAAACACGATGAAACGGCTGCCATGAATGTGGCTGCCGTTTTCTCAACTAACGGGAGTTTGCTTGAAGTAAAGCATTATGATAAATTATTGGATACAAATCAGCTTAGAGAATGGAGAAAATCATTAGATGTTTCAAGCAATMATACAAGGAATTTTGTTATCATTTGGTCTAATCTTGCCGTTAGGTGTACAAAATGTATTTGTTTTTAATCAAGGTGTTACGCAACCGAGATTTATTAGGGCTTTACCAGTAATAATTACAGCATCACTTTGTGATACTGCACTCATCTCATTAGCTATATTAGGGGTATCAGTATTAATATTTGCCATTCCGACTATTAAGACAATATTATTYTTGGTGGGAATACTATTTCTAGCTTATATGGGGTTCGTAACGTGGAAAAGTAAAGCGARTCGTAGCACKACTCAAGAAGAAGYATTATCTCCTAAAAAGCAAATTGCKTTCGCCGCATCTGTTTCATTATTAAATCCTCATGCAATCCTCGATACTATCGGTGTAATTGGAACAAGTTCCATTTCCTATTCTGGGATGGAAAAGCTAGCATTTACACTTGCTTGTATATTGGTGTCATGGATTTGGTTTTTTTCTCTTGCCTTAGTGGGAAGACAAGTAGGAAGATTAGATAAATCTGGCAGGTTTATCATTTTTCTAAACAAAGTTTCTGCCATTATTATGTGGGGAACCGCTGTATATCTTATTACACTATTAAACTAACGGGAAACGATAGCGGAGGAGCTTCCTATGTAGTAGCTCCTCTTTTCTATTGAACTAACGGGCAGTTTAACGTAACAAATAGCCTCAATATTCGTTAATAATTTGGAGAACGTTAGTTCAACGCACCATGGAGTAGTTTGCGATCCGCAGCTGAATGACCCAGCAGAAATAGGCGTTAAGGTCGTGTTTCATATTTTGAAATGAGGAAAATCAGTATGGAATACAAACAAGTTGATATTTATGTTTACGGTAAAAGAATTATTATGATTGCTAACGGAATTATTAATAAGTGGGGAGGAATTATTGCAAACATTGATGTAGTGAAGGAGGTTGAAATTCCTAACAGCGAGGAACAAATTGAGTCAGCGCTTGAATATGTATTTCAGAAATGCCATTCTCTAACTCCCGTGGAAAACGACATCACTCCGCTTGAGAAGTATTTAGAAGTAAAAGGCTATGAAAAAGCGATAAAAGGGAAAAAATTAGTTATATACTCATGGGATAGGGAAGAAGGTTATTCTTTAACTCCTACAAAGAAACAAAAAGGTTTTATTTTTTTAGATGATAAAAAAATACATTTAGGTCATGAAATTATTAAAGGTAATCTGGCAAAAGCCTTAAGAGAAGCGATTGCGAATTCAAAGTAATGAAAACCACATGTGAGTATTGTACTGTTCCTTAAGGTTCCGGAAGCCCGGAACCTTTTTGTATTGAGGAAAATTGCAGTGGGCTGCGAGAAATCATTAGTGTAGATACGAAATAGGAATATCCTTCGAGGTACATATGCTCGGCTCAATACCTCGTTCGAAAAGGTTTTTTTTGGTGGAAGGAAATTCGCTAAATCATTAAGCAAACGGTTAACTATAATTTAACAATCACCAGAACGAATAGTTTAGTTGAATAAGAAACGTGCTAAAAATGAAAAAACATACAAGGGATTATTAAATTACTAATGTATTGATCCAAGGAGGATTATTGCAGCTTTTGTTATTGAAACACAGTTAATATTTCTATAATGGTTCAAACTTCTACTATGTTACATTAACTTGTTAAGATTGCATGATACGGTTCCTTGATCATGCAACTTATAAGTTGCTTATTCTTGACAAGCAACCACAGGGTTGCTTATAATCGAAATATGGAATGGGACAAAGATGCTATATTCAAAGCACTTGGCGACTCGACTCGGCGGCTTATATTAGACGAACTATCCGAACGCAACGAGATGACGTTGTATGAACTTACGGTACGTCTCATTATGAAGCACGACCTTGCCATTTCGCGACAGGCGATAGCAAAGCATCTTTCTGCATTGGAAGGTGCGGGGCTCGTCAAATCAGAAAAAAAGGGAAAATTTCGAGTGGTTATTTTCAATAAAGAACCACTGAAAAATTTGCTGAAAAAATGGATAGAGTAATTTTAATTAAAAACTTCTGACGAATGTATGGGTCTTTCTGATTGGAGCCAGATTGTTAGCAGAGAATCAACGTTGCAAATATCAAAGGAGGCACAAACATGATGAAAATCATTGTTACCAGTCTATTCGTTCAAGATCAAGACAAGGCATTGGAGTTTTATACAGAAACGCTGGGCTTTGTAAAAAAGCATGACGTTCCCATGGGAAAATTTAGGTGGATAGCACTTGTTTCTCACGAAGAGCATGATGGTACCGAGCTTATACTCGAACCGAATGAACATCCTGCCGCTAAAGAGTATCAAAAAAAGATATTTGCCGAAGGCGTCCCAGCAACAATGTTTGGCGTTGCAGATATTCATAAAGAGTACAATCGTTTATTGGAAAACGGTGTGAAGTTTACTATGGAGCCGACAAAAATGGGCGAATTCACGATAGCTGTCTTCGACGATACATGCGGCAACCTAATTCAGATTATTCAGAAATAACTTTATGACGAAATATCGGGGTAAAGATAGAGGAGGAGCTGCATCTGTGCAGTTCCTCTTTTCTTTGTTGAAGTAACGGACAGTTTAGTGTGATAAAAAATGGAAGAGACGTATCATATCGTATACAGAATTGTTGATTTTTTATTTAATACAATGGAATGGAGTCACGCCTCAAGAATCACCGTCATCGTCGTAATTTCTTTCTGGGGGTACTGCCTTCACCGCTGGATCTCCTCCCAGAGCTTGAAAACTTGTCTCTTGATCATTTACCTAACAGTATCCTACTATTTCTTCCGAAAGAGGAGGTAAGGCTTACAATAATGGCTTCATGTAGTAAAGGTGGTTGCTACACAACTAAGAAACTCTTTTTTTGCTGTCTAGATTATATGTAGCATTTATGCCAAGTGAGGATAGATCACTAAGGAAAATAATAAAGATACCTCGTCTCTAGTGCGTGATTGGATTTCGACCTATGTAGCTGAAGATCTATATAAGGCAGGGTACCAATTGCAACAAGCGCTTGGGGGGGAGCTAACGTTAGCAAGGAGTTTGCAAAACAATTGCAGGAATATTCCTTAACGAATCAAAAAGAATTCACACAGCTCATACTAACCACCTACATGGACCTCGATCTGACAATTCCTTCAAGTGTCTCGAAAACGTACAAAGGGTACGCATTTTCTCAAATGTTTTTGTTCGGCTTAATTGGGGATAAACCGAAGGAAAGATTATAGGTTAATAGCTTTACTTTGGGTCGGGCATTGAACTAACTGGCAGTTTAGTTGAGAAGATACACTTTATTAATTGGTCAATACTGTATATGATAAGGACAGAATTAATAAGGGAGAGGATAACTGTTGGCAACTTTTTTAACTACAATTACTCCTGACATCAGTGAGTTTATTTACAACCAACATCTTTTCTTTGTTGGTACTGCTCCAACAGAAACAGGCGAAGTTAGCGTGTCTCCAAAAGGTTATGATACACTCAGAATAATTGGTGATTCCAAGATTTTGTATCTGGATTATCATGGAAGTGGAAATGAGACTGCCATTCATTTAAGACAGAATAAAAAGATAACTTTCATGTGGTGTAGTTTTGAGGAAGAACCTTTAATATTAAGGGTTTATGGACGAGGTAAAGTCCTTGATAAAGGAACTGAGAGTTTTACGTTAACCTTCAATGAACACTTCACAGGATATGAAGAAAGAATTGTGAGACAAATATTCGAGATTGATGTTTCATCTGTCCAAAAAAGTTGCGGGTGGGGTGTTCCATTTATGAAGTTTGAAAAAATCCGTCCAAAATTGGATGACATGTCTAAGAAACATATTTGACCAGATAATTAAATTAACGGTGAACGATATTTCAATCATTGAAGCGGCAGTTGGTCTGCCACTTTGTCATTAAATAGTTCAGTTTATAGGGCTTTTTTCATAGTCTACAATATTGGGGCTTGACCATACAGCGGCTGCTCCATTTCTTTTTTAAGCTAACGGGTAAAGATAGTTCAATGCCAAAGGGCTGCCTTGTGGCAGCCCTTCGCTCAACTAACGGGCAGGTTAGCGTGACGGATCGCTATTAAGAAATACTTCACAAGGAATGCTTTCCTAGTGGTGATGATATGAGAATGCTCCCATTTTTTGTTTTCAAACCTAGCTCTCAGCGTTCACAGTGATCGGAATTTTAATCCAATCTACTCCTATTGACCTCACGCCCTTTTGCGTATCGGAACCTATGGAAATCATAATGTTGAAGGTTTCCGATGGTGAAATTGCTTTTCGATCTGAAACTAAATCAATCAATATCGTTCCAGTTCCTCCTCCTGAAGGTGTACCTAAAGGATCTACACCAACAATTACCTCATTTCTCCATTCATCACCTAGGCTCTTATCTCCTTCAGAAGCATATGGCTGTAGAGATGTCTTTTGATTCTTAGGGTGACTGCTTAGAATATTGGAAATATACCATTTCTTCGGGATGTAAACAGTCATTCCACCGAAATCTTTTGGATCAATCTCAAACGATGCAACAATTCGCATGCGCTCAGCCATTCCTTTGTCGCCCCATACAAAGATCGTTCCTTTTACCGATGAGTTTTGATGTGCAGTACTGGACTTAACGTTGAACTCCTTGGTGACCACAACACCATCATTGACTACTGTGTAATCAGAAAGCTTCTCGTGAAAATAGTAGCGTTGCACGATCAAGACAGTCACTACAACTAAAACAGCAGCAAAAGCAGCCAAGATGTATTTAACAGACCGCTTCAGAATAATCCCTCCAATAATTTTTTACATTTTTACCAACTCCATTATATATCATGAATAATACTTTAATCTGGAGGTAAAACATTCATCTAACAACTTGCCCTTCTAGATATGTACATAATTGATGTTTTCGACTATTACTCACCACCTTAAGGACCTTCGGTCCTTAAGGTGGTGAGTCGTGAATACAAGAAAGTTAGATGAAATCAATGCAAAGGACATGATAAATGGAACCATTACTTTTTCTCTCGGAATATGATGCCGAATTAAAGCCTCTGATCTGTTTTAAATGGAATGAGAAGCATGGAGATGGCTTCGAAGATGCTAACCAAGAGTTCAGAAGATATATTATGAATTACATTTTCGAAAACGATCAACTTTATATTTCCAAGGAATTAGTAAGCGATTTATTTTTGGCGGAATCATTATGGGCTAAGGAGGCTTGGTGTGTTTATCAGAAATATCATTTAATTGGAGAGAAGTTACTTCGATCGGGAGGAATCCAATATATTGATGATTTTTTGGAAGGGGCTTTCTCCAGCTTTGATACATATTGTTCGTGTAGAATGATGAACTTAGTTGATTACAATATTTCTAATTTGATATATGAACTAAAAAATCGGATTAAAGAAGCAACAGACCCAGAACAAAAAAAACGTTATGTAAACGGTATTGAATTATTTAAACTTTTTATTGAAGGTGACCCAAGTGAAGGCATTGTAAGTTTAACAGGAAGTGTTAAAGTACAAAACATTAAAGAAGTCAGATATAACATCTTTAGTAAGATATTAAATAAACTGAAAAGATAATAATTGGTGTTGAATGTAAAGAGTGAGTGGTTGTGAGCTCATCTACCCACCTCTTCACACTGCGGAGCATTTGACCCTCACGCAACGAAAGTTCAACCCCGAGGGGCTGCCACATGGCAGCCCTTCGCTACGCTAACGGGCAGGTTAGTGCAACATTTTATTACCATTTTCGTCTAATTTCTGAAGTCGCTTTTGGATGAAATTGGGGGGGGGATATAAATGGTTGGCAAGATAATTGTTGGCTGGACGATTATTACATTTAGCTATTTTCTTACGATGTTTGCAATGTTTACGTTGTATAGGATCATCTTTAAAGAACCGATAGACTATAATTGGGACTTATCCGGTACTTTTGCTGGTATACCGTTGCTGATCATTCCATATATCTTAGCTGGAATATATTCGAATCAGACTTTTGTAAATAAACGCTATGGCGCATTATGGGTAAGTATAATTCCTGTTATTAGTGAGCGATTATTGATATATCTAATTGGCTATTTATTAGTGCTTGCAGGCGGTGACGGATCGATGAATGGAATAACAACTATGATGTTCATACGTGGCGAGGCAGCGCCTTACTACACGTATACCTATATCATCTGTGGTGTGATAAGCGTTTTGATTTGTTTAATTGTTGCTTCATATAAGCCTAAAGTTAATCAGTTGCTGCGCTAAAGGGTAACGATAGGTCGATTTGCAATATTAAAGACAGCAATCGCTTAGAACCGACGTGTATAGTAAGAATCATCCCGATAAGGAGCTCCTGGTACTGTCTTACATTTAATAAGCAGCGTATTATCTATAGAGTAAATTCTGGGGGAAATGAATAAATTAAATGAAATCCACCATAATAGTCAAGTGCACCTACCTATCGATTGGAGGATAAAACATGCTCGATAACCTCGAGAGCAATTATGATTGTGCCAGTGCGGGAGATGATCTGCATCAACTCAAGCAGGAGCTCGAATCGCTTCGTGAACAGCAAGCAGAAGACAAAGAATCACAAGAAATGATCAATCGACTTGAAAATCAAATCTCGTTTATATTAAACAAATGTGATATCAACCATTAGTCTGAATAAACAACGAATCCCCTACTTTACCCGATTAAGCGGTGAAGTAGGGGATTTGTTGTTTCAAACGCGTAATCATATATGTTCTTGTCATTTCTTCAAGTCGTGCATGCGTTCAGCCGAAGGTTGTATGTTTTTGTCGTGCCGATTTCCGACTTGCTGAAGCTATGACCGGGACATTAAGATATAATAAAACTATTGAATAGAACGCAGAAAAAGACCGACCCATCCTTATTAGGACAAAACAGTCCATTTAACCAACACAAACCATCGCCTAAATTAATGCACCACGAAAGATGATGGCTTCAAATGAGGCTGGGCGTGAGTAAATCGTCGGAGGTTCTTATGTCAGATTACTTATTTCTCAGGCAGGCGTCGGTGATCGGAGGATCAAGTTTCGATTGTTCTGAGCAATGGCCGTTCGCTTTTCCACTTCATAAACATGATCTTTACAGTGAGTTGCTTCTAATTAGCGAAGGAAGCGGGAAGTTTTCCATAGACGGAACAACCTATGAAGCCGGTCCAGGTACGATTTTGTTGTATCACCGTGGGATCTGGCATGAGGAAATGTCCGTCACCCATCCTTTTCGTGCGCGTTATTTAGCCTTTCGCGGGTTACAGATCCAGGGGTTGCCTCCAGATTATTTCCTCGCCTCCAAACAGACTCCCATTATTCGGACACTTGGAAATGAGGAGTTCAGTGTCTTATACCACCTTGTGGGTGATATCGCCAATGAATTGAAACAGAAGAAATTCGAGTATCAGAATATGACGGATCATATGTTTGGAATTTTTCTGACCCGATTGGGACGACACGTATACAGTACAAGAAACGATGGCAAATCGAAAAAAAGACCAAAGGAAGCCGTCTATTTCGCGAGAAGATACATGGAAGAGCATTATGATCAAAAAATAACACTGACTAAGCTTGCAGCCCTCTCTTTTGTGAATCCCTATCATCTAGCGCACTTATTCAAGGATGAGACGGGGATCAGTCCGATCCAATTCTTGATCCAATATCGGGTAGAGGTTGCGAAACGATATCTCCTAACGACCGATCTATCGATTCAGGATATCGCTGAGGCAATCGGATACAGTAGTGAAACCTCATTCCAGCATTTATTCCGAAAACTGACAGGTGTAACCCCTGGTCAATTCAGATTGACAGGCCATGTAGAAATTCGGGATAACCTACCTAATTCAAATGATCATTAAATACAATTTTTTGAGCGACCTAGACATGGTCGCTTATTTATATTTCACCTACAATTGGAATGTAAGCGCATACCGATATGACGCAAGGCGCGCTCAAAATGTAATATCACCGGAAATCCGTTAGCAGTATCTCCGGGTGTGTGCTTTGCTCCTCATAGCGATGCTTCTGGTAGTGGCTCGGGCATAAGCCGACGCATTTCTTAAATGTCTTGCTGAAATGTTCTACCGATTCAAAGCCGACAATCTCCGCAGTATCCGTAACGGATCGAGAGCCTAGGAGAAGAGACTTTGCGAACTCGATTCGCATAAGCAAAAAGTATTTTGCAGGCGGTATGCCTACAGTCTGACTGAATAATCTACGGAAATGGCTGGTGCTCATGCAGATTCTGTTGGCTAAAAGGGCGTTGTCATAGGGCTCCGATAAGTGCAGCTTCATATATTCGACCGTGCTTCTTATCATCTCGATGTTTGAGCTTGTACCGCTCTCATCCAGGGTGAACCGTTCCTTCAGGGAGCGGAACACTTCGATGAACAGTTGGGAGAATAAATGGTTAATCATGATCGAGCTATGCTCGCGACGTTCGCTCATTTCCTTAACGATTCTGGCGACGATGGGTTCAATAGGGAAGAAGCGGTTAAACACGATTCTGGATTGCAGCTGGAGGATGGAAATCGCATATTCAAGCTCCCATGGCTCTTTGGAATCCAAGCCGTCAATATAAAAACCGACGTAGAATAATTTCATTGGATCCTTGGGGTTTGAAATTTGGGCATGCGCTTCGCCGGGCTTGGCGATATATAGGGTTCCACTCTCGAGCGGAATGCGTCCATCAGGAGAAATATTAGTACCGGATCCATTGGCAATATAGTGTAATTCAAAGAAATCGTGTTTATGCGAATCGATTTTCCAGGCTGGATTCTCGGGAATTTGCCCATAATCCATTACGTTCACCTTGCGGTTATCGATGATAATGGAAGATTTCATTTGACTGTCTTTCATTTCCATCTTTACACATCCTCCCATAAATCTATTGCGGCATTACAAAGATGCGGTGGCCGGTGAGGTGTTACTGATTAGTAGTCTCTATCCCTCATTGTAACCCCGTACACGTGATAAACAATTACGATTCTTGGGGGATAGGCTATCGAATCTTGCGAAAATAGTTAAAGCAGTTAACAACCTCTTTCAAAGTAAATATCAACTTTTTATAGCCTATTGAGGAGCTGAAGCTTGAATGAAGCAAATACAATTTCGTAAGCGTAAGATTGACGACACAGTATATGAGGCATGTTCTGTATTCGACGTTGATAACGACGGGATACCGGATATTGTCAGCGGTGCCTATTGGTATAAGGGACCTGATTTTACGCAGCGCTTCAAGATCTGTGACGTGGAAGAGATCGGGGAGTATACAAACGATTTTGTCGATTATCCAATGGATGTGGATGGAGACGGCTGGACTGATATTGTCACTACCTCTTTTTTTAGTAAAACGCTGAATTGGCGTCGCAATCCTGGAAGCGCGGGAGGCGAGTGGGAAACCATTGCCTCTGGACCGGTATTGAATACTGAAACCGTTCGCTTCTATGATATCGACGGTTGCGGCGTACCCGAAGCGTTCCCGAACGAAATCAGCAGCCCGCAGGCCTATTTTAAGCTTGACCGCAATGCTAATGGGCCTAATAAACCAGATTTCCGCAAAATCATTATCAGCAAAGAAATCGCCGGTCATGGCATGGGGTTCGCGGATGTGAACGGGGATGGACGGATGGACATCGTGCTTAGCGGCGGTTGGCTCGAGCAACCCATGGATCCGCAAAAGGAATGGACGTTTCATCCTGAATTCTCGCTGGGCGGGACCAGCATCCCGATGCTAGGCCACGATGTGACGGGGAACGGGCTCTGCGACATCATCTATGGAATGGCACATGACTATGGCCTTCATTGGCTTGAACAAGGCGTAGATGAATCCGGCAATCGGACTTGGACCAAACACGATATCGATATGAGTGGCTCGCAGTTCCATGATATGCAGCTGGTGGATATCGACAACGACGGGGAGCTTGAGCTTGTGACAGGCAAGCGCTTTCGTGCACACAATGACGGCGATCCGGGGGCGCATGATCCAATCGGTATTTACTATTATAAAATCAACGGCGGTTCGTTCGAGAAACATGTCATCGACTTCGGACCTGCCGAAGAGGCTTCAGGTTGTGGGATCTATTTCTGGGTGCATGATTTAACAGGAAATGGTTATCCCGATATTGTTGCTCCAGGCAAAGACGGCCTGTACTTATTCGAAAATATGGGTATGGAGGAGATAGCATGAAGAAACTCATAATTGGATTTGTTGGAACAGGCGGAATGGGACAGATGGCGCATCTGTCCAACTATGCACAGCTCACGGATGAGTGTGAAATTGTAGCGATCGCAGAGACCCGGCCGGAACAAGCGAAGCTGGTTGCTGGAAGATATGGCATATCGAAAATTTATGCGGATCACCGCGATTTGATTGCAAACGAGAAGGTGGATGCCATTATTGCAGCACAGCCTTATCGCCGTCACAGCATCATCCTGCCGGAAATTCTGAAGGCGGGAATTCCAGTGTTTACGGAGAAGCCGATTACATTGACTGTAGAAGCGGGAGAACGATTGGCGGCGCTTGGTGAAGATAACGGTGTACTCCACATGGTTGGATATCATAAACGTTCTGATCCAGCCATTGAATATGCAAAAGACATCGTCGACAAGTGGAAGGCAAGCGGCGAATACGGCCGCATGACCTATGTACGCGTATCGATGCCTCCGGGCGATTGGGTCGGCGGTATGGATAAGCCGCTCGAATCGGGCGAGCCTCGGCCGAATGATGAGTTTGAGCCGTTCGGCACAGCATTCGACGATGCAGCCAATCGCAAATATGATGAATTCGTCAATTACTATATCCATCAAGTTAATATGACCCGCCATATGTTAGGAGAGCCTTATAAGCTGGCCTATGCAGACCCGTCGGGCGTTCTGCTATCTGGCACAAGCGACAGTGGTGTCTGCTCAGTACTTGAAATGGCAGCGTATACGACCTCAATCGAGTGGCATGAGACTGTCCTCATTACCTTCGAGAAAGGCTTCGTGAAGGTAGAGCTGCCGCCGCCGCTCGCTCGTCAGCAAGCCGGTCGGGTGATGGTTATGAGGGATAACGGCAAGGGTGCGCCGGAGTATACGATTCCGGTCATGCCGAACATGCATGCCATGCGCAACCAGGCGCGGAATTTCCTGGCTGCCGTTAGAGGTGAGCGTCCGCCAACCTGCACTGCGCGTGAAGCCGTGCAGGATCTGAAGATAGCAGAGGCCTACATTCGTGATATGTATCAGCATGCGGTAACAAAATAACGGTGAGAGGAAGCGATAGCAATGAGAAAGGTAGCGATTATTGGGGCAGGTAGCGTTGTGTTCTGCAAAACTTTGATGCTCGACATTATGGCGACAGAGGCACTTGAGGACACAGAGTTCGTCTTGATGGCGCCAACGACGAACAAGACCAGTCAGGTTGCGGCTTTTGCTAACCGTGTCATTGAAGAGAACGGACTGAAATCGAGAGTTTCTGTTACGACGGATCGTAGAGAAGCGCTCTTGGATGCCAACTATGTCATCTGTTCGTTCCAGATTGGTGGTTTGACCGGGTTTGAGATGGATTATAAGATTCCGCTAAAGTACGGAGTCGATCAATGTATCGGCGACACGCTTGGTCCGGGCGGTGTATTTCGCGCCCTTCGCAGCATTCCGGTTATGCTCGATGTCGCGCATGACATGGAGGAGCTGTGCCCGAAAGCAACGCTGCTTAATTATGTCAATCCGATGGCGATGATCTGTTGGGCTCTGGGCGAGACGAAGATTCAATATGTTGGATTATGTCATGGTGTCCAGACCACGCTGGATTTGATCTCCAGTTATGTAGGGGTGCCGAAGGCAGAGATCGACATCGTGACAGGCGGCATTAATCATATGGGCTGGTTCCTCAAGATTGAGCATGAAGGCAAAGACTTGTACCCAAAGCTTCGTGAACAGTTCGAGAAGCCCGAGTTCTATGTCAACGAGAAGGTGCGCGGAGAAGTATTCCGGCATTTCGGTTATTTCATGACCGAGTCGACAGGCCATCTCTCCGAATATGTGCCTTGGTTCCGAAAGAGCTCGGAAGCGCTTGAGCTCTATTGCGACGAGCCAGCCTTTGGCGGTGAGACGGGCGCCTATTTCAACTGGTGTACGTATGTCGCGAACAAATATAAGGAACGCGACCTATTGGCAGATGAGCCGGCCGATTTGCCCGCCCGAAGCGTGGAATATTGCGCTTATATTATTGAGGCTCTCGAAACGGGCAAGACGTTCAAGTTCAGCGGTAATTTGCGAAATAGCGGCATGATTTCAAACCTTCCGGAGGAGTGCTGCGCGGAAGGACCAGTGTTCGCCGACCGGACCGGCATCCACCGGACGATCATTGGCGAGATCCCGCCGCAGTGTGCGGCACTTAATCTCACTAACATCAACGTGCAGCGACTTGCCGTTCTGGCAGCCAAATCGGGCGACCCAGAAACTGTCGTACAGGCGATCGCACTTGATCCATTGACTTCTTCTGTTCTGACGCTGAAACAAATTCGGGACTTGGTCACCGAGATGCTGGTGGCGCAGGCGGAATGGCTTCCTCAGTTCGAAGGCCGATTGCCAAGGCCGACGCCGACAATCGAGATTCCGCCGGACGTGCAGAGAGCTGATGTTCCGATGGACCCAGCGCTTGCCATTTTCTCGCGTTTCGGTGAACTTGCGACCTAAGCTATTCACGAGGATGTTTTGAGAAGATATCAACAAAGTGTTATGAACCGTTGATCCATGGAAAAGAAAATGATTAAAGAAACGAGCCTCTAGAATCACTTCTAAGGGCTTGTTTCACGTGGTGGGGGCAGGATTATTGAAGAAAGTTAATGTTTATCATTCCCTTCTTTTACTATAAAGTAGGAATAAATATATGTTTTATCAAAATGGAGTGGTTGAATGTTTCCAATACTAGAGACAGAAAGATTACAATTGAGAGAAGTCGTTAAAACAGATGCTCAAGGTATCTTCAATTGTTTTTCCCATAATGATGTGACACGATATTATGGACAAGATACTTTCACAAGTATAGAGCAAGCAAAGCAACTTGTTGCGTTTTTTGCAAAGAGTTTCCAAGAAAATCGAGGCATTAGATGGGGAATTGAGCTAAAAGGTAAGAAAGAAATTATCGGGACAATCGGTTTTAACGCTTTGTCTTCAAAACATAAGAGAGCTGAAATAGGCTACGAACTTCATCCCGAGTATTGGGGAAAAGGATATGCCACTGAAGCAGTTTCAAAAGTTATATCATATGGTTTTAGAGAACTGGAGTTAACGCGTATTGGAGCAGTTGTTTTTATTGAAAATAAGGAATCAAATAAATTATTAGCAAAACTAGGTTTCGAAAAAGAAGGGATTTTGAAAAACTATATGTATCAAAATGGTGTTGCATATGATACAAACATTTACTCTTTGATAAAATGAATAATAAAAAATATAAAAGATATATTTTAGAGGTGAACCTCTCTACAGCGGTGATTGGCTGTGGGGAGGTTTTTTTTATTTTTTATCGAGCAGATTCTTAAATTAATTCCTCAGTGCAATAAGTTGTTCGGCTCGCCGCAAACTAGCATTATTTTTGGTTAGCTGTTTTTAGGCAATTGGGTATAGAGGTTGGAAAATATGGGGAACGTAATCACTAATTATGGATACTTGGGGAAGGACTGAATAAATTGGATTTTTTCGAAAGTAAAGAATCGTTGACCAGTATTGAATGGATCTTAAGAGCCGTTGTTAGCTTTGTTTTTTTACTCCTTGTAACTAAATCGATGGGACAGCGTTCCATTTCTCAATTAAGGTTTCTCGATTTCATTATTGCTCTGACCCTCGGCAATATTATAGCTCATCCGCTGTCAGATGAGGAATTGGGTTTAAAAGGATCTATGATCACTACCATTGTTTTAATCGTGTTATATGTTGCAGCGACGTGGTTGAGCCTGAAATGGCCGTTTTTCAAACGATATCTAGACCCATCACCAATCACACTCATTAAAAATGGACTCCTCCAATTTCATAACCTATCTAAAGCAAAAATATCTATTGAATTTTTATTTTCAGAGCTTAGAAAAGAAAAAGTAGAAGATATACAAAAAGTATCCCTTGCGGTATGGGAGCCGGGTGGAACAATATCCGTTTTCATGGACACCCAGTACCAACCAGTTACTCCGGCAGATATGAAATTAGAGACTCGACCGTTTACTATATCAAGGCCGATTATTATAGATGGAAAAGTTGATATGTCGCTACTTCACGAAATTGGAAAAGATCTTGTATGGCTTAATACCAAGATAGCACCTGCTAACGCGAATATCCGCGATGTGATATTAGCGACCGTTAATGAAAACGAAAACGTGCGGGTCTTTTCAGAACCAGAGAAGAGGAGGCATCCCTCGTGATTAAAGCTTAAAATCCAAATAGAAGCCAGAGGTTGGATTACGGAACAGCATAGACATAAAAAAGCACATGATAGATAGGTGGTGAGCTTCATTCATGCGAAAAAAAATGAGCCTGATTCTGCTGAGTATCTTTATATTGATTGTAGCTTCGGGATGCCAAAGTCAAGAATTAACACATAAAGAACAAGATTTAGTCCGAGTGAAATCCTTAAACGGTGAAAACAAAAAGAAAGTCGTTCTACTGCTGATCGATTCTTTAATGGCACAAGCTATTGATAAAGGCCTAGCGCAAAATGAACTTCCAGCCATAAAATTTCTGATCGAACATGGCCACTATTATAAGGATCTGGTCAGTTCTTTTCCCACCATGTCCGTGACGATTGATAGTTCTCTGTTTACAGGAACATATCCAGATGGTCATCGCGTACCTGGTTTGACATGGTATTCGACGAAAGAAAAAAAACTCATCAATTATGGAACCGGACCAATGGAGGTCATCAAAACTGGAGTTGATACGGTATTGGTTGATGCGTTAGTCCAATTGAACGGTAGCCACTTAAATGTACAAGCGCCTACCATTTACGAGGACTTGGCTCAACGTGGCATGAAATCCGGTAGTATTAATGGTTTGATTTATCGGGGCACCGTTAATCATACTTTATCCATTCCTCCCTTAATGCAAGGTTCATTGCCGAAAAAAATTTCTGTAAAAGGCCCGGATTATTTAGCTTTGGGTACATTGTCAGATCCGCTTAAAGGTATTCAAAAACTGCCTGATGGTTTAACTCGGCGCTTGGGTTTAAACAATCAATTTTCCATTGATACGGCTAATTATTTAATAAAGGCAAATAAATTGCCCGATTTTTTATACGTCTATTTACCTGATTTGGATCAGAAAATTCATAAAAATGGATCTACGGAACGAAATGGAATAAAGGAAGTAGATAGGCAGCTTCAATCTTTATTGCAAAGCTTTGGTTCGCCGGAAGAAGCATTGAACAAAGCTATCTTTATTACCGTTGGCGATAGTGGACAGACCCAAATTCTGCCTGCCCAAGATAACCCAATTATCGATTTACATTCCTTTTTCAATGACTATAAAGTGTTTACTCAGGGCGAACCCGTAACGGACGAAACGGAAATCGTTCTCGCCGTCAATGAAACCATGGCTTATGTCTATAAACTTAAAGAGGGGATGTCGCTAAAAGACATTGCCTCTTTATTAATAGCCGATCCTCGCATTGATTTTATTTCATGGAAAGAAAAGGAGTGGATCTACGTAACTCAAGGCGAAACTTCTAAAGAGCTCAGATTTAAAGCCAATGGAAAGTTGATCGATCCTTATCAACAAAAATGGGTGGTCGAACAAGATGCAGAGGTGTTGGATTTGAAAATAAACGCTCAGCAACATACATTGCACTATGGCAAGTACCCTGATGCACTGCAACGGTTATCCGGAGCTTTACATTCTCACCCCGGAGAATTTTTGGTTGTCACTGCAAAGCCAGGTTATGAACTGGCAGACAGAAGCTCACCAACGCACATAGGAGGTGGAGGCCATGGATCTCTTGGACAAGCGGAATCGCTGATCCCACTTATCATTAGTGGAACAGATCAAAAGCCGCAATTCTTGCGTATCATAGATTTAAAATCATTTCTAATTAAGCTTTTAACAAAGTAGCAGCATACTTTTACGATATTTGATATTTTCTAGTATAGTGTACAACTATAGAAATAAAGTATGGAGAAGGAAGGGCTGCCGGTTGGCAACCTTCCTTAACTAACTTGCAGGATAACATCATAGTCTTATGGAATATATTTGGATATTAAGGCTGTGAGGGGGAAAACATTTGCGTGATCGAGCATCTTCTCTATGTATCGTTAAAAGAAAAAAAACAATTTCACTTGAACAATACCCTGTTTCTGAACTTGAAAAGGGAGCGATTTAATGGGTGGTAAAATTGGACTAATAGCTATATTCCTCGTTTTTACTAGTTTAATTTTGAGAAAATGGCTTGTTGGAGCTGAAAAAGCGGAACTTTCAGATAGAGGTAAGAAAGTTAGGGTATGGGGAAGTATTATCATTGCACTCATTGCATTTACTATAATTATTTTAGGTGACTTAGAGGGAAATGCTTTGAAGTGGTTTTTGATGTTACTAATAATAACCAATGCGGGCTTTCAGTCATTTATAGATTGGAAGTATCTAAAGGGTTCGAAAGAATATATTGTTTCACTTATTGTACTACTCATTGGAGTAGCTTTAGTTTATTTCATTTTCTAATGTTTAGTAGATGTTGCTAATCGATAACCAATGATTTCTCTGCTTGCGTTTGTACATAGTCATTAAAGGAGATCAATAATGGAAATTAAAGTAGCAACAATTAATCACCTTTCCGCAATTGTCCGCTTATTAGCCGACGATGAATTAGGTAAAACACGTGAACAGTCTACGGACCCACTTCCTCAATCCTATATTGATGCTTTTCACAAAATCGAGCAACAAGTGGGTAATTCATTAATTGTTGCGATGGATAACGATGAAGTCATGGGTTGTCTTCAACTTACAATGATACCTGGAATTGCTCGATTTGGTGCCATGAGAGCACAAATTGAAGGTGTTCGTGTTGACCGACGTTATCGAGGCAATGGGGTTGGAGAAAGCTTATTTCGTTATGCGATCGAGGAAGCGAAAGCGAATTCCTGTCATTTGGTTCAACTAACGACTGATAAAAATCGTAAAGATGCCCACAGATTCTACGAGCGCCTGGGTTTTGTAGCTAGTCACGATGGTATGAAGCTTTTACTCGATAATTAATGTATTTGATGTAATAGAGTTGAAGGCTAGATGAATCAAGCAATTGATTTATCTAGTCTTTTTTTTGTCCAAATCTTAAAAAAGTCAATGTTGAAAGAGCAAGAAATGGCTTACGATGAAACTATTGTTTTTGTTGCTTTTGAGCACAATCTTCTAAATAATGAAAATGTGTAAACGATGAAAACGCTTAACGAACATGTCTCATCAAAAAACGTGACTAAGTTGCCGCTTCATGGCAAACTTGGCGTAAATGGAGGCGGTACTTATCCGTACGGGGTTTGGCAGAATGAAGAGCTCGCTTTTGTTTCGCTTCGCTTTATTGCTGGCTTTGATGTTGATACCGATCATCTTGATCGGGAATAACTTTTACTCTGGAGGAAGGGAGTCGCTGCGGCGGGAAATATCCAACTCGATGGAGTCCCGGGTTGAAGCGAATATACGCGCGATGGAGAAGGAAGTCGAACGTATTCAACTGCTGCAGTTTGATTTAATTAACGACGAGTCTCTGAACAAGTTGGCGGTTATTCCAGGCTACATGAACCAATACGACAAAAGCCAGGCCATTCTAATGGTGCAGGATAGGCTGTTTGCACTGAAAAACAGCAGCGTATATATTTCGGATGTGTCGGTTCATATACCCTCGATCAACCGCACGATATCTGCTATGCAGGGAACGGGCGCGATGGCAAATGAGCAATTCCATGACACTAGCGAGCTCGCCAGGAAGAGTCCGGGCAAAGCGATATATTTCCTTCACCATATTCCCTATATTGTACTCCTTCACGAGGTAAGCGGTTTGTACGAAGCGGAAAATGCGATGTATTCCATTATTGTAGAGCTTTCTCCGAATGAACTGAGTAAGTCACTTTCCTCTCTAGAAAGCAGCGAGAACAGCGGCTCCGTTCTAAGCGATTCGAACGGCGATTTTATTATTCGCACTCATCATTATGAGAATCCCTATTTAGATCAGTACATCGATCAATATAAATCAGGTGCGCCAAATGAATACGAGAATATCAGAAGTGTTGGGGAGGGAGATAACAGAGTGCTCGTATCCTCCCGTTTCTCTCAACTTCTCGGTTTCTCGCTTATTCATTTTGTTCCTGAGAAACATTTGTTCAACAATCTACATCGTTACCAGCAGCTGTTCTGGGTGTTAATAGCAGTGTTTTTATTCTTTATTATTGTGCTTTGTTTTTCCCTGTACCGTATGATCCATCGGCCGTTGCTGGCGCTTCTGCGCGCATTCAGGAAGATGGAGAAGGGCGAATTGGACGTTACGATCACCGAAAACAGCCGCAGCGAGTTCGGATATTTGCTCCAGGGCTTTAATAAAATGTCCCGTTATATGCGGGAATTGATTGAACAAGTATATACGCACAAAATATTAGTTCAACGAGCTGAGCTGAAGCATCTACAATCACAAATTAATCCTCATTTTCTATATAACAGTTATTTCACTCTGTATAACATGATTGCTGTAGAGGATCATGACAGTGCCAAGCAGTTCGCTTCACAGATGGGCAGTTATTTACAGTATATTACTCGCAATTCCTCAGATGAGGTTCCGCTTTACGAGGAGGCTAAACATGCTACGATTTATGCGGAAATTCAGGGAAGGCGTTTTCGACTGCGAATGAAGGTCAAGTGCGGCGAGGTGCCTACCTCTTATCGGGAGGTTAAAGTGCCGCGTCTTATCCTTCAGCCATTAATCGAAAACGCTTTCGAGCATGTGTTTGACCATATAGAAGAAGGTGGACTTCTGTCCATTACTTTCGAAGAGCAGGAAGATTGTCTGCTCATTCGTGTGGAAGACAATGGCTCACTTTTGGATCAGGAACGACTAGAGACCTTAGAGCGGCTGCTGAGAACGGATGAAAGTACGATTGAAACGACCGGCCTTCTTAACATTCATCGAAGGTTGCGTATGAAATACGGGGATAGAGGCGGAATCGTTGTGGGGCGTAGCGGCCTTGGAGGATTGGAAGTTCGGTTGGCTATATGGAAGGGGGACAAAGAGTATGCTTAGATTGTTAATTGTTGATGATGAGCCCGATATTGCAGACGGTCTCTACACACTTCTGCAGGAACGTTTTCCGGTCGAGTTCGAATTATACAAGGCCTATTCTGGAAAGACGGCACTTGAATGGTTAAGGAGGGGAAGGTTCGACATCGTAATGACCGATATTCGGATGCCTGTTCTTGGCGGAATGGAGCTTCATAAGCATATTCGCAGACTGTGGCCCAGATGTAAGGTTGTTTTTCTGACGGGGCATAGCGAATTCGATTATGTTTATGAGGCTATACATTATGACAATACCAGCTATCTGCTTAAGACCGAAGGTCATGAGACGATTTTGGATACCATCGGCAAGCTGGCGGAGGATATAGCCGGAGAACAGCAGATTGAAGGTCTTATGGTCAAAGCGATGCAGCAGATGGAACAAACGCTGCCGCTGCTACAAAACGAGCTGTTAAGCGAACTGCTTTATAGCGAATCTTTCGATAGGCTGAGCAGGTCCGATCAATTTGAGGAACTGGGTATTCCGCTGGATCCGAAGCGTCCAGTCCTCATTATGATGGCTAAACTGATAGGGTTGGAATCAGGATCGAGACAAATCGGCAAAGCTCAGCTTCATGCGGGGATGAAGGTGCTCGAGGAGCAATATGGCTATTCCCACCTGCATATGAAGTATATATTTGTCGACAAGGAAACCATGGTCTGGTACATACAACCGGCAGTCAGCCATTCAGAAGAACAATTTGAAGAGCCTGCTTTGTGGAGTGGCATTCTACTTGCCGTCCGGGAATATGCAGAGAATGCGGAGGCCGCATGTCTACTCTCTTTCGATATTTCGTTATTGTTCCTGCTGGACAAGTCTCCATGCGAGTGGGAAGACATCGCCGACCGCTGGGCTATGCTGGAGCATGAATATCATCGTCAATCCGGTGATCGAAACGGGGTTGTTCAAGTCGAATTCGACGAAACGGAGCTCTATCGGACGAAGATGCTGCGCAAAACGGATTTGTTTGGCGAATATTTAGCAAACGGCCAGGCCGAAGCGTTCGATTCCGCCTGGGAGCGTTTCACAGCCGAGCCAACGCGAGTCGAATCGGTTTACTCTGGGCTTTCGCTCGTTTTCTTGCGCCATATCCATCGGTTCAATTTGCAGGAGCGTCTATCGGTGCGCACTGATTTGTCAATTTTAATGCAGCCAGCAGTTGGTCAAATTGATCCTGCGTCATGTATGGATTATTATTATCGACTTGCCATGACGATTTTTGAGATGCAGCAGCAGGATCAGGCGGAACGGCGTGATCGGACAATTGATCATGTGAAGGGTTATATTCACGACCACCTGGGTGATGATCTCTCATTGGTGCGTTTATCAGAGATTGTAAAGTGGAATCCCTCTTATTTATCCAGAGCGTTCAAAAAGGTAACGGGCACGAACGTGCTCACTTATATCCATGAGGCGAAGCTGAAAGAAGCCATGCGGATGCTGGTTCAACCAGATCTGAAAATTCATGAAATCAGTACTGCGCTTGGCTTTATTTCACCGCCCCATTTCACACGATTTTTCAAGAAAGCAAGCGGTTATACCCCACAGGATTATCGAGCGCTAGAAGAACGATAATGGGTTGATTAGTTAGGCAAGCTTCTGCACAAAGGTAAAAAATAGATAAGCAGAAGTAAAGAAATGGCCTGTTACGTTAGTTGATGTAACGGGCTTATACTTTATTTAAGCAAGTGATAGCGTTTACAACAAAAGGGGGAATGAACATGCAACACAAAAGTCTGAAGCGATATCTGATATTCGCTGCAGCAGTCATGCTTCTCATAACATCAGCATGCAGCACTACGAATAACGGAGCAAATGGAAATACGGGCAAACAAGAAAACACTGCAAACACAGGAGATAGCAAGGGCGCAGGGAATACGGAAGACAAATCAGTTGCCGCTGATCCACTTGGTAAATATGAGCCTGCGATTGAAGTGTCAACCGTGAGGTGGCTGCCGCCATCTATCAAGTTCGAGAAGGGTGACAGCATTGACAACAATATCTGGTATCGCTCTTATGAAGAGGAGCTTGGTATTAAGCTAATCAATGAGTGGAGTGTTCCACAGACGCAGTGGCAGCAAAAAATGAATGTGACCATCGCATCAGGCGATATTCCGGATATTTTGACAGTGTCGGCCAATGAGTTGAAGCGTCTTGTCGATGCCGATATGGTCGAGGACATGACGGAAGTATTCGAGAAATATGCTTCGGATAAAACCAAGCAAGTTATAAGTAATGATGGAGGCAACGGAATGAAGGCCTCAACCTTCGAAGGCAAATTGCTTGCACTGCCTGGTGTTACCTTCACGGGTACCGGGGCGCAGATGTTATGGATTAGGCAGGATTGGCTGAAGAAGCTAAATTTGTCAGAGCCAAAATCGATGGAGGACGTATATCGCATCGCCGAGGCTTTTGCTAGTCAAGATCCTGATGGCAACAACCAGAAGGACACGATAGGGCTGGGTGGAATCAATAAGGATTTGAACTCTTTAATGGGCTTCTTCGAAAGCTTCCATGCTTATCCGGGACGCTGGGTCAAAGATGATTCTGGACAGCTTATCAATGGGGATATTCAACCTGGCCTCAAGCCGGCGCTGCAGAAGCTGCAGGATCTGTTCAAAGCAGGTCTGATCGATCCAGAGTTTGCGGTCAAGGATCAGGCTAAAGCTTATGAGCTGATTGCCGGCAACAAAACGGGCATGTTCTACTCAGGCGAAGGCGCCGTGTGGTGGCCGTTGACGGATCATTATAAAAAGGAAAAATCGGATTGGAAGCCGTATCCACTAATTTCCTTTGACGAACAGCCTGCAAGCACCTCGGGTGGCATTCCGGTAGGGAACTATTATGTCGTTCGCAAAGGTTTCAAGCATCCGGAAGCGCTTGTGAAGCTGCTTAATTTTGCAGTAGAGAAGCAGTATGGTCCAGAAGGACGACTGGATGCCTATTGGTACGGCGGAGAAAACAAAGAAATTAATGTATCTGCATTTGCAGCTGTCATCATAAGTGATCCACTGGAGCTCATTAATATTCACAGGGGTGTTCAAGCATCGGAAGATGCAGGACAGTATGTGGATAACCCGATTGCTGATGTAAAACATCATTATGATCTCTACAAGCTGTGGTTGTCGGGCAAATTTAAAGACAGCAACGAGGAAGGGCAAGCCTGGTCTTCCTACAAATGGGCTGGACCTGGAGGCGGCATGAATGTAGTCAGCGACTATGTGAAGGAAAACAAGTACCTTGTTGATGAATATTCGGGACCGAGCACGCCAACGATGACAGCCAAGAAAAGCACACTGGATAAGATGAAGCTGGAAGTGTTCACGAAAATTATTATGGGGCAATCGGATGTTAGCGAGTTCGATAAGTTTGTAGCGGATTGGAAGAAATTTGGCGGAGATTCGATTACTGCTGAGGTCAACGAATGGTATAAGGCTAAACAATAACCTGAGAATGGAGAGGAAGCAGGCTTGATTCGCTTGCTTCCTTTCTTACTCTATCAGCTTAGAAAGGAATGATAATGTTGCAAGCGGCGACCGTCAAAAGAAGACGACCTTGGAAGAAACATCTCCCTCTGCATCTTATGCTGGTGCCCGGAATCGTTTTGTTGATCATGTTTCATTATATCCCTATGGCAGGGATTGTCATTGCCTTCCAGGATTTTATTCCCGCAAAAGGTTTCTTCGATTCCAAATGGGTGGGTTGGAATAATTTCGAGTTTATGCTCCAGATGCCTGGGATTGGTCAGGTATTATGGAACACGATTTTTATTGCATTTCTGAAAATAATCTTCGGTCAAATTGCACCTATTGTGACGGCTTTACTGCTTAATGAAGTGCGGAAATCATCGATCAAGAGATCAGTGCAGACCCTCATTTATTTACCTCATTTCCTTTCGTGGGTCATTCTTGGCGGCATTCTGATCGATATTCTCTCACCGTCACAGGGACTGCTGAATGAAGTGATTAGCTGGTTTGGAATGGAACCGTTATTTTTTCTCGGCAATGATAAGCTGTTTCCTTATGTGCTGGTTGTCACGGATGTGTGGAAGGAATTCGGGTTTGGCACCATTGTGTATCTTGCTGCACTTACCAGCATTAATCCTACGTTATACGAAGCAGCAATCATGGATGGGGCCGGCAGATGGAAACAGACGATACATGTGACATTGCCAGGTATGCTGCCCATCATTGTACTGCTCGCGACGCTGGGCCTTGGCGGAGTGCTGAATGCAGGCTTTGACCAAGTGTTCAATCTGTATAACCCACTTGTCTATCGTACAGGGGATATTCTGGACACCTTCGTGTATCGACTAGGCCTCATTGATGCCCAATATGCGGTTGCGACAGCGGTCGGCCTGTTCAAATCGGTGGTCTCTTTGATTTTTGTAGGAGCATCGTACTGGCTGGCTTATCGATTAGCTGGTTACCGTATTTTTTAAGGAAAGGAGTGGCAGTTATGGACTTCAATGATTCACTTGGACGAAAAGTTTTTCTTATTTGCAATAATATCTTTCTTATTTCATTAGCCGTTGTTTGCTTGCTTCCTCTCATTAATATATTGGCTCTGTCCTTTAGCTCAAGCTCGGCGGCGACGGCGGGGGCAGTCAAGCTGTGGCCTGTTGATTTTACGCTGAGCTCCTACAAGTACGCACTGTCCAAACCGGAATTTTTACAGTCGCTATTCGTTTCCATTGTGCGGGTTGTCCTCGGAACGATCATCAGTTTATTGGTGGTCATTATTTCCGCATATCCGTTGTCAAAGGAACGGACGGACTTTCCCATGCGCACCTTCTATGTGTGGTTCTTCTTTGTAACAATCCTGTTTAGCGGGGGACTAATTCCTACTTACATGGTCATTCGAAATTACCATATGCTTGATACGATCTGGGCACTTGTACTTCCAGGCGCTGTGGCGGTGTTTAACATCGTGCTGCTGCTCAATTTCTTTCGTGGTACACCCAAAGAAATTCAGGAGGCTGCCCTTGTTGACGGATGTACCCACTGGCAATTGCTTTGGAAAATGATGGTTCCGATCTCGATACCTGCACTGGCAACAATTTTGCTATTTACATGTGTAGGTCAGTGGAATTCCTGGTTCGATGGACTGATTTATATGAACTCGCCTGTAAATTATCCGTTGCAGACGTATTTGCAGACACTTGTTGTAAGTACGGAACTATTTACCGCAGGGGGTAACCTGACAGCGGAAGATATGAAGGCACTAGCGGAGGTATCCGACCGTACAACCAAAGCCTCGCAAATTTTTCTTGCTGCACTGCCTGTGCTTGTTCTTTATCCTTTTTTGCAAAAATATTTCATGAAGGGCATCGTGCTGGGCAGCGTGAAAGGATAGATTTACGGAACATCATTACATCATATCGGGAGGAATGGTTTGTGATGAAGATGAAGTTACTGCTTGCGTTGCTTATGCTGGCAACTTTTATGAATGTTGGGGAGGTGCATGCTGTGAACGTGGAAAATAAGCAGGTCTCTTCAAAAATCGTTACTTGGGAAACGCCAGATTGGAAACAAAAAAACAACAGTTTTTCGGTTTGGATACGAGAGAAAGGCAAGAAAACTTGGGAGGAGCTTTATGTTTATAACGTAAAGAACGGCGAGCAGAAGGAGCAAGATGTGCCTACGGATGCAGCAATGGTTAACGTAGACTTTACAGGTACAGTTGAGTTTAAGGTAACTTACAACACGGATAAAATCAAAGATTATGAAATACGCCCGTCGGCTTACGGGATAAACGCTAGGAAAACAGGAGGAAATACATTAACCTTTTCGCTCACGCAAAATAGCAAAGCTCCATTAAAGCCCACCATTATGGTGAATGGCAGCTGGAGTGAGGGCAATTTACACATCCTTTCAAACACGCCTGAGAACGATGCTCCTTCACAAAACGCCGCGAACGTCTATGTTATAAATCCTGGTGACCCTATCCCGCTTTATTTGCCAACTGGAAAAGATACTTATTATTTCAAGCCAGGCGAGCACGAGTTGCCTAAGGGCATGTGGGTTGAGCTTGATCTCGAGGATACCATTCAACTGGAAAAGTTTGATTTGGTGCAGCTGCTAACTAACTCCCAATGGTTTGCAAAAGGACCTCAACGATTTATTATTGAGGCCAAGGAGAAAATCGACGACCCGTATGTACAAATATACGATGGGTACGAGAACAATAGGGAAGGAACAGTCACCGATTTATTAAGCAACGTTAAGGCGAGATATGTGAAGCTTGTCCTATTGGGTAATACCGGTTCAAGTCATTATGTAATGACATCATTGGCAAGCGAATTCAAGCTTTATAAAAAGGGAGATGATTCTACAAATATTGCAAAGGGCAAAGCGATAAGAGGAGCTTTCCCCGGTTACTCTAATATAACGGATGGCAATGATTCCACTACTTATATGTCTTCTACTGGTTATGGCAATTGGCATGCGGGAGAAGCGTTTTATATAAGTCAGAGCGGTACGAATGTTTATTTGGCGCCAGGCTCGCTTGTCAAAGGGTCAATTTCTGCTGATGATCTGAGCAACATTACAATCAAAGGCCGAGGTATCATGTACGGTGGTGATCTTTTGCGGCCTAGAAATTACGCCGAGGGGCGAAGCGGGGCGATATGGATTACCAGAAGTACCCAATCAGCAGTGGAAGGCATTACACTGATCGATTATCCGATGTGGTCAGTTGTTATGAACTTTACGGATCAAACGTCGATCAAAAACATAAATTTTTTCGGATCTATGGTCAATGCTGATGGTATTCACCTCTCCGGCAGCAAAAATGCGCGTGTTTCAGGCGTATTCATAAGAACGACGGACGATAATTTTGTCATTTATCATTATGGAGAGAGTTCAAATATATCGGTGAAGGATTCAATCTTCTGGGCAGATAATGCCCGCCCGATATTGCTGGGGCTTGGCGATACGCCTAATGCGACCATCGATAAGGTTAACTTTGAGAACATCTATATCTTGAATCAGCGAGGCGTTTGGGACTTGAATAAATATAACGGCGCCATTCAAATCTGGGCAACAGGAGGGAACAAGATAAGCAATATTGCTTTTAAAAATATTCATATCGATGAGTTTGAAGCTCCGGAAGACTCTATGCTTTTTCAAATCAAGACAGAAGAGATGGCTGCTGGGATTTCACCGGGTTCTGTAAGCAACGTCTCCTTTAACAATATCTTCTACCGGGGTAAGCTTCCAAGAAAATCTCTGATTTATGGCGTTGACGATATCCATAATGTGAAGGGGATTTTATTTAACCATTTTAAAATTAATAATACTTTATTGTCTTCTGCTAACATGAATCAGTATATAGAATTTAAAGGGAAGTATTCGGATATAAAGTTTAAATAGAGCCTGAAAAATGAAAATTAAGAAAGGCTCGCCAACCTAGACATCGTAAAAAAAGTCAGTGTTTTGCACACATAATAACCAAGCAACAGCTCCTATCGAATGATGATATGGAGCTATTTGCATATTGCTTTTAATAAACGCAATAAATGAGGTGTTGATTCTACAAGGATTTACATAGCATTCTATTAATTAAATAAACAAAAACATATACAAAGTATAAAAATATAATTATTATTAATTTATAAAAGCAAGGGAGGAAAATATGAAAAACTTTATTATATTCGGAGCGAGTAAAGGATTGGGAGAAGCATTCGTCAAAGGATTACCTGAAATGGGTGATAACGTATGGATGGTATCCAGAAGTTGCCCGGATAGTTTGAAACTTAACGACGGTGTTCATCGTTATTGGATAGAAGCTGACCTAGCGTTATCTGATGCAAGCGAAAGGATTGCGAGTACATTAGGTGACGTTGCCGTTGACGTATTCATATATAATGTTGGGATATGGGAAAGCAAAGGATTTATGGATGACTATGATTTTGAGAAAGATGATCCTAACGAAATTGCAAAAATTATTAATGTTAATGTAACATCCGCAATCACATGTATCCAAAAGCTGTTGCCGAATCTAAAAAAATCGGATAACGCAAAGATCTTCTTAATCGGATCTACAGCAGGTCTTGAGAATAATGATTATACACAAATATCATTTGTAGCTTCAAAATTCGGATTACGTGGAATAAGCAATGCTTTACGAGAACATGTAAAGAAATATGGAATAGGTGTAACTTGCATAAACCCAGGAGAAATCGCTACCCAGATCCCTTATGAAGATGGAATAGAGAAGGTTTTATCGGCTTATAACGGGACACAGATTCCGCTTCAGGATATCGTATCATTGGTCAAATGCGTGATGAACCTCTCCAGGGCGTCATGTGTAAAAGAAATTAATATTCCCGCAATGCTCGATATGAGTGTATGATTGTGCAAATGGTACAGGATAGTGGAGGAAGTGAGGTGACAAATCAATGATGAACATTGGAATTGATGCTGGTGGTACGCTTATCAAAGTCGCATATATAAAGAATGGTTCGCTCGAGTTTAAAAAGTATCCAATTTCCCAATTGGATCATGTGGCATCATGGATTAGCGGATTAGAAAACACTAAGATCTGTATTACGGGTGGTAAAGCAGCTTTATTGAAATCATTAATGAGTCAAAAAGCAGAACAAATCGTTGAATTTGAGGCAACATGCAGCGGCGTCCGATATCTTCTTGCAAAGTACGGAATATCAGAGGAAGCATACATATTAACGAATGTTGGTACTGGAACTTCGATTCACCATGTAGATAAAAGTGAGCAACAACGGATCGGTGGTACTGGGGTTGGCGGAGGCACAATGATGGGACTATCTCAGCTGTTAACGGGGTTATCCGATTATGACACCATAGTACCATTAGCAGCCAAGGGGATTCGAGATCGAATAGATTTGAAAGTAAGTCAGATTTATAAAGGTACAGTGCCTCCAATACCAGGAGATTTAACAGCAAGTAATTTCGGAAACATTCTCGCAATGGCATCTACAGGTGAATTGGAAAAAGAAGAGCTATTGGCTTCTGTAATGGGTATGGTAGGGGAAACAGTGGCAACTGTTAGTGTGCTTGCGGCTGGACAATGTGGCGTATCCTCCATTATTTTCATCGGTTCGTCTTTTATTCAAAATGAATTTCTTAAAGAAGTAGTCCAAAGTTATACGAAGCTTAGAGGAGCACAGCCCATTTTTATCGAAAATGGTGAGTATTCAGGTGCCGTTGGAGCTTTATTGCATGTGAGTAAGTAAACGGAATGGCACAAATTATCATTGGTTTAACAGGAAAAGTTAGTTCATCATAGGAGGGCGCCGTTTGGCGTCCTTCCCTGTTTAATATGATAATAATGGTTCGACTCAACATATATGAGAGCGCTCACAAAAACACTTGCCAGTCCACAACGGTTGGAGTAAGTTATTAGTATAAAGGAGGAATGAAATGATGGAACGGACTAATCTTCATTTACCTAGAAGTCAGCCGGAAGCACAAGGAATACCCTCCGCAGCTGTGATAAATTTTTTGAATGCTGTAAAAGAACGAAATTTGGAACTGCATAGTCTTATGCTGCTCAGGCATGGACAAGTGGTAGCAGAGGGTTGGTGGAAGCCTTATGCATCAGATATTCCTCATATGCTGTTCTCACTTAGCAAAAGCTTTACTTCAACCGCAATCGGTCTCGCTGCCTCGGAAGGGAAACTGTCGGTCGATGATACGATCGTATCGTTTTTTCCGAATGATGCTCCAGAGGAGATTGAGCCAAATCTATCGGCAATGCAAATTCGTCATTTGCTGATGATGGGAACGGGCCATGACAGTGACACAACAAGCAGACTGCAGCTGAGCGAAGATGGAAATTGGGTCAAAGCGTTTCTCGAAGCTTCTGTTGAGCATGCACCAGGCACACATTTTGTCTACAACAGTGGAGCTACATATATGCTATCAGCGATACTACAGAAGGTGACCGGTCAAACGCTGCTTGAATATTTGCAGCCGCGTTTGTTTGAACCGCTTAGTATTGAAGGAGCGACATGGGAATCCTGTCCTCGGGGAATTAATGTCGGTGGCTGGGGGCTAAACATCACCACGGAGGATATCGCTAAGTTTGGTCAGCTTTATTTGCAGAAAGGCGTGTGGAATGAACAGCGTCTTTTGCTGGAGGAGTGGGTTGATGAAGCGACGTCCGTACAAATATCCAATGGAGACGGCGGAGTCAGTGATTGGGCTCAAGGTTATGGCTACCAGTTCTGGCGATGCCGGCACGGAGTGTATCGCGGTGATGGTGCGTTCGGTCAATTCTGCATCGTAATGCCGGAGCAGAATGCGGTACTGGCTATGACTAGCGGCACTAACGATTTACAGGGTGTCATGGATGCGGTGTGGGATCACTTGCTTCCGGCAATGGAGCTGTCGCCGCTTACCCCAGATCAGGATTCGTCAGCGAAGCTTGCGGCTGAGCTACAGAATCTAAACTTACCTCTACAACGGATACAGTCGGATTCACCACTAGAAGCAGCGATCACCGGCAACGAATATAAGCTCGAAGACAATGAACAGCATTGGAAGAGCATTTCCATGTCCTTCGAAAATAATAAAGCAGTTATCACTTTGAGGAAGTCGGATAATGAATATACGACTATTCTCGGCCGAGGCGATTGGGTGGAAGGTATCACTCGGCTGTTTCAGGATGTGGATACACGCGTAGTTTCCAGCTTTACCTGGGAGAAGGAGGATACACTTCAGCTGACCTTGAGGTTTATCGAAACGCCATTTGCCATTACTAGTCGGATTCTGTTTGATGGAGATCATATCATATGGAATCAAAAATCAAACGTATTATCCGATCAGTCTGAAATTCGAGGACGGATAACGGAATTGGCTTAGTTCAACAATAAGAACTATCAAAGACTGTCGGTTTAATCCGGCAGTCTTTGTTATGCTTTTATCATTAACGTAGGATAGCCTACTAAGCCAGTTTAGGGAACAAGCCTCCTTGAATACTGTCTCCAGCATTTAGTCCCAATCCTTCTGTACAGGCATGTGATTTTCCATTGTATATCGTGCCATCCGGCATGAAAATAATGGCAAGCGCACGCCGTGGTTTATCGGTTTGATTAGCGTTGGCATAGTGGAACGTCAATCCGTCATGAAAGGTACAGCTTCCGGCTTTCATGCGTACAACCACCGCTGTGTTCCGATCCACGTCATGGGCTCCTGCATCGGCAAATATGTCACTTGGGGTAACTAAGTCGATACTTTTTAAATTTTTAATTTTTTGTGATTTCGGAACAAACATCATACAGCCGTTGTTCTCGTCCACATCATCGAGCGCAATCCAAATGGAGAAAGCTCCTGTTTTCTGCATTGGCCAGTATGGCCAGTCTTGGTGCCAAGGAGTTGGCTTAGAGTCATTGGGCATCTTCAAGAGGGCATGATCATGAAATAAACGAATCCCATCAAAGCCGGTTAGCTGTTTACCCATATCAGCAAAACGGCTGCCTAACACGAACTGAGCCATTCCACCATGATCTCTCCAAGTGTTCACTCGCTGATTCAGCACCTTAAAGTATGAGCCGCCTTCATTGTCGGTCTGAATGGAATTCCCAGTCGAATCACTCATTACTTCTTGAAGATACGTCCTCAGTTCTTGCAGCTCTTCCTCAGAAAGTACATTATCCACTTGAACGAAACCATTTTCGCGATAAAAAATGATTTGCTTTTCAGTCAAAACCCTCTTATCATTCAACATAGAAATTCTCCTTTTTTATATGAAGTTCTTATATTCACTTTAAGTCAGAAAGCTGTTCGGATTCTTGGATGATCTACAAAAAAAGTAGGACGATCTGCTAAGGGGGATGGACTGGACTTGTCTATTCTAAATGGAAATGCCTATTTCGAGGACAGAGAATTCCCTTTCTTTATACAACGCTACCAAATAAAAAAAGGCGAAGTCATTCCTGCGCATACACATGATTTTGTCGAGTTTGTGTATGTGGTTAAGGGAGGGGCTCTGCACGAAATGGCAGACCAACGTTACCCGCTTGCAACCGGTGACGTATTCGTTATCGAGCCTCAAACCTATCACGGTTACTTCAACTCCGATGGGGAAGAAACTGTCGTATACAACCTCCTATTTGAGAAACAGCTGCTGCAAAAAGAATTAGGCGTACTGCTGCAAATACCTGCCTTCATTAATTTCTTTTATCTCGCTCCTTTTCTAAGGAAAAACGCTTCTTTTGTACCGTACATATCGCTAAACGAGCATCAACGGGGGCAAATAGAATTCCTTCTCCAAAAAATTCATAATGAATTTTACGAAAAACCGATCGGTTATCAGCTCGTCATTAAGACAAATTGGATCGAATGTTTAGTATTGTTAAGCCGTTATCAGGAAGACAACGGGAACAGAAATAAAAATGCGTTGCCACAAGAAGACTGGATGAGTTCAATCCTGCATTTCGTAGAACAAAACTACCGGCAGCCTTTATCGTTGAATCAGTTATCCCGTACATGCGGCATGAGTGTATCATCCTTCACGGCAAAATTCAAAAAAACGACAGGTATGAGCTTTGTGGACTACAAACATTCCCTTCAAATCCGGCATGCTTGCGAATTGTTGAAGGACCACCGAAACAAAGTTGTTCATGTCGCATATAGTTCTGGGTTTCAAGATGTCAGCTTCTTCAACCGGATTTTTCGCAAACATATGAGTATGACTCCGAGACAATTCCGACACGAAAAGTAGAGTTTTATCAACTGAAGTGGATTAGGATTGGTAAAGAACGTACGTATAATATGAGCGATATACTATAATAATCATGGGGTGAGATCTAAATTATGAATAAGGATATTGCGTTGCTCGTAATTGATGTTCAAAACGGCATGTTTCAGGAAACAGATCCCGTATATGATGATCATGGTTTGCTTGAGCGCATACGTGGACTTATCAAAAAAGCTAGAGCATGTGATACTCCCGTTATCTATGTCCAACATAATGAAGGTGAAGGTGAACCGTTAGAAACCAATAGTCAAGGTTGGGAAATTCACCCCATGATAGCTCCTGTTGGCGGGGACACTATTATTCAAAAGCATACGCCCGACTCGTTC
Organism: Bacillus sp. FJAT-28004; assembly: GCF_001280845.1. Taxonomy (GTDB): domain Bacteria; phylum Bacillota; class Bacilli; order Paenibacillales; family Paenibacillaceae; genus Pristimantibacillus. The sequence continues at coordinate 745,465 of NZ_LGHP01000002.1, forward strand.
CATGAAACGAATCTCCATACGGAATTGGTGACGCTTGGGATTAAAAAAGTTGTTATCGTGGGTGTTCAAACAGATTTGTGTATCGATGCAACAAGCCGTCGAGCCAGCGAATTAGGCTATGAGGTGACGGTGGTCAAAGACTGTCATAGTACCTGGAGTCAAGGTAATCAAAGCGCATCACAAATTATAGCGGACTACAACAATCATTTTCGATCATTTGCGGACAACCTTGAGTCGTCGAATATCGAATTTTGCTCGAAATAAAATCGATGATCAAGATGTGGCTTTATGGCGAAATTGGTTGAACATACAGGTGTAAGAGTGTAAGGTTAACTACATTAGGCTAACTGGCAGAAATGAATGAGAACTATATTGGAGGAAACATTATGAGTCAACGCTATAGAATTACAAGGACATTGCAGGATCAGGGCCAATCGGCGCAAATGATAACTTTGGAAGAGTGCAAAAGTTATTTCGCAACCAAACCTGATTTTTCCTATACGTCAGTATTTACTGTAAAAGGCTCTACGAGCATGTCCATCGAAGGTGATTTTTTTATGTGGAGCTTTGGCGATACAACGATCCCATTCAGACATTATCAGGGGGATATTTACGTATCCGGAACAAATGAAGCAGTGATCCCTAAGATGGTTGAGGTTGCGAGCGAATTACTTGCAGATGTGGTCGAAGGGTAATGATATGGAAAAACGAGATAAAAAGATATTTTATTAGGATATCCTCTTTACATTTGTGGTAAAGTATGGAATATCAGCGAAAGGTGGAGTGATGATGCAAATTTCGATTGATCAGAAGGGGAATTCAAAGGTTGCGATAATAGAAAGCTCAGACATTGAAATTAGCAGTGTTCAAGAGGCGCTGGATTTGATGGCAACTGTGAGTTACACAGATGACTGTAATAAAATAATGATTAACAAATCGAATATAACAGAGGAATTTTTTGATTTAAAAACAAGACTTGCCGGAGAGATATTGCAAAAGTATACGAATTATCATGTTAAAATTGCAATCGTAGGAGATTTTGAAGGGTATGACAGCAAGAGTTTAAAGGATTTTATTTACGAATGTAATAAAGGCAAGCAGGTTTTCTTTCAAAAAGATAAACAGGCTGCCTTTTCTCACGTTAATGAGCAGCTATCTGTTTCTTACTTCCTCCGTGCCATCCTGATACGAGAACACCGACTAATACGAGAGCAGCACCGATATAACCTTTGAATGGCAATAATTCATGGATGAACACAAATCCGAACAAAGCGGCAAACAGCGGTTCTAGAGAAAAAATAAGCCCTGTACGGATAGGCGTCGTATATTTTTGTGCCAAAGGCTGAACAACATATCCAAATGCACTGCACACAATGCTTAATACGAGTACCGATATCCATCCTTCTGATGTATCAGGAAATTTGGGTGTTTCGAGTAGAAAAGAGAAGAGTAAGCCAAAAGCACCTGCAAATCCCAATTGTAAAATGCCTAAGTTTAACGTATTCGTTGTTTTAGCCGCAGAATCGGTAATCAGAATATGTATGGCATACAATAAGGCACCCAAAATACATAAGAAATCACCAGGATATATTTTCAAGTCGCTGTTTAAGGTAAGGAATCCTATACCTATGATGGCAAGGCAAACGCCAATGACAAGGCTGAGTTTGAGTTTTTTCTTGAACACAGTGACATAAATTAAAGGGACAAAAATAACAGTTAAGCTAATTAAAAATCCGGCGTTGGAAGTCGTGGTCGTTTTTAGACCAAACATAATGGCTGTAAATACACCGAATAATAGAAATCCAAGCAATGCTCCATACTTTAACGTCTTCAGGTCGGTGTGACGCAAATTTTTATAGAAGAGGGCGGCGGATAAAATGAACGCAAGTCCGCAGCGGAGAGCAATCAGGTTAAATTCTTCTATAGAACCCAGCCCTAGCTTCATAAAAATATAAGACGAACCCCAGCAAATCGTGACCATCAAAATTAGTAAATCGGCTTTCAGCGGTTTCAATCTGTACCATCCTTTGTTTAGCAAGTGTTTGTCATTCGAACTCGATGGTTACCAAGTACAAAAACAGTATACTAAGCAAGGATTAACAAGTATATTGAATGTTTGTTATGATATACATTAGTAAATCTCATGTAAGGGGCGAGTTACCATTGAGCATTAATAGATACGAAGTTTTTTTGAAAGTAGTCGAACAGGGAAGTCTGACAAAAGCTGCTGATCTGCTTGGTTTCACGCAATCGGGAGTAAGCCATATGATTAAAAGTTTGGAAATAGAATTGGGTTTTGCTCTCTTACTACGCGGACGGTCAGGGATAAAATTAACGGCAAACGGAGAGCAAATGTTAAAGCCAATCCGTGAAATTATAAATTGGAACGAACAATTGAAACAGGTAGTGGCATCGATTCATGGTTTGGAGGTGGGTACGATCCGGATTGGCACCTTCACAAGCGTATCGGTTCACTGGCTTCCTGGCATGATTAAACAATTTCAGAAAGAGTATCCAACCATCGAAATTAAGCTAATGGAAGGTGATTATCAGGAAATAGAAAGCTGGATTGAAGAGGGGCAAATTGACTGTGGATTTATATCCATTCCTACTCGCGGTACATTTGAGGTTATTCCTCTTAAGAAGGACCGAATGCTGGCTATTCTACCGCGGGATCATCCATTAAGCGAGCTGTCCTATTTGCCTTTAGCTAAACTCGAAAATGAGCCGTTCATTATTTCGAGTGAAGGATCTGATTATGATGTCAGACGGGTTTTAGATCATGCGTCGATTAAACCCAATATTAAGTTTTCATTAGGGGATGATTTTGCGATTATTGCAATGGTAGAGAATGGGCTAGGTGTGAGCATACTCCCTGAGCTTGTGCTTCAAGGACGGGACCACAATGTGCATGTCATGGAATTAGAGGAGCGCAGCTACCGATCACTCGGAATTGCGGTCCAATCCATGAAAAATTCATCACCTTCCGCAAGACGGTTCGTGAATTATGTCCAGCAATGGTTGGAGGATTGGGAGCAATGAAAAGCAGGTTGACAGCATAACAGTAAATAGAAATGCAGTAGAGTTAAAAAGTGTTTTATAGTAAAATATACTAAAAATTCAATTAATTAAGGAGGCATCTTGTGATTATCGAAACGGATAGGTTAATGATAAGAGATTTTGTGACCAAGGATTTTGATGACATACATGTCTATGCATCGGACCCATTCGTAGTAAAGTACATGTTATGGGGGCCAAACTCAAAAGACGATACACAAAATTATCTTAGTATGGTAACCGAAATGCAAAAACAAGAGCCTCGCCTTGGTTATGAGTTTGCGGTGGTCATGAAAGAAAACAATCAGTTGATCGGTGGCTGTGGAATCCATGTCTGCGGCCCATCACAAGGAGAGTTAGGTTATTGTTTTAACCAAGCTTACTGGGGAAGTGGTTTTGCAACCGAAGCTGCAGATGCCTTGCTTCAATTTGGCTTCCGTGAGCTCGGTCTTCATCGAATATATGCAACCTGTCGCCCAGATAACCTTGGATCCGCTAAAGTGCTGCAAAAAATAGGGATGAAATATGAAGGACATATTAGGGAGCATATGCGGCATAACGGGAAATGGCATGACTCCTATCAATACTCTATTTTAGAAAATGAATATAATGATTACCCAAACAATCATAGGAGGTGCCTTACCCCGTGAAAACAATAGGTCTTATTGGTGGAATGAGCTGGGAGTCATCTTTGCTCTATTACCAAACCATTAATCAAAGGGTAAAAGAAAAGTTAGGGAAACATCATTCTGCAAAAAGTCTCATGTATTCAGTAGATTTCCAAGAAATCAAGACTCTCCAGGATCAGGGGAAATGGGATGAAGCGACAAAAATTATGATTGATTCCGCTCAAAAACTAGAATTAGGTGGAGCAGAGTTCATTGTAATATGTGCGAATACGATGCATAAAATGGCAAAAGAAGTAGAAGAATCAGTTTCTATCCCGTTGCTTCATATCGCTGATGCAACAGCAACCGAAATTGTTAAGGATGGATTTAAGAAAGTCGCTTTGCTGGGAACGATTTATACTATGGAACAACCATTTTATAAGGGTAGACTCGCCGAAAAGTTTGGGCTTGATGTATTCATTCCAAATGAGTCAGAAAGAAAGATTTTACATGACATCATCTATCAAGAGCTTTGCCTTGGAATCATTAATGAAGAATCCAGACAATCTTACTTGAAAATCATTACTCGTCTTAGCGAGCAGGGAGCAGAGGCTATTATTCTTGGATGTACTGAAATAACACTGCTTATATCGCAAGATAATTGCAGTATCCCACTTTATGATACAGCAAGACTTCATGCTGAATGTGCAGTTGACTTTGCTTTGGATTAGATCAAAAATTCACTACGATTAACAGGCAGTTTTAAATGAAAAAGGCGACCGTTAAGGGCAATGTCACTAAGATAAGCTCAAAGACAAGACCGGGAATAAAACGGAATTCGAAACGGCATGGGGGATAAGCCCTATGCCGTTTGTTTTTTTTGCTATGTATGAAAAAATGGTCTCTTTATGAATACAAAATATATTTAGTTATTCAAAACGAATAACTTTGTATATAATAATGCTTACCACACAAATCATCCCAGCTCAGAGAAAGTCGATAAATGCTTACTCATGCATAGAAATTTAATCGAAATGGAGGATGAAGAAAGTGAATGTAAGAAACAAAATAGTTGTATCCGGTATCATTTCATGCTTGTTCGCCACGCAGCTCACGGGTTTGCCGCTGGGAAGCTGGAATCAGCCAGTACGTGGAGGCAGCTTGGGGATTGCGAGCGCCGCCGAAGCGCCGCCTAAAGCTAGCATGGTCAAGTGGGGGGAGTTCCATGAGGCGCTTGCTGCAGGTGATCCGGCCGATACCCAGCATGTGTCCAATCTGCATGACGAGCTTGATGGGCTGGATGACTTGAATGACCAGACGCTTATTGATCCGGTATGGAATAAGATACTCCTAAAGCTCCCTGCCCATGTCGATAAAGTAAAAGTGAAAGCCGATCTTTTTCGGTTTTTAAAAGCGGTCATCGTCAGCCAATTTGATCCGAAGGCTAGCGAATTGGAAAATATCCGCGGCAATGCCGATTACCGCGCAGCGCTTCAAGCAATCTCTGCGGCGGCGGGGCAGCCAAGCCTGACACTCGAGGATTTTCTAATCTTCTTATATGGCGACGGCAACAGCCGCAAAGGGCTTGATGGGACCATCAGGGAAGAAATCCGTAATATGGACCCGTTTTCGCTAATGGCGCTGACGCAGGAAAGAGAGAAGGTAAACGCTCTTCTTTTCTCCGAACTGAAGGAGGTGCTTGGGTTATCGAACGACTATCAGGTCAGCAGGGTTTTCCGCAATCTAGGGGTGACCGCTCTGAACGTGCAGGAGATGCTGCAAAGCTTTGGGAATAGGCTGCAGCTCGATACGGATGCTTTTGTCGGAATCGCCGTCGCCTATATGCGCTCGAATGTGAGCACCAGTTACCGTATAGCCCATTACGATGGCAATGTCACGGACGGCCGTATTTATCATTATGATCTAGGATTATTCGGAGCCTATGTGTTGCCTTCTCAACTGGTTTGGTCCAAACGTTCGGGAAGCTCTGATCTGAAGGTCTTTCCTAGCGGAGGCATGGAATTAGTTTACCCTGCAGCCAGCGCAGAAGCGCTTATTCAAGTCAACCTGCTTCATCCATACGGCGGTCCGGATAAGGTAATCCTCGAGAAAGAGGTGAGGCATTCGCATTCATTTGCGGACTTCCCGGAGGAGCCTTTCTTCACGAGAATGGGCAAGCTGTACGGTACGCTTGAAGAGGGGCCTCCTTCTGACTTGTCAAATGTACGCAGCTTGCAGGAGGAGTGGGCGGCTCTTGATGTGAATTCAAACTTGCAGTTGCTCGGTCCCATTGGGAATAAGCTCACGCCAGCTCAACCGGACGGGATGAAAATTGCCCTGTTTCAGCTGCTGAAAGAGACCGCAGGCTTGTATTTCGACGCGCAGGAAGCCCGGTTGGATGCCATTCGCACTAACGCTGACTATAAGCTGCTGCTTAATAACATCATCCCGATTTACTCCAACGGCGCTGAGCAGCTTCTGATCCTGCTGTTCGGTGATGACGCCGCCCGAGGCGGGGTGCAAGGCGAATTGCTGGGACTTCTTGCAGGACAATCTCCGCAGGACTTGATCGCCCTGCTTCATAATAAAGAGAAGCGCAAGCAGCTGCTTCGATCGGCAATCGATAAGGTGCTGAGTGAATCGGATGACGGACAGCGAGCGACATATTTTTATGCTTTGGGCAGCGCTCTTAAGCATAGAGGAGTGACAACGGAGGACATTATGAGCGTCATAGGCAGCTTTGAAGAAAAGCTGGCACATAGCGAATCGGCTGCAAGTGCCATGCTGAGCGCCTACTTCCGCTCCGAAACACAGGAAACGGCGCTCATTAGCGATGATGGGCTGCGGCATACTTATGCTTTGACTACACTTGGGAAGCCCCTTCCTACTGAACTTCTGACATGGTCCAAAGTATCAGGCAGCGATGCCGTGACGGTGAAGCCTGATGGCGTCGTTACGATCCCGCCATATACGCAGGAGGTGTCTGCTGTCATCCAGGCGAAGGCGATCAGCCCGGATGGACAATCGGAGAGCATTCTTTTCCGGAAAGAAGTAACATTGAAGGCTGCCGATACGGGAAGCGAGCCCGCTATTCCAGCGCTCCTACTGGAGCGTATGAATAGGTTGCACGAGGCTATTGCAGCGGGAGGCTCCCAGTCGGTACAGAAAATACATGCCATTCAAGAAGAAATAGCCGGGCTTGACGATAACGAGATGCAGTTTCTCATAGATCCGATCTGGAATAAAATAAGCGAAAAGCTGCCAGCCTCCGTTGATGCATTACCGTTAAAGACCAGCCTATTCCGATTGATCAAGGCTGCTGGTGCCTTACAGTATGACCCTCAGGCGTCTGAGCTTAAGGCCATGCTGGCGAATCCCGAATATCAGTCTGCGCTAGCCATCCTGACGGAAGCCGGCGGCAGCGCGGATGTGAGTATCGACGATATGGTTGTTTTTCTATTTGGCGATGGGAGTCAGGCAAAGGGAATCGAGGGAACCGTCCGCGATATTTTGGCTGCCAAAAAACCAAAAGAAATTACAGCGCTATTTTCAAATAAGAAAGCGGTAAGCTCCCTAATCAATCAAGCTTTAACCGAAGTATTGCAGCAAAGAGACCGGTATGCAGTAAGTGAATGGTTTCATGGATTAGGTATTACGGCGGCTGAGTGGCAAGCCGTTTCCGTAGGCTTTCAGCAAGCGCTGGAGAAGGAGAAGCCGGCAATGAATGCTTGGCTAATGGCATATATTCGTTCCGAGGTTCAGGAAACGGCGACTATTAGCGACAATGGCACGAAGCATCAATACAGGCTTAACGTATTAGGGGCAGAGCTGCCGTCCACGTTCGTGAAGTGGATTAAGCTGTCTGGAGACAAAGCGGTCAATGTGAAGCTTAACGGGACCGTTTCCCTTTCGAACAAACAATCAAGCGGAAGAGCGGTCATTCAAGCCGTATGGCTGAATGCTTCTGGGGGGAATGTAAAAGTTATTTTTCAGAAGGAAGTAGAGCTCGTCAAGGAAGCGGAATAAGAACAAACGTTAAATATGGCTACGGGATTGACTTTTTCGGATAAGCGGCTCATTCTCCAAGGAGATTGCAGCTGCTTATTTTCGTTGCGGATAGTCCTCATATTTACTTCCGGCTACTTATGCTGGATAATAAAGAAAATTTATGGATGATCATGAGCGCGGTTCTTGCATACGATTGGAGGCATATCGAATGAATGTTTTTCTTCTCAATTCTGAATTTCACGGCGCGCGGCATGTCCCTACATTTTTGAGAGACCATTACGTCGGCTTTGAATGGCCGGGTATAGGGGATTTAGAGCAGTTAAGCAAGGAGGCTGGACAGGAGAAGGTTGTTCAGGCTTCCGATCAAAAGGGGGCGGTGCTGCTGGATCGGCTGCTCGAGATCGGCTCCTTCGTTTACGATATGCAGGACGGGGATTATCTTTTTCTGGCAGATGGCGATCATGTTCATATGGGCGACTTAGGCGACTATTACTACGTGGATAGACCGTCCGAGGAGGAAGCGGGCCTCTGCCATCGGCGAGGCGTGACTTGGCTGAAGAGCTTGCTGAGGTCGGAGCTGTATCCGGAGCTGAAGTCTTTTGTAGACAGGAAGGTTACCATCTCGATGCTCGAGCGGAAGGTAACGCCGGAGCAGATTGAGCATTGGCTGGATAAGCCTTTCGGACAGGTGGTGGGTACGGAACGAACATGTGCAGTCGATCAGGAGACCATTACGTTGGCGCTGGATATATTAAGGAAGGCGATGAGAAGCGAGGATCCCGATCGGAGAGAACGTGCTGCAATTGCCGTGCTTCAATTCGCTAAGCAATAGATTTCCATAGACAGGCAACAAAAAGAGCACCGGTTCGGTCAATGTCATAAAGATAAGCTCAAGACAAGGTCGAGAATGAAACGGAATTCGAAAGGGCATGGGGAAGAGCCCTATGCCGTTTGTTTTTTTGGTGCAAGCAAGGAAAAAAGCGTACAGCAAACAAAATGGATGGGATGTCAGCGTTTCTTTTAACGAATTTGAGTGCTCATTCATTGGCGTAATTCATTGGCGTAACCTTCTCGTTTTTTCAAGGGGCTACGCCACACACCTTCATCTGCTTGTCAAGTTCTTTTTCATTTTTATTCAAAAAAAAGAGCGGGTTATCTTTTTGATAACCTGCTCTTTTTCTTGATATTTGGTCTGCACCTTAACTTAATGACATTGCCGCTAAGGGCCGCCTTTTCATGTTACCATCTTTACTTATTAAGTTTGCAAATCTCTTTATCTAATAGCAATTTAATAAATAAGCCGCCTTGAACGGTACGGTTTTGGAAACCTACCATCTTTGCATTGTTTGTTGAATACCAGTCGCTCATCGGAACACGACTCTCTGTTTTATCATAAGCATGCCAGAGGCGGTCAACAATGGATGTGAAATCTTCTTTGTTGTCGCAAAGAGTAGCACTCCAAACCAGCCAGTCGGATTTGGTATAGTTGTCACGATTATCAAGCATGAGACCAAATTCACCTGAATGTTTTTCTAAATAGGCTTTTGTTTCCGCTTTAAATGTATCCTTAGGGAACAAGTTAAGACCAAATAGTTGATCCCAAACTGCATTGTATTTCATACTGAAGGAATCTGGACGGTCAAACGCTAAACGATAGGTTCCGTCCTCATTAGCAGCCATTACCAGCCAATTTTTAATCATTCCTTTAGCGACATTCATTAATTCCTCTGACTTTTTCTCGTCTCCAGCCATACGATTCAGAATGGCAAAGCTCGCGATACCCATAATAGCTTTAATCGATAGGTTACAGTTATGTGCGAGGTGCCCTGCAAAATCATCCGTACAAAGCTGGTTGTCAGGATCTACACCATTGTTGATTAAATAATTGCACCATTTCTCAAGATGGGCCCAATTCTCTTGGGCAAAGGATACATCGTTCTCGGTTACCGCAACTGCCGCGGTGCAAATCAGCATATTTCCGCATTCCTCAACCGGCATTTGCCAAGTAGGGCATGTTCCGTGACTATATACTTGTCCGTTAACGAGCGGATACGTACCAGCATCATGGGGTGCAAAGTCGTAATACCAAATATCGGTAGAAGCGTATTTAAATATAGGCCGCAGCATTCCTTTAACTAATTCTGGGTTATAAATCAAAAATTGCGGTATGGATGGATAGGTAACGTCTACCGTAGCTGCACAGCCATTACTGAAATTTTCCTTGGATATAAACAGGACGTTTCCATCGGTATCAGCGCATACTTTATGACCTGCGATAGCTTGCCTATAGGCGAGTGATACAAGTTCTGCGTATTTCTCATTGCCAGATTCTGTTGCCTCTACATACAATTTTGATGAAAACTGTTCACACTTCTCAAATAGGCTGTTGTACTCGCTTAAAGCCTGCTTCACTGCATCTTCAATGGTTTCACCGTCTTTTTTCCAATAGGCATTAAGCGGCTCATTAAAATATTCAATCGCTTTTATGTCATCATATGCAACAGCAAAAAGCGCATTGTTATTTTCATCTGTGTTTATTGGTATCGACAGTTCAATGTTATTGCTAGCAGTACCGTATTCATGTGTATTGGTAACATTCTTTACGGTTGCGTTTTCATTATCAGATGCTAGGTATAAATAACCCCAGTTAATTCTAAGGTCATCACCAGCTTTATTTAATACATTTTGAAACTTGCTTCCAATCTTGCCGCATGTAAAACCCGGTTTGCTAATATCTTTGTAATCGATTGGGAATTCATATTTAAAGTTTTGACATAACTCATCATCAACATTTATTTTTATCGTGACATCTTGCGATTTGCCATTGTTAGATTCGGCTTGTACATGAATATAAGACACGGGTCTAGACAATAGCTTTAAATCATCCATTAAAAGAGGTGTAGTAAAAGTAACATGAAGATTGATTTCATCACATGTAAAACGATATTTTGTAGAAAGCGCATTAATATCTACATTCGTTTGTTCCATTTTCAAACTATTGTCTTTGACACCCATAAAACAATATTCTTTTCCGTTAACCTCAGCGGTACCCATTATTTTATGAGGTTGGCCCGTCCAATGTTTGGTATCTGATTCGTTAAGTGCATTCGCCATAGACCAAACAGAGAAATAGGGATCTACGGTGATAAGTGGAACAGCTGGAGCTCGCATAATCATGATAATTCCTCCTAAGTTAGATGAAAAATAATGAAATGATAAAATATTGTATAAATTAATCTGTTGCTGTAATATACAATTTATCATACAAATTAGTGTCTGATAATAGAAGTTATCACAATAGATGTGAGGAATATCACAATGAATGAAACTGTTTATAGCTTTTGGCCTCTATTAGACCCGAAGCTTCCGCTTAATATCATAATGGCGGGAATATCTTATTGCGATAAGAATTACAAGATCGAACGACATGGCGAAAATTTGTTTTCCTTTGAATATATTATTGATGGAAGCGGTGTTCTGGAGATAGATTCCAAAACCTTTTATCCTCAGAAAAATGATGTATATCTTTTAACCAAAAATAGCCATCACAAATATTATTCTAGCGAGGAAAATCCGTGGGTTAAAATATGGGTCGTTTTTAATGGGGATTTTGCTGAATACCTGTTTAAGCAATATTTGCCTGCTGACACCTATATCGTGAAAGATTGCAATATTCTTTCCTATATGAATGAAATCGTAAATATTGCGTCTGTGAAACAAAAAAACTACTCTGATTTAACAGATGAGATATCAGTTATTGTGCTTAAAATAATTTTGTATTTAAAAAACCATCTGGAAAACAAAGTGCTTTCCATTCCTGAGCGTATTAAACAGTGTTTAGATTTAAATATTGAAAATGCCATTGATATTAACGATGTTTCTTTGCAACTGGGATATTCAAAAAATTATATTATAAAATTATTTCGAGAATATTATGGTTTAACTCCTTATACCTATTTTCGCAATCGTAAAATTGACCTGGCCAAACAATACTTACTTAACACGCATCTAAACATAAACGAGATTTCAACAAAGCTGAATTTTGCAGACCAACATTATTTTTCTTCTTCATTTAAAGCGATAGCGGGCATTTCCCCTTCGGAATATAGAAAAAATAAAAATAGCCCATTTATAGATGCGGAGGGGTATTCTTGAACATCTACGTAGTTAGACACTGTAAGGCAGAAGGACAATCGCCAAGTGCAAATCTTACCGAAGAGGGTTATTTGCAAGCTGAGCTAGTAGCCGAATTTCTGCATGGCAAAAATATCGAAAACATTATTTCGAGTCCTTTTCTCAGGGCCATACAATCGATTTCTCCATTAGCTGAAAAAATTCAGGAAAATATTAATGTAGATGATCGCTTGTCAGAAAGAATATTATGTGGTGAAAGCAGTCCTAACTGGCTTGAAATGCTTCGTCATACCTTTACAGATCTCGAGTTATGTTACGAAGGCGGCGAATCAAGTATCACTGCGATGAATCGTGCATTAGCTGTTATCACAGAAGTGAAAAAAAGCGGGCTGAGCAATGTTGTTATCGTTACGCACGGAAATTTAATGTCCTTACTGCTTAAGTATTATGATAACAAATTCGGTTTTGAGGAATGGGCATCCTTGTCCAATCCGGATGTCTACCATTTACATTTTGAAGGTGAATTACCGATTATACAGAGAGTTTGGAATGGTTGAAGTTAGATCATGGTCACGGAAAACCTGCAGCGTATGAAATTATTTTCGAACGCTTGATATTAAATAGGGATGCTAACACTTAAAAGTGTCGCGTCCCTATTTTTTTCTGTCAGTCTTTACTATTTCCAGTATTTCTCGATAATAGCATCGCGACCAGAATACACCCTGGATTCCTTATAAAACTTAGGATTTTTACGGTGATAGTTCTGGTGGTACTCTTCCGCAGGATAGAAAGTCTCCGCTTCTTGAATCTCTGTTGCAATCGGCTTGTCAAAACGGCCGCTCTTCCCAAGCTCTTCCTTGGATAATTGAGCAAGCTGACGCTGTTCTTCTGTATGATAAAAGATGGCAGCACGGTATTGGCTCTTGCGATCATTGCCTTGCCCTATAGCATCTGTAGGGTCAATTTGCGGCCAATAAAGCTCGAGCAGCTTTTCATATGGGAAGATGTCTGAATCATACGTGATTTGCACGACTTCTAAATGCCCGGTTTCACCAGTCAATACTTGCTCATAACTAGGGTTCTCCAGCGTTCCGCCCATATAGCCGGACAGAATGCCATGTATGCCGGGCTGCTCTTCAAAAGGAGTTACCATACACCAGAAACAGCCTCCGGCAAACGTTGCTTTTTGTATCACTTGTTTTCCCCATTTCCTATCAGTGGTTTGGAAAATAGACATTGTCTAGAAAAACCAAAACTTTTGCAGTAAACTAATTAAATCTAATTATATCTATTTATAATCAAATAGTACATGACATTCATTTGGGAGTAGGGATAATATATGATTTTTGTGTTTGATTTGGATGGAACGATTTGTTTTAAAGGGCAGCCTGTATCGGAAATGATTCTTAGCTGCTTGGAGGAATTAACTCATGCAGGGCATGAAGTTATTTTTGCTTCTGCGCGTCCGATTCGTGATATGCTTCCTGTTCTTCACAAACGTTTTCACAGCTTTTCTCTTATAGGAGGAAATGGATCTCTCGTTTCTAAGGATGACAACATGACCTCTATAGAAACTTTTAATGAAGACTTAACCGTTAACTTGTTGAAGCATATAGAAGATCATCAAGCGACCTATTTAATTGATAGTCATTGGGACTATGCTTACACCGGTTCATTAGAGCATCCAATATTAAAAAATGTTGATGCCTCCAAGCTTGCTAAGCTAGTTGCAGTAGAGTCGCTAGAATCCATCGTCAAAATTCTTATCCTTACCGCTAACGATATGGAAATCTTGGAGCAAAAGCTTGCAAGCCTAGATGTTGTTATTCACAGGCATCGTAATGAAGGTGTCATTGATATTAGCCCAAAAAACATTCATAAATGGAGCGCTCTTCAAAAATTAGGAGTTGAAACACAGCAATTTATTGCATTTGGGAATGATGCCAATGATATTTCGATGTTTCAAAACGCCAAGCAAGCGATTATGATTGGTCATCATGATGAGTTAGCTCCTTTTGCGACTGAGTCGATCCCACTCGTAGGAAGCTGCGAAGAATTGATCGTGAAGAAATTGAAGGAGCTTGCAAAATATTAGTTTCCATAAAAAACAGCAATAAAAGGAGATCATTATGGAGGATCAATGGATAATAGCTAAACATGATCCAGAATGGAAAAATCTATTCAATGAAATCGCTCTGAAACTAAGAGATACATTGGGAGATATGGTCATTCGAATTGATCATGTAGGCTCAACGTCGGTAGTTGGTTTGGATGCGAAGCCCATCATTGATATTCAACTATCTGTTATCGATCTTGAAACGATAGTAAACATTAAGAGCAGGATTGAGAGCGTAGGTTTCGTGTTTCGGGAAGAAAATACTGACAAAACGAAGAAGTATTTTCGAGAAATACCGGGCAATCGAAGAACTCATATTCATGTACGGCAAGCGGGTAGTTTTTCAGAACAATTAACTTTACTGTTTAGAGATTATTTACGCGCACACCCTGCGGATTGTTTAAGGTACGCTCAGGAGAAACATCGATTATTCGAGATTTTCAAGAATGAACGCTCCAAATATGTAGAAGGCAAAGGTCCGATCGTTTGGGATATTATTCAGAAAGCTCATGTTTGGTCACAAGAAGTGGGTTGGAAACCAAGTGTTTCAGATATGTAATGGAGAGATTTTGTTTTAAATACCTATAGTTAAATATCTGCGGCAGCCCAAGGACGTTAATTTCGTCCAAGGCTGCCGTTTCTAATTTTAACAGGTCAGACTAAGACATGATTTGACTTGAACAAGTGAAACTTGCTCCTTCCGGAATATTAAAATGAAATTAGTACCAAAATAGAGTGAGGATTTATGGATTGTATAGATATGGATGTGATCGGATTTGAGCGGTTCGAGTAATAAAATCAGCTTTGTACAGGTATTTATGATGTTATCTTTAATGAACGGCCTGACCAGTCACGTTATTGTAAATCCGATGATCCTATCTGCATCCAAAAGAGATTCATGGATTACAGTGCTTGTTTCAGGTGGGCTTTTCCTTATTTGGATTTTGCTATTGGTTTGGTTAATGAACCGATCCGGTCAACAGGAATGGAAGTCATGGCTATCCCGAAGGAGTTCGCCGTTTGTATCGTGGCTGCTTATCCTTCCAGTCTGTATCCAGATGTATCTGATTGGTGGAATGACAGTCATCCATACCGCAACCTGGCATGTCACGAATTATTTGCCTTCAAGCCCCAAGATGCTGCTAGTTGTCTCACTCGTGTTATTTTGTACGGCAATGTCTATGTGGGGGCTGAGAGTCATTGCCATTGTGGCGGGAGTGCTGCTGCCGCTTGTTGCCGTGTTAGGCATATTCGTTAGTTCTTTCAATTCACCTATGAAAGATTTTACACTTTTAAAGCCTGTACTCGAGCATGGGTGGGGACCAGTATGGAACGGAATGGTTTATTCTGGGGCTGGCTTTGTGGAATTGTTGGCGCTGATTGTGCTTCAACATCATGTGAGATCCAAGATTCGGGTTTGGCAGCTGCTGATCTATGGTTTATTTTCTATCTTGATCTCGCTCGGCCCGATCATCGGGGCAATCACAGAATTTGGACCTATAGAGGCTTCGCATCAAATGACTTCGCCATATGAGCAGTGGAGACTCGTGAAAATAGGGCAATTTATTGAGCATCTGGACTTTTTGTCTATCTTTCAATGGCTGTCTGGTGCCATTGTTCGGATAAGCTTATCCGTTTATATATTTGTGGAATTGCTGTCATTTCGCAAAGCACGCAGTCGACACTGGGCAATTGCTGTCATTATGATGAGTTATATTCTTCTGTCATTGTTTCCGGTAAATGAATATTCCTTTTATTTGTGGATGGACCGTTACTACATGCCAATCTCACTGGCGGTATTATTATCCTTTTCATTCTTATGGATGATTGCCGCCTTGTTCTTAGGATCTGCCTCACGGGAGGGGAAAACATGAATGGAAAATCACAGAAAAAGACAGAGAACTGGAATGAGGAGAGCTTAAGAGCTCTCTTCGCCGGCTCTTTAGATGTCAAAATCCAGGCTTGTCACTTCGGAGAGCAAGTAAGTGCTGACGTGGTGATCGCCTATGCAGAAGGTCTGAGCCATACCGCGGATATTGGGAAATTCATATTGCCAGAGCTGAATCGCTTATTCAAGGAACAAGGTTCATTCAAGGACCCCATTGTTCATTTGTCTAATGTACTTTCCATTACAGAATTAGCAGAAACATCGGAGGATACATTATCCGAGACACTATTTCAAGGGGATCTTCTGCTCATTTTTACAGAAGAGAACAAAGTAGCCTTTGTAAGCATTGCAGATAAGCCAACGAGGCAGCCATACGAATCCAGTACAGAAATTTCGGTTAAGGGCCCACGAGACGGCTTCGTTGAAGATATTACTGTAAATATTGCTTTAATTCGCAAGCGTCTACGCAGCCCTTCACTTCATGTAGATACTGTAACGTTAGGAAGAAGAACAAAGACGCGGATAGGAGTGCTTTTTTGTTACGACATTGTTAATCCTAAAATGTTGGAGGAAATACGCAGCCGATTAAAAAAGATTGATATTGACGGTATTATCAGCATCAGCCAGTTAGAGGAAATGTTGTCTGATTCGAAATTTAAGCTATTGCCGATTATGGATTTTACAGGAAGGCCGGATTACGCCGTCCAAAGCTTGCTTTCGGGGCGAGTTGTACTCGTAGTCGATGGATTGCCGATGGTGTTAATTGCACCAGCTGGCTTGACATTTATTTTAAAATCTCCGGAGGATGCCCACTTTAATTATGCCTATGTTTCGTTCTCAAGAATAATAAGAGGGATCAGCCTGTTTCTATCCATTTTTCTTCCAGCGATTTGGGTTGCGTTAGTGTCGTTTCACCAAGATCAGATTCCATTTCAAATGATGGCCACCATTTCCGTTACACGGCTCGGGCTGCCGCTTTCATCTCATATGGAGATGTTTCTGCTGCTAATGCTGCTTGAGATATTCAGAGAAGCGGGTGTACGGCTTCCTAACGCGATCGGTCAGACACTAACGTCAATTGGCGGGTTGATCATTGGCGACGCAGCCATTCGGGCGGGGCTGGTCTCGCCTTCAGTCGTTGTAGTAGGTGCGATTACCGCCGTATCTGGGGTAACTCTAGTGAATCAGACGTTAAGCACACAGGTTAGTATTCTGAGGCTTTTCTTTTTTATCCTATCTGCCATTCTTGGTATGTATGGTGTCATTTTGGGTATGGTACTGCTCATTGGTTACATGGGGAGTATGAACTCGTTTGGCGTTAGCTACTTATCACCATTTTCTCCGCTTTCAGTTAAAGAATTGGTTATCTCATTTCTAAGATTGCCTTGGGATAAGATCAACAAACGACCTACTGGACTCAATACAGTTGACAGTGATAAGACGAAGGAGGATTAGCTATGTATATTTTCCGGGCAATAAGTTTGCTTCTGTGCAGTAGTATATTGATTTTGAATGGTTGCACAGGCACGCCGGAAATACAAAACATGGCTTATGCAACGGCTATTGGCATTGATTTTAAAGATGGAAAATGGATTGCCTATGCGCAAATATTGAATTTTTCAAATATCTCGCATAGTGAACAAGTTACGCTTGGACAACCTGTCCCGGTTTGGGTTGGTAAAGGGGAGGGGGAAACGGTGGCATTAGCGCTTACTGACATAAGCAGAACAGCTCAGCTACAAGTATTCTGGGGGCATGTAAAAGCTGTCGTAATGACAGAAGCGGTGCTTAAGAAGAGTGTCACCGATGTGTATAGCGCAATTAATCGCTATCGGGAAGTGCGCTACAATATTCTCATCTATGGAACGAAGCGGGAGATTCCAGATATTTTAGTCCAGAAATCGATTCTGAATTTATCACCTCTTGAGACGATTATGTTTACGGCAACTCAAATGAGCTCACCGATTTCGGTAATTTTACCCGTTACTGTGAATCGAGTCATAGCGGATTTGAATGAGCCGGGAGAGCCGGCAATGATTCCTTCCATTGATCTTGATACAAATGATTGGATGGAAGACAAACAAGCAAAGCCGATGTTTGCGTTGTCGGGCGGTTATTTCTTCAAGCAGAATAAGATGATTGGCTGGATGTCAGTACGGGATCTGCAAGGGATTAGATGGGCCGAAAAAGGACTTAAGCGTATACCGCTTAAAGTTTCTGCCCATGGCTCACCCGCTGCTGTAATTGAGTTCTCTTCCCCAAAAATGCGGATTAGTCCCGTAAAGGTGAATGGAGAAACTCGCTTTAATCTTGAAGTTGAAGCAAATGGCTATGTGATAGAGCTTATGCAAGACGTTACAATGAACCATTTGAAGGATCGTGCAGCTGATGCCATCCGCAAAGAAATTACGAGCACCTACCGCAAAGCGATTAAGCAAAATATCGATCCGTTTCATCTCAGAGAGTCGCTCTATCGTTCGTCACCCTTGGAGTTTCGGCGTTTGTCCGGCAGCGATGCCTTCTTCTTGAAAAATGATTCTCTCGGAGAAATAAAAATTAATATCAATCTATTGAATACGGGGAAATATAAGGGGACAAAAAATTAAACGGTTTAGTCATGTTGAGACCAAAGTGTTATTCCTCATAACTCTTGTAACAAGAGCACAGTCATGAAGCCATCTCTATTCATAGAATAGGAGGAACATGATATTGAGGGGTGAGCTTAATTGGAGGAAATGTATCATTTTAGTAGAAGGAATATGAATTGCAGAGTACGCGTTCATACTCGAAATGGGCAATGCTTTGATGGTGTTATCGTTAATGTTGATAGGAATAACGTATATTTACGGACATCGGATGGGGTACGAACGTCTCAATGGTTTGGGTTTGATCGTAGAAATAATATATTGGCTCTATCACTGTTCACTCTTCTTGCGATAGCCTTAATTTAGGTGCAAGACTATTAGACAAACACGCCATCCTAATAAAGCAACCTCAGGTCTCCTTTGACCTGAGGTTGCTTTGTTTTGTGGTAACAGAATACAAAATAGCACACCGAAAGTTTTTTGCAGCTTATGGAAGAATATTTCCTGCAGCACGATAAATACCGTACCATTCTTCGCGTGTCAAATGAACTTCGGTAGCATTGCAGCAATCGTTTAAGCGGTCTAGATTCATTGTACCGATAACCGGTTGCATATGTGCAGGATGACGCAAAAGCCATGCAATGGCAATCGTTGTATTGCTAACCTTATATTTTTCAGCAATTTCATCGATTTTCAGATTCAATTCTGGGAACTTGTCGTTTCCAAGAAATACACCCTCGAAGAATCCATATTGGAAAGGTGACCAAGGCTGAATAGTAATATCGTTCAGTCTGCAATAATCGAGCACGCTGCCATCACGGTGCACAGCAGCATCATTCTCCATATTTACGTTAAATCCGCTCGAAATCATAGTAGCGTTGGTAATGCTTAATTGAAGCTGGTTAGCAACAAGAGGCTGCTTCACCGATTTCTTTAGTAATTGGATCTGCATTGGCGTTTGATTGGATACGCCGAAATGACGTACTTTGCCCGAACTTTCAAGGCGATCAAAAGCTTCGGCTACTTCTTCCGGCTCGACCAATGTATCTGGACGGTGCAAAAGCAAAATGTCCAAGTAATCGGTTTTCAGCCGCTTCAAAATAGCATCTACCGAATCTAAAATATGTTCTTTAGAGAAGTCAAACATGCCAGGACGAATGCCGCACTTCGATTGTAGAATAATCTTTTCCCGAATTTCATCGTTCATATGGATAGCATCTGCGAATATTTCCTCACAAGTTCCACCGCCGTAAATATCAGCATGGTCGAAGAAATTCGCACCCTTATCCAGCGCTGTCTGAACAAAACGTTCAGCACCGGCCTTGTCCAGCGAATTAATACGCATGCAACCGACTGCAATCACCGGCACCTCTAGTGTACTGTTTCCAAGTTTCATAGTCCTCATGATTTAAGTCCTCCTTCGTGATTGGTTAACTTTGTTTAATGGATTCATCGCAAATAGAAAGGCGATCTATTTGTTATTGCACAGATTTTTGTAAACGCCTTCCTTGTTAATTGTGCCTTCTGATTGTCTCACATAAGTCCTTAGCATTTCAATATTTACAAAAAGGATAAAATGATTTATTTGACTGCGCGAAGGGAGATCGCTAGGACATTTCTTCGTGTACTGGTATTTACATACAAATGCGCATTCGGTATTCTGGAGAAACGGTTCCTAGATTAGAAGTTTAATAACAATAAATTTGTAAAAAATGGAGGTAGCAACCTTGGCAACTATTGAGGATTTCATGAAATTAGAAATGCGTATTGGTACAGTCATTAAAGCAGAACCTTTTCCGGAAGCTCGAAAACCAGCAATAAAATTAGAAATCGACTTCGGTGAGTTTGGTATTAAAAACTCTTCGGCACAGATCACAGAAAGATATGACTCAGAACAACTTATTGGGCGTCAAGTTGTCGCAGTCATGAATTTTCCTGTTAGACGTATCGCGGGCTTTAAATCCGAGGTCCTTGTTATTGGTGGTACTCCAGCAGAAGGGGATGTGGTCCTTTTAAAGCCCGATCAGCCTGTTGCAAATGGAACGCCAATTGCGTAGTGCTTTAGCGCGTGCTAATTTTATTAAAAAGGAACAGGCTGCCGATCTAATCGGCAGCCTGTTCAGCTATTAGCGTTTACGCGTCTACAGCGATCATAACAATTAAAGTTATAAGGTTCCATATCTGCTTCGATGATTTTCGGTACATAGCCGTCGTCGGCTAAGCTGGTAAGAAGCTTTGTTAAATGCTTTGCAGTTTCTGGAAGATCATGCATGAGCACGATAGGGGTCACATCATATTTTTCTAATTTTCGAATTTGATTGATTGTCGTTTTAATATAATCTTTGCTTGAGATCGACCAGTCGCTGCTGTCAACGTTCCAGTCCCACAATTTGTACCCATTGTCATTCAAGACCTTTCTATAAGAATCTGTTAAATAAGGAACACTGCCATAAGGTGTACGAATAATAACGGTAGAAATACCTGTAATCTCCTCAAGTGTTTTTTGAGCTTGATTCATTTCATCAAGCGCTGATTTTTCAGATCGGTAAAACCGATTTTTATTATGAGTAACACCATGTAAGGCTACTGCATGTCCTTCTTCTACAATGCGTTTAACGATTTCCGGCGACTGTCGCATTTTAGGTTCTAACATAAAAAATGTGGCTTTTGCATGAAAAGACTTCAACGTATCTAAGATATCATTGGTAGCCGAAGATGGACCATCATCAAAGGTTAAATATATCGTTTTATCGTTTTTGCTATCGATATCGGATGGTTGCTTTACCGTAATTAAAGATGTTTCGAGTTCGACATCCAAGTCATTTACAGTTGTTTGGATATGGTTTGGAGCGCTGCTGCATGCAGATAATTGCGTTACAATTAATAAAATGATACAAATGGCAAGCTTTCGCATGAACTATTTCCTCGTTTGCTTTAAGATGTTTGAATATGCTGACTCATTTGCCCTTTCCTTTTATTTTTTGGCTTATGGATTTGTTATGCTGCTTACCCATTGTAAAAAAAAGAAATGTCAGGATTATGGCTAACTTGTTTCTATGTTGTAAAATCTCGCAAAAGTCGACATATGTAACGACAAATAAAGAACAGGATATGACAGCGGAAGATTAAGACTATTTATTCGAAGTCTTATGCTTCCGCTGTCTCTTTGTTTGGATGCCTTGCTTCTAAAAAGAAAGCTGCTGCATCAAAAATTTACTTACGCTTCTTTTTTTGGAATTTTCGAGTTAGATTAACCGATATTGATCTTAAATCGGAGGAATCTTGACTAGAGTCGCTATTATCGCTGCTGCTGCTGCTTCCGCTTCCGCTGTCACTGCTGCTAGAATCACTGCTGCTTCCTTGTCCGGATACCGATTTTACGTTGATGTTTATTCTTCCGACATTCCCAAAAATAATCGTGCCTTCATTTCTTTCAATGATGATACGTCCCAACTCGCATCCCATATAAGCTCAGCATCCCTTTCTTTCATCACTATATAAATCAGCTTGACTGTATTTGGTTCTTATTGACTATTCTATGAATGGACGGGTAGATAGGTATTGGCTATTTGTAGAGTTACAGAAGCCTTTTTTTATATGCTTTATCGCAGTCTTCAATTAGATTCGGTTTGTTTTGCGCATGTGCAACAAAATTAGTTCATTCAAACTCTATTGGAGCCTGGTAAGATTTCTTACGTAAGGCAAGACTGTTTCTCTAGACCCACATGATTATCGTTTTGTATAATGACACGGTACCTTTAAGGCTATAGGAGATAGGAAGTGCTCACAGATTGACTACTCAAATGGAAGCAACAAACAGGCAATCATCTTTTGCTATTTGGACCAGCTTAATTAGCAATATTCTATTAACCGCTATGAAACTTATTGTTGGTCTGCTATTTGGCAGCCAAGTGCTTATTGCTGATGGCGTTCATAACGCAGGAGATGTATTTGCAACTGCAGCCGCATTGGTTTCAATGATGATTTCAAAGCGGCCACCGGATGAGGATCATCCGTATGGACACGGTAAAGCTGAGGTCATTGGAGCGGGTATTGTAGCCGTTGTACTTGTCCTTGCTGCGCTCTACATGGGCTACCACTCGGTGCTGGCAATGATGGAACCGCCACATAAAGCTACACTGCTTGTCCTCATTGCAGCAGCCATTTCACTCGTATGGAAACAGTGGCTATACGTTTACACTATGCGTATTGGCAAAAATACGAATAGCAGCGGCTTAATTGCAACTGCATATGACCATTTAGCTGATGTTTATGCATCCCTTGCGGCAGTTATTGGCATTGCTCTAGCAATGCTTGGTGAACGTTATAATATTCAGATTCTAAAATATGGCGATCCCTTCGCGGGAATCATCGTAGCCTATTTTGTCCTCAAACTGGCGATTCAAATGGGAAGAACCTCAATTGACGTATTGATGGAGAAAAATATTGATGAAGATCGCATGGAGCAAATTTCCGAGCTAGTTCAGTCCATACCTGAAGTGAAGAGAATTGATAGAATCCGGGGTAGAGAGCACGGTCATTACATCATTGTGGATGTAAGGGTAGGGATCCCGGCTGAATTAAGCGTACAAGAGGGTCATGACATTAGCAGGGAAATAAAACGGGTTATCCAAGCGCGAAACCCAATTGTTGAAGAGGTTCTGGTTCATTTAAATCCATGGTACAAGGAAAATACTATAAAAGAGTAATGGTTTGTTAATAGGATACGATAACGGGAAACGGGTGCTGAGGCAGCCGTTTTTTATATCATTCCTAAAATGTGCTATTTGATTTGAGCATTTTAACGCAACAAAGGTTCCTAATCATCCGTCAATATTTTGTTCGTATTATTAACATACGGAGGGTATAGATGAGGAAACCATTAATGAGCAAGGTTATCGTGATCGCATTACTTATTGCTTGTTGTATTCCCCTTCTTTTATGTTGGTGGTTGTTCAACATCCTTAGTTCTCCAACGATGCACTGATCCCCTCGAGGATAGGGGTTATAGGAAGGGGATTTATATGAATTCAGGTTTTGCATTTAATGGGTTTCCGATTTTGAGAACGGAACGTGTCACACTACGGAAAGTAGAAGATAAAGATCGTGATGATATTTTTGAACTATATTCAAACGAGGCAGTTGTTAAATATATGCCATTCACACCATTTATTACAGCAGAGGAAGCGATAAATGAGATGGATTGGTATCATGAGATTTTTAAGGCACAATCCGGATTAAGATGGATGATTGAACATAACGAGTCCAAAAAAGTGATTGGAACATGCGGGTTTTTGAACTATGAAAAGATACATAATCGTGTAGAGATTGGTTATGACTTAACCCCGCGCTATTGGGGAAAGGGTATTATGACAGAAGTAGTGAAGTGTATCATGCATTTTGGATTTTTGACTATGAAGGTAAATAAAATCGAAGCGAAAGTGGAGCCGGAGAATGAAGCGTCCGTCCAATTAATGAATAAGCTTGGCTTTCACAAAGAAGGTGTATTAAGGCAACATGAGTTTGAAAAAGGGAGATATATTGACCTTGCTATTTTCGCTAAATTGAAAAGTGAATATTAACTCCTTTATTAGAGAGATTTTGCAAAAGTGCAGCCATAATTTAGATTCACAAAAAGGTAATGAACAGTAAACTTCAGTTATAGGTGTTCTTTATTATGCAAGCTGCAAATGAGTAGTTTATGATGAATATTGTATATTCATGAAATCCAAATGAAGGAGTGATGTGGTATGAAAAGTGTCCTATTTCAAATCATTGTTTTGTCCGAGAGGGAGATCACTTAGGAAAATCCAATACATGGTTTTTCCTGAAATACTAGGAGGAATCCAGAAATGATTACACTACAAGCATTAGACCTTAGTAATTGGGAAGAATGTGCTCAGCTTAAACCGAAACCAGAGCAAGAAAAATATATTGCACCTAACATTTATTCAATCGCAGAAGTGCAGTTTTTAGAAGGATTTGTAACAAAGGCTATTTACAAAGATGATGATATGATTGGTTTTACGATGTTTGGGCTAGACCCTGATGACGGAAACTACTGGATTTACCGCTTTATGATTGATGGCAAATTTCAAGGACATGGCCATGCTTATAAGGCTATGTTACTCGTTATTGATGAAATAAGAAGAACCAGTGATCGGACTGATGTTATCGTGCTTGGGTATAAGCCAGATAATGAACAAGCGAGGAAGCTTTATACAAAATCAGGTTTTAGAGAAGCAGGGCTAGCTCCATGGGGGGAAATACTTGCGAAGTATAGTTTTACGTAATCAGATCACAAATAACGAAAAACAAATTTCATGAATAAAGGCTGCCGGCTTTACCTAGACGGCAGCCTTTACTACATGAATAAGGATATACAAAAACGAACGTTAAGGAGAATGATTCTTATACCATACGAACAATATGCTGAACAGGCAATAAAGTGGAGGGGAAGCTGATGAAAAATTACGTTGAAGCATTACAATTTAAATTAAAATGTTTCCAATATCATTATGATCGAGCACTAGATGCGTTGGATCGTTTAAATAAAGATAATCTACATATATTTATTAGTGAGTTTTGTGCCATGATGGAAGTGATGTGGAGCAGTATCCAGCTAGCAAGAACATGCGCGTATAAACAAAATGAAGTTGAATTAAATGTGTTCATGAAAACGCTTGAGGGTCCAATGATGGATGAGTTAAATTATATCAATCAATGGATTGAAGCCAATCGAGTTGAAAATGTGTTTCTTATTTTAGATGATCAGACGATTCATATTAAACCTATACTAAAGCGGAGGGGAGTTGCTTATTTTGAGGAAAGAGGCTTAATCCCTTATTTTAAAGAAGTGAAAGTGTTTGCTGATGAAATAATCGATGAATTTATGAAGATTTATGATGAGAGCGCTGTTAGGTTTGATCAATCTTGGAGAACCGTAGATATGCATCGGTCTTCATTTATATGTAAAGAATGTGGTGCATTAGTGACAAGCATATTGAGTCATTTGGGTAACTTATGTGGGATTACATCTAAAGTAATGGAAAGCTTCCTCCCAAGCTCAACAACGTATGTATATGGTCATGAGGTGATAAGAGCTGATTTGCTTCCTTGGAGCGGAGTAAATGAAATTCAAGAGGATGAAGTCATCATTCCAATTGAGGGTTTATATTTCAATACGAGGAAAGAGCCAGCAGGCGGCTGTTGCGGCTCCGATTCATCCGTCTTTAATATATTTTGCGAAAGTGGACATCCGATAGGTAAAGAAGCCGCTGACTGTTATATGCCACATTTTATACGGATACCATTAGATCGGGTTAAAAGAAAAGAAACTTTAAGTTAACTTATCGTTTTGATGAATGAGGGGGATATGAGATGACCATGCCTACTAACAATCAATTATCAAGAAAGAAGATTAGAGCCATTATTACTGGTGCTACGGGAATGGTTGGAGAAGGTGTTTTGCATGAAAGTCTTAATCACTCCGATGTAGAACGGGTATTAGTCATTAATCGTAAGCCTTGCGGCGTAACTCATCCGAAGCTAACGGAAATTGTACAGCCGAACCTCTTTGATTTATCGAGTATTGAATCACAGTTAAGCGACTACAATGCCTGTTTCTTTTGTTTAGGGGTATCGTCGGTAGGCATGAGTGAAGCTAAATACAGC
The DNA here is from genome assembly GCF_001280845.1 of Bacillus sp. FJAT-28004. Taxonomy (GTDB): domain Bacteria; phylum Bacillota; class Bacilli; order Paenibacillales; family Paenibacillaceae; genus Pristimantibacillus. The sequence goes on from NZ_LGHP01000002.1 coordinate 771,535, forward strand.
AGGATTACCTATGATTTAACCTTATATATAGCCAATCTGCTTTCAGGATTAAACCCGGAGATGGTTTTTTGTTACGTCACTGCAGGTGGAACGGACAACACTGAACAAGGTAAAAGCATGTGGGCACGAGTGAAAGGAAAGACGGAGAACCATCTGCTGCAGCTGCCATTCAAAGGAGCTTATATGTTTAGACCAGGTTACATACATCCGACAAAGGGATTAAAAAACGTCCATCGATTTTATGCGGTATTAACCTGGTTGTACCCTGTTTTGCGGCCCATTTTTCCGAAGCATGTCATTACGTTAAGAGAACTGGGCAAAGCGATGATTCACATCGTTAACGATGGGTATGAAACTTCCATATTAGAAAGTAAAGATATGGCGAAGGCTGCTAAATTGCCATAAAGCTATGAATGGAGAAAAATAATAGGCAAGGCCTCTACAACAATCAGAGGCCTTACCTATGTCGGAGCTGTACCAACTCATGCTGCTGCTTTATCCAATAACAGCATCCACTCGTGATTGCTCAGCATTTAAGCACCGTTTGCATACGGTGATCGAAGATCCGCTCTTTGTCGCTCTCGGATATAGCAATTTGATTCTAGTACGGCTGCAAGTAGGGCAGGTGCCCCTGCCGCGTGAAGGAAGCTTCCATAAGGTACGTCCTCTTTTTGATTTTGCCATCGGTTACTCCTCCTTTCAGCTTAAATTCTTGTTAAACTGCTCTTCAACTTCGATGTGTGGTACAGGCTTGGCTTACTCACTTTATCGCCCCCCAATGTTTCAATAACTGTATTTTAATTCCTTTTCGGGTGGTTTGGATAGGTAAAAAATGGTTATAATTGAACTGTTTCTTTTTGTTCCCTATTTTCATTCAAGCAGCACACATAATCACTATGATGATCATTTTTGAAGTCATTGTTGCAATTCGGCGTGCTTTTATGTAAAAATCTAGATAGATTCACATTAGGCTTTGGAAGATTAAGGATAGAACCGACAACGAGTGTAGTAGAGACAGCGAAACTATTCGCATTAGGCATAACTCTCAACACTCGTTTTTTGTTTATTTATAAGCAAAAATTTTTAAAAGAGGAGACTGAACCATTATGATAATTGAAACGAAAATCGTCGAGAAACCTGCTTTTACCGTCGTAGGCATTACCGAAACGATCCAATTTGATTCGTCTTTGCCAGCATCGGAGAATACGATTGCCAAGTTGTGGGGCCGATTCGGCAAGCGGATTCCTGAAGTTTCAGGTCAACTCGGCTGGCGCAGCTTCGGACTGATGCTGCAAAACCCATCAAATCCGCCAGGTGCTCCGTTCGACTATACAGCCGCTGTCCAAATTAATGAAGTCGGCGACATTCCAGAAGGAATGATCCTTATCGAAGTGCCGGCTGCGCGCTATATCGTGTTAACTCTTCGTGGTCCGCTTGACGGAATCAGCGATGGATTTGGCCATTTCTGGGGACACTTACTTCCGAACAGCCCTTACGAATACGACGGAGGAATTGGAACAGGAAAATATGAATTCGAATTTTATGACCAGCGATACACACAGCCGGATGATTCGAATTCAGAGATTGATCTGTATTTCCCAATCCGCGCGAAAGAAACTGAATTGAAATAATTGGATATACCGAATGAATGGTATGTGAGCGTTGTAAAAGTTAAAGAGGATGAAGGGAGAGGTTAGTCTGCAAGAGGAGATCGTGATAGAGCTGGTAGAAGTAGCGCCATTCAAGGCGCTCGCAGTACGGACAGGGATGACGCCTGACAAGAGCGGTACGCGAGTGGCATGGAGCAAGTTAATGGAGCATGTTCCGCTTGATGATGTGCGGTTGACTGCAGAACCTTCGGCGTTTGTCTTCATACCACAGCAGCAATGGGACCAGGAAGTTGATACGCTTTGGGTCGGTCTAGAGGTTCAAGAGTTCGGCATAGTACCGGAAGGCGTTGAGATGTTGGAGGTAAGTGGCGGGTTGAGCGCGAGTGCCCGCGTTTATGGGAACGAGGCGAGCATGTGGAGAGTATATGAAGCGATGTTCTCATGGCTGGAGCAGACACCAGACTACGAGCTTGATAAGCAGGATGGTGTGCTCGGTATGGAGACGGTTCCGCTAGAACCACATAACGCCTTGACGATCCCTTATGCAGAAATCGAGACCTTCAATTTCACAATGCTGTATCCTGTTCGGAAGAAGCAGGTTAGGTGACGCGTAGTCGTTCTTTACCTGTATTTAAGGCCCTCCCAGAAAACGGAGGGCCTTTTGGCTGTTGTTTAGAAGTTGCGTTGACCTAATTGTTGTTCAGCAATTTGAACGAGCTTTTTCGTAATATATCCACCGATAGAACCTGCATCACGAGTCGATAGGTTACCGTTGTATCCATCTTGTGAGAACGATACACCTAATTGTTGTGCTGCTTCTGTTTTCAATTGTGCAATTGCTGCTTTTGCTTGCGGTACGACTAAAGTATTCGAGTTTCTTCTGCTCATGTTTTATCACTCCTTCATGGGATGTAAGGTTATTATGGTTTGTAAATTGTAAATGTATGCAAGTTTAAAAACAGATTTTTCAGAAAAATTAAAATACCAAAAAAGATGAGTATAATTAGTTTTAAATGAAGCAAATATTTGCTGTTTCGTTATGAAAAAGCTTAGGAGTGATGGTTAGTGAAAGGTGAAAAGATATTTCTGTCTCCCATAGAAATAAAGGATGCAGAAGAGCTGCTTGCAATTAGACTACGGAATTTTCATTTTTTCCAGCCGTTTGAGCCTATTCGGTCAGAGCATTATTTTACAATCGATGAACAGAAAAGAATGATTGAATCAAGCTTACAAGCTGCGGCAAATGATCAAGGTTTTGTGTTTGGCGTGTTTCTTAACGAGACGAATAAGCTTATTGGCAGAATAGAATTATCGGGCATCGCTCGAGGTCCGTTTCAAAATACGTATCTTGGTTACTTCCTTGATCAAGAGCATAATGGCAAAGGGTACGCAACAGAAGCGGTTTCATTGTGCGTCAATTATGCTTTTACACAACTCGGCCTTCACCGAATTCAAGCGGGAGTCATGCCAAGAAATTTGCCATCGATTCGAGTTCTTGCAAAAGCAGGTTTTCGATACGAAGGGCTTGCCATAAAATATTTGAACATTAATGGAAAATGGGAAGATCATGCACTATATGCGATTGTTGCTGAAGATAAGAATAGGGATGAATAAACGTGGCTAAAAGATCCTCACAGCAGTCCTCAAATATGGAAAATGTTTCAAATTCGCATATGGTGTTTATTAGCCTAATAGAATGAATTTAAACATACAAAGAATGGGGTAGTGATGATCAATGAAAAAGTTGTCTTTTCTTATGTTGAGTTTGGTCTTGGTATTCGTCGTTATTACAGCAGCAAGTGGAGGAACCACCGTAGAAGCGGCAGCCAAAAAAGAGTTTCTTGAAATTTCAAAAAACGTCGTTTATTACGGACAATTGAAAAACGGTAAACCGCATGGAAAAGGAACGATGAGCTGGTACCAATCAAAAACATATTCAGGAGATTGGGTGGACGGCAAACGAAGCGGGTTAGGTAAATTTGTGAGTTCTTCAAGCGATGGCATAAAAATTACATACGACGGGGCTTGGAAAAATGACCAAAAGGCAGGCAATGGTTCATTGAACACGAAGATTACCAATTCGCTTGGGGTTGTGCAATCCCATAAGATTCAATTCGGTCAGTTTGCTAACGATCGTTTCACAGCAGGTTATTCCGTACTTCATGTAAAAGATGATCCCGCATACAGCTTTAATTACAAAGATGCAAAGATGAATCTTCAATTGCTCGGCACAAATGTGAAAATGAAGGAAACATGGAAAAACGGTAAATTCCATACGATTCAATACATGAAGGGAAAAGTTATTAAACATTATTCCGTTACATTTGACGAAAACCCTTCTTTGGTGAAACAGAACAAAGCAACACTTAAGTATTTGCAAGGTCTTCAAACACAAATTAATCCGTATTTAATTAAATTTGAGAGTTTGTCTAAGCGGGTGCCTTTGGCTTAATAGGTGTACATTTATACGAGGATGATTCTCTTTAAGAAGGGAGTCATCTTTTTTTATTTATTATGTTTGTCAAGTACTATAGAAACATGGTACTAGGTGGATGAAGAGGTGTTGTGTATAGTTAATTTATCCAACATGGCGATAAAGGTACTGCAGGAGGGTGAATAGGTGCGGTGAATAAAACAACAATGAGAAACGGTGTCCTGCAGTGGAAAGCATCCATACTGAGGCAGCACGAAGTATATGCCTATCAAGTTGCTTATTATTTGCTTGAAGATGAGTTTCTTGCTGCCAAGGCAGCCACTGAGACACTTGCAGCATTAATTTGTGATGAAGCCTTTTTTGCTAAGGCCACGGTGCTTCAACAGAAGCAATTGAAACAAATGGTTATGAAGCAATCACTCCATACCAAAGCTTTCGCACTACAATCTACGTTCTAACCGAATCGATTTAAACACCAAACTTGAATTTCAACCTCCATTAATACTTTTTCCAAATCACTCCTATCCAGATTCTTCTAGCCTTCCTTTTATTACTCCCACTATACCCTGACGCATATGCGCTGCCGCTCTATATTCAAGAGAACTCATCCATTGCACGAGTGATCGCACGCGTTAAGGAAAAACGGTATAATTAGACATGCAATCAGGCAGTGGAAGGTTTCGACTATAATGAAGGAGGATGATGTTTTTATGGATATTATTTATCATGGACACTCTTGTATTCAATTGATCGCGGGAGATAAATCCCTTATTATTGATCCCTTTCTTAGAGGAAATGTGCTTGCAGTTACGAAAGCGGAGGAGATAAAGACGGATGCCGTACTTCTCACCCATGCGCATATGGATCACATTTTAGATGCTGATTTGATTGCGATAAACAATGATGCTCCAGTTGTTGCTAACCCAGAGCTTGCTGCTTATATGTCTTGGAAGGGTGTAAAAACGATCGGGATGAATATCGGCGGAACGTTGGATTTGGGATTTGCCAAGGCTAAAATGGTGCAAGCGTTCCATTCCTCAGGAATTGTTGTTGAAGAGGATAAAACGATTTTGTACGGAGGCATGCCAGCCGGTTTTATTGTAAATATGGAAGGATTAAATGTTCTTCACGCTGGCGATACAGCATTGTTTAGCGATATGAAAATGATTGGTGACCGTCACCCGATTGACATCGCCTTCATTCCGATAGGAGACCATTATACGATGGGCACAGAGGATGCCTTGCAAGCGGCAGTATGGTATAACGCCAAGCTGGTTGTGCCTGTTCATTACAATACCTTCCCTGTTATTCGACAAGAGGCTGAAGGTTTCGTACAGCAGCTTCACGACAGAGGGATTAATGGAAAAGTGCTAAAACCAGGAGAAAAAATAACAATATAAGTTATTTTAGTGGTTGTCATGAACAGGTATGTATTTTACATTGTCACATGTGTTTTTATTATAGTTATGTCAGTATGAAATAAAACGATAAACGTAAAAAGGATTGACAGCATTTTTACGTTATGTGTATGATGTACCTATTAATACCTGTTCATAATGATCAAGATAAGCGATCAATAAGTCCTATTTTATCGAATAGGATTTATTTTTAAGTGTAAATAAACGCGTGTTCACATATGGCTTGCCATGATGTAGATGAAGGTAGTTTTTTAAAATTGAACTTATTAAAGGCGGTAGATACGAATGGTTGTTATACAAGAATCCCGCAATAATGAAGAGCGCACCTTAATCAGCATGCTTGAATCGGTCGATGTGATAACTGGCGAACGCAAAGTGTTGGCTGAATTTAATCATTTGATCGAGGCACCAAACTGGACCAAAGACGGCAAACAGCTTATTTATAACAGCGGTGGTCTGCTATACACATTTGAGCTAGCATCAGGTGAAAGCAAGTTGATCGAGTCGGGGTACGCAAATCATTGCAACAATGATCATGTACTGTCTCCAGACAATACGCAATTAGCGGTCAGCCATCACACGCAGGAGGATGGAAAGTCACGCATTTATGTATTCTCGTTATCTGCTGGTCAGCCCGTCCTCATTACACCGCTCGCACCAAGCTATTTGCACGGCTGGTCGCCTGATGGCGGCACGCTTGCTTACTGCGCCGAGAGGAACGGCGAGTACAACATTTATAGCATTCCGGCTCGCGGCGGGATCGAAACACAGTTAACCGACACGCCTGGTTTGGATGACGGTCCGGAATACTCGCCAGATGGCCGGCATATTTGGTTCAATTCGACAAGAACTGGATTGATGCAAGTGTGGCGGATGAAAGTGGATGGAAGCGAGCAGACTCAAATGACATTTGATGAGAGCAATAATTGGTTTCCACATGTGTCTCCTAATGGGGAATCCGTTGCTTATATTACTTACCGCAAGGGTGATGTCCAGCCAAACGATCATCCTGCCAATAAAGATGTTGAAATTCGTCTAATGCCAAGCAAAGGCGGACCTTATGTAGTACTTGCCGAATTATTTGGTGGTCAAGGTACGATCAATGTGAATTCTTGGTCGCCAGATAGCCGTCGGTTGGCATTTGTTAGCTATAAATTTATATAATCGCTTGGTAGTGATTTAGATCGAATATGTGCTTATAGTAGCATGACATTAATCCTGCTTTTTCTCACGAAGGAACGGGTTTTTTGTTGTGAAATATATTTTTTTCGACTTCTTACTTCGACAACGTTTTAATACTCATGAAGCTATACTAAACAGGTACCATTTTATTGACAGCGGAGGGTTGCTCATGAGTAGTTCGAATTTCAGAAAGCGGATTGTATGGTTTATTAACTGTGAGAGTGAAAGAGTGCTAAGTAATTTAAAGAGTGGGGCAGTTAATAAAGAGAATGCTTTAGGAAGCTTTAACACTTTGTATCAGATTGCCTCATCAACAAAAGATACGGATACGATGATAAGCTTGTGCGAGATTATCGACAAGGTAAGGGAATCGAATCATCGAACTGGATTATTTCATTTTACCGAGATGCGTAAAGGATCTTATTATTGACTTCATATCGTTTTCATAGGTGATTTCAAAGAAAAGAGACCGATTCCGGTCTTTTTTTGTTGATTCAAAATTCCCCAGCGGGGGTAAGTATTAATTAAGAAATGATATACAACCAAGTTGAGGGGAGAATTAACATGAATAAACCTATGAAAAAGAGTGCCAAATTGATTTTGATGGCTATGATGAGCGTCGTTGTTATCTTCACCGCTTCTGCCTGCAATAATGATAAGGATGTCAATAATAACGGAAATAGCAATAGCAATGTGATTGAGGAAGACGTTAATAATGCCCCTGAGACCACCGATGAAGTCACGACACCTTAAGTCTTTGCAACCTTAGGAACAATCCCCATCATTCGTTCCGCTTGGAATAAAAGATGAGCAAAGAGAGAGCCTCTATGAGAAGGCTCTCTCTTTGCTTTTTAATGACAAGTAAGGATAGAATCATTCTAGGCAAATGCAATGCATTATTCGATAGAAACAAGAGATTGGACTTCTTATTGAAGTCTGATAATATGAGAGCAAGGCCTCTACTCTTAGAGGCCTATATTTTTATAAGGAGGAAGCAGCAAATGATGCAAATCATCGTCCAAACATTGCCGCTGCGCAATATGTCTTTAGGAGGTGAAGTCTACTATGAACCATAGTTTACCTTTAGACAGACTGAGAGATCAGCTGAGGCTTCAACTCGTAGTTTTGGGTGAAGAGAAACACGCATTTCTTGACGCGCATGTGCCTAAGCAAGGAGCAGAGCGCAAGCAAATCTATCAATTGCTTTCGGAATATGTACAGTTTATTGAGAATGAGCTGAAATCATCGGAGGAGCGATTGCCGACAACCGTATTTATAGGCTGTGAGGTTACGATTTCTTATTTGGAGGATGCTACCTCGGATACGTTTAAAATCGTCTATCCGAATGATGCAGATCCCGAGCAGAATTGCATTTCGTTCCTCTCACCAGTTGGTAGGCAGCTGTTGATGAGCCGCAGAGACGATATTGTATCCGTTGAGACGCCAGCAGGAGCTATGCGCATGCGAATGCTGCATATTCAATAGAAACAAGCAAGAAACCGCCGAAGCGTTTGCTTTGGCGGTTTTATTGCGGTCTAGGCTTAGCGAAAGAGCAGAACTAGCCTTTTGTTGTTTGGAGTCTAATGACGTTCCATGAAGCTTTGCCAAGCATCGCCTTCACGTTCCCATTATCTGCTTTGGCAGTACCTCGATTATGAGGAACGACATTGTTTGGGTTCAATTTTGTATTATTTGCTTTCAAATCCTCATGCTCCAATACGAGATGCTCGATAATGCTTACATTGCCGAAGCTGCGAACATCCACATCGAGTTCAAGCCCTTCGGTTAAATGACGATTGACGGCAAAAATGGTGATTTCACCTTGCTCCTCATTGAAAACGCTGATAGCTTCTAAGTAAGGTACGTCAGTGAAATCTTTGGAATCGTATTTCGGTGATGTAATTATCGGATGCAGCACCGTTCCTCTTCCATACACCGATGCATGGAGATAAGGATAATACGTCGTTTGCAGCCATAATGGCCCGCCGGTTTCTGTCATAATTGGCGCTATAACATTAATTAATTGAGCGATACAAGCCATTTTCACACGATCCGCATGTTTGAGCAGAGTAATAAGGAAGCAGCCTACGGCAAGTGCATCCTCCAGTGTATAGACATCCTCGAATTCTGGCGGAGCAACTTGCCAAAGCTCTTCTGCTCGGCTTGAGCCGATGGAATTCCATACGTTCCACTCATCAAGCGAGAGCATCAGCTTCTTCTTGCTCCGTTTCTTAGCCTTCATGTAATCACAAATGGCTGTTACACTGTAGATGAACTGATCCATATCAAGCGACTTAGCTAAAAAGTTAGAGGAATCGTTTTCGTTATTGTTGTAATACGTATGAAGCGATAGGAAGTCGACTTGATCATAGGTTAGGTCAAGTACAGTTGCTTCCCACTCCGCGAAAGTACTCATGCCGCTCGAAGAGCTTCCGCATGCGACAAGCTCGATGGATGGGTCTACCCATCGCATAACCTTTGCCGTTTCATTCGCAAGCCTACCGTATTCCACAGCTGTTTTTGCTCCGATTTGCCAAGGACCGTCCATTTCATTTCCCAAGCACCACGTTTTAAATTTATGAGGTTCTTTATATCCATGAGAGATACGAAGATCACTGTAGTAAGACCCTGATGGATGGTTACAATATTCAACAAGGTTTCTAGCAGCATCAATGCCGCGAGTTCCAAGATTGACGGCCATCATAACTTCTGAGCCGACTAGCTTCGCCCACTCTGCGAACTCATTGGTTCCTACTTCATTCGTTTCCGTTGTCCACCATGCGAGATCAAGGAGACGTTTTCTCTCGGATTTAGGTCCGACGCCGTCCTCCCAGTTATAGCCGGATACAAAATTTCCTCCAGGATAACGAATGATCGGCACATTCAAAGAGCGAATCGCCTCTAACGCATCGCGCCGGAAACCATTTTCATCGGCGGCTGGGTGACCGGGCTCGTAAATTCCACCATATACGGCTCTCCCTAAATGCTCGATGAAAGATCCATAAAGCCGTGGGTCGACTGCGGAGAGCGTGAAGTTTTTATCAATATGCATTGTTGATTTCATAGACATGGAATAAATTCCTCCTAGTTGAATTAATAAAATAACTAATTCATAATTGTTGATATCGTATATAATATTTATCATAATAAATAAATACATTCAATACGATGGTGGAGAATTGGAGTAGAATTAACTAAATTACTAATTGTAAAAGCAGGTGCTATTTATGTATTTATCAACCGATGCACAGTCGCTGCGCGTATATGAAGCGCTGGCGAGCGAGGTGCGTTTGCAAATTATTGATTTGCTGAATGTCAAAGAAATGCATATTAAAGAACTTGCAGCAGAGCTTTATTTGAGCAGTGCAATCGTAAGCACTCATGTCAATAAGCTGCAAAATGCTGGCCTTGTTAGTTATAGAATGCGTAGAATAAATGGTGGAACCTATAAATATTGCTCCTTGTCCACCGAGTATCTCCAAGTTAAACTGTCTAGATATGCAGAGACTTCAAGAAAATATAAGGAAGTGTCCATGCCGGTTGGGCATTATACGAATATCGAAGCCTCTCCGACATGTGGAATTGCATCCACTGAAAAGATGATTGGGCATTATGACATGCCTACTTATTTTATGGATCCAGAACGTGTTCAAGCAGGGATCTTATGGTTCACCAGAGGTTTTGTAGAATACAAAATTCCTAATTATTTATTTAAAGATCAAGCCGTGCAGGAAATTGAAATATCATTTGAGATTGGTTCTGAGGCACCTTATGTAAATGAAAATTGGCCATCTGATATACAGTTTGCATTGAATGAACAATCGCTTGGTATGTGGACAAGTCCCGGTGATTTTGGTCGTATGAGAGGCCGTTATTCGCCTGATTGGTGGCATTCTGACGTTAATCAGTATGGCTTATTAAAGGTGCTTCGAATAAACAAAAAAGGCTCCTTTATCGATGGCCAACAAATTTCAGATATTACGATTGATGATGTATCATGGAATCGTTCACAGTGGACGTTCCGCATAAGTGCGGATGACACGTCACAGGGCCGTGGGGGTCTAACCTTATATGGTAGAGGATTCGGGAACTATGACCAAGACATTGTGATTCGCAGCTATTATGAATGATTGACCTCTATTTAACAGAAAAAATTGATGGGGATGACGGAGGTTTACGAATGGAAATTTCATGTCGTGTTGTTATTGTAGATGACGAACTATTAGTCAGGCAGGGAATTAAGCATCTGTTGAATTGGGAACAAGAGGGATTCCAAATTGTAGGCGAGGCATCTAACGGAAAAGAGGCGTTGGAGCTGATCGAGCGTGTCGAGCCTCATATTGTGATTACCGATATCGTAATGCCCGTAATGGGCGGAGAAGAGCTAACTCGTGCAATAAAGGCGAGATATCCAGAAATTGAAGTGATCATATTGAGCAGTTACGGTGAGTTTGATTATGTGAGATCCACCTTTCAAAGTGGCGTTGTTGATTATATCTTAAAGCCTAAGCTTGAAGCTGTGCAGCTATTAGACACGGTGAAACGAACGGCGCAGAAAATTCCTTCTCTGAAACTGATGGAATCAAATAACGATAGTCTGTCTATTAAGCATATAGTAGAGAAGCTTATTTCCGGTTATGAAATCGATGTTGATGACAGCATCATTGCTGAAGCATTTCCTCATAACAGCTTCCGAGTAATTGGTGCTGATTTGAAGTCGCTGAACAGCGTGAACAGGGAAAGGCAGGATGATTCGCAGCTGCTCGACAAAATGAAAGCGGTGCTCAATACCGAGATTTCTGAGGCGCTCTATTTGCCACTGCTGACTGAACCGAATATGGCAGCTCTGCTCATCAACGTGGACCAACGCGATCAGCATATTTTGACAAGAGTAGGAAGAGAGCTTGCTTCTTGGTCCGAGGAGCGGATGAATGAAATAGGGTGGACGATTGGAGCATCTTTTTCAGATTTGAGACAGTTAAGTACGAACTACAAAGACAGTTTTCTCAAATTAAATTCATATCGCTACTTTCTTCCCCTCTCCAATCGTTTGATCATACACGGCGAGCTGCCAAAAACCTCTGATGAGATTGACATATTCAACATGAATCATTTCACTGAGCTCTTGAATAGACGGCAGTTCGATGAGGCATTTGGCGAGCTGCTTGAATATGTGGATGGTCGATCAAGCCAGTATAAAACCGATGTATTTGAGTTTAAGTCCTTCTTAGGCAATGTTATTTTTAATATTACGATTTTATTAGGCCGTCAGGACCCAAGGATGAAAAAGCTCGATGAAACAAAGTATGCCTATTTCAAATCAATTGGGGAATCGTCGCATGTTTCGGAGGCAGCAGCGCTTTTACAGACGTTTATTAGCGAAGTAAACGATGTGATTCAGTTGAGAGGAGCAGCTAGCAGCAATCCAAATATGACCCAGCTGCTGCAATTTATTCGTGAGAATTACGCAGAGCCACTCAGCCTAACGGAAATAGCAAAACATTTTCATTTTAACCCATCTTATTTGTCGAGTTATTTCACTGCGCATAATAAAGAAGGCTTTAGCGAATATTTGAATAAAATTAGAGTGGAGAAAGCGGCTGAACTATTACAGCAGGATGCAGCTTCCATTTCTGAGATTAGCGGAATGGTTGGTTATTCAGACCACAGCTATTTTACGAAAGTATTTAAGAAGTTAACGGGCTTGTCTCCGAGTCATTATAGAAAACAATACATGGGTAAGAAGAGGGATTAGGTTATGAGAGTTTTTTTGGACAAATTTAAGTATCACGGTCTGTTTATCAAAATGTTTACGGTCACGCTCGTTAGCATCATTGCGGTATCGCTGCTTACATCAACTGTCATGATACAAATGTCAGAGAAGCTGTTCATGAATACATTCAGCATCACCAATTCCAAAATCATCAGCCAGATCAAATCGAACTTCGAGTCCTTCAACTATTCCATCGTAACCGCGTCCAATAATGTGCTTCAAAATGGCGCGATAAAAGGTTTTCTGACAAAACCGGACAAAAACGCAATAACCTCCGTAAGAAGCTATTATGAGGCTAGTATGCAGATGAAGCGGATTCAGTCCAATGTCGCTGCATATCCGGTCACAATCACCATCACAGGCATTAATGGAAAAAGTCACTCGACGGATAGCTATTATTGGCCGAATTCCTTAGAGAAACTAAGAAACAGCCGCATAACAGAGAATACGCTTGACGAGCCTAAGCGGCTCATTTATCAATTGGATAATGAGAACATGACCGATTCGTTAGCTGAAGATCCGATTATTGTTGCTTCAAGGGCATTGATGGAAAAAACGAGTGCGAAAAAATACGGCATTGTTTACTTTGCGATAAAGGAAAGTGAATTTAAGCGGTTTTATTCAAGCTTCACGAGCACTGGCAACGATGTTGTCATTTTGGATCGAGCTGGTTTGGTCGTATCGAGCAATCGTCACGAGCTTATAGGCAAAGAAGAGCATGATCTTCTCGGTTACGCTAAAGCAATTGACGAGCAAAAATTGAATTTTAAAGATGTAAGCGTTATGGGAAAAAGCACCTTGGTGCTGTCGGAGTATCTCCCAGTTTATGATTTTTACCTTGTTAATTTAATTGATAAGCAAGCGGTGCTTAGCGAGATGGTTGATTTCAAGACGGTCGCGCTTATTTGCGTTGCCATTGTATTCGTTGCGCTTATTATCGTGTTTCTTATTTCACGACGACTGACCAAATCGTTGACTAGGTTAGCTAGACAAATGTCGGGTATTACAGCCAATCATTTCGATAACTACATCAATGTTACGGGCAGCTATGAGATTAAACAACTCGGAAATGCTTACAACTATATGTTGGATGAACTGAATGATTATATAAAGCAGCTCATTCAAACGCAGAAGGACCAGCGCAATGCTGAGCTTTCGGCTCTACAAATGCAAATTAATCCTCATTTTCTTTATAACACACTCGCATCCGTCAAAATATTAGTGCAGCAGGGCAATAAAGAAAAAGCTGCAGCTACGATCAATTCGCTTATTTCATTATTGCAAAATACAGTAAGCAACATTAGCGAGACGATTAGCGTAGCTCAAGAGCTCGTAAATTTGAAGCATTACGTATTTATTAACCATGTTCGCTATGGCGAGCAAATTGTCGTCAATTATTTTGTTTCGAATGACTGTTATGGATTTCACTTACCTAAGCTTATCATCCAGCCTTTTATTGAAAATGCTTTCTTCCACGCTTTTCAGGAACGAAACGATGGACATATTTATGTGCTATTCTCACGCGAGGATAACGCATTAGTTATTGAGGTCGTAGACAATGGGATCGGGATGAAGGATTATAACCATGAAAATCATGACAATAGCTCAAACAACGGCAGCCATTTTTTCTCTGGAATAGGCATACGTAATGTGCAAGATCGCATCGTATTGCTCTATGGAGAGGAATTCGGCGTTGAAATTGTAAGTGATATCGGTGAAGGGACACGGGTAAAAATCAGGCTGCCGCTAAAATCCGCCTAAAAAAAATACCAATAAACAAAATAAGTCATAATTACATATTAACGTTTGGAAAGGTAACAATAGAATGACAAAAGCACACAAATATATTGCTAACGAGTCCATTTATCGAGTTGATATAATTAAAATCGTTAGCCGGCAAACGCTTTCAAATAAGATTTCAAGGGGTTGAATGAATTGAAAAAACTACTTGCAATTATGTTGGCCAGCTTCGTGCTGCTGACAGCATGTTCTAGTAAAGAAAACAATGTTCCTAACAATGGCGGTGCAACTGCTGAAGGAACGAAAGAAATTACGGTATGGGCGTGGGACAAAGCTTTTAATATCGGTGCCATGGAACGCGCAAGCGAAGCCTACAAAGCAAAAAATCCAGATTCCACTTTAAAAGTTAATATCGTTGAAAATGCACAAGCTGATATTATTCAAAAATTGAATGCTGGCTTGAATGCCGGTACGACAAAAAGCTTGCCGACAATCGTATTGATTGAAGATTACCGTGCACAAAGCTTCTTGCAAGCTTACCCGGAAGCTTTCTTTGATTTAACAGAGTTTATTAAACCAGGCGACTTTGCCGACTACAAAATCGGACCAACGAGCCTAGAAGGCAAGCAATACGGCGTACCATTCGATACGGGCGCAGCAGGCTTGTACGTGAGAAAAGATTACTTAGAAGAAGCAGGCTATAAACTAGCTGACCTTCAGGATATTGACTGGAAGAAGTTTATCGAAATCGGTAAAGCAGTGAAAACCAAAACAGGCAAAGCGCTTCTTACACAAGATCCAAATGACCTTGGACTCATCCGCATGATGATCCAATCTGCTGGCTCATGGTACTTGAAAGAAGACGGTACTACGCCTAATTTAGCGGGCAACGAGGCACTTAAAGAAGCTTTTGAAACGTACAAAGAAATTATGGATGCTGACATCGTTAAGGTTATTTCTGACTGGAGCCAATTTGTTGGTGGATTCAACAGCGGTGAAGTTGCAACGATCCCTACTGGCAACTGGATTACGGCTTCCGTTAAGGCCGAAGCTTCTCAGTCCGGCAAATGGGCGGTTGTACCTTTCCCTAAACTGACGAACAACCCGAACTCGGTAAATGCTTCTAACCTTGGAGGCAGCTCATGGTATGTCATGAACGTTGACGGCAAAGAAGCAGCGGCAGAATTTTTAAAGCAAACCTTTGGTTCCGATGTGGATCTTTATCAGAAGCTTGTAACAGAGATTGGCGCAATCGGTACGCTTAAAGCAGCAGCTGCTGGAGATGCGTATAAACAAGCGGATGAATTTTTCGGCGGACAAAAGGTCATTGAAGATTTCGCTAAATGGACAGAGAAAATTCCGAAAGTAAACTATGGCATGCATACGTATGCGATTGAAGATATTCTCGTTGTAGAAATGCAAAATTTCTTAGGCGGCAAAGCCATCGACAAAGTACTAAACGACGCTCAAGCACAAGCAGAAACGCAAGTTAAATAAATCAGACCATACGGCAAGTGAATAAAACCTGGGGCTTCTCCTACTCCTGATTCGCATAATCGGTATCCGGCAGCAGGAGCTGGAGGAGTCTAAAGGTTTTATTGCCGTAAAGAAAGGGGTTAGGCTAACGTGAAAGCAGCGAGGCCTGGCGTGAGTATTCGCAACAGAGCCAACTTAACTGGATGGATGTTCGTTATCCTTGCCGTCATTATGATTGCGGCGTTCTATTTCTATCCGATGATTCAAGCGCTCATTTTATCGTTTAAATCCGGTAAAGGTATGAATCTATCATTTACGGGGTTCGATAACTACGTTCGTCTATTCAGCGATAAAACGTTTTTAACTGCGGTTAAGAACACATTTATTTATTTGATTATCCAAGTACCCATTATGATTGTTCTGGCTATGTTTATTTCCGTTTTATTAAATGACAGCAAGCTGAAATTTAAAGGCTTTTTCCGTACGGCAATATTTTTGCCGGCTGTTACCTCACTCGTTGCCTATTCCGTTATTTTTAAATACTTATTTGCTACAGACGGCTTGGTCAATAAAATGCTCACTAATCTCCACTTGGTATCGACGCCGATTCAATGGATCACTGACCCATTTTGGGCGAAAATAACTGTTATCATTGCAATCACATGGCGCTGGACAGGCTATAATATGATTTTCTATTTGTCCGCGCTTCAAAATATTGATCACTCGATTTATGAGGCAGCAAAAATTGATGGCGCCTCCTCTACGAGACAGTTTTTTGGCATTACGGTGCCATTGCTTAAACCGATCATATTATTTACATCCATCACTTCTACGATCGGAACCTTGCAGTTGTTTGATGAAGTCGTCAATATTACGAAGGGTGGACCGGGCAACGCGTCGATGTCCATTTCGCAATATATTTACAATTTGTCATTCAAGTATTCGTCCGATTTCGGATATGCTGCGACCGTGTCGTATTCTATCGTAATCATGATCATCATATTGGCATTCGTACAGTTTAAAGCGGCAGGTGATAAAAATGGATAAATTAAAACGCGTTTTTGTTTATATTTTTCTAAGTGTCGCTGCGTTCGTTTCCATCTTTCCGTTTCTTTGGATGATTATCAGCGCTACGAATAAGTCAGCTGACGTAACGAAGGGAAGATTGCTTCCCGGCAGCCAGCTAATTGAAAATTTAAGTCAATTATTTGAGACGGTAGATATTGTTCCGGCATTGTTGAACTCGGCAAAAATATCAGTTACGACAACTATTTTGGCCATGGTTATAGCCTCTTTAGCTGGTTATGGCTTTGAGATTTATAAGAGCAAGGCAAAGGATGTCGTATTTAACATCCTGCTGCTCTCTATGATGATTCCTTTCGCGGCGATTATGGTGCCGTTGTATCAGATGTTTGCAGGCATATCGCAAGCTGTGCCATTTCTCGGTATAGACACGTTGTCTGGTGTTGTACTTCCGACCTTTACAACGGCATTTCTCATTTTCTTCTTCCGTCAAAACACGAAGATGTTTCCGCGGGAGCTGCTAGAAGCAGGTCGAATTGATGGTCTTAACGAAATCAGTCTTTTCTTCCGTATTTTTATGCCTACGATGAAAACGACCTATGCTGCGGCAGGTATCATTACCTTTATGTCGAGCTGGAACAACTACTTATGGCCGCTCATTGTACTGCAATCGCCAGAGAAGAAAACAATTCCGATGCTCATTTCTAATTTAGGTTCGAGCTATTCACCGGATTACGGAATTATTATGACTGCGATCGTTATATCGACGATTCCGACTGCGCTTGTGTTCTTCCTCATGCAGAAACATTTTGTTGCAGGGATGACAGGTTCAGTGAAATAAGAATGAACAGAGTCAGGCGGGCTGCGTGTTATATGTGCAGCTCACCTGACTTTTAAATCAATTTAAGGGGAAAACCAAATGAATGAGATTAAGCCGAATATAAAATGGCTCACCGATTTAAGCGTATTTGCTGTGAACCGGCTGCCAGCACATTCCGATCATCGTTATTATGAATCGATAGGGGAAGCAGCAGCTGATGACAAAATGGCGCTCCGCCATGATCTAAACGAGAGCTGGAAATTCAACTATGAAGTGAAGCCAGAGGATCGCCCGGAGCGATTCCACCAGCTGGATTATGAATGCGATAGCTGGAGAGATATCAATGTGCCGGGGCATATCCAATTGCAGGGTTACGGAAAACCGCAATATGTGAATACGATGTACCCTTGGGATGGTCATCATGACATTCGTCCGCCAGCTATTCCGGAAGATCATAACCCTGTCGGCAGCTATGTGAAATTTTTTAAGCTGCCGGCAAATATGCAGGAAAAGCCTG
The DNA here is from genome assembly GCF_001280845.1 of Bacillus sp. FJAT-28004. Taxonomy (GTDB): domain Bacteria; phylum Bacillota; class Bacilli; order Paenibacillales; family Paenibacillaceae; genus Pristimantibacillus. The sequence continues at coordinate 789,528 of NZ_LGHP01000002.1, forward strand.
TCTACATTTCGTTTCAAGGTGTGGAATCAGCATTTTATGTGTGGTTGAATGGGAAATTTGTAGGGTACAGCGAGGATAGCTTTACGCCTGCGGAGTTTGATCTATCTTCGTTTTTGATAGAGGGAGAAAACAAGCTAGCCGTTGAAGTATATCAACGGAGTACGGGCAGCTGGCTGGAGGATCAAGATTTCTGGCGTTTCTCCGGCATTTTCCGCGATGTTTATTTGTATACCGTTCCAAGCATTCACATCCGTGATCTATTTGTACATGCAGATCTAGATAAAGACTATACGAATGGCAGTCTTAAAGTGGATATGAAATTGACGGGTCAGCAGCCATCGAGACTAATGCTTGAATTAAAGGATGCTGATGGTTTGGCAGTGGCGACAGCTTCGTCGGAAGCGGTAGCGGGTCAATCGATATCGCTTTCACTAGAAGCTGGCAAAGTGTTCCCTTGGAGTGCGGAGAAACCTTATTTATACATGCTTTATATAACGGCTTATGACCATGAAGGCAATTTAATCGAAGCGATTCCTCAGAAGGTTGGTTTCCGCAAATTTGAAATGATTGATAGAATCATGCATCTCAACGGCAAGCGCATCGTATTCAAGGGCGTTAACCGCCATGAATTCAATAGCCGCAAGGGAAGAGCGATTTCGAAGGAAGATATGCTGTGGGATATTGCGACGCTTAAGCGCAACAATCTGAATGCAGTTAGAACTTCCCATTATCCGAATCAATCGTTATGGTATGAGCTATGTGATATTTACGGTGTATATGTTATTGATGAGATGAATCTTGAGACGCATGGATCGTGGCAGAAAATGGGCGCGGTTGAGCCGTCTTGGAACATCCCGGAAAACAAACCGGAATGGCAGCCTATCGTAATGGATCGTGCCATTTCCATGGTTGAACGCGATAAGAACCATCCGTCTATTCTGATTTGGTCTGTAGGCAATGAAGCATATGCAGGCGAGGTGCTCCTGAACGTATCGAATTACTTCCGCGAGACGGACCCTAGCCGGCTAGTTCATTACGAAGGCGTATTCCATAACCGCAAATACAACGATACTAGTGATATGGAGAGCCGGATGTACGCAAAACCTGCTGATATTGAGGAATATTTGAACGACGACCCGCAAAAGCCGTATATTAGCTGCGAATACATGCATGCAATGGGCAATTCGGTAGGAGGCATGCACAAATATACGGAGCTGGAACAAAAGTATCCGATGTATCAGGGCGGCTTCATCTGGGATTATATCGATCAAGTTATTGTGAAGAAGGATCGTTACGGCAAAGAGTTTTTAGCTTTCGGGGGAGACTTCGACGACCGTGCGACGGATTACAACTTCTGTACGAATGGTATCGTTTATGCTGACCGCAAGGAATCGCCGAAGATGCAGGAAGTTAAGTTTCTTTATCAGAACATTAAGCTTATTCCTGATCGCCAAGGTGTGAAGATCATAAATGAGAATTTATTCGAAGGTACGGACGCTTATGATTTAGTTATTTGCCTCCATTTTGAAGGGAAAGAAGTATTCCGAAGTAAAACTTCGGTTGATGTAGCTGCGCAGAGCGAGTCTTATGTGAAGCTTGACCTGCCAGAGATTACGGAGCAGGGAGAATATGTGCTGCATGCTTCTCTTACGTTAAAAGAGGACCACTTGTGGGCACAAGCAGGTTATGAGATTTCCTTCGGACAATACGTGTTTTTACTTGAACACAATACGGAAACGATATTGCCACAAGGTTCGCTGCGAGTTGTAGAAGGTGATGTTAACATTGGCGTTCATGGGCGCGACTTCAGCATCATGTTCTCGAAGCAGGCGGGCACGCTCACTTCAGTGAACTATGCAGGCAGAGAGATGATTGCTATCCCGCCGGCGCCATTATTCTGGCGTGCGACGACGGATAATGATAAAGGATTCTCGCTTGGTTTTGATTCCGGTGTTTGGTTCGCAGCTAGCCTGACACGCAAATGCATCAAGGTTGAACTTACTGAGCAGACCGGGAGTGCAACAGTCACATTCCAGTATAAGCTAAGCATTAGTTCTGAAGTGCTGGTGACGGTTGCTTACACGGTGCTCGCAGATGGCAGCATGAACATCAAATCACGCTACAACGGAGCAGAAGGGCTGCCGAAGCTGCCGATATTTGCACTCTCATTCAAAGTTCCAGCAGACTATTGCCACCTGGACTGGTACGCAATGGGTCCGGAAGAGAACTACATCGACCGCGCATTTGGAGCTAAGCTTTGCGAGTTCAGAAATGATGCCGCAGACAATGTATCAGGTTATGTTGTGCCGCAAGAATCAGGTAATCGCACGGGCGTTCGCCGTGTAAATATTACGAATGATGATGGTCACGGCATTCGGATTACAGCACCTGCAACGCAGCCTGTAGAATGCAATATTTCGCCGTATACAGCATTTGAGCTAGAGAGTGCCTATCATCATTATGAACTGCCGAACGTTCATTACACGGTAGTCACTGTAGCTGGCAGGCAAATGGGTGTTGGCGGTGACGACAGCTGGGGCGCTCCTGTACATGATGAGTATCTCATTCCAGCAAATCAAGATTTGGCTTTTGAATTCAACATTCATCGTGTTTAGGCTAAGTTTATGAAAAAGATCATATAAGAAGAAGAGAGGCTGTCCCATAGGTAGAGAAATCTACTTTTGGGACAGCCTCTTTTTAATTTCCCTGTCGGTACTTGGAAGGACTGCAGCCTTCATTCGTTTTGAAAGCGCGGCTGAAAGCATGAATGTTTGAATAGCCGAGCTGCTCGGCGATATCCTGCATGGACAAATAAGTAAACTGAATCATCATTTTAGCTTTTTCCATACGGATCTGCTGATGATATTGAATAGGCGTCTTCTGAAACATGTTTTTGAACAAATGGATCAAGTGAAATTTGCTAATATGGAATCGCTCAGACAGCTCATCCAGCTTGACGCAGCGATGCACGTTATGTTCGATATAGGACCGAATCTCCGAAAGAAGCTCCAGCTGTCCATCGCTTTTCATTTTGCTCCCCCAGTATTGCTCTCTCATCATGAGGGATATCATCGCAAGCAAACAGCCTTTGATACGAATCTCATAAAAGGGAGGTTTCGTTTCGAATTCGCGAATGAGCTCGAATAATGATTGTTCCAAGGGATAAGGGTCTCCAAGGCGAAAATGAGTTGGCATGAAATATGGCGATGCGGACAGCTCGTTCTCCCGAAACCATTCCTTTTCCTTCGCATTCATCTGATGGAGCGGTTTAAAGGAAACGCCGACTTCGTGACTGTCAGGCTGGACATACAGATCGAAATGAACATGGGGCTGACGGACACGCGCTCCACCAATAATTTGAATAGCATGTCTTTGCCCGGGCTTAAAGAAGAAGCAGTCACCAGCCTTCCCGTAATAAACTTCATCCTCTACGGTTACGAGCAGCTGGCCTTCCATGATATACAGCAACTCATAATCCCAAATAACCCGCTCATCCATTTTCCACGAAGGTTCCAGCACACTGTCCATTGCCACCCGAATATACGGGGACAGATTATTGACCTGCATATCATTCACCTCAGCAATTTATGATAAACAACTTAACAATAAAAGGTAAGGGATAATCATATCTATCATTATATAATAGGCTCGTAAATAAACAATATATGATACATGAGGTGATGGACTATGCTGCAGCAACATGGACTTGGATTAGGTTTATCCTCCGCTCCGCTCGTCACGAAAGCACGTACCCGATCCATTTCAGCAGAAAATGTGAATGGTGAGAAGGGACAAGGCGGCAAAGAAGCGAGCAACTTGGGCGTCGGAAGAAAAGGCAGGCCTGCCATTACACTAAATCAAGGTGAAGAAGTGACGCTTGCTCATATTCAAGGTACCGGAGTGATTCAGCACTTCTGGATTACCGTCGCAGACAAAACAGGCAAAGGGCATGCGGCGCAATACGTTCTTCGTGATCTTGTTCTCCGCATGTACTGGGACGATGAAACGACCCCTTCGGTCGACGTTCCCCTCGGCGATTTTTTCTGCAATGGCTTCGGTGTGCGAACCAACGTCAATTCGCTTCCGATCACCGTTGTTCCGACAGGCGGCATGAACTGTTATATTCCGATGCCGTTTCGGCAATCGGCGAAAATTACAATTGTGAATCAGCATGCCACTAACATTGATGGTTTTTTCTATACGTTTAATTATACGCTCGTTGACGAGCTGCCGGACAATGCTGCATACTTCCACGCGCAGTGGCGCCGCGAAAAGGTCACTGAAATAGGCAAAGACTACACCATTTTGGACAATGTCAGCGGCTCGGGACAATATATTGGAACATACCTTGCATGGGCTGCACTTGAGAGAAATTGGTGGGGGGAAGGCGAAATTAAGTTTTATATGGATGGCGATCAGGATTGGCCGACCATTTGTGGAACAGGTACGGAAGATTATGTGGGAGGCGCATGGTGCTTCAGTAATACGAGGACGAATGAACCGGAATCGTATTCCACGCCGTATTTGGGTTATAAGTTTTATAGGGAAACGACGGAAGTTGACCCTTGGTATGGCCATAATGTTCCGATGCACGGCATGTACCGCTGGCATCTGCCCGATCCGATTCGTTTTGAAAGCGACCTGCGTGTAACGATTCAGCAAATCGGACATGACCATACCAAGCTGTTCGAGCGCTCCGACGACATTTCGTCCGTGGCGTATTGGTATCAGATGGAGCCTCATGCTCCATTCCCTACGATGCTCCAGGCTAATGAACGATGGCCGAGGTAAGTCTATTGCTATGATTACATTCGTAATAACAATAGAATAGAAGTCCATGATATGATAAGGAGAACGTCATATTTTACAACAGAAAGGAGATTAATCGAGCATGTACGAACATCTCGTATCGTTTAAGTTTAAAGAAAAGCTTTCCAGCAGCAAAGAACAACAATTGTTAAACGCCTTATATTCATTGCAAACCGAAGTTCCAGGAATTATAGACTTGACTGCTGGCTGTAATGTAACGACTGAAACGGATAATATTCAGGGTTACACACTGGGACTGCGTGTTACATTTACGGATCAACAGTCCTTGCTTGCATACGGTCCGCATCCTGCACATCAGCATTTTGTAAGCATGCTGGACGGACTGCTTGACAACGTAATCGTCGTTGACTATCCTATTACAAATAAACATGCCAACTAGATGACGAATTTGATGCAGGCAGGGTGACTAAATGGCTGAGAAAGAAGAACTGGTTCGGTTTGGCGTGTCTTTTCCGGCACCGTTGATTGAACAGTTTGATCGTTATACAGACGAGTTAGGCTATCCTAATCGATCGGAGGCCATTCGCGATTTGGCTAGGCGAGCGTTGTTAGAGCCAACACGAATGAACGGTCAAGAGCATGTCGCAGGCACGATAGTCCTCGTATATGACCATCATGTCAGTGATCTGCCGGTCGTACTGATGGAGGTACAGCATCGTTTCCATCACGATATTATTTCCAATATGCATGTCCATTTAAATCATGATCAGTGCCTAGAGGTCATAGTCGTGAGAGGACAGCTGTCACGTCTGCGGTCGCTGCATCAGCAGATTCAAACGCAGAAGGGCGTCATTTATGCCGAGCTTTCCGTTACTTACGCGGATAAACATGATTCTACCAAAGAGCATACGCATACTTGAAATGCTAATCAATCCTACTCTTATTTGCAAATAGGTTCACACAATGAAGAGGATTTCTAACAAATCGACGAGGTCGATGTTAGGTCCTCTTTTTTGCGGTGTATTCTGAGTAAAATCTTAGAAAAAGGATGAAACTATGAGAGTGTCGTGTTACAATATCACATAATCGTGTTACTTAATGTGACGCTATAGGGGGGATTGGATTGAAAACCATATTTTCAGCTATAACTTACGCAATCATTGTCATGCTTATCTTCTCAGGGTGCAGCGGTGCGAAGCCGGCAGACAAAGCTGCAAAATCAGATGAGCTAATCGTCGCGATAGGATCTGAACCGGATACAGGCTTTGATCCGACCAAGGGCTGGGGACGCTACGGTTCTCCGTTGTTCCAGAGCACGCTCCTGAAACGTGACGATGATTTGAATATTGTCAAAGATTTGGCGACTGAATACCAGGTTAGCGAGGATGGCAAGTCATGGACGGTCAAACTTCGGGAGGATGTTGTATTCTCCGATGGAAAGCCGCTAACGTCTGAGGATGTGAAGTTTACATTCGACACAGCTGCCAGCAATGGAGCAGCGATTGATCTGACCAATTTGGCAAGCGTAGAAGCAGGGAATAACGAAGTTGTGTTTCATTTGAAGAAACCGCAATCGACTTTTGTTTATTATCTCATAACGACTGGCATTGTACCTAAGCATGCTTATACAAGCACTTATGCGGAAAAGCCAATCGGTTCAGGTCCGTTTACATTTGTACAATGGGATCGCGGACAGCAGTTAATCGTAAAGGCGAATGCGAACTATTATGGAGATAAGCCCTATTTTCAAAAGCTTACTTTTTTATTTTTAAATGAGGATGGAGCATTCGCAGCGGCAAAGGCAGGCAGCGTTGATCTTGCTTATATTCCGTCAGCTTTTAGTAAGCAAAAGGTTGCTGGCATGCGGATTGAAGCGGTGAAGACGGTAGATAACCGCGGAATATCATTCCCATATGTCAAGGCTGGCGGCAAAACGGAAGAGGGCTATCCGATAGGCAATGATGTAACCGCGGATAAAGCCATACGCCTTGCTGTCAATAGGGTAATCGATCGTCAGAAGTTAGTCGATGGCATATTGGACGGGCACGGATCACCAGCCTACACAGCGAATGATGGGCTTCCATGGTGGAATGAAGAGACCAAGATCAAGGATAATGATGCCGCAGCTGCTGCGAAAATATTAGCGGTCGGCGGTTGGGAGGACAGCAATAGTGATGGTATCGTCGAAAAAGGGACATTGAAAGCGGAATTTACGCTTCTTTATCCGTCAGGAGACGTTACACGGCAATCGCTGGCACTTGCTGCGGCGGAAATGGCGAAGGCAGCTGGCATTCAAATTTTGGTCGAGGGCAAAAGCTGGGACGAGCTTGAGAATCTGATGCATTCCAATGCGATGCTGTTAGGATGGGGCAGTCACGATCCTCTCGAAATGTACAATATATATAGCAGTACATTTGGTGGAGTCGACTATTACAACACGGGTTATTACAGCAACGTGGCCGTGGACAAGTTGTTCGAACAAGCATTAGATGCACGTACGGAAGAGGAAGCGCTAACCTATTGGAAAAAAGCGCAATGGGACGGTCAAACGGGACTTAGCGTAAAAGGTGATGCGCCTTGGGCGTGGCTCGTTAATATTGATCATCTGTTTCTGGTGAAGGATGGGCTCGACATCGGGAAGCAGCGTATACAGCCGCATGGCCATGGATGGCCGGTAACGGACAATATTGAGAGCTGGAGCTGGAAAGAGTAGCGCTCAGGAGAGGTTGTTAGAATGATACAGGGAGTCGCCGTTTTTGTAGGAAAAAAGTTCATTCGTTTGATTGCGCTGCTCGCTTCGGTCAGTATCATTACCTTTGCGCTTGTTGCATTATCGCCAATTGACCCCGTGCAATCGTATATTGGAGCAGATGTCATGCGCGTGGGGGCTGAGCAACGGGAGCAGATAGCTGCTTATTGGGGGCTGGACCGACCATTTGCGGAACGCTTTATGAAATGGGCATCTGCGCTGCTTCATGGCGATATGGGAACCTCTATGATTTACCGCGAGGCCGTAACGAAGGTCATCGCCGACCGATTCTTGCATTCGGTGCTGCTTATGGCGTTTGCGTGGATGCTGTCAGGCATCATTGGATTCATTGCTGGCGTGGCCGCAGCAATGAAGAAGGATTCATGGCTCGACCGACTGATCAAAAGCTATTGTTATACGCTGGCTTCGACACCCGCCTTTTGGATCGGATTGCTGCTCATGATGATTTTTGCCGTATGGCTCGGCTGGCTCCCAGTGGGGCTCGGTGTCCCTGCTGGGGTATTAGAAGGAAGCGTAACCGTGGCTGATTATGTGCGTCATATGATTTTGCCTGGTATTACACTAAGTGTCGTGGGCATCGCACCGATTGCGCTGCATACACGCCAGAAACTGATTGATGTCATGGAAAGCGATTATTATTTGTTTGCAAGAGCAAGAGGAGAATACGGTCTGAGCCTTTTTCTTAGACATGGTCTTCGCAACATTGCATTGCCCGCCATTACGCTGCAGTTTGCTTCATTTGGCGAATTGTTCGGGGGAGCCGTACTTGCAGAGCAGGTGTTTTCTTATCCGGGACTTGGACAAGCGACGGTAGAAGCAGGTCTTCGTGGCGATGTACCGCTGCTAATGGGACTTGTACTATGCAGCACGATCTTTGTTTTCACAGGCAATGCTCTAGCCGATTATTTCTACCGTATGGTTGATCCAAGGCTGAGGTACGGGAAGGAGGAGCGAGGATGAGTCAGCTCACGTCTGTTCAGAAACCTACAGCTAGGAAACGTCCAAATGAACGGAGGCGAACGCTTGTATCCGCAACGGGCGCAGCCATTCTGCTGACAAGCATAGGTATAGGCAGCTGGCTGCTTGATTCTTCGGGGCTTTCTGTTCAGCTGGATAATCGGAATTTACCTCCGTCGTTCGCTCACTTATTTGGAACGGATTGGCTTGGAAGAGATATGCTTTCCCGCACCGTGAAGGGACTTGCTTTAAGTATTCAAGTGGGGCTGCTAGGATCGGTCTGCAGCGTAATCATTGCGTCAATGATGGGACTGATGGCGGCAACGCTTGGGAAAACAGCTGATCGTATCATTTCATGGCTGATTGATGTTTTTCTAAGCGTCCCCCATCTCGTATTACTCATATTGATTGCTTTTGTTTGTGGGGGAGGCCTTAAAGGGGTTGCCATCGGAATTATGCTAACGCATTGGCCAAGCCTTGCTCGGGTCATTCGGGCAGAGGCCATGCAGCTGATGTCAGCGGAATATGTGCTTGTTGCGAGGAAGCTTGGAAGATCACGCTTGTCTGTTGCTGCTCGGCACTTAGCGCCTCATTTATTTCCGCAATTATTGGTTGGTTTTCTGCTTTTGTTTCCTCATGCCGTGCTGCATGAAGCGGCGATTACCTTTTTGGGTCTAGGCATGTCACCGCATCAGCCTGCTATCGGAATTATCCTTTCTGAATCCATGCGATATTTATCGACGGGGATGTGGTGGCTGGCTGTATTTCCGGGACTCGGCTTGCTGTTAACCGTTCGCGCATTTGATAAGCTTGGCAATCATTTGCGACAGCTCGTTGATCCACGGAATGCTCAGCTATGACGTTTATCGTAGACGATATTGATAAATACGGAGGGAGGGGTCCATATGCCTCTGCTTGAGGTGAATAAACTATCCATTTCCTTTATGCAATATGTGAAAGGCAGTTTGCAGGAAAAGGTCACGATTATCGATGAGCTGGATTTTGCCATTAATGAAGGTGAAATCGTAGCCGTTGTTGGAGCAAGCGGATCGGGAAAAAGTTTGCTTGCTCACGCGATTATGGGTATTTTGCCCAAAAATGTTGTGATGTCGGGAAACATCTCATACGGTGGAGAGCTGCTTAATGAAGCTAAGCTTAAGCGCTACCGCGGTAAGGAAATTGCTCTTGTGCCACAATCGGTAAGTTTTCTTGATCCGTTAATGCGAGTAGGCGAGCAGCTTCGCACGCGCGCAGATGGAGCTGAGCAGCTTAAAGAGCGAAGAGGGTTATTTGATCGGTTTCAGCTTGGAGAGCATGTGGAGAGGCTCTTTCCGTTTCAGCTCTCCGGAGGCATGGCTCGTAAGGTGCTTGTCTCGACGGCTGCAATTGGAAGAACTAGGCTGATTATCGCAGACGAACCTACGCCAGGTATGCATCCAGGTGATGTCGCGGAGGCACTCGGACACTTCAAGCAGCTGGCCGAAGGAGGCTGTGCCGTGTTGTTTATCACGCATGACATTGAAGCAGCGCTTCGAATTGCGGATAAGGTGGCCGTATTTTATGCGGGGACAGCAGTTGAGGTCGCTCCTGCCAGTGATTTTCATGGAAATGGTGAACAGCTCAGGCATCCTTACAGCCGCGCCTTGTGGCGTGCGCTGCCGCAAAATGGTTTCGTACCGATAGCTGGAACGCAGCCTGCAAGAAACTCGGACATATCGGGATGTCTCTTTGCTGAACGCTGCAGCATGGCAACGGACATTTGTGAAGACAGCAGGCCGGCGGCTCGCGACATTAGGAGCGGAATGGTGAGGTGTGTCCATGCTACTTGAAGGAAGGAATCTCGGCTGGCGTTATGCAGGAGGGCTATGGTTATTTAACCATTTTAACATTGCGATACAGCCTGGAGAGGTCGTCGGTCTAATTGGACCAAGCGGAAGCGGGAAAACGTCATTAGGCAGGTTATTGGCAGGTTATATGAAACCTATTACAGGTGAAGTGTTGGTTGATGGCCGAAATAAGAACAATCAAGGCTCTGATCCTGTACAAATGATTTTTCAGCATCCAGAGCGTGCGGTTAATCCAAGATGGCGGATGGAAAAAACAATCACAGAAGGTTGGTCTCCGGATGCTGCGCTGCTTGAGGCGCTTGGCATTAAAGCGCAGTGGCTGCGACGTTTTCCGAATGAGCTGTCAGGAGGGGAGCTCCAGCGCTGCTGTATTGCGAGAGCTCTCGGACCAGACACTAAATTTCTGATTGCAGATGAAATGACAACGATGCTTGATGCAATTACACAGGCGCAAATTTGGCAGAAGGTGCTTGAAATTGCCCATGCTCGTCAGATTGGATTGCTCATCATTAGTCATGATCATACGCTAGTGAACAAAATTTGCAATCGAACGATTTCATTCTCAAGTGAACACTAGTCTTGTCCGCCCATTAATCTACGCAGCTTAGCTTCCGTCGACGTTTCAGGGGCTGGCGTATAGACGCTGCATCTCAGATCGGTATTTCCTTTTACTTGAAAAGAGGTCAGATGAAACAACATTTTTCCTACTCGTGCATGTCGAAATTCGAGCAGTACATCTGGAGCAGAGCTGACCTGGCTTTGCTCCCAAAGGTACTGAAACTCCGGATGGCTCCCCTTCATCTCTTCAATAAACCGCTCATACCATTCATCCTGTACGTATTGACCGTAATAGGCACGAAAGATAGCAAGAAATCCACCTACAAAATGCTCCCAGTTTCCCGCAAGTCTGCGAAACTCTTTCCTTGTGAACAACAGCTCAATCATATTTCGCTGTTCGGCTGGAATCTGGTCAAAGTCCATGAACACATGCGAGGCGGCTTCGTTCCAACCAACGATTTGGCAGCGCCGATCCGATATAATCGTCGGGCAGAAGCGGAGCTCCTTGAGGATTCTTCTTAAAGAGGGCGTAATTTCTGTCTGCTCCTCATTAATAGGCAGCGCACCTTGTCCAGAGCCAAGGGCGAGGGCATATAAATATTCCCGTTCGTCGTCATTCAATTGTAGAGCTGCTGCCACACAATCCAGAACAGAGGCTGATACTTGAATATCTCTGCCTTGCTCGAGCCACGTATACCAGGTAGTACTGACGCCAGCAAGCTGAGCGACCTCCTCACGTCTTAAACCGGGTGTTCTTCGGCGTGTTCCGACAGGGAAACCAGCGTCCTCTGGCATGATTTTGGCTCGCTTCGATTTTAGAAAGGATGATAGCGCCTGTAGTCTAGTCTCTCGATTAATCAAGGTTCCCATCTCCGAACATCATTATAGTAGTACTCATTATACTATAATAAGCTACAACTTGTAATAGGATAAAAACTATGACAAACTACTTCCATAAAGGATGAAACGAAGGGGGATTTAAGATGGAACGTGTCGTTATTACTGGGATGGGTGTCATCTCGCCGCTAGGGAACAGTGTGGAACGTTTTTGGGATGGATTGGTTCACGGACAATCTGGTATTTCAACCATTGATACATTTGATACAAGCAGACATAAATCGAAAATTGCAGGTATCGTAAGGGATTTTGACGGAGAAGCTTTATTTGGAAGAAAAGAAGTCCGTCGAATGGATCGATTTAGCCAGTTTGCGCTAGCGGCTGCCGAACAAGCGCTGGAGGATGCATCACTCAGGGTGGATGATACGGATCGGGAGCGCGTTGGTGTTTATGTTGGCTCTGGTATTGGCGGCATACAAACATTGCTTGATCAAGCCGAAGTTCTGCAAAAGCGTGGTCCTGATCGTGTTAGTCCAACGCTTGTTCCGATGATGATTGCCAATATGGCAGCGGCGATGATCAGCATTCGGTTCGGTACGCAGGGACCGTCGATGTCACCGGTAACCGCCTGCTCCATCGGAAATACGGCCATTGGTGAAGCTTGGCGGCTCATTCGGTCTGGCAGCGCAGATGTTGTTATTGCAGGAGGAACGGAAGCGGCAGTAACGGATATTTCGCTTGCCAGCTTCGGCAACGCGACTTCGGTATCCACGCGTAACGAAGCGCCAGCTTCGGCAAGTAGACCATTTGATGCAGGGCGCGACGGTTTCGTAATGGCTGAAGGCGCAGGCATTCTTATACTCGAATCGTTGACACATGCTTTGAGCAGAGGCGCTCGCATTCATGCGGAAGTCATCGGTTATGGCGCAAGCTCTGATGCATATCATATGGTCGCCACTCACCCAGAGGGTATCGGTGCTTATCAGGCAATGAAACATGCATTGCGGGAAGCTGGTGTGGAACCTAATCAGATTGATCTAATCAGCGCACACGCCACCAGTACGGAAATCGGAGACCGATCAGAAACGGCAGCCATCAAGAAGCTGTTTGGTGAGCAAGCGTATCGAATTCCGGTGACGGCGAACAAATCGATGACGGGACATATGCTTGGCGCAGCGGGCGGCGTAGAGGCGATTGCTCTAGTGAAGAGCATGCAGGAGGGGATTATACCTCCAACGATCAATCAAGAGGAACCAGACCCCATTTGTGATCTCGATTATGTGCCGAACAAAGCGCGGGCAGCGGAAATTAATGTAGCTATGTCCAATTCCTTCGGCTTTGGTGGTCATAATGCGGTCATTATTTTGAAGAAATTTCAGTCTTGAATTAAGGAGTGAAAAGCTGGGCTGACGGATAACTACCGTTGACCCGGCTTTTTTATTTTGTGAAAGATCCAAGGCCGCACCATCACCCCGAACACATATCACTCTCAATACCTATCCCACACAACCTCAACTCATACACTAAGCTCTCTGGCTCATTGCAGAAACTACAATAGAAACCTGACATGACCCGTGAAAAATGAGGCTGCACTGCAGAATTGCAATAGAAACGCGCTAAAGAATGACTAACTAGTTGAAAATGGTGATTTCTGCTGCAGGAACTGCAACCAAGCAATATGCGCCACTTTCTAATAAGGATTCTGTTGCACAAAGTGCAATGTAGATGTTGTGGCTAGCGGCAGGAAGAAAAGACCATTGTTTCGAACGATTCAACTGATGCTAGAAAGGGTAAAGGTTATGTAACCTATTTATGAAAAGAGCAGTTAAAAAGAGAAGAAGGTGTAAGTATGGCCAGACATAATCGATTCTTTAGATGGTGCTTCACGATTATTTTGGTATTGATTATTATTTACTTGGGGTCGCGTGTTTCATTTATTTTTAAGCCCGTGCTTTCCTTATTCAGTATGATTATCGTTCCGTTAATGCTTGCAGGATTTTTCTATTACTTGCTCCGTCCGCTCGTAAATGTGATGGAGCGTCATAAGGTCAATCGGACGATTGCGATTTTGCTCATTTATTTGGTTTTTTCCAATATTATGGTCGGTTTTAGCATCTTGGTATGGCCTTCCTTACGAACGCAGCTCATTAATTTGGTCGAAAATGCACCGACTCTGTTCACCACGTTAAGCGAGCAGGTTGCAGAGCTTGAGCATAATGGCTTTTTGTCGGCTTTTTTGCCGCAGGATTCGAATTTGTTATCAAAACTGACCGAGTATTTAAATAAGGGGTTCACGGTACTTACCGAATATTTATCGGGATTGTTTTCTTTTTTCTCGAATTTTGCGATTGTGCTTATTACATTCCCAATTTTACTGTTCTATATGCTGAAGGAAGGCGGTAAATTTGGAGACCAAATCGTCAGCTTTATCCCAAAAAGGTTTCGTCTTCACGGCAAAGAGGTCATGGACGATATTGATCATATGCTCAGCAGCTTTATCGTAGGCAGAGTCATCGTGAATGTAGCGCTTGGCGTACTGATGTATGTCGGCTTTCTTATTATCGATTTGCCTTATGCAATGCTGCTGACCGTAGTGGCGGTCATTTTGAACTTTATTCCATTTATCGGATCGTTTCTTTCTTCCATACCGATTGTCATCATCGGCTTCATTGAAGCACCGTCCATCGCGATCTGGTCTATTGTCATAATTACGGTGGCGCAGCAAATACAGGATAATCTGATTTCACCATACGTTTTTGGCAAGCAGCTTGATATTCATCCAATGACGACGATCATCCTGGTGCTTGTTGGCGGAGATATAGCAGGGATTCTAGGCATTCTGCTCATTATTCCGGTTTATATGATTTTGAAAATCGTTTATTGCAAAGTTTACGAGCTATTCTTCAAACAAAAATGGGAAAATGCTTAACCAGGATTGTAACATAATGGGTGCGTATCATTGCTTCTTCTGGTATAATGACGTCGGCTAAGGCAAATTTACCGAAAGTACGGTGGCGTGATAACGATGAGCATAAACGCATTGCAAGGGAAACGAATCGTAATTGCTGGATCTCGGAAAACGGATGAGATGGGCATGGTGATAGAAAAGCAGGGTGGTATTCCAATCGTTCGTTCGCTTCAAGGATTAACGATGTTTGATGAAGAGCTTTTGGAAGAGCCGCTGCGTAATTTCGCAAAGCAGGGCGCGGATTGGGTTATTTTGACCACGGGAATGGGATCGGAACAGTTAATTAACACAGCGGATGGTTTGGGCTTAAAACAAGCAGTGCTCGATAGGCTGGCTGAGGCGAAAATTGGTACAAGGGGCTACAAAACATCCGCATTCCTTAAGCGGACAGGCCTTAAAGCAGTTGTTAGCACGGATGATGGTACGATGGATGGACTTATAGAAAACCTGGCAGCCTTTGATTTTGAAGGGCAAATCGTATGGATACAGCTTCATGGAGAGTCAGCGCCAAAGCTTGTACGTTTTCTCGAAAATAAGGGCGCTTCGCAAGTAGAATCGGTACTGCCCTATAAGCATGTTCCACCGGATGCTGCTACAGTAGAGATGCTGCTGAGCGAGCTTGCTGCAGGCACGGTGGATACGGTCTGCTTCACCACTGCGGTACAGGTTCACTATTTGTTCAAGCATGCAATTGAATCGGGCCGCAAGGAACTTTTGTTGAACATTTTTGGTCAGCATATTGTGGCTGCCGCAGTTGGTAAAGTAACGGCAGCAGCTTTGAAGGAGTATGGCGTGGAAAGAATCATTGTCCCGGAACTCGAGAGGATGGGCGCTTTAGTTATCGAAATTGGGCGTTATTATGAGCAGGCTGAAGGCAAGGAAGTATAAATTATAGAGAAGAGGCAGTCTTAGACACGTAAACGGTGTTTTAGACTGCCTTTATTTTATTTTTAAGGTCGTTTCTGAAATGCCTTGGTGATAGGCCATAACATTTCTTGAATGCTTTCGAGAAATGAGAGGCGTTCGCGAAGCCGCAATACTCCGCAATTAAATCGAGCTTAAGCTCCGTTGAGGCTAATAGCTCGCTTGCTTTCTCCAATCGCAAATTAACAATAAACTGATGTGGTGTTGCTCCGAAATAGTGATGGAAAATAACGTTGAAGTGGGATTCGGAATATCCTGCATGCTTCGCCATCGTTTCCACAGAGATTGTGCCGGATAGGTGAAAGGAAATAAAAGCTTTCATCTTCGTTACGAACTGCTGATCCTCAAACGCCAAGGAGCCTGTAGTCTCAAAGTCGCCGATCAACAGAAGGAGCAGCTCCATCGCTAGCTTTTGGGCATGCAGGACGTTTTGAATATCGTTGTTATTAAAATGCTCAATCATCCGGTTCAGCAGCTCTTTGAATGGTTCCGGATGACGCGGCTTCAGCTTGATGGGCAGCTGAAGGTTTGGGAAGTCGTTTAACTGCGGCTGCTTCAGCTCTGCATAGGGCTCCAAGTTCGTCTGGCCAGGAGTCGTTACAAAACTTAGCTCTCGATTCGGATTATAAAAAAAATCAAGATGGGTGTTCGGTACAACGCAGCGCCCATATCCTTTAGTTGTAAATAGCATTCCAGGCTGAATAAGTGCAAAATCACCAGGGAGCAGCTCATATTCAACCCCCTCGACTGTAAGCAAATAACGGCCTTCTTCCATATATAAAAACAAATAATCGAGCAGACGTCGTTCACCTTGAAAAAATGATGTTTCTTTAAAACGGTAGCAAAGCCGAATAAACGGCAGGACGGGATGCTCATTCCAGCTATGCTGCTGCGAACTCATGGCTAATCGCCTCCATATCATTTTATGTATTCGTTCATTATCATTGTTTTTGACAAGTTATTTCGATGTTTTTTACATGATTCCCTTTATTATTAGCTTTATTATAGAGGTATGCAATAGAAATAGCCGAGGATAATGACATGAAAATGGAGGGATATTAAGATGAGCATAATGATTCCAGACGTGATGACTATACCGAGATTTTTGGGAGATGGGAAGATTGACTACATAGAGAAACAGGTGCCGACTCCAGGAGCCGGCCAGCTGCTGCTGCAGGTCAAAGCAAACGCTTTATGCGGCTCGGAGCGTGGACAGTTCTACAACGGCTCCGCAACTACGCCTGGTCATGAGGCGGCAGGCATCGTCGTCGCAGCAGGCGCGGATACAATCACGGATTTGGGTACCCATGGCGTTGTATTTCTAATGGATTTTTGCGGACAATGCCGCAGCTGCAAGCGAGGGTATACGAACCAATGCTTAGGTAAGCGTGCAGATTATGGTTTCTCTCATGATGGTGGTTACGGGCCTTACATGGTCGTGAACGAAAATGTTTTTTTTGCAGTGGATGCTGCAATTCCGTTGGCTGAAGCAACGATTTTGCTTGATATTATGGGGACAGGCGGTCATGCTATTCGCAGAGCACAGCTTGTGCATGGCGATATTGAATCGATCGTCATCGCTGGTGCAGGTCCGATCGGGTTAGCGGTGCTAGCGATGGCAAAGCTGCTGCTGGGCGAAGAGCTGCCCGTATTTATTATGGATTTTACACCTTATCGGTTAGAACTGGCAGAACGAATGGGTGCTATTCCGATCAATTTGGCGGAAACATCGCTTGAAGCGGGATTGTCGGCTGCAGGCGTAAACAGAATTGATGCAGCGTTTGATACGAGCGGCAGAACAATAGCTCGCGGGGCGGCTTTGCAAGCGCTTAATCACCGCGGCGTGCTTGTATGCATTGGTCATGGCCAAGAGTTGAATTTGCAAGTTTCCTCCGATTTGATTGCGACCGAGAGAGCGGTGCTTGGCAGCGAGTATTTTCCGTTTAGCGAGCTTGCGGATAATCATCGCTTGATGAGTGAGCATCTGCCTTATTTAAGTCAAATTATTACGCACCGTTTTGGACCACAATCGATGCGAGAAGCCTTTGAGTTGTTTTTCCAAGGGGATACGGGAAAGGTGGTCATTGAGCAATGAGCAGCGAGGAGCGAGTAAAGGTCGCGTTAATCGGAGCTGGCGGGTGGGGCTATCACCATGCGCGTATTTTCGATGCGCGTAAAGATGTTGATTTTTGCGCCGTTGTTGGAAGAGATGCTGACAGAACAAGGGCAAGAGCGGATGAGTTTGGGACAAATGCTTATACGAATATAGCAGAGATGCTGGAGACGGAACGGCCGGACTTCGTTAGCTTATGCTTGCCGAATCAAGGGCATTTCGAAGCGACCTTGCAGGTTATTCAAGCAGGTGTTCCATTATTGGTGGAAAAGCCGCTCGTATTCGATCTTAAGGAAGCTGATCTGTTACTTGCGGAAGCGGCGAAGCGGGAGCTGTTTTTTGCAATTAATTTTAATCACCGCTACGCGACTGCTGTTCAGAAGGCTAAGGAGGCATTAGATGCGGGACGGTTAGGAGAGCTTGTATTCGCTTCATGGCGGTTTGGCGGCGAAGGTACGAGTGATCATCCGCATAGCAATCTAATAGAAACCCAATGTCACGGATTTGATATGCTTGAGCACTTATGCGGCCCCATTGAATCGATGATGGCACAAATGACGGATAAAACCGGAAACGGCTTCTCAACGATGGCATTAGCTTTGCAATTCCGCTCCGGCGCAGTAGGAACGCTGCTCGGCTCTTATGACTCCTCGTATGCATACACTCAAACCCATGCGATGGAGCTTAATGGCTTAAAAGGCAGAGTGACCATAGAAGATACAGTGAAACGATTTACGTTCCAAGAATCGGGAAGCGAGACAGCCGAAGTTTGGCAGGCAGGTTATTTCAATGATCTGGAGCGGGAATTCCACCTTACGTTTGACAAACATTTTGATCATATGCTCGGTGCATTCCGTGCTGGTGAAGCGCCTCCCATTCACGCTGCGTCGGGCTTCAGAGCGCTTCAGTTAGCCCATGCAGCGATTGAATCGTTCGAGACGGGGAAACGGATTCAGACGTAGAGGAGCCCGTGACCCAGTTAGCCATACAAAAAAGTGATTAAGCGACCTGTACGACAGCTTAATCACTTTTTTCGTTAGGGTGAAACGCGATACTACTCGCTCACAGGATTTTATCCAAATGCTCAAGAGGCCTAATTAAATTAAGTTTCATCAAGCGGGAGGCAGCTTCAGCATCATGTGCTTCAAGCGCTTGGATGATGGACTCATGATCCGACGCAGCTGTATGGGTTTCCCAATTCGGCCGTTTGAAAAAGATGTATTTGTATCTTCTAATATGTAGTTGAAGGGAGGAGCAGAAGGAGAGAATATGCTGGTTATTCGCAATATGCAGGATCGTCTCATGGAACTCCTCATCATATTCCATCGCTTCATAGAGCTGCTCTTTGCTCACTTTTTCACTGAAGTTTGCATTAATGGCTCGCAGCTGCTCAATATGCTCTTGCTGAATATTCTCGGCGGCGAGTTCAGCCGCTAAGGTATGAAGGGCAGTAAGCGGCGCATAGAGCTTTAGAATATCTTCCTTGGCAAGCGTCGTAACTCGTGTTTCTTTGCCCGGAAACATCTGGATGAGACCTTGAACCTCAAGCAATTGAAAGGCTTCCCTAATCGGGGTGCGGCTTACGCCAAGTGCCTCGGCAAGCTCTGAGTCATTGAGCTTCTCTCCGGGCTGAAGAGTACCATCGATAATCCATTTTTGCAGCTGGCTCAAGGTACGCTCCTTAGCGGATAGTCTAACGGGTGTTGAATAATCTGTTGGGATAGGCAGCGGAGACCCTCCTTTATTTTATTGTTTCATTATAAATGTGATAGCAGATTCAACAATATATAATATATCGCAGGTACATTCATTGAAGCAAATGTCAAAAATTTTAAAAAAGGAATTTATTGCTTTTATTTGTTTGAGGAAATATAATATGCGATATATTACATATTACATTTTATTTGAAGTTAGGAGAAAACCGTATGTCTAGCACTCAAGCTTCCATTGCAACGTCGCCGTCCGCTTTAAAAACGATATACCCGTTGTTGTTTGCCATTAGCTTCGTGCATTTGATTAATGACACGATCCAATCGGTCGTACCGGCATTATTTCCTATTTTGAAGGATTCACTTTCACTGAGCTTTGCCCAAATTGGATTGATCTCTTTGATGATTAATTTAACAGCAGCACTGCTTCAGCCTGTTATCGGCATATTGTCTGATTCGCATCCGAAGCCGATGCTGCTGCCTATTGGCATGTTATTCACGATGGGAGGCGTTGCTGCTCTTTCTTATGCCTCGCAATTCTGGATGGTCATGGCTGCCGTTATGTTCATTGGAATTGGCTCAGCCGTCTTTCATCCAGCCTCTGCGCGCGTCTCCTATTTGGCAGCTGGCGTGAAAAAAGGTACAGGGCAGTCCATCTTTCAATTTGGCGGAAATATTGGACAATCGCTTGCACCGATCATGACAGCTGTGCTGTTCGTGCACACAGGCCAGCGCGGAGTTATTTGGTTTGCTCTAGTCGTTATGATCGGGATTGTCATTCAATTCAATGTGGCCAAATGGTACGGCAAGCAGCTCGCGCTTGTGCCGAATAAGAGCACGAAGCAGGCGGCAAAGCCGGTCTCTAAACTGAATGTGTCCACCGGCAAGGTCATATTTGCATTAACGATTTTAATGATTCTTGTGTTTTCCAAAAACGTCTACATTTCTGCGATCAGCAGCTATTACTCTTTTTATGCGATCGAGCATTTTGGCCTCTCAGTCAGTCATGCACAAATTGTATTGTTCGTCTTTCTCGCAGCGAATGTAATCGGTTTGCTGCTCGGCGGCGTGCTGGCAGATAAGTTTAGTCGTCGCAGCTTGATCTGGTTCTCGATCTTAGGAACTGCGCCATTTGCGCTGCTGCTTCCATATGCCAATTTAACATTTTCCGTTATTCTGATCTTTTTTGCCGGCTTAATATTGGCATCTGCGTTTTCCGTCATTTTGGTTTATGCGAACGAATTGCTGCCAGGACGAGTCGGCCTGGTATCGGGTGTGTTTTTCGGAATGGCGTTTGGTCTCGGGGGTATTGGTTCGGCGGTTCTCGGTAATTTGGCAGATTCAATGGGTATTGAGTTTGTTATTCGCTGCACTTCATATTTGCCTTTGCTCGGCATGCTCACGATTTTGCTGCCATCGGATCGCAAAGCTAAAGCAACCGATTAATCCGCGCAGACGATTTTCTCATTAGGACAATTTCCGCGGTTTCCCCGCCCACATACAATGATGGTGTATAGCCTAATCGGTGCTGGGAGGGGAGTAACGCTGTGAGTAAGCGGACTTTAATGATCGTTTCGCTTGTCATTTATGTATTGCTAGCTATCTTATTCCTCGTTTTGTCTATTTTTCACTAAACATATAACAGAGCAAGGGCTGTCTAATGAGTAGAATGATCTACTCCAGACAGCCCTTGTTTGTTTAAAAGAGACAGCTACTTGCCAAGCTGCTGCTGACTAAGCTTCATTTTACGGTAATCTTTCGGCACGACGCCCTTTGTTTCACGGAAAATACGGGAAAAGGTTTTGTATGAGCCATATCCGACCTCCAGCGCAATTTCAGCGACGCTCATATCTGTAGAGACAAGCAGGCTGCAAGCATGCCGCAAGCGCAAATCATGCAGGAAGTGAACGAAGGTTTGACCGGTCGTTTGTTTTATAACTTCACTAATTCGAGAAATGCTTAGTGAGAAGCGGCTTGCAAGGTCAGATAGCGAAAGCTCGTCTTGATAATGTTGATGAATATAATGAATGATCGGCCATACCGAGGCGCTGGATTTTGATGCGAGCTTTGAAGTCGGAGCAGACGGCGCAAGATTTCGGCGGTAACGGTCAAAGAAAGCCAATATTTCCTTTAGCCGCACTTGCAGCATCGTGCGGCGCCAAGGCTCCTGCCCCGTATACTCGTGAAACATATCTTCTATTAAATGCTTCATTCGTTCATTATCAGCACCGCTGAGTTGAACGAATGGCTGCAGCGCGTTCTGATCGATGAGGTCCATAAGACCTTCCTCTTGTCCAGGCTCCATCAGCAAATCCATGCTGAACATACAATTATAAAGAACAAGTGTACTGCCAGGCTCAGTAAAAAGCTCATGCACCTGATAGGGGAGCACAAACGTAAATGTGCCAGGCAGCATTTGATGCTTGGCATCGTTGATAGATTCAGAGCCTCTTCCGTCGATCACATATGAGAACTCTAAGAAATCATGACGATGCGGCCTGAAGCCATGGTAAAGACGGTTTAAACTAATGTGAAGGGGAGAAGAGGTGTTCATATTTGGATACGTTTTCAAATAATCAGGTATGTAGGTCATGAATGAATGCATTCCTCCGAAAAACTGAGACTTTTATCGAAAAACAAGCACGATTTCTCATCCCGTTTATTCTAACATAAATAGTGAGATCAAGTGTTGCCAAAAACGAGTACTTATTGATGAGCAAGGATTCACTCAAACGCATAGGAGGAATTTCATTGACTACAGAAAATAAGATTAGAATAGGTATTATTGGTGCAGGAAATATCGGCAACGTCCATGCAGGAGAATTTTCTAAGCTTGGCGAAGAGTGTATCATTACGGCTATTACTGATTTGGATTTGACGCGCGCTGAGAAAATAGCCAAGCAATATGGTATTGAGCATGTGGTGGCTTCAAATGAAGAGTTGATTCGGCGAGCTGACATCGATGCTGTCATCATCGGTGTGCCTAACCAATTTCATGCTCCGCTTGCCGTGCAAGCTCTTGAAGCTGGCAAACATGTATTAATTGAGAAGCCAATGGGCATTAACAGCGATGCTGCTCGTCAAATATTGAGAGCAAGCGAAGCAGCAGATCGCGTTGTAATGGTAGCTCATCAAATGCGCTGGGAATCCGTTGCAATGCAAATTAAAGAACAAATCGAGCGCGGTGAGCTTGGGAAAATTTATACGGCCAAAACAGGCTGGTTTCGTCGTAAAGGCATTCCAGGCTGGGGCACATGGTTTACGCAAATGGATCAATCAGGCGGCGGCCCGCTTATCGATATCGGCGTTCACATGCTTGACCTTGCGCTATATTTGATGGGCAACCCGAAGCCGGTTTCCGTATACGGCTCAACCTATGCAGAGTTTGGCCCTAACCGTAAAGGGATTGGCACATGGGGTACACCTGATTGGGACGGAACTTATGATGTTGAGGACTTGGCTACGGCGCTAATTAAAATGGAAGACGGCAGTACGCTCTCGCTTGAAGTCAGTTGGGCTGTTCATATGGATACGGACAATTCGCCGTTTATTCATGTGATGGGTTCAGAAGGCGGCGCAAGCTATCGCGGTGCTGAAGGCAAGCTGCTTACTGAAAAATTTGATCGCCCGATTGAAAGCGTTTTGCGCAAATCAGACAATGATGAAGGAGAACGCGCTCGTCTAAGCCGTCACTTCCTTGCGTGCATCCGTGAAGGCAAACAGCCGATTTCTTCTGTATTAACTGGTTTTACGAACAATCTTGTGCTCGATGCGATTTATGAATCATCACGCACAGGCAATGAAGTGAAGCTGGATTGGAATCTAAATAAATAATCGATAAATGAAGAAAGAGGAGGAATTTGTATGTTGAGAGGTTTAACAGGAGCGGGGCTTGGCCGAATTGAAAGTGATGAGCATCTTATTAAGCTAGCTGGCGCATATGGTTTTCAAGCTGTAGATTTGGATGCGAGGTCGCTAATTAATCGTTATGGTGTCGATCAAGCACGCGACCTTCTAGCAAGCAATGGCGTAGTCATAGGTTCAATCGGTCTTCCAGTAGAATGGAGAACGACGGAAGAAGCTTTTCTTGAAGGATTGGAGAAGCTTGCTTCATCCGCAGCTGCGGCTGCGGCTCTAGGCTGTACGAGCTGCTGTACGTATATCTTGCCTTCAACGGATTTGAAAGCAGCTCGCTTCATGGCGCTTGCGACACGCAGATTGCGTACATGCGCACAAATATTAGGCGCTTACGGCATTCGCCTCGGCCTTGAATTTGTTGGTCCTCATCATTTGCGGACGCGTTGGGAAAATCCATTTATTTGGACGCTAGAGGAAACGCTGGAGTGGATCGACGCGATCGGTGAGAGCAATGTTGGATTGTTGTTCGATGCTTATCATTGGTACACGAATAGCCTGACTATTGCTGATATAGAAGCGCTTCGTGCCGATCAAATCGTACATGTGCACATCAACGACGCACCAAATGTACCGGTTGAGGAAGCACTCGACAATGGCCGTGTTTACCCGGGCGAAGGTGTTATTGATCTCGTAGGCTTCCTGCAGGCGCTTGATCGAATTGGCTACAAAGGTGCCGTTTCACAAGAAATTTTATCATCACAAGCGGAGTCGCAATCGCCGGAAGAGCTGGCGCAGCGCTCCAAAGCAGGTTTTGATAAAGTGTTTGGCGCAGCTGGTCTATAAGGAACATTCTTACATTTATATTCATGCACTTTATTTCATCGCTGCAAGCACATCATCGTGCTTGCAGCGTTTTTTATTATTTGCGGTTATAACGAAAAACCGCTAATTATGACATGATTTTTCATGAAATATGCCGGGTACTGTTCACTAGGCGGATTCCGTTATGATGAATAATAATGGTTTTATAAAATATAAGAATTTATAAGCTTGTTAGCTTATAAAGGGCTTATATTTCTCTGCGAAACGAAAGCTAAGCTTTCAAAGGACGGCTTTAGCCGTTTACGCTTGAGACGCTATGAGTAGACCGATAATAGGAGACCAAAAACATGGGATACGAGGCAGAGCAGCTACATCCGTTAAACCTTTGGTATAAGCAGGAGGCTTCACGATGGGAAGAAGCGCTGCCCATTGGGAATGGACGAATAGGCGGCATGGTTTTTGGCGGTGTTAATCAAGAACGCATTCAATTAAATGAAGATACATTGTGGTCGGGTTTTCCGCGCGATACGAATAATTACGAGGCGCTGCGCTACCTCAAGCGAGCTCGGGATTTAATAGCAGATAAAAAATTCGTAGAAGCGGAACAGCTTATTGAGGCGAAAATGCTCGGAACGAATACGGAGTCTTATCAACCGATGGGCGACTTGTTTGTAGAGCAGCATTATGAACTTGGGCATGAGCAAGTTAAAGGCTACATCCGCGAGCTTGATATCGATGCAGGCATAGCCGCTGCTCGGTTTCAAATAGGGGAAACGGTATATTCACGAGAGATATTTGTTAGCGCGGTTGATCAAGTATTATGTGCAAGATACGAATCAGACGGGGAAGAATTGCTAGCGCTTACGGCATCCATGACTTCTTCTGTTCAGTTTGTAATAGAGACAGCTGACAGCGACGCTATTGTACTTCACGGTCGTTGTCCAAGTCATGTTGCGGACAATTATTTTGGCGATCATCCGCTAGCTGTGCAATATGAGGCAGATCGCGGGATTACGTTTCAGGGGAAACTTCAGGTCAAGATAGACGGCGGCAAAATATCAATAAATAGTAATAAACAAATAAACATTCAGGGCGCTCGTTCAGCTACATTTCTGTTAAGTGCAGCAACAAGCTTTGTGAAATTCGATGTGCAGCCGGATAAGAGTTCGGCTGTACTAAGTGAGCAAAACGATCGCATATTGGAAAAAACACAATCGTTTAGCTATGAACAGCTGCGCGAGCGGCATGTACAGGATCACCGCAGCCTGTTTCAACGGGTGCAAATTGATCTAGGTAGGAACGCTCAAGCTCTTTTGCCAACAGATGAGCGGCTGGAAGACTATAAGCAAGGTAAACAAGATCCAGCGCTGGAGGCGCTGTACTTCCAATATGGTCGATATTTGCTTATGGCAAGCTCTCGTCCAGGCACGCAGCCGGCTAATTTGCAGGGGATTTGGAATGATCGCGTTCAGCCACCTTGGAATAGCGACTATACAACGAATATTAATACTCAAATGAATTATTGGCCAGCGGAAGTGGGGAATTTAAGCGAATGTCATGAGCCTTTGTTTCGGATGATTGAGGATCTCAGCGTATCTGGCGCACGAACGTCAGCTATTCATTATAACAGTCGAGGCTGGGTTGCTCATCATAATGTAGACTTGTGGCGGACGTCGACTCCAACTGCCGGTCATCCAAGCTGGGCATTCTGGCCGCTTGGCGGCGTTTGGCTGACACAGCATTTGTGGGAGCATTATTTATATCATCCGAGTGAAACCTTCTTGAGAGACAAAGCTTATCCTCTTATGAAGGGCGCAGCTTTATTTTGTTTGGACTTTCTGCAGGAAAACGACGAAGGGCAGCTGGTAACTTCGCCATCTACCTCGCCAGAGAATAAGTTCTTGACTGCTCAGGGCGAGGCAAGCAGTGTTGCGCAATCGTCTGCCATGGATATTACATTAATCGGTGAGCTGTTTGATCATTGCATAACGGCTGCGAGCTTGCTTGGGCTAGATGCGTCTTTCAAGCAGCAGGTAGAAGCGGCGAGGAGCAAGCTTACTCCACTTCAAATTGCGCCTACCGGGCAATTGCAGGAATGGCATGATGATTTCGAAGAGCACGAGCCTGGGCATCGTCATGTATCCCATTTATACGGCTTATATCCGGGTACGACTATCAATGAAGAAATGACTTCGGAGCTTGTAGAAGCAGGACGTCGTTCACTCGAGAGCCGCATAAACAACGGGGGCGGTCATACAGGCTGGAGTTGTGCGTGGCTGATTAACTTATTTGCGCGGCTAAAGGATTCTAAGTCTTCTTATCGCTTTATCCATACTTTGCTTGCACGCTCCACGCATCCGAATCTGTTCGATGACCATCCACCGTTTCAAATCGATGGGAACTTCGGCGGTACGGCGGGTATAGCAGAACTGCTGCTGCAAAGTCATTTGGGCTATATCGAGCTTCTACCGGCACTCCCTGATGTATGGCCAAGCGGTTATGTGAAAGGTCTTAAGGCACGCGGAGGATTTGTTGTCGATATGGAATGGACAGATGGCAAGCTAACGGCTGGCATCGTTCTATCCACACACGGATCGATCTGCAGCTTGCGTGCTAAAAATGCAATTAGCGTTGTCGCATCTGACGGTACAAACATCGACGCATCAAAGCCGTTCCGAACAAACAAGAACGAATGGTATAACATTTTATCATCAACGATAGAAGGAGATTAATCATCATGACGACAAGCACACGTTTTCCATTTGAGAATATAGAGCTTCCGCTTGAAGAACGGGTAACCGACCTCGTTTCGCGGTTTACGCTGGATGAGAAAATTGAATCGATGGTTCAATACCAGCCTGAAATTGAGCGATTAGGCATCAAGCCTTATAAGCATGGGACGGAAGCGGCACATGGGATGGCTTGGCTTGGCGAAGCGACAACGTTTCCACAGCCGATCGGACTGGGCTGCACATGGAATCCCATGCTGCTGAAGGAAGTAGGCTCTGCCATCGGAGACGAGGCGCGCGTTTATTTTCAGCGGAATCCAGCCATCAACGGCTTAACGCTGTGGGCGCCGACTGTTGATATGGAGCGAGATCCGCGCTGGGGCCGGACAGAAGAGGCTTATGGAGAAGACCCTAAGCTGACAGGTGAACTAACAGCATCGCTCGTACAGGGCATTCAAGGTGATCACCCGCTGTATTTCAAAGCAGTAGCGACCTTGAAGCATTTTATCGGCAATAACAATGAAATCAATCGCGGCAGCTGCTCGGCGAGCATCGATCCGCGCAACATGAAGGAATATTATCAAGCAGCGTTTAAGCCGGCTTTCGTCAAGGGCGGTGCGCATTCGATGATGACCTCATACAACTCAGTCAACGGCACACCTACTATTTTGCATGAGGATGTTAACAAAGTAGTGAAAGAGGAGTGGGGCATGAACGGCTTTATCGTTAGCGATGCAGGGGATTTGCTTGGTATCGTCAACGATCACAACTATTATGATTCTTACAAGGATGCAGTTGCGCATTCCATTAAAGCAGGCATCGACAGCATAACGGATGATAAAGAAAAATCATGTGCTGCCATTCGCGAAGCTTTGGCTGAAGGGCTGCTGTCTGAGCAGGATCTGGACAAAGCACTCATCAACACGTTTCGTGTTCGTTTCCGTCTGGGCGAATTTGATCCAGCTGATCTGAACCCTTATGCGGATATGCCGGAATCGAAGTTATGTGCGCCAGAGCATGGACAATTGTCGCTGCAGGCCGCACGGGAGTCCATTGTATTGCTCAAAAATGAGAACAAAACTTTGCCTTTGAATAAAGAAAAGTTAAGCAGTGTAGCCGTTATCGGACCGCTTGCTGACGTTGTATACCGAGATTGGTATTCTGGTTCTTTGCCGTACAAAGTGACGCCGCTCGAAGGCATTAAGGGCAAGCTTTCCGGCAAAAAGGTATCGTACAGCAGCGGCAATGATCGAGTCATATTAAAATCAGCTGCGAATGGTAAAGCGCTGCGAGCTTCCGCAGACAATGAAAGCCGCATGCAAACGAGCGAATGGGATGAGGACGGCGATACATTCGAGGTGACGGATTGGGGCTGGGGCAGCTTTACGCTTGCGAGCATTAACTCTGGCAAGCTGCTTACTAGCGCGGATGATGTGAATATTGCTGCAGCAGCAAGCGAAGCTTTTGGCTGGTATGTGAAGGAAGTATTCAAGCTCGATGAGCAATCGAGTGGGAAGCTTGCCATTCGAACGTGGAACGGCAAGCTCGTTACCGCTCCAAATGGCGGCGCGGATTCGCTGCAAGTAACGGATGCATCGGAAATCGGAGCTAACGAGCTGTTCGTTAAAGATGTCATCACGGATGGGATTGCAGAAGCGATAGCTGCAGCAAAAGCAGCGGAAACAGCAATCGTCTTCGTTGGCAATAATCCGCTTATTAACGGGAAAGAAGAAATCGATCGTCCAAGCCTTGACCTAGCCGCTTCACAAAATGAATTAATTAGCGCAGTATTCGCGGCAAATCCGAACACGGTAGTCGTTGTTATCGGAAGCTACCCATTTGCTCTGAACAAGGTAAACGAGCAAGTTCCTGCGATTATTTATTTATCGCACGCTGGACAAGAGCTGGGCAATGCAATTGCTGACGTCCTATTCGGCGATTACTCACCGGCTGGACGACTGAATATGACTTGGTACAAATCAGAAGAGCAGTTAACGGATCTGATGGATTATGATATTTTGAAAGGAAAACGAACGTATCTTTATTTCGACGGTGAACCGTTATACCCGTTTGGTTATGGTCTTAGCTACGGTTCATTCCGATATGGCCCGCTTGAAATTACGAATAACGCTGCGAACATCAACGGCAGCATAACGGTGGGGCTAGATGTAACGAATGAATCCGACATTGCAGCCGATGAGGTCGTCCAATTGTATGTTAGCGTAAAAGGTTCAAGGGTTGAGCGTCCGCTTAAGAAGCTGGTTGGCTTCACGCGGATTTCATTCCAGCCTGGAGAGACGCAGGCAGTCGAAATGACTGTCCCTGCAGAAGAGCTTGCCATTTGGGATGTAACGCGTGATCGTTTCTGCCTTGAATCAGCTGATTATACGTTTGCAGCAGGAGGTTCCTCTGCACATGTACTCGCTACATCTACAATAACAATCGAAGGCGAGACCATCCCACCACGTCAGTTGTTCTTGCAAACTCGCGCGGAGAACTATGATGATTATGCCCATGTTTATTTGGATGAGAGCAAGGAAGGCGGAACGGCAGTACGTTTATCTCAAGCTGATGGCTGGATCAAATTCAATGACATTGATTGGTCAAACGGCGCTTGTGTATTCGAAGCTCGCGTTAGCGGCGGCGATCAAGGTGGAGAGGTTTCGATTCAAATTGTCAGCCAAGCTGCTGCATTTAGAGGATCTTGCTCCGTTGCTGCAAGCGGTGAGCAAGAGTGGCAAACCATTCGTATTGACCTGCCAAGCAACAAGCTGGATGGCGATTTGGTTATCGGTTTGGCTGGAAGCGTGAAGCTGAGTTTCTTCCGCTTTCAATAATAAGGAATGTTCATACGGAGCTGTCTTGAAGTGCTATATAGCACTTGGAGCAGCTCCGTTTTTTGCGGCTATGGTTGCTTTTTGTGTAAAGCGGCTTTATTCTTTAGATTAACAATGAGCATCGACAGAGGAGCTAGTCCAAATGATGAACGATATTGAAATCAACTTGTATAGCGATTGGATAAATACGGTGAAAGAAATATTTCGGGGATCGGGGCATCCTTTGCCTGAATCCATGAGCGATAGGGAAGCTGCACTAGTTTACTACTCGCAGACAGCACAAACGGAAGAGGAAGCAGAGCAGCAGGTAGATGCGAATGAGGAGCGTCTCGCCTCACTTCAGCAGACGATCATCGATCATTTCGAAACGGTTATTCTTCCGGATATTCGCAGCAGAACAAATTATTCAGGCGATCGCTTTGTTTTCAAATGGCTGTATAACAAAGGTGAGCATATCGTTGAAGAACACTCGTCGTACCGAATTCCGCTCTAACCAGAGCGGGATTTTTGCATCGTATAGGCAGCGCTTCCATGATGTCTAATTTTGATATGATAAAATATTGAATTCGTGATGTATGCATGAGAGCATACCCGCATTATAATTTAGATGCCTTAAAATTTTACGCGAAAAAGTAAACGCTTTCCTTCACCTATGCTAACGATCTAAGTTTACTGCGCAAAGCTTTAAGGAGGAGCAGTCAGAATGATGAAGAGCATTCGAACAATGGGGCAAAGAATGAACAATATTAGAATCAAAAAGAAACTTATTATTTCTTTTATTCTCGTTGTTTTTGTACCTGTGCTTATCGTAGGTATTTTTCTTACCGTCGCTTTTAGGCAAAATGTGCTTGATCAAGCGACCCAGCAAATTACGAATAACGTAGAGCGAATTAAGAAGCAGACCTTGGACATTATACGAATGCCAATTGAGATTTCGGATAAGCTGCTGGTCGACAATAGGCTAACGAACGTCGTCAACACGCAATACAGCTCTACGTTTGATGTCGTAAAGGCATTTTGGGATTACCGTGATTTTAAAGATTACATCCAATTATACAGTGAAATCTACAACATACGCTTTTATACGACGAATATGACGATACTGGACAATTGGGAGTTTCTAAAGGTTACCGACCCTATTGCGGAAACGCCTTGGTACAAGTCAGCAATGGAACGTGATGGCATCCACTGGGAGTATATTACGGATGAAACCAAAAATAACCGTCGTTATTTGAGCCTTATTCGGAAGATTACGTTCCCTACGTATCGGACAAGCGGCGTATTAGTCATAGGCGTGAATCAAGATGAGCTTAATGCGATGATTAGTCAAGAGCCGTTCGATACGATGATCATTGATGACAGCGGATATATGGTTGCAGCCAAAAACCCTGAATGGGTCGGCAAAAATATTTCCGAATTAGATTTTGCTAGTAAACTAACGAACAAAGCAGCAGGCACCTACGAGTTTAAATACGATGGGAAACCATCCAAAATCGTCATTGAGGATCTTCAGCCTGAATCAAGCTTTAATCAGCTCAAAATCGTATCGGTGTTTACCATTGACAGCATCGTTAGTGGAGCTAATCGGATAAGCTTGCTTGGACTAGGCATTATTTTGCTAAGTTTAGTTATAGCATTTATCATGATTTATATTTTCTCTGCAATTATATCTAAGCGGATGCTGGTGTTGAACAAGGATTTGAACAAAGTGGCCATGGGAGATTTGAACGTGATTTCGCATGTGACTGGCAATGACGAGATTGGCATCCTATCCAAACAATTTAACAACATGGTCGTTAGTATTCGCGGCTTAATGGATGAGGTAGCGGAATCACACAAACAGCAGGCCCAACTGCAGCTTAGACAGAAGGAAATTAAGTTGAAAATGATGGCCAGCCAAATCAATCCGCATTTTTTGTTTAATGCGCTTGAATCGATTCGAATGAAGGCTCACATCAAGGGCGAGACAGAAATTTCTTCAATCGTTCGAATGCTTGGGAAAATGATTCGTCGAAATTTAGAAATAGGCACGCGCAAAATTGCATTAAAGGATGAACTTGAAATGGTGCGCTGTTATTTGGAAATTCAAAAATTCAGATACGGCAACGATCGTTTGACGTTTCGCCTAGATATCGATGCTAACGGCCAGGAAATCGAAATACCGCCGCTCATTATTCAGCCTCTCATTGAAAATGCTGTTGTGCATGGTCTTGAAAATATTGCTGAGGGCGGTTTCGTATGGTTAAAGACAGAGGTTAGTGATCACATACTCCACGTTGAGGTTTCCGATAATGGTGTAGGAATTAGCGATGACAAAATCAATGAAATCAATGAATCGCTTCATGATATGGAAGAAGAGGAAGAATACCGGATTGGACTGCGTAATGTCCACCAACGGCTTGTCATGATCTATGGGGACGGTTATGGCTTGACGCTGAAGAGCGAGCTCGGATCAGGTACACGAATAACTTTTGAAATTCCAATAGGGGGTCATTCGCTTGCATAAAGTGCTAATTGTAGACGATGAACCGATGATTAGAGAAGGATTGCAAACGTTAGTTGATTGGAACAAATACGGCTTTGCCGTCGTCGGAACAGCATCGAATGGCCGCGAGGCGGTGGAGAAGCATGCTGTGCTTAGTCCTGATTTGATTCTGATCGATATCCGCATGCCGGGCATGGATGGGCTTCAAGCGATTGAGGAAATTAGGAAAACGGACAACAGCTGTCATTTCTTAATTTTGAGCGGATATGCCGAGTTCAATTACGCCAAGCAAGCGATTGCGCATAATGTAGATGGCTATATATTAAAGCCGATCGATGAGGATGAGCTGGAGAGCTATGTCGAACGTGTTTCTGTGCAGCTCCAAAGTCAGTCAGAGCAGCGTCAAAATACAGAGCAATCGGCATCTCTACTGCGTGAGGATATGCTATATCAGCTCTCAAGCGGGAAGCTTGATCCAAATGCGGCTAACAGCCAAGAGCTGAAAGCATTACTGGGAGAGTCGGCGAAATATTATCAGCTGATGTTGATTGAGCTTTACAGCAGGGAGCATTCACTTACGTTGAATGCAACGCTTAAGAAGAAGCTGACGGACATTGTTGAACAGAAGCAAATCGGCTGGGTCTTTTCTGCTGAGCCTTATATCGGTATTTTGCTTAAGGATTATATGCTTCAAAACGGTTCGCGCGAGCAAATGAAGCTGTGGATCGAGGAATGCTGCGGAACGAAGGTTAGATTCGCAGCCGCAGCCAGCGAGCCTGTTCGCGAACCCTCTGAGCTGCAAAAATGGTCAGAGCCCATTCATGACTTATTGAAACAACGCTTCATGCTGCAAGGACAGTTCATACATCTGGCGTCTTTATCAGAAGATGGAATGCGGATGGCAGCTGAGCCTGGCGGTCAATTATCAATTGAAAGTCTTGCACAAAAGCTTTTTTATATGCTGGATATTGGGAGCAAGGAAGGGATGGACAAAGCGCTGCAGGAGGCGTCGGATCAAATCTGCGCTCATGATTCATCAGAACCATTCGTCAAATCTAGCTGGGCGCAGCTGCTTACGATTGTGCTGAACAAAGCGACCCTATCGAACCCACAGCTGTCGCTGCATGAGGATCTGTCGATGATTACCGCATTATATCTTGCTCATCATTATGAGGAAATGATTAATCAACTGCATATACGTCTATCGGATCTAGCGATGAAAGTCGGAAAATCAGACAGCTTGTCTGTAATGAAGCAAATGACCGAATTTATTGAACGGCATTACAGTGAAAATATTAAGCTGGAGACGCTGGCGGATCTTTTTAATTACAATAGCGGTTATTTAGGCAAAATGTTCAAAAACCATACGGGTGAACATTTCAATACGTATTTGGACCAGGTGCGAATTCAGCATGCCATCGAGCTGCTGCAGGAGGGACTAAAGGTTCATCAGGTGTCGGAACGGGTCGGCTATGCGAACGTTGATTACTTCCACAGTAAATTTAAAAAGTATAAAGGGGTGTCACCCTCGTCCTTTAAGAGTATTTCTGGTAGAGCGGCTTTGGAATAAGGAGCTGCTGATAATACAATTAATTCGTATTAGAAGACATCTATTTCCCAGGGCTGCTAGAGGCGCTGGCGATCTGGATGTTTTTTTATGATCCGTTAAGAACCTGTGGTTATGAAAGCGCTTGAAACAACGTATTTTCATATGATTTTAGGTCTAATTTTATGGGTGCAAGAGGATGGGTTCTATCGTTTATGATAAGTACAGATAAGAGAGGGTAGCTACTTACCACATATGGTAGCTTGCAAAGACGTTTTTGCACGAAGCAAAAACAGTAGGAGGAGCAGCTATGAAACCGCTAACAGATAGTCCTAAGCAAATAAGGGCGATAAACAAAAAGAATCGATTTTGGTTCAAAGCATTTCAACAGCGTTATTTGTACATGATGTCGCTGCCGTTTGTGATCTGGATATTCATTTTCAGCTATGTGCCGGTATGGGGCTGGTTGACCGCATTTCAGAATTACAAGCCGAAAAATGGGATATTGGATCAAAAATGGGTAGGTCTTGATAATTTCGTAGAGCTGTTCCAAGATGAAAGATTTTATATCGTTTTGCGAAACACGCTGGCAATGAGTACGATGGGGCTAATCGTCGGTTTTACGATTCCTGTTATTTTTGCTCTATTGCTTAATGAAATAAGAGGACAGTTTTTTAAGCGCTCTGTACAAACCATTTCATATTTGCCGCACTTTGTATCCTGGGTCGTTGTTGCAGGACTTGTATCAAAGATGCTGTCAACAGACGGCGGTGCCATTAATCAATTACTGATGTTCCTTAATATCATTGATACGCCGATTCAGTTTATGGCAAAAGGAGAATGGTTCTGGGGCATTGTAACGCTATCGGATTTATGGAAGGAAATGGGCTGGAATTCAATCATTTTCTTAGCAGCCATGGCGGGCATTGATCCTGAACTTTATGAAGCGTCAACTGTCGATGGGGCAGGCAGATTCCGCAAAATGTGGCATATCACCTTACCGGGCATTCGGACGACCTTTATGGTGCTTTTCATCTTATCGATCGGTCATTTAGTCAGCATTGGCTTCGAGAAACAGTTTTTGCTAGGCAATCCTCTTGTATCTGATTTTTCAGAGGTGCTCGATCTGTATGCGCTTAAGTACGGTATTCAAATGAGCCGGTATTCGTATGGTACGGCAATCGGTATTTTTAATTCCGTAGTCAGCATCCTATTAGTGTTTATCGCGAACGGAATATACAAACGAGTCACCAAAGAATCAATCATATAGGAGGTGCTGAACATGCAAGGAGCAATGAGAAGAAATACAAGCGACAAAATATTTGACACATTCATTTATATATTCATGATCATCGTTGCTATCGTAACGTTATATCCGTTCCTTAATGTTCTAGCGATATCATTTAATGATTCGGTAGATACAGTCAGAGGCGGTCTAACGATATATCCTCGCGAATTTACGCTAAAAAACTACGAGACGATTTTCGGCTTTCAGGGACTGCTTGTAGGCTTCAAAAACTCGGTTATTCGTACCGTTTTGGGAACTCTCATCGGAGTATTATCTGCTTCTATGATGGCATACACGTTAAGCCGTCCAGACTTCCAAGCTAGAAGATGGATGTCAGTCGCTTTTGCTCTAACGATGTATTTCTCAGGGGGGCTCATTCCGGGGTTCCTGCTTATGAAAAACTTGGGTTTGATTGGTACGTTTTCGGTTTATATCATTCCAGCTATTTTGAGCGTGTGGAACGTGTTCGTAGTCCGCTCTTATATTGACGGTCTTCCGTATGCTCTCCAAGAATCGGCCAAAATTGATGGGGCAAATGATTGGACTATATTTTGGAAGGTTATTCTTCCGCTTTGTCAGCCTGTACTCGCTACAATTGCTTTGTTTATTGCAGTGGGACACTGGAACTCCTGGTTTGATACGTACTTGTTCAATAATAGGAGCCCAGAGAATACGACACTTCAGTATGAGCTGATGAAGGTGCTTCTATCGACGCAAACGGGAAGTAATTATCGTGACCCTAACGCGCAGCAAACGCTGGCGTCGGTTTCACCGGAGTCAATCAAAATGGCGATTACAATCGTCGTTACGGTACCAATCCTGCTAGTCTATCCTTTCCTGCAAAAGTATTTTGTCAAAGGTATGACGCTTGGTGCAGTAAAAAGTTAATATTGGTAATAGCAGGTTTCCTGTTATATACACGAGCATGATGAACTAGAAAAAGGGAGGCTTTCAAGCAATGAAAAGAAAAATGCAAATGGCTTTAAGCTTGGTATTGGCACTTGTATTCGTATTCGTCACAGCATGCGGCAACTCGAATAATGAAGGCGGTACGAACAAAGAAACGAATGCGCCAAGCAATTCGGCTAATTCACCAACAGATACAGCAACAGAACCTGAAAAGTCAGATCCAATCACGATTCGTATTGCTTCTGGCGACACGAACCCAAGCTGGGATGATATGAAGTCAGATGTAGGTCAGTTTATTTTAGATAAAACAGGTATTACGATTAAACAAGAATTTCCTGTCGG
This sequence comes from Bacillus sp. FJAT-28004, assembly GCF_001280845.1. GTDB lineage: Bacteria > Bacillota > Bacilli > Paenibacillales > Paenibacillaceae > Pristimantibacillus. The sequence continues at coordinate 825,797 of NZ_LGHP01000002.1, forward strand.
CGGTAGTGACACAGATATGTTTGCCCTTATGGTAGCAAGCGACGAGTATCCGGATATGGTTATGCCAAAAGGCAGCGCAGGCAAATTGGTTGATGCTGGCGCACTGATCGATCTTCGTCCTTTGATTGAAGAGCATGCTCCGAACTTGAAAAAGATTTACGGCGAGTACTTTAACCGTCTTCGTTGGAGCAAAGATGATGAGGCGATTTATGTGCTTCCTCAAGACGGCGTAGGACAAACCTACTTTGAAGCTGGCGGCGGTTTCCAATTGCAGCATCAAGTGCTTGAAGCCGCAGGTTATCCAGAAATCAAAACGGTACAAGACTATGAAGCTGCAATCAAAGCTTATATTGAGAAGAACCCCAAAACAGCAGATGGCCAGCCGACAATCGGCATGTCGCTTAATGGCGGTGAATGGCAAATTCTGATTTCGGTTACAAACCCGGCCTTCTATGCTACAGGAGCTCCAGATGATGGCGAGTTTTTCGTTAATCAAGATACGCATGAAGCGATCATGCATTACCAGCGTCCAGAAGAAAGAGAGTATTTCCGCTGGTTGAACCATATGAACGATGTAGGCTTGCTTGACAAAGAAAGCTTCGTTCAAAAATACGATCAATACAAAGCAAAAATCGCTTCCGGCCGCGTGCTTGGTCTTATCGACCAAAACTGGGATTATGGCGAAGCAGAGAACGCTTTGAAAGCAGCTGGCAATTTTAAATCAACTTACGCTCGTTTCCCTGTAACGCTGAATGATACATTCCAAGATCACTCTTTCCAAGGCACAGGTTACCTCTCTGGCTACGGAATTGGGATTACAAAAGATGCAAAAGATCCTGTACGCTTAATCAAATTCCTTGATTACCTTGCGTCTGACGAAGGTCAAGTGCTTGTTAACTGGGGTATTGAAGGCAAGCATTACAACGTAGAAGGCGGAAAACGCGTTATTCCTGCAGATGTTCAAGCTCAAAAATCAAACGATGGTAATACATTCAAAAAAACAACAGGCATTGGCAACTACTTGATTTCCGCTCGTTATGGTGATGGCGTGAAGGATCCTTCTGGAAACTACTATACGACGACATTCCCTGAGCAAATTCAAACGGCTTATTCCGAAGAAGACAAGAAGACGCTTGCGAAATACAATGCAAAAACGTACAGAGACCTGTGGCCTGCTGACAATGCATTCCCTGTTCGTAAATATGGCGCAGCTTGGACACTTCCGTTCGAGACAGGCTCACAAGCTAACGTTATTTTCCAAAAAACACAAGATATTATGAAAAAACGTATCCCTGAAGCGATTCTTGCTAAACCAGCAGACTTCGATAAAATCTATGATGCATTCCTGAAAGATTTGGATGATGCAGGAGTAGCAAAATTGAATGCTGAATTTACAAAAATGGTACAGGATCGCGTGGAGCTTTGGTCGAAATAAGATTCAAAGTGAATTAGCAGGGAGAGGGCTCATAGGATGAGCTCTCTCCCTTGTTGTCAATAAACAAAAACTGAAGGGAGAATGAAATAAATATGATACATGAGAAACTTCCAAAAATATGGTACGGCGGAGATTATAATCCGGAGCAGTGGGACGATGAGACGATGACGGAGGATCTCCGTATGTTCAAGCTTGCGAATATTGACGTTGCTACGGTTAACGTTTTTTCTTGGGCGCGCATACAACCAAGCGAAGAAACCTATGATTTCACCGAGCTGGATAAAATAATAGACAGGCTTCATGGAGATCATATTTCTGTATGCCTTGCGACTAGTACTGGCGCTCACCCGGCATGGATGGCGAAAAGATACCCTGATGTTACCCGTGTTGATTACGAAGGACGCAAACGTAAATTTGGCGGACGCCACAACTCATGCCCGAGCAGCCAAACCTATCGGCATCATGCGAAGCACATTGCCGGGAAATTAGCTGAACGCTATAAGGATCATCCTGCCATTGTCGCATGGCATATTTCAAATGAATATGGCGGCTACTGTTATTGCGATAACTGCGCCGATGCATTCCGGACATGGCTGAAAAATCGTTATCACACGATTGAGCAATTGAACAAAGCTTGGTATACAAGCTTCTGGGGCCATACTTTCTATGATTGGGATGAAATCGAGCTTCCAAATGCGCTTAGCGAAGAGTGGGGCGGCAACCGAACGAATTTCCAAAGCATTTCGCTCGACTATCGCAGATTTCAATCCGATGCGTTGCTTGATTGTTACTTAATTGAATTCGTGGAAATTCGCAAGCACTCACCTAACATTCAAATTACGACGAATATGATGGGTACTTACCCTGAGCTTGATTATTTCAAATGGGCAAAACATTTGGATGTCATTTCGTGGGACAACTACCCGTCGATTGACACACCTGTAAGCTATACAGCTATGACGCACTCGTTAATGCGCGGCTTGAAGAGCGGGCAGCCATTTATGCTGATGGAACAAACGCCTAGCCAGCAAAACTGGCAAGCCTACAATGCTTTGAAGCGTCCTGGCGTTATGCGGCTTTGGAGCTATCAGGCCGTTGCACATGGCGCTGATACCGTCATGTTCTTCCAGCTGCGCCGCTCGATTGGGGCATGCGAGAAATATCATGGTGCTGTTATTGAGCATGTAGGTCATGAGCATACTCGCGTCTTCCGTGAATGCGCAGAACTTGGACAAGAGCTGACGCGCCTCTCAGACAAGCTGCTTGATTCACGAAATGATGCAAAGGCAGCTATTATATTTGACTGGGAAAATCGCTGGGCAGTCGAATTGTCCAGTGGGCCAAGTATTGCATTAAAGTATGTGGATGAGGTTCATAAGTATTATGATGCTTTGTTTGAATTGAACGTTCAAACGGATATGATTAGCGTCGAGGAAAACTTTGAGCAATACGATCTCGTCATTGCACCGGTCATGTATATGATTAAACCGGGCTTTGCGGAGAAGGTTGAAGCGTTCGTCGAACGCGGTGGAACGTTTATTACCACTTTTTTCAGCGGCATCGTAAATGAGAATGATCTCGTTACTACGGGCGGTTATCCAGGTCAACTGCGTAAGGTTCTCGGTATTTGGGCGGAGGAGATCGATGCGCTGCTGCCAGGACAACACAACCAATTGGTTATGAAAAAAGCAGACGGAGCACTTAGCGGCACTTATACATGCAGTCTGCTATGTGATTTGATCCATACGGAAGGCGCTGAGGTAGTTGCCGAATACGGCTCGGATTTTTACAAAGGCATGCCAGCTGTTACCGTCAATAAATTTGGAAGTGGAGAGGCTTGGTACATTGCCTCCAGCCCTGACAAGCATTTCCTGCAATCGCTGCTCACAAATTTATGTAAAGACAAAGGGATTGAGCCAGTACTGGCGGTTCCTTCAGGGGTGGAAGTGACACGCAGAAATAAAGCTGGCAAATCATTCACATTTATTTTGAACCATAATTCCGAAGATGCTGAGCTGCAGCTTGGATCGCAGCAGAGAACGGAGCTTCTGACTGGCGCGCTTGTCAGCGGAACTTACAGCTTATCTGCCAAAGGCGTTATGGTTATTGAACAATAAAACATTTGCCTAGTTAAATGGCCTCGGATAAGCTCCGCTGCTGGGTGTTTGGCATATGCTGTTGATAAAAGCCCGGTATGAGGGGAGCAGCGCTTGTGTCGACGAAGCGGCAACGTCATCTATTGAGCTTACTCGTGCTTATATTGTATGTTTTGCTCGTTCTTTTATTATTAGCCATATTTCTTTAAATAAAGGGTTGCCCGCGACTGGATCATTAGTCGGGCAATCCTTTATTTTGTTGGAATATTGCTACCTGCTATTACAAATAATGAATCAGAAGAAAGCAAAGTGGTTACGGAACTTTATCCACATGTATAGAGGAAAGCCGTAGCGGAAAAGGAGGATGGCATTGTGGCGACCAAAAGCAAAAACCGATACAAAAAAATGTCCATGTCACCAAAAGAATATCAATCTTTCGCAAAAACGATGGAGCCGCCTCGATCTATTTTTGGAAATTGTTTAAAAGCATTTGTTTTTGGCGGGGCAATTTGCGTAGTTGGACAAGTTATACAGGAGCTTTATGTACATTTGATGGGAATGAGCGAAGAAGCGGCAAGTAATCCTACGGTTGCGACGCTTATATTGATATCGGTTATTTTAACGAGCCTTGGCGTGTACGATAAAATTGCCCAATGGGCTGGAGCTGGCTCTGCAGTTCCTGTAACCGGATTTGCCAATTCCATGTGTTCAGCTGCTTTGGAGCATCGGAGCGAAGGGCTTGTGCTAGGCGTAGGCGGCAATATGTTTAAACTGGCTGGTTCAGTTATTGTCTTCGGTACGGTCGCTGCATTCTTCGTCGGTATCGCTCATCTTATTCTCGGAACTGGGGGTCAGTAATATGCTGCGAGGGAAACAATCATGGTGGTTTGAGAAACGCCCGGTAATTATTGGCGAAGCGACCGTGGTCGGTCCTGATGAGGGAGAAGGTCCGCTTGCAGCCGATTTTGATCTTGTCCACCCTGAACTTGACATGCAGCAAAAAAGCTGGGAGAAGGCAGAGCGGCTGCTGCTGGAACAAGCCTCGGAGTTTGCCATTCAAAATGCCGGCATCGAACGCGATCAACTTCAATTTTTTATTGGCGGGGACTTAATGAATCAAATTATTAGCAACAGCTTTGCTGCTCGGTCGCTGGGTGTTCCATACATCGGAGTATTTGGTGCATGCTCAACCTCGATGGAGTCTTTGGCGCTAGCTTCGCTCTTTGTTAACTCAGGCTCAGCCACTCATGTGCTTGCAGGGACTTGCAGTCACAACTGTACAGCTGAGAAGCAATTTCGTTATCCAACGGAGTATGGCTCACAGAAGCCGCCTACCGCCCAATTTACGGTTACGGGATCTGGCGCAGCTGTTGTGGCTGCTGAAGGTGATGGTCCGGTCGTGGAATGCGCAACAATCGGCAAGGTTATTGATCTTGGAATTACGGATCCATTTAATATGGGTGCTGCAATGGCACCAGCAGCAGTGGATACTATACAAGCGCATTTTAATGACACAGGTCGATCACCTCGTGATTATGATTTGATTGTAACAGGTGATTTGGCCGGCGTTGGACATCCAATCGCAAAGGAATTGCTTATGAAAAACGGCGTCCCGATGAACGAAACCGTGTTCGGTGATTGCGGCCTTATGGTATATGACGTTCAGAAGCAGAAGGTACAAGCAGGGGGCAGTGGATGTGGATGTTCAGCAGTCGTTACTTACGGACATCTGCTTAAACGAATCAAGAAAGGCGAATTAAACAGAATTTTAGTTGTGGCTACTGGCGCATTATTATCGCCTCTCTCGTTCCAACAAGGCGAGAGCATTCCATGTATAGCACATGCTGTTGCCATTAGCGCAGGAGGGAGCAAGCGAATATGATTTTTTTGTGGGCTTTTCTTGTTGGTGGAGGGATTTGCGTGTTAGGTCAGCTGATGTTCGATGTTCTTAAGCTGACTCCCGCACATACCATGGCAACATTGGTGGTCATTGGCGCTATCGTAGACGGATTCGATTTATACGAGCCATTGGTCAAGTTTGCTGGAGCGGGAGCAACTGTTCCGATAACAAGCTTCGGAAATGCGCTCGTACATGGGGCATTAACCGAATTACATTCTCAAGGCTGGATTGGCGTTATCTCCGGTATCTTCAAGGTAACAAGCGCCGGCATCTCTGCGGCGATTATATTTTCTTTCTTGGCAGCACTTGTCGTTAGGCCGAAGGGATAACCATTTATTTACTTAAGTTGGAGGGTCCTGTGGGATCTTCCAATTTTTTTTGTAGCGAAAAAATTTGTGTACTGTAAAGGAAGTACTGTAAAATAGTAGTATTGAATACTAACTCATGCGTTATTTCAGGAGGTAATGAAATGGATATTCGTCCTGCAGACATGCAATTATGCTCTACTATTCTACGAAACTTAGAATCTTGTATCCTCGGCAAACAGGAGGAAATCCAAAGATTGTTGATTGCGGTTGTTGCAGGCGGACATGTTCTGCTTGAAGACGTGCCAGGCACGGGCAAAACACAATTAGTGAAAGCGTTGGCAAAGTCAATAGGCGGTCAGTTCCGCCGGATACAATGTAATCCTGACTTACTGCCGACTGACATAACAGGCGTTTCCATTTACCATCCAAAACAGGAATCATTTTTATTTCGTCCGGGTCCAATAATGGCTAATATATTGCTAGCCGATGAAATCAATCGTGCTACTACGAAGACGCAATCCGCTTTGCTTGAGGCGATGGAAGAAGGGCATGTAACGGTTGATGGAGATACATATGAGCTTCCTCGTCCGTTCGTACTTCTTGCTACCCAAAATCCAATTGAGTTTGAAGGCACATACACGCTGCCAGAGGCACAACTTGATCGCTTCATGATGAAGCTGTCGCTTGGATATCCGAGTGAATCAGACGAGCAGCAAATGGTGCTCTCTAATGAAGGAATACATCCATCGGATCGCATTCAGCAAATGATTAATATATCAGATATGATTCAAATTCAGGACCAAGTCCTTAAGGTGCATATCGATGATGCTGTAGGCAAATATTTAGTTTCTTTGATTAGAGGAACGAGGGAACATGCCAATGTAATGTTAGGCGCGAGTCCTCGGGCAGCGCTTGCGCTTGCAAGGGCGGCTAAAGCGAGCGCATATATTAAGCAGAGACATTTTGTCACGCCTGATGATATAAAAGAACTTGCTCCATATGTTCTTTCGCACAGGCTCCTTCTGAGAATGGAAGCAAGAATGAACGGACTTAAAGCGGAGGATATCATCGAGCAGGTGATCCAGTCCACGAAAGTGCCGGTTCGGCTAGAGCGTTAGTCTTATGACAGCGGCCAAATCTTCAAAGCTGCGTGTGCAGCTTGTCGCAGTCATTTATATAACCAGTCTGTTTTACTTTTTATTTCAAGGCGGCAAAACCGCGATGATGCTCTTCATGATTTTAAATTTATTAATTATTTATTTAGTGCTTGGCAGGTGGAGCGGAATTAACAAGGTTACGGGCAGCAGAGTCTACGCGATGCCCGGAGCAACAGCAATCGATCAATCGTTATCCGCAGGCAGCACCCTTGAAGTAAGCCTTTCGATGAAAATTCCTGGCTATTATCCGCTTCCTTACGTCATTGTTAGAGACCAGCTGCATCGACATAATGGACAGAGACTGGCATTCGAGACTTCCTTTGTACCGAATTGGAAGCGCGCTGGTCATGTCGTCTATCAAACACCTCCTCTGCAGCGCGGCGAGTATCGATTTACTCATACGGAGTGTTTATCTTATGATGTATTCGGTTTGTTCGAGCACTCAGGGAAATTCGGATCGGAGACGGTGCTTAATGTGCTGCCTCAGACGGTTCCGCTTAGGCAGTGGAATGGCATTCAGCGCGGAATACGAGGACCGTATTCTCATGCAATCGCATCACGCTCTGCGAAGGAAACGACACAAATTAACGGCGTTCGTGAATATTTATACGGCGATCGCTTATCTCGGGTACACTGGAATGCAACGGCGAAGACGGGCGAGTGGAAATCTAAAGCCTTCGAGCGTGAGTCATTGCCGCGTACACTCGTTATCCTAGATCGTCATTCGAGCAGCTACAAAGGTGAAGTAGCGACTCGCTTCGAATTAGCTGTATCCGTTGCTGCTTCATTGCTCGAGAACGGTCTAAAGAGTGATACTGCAATGGGTTTGCTCTCAATTGGAGAGTCGATGACATTCATTACTCCTAAATCTGGCATGGATCAACGAAATATGCTGATGAGGCATTTGACCTTTGTTGATGCTAACGCAGCACGGCCTCTGTATCCGTCGCTTCAGCAAGCTGATTCTATGCTCGAAGCAGGAAGTTTTGCAGTCCTTATTACTCCTGAGACAGGCGCGGATGTGATTCGAAGCATGGAGTGGCTCTCTCGCAAAGGAATTACCCCTTGCTTGATTCATATCTCCTCGTCGGTTGATTTACTTAGTCATAATACTTCTTGGAAACGTGTATTGCGCGAACGCGGATGGCCGGTATTTGAAATTCGTCAGCTGCAAGAACTCCCAACTGTATTAGAAGGGAGTGGAATCGCATGAAACAGATCATGAGATCGATTGGCGTTTATTTATCGACGGACTGGTTTGAGAAGCTGAGATTTATATTTATTGCTATTATTCTAGCGAATGCGATTACTATATTTGAAGGCTATTGGTGGGATGAAACGTACACCATTGCCTATTCCACATTATTTGCGGCGGCGGCAATTGATGTGCTAATTCCTCTCCGAAGGAAATATCTTAAGCTTCTTCTTCAAGTATTTGCTGCCATTCTCATTACGACACAATTGGCAAGAATGGATTGGATTGTTGCAAGCCCGCAGCGCTGGCAAGAGTGGATATGGTGGCTGCAAGCCCATCTTGTCCAACTAAATCCATTTATATGGATCAGCGGAGCGATGCTTCTGCTATACGTTCTTTTCAGCATGTGGGCTATAACAAGAATTCGAATGTTCGGTTTCGTAGGGGTAGGTATTTTGCTTCTAACAATCGCAGATTCCTTTACGCCGATCTGGCTTTGGGACGAGGTAGGGATGGTCGTTTTCATTGGGCTGCTGTGGCTTGTAGCAGGCCATTTGTCGCGACTAAAGCGCGAGCATCCGAAAAGTTGGAAAGAGCTAATTGAGTATCCACTGCGATTAATGGTGCCGATTGCACTCGTTTTATCGATTCTCATGACGGTAGGGTTGAATATGCCGTCACTTGCTCCTATCCTTCAGGATCCTTATACGATCTGGAAGGAAGCTAAGGGGGAGAGCGTACAGGTATTTTTAGGTGATAAAGGGACAGATGTGATATCGCCGAACCGATCAGGCAATGCAAGCTCCGGATACAGTAGAAACGACAATAAGCTTGGCGGTGGATTTGAATTTGATTATTCACCGATGATGACCGTTACGACCTCGCATCGCAGCTACTGGCGCGGGGAGTCCAAAGCTTTTTACACGGGTGACGGGTGGATTGATGTTGATCCCGGACTTGCTGGCGAAGAAAATATTCGTATTGTGAAGGGTGAGTTGCTTTCTTCTCAAGACGAGCCGCCAAAATCTGGAGTTACGGAAGTTAACCAGATTGTTACGATGATTCGGAAGGATGTTTATCCTGTTCTATTCGCGGCTGCACCGCTTTCGAAGGTAAACTGGATTGAAAATGAAGGATTGTCTATACCGACAGGCTTAAGATGGGAGCCTAGCTCAGGCGAGCTGCGGCTGCTGAACTGGTCGATGCAAAATCGCAAGTACCCGCAAACGTATTCCGTCACCTCATCTGTACCTGTTCTAGATGAAGAGCTGCTCAGGTCTTCTAAAGCTGGATGGTCAAATGAAGGTGAGGCTTCACGCAATGCTTTTTACTTGCAATTGCCGGAGTCGTTGCCTAATCGGGTTAAGCAATTAGCGGAGCAGGTCACTGCTGAGGCTACTAATGATTATGACAAAGCGAGACTGCTGGAAACGTATCTGAGACTCAATTATAGCTACAATAATTTACCTGATGAATCGAAACTCACCGGATCAGGAAGTGATTTCGTTGATAAATTTTTGTTCGAGCTGAAGGAAGGTTATTGCGATTATTTCTCTACATCGATGGCGGTCATGGCGCGAAGTTTAGGTCTACCGACGAGATGGGTTAAAGGGTTTGCTCCTGGTGCGCTGCCAGCTAGCGATTTCGGTCCTCCAAGTGGTTTTAGGGAGGAAGAAGTAAATCCAAACGGAGCAGGCACGTACACGGTACGAAATTCAGATGCTCACTCTTGGGTGGAAATTTATTTTGAAGGTACAGGCTGGATTCCTTTCGAAGCAACAGCGGGTTTCTCGTTTCCGTATACGTTGCCCGAAGAAGAGGTTGCTGCTGTGCCTGATCTTGAACCCGGCGATAACGATACAGCTGGAGCTGAAGCTACAGAAAGTTCATCGAACTCGAAGCTTTGGGTATGGAGCTCCATATCGCTCTTGATCGTTGCTGCAGCTGCGTGGCTATTTATTCGTCGTGACAAGCTTATCTTTTCTTGGCGCAAGCTCCGTCACGGATCATACACAACAAATGATCGAATGGTGCTTGAGACGCAAAAGCTTCTGCGAATTTGCAAGAAGCGTGGAATGGAGCGCGAAGACCATGAGACGCTGCGCGAGGCCGTATTACGGTGGTCTCAAAATCAGAAGCGGCTGCGTGAAGATTTTAAGGCTGTTCTGAATGGGTTTGAGCAAGCGAAATACAGCCCCGTTATGGCATCATCCGAAGAAGCAGACCGTTTTGTCATTAAAGTACGATCTCTAATTGATCAATTAAGATAACCTTATGTTTTTGTGATTTTGCAGAATAGAGCCCACAACGAAGTGGAAATGATCTGGAGTAAGATTGAAGTTTACAGTATTGTGTTGAACAAATACCGCTTGCCAGAGAAATTGGTAGCGGTATTTTTTTGCAACAAATTTAGTTTGTATGGTATAGTTTCGTAAGATAGCAAGCAGAAAGCAGAGGGATATCCATTATGTTTGAACGGCTGTTGCCGCATATGCGCGTCAATACAGTATATGAAATTAACTTAGATGAGCTGCATGCAAGAGGCGTTCGCGGCATCATTACGGATTTGGATAATACGCTTGTCGGTGCCAAGGAGGCGTTAGCTACGCCTGAGCTTGTGCAGTGGCTGGATTACGTACGTTCTCGGGGCTTTCAGGTTGTTATCGTATCCAATAACAACGAAACACGCGTCGGGAAGTTTGCTGCGCCGCTGAATATTCCATATATTCATGCTGCTCGCAAGCCGGCTGGCAAATCGTTCAAGAAAGCGCTTAGCGTACTCCGCCTTGCACCTGAGGAAACCGTCGTGATCGGAGATCAGATGCTTACGGATGTGCTTGGGGGCAATCGTATGGGGCTATATACCATTCTTGTCACACCAATCGCTCCAGCTGATGAAGGTATAATGACACGAGTGAATCGTCGTATTGAACGGATAGCGTTAAAGCGTTTAAGGAAAAAAGGGTTATGGTATGAGGGGGAAACAAAGTGATGGAAGAACAACTTAGTCAGGCATATGGTTCATGTGCGGGCTGTGGCGTGGCGCTTCAGGTTAAAAGTTCTGATTTGCCAGGATATTTGCCGGAAGCAGCTGTCGGACGCGAACCGGTTATTTGCCAGCGATGCTTCCGCATTCGCAATTATAATGAAGCTTCATCCGTAGCGGTTGATCAGGATGACTTCTTAAGGCTGCTTGGCAGCATCGGAAGTACGGATAGCCTCGTTGTGCATATTGTCGATTTGTACGACTTTGAAGGAAGCTTGATCTCTGGCTTGCAGCGTTTTGTCGGAAATAATCCGGTACTGCTTGTCGTGAACAAAATTGATTTGTTGCCAAAAGCAATGAATGTCAATCGACTTCGGAATTGGGTTCAGAAGCAAGCAAAGGAAGAAGGACTCCGCACAGTCGATGTGGTCCTATGCAGCGCGAAACGGAATATGGGCTTCGAACGGGTAATTGAAGCGCTTGAGCAGTACCGGAACGGCCGGGATGTATATGTTGTTGGTGCGACGAATGTCGGCAAGTCAACCATGATTAATCGTCTGATTCGTGATTATAGCGATATGGAACGTGAGCTGACGACTTCCCGATATCCGGGAACAACGCTCGATGCGGTTCATATTCCGCTTGAGGATGGGAAAGCGATTATTGATACGCCAGGTATCGTATATACGACTCGTATGACGGAAGTTGTGCCACGGAGCTTCCTAGGCTCACTATTGCCGGACAAGCCAATTAAACCGCTCGTCTATCAATTGAACTCGGGTCAATCGTTGTTTATTGGCAGCCTCGTTCGATTCGATTTTGTCGAAGGTGATCGCCAATCCTTTACGTTCTACGTTTCAAATGCGCTCAACATGCATCGCACGAAGCTAGAGCGGGCGGATGAGCTTTACGCGGATCACCGTGGTCAATTGCTCGGAGGGCCTTCGCTTGAAGAACTGGAAACAATACCGGCATGGACTAGGCATTCACTGCGCGTTAAGCGTGGTTTGAATAAGGACGTGTTTATATCCGGTCTTGGCTGGATTCAAGTGAACGGCACCGGCGGAGCCGTCATTGACATCTATGCGCCGAAGGGCGTTAAGGTCATGCTTCGCGACTCGATGATCTAAACACATGGTACTTGGAAGGGGAATTCACTGTGACGAGTATGGGCGCAGGAAACCAAATCGACAGCAATACCCTCTTGTTCGGAGTAATCGGCAATCCGATAAGGCATTCGAAATCGCCTATCATGATGAACCGTGCCTTTCGGGAAACGGGAATTAACGGTGTATACACTGCTTTTCACGTTACGAGTGATCGTATCAGAGACTTCGCGGCAGGTGTTCGCGCAATGGGCATTCGCGGTGTTAATGTTACGATCCCCCACAAGTTGGACATTATGTCCGTACTTGATGAGATCGATGCTAGTGCGCAGGCTATTGGCGCAGTGAATACGATCGTCAACGACGCAGGACGTCTAATCGGATATAACACCGATGGAATAGGTTATGTACGTTCTTTGAAGGAAGAAGCGGAGCGTGAGCTTGCTGGAAAACGAATCGTCGTTCTCGGCGCAGGCGGCGCAGCCCGCGGAATCATTTATGCTCTAGCAAACGAGAATCCCGCACGAATTACGATTGCTAATCGTTCCGTAGACCGAGCAAAAGAGCTTGCGGATTCTTTGCAAAACAAAGTGGATATTGAAGCGATTTCGAATGAAGAGCTGCAAACCGCATGCCAGCAAGCGGATATCGTGATTAACACGACATCTGTAGGCATGTTCCCCCAAACGGAGGAAACGCCAATTGATGCAAGCTGGCTGAAGCCTGGCGCGGTTGCAAGTGATTTAATATATAATCCTTTGAAAACGAAATTTTTGCAGCAAGCAGAGCAACGCGGTTGCCGCATTCACGGTGGGCTTGGCATGTTTATTTATCAAGGCGCATATGCCTTTGAATATTGGACAGGTCAGCCAGCTCCCGCTGCAGCGATGCGAGAAACGGTTCTTGCCTCATTGCAAAGCTGAAACTTATTTTTTTATAGCAGACAAACAGACGAATTATTGAGATGAAAGAAGGAACACTTATCATGCTTACAGGTAAACAAAAACGTTATTTAAGATCACTTGCTCACCATATGACACCGATTTTCCAGGTCGGCAAGGGCGGTACTAATGATCACCTCGTTCGTCATATCGAGGAGGCCATTGAATCGCGCGAGCTCATTAAAGTATCAGTTCTTAACAACTGTCTAGATGATCCTAAGGAAATCGGCGTTGAAGTTGCGAAATCAGCGGGCGCAGAGCTAGTACAAGTTATCGGTAAAACGATCGTTCTATACAAAGAGTCCAAGGATAACAAACAAATCGTGCTTCCTACGGCTGCTCGTAAATAATACTGATCGGGAGTTGCGCGTCCGAATGCAGCTTTTTGTCAAAAAGGGCATACTAGAAGACACGATGGCTGTTAGCGCTTCGATTTTGCTTGATAGGGAGGCGTTCAACAAGTGAGTAAGATAGGTATCATGGGCGGCACCTTCGATCCCATCCATATCGGACATTTGATCGCTGCGGAAATGGCGCGTGAGCAGTGCGGCTTACACGAAGTATGGTTCATTCCGTCATACGGACCACCGCTCAAGGCAAATGAACCAGGTGTTAGCGGACAACGGCGTTACGAAATGGTATGTGGTGCTATCGAGAGCAATCCGTCATTCCGGGCACTTGATATTGAGTTGCAGCGCGGTGGAGTGAGCTATTCCTACGATACGATCATAGAGCTGCAAGGACGTTATCCGAACCATACTTTTTCCTACATTATAGGTTCAGATCGAATTAATGACTTGCCGCAATGGCATCAAATCGAGCAGCTAGCTGCTCGAATATCATTTATTGGTTTAGAGCGTCCCGGCAATCCGGTCAATATCACAGCGCTGCCGATTTTTTTGCAGGATCGAATTAGCTTGATTCACATGCCTGCAATTGAGATTTCTTCCACAGCGATACGAAGCATGGCGAATGCGGGGCAATCTGTCCAATATTTAGTGCCTGACTCGGTGAATAGCTACATGAGGAGGTACAATCTGTATGAATCGTGAGCAAATGATCGAAAAAGTGAGAGCGGAAATGCCTGAGCGGAGATGGCTGCATACGCAGGGAGTTATGGAAACCGCGGTCATATTAGCCAATAGGGTTGGTGAAGATCCTGTACGTGCTGAGCTCGCTGCTATTTTGCATGATGTTTCTAAGTATTGGAATGTTGATCGCATGGAGAAGGTTATTCGTGATCAAGCTTTGCCAGCAGAACTTTTGCTTTATGATAAAGAATTATGGCATGCTCCCGTTGGGGCGTGGGTAGCCGAACATGAATTTGGTGTGACGGACACAGAAGTACTGAACGCTATTCGCTACCATACGTCAGGTCGCCGCGGCATGTCGAAGCTGGAGAAAATCGTTTGTCTAGCTGATTACATGGAACCAGGGCGGGAGTTTCCAGGAGTAGACAAGATTCGCGAGCTTAGCGAGCAGTTTTTGGATCAAGCATTGCTTGCAGGCTTTAATTCTACAATTTCCTTCTTATTAGAAAAGGGAAAACGTATATTTCCGCTAACAATCGAAGCACGAAATAGTTTATTAGAATAATATATAACAGGAGGCTGAGCTATGGCGTTACATTCGGATCAATTGCTTCAAATCACAGTCGCAGCAGCAGAAGACAAAAAAGCGGTGCGGGTTGTTGCTTTGAACTTAAAAGAAATTTCCTTGGTGGCGGATTATTTCGTCATTTGCAGTGGTAACTCGGATACACAAGTACAAGCTATCGCTACCGAAATTCGGAAGCAAGCTGAGAAAAATGGCAATCGAGTACGCGGAATCGAAGGTATGGATTCGGCTAGATGGGTGCTGATTGACCTCGGCGACGTTATCGTTCACGTATTCCATCGCGATGAGCGTGAATACTACAACATTGAGCGGCTATGGTCCGATGCGAAGGTTGTGGAGTTTGCATGAGTTTTGTAGCCGGAACAACATTGACTTTAAGGGTGGCACGCGAAGTGTCGCCCTACGGCTATTTCTTGAGTGATGAAGAATCGGATGTGCTTATGCATTATACCGAGCTTGTTGGCTCAAAGCCGAAAATCGGCGATGCAGTAGAAGTATTTATCTTTTACGATTCTGAGGATCGTTTGGCTGCAACGATGAAGAAGCCGCTTCTCCAACTTGGAGAGCTTGCTCGCCTGAAAGTAGCCGACGTTCATCCAAGGCTAGGCTGTTTCTTAGAGATGGGTCTAGGCAGACAATTGCTGCTTCCGCTATCGGAGCTGCCGGAGAGCATTGAATATAGACCTCTCCCAGGTGACGAAGTATTTGTTGTGATGAAGCATGACAAAATAGGAAGATTAGTTGCCAAAATTGCTTTTGAAGAAGAACTCTCGGAACTCGTATTCTCCGCACCAGAGAGCTGGAATAACCAGTGGGTTGAAGGATGGGTTACAAAAACGCTTCAGCTCGGCTCGTTCGTCATGATTGACGGAGGCGTTGTAGGGTTTGGCGTCTATGGACTTATTCCAAGCGCAGAACGAATCCGTCCGCTAAGACTTGGTGAGCGTGTAAGCGCTCGTGTAACCTTTATTCGCGAGGATGGTAGAGCTAACCTCTCCATGGCGCAGCGCAAGGAAGTAGGACGATTGGAGGATGCAGACCGATTACTTGCTTTTATTAAAGAAAGGCCAGGCGGCGGAATGCCATACTCTGATCAGACAGATGCCGACATTATCAAACAAAAATTCGGTATTAGCAAAGGTGCATTCAAACGCGCTTTAGGCAAGCTGATGAGAGAAAGACTTGTCACTCAGAAAGGCAGCTGGACTTATCTGGCTGAACCGACTGAGGAGACGACGGAGCAAGCAGGAGAGCAAGCGAAAGCTTCGGGCTCCTCAGCTGAAGGAGCTGACGGGCAATGACACGCTCTTATGGACAGTTCGCCACTGTCTATGATCAGCTTATGGAAGATATGCCCTATGCAGAGTGGCTGGGCTTCGCAAGGGCGGGCTGGTCACGTTACGGCATGCCTGCCACTGTCGTAGACCTTGGATGCGGTACAGGAAGTATTTCGATTCCGCTAGCACGTTCAGGTTTCGATGTTTATGGCATTGATTTGTCATCGGACATGCTTACCGTTGCACGCAGTAAGTGGGATGAGAAGCCTCAGGTTGTTACTAGACCGCGATCAGGCTCGATTCGGTGGCTGCAACAGGACATGCGCGAATGGGAGCTGCAAGAGCCCGTTGATGCGGTCATTTCGTTTTGTGATTGTTTAAACTATTTGACCGAGGAAGCCGATATTGAAGCGGCTTTCCGTGCTACGTACGCTGGCTTGCGCAGCGGTGGATCCTTTCTATTTGATATGCATCCGCCTAAGCAGCTCATTCGTTATGCGGAGGAGCAGCCCTTTGTACTTGATGAGCGGGATGTAGCTTATATATGGACATGCGACTTCGAAGAGGAGCGCTGCGAGATCGAACATAACTTAACTATTTTCTCGCGTGATCGCGATTCTAAGTTTTATCGGTTTGAAGAATCACATGTGCAGCGTGCTTACGATCCAGACTGGATCGAGTCCGCCCTATATCGTGCGGGCTTTCAAAAGGTCGACCGTTACGCAGATTTCGAACTGCAGCCGGCTGACAGCGAGTCGGAGCGTTTGTTCTTCGCAGCAATTAAATAATACTATCCAAAAGCGAAAGGTGTCTCATAGAGTCTAATTAGACTTTATGGGAGACCCTTTTTTGATTTTTGGCAGGTTATTCGCAGAAAACGTCACTTTGTGAAGGATTACAATTTGAGTTTGTGGTCTGTAAGCACACATACGTGCTTACAGGGTGGAATCGGCGTATGAGTATGTTCGAAAGTCCGCTATAAGCACACATATGCGCTTACAGAGGCAAAATAACCCTATATTGTGGCCTGTAAGCACACATACGTGCTTACAGGGTGGAATCGGCGTATGAGTATGTTCGAAAGTCCGCTATAAGCACACATATGCGCTTACAGTAGAAAAGTAACCCTAGTTTGTGGCCTGTAAGCACACATATGTGCTTACAGGGTGGAATCGGCGTATGAGTATGTTCGAAAGTCCACTATAAGCACACATATGCGCTTACAGAGGCAAAATAACCCTATATTGTGGTCTGTAAGAACACATATGTGCTTATCGGGTGGGAAACGTGGTGAGAGTAAGCTCGAAAGTCCGCTATAAGCACACATATGCGCTTACAGTAGAAAAGTAACCCTAGTTTGTGGTCTTTAAGCACACATACGTGCTTACAGGGTGGAATCGGCGTATGAGTATGTTCGAAAGTCCACTATAAGCACACATATGCGCTTACAGTGGGAAATTAACCTTAAATTGTGGTTTGTAAGAACACATACGTGCTTACAGAGTGGATTCGTGGTGAGAGTATGTTCGAAAGCCATCCGTAAGCACGCAGATGCGCTTACAGCGGAACAGTAACTCTGGTTTGTGGTGCTTAAGCACATATATGTGCTTACACGGTAGGGTCGAAGTATGATTAAGTTCGTAGCTGTCGATTGTTCTGGGGAATAGAAACATTGTTAACGGCATCTATATCTAGTGTGATTGTTGAAATTTGTCGAAAAATAAGTCGATTGTAAAATTTTATCAATAGCGCTTCGGTGAACGAGAAGTGCTATCGATTTCTTCGATTATTTGCTTGTATATATCTAGATCTTGTGACTCGCAGAACTAATTATTCCCGAAGCGCATCTTTCAATCGACTGTTCATCCCTGCGGAAGCAGATGCTTTTCGTATCGATTCAAGCTTCATTTTCTTGATCGTTTCGGCTATTTGATCTTGGTCTTTTTCAAGTTTTTCGATGTATGCAAGCAGCTCCGGCACCGAATATCCGGCATCTTTGAACAGTTTTTCTAGTATATCTCTTATTTGTTCTGCAGTTGTGTTTACGATGATCAGGACCCCCAAAATATCAATAAAATGTCACTATCACATCATATCCTCATCTGTTAAAATAGTCGAGTGCGCCAAAAAAATAGATTAATATTTTCTCCATAATTTTCATTGACTACTCCTATATATTGATGTAGAATCAAAAACATCAACTACATATTGATGTGGATTGGTGCCTTCAATGATTACCAGCGGTAAATCTTGAACAAGCGCAGCTGACGGAATTGCTAGTCAGAAGCGCTTTTTAATTGCTTGATTACAGTAAGGGAGCGAACGTGTTATGCTAGTCGTCTATGATTCCAAAACAGGTAACGTCAAGCGTTTCATTAAAAAACTGAATATGCGGGCGGTGCCGATTGATGAGAAGGAAGAAGTGGACGAGCCGTTCGTGCTAGTAACATACACAACAGGGTTCGGCCAAGTTCCAGAGAAGGTGACTTCGTTTCTAGAAAGCAACTCTGGCATGCTCCGCGGCGTTTCTGCGAGCGGCAACCGCAACTGGGGACCCGGGTTCGCTAAAAGCGCGGATACGATCTCGAAATTGTACGATGTTCCAGTGATTTTGAAGTTTGAATTGTCCGGTACGAATCAAGATACGCAACATTTTGTCGAAAGGGTGCGAACCATTGAAGCATATTGAATTGAATAACGAATTGATGCAGCGCGGTGCTGACGGATTTTACCAGCTTGATAAAGATAAAGAGGCTGTCGCTGCATTTATGGAAGAAGTGGCTGAGAAGAGCGTGAAGTTCGACTCCCTCAAACATAAGCTAGAATACTTAATCGAAAACGATTATTACGATAATGTATACGAAAAGTATACATATGAGCAGGTTGAAGCTGTGTTTACACTAACGGCAAACAGCGGCTTTGAATTCCAATCCTACATGGCAGCATCGAAGTTCTATAAAGACTATGCGATGAAGACCAACAACAAATCGCAATACTTGGAGCAATATTCCGATCGTGTAGCTATCGTTGCCTTGCATTTGGGCGAAGGCGATGCAGCTAGAGCACTTCGCATTGCTGAAGCGATGATCGACCAACGTTTGCAACCAGCTACCCCAACCTTCCTTAACGCAGGCAAAAGCCGCCGTGGTGAAATGGTTTCCTGCTTCCTGCTTGAAATGGACGACTCGCTTAACTCCATCAACTATGTACTCGGCACATGTATGCAGCTCTCCAAAATCGGCGGCGGTGTCGCTGTTAACCTATCGAAGCTTCGTGGACGCGGTGAGCCTATTAAAGGCGTTGAAGGCGCAGCAAAAGGCATTATGCCGGTTCTGAAACTTATGGAAGATGCTTTCTCCTACGCAGACCAAATGGGACAACGCAAAGGTTCTGGTGCAGGCTACTACAATATTTTCGGTTGGGATATTATCGAATTCCTTGATTGCAAAAAAATTAACGCAGACGAAAAGGCACGTATTAAAACTCTTTCGATCGGCCTAATTATTCCGAATAAATTTTATGAGCTAGCTGCTCAAAACAAACCGTTATTTGTGTTCGGCCCACATTCCGTTCAGAAAGCATACGGCAAGCATCTCGATGATATGGACATGGACGAGATGTATGAAGAGTTGCTCGCTAATGATCTGGTAACGAAGAAAAAAGTAATGAACGCACGCGACATGTTGACAAAAATCGCTTCGATTCAACTAGAATCTGGCTACCCATATATTATGAACAAATCGAATGCTAACAGCGTTCACGCGTTGAAGGATATCGGTTCTATTAAAATGTCCAACCTGTGCACAGAAATATTCCAGCTTCAGGAGACATCAGAAATTAAGGATTACGGTTACGAGGATGTCATTAACCGTGATATTAGCTGTAACCTAGCTTCACTTAATATTGTTAACGTAATGGAGCACAAAAAGGTGAAGGAATCGGTACATGTTGGTATCGAGGCTTTGACGACTGTTAGTGATTTGTCTAATATTGACAATGCACCAGGCGTTCGTAAAGCGAATGAGGAGCTGCATTCCGTAGGACTTGGCGCGATGAATCTGAATGGATACCTTGCGAAAAACAAAATCGCTTACGAAAGTGAAGAAGCGAAAGATTTTGCTGGCGTATTCTTTATGATGATGAACTACTACTCCATTGAACAAAGTATGGAGATCGCCAAAGAACGCGGTATTACATTCAAGGACTTCGATCGTTCGGAGTATGCGAAGGGAACTTATTTCACTCGTTATGTGGAAAATGATTACCGTCCAAAAACAGATCGAGTAAAGGAATTGTTCGACGGTATGGAAATTCCATCACCTGAGGACTGGGCTGCACTCAAAGTTAAAGTTCAAGAACACGGCTTGTACCATGCTTACCGTCTGGCGATTGCGCCTACACAAAGCATTTCGTATATCCAAAATGCAACTTCAAGCGTAATGCCGATCGTTGAGCATATCGAAACACGTACGTATGCAAACTCAACTACTTATTATCCAATGCCTTATTTGGCGCAGGAAAATTACTTCTATTACAAATCGGCTTACAACATTGATCAGTTCAAGCTGATTGATCTCATTGCAGAGATCGGACAGCATATTGACCAAGGTATTTCGACTGTACTGCATGTTAATAGTAATGTGACGACTCGTGAGCTGGCGCGCTTCTACGTTTATGCTGCTCAAAAAGGTCTTAAATCGCTATATTACACAAGAACGAAGCGGCTTTCCGTCGAGGAATGCACGAGCTGCGCAGTTTAAGTTCTATTTAATCGACGCTTACGTAGCAAAGAAGGAGCTCACCAAATGAAAGCAGTAAACTGGAACCGCCCAGATGACGATTTCACTTTAACATTCTGGCAGCAAAATGTAATGCAATTTTGGACGGATGAAGAAATTCCGTTATCAGATGATAAGATGGACTGGATGGAAATGACGGACGCGGAGCGCACGCTATACAAAAACGTGCTTGGCGGTCTGACTTTGCTCGATACCATTCAAGGCGGCGTCGGCATGCCGAAGATTTTGGAGCATGTTGAAGGCTTGCAGCGTAAAGCAGTATTGTCATTTATGTCGATGATGGAGCAAATCCATGCCAAATCGTACAGCAGCATTTTCACAACGCTTGCATCAGGCGAAGAGATCGACGAAATTTTTAGGTGGGTAGAGCAGAACGAACAACTTCAGAAGAAAGCAACGTTAATTTCTTCTTGGTATTCGAACATCACTGGCCCGAAAGAGCTGTATAAAGCGATGGCTGCTTCCGTATTCTTAGAGAGCTACTTGTTCTATAGCGGTTTCTTCTATCCGCTTTACTTGGCTGGCCAAGGCAAAATGACGAGCAGCGGCGAGATTATTGATTTGATTTTACGTGACGAGAGCATTCATGGCTTATACGTTGGCGTTCTAGCACAAGAGCTGTTCCAAACGTTTAGCCCTGAGGAGCAAGCACAGCTTGAAATCGAACTTTACGCATTGCTTAACGAGCTGTACGAGAATGAGGTTGTTTATACTGAGCATCTGTATGCTCCGCTTGGCCTTGCTGAGGAAGTAAATGTTTACGTCCGCTACAATGCGAACAAAGCGCTTATGAATCTTGGTATGGAGCCTCATTTCCCTGAGGAAGCGGTAAACCCGATCGTGTTCAACGGCATCAGTACGCATACGAAGCAGCATGATTTCTTCTCCAAAAAAGGAAATGGCTACGTACGTACGATTCACGTCGAGCCGCTTAATGACGATGATTTTGTTTTCAACTTCTAATAAAACTTAATCTAAATGCAACATATGAGTCGCTCTTTATTCAGCCTTCTAGGCAGGAAAAGAGCGATTTTTGATTTTTTTAAAGAGGAAGTGATTGACACAATATTCATTCGGTGTTAATATTTCCCTCTCAAATCTTGCGCGGAGGTAAAAAGTGTGATTACAGTTCAGGGTGTAAGTAAATCGTATCAGGTTGCAAAACGATCTTCAGGCGTTAAACAAGCAGTTAAGGCATTATTCAAAAGAGATTATAAAGTCGTGGAAGCGCTTAATGATATTTCTTTCACGATTGAACCAGGAGAAATTGTTGGTTATATCGGACCAAATGGGGCGGGCAAGTCAACGACAATTAAAGTGATGAGCGGAATTCTTGTGCCAGACAGCGGTACATGTACGGTTATGGGCTATACTCCATGGAAGGATCGAGTCGCGTATGTGAAGCATATTGGTGTTGTATTTGGTCAGCGCTCCCAGCTGTGGTGGGATGTCCCGGTCATCGATTCCTTTGATCTGCTGCGTGATATTTATAAGGTGCCAGAGCAGGAGTATCAAAGCACGCTAGCCTTGCTTACAGAAACGCTTGAGCTGCAGGAAATTATCCAAATGCCTGTTAGGCAGCTAAGTTTGGGCCAGCGGATGCGCTGTGAAATTGCGGCTTCGCTGCTGCACAGCCCAAGTGTTCTATTTCTCGATGAACCTACAATCGGTTTGGATGCCGTATCCAAAATCGCTGTACGCCGTTTCATCAAGACGATTAATGAAGAAAAGGGCGTCACGATCATTTTGACCACACATGACATGAATGATATTGAAGCGTTGGCAAACCGGATTATCCTAATTGGCAAAGGGAAACTGCTTTATGACGGCAGCTTGAGTGCAATACGCAATCAGTTTGGAACACAAAAAACGATTACAGTCGTATACAGCCATCGTGCAGAGCCGCTTGCGATTTCGGGAGCTGTTATTGAAGAATGGTCGCCCGAGCGCGCTGTGCTTAGCGTGGATACAGCACAGGTCGTCATAAGTGATGTGCTCATTCGACTGTCTGAGCAAGTGGAACTTCTTGATGTGACGATCGATACATTACCAATTGAAGATATGATCGTTCAGCTCTATAAGGAGCATCAAATATAATGAAAGCGTATATTTCGGTGTTTAAGCTGCGTCTCACTTATGGACTGCAATACCGCACCGCAGCGCTTGCGGGAGTTGCAACTCAATTTTTTTGGGGATTTATTATCATTATGGTGTTTGAGGCGTTTTATAGCGGTACAACAGCTCCGCCTCCAATTTCATTAGAACAGCTCATTACATATGTATGGCTGCAGCAGGCTTTTCTCTCTTTTGTTATGTTGTGGTTCCGTGACAATGAGCTATTCGGACTCATTACGACAGGTAATATTGCTTATGAGCTTTGCAGACCTAGCGGCATTTACGGTTTATGGTATGCCAAGCTTATTGCACAGCGACTCTCGAGCGCGATTTTGAAAAGCATCCCTGTACTCTCCGTCGCTTTTTTTCTGCCTGAGCCTTACCGGATGCCGCTGCCAGAAGATATAGCAGCCTTCGGATTGTTTATCGTTGCGTTATTGCTCGGACTACTTATGATTGTTGCGCTTTCTATGCTGATGTACATATCCGTGTTCGTTACGCTGTCACCGGCTGGTTCGCTGCTTATGTTTGGCGTCATTGGCGAATTTCTGGCAGGCATGGTTATACCGGTGCCGCTTATGCCCTCATGGCTGCAAAATATCGTATATGTGCTGCCGTTTCGCTGGACAGCCGATTTCCCATTTCGGGTTTATTCCGGACATATTCCGAAGGAAGAAGCGCTCATCGGCATCGGTGTTCAATTGGTCTGGTTTTTTGTATTAGTAGGCCTCGGTAGGCTGGCAATGGCAAAAGCATTGCGTAGAGTTGTTGTGAATGGAGGGTAACCAATATGAGATTGTTCGGAAAATATATTTTGATCATGTTTAAATCGCAAATGCAGTACCTTACCTCATTTTGGCTGCTCTCCTTAGGCCAATTTTTTGTACCATTTTCTGTATTTGCGGGATTGTATTTTATGTTTGAGAGATTTGGTCAGATTGAGGGTTGGGATTTTCAAGAGGTTGCGTTATGTTTCTCCATTATTCATATGTCATATGCGATTAGCGAATGTTTTGCACGAGGTTTTGACTCCTTCTCTACCTTGGTTGTTAATGGTGATTTTGATAGATTGTTAGTAAGACCGCGCAGTACGGTACTTCAAGTATTGGGATCGAAATTCGAATTTTCACGTGTTGGACGGCTTCTGCAAAGCGCAATCATACTCACTTGGGCGCTCAGTGAGCTAACCGTAGAGTGGACATTGCTTAAAACAATGACGCTCGTCTTTATGATAGTGAGCGGTGTATTTGTTTTCTCTGGCATCTTTATACTAGCTGCGACAATGTGCTTTTGGACAGTTCAGGGTCTTGAGATTGCAAATATATTTACAGACGGAGGGCGGGAGATGGCCCAATATCCGTTGAATATTTATAAGAAATGGGTGACGCGCTTTTTCACGTTCATCATCCCTTTTGGATTTGTTAATTATTTGCCTTTGCTCTATTTGTTAGATAGAACCTCTGGAAATGACCTGCTCTATATGATTTCGCCAATAGCAGGCATCCTCTTTATTTTGCCTTGTCTGCTTGTATGGAACATCGGTGTTCGTCATTATCGCTCGACAGGCTCTTAATATGGACGGCACTTTATAATAACAGCAAAGGAGCGTAATGTTATGAAATCAATAGCAGTACGGGAGTTAGCAGCGCAATTATCATTAGAGATACTGGCAGGAGCCGATAAGCTGGATCGGCAAATCGCGAAGGCAAGAGCATATCGACCAGGACTAGAGTTTGTTGGATACTACGATTTTTTTCCACAGGAGCATGTGCAAATTTTGGGCAAGAAGGAAATTACCTACTTGCATACATTAAGTGAGGCAGAGCGAAATCATCATATCGGCAATATTGTTAAATATCATCCACCTTGCTTTGTGGTCACTGCAGGTCAGGAAGGGCTGAAATATTTGACCATATATTGCGATCAAGAGGGCATTCCTTTGCTGAGGACAAAGCTTCCAACTGTACAGTTTCTTGGTATGCTGGATGCTTATCTGCTCAAAACGCTTGCCCCGGAAATATCGATTCACGGCATCTGCTTAAATGTGTCGGGTATTGGCATATTGCTGCGTGGCAAGTCAGGTATTGGCAAAAGCGAAACAGCTCATACACTAATTAAACGCGGCTCTAGGTTGGTAGCAGATGATATCGTTGTTCTGAAAAAGCTGAGCTCGCAAACGCTTCTTGGCACGCATAATGAGAAGACGAAGGAGTTTCTTGCGCTGCGCAGCATTGGTCTTATTAATGTTGTAAGGCTTTATGGTAGACAGGCATTTCAAGATGAGACGAGGATCGTGCTAGATATTGAATTAACCAAGTGGCGTGACAATGAGCTCAATAATGATTTGGAGCTGGAACCAAAATATACGGATTATATGGGTGTGAAAATTCCTCATATCGAAATCCAATTGCAGCCGGGAAGAGACGTTGCAGGGTTAATTGAAGCAGCGGCGAATAATTGGTATTTAAAGCAGCAAGGCTATAGTGCGGTAGAAGAATTTATGAAACGCTTGGAGCAAGGTTAGTCCTCACGACTATTTACCGCTGAAGGATTAACGAGCAAACGACTATCCAAATACTTGCAAAACATGTTACACTATGGGCAGAGAAAGCTCATCCTAGCGCACAAGTCCTGACAGATTAGAAGGAGGAAATCGCGTGGAAAACTGCTCAATCGTAACAAAACCTGCTGTCCATTTGGCGGGAATCAGCTATTGCGGTCCATATTCATCCTTTCCGGATGAAGCTATTCGACTGCAGACCGAGTTTTTGACACGCAAGCACGAGTTGGATGATGCAACAAAATCGACCGTATTGTACAGTCCGTACTTCGGCAATGAAGTGTTTGCTACCTACTGGGCTTGTTATGAAGTCCAGCATCTGGAGGAAGTGCCTCCTGGGATGGTACAATTCACGATTCCTGAACATCGTTATGCGATGGTCGCTTGCTCCAACAAACGGATCGGCGAAGGGTATGAGCAGCTTCATGCTTGGATAAATGAATTGCGGCTAGAGAAGCAGGAAAATGCCGTGTCGCTGGAGTTGTTTTATATTGACGAGCATCATTTGGAGGAAGAGCCGGTAGAATTGCTTATTCCGCTCAAAGGATAACCTATATGAAGTGCTTGCGTGCAAACGAAACGGAGTATCGAATGGATTACATTCGACCCGAATCATTTTGTGAATGCAAGCACTTTTTTGTTTGTGAATGAAACAGCTAAGGAGAAGAGGAGTTCGAATGTCGGCTATAAGAAAAAGGTATACGGGCTCATCTCGGCCCTATGCCATCAAGCTAGTTATAGCTGGTATTACGGCTGGTGCGGTGAGTGGAATCGTGCTAGGCTTTACTATGAAGCTGCTGGAGCAGCTTACAGGGTCAGCTGTATATGTATTGCTGCTTAATATTGATTTCATAAAGTGGCTGCCGTATGAACAAACGGAGCTGCTCGAATTTATCCTTCATTTGGCGGTTTCAATTCCACTCGGAATCATCTACTTATCCCTCTTGTCGCTTTGGCGATCACCGATAGGACTAAGCCTAGGCATGAGTTTAGCCGTCGCATGCTGTACGTGGATTCCACTCACACAGCTCTCGGAGCGTACGCCAGCGACAAGTGATGTAGAAGCAATGATATGGTGGTTGAGCGGACATCTCCTATATGGCGCTGTACTTTCGTTGTTTGGCATGATATGGATAAAGAAAGGAAGGTTGGAAAAATGAGTTATGCCTTATATATCGTAGATGCTTTTACGAATCAAAGATTCAAAGGTAACCCAGCTGCTATTTGTATAGTAGATGAGCCTCAGGCAGATAGCTGGATGCAGCAGGTAGCAGCGGAAATGAATCTACCTGAGACCGCATTTATTATACAAAAAGAAGAAGCTTATGATTTGCGGTGGTTTACACCAGTGGATGAAATGGATTTGTGTGGACATGCTACGCTTGCCACTGCACATATATTGTGGGAAACAGGTAGAATGTCGAAGCAGGAAACGGCGCGCTTTATGACGAGAAGCGGATTATTGACTGCCGTGCATAAAGGTGACTGGATTGAGATGAATTTCCCTTCCGAGCCTCCGGAAGCAGCCATTGCACCTGAGGAGTTAGTTCAGGGCCTCGGTCTCATTCCGAGATATGTTGGCCGAAATCGTATGGATTATTTTGTTGAGGTGGACAGTGAGGAGACGCTTCGTACGCTGCGGCCTGATTTTGGTATGCTTGCTCGGCTTAGCGCTCGTGGAGTTATCGTGACAAGCCGTTCAACAGATGCTGCATATGATTTTATATCGCGGGCATTTTTCCCAGGCACAGGGATCAATGAAGACCCAGTAACGGGTTCAGCTCACTGCGCCCTTGCACCCTACTGGGCAAAGCGGCTTCGCAAGCAGGAGCTTGTTGGTTATCAAGCATCGGAGCGCGGAGGGATTGTGAAGGTAAGACCAGAAGGCGAGCGGGTTTATTTACAGGGACAAGCGGTTACCATTCTGAAGGGGCAATTGGAGGGATAATACAATGTTAATGTTAAAGCTGCCAAAAGAGCAGAAGGAGCAGTTAATCTCGAGTATTCAGCAATATTTTGAGCTGGAGCGCTCAGAGACGCTTGGGTCGATCGCGGCGGAGCAGCTTCTTGATTTTATGATTAAAGAGATAGGTCCTCATGTGTATAATCATGCGATTAAAGATGCTCGCCAAACGGTTCTCGAGCGGATGCAAACGATGGAAGATGAGCTTTATGCACTGGAGAAGCCAACTGCAGCTAAACGATAACGAAAATGTTAGGCATGTTGTTTGGGATAGTGAAAAGATAGGACAGCTGTTAAAAAAATCCAATCATCATGTTAAAGATGGGTCCGGACATTCTTCATAAAAATAAGCAAAAAGGCACTAACGATAAGGCTTATTTATAGCCTTGATGGTCAGTGCCTTTTCATTATTTTAGGCTTTCGATTTTTTGGGTATTGCTGATGATTTGAACGGGGTTACTTTATTTTTGCCCGTCGTCTTGGAATAGTACATAGCTTCGTCAGCTTGCTTAATCATTTCTTGAACAACCTTGCTTTCTTTGGATGTGCTGAAACCAACGCTTATCGTAACCATCGTTTCTTGCTCGACTCTGCGCCGAATGGATTCGGCTACAATTTCGGGCTTCACACGCTCTAGGCTAATGCAGCTCAGCAGCTCCTCTCCGCCATATCGACCCGCCGATCCGATGCCGCTCGACTCTTCCTTAATAATCTCGGAAACCTGCTTAAGTACCCCGTCTGCTTTATGGTGGCCATGTGTATCATTCAACTTCTTAAAGTTGTCGATATCGCAAAAAATAATGGCCATCGGCTTGTTTCTCTGAAGCAGCTGCTCAGCCCTAGAATAAAAATGCCGTCGATTATACAATCCTGTCAGGCCATCCATAATAGACGATTGATAGGTAAACATTAACCTCTCGATCACCCACTCGAACAGGAGGATAAACAAAAGGGTGTAATATACAATTGGCAGCAGCTGGCTAATCGTAAGCAACCAAGTCAAAGAGCCATGAAAAACATAGGCATTCGACAGCCTAGCAAGCTCGCTTGCAAAGAAAACAATTAAGCTCGCGTAATATTTGGAGCTCATATTAGCACTTCTAGTATCGAGCATAATCATGAAAATAACGATTAAACCATAAAAGTCGAGCGCCGGAAATGTAAAAGCTTGCGCATGAACGACAGTCTCCATCGTAACAGGCGTTATCGCAAATTGTATGCCTGCAATAACGAAAGTCATCATACTCATAATGATAAAGGGAATGACTTTAAGCTGTGCCGTTCGATGAGTATATAATTTCATGAAAACAAAGTTTATAATAATAAAAGATACGATTTGGAGTATGGTAAAGGCTAAATGTAGAAATGGTGATAATGACCAGCCTGGGTAAGCAAGCACGACGAGCAGGCATTGCTTAATGATAATGAGCGGGATGGCTGTAATAAGTAAGCGATAAATTCGTTTGTTGCGGTAGCTTACATAAAGCCTAACCGACATAAAAAGCATTAAAATAAGAATGACGATGACAGCTGATGAAGAGAGCAGTTGTACGTTTGGGCCTGAAAGCCATTGTGTAAGAGTCATGAGTTACCCACCGTTATCTAGTATTAGTTTCAATAGCTTTACAGAAACATATGTTCTAATATATCATGTTTTACGGTGAACGAATAGTTGCAATACATGTTTTACGTTGAAAGGATGGGACACATGAATATTTTACAAGCGTTGTTTTTCCCGCCGGAGCAGCCGGGTGGAGTTTCTTCCATGATCCCGTACATTCAGGATAGATTCATTAAGTTTGGTTGGCAAATGGAACTGTTCTCACTGCCTAAGAGGGTTAGAAGCAAAGGGCAGGAAGAGGTAAAGTTCGAGACTTTCGATCATACGATCTACAGCGGAAATAAAATGGTAGATAAATATATACAAACCTATAAAGATTACGTATGGTGGACAAAAATGCGCATCAAAAAGCCGTACGATATTATACATGCGCATCATCCCATTGCTGGACTTGTTATGAAGCAGCTATTCCCAGATACACCGCTTGCCATGACGATTCATTCCAGCTATGAACGGGAGCTTATTCTGAACGGCAAAATTAAAGAAGGCGGGCCGGAACACCGTTTTCTTATGAGTCTTTATGGCGAACTGGAGGCAAAGGCGGATCAACTGCTTACGGTATCTGAATCATTCCGAACCTACATCGCTCCTCATATTAAGCATCCAGAGAAAATTAAGGTTATTCCGAACGGCTTTGACGAGAAGCGATTTAAACCGATCTCACATGAGAACGCGGTAACACAGCTCATTACGGTATGCAGGCTTGTCCCAGCAAAAGGGCTTGACGTGCTGCTGCATGCTTGCGCAGAACTTAAGCAGAAAGGGCATCCGTTTGTCCTTCATATTATCGGAGATGGACCGATTCGCGAGGAGCTCGAAGCATTAGCAGTTGAACTCGATTTATATGATGACATTATTTTTTACGGCTATATGCTGCATCCCGAAGAATTTATGCCGTTTTTTGATGTATTCGTATTGCCATCACGCGCTGAGGCTTTTGGTTCCGTTTTCGCGGAAGCGGCATTATGCTCGCTCGCACTTGTCGGCACTAACGTTGGGGGCATCGCAGAGCAAATCGAAGATGGCGTTAATGGATTGCTCGTGCCGCCGGAAGATCCAGCAGCACTCGCCGATGCGCTTGAGAAAGTCGTGACCGATCCGACTTATCGTTATCATTTGGCTAGGTCTGGTTCAGATAAAGCAAAAAAAGTATATTCTCTGCAACGAGTGATCGCTCAGCTGAAAAAAGTTTATATTCATATGAAGCCGGAGTAACGGCTCATTATATCGGAATAGGCGGTTTTGAAATGTCGGTACCTTTTCGATTCATACATGCAGCAGATTTGCATTTAGATAGCCCCTTTCGCGGGCTTGCGAAAGCACCAGATCAGGTGAGAGAGGTTTTGACCGAATCCACGTTTGCGGCACTGCGTCAGCTGACACAGACCGCCATACGCGAGCAGGTGGATTTTATCGTTCTGGCTGGCGATCTGTTCGATGAGGCAGATCGTTCGCTTCGGGCACAGCTCATGCTCGTACGCGAATGGGAAAAGCTGCACGAGCATGGCATTTCCGTATATGTGATCCATGGAAATCACGATCCGTTAAATGGCGAGCGAGCTTCTTTAGAGCTGCCTGCAAACGTTTATGTATTTGGAGCGGATCAAATGGAATATCGGCCGGCTTACCGTACTAACGGTGAGCTGGCTGCGTTTGTTTACGGCCAATCCTACGGTACGCGTATCGTTTCTGAGAATATAGCAGCCGCTTATCAAATACAGCCGGAGGCGCCGTTTCACATCGCGCTGCTACATGGCAACGTAGATGGAGACGGGACGCATGATCCTTATGCTCCATGCTCGCTGGAAGAGCTTATCGGAGTCAAAGGCTTCGATTATTGGGCGCTTGGCCATATCCATAAACGAAGGGTGCTGCATGAATACCCGCATGTCGTATACGCTGGCAATGCACAGGGAAGAAATCCGCGTGAAACAGGTGCAAAGGGCTGCTACTTGGTGGAAGTAACAGCTGCAAGAGCAGTAGAGCTAACCTTTATGCCTCTCGATGAAGTAAGGTGGTACGAGCGTAACTGCTCGATAGACGAGCTCAGCACGGAGCAAGAGCTTTTGCAGCAATTGGAAGGACTCATTGAGCGGATTCTCGCCGAGGCGGAAGGACGCTCGGTTATGCTTCGACTAGGCTTGACTGGTCGCGGCCAACTTCATCAGAAGTTATCGGAGCCAGCGGTTGTTCGAACGCTGCTCGAGCAGCTGCAGGAGAGCAGATCCCAATCGTCAGCGGAACCATGGCTATTTGTTCATGGGCTAGAGGTGAACACGGGAGCTGCGATCAACTGGGAGGAGCTGGCGGTGGAAGACAGCTTCGCCGGTGAGCTCTTTCGGTTTAGCGCAGCATTAACGGAGGATGAGCAGCTATGGCGGGATTTTGCGAAAAACGCCGTGGTTCAGGCAGCTGGGCATGTGAAGCTTGGCAGGCTAATGCAAAGTCAATGGGACGAGCTTCCTGAGCGGTGGCTTGATCATGCGCGCGAGCTGACGCTTGGTTTGCTTCATGATAATGAACGGGGCGGATGATGATAGGGCTTACGCAGCCGGTGTCTGCAAAAGCCTATAGGAGATGACAGGAAGCATGAAGCTTTTGAAAGCAGAAATTGATGGTTTCGGACAGCTATATGGGAAGCAAATACCGCTCGATGCAGGGGTCATTATCGTATATGGTCCAAATGAAGCGGGTAAAAGCACGATGTTCGGCTTTATCAGATCGATGCTTTTTGGTTTTGCCAAACGCGGACAGTCCAATGAGCGGCAAGAGCCGGTAAATGGCGGAAAGCATGGCGGCAGGATATTTTTTCGCGATGCACAAGATGATGCCTACGTCGTTGAACGATATGCGGCTGACGGCTTAGGCAAGCTAAAGCTGCGTGGTCTACGCCATGCATTCGGTGATGACGAATGGCTGCAAGATCAATGGACGAGCACCTTAGCTGCGGCTGATAAACCTTTTGAAGGAGGTGCCGATCTTACACAAGCGGAGTGGGAACGGCAGTTTCTAGGAGGCATCGGTGAAAAGCTGTATCGACAATTATTTGCTATAACGCTTACAGAACTGCAAGAGGTCGGTGCGCTGTCAGGCGAAGAGCTTGGACGATATTTGTACCAGGCAGGGTGGGACAACGGCAAGTCGATTGCAGCAGCTGAGAAACGTTTAGCACAGGAGATGGACCTGCTCTTTAAGCCTCGCGGAACTAATCAACAAATCAATCAACAGTTGAAAACACTTGAGCAGATAGAAGCTGTTCTGCGGAAACGTGCGGATGCCATCGTCGCTTACAATGAGTTGACGCAGCAAACGGGGAAGCTGGATGCTGCTTTGCGTCAATTGGAAATTGAGCTGCCAGCAAAAGAGGCAAGGCAAACGCTGCTTCATAAAGCATGCACGTCTAGGCCGCTATGGATTCGCAAGCAGCAGCTGATTATCGAGCGTGAACAAGTCGCCTATGCAGCCTCACTATCGGCGCATGCAGAGAAGGAATGGGACGAGCTGCGAAGACAAAGAGCGGAGCTGCGCGAGGAAGCGGAGAAGCTAAGGCAGAAGGTGCTGCTGATGGAGCTTCAGCTTGAGGCGATTAGTTATAATGAGCAGCTGCTTCGTATTGGGGATGAGACGGAAGCTCTGCTCCAAACAACGGAGAACATCCGCCAGCTGAAGCAGGACAGTGCTGAGCTGGAATCGGAGCTGCGAGAGCATGATGAGATGATTGCAAGGCTCGTAAGCAGCATTGCGCCGGAGTGGACCGAGCGGCAGCTGAGGGAGCTTCATGTTACGATTGCAGATCGTGATTATGTGAGAAACGCAAGGCAGCAGGAGCTCGAGCATTCGCGAGGGGAGGAGCGATTCGCGGCTGAGCTTGAGACGCTTAAGCAGCAGGAGCAGGAAGCGTCTATCGCTTTGGAGGAGGCGAGGTCTGCCGCTGCACGGGATCAGGAGCGCAGCGAACAGGAGGGCAGCACGGGCTTTGATGTGCTGCCGCGCACGCGAGATGCGCTGAAGGGGGCGTGGAACGCCCTCGATAGCGCGCTTCGCGAGTGGGAACTCGAGCGGGCGCGCTCTGCCGGAGCCGCTGCAGCCGCAAGCGAGAGCGAGTCGGCTGGCCGCGGCGCGGCAGCTTCGGGCCGAGGCGGAGCCGGCCCTTTGTGGGCTGCGGCGGCAGGAGCGGGCGGAGCCGCGCTGGCGCTTGGAGCTGCCGCGCTTGGCGGAGCGAGCCGCGGTATTGGTTTTGCTGCGCTGGCGCTGGCGGGAGCGGCGCTTGCGCTTGTTGCCTTGGCGATGCTGCGGAGCCGCAGCGCTGGGAATGCAGCTGGAGAGGGAAGCGATCAGTTGCATGGACGTGGACGTTCTCGCGGGCGCAGCGGAGCATCCTCAGCGACGGGAACGGATTTTACCGCTCTAAACGAGCGAGAGAAACGTGTACATCATGCATTAGAGATTATGGTACATAAGCCTCAAGAAGCAGCGGCTGCCCTGCTTGCGGCTAAACATTACAGCTCGCCAGAGCATCTGCTCGCTGCCGAACAGGCGCGCACACAGCTGCGCGCCGCAGTCGAAGCCCGTCTCGAGGCGCTGCAACGCAGCGAGCGCCTCATCGACCATTGCAGCGAGCTCGCCCGCCGCCTTGAGCGGCTGCGCGCGCACGCTGCAGGACGCAGCGAGGCTGCTGCCGCTGCTGCACAAGCAAGGCAAGCCATCGCCCGGCAATGGGCCGGCTGGCTTGCAGCTCGCTCACTGCCGGCGGGGATGTCGCCGGCAGCTGCGCTCGAAGCATTCGAGCTTGCCGAGCAAGCTTTGCAGCGGCTGCAGCATTATGACCGGCTGTCGGCGAAGCAAGCCGCCGCAAGCAAACAGCTTGCGGCTTTCGCTAAGCAAGCAGCTGAATTGTGCGAGCATTTCGAGGAAGCTGCCGCGGGGGTCGCTGTTGATCCTGCCCTCGCGCTGCGATTGCTGCATGCCGAAATTCGCCGCCATGCTGCAGCAAAGCAAGAAGCACGCGGCATCATCGCGCGCCGCGATGAGCTGCGCATGGCGCAGCAAGCTGCTGAATCCCGGCAGCTTGAGCTAGAGAATCAAGTGATGAAGCAAATGGATGCGGCTGGTCTCTCAAGTGAAACACAATATGAGCTGGCGCTCGAGCATCGAGGATCGTTGCTGGCGCTCGAACTTGAACAAGCTAAGCTTACATTGGAAATGACGGCAGGCATGTCGGCGGAGAGAATTTGTGAGCTCGAGGACTTGTTTGGGAACTATGATGAAGAGCAGCTGCAGCATTTGCAATTGGAGTCGCTGTCAGAGCTGAAAGAGCTGGAGCGGCAGAAGCAAGATCAGCTTGAGAAGCGGGGAAGAGTTCGGCAGTCGCTTGACCATCTTCTGAAGGAAGAGGAGCACCAAAGGCTGCTTTCTGACAAAGCAATGACGGTTGCCCAGATCGAGAAGGATACAGAGAGGTATGCCGTCCTAGCCATTAGCGCTGCATTGATTAGCAGAACAAAGCGAGTTTATGAGGAAGAGCGGCAGCCTGTCGTGCTTCGCAATGCGTCGCGCTTTATTACGAAGCTGACTGATGGCAAATATATTCGAGTGCTGACAACGCCAGGCGAACCGGGTATCAGACTAGAAACAGCGGAGCGACGTCTCATCGACAGCGGAATGTTAAGTAGGGGAACAGCAGAGCAGGTTTATTTAGCGATGCGCCTTGCGTTAGCTGAGGAAGCTTCACGCGGAATCAAGCTTCCTCTTATGCTCGATGATGTGTTTGTTAATTTCGACAAAGGACGGCTGCATGCAGTAACCAAGCTGCTCGCAGCGTTATCGAGTGAAAGGCAAATTATAGTTATGACCTGCCATGAGCATGTTCGAGATGCGATGCTCGAGCATTGCGAGGGTGCATTGCTCGTGCAAATATGATTATTTATAATGACTTGCGGCTTACCTAATGAGTCGAAACACGTTTGCGAATAATTAAGATGAGCCAGCCTAAGCTGACCAACCCGAATAGCGGATAAAGAGTCGAGAGCAGCGGACCAAATCCGATTTGGCTGGCTACATAACAAATCGCAAGGATGAGAAGGACAATCAAGCTCCGAGCCCATTTCAGACGCTCATGGAGCTGAAGGGTAAGACCGTAAATGTCCGCGATGAGTGTTGTGAAGATTTCAGCGAAAATAATAAAAATATAAATGAACTGTACGCTAGGTCCAAGCTGCCTTGCAATGCCGCCCATTGGAATCGCAAACTGTTGAATGCCTGGCATATGAACAGAAAGTGCGACATGTCCAGCCAGCAGCATAAAGCCGATCCCGATACCACCGACCCATGAACCGGCAATAATGACCTTGCGGTCACGAATTTCTGAGCCAAGCGGTACGAGCACGGCCTGTGACATCGAGAGATTAAATGCGGTATAAAGAAATGGCGAAGCCCAAGCGGCCCATATGGAGTGGTCGCTTGATAAGGTAATGAACTTGTCCGCGCCCGGTGTTTGGAACGTATTAATTATGATGAGCACAGTGAATAGCAGCATAATAGGGACGACGATCGCATTAACCGTCAGAATAGCATTCATCCCTTTGCGCAGTAAAAAATAACAAGCGGCCATCGTAATAAGCAAACCTGATTGATAAGAAATATTCCAATGCTCATAAAAGATGGTGCCTGCGCCGGCGAGCATAACAGCAGTTACGCCTAGAAGCACGACTAGCATGAAGTGGCTAATAAGTCGTCCATACTTGTCGCCAAACAACGCCTTATTTAAGTCCTCGTAAGATTTTGCCCTAATTTCACTGGCAATCAACATCATCTTGGTGCCAAGCCAAATGAACAAAACGGTAGATAAAACAATCGTAACCGAACCCCAATACCCGAAGCGGGTAAA
This sequence comes from Bacillus sp. FJAT-28004, assembly GCF_001280845.1. Taxonomy (GTDB): domain Bacteria; phylum Bacillota; class Bacilli; order Paenibacillales; family Paenibacillaceae; genus Pristimantibacillus. Next base: position 861,759 of record NZ_LGHP01000002.1, read on the forward strand.
AAACTGTAATATTTCTTGACCGGTGGCAAAACCAGCCCCCACGATTGTACCCATGTAAGTTGAAGCGATTTGCAGTACTTTTCCAGTGCGTTTCCACATCGTCTACCGTCCTCCGTTCGATAACCCTCTATAAATAGAAGGTATGTCCAAACGGGGACAGGCATGACTTTTTTCCAAAGAATACGATTTTTTACGGGATATTTAGGATCGGGGAGTGGCCTTAATACAAGTAGCTGTGGTTGTGCTGCGGTGTATTTTTCATCATTTGTGACCTTGTTTTGCTTTTTGGATAGGCTTGTTAGCTGAATCAGCTGATAGCGAGCAGCTTAATGGAAATGATTTCATTATGTTCGGGATCAAGATCAAGCTTAAGCAATGCTTTGTGTGCTTTGTAGGTGAGCAAATATGTAGTTTGCTTCTCAGGCTTGCCGAGTGCAAGCAGTGCAGATTCCGGATTATCACCAATTTGCAGCCCGCTTAGGCCAGCTTGGATGTTTTTTTCAAAGAGCTCTATAAATTGTGTCGTTTTCTTTGCATTGATTCCAACTGCAAATCCGTCATATTCAAGCACGGTAACGGGATCGGTCTCTTCCTCTAGCTTGTAGCTGTCTAGCGGCTTGCCAAACTGCTTAACAACTGAAGCGTGGCTATCTCCAATTGCAATGCCATGGAGCAGAGGCGCGTCCGCTTGCCACAGTGCATCCTCACTTTCGGTTTTTACGGGTGCTTTCGAATTCTCTGACTTGCCGATTGCTGAGGTTTCGGTGTTTGTATTGCTGCTCGTATCAACTTTGTTCACATGCGGCTCGTCCATTTGAATTTCACTTTCCGTTAGCTCAGAGTAAGAATCTTGAGGACTGTTCGGTTTATCCGTCTGTTTGGTTAAAATAGGGGCCGTATCATCCGTGTATGAATTAGGTGCTGTTGTAACTGCGCTTTGACAGCTGGCAAGCAGAATGGCAATCGTTGAGGTTGCGGCGAGCATTGCAGCTTTTTTTGTGTATTTTCGATTTGGGTTCAAGGTTTGCACTCCTTTCCTTATAGGAAATATAATCGGTATAATGACTTGTATTAATTAATGTGTGAATGGTTCAGCTTATTTTTTCAGTCATTTGCACTATAGATTAGACGTGTAAAATATGGAAAAAGTTTCTCTATTTTACTATGGATAAGAATTTTTTCGTTCAAAATAGTTAGATTTTTTTTGGTTTAATAACGATCTCTTCCATAGGGTTGCACTTTTTGCCTGACCTATGGTACGTTATCAAAAAGGATTTTGGTGGAGGTAATGAAAGATGGAAAGTTTAAAGCAACGTATTTTAGCAGAATCATCCGTATTGTCTAGTAATGTACTGCGGATGGACGCTTTGATCAACCACCAGGTCGACCCAGCATTGACAATGGAAATGGGACAAGAGTTTGCCAGACGCTTCGCGGAGGAGCAAATTACGAAAGTTATAACGGTGGAGTCATCGGGAATACCTGCTGCCTTTGCAACCGCATATACGCTAGGTGTACCGCTTGTATTCGCTCGCCGCAAGAAGACTTTAATTGCTGATCCGGATGCTTATGTGGAGCGTGTTCCTTCCTTTACAAAGGGAATGGTGACTGATATTATGGTGTCCAAACAGTTTCTAACTGCTGAAGATCGGGTACTCTTTATTGATGACATTATTGCGAATGGCGATGCAGCGCGCGGCTTGATTAAAATTATTCAGCGCTCGGGCGCAGCCTTAGTTGGTCTTGGCGTCGTTGTCGAGAAGTCATTCCAAGCTGGCGGAAGAACCTTGCGCGAACAAGGAGTTCGTGTGGAGCCGCTCGTTCGTATTTCATCGCTTGATAACGGTGAAATCAAATTCGAGTAAGATGTGGAAGTAGCAAATGTTCTTTTCGCATCCAGCATTATCGCTTATAATGATACAGAAGTGATCGAAGGGAGGCACATATTATGGGGGAAATGTCTGCTGAGTTTATGTATACAAAGCTAAGCGATGCTAAAGTCCACTTTGAGCGTGCACTAGATTGTAAACATACGGAATTTGATGATTTATATCCTTATATGATTGAGCATCCGCAATTTTTCTGGTACAAACGTTATGTCGCGTGGTCGGAGCTGCTCACGATTGTGAAGCTGTGTGACGAATTGTCTATTGAATGGCGGGATCAATTCACTGACCGCCAGGGCGAATATATCGGCAAACGAGTGATGTCATCACGCGTTTTGGACGAGTGGTATGAAACGAATGACGCCAAAGAGCATGCAGGTTAACTTAATGAATGACAAGTTATACCTTATTACGATTTTAATATTTTGAAGTAAACCTCAATGTGATGCGTCAGCATCACATTGAGGTTTTTCAATAGTCGTGCAGGTTAGAATAGAAGCAGGAGGAATTGTAATGATAAGCGAAGAGCAATTGGATAAATATCGTGTCAGCGGTGAGACCATAAGAGTTGTGAGAGATGCGATAGAAACAAATGATGTCAAAGGTATCGTAGTTGCATGGGACGAATCCTCGGTGGTCATTCGCCGTCCAAATCGCCGGGTAGTGAAGCTAAGCCGTGAATATAGCTATACTCCTGCATCCGAGGATCGGCTTAACCCTTTTCCTGACGAGGATTTGCAATTGCATGAATAACATCAAGCACTTCTTTACCGGTTCCGAGCTTATATCCCTCTGACATGTAACGGATTCGTCCTTCATCGTCCAAAACAAATAATATTGGAAACTGCTCCATCATTTTCGGAGTGATCAAGGGCTGGATGAGGTTTAGGCCATTGTATGACTCGTCCCGATAGAATGCGGCGTTTCGAGGCAAGGCAGTATCTTGTGTCAATGAAAAGGAAGCGGTCAGCTTATCCTCCCCGGCTGCCAGTATGACTGGGCCATCCCATGCTTCGAATTGTGAAGCAAGCTCTCGAAGCTCTCTCAGCAGATGTTTTGAAGGCTCACGATCTGGCTCGATCCAAGCAATGACTGCTCCGCGTGGCTGAACGGCTGCGTTCAAGCTAAGCGGTGGAATGAATACCTCCTTATCCATAGCATCAGCAGAGAGTGATGCTAGGATAGGGATCTCCATATCCTTGCTGCGGAAGCACAAAACCAAATTTGTTGTTTCAGATGGTGAAATATCGAAATAAGCAAGCCGAACCCTTGCGGTACCATTCGGAAGTCTTGTTCCGGTAATCAGTCGATATTGTCCACTTACCAATTCGAAGGAATCGTCGAATACGTCCTTTTTGCCAAAGGGCAGCATCTGTGTCTGGTACATGCTCCCCGTCCAGCGAGCGATTGTGAAGTTATGGAAATAGGCAGCTTCTTGTTCAGTTGCTGAAGCGTCTCTCATAAATTGAACAAATCCTACAGCTGGCACCGAAGTGTTCATCGAACAAAAATCACCCCAATTGTCGCTCATCCAATATTGCGGCCGCAAATCAGTCGGTTCAAGGCGGGCGGGTATTCCAAAACTTCTTGCTGTTGCGATAAGTAAAATATGAAAACATAAACGATCGCCTTTTTTTAATTCAAAGCTGCCTAACGGCGTGGCAGAACCGTTATAGTGATTCATACCCTCGATAATCTCAAACTCTTCGGTAAGACGCTCGTACATAGCTTGAGGCTGCCCGCGATAGAACTCCTTTTCTTCCTGTGAGTAATGCTCTTGGAAACGATGCTTGTAGGGTGCAATCATCTCGTAATGTACTCGAGGACAAAGAAGATACTTGCTGGAAAATTGTTTATCTAGATTTTTATCCAGACTTTCGATCAAAGGCAATGAGCTAAGTAGATGATCATTTAGTGTGATCTGAAACGTATCTGTCAAATCCTTATCATGAAGTGATTCCAGCAGCAGGAGCGGCCATTCTCCATACTTAGGGGATTGATTTTGTAAAAAAGCATAAATTTCATGGCTGTTGCCTTTTGCTTTCTGAAGCATGTTCCAAACCCGATCACCTTCTAGGGAAAGCTCTTCTGCAAGTCGAATCGACTGATCCAAGCTTACAAACGTTGCTTCATAAGCAGCACGGATATGGGCACCTTCCTGTATTCGTTCAATATTTTTCTGTTTCTCCTGTTCAGTGGCGACTGAAGTGGACTTGTTGCCCGTTGGCGGCGGGGGAATCATATCAATCTCCGAAATGCCGCTTCGTATTTCCTCTTTGCTCAAAGCAATGGTAAACTCGTTCGAGTCTTCTGTATGGATAAGCATAGAGTTCCAGCCATCTTCACCAACCGCATGAATATATAAGCTGCCAAGCCCAGTAGTTAGCGTAACTTGCCCGGCGGGATCTGTTATCTTCGTCACAATAGTAGAAAACTCGGCGTAATTATAGAGCTGAAAGTGTACTTTTGCATCGGACGGGGTACCTGCTTGATTGAGCACCTTGATCGTAATCGTCTTGTTCATTGCATAATTGTCTAGTAAATTAATTTCGGTATACCAAGGATGCTGCAGTGTTATCTCCTCGGGTCCTGAATAGTTGGAGGGAACTCTCGTATTAACGAGCATGGCTCTTTTGGCGGGTTCACTAAACCAGCCTTGGTCTAACCTTGCTTCTGGCTCGCAAGCACCGAGAAAATGCCAGCGGCCGTCAGCCCAAGCTTCAACCCAAGCATGATTGGAATCACAATGGGCCCAGCGCGGTGTATAGCACTGCCTGGCTGGAATTCCTAGGCTGCGGAGTGCCGCAACAGCAAGTGTAGACTGCTCGCCGCAGCGGCCGAGAGTGGTACGGATGATCGTTAAGGGAGAAACAGTGCGTTGGTCGTTGCCTGTGTACGTCGCTTTTTCATGGCACCAGTAGTTGGTCTCCAAAATAGCATTTGTCATTGAAAGACCTTGCACGCGCTCGAACAATTCATGGAAAAGCAAACCTCGGATGTCTTCGATGTTCTCGTTATTGACCCGGTAAGGGAGGACGAAGTGGAAAAATAGATCATCGGGCACAGTGCTGCCCCAAGGTACTTTATTGCGAATATCAAGAGCGGCCCGAACATGGCTAAGAAACAGTTCACCGTTATAATCAGCTAAATCATTTAAAGGCATGTAAGCATATAAAAATTGCAGTGCAAACTTCTCCTCTTCGGATAAAGGCTGCTGAAACACACTGAATAGCTGCTCTTCCCGTAATCTGGCTAAGTTCCTCTTATAGGAGAACTTTTCTAAAACCTGTTTTGTCCAAACCGAATTCATTGTTATGATCATCCTCTCTCCTGGATAATGTAGGTATGTTCGAATGAAGTTGGTATATTTAATTTGCATTATAAAGAATTGATTTGGTATAATCAATATAAGAAATGCATTACGGATAGACTGGAAGTGAATAAACATGCAATCCGATAACAAACCTTTGTATATGGTCATCCTTGAGGATCTCAAGGAAAAGATAAAATCAGGAGAATATTCGCCTGATCAACAACTTCCAACAGAAGTGGAATTAGCGGAGAAGTCAGGGGTTAGCCGCATTACCTCGAAACGTGCATTGATCGAGTTGGAACGGGAAGGATTAATATACCGAAAGCGTGGGAGCGGGAGCTTCGTCAAAAAACAAGAGGTTTACATCGAATCCGATACAGGCGCCCCGAATGCCAATCGGATTATTTCGATGATTCTTCCTTATATGGCGACACATGAATCGGATTATATTACTGGAGCGTCGGACTACCTGGACGATAAAGGTTATTACTTAAGCATTCATAACAGCAATTGGAGCAGGGACAAAGAGAAAGAGCTGCTTGTTCGAATTCCTAAGAACGGTTCAAGCGGTATCATTTTGTATCCGATTAGCACGATTAGCAATATCGATTTAATCAATGCCATATATTGGAATGACTATCCGATTGTGACGATTGATCAGTACTTTGAAGGCATTCCAATTACGAGCGTTACTTCAAATAACTTTGAAGGCGGTTATGCAATAGCTAAACAGCTGCTTGAGTTTGGTCATGAGCGAATTGCCTTTGTTTCCAGCATTAGCATCGAATTTCGCAGCTCCGTACGCGATCGGTATCAAGGCTACTGCAATGCGTTGAAGGATTACAAAATTCCGATTGATCCGGATTTAATCGTTTCGGATTTCTATAGACAGGTCGATGAAACAAACAGCAAAACATTTTATAAATCAATGATTTCTTCGCTTATTCAGGATGGCGTAACGGCGATTCAAGTCGAGCATGATCACCTTGCAGTAGAGCTCCTTAAAAACGCACTCGAAATGGGGCTGCAGGTTCCGGGGCAGCTTTCAATTGCGGGCTTCGACGATCATATTATTGCGCAGCATGTCGAGGTTCCGCTTACGACTGTAGCCCAAGACTATAACGAAATTGGCCGGAAAGCGGCTGAATTAATCGTTAATCGAATTGAACGAGCGGATTTCTCGCCGCAAAAAATACAAGTTCCCGTTCGCATGGTGGAAAGAGAGTCTATGGGCATACACACGGTAGATGATCAAGCCTCAGTCAAAACGGTATAGACAATCTAATAATCTCGTCATTCAATTAAAAAAGCTGGCCATTCGGGCTAGCTTTTTTAATTGGTATAACTAATAATTTATTTTATTATATTAAGTATATTCATTGTTTACAAAAAATAGGATTGCGATTATAATAACTTTTGTAAGCAGGCTAAAAGATATATCTAATTACATAGCTAAGTCGGAGTCGAAAAAGCGACGAGTTGCGTCTCGAAAACGATCCGAATGTGCAGCAATGGATATATCGGTTATTTTTGCTTGCAATGAATGTAAGCGCTTTATAACTGGTTTTAATATGCCGTTAAGGAGGGCTGTTCGGTATTGCTGTCTAAAGCGTTTCGTAATCATGTCTTTTTAAAATTTCAATCCAATATGAATGATGGGGGATTTTAAATGAAAAAGCTAAAATTACGCTCGTTTGCAATCATTGCTTTAATACTCATGGTTTCGATTGTAGGTTGCTCCGGTAAAAATGCTGCTAACAGCAATCAAGGTAAAGAAACGAATGCGGTTTCTCCGACAAATGCTGAACCAACAACCGAGGCGACTGTAGCGCCGGAAGAAAACAAATACGATTTAAAGGGACAGACGATTAAAATCGGCGTGTGGTACGACGGAGCGGATCCAAGATTAGTAGAAGAAAAAGGTCCCGCAGAAGAAGCACAAATTAAATTGATTGAGGCTGCCGAACAGAAATATAACGGAAAAATTGAATTTGTAAAGTTCGGCGATTATGGAAAGTATATTGAAAATTTCACGACGACCTCCCTCTCAGGTACACCGTTTGCGGATATCGTTCGGATCGAGCTGTTCTGGGCGTTTCCACAGCTCGTGAAAAAGGAATTCATTCAGCCAGTTGACGAGTTTTTGGATTTGAATGATCCGAAATATATTAGCTGGATGAAGCTTGGAGGAAGTTATGACGGCAAGCAATACGGAATGACGGATTCAGCTCCTTCTCCTTACGGCATGTTTTATAACAAAACGTTGGTTCAGAAGCTTGGCTTAGAGGATCCATACGAGCTTCAGCAAAAAGGTGAATGGACATGGGATAAATTCCGTGAATTCGCAAAAAGCGCAACGAAGGATACAGACGGCGACGGAAAAACAGATGTATTCGGCGTAGCGGGTGCTTACGGCAAAGTGAAAGCGTTTGCGGAGCAGATGGTCTACACGAACAACGGGTCTCTGGATAAGGATGCAAGCGGACAATTCAAGTTCTCCATGAACAGCGAAAATACGATTGAATCCTTGCAGTTCATTTCTGATCTCTTCAATACGGATAAATCGATTATGCAGCCGGTTCCTGAAGATGCAGCGAAAGAATTCATCGCCGGTAAAGGCGTTATCTATGCAGGCTTCAGTTGGGAGCTTGGCACGTTTGTGGATAGTATGAAGGATCAAGAACTTGGCTATGTTTTCTTCCCGAAAGGACCAAAGGCTGATCGTTACGTATCCTACACACCATTTGGCAATATGTTCATGGTCGCGAAATATTCGAAAAACGCTGAGGTTGCTGTGAAGATTCTTGATGAAATCAGTCTCCACGAAGAAGGCAGAAAGCTGGCTAATGAGTCGTGGGAAACTTCTTATCCAAGCAAAGAATCGCTGGATACACGCAAGCAAATGGCTGAGAACATTGAATATATCTCGTATTATGGCATACAAGATGGCGAGAAGCTGTTTGAGGGTGTCGTCAAAGAAATTACGGAAGACAAAGTATCGCCGTCCACTGCCGTTGACAAAATCAAACCGCAATTTGAAGCGAACATGAACAAATTGCTTGAAGACAGCAAATAAAATTTTGTTAAAACTCTCGGCAGGCTCTTATTCATTAGAGAGCCTGCTAGGGAGGAGGGGGACACGATGCGGCGACCAAGCGCTAAAGTCATTTCGTTATTGTTTCTGTCCATAGCTGTTTGTATCTCTTTGCTTTTTCAGGAGCCCAAAATAAACAACACGGTTACTGCTGAAGGAAAGCCGGCAAGCAAGCGGGATGCAGATTCGACTGCGTTAGCTGTTGCTTACGAAAAGGGTGGGTATGACGAATACTTGTCTCAATATGACCCAGATCAAATGGCGGCTAACAATACGATTGTAATAGAAGGAGAAAGCTACAGCGAGGTTAAAGGAATGCAAGCTTCTGTTGTCGAGAATAAAGAGGGCAATGCTGGCAAAGCAGTTCTCACGGAAGATTCAGGTGCGATATCCTGGGCATTCGAGGTTGAGCAGGAAGGGATGTACAATCTTGGGATTCACTTTTTTAGCGAGCCGGGCAAGGATTCAGACATTGAACGGGAGCTATTAGTGGACGGTGAGTCGCCATTTAATGAAGCAAGAAGCATAACTTTCAATCGAATATGGAAAAACGAGAGTCAAAGCTTCGAACGCGACTCAAGGGGAAATGATCTGCTGCCTAACCAAATCGAAGAGTATATGTGGCAGGAAAGCTTGATTAAAGACAATACAGGCTTTTATGAAGAGCCTTTTTTATTTTATTTCTCCAAGGGCAATCATACATTGACGCTGACTTCGGTTAGGGAGCCGCTCGTCATTGATTGGTTAAAACTTACTGCACCGGAAATTGTGCCTTCTTATGCTGAGGTAGCTAGCAAGTATAAGAAAGAGGGGAAAAAGCAGGTTTCAGACGTTTCTATCAAGCTTCAAGCGGAGCAAGCTTTATATAAATCCACGCCAAGCTTGCTGCCTTATAATGATCGTTCTTCTCCCGCAGTTGAACCTTACCATGTATCAAAGCTTCGTAATAATGCAATGGGTGGATGGGCATGGAGAATGCCGGGACAATGGATTGAATGGGAAATTGAGGTAGAGCAAGATGGGCTCTATCAAATCGCGTTAAAAAACCGTCAAAACTATTTGAATGGTATGTCTGCGCTGCGCTCCATTTATATAGATGGGAAGCTGCCCTTTAAGGAGTTGAAGGAGGTTCAGTTTCCTTATGATCATTCGTGGCAAATGAATATTTTGGGAACAAGCAACGATGAGCCGTATTTGTTCCATTTCACTAAAGGCAAGCATCTATTGCGCATGGAAGTAACTTTAGGTGAGCTTGCGCCTATTCTTAGATCCGTCGAATCCAGCATTCTTGAGCTGAATGCGATGTACCGCCAAATTATTAGCTACACAGGCACGGTTCCGGATACTTTTCGTGACTACAACCTCGAGCAGCGTATACCGGAGATGATCCAAGTATTTGATAAGCAAAGCAAGCTGCTTTATGGAATTGCGAGCAGTATGGAGGGCCCTTCCGAGAGTGGGAATGACCGTACTGCGATCATTAATAGGCTGGCTTATCAGCTCCAGGATATGGCGAATCGCCCGGAATCGGTGCCATCACGGATCGAAGCCTTCAAGACGAATGTTGGTGCGCTTGGCTCTTGGATGCTTACGATCAATGAACAGCCGCTTGCCTTGGATTATTTGATCATAAGCTCACCTGAAGCAAAGCTGCCGAAGCCGGAAGCATCTCGGTGGTCAAAGATGTTGACAGGGATCAAATCGTTCGCAGCTTCCTTTAGTGAAAACTACGATGATTTTTCCGACGAAGAAGATGGCAATCAAAGCATTACCGTATGGGTGACATCGGCTCGAGATCAAGCGCAAGTCATCAAACGGTTGATTGATGATCGTTTTACATCTGCGACCGGCATCCATGTAAATTTAAAACTCGTAAGTGCAGATGTGCTTCTCCCTTCCACGGTTTCAGGAAAAGGGCCCGATATTGCCTTGCAGGTCGGCAACGATTTGCCGATGAATTACGCGAGCCGCAGCGCTCTTCAGGATTTATCAGCGTTTCCGGATTACCTAGAAGTACAGAAGCAGTTTCTTGCCAGCGCTATGGTGCCTTATGAATATAAAGGGAGCTATTACGCATTGCCTGAGCAGCAAACATTCCCAATGATGTTTTTCCGTAAGGATATTTTGGAAGATGAGCTGCATTTGGAAGTGCCGGAAACTTGGCAAGATGTTTATGATATACTGCCTACGCTCCAAAAGCATAATTTGCAGTTTGGATTACCGCAAAAACCGCTTGATGCCATCGGAAATGAGCTCGCAAATACCAATATTATGACGCTCCCGCCAAGTCCGGCATATGCGATGTTCTTGTTTCAGGAAGGCGGTCAGTTTTATAAGGACGATGGAAAATCGAGCGATTTGGATTCAGAGATCTCGATTGCTCAGTTCAAGAAATGGACCGATTTTTATGTCAATTATAAGATTCCGATCGCAGCCGATTTTGCAAACCGGTTCAGAACGGGTGAAATGCCAATCGGCATCGTCGACTATACGATGTATAACAAGCTGACTGTTTTTGCGCCTGAGATCAAAGGATTGTGGTCGTTTGCACCCGTTCCAGGCATTATTGCTGAGGATGGTTCCATTCACCGCGAGGTAGGCAGCGGAGGCTCAGCATCCGTCATGTTCAAGCAAGCTAAGAACAAAGAAGATGCGTGGACTTTTTTGAAATGGTGGACAGGCAAAGATACGCAGGTCGCTTTTGGCAGACAAATGGAGATTCGAATGGGTACTGCTGCGAGATACCCAACGGCAAATATGGAGGCATTAGCTTCTCTTCCGTGGCCGACGAAGGATTTCCAGAAGCTGAAGGAGCAAATGAATTGGGTTCAGGGCATACCAGAGGTTCCAGGTGGATATTTGACAGGCCGGAACATCGATAATGCTTTCCGCCGTGTCGTCGTTCAAGGAGAAGATCCGCGTGAAACGATGGACAAATATGTAAGGGCGATGAACGAAGAAATCACATTAAAGCGCAAGGAATTTAATCTTCCTTATTAGAAACGAGGGGCTTAAATGAAACAGCAGTTAGCAGCCCGCCCCGTAACGAGGGGGAAAGGCGATTCGCGTATTCTAGCTTACGGGAAAGAGCTGAAGCCAAAATTAACGCGCATGTTTGTTGAAATGAAAAAAAGTAAACACGCTTATGTGCTGCTGGCACCGTATTTTATTATTTTCTGCACATTTACTGTTCTTCCTGTGCTATTATCGCTGCTGCTCAGTTTTACGAATTTCAATTTTCTGGAGAAGCCTAGATGGATCGGCTGGCAAAACTATTCGAGGCTGTTCGTTCAGGATGATATTTTTTTGATCGCTGTAAAAAATACGTTTTTATTCGCGGCAATTACAGGGCCGATTAGTTATTTGGCATGCTTTTTGTTTGCATGGCTCATTAATGAGCTAAGGCCTAAGATAAGAGCTTTTTTAACGCTCATACTGTATGCTCCGTCAATTGCCGGCAATACCTATTTAATTTGGCAGTTATTGTTCGCAAGTGATTCATATGGTTATGCGAATTCTTTTCTAATGAAGTGGGGCTTCATTATGGAGCCGATTCAGTGGCTTCAAGATACGCGGTATGTGCTTGGCATTCTCATTCTTGTGCAGCTGTGGCTCAGCCTTGGGACATCCTTTCTGGCCTTTATCGCGGGGCTGCAAAATGTGGATCGCACCTTATACGAAGCAGGCAGCATTGATGGCATTCGCAATCGCTGGCAAGAATTATGGTTCATTACGCTGCCTGCTATGCGACCTCAGCTTATGTTTGGTGCGGTCATTCAAATTACGTTGGCGTTCTCTATTGCAGAGATTTCCATCTATATGATCGGCTTCCCAAGTGTAGATTACGCAGCTCACACCATTGTCACTCACCTCGTTGATTACGGATCCATACGGTATGAGATGGGCTATGCGTCGACGATCGCGACGGTATTGTTCAGCATCATGCTCCTTACAAATCTCATAACGCAGAAGCTGCTGGGAAAAGTGGGTGAGTAGAGGAATGAAACCAACTATTAGAGTGTCAAAAAGGCTGAATCGTTCCTTGTCAGTCGATATGCTGTTGTTCCTGCTGCTTGGCGGCGTCGCTTGTTTCATGGCACTGCCGCTTGTGTTCACGATCAGCAATGCGTTTAAACCGCTGGATGAAATTTTTGCATTTCCTCCGAAGCTGTTCGTTCGTAATCCTACCTTCAAAAATTTCAGAGATTTGCTTGGCATATTCAGCGATTCGTGGGTGCCTTTCTCAAGATATGTATTCAATACGTTCTTCATTGCTATCGTTGGAACGGTAGGACATGTCATTTTTGCATCGGCAGCCGCTTATCCACTTGCCAAGCTTAAATTTCCTGGAAAACGGATTTTGTTCGCGCTTGTTGTACTCTCTCTTATGTTTACCGCCTATGTTACACAAGTGCCTAACTATATGATTATTTCGTGGCTGGGCTTGATCAATACTTACTGGGCGATATTGCTGCCTGCTTTCGGCATGACTCTCGGATTGTATCTCATGAAGCAGTTCATGGAGCAAATTCCTGATGCTTTGCTTGAAGCAGCCAAAATCGACGGAGCAAGCGAATATCGTATTTATTGGCAAATTATAATGCCGATTGTGAAGCCAGCTTGGCTGACGCTGATCATTTTCTCCTTGCAAAATTTGTGGACAAATGGCTCAGTAACAAGCCACAAATATATTTACAGCGAGCAATTAAAAACGGTCGATTACGTTTTTGGCCAAATCGCTAGCGGCGGACTTGTGAGAACCGGACCAGTAGCTGCGGTTACGCTGCTGATGATGCTTGTGCCGATCACCGTATTTATCGTAACGCAGAGCAATATTATTCAAACCATGTCTACATCGGGCTTGAAGGAATAACAGGAGGGAAGCAACGGATGAAGAGAATCATCGCCGCGTTATTTATCGCATCGCTCATGATCAGTGCGGCCGCTCCTGTTGCAGAAGCCGCAATAGATACCTATCAGTATTCCTATTGGGGAGATGCTGTGCCCTCGCCGAATGCATACAAAATGGAGCAAGTTATTTACGGTGACGAATGGAGCAATGGGCGTCTTGCTTCGCCGATGGATATGTTCGTTGGCAAGGATGAGCGAATATATATTGCGGATACGGGCAATAACCGGATCGTAATATTGAACAAGGAATTTGAAGAAGAACAGGTCATCGCAAATTTTGATAACAGTGGAAAACAAGATGCACTAAGTAAACCGGAGGGGGTATTTGGCACAGAGGATGGACTGATCTATGTGGCAGATACAATTAACCGAAGACTTGTCGTATTTGATACTGCTGGTGAGTTCGTACGCACAATAGGTGAGCCTAAATCGACGCTGCTGCGGCCAGGGTTTCAGTACGCGCCAATTAAGGTGGCGGTTGATAAAGCGAAGCGCATATTAGTCGTTAGCCGAGGGTCTTACGAAGGAATGATGGAATTTGACGATGAAGGACAGTTCATCGGATTTATCGGAACGAACCGAGTAAAGTTCAGCCCGATCGATTTGTTCTGGAAACGAATATCGACCAAAGCACAACGGGAGCAGATGGAGCAGTTCATACCGCTTGAATTTAACAATCTCGATCTTGATGAGGACGGGTTCATCTACACCTCAACCTCGGAAGAGAATTCAAACCGGCCAATCAAACGCCTGAATCCATCGGGTGCTGATATTTTGCGGAGTAAGGGTTATTTTCCGCCCAAGGGTGATATAGGCACTCTTAAAACGGGCAGCAATCCGGGAAGCTCTATATTCATCGATGTCGCTGCGGATCAAGCTGGCATGTTCAGCGGACTTGATTCTAAACGGGGACGGATATTTACTTACGACAAGGATGGCAACCTGCTGTACGTGTTCGGAGGTTTAGGAAGTAAACAGGATAATTTCCGAACCCCCTCCGCTATTGAAATTATGGATGATCGTATACTCGTGCTGGATAAGGATAATGGACGGTTGACGGTATTCGAGCCCACGCGTTATGGAAGCTTGATTAGGGAAGCAGTCACTTCGCTTTATCATGGCAAAACAGATCAATCCACAGCAGCTTGGGAAAAAGTGCTTCAGCTAAACGGAAATGTGGAGGTCGCATATTTAGGCATCGGCAAATCGCTGCTAAAAAAAGGCGAGTACCATGAGGCGATGTCCTATTTCAAGCTCGGAAGCAACAGGGAGTATTATTCCGAAGCATTTAAGGGATACCGGAAAGGTATCGTCTTGGAGCATTTTGGGTCTATTGTTCTCATTATTGCGCTAGCTGTCGTATTCTGTTTAGCCATGATGAAATGGAATCGGAGAAAGGTGAAGGGGCAGCACTTTCAGGAGTTCGGCATTATCAAAAACCCCTTCTACACAATGACACATCCGTTCAATGGCTTCTGGGAAATGAAATACGAACAAAAGGGCAGGTTGAAGCTCGCTTTCGGCATCGTATTTTTGCTCGTCATTTTTACGATTATTAAGCGGCAATACAGCGGTTTCGTCGTCAATTTCAACAATCCAAACCAATTGAACAGCTTGAACGAATTAACTTTTATCGTATTGCCTTTTGTTCTGTGGTGTGTTGCGAATTGGTCCTTAACGACCTTGATGGATGGTGAAGGCAAATTCAAGGAAATCGTGATGGCTACAGCGTATGCGATGATGCCGCTTGTGATCATTTATCTACCTCAAACGCTGTACAGCAATTTAATTACAGGCAGCGAAAGCTCATTCTATTATTTGCTTGATGCCGTTGCCCTGATCTGGTCAGCCTGGTTGTTGTTTACAGGTACGATGACGGTGCATCAATATTCCGCTGGAAAAACGGTCGTTACGATGCTGCTCACGCTGGTTGTCATCGGGATTATCATTTTTATCGGGGTTTTATTATTCAGCATGCTTCAGCAAATGATTAGCTTCGCCATTTCGGTTTATAAGGAAATATCGTTCAGATTGTAACGTGCGGGAAGGAGAGATGGTCGTGACAGGTAAGAGGAAGTTGTCCAGCATCCTGTTCGCGGCACTGCTTGCGAGCGTTGTTGCTGCAGGTACGATAGGCTGCAGCAAGAAGGAAGAAGCTGGAGTTCAGACAACCCTCGGTGCGAATCAAGCCGAGGTCGTCTCTGATCAGCAAGGAGATAGGATTATAGGAGTTGGGCGCAAAGCGACTGCCATCAACACTGAGGAGGAGCTTCAAGCGCTATCTGCGATGGAATTAGTGAAAGAAAATGAATCGCTTCAGCTCTATTTAAACCGTGAAACGGCGGAAGTTGCTGTAAAGGATAAGCGCGATAGCTACGTTTGGTTTTCCAACCCGGTGGAAAGAAGCAAGGATCAGAAGGCATCACCTCTGTATCAATCGGAGTTATCCTCCCAGGTGCTGCTTACTTATTACAATGAAAAAGGGCAGATTAATGCTTTCAACAGCTATGATGACAGCGTCCTGAAGCAGCAATTCGAAATTATAGACATGGACAACGGGATTAAAGTTGTTTATCGCATCGGCAATATTGCTAAAGGGTTCGCGAATATCCCTAAGGCAATCAGCAAAAAAAGATTTCAAGAGCAAATTTTAGATCAGATCGTCGATGAAGAAGCGCGGCAAAGTGTCGAATACAAATTCAGCTTTGATGAGGCGAAACAAATCTATGTCGTGCGCAAGCTGCAGGATTACGTAGCAGAAGAAATCTCTGCGACACTGGAAGCTGCGGGCTACACAGCGGAAGATGCTGAGCAGGATAATGTAGAGAACGGCACCGCCGATGCTGCGTCAGCCGCAAGGGCAGAATTTACAATCCCGATTCTGTATACGCTGGATAACGAGCAGCTCATCGTATCGATCCCGGGCAAGGAGCTGCAATTCAATGCGGAGTATCCGATTGCTACTGTGCAATTGCTTAAGCACTTTGGAGCAGCTGATGCAAAGGAATCGGGTTACTTATTCGTGCCAGACGGAGCAGGCGCTCTGATCAAGCTAAACAGCGGAAAGCATCAAGCGGAGCCTTATAATTTACCTGTATATGGCAATGACGGGACTTACAATGTGAAAGAAAAAATACAGACCAATGAGATGACAAGGCTGCCGGTATTTGGAATGAAGCGATCCGACCATGCGCTGTTTGGCGTGATTGAAAACGGTGATGCGATGGCAAGCATTACAGCTGATGTAAGCGGTCGCAATGATTCTTATAATACAGTAGGCGGCAAGTTTCAAATTACGGCAATGGACTTCTATACGTTAACTTCCGGAACAAAAACGAGCTCTGTGCCAATGTTTCAAAAGAAAAGGTATGAAGGCGACTTAGCGATTAGATATTCCTTTCTTAGCGGAGATGCTTCCGATTATGTGGGAATGGCAACCGAATATCGCAATTACTTAGTAGACAAATTCAACATTAAGCGCCTGAGTGAAACTGATGATTCACCGTTTGTAATGGAGCTGGTAGGGGCATTCCGCGTAGATAAATCGTTCCTTGGCATACCTTATGAGGCAACGGAAACGTTAACAAGTTTTGCTGAAGCCCAAAGCCTGCTTCAAGAGTTGATGGATTCAGACATCCACAAAATCGATTTGCGGTATGTCGGCTGGTTTAATGATGGTATCCGCCACTCTTCGCCATCCAAGATCAATGTCGTGAATAAGCTCGGAGGCAAAGATGGGCTGCGTGAGCTAGCTGATTTTGCGGAGAAGAACGGGATCGGATTTTATCCGGATACCGCTTTTTTGGAAAAATACAAAGGTTCTGGCGGATCGGCTACATGGCTTGATCGCGGAGATGCCAAAGTATATCTCTATAATCCGGTTATGTATGATCAGGATACTTCGAAGTTCTCCCATTACATCTTATCGCCTGCCACGCTGCCGAAGCAGATCAATGGGTTTATGGCGGATTACAAGGCTCTGGGATTAAAGGGATTATCGCTTAGAGATATGGGGGATCAAGTTAATTCTGATTACAATCCGGATAAGACGATAACCAGGCAGGAAGCGCTGGAAATGATTAAGACGCAGACGAATAAGCTGAAGCTTCAGGCACAATCGATCATGGTGAATGGCGGCAACGCATACAGCTTGCCTTATGCAGATGTCATCGTAAACGCACCGACGAAGAGCAGCCTGATGAATATTACAGACCAGGACATTCCCTTTTATCAAATTGCGTTGCACGGTTATTATGACTTGGCGGGCTTACCCTACAATATGGATGATAAGCAAAATCCTCGTTTATCCATGCTAAAGGCGCTGGAGACGGGCTCGAGCTTATATTATCAATGGTATGCCAGTGATTCAACGAAGGTAAAAGACACCGACTACGATAACCTATATGCTTTGAACTACAAAGATTGGTTAGATGAAGCGGTGCAGCTTTATAAGGAAGCGAATGGCGTACTATCGAAGGTTCGAAATCAGGTCATTGTGAAACATCGCAATATCGTACCAGGCGTCGTAGAAACGACATTTCAGAATGGGTACGTCATTACGATTAACTACAATAATAAGGCGGTCGCGGTAGAGGGCATGCAGCTTGCAGCTCAAAGTTATCAGGTAGGCGGTGAGGCAGATGTTCAATAAGCCATTGACCTTGGCGCAGAAAAAAGCTTGGTGTGGCGTACTGTTCGCTACACCATTGATGCTGGGATTAATCATGCTGTTTATTTTGCCGCTCATTCAATCCTTTCGATTCAGCTTAAGCTCGATTCGCTTGGTCGAAGGCGGCTTCGCAGTAGACTATGAGGGCTTTAAGAACTTTCGTGATTTATTTCTGACGAACGCGGATTTTCCGAGAAGGCTAACCGAGTCGGTTACGGATATGATCGTTAATGTGCCGATTATCATCGTATTCAGTTTATTTGCAGCCGTGCTGCTGAATCAAAAGTTCAGAGGAAGAGCCATGGCTAGGGCGGTCTTTTTTCTGCCGGTAATTCTGGCTTCGGCGGCCATTGCCAACATGGATATTAGCAGCTTTGTTGGCAGCTCTTCATCATCGGGAGGAAGCAGCAACCTAATGCAGAGCTTCGAGCTGAAAAAAATGCTGATGGAGTCCGGCTTGGCGCCTGTATTCGTTAATTACATCTCGGATGCAGTGGACCGAATCTATGAAATTATCAGCTCTTCCGGTGTCCAGATCCTAATCTTCCTTGCGGGCTTGCAATCCATTTCACCTTCGTTGTACGAGTCCGCAAGAATTGAAGGGGCAACGAGCTATGAAATTTTTTGGAAGGTGACGTTTCCTATGATGACGCCGCTCATTCTGACAAATTTAATTTATTCGATTATTGATTCATTCAATAATAACTCCGTTAATGCACTTATTTCGGAAACGGCATTCAAAACGTTTGAGTTCGGGCAAAGCGCAGCGATGTCTTGGGTATATTTTATCGTTGTCGCCTTAATTCTCGCCCTCTCGGCGGGCATCATTTCGAGAAAAGTGTTTTACTACGATTGAGAAGGAGGAGAGGCCATGAAGCTGCCGGCCATTCAAGCGGAAAGGTTTCACCGCCACTATAATCCGGTCGAACGATCGAAACGATTGATGTGGACGCTGCTAAGGTCCGTTCTCGTTTCAGGTTTTTGTTTTATTATATTATTTCCGCTATTTCTTCGTTTCTCGGTCGCGTTCCGCAACAAAATTGATATCTATGATCCGACCGTGCTGTGGATTCCAAGGAATTTTACGTTAGACAATTTTAAAATTGCGATGGAAGCGACACATTATTGGGCGACTCTACTTAATACGTTTTTATTATCGGCGGGAACGACTGCCATTCAATTGGCCTCCTGCGCACTAGCGGCATACGCTTTTGCAAAGTTGAAATTTAAAGGCAGCGGTCTCTTGTTTGGACTTGTTATATTCACCATTGTTGTACCGCCGCAGACGATTATGATTCCGCTCTATTTAACGTACAGGTACTTTGATATGTTCGGTTTAGTAGGTTTGTTCTCGAAGAAGGACAGCTTTAATCTGATTGATACCTTTTGGCCATTTCTTATTTCATCTGCAACGGGAATGGGGCTCAAAAACGGGCTCTATATTTACATTTTCCGCCAATTTTTCAGAGGCATTCCGAAGGAGATTGAAGAAGCGGCTGTGGTTGACGGCTCTGGCGTCTTTAAAACCTTCTATAAAATAATGCTTCCAAATGCCGTTCCTGCTATCGTTACGGTCCTGTTGTTTTCCTTCGTATGGCAGTGGAATGACAGCTACTACGTTTCGCTGTTTCTCAGCAAAGTAAAAGTGCTATCGACGCAGTTAGCAGACATGGGCTCTGTGCTTGGCAAAGAACCCGATCTTGTGTACCAATCCATGCTGCTTAATACGGGCGTTCTCTTGCTTATGCTGCCGCTTATTATTATGTATTTGTTCGTGCAGCGATATTTTGTAGAGAGCGTGGAGCGCACAGGCATAGTAGGCTAAGGTCAGTTTGAAAAGCAATAATCGGTTAGGCAAGGACTATTGGAGTAGCGTCTTAGCTTTCATCCCACACAGAGAATGGAGAAGGATACTTTGATATCATCTACTACTGTTCATATCATTTCACACACCCATTGGGATAGGGAATGGTACTTGCCTTACGAGAAGCACCATGTCAGATTGATTGCGCTCATAGACCGTTTACTTGAGACGCTGCAGCGAGATCCGGATTTCAAAAGCTTCCATCTTGACGGTCAGACCATCATATTGGAAGATTATTTGCAAATCAGGCCGGAGAATAGAGTGCTGCTCGAGCAGTTTGTTCGCGAAGGACGCATTCATATCGGTCCGTGGTATATTTTGCAGGATGAATTTTTGACGAGCGGCGAAGCGAATGTACGCAATCTTGTTTATGGACACCGAGATGCCGAGCAGTTCGGCAAAGTCGCAAAAGTGGGCTATTTCCCTGATTCGTTTGGGAATATTGGGCAAGCGCCGCAGCTGATGCTGCAAGCAGGGATTGAGAATGCTGTATTCGGACGCGGCGTGAAGCCTACAGGCTTTAATAATGAAGTATCTCAAACGAAAGCATACGAATCACCTTTCTCTGAGATGATCTGGGAGGCTCCTGATGGATCGAGAGTCATCGGCATCCTATTCGCCAATTGGTATAGCAACGGTAACGAAATTCCTACTGATCCGGAAGCAGCCAGCGTCTATTGGCAGCACAAATTAAAGGACGTAGCGGAGTATGCTTCAACTCCTCACTGGCTCATGATGAATGGGTGTGATCATCAGCCGGTGCAGACGGATGTGGCGAAAGCTATTGTGACGGCGCAGAAGTTATTCCCTGAATATCAATTTGTCCATTCGAATTTTGAAGAGTATATTCAAGCGGTAACAGCGTCGCTCCCTGAGAAATTGTCCATCGTCAAAGGTGAACTGAGGAGCCAGCATACGGACGGTTGGTCGACGCTCGTTAATACCGCATCTTCTCGAATTTATCTCAAGCAAATGAACCAGACAGGCCAGACGCTGCTGGAGAAAGTAGCCGAACCGATTGCGGCCTTCGCTTATTTGACAGGCCATGCTTATCCTCATCATCTGTTTACTTATGCTTGGAAAACAATCATGCAAAACCATCCGCATGACAGCATTTGCGGTTGCAGCGTTGATGAGGTTCATTCAGAGATGGTGACCCGATTTGCCAAAAGTAAGCATGTCGCCGAAAGTATAATCGAAGACAGCTTATCGGCAATCGCTTCGAAGATAGATACGAGCGGTTTTGCTTCCTTTGGTGATATTGCTTCGTCATTCGTTGTTCTTAATACGACGGGCTGGCTGCGTTCCGGTATCGTGATCGCGGATCTTGAGATCGAGCGTATTTATTTCAATAGCGGAATAGACTTTCATACGATCAAGCAACGTCTAAAGGCGATTGACTTAGCAGGTCTACAGCTGGTGGAGCCGGAGGGTAGCAATGTCTTTAGCAGCACCGAGGATCTTGGCGTGCAATTCGGATATGATTTGCCAGAGGATCAGTTCCGCCAGCCTTATTTTGCAAGAAAAGTACGGATTCATTTCGAGGCGCACAATGTGCCAGCGCTTGGCTACAAAACGTATGCTCTGATTAGAAAGGGCAATTCAGAACAGCTTCAAGGTGAAGAGGTCTCACTTATCATCGATGAACGAACGATGGGCAATGTGTATTTAACCGTAACGATTAATGATGACGGCTCCTTAACCATTGTGGATAAGCGTTCGAATGAAGTACTTCGGAATCAGTGCATATATGAGGATTCAGGAGATATTGGAAATGAATATATGTACCGGCAGCCAAACGGTGACGTTCCTCTGACAACGAAGGGACTTCAAGCAGAAATACGCATCGCCCAAGATACACCGTATCAAGCGGGCTTTGAAATTATACATCATATGATGATCCCTAAGTCGGCTGAAGACCTGTTGCAGCAGGAGAGAGAAGAGTTGATATGGTTTACTGGACGAAAATCAGGCAGATCGGATAAGCTCATTCCTTTTACAATCAAGACGAACGTGTCTCTAAGCAAAAACGGGCAAGGTGTACAAATCGAAACGACCTTTAATAATGAGGCTGAGGATCATCGTTTGCGTATGTTGTTCCCAGCTGGTTTTCATACGGAGACACATTTGGCAGATTCCATTTTTGAAGTGGTGGAGCGGGATAATACAGCATCGGAAGAATGGAAAAATCCGAGCAATTGTCAGCATCAGCAGGCATTTGTTACTTTGATTGGAGAAAAGCAGGGTGTTACGATAACCAATCTTGGTTTAAATGAATATGAGATTTTACGTGATGAAAATAATACGATTGCGGTTACTCTACTGCGTGCGGTGGGAGAGCTAGGTGATTGGGGGTATTTCCCGACCCCTGAGGCACAGTGTCGCGGTGAACAAACGGTTAAGCTTGAAATCATACCGTTTCCGGTGGAGGAACAGCGTGGACAGCATGAGTTAATAAGGCATGGAGCTATGGAATCCATGAAGGAAGCTTATCAATATCAAGTTCCTTGGATGGTGAAGCAGACCGATACGCACAAAGGGGAGCTTCCAAGCAGCTATTCCTTTATGGAGTGGGAGGGTGACAAATTGTGTTTGTCCGCTCTTAAGGTATCAGAGAATACAGGTGATTTGATCGCCCGCTGGTATAATCTATCTCGAGATGAGCAAAGATTAAGCATCCTACCTTCTCTTGGTATGAACGGGGCACATCGCAGCAGCATTATGGAGCAGAGGCTGGGGGAGTCGGAGCTGGGTAATATTTCGGTTCGTCCTGCAGAAATTGTTACGTTTAGTCTAGGTGTTTCTTTGTAAATAAGAATACGGAGTTGTACACACCCCCAACTGTCTTTGAGAAACGGTTGGGGGTGTGCTATATTTCAAGAGGGATGAGGTTGAAATGTATCTAAGCATCACGGTTGCAGCACAGATAGGCATGATTAAAACAAGGGGAAGGTGTTACGGATGAAAAGAGTATTGCTGCTCGGAGATTCTATCCGAATGGGTTATGAACCGCTTGTGCGCGAAGCATTGCATGAAAAAGCAGAGGTGGTTGCACCCGAAGAGAATGGCAGATTTGCGAAACATACGTTGTGGGGAGTCAACTTGTGGATAAGGGATCTAGGCAAACCGGATATCGTTCATTGGAACAACGGATTATGGGATTTGCATCATGAAGCGCCTATGGTTGAGGCACTTACATCGCTTGATGAATATTTGGAAACGCTTAAACGGACAGCAAAGGAGCTGCAAAGAACAGGTGCAAAAATCATTTTTGCAACAACGACGCCTGTTCCAGCTGGTGCAACGGGGCGCAGCAACGCTGAGATTGATTTATACAATTCGGCAGCTATAAAGCTTATGGAAAGTTTGGGAAT
Source organism: Bacillus sp. FJAT-28004 (assembly GCF_001280845.1). Lineage (GTDB taxonomy): Bacteria > Bacillota > Bacilli > Paenibacillales > Paenibacillaceae > Pristimantibacillus. The sequence continues at coordinate 884,870 of NZ_LGHP01000002.1, forward strand.
CGAAATAAATGATCTGAATCATATCGTAAAACAAGATCTTGCGCTAAATATTTGTGAAGACAATTTACATTTATCCGAACGAGGAAACAGGAGTTGCGCTGAGAAAGTAATCGAACACATACATAAATATTTGTAAATGAAGGTGCTTTAATAAGCGTGAATCTTAAATAAGATAAAGGAAATGGCAGTCCATAAGCCTGAATCTAGGCCGGACTGCCATTTCTTTTTTTAACGGATATCGTTCACATCATCACATCGGTCAAAAAATGCTGTCTGCTGCTGCAAGGAGGCTTCATCTTTTTTGACTGCGTGAATGGCTTTAGCAAAGTTGCTTGCGCAAAACGAAATGTACTCCTTGCCATACGCAGCAGTTGACATCGAAGGATTGCCTGCAATCTGATTCGGGAATTCCATATACCAATGTATGCCGGCGGACAGCCTATGTTCGGTCAGTGTACGTCCAAGACCTTTGGACTCCCATTCTCCTGGATTCAAACGATCCATATGGACAAGTGTAGGATCAATATGAAGAATTTGCGATGTTTCCATATGGTCGGCATGCCCATAATCATCCGGCGTTTCATACGATTGATCAAGATGAGCTAGCTGGTCGGTGTGCAATTCCCACAGATTATAAGTATAAACAACATAATCCTTGCGTTCATCGAGCATCGTTTGAACGAAATAGCTCAGCAGGTTGTTATTGCCGCCGTGTCCATTTGCCAAAATAATTTTGTTGAAGCCATTACGCCTAATTTCCTTGCATACTTCCTGCAAGAGGCGCAGCTGCAGCTCACTGCCTAGAGCAACGGTGCCTGCGTAATGCTTCACCTCGGATACTTGGCCGAAAATATAATACGGAAAGATAACACAGGATTCTAATTTGGCTGCTTGTTCTACGATTTCTCTAGCAATCATCATATCCGTACCGAGGGGAAGATGGTCGCCATGCTTTTCAAGACAGCCGATCGGCAGTACGCATACTCGGTTCGTCGACATAACGGCGGCTTCAAATTCCTTGACGGTTAAGTTCTCCCATAACATAGATTTTGTCCTTTCTGCGTTTTGTTCAAGTGGATGTCTTCGATACATAAACGAGAATAATGGTTTCCAAATAATTTAAGTCCGCCGTCATTCGCTTCTTAACTTCGATATTCAATGACCCATCTGATTCCATTCGCTCAACTAGTTTATTTATTTTTTTCAGTGCTTCTTTGGCATCCTTGCCGGCCGACTTTTTATCCTTCCAGCTTTTTTCAAGCTGCTCCAGCTCTTTTACGTATTTCTTATCGTTTTCCATCCCATTGAATGGTACATAGATGGTGTTGATCTTGCGCTGCATTTCGGAAATGATTGTTTTGAAGGACGATAAAACATCTTTATCCGGCACAATGGCAGGTTTGCTGTAGAGTCCTGCTAAAAGCGCCTTGTCATATTCGTTTCCAAACAACGATTCAAATTCGAACAAGGCTGAGCCGGAAACGCCTACAGCGACCGAGTCGCTTATTTGTTTAAGCAGCATCTCTTTCGTTAAGCCGAGATTCGTTCCGACACCAATGACGATCAGCGCCTTGTTGTTTGCGAGTGCCACAGAGTTTAGTGAATCAGCAGCAACAGATGAAGCGTCTGGATGATAGGACATCGGGAAGAGCTGGTCGATATAATTTTTGGCAATCCAATCTTTTGGCTCTTGATGCATAAATTCCGGTCCATCGATGTAATTAGGCCATACAGCGGCGGAAACTCTGATGTCCGGCTTTAGCTTTTTCGCTTCACTTGCGATGCGGTATACGAATTCATTTATCGTATTTTTTCTAAGGTCAACCCAAGCGCGCCAAAGCTCGTCGCCGGGATGAAGGTCGATAGGATCAACCCCATGATTCTGCTTAAACAGATTTCGTGTATAGGAGTCATAGCCAAAGTCGTTCGTGTAATCACCTGCATCAGGGTAACGGATATAATCCAAATGCAAGCCGTCGACTTTGTATTTCTGAAGCAGTTCCTTGTAAATTTCAGAAACAAAGTCCCTCACTTCAGGTCTTACAGGATTGAGGAAATAGTACTGTGTGTTGTAAAGCGGAACGTCCTGATAATCATGGCCTTGTCTGCTGATCATGGACCACTCGGGCTTAAGGCTTCTGACGGGACCTGCCATACTGCCGACACCAACCAAGAAGTTTTCGACCCAAGCATGCACCTCAATGCCAGCTTTTTTGGCTTCTGTTATATAGGCGTTTAAAACGTCAAAGCCGCCGTAAATCGGATTTTGAGCGGCGAGCGGATGGTTCGTTGGGTATATGGTGTATCCATTCCACCACGTTTCCAAGTAAATAGTGTTGATATTTAGTGCATGCAGCTTTGCGATATGCTGTTGAACCTGCGCAAGATTCGTTTCCTTCGGACGAATCCAAATGGATCGATGATCTACAGCTCGGGATTCATAGCTCATGAAGCCGGCTTTTTCCACCAGGGCATTCAGCTTTGCGAATTGGTCTGTAAAGGAGGTGAAATCACCTTGTGCAATTTGGCTCTTCAAAACGACTAAGGCAGCTTGTGCTGATGAGATTTGCTGTTCCATTCCGCTGTAGTTAATGTCCAGAAACTGCTGCTTGGAGAGTGCCAGCTTTTGCTTGGCGGTCTCAATGCCTATTTGTGCTTTATCCAGATAGGATTCAGGAGTGAACAGAAATAGCACCTGTTTCTTATCCGCCAGCAGCTTGAAGGTGCTGCCAATGGATACATGCTCGCTCAGCCAGCTTGCCTTAACGCCATGCCCGGATATGACATATCCGCCAGCCGGAATGGTGGAATTATTGCCACCGACCTGCGTGACCTTGCCTTCCGTGTTTACGACAACCTCGTATCCCCAAGGATTCGTTCCCGTTGCTGCTCCATAGCTGTTGTCGTAAATAATTAGCTGATCCGTTCCACGGTGTCCGGGGTACGCTTCATTGCTGCCGTCGTCCCATCCGCCAGGATTATCTTCTCTCGTTCTCGGATTTAAGGCGTCGTATCCCGTTTTGGAGGCTTCAACTAAAACTTCATTGTTCATATTCAATTCAACGGCATCTCCTATCCGCACGGTTCCATCTAATTTGGCATAGAACGGACTTTCAGCTTGAATGGACAGAACGTATCCACTAGCAGGAATCGACGAGTTGTTATCGAGCCAATTGCCGCTCGCATCCTGCGCCATCGCTGATATTCGTGTAACGGCACCTCCGTTAAGGGTTATCTCCATGCCCCATGGATTAGTTTTTGTAGTAGGGCCGTAGTCTGGCAAATAAAGAACGATATCCGCAGCTCCACGTCCTGCATTAACCTGGGTGATCGGAACGATCTCTTCATTTACGGTAAAATATTGGGCTGGATAAATAGGAATGGGAAAGTTCGCTGTAATCGAATCGCCGATCTTCAAGCTGTCGATCAGAGAAGCTGTGCTGCCCGTTCCAGATAATACATATCCGTTAGAAGGAATATAAGTGCCGTTTGAGCTGTTTGAGTATATGGAAGTGACGATATCGTTAGTGATGATAGCTTCTGTCGTCTGAGGGAGCGGGGGGTTCGTTGTAGTTCCGTAGCTGCTGGTAAAAATCATGAGCTTGCCGTCTTGACTCTCTTGATTAATCATGTCGATGATATGGGTGGATCCATCCTCAAGCGTAATGGAGTGTGGTGCAGGAGAAGCGGGCTCGGAAAAGGCCGTAGTAGAAATGCTGATCAGAAGCAGTGAAAAACAAATGGCGAGATTAAACATTCGCTTTGTCATCATGGCATACACCTCGATTCTTCTCATTTGTACGCATAAAACAGAACCTTAACCGTTCACCGCCTTTCGGGTAAAGTAGGCTGTTCATGTTCATGATGGATTGTTTATCTAGCAGTAGTGTAACAGCAAGCGGATTGTTTTTCCATAATTTAAATAAAAAGAGGATAATATTTTTACTTAAAAGCTATCGCTGCAAATTTTCAGGCCAATGCGTCTCGATGCCTTGATTTTGAATAAGGGTTAAAAAAGCTTCCAGATGTTGCTTATTGTCTCTCACCTCATGCGGGGTGACTTGATTTATAATGGAGTAAGCGGCTAAATAACCTGCTGATTCTCCGATATTCCATTCTGTTGGATGCAGTCGGTAACAGCCGTTTGTAATTTGAGTGGTGCCAATATTTTTACAGGCAGGGAGCAGATTTTTCATCCGAATGGGGAGAAGCGCTCCAAGCGGAATTTCATAAGGCAAGCTAGCGATGTAGAAACCTCGATTGGACTTTGTCGTTGTGTGGAGGTCGAGATGATAACTCCCGACACCTACGCTGTCTTCGTATCGTTTAATGCCTTGATTTCCTCTGATTTCAAGACTGACATCATGCTCCGTAATCGTATATTGCGCCTTAATTCTGCGAGATTCCCGGATATAGGGATGTTTGGCGATGCCGTCTTCCGTTCCAAGAATGTCTCCGCGAAGTCTAAGACCGGGATAGCCCTTGCCTCCATCTGGACGCGGCGCTTCCGTCTGCAGCCAATAAACGAGCGAGAGGCTTTGCTCGCGAGCACCCTTCAAATGTTTTTGTCTTTCTACCTCCGAAACCTCATAGATTGGTCCTAAATAATAATCATTTTGAGCCCAGTTAATTAACGTAATGTCGCTTTCAAACGATCCTTCCGTAAATAAAGAACGATCGATAATACGGCGGTAAGTCCAGAACGGCATAGGTTCTTTTCCATCCGGCATGAAGACGATCTCTTTATCTTGGCTCGGGTCATGGATGTCGCCCATTTTCCAGCCGAACAGAGGAAAGCGTGAATGCGCAGGGATGAAACTCCGCCAAAATTCATACTGCTCTGGCTTCGCAATCGTATAATCCCCGTTCTGAATATGATCCAGAGCAAATACATACGTAAAGGACTGCATATCGAGTGGATCGGCCTGCTCGAGCGCATGAGGTTCTCCGGTTGCAGCTTTGGATTCGGCACCTGATACATATTCAGCGCCGGCGAGAGGGAGGAGATCTCCACATTCCGTCGCATCCAAATAGTAGGAGCCATGGAGCATCTTCATTTCACCTGAGGCTGAATGCTTGATAAGGACAGATTCAATACGGTCCTCATTAGTTTCAGCGGATTCTAAATGACAGCCGAGTAAAATATGGATGTGACCGCTGCTGATGTAAGGAGCGAGCATGGCTTCAAGCACATGGAGCGCTGCTTTTGGTTCATGGCAAAGTCGGCTGACCCAGCCGTTTCCCGGATTTAGGCGGTCGTTGTTTTTGGCTTCTTCTACTAATGGGTAGTTTTCCTTATAATAGCGGCGAATGCGGTTGCGAAACTCACGATAGGTGCTCGTACATCCGAAGCTTTCAATCCAAGGATGCTCATCAGGCGGTACCGCTTGACTAGTCAGTTGTCCGCCAATCCAATCCGTTTCTTCTGTTAGAATCACCTTCATGCCCAGCTTTGCTGCGGATAGTGCAGCCATACTTCCACCAAGCCCTCCGCCAAGTATAATGATGTCAGCAGTCATCGTTTGTTGTCCCATTCGTGACCCCGCCTTTCCAGAATTGAATGAAAATTTGCTATATCGTACCATGAGATAGAGATTATATCCACCAATTATGATATTATTAAAAAAAATATCTTTTTCATAATTTTGGCGGATCATCAAGCTGATATCCAAACATCATGCTATCGTTTGCAAATCATTTGAAGGGAAGAGGAGGGAGTCTTTTGCATCAGGATATCGACATGCAATGGATTACGAGTCTTTGTATTCATTACAATATTGGAGAGCCGCAAGGTCAGCCAAGCCCGGTCACTGGGGGTTTGCTTCATCGCATGTGGAAGCTGAGTACGACGGATGGCCAATTTGCCTTGAAAATATTAAACCCTGAAATTATGTCAAGAGCAGGTGTCTTGTCCAACTACTTGCTCTCGGAACGTATTGCGGTGGCCGCAGCAAGTTCAGGTATACCGGTCGTCTTAGCAAAGACGGTTAACAATGACATACTCACTCAGGTATCAGGTGTAAATGTTATGCTGTTTGATTGGATCGAGGGAGCTGTACTTGCTCCTGCTGATTGCCGCGCTGAGCATGCGAGTAGGATAGGAACACTGCTTCATCAGATTCACCATATGAAATTTGAGGAGCAGCATAGTGCACTTTGGACTTCCTTCGAACAGGAACACTTGCGAGGATTGACGGAGGAAGGGCTAAAAACTGGAATGCCATGGGCGCAGCAGGTCGATACCGGGTTCAATGACTTGCTTGAATGGAATGAGCACTATAAGCGCGCAAGTATTATTTTAAATCAAAATCAGTGCTTCAGTCATCGTGATTTAAATCCGAAAAACGTCGTTTGGAAGGCGGGCCTTCATCCCTATATTATAGACTGGGAAGCAGCAGGCTCAACAAATCCAATAATGGAACTTCTCGACGCAGCCTTAAGCTGGGGCGGGATTGACTCTGGTAAAGTGAATAAAGAGACTTTTATAACCATGATAAACTCGTATCAAAAAGCAGGCGGAACAGCGCTGATTCATGTTAAGGAAGCTTTCTACGGCAGAATGGGCAGCATGCTCGAATGGCTGGAGTACAATATGAGGCGTTCGCTGCGCAAGGATATTTTCGGAGAGTCGGAGCAGCAGCTCGGCAATGAGCAGGTGCTGTTGACCTTCTCATCCTTAAAGGAAATGTCCGATAATATTGAAGTGTGGATGGAATGGATAGAAGAGAGGGAAAAGAATGAAACAAACAACTACTAAAAAAACTTTGACCATTGCTCATCGAGGAGCGGCTGGTTATGCGCCTGAGAATACGATAGCGGCCTTTAAACTTGCCATAGAGATGAAGGCTGATTTCTTGGAACTTGATATTCAGCTTACAAAGGACGGCGAGCTCGCCGTAATTCATGATACAGAGGTTGATCGCACGAGTAATGGGAGAGGAAAGGTGCTGGAATTTTCCATGGCTCAGCTAAGTGAGCTGGACGCTGGTAGCTGGTATAGTGACAAATTCGAAGGCGAACGAATCCCTGCGTTATCCGAAGTGTTCACCTTGTGCAAAGGGAATATCGGTTTACTAATAGAGATCAAGGCGCCTTGGCTATACCCGGGGATAGAGCAGAAATTAGCCGAAGAGCTGCTTGCTCACGGGATGCTGGACGAAGAACCTGCATCCATCATTGTCCAATCCTTTGATCAGAGCTCTGTGAAGCGATTTAGCGCGATTTTGCCGCAGGTTCTAGTAGGTTTACTTGTTTATCAGCCTGAAGATGTAACGGTGGAGAAGCTTCAAGAAACTGCAGCGTATGCGGATTATGTGAATCCGAGCTTGAATCTCGTTACGAAGAACTTTGTGGATACGATTCATGCACTGGGTAGAAAAACGACGCCTTGGACGGTTCGCTCGACAACGGAAGTGAAGCCATTACTCGATCTTGGCGTTGACGGCATCATTACTGATTATCCGGATTATATTTAGTAGTTAAGTACACTTATGAAGCGAGTTGATACGATGAAGATGGCAGGTCAAAAAATTAACCAATCCAACACACTGCTGTTGATTTCGAGTATTTATACATCCTTGACTAAAGCGGAGAAAAAAGTAGCCGACTATGTTAAATCGAATCCCGAGGAAGCGGTCATGGCGACGGTGACAGATTTATCTGAGCAAGCGGGAGTTGGCGAAACGTCGGTTATTCGTTTTTGTCGCAAGCTAGGATTCCGGGGTTACCAAGAGTTCAAGCTATCCATTGCGCAGGATCTGGTCAACCTGCCGTCTTACTCAACCGTTGAGATTGAAGAAGAAGACAGTGCGCTAACGAAGGCAAGAAAGATTACGCTTCGCAACGAGATGATGCTGAAAAATACGCTTGATCTTATAAATCCGGCGGATCTGGAGAGAGCAGTCGAACGGATGCTTGCAGCGGACAAAATTTATATTTTTGGAGTAGGATCATCGGGCATTACAGCACTTGATCTTCATTACCGGTTGATGAGGATTGGAATGAATGTGGAGGCGCACAGGGATTCACACATTATCGCGATGTCTGCATCGCTCGTAAAGAAGGGGGAAGTGGTGTTCGGCATATCGACCTCCGGAAGCACGAGGGATCTGGTTGATCCGCTACGTCAAGCGAGAGCAAGCGGAGCTGAGGTCATTTGTTTGACAAGCCATATGCGTTCTCCGATTACGGCGCATGCTGACACCATTTTATTGGTGCCTTCCAGGGAGATGCCTACCGAAGGCGGATCCTGGTCAACGAAAATTACCCAGGTTCACTTACTGGATATTTTGTGTACGCTGCTCTCCCATAAGAAAAATAATGCTATAGAGGCTTTGGAGAAAACGGCGCGCTCCGTCGTAGACAAGCTTTATTAATAAATAACGAGCATGCAACATGGCAACTCGTTACAATATCATCTCAATTCCAATTGAAAAAAAGGAGGCCCTCTTGGGATCTCCTTTTTTTGATGTGCTTCGATAAAGTTTAAGAGCTCTTACTGCCCTGATTCGTCTTGTATCTCCGCTTCGAATGATTGAATGCTTTCTTTACGGCGCTCATTTTTGGCTTCGATCGCATTCTGCTCATTAGAAGATATTTCATCAGCAAATTCATTTAAATACTGTTCTGCTTCTTGCAGATTCTCTTCGGTGTTATTAATATGCTGCTGCAAATGCACAGCATTATCCTCCCGGTTATCCGGTTTTGCCATTATGCTCTCCTCCTCTCTGCACCATATTACTTAGATAAGATGACCCGCAAACAACAAAATTATGCCAACTAAGAGCGCTAGAAGTTAATGTTTAAATTTTCTGACAAAAATGAATAAAGGTATTTTTTTTTAATATATAAATTAATAGTGGAGAAAAAATCCATTGTATGATAGCTTAAAAAGGATTTAACCGAAGAAGGACGAACCTTATAAAATACGGTTTTTCCTAAGCGTTTCTTATTGGATTTAAAATAAAAAGAATTTTCTTTCAAAATAAATAAAATTATTGAAAAATTCCTCCAGTGGTGATATGTTGTAATTAGGAAAGATGATCGCTTTCTGGAAGGAATTAATGAGCTTCATCATTAGTGGACTAACATGACAATCACATAAAAGTAAGCCGTAACCTTCCAAGTAAGTGGGACACGAAGGCATCGATGCGGGGTTGGAACTTGATCTGATAACAGGGAGGGATGACCAAACAGCGCTTGATTGCAGCAAATGTAGAGTAAGCATGAGCTCTTGCATTTCATCCATTGGAGGGGTAAAGCTATGCGGAATATGAAATTGATTGCATTGGTTTTATTGGTGTTTACGCTCGTTTTTGTATCGGCATGCAGCAAAGGCACTAATAACGGAAGTGAAAAGGCAACGAACAAGCCTACGAATGATACGACTGCTGAAACGGCTGCACCGACAGAGGCTCCGCCCGTTGTCGAAGAGCCGGTTATCGACATGAACGGCGAAACGTTGAAAATTATTCACTGGATCGACGGACCATCAGAGGATACGCCGGAAGGTGCTGCGACGCTTGAGAAGTGGCGAGCTGCCGAAAAAAAATATAATGTGAAGATCGTATGGGAAAAGGTTCCTTGGGGCGAGAACATAAAAATGGTTACAAACGCCGCGCTCTCTGGCGAGTCAGTAGCTGATATCGTGCCACTGGATTACTATTTTGCGGTGCCGGCCATCAATCAAGGTTTGTTTATGCCGGTGGATGATTTCTTCGATTTTGATGATCCAAAATGGCCGGTAGGCTTGAAGCAGCACGGTGCTGTCAATGGCAAAATGTACGGCTTTACCTCCAATATCAACAACGCTTCGGGTATCTACTACAATAAAACATTATTTGAGCGCGAAGGTCTTCCAGATCCGCATGATTTAATCGCTCAAGACAAATGGACATGGGACTCTTTCCTTGATATCGCCAAAAAAGCAACCAAAGATACGAACGGCGACGGTGTGATCGACCAATGGGGCGTCACTAATATCGCCGGAAATCTATCTCGCATAATGATTCACTCCAACAACTCCTCCTTTATTAAACTAAAAGACGGCAAGCATGTCTTCAACTACGACGATCCAAACCTACTGGAAGCACTTCGTTTCTATAATGATTTGTTTAATGTGCATAAAGTCGTCGCTCCTAACAAAAACGAGAACTTCGAGGATTATAATGAGTCGCAAACCTTGTTTAACTCCGGTAAAGCCGCGATGGTTACTGGTGAAGTGTGGGAAGGTGCGACAAGAACGACAATGACTGATGAACAAGGTTTCGTCTATTTCCCTAAAGGGCCAAAGGCAACGACATGGCAAGGCAGCATCGAAAACTACGTACAGTTCTATATCCCTGCGATCGTAAAAAGAGCGAAAGAAAAAGCTTATATTTGGGATCAAATTCAAATGTGGGATCGTGTAGAGCCAATAAACCGCGAGGAAGCAGAGAAGCAGCTGCTTGCAGATGAAAGCGACATTGAAGTCATGCTCGAATCTCTCAAATATGCACAGCCTATTTTTCTGCCGCTAGGCGGAGCGTTAGGTGATATTTCTTATTCGATTGCAAATCGTGGAGAGTCGCCAGAGACCGTGCTGGAGAGAAATAAACAGATTGCTCAAGATGCCATTGATAAAGAGTTGAATACACAAACGACTACGCAAGCAGCACAATAAAGGATAAGACATGATTGATCAAACAGCATTGCAGGGAATCCCCATAAGGGATTCCCATCCTTTTATATGGACGACCATTTTGCTATGGAATGAGGGGTTCGCATGCTGAAGGTAACCAGGAAATCTAAGAGAGTGGTTGGCGCACTGCTGGCTCTGGTCATATGCCTGACAATCGTCTCCATCTCTCCTGCGAGCCGATCCTCAGGCAGCGATCATGTACTTACGTCTGTTCATGCGGCGTCAGATCAACTGGAGAAAAAGATTGCTAGTCTTGCTTCCGCAGGCAATCGTTACGAAGAGTATGCAGCCAAATACGAAAATGAGCCGCATCCTTCTGTCAGTCAAATTGTTGAAGGAGAGTCCTTTGCTGCTATCGATGGTATGGATGCTAGTAAATTGAAAGATTATGAGGGTGCTGAGACGCCAGTTGTTGCAACGGATGATACAGGAGCGATTCATTGGGATGTCGATGTGCCGGAAGACGGATTATATCATATTGGATTGCGATATTTTCCGGTAGAAGGCAATACTTCTCCCATTGAGAGAGAGCTGCGCATCGATGGCGAAGTGCCTTTCGAGGAAGCATCAAGACTCGTTTTTTCACGGGTATGGCGCAATGAGCTGACTGAGCTGGAACAGGATGCCAAGCAAAATGATCTAAGACCGAGACAAGTTGAAAGCCCGCAGTGGCAGGAGAGAATATTGCGTGATGCGGAAGGTTATTATCAAGAGCCGTTCTCCTTTTATCTATCCAAAGGCCAACATCGAATTTCACTCGTTTCTCTTAGAGAACCGATGATTATAGACTATTTGAAGCTTTACCAGCAAGAAGAAATTCCCCCCTATGAGAAAGTAGCGCAATCCTACGAGGAGCAAGGCTATGATACGACGAACGGCTTGTTTATTAAGCTTCAGGGCGAGGACGCCGCGTTCAAATCGAATCCCTCTTTGTATCCGCTCAATGATCGCTCCAGTCCTGGAACGGAACCCTATCATGTGTCAAAAATTAGAATGAATACGATTGGAGGCGTCAACTGGAAAATTCCCGGACAGTGGATTTCATGGGACCTCGATATTCCAGAAGACGGGCTTTATGAATTTGGTCTCAGATACAAGCAAAATACGGTCAGAGGCGTCAATGTAGTCAGAGAGCTTACGATTGACGGGAAAATTCCGTTCAAGGAAGCAGAAGCTATCCCCTTCCGTTATGACGGTGCATGGCAGATTGGAATGCCCGGCGAGGATGGAAAACCGTATTTGTTTTATTTGACCAAAGGGAAACATCAAATCAAGCTGGAGCTTACGATGGGTGACCTAGCGGAAATCATTCGAATGGTGCGCTCCAGCATCCAGCAGCTCAATGCTTTGTATCTCAAAATCATTATGATTACGTCTGCTTCACCGGATCCTCTCCGCGACTATGAGCTGGAGAAAAAAATCCCCGAGCTGCAAAAGGTGTTTGAGGAGCAGAGCGAATTCCTTACTGCCGCAGCTGACCGGATGGATGAGCTGGTTGGCGGCACGAGCGCCAGCACAACGATTTTAAGAACAACCTCGTATCAACTGAAGGATATTGGCAGCCGTACCGAGACTTTGACCTCACGACTTAAAGGATTTAAAGATAATGTTACCGCTCTCGGAACTTGGCTGCTTACCGTAAATCAGCAGCCGCTTGAAATCGATTATTTGTTTTTTAAATCGCAGGATGTTGCTGTGCCGAAGGTAAGTACTGGATTTATCGGCAAGTCTGTACATGAAGTTATGTCCTTTGCCAGATCGTTCTCTGAAGATTACAGCCATATCAGCAACGTAAAGCAGGGGGATAAGGAAGTAACCGTATGGATTGCGGCAGGCAGAGATCAGGCGCAGCTGCTTCGCTCCATGATTGATAACACCTTTACGCCGCAAACCGGAATATCGGTCAATTTACAGCTAGTTAATCCAGCAGTCGTCCTGCCAGCAACGCTAGCAGGGAAAGGCCCCGATATCGCGCTGACCCAAGGCGATGTGATCAACTTTGCGATGAGGAACGCACTCCAGGATTTATCCAGCTTCCCGGAATTTGATCAGGTGAAGGGCAGGTTTATGGACAGTGCTTTCGCAAGCTTTAACTATCAGGACGGCGTGTATGCCCTTCCGGAAACGCAGTCGTTCCCAATGCTGTTCTATCGTAAAGATATTTTGGAAGAGCTCCATTTGGACGTGCCGCAAACATGGGAGGATATGTACCGAATCATCCCTGAGCTCCAGAAGCACAACATGGACTTGGCGCTGCCGCAAAATATCGTATTTGAATCTATGCTCTATCAAAACGACGGCCAATATTACCAAGGGGACGGCATTGCAACGGATCTGGATTCTGCAATCGGCATTGAAACGTTCCAAAAGTGGACGGAGCTGTATACCAACTACAAGCTGCCGATTGAGTTTGATTTTATTAACCGTTTCCGGACAGGCGAAATGCCGATTGGGATTGCAGATTATACAACGTTCAACTTTTTGACGATTTTTGCCCCGGAAATTAGAGGCCAGTGGAGCTTTGTCGCAGTGCCTGGTACAAAGGGCAAAGATGGAACGGTTCGGCATGACACGATGAGCTCAGCTACGGGTACGGTTATGTTTAAAAACGCCAAAAATAAAGAGGCGGGCTGGGCGTTTATGAAATGGTGGACGGATACGGAGGCGCAGGTTACGTTTGGACGCGAGATGGAAGCTATATTAGGCGAGTCTGCGCGATACGCAGCTGCTAATCTTGAAGCTTTGCAGCAGCTTCCGTGGTCAGCGAAGGAATTGAATCAGCTTGTTGACGAGCTGGGCTGGGTCGTCGGCAGACCTGCCGTCCCAGGAGGCTATTCGCTGGATCGTCATATCTATAATGCCTTTTACGAGGTGTACACAGATGGCAGCGAACCACGAGAAACGCTGGAAAACTACGTCCGAACGATCAATCAGGAAATTACGATCAAGCGCGAAGAATTTGATTTGCCTACGAAGTAGAAGGGAGGGGTCCATATGATTCAGCTTGTTAAGAAAAGCAAGTTAAAGATGGACAGCAAAACGCTGCGGCCGCGGTTGAATCTCAAGTGGAAGGAAGTTTCGAAGAACAAGGTTTTATATGCGATGATTGCACCGTTCTTTCTGATCTTCTTTACGTTTACCGTCCTTCCCGTCTGCTTATCGCTGCTCGTCAGCTTCACCAACTTTAACATGCTGGAGTTTCCGAAGTGGGTAGGCTGGCGCAATTACGCTCAATTATTCGTAAGGGACGATGTGTTTCTTATTGCACTAAAAAATACATTGATATTTGCCGCAGTTACAGGGCCGGTCAGCTATATCGCCTGTTTTGTGCTCGCTTGGATCATCAATGAGTTCCCGCCAAAAATTAGAGCTTTTGCGACTCTGGTTTTCTATGCGCCGGCCTTGTCAGGGAGCGCGTTTATTGTGTGGACGCTCTTGTTCAGCAGTGATTCATATGGATATATCAATGCCTTCCTGCTCAAGTGGCATCTAATATTAGAGCCTATCCTATGGCTGAAGACACCAAAATACATTCTTCCGATCATCATTATCGTGCAGCTTTGGCTCAGCCTTGGAACGAGTTTTCTTGCCTTCATCGCAGGATTGCAGGGACTTGATAAAACCTTGTTCGAGGCAGGGGCGATCGACGGGATACGCAACCGCTGGCAGGAGCTTTGGTTCATTACGCTGCCTTCAATGAGGCCGATGCTGATGTTCGGCGCAGTCATCCAAATTACCGCTTCCTTCGGCGTTGCAGAGGTGGCGACAGCACTCGCCGGGTTCCCGAGCGTCAAATACGCGGGCCACACGATCGTTACGCATTTGATGGATTATGGCTCCATTCGCTTTGAGATGGGATATGCATCAGCTATCGCGACCGTGCTGTTCGCAATGATGCTCGGCTCCAATCTCATCGTGCGAAGGCTGCTGGCGAAGGTCGGTGAGTAACGATGATCACTATCCGTCTAAGAAAAAAAAGAATAAGCCGTTCCTGGATGGGCGATATCTTTTTGTTCTTGCTCCTTGCAGCGGTAGGCTATTTTATGGCAATGCCACTCGTTTTTGTCATCAGCAATGCTTTCAAGCCGATTAATGAAATTTTGAAATTTCCGCCGGACTTTTTGGTTAAACATCCAACGTTCACTAACTTCACGGACTTATATCATCTGTTATCCGGCTCGTGGGTGCCCTTTACCCGGTACATTTTCAACACCTTTTTTATTGCGATAGTCGGTACGGTCGGTCACGTTCTCATAGCCTCGCTCGCGGCATATCCGCTAGCAAAACGGAAATTTCCAGGCAAGGGCTTTCTATTCTCGATCGTTGTCCTATCGCTAATGTTCTCGGCTACGGTTACACAAATAACGAATTACATGACGATGTCATGGCTTGGCTTTCTGGATACTCACTGGGCGGTCATCATTCCGGCAATCGGCTCCTCACTCGGACTATACCTCATGAAGCAATTTATGGAGCAAATACCGGATGCGCTTCTCGAGGCTGCACAAATTGATGGCTGCAGCGAATTTCGCATTTTCTGGAATGTTGTGATGCCCGTCGTGAAACCTGCATGGCTAACGCTTGTTATCTTCTCCTTTCAAGGTTTATGGGGAGCAGGCGGTGCAGCGGGCTCCATGTACATTTACAGTGAGCAGCTCAAAACGATTGATTATGCGTTAAGTCAGATTCTGGCGGGAGGTATCGCACGAACTGGCCCTTCGATGGCAGCGACATTGCTGCTGCTTACCGTTCCGATTCTCATCTTCGTGTTATCGCAGAGCAGCGTTATTCAAACGATGTCAACCTCCGGCATGAAAGAATGATGGGAAAGGGGAGGCTTACGTTGAATCGATTATGTAAATTTCTGCTGCTCTTCCCACTAATGCTGATCATGGTTGGCATTTCGGTTCCAGTCTACGCTGCGCCATACGATGGCTACAATTATTCTTGGTGGGGAGATCCTGAGCCAGCGCCTGTACCGTACTTGCCGGTCAAGCAAATCGGCGGGGAACAGTTAAGCTCCGGACCATTCAAATCGCCGGAGGACTTGTTTATAACGGCAGACAAACAGATTTATGTGGCTGATACGGGGAACAACCGCATCGTTGTGCTTGATGAACAGGCAAACGTCACCCAGACGATCGATACGTTTACGAATGGCAATATAGCGGATAGCTTCTCAGCTCCGCAAGGCATCTTTGTACATTCAAATGGACATTTGTTTATTGCGGATACGGGCAACAAGCGGATTGTCGAATTAACGAAGGAAGGCGAGCTGGTTCGCGTCATCGGAGCGCCGGAGAGCGACGTGCTAGGCGGGAACTTTGTATATGAGCCGATAAAGCTAGTCGGAGATTCGGCGGGACGGTTATATGTCGTCGGCAAAGGTGTATTCAACGGCATCATGCAGTTTGACTCCGGAGGCAAGTTTTCAGGTTTTATGGGAGTCAATAAAGTGCGATACAGTGCGGCAGATTTGTTCTGGAAGCGTGTTATGACGAAGGAACAACGCTCGAAAATGGTGCTCTTTATCCCGGTCGAATTCAACAATGTCGATATTGACAGTGAGGGCTTCATTTATGCGACGACAAGTGAGGAGTTCTCAAATGCGCCAGTCAAGCGTCTCAATCCTTCTGGAACGGACGTTCTGAAGAGAACGGGCTATCAGCCTCCAAAAGGCGACATTAGATTTCGTATGGGAGGCACACGGTCAGGGACGTCTGCCATCCAAAGTGTCGCTCTTGATCGAAACGGTATTTACAGCATTTTGGACAGCACGCGCGGAAGAATATTTACGTACGACCGGGAAGGCAAGCTTATGTACATTTATGGCCTGCTTGGAGAACAGGTCGGCACGTTTAAGACGCCCTCTGATATCGACATGTTAGGCGACAAGATGATTGTGCTTGATAAAGGCTTGAATCAGCTGGTCATGTTTGAGCCAACGCGCTATGGAAAGGTGATTCGGGAAGCCGTTATTAATAACGATATTGGCGAGGAAGAAAAGTCGGTCGAGAAGTGGCGCGAGGCTTTGCGATTAAACAACAATCTCGAAATCGCTTATTTAGGAATTGGGAAAGCGGAGCTCAGGCAAGGACATAATTACGAAGCGATGAAGCATTTTGAGCTAGGCATGCACACGCAATATTATTCACGGGCATTTGAACGTTACCGCAAGGATTTTATGTGGGAACATTTTGGGGAAATTGCGGCAGGAGCTATAGCAGCCATTGTTCTGCTCATCGCTGCGAGAGTGTTCATCAAGCGAAGAACAACTGAACCTGGAGTAGTGGGGATGGGCTGGTATACGATCTTCCATCCATTCAATGGATTCTGGGAGCTGAAATTTGAGCGAAAAGGGAAGATCTGGTTTGCCTTGCTGCTGCTGCTTATTCTCTCTCTTCTCTACGTACTTAAAAGGCAGTTTACCGGGTTTATCTTTAATCCGACCGTCAATGCAGTAAATGTGAACGTGATAGATGAGATCAAGTTTATTGTTCTCCCATTTTTCCTATGGTGCATCGCCAACTGGTCGATGACGACGCTAATGGATGGCGAGGGGAAATTCAAGGAGATCGTAATGGCTACTGCCTATGCGCTCATTCCAGTCGTGCTTATGCAAATTCCACTCATCTTATTATCCAATGTCATTACGGTTCAGGAAGGTTCTTTCTATCGATTGCTGGAATCAGTCGGCTTCCTCTGGTTTTTTGGATTGTTATTTGTCGGTATGCTTACCGTCCATCAATATACGATAGGAAAAACGATTATGACGATGCTGCTGACGATGCTCGTGATGGGCATCATCATCTTCTTGGGCTTGCTCTTCTTCAGCTTAGCGCAGCAGATGCTTTCCTTCGCGGCTACGGTATACAAAGAAGCGATGTTTAGACTAGGGGAGGGATAATGCCATGTGGATGCACAATGTACGTAAATGGGTGGTATTATCCCTGCTGCTTGGCATGCTGTCGCTATCAGCTTGCGCCTCGGGATCGCTTAACAGCAACCTTACAGCTGGATCGCCAGAAAAGGTCGCTGAGACAACGGATGCTTCGCTCCGTACGCTGGACGCATCAGCCCAAGTGGAACCTCGAATTGAAGGTTTTGACCCGGTGCTTGAGAACGACGCGCTTCGACTTTACATTAGCAAGGCTACAGCGGAGATCGCGGTCGTGGATAAACAAAGCGGGAATATTTGGCGTTCGAATCCAGACAGCTCGGAAGATAAACTTGCTTCACCTTACTTAAAGGGGAAATTATCCTCGCAAATTTCCTTCGTTTACCTAACAAAAAGCGGTCAAAACAAGGATTATGACAGTTACAACAACAGCGTAAAATTTAATCAATTTGAAATTAAGCAAGAGGGTAATGGTGTGGCGGTCACTTACATGTTCGGGGATCCTCAGAAAGGACTTGAATCCATACCACAGAAGGTGAGCAAGGAACGGTTCGAGGAGAGACTGCTGAAGCGATTGGAGGATCAGGCCGACCAAGACCAGCTGAAGGTTAGATACAAGTTAAATGAGGAGCTGGGCATATACGAGCGTCGCGAAATTCCGAAAGCTGTCGTGAAAAAGCTGCTCGCGATATTTGAGAAGGCGGAATATACGGATGAGGATCTTGCTATCGATAATGGAGAGGGAGAAGGTGGAGGAGCGGCTGAGGAGTCGGTTAAACCGAAATTTTCGGCAACGCTTCAATACACGCTGGATGGCCGAGACCTGATCGCTTCGATTGATACTTCGACCATCACAGAAGATACGCCGCCTTATCGGATTCATTCAATCAGTCTTCTAGAAAACTTCGGAGCGGCAGGTCAAAAGGATGATGGCTACATCTTTCTTCCTGACGGTTCGGGTACGCTTATAAGGTTCAACACTGGAAATATTCAAGCGCAGCCAATCCTGATCCCAATATACGGTGAAGACAGCTCGATCTACGTGAGTGAGAAGTTCAATACGCTTGAGCTAAACCGATTGCCGGTATTTGGGATGAAAAAGAACGATGCCGCTTTCCTTGCCATCATTGAGGAAGGGGATGCCCTCGCTAAGCTTTCCGCGGATATAAGCGGGCGATTGCACGAGTTTAATACGATAGCCGCCCAATTTCTTATTTTGCCGAAGGACGAAGTGCGTTTGAGCAATAATGAGATTATGCATAAAACGCCAAAGGAGACGTATAAGGGAAACTTGAAAATCCGTTATTCCTTATTAAGCGGCGAAGAAGCTGATTACTCCGGTATGGCAGCAAGCTATCGGACTTATCTTGAGAAGGCGGATGGGCTGACAAAGCTGAAAGCAGAAGGAGATGCGCCATTTTATTTGGAGCTAGTTGGCAGCATTCCGAAAAAGAAAAACCTCTTGGGTTTTCCATATGAGGCTCTTGTGCCTTTAACGAATTTGAAGGAAGCCGAGCAGCTCGTTGATCAGCTTCATGACAAGCAAATACAAAATATTCGGCTGAATTACAAAGGTTGGTTTAACGAAGGTCTTAACCACACGATTGCTTCGGATATTGACATGGATAGCGTTATAGGGAGTAAAGGCGATTGGAAGCGATTAGCGGAAAAACTTCAGAAGAGCGGCGGCGGGTTTTATCCGGATGTAGCATTTCAGCAAGTATTTCAGAACTCCGGAAAATTTAGTCCGAGCCAAGACTCCGCCCAATACATTTCTCGAAAGTACGCGAAAATATATGAGTTCGATCGAGCGGCTTATTTCCGGCATAACGAGCTGTTGTCTCACTATTTGTTGACACCTAGAAAGCTGAGCTCAACGATTAAAGGTTTTATGTCCGACTTCGAGAAGCTGAACCCTGGATCAATTTCCTTGCGTGATCTCGGCTCCGAGCTGCACTCGGATTTCCGAAGAAATGCAGAGGTGACCAGGGAAGACGCGAAACGAATCGTTACGGATCAGCTGAAAGCCATTTCGGAGCAGTCTCCGGATATGATGGTGAATGGAGGCAATGCTTATGTGCTCCCTTATGCGTCGCATATTCTAAACTTACCGCAAACGAGCAATGAATATCAGCTTGCCGGTGAGTCGGTACCGTTTAACCAAATGGTGCTGCACGGCTATATCGAATATGCGGGAAAAGCTTTCAACATGGCGGATGAGCAGGAGATACGGGAAAGCGTGCTGCGATCACTGGAGACAGGTTCCAATGTCTACTTCAACTGGTTTTATGAGGAGCCATCTGTCCTCAAGGAAACGAGATTCAGTTATCTATATTCTAATCACTATGAACAATGGTTCGATGAAGCCATCGAGGCCTACGGCGAGGTGAATAAAGTGCTGAGGCAGGTTCGCGGTCAGAGCATGATCAAGCACGAAAAGCTGGCAGAACGCACCTACAGAACCGTATATGAGAACGGATTGACGGTTTATGTAAATTACGGCGATGCAGCGGTTATTGCGGATGGTGTGACCATTGAAGCCAATGATTACGTCGTTAAGGGGGGATAAGGATGTCGAAGAGACGAACACTCAGCTTGGAGCGCAAAAAGGAAATTTACGGCGTGTTGTTCGTAACCCCTTGGCTGCTTGGATTCGTGCTGCTAATGGTCATCCCATTTGTCCAGTCGCTTCAATTCAGCTTCCATAAGCTGACGCTTAATGCGGAGGGCTATTCGCTTCAATACGTCGGCCTTGAAAACTATCGCAACATCTTTTTCGTTGACGCGTGGTACGTTCGTACCTTAACGGAGGCCGTTACGGTGATGGCATTAAACGTGCCGCTCATAATTTTTTTCAGTTTATTTACAGCAACACTATTGGTGCAGAAATTCAGAGGGAGAATGCTTGCCAGGGCGATAATATTCCTTCCTGTCGTGTTAGCCTCAGGGGTTATAGCTAAGCTTGATAACGGTAATTTTCTAGCTCAAATGATCGGTTCTGCTTCAAACGACATGGAGGGCAACTATTCGGGACTGCGAAGCATTGAGCTTAGGCCGCTGCTGTTCCAAGCAGGTCTTAGCAGGGACATTGTAGAGTATTTGACGAGTGCCGTGGACCGTATTTACCAAATCATCAGCTCGTCTGGCGTTCAGATTTTAATTTTTCTTGCTGGTTTGCAGTCGATCTCACCTTCTCTCTATGAAGCAGCGAAGATGGAAGGGGCTACGGGGTATGAAGCGTTCTGGAAAATAACGTTTCCGATGATATCACCGCTCATTTTGACGAATGTGGTGTATACCATTATTGATTCCTTCTATGACAATAATATGACGCAAATGATACAGGACGCGGCTTTCGGAAGATTGGATTTTGGCGTCAGCTCGGCGATGTCATGGATATACTTTCTTGTCATATCAATCATTCTGGTCGTATCTACGTATCTGATTTCTAAACGCGTATTCTACTATGACTAACAAGGAGGAAGAGATATGGAAGCTGAGACGAAGGTAAAGAGGCGCATCTCTGACTCTGCCTTAGCGCGGGCAGTTACGAGCTGGTACGATCGCCATAGCCCTGTTGAGAAAGCGAAACATTGGCTTTGGGTGTTCATCCGTACCGTACTCATCGTTGGGATTTGCTTTATCATTGTGTACCCTATCATTACGAAGCTGTCTATCGCTTTGCGCGACAAGCAGGATATGTTCGATGCAACCGTCGTGTGGCTGCCCCGGCATTTTACACTGGAAAACATCAAAACCGTCATGGGTTATCTTAAATATTCGGAGTCCGTCACGAACACACTGCTGCTTAGCCTTGGGACATCGCTGCTTCAATTAGCCTCTTGCGCACTTGCCGGTTATGGCTTTGCAAGGCTTAAGTTCCGCGGCAGCGCAATTCTGTTCGGAGTCGTCATCTTCACAATCGTCGTTCCGCCCCAAACGATTATGGTTCCAACCTACTTGCATTACCGCTTTTTCGATGTTTTTGGACTATACCAGCTGTTTACAGGAAAAGACGGCGTGAACCTGCTGGAGAGCTTTTGGCCCTTCTTTATTTCTTCGGGGCTTGCAATGGGCTTGAAAAACGGGCTGTATATTTATATTTTCCGTCAATTTTTCCGCTCGCTGCCGAAGGACTTAGAGGAAGCCGCTTATGTGGACGGTGCGGGCATTCCAGGTACCTTTGTAAGGGTCATGCTGCCAAATGCGGTTCCCGCAATTGCTACGGTTATGCTATTTTCATTCATTTGGCAGTGGAATGACAGCTACTTTGTAAATCTCTTCGCGCCGAATTACACGCTTCTCGCAAGAATGCTTGATTTGCTGCCAGGCGCTGTTCGTCCCGAATATGTCGGAGGTATTTCTCATACCTCTCTATATTTGAACACGGGAACACTGCTCGGCATTTTACCGATCTTCATTCTTTATTTATTCGCACAAAGATACTTCGTTGAAAGCGTAGAGCGCACGGGATTGGTAGGCTAGCGATTATTCGGGCAACCGTACTAACGATTGGGGGGTTCTGCAATGAAAGATGCCATAGGAGTAGATTTCGAGGGGCTCATGGATAAGCAGGTGACCCTATGATCAAACCATTAATTGCCGGACTTCAAAAAGGTTTTATCGTTTCCTGTCAGGCGCTTGAGCATGAACCCTTGTACGGCTCCGATATTATGGCTGCGATGGCTGCGGCGGCGGAATCGGGAGGGGCATCAGCCATACGTGCCAACACGCCGCAGGATATTTCCGCTATTAAATACAAATGCAAGATTCCGGTTATCGGTCTGTATAAAAAACATTACCCCGATAGCGACGTATACATTACCCCAACCTTGCGAGAGGTTGGGGAAGTGATTCGGGCAGGTGCAGATATCGTGGCAATAGACAGCACCTCCATGATGAGGCCGGGAAACGAGAAGCTGGATCATGTCATTGCCGAAATCCGCAATAACTTCCCTAATACGCCTATCATGGCGGATATTTCTAACTTCGAGGAAGGCGTGTCAGCTATGAAGCTCGGGGTAGATGTCGTCTCTACGACGATGTCGGGATACACGCCCCAAAGTCCGAAGCTGCAAACCCCCGATTTTGAGTTGATCGGTAAATTAGCTGCGCTTGGTCAGACACCGGTTTTCGCAGAAGGAAGAGTATGGACGATCGAGGATTGCCTGCGCTGCTTCGAAGCTGGCGCACATGCTGTCGTGATCGGAACAGCTATCACAAGGCCGCAAGAGGTTGTCAGACGTTTTGTATCGAGCATCAAAACAAAAAAGCAGGGTTTGTATTAGGAGGAAGCGATATGGAGCAATCGGATAGCGGATCATTTCTCCGTTCGGGGGAACAAACTGCGGGAATAAACAATCTGATGTTGTTTTATAACGGTCATTATGAAAGCCATGCGGGCATCTGGAGGAAAGAGCATTTTATTCCGTATATCAGTTACGTCGATGCTGAAGGCAAGCCGCTCGAATGGCTGTTTGACGGGGCATTGTTTCTGGCCAAGTGGTCACATTCCTTGAACGGATATGAGGAATCGGAGGAGCATCCAAACGATCAAGAGGATTGGCAGTGGTATTTGGATAAGACCTTTGCTGAAACGGGCGATTTGTCGGCGTTAAATGAAGCAATGGAGGAGGTTGCCCTTGAGCTAGGAGATCCGGAGCATAAAATGAAGGTTGTACTTATGATTCCATATCCGGCTCCAAACCAGCAGAACTTTGGAACTTTGGGCGATGACAACAAGCCGCTTTGCTTCGATCATACGATTGTTTCAGCAGTGGAAGCAACTCGAAATAAACAATTAGCGCTTGCGTGGTATATTGGGCAATTGCTAGAACGCTGGGAGAAAGCTGAATTGCCATTTCTAGAGCTGAAGGCGCTATATTGGATGAATGAAGCGGTGAATACGAGTGTTCCCTACGAGGAAGGGCTGATTGGCTGGACAGGAGATCAGGTTCGCGCGAGAGGTCTTAAGTTTTTCTGGATTCCATACTACAGGGCCAGCTTGTATTGGAAATGGAAGGAGCTAGGATTTGATGCGGCGGCGATGCAGCCTAATCACTTTTTTTCGAAAACGGGCGAGTCAAGAGTCGGAATAGCAGCCAATATGGCCAAACAAGCCGGCATGGGCGTAGAGATCGAGGTCGATTATAAGGTTTTTGAGAGCAGCGGTGATTTCCGCGCCAAATATGCGAATTATTTGGAAGGTGGAGCGAGATATGGTTATAGCGAGGATGTATTTAAAGGTTTTTATCAAGACGTCAGACTTCTCTTTGATGCAGCATACGCGACCGAACCAGAGAAAAGGGACATTTACGATTGCACTTATCAATTTATAAAGGGGCGTTATAAACGATGACAAAAGTAAATATTGGCGTGATCGGGGCAGGTTCAATCTCGGAGGTCCATCTTAATGCGTATGCAGGCAATCCGGAAGTCAACCTGTATGCCATTTGCGATTTAAATGAGGAGCGGGCCCAAATTAAAGCGAGTAGATTCGGAGCACAAAAGGTGTTCACTGATTACCGCGAGCTGCTTGCTGATCCAGCAATCGATGCAGTAAGCATCTGCACCTGGAACAATTCGCATGCTGAAATTAGCATTGCCGCCGTAGAGTCCGGCAAACATGTACTTGTGGAGAAGCCGCTGTGCAAAACCGTTGCAGAAGCAGAACGTGTAGAGCAGGCGGTGAAAAAAAGCGGCAAGGTATTACAGGTCGGCTTCGTGAGGCGTTACGGCTCGAATACGGACGTTTTGCAGCGTTTCATTAGCGCCGGTGAGCTCGGCAACATTTATTATGCGAAAGCGACTTGTTTGCGAAGGTTAGGAAACCCGGGTGGTTGGTTCTCCGACAAGGAACGTTCTGGCGGCGGACCGCTAATCGATCTCGGTGTACACATCATTGATTTATGCTGGTATTTGATGGGCAAGCCAAAGGTGAAGTCGATCAGCGGCAATACCTATCATCAGCTTGGAAATAGGGCGAATATCCAGAATCTATCTTTTTACAAAGCCTCCGACTATGATTCTAGCAAAAACACAGTAGAGGATCTGGCGAACGCGCTTATCCGTTTCGAGAACGGGGCATCGCTTCTGGTCGACGTAAGCTTTACGCTGCATGCAAAGCAGGATGAGATTACCGTCAAAATTTATGGTGACAAGGGCGGAGCGGAAATAGAGCCGGAGTTATTCATCGTTGCGGAGAAACATGATACGATTCTGAACATTACGCCGCAGGTCGACCAGCTGGGCTTTGATTTCGCAAGCGGATTCCAAAATGAAATTAACCATTTCATCGATAGCTGCCTCGGTAGAAAAGAGACGCTTAGTCCTGTCCAGGATGGTCTCGAGGTGATGAAAATGCTGTGTGGAATTTACGAATCAGCTGAGAAGGGGAAGGAAATTCAGTTCAGCTGAGCTTCTTAATTAAAAATGCTGTTCCGTCGGGTGGATGCCCAGGAACAGCATTTTTACTTCTTATGTTAATCGCAAGGGAGTGGTTTGTTATAAGGTCAAATCGACCTCAAACATCCTGTTCCAAGGAAGATCGGCTTTTAATTCGTTAATGTTGCCCTCAGTCAGTTCTGCTAAATAATCATTGCAGAAGCGCTGCAGCTTCTGGGTGATGAGCTGAGAAACATGCTCCCTTACATGGCTTACATCGAAATAGTTTGCTCCTAGCTCTGGCAAGTGACTAGCTACTTCCTGTCTTACGATTGTCTGATAGCCCCAATCTTCAATTAATCGATAGAGCATGAAATACGCGCTCATTTGCTTGCTCAACTCTAGGTTATTATTTTCTTTGCGATAGTAGGAAGCAATAATGGCATGCGATATGACTGTTCCGAGTGTATTGCCAGACGTATTCCAGCCGGCGAACGCAGAGAGGCGTGAAATCAGGTTCTTTTTGGATAGAAGCTTTAAAAGACTATTATCGGCACCGTTGCATGAAGCGACATCCGCTAACGCGACCATTTGACCCTTGCTCGCAATCGCTTCAATTGCTGTAACAAATTCAGCTATATGTACCTCAGAGAAATAAGAACGGTGACGATCACGATATAAATTTGGCGATTCGGCCACATCATGCGAAGACACAGGAGGGGAGTGAACCATGAGTACAAAATCGGCTGCCATAGAGGAATCTCCCATGAAGGCGCCTCCAGAGGTTAAGTGAGATTTTATGCTTTCATTCAGAGAGCGATCCTCGTATTTTGGAATGATGGTTGGTCCGAGTGTAGAGGAATAACGGACGAAAACTTCCGGTTGGTATTTTTTGATCGTGCAAAACACCTTGGCGAATAAAATGCTTCCTATTTCGTCAGCCCCAGGGTAGATGAGCACGTTGTCCATGAGATTGTACTGCTCTACCGTGATGAGAAGCTTGCGCTGCTCCATCGGACTGAAGCCGTATTTCGAATTATCGTCCAGAGGAATGACAAGATGATCGATGATGCCGGATTGTACCAACTTGACTATATGCTCATTTATTAGAGAGTTGGTTTCTCTGCGCTGAAGAAAATCTTCTAGAACGGCGCTTGGTATATTTGTTTGAAGCTGATGCCATTCGTTTTGTTCTTCATCGTTTAGCAGCTCAGAAGTCTGTTTGTCTTTTAACCAGCCATACCGATAGATAGAGTGTCCATAATGTGCGTAGTAATCAGGTTCCTCATCGCTGCTGTTGTAAGCTGGGGCTCTCATAATTAAATTGAAAGCATAGATGCGGAGAGTAGGGTTATTTTGCTTCAACTTCTCAAGCAGACGGAGTCGTTCAGCGCATACTTGAAGTGACAATTGATGCAGACGGGAAGGAACAATTCCGCCGTAAACGAGCATATCGACCGAAAGAATCAAGTAATCGGCATTTGCAGATTGCTGCAGCAGCCAATCGTGGATCACTTCAAAACGGGCGGGTTGTTTTTTTCTCCCTAGCCATTCTTGTGGTGGAGCAACGAGCGAGAGATCGCTGATAGCGGCTATCATTTGTGGAAATTTCGCATTGCAAGGACGTTCGTCTAGCGGAAGGTAAACGACTTTACTCATACAATGACCTCCATTTATGGATAGATGATGAATTATATCTATTATACAACAAGCTGATCTAATGGAATATTTTTTTATAAAAAATATCTAAAAAGGATATTTGCTCTAAATGATTCATAAAAATCGGATAGCGCCAATCTTTCATAGATAGGAGTAAATATTCTAAATATTCATAATAAATAAATAATAATTCCGTTATGACTAAAATGGTGGTACACTACAAGTGAAATTGGAAAAAGGAGGTATAAATGGTTGTCTACGTTGTTTAAGGACTCATTTCGGAACAAAGCAATTTTTGGTCCTAGCATCCAGATCGATCCCTCATTTCCCTATTATCAGCAAAGGTCACCAGAGAGCATTGTTGAAGAAATTATGCTTGCTGGGTATCAAAGCGTCCATTATTTTGTCGTAAATGAACACGTCATACAGAAAGATTTGCTGCAGGCGTTCCGTCAAAAAGGGATTCCGGTGTGGGCAATGGTGATCGGAAACGGCACATTCTCTACCGAAAGATTTCCTGAGGAATGGCCCTCTTGGCAGATGAAGCTGCTTAAGGAACCGAGTGACGGCTTCTGGCGGCTCTCCCCATTTAGCGAAGGCTACGTGCAATGGAAGAAATCAGCGATGGCTAAGCTGGTGACGGATTATCCCTTTGATGGGATTGAAATAGCCGAGCCGTATTTTCCGGAGTGGGGCGGGATTCAAAGAGGTATTTACGGTGATGTTGGACCGCTTGCTGAGTCCGCATTTCGTTCGCGTTACGGCATGGATATGCCTGAATTTACAAACACTGCTGCTCCTAACTATTACCTTCGGGACCTTCAAACGTACAACAAATGGATTGATTTCCGCGTAGAAGCAGTCAACGGATTTATAAATGAAATGATCAATGGGAAAGGGGGCGTTCGTGAGGTCAGGCCGGATATTGCTGTCGCAACTTGGTCGCTTGCAATCCATGCAGGACAGGACAGCCTTGAGCGTCTCCGTGAGGACCAAGGTCTTCATGCTCCATCGATGATTGAGAGCGCTCAGCCGGATATACATTTTTTGCAAACGCATTGGCCCGATTGGCTTCGGGGAGACCTTTCAGCTGATTATGTTAAAAACTACCAGCCTTTTGTCGAGCAGATCAGGGAACGGTTTCCCGATCTACCATTAGCCGTTCAGGCCGATATCGGTTCGGCGCAACACATGATTAAAGGCGGAGAATGGCTGAAGACTTTCAGCCAAACAGCTTTTTCACTTGGATATGCATCATGGACAGCTTATGAATATCATACAGGCGGATATATATATGAAGAAAAGCCGTTTCCCATGCTTGCGGAACGAATAAGCAGCAGTGAGATCGTTATTTCATTCAACAAACGTATCGACGAATATTCGGCCATGAATGATTCCTGCTACAAGATTTGGAACAATGGCGCTTCTATGCTCATGGCGTGGGATCTCATTGCAGTTGACGGAAACAGGGTTATGCTTCGATCGGAACAGCTTCCTGAAGCTCCTTTTGTGCTCGAGCTAAGTGATATTCGTGATACACCTGAACGATGGTTATTTAAAGACAAACCAGCAAATGTGATTCCATATGGGACGAGAATGTCCATTCCAGGAGCGTATTGATCATGAAATGGGATGGGCACACCAAGTCATTATTGTCGATATGGAGCGATATCGTTTTGAAATATGATTTGGAGATTCGTTGAGATCAGTACGCAGCTATCATTACTCATGGGGAGTGAAAATGATTATATGCAAACGATTAATATTGGTTTTATAGGTACTGGCGGTATCGCACATCTTCATGCAGGTCAGATGCAAGCGCTTGAGGGTGTGAATATCGTCGCAGTTGCGGAACCGAACGAGCAGTCTGCTTTGCAATTTCTAACCTCGTTTAACTTGACCAATGTCCGCCGATACTCAGGCCATAAAGAAATGCTAGAAGAAGGCGGCTTGGATGCCGTCATTATATGCTCACCGCATACACTCCATTTTACCCAAGCATTTGATGTATTGAACGCAGGCTGCCATGTATTGATTGAGAAGCCGATGACCTGCTCTTCCCAAGAAGCAGAACAATTAATAAACGCTGCAGAGGCAAATTCGAGGTTGCTTCAGGTTTCCTATCAAAGACATTTTCAACCGGAGTTCATCTATATTCGCCAAGCGATCGCAGATGGCGTAATTGGCAAGCTAAGCTCTATTAATGCGACGCTCTATCAGGATTGGAAGAGAAGTCAAACAGGCACATGGAGACAAAATGCCGCTCTTTCCGGAGGCGGTATGCTAATGGATTCAGGCAGTCATATCATTGACGTTCTGCTATGGACGACTGGGCTTACGCCGCTTGAAGTGAAGTCGACGCTCAGCACCCATGGAGCACCGGTTGAAATCGATTCTTTTACGAGCATTCGTTTTGAAGAGGGAGCAGTTGCTGCACTGAACATCGTTGGTTTTGTACCAGGTTTTAAGGAGTTTTATTCTTTCTGTGGTGATTTAGGCGTCATCTATCTCGAGAACGGCAGGATCGAAGTTTCAACGTATAAGGATGGTGTTCTGCAGGTTAAGCTGCCAGCTCAAACAACGAATCAGGATAAAAGCTTTATTGATGCGATCAGGGGCGAACATGAGATATTGGTTTCGGGAGATTATGCCAGGAAGGTTATCCAATTGACAGAGGCGATCTACCGATCAGCTGATTATCAAGTTTGACCCGGTACATTCCATAACGATAAAGCAGGTGGATCAATGAAGCAGAAACTGATCTCAGACCTGAAGGATGGATTCATTTTATCCTGTCAGGCACTCCCGAATGAGCCTTTATACGGTTCTCGCAACATGGCGGCTATGGCTGTGGCGGCCGAAGAAGGGGGAGCTGCGGCGATTCGGGCAAATACACCAGAGGATATTCGTGAAATGAAACGAAAATGCTCACTGCCTATCATCGGTTTATTTAAAAAGCATTACGAAGATTCGGCTATATACATTACACCTACGATGGATGAGGTTACGGAAATAGTAGAAGCTGGCGCTAATTTCGTCGCTGTGGACTGCACGCGATTGCCGAGGCCGGGAAATCAAAGCTTGGATGATCTCATCAGTCAAATTCGCACCACGTTCCCACAAATTCCAATTGTCGCTGATGTATCGATCTATGAAGAAGGGGTTAATGCGATTTCTCTAGGTGTGGATCTTGTATCTACAACGATGTCCGGTTATACACCACACAGTCCGCAGCAGGATGCGCCTGATATTGAGCTAGTTCGAAAGCTGGCTCGGTTAGGAAAGGTCCCCGTGCTCGCTGAAGGCAGGCTGTGGAACATTGAGCAATGCTTAAACAGCTTTGACGTTGGCGCTTATGCTGTAGTCGTAGGTACGGCCATTACGAGACCGCAGGAAATCGTCAAACGATACGTACAAAATATTCGTAGAGTGGCAGTCACAAAATACTGACGCGGACATCTAATTTCCCATGAGGAGCGTGATTGTTTTGAACGTAAGTTTGAGTATGTGGAGCGTGCATAAATATTGGTATGAGGGAAAATGGGATACCGTTGATTTTCTTGCATTTGCTTCCGAGACAGGCGTAAAGGGAGTGGAACTGCTCAGTTGTTTTTGGAAGGAAAAGGAGAGGGATATCCCGTTAATAGATAAAGCGCTGCAAAAATATGACTTGAAGGTTGCTTGCTTCAGCGCATGCAATAATTTTGTTGTAGCAGATGATTCGGAGAGGCAAGCACAGGTAAAAGAAGTAACGGATGCTGTCGACGCGGCTGTTCATTTTGGAGCCAAGGTAGTCCGTGTATTCTCAGGGGATTTGCCGAATGACTCGATATCGTTTGAGCAGGGGATGCAATTCGTTATTGATGGATTAAGTGCTGCGGCTCAATATGCCGAACAGAAGGGTGTAACACTTTGTTTGGAAAACCACGGCTTATTCGCCGGACGCAGCGATCAGGTTATGGCTATCATTCAAAAGGTTAATTCACATGCGCTGCGAAGTACGTTCGACACCGGCAATTTCCTGCTCGTTGGCCAAAGCTCAAGTGATGCGATTGATGAGCTGAAAGATTATGTTGGGCATGTGCATGTGAAGGATTTTTTACCGGTGCCGGAAGGCACGCCTGGAGGTGTAACTCGCGCCTTAACGGGAGAGCTGTTTCTAGGGAAGATTGCCGGAGAAGGCGCGGTCGATTTGCAATATATTTTTGGTGAATTGAATAAATCAGGCTTCGACGGGTGGCTCACCGTAGAGTTCGAAGGTGAAGAAGAACCTAAACTTGGTTCTATAGAAGCGGTTAATTATGTAACGGATATCGTGGCTGCCCTTTAGGCATACAAGAAATCGTAAGGATAGTTAGTTGGTTCGGACGATGACCAAACTCGAGAACATGTGAAAGGAGATACAACGTGAACGTGCATTTTCTGGGGACAGCTGCTGCGGAAGGTTTTCCCGCAATGTTTTGCCGCTGCGTCCATTGTTTGAAGGCAAGAGCGCTTGGCGGCAAGAACGTGAGAACGAGAAGCTCAGTCCTTATTGATGGCGTACTGAAGGTTGATTTTCCGCCAGATACGCTTCATCATGTGCTGCGTGACGGCATCGATTTGGGTTTGGTGAAGGATTTGTTCATTACCCACACGCATCTGGACCATCTTCGTGCAGAAGATTTGGAGATGCGGATGCCTGTTTATGCCCATGGATTGGATGTTCCTCTGCATGTTTATGGACACGATGCCGTTATTCGCAAGTGCCGAGATGCTGTTGGAAGACCTGATGCGGAGCGAATGGTGCTGCGAAAGATCGTACCGTTCGAAACCGTCGATACCGGAAATGCAAAGGTAACGGCGCTGCCGGCTTACCATGACCCGGATGAAACTTGTCTGCTCTTTCTGATCGAAAAGGATGGGAAGCGTATTTTTTATGGGCACGATACCGGCCTTCTTCCTGAAGAAACATGGCGATGGCTGGAACAGACGAGCGTGGACCTCGCCATCTTGGATTGTACGAACGGTCATTTGCCATTTACAGGCGGGCATCTTAATATTGAGGCGGTTCTGGAGATTAGGAATCGGTTACGCAGCAATGGAATTCTCAGCCAGGATGGTAAGGTTGTGGTTACACATTTCTCTCACAATATTGGACTGCTGCACGACGATCTTACGCAGTTTTTTGATCAAGAAGACATCATCGTTGCTTTTGATGGGATGATTTTGCAGCTATAATACGGGTCCCTGGATGCAGCGGCCTGAATGGAGTGATTGCAGTTCATGAAAGCTTCCGAACAGTATTACTTACAATACAGCCATCATGTTGAAATTGAGAGACAGCAGGCGATTGACGAGGGGAAAAACATCAGTGCAGAATTGGCTGCTAAGTATGAGAAGCTGGTCTTGATGCAGTGGAATGATCCCCAGCGTGAAGAAATGGCAGCGACTTATATAGACGAAATGGGGAAGCAGCCCTTAAGAGCTGACTTCTCGTTTGTTGAGCCTTCGAACCTGCCGGAAATTTTAATGGAACGATCGGCAGCAGAACTTTCGGCAGTTCAGTCTATTCCATATGAAGATTTAGCGGATAAAATGTATGGTGCATGGCTTGGTCGTTCCGCAGGCTGTTTACTTGGTCAGCCAATAGAAGGCTGGAGTAAGGAACGAATTATGGGTTTGTTAAGGGAGACAGGCAATCTTCCCGTTCATTATTATATTTCATCCGAAATTGACCCTGAGATTGCCAAAAAGTACGGCGTCATTAATGAGGGAGGGTCGTATGGCAACGAGTGCGTAAGCTGGATTAATAATGTGAAGCATATGGTTGAGGACGATGATATGAACTACACAATTATTGGCCTTGCTGTCGTGGAAAAATACGGCTATGATTTCTCTCCTGACGATGTAGCGGAGTCTTGGCTAAACCTCTTGCCGCTGCTGCGCACCTGCACAGCTGAACGAATTGCCTACCGGAATCTAGCTAATCGGTTGGATCCACCACTTTCAGCTACATATCGCAATGTCTATCGGGAGTGGATTGGTGCTCAAATCCGAGTTGACTTGTATGGCTACATTAATCCAGGAAACCCAGCGAAAGCAGCTGAAATGGCTTGGAGAGACGCTTCAATCTCACATGTGAAAAATGGCATCTACGGTGCTATGTGGACGGCGGCTATGCTGGCAATGGCTGCGGTGACGGATAATAGGCAGGATGTTATTAAAGCCGGGCTCGGTCAAATTCCTGCGAATTGTAGACTTGCTGAGGATATTCGGTCGGTATTGAACTGGTACGAAGAGAATGTGAACTTCGATACTGTAGTAGAGCGTATCCACCAGAAATATGACGAAAGTAATCCCCATCACTGGTGTCATACCCTCTCAAATGCGATGATCGTGGCCGCTTCGCTGCTGTATGGTGAAGGAGAGCTGGAAGCAACGATAGGTTTGGCAATCATTTCGGGCTTTGACACGGATTGCAATGCGGCTACCGCAGGATCTATTGTAGGTATGCAAAAAGGAGCGCGTAGTCTGCCGGAGAAATGGGTGAAGCCGCTAAACGATAAAATCCGTTCAGGAGTAGACGGGTTCGGAATCGTGTCTCTTTCCCATTTGGCAGAGCGAACGATGAAGCTGATTGAAAATAATCCTTATTTGAAGTGATGGAGTAGGTACTCATTGAAAGATTCTGATCATACAAACCCAATACCGTTTTGAACTGCACCCCAATTGTTAGACACCATCTAACAATTGGAGGTGCAGTTTTTCTATGACCAGGTTCAGTACAGATGGAAAAATACATGCTGTTATACGTTATCAAAAGGGATCAGACAGCTTGAAAACCATTAAGAATTTCTTTGGGATTATGAAATCTGAATTTCTGTACTTAAAGGAATTTGAAAGTATTGAGCATTTTAAACAAGAGCTCTCTACATATATCGACTATTACGATAATCTGTCTAACTTTAAGGGGTCACTTCACTCGAGAGAGTGGCTTTTTTTATGTCTAAAGAGGTTGAACGGGTGAGTATTACCTAGTTTTATAAGAGATAAGGTTATAGAGTGTATCACTAAAAGATTCATTTAGAATTACAAATCCGAGACAAATTACCTATTCCATCGTATAATTGTTTGAAGTGAAATAAATGTCTGATTTTATTCTCTAAAAAAGTAACAACTAAGGGGCGTACATCATGGATTCGATATTATTTATTGCAGCGTGGGCAATTGTTGGAATTTTTATTGGTGGAGTAATAGTACTGATTAAAGCTAAATTCAAGAAATAAATTTACAAAAAAACACGGATTTCATCATGAAAGAGCTGTATAATTTGTCATTCGGTGAAAGAATTGCATTCGAATTATTCGATTGAAGTTCCATCAGTGAGTAAACCAAAAATAAAGACGAGTGTAAAAATAGATGGCGAATTAATAATAAGGCAATGAATTCAACATCATAGTTTATGTACTCCAAATGGCTATGAGATTGAAACCATTTAGAATAGCTGAGTAACAAACCCAATACCGTGTAGGTGTTGGGTTTGTTGTATATTAGAAGAAAAGGGACTTGTGGAATTGTTAGACTGATATTCTAGGATATAGTATAGGTTTGCTGATCTCTTGTAGATGAGTGTAGTCGTAATCGCAATGAAGAGGTAGTTGCACATTTAATTAAAAAAGAGGAATTCGAAAGAGTTTTTGATAGATGTATGGATTGAGACAATTAATAGGAGGGATATATTTGACACTACTTAGAAAAGGCTCTAGGAAAATCGTTGTTGGAAATGAAGAATATAGGTTTATTATTTCGGCAACAGCAAAAGGTACTATTCTGTTAGTGGTAGAAAATGGGGATGTATCAGGAAAAAGAATTGAAGTGAAGATCGAATCAGACATTAATGATTTTTGGGTCGAATTTCCTTACGTTGAAGGTTTGAACTTAAAACTATTAAAACCAAAAGAAGTAGCTGGAATCATTCAGGAAGCAGTTAAGCTTAATTGGAATTCAAGAGAAAAAGGTTCACCTTTGTTATTTGATTGGGCTGACAATAAGTTGATTAGAAGTCAATGATGGAACTGTTTATCGCGATTTTCGAATGAAGGTTGAACAAAGAACATCAGCTAGCGAGCTTCTGAGAATTTAAAGTCTGGTTGGCAATCCAGTAAGATACATATGTTTAGCGTTTGTATGTTGTTTAAGTGCTTCGATCGTTTTGGAGTTAGGTTGCTTATATATTTCTAAATAGTCTATTTCGTTATATTCATGACGTACAGGAAAAGCCAATTTTTCTTCGGTTAAAGAAAACTCCGCAGTAATACCAGCTTTATTTCCACGAGCATCAAAGCGTATCCATCTTCCAATACTTTTGATATAAGCGGCATTAAGAGCATGGATGCAATACCCTGTACCTTGTGTATCACCGATTGTCAGTCGTTGATAACAAAATCCAGTTGGAATCCCTTTGCTTCTTAATAGAGCAGATAGTAAATTAGATTTGGCGTAACAAATACCTTCTTTGTAAAATAGCACATCCGAAGCGGTACATGTAATTCGGCTGCTTTGAATATCCCAAGAGTGAGATATATGGTCTCGAACAAATTCATAAGCATTCTTTATAAAATCGACTTCATTTAATGATTCGGAAAATAACTCCGCCGATTTCTCGTTGATTGTCGGGTGACTGAAATCAATGAGTTCTGTTTCCTCCAAATAATCTTCTAAACAATCCGATTCACATGATAAATTCATTGTAAAGTACCCTCCAGCATCGATTTAAACCATTTGAATTATTATGCATCAAGATGGATTAATATACAATAAGTAAAATCTAAATTCGTTTAACCATAGTTAACCATAGGAGTATTAATGACTGAATAATGAAATGTAATATGGTACAATAGACGGAGATTTCTTAAGAAGATTACGATATGTTTCATTTGTGTTCTTACAACAAAAAACCACTTCCTGAGTCAGCACATTCGTACTGAAAGAAAGTGGTCTAAGTAAACAAAAATGAGTTCTGGTCAGCTTGCCTGCGCAATGGCTTCCCAAAACCCTTGAAAGTGTATAGTTGGTGCGGTCGAGAGGACTCGAACCTCCACGGCTGTTACACCACTAGAACCTGAATCTAGCGCGTCTGCCAATTCCGCCACGACCGCAAAACATGTTTTAACACAAAATATCGTACCATGAGCAAGCTGGAATAGTCAACAATATTTTATAAAAATGGGGGAAAATGTTGTGGAACAATTAGAGCAAAAAATTATACAAGAAGGGATCGTCCTCAATGACAATGTATTGAAGGTGGATTCGTTCTTAAACCATCAAGTAGATCCGCAGCTTATGCTTGCCATAGGTCAAACCTTCACCTCACTTTTCGAAGCGCAAGCAATTACGAAGGTACTTACGCTTGAATCCTCAGGCATTGCACCTGCTGTTATGGCTGCTCTGCAAATGAATGTTCCGTTAATATTTGCACGTAAACGGAAGTCGCTAACACTTAAGGACGATCTCTACACGGAGAAAATCTATTCCTTCACTAAACAAGAGGAAAGTGAAGTATCGGTTTCACGCAAGTTTTTGGCGGCAGAAGATCGTGTCCTCATTATTGATGATTTTCTAGCGAACGGCGATGCAGCACTTGGTTTGGCTCGTATCGTAGAGCAAGCGGGAGCTTCGGTAGCTGGAATTGGCATCGTGATCGAGAAGGCGTTCCAGCCAGGGCGGGAAAAGCTGATCGAACATGGTTATCTCGTACATTCATTGGCAAGAGTCGCATCGCTCGCAGGCGGCAAGGTATCCTTTGCTCCCCATCCTGTTGTTCACTCGTAAGCAAAGCATTGACAATACAAGTTGTATGTAACTATAATGCTTACAGGATAATGAAGCTATAATAGCTATCGAATTTGACAGGTGGTGATTGCGTTGACTAGCAATAGGTTTGCAGTAGCCGTTCATATTATGACGTTATTGGAGACAAATAAGGCAGCACGACTGACATCAGACTATATCGCTGGCAGCGTAAATACGAACCCTGTTGTCATCAGGCGTATTCTTGGATTATTAAATAAAGCGGGTCTTGTTACTACAAACCCAGGAGTTGCAGGTGCTGTGATTACAAGGCCAGCAAGCGATATTACTCTTTATGATATTTACAATGCCGTGCATAACAACGGACAAGACGAGCTGTTTGCTATTCATGAGCAGCCCAATCCAGAATGCCCAGTTGGCCGTAATATTCAGTCCTCGCTAGAAACGGCGTTTCATGAAGCGCAGAAGGCGATGGAAAACAAGCTGGCTAACATTACACTTGAGCAAATTATTCAGGATGTTGTAAGCAAGTTTTAAAAATGGAGTGGATTAATCACAAGAGAGGCCTAAATGGGTCTCTTTTTTTTCTACATACTGAAGTTATAAAGTTTTTTCTGAGAAGCTGCAGCCTTCGCATATTTTCCAGCATTTTCACAAACAATGATAGTAAACAGTGAAGAGGTGCGTGCAGCAATGAGGAGACAGCATAATGCTTTTGAGGAAAGAGAAATGTGGAAATTTCGTAATAAGAAAAGACTTTATTTAGCTAGAACAGCTGCGGCTGCCCTACTACTTTGTACACTTGCAGCTGTTGGAAGTCCGCTCAGCTACGATAATGTATCCGCTCAGAGTTCAAAGATAAGTGCGGCTGCGCAGGTGGATGAACGTAAGCCAGTGGCAATCGTAATCGATGATTTTGGAAATAATATGAGCGGAACAGAGGAAATGATGAAGCTTCCGATCAAAATTACAGCGGCAATTATGCCGTTTATGCCAACGACTAAGAAGGATGCAGAGGAAGCGTATAGACTTGGCCACGATGTCATTGTTCATATGCCGATGGAGCCGAATAAGGGGCTTAAAAGCTGGTTGGGCCCTGGGGCGCTTACGACTGATCTGAGCGATGCTGAGGTTCGTAAACGGGTAGAGGAAGCTATTGACGATGTGCCTCATGCAATCGGGATGAACAATCATATGGGCTCCAAAGTAACAGCAGATGAGCGGATGATGCGAATTGTACTCAGCGTATGCAAGGAACGGGGTCTCTTTTTTCTCGATAGCCGGACTACCTTCAAAACGGTTGTTCCCAAAATAGCCAAAGAGCTGGGTGTGCCGACAGTTTCCAATGATGTATTTCTTGATGACATTTATACCGTTCAGCATATATCCAAGCAAATCGGTGTACTTCGAAAACATTTGGAGTCACATGTTAGCTGCATCACAATCGGACATGTAGGAGCACCTGGGAAGTATACAGCCTCGGTTCTCCATCAATCCATACCTGCAATGCAGCCTAGCGTGAGATTTGTGAAGCTGACTGCACTTATTGGCGGAGACTCAATGAACGATCCACTTATACTGCCGAATTCCTGAGGCAATGGCTTCAGCAACTTCTTGCTGACGCTGTGGATCTGTCAACATCGTACGATCATGATCGCTGCTAATAAAGCCCATTTCTACGATAACAGCAGGATCTTGAACTTTTCTAAGTAAATAAAACGGTTTTCCTTCCCTTGGAAGGAATGCCGTATTTTGCTGTCGATTGAGCGCATCTTGTATGCAAAATGCAAGTAATGAGCTTTCACCGCTACTCTGATGCAGCACTAGAGGGCCTTTCTGCATCCTTTTCTTAGACCAATTTACATGCAAACTAATGAGCAACTCACTTTCAATTTCATCGGTTAATTGGCGGCGCTGTGATAAATCCTTACGATGTCTTGAACGCGTATTATGCCAACGATTATCGTCGCTGAGAGCATAATCGCCGGTTCGATTAAGTACAGCTGGAATGTTATGGCTTCGTAAAATGAAATACAGCTTACGAGCAACAGCTAAATTAATGTCCTTCTCTAGAATATCAGCCGCTGAAGCTCCCCCGTCAATGCCGCCATGTCCAGCATCAATGATGACAACGGTTGACGGCAGCGCCCAATCCTGATTATAGCCTACCGGCAGAAGAGGCCATGCAAAAGCGCTGGATGAGCTGCTGGAAGCAGCCAGCCATATTGCAACAAAGATTAATGCCATTTTACGAAACATGCTGATTGTTCCTCCAGATTTCTTTGACATAAGGTTAGCGTGGCTGTTTAGAGGGAAACTCATGCATGTTTAGTTTGGATGGTTAAGGGGCAAACTTAAATTATTAATTCATACGGTATTGAAGGGAATGAGTCATATGGCAAAAGGCGATGAATACGTTAAATTTATGGCCGAAAAATTAATTGCTTATATAGAGACGCCAAGGGAAGAACGGAAACAAACCAATGTGTTAGCCAAATCTCGGAGAGAGCATTGGCTAACGCGTTGGTTTGGATGGGGACCTATGAGTATCATGTTATGGTGGCGAGGACGCGCTGAGCGTCATCGGTAAAAGTGGCCAAGTTCGATAAGAAGTTGAAGCGGAATATAACGGCGATCGGATTCATCTTCACCTGCTTCAAGAGCGACATAAATTTGTTCGTTGTCCCATTTGTTATATCCGACTACAGACCAGACATACAACATTTGACCATCAAACAGCTCTGCGGTATAGCGGAGCTGTTCTTTGTTGTTTATTTTGGCAAAAAGAGATGAGTAAGAGCTTGAGCTTAAAGTGAGAGGTTTATTCGTTAGCCAAGGAAGCTTATCAAATGGATTAAATGACGGCAGAGAGACTTGTTTGAGAAGTGCTGCTTTCTGCGTGCTTAACAAGGGGACGGCCTTATCAAGCTTTGTTGAAGCAGCATTCATCCAATCTTCCTTGTTGGCAGGAAGCGATTCACCACTAGCGGCATCGGCATAATAAGTTTCTTCCGCCGTCGTTATTCTCCATGCGGCAAGGAGAGGATGAACGTATAACCTTTCAATCTGGTTTGCAGGTTTCAAAAGCTCCAGCTGCTTAATCGCTCGCGTGAGAGTGCTCTCGTCGAATAAGGGTTGGCTGTTTGTTCCGTACTCACCCAGTTGATATCCACCGGTCTCCACCGCATTAACGACGAGATAACCAACTGTATTTTTATTTTGCATGACAAGTACAAGCCAGCTATGCGTTCCTGGTCCGATTGGAGAAACAACGATCGTCGACTTCTTCCATGCGGCAAAAGATGGCTGTACGGCTAGTTCTTCAACCCAGCGCTGCGCTTGCTGCTGAACAGGCTCATAAACGGTTGTAGGATTAGAAACGGCCGTAGCAGCTTGTGGCTGCAATCCGCCTGCATACAATACAATAGCGGTTAAGACGCATGCCGCAGTAAACTTAATGAATTTTTTTGGCATAATTAATCACCTCCATGTTATTGTATAGGACAAGCTTTAAGAAGGCTGTTACAACCTGTCGTGTAAGGGCGGCCTAGTGACCGCCTTTTTTTGACGTATTGCTGCGGATAACGTCTAATCTATGTCAATCGATACCCTCGAGATGAAAGATGCCGCAGTTAATGGCGGACGCAGTCACTCTAGGTTCGTATTGCCACCTTATTTCGGATTGACGTTGTGCGAATTGCTCTTCGATTGCCGGCTTGTTATCTTCGAGAGCATTCTTAACGAGCGGCTCATAATAGCCGATTATTCGGTCAAGCTCTTCCTTTAGCCTAGCCGAGGCACCCTCAGCCCAGCTATAGTCGTAGCTGCGAAGCTTGCGCTCAAGCGTTTGCTCCACGATGTTAAGTGCTTTATTAAAGGAAAGGCCGTTTTTGGTGATGTGAATATTAGCTGGCAGACGTGGTGTAAGCTTATGCGTGAGCAACCGATCGTAGAAATGCTCTATACATTGGCCAGTCGCTAGCGAGACGCCGTAGCTATGAATTTCTTCACGCTTGCGATCGCAAGCAAATTCCACTCGCATATTAACCGATAGCCATGCAGTGTAAGGTGTAGAAGCAAAGGGATTACTGGAACGTTTATCAGGCTCCTGAAATAAATGAACGAAACTGCCCTTCGCCTTCGCAGCATCAAATATTTGCTCCAGCTTGCGTGCGCCAAAAAACAGGTCTTCGCGCGGAACGCGAACAGGTGCTGTCAGACTTCCGTGAACGAATCCAAGAGACCGTCCAAGAGCAGCATTCGCAGCTATATCCTGAGCGTTTAAAACAGCATCCTGCTCCGTAATCACAGCTTCATTTTTTTTTAGCTCTTCGGCAGCATCATATTTGTTTTTGTCGGTAACGAACAGGAAAGTCATCGTCTCCGGTTCTGCGTCAACACGATCGACGAAGCTCCAGTAGTAGGGGCGATTCGTAAGCTCACGGTCGGCGTGAGGAGAGAGCTTGACCGTAAAATGGCTTGGTGATTTTTCTAGAATCGAGCATTCTGTAGCTTCTAAATAGCGGTTTACGAATTTGTGCACCTGTTTTTCGTTCAAGGCTGCACCTCCACAGTTTGTCCAAGCGTATCCAAATTCACTAGTAGATCAGGACTTGTTGGCAGCGGATTTTCTCCGGTCAACACCTCTTCACGAATCCGGCTTAGGGAAGAGCCCAAATGATTGATTTTCTGTTTTAAATCCGTATCGTTGCCCGATTCGAGCAGCATTCGAGCAAGTCGCTGCTCAAGCGAGCCATCCCCTTTTTCGAAACGCTCCAATATATGATCCAGCTCACCGATAACAAGCTCGAACAGATTGATTTTTTCATGCAATAGGTTGACGATATGCTCTTCAATCGTCCCGATTGTGCATAGGTTATAGATCTTCACGTCTTCCTTTTGTCCAAGGCGATGCACGCGGCCAATGCGTTGTTCGACTCTCATCGGATTCCATGGCAGGTCGAAATTAATCATATGGTGGCAAAATTGTAGATTGATCCCTTCGCCGCCAGCTTCCGTTGCGATTAAGATTTGTGCGCGACCACGGAATAAATCCATCATCCAATCCTTCTTGCCTCGGTTCATACCGCCACGATAAGGTACGGCAATCATGTTTTGCGCACGGAAAAACTGCAGCAAATATTCCTGAGTAGCCCGGTATTCGGTAAAGATGATGACCTTGTCATCCATTTCTTTGACAAGCTCCATCGCTTTTTCTGCTTTTGTATTTGCCTTGATATTACGAATCTTCTCGACGAGCTCCCATATTTTTGGACGCATAGGAGAGTCTTCTGACGTTTTCTTAAATAGATTCACAAGAGTTAGAAATACGGCATCGCGGCTGCTGCATACTTCACGCTGAAGGGTAACGAGAGAGAGCATGCTCGATAAATCACCGCCGCTTTCCTCATAACGCTCTTTGACGAACCCGGTTACCGCATCGTACAGCGCTTGCTCTTCTTCTGAAAGGTTAAGCGGTATATTTTTGACAAATCGTTTCGTGAAATGAATGCCGCCGTCCCCGCGCCGATTACGAATCATGACGCCGGACAGAGCTTCCTGCAGCTGATCTTCATTTTTCGGTAGACGCTTGTCGACAACAAAGTTTGCAGCAAATTCACTTTGACCGCCTAGTTGACCTGGCTTGAGCAGTGTAATGAGATTGAACAGCTCATCCATATCGTTTTGGATAGGAGTGGCCGTAAGTAGCAAACAATATTTTTTACGCAAAAGATTAGCGAACTGATAGTTAGTCGTTTTCTTGTTTTTCAGCTTATGCGCTTCATCGATAATGATGATGTCATAATCTGTACCTAGCACAATCTCGCGATGCGGATCACGCTTCGCGGTATCGATAGAGGCGACAACTACATCATATCCCCATGTATGCTCCTTCTTCTGAGCTACAGCGGAGATGCCGAATTTCTGATTCAGCTCACGCACCCATTGGAGCACAAGTGAAGCGGGGACAAGAATGAGGATACGCTTTGCTAATCCGCGCACGATGTATTCCTTGAGAACGAGTCCTGCTTCTATCGTTTTCCCTAGACCTACCTCATCGGCTAAAATCGCGCGGCCTCCCATTTCATGCACGACTTTGCGGGCTGTGCTGATTTGATGTGCCATCGGCTCGAAGGCCGGAAGGGATCGCAAACATAACAATTCTTCAAAGCTTTCTATTCGCTTCGCTTGCTCGGCCTCCATGGCGAGCTGATATAACGTCCAATCATCCCATGGACCGCCTTTTGACAAACGGTTTTGCAGTTCTTCAAACCAAGAGCGGTCATGCTGCAGTTCGACTAAAGGATGAAGCTTGCGAGAAGTTAAAGCCGAGCCTGCTTCACCTGAGGCAGCCTGCGGTGTCGTCTGAAATGTCATCTAGTACAGCTCCTTCCGCAGTAAAAGGATAAGTTGTTATTAGTATTGCCTTCTCATCTAATATTAATAAGATACTGCTAAAAAAAGAGCATGGACTAGAAATATAATGAGAGTGGGCATATTAGTGGTCAGGTTTGCTAAATTTCGCCACAAACAAGCATGTTAATCAACATATAGTATAGTATAATGGTTTAATGACACAATATATTGTGCTAAAAGCATATAGTATCTTACCTATGCCTTCAGCACGTTAGTTTGAGGGAGGAAGCATTCGCGATGGAGATGTCTGGTGAAAAGCGACTTGAGGGACTAAGTGAGAAAATATTTTTGGATCGATATGCTTGGAAAAATGCAGATACGAGTAATACGGTGGTCGGCGATATCGCGCTTGTTCTAACGAAAGATGATCCGAAATTTCCTGTAAAGGAAGTCGGAGAGGTGATCTCGCGTGAAGGTAATAATGTCACGGTTAAGCTTAGAAATGGTGAGCTTGTGGAGTCTAGTATCGATAAGCTCACCCTTACAATAGAGAAGACGCCGGAGGAAATGTGGGATCGTCTTGCTGGTGCGATGTCATCCGTTGAAGCAGGTCTAGATAAGCAAAAGGAATGGCGTGAAAAATTCAGATATTTATTGGATGATTGGAAGCTGGTTCCAGGGGGGCGAATTGCTGCGGGTGCCGGCGCCAGTGAGGAACTGACGCTGTTTAATTGTTATGTGATTCCTTCACCAAAAGATAGCCGCGGCGGCATCATGACAACGCTCACTGAGATGACTGAAATTATGGCACGAGGTGGCGGTGTTGGGATGAATCTATCGTCGCTTCGACCGAAGCGAGCAATTGTTGCCGGCGTCAACGGATCATCCAGCGGTGCTGTCTCGTGGGGCGGTCTATTCAGTTATGCGACGGGCTTGATTGAGCAGGGCGGAAGCCGCAGAGGCGCTTTGATGCTTATGATCAATGATTGGCATCCGGACGTGTTGGATTTCATTACGGTTAAACAAACGATGGGTCAAGTGACCAATGCGAATTTGTCTGTCTGCATAAGCAACGCATTTATGAGAGCAGTGAAGGAAGATTTGGATTGGGAGCTTGTCTTCCCAGATACAAAGGAAATTGATTATAACGAGCTTTGGACTGGGGATCTGGAAGAATGGCGTAAGCTTGGCAAAAGGGTCATTTCTTACAAAACCGTGCGTGCTCGTGAAATTTGGCAAGCGATTATTGAATCGGCTTGGAAATCAGCTGAGCCAGGCGTCGTCTTTATGGAGTATTACAACCAAATGTCGAACAGCTGGTATTTCAATCCGATCATTAGTACAAATCCTTGTGGAGAACAAGGGCTGCCAGGCTGGGGCGTTTGTAATTTGTCTGCTGTGAATCTAT
This sequence comes from Bacillus sp. FJAT-28004, assembly GCF_001280845.1. Lineage (GTDB taxonomy): Bacteria > Bacillota > Bacilli > Paenibacillales > Paenibacillaceae > Pristimantibacillus. Next base: position 929,045 of record NZ_LGHP01000002.1, read on the forward strand.
CCAAGTTTTATGATGAAGAGAAGCATGACGTTGCTTGGGATGAACTTGCTAAGGTGACAAGGTGGTCGGTAAGGTTCCTGGATAACGTTATTGATAAGACACCTTATCATTTTGAAGAAAATGAACGTAATCAAAAGCTGGAGCGCCGAATTGGACTTGGTACGATGGGGCTCGCAGAGCTTATGATTAAGCTTGGTGTCCGATATGGCAGCGCGGAATCATTGGTTTTTTTAGATAAGCTGTACGGATTTATGGCGCGCGAGTCTTATTTGGCATCATCTGAAATAGCTGCTGAGAAAGGTTCATTTCAAGCGTTCGAAGCAGATAAATATGTTCAGAGCGGATTTATGAAACAATTAATAGCCGAGTTTCCGGAGATCGGAAAGTCAGTAGCTGAGAGAGGCATGCGAAATGTGACGGTTATTACACAAGCGCCAACCGGCAGCACAGGTACGATGGTTGGAACCTCTACAGGCATTGAGCCTTATTTTGCATTCGAATACTATCGTCAGAGTCGGCTTGGCTTTGACAAGCAGGATGTGCCGATCGCTGCATCTTGGAAAGAGTCTCATCCAGGTGAGGAGCTCCCCGATTATTTTGTTACCTCGATGAGTTTGTCTGCTGAGGATCATATTAGAGTACAAGCGGCTATTCAGCGCTGGGTAGATAGCTCAATATCCAAAACGGCGAATTGTCCGGCTGATTTTACGGTGGAAGAGACGGGCCGGTTATATGAGCTTGCATTTGAGCTTGGCTGCAAAGGCGTAACGATTTACCGGGATGGCAGCCGAGATGTGCAAGTGCTCTCTACGGCGAAAGAGGAGAAGGCTGAGGTCGCTTTTGACGCAGCTTTGGTGGAAGCAGTTGTCCCTGCGGTTCAACCGGAGCAGGAGCTTGATAAGCAGTATAAACGCAGGCCGCATGTGCTGCGGGGCGCAACTTATAAGGTAAACACACCATTTGGCATGGCTTATATTACGATAAATGACCTGAATGGCATACCGGCAGAAATATTCTTGAATGTTGGCAAGGCAGGCTCTGATGTATTTGCGATGGCTGAGGCCTTGGGTCGAGTATGCTCATTATTTCTACGGTATGGCGATCATGGAAACAAGGTGAAATTGCTCGTCAAACACTTAAAAGGCATCGGCGGATCTGGAGCGATTGGATTCGGAGTCAATCGAGTGGAGTCTATAGCTGATGCCGTTGCAAAATCACTGGAGATTCATATGGAGAATGGGATGGAGCAAGAGTCCGCTACACAAATAGTGCAAAGAGAAGAAACAGCAGCGTCTGCGGATTATACGTTCTCGAAAGCTAATGAAGACACTTCTTCCGTTGATTTGTGTCCGTCATGCGGCTCTGCAGCTCTCATTAATATTGAAGGTTGTAAGCAATGTACGCAATGTGGGTTTAGCAAGTGTAATTGATTGTTCATTTAGTGAAAAAGTCATCGTTACCGGGAAGCCGATAACGATGACTTTTTATTTGCAGCTGAAGATCAAAAAAATAACTAAAGAACTTAAAAAGCAATCTCAGTCAAATCTCGGGGCATTTTGAGCAACTCTGTCGAAAGCTATTTGCCACCAAATATATTATTATAAAAGCAGTTTCAAATGGCATACTCGTTTGACGGCTTTTATTTGTAAAGGTGTGAGAGTAATGGATGACTGGAAAATTCCTTTATGCCAAGCAAAAGTACTGGATGAATGGATTACAGCCTTTTACCGCGTGCAAGGAATGGAGATTCCTATCGTTAATTTTCACTCCCATCATGAATATGAGATTTATTATTTTTATGGAGGGGAGTGCAAGTATTTAATTAATAATCAGATATATGATTTGCAGCCTGGCGATATCATCTTATTGGACGGCTTGACCTTGCATAAGCCCAATCCGCGTTCCATTCCTACGTATACGAGGAGTATGCTTCATTTTTCGCCTGCTTGGTTGCAGGAACTGTTGACTGTTCTTGGAGCTTTGAAGTTGTTGGAACCCTTTCATAACCTTAACAATTGTTTGCTTCGAACGGGGAATGATGAATCGGGGCAGTTTGTCGAGGGAAGCATCAAGCGGATCGCTGGCTTCTTAGTTCAGATAAACGAAGAGATGAAGCGAACAGGCCAAAAAAACGAGCTGCTTGAAGCGGAATTGAAAATGGATGTTGTACAATTGCTGCTGGGCATTTACAAAATGGCACAAAAAAAATTCACCCATGTGCGGAAAAAAATGACGGGAAAGGAACAGCATGCCGAAGCGATTTCGACTTGGCTTAAGGCGCACTATACCGAAAAAATAAGTTTGGATCAATTGGCTGCGGAGTTAAATCTGAGTAAGTATTATGCATCGCATATTTTCAAAGAAACGACCGGTTTTACGGTGATGGATTACGTAATGGGCTGCCGACTGAATCAGGTTAAATATTTGCTGGAAATAGAGCCTGATCGGTCTCTGACAGAGGTATCCCGTGCAGCGGGTTTTGAGAGCGTGTCGCATTTTAGCCGCTATTTTAAAGAAAAGATGGGTATCACGCCATCCGGTTACCGTGAAAAAAAACGCATGCGAATGAGGGACGACGAGCCTTGAATAACCATCAAGGGTTAAGTCTCAAGATTAAGCACGGTTAATTGAAAGCGGATACAAAAATGCCTATCAGCTGCAAATCGATATTTTCGGAAAAATTTACGTGAGGAGAATTCATAATGAAAAAAGTAAGAATGGGAATTATCGGCATAGGTGCGCAAGGCGGGCTTTACGCCGGATTTATAGCAGATGGAAAAGTCAATAACATGGTTATCGGGGCGATATGTGACATTGACCCAGAAAAAAAGGCAATGTGCGTGGATAAGTATCCTGGCATTCCTTTTTATGAAAATTACGTGGACATGCTCGAAAGCGGTAATGTTGACGCGATTGTAACCTGTGTTCCGCATTATCTTCACCCCGAAATGGGCATCGAGGCTTTAAAGAGAGACATCCACCCTTTGGTCGAAAAACCGGCTGGTGTCTATACCAAACAGGTACAAGAATTAAACGATTTTGCAGCATCCAAACCTGCATTAACCTTTGGCATTGTGTTTAACCAGAGGAGCAATCCGCTTTATCAAAAAGTCAAAGAGATGATTGATCAGGGTGAAATCGGTGAGATACGCCGCACTAACTGGATGATTACAACCTGGTGGAGACCGCAGGGTTACTACGAGCAAAGCGCGTGGAGAGCAACTTGGGGCGGTGAAGGCGGCGGTGTACTCGTAAATCAAGCACCGCATCAATTAGATTTGCTCCAATGGATTTGCGGTATGCCAAAAAAGGTTTATTCCAATGTTAAGTACGGATACCAAAGAAATATCGCTGTCGAAGATGAAGTAACCGCAATGCTCGACTACGGGAATGGCGCTACGGGTGTATTTATTACGTGCACACATGATGTTATTGGCACGGACCGCTTTGAAATATTGGGAGATAAAGGGAAGATTGTCGTTGATGACAGCAAAAAAATTACGATCAAACGACTGAATAAATTAGAGTCCGAAATGAGTTCAACGATGAAATGGGATGATGTCGTGAAAATATTTATGGGCCAAGGCCTCTCCGAAATATATGAGGAAGAAGTGCTGGAATTTGAAAGTGTTTGGGGAGCTCAGCATATCGCTGTCCTGGAAAATTTTGCTGCGAATATCGTTGACGGCACACCTTTGCTTGCGCCTGGCACCGATGGAATCCATGGTGTGAGGCTGGCGAACGCGATCCATCTGTCTAGCTGGTTAGGCAAAGAAGTAGATATTCCATTTGATGAAGAGTTATTTGCAGCTGAATTAAACAAGAAGGTGGAAGAAGAAAGAAAAACACCGATTCATAAATAATGCAGCATAAAAGGAGGTCGTGACCACATGGGAAAAGGTAAGATTGGCGTACAAATGATGATGCTTAAAGGAAAAGTCGAAGAGTTAGGCGTTTATGAGACAATGAGAACGTTACATGAATTGGGGTACCGGAGTGTTGAAGTATCTCAAATTCCGATGACGGAAGATAACGTAGCTGCGTTTAAACGGGCATCTGAAGATTTCGATATCAAAATTGCCTCACTTTCGGCTGCCCTGGAGCCGATGCTGCCGGGCATGCCTGGCGAAACATTAACCAATGATTTTGAGAAAATGGTGAATGATTGCAAAATCTTGAATTGCAGCTTCTTACGCATCGGTATGCTGCCGTTCCATATCATGGGCGATAAAGAAAAAATAATGGCGTTTATAGGGAAAGCTGAAATGATGGCGGAGAGATTAGCCAAGCATGGCATCGAATTATATTATCATAATCACCATATTGAATTTGCGAAATATGATGGCGAATATTTATTGGATCTAATGAAGAACAATACCTCTAAACTAGGTTTTGAGTTAGATGTCCATTGGATTCAAAGAGCGGGCTTAGATCCGATCACATTGATCAAACAATACGCGGGCCGTATCTCTTTGCTGCATTTAAAAGATTATCGGGTAGGGCAGATGAATGTGGATGAGGAAGACTTCAAGGATATGCCAAAGTTTTTCCAGCGGTTCACCAATGTGATTGAATTTGCGGAAGTCGGCGAAGGAAACTTGGATATGAAAGGAATTATTGAAGCGGGCCTTGCGAGCGGGGCAAAGTATTTTTTAGTGGAGCAGGATGAGCTTTACGGGCGCGATCCCTTTGATTGCTTGAAAATATCGGGCGACAATTTAAGAGCAATGGGCTATTCCGATTGGTTCTAAAAAATCGATGCGATCTTATAGTTAACTGAACAGACCAGATGCTGCCCAGCGGCTTCAGGTCTGTTTTTGCATGAATAATGTTCTATTGTAAGCTGCGGTATTCCGTTGGCGTTATGCCTTCAATTTTTTTGAAAATACGTGTGAAGTATCCGGAGTCATTAAAGCCGACGGCTCCAGCGATATTGGCAATCGTATCTTGAACGTTTTTCAATAACCGTTTTGCTTCTTTAATTCGGATTAAGTTTTGGTAGTCAGTAAGGGTCATTCCTGTTTCTTTTTTGAATTGTCTCGATAAATGAACGGGATGAACAAAACAATGTTGAGACAAGCTATCCAAATTCAGAGGTTTGCCCATGTAAGTGTTTAAGTGTTCCATGGCTTTCTTGATCAAAGGGGAATAGCCTGAGATCGCATTATGATTCACTAATTCGCAATATTCATTGCTCATGAGTGCCATTAAAGTATCGTAGGATTCAATTTTATCGGTACGCTCGATTTGCTTGGAAAATTTTTCGGAAATTTTGTGAAGGAAAAATGGCTGTACTTTTCCCTTTTCTGCGGCTATACGTAATAACGTATTAAAAATAATTAAACCGTTTTTCATGGCTCTAACCGGTTGGTTCGGGAACCTGTCGGAGAGATCGTACATGTTATTCATTTTTATCATCAAATCGTTTATAAGCTCAGTGTCGCCAAGTTCTACAGCATGCATGATTTCTTTCTCAAAACGATATTTGTGTTCGATTAATTCGACATCCTGTTCATCAGGTTGATAATAGTTAGAATCAGTGATTGATTTTTGATGCTGCTCTACATGTTTTTGTCTTGCGGGGATAACCTTCATCGGAACATGATAAAGCGTCTCTGCTTTATCGAGAATGTTGGTAATACTTTGTACTTTGGAGATCCCGAGAAGCGTCAGGCCTCTAAAAAATTCTTCTAACGCAAATCGACTGTTTTGTTGAATGTTTAGTTTACTCGTATCCGGGATTTGCAATAAGAAAGGGCCGTTTACCAAAACGAGAGTGCCGTTGTTGCTGGTTTGAAAATTACGAGCTAAGTAGGAAAGTCCCCAGTCGTTCGTATATAAGCAGCATTGATCATGTCGCACTGCTTCCTTGCAAAGGTGTTGAAGAGTTTCTCTCTGCTCTTCAAAAAGAAAATCCAACAGTTGGTCATGCTCATGAGCGAATAAGGTAGAACCGTCTTCGTCTAACACTAAAGTATTAATACCCGTCAAATGAAAAATGGTCGTACTGATCGGAGTGATTTGGAGAAAATCATGTCCCATGTTGAGCCGTGTCTCCTTGACGTTAATTTAGTCCTGAATGTGCTAATACAGTACTTATTCTTGTAAGCGCTTTTAGTATAAGCTTTATCTTACAGAAACACAATAAGGTACACAAAGGAGTAGAGAGATGTTATATCCCATAGTAAGTGATTCCCGTGCAATTATTGATTTAAACGGTATTTGGAAATTCAAGCTGGATACCGGAAAAGGTTTTGAAGAGAAATGGTTTCAATCTTCGCTTAACGAAACGATGAATATGGCAGTTCCTTCGTCTTTCAATGATGTAGGTGTAACCGCCGATATTCGTAATCACGTAGGCTGGGTATGGTATGAGAAAGAATTTACGGTACCGAGTATCTTCCGTTCCCAGCGAATCGTGCTGCGGTTTGGTTCGGCAACGCATACGGCTAAGGTTTATGTGAATGGAGAGCTCACGATGGAGCATAAAGGCGGTTTCACCCCTTTTGAAGCCGAGCTTAGCTCAAATCTGGTCGGAGGTTCAAACCGTGTAACGGTTGCCGTAAATAGTATCGTGGACGAAACAACGCTCCCGATTGGGATCTACACGGAGAAAGATATTCCCGGCGTAGGCAAGGTTGCTCGGAATCAGCCGAACTTCGATTTCTTTAATTACGCAGGAATTCATAGACCAGTCAAGATTTATTCGACTCCCCAAACGTATGTCAAAGACATTACGATCGTTCCTTCAATAAATGAGAAGTCAGGGATTGTGAACTATTCTTTGGATGTTGTGGGAGAGGCTGACGTTAGAGTAAGCGTATTAAATGCAGACGGTGCAATAGTCGGAGAAGCGGGCGAAGCGCAAGGCGAAATCAGAATCGCCGATGTGAAGCTGTGGGAGCCGCTTAACGCTTATTTGTACAATCTTAAAGTAGAGCTATTAAACGGCGATCAAATCGTTGATGTATATTTCCAGCCTTTCGGAGTCAGAACAGTTGAGGTCATTGACGGAAAATTCCTGATTAATAATAAGCCGTTTTATTTCAAGGGATTCGGCAAGCATGAAGATACCCCTATTCACGGAAGAGGCTTTAATGAATCGGCCAATGTTATGGACTTCCGATTAATGAAATGGATCGGAGCCAATTCATTCCGTACGGCACACTATCCTTATTCGGAAGAGCTAATGAGATTAGCCGATCAAGAAGGCTTAGTCGTTATCGATGAGACTCCTGCTGTAGGACTTCATTTGAATTTTATGGCCGCGATGTTTGGCGGAGGTGCAAAAAGGAATACTTGGGCTGAACTAAAAACGCAAGAACATCATCAAGAAATAATTAAAGAGTTGATAGCTAGGGACAAAAACCATGCTTGCGTGGTCATGTGGTCGATTGCGAATGAACCGGCTTCTGAGGAAGAAGGGGCATACGAGTATTTTAAACCGCTTGTTGAACTGACTAAAGCCATTGACCCGCAAAAAAGACCGGTAACTATCGTCACGCATTTAATGTCAACACCCGATACATGCAAAGTAGCAGAGCTTGTCGATGTACTCGCATTAAATCGGTATTACGGTTGGTATGTGGATGGCGGGGATTTGGAAAATGCGAAAGTGAATCTCCGTAAGGAGCTGAACGGATGGCGCGAGCGCTGTCCAAACAAACCGATTGTGATGACCGAATACGGCGCCGATACGGTTGCAGGATTACATGATATCGATGCCGTCATGTTTACGGAAGAATATCAAGTCGAGTACCTGCGTGCGAATCATGAAGTTTTTGATGAATTCGATAATTTCGTCGGCGAGCAGGTGTGGAACTTTGCCGATTTTAATACAAGCCAAGGATTTATCCGTGTGCAAGGGAACAAGAAGGGTATTTTCACAAGGGACAGAAAACCCAAATACGCAGCCCACGCACTGCGCGAAAGATGGTCTGCCATTCCGGATTTCGGTTATAAGCAATAATTGCGATTGGCCTTGCACCATGTAATGAACGTAAATGTAAACTCGGGAATTCGGATAGATGAAGGCCGCTGGCTAACGTCTATCCCGTCCCGAGATTTTGTACCTACTCGGGGGATAAGACATGGAACAAACTGCAAAGCTGTTGGAAAAGACGGAGGCTCCGGCCAGTCAAGGCGTTAGAAAATTCGGGATCAGAGATAAAGTCGGCTATATGTTCGGAGACGTTGGGAACGATTTGTTTTTTACATTAATTAGCGGTTATTTAATGTTGTTCTATACGGATATTTATGGAATATCCGCTGCGACTGCCGGCATGATTTTGCTAGTAGCTAGAGTACTGGACGCATTATTTGATGTGGCATGGGGAGCTTATGTCGATTCTAGGCCTGTCGGTGCGAGAGGTAAATTCAGACCTTACCTGTTATATAGTGCTATTCCTGTAACCGCTTTCGGTATTCTGACATTTACTTATTTTCCGGTCGCCGCAGGCTGGCAGGTTTTTCTGGCAACGGCTACCTACATTATATGGGGCTTGGCTTACTCTACAATAAACATACCTTATGGTTCATTAGCATCCGTTATCACATCGGATCCCGTGGAAAGAACATCGCTTTCTACATTCAGGACGATGGGTGCTATTCTAGCTAATGTTTTTATTATGACGGTAGCGCCGATTATTATATTTGGCAGCGGAAAAACGCCTACAGCAAACGGATTTGTAACGATAGCCATCATTTGCGCCGTGTTGGCGATTATATGTTACTTAAGCTCCTACCGAATGACGGTAGAAAGAATAAAAACAGTTAAGCCTGCCTCTGAGAAAATAAATTTATTGATAACCGTAAAAGGCTTATTTAAAAACAAAGCACTACTAGGCATCATGCTCGCTTCCTTCGGAATGATGGTCTCATTGATGGTGGTATCCGCAATAACGCCTTATTTGTTCAAAGATTATTTCAAAACACCGGGACTAATCTCGATTGCTGGTTTAATTGGATTGGGTTCCGCGCTCCTTGCCATGCCGCTCGTCTCTCCTCTAGTAAAGAAATACGGAAAAAAAGAGAGCGCTGTCATCGGCTTGATTATTGCGGTTGTCATTAATTTCATTATGTTCGTTCTACCGATCACAAGCCCTTATGTATATATTGGTTTTTACTTTGTATCAAGCTTTGGCATGGCTTTCTTAAATATATTGGTTTGGGCCATGGTCTCGGATTGCATCGATTATCAGCAGTTCATTACAGGCAAACGTGAAGAGGGAACCGTATATTCCGTCTACTCCTTAGTTCGTAAAATTGGTCAAGGGGTTGCGGGAGGACTCGGCGGTTTTGCGCTCGTTGCCGTTGGGTATAATTCCGGATTGCAGATTCAAACGGAAGAAGCTGCGAGAGGAATAAAGAATTTGATCACACTGATTCCCGCGCTTGGCTCGCTGATCGCGTTAGTTGCTATTGTGTGGATTTACAATTTATCGAAGCAGCGTTTGGTCTGGTTAAATGAGCAGTTAAAAAATTAATCAGCTGTAGAGATTATTCGATGACGTAATCCATTGTCCGGGGCATAGCCTCGGGCTTATTTGTTTTGGTTTGGGATACGGATCGGGGGTTTATCCATGCATGAAAAAGAGTCAAATGGGAATTTTAAGCAAAGAAAGTATAGAAGGCGGTGTTTTGATGGATAGTGATCTCAAGCAAACCAATGAACCGTTGGTTGCTGACCTACAAGAGAATATCCATAAAATGAAACAACGAATGGGTAATAGCACAGATGTTATTGTCCGTGAAATCAAACTAGGGATGATGGATGTAAAAGCTTGCCTCATCTTTATTGACGGGCTGATCGATTCAAATGCAGTAAACGATTTTGTTCTGGAATCACTGATGATAAAAAACGATTATTTATCATCCGAAAAATTAAAATCCGAAGGAAACGTTTTGCAATACTTGAAAGATTATATTTTAACAACAACGGCAGTTAAACATGATGTAGATGATTTTAACGGCATGTTTCATTCGCTGCTGTCTGGAAGCGTTATTTTGCTGATGGATGGTCATTTATCCGGATTTTCAATCAGCCTGAGCGGCTGGAAAGAGCGCGCGATTACAGAGCCTACCTCAGAAACGGTTATTCGAGGGCCTAAGGAAGGTTTTACGGAAAATTTGAGGGCGAATACGGCCATGATCCGAAGGAAGATAAAATCCCCGGATTTGTGGTTGGAAACCATTCAAATCGGGAGTTTGACACAAACAGATGTAGCGATTCTCTATATCTACGGAATTGCTAACGAGAAGGTAGTAAAAGAAGTGCTCACGCGTCTAAAGCGAATCGACATAGACGGCATCCTAGAAAGCAATTACATAGAAGAGCTGATTCAGGACGAGGCGAAGACCCCATTCCCGACTGTATTTAACTCGGAGAGACCGGATGTGATAGCGGCTTCGCTGCTTGAGGGCAAAGTGGCTATATTAGTTGACGGCACTCCTTATGTACTTGTCGTACCTGCCTTATTTGCTTCCTTTATACATTCTGCGGAAGATTATTATCATCGTGCGGATATCGGTTCACTTATACGGTTATTACGTTATTTGGGGATATTTATCGCCCTATTTGCACCGTCTATTTACGTTGCCGTTACCACTTTTCATATTGAAATGATTCCGCGCACACTTCTCGGTAGTTTGACTGCTCAACGTGAAGGCGTACCTTTTCCCGCTTTTATCGAAGCCATGATCATGGAAATTACTTTTGAGATCTTACGTGAAGCTGGCATTCGAATGCCTAGGAATATTGGACAAGCGATGTCCATTGTCGGTTCGATCGTTCTTGGGACTGCAGCAGTTGAAGCGGGACTTATTTCTCCGGCAATGGTTATCGTCGTCTCTATAACTGCAGTTGCCAACTTCGTTATTCCATCGAATGATATGGCCATATCGATCCGCTTAATGCGGTTTCCTTTTATTTTCTTGGGCGCTTCATTTGGACTATATGGCATTAGCTTAGGATTCATTACCATGGTCCTTCATTTAAGCAGCTTACGTTCGTTTGGCGTTCCCTATTTAAGTCCGTTTGCACCATTTGACTTTCAAGGTCAGAAAGATGGCTTATTGAGGGCACCTATCAGGTCCATGATTTTCCGGCCGAAATTAATAGCACGGCATAATCTAATGCGGCAGCGCGTGCGTCGACCAAAATAAAAGCTGATCAGGCCAAGCGACGTATTCGGAAGGGAATAGGATGAAAAGAAAATTAGCTGTCCTTTTATTGTCTGTTTTCTTATTAGCATTTGTAACAGGCTGTTGGAGCCGTAGCGAATTGAATGAATTTTCGATAGCTGCCGGGATGTCCGTCGATAAACCAGGGGATATGTATGAGGTAGCCGTACAAGTTTTAGAACCGAAACAATATGCATCTAATAAAAAAGGGGGAGGAGGGCAATCTCCCGTCATCCTTTTTAAAGCAAAAGGTTATTCCATTTCAGAGGCACTGCGGAAGATGACAAAGACGAGTCCAAGAAGGATACACTTAGGGCATTTACGCATACTCGCAATCGGTGAAAAAACAGCAAGAGAGGGTCTAAATGAAATTATAGATTTTTTTAGAAGGAATAGGTACTCTCGAGCAGACTTTGACATCGTCATAGCAAAAGGCTCAGCTGCTGAAAATATATTAACGGTGATGAGCCCAATTGATAATGTCCCGGCGGCGAAGGTATATCAATCGATTGAAGCCTCAGAAGATTATTTGTCGTCAGCGGGGGGAGTGAAATTGGATGCCCTCATTACCACCTTGTCGAGCACGGGGAAAAGTGCGGTATTACCTGGTCTCAAAGTGACCGGAAACTTGAAAAAAGGCAACTCTGCGGATAATTTAAAGACGATAGAGCCCTCTAGCGATATTGAACTACTGGGGCTATCCGTATTTAAGGATGACAAACTCATTGGCTGGCTAAGTCAGCAGGAGAGCCTAGGCTTCAACTACATCACTGATAATGTAACCCATTCGGGCTTAGTCACCGACTGCCCGAGCGGAAAGCAAAAAATTTCATATGAGGTCATGCGCTCTAAAACGAAGGTCAAAGGAAAAATTCAACAAGGCGTACCCCGGGTTGAACTATTCGTTCGAACAGAAATGAACATTGACGAGATCGCCTGCCATATGGATCTAGCAAATCCGGCCACCATTGTCGCACTTCAGGAGGATGCATCGAAGTATCTTGAGCAATTTTTGACCAATACGATCAAAACAGTGAGAACCAAATATAAAACCGATATCTTTGGTTTCGGCGAAGTTCTGCATCGAGCAGATCCAAGAGCATGGAGAGCGTTAAACGGTAATTGGGATAAGCAGTTTGCCGACCTCCAAGTTGCGGTTAAAGCTGAAGTGAAAATACGGAATATGGGCACAGTCATTCATTCGATGTCAAAAGTAGCTGGAAAGGAATGATAAGACATCTTTTAAGCATAGCCCAAGGACTGCATGCGAAGCTGCCCAATCCATTACAATGGCTTACTATCTTATATAGACCTTTGAGTGAAGCGGTATTTCATCTATTAAGTTAACTATAACTGAGGGGGGCGGATGAAGGTATGGAGCATCGAAGCGCGATTTCGACCAGGCAGCTTTCAATATTGGTCATCATGAATGTAACAGGTACTTCGATACTTACGATACCTTCAATTCTTGCAATGGAAGCCAAACAAGATGCTTGGTTAGCTGCAATTCTGGCGCTATTACTAACGCTGCCCATACTTTTTTTATACTTGGCCTTACATAAAAAGCATCCTATGAAAAATTTAACCGAGATTTTTGAAGCGGTGTTGGGAAAATGGGTTGGAAAGATAATTTCCTTGCTATTTATTATGATTTATCCTGTCTTATTAAGTGCTCTTACCTTAAGGGGGATGGGAGGATTTGTTCAGGTACAAACGATGCCAGAAACGCCAATCGGAGCGATATACATCATTTTTATTTTAGTTGTCATATACGCAGTGAAATTAGGGATAGAATCCATTTCCCGAACTGCTGAAATTCTGGTGGCGATTAGTCTTTTCATGCTTGCCTTTATGTCTATCTCTCTTATACCCCAAGTCCATATTGAACATCTATTACCCATCCTTGAAGGTGGATTTAAACCAGTCATAAGAGGCGCTGTTCCTTTGATGAGTTTTCCGTTTTTAGAGCTCGTTCTCTTTTTGATGATCTTCCCTCATGCAAACGAGCAAGCAAAGGTTAGAAAAGCTCTTTTATCAGGTGTTTTTATCGGATGGTCGCTCTTGTTCTTGATTACGATTCTTTCGATTCTTGTATTAGGCTTAGAGATTACATCGAGCGAAACCTATCCAAGTTATGCTTTGGCAAAAAAAATTAGTATTGGAAAATTTTTCGAAAGGGTAGAGTCAACGATTGCGTTCGCATGGTTTTTCACCTGTTTTATTAAAATGAGTACTTATGTTTATCTGATCGTTTATGGTTTAGCACAAACCTTAAATTTAAAAGACAGCAAATTTTTAACGATTCCGCTTGGTATGCTGATTGTGAATGTTGCTTTGCTTTTTGTACCGAATTCGAGTTACATGATTAACTTCAGCAGAACAATTTTACCGTTTTTTAATCTAACGTTTGGATTAGCCTTGCCGTTATTTTTATTGGCAGCAACCCTTGTTAGGGGCTATGTGAGAAAGGGATAATCGTTTTTCTGCTTCGTCATTCACCTTTGGGAGGTAGAGTCGCGGATCACGAGTTCAGGCTCTAAGTATACGGTTTTTAGTGATTCCGGGTCGTCAATAAGATCGAGAATGGTTGTTGAAATGACGGATGTTATCGTATCTATGGCTACGCCGACAACGGTCATCGGAGTTTCAAGGTCTTCCATTTGAGGCAGGTTGTCATAACTGACTACGGAAATATCCTGCGGAACGCGAAGTCCATGCTCTCCGATAGCCCGAATGATGCCGCGTGTCAAATCGATGCCGCCACTGATGACGGCTGTAGGACATGCCGTTTGCTCCAGCATCGTACGTGCGGCCATGTATCCGTCGTGAAATTCTAAGCCATTCATGTGAAGCACGGCGTCGTTCCTGACCTGTAAGCCCAGACGGATCATTTCGTCGCGAAAAGCTTCGATCTTTACGGTCTGCAGCGGATCTTGCGTGTTAGGTTCGCCAATATAGGCGATATCTTTATGACCGAGTTCAACCAAGTGACGTACGGCAAGACGAACGGCTTGGCCTCTGTTTACGTCAACGGCAGAGTACGGTGTGTAGCCTGCAGCGCCATAAGTCAGAATGGGGATCTGCAGCGGAATTAACTTGTTGAAGCTGGAAATACTATCCCTGTCCCCAAAGACGAGTATGGCGTCTACTTGGTAACGACGGAAGATTTCGATCGCTGATTCCAAATGGCTTATGGAGAGCAAAGTAACGTAACCCTTCTTTTCGAGTTGTTCATTAATCTTTGTAATCAGGGAGGAAAGGGCGGCGCGTTCAATGGATGGCCATACGACGCCAATCGCTCCGCTTCTTCGGGAGACGAGGCTTCGGGCTGCGATATTGGGTTGGTACCCCATTTCCTTTGCGATAGAAAGTATATGCTGTTTTGTTTTGTTCTGTACGAGCGGGCTGTCTCTCAATGCCTTGGAGACAGTGGAGAAACTGACGCCCGCTCGGTCTGCGATGTCTTTAATGGTTACCATGGATTCCCTCCGAAAGGCACTAGTCCGAGTTCTGATTTATGTCGTTCACTTTATCATAGAATACATTTTTTGCAAATGAAAGCGGCATATTTTTCGTATAGACAGCAATGGGATATTCGGATATCATAAAAATAACAACGTTGTTAATTTGGGATTAAAGGTGGTTTTATAGATGTTTGAATTACAAAATACCGTTTCAGTCGTAATCGGAGGCAATGGCGTGTTAGGCAGTGCCATGTCTGCCGCGCTTGCGGAAGCAGGATCAAAAGTGGCGGTCGTCGGCAGGGACATGGAAAAAGCTCGGCTCGTTTGTGAGCAGATCGAACGGAATGGCGGAATAGCGATTCCTTTGAAGGCGGACGCGACTAAAAAAGAGGAACTGCAGTCGGTTTTGAATGAAGTGCTTGAATGGGGCGGCCGTGTGGATACGCTTGTTAATGCCTCGGGGACAAATAGCGCGACACCGTTTTTTGATCTCGAAATGGAGGAATGGGACCGGATTATGGATGTTAACCTCAAAAGCGTAGTTTTGGCCAGCCAGGTTTTTGGTAAAAGGATGATCGAGCAGGGGGATGGCGGCTCCATAATCAATATTTCTTCCGTATCCTCTTCACCGCCGCTGTCTCGGGTATTTACTTACTCGGTATCGAAAGCTGGGGTAAATAGCGTAACTCAATATTTGGCCAGGGAGTTCGCTCCGAGCAAGGTAAGGGTTAACGCGATCATTCCCGGATTCTTCCCGGCAGAACAAAACAAAAAAATCTTATCACCGGACAGAGTGGAATCGATTATGAAGCATACGCCAATGAACCGCTTCGGAGATCCGGAGGAACTTAAGGGAACCATTGTTTACTTGGCCTCATCAAAAGCATCATCATTTGTCACCGGAGCGATGATCCGGGTTGACGGAGGATTTGGAGCGATGACAATATGAGTGATTTACTTCGAAGTTTAGTTGAAAATACACCTATTCCGAAGCTGGTAAAAATTCGTCAGTCGTTTGATGACACCATACTTGAAGATCCCATAGGAGAACTGATTGGGCGGTTGCGTACTGCCGATTCGATGACTGGGATTACTGCAGGACAAAGGGTTGCGGTTGCCGTAGGCAGCCGGGGAATTTCGCGAATCGATGAGCTCACAAAGACCGTTATTGACGAATTAAAGAGAATCGGCGCCGAGCCTTTCATTGTGCCATGTATGGGAAGTCATGGGGGAGCGACAGCAGAAGGGCAAACGGAGGTGCTTGCCCATCTCGGCATCGATGAGACGCGTATGGGTTGTCCGGTCCGTTCATCGATGGAGGTCGTAGAGCTTGATCGCCTGCCGAACGGCTTGCCGATTTACTGTGACAAAATCGCCGCTACGGAGTCGGATGCCATCATCGTCATTAACCGCATAAAACCGCATACGGCTTTTCGAGGGGCGATTGAAAGCGGCATGTTTAAAATGATCTCGATCGGACTGGGGAAGCAAAAAGGAGCAGAGGCTTGCCATCAGTTGGGCTTCAAGTATATGGCTGAGAATGTACCGGCAATGGCTCGTGTGATGATCGAGAAGCTTCCGATCCGGTTTGGGGTAGCGGTCGTGGAAAACGCGTATGACCAAATCTGCCGGATTGAGGTTCTCGGAACGGATACGATGGAGGAACGTGAGAAGGAGCTGCTAATCGAAGCGAAGAGCCGACTCCCGCAAATCCTTTTCAATGATCTGGACGTTCTTGTTATTGATTACATCGGAAAAAATATTAGCGGTGACGGAGCGGATCCGAATATCACGGGCAGGTATCCGACGCCTTATGCGCACGGGGGACCTGAGGTGAACAAGATGGTTGTTCTCGACCTGACGCCAGAGTCCCAGGGCAATGCAAACGGAGTGGGCACAGCCGATTTCACGACAAGCAGACTAGTTAGCAAGACGGATTGGCCAGCGACTTATGCCAATGGACTAACCTCTACGGTCTGTGCGCCGACGAAACAAGCGACAACGCTTGAGAATGATCGCGATGCCATTAAGGCAGCGATCAAAACCTGCAACATTTTGGATTACACACAGTGCAAGCTGGTTCGTATTCGGGATACGCTGCATCTTGGAACGATTGAAATTTCCGAATCACTGCTTGAGGAAGCCAAAAGAAATCCGCGCATCGAGATTTTGGAAGGGCCTTACGAGTGGAAGTTCGACGAGGAAGGATTTTTGCCAAAATGAGTGCGGATGCCAAAATAGTCATAGCCATTGATATCGGAACGACGAGCACGAAGACGTTGGCCGTCGACCTGACAGGACAGATCCTTGGAAGCCACTCGATTGAGTATCCGCTGCACACGCCGAAGCAAGGGTATGCCGAACAGGATCCCGATGTCATCTGCGAGGCTGTAATTGATAGCGTTGGTCATGTTATGAAGAAAGGCAGTTTTCAGACTGGGGAAATACGGTGTGTTGCCTTTAGCTCGGCCAATCACAGCTTGATACTGCTTGATGCGAACGGACTTCCGCTCACACCCAGCATCACCTGGGCGGATTTGCGCAGCGCAGCCCAGGCCGAGCGGTTGCTGAATGACGGAACGGGATTATCGGTCTATTCGCGGACGGGCACGCCGATCCACCCGATGTCACCGCTCGTCAAGCTGATCTGGATGAGGGAGGAAAGGCCGGATCTATTTCATTCCGCGCATCATTTCGTCGGAATAAAGGAATATATTTTGAATAAGTTATTTGGAATTATGATGATGGACCATTCGATAGCAAGCGCTACCGGTTTATTTAATCTCGAGACGTTAACATGGGATAAGGAAGCATTAATTCTGGCAGGCATTCGTGAGGATCAATTGCCCAAGCTTGTTCCTTCGACGGAGCGAATCGATGGGCTGAACAGGGAAGCGGCAGAACGGATGGGACTTGGTACGGACACGCCATTCATTCTCGGGGCGCAGGACGGAGTATTAGCCAATCTTGGAATTGGTGCGGTGGAGGAAGGTGTGCTGGCAGTGACGATTGGCACAAGCGGGGCTGTACGGACGACCGTAAAACGGCCTACCTTCGATGCGGATGGGAAACTGTTCTGCTACGCTTTGACGAAAGATCATTGGTTTGTCGGCGGACCTTCCAACAACGGTGCTATCGTAGCCAGGTGGATCTCGGATCGCCTCTACCCTGGGAAATCGATTGATGAGGTGCTCCCTTTAGCCGCTGCTGTGCCTCCGGGATCCAACGGCCTGCTTTTTCTACCTCTCTTATCGGGAGAAAGGGCTCCTTTCTGGGATGCCCAGGCCAAAGGTGTCATGTTCGGATTGACGCTTGCGCATAGGGAGACGGATATGCTTCGCGCTGCAATGGAAGGCGTTCTGTTTCAGATTACCGCAATCGTTTCCTTAATGAAGCAGGCAGGTGAAAAGCCTAAAGAGGTCAGGGCATCCGGAGGTTTTGCACGTTCTGCCTTATGGTGCCAAATGATGGCCGACATGCTGGGCGTGCCCGTACGGGTACCCGAGTCAGTAGAAAGCTCAGGACTCGGAGCCGCTCAGCTTGGATTATACGCTATGGATGGCTGCCGCGGCCCGCTGCTGAGGTGGAAGGAGCAGAAAGGCAGCTTCTTTGAACCCGATATGAGCAATCATAAGCATTATCAAAAAATACTTCCACTATATTTAAGCATATACGATCGATTGAAAGAGCCTATGAGGGAAATATCGAAACTGCAGCATATGTCGGTTGGATGAATTTAACGGAAGGCGGTGTCAATAGTATGCATGATAAATACAGCAAGCTGCAGGCGATTCTAACGGAAATGGAATCGGTTGTGGTGGCGTTCTCCGGAGGCGTTGACAGTACCTTTCTTCTGGATGCCGCAATAAAAACACTGGGAAGCGAGCGGGTCTTGGCGGTTACGGCCGACTCAGAAACCTATCCGACGGAAGAGCTTGAGGAAGCGATCCGGCTGGCGAAGAGCATTGGCGCGACTCATAAGGTAATCGAAACGTCTGAATTAAGTATTCCTGGCTACAAAGAGAATAATGCAAACCGTTGTTATTTTTGCAAAAAGAGTTTATTCGAGCATATCGAGCCGTTCATCGAGGACGGAGCTTACCGCCATATTGTCTACGGGCTCATTGCGGATGACATGAATGAGCATAGGCCTGGGGTTCAAGCGGCGAAAGAACGAGGTGTGCGGGGACCTTTGCAGGAAGCCGGACTTTATAAGGAAGAGATCCGTGATCTCTCCCGTGAGCACGGACTGCCCACTTGGGATAAGCCGTCATTCGCTTGTCTTTCCTCTCGGATTGCCTACGGCGAGACGATTACGATCGAGAAGCTTGGACGTGTCGGAGAAGCTGAACGCTATATTCGTTCACTAGGTTTTGGGCAAGTAAGGGTCAGGAGTCATGGCGATATCGCACGAATCGAAGTGGAACCGAGGGCAATGGAGCTGCTCATTAGCCACGCCTCCATCATTTCAGAGCGATTGAAAGAGCTTGGATTTATCTACGTTGCGATGGATCTTTCCGGTTACCGCAGCGGAAGTATGAATAAAGTGCTTGAACTTGGGGGCTCGGCGATATGAATGAGTTTGAGGATCTTGGATTTTGTAAGCTGGATGTGGGTCGCAACGAGCGGACGGGACATCCGGAAGTCGTTTTTGGACAGGGAAAGACCGTGGATCAGGTTGAAACCATTTTCTCAAGGCTTGTGGAAAATCATGGAAGGGCACTTGTCACCCGGGCAACGGCCGAGATGGCGGATCGAGTGATCGCAAGGCACCCTGAGGCTCGTTATGATAGTGGATCTCGACTTATCTCGCTGGGTCAATCCGCGCGCAAGCTCCCTGGAAAAGTGGCGGTTCTGACCGGAGGGACTTCGGATATACCGGTGGCGGAGGAAGCGGCAGGGACAGCGGAATGGATGGGCTGCGAGGTTGATCGTATCTTTGACGTCGGAGTAGCGGGAATCGATCGGCTTCTTAGCCAAAAGGAACGCATCCGGGAAGCGTCTGTTGTGATTGGGGTTGCCGGTATGGAGGGCGCCTTAGTCAGCGTTGTCGGAGGACTCGTCCGCAGGCCGGTTATAGCGGTACCTACTTCTATCGGTTATGGCGCTAATCTTCAAGGGATTACAACGCTTCTTGCCATGATGACCTCCTGCGCAGCCGGCGTGACCGTCGTCAATATCGATAATGGCTTCGGGGCAGGGTTTCAAGCAGCAATGATCTTACAATTGGTAGCGGAGGGCACTTAGAATGAGAACTGTCTATTTGGATTGTATTTCAGGCATCGCAGGGGATATGACACTTTCCGCACTCGTGGACCTGGGCGCAGACGAGGAGTATATTGTCAGCCATTTATCGAAACTTCCGATCGATCCTTTCACGATGGAATTCGTAAAGGTGGACCGAAGAGGCATAACCGCGAAATGGTTGAAGCTAAGCTTCGATCACAGTGAGCATAACGGCGGACACGATCATCACCATCATTCGCATGATCACGCACATGCTCACACACATGACCATCATCATGAGCATTCGCATGATCATTCACACGATCACCATCATGAGCATTCGCATGCACACGCACATGATCACCATCATGAGCATTCACATGATCACGCACATGACCATCATCATGAGCATTCGCACGATCATTCACACGACCATCACCATCATGAGCATTCACATGAGCACAGAAAAGCATCTGACATCATAAGAATGATCGAGATTTCAACGCTGCCGGATCGAGTGAAAGAGAGAAGTCTGTCCATCTTTCGCTTAATCGCTGAAGCGGAAGGCAAGATCCATGGCATGGACCCAGCCGATGTTCACTTTCACGAAGTGGGAGCGATGGACTCCATTTTGGACGTTATTGGCGTTTGCCTTGCACTGGAGAGCTTGGATGCTGGCAAAATTATTGTCTCTCCTGTACCAACGGGAACGGGCAGGCTGCGTATGGCCCACGGCTTATATCCGATCCCTGCTCCCGCTACGGCAGAGCTGCTGCGAGGCGTACCATTATCTGAGTTCACGGCTAAAGGGGAATTGACAACGCCGACAGGTGCTGGGATCGTCAAAGCGCTGGCCTCAGGTTTTGGTCCATTGCCCGCAGGAACGATTGACCGAATCGGATATGGCGCAGGTACAAAAAATTTCGACCATCCGAACGTTGTCAGAGCTGTTTTATATCAACAGGAGCAAGAGAAAAATTTCAACGAGACGATTGTCGTACTCGAAGCGCAGGTAGATGATTCAACGGGGGAGACACTTGGTTTTGCCATGGAAAGGCTGTTCGAAGCCGGAGCTCTCGATGTTTACCATACTCCTGTCTATATGAAAAAAAATCGTCCAGGCGTCCTTGTCACTGTTCTATGCCATCCGGCAAACAGCTCGCGGTGCGAGGAGACGATGCTTGCAGAAACATCGACTTTCGGCGTACGCAGGAGCGAATGGCAGCGTAGGGCGCTTGCTCGCCAGTGGATTCAGGTGGAAACTCCTTTCGGATCGGTGAGAGTGAAGCAGGCTCTAGATGGAGAAAAAATCATTCGCCAATCGCCGGAATATGAGGATGCGGCCCAAGCCGCTAGAACGTACGGCATTCCTCTCGAAACCGTCTACAGCGAAGTCTATAAACTGCTCAGAGAATAGGAGTAGGGAAACTAGTGGAGTTAATAGGTTTGTTAGCATTGTCTATATTGCTGGGTCTGCGCCATGGCATAGATTTGGACCATGTGGCAGCTTTAGCTGATATAACGGGAGGCAGCTCGGGCTCGAAAAAAGAGAGGATGAAGCTGTCTCTGTGGTACGCGGGCGGGCATGAAGCGGTCGTTTTCGTTCTTGGCTGCAGTATACTTGTATTTGCTTGGAGTGTACCGATTTGGGCCGATCAATGGATGGGCAAGGCAGTAGGCATAACCTTGATCTTTATGGCCATCCTTATTTTGATTGGAAGAAGAAATGGGAACGGTGCCTATTGGAGCCGCGGCATCGCTATATTTCAGAAGCTTAGGCGGAGAAACGGCGAGCCGTTTACTTTTACGCGTCGGAATGTATTTACAGTCGGAGTCATCCATGGTATCGGTGCGGAAACGCCGACACAGCTTCTTTTGTTCACCACGGTCGCCGGAGTAGCCGCAACGAACCACGGTATGCTTGCGGTAGCCGCGTTTAGCATTGGATTACTACTCTCTCACGCAATCATAGCGATTGTCAGCATTTGGTTTCATGATCTTGCCAAAAAAGTTCGTCCGCTGCTTCCAGTTACGATGTATGCCGCTTGTTTATTCAGTTTTGTTCTTGGAGTAAGCTATTTGCTGGAGTAATTGCGGTCTTTTTTAACAACGTTGTTATTGATAGGATGCCTGGCATCCTTCTCTATATAAGCAATAAAGAGATTGAAGCATATTTGAATAAAGGGAGAGAAAGTATGTGAATAGAAAACAGATTGGTGTCATTGGCCTTGCTGTCATGGGGAAAAATTTAGCATTAAATTTGGAGAGCCGTGGATTTGAGGTTGCCGTCTTTAATCGATCTTATGAAAAAACAAAAGAGTTACTTGCAGAAGCTGACGGCCGAAAGCTATACGGATATGAATCTTTAGGGGACTTTGTCGCTTCGCTTGCGCTGCCAAGGAAAATTCTGTTGATGGTTAAAGCCGGGAATGCGACTGACGATACGATTAAACAGCTCCTTCCATTCCTGGGTAAAGAAGATATTATTATTGACGGCGGCAATTCGTACTTTGTTGATACACAGCGGAGAACGAAGGAGCTGGAGGCGCTAGGCATTCGTTTTATCGGTTCAGGCGTATCCGGCGGGGAGCAGGGCGCGTTGGAGGGACCCGCGATTATGCCGGGCGGAACCAAGGAGGCTTATGCACATGTTGAGCCATATTTGACCGCTATTTCTGCCAAAGTCGAGGGCGTGCCTTGCTGTACGTATATCGGGCCGGACGGAGCGGGTCATTATGTCAAGATGGTACACAATGGTATCGAATATGGAGACATGCAGCTGATTTGCGAATCTTATCATCTGCTAAAAGAAGTCATCGGTGCGGAGCCGGAGGAACTCCATCAAATTTTCAAGAAATGGAACGAAGGGGAACTGAACAGCTACCTGATTGAGATCACGCAGGATATATTCACCAAGATCGATCCGGAAACGGGTAAAAGAGTGGTTGATATTATCAAGGATTCTGCCGGGCAGAAGGGCACAGGAAAATGGACCTCGCAAAATGCCCTTGATCTCGGCGTTCCATTGCCTGTCATCACGGAATCTGTTTTCATGCGTTATTTATCATCTCTGGGAGAAGAGCGTAAGAGAGCCTCGGCGATGTTTGACAAGCCTGTTGTATCGAAATATAGCGGAAACCGGGATGATTTCATTGAGCTGGTGCGGAAAGCGCTGTATGCAAGCAAAATATGCTCCTATGCACAAGGTTTTGCTCAAATGAAAATGGCTTCCGATACTTATCAATGGGACCTGAATTGCGGTAGCATTGCCATGATATTCCGTGGAGGTTGTATTATCCGTGCGCAATTCCTTCAAAACATCAAGGATGCCTTTGATAACGATGCGAATCTTCCTAATCTGCTCGTAGACAGCTATTTTAAAAATATTGTGAATGATTATCAGCAAGCATGGCGGGAAGTGGTTGCAGCTGCAGCGCTGAATGGCATCCCTGTACCGGCATTCGCTTCGGCATTATCTTACTTTGACGCGTACCGTACTGAGCATCTCCCGGCAAATCTGCTTCAAGCTCAGCGCGATTATTTCGGAGCACATACGTTTGAGCGTATTGATAAAGACGGCAGTTATCACTATCAATGGAATAACTAAGAAAAGGGGAAATGAAAATGAGTACACAAATGGATATGAGTTTGGTTGATCTTCGGCAGACGGTTGAGCGCTTGGCACTTAGCACGCCAGTCACCGATATGCATACGCATTTATATGCGCCTGAATTCGGAAGTTTGCTTTTATGGGGCATTGATGAATTACTAACCTATCATTATTTGATTTCGGAGAGTTTCAGGTGGTCGGAGGAAGAGTACGACCACTTCTGGTCTATGACTAAGCGGGAGCAAGCGGATTGGATATGGAAATTGCTTTTCCTTGACCATTCGCCGGTAAGCGAGGCAGCTACAGGATTTATAACGATTCTCAAACGGCTTGGACTGGACGTATCCTCTCGTAACCTTGACGATTACCGCCTAGCGCTTGAAAAACGTACGGTGCATGAACAGGTCGATACGGTCATGCAAATCGCGGGAATCGAGAAAATCGTGATGACTAACGACCCGTTCGATCCCGTAGAACGTCCTGTCTGGCAATCAGGGAAAGGTAAAACGGATCCACGGTTTTATGCAGCGCTTCGCGTGGATGCACTGCTCAATGATTGGCCTCATGCTGTGAGCGAGCTTCAAGGTCTAGGTTATGATGTACAGGCGGAGTGGACGGAACGGACGAAAGAGGAGACCCGCCGTTTTCTATCCGAATGGATCACTCGCATGGATGCGCTCTACCTTGCCGTGTCCATGCCGGGCGATTTCACATATCCAGCCGATGATCATCGGAGCAAAATGATTGATGAGGTTATGATTCCGGTATGCCAAGAGCAAGACATTCCGTTTGCGCTGATGATTGGCGTTCGGAGAAAAGTAAATCCTTCGCTCGGATTGGCAGGAGATATGAGTATGCAGTCCGACGTGTCGGCCGTGGAAGCGTTGTGCCGCCGATACCCGGAGCAGAAGTTTCTTATTACGATGCTGGCAAGAGAAAACCAGCATGAGCTGACGGTGCTTGCCCGCAAGTTCCGTAATCTGATGATTTTCGGCTGCTGGTGGTTTCTTCACATCGAGTCGATGGTCGAAGAAATGACGCGGTTCCGCTTAGAGCTTCTTGGGACATCGATGATTCCGCAGCACTCTGACTGCCGCGTCTTCGAGCAGCTGATCTATAAATGGGAGCATTCCAGAAGAATTATCGGGAACGTGCTGGCGGACAAATACGAGAAGCTGCATCACAGCGGCTGGACCGTTACGGAAGAAGAAATACAGAGAGATTTAGATGATATGTTGAACCGGAATTTTTGGCGCTTTCTTGGCAAGGAGCAATAACTGTAAAAGGTTGGATTGATATTCGAACGGGCGCAGCCGATGGCTGCGCCTTCTATATGTATAGCTGTTCAGAGTTGAACAGAATCATAACCGACCAAAAAGACGTTTATTGCGCAAATTTTTTTCAAAATAGAAAAAATATTGCCCTGTGTTTGAACTTCGTGCTCCCTATAATCAAATCATAGACGAACCGCAATCAGACAGCTGCCCATTTTGTTTGAAAGCGCTTTAAAGGTTTTGTGTCTATAATCCTACCTCTGTTGATCATCTTCATCATGGCCAAAAACAAGTGAATGCCAGCAAGGTCATGGGAAGTGTCAAAAAATAGATCAATTCAATTAAGGGGGAAGTTGAATGATTAAGAAATGGATGAAGGGCTCTGCAATTGTTTTCACGACTGCGGCAATGCTTCTGACAGGCTGTTCCTCATCAACTGGAACAAAAGACACAAACGCCGTAAGCAATGAGGGGAGCAAAACGGACCCCGTCACGATTAAGGTTCGTACGTGGTACAACCTTGAAAACGAGAAATTCGATGTAGTGAAGAGGGAATTCGAGAAACAGTATCCAAACATCAAAGTTGATTTCATATCCGCGGGGGATAACAATTCTAACGAACACGTGAAAAAAGTGGATTTGGCCGCAGCTTCAGACGAGGACATGGACGTCATCATGTTCTCCTCACCCGCTCATTATGTACAGCGGATCGAAGTTGGGATGTTAGAGCCGCTTGATGATTATTTGAACAAAGAGGAGATCGAATTTGACGACGAATATGCCGTCAATACGCAAGTGAATGACAAGTATTATGGTCTGCCAGGAAAATCAGTGAATTTCTTCGTAGCTATCAACGAAGACCATTTGAAGGAAGCTGGGCTGCCGCTTCCGACGGATTGGACTTGGGACGAATATCTGGAATATGCCAAGAAAATGACCAAACAGGATGGCGAGAAAAAACACTATGGCACCTACTTCCATACCTGGACTAATCCGTTTGCGATGCTCGGATTAGTTAGCAATACAGAAAACGGCTACTTGGTCACAGATGATAACAAATCTGCGAACATTATGAATCCGGCTATGCGTAAGTCGCTGGAAATTCGCTTGCAAGCAGAGAAGGATAAATCGGCGACGCCTTACGCCGAGGTGCTTAGCCAAAAGATGAACTATCGTCCGCAATATTTCACGCAAGCTGCAAGTATGATAGCGACAGGCACGTTCTTTATTCCCGAAGTAGGTGGAACGGAAAAAGTGCCTGCTACGTTCAAAACGGTTTTCGCACCGTATCCGAAAGTAAATAAAGAAGACCCTATGAATGCAACGATCTCATCTGATTATGTCACCATGTACAGCAAGTCGAAGCATAAAGAGGAAGCCTATACGTTCATCCGCTGGTTTACCACGGAAGGGCTTATGGTTCAGGGGCGAAATATTCCATCCTGGAAAAAGGCTAATATGGAAGAAGTGCTGGATAAGATCATTGCTGCGACAGCTAACCCTGAAATGATTGACAAGGAATCCGTGTTGAACTTTTTGAAAAATAGCGTGATGATCCCAGCGAAAAACCCGCCAGCTTATTCGGCGGAAGTTGAAAAAGTGATGCAAGAAGAGTTTGATCGCATGATGCTTCAAGGACAGGATATCGATAAGACAATGAATGCAGCACAAGAAAGAATTCAAAAGGTGATTGATTCCAACCAATAACCGATTGATTTCATCTAGTCGAATATAGAAGATGCCAGGGGCGAAAAGGTGATTCTTACCGCGTGATGCAGGGAATGGCCTTTTCGTTCTTTTAGAAATGACTTATCGACAAGCTGTCGAATTTTGCGCAAATTATTTCTCAAAGAGAAAAATTATTGCCCTGTATTCGAATGTAGTCCTCCCTATAATGAAACCATAGACGAACAACATGAGGTGATCAAATTGGAACAAGTGCTGCATGAAACCGGAACCGCGAGAAACAAGGTTCCACTAAAAAAACGAAAGAAATTTTTGCAGGACACGTTAGCCGGGTATTTGTTTATCGCGCCAATGCTAATTACGGCCACTGTGCTCACGATCATTCCGATTATACTATCCGGGATAATCAGTTTTACCGATTGGAACTTTATTGCGGGCTTAAGCAATATCAAATTTATTGGATTAGATAACTATACAAAAATGGCTTCGGATGAAAATTTTATCCGGTCATTAACCAACAATTTTGTTTTGATTCTAGTGATACCCGTCTCCTTATTCATCTCATTAGCTCTGGCGGTGCTCATCAATAAAGCAACTTACTTTAAAAGTGTTTTTAAAGTCATTTATTTCATGCCTTTTATATCTAGCTTTGTTGCCGTAGCCGTTCTGTGGCGGGTTTTATTCCATCCAAGCAGCGGACCCATAAACGGATTCCTGATGTCGCTTGGAATTGATCATCCGCCGGCTTGGCTGGCAGATCCGAACTTTGCTCTTATATCCGTCATGATTATTATGGTGTGGGCGGGGATAGGTTTTGAAATGATTATCTTCATGGCCGGACTGCAAAACATTCCGGTAGACCTGTATGAAGCAGCTGACATCGATGGGGCTACGAAAATTCGGCAATTTTTCACAGTTACGATACCTCTTTTATCGCCAACGACATTCTTCCTGCTCATTACCGGCATTGTCGGTTCCTTTAAAGTGTTTGATCTGATTATGATCTTAACGAATGGCGGGCCTGCGGGATCGACGTCCGTTATCGTGTTCTACTTATATGAAGTCGCTTTCATTCAATTGAAATCCGGCTATGCGTCGGCGATTGGCATCGCACTTCTTCTCTTAATTCTGGCAATCACCGTCGTGCAATGGATCGGCCAGAAGAAATGGGTAAATTACTAGGGGGATTCCTATGAGCTCGTTACGTGTTAGCCGTATAATCATTACTTTATTAATGAGTGCCGGAGGAATCATGTTCGTCATGCCATTCCTGTGGATGCTCTCCGCTTCCTTCAAGCCGGAGCTTGATGTGCTATCGTATCCTATTCAATGGATTCCGAAAAATTGGAATATTGTTGAAAATTACCGGGAAGTTTGGTTTGGTGCGCTGCCTTTTAGTTTGTACTATTGGAACACGATCAAGATTACCCTACTGACAACCGTATTTTCTCTAACCATATCAGCAATGGCTGCTTACGGATTTTCAAAAATTTCATTCAAGGGGCGCGATTTGCTGTTCATCGTTATTCTCGCGACATTCATGATTCCGAGTCAAGCGATCTTAGTGCCACAATTTATTATGTACCGTTGGTTAGGCCTATTTGACAGTCATACCGGCTTAGTATTATTAAGTGGTTCCTCCGTGATCGGGACTTTCCTGCTTAGACAATTTTATATGAGTATTCATAACGAAATTATCGAGTCGGCGCGCATAGACGGTGCCAACCATTGGACCATCTTTGTTCGAATTACGCTACCGTTAGTAAAATCTGCTTTGGCTACCGTAATGATTCTGCGTTTTATATGGACATGGAACGATTATCAGAATCCGTTGATTTTCCTGCGGTCAGATCATTTGTTTACGCTTCAGTTAGGGATGACGAAGTTTTCCGACGTGAATGGAGAGTTTTATTCGCTCATGATGGCAGGTGCCGTATCTGCAATCCTACCATTGCTGATCATCTTCATCTTCGGTCAAAAACATGTTATAGAGGGTGTGGCTTCAGGCAGCGTCAAAGGATAGAAAAGAGAAACCAGGGGGAAACGACATGATTAAGAAATGGATGACGAGTTCGACCATCGTATTTATCGCTGCGGTATTATTTTTGGCAGGCTGTTCCTCATCAACGGGAACGAAAGAAACAAATGCCGGGACCGATAAAGACAAGAATGCAAAACAGGTCACGATTAAGGTTCACACCTGGTACAATCTAAAAGCTGAAAAATTCGATATCGTGAAGCAGGCGTTCGAGAAACAGTACCCGAACATCAAAGTCGAATTCGTATCGGCAGGAGATAACAATGCCACCGAACAAGTGAAAAAAGTCGATTTGGCCGCAGCTTCGGGTGAAGACATGGACGTCATCATGTTCTCACAACCTTCTTTTTACGTGCAGCGGGTCGAGCTCGGCATGATCGAGCCGCTTGATGATTATTTGAACAAAGAGGGAATCAAATTTGAGGATGAATACAGTGTCAATACGCAAGAGAACGGCAGAATCTACGGTCTGCCAGGAAAATCGGTAAATTTGCTCGTTGCGATTAACGAAGACCATCTTAAGGAAGCTGGGCTGCCGATTCCGACAGATTGGACGTGGGACGAGTATCTCGACTATGCCAAGAAAATGACAAAACTCGGCGACGGGAAAAAAAGGTATGGAACGTATTTCCATAGCTGGACTAATCCGTATGCCATGATTGGACTCGTGAACCAACCCCAAAACGCCTACCTTGTCACGGACGATGGCAAATCGGCCAATATTATGAATCCGAATATGCTTAAATCGCTGGAAGTGCGTTTGCAAGCAGAGAAGGACAAATCGGCAACCCCTTACACCGAGGTGGTTAGCCAAAAGCTGAACTATCGTCCGCAGTATTTCAATGAAGACGCGAGTATGATCATGACAGGAACGTTCTTCCTTCCCGAGACTGGGGGCACAGAAAAAGTGCCGGCTACGTTCAAAACGGTATTTGCGCCATATCCAAAAGTAAATAAAGAAGATCCGATCACGACTTCCGTATCAGCAGATATATTGACGATGTACAGTAAGTCCAAGCATAAAGAGGAAGCGTATACGTTCATCCGTTGGTTTACAACAAATGGGCTCGTGGAGCAGGGCAGAAATATTCCATCCTGGAAAAAAGCCAATATGGAAGATGTTTTAGATAAAATTATCGCTGCAACGTCTAGCCCTGAAATGATTGACAAGGAATCGGCGTTGAACTTTTTGAAAAACAGCGTGATGGTACCCGTCGTAAATCCACCAGCCTACTCAGCTGAAGTAGAGAAAATGATGCAGGAAGAATTCGATAAAATGATGCTTCAAGGCCAAGACATCGAAAAAACGATGAATTCGGCGCAGGGGAGAATTCAAAAACTGATTGATTCGAATCAATAATCGCTCCCATGTAAATATACAACCTAGAGGACATTTTATTGAAAGATAAAAGTGAATAGTTAACTAAGCTGGAGCAGCCTTTACGGTGCTCTAGCTTTCGTCAGTTTATAGGGAAAGGAGAACGTGGAATGAAAATCAACTTCTTGAGAAAGCTGTCGCTAAGACAAAAACTGATCGCGACATCCATGGCTTGTTTGATGGTTCCTACGCTTATTATGCTGTATAACACGAGCTTGTTTTCTCAACAAATCATTCGCGAACAAGCATTGAACAGCGCGAATCAGTCGTTAACAATTATTCAATACCAAATTCACGGCATTATCGAAGAAATGGTTGAAGTATCGAATAGAGTTCAATTCAATGATGAGCTAAAGATGTTACTTCGAAGTCCGGAAGAACCGTTAAACACCATGTCAATTACAGCTCTGCTTGAACAGATGGCGAACGCCCGGCCAGATATCCGCCTCACTTTGCTCACAAAGGATGGACGTTATTACTCCAACTATTCGTATTACGAGTTTGATCCTGCCTCTTTCCGCAAGCTGCCATGGTTCGAGAGCTTATCTGGATTATCGCCGTTCGAAACGATGTATATGGGCGTACAACCCAATTATTTGAAATTTCAGGCCGAGGAAGATCCGTATGTGATCATGACAGCACGCGCATTGACAGACTATTCCGCAGAGCCGTTCGCCTATTTAATTGTTAGCCGCTCGGAAAATACGGTTAGCGATATGATCGATAACCTGTCTGAAGACATCTATTTATTGGATCAGAATCAACGGATTCTGTCCTTCCGCGACGATCGTTATATCGGCAAAAATTTCAGCAGCCTGGTGTCGACAAGGACAGGCGCTTCACCTGAAATGATGAACATAGCAGGAGAAAATCAAATTTATGTATCGATGCCCGTACAATACGCCGATTGGTCATTGGTTAGCTTGGTCCCCTACGAGCAATTAACAGACAAAGTAAACCGGATATACCGATCAGGACTGCTGCTGCAAATCTTGTTTGCAACGGGTTTTCTGCTTTTCCTCACCTATTTACTCCGGAAATTTACCAAACCAATCAAAATTTTAGGTGATGTAGCGCTCAAGGTAGAGTCGGGTGATATGCAAATCCGATCTAATGTGAGGGCAGGGGATGAAGTAGGCCGACTTGGCAAATCTTTTGATCATATGCTTGACCGCATCTCGGAGATGATTGAACAAATAAAGTTGGAGCAAGAGCTTAAGAGACAAGCGGAGCTTGCGATGCTGCAGGTACAGATAAATCCGCATTTCTTATTTAATGTACTAAGTTCGATTCGATTAAAGCTGCTTCTCAAGGGTGATGATGAGAATGCCGAGCTGGTCGGATCGTTATCTTCGTTGCTGCGGGTTACTCTCTCCTCCCAGCAGGAGTTTGTTCCTTTACTGACCGAAATCGAAATAACCCAGCAGTATATGGAGTTGATGAACTTTTCTTTGCGGCATCAGATCGAGTCCACGATCGAAATCAATGCGGAGCTGCATATGGAAACCATTCCAAGATTTATTCTCCAGCCTATTATCGAGAATTGCTATAAGCACGGTTTTTCAAGGCGAGGCGGTATCATTTCTATCCGTGTGGAAAAGATCGAAGAAGCCTTATACATCACGATTAAAGATAATGGCGCCGGTATGAGCGTTGACACATTGGAACGCATAAATGTGGGGTTAAAGCGCAGTAAGCTGCAAATCATGGAGAGAAATGATCGAAACGAAGGAACCCTGGCGGGGATCGGGCTGACGAATGTGTATGATCGGCTAAAATTAATATATGGCGACTATTTTCAGATGATAATGGAAAGCGAATATCAAAAAGGGACGACGGTTCTATTCATTTTCCCCGCTACCATAATGGAGGAAAACCAAAATGTATAAAGTAATCATTGCAGATGATCACATGCCGGTTCTTGAATATTTGAGAGCCAAGCTCCCATGGGAAGAGCTGGGATTAGAACTATTAGCAGCTTGTTCGGATGGGGAAGAAGCACTCCAAGCATGCAAGAGCCAACCGCCTGATATCTTAATCACGGATATCGGGATGCCAATCATGAATGGTTTAGAGTTAATTGAAGAAGCGCGCAAACTAAATCCCGGTCTCAAGACGGTCATTTTGTCCTGCCATGAAGAATTTCATTTTGCGCAGCAAGCTGTAAAACTGAATGTAAATGATTATATTTTGAAAGAAACGATGCGCATTGAACAGTTATCGGACATTGTAAACCAGCTCATTGTGCAGCTTGAAAAAGAAAAAGCGATACAAAACGATCATCAGAAGCTGCAAGCCATCGTCTCGCATGGTCTCTCATCGCTAAAAACAACATTTTTGCAATCGCTGATCGACCAGCCTTTATGGGATGAGAAGGAGTGGGAGCAGAGAGCCAAGAGTTTGGGCATTCATCTAACGGCTGGCGGCCGCTATTTGCCTGTGCTTTGCAAACTTGAGCGTTTCCCGGATTTAGAGGATCGTTTTGGAGGAGCGCATCAGATCCGTTTTGTTGCGGAAAACGCTTTGATCGAATCTGTTCAAATGGCTGATCCTATCGTATTGACCCTGAATGAAAGGACTTTTTACATTCTATATCCTTTCCCGAAGTCAATTAAAGTAAATTCAAAGGGTATGATAATCGACGATTTGCTGATGGTCCAAAAAAAGTTCCTTCGCAGCTTGAAAATCGGGGTCTCTTTTTATTTGGGCGAAGCCTTTGATTCAATGACAACGTTGAAGAAGCAGATTAGATTACTGTTAAATACCAAGACGTTCCGCTTCTATTCGGGGGAGCACCGTATTCTAAATGTACAGCCGATGGAGTCGACGGAGGAAGAACTATTTGTACACTATATCGATGCAGTAAATGATATCAGAAAGGGTTTACAATCGGACGATGCTGAGCTTCTGAAGAGCATGGTCGGAAAATGGTTGAAGCATATTGAATCGAAGAGGTATCCCGTAGATTCTGTGCGCGGTTGGTTGCTGAAAATCGTGTCTGACATGGAGTTGAAGTACTCTGTCATGCATCATTTTTTGACTAATTACAGTGCTGAATTGCTGCAGCAAAAAATTTATGCCATGGATACGTTGGACCATCTTGGAGATTGGTTATATCACTTTCTGGTTGATAAGATGGACTCGGTCAGCGTGAGCAAGGATCAATCCATTCGTAAAGAAATCGCGGAAGCGCAAAGATATGTGCGCATGCATTTAAACGAGAAAATCGGTATGGATGAAATGGCCAGAAGATTAAATCTAAATCCTACACACTTTAGCCGTATTTTCAAAAAAGAAACCGGTGAAACCTTTGTCGAATTCGTTACCAAAAGAAAAATGGAGAAGGCTCAAGAGCTGCTGGATAAATCCAATCAAACGATTGAGCAAATCTCGCAAGAGCTTGCATATGACAATTCCAGTTACTTCAATAAGTTATTTCGTGCATTCTCCGGCATGTCACCAAATGAATACCGTAAAAATATTTAGAATGGGATTCCTTTATCGATTGCCTGCGTTAACTTCAGCTGCTTAGCCACAATAGATGAATAAACGTCGTCAATGGCAGGGGGATTTATCACTCCCGTTCTTTTCTTTTCGAATAATTGTGTATGGCTTCGATCAACAACGAGTAATTGAAATCCGGCCAACTCTTCTCCGTAAACCATAATTCAGCGTACGCGGCCTGCCACAAAAGGAAGTTGCTAAGCCGCTTTTCACCGCTTGTCCGAATGATTAAATCGACAGGTGGATAATCGGAGGTAGCGATCATTTTCTCAAATTGTTCGTCAAATGTATGCGGATCTGCGCCGCTTGCGATGAGCTGTTTTGCAGCTTGAAGGATTTCTGTTCGGCCTCCGTAATTTAGAGCCATATTCAGAAGCATACCTGTGTTATTCTTCGTTATTTCACAAGTTCTCTTAATTACATCCACCGTATGAGCAGGGAACGAGCTGATGTCACCTATATAAGTTACTTTTACATTTTTTTGATTCAGCTCGTCAATGGTATGATTCTGAAAATATTTGATAGGCAGCTGCAATAAATAGTCAACCTCGGCTTTTGGCCTTCTCCAGTTCTCCGTAGAAAACGCATATAAGGTTAAGCAGCTAAGCTTTAGCGAAATGGATTTTTTTATTATTTTCTGCATCGTTTTCATCCCATAAAAGTGTCCAACGTTTCTTGGAAGTCCTTTACGTGTCGCCCATCTTCCATTTCCGTCCATAATGATAGCGATATGCTTTGGAAAATACTTATAACGATCCTGCTTGAAAAATAGATGTGACCACAGCATGACTTTCCTCCTCAAGCAAGTTAATAATCTTTATAATCGAGACACGACCCATAATATCAAGTATGCTGCTGGGACGAGTAATAATTGTGCTAGCAATGTACCCATCACACGAGACAACATGAGTAGTCCAAATACTTTGGTTAAGGCAGCGCTCTTTTTCTCTCCCTTTAGCACTTTATCTGTCAATAAACCGACTTCAGGATCAATGAGGAGTGCAAGCAATATCGTTGCTATCCCATTGATTAGTCCAGAAGATTGAGAGGCGGTAATCGCATGTTCGGTGGTAATGGAAGAAGCGAGCAAAGCAGCCAGCACACCAATCGTATAGACCGCTGTTACGATAATGTTTAGTAGAAACAATCGTTTTGGAATGCCGCCGATTCTCATTCGCGCCAGCATTTCCAGCTTTGGGAGACGGAAGTGTGCACGCGTGTTTTTAATTTTCTCAATAGTTACGGTCGTTCGCAGCAATCCTGGGATAGAGCCTGCTACCTCCAAATGGGTAATGACTCGTCTTGCCAGCATGACCGCGGTTGGGAATGCAAGCATAGCAGCAATCGTTCCGAGTGATGCGCTAAAGATAATCATTCGAAACTGCTCGATCAGAGAATACTCCATAGAGGTTTTCGCAGAATCAATGAGCTTTCCCATAAGTGGTGCTTGCACCATGTTGGCTGTACGTGATACGAGCAGGATAATGCCGGTTAATGATATAGCGACAGCTATTTTCCCTAGACGCACGCCTGCCAATCGAAGGGAGTAGGTGATCGTTTCTGCAAAATGAATAATGAACGTAAAGCTGCTAACCAGAATGATCTGTTCTAGCATCGCAGCACCTCTTTTCCTTATGGAGATAGGTAGGATTCTACTAACATTAAAAAGGAAATAACAAAATTAAAAAAGAGAAAGTAAATAACCAAGTTTTTCTTATTTTATGATAAAAGAAGCATTCTCATCTCTCAGCTAGCAAAATATTAATTGTGAAAAATGATAAACTCAGACTCTATCGAATCATTAACAAAGATCGTAAAAAAGAGAGCGCTTTATTGACAAACTACGGGTAATCGAATAAGATTCACCTATCTGAAAGGTAAAAAGGATGATAGAAATGATACAGAAAGTTAAGAAGCAAAATGTTCATGAGTTGGTCTCTGAAGAGATTCAAAAATACATCGAGGTGAAAGGTTTGCAGGAGGGCGACAAGCTGCCTTCTGCTGAAGAGCTGACCAAATTATTAGGCGTAGGACGCTCCTCTTTGCGCGAAGCACTGAGGTATCTTGAAGCTATTGATATTGTCAAAGTTGTTAACGGAAAAGGTATTTTTGTCAATGATTCTGATTCATATCGCTATAGCGGCAAGGTAAAGATAGAGAACGAGAAGAAGTTTCTCCTTCATATTTTAGACGTGCGCAGAGCTTTGGAAGGAAAGGCCGTAGAGCTGGCTGCGATAAGAATTAGCGATGAAAAAATTGAAAAGATGCGCTTGTGCTTGGTAGAGTACGATGAGTGCAAACGCAGAGGTCTGGATACTTCAGCAATTGATTATACTTTTCACCAGTATATTTATGATGCTGCGGCGAATCCGCTGCTTCACAGCGTGTATGAATCCATCTCTGAATTAATCAAACGTTTCTTTGCTGGCCCGTTCGGCGTTAAGGAATTATTCGATAATACTTATCCGTTTCATCGCACGTTATTTGATGGCATAGCTAAACATGATGTTCATCATGCATTAGCTGAATTTAACAAAATGATGGATATAATCGAGGAAACGATCCGTCATTATTAATAAAATTAGTTATTGACAAGTTGAAAGTGCTTACATTATATTTAACCTATCATACAGGTAGATAGTATGACACTATGTCTCTAGGGGGATTCATATGTTTGGTAAACCAATGAAAACATGGATGTTATCCGCTTTGACGGCTGTTATGGTTTTTACTCTGACCACAGCTTGCAGCTCTTCAAATGATGGGAAAAAGCCCGAAAGTGGAAGCACAGAGAAAGTAATTACGCTTCGCATGATTGAAAGCTTGACCAGCCCGAGTCGTACAGCATTGATTAAAGAAAGTATTGACAAATTCATGGCCGAGAACAAGAATATCAAGGTTGAATTAATCTCTCCACCGTTTGATCAGGCTGATAACAAAATCAGAACGATGTTGGCCGCCAAACAACCGCTAGACGTTTTGGAAGTACGCGATCTTAACGTTGCAGAATTCGTAAATAATAAATACGTAGAGCCGTTGAACGATTATACAGGCTCATGGAGCGACTTTGGTACGGTAACTGCTGTTGCCAAATCCGTTGCTTCCGTCAAGGATAAGCTCTACTTTATACCGAATGGATTGTATCAACGCCAATTATTTTACCGTGCTGATTGGTTGAAGGAAGCGGGCATCAATGCTCCAGCTACCTACGAAGAATTAGTTAATGCATCAGTTAAGCTGACGGATGCTGCGAAGAACCGTTACGGCTTCTCATTCCGCGGCGGTCCTGGTGCTAATGGAGTTCCGGATGCCATCATTCAGGCATACAACTCAGAGAAGATCAATGTTGAGGATGCTATGTTCCTGAAGGATGGCGGAACGATCTACTCTTCTCCAGAAGCTAAAACGGCATTGGATCTGTATGTGAAGCTATACAAAGAAGGATCACCTCCAGACTCTATCAACTGGGGCTTCCAAGAGCAAGTACAGGCATTTACTTCTGGTGTAACCGCATTCCTTCTGCAAGATCCTGACGTTATTCAAGTATTGAATGAGAACATGCAAGAAGGTACATGGGCAACAGCTCCAATGCCTACTGGTCCAGCAAGCAAAGCGATGATTTCTGCTGGTGGCGCAGGATGGGGTATAACTTCCCACTCCGAAAATAAAGAAGCTGCTTGGAAATTGATCACGTTCTTGTCCTCGCCTGAGGAGAACACTAAGCTCTCCAAGAGTCATGGGACTGTGCCGATCCACTCCTCCGCTACTGAGGATGAGTTTTTCCAAAACGGGCCATATAAGACTTTACTCGATATGACGAATAAGCCGGATACTTTCATAAATTTCAAGCCGCCATTCGAATATCCTGCTAATGGACAATGGGGTACCGTAGCTATGGAAAGCGGTCAGGCGATGCTGCTAGGTAAAACTTCGGTCGAAGATACGTTAACGAAGTGGAACGAATACTGGGACAAGGCGAAAGCGGACCTAAACAAATAAACTGAAAAATGGTGATGGGTAGCTCATTAGCTGCCCATCGCATTTTCTAATCAAGGGCGGTGAATGCATTGAGAAAGCAGCGAACGTATATTATGCTCAGCTTGCTACCAGCTTTGGTGTTGCTGCTGATATTTACGTTTTATCCATTTCTGCAAGGGGTAGTCATGGCGTTTCAGAACTATGTTCTGTTCGATTTGACGAATGTTCGGTTTATCGGATTCCAGAATTTCGTAACCGCTTTCCAGGATGCCAAGTTTCTCAAAGCAATGACGAATAGCGCGTACTGGGTGTTTTTCTCCTTAACGTTTCAATTTATAATTGGCCTCTCGCTTGCACTTATCTTGCGCAAACCGTTTAGGGGCAGAGGGATATATCAAGGGTTTATCTTTTACTCTTGGGCTTTGTCTGGTTTCTTAATCGGCTTGATTTGGAAATGGATGTTCAACTCGCAGATGGGCGTTATTAATGATATCTTGTTGCGTACGGGTCTCATTGATACTAGAATCGGCTTTCTCTCCGATCCAGACTGGGCGATGTCTTCGGTAATTATCGCAAATGTATGGTACGGTATCGCGTTTTTTGCAATCATGCTGCTTGCAGCACTTCAATCGGTTCCAGCAGATTTGTATGAAGCAGCAGAAATGGATGGAGCGGGGAGCATTCGCAAGTTTGTCAATGTGACCTTTCCTTTTATCCTTCCTACGATTATCGCAACGACTTTGCTAAGGGCTATTTGGATCTTCAATGACCCAACGATTATTTATGGTTTGACTAACGGCGGTCCTGCAGGAACCACGCATATACTATCCTCTCTAATGCTGGATAAAATTATATACGGCGGGGACTACGGGATGGCATCTGCAATCGGCGTTACGATGATAGCGATTCTAATTCTGTACACGATTTTCTATTTGTTTGTGACCAAGTCGGAAAAGGTGGGTGATTTTTAAGATGAAGCCACGCATACTGACCGGTCTGAAGGTGTTGTATTTAGCGCTGCATTTTGTAATCATGGTATTTCCTTTATATTGGATTGTCATTACTTCACTTAAGCCGCAAAAAGACATTTTCTCTTTCCCGCTTCAATATTGGCCGAAGCAATTCACATGGGATAACTATATCCAGATTTTTAAAATATCCAAATTTCATGTTTACATCGGCAACAGCTTATTGGTGGCCGTACTCGCTGCCACTATAGTTATTTTCATAGCGACTCTAAGCGCATATGTAATGGCCCGCTTTCAGTTCAGAGGGCATAAACAAATTATGATGGCGTTTTTCATTACGCAAATGCTTCCAGGATTTATCGCACTGGCACCATTGTACTTACTGATGGCGGACTTGGATTTGATTAATAAACGGATGTCATTAATCATCTGCTATACGGTTATGCTCATTCCATTCTCTACAATTATGCTTCGAGGCTTTTTCCAGCGTGTTCCAAGCAGTCTAGAGGAGGCAGCCATGATTGATGGTTGTTCGCGTCTGACCGCATTGTTAAGAGTCATCATTCCGGTCATGCTCCCGGGGATTGCTTCGACCTTCATCTTTGCATTTGTACAAAACTGGAATGAGTTGTTCATGGCTGTCATGTTTATCGATGACGAGGCATTGAAGACGCTGCCAGTAGCTATGAATTCCTTCGTGATGAAATTCGATGTGGATTGGGGGGCGATGTCGGCTGGAACGGTGTTATCGGTTATTCCTACCGTCATATTGTTCGCTTTTGCCCAGCGGTTCATCGTAGAGGGTTTAACACAGGGAGCAGAAAAAGGATAATAAATTTATGGAATGGATAGAGGGAACCGACATGATGGAGAGAAAAGAATTGGATAATCAACTGCATACAAAAGTCTCTCACGATCAGGTAGATATGAAACATTATGGTGCAGTAACGATACCGATCTATCAAAACAGCTTATTTACATTCGAGAATCATGAAACCTTCGATAACGCGATGCAAGATGTATTAGCCGCAAACGTATATTCCCGAGGCAACAATCCAACGGTAAAATATTTGGAAAGCAAAATCGCCGATTTGGAAGGCGGCGAGCAATCGCGCTGCTTCGCATCCGGTATGGCAGCCATTTCAGGAACCTTGCATGCGCTGCTTAGTTCAGGCGATCATGTCATCTGCGTTGAGCAGGCTTATGGGCCGACACGAGAATTTCTGAACGAAATGTCGTTAAGGTATCAGGTGGAAGTAACTTTTGTAGATGGTAG
Organism: Bacillus sp. FJAT-28004; assembly: GCF_001280845.1. Classification (GTDB taxonomy): domain Bacteria; phylum Bacillota; class Bacilli; order Paenibacillales; family Paenibacillaceae; genus Pristimantibacillus. The sequence goes on from NZ_LGHP01000002.1 coordinate 968,628, forward strand.
TTTGCTCTCCGATTTCGAGGATGCATTGCAGCCAAATACAAGGATTATATACGTGGAAAGCCCTACTTCAGGCCTCTTCCAGCTGCAGGATCTTGAAGGAATAGCTCAACTTGCCAAGAAGGCAGGAGTCATAACAATGATTGACAGCAGCTGGGCAACGCCATGCTTTCAACGGCCGCTGACAATGGGTATCGATCTTGTGCTGCATTCGATGACTAAGTTTTTTTCGGGTCATAGTGATTGTTTAGGCGGGGTAGTAACAGGACGGGCTTCGCTAATTAATCAAATAGAGAACAAAGGGTATATGCTGTTAGGTGGGATTATGACAGCTCATACAGCGTCGTTAATGATTCGTGGTTTACGTACGCTTCCGCTTCGAATGGAGCGGCACCAGAAGAGCGGCATGATCATTGCGGAATATTTGGAGAAGCATCCAATGGTCAATCGAGTAAACCATCCAGGCCTCCGTTCTCATCCACAGCATGATTTGGCGCAAAAACAATTGGACGGATACAGCAGCTTGTTCTCTTTTGAAACAAAGCTTCCCGTCGCCGTCATGAAGAAATGGGCTGATGCGCTTCACTATTTCCGAATTGCTGTCAGCTGGGGTGGTTATGAGAGTCTCGTTACGGTAAATACGACGCCAGAGCGAAGAAACCCGGACGGAACCAACCCTTCAGTAGTCAGATTGTACATTGGGATGGAAGATCCGCATACGCTGATTGATGATATGGAGAGAGCATGGGAGCTAGTGAAGGTGTAGGGTAATAGATGGTGTAGACCACTTCCTCGGAAGTGGTCTTTTTTTGTGTTGGTGGGGTTGAGCGGAGGGAGAGCCGAGGTTTCGAGCAGTCTTAACGGACATTAGTTCCGTTAAATTATAATCCAACGGGGTTCATTTCAATACGACTAGTCTCATTCGTCGAGTTTTATTTGACGATATGGCTATCAACCACTACTTTTATTTTGACGGCGTGGTAGTTCTCTTTCCAAATCTTCTCGTTCCAATCTCTTGAATGAGCTCTGACGTAATTGCCTAAGCCCAGTGGATCTACTTGCAATTGTTGAAATTTCTTTGCTAACGCTTCACACTCTGCCTGGAGCTGATTATTCATCACAATGTCCATTTCTTTAGGACTCATTCGCGAGTGTTGTGCTTCATTCGATTCTAATCTTTTGCCGGTTATACGGATGTAAAGCGTCATTTCTCTATTATCATTCGAATATTTGTAGCGCAGTTTAGTTCTCAGGTTGCGAATCGAGATTTCATCTTGATCTTTCAGCCTTACCTTAAAAAAGCTCGTACGGGTATGCTGTTGTTTCATCCAGCTATAAGGAATCATTTCGGTTAACGACATTTTTCCGACATAAACAGCATCTTTTAATAATGCAATTCCGGTTAAGCTTACTCTATCGTTGATTAAATCAATGATGGGCATGACAGGATCCATTCCTTCGCCCTTGAGTTCATACATGAATTGATGAAGATTCATCCGCGGCAGGCCGAATGTATTAATATTGTTCTCGATGACTTGGCAGAGATACCTACCGAGTGGCTGATTGGTGTGAGGATATTTATTACGGAAAATTTCGTCAGCTTTACCTGTTGTCATGGCTAGAGACATCCTGCCGGTAAGCAGAGGATCCTGAGAAAAGATTTCGGTGAAATCCTGAATACCTAATTGGATAATCGGTTTGCTGAAGAGTAGAATATTGAGCTTGCTGTTCGAGATATATTGATCACTATTGTGGTTCATATTCATCAGGACACTTTTGAGGTTATTCCCTTTATCGGTGAATAACTGATTGACAACGGTATGATTAATTTGAAAGGTAGGGACGCTTATCGTTATTTTATACAGATCCTCCTTAACATCTCCGCGCTTTTTCTCCATAGCCGTTTCGTCTGCTAGATCTATAGCGGTTCCCAGAGAAATATAGATATCCTCTACAATTTCCTTCCTCACGGAGCAGCCAGTCAATAAACAGCTTGCAAGCAAAAGTATACACCATCTCATTGATCACACGGCTCCTTTAAACCGGGATAGAAGGGCGAGTATCGGCACGTAAACGAAAATAAGCGCAAACCCGAAATAACTGGCGATCCGATAAATCGCCATGACTTGTTGCGAATCTTTGAAAGCTAAACTACCTGCAAGGACTAGAATGAGGAAAATAGGCAGCGTTTTTCTTTTTGAAACATTAAACTGCAATTTAGTGGATTGAATAGCCATCCAAACAAACATAGCAAGCAAAGGGACGAGTCTGAATATTTGAAAGGAAGCGCCGATAAATTCAACACGCTCCATGAAAGGAAGCTCAACAAATTTAAAAAGCGTTAAGATCGGCCAGTACTCTTCCTTCAATTGTCCTAAGCTATAGAACATCATCGAAAATATAAAAGCCATCAAATAAATGACCATGGTGACTGTATTTCCCCACTGGGACCATACTTGCGCCTTTTTTCCATTCTTAATGAAGGGATAAAAGATCAGCAGCGCCTCGATACCAAGGTAACCGGGCAGCATGCTCCAGGTAGCCTCGAACAATTCTGTGAAGCTATGTGACCAAACAGGCAGCAGATTCGATAGATGGTAATAAGGCATTAGAATGGCATAAATGACAATAAGCGCAATGGAGGCTTGAGCAAATAAGAAAAATCCGACAATGACGCGAAATCCACCAGCAACTATATAGTAGGCTAATAATAACAACAGAAAGATGAGGACACCTACTTGCAGATCTGGAAAAATCCAAATTTTTATAATCTCCGCATACAATCGCACACTCATCGCACTTATGATTAAGAAATTGATAATTAAAACGATGTTGAAACCACCGCCAATCAGGCTGCCAAACATACGCTTGTTTATAGAAATGAGATCGGTCTGTTGACGATTTAATAAGGAGTACATAAACCAAATTCCAATATGCATAAAGATAGCTGCCAAAATAATAGCGATCCAAGCATCTTGACCGACAAGGATGGCCAACCTACGTTGAAAGCTTAAATAATCGAGACCTGCTTGCGCGCCAAAAGCTAAATAAAAAGCGGATGAAGGCGGAATGGTCATATGATCTGGCACTTTATAATCCGTCTTCATCCTCATACGTCTCCTTACTCGTCAATGTCATTCAAAGGCTCCAGTTTACTCTTTTTACTCTTAAACAATGGACGGTTAACGGTGGCCCGGGTTGTAAAGTTGTTTAAAGGTGCTCTAATAATGGAATCTACCCAATCCTGCGGTCGAAGCGGATAATAAGGCTGTAGGAACGGAGTGCCTAATGACTTTAAACGCAATAAGTGAGTTAGCAAAAAACATGCGCAAATCAGTATGCCCACAAGTCCAAACATGGAAGCGGCAATAATAAATGGATACCGCAGCACACGAATGGTATTGCTCATATGAAATATAGGAACAGTGAACGAGGATAAGGCAGACAGTGCGACCAAGATCAGCAATATATTACTTGTTAAAGCAGCTTGGACGGCAGCCGTACCGAGTACGATACCGCCTACAATACCGATGGTTTGTCCAATTTTGGACGGCAACCTAGCTCCGGCTTCCCTCAATAATTCAATACTGAGTTCCATGAAAATGACCTCCATAAAAGGGGGGAAGGGAAGATTGATTCTAGATGAAATAATGGGCTCTAACAGCAGAGTTGGAATCAGATGATAATGGTAGGTCAAAACCGCAATGTACATCGGTGTTACTAAAATAGAAAAGAGAATGGCAAAAATTCGTAATATACGAAAAAACGAACCGATATGCCAAGGCAAGTAATAGTCCTCGTACGCAACGAGAAATTGGCCTAACGTTGCTGGACCCGAAAAGGCTTGTGATGATCCTTCCGCAATAACGGCGATGCCACCGGCCGATAAAATATGAACCAATCGATCGGGCCTCTCCGTTTCGATAAATTGAGGGAACAATGAATATTTATTATCTTCCATCAACTGAGTCATACTCGTACTATCTGTAATTACATCTGTATTAATGCTGTTCAGACGTTTAACCATACTCGTGATATTAATGGGATTAGCTAGGTCTTCTATGTACATTACGACACATCGCGTTTGAGTTACATGGCCGATCGTATACTCTTCTACCCTAAGCTGTGTAAGGGGGAGCCTTCTACGGATGAGCATGATGTTCGTATCCAAGGATTCAATAAATGCTTCTTTTGGTCCGATGACACTAAATTCAATTTCAGGAGCCTCAATGGAGCGGGCATCCGTTTGAATCACTTGGAGGGCGATACATGCATCTTCTTCAAGGGTGGAAATCATTAAATAACCGATTAGAAGTTTCTTGGTCATCTCCTCGTAATCGGTTAGAATAGATCGGTCAGAGAAAGGCAGTGCCTCATAGCTTTTCTGGATGCCTTCACCCTTTAGCCGATGTAAAGCTGGAAAAATATATTGGTTTAAGTTGTTCATATTAACTAACGTTTTATAATAACAAATGTAATAAGTCGATGTAGGAGTCTCATAGGTAAGGCTGACAAAATCAGTTGATTTGGAATGGAATTCAACAGCTTGATCATACAACTTACCCACAAATGACACTCCTTTCATTATCGTCCCATAGTTTGTCCGAAAGGGCATGAAATATGTGCCAATATAAACGATAATACTTGGATTACACTGATGCATCTTCCGGCACAATTACCTGAATATGACGCGGTATACTGCTTAGTTGGATGGGCAAGGAAGGTCCTTCTTCGCCATCTACGTTGGTCTTTACGGATTCAGACGAGCTTACTCTTACATTTTTTGCTGTAAAGTAAACCACATCTTTATGATTCTTAAAGTTGCCGAACAGTAAAGACAAGCTGGCTGTAATGGTATTGAATATATTAAGATCCTTTATAATGAAGCAGTGAAGCAGGCCATCGTCAACAGCCGCATCGGGCGCTAGTTTTTCAAAACCGCCTGCTGAGTTGGTTAGAGCGGCGAGAAAGAGCGGGGATTCTCCTTCCCATGTCTCTCCATCATAACGAATGCAAAGGGGATGGGTGGGCTGTTGTATAAGTTCTTTAATCCCTTCTTTTAAGTAGGCTAAAGAGCCAAACCTGGACTTATCGTCTGACGATACGGAAGAGAGTGATTCAGCAAATGAGCCTACGGCAACTGTGTTGACGAACAACTGGTCATTTAATCGGCCTAAATCTGCTATTTTCACTCGGGTAGAAGAGAGGGTTTGGATCGCTTTTTCGGGATTCAGTGGAATTTGTAATGCGCGAGCAAAATCATTAACTGTTCCAAGAGGAACTACCCCAAGCATCGGAAGATGATCCTGATTGATGAGTCCATTAATCGTTTCGTGAAGCGTGCCATCTCCTCCGATAGAAACGACTAAATCATAACGATGCTCACAGGCAGTGATACAAAACTGGGTTGCGTCCCGTTCCTTTGCCGTCTCCTTGACCGTAACTTCGTACCTTTGATCAGTCAAAATTTCTTCCACGTTTCCGACATAGTTGAGTGCCTCTTCTTTACCGGAGGTAGGATTCATAATAATCATCGCTTTTTTCATAAATAGGTTCCTCTCTATTTGAAGGCCGTTTCTATTAGAGTACATTTGATTTTACTTACTAATACCCTGTGGAGTTAGTCGTTAATCTTAAAGTTTGGAATATAACAAAGTAAAACGGAATAGGTTGAGAGTCGCCCCAACACATTGTGGGCGGCTCTTTTTTTAGTGAAAACCACCGAGGTTCACTCTCCGTTCACAAGCTTATGCTATGCTCTCCCATGTAAGTCGAGAGTAGGTTATCAAAAAAATATGCTGAATGTTGGAGGCTTGTCATGTCATCGGTGATGAAGAAAATAGGTTGCAAAATGATTTTACTGACGTTACTGGTCGCTGTTGCGGGAGCGAGCTTATTCGGAGCACAGATGTCGGTATCAGCAGCACAATCCAGTTCTACAGTATCAAACGCTAAACCAGATAGAGAGGCGCATTCTTTGAACGAAGCTTCTGGGCTAACGGCTTTCATTGATGGTATTATGAAAGTGCATATGGACAATTTCAAAATTCCAGGCGCGGTCATCTCGATCGTCAAGGATGGTGAGCTCCTCCTCGCTAAGGGGTATGGTCACTCCAACCTCGAAGAAGGTCAGCTGGCCAACCCGGAGACGGATCTGTTTCGAATCGCGTCAACAACGAAGCTGTTCACATGGACCGCAGTGATGCAACTTGTCGAGCAAGGCAAGATTGATCTGGATAAGGACGTTAACACCTATTTGAAAACCGTGAAAATACCGAAAACCTATTCGGAGCCGATTACGATGCGTCATCTGATGACCCATACCGCTGGGTTTGAGGAAGGGGGCGTCGGCTATCAAATTACTACGGATCCCAAAAAACTACCGGTGTCGATTTCAGAGACGCTTGCTAAGCATATGCCGGCACGAGTAAGGCCTCCAGGCGAGATGTTGTCTTATTCTAACTACGGCGCGGCAATAGCAGGATTAATCGTCGAGGAAGTTAGCGGCACTTCTTATAATGACTATATACAGAAACATATTTTCGATCCGCTCGATATGAAATACGCTGCTGTTCAAGAACCTATTCCTGCCTCATTAGAACCTTTTGCTATACCGGGTTATGTTAGGGAGAACGGCGCATATGTAGCCAAGCCTCCTACGTTTGAGGGGGGATTTCGACCTGCGGGATCAGCTGCAGTCTCGGCGATCGATATGGCGCACTTCATGATCGCTCATCTTCAGAATGGACGTTACGGAGAAAAGCAAATTCTGAAGCCAGAGACCGCCTTCTTGATGCAAACGCCAGCTTTCCAGTTCCATAAGAGTTTACCAGCAATGGGTCTTGGTTTTTACGAGCTGAATATGAACGGAACACGGGTTATCTCCCATGGCGGGGCAGACTTGCAGTTTAATACGGAGCTCTATCTTGTTCCCGATAAGAAAATTGGTATTTTTGTATCCTACAACGGCGGTGATGGCGCATTAGCAGCGGATGGGCTTGCAAAAGCCTTTTTAGAACGCTATTTCCCAGTAGAGGAAGTCAGCCTGCCTCTAATATCTACTGAACTTGAAAATTCGGTGCAGAAATATGCTGGTTCCTATCAATTTACTCGCCGTAATCATACAGATATTGATAAGTTTTACAGTTTTATGACCAAGATCAGCATCGCAGCTTCCGATAACCGGCTATTCATTGGGAGTGGAGCCGAACAGCAAGTATTTGAACCGATCGGACCTGATGTATTTCAACAGGTAGGCGGAACCGAACGGATCGGATTCCGCACCGACGAATCAGGAAAGGTCACTCATTTGCTCCTTGATTTCCTTCCGTCGATGCCGCTTGAACGCACGCAGCTGCTGGATCAAACGACGTTTTGGTTTCCTTTGCTTGGAATCTCAGCCGTTCTATTCATCACCGTATTAACGGGTTTCTTTTATCGCAGACGCGAAATCAACGTGATGCCAAAAGCGCAAAAGTGGGCAGTTCGGCTGTCAGTGGCCACCGCCGTTTGGGCACTGGCAACCTGCGTTGCGACGCTCGTTGTGGTGATGAATATGGATTTGCTGGTTCGACTCAGCCGCATCACGCAATCGTTAAATCTCTATCTTTTTATGCCGATCATACTAGTCGGTTTGACACTAGCGATGATCGTTATGAGCGTTCTAGCATGGAAAAACAAATATTGGACGGTGCTGAAGCGCGTGCATTTCACGCTCGTTGCACTTTCTGCAGGGATATTGAGTTTGTTTTTCTATTATTGGAATCTACTCGGATGGCAATTTGGTTGAACAATGTATCCGCCCATTTGGGAGGAACAAGCTAAGATTGGAGGAGTACAACATCATGGCCAAAATCCTGATCGCGGATGATGATGCCCATATTCGCGAGCTAATCGCTTTATTTTTGCGGAATGAAGGATTCGAAATTTTGGAAGCAAGAGACGGTGAGGAAGCTCAAACCAGTTGGGAAAATAATCAAATCGATATGGTTATCCTTGACATCATGATGCCCCAAGTTGATGGTTGGGAATTGTGCAGGGAGATCAGGCGCATAGATTCAAATATCCCTATACTGATGGTCACTGCAAAAGGAGAACCTAGACAAAAGGTGAAAGGATTTCAGCTTGGAACGGACGATTACTTAACGAAGCCGTTTGATCCGATGGAGCTTGTGATGAGAGTAAAAGCTCTGCTGAAACGTTATATGATTGTCTCTTCGCAAACGATACAGCTGGGCGGTATTACACTTAATCGCCGCAACTATCAAGTTATTCGGGGAGAAGAAGCGCTTAATCTGCCGTTGAAGGAATTTGAACTGCTGTTTAAGATGGCGAACCATCCCGGACAAATTTTTACCAGGGAACAGCTGATCACTCAGATCTGGGGAAAAAATTATGAAGGTGACGATCGAACCGTCGATGTTCACATTAAACGGCTAAGAGAACGATTTGCTGGCGATTCACAACATTTTCAAATTGAAACAGCCCGTAGTCTGGGGTACAGGTTAGTTATTACATGATCAAAACCTTATATGTTCGCATTATTTGCACGTTTTTGGCCGTCATCATCTTTAGCTTGCTGTCCTCTTTTTTTATGGGCCTTTTTATATTCAAGAAAGAAATCAACCATGTCGGACAGAATGACATGATTGCAGCAGGAGAGGAAATGATTCGTCTCTATGAGCAAACGAGACCGGATGATTGGAAAACGTTTATAACAAGTATGGTGAAGGTGTCCGCATATCCGATTCATATGTATGATGCTTCCGGAAACGAAACAATATTTGGCTTAAACGATACGATTAACGTCAAAATCGCGCCGGAAGCTGTGCAGCAGGTGCTTAGAGGGCAATATTATCGTTCTCCCGATAAAGGAGAACAGACTTTCGTCGGTCTTCCTTTCCCAATTGAAGGGAAGAGGCAAGCTATGTTTATGCAGTTTTCCTCGGAGAATGAAAATATCATTAATCGAATGATGCTGCTCGTGCTGCTGCTTGGCTTATTCATTGGAAGCTTATGCATTCTCATCGCGGCTCGGTATTTGGTGAAACCGATTCAAGCGATGACACAAGCGACCAAGAGGCTTGCCAAGGGAGATTTCGATGTGGAAATCAAACTGAAAAGCGCGGATGAAATAGGAGTCTTAACCCATAGCTTCAATGAAATGGCGAGTGAGCTCAAACAGTTGGAGCAGATGAGGCAGGATTTTGTTTCTAATGTTTCACACGAAATTCAAACCCCGCTAACGTCTATTTCTGGTTTTGCAATGGCGTTGAAGAACAACAGCTTAGTCGCGGAAAATGATCGTAATTATTATCTGGATATCATTATTACGGAAAGCGGGCGGCTTTCGAGGCTTAGCGATAATTTGCTGAGGCTCGCCTCACTTGATTCAGATCAGCATCCATTCGAGCCGATTACGTATAATCTCGATGAGCAAATTAGGCAAATTGTCGTTACGTGCGAGCCTCAATGGTCGGCCAAAGACATTCACATCGAATTAGAATGGGCGGATACGACCAAGATAACAGCAGATCAGGATCAACTTAATCAAGTATGGATGAATTTACTCGGCAACAGCATCAAGTTCACCCCTGTGGGCGGGCATATCGAAATCATCATAACCCAATCGGAAAAGGAAATCATATTCTCGATAACCGATTCAGGAATTGGAATTGCGGCGGAGAAGCTCGAATATGTTTTTGAACGGTTTTACAAGTCAGACCAGTCGCGAAACCGCAATGTCGGCGGCAATGGTCTAGGGCTTGCTATCGCAAAAAAAATCGTGACGCTTCATCATGGATCGATCGAAATGAAAAGTCAGCTAGGCGAAGGCACGACGGTGGTTGTCTGTTTGCCTATGCGATAATGGTAAAATGAATGATCGGTTAAATAACCGATCATTTCTTTTTTTTATCGTTGTCATGTAGATATTTAACAAAACTAAAAACAATATGTGACCAATCTACGTTCTTAATTGTGTTAATGGGTAAAGGAGGTCATATTACGATGCAAAGTAGTTCGCTCCGGCCGGGCGTGGATTTTGGGGAAACCTATCTTTTGTACGGCAAAATGTTATACCGAATCGCAATGATTCACCTCGGAAATAAAGAGGATGCAGAGGAAGCCATGCAGGAAACTTTTGCGAAATTGCTGTACAAATCACCTGAATTTAATGATCAGGAACATAAGAAGGCATGGCTCATAAGAGTCATTACGAACCAGTGCAAAAACATGGTGGGCAACTTATGGCGAAGACGTGTGGTGAAGCTAGAGGAAATGAATGATTTTTTTGAATCGGAAGCTGACCGTACCGTTATTGATCATGTCATGGAATTGCCTTTTAAATTCAAAGCGGTAATTCATCTTTATTATTATGAGGATTATACGGTTAGCCAAATTTCAGAGATATTGCAAATCAGTGAATCTGCAGTGAAAATGCGCTTGCAACGCGGAAGGCAACGGTTAAAGCTGGAATTGGAAGGAGAACGATAATATGAATCGCAAAGATTACAAACATGCAATGGATCAAATAGAGCCGGAGGCAGATTTGCAAAATCGAATCGCTCAGAAACTGCTTCGTCAGAAACCAACTAGTCCATTTCGAATCAAACGAGTTCAATATATTATGGGTAGTTTACTATTTGTCATTATAATTGGAATTATTGGTTTGGATATGTGGAAGAGTGCTAATGAGCCTCTTATTGATGTAAGAGAGCCCATTGAGCAAGTAGACCCTAATGAACATATAGACGACCCCAATGCGATTACGATTCCCAAAATAAAGCTTCCCGATAAATCAGATGCCATGGCTGATATGATCGGTCTAATCGTGTATAAAGGAAACATTTATACGCAAACAAGCACTCACATTTCTGCGGAAAATGCGACGGAGCTGCGTGGTGACAAGCTTGGCCGTACGAAAGCAGGTATTGATGAATGGAGTGAGCAGACGGATTATGTTGAATTAGCTTCAACTATTGGAGTGGCTGACATTTTTTCGGTTAACGGATATGACAGTGATTTTAGAATTATGTCCTACCAAGTGCATGAAGGGCAGATTTATGCTGAATTGTATGAGCATCTTAATGGAATTACAATTGCGAATGGCGAGGACTTAATTGGAAAAACGAAGGTAAAGGATAATATGGAAACGGTAAGGTGGCAGGATTATAATAACTGGTATTATAGTAAGCCGCAATTTCATACACTCCCACTCAATCAAACTCTCCATACGTTTATGGCAGCATTATATGAAGCAAAACCTATGGATGGGGAGAAGTTGTACAAGGAAGGCATCTATGACGATGGAGCGCAAAATCAGAAGGTTTTGTTTTTTAAGCTTAAGGATCAAACGGAAGTGCAAATGTGGTTGTTTAAAGGAAATTATGTGAAATACGCAAACGCCCCTGTTTTTTTTCAATTAGAGCCAGCTGCTTTCTCTGCGCTATGGGATAGTTTGTAATGAGGAAACACGTAATTTGGTAACAATAAATTTTGCATAAGGGTTGACCTTTCGTTGTTACCATACTATAATTCCGTATATTCTTATAATTATTTTCTATTAGGGTGGTACCGCGTGAATAGCCTCGTCCCTATCGTTAAAGATAGAGATGTGGCTTTTTTTGTCTTTTACTTTGTTTCATAAAGGCATAATAAAAATAGACTGGATTGATTCGTATGCAAACAACAGAGCAATGGTCATCAAAGATTGGTTTTATTTTATCCGCAGCTGGCTCAGCAATTGGAGTAGGCGCAATATGGAAGCTTCCTTATGTTACGGGTGTAAGTGGTGGGGGTGCATTCTTTCTTCTATTTATTTTATTCACTTTTTTTATGGGTTTTCCATTGTTATTAGCAGAGTTTGTAATTGGAAGAAGCACTCAAAAGGAAGCCATTAGTGCGTACCGTAGTCTAGCTCCTGATAGTAATTGGCATTGGATTGGAAAGCTCGGGGTATTCACTTGTTTTCTATTATTGTCTTTTTATAGTGTTATTGGTGGTTGGATTGTTATCTATTTTGCAAAAGGTTTGTTTGGCGGAATTATTAGTGAAGGAGCAAATTATGGAGCTGTCTTTAACGAGACCATTGGAAATCCTTTCTTGGTTATTGCAGCTCAATTTGTATTTTTGGCTTTTACAGTTGTTGTTGTGGCAAAAGGGATCCAAAATGGCATTGAAAAAGTGAGTAAAATTTTGATGCCGGCTTTATTTATACTATTTATTGTACTCATCATTCGTTCACTTACACTCGATAACGCGATGGAAGGTGTGAAATTTTTTCTAGCACCTGATTTCTCAAGGATCACATCTCAAAGTATACTGTTTGCGATGGGTCAAGCTTTTTTCTCCTTAAGTGTCGGAGTATCCGTAATGGTTACTTACAGTTCTTATCTCTCAAAAAAGGAAAGCTTAATTCAACCAGCAATTTCCATCGTTACAATGAATTTGTTGATTGCTTTATTAGCAGGATTAGCCATCTTTCCGGCTGTATTTTCACTAGGTTTAGAACCAGCCGAAGGGCCTGGCTTGTTGTTTGTTGTATTGCCCGCGGTGTTTGATCAAATTATTTTTGGAGAAGTTTTCTTATTGGGTTTTTTAGCATTATTTTTATTTGCTACATTAACTTCGGCCTTTTCTATGTTAGAAATAATTGTAGCCTCTATAGTTAAAGGGAAAGAGGAGAAGAGAACAAAATATGCCTATATTATTGGTGCATTCATTTTTGCAGTAGGGATTCCCTCTGCATTATCTTATAGTATTTTTGCTGATATTTTAATTTTCTCGAAAAATTTATTTGATTCAGCCGATTATTTAGTTAGTAATATTTTAATGCCGCTTGGCGTGTTTTTAATTTCTATTTTCGTACCGCTCAAGATTAAGAAAAGCACTTTGCGAGAGGAATTACTACAGCATTCTCGGTTTGGGGCTTCTGCATTTCATATATGGTTTTTTATTATAAGGTTTATTATTCCACTAGTCATTATCATCGTTTTTCTTGATATTACTGGGGTACTTGATAAAATAGTTGCACTTTTTTAGCACGAAAACGCAATTCTAGCAAGCATTATGAGTAAAAAAGGGATACCCCAAAACGGGTATCCCTTTATGCTTTACTTCCGAGCAATAATCATGAATCGTTCTGAATTTGTCCTTATCCCTCTTTCGGTTTGGTTGTTCATAATAAATTGTTGAAGGATCTCAAAATCAGTCTCGCTTTGTCCAAAGTTAGGAACAATAGGAGTGTGTTTCAAGAGGAATATTAAGTCTTCAGCCGTCTCATAATAATCGGTTGCGTTGAATTCAAATGACAGTATATCGGTAAAGCCCGCTTCACTTAATTCAGTAATATATTGAGTTTTTAACAAGCCTTTCTTAGTACCCAATGCCTGTCCTCTTCCGAATGCTTCTTTTAGATTTAACTTGTCGTTCTCGCTAACCTGTTGAGTTAGGAAGACACCATCGTTCACCAATACTTTGGCTATTTCTTTTGCAGAAAAACCCGAATGTCTACAAGAGACCACATTAAAAAAGTTGTTCGGAAAATCAAGCTTCTCAGCATCCATTTGTAAAAAACGTATATTTGGTTTGTTTGATTGTTTTAAGTTTTTTAATGCTGTTTCAATCATGCCTGTGGATAGGTCAATTCCGATTAGAAGCAAAGCAGAATCCGCTATTGATAATAAAGCTTCTCCACCGCCAGTGCCGATATCAAGCAAGATATCAGTCTTCTTGCAAGACTGGATGACTTCATCGTAAAAATTCCACTTCACGCCTTCCGAGACAGATTTCACTTTGCTGAAATCCCAACCGTTCACTTTCCCAACCTGATCATAAAACTGTTTGTATTCTACTGAATTCATTTTTCTTCCACCTTTCAAAGAGGATATTAACAAGCTAAAGGATTATCAAATCGTTATGATTCAAATGATAGTTTAGTGTTGTCAGAAGGGTAGACGAACCCCTCAGCAGCTGGTACGCGTTTTTTCCAGCCCGGAAACTAATTACTTCGAACCATTCGGAAAGACATTCCATTCACCTCGTTTGAAAGTATGTTCTCATTATATTTCTAATAGAGCCTGTCAATCAAGCCATCCTTCCAGCGACCAATGAAACTAAAATAATACACGACGCCCCTTCATATATATAGGTACATGAGGGGGGATTTGAAAATGTGGATGCTCATTCTAATGCTAGTCGGATGTCTCTCTGGTTTTTTTCTATTCAAAAAAAATACTTTGACCGTCACTAATCAGCCAGCTCAGAGCTCGCGGAAACTGTCCGTTATTATTCCAGCTAGAAATGAAGAATGTAATTTACCTCATTTGCTCGAATCCCTCAAGTCGCAAACCGTTCAACCATTCGAAATTATTGTGGTAGATGATTTTTCCGATGATCGGACCAAAGAAATCGCTGAAAGCTATGGGGTCAAAGTTATTGCGAATAGCAGCCTTCCTGAGGGATGGACAGGTAAGAACTGGGCTGTTTGGAATGGATATTTGCATGCCTCTGGCGATATGTTTGCTTTTTTGGATGCTGATATAAGACTGGCACCTAACGCGCTTGCTTCGTTAATGAAAGCTAGGGAGCGAGCGAAGGGCGTCATTTCTGTTGTTCCATTTCATCACACGGAGAAGCTATATGAAAAGCTCGCTTTGATTATGAATGTGCTGGGGATATTCGCGTTTACATCGATTTTTGAAAGGAAAAATCCCATGAAAGGTCTTTATGGCTCCTGCATACTGACTTTGAGGGAGGATTACGAAAAAATCAATGGCCATGAAAGCGTAAAATCTGAAGTATTGGATGATTTGTTTCTAGGATCCAAGTTTATGGCAGCGGGCGTTCCCGTCACTAATTTTATCGGGTATGGTTTGGTTTCGTTCCGCATGTATCCTCAAGGCATCCAAAGTGAAATTGAAGGGTTCAGTAAAGGAGCGGTGTTAAGCACTTCAACGCTTAGTCCGTGGACGATCGTCCCCATAGCCATTTGGGTGGTGGGACTGCTTCTGTCGGAAACGGTGTTTATTTTTGCGAATACTTCATGGGCATTGCCTTTATTAATCGGTTATCTCATATATATGATTCAATTGTTTTATTTCACGAAATATGTAGGCGCTTTTGGGATCATTATTCCTTTTTTCCATATCTTTGCTTCGTTATTTTTCATTATTATTATGCTTTATTCTATGTATCAGGTGGTTGTGCTAGGGCATGTAAGCTGGAAAGGAAGGCAGATCCGAGTAGGGGGCAAGAAGGACCTATGATCATATTATGGATTGCAGGTTCATTTCTATCGGGTTCTCTCATGTTTTCGTATTGGCTAGGTCTACTAGGCAAAAAGAATATAAAAGCTGTTGGCGATGGAAATCCAGGTGCCTTGAATCTGTGGAAGTCATCTGGTTATAAATTCGGTATTGCCGGGGTTTTATTGGATTTTCTGAAAGGGTATTTACCGCTCATATTTGTTATCGGCAGCAGTTATAATCTAGGTTATCTTATCGTTCCGCTTGCTATAGCTCCCGTAGCAGGGCATGCCTTTTCGCCATTTTTGAAAGGAAAGGGCGGAAAAGCTATTGCTGTCACATTCGGGATATGGAGTGCGCTCACCGGGTTCGAGGTTTCTTTGGCTTATGCCGTAATTTTAGCACTGATGGCGGGTGTGAGCTCCATTATAAACAAAAACAAGCCTAAATCCACCGAGGCGGATGGCTTGCAGGTTGTAATTGGTATGCTGCTTCTTTCCGTTTATTTGTATATAAGGATGTTCTCCGCTGCAATACTGTTAGTGTGGCTTGGGAATTTTGTCATCCTCGTGTATACTCACAGAGTTGAAATAGGAAAGTCGTTGAAAAAAGGATATGGCAAAGGATTATAATTTTTGTGGAAAATGAAAAGCCCACTCGAAAGAGAGGGCTTTAATATGATAACGATCATGATAGTGAACTTGAAATCGAGCAATTATATTATGATTGGGATTTCTCGCGCATGGCGCCTAACACGATATTATACCCATCAGGGTCTTTTATATATGAGTTTTTAAACTCTAGATTGCCGTGTGCATCAGTAAACGGATCGACTGCAATATATCCGCCACGTCCACGCACTTCCTCGATAAGTGAATCCAAGTCATCCCAACTAACGTGAATAAATGTGTCCCATCCATGGTCAGGGCCTTGCCACTCCGTTGGATAGTCTGTACGTTTTTGTGAGAGTACGTTTGGTCGTACATCTTCTGGGGAAGCTGCCTGCTGTAGAATCAAGGTCATTCCGTCTCTTTCCGCATGACCCCAGTTATCTACCTGGCATCCGAGAACATCACGGTAGTATTCCTGCGATTTCTTTAAGTCTGACACCAAACGAACCTGAATGGTTTGACCGAATTTAGCTTTTTGACCCGTAACAATCTCTGCAGCTTGCTCGCTCATTTTATTTCTCCTTTGTCACCAGAAATTTTTTTAACATGCCTAATTGTATTCGGTCCTCTACCAAAGTTTACCTGCAAGATTGGTCTAAAAAAGGTTCGAAATCTTGCATCAAGAGCTCAAAATCCAACAGTGTTAAGGCTAGATGTAATTGATTTCGATAGAACATTAAAAGAATTAATGGAACGTGATATGGAGGACAAGATAGTTACAAGACCAAATCTATAAATCAATCAAATGTCTGGTTACAAAAGATAGAGTTCATTCATATGTTGTAAGTAGCTTCTAAGAGGAGGTATTACGCATATGTCAAAAGGAAAGAAAAACGCAAAAAAAAGTTCAGTAGGTAACCGCACAGGTGGCAACCAAACTGGCGGCAACCGCACAGGTGGTAACCAAACTGGCGGCAACCGTACAGGAGGAAACCGCACTGGCGGCAACCGTACAGGAGGAAACCGCACTGGCGGCAACCGTACAGGAGGAAACCGCACTGG
>NZ_LGHP01000002.1:985612-1264734 GCF_001280845.1 Bacillus sp. FJAT-28004
ACTGGCGGCAACCGTACAGGAGGAAACCGCACTGGCGGCAACCGTACAGGAGGAAACCGCACTGGCGGCAACCGTACAGGAGGAAACCGCACTGGCGGTAACCGTACTGGAGGAAACCAAACTGGAGGAAACCGTACAGGAGGCAACCGCACTGGCGGTAACCGTACAGGAGGAAATCGCTCGGGTGGCAATCGTTCAGGTGGTCCAGGCAATCGACCTTAATCGATGCAGAAGACGCAAAAGATTAGGATAAGCATTGCTTGATCAAGAAAGCAGCTCATGACTCTACGAGAAATGAGCTGCTTTTCTATTCAAAGATTCATTGGAATGGGGAGCGTAATCTCACCCCTTACCCTTGCGCGTCATTTCAGCCAGAGCATCCCATTGCTTGTCGGTCACGTCTACTAAGCTGTTGAACTGGCCTGCTCCTTGCAGCCACTCACCACCGTCAATCGTTACGACTTCACCATTCAAATATTGAGCGAAATCGGAAACTAAATATGCGGCTAGATTGGCTAGTTCTTCTTTATCGCCAACGCGGTTTAAGGGAATACGGCTTATCATCTTCGCTTCGAGCTCAGGAGTAGGAGAGAGACGTGACCATGCACCTTCTGTTGGAAATGGGCCTGGTGCAATCGCAACTTGACGAATTCCGTAAGGTGCCCATTCAACAGCGAGCGACCTCGTAAGTGCTAGAACGCCAGCTTTTGCTGCTGCGGACGGTACGACATATCCCGAGCCGGTTGAAGCATATGTCGTGACGATATTCAGCATCGTACCGCCTCTTCCTTGTTCTATCCAACGCTTTCCTACCTCTAGTGTCGTGTAGAAAGTACCATGTAAAACAATATGTAAGATGGTATCCACTGCTCTTGGAGAGAGCCTTTCAGTAGGACTGATGAAATTACCGGCAGCATTGTTGACGAGGATATCGATTTGTCCAAAATGATTTTCAACAGCTTCAATCAGCTCATGCACTTGTGCAGGATCGCGTACATCACAGCTTTTGTAGTACACGGTGTTTGTCGGCACACTCATTTCTTCAGCTGCCTGTTTGAGTACCGCCTCGCGTCGGCTGGCAATGGCGAGTTTAGCACCTAGCGCAATAAATTTCTCACCCATGGCGCGGCCAAGGCCTGTCGCTCCTCCTGTTATGAGAATGACCTTTCCTTGCAACAGATCGTTTGCAAAAGGTCCCATTCTATAACCTCCTCTGAATTAGAATAATTCTGTCTGTTTATTCATATCAAGGAGGGATATAGGTTATGTGCAAAATAAAGAAGATGCGGTCAGAAACTATCCATTCATAACAAAACGGCTTAGAAATGCCGCCACTTTCTGTTCATAGGTTGTTGTATCAGTGCCATAGGACATACCATGTCCAGCGCCCTCAGCGATATAAATATCTTTATCAGCTTTACAGGCATCATAAAGCCTCCACACCATTTCGGTAGGTACAAAAGTGTCCGCGGAACCATGAATGAAGAACATGGGCAGCTTGTTTTTATCCAACTGCTTAATCGCAGATGCCTCTTCAAAGCTGTAACCTGCTTTAAGGCGGGTTAATAAGCTGGTTGCAGGCAAAATAGGAAATGCAGGCAGCTTGTACATCCGCTTTAGTTGATAAGAAAGCTGATCGGCAACGGAAGTATATCCGCAGTCCTCCACGATGACCTTGACTTGCTTCGGAACGTCTTCTCCGCTGACCATCATAACTGTTGCTCCGCCCATTGAAATGCCGTGCAGCACGATTTGTACTTTATCACCGTGTTTCTCTAAGACCTTGCGTATCCAAAGAAGATAATCCTTTCGATCTGGCCAACCGAAGCCGATGTAATCGCCTTCACTATCGCCATGACCTCGATCATCGGGCATCAGCACGTTATATCCCAGCTTCTCATAATAAAACTTTGCGAAACTGCCCATATCTTTCCCTTGCGAAGAATAGCCATGTGCTAGAATAACGGTTTTGGAGGTTAATGTCTTTGATGCAAGGTAATAGCCAACTAAGGAGATGCCGTCATTAGAAGTAATGCGCCACGTTTCATAAGCTTGTTTTTCTACCCATTCCACACCTATCGCCTCTACTGGCGTAGGGCCAGTATCATCTGCTAATGCAATTGCAGCTTGATCGTCGGTGTCCTTATCGCCATGAACTTGTGCTAAATCCTGATTGTTGCTTAAGAATGCTTTGGAGTTTCGTTTAATTGCGATGTAATAGAAATAATAACTGATCGCGGCAAGTAAGCCGAAAAAAAGGACCGCAAAGCCACCTATTCCAATTACAACTTTACTCATCAGCATTGTCATAGTCATTCATTCCTCCAAGTAGGCGGTTTATCTGTGAATTTGTTCTATGTGTCTATCATACTGAAGAAAGCTGCTTAAAGGGAGAGGATTGTTGAAGTAATTGTTTGAGTGTGGAGAAGGCAAAGGTATTGCTGACTTCTTTGTGCTGATCATTCGTTATTAGTGTTTCATTTCTTATGAAAATCATTCCTTTTCTACAATATTTCTAGTTCGAGCTTAAAATCATTTGACAGCCTTGAAATGTTAATTATAAAACGTAGTGAAATGCGCGAGCGAAGAGGAGGTAATCATACCATCACTGATGATGTCCTTTACCAATAAATAGTATATACTAGGCTCATATCGTACATATTCGGGTCATATGAGGGGATTAAAAGTTATGGAAATCGTAGAGGCAACCATTTCGTCCATTCAAGCGGCTTTGGAATCTGGCGAGATCACATCTCGCGAGCTTGTACTATTTTATTTTGACCGAATCGCAGCTCATGATAAAGATGGACTCACGATTAATTCGGTGCTTGAGCTTAATCCCGATGCTTTATTTATTGCCTCTGCTCTAGATAGCGAACGTGCTGAACAAGGGCCAAGAGGGCCGCTTCACGGCATACCCATTTTACTCAAGGATAATATTAATACGGGCGATAACATGCATACGAGTGCAGGCTCGCTGGCGCTTGCAAATTCATATGCGGGAGAAGATGCTTTCATCGTGAAGCGGCTTCGAGAAGCGGGCGCTATCCTATTAGGGAAAGTGAATATGACGGAGTTTGCAAATTTTATGACAGACGGAATGCCTTCCGGCTATAGCTCACGAGGTGGTCAAGTTCTAAATCCTTATAATATTTCAACGCCGACAGGTGGATCAAGCGCAGGCTCAGGCGTAGCGGTGGCATGTAATTTTTGTATGGCTTCGATTGGCACGGAAACTTCAGGATCGATCTTAAATCCAAGTAATTTAAGTTCAACCGTTGGCATTAAGCCGACAGTTGGACTAGTGAGCCGATCAGGCATTTTACCACTCTCGAACTCGCAGGATACGGCTGGTCCGATGGCAAGAACCGTAATCGATGCCGTACACGTATTAAATGCTTTAGTGGAGCATGATGCTGCTGATGCAGCAATGGGCGCGGGCTATTGGTACAAACAAAAAGATTATAGTGTTTTCCTCGATCCTCGAGGTCTTGAGGGCGCACGAATCGGCATTCCTAGAGATTATTTTTTTGAGGAATTGACGGATGAGCAGCTTGAGATATTTAACAACGCGGTAGAATTGATGCGAAAGCATGGGGCGGTCATCATTGATCCGGCAAATGTGAGAACGGCTAGGCAGATTGTTTACTCCTCGGTTGTGTTGAATGAATTTAAATCTTCGATAAATGCTTATTTGTCCAAGCTGCCACCAGGAGGCAAAATTCACTCGCTTAAAGACATTATTGCTTTTAATAACGAGCATCCTGTCGAGACGTTGAAATATGGACAATCCACGCTGCTGCGTGCAGAGACAACGACTTCCGGCACGCAGACCGAGCTGCCTTATCTTCGTGATCGCATCGCTGATCTCCGTTTATGCAAGGACGAGGGGATTGATGCCACGATGAAGGAGCATGAGCTTGACGCATTGCTTTTTCCCGCTGACTTTGGGGCAAGAATTACTTCGCGTGCAGGTTATCCTTCGATTGTAGTTCCAGCAGGTTATACAGCAAAAGGCGTACCATTTGGTGTTACATTCGCGGCAAGAGCATTTGAGGAACCGATGCTCATTAAACTCGCTTATTCATACGAGCAGTATAGCAAGGTTAGGCGTCCGCCTTCATTAAAGAGTTTTATTTAATTGGACAGGTAGAGAGACCATTCATCACGAAAACTTAAAAAAGCCTCCCGACAGTTGAAGTCGGGAGGTTTTCCTATGTTAATTTTTTCGCTTTAAAGTGAACAACCGCGCTATAAAGCATTTTTTCGATTTTAGGATTAAATACAGCATGATGGCTGACGTGGAATACCTCTAACAACAAACCTTTATTATTTTCGATTTGCTGATCGATCTTACGCTCCAACGTTTTCAAATCATACGCTTCAAAAAATTCGATCTTATTTTCAATTAAATCTAATCGGAAGTCCATTTTGTTTATCCCCTAAACATAGATTTATAACATAAACCTATTATACAGAGATATTACTTCGCCCACAAAGATTCAATTTCTTCAAGTGATTTTCCTTTTGTCTCCGGTACAACACGCCATGTAAACAAGAAGGCGAGCAGCGCCATACTGCCATAAATCCAGAATGTAACGGCAGGACCAGCTGAACTTAGCATCGGAGGGAATGTTTGTGAAACGAGATAATCAGCTGCCCAGAGCGCCATAGCTGCAATAGCAGTCGCTTTTCCGCGAATACGGTTTGGAAATATTTCAGACATGATGACCCATACGACTGGACCAAGCGAGATAGCGAAAGAAGCAACATACAGTAAAATGAAAATAAGTACGAGCGGGCCGGCAGCATGTCCAGTTTGAAAAGCGATGCCTATAACCAACAAACAAATCGTCATCGAAGCGGAACCAACAAGCAGCAACGCTTTACGTCCTACTTTATCGATGAGCCATAGAGCAACGAGGGTGAACACTAAGTTGATGAAGCCAACCAAAATCGTTTGGATCAGAGAAGCGTTTGTGCCAGCACCTGTTGCTTTGAAAATTTCAGGCGCATAATACATGACAGCGTTAATGCCTGTTACCTGCTGAAGAACAGCGAGTCCAACGCCTACAATTAAAGCAATTCGGAGCGCAGGAGAAAACAGTTGTCGAATTGAACCGCTCTCTTGTTCGAACGATTGCTTAATATCGATCACTTCTTTTTTGGCGAGCTCTTCTCCATGAATACGCAATAAAATCGGAAGAGCTGCCGCTGCGCGTCCTTGCTTGATCAGCCATCTTGGGCTTTCGGGCACAAAAATTAGCAAAATTAAAAACAACAAACCAGGAACAGCGCCAACGCCGAACATCCAGCGCCAAGCGGAGGCGATAGCCCATGCTTCATCACCAGAGCCAGAAATCCAAAGGTTTACGAAATAAGTAAGAAAAATACCTGTTACGATGGCAAGTTGATTTAGTGCAACAAGTCTGCCGCGATATTTGGCTGGGGCAATTTCAGCATTGTAGAGCGGACATAAAGTAGAGGTAATCCCGATCCCGATTCCACCGATTATCCGAGCAATAATAAAGGCAGAAAAAGTGTCTGGTATAGCTGAGCCAATCGAACTGATAATAAACAAGATCGCCGCTGCTATGAGCACCTTCTTGCGTCCGAAGCGGTCGCCCAAAACACCCGACATAGCCGCACCTACAATACAGCCAATGATTAAACTCGATACGGCCCATCCAACCTGAAGTTTAGATAAGTCGAAGTGATCCTCCATAAAACCAACAGCACCTGATACAACCGCTGTATCGAAACCGAATAATAATCCGCCAAGAGCGGAAACAATGGAAACAAGCGTCACAAATTTCATGCTTACTTGTTCATTTTTGTTAGTAATCGGCAATCCCATATTCGTTTCTCCTCTCTGTCAAACCTATCCTGTATGAAAACGAACTTTATTATATCATGCAAAAAGAGCGAGTCCGCGCGTTATATCCTTCACTAATAAGTGTTATTCCTGCATTAATTTTGGACTATCGAAGCATAGCGATTCGAATGATGAGAACTAGCATTTTGTTGTCATCTAAACACAAAAAAGTCCATGTCAAAGCAACATGGACTTTACTATTTTTGTTCATTTCGTTTGACCACGGTAATCGGAGGGGGTAACGCCGGTTACTTTTTTAAAGACGCGGCTAAAGTAATTTGGATCGTTATATCCGACCTCGAAGCATACTTCCTTCAAGCTTAGTTGTCCCGTTGCCATTAACGCCTTCGCCTTATCAATACGGAGGGCAGTAACATAATCAATAAACGTCGTACCCACCTGTTGTTTAAATATTTTACTGAAATAGTGAGGATTTAGATGGACGGAATCGGCTACCTCTTCAAGTGAGAGATCCTCGGTATATTTGCTCTGAATAAAACGTTGTGCACGGTCCAAAACCGTTTGTGTTTGTTTCTCGCGCTGCTCTCGTATACGCTGCATAGCCGAGAGAACATACGCTTCTGGAATAGCTTCCATATTTTCAGGTTGCTTGTTCACACGATCTAGAGAAGGTACTGCTCCATGTATTAATTCATCGAAGTGGCATATCTTACCGCATTGCTCATAATAATTGGAGGCGAATACTGCCTCAAAATAGGATTTGCGCAGCCCTTCAACACCTGAGCGAGTTTTTCCGATACCGACTAGTATATCCGCCTCCAGCTGACGTTCAGCTATTGTGCTTAGCTCTTCACCTAATGCGGTTCCGGCTGCTTTCCAGTCTGCGTCCACAAAAGCTTCATCATGGTTGATGAAGATAGCCATGTGGCGATCAATGAAGGAGCTTACGATACTATTCTTTATTGTTGTTTTGACAAAGCTTCTAATTGTATCGTATATCTTTTGTTTATGATTTGTTTTGACTTGTTCGGGAAAAGCGATCACGATAGCGCAGCCTTGTCCTAGTGGAAAGCTGAGCCATTCTGATAATTGCTCGATATCGGTATTTGTAACGTTATCGACCATAAACATCATAGCTAGTTCATTTTCTGCTAAGGGCATTAATTGAGAAACCTTTTGCCTCAGCTCTAATTCATCCGAACGTTTCCGTTTTTCTAGCTCGAGCTCTTGTATTAGCTGCTGAAGCGTATGCACCACCTGCTCGCGTTTGGCAGGCTTGACTAGATATTCCTTAACTCCAAGGGAAAGGGCTTCTTTGGCATAAGCAAAATAATCATAAGCAGTCACCATGACGAATTTCGCATCCGGCAATGTAAGCTTGATTTCGCGGATGGCTTCTAAGCCTTGAATGCCTGGCATATTTACATCCATGAGTACGATATGCGGGCGGTATTCCTCCGCCATTTCAATCGCTACACGTCCATTTTCGGCATGGATAATTTGAAAGGTATTTGGAAGCATGCGTTCAACGATCAATTCCAATCCTTCTCGTTCTAGTGCTTCATCATCTGCGATTAACAGTCGGTACATATACGTGGTTACCATCCTCTCTAGCAGGTATTCGGATCGTGACCGTCGTTCCTTTACCCAGCTCGCTTTCAATATCGATTAATTCATTTACACCATAAAATAATTGAAGACGCTTAAACACATTTTTTGTGCCAAGGCCAGTTGATTGTTCTGTGAATGCGCCAGATTCCATTCGCAACAACGATTGTCGAACCTCATCAGTCATTCCGCTGCCGTTATCGGATATTGAGATGTGTATATTATTCTGATCATGCTTTATTTCAAGACGGATAATCGCACCTTTCTCCATACGTTCAATGCCATGCACAAAAGCATTCTCTACGATAGGTTGAAGTGTGAGCGCTGGTATGTGATATTTCATCGCAGATGGATCGATATCCTTCACGAGCTGAATGCGGTCGCGAAAGCGCGCTTGCTGAAGGGTGAAGTATTCTTCGACATGAGCAACTTCGTCCCTGAGCGTGACCGCATGATCTAGATTGCGTAAGTTATATCTTAATAAATTTGACATCGAGACGATCAGATCGCTTGTTTTCTCGGCTCCTTCAATAAGTGCCAGCTTGGATAACACATTGAGCGTATTAAAGAGAAAATGTGGATTAATTTGGCTTTGCAACGCCTGAAGCTCTAATTCCTTGACGAGTCGATCCTTCTCCAAGCTTTCTTTTTCCTTCTCCATTAATCCGAGGAGATCGCTCGACATTTGCTCGAATGCGCCTGATAACACGCCAAGCTCATCCTTGGCTTGCTGCTGGTTTGAACTTTGCAGTAAGTGACCCTTTGATATCTGCTTTGCACGTGAAACGAGACTGCTTACAGGTCCGGTAATGCTGCGTGATATCCATATGGCAAGTAAAATGCTTAGCAGGGTGTTGGTTATGAAGACGGCGGCTCCGAGCAGGTACATGCGCTTATTTTCAGCTTGGATCTGTTCATAGATAGGTTCATAGATGTTTAATTCCATTTCGACCAGCTGTTGACTGTCCTCTCGAATGAAGTTTGCTGTCCTTTCGGCATTTTCGTAATGGATTAGCGAAGCTTTTGAACTCTCGGCTGAGACGGCAGTTAAAGCGGATTGCTGCTGCTGTAAGAAAGTATCTAGCATATGGGTATAGCTCGTTATGGTAGATGAGCGAGTGGAAGCCTCCGAATGAACTTGGAGCTTTAGGCGCATTTCCTTTAGCTCAATCAGATTTTGTTCATACAGCTCATAATTAATGTCACCAGGATTAAGTAAATAGTTATATAGCGCACTTAAATTGTTTTCAACAGACTTGGATGACTGGTTGTACAAGAGGATCCGATCCATCATTTGATTATAGCTTTGCTGAACCATGTTTCCACTTTGAAATAAAAAGAAGGTAATCAAATTAACGAGCAGAACGAGCAATGGTATGAAGATGAGCAGCTTAGTACGAATGGTCATGGGCTCTTTTCTCCACTTTCTGGATTTAAGGTTTGCTGGCCCTGGACAGTTGTTTTTGTAAAATGCTGCTCGGAAAGCACCTTGCCATGGAGGTAATCATTCAGCTGCGAAATGGCTTCATTGCCCATGTCGTAAGGCTGCTGGACGATGGTAGAATGAATGATTCCACTGCGGATAAGCTCTAATGTTTCATCTAACGCATCAAATGCAAATATTTGCAAGCCTTTTGGCCGAATGCTCTTGACAGCCTCCGAAATGCCTATCGCATCGAGTGCGCTTAAGCCAACCATTACATTCAGCTGCGGATATTGATTCAGCAGCTCCTCCGTTTCTCCTGCAGCCTGAAGACGTGAAATATTCGAGGAGCGAACCTCAACAAGGGTTAGTTCGGGATAACGTGAGATTACCTCTCGCAATCCTGCTAACCGCAGCTGTTGATTTGGCGCTTGCTCGTTTCCGATTAAAGCGGCGATTTGCCCACGATTTCCGGTTGATTTCGCAACCAATTCACCCATAACTTTGCCAGCATCCAAATTGTTTGTGCCGACATAAGAGAGCCGTCGACTGTTCGGAGCATCCGTATCGATCGTAATGACAGGAATACCGTAGTTTATAGCTTTATCGATCAATGCAGTATACTGGGGGTCGCTTAGCCCTTGCACGAGCAGTGCATCAGCTTTGGCTGCGATAGCTTTCTCTAGCAGCTTGATTTGCTCCGCCGGATTAATACGGAATGGTCCTGTATATTCAAGCTCCATCCCATATACAGCCGCTGCATCTTTTGCGCCTCGTTCAATCGATCGCCAATAAGGATTATCGATCTCTTGTGAAATGAGAACAACATGATAAGGAGGTTTCGGGTTGACCTCGCTTGTGAGAATAGGCTGCAACAGCGCTCTTATTCGCAGCGTAGAGAGAAAGAAGCTTAGCAGCAAGCTGGAGAATACGATAAACAGAATGGTTATGCCAATGTTCCATTTTCGATTGGACATCATACAACTCCCTTACAGCGTCCATTGATATCGGATTATTATACAAGAACAAATGAATAATCAAAAGTTGCTGCGGCATAGAAGGATATTGTAACTATACAATTTATAAGTAAATCATTATAATTTAGTAAAAATTAGGAAACTGGAAAGGGGTACATCATGGAGCATCAACCGCCGTCTACTCAAAGCAAGCTGCATAACCATTCGACTGATCCGGCCAGCCTGCCACAGAGAATATGGAAATTCAAGCTGCACTATCTGATCGTTATTCCTGCTCTCATGCTTATTTTTATATTTAAGCTGCTTCCATTTGCAAACGGTATAATGATGTCTTTCGTCGATTACAAAGTTTTTGTTGGCTTATTTGAGAGCACGTGGGTGGGCTTTAATCATTTTGCCCAATTATTTGACGATGAGATCTTTCGAAGGACGATTGTAAATACATTTGTCATAAAAGCGGGTTATATATTAGTTAGCGGTTGTATAGCATTCCTCTTGGCGCTTGCTCTGAGCAGTATTCGCTACAAGCTGTTGAGAGAGCTGTTCTCGTCTTTATTTCTTGTTCCTTTCTTTATTCCTTCTTTTGTTTTTGCGTTCATATTTGTTTATATACTGTCGGAAAGTACATCCCCATTTATAACCTCGGGGACACTAATCTTGGCAGATGCATCGTACATTCGTCCTACAATCGTGTTTATTGAAGTGTTGAAAACATGTGGTATTCCTATCGTCATTGCTCTAGCAGCAATTGCATCAAAGCATGCCTCAGTGAAAAGACAAAACAGTGAGCTTAAGAGCAGCATTAGCTACAGTGCGATGAATGTGATTCCAGCGCTTAAAGCAGTTGCTGCCTTTATGGTATTGCAGCTGTCTGCTATCATGTCCACTGATTATGAGCTAATCAGGAGTTTATTGAATCCATTGGTATCCGTGACAGGAGAGACGCTTGATTCCTATATCTTTAAACTCGGCTTTTTAATGATGAACGTAAGTCCTTCCGCCGCAGCTGGTGTTTTTCAATTTGTTGTTCAACTACTTTTTACGATCATCGCTTATTTCATTGTGAAAAAATTGTTTTTGAAACAATTATTTAGTGAACACACAGATGCTGTTATTAAAACAGCGAATAAAGGAAGAAGCTTAATCGGGATTGTAACAGCATGCCTTTACTCGATAGCTGTTCTATTTTCACTATATATGTTGTTCATCTACCCGTTTACGGGAGCGCGAGAAGCAGGGCAATCGGTGTGGAACTTCATATCCTTCTGGAATGTATTTTCCTATACAGTTATCAATTTTGTTGCTGTCATTATCTTTTTGTTGATGACCGTAACCCTTGCATATCCGCTAACAGTCAAACATTTGCCTGGACGCAGCCTATATAAGCTGTTTCTTCTTATTGTGATTTCGATGGGAAGCGGAATGATTAATGAGTATATATTCATACGGAACTTAGAGTTGGTCAATACGATTTTTCCGCAAATGTTTTTAGGATTTTTTAATCTAGCTGCGGTATTTGTTCTCAAAAGTATTTTCAACGGAAGGCATGCTGATTTGAAGGCTCAAGCCGAGGCGTCGGAAAAAGGTGAATTGCATACGTTCTTTACGCTCTTTATTCCGAAAATATGGAAGCCGCTGCTTGCGCTTGGGGTGCTTCAATTTGTGGCACTTTGGAACTCTTATTTACCATCATTCATCTATACCTCTCAACTCGAAAAGCAATCACCGATCATGAAATTAGTACAGTTAGCGAGTTCAGGCGAAATGGACAGCACATTAATGCTGCAGCTCGGCGCATTGTTAAGCTTGCCTTCGGTAATTTTATTTCTTGTATTTCGGAAATGGCTGACGTCCGAGGTGTTTATCGGACAGATAAGAAAACTTTAGAATCATGCTTAAAGGGAGCTGTGCTGAGGCCAGCTTCTTTATTTTGTTTTAATTCATGTTTCCTCATGCATTAGAGTAACTTAACAGTTAATCATATAACGGATAATTGAGGTGTTTTTAAAGTAATGGTTGACAAACGAGTTAATGAAGACGTATTCTTGTTACGAAATGGTTGTCATTTCAGTTTATTATTAACTTTATAATTAATCTTAATGAACGAAACCAAAATATCAAATGGAGAGGCAGTGATTAATAATGGCTTTAAATACGGTACATGCTTCACAGGTCAACATTCCCCGGGCTGAGTTTCCTCGGCCAGATTGGCAACGCTCGGAATGGTTGAATTTGAATGGCACCTGGTCATTTGAATTTGATCACGAGAACCGTGGCCTAAGTGCAGATTGGCAGAAGTCGAAGGGGCAATCCTTGAACGCGGAAATAACAGTTCCTTTCTCATGGTCAAGTCCTTTGTCGGGAATCGGAAGCAATGACAAAGGAATCGCTTGGTACGATAAGGAAGTGGAATGGACACCAGCTCTAGCTGATGCTAGAGTATTCCTTCGTTTTGGTGCGGTCGATTTTAAGTCCGACGTTTGGGTAAATGGGATCTCAATGGGTTCGCATGAAGGCGGTTACGGCAATTTTGAATTCGATGTAACAGATGTATGGTTAGTAAATAGCACGAACTCGATTACGGTTCGTGTTGAAGACTTTGATCATTCTTTCCAAGGCCGCGGTAAGCAAGGTTATGGAGAAATTCGGGGCATTTGGCAGCCTGTATGGCTCGAGGCTCGTCCACAAAACTATGTTCAGGATTCGAAGTTTAATACGAAATTGGATGGGACCGTTCAAGTAACGACAAGAGTTATGGCAAGCAGTGCAGGTCATGCGCAGCTTTCCTTCTCATTTGCAGAGGGTGAAGTATCACATCAATTCGAAGCCGAGCTGACAGAAGGAAACAATACGATCAGCACTTCATTTGTTGTCGCAGACCCAAAGCTGTGGAGCCCAGAATCGCCTTTCTTATATGAAGGCGAAGTGTCCTTGTCCAGCAATGGTCAGACAGATGCCATCAGCACTTATTTCGGTATTCGTGAAATTTCAACTGCAATCGTTGGCGATCGAAACTATCGCTGGATAACGCTGAATAGCAAGCCTGTTTATTTGAATGGAACATTAGACCAATCCTTCCATCAAACCGGATTTTTCACCTATCCATCCGATCAAGAGATGTTTGATGAAATTTTTCTTTTGAAACGTTTAGGATTGAATTTCGTTCGGATTCACATTAAACCAGAAGAGCCGCGCAAGCTGTACTGGGCTGACAAACTTGGAATCCTCGTGATGGAGGATATGCCATGTTTTTGGGGAGACCCGGATGAGCAGGCAAGACTTGCTTACGAGAGTGAAGCGCGTGAAATTATAGATCGTGACTACAATCACCCGTCTATTTTCTCTTGGGTCATGTTTAATGAGACATGGGGCTTGAAGACGGAAAGTGAATCCGCTTCCCTCACAACAGACGCTGCACATCCGCAAAATTATTTGCCGCAAACGCAGGAGTGGGTACGCTCAATCTATCAATGGGCCAAACAGGTTGATCCAACCCGGATTGTAGAAGATAATTCTCCATGTAACTATGATCATGTGGAATCGGATATTAACACTTGGCATTTCTATATCAATGGTTACAATGAGCTCCGCAACCATGTAACGGAGGTCGTTGATAAAACGTTCGTAGGCTCTACATTTAACTATACTGCTGGCAACGTGCAATCGGATGCTCCTCTAATGAATAGCGAATGCGGCAATGTATGGGGGATCGAAGGCGGAGCAGGAGATAGTGACTTAGCGTGGCATTACAGGTATATGATGAATGAGTTCCGCCGTCATGATAAAATGTGCGGTTTTGTATTTACAGAGTTTCGTGATGTTGTAAATGAATTTAACGGTTATTACCGCTTGGACGGCACCGACAAACATTTTGGTTACGAGTGGTTCGTTCCAGGCATGACGATTGCAGATTTGCATTCACCTGATTTTATCGTCATCGATGCACCTCCTTGTCAAACACTGGATAAAGGTGTTTCTGTTACCTTAGATCTACTGCGTTCTAGCTTCTCGGATCGTTACCATGGTCAATCGCTTCAGCTGGCATGGGAGCTGTCCTATGACAATTTAGGTGAGCGTGTCGTCGTACAATCAGGAATTGAAGCTGTGGACTGGAACGGATATGGCGTGAGCGCATTGCAGCCACTTACCTTAAAGATGCCTCAACAAGATGCTGTTGCGGTGTTTGCGGTACGTCTATTTTCTTCCGATAACAAAACGATTACACGCAACTTCGTTACGTTCGATGTTCGCAGCGGCCAAACAAATGGAAAATATGAGGTCGACGGCCAAATTATAAGCGTGCCGGTTGCAAGCTTCGTTGGTAGCGAATGGCCGCATAGCTGGAATTCGTTGCAGGATCATAAAGTGAATGGCGGTATAGCGGGTCAATTTACGTATGATGTGCAGCTTCCGTCCATTTCGGAGCAAACGATGATTTATGATATCGAGCTGTTTTTTGAAGCGGGCTCCAAGCGTCTGCTAAAACGCGATCTTGAGGAAAGCGTTCAGAAAAAGCTGGACATCTCCTTTATGCATGGTGCGCTTTCTGATCCGGAGTACAACATGAATTCTTATTTTATGACGGATTCGGATCGCCATGAAGCTAAGCTGAACGTCCTCATTGACGGACAGCTGGTTGACACGATTGTACTGACAGATGATCCAGCGGATAGCCGCGGCGTTCTGTCATGGCACTATCAAGCGGTTTCCAACAAGCTGGAGGATGCAGGATCATACGGCTACCTCTGCAAAATCATTCTGCCGAGCTCTCTTACGGCAAAGCTGAACAAAAACCGCAGCTTTAAGCTTCAGTTAGAAGTTGAGCAGGGCGGGTTGACGCTTTACGGACGCAATGCCGGTCGTTATCCGATCGATATTATCGTTCACCACAAAGGTTAATTCATCCCATATGAACCGTCATTTGCTACTCCTTCCATGATGATTTATGATAAGAAAAGTTACGAATTTGTTAACGGATCTGTTGAAAATAATCAAATTGGATCTTGTAAAATAGAGGGAGTAGACGAAGAGGGGGTATATATAGATGAACGTTCCTGCAGGTGTTTGGATTTTTTCGGGTATTATCGTTGTATTGCTCACATGGTTGACACTATGGGTCACGAAGAAAGCCTATTCGAAAAAATGGGATGAATCGGATCATTAGTTTTAATGATAAACTAATATTAGTTATGGATAAATCAAATGAAAGACTCTTTGGCTAAGTTGCTGAAGAGTCTTTATTTATGTCTGGAGGAGGTTATATAATAACTTTGGGAATTCGTGTATAATGTGGGTATTATTTTTGAAGGGGATGCCATTCATTGAATTCGATTGATTTGGAAACGTCACTTGTACATAAGAAAGAGAATCGTTACTTTGTACTTGCGCTCATTTTTAGTGTTTTAGTTTATTTGGGACTGTTTTTTTCTATTATTTTTATGTTCATCATACCGATTCTTATACTTCTGCCCTTGTTTGCTCAAGCGGTTATGATGGCAAGCATTCGAACGAATGGCGTCCGAATAACACCGAGACAATTTCCAGAAGTGTTTGCAATAGCACAAGAGCAGTGCGAGCGGATGGGCTTTACTGTTGTACCGGATCTATATGTCATGGAGTCGAGCGGTATATTAAATGCGTTTGCTTCGCGCTTTTTTGGCCGAAATATGGTGGTGCTTTATTCCGACCTGTTCGAAATGATTCAGATGGGTGGAGAGAAGGAACTTACCTATGTGATTACTCATGAGCTTGCCCACATCAAACGAAATCACTTGTCGAAGCAGCTGCTAATAATACCGGCATTATGGCTTCCATTTCTTGGCGAGGCTTACTCACGAGCTTGCGAATATACATGCGACCGTATGGCTGCTTATTACACCAATGATGCCGAAGCCGCTATGAATGGTTTAACGATATTAGCGATCGGTAAAACACTCTATAAACGTGTAGACCGTGAGGAATATTTACTGCAGAGCAGTTATGAGAGAGGTCTTTTTGTATGGCTAGCGGAGAAGCTTTCGACCCACCCGCCATTACCGAAACGTATTCATGCCATTCAGCAGTTTGCAGGCATCTCATCGAGTATCGTCTTTAAGTCGACGTCGTCGCGGATAGGACTAGTCATCGCTTTAGTTGTTTTTCTTGTAGTAGGAGGCTCTATTTCAATCGGAGTGATCTTCTCGAAATCGATCGATACCTTTATGACTTCTCTTGGAGATCCACCGCCTGGTGATAAATTGCTTGGTGCAGCCTCAGAAGCTGATTTGGAGCTCGTTCAATCGCTGCTTGATGCTGGAGTAAATCCAAATGCAGCTGACGAAGAAGGCTGGACAGCACTCATGTGGGCAGCCCAACTTAATGAAACAGCAATCGGTTCATCATTAATAGAAGCGGGTGCACAGTTGGATTCAGTAGAGCAGAGTTATGAAGAAACGGCATTAACGATTGCGTTATATAATGAAAGCATAGAGATGGTTGCGCTATTGCTAGAAGAAGGAGCTAACCCTAATTTACAAGATAGTACCGTATGGACGCCACTAATGACAGCAGCAAGGAATGGTGACATGGAGTCAGCGGAATTATTGCTAAAAGCAGGGGCTGATCCGATGAAAGTTGACGAAACGGGATTTACCGCAGAGGATTACGCGTTAGATTCTGGGTTTGAGGAGCTTGCTGAGTTGTTGCGAGATTTGGGAGAGCAAATATAAAAGAAAAGAAGCTTGATTGCTCAAGCTTCTTTCTTATATGTATATTACAAGTCTTTATGTTTAGGATGGTCGGGACGACACGATTTGAACATGCGACCCCCTGGTCCCAAACCAGGTGCTCTACCAAGCTGAGCTACGTCCCGAGAAAAGATGGTGCCGTCGAGAGGACTTGAACCCCCAACCTACTGATTACAAGTCAGTTGCTCTACCAGTTGAGCTACAACGGCAAGATATATTCGCTAAACACAAGATGTATTATCGCATATAAACAGAAATAATTGCAAGTGTTTTTTTATTTTTTTTCTGAAAGGATGAGTAGGGTGAAAATTGTAATTGCACCGGATTCCTTTAAAGGATCTAGAAGCGCTTTGCAAATAGCAAGCGTAATGGAAGAAGGCATTCGTAAAGTACATCCGCATGCTGAAATCGTACAACTCCCAATGGCGGATGGCGGTGAAGGTACGATGGAGATTTTGGTGCGAGCTACTGGCGGGAGCTTTGTCGTTGTACCTGTCCACGACCCAATGAATCGGATCATCCATGCAAGATATGGCGTAATGGGGGATGGTCAAACCGCGGTCATTGAGCTTGCTGAAGCATCGGGTCTTGTTTTGCTAAAAAGCGAGGAAAAAAATCCTCTTTATGCTTCAACATTCGGCACCGGTGAATTGATTCGGCATGCGCTCGACTTTGGTTATCGTCATTTTGTTATTTGCTTAGGAGGCAGTGCTACTAATGATGCCGGCTCGGGCATGCTTCAGGCGCTCGGAATGAAGTTATTAGATGAAAGTGGAGCCGAATTGCCGCAGGGTGGCGTTCATTTGTCGAAGCTTGCATCGATTGATGCTGCTGGCTTCCATTCGAGTATTCGGGAGAGCAATTTCATCATCGCAGGAGATGTGCGAAACCCATTATGCGGGGAGCATGGAGCATCTGTTGTTTACGGTCCGCAGAAGGGAGCATCACCTGAAGCAGCAGCTCAGCTTGATCATGCGTTATTTCATTTTGCTGCAGCTATATACAAGCATACGGGGGTGGATGTGGCGAACCTGCCCGGCAGCGGAGCAGCTGGAGGAACAGGTGCCGCACTTTTAGCTTTTTTTGAAGCCAATATGCACGCTGGAGCAAGACTTGTGATGGACAGGATCGGATTTGATGAGCATATACAGGGCGCTGATTGGATTTTGACGGGCGAGGGAAGATTAGATCGTCAAACCGGTTCCGGCAAGGTGATCAAGGCTGTATGCGAGGCAGTTGGGCTGAAGCATATCCCTGTTATAGCCGTTTGCGGGTCGATTGACGCAAGTGCATCCTACACGTTGGAGCTCGGTTTGCATGCATGCTTCTCGCTCGTGCCGGGGCCTTGCACGGTGGAAGAAGCGATAGCTCATACGGATGAGTGGATGTATGATCGTATAGTTCATATATTCAGCCTGCTATAGAGACATCATAAGAAAGAAGCAGCCTATGCAATGAGCAATGGCTGCTTCTTTCTTGTTAAACGATGGTTATGCAGTTTCGCCTTCAACGGCCACTTCATTATGCTGAATCAGCATCTCGACCTTGCGAATTCGGTTTTTGCTTGTCTCACGGATGATAAATTTATACTTTTCGTAAAAATGCTCTTTGCCTGGCTTTGGATCAGTCACTTGACTGTACAACCAGCCGCCGACCGTATCAACATCCTCTTCCTCGAAGTTCATGCCGGTTAGATCACTCAGCTCACTTAGCGATACTTTACCGTCGAGAAGGTAGCAATTGTCCGCCAGTTGTTCGATTTCCTTACGTTCGTCAGCATCAAATTCATCTCGTATTTCACCGACGATTTCTTCCAAAATATCTTCAATCGTAATTAGACCGGAAGTACCGCCATATTCATCGACGAGAATGGCGATGTGAACACGTTCTAATTGCATCCGCTTTAATAGCATTTTGACTGGCGTAACCTCGGATACACTCAGTACAGGATGAACAAGCTTTTTGAAATCCAAATCACGATCTGATTCATACTCTAGGAAAAGCTGCTTCGTATTTATCATGCCGACAATGTTATCCTTGCTCTCAAGTGCGACAGGGAAACGTGTATATTGTTCCTTACGAATAATTTCCATGTTCTCTGCTAATGATTTGTTTGTGTATAAGCAAATCATATCGGTGCGGGGCACCATGATTTCTTTGGCCAGCAATTCGTCAAATGCGAATATGCGGCTTACATAACCGTATTCTGTATTGTTAATCTTTCCGCTTTGGTAGCTCTCGTTAAGAATAATTTGAATTTCTTCTTCCGAATGCGCTTCTTCATGCTCTGTAGCAGGCTTTAAACCGAACAAGCGAACGAGTGCGTTAGCCGAGCCATTAAGCAACCAAATGAAAGGATATAAGATTTTGTGGAATAAAATAATCGGTTTTGCTGTTAAGAAGCTAATAAATTCAGCTTTTTGGATCGCCCACGTTTTTGGTGCGAGCTCACCGACAACTACATGCAGGAATGTTACTGAAATAAATGCGATTAAAAAGGATAGAATATGACTGATGTCATCGTTAATAGCAAAACGTTCAAACAAGGGTAAAAGCATTTTTTCAACTGTCGGTTCTCCCAGCCAGCCCAGCCCGAGCGCTGTAATAGTAATACCTAATTGACAGGCTGACAAGTAGGCATCCAGATTACTCGTAACCCGTTGAACGGCAAGTGCGTTCTTCCGGCCCTCAAGCACTAACTGATCGATCCGACTGGAGCGAAGTCTGATGATGGCGAACTCCGTTGCGACGAAAAAAGCAGTTAATAAAATAAGAAGAGCAATCATGAATAAATTGAATCCTATACCCATTTTCGTTTTTCACTACCCTTTTATGTTTATATTTTTTTTTCTTATGATCTACTATAACGAATGATTACATGATATGACAAACGCCATTTGCAACGGTAACAGCCTTATATGCGCTTTAAAAGCGATTTAACGAGATGGAAAGGCTTATTCTCATTGATTTTCGAGCCTTTACAAGCGTCATTCTCCGGCATATGATGAGTTCATATGAACTTGTAATATAGGAATGTAAGACGAATGCGCGAGGAGGAAGCGATATGGAGTCCTTTACGCTTACTCGAAAAGAGATGGCTTGCTTGCTGCTAGCTTTGGACGGAAAGCATAATTTGAAGCCGTTGCAAGTGCTGCAAGCCGCATGGACCAAAACGCATCAATTTGATTTGGAGAAAGGCACAGGATTGCCTGCATTTCTATCTACGCTGCTGCCTCCAATTATTGAGAAGCTAATCAAAGGCAATGAGTTGAAGGGCTTTTCACTTCATGAAATTGCTGCGTTAGGCCAACTAATCGAATATTCGAATCTGTCGATTACCTCCATGCAAAATTGGGTAAAGCGAGATTTTAAACCTTATTTCGATTGTCCGAAGGCTGGAAAAAAATATTCTCTGAACCAAGCTGCGTTATTGTTCATTATTGATGATTTAAAGTCAAATCTTGATTTTGAATCCATACGCAAGCTTTTTGAGATTGTATTCAAAAAGCCAGAGGATGAATCAGACGATTTAGTTGGGCCTATTGAATTATATGCGTCTTATACCAGTATGTTTGAGGAGCTCGACGCCAATAACGATCAACTGCTCGATATTTCCGGTCATTTGAAGGAAAACCCGCATCAAGATTTATTGACTGAACATGTGATTCGCTCTTCAGCGAATCAATTTGCAAGCAGATTGCCGAATTTAACGGAAAAGCAATGGGAAGCGGTGCGAAATATTTTGCTCGTAGCGGTTATTTCGATTCAAACTTCCTATTTTCATTCGTTAGCGCGGCGTTATTGCAATGCAACCTTATTCCTAGCCACAGAATGATCATAGTTCTA
This sequence comes from Bacillus sp. FJAT-28004, assembly GCF_001280845.1. Taxonomy (GTDB): domain Bacteria; phylum Bacillota; class Bacilli; order Paenibacillales; family Paenibacillaceae; genus Pristimantibacillus. The sequence goes on from NZ_LGHP01000002.1 coordinate 1,006,028, forward strand.
AGGGATGACAGATTCGCTAAATAGTCCTATACTGGTTTAAGTTGTAAATACAAAAATAGACAAAACTGAAAAAGGCAAACTTGTCGAAAGACAAGGACGCAAAGTTATGGGCCTAATGTGTACGCACTATGGCTGCCAGACCGCCGGAAGGATAATGAGCTAAATAAGCTGTCCGCCTCCTGTGGCTGGATAGCTTTTTTTGTTTTCAGGAGACAGAGGAGAGAGCAAGCAACATGGTTTTAAAGGATAGGCTAGAGAGAGCAAACAAACTGTTAAAGCAATGGAGTTTAAAAAAAATAACGAGCAAATTAATGCTTGTTACCGCAATCATCACACTTTTTAATGTAGGTTCTGGCGTTTTGATTTATTTTCAGAATCATTCGGTAGCAAGCTCGGTCGCGGATTCAGAAGAATTGCAGCGTACTGAGCGCAATTATCAGAGTATCTCTAATCGATTGTTAAAAGGGATGCTGCTTATGGTTGATGCGATTGAAAACGGCAAAAGCGATGCGACGCTTATTATGAAGGATTTGGAATCATTGCCCGCTAACATTGATGAACTAGAGACTCAGCTTATTGAAATGGATAAGAAATATCCGCCGGCAACGGAAGATGTTCCTTTATATGCGAATCAGATCGGTGTTCTTAAGCTTGCATTAGAAAACTTGAACAAGACGGATACCGATGTCTCAGGATTGTCTTCAGATGAGAAATCGCTCCGCATAAGCAATCTAATTAGCGTATATACCGTCATTCTGAGCTATTCGAACGATATGATGAACGAGCGCTTAACCGAAGATGCCAACTCGACGCAGAAGCTTTTAGATAGAGACATATCTAGTGCCAACCTTATTGTGCTTATTAATGTCATTTTGCTCGCTCTACTGCCTGCCATTATGATTTTTGGTATTTCACAATCGATCAGAACAGGTCTTGTAGGCATTACGAAAAGAATTAAGCTATATGGCAATAATGATTTTACAAATCAAGAAAAACTCGTTCGCTCCGACGAATTCGGCGATATCGACCAGGCCTTGGCCAATATGGGCGATCAGCTGAGAGATACGATTAAAGCTACGCTTGAAGTGAGCGAATCGGTACTTCATGTATCAAATAATATGGATAAAATGATTGGAATCAACCGAAAAGCATCGGAGGATGTGAACGGACAGGTTGAACTCGGCAGAAAAATTTTACTATCACAATATGACGATGCTTCATCCATTTCGGCAGTTACGGAACAAATCTCTGCGAGCTCTGAGCAAATTGCAGCTTCGAGTGAGTATATAAACAATGATATGCAAAATATGAAGCAATCCTCTCATAACGGCACGCAGCAGATGGCTGGCGTTGTTCTGATGGTAAATGAAACAGTGGACCAGTTTACAAAGCTGACTGAAGCTTTTGAAACGATGAATGAACGATATAACAATGTCTCTAAGTTTTTGAATGGTATCCAGGATTTAAATACACAGACAAATTTATTGTCACTGAATGCATCCATTGAGTCGGCAAGAGCGGGTGAGCATGGCAGAGGTTTCGCGGTCGTTGCGGATGAAATTCGGAAATTATCCAGTCAGACTAATATGATCTCGAAGCAGATTACGAAGGAACTGACACTTATCCAAACCGACGTAGCAGCAAGCAGCCGTACGATAGGAAGCTTCGCTAGTGTCATTAACACGACGCGTCAAGCCTCGGAAACGGCAAGCAGCACGTTCCAAGCGCTAGAATCGCAGAGCAGCATGCTGTCAGACCAAGTGAGCGAAATCTCCACTGCCATTAGTGAAATTACAACCGGCATGACACACATCGTATCCGCGGTAGACAAGCTGCTGACTACATCATCGGATGTGAATGGCAAAATGGAGCATATGAGCGAGCTTTCTGTTAAGCAAAATGATATTTCCGATGATTTGCGCACGCTTGCGGAGAAATTATCTCTTTCCTCCCAAGATTTGAAGGAGAAAGCTTCTGTTTTCAAAGTGTAAGGGGGAATAAACAGTGAAGTGAGAGCAGGCAGCATCCGTATCATTAGGAGGCTGCCTGCTTCTTTGTGTAGATAAAGAAGGATAAGCGTATATCATGCCGAATCAATGAATGGAATAGACGAATACATGACAGATCCACTATGGGAGACAATATGAGCGATATGAATTTTCAAGTTAATTTACAAGGGATGATAGAGCTTCTCTCGAAGCATTTGTATTCAAGCCCAGGCGTGTTCATGAGGGAATTGCTGCAAAATGGCGTCGATGCGATTACAGCTCGCAAACGGCTGGGACACCGCTTTGATGCACGCGTAACGGTTGAAATTTACGGTTCTCGAACGATTGCCGTTCACGATAATGGGATAGGCTTGTCCCAATCCGAAATACAGCTTTTTTTGGCCCAAATCGGCAGCACCTCTAAGCGAGAGGATTTGGATTCATCGGATGACTATATTGGACAATTTGGCGTAGGCTTGCTCTCCTGCTTCGTTGTGAGCGGCGAGATCGTTGTCATTACACGTTCCGCACTGGAAGGAGATACTCTAGAATGGCGTGGGCGGCCAGATGGCACGTACACGATTCGGAAGCTTGAGAAGGATGCCCCAATCGGAACAACCGTATTTTTAACATGCAAGGAAGGTTATGAGGACTATTACGAATGGGATCGTGTTATGGAATTAATGAGTCACTACGGCCAGTTCCTGCCCGTTCCGATCCATTTATCCGAAGGAAAAACAGATGTGATTATTAACGAGGATACTCCTCCGTGGTCCATGAATACAAAAGATGCTTTGACATATGGAGAAAATCACATGTATCAAACCTTCCTGGATGCGATACCGTTAAAGTCGGTTATTGGTGAGCTTGAGGGGGTCGCCTATATTCTTCCTCATGCTGTTAGCCTGCAAGCAGAGAAAAAACATAAGGTGTATGCGAAGCGAATGCTGCTGTCAGACCAAGTCCATAACATGCTTCCAGATTGGGCTTTTTTTGTTACGTGCATCATGAATACGAACGGTCTTCGACCAACAGCGTCTCGCGAGTCGTTTATGGAAAATGAGCTTTTTCATACGGTAAAGGATGAAATCGGTTTAAATATTAAACAACATATGATTCATCTTTCAGAATCAAACCCTGAGTTATTCGGGAAAATTATTATTATTCACTCTGCTTCCATTAAAGCAATGGCTGCCGAAGATGATGAGCTCTATCGCTTGTTTATCCGTTTCTTGTCCTTTGAGACTTCATTTGGGATGATGAAGATGGGTGATATATTGGCACAGGACATGCGTATCGTTGTATCTTCTACGCTTGATGAATTCCGTCAAGTGGCACGCGTTGCCAAAGCGCAAAATGTAATGGTTATCAATGGCGGTTATGTCCATGATTTTGAACTTGTTCGCAAGCTGTCCGAGCTGGATGAGAATATCGAGGCGTTAGTTCTGGATCCGATTAATTTCTCGAACTTTTTCCAATCGATCACATCCGCTGAGCATAAAAGCGTTCAGTCTTTTCTGGAACTCTCAGATCAACTGCTAGCCCCGTTTCAATGCAGGAGTGTAGTGAAACGTTTTGAACCAGTCGATTTAGCGGCACTTTATAATACGAATAATGAAGTGAACTTTCTGCGAATGGCAGAGCAAACGAAGGATGCAGCAAATGATTTGTTCGCAGACATTGTAGATATTGTCATCCATGAGCTGTATGAAGTTCCTTTTGCGACTATTTGCTATAACTTTAATAACCTGCTTATACAGAGGGCAATGACTTGTCAGAATGCGGATATGCAGAAACTATGCATAGAGACCGTTTATACGCAGGCCTTGCTGCTTGGCCAGTATCCACTCGGCCCCGAAGAGCTCAAATTAATGAACCATTCGTTTATGCAGGTGCTTGAAATCGGGCTCAGTCAGGCTGGTGATCGGAAGTTATGATGCAGAGATATGATCTATTGCAATCCGAGGCTTGGGGTTTGCCGCAGGGGAAACAGAAGCTAGCGGTTCTTGAAGAAGCGATCCGAATAGCTGATTTGTATATGACGAAGGAAGATTCTTATTACGCCCGAATGTCTTATTCTGAGGCGGCACTTGACTCGGGGTACCAAGAAAGGTTTCTTGTTACGTTTGCCTGGTGCTTAGCTCAGTTTGAAAAAGACCCTGCTGCCTATTCAAGCTTCTCTATCATTTGGCATTATAAATGGTTTATTAATCAAATTTGGCGGTTTCCGCAATTTGGAGAAGCTCAAATCACTTCCATTTTTAATGATTTTAAGGTGAAATGCTTACAATACGGTCACAGCCTGCGCCCTTATTATCAATGTCTTCATCGGTACGCGCTTTCTCGAGGTGATCAAGCAGCAGCTCAAGCCAATTATGAGCTATGGCGCAAAACACCAAGGGACGGTATGTCAGATTGCAGCGCCTGCGAGCAAAATGGCTTTGGCTACTATCATTTTACAGCTGGGAGATACCGGCGCGGATTGCAATTGATGAAGCCTATTATGGACGGCCTCATGACTTGCAAATCTATTCCCCAAAATACATACAGCCATTTGCTTCTCCCGCTGCTTGAGACGGAACAAGCGGAAGAGGCTGTTAAAATGGCAAAGAAGGGTGCAAGGTTGTTAAAGGGCCCCGGTTACTTAAGTGAATACGGCAGCTTCCTTGCTTATTACACAGCAAAGGATATTCATAAAGCCGCCAAATGGTTTGAGCAAACAGTCCAATATGCACTGGATACAAAAGTAGGATGGGATCGTTTCTTGTATATGATCTCAGCGAGAGCATTTCTTCAGATGTGGCAGGCGAATAAACGTCGGAGAAAACTAAATGTTAGCAGTGATATTACGTACGAGATGATTGTAAGGGATACCGAGCAGTTGGCGAGTGCTTTTGACCAGAGAAATCATAATCATTATTGCACAGAGCTGCTCAAACAGAAGCTTAAACAAGTTCAGAAACTGAGCCATTTTAAATCCATGAGTTGACGTAAAGCAAATGGAAGTGGTTCAATTGAACGATCGACATCAGAGAGGGCAGTGGCATCTTATGTTTGAACAATTTATGAAAGCATCCAGGCTAAGAGTTATTCCTGTTATGCTTATTCCTGTAGCGTTAGGTGCGCTTGGGGCTTTTGTTTGGAATGGCATTTTCGATCCTTTTTTATTCATCATCACCTTAGTTGGGGCAGGAACGGCTCATTTATTTTCTAATATGATTAATGATTTATGGGATTATTATAATGGTACGGATTCGGCCGCTCAATCGACGGAAGGTGCAATTGCGACCAATTCTGGCTATTTAACAAAAGGGACTTGGAGCATTCGCACCTTTGCAGCTGTAACATGGACATTATTTGGCATTGCGGCGATTTGCGGCGTTATACTTAGTTTAACCAGCGGCTGGCCGGTGCTCGTATTTGGCGGGCTTGGGGCGTTGATCGCTTATTTCTATGTAGCTCCACCGATTCAATTCGGATATCGCGGCAAAGGCTACAGTGAAGTGGCGATTTTGATCTCCTTTGGCATACTGCCTGTCGTGGGTGCGTATTTCGTACAAACGTCACAGTTAGATTATCGCGCATTATTGCTATCGCTGCCGATAGGACTTTTGACTACCCTTATTTTGTTCAACCATCATTTCTTGCACTGGCAGGCGGACCGACAAGCAGGGAAGAGAACATTAGTCGTGGTTTGGGGAGAAAAAAGAGCGCTTTTATTTTCACGAGTTCTGCTTTTTCTCGCCTATATCACACTTGTCATTTGCGTAGCGGCGGATGCTTTGCCCGTTTACGCGCTGCTTGCTTTGCCGACGGCAATTCCGCTTTATTTGGTTTATGGCAGGTTATCCTCGAGCAATGCTTCAACTGCCTATGTACCGCTTATGGCAGCTTCACTGAAGGCAACGATGCGATGCGGAGCGATTTTAATCGTTACTTTAATCATTCAAGGGCTTATTTAAAGCATACAACTTAGAAAGAGGTCATGGAAATGGAGAAGCAATGGACTTTAGGAGATTTTCACACGATTCTAAATGAAGGAGAAGTTTGGAAAATCGGTGGTTTTCCTTTGCAAGACGGAACCTTTTGGCAGTACCGTGAGCCGAATGCCGTTGTCATTGTACGTAACGGTTTATTATATGTAAGAGCGCCACTTAGCCGCTCGAACGATCAAATTCAAATTCTTGATAATGCAAAACATATGTATTATTCTGCTGAACCTGTCCTTGTGCCTGAGTCAGGTGAGATCAGCTTCGAGCTTCAAATTCGCGCACGCACGCAAAATACAGCACAAGATGATCTTTATGATGGTTTTGTTTCTTTGAATCTGCTTGATTTCACAACGGGCGGAGCGCTCGATTTCTTTGCGGGAAATGACAAATATGCGAGTGTATATGCCGTACTTCCTTTTCCGGGAGTAAAGGTGCCTGAGACGGATAATACGAGATATTTCTGTGTATTTAAGGAAGATACGAATTTTGAAGCACGGGAGTTTAATACGTACAAAATTACGTATAACCGCACAAATGATGAAGTTGTGTTTTATGTGAATGGCCAAGAGGTGCGGAGAGAGAGAAACGTTCCGGTTAAGTTCAATCAATTTATCGTTGCTTTAGGTATTATGACTGAAAAGGATTTGACGCCGGAGGGCAGCGTATCGGTACATGGCCAGACTGTTATTGGAGAATGGTCTCCGATAACGATTGAAATAAAAGAGTAAAGCTGTTGTGAAGGAGCTGCGTTATGCTATTCGTTCTTATTGCTTTGTGGGCTATTGCAGCCATTATATGGCTCTCCGATCGGCGAGCATCCGTTAATCATTGGTTAGGCGCTGTAGCGTTTAGCGGAGGAGCTGGTGCGCTTGCTGCCGTACTTGACATGCAATGGCTGCCAGCTGCAGCGGAAGCAGGAATGAATCAAGTAGCGCAGCAGCTGCTTTACCGCCTGCAAGCGTTCTCCTCGTTGACCTCATACTACGGCTTGCCCTATTCCTTTGCGCTGTTTGCTATTGCCTACAAACCGGTTCGGCTTCCAAAACGTCTGCAGCAGCTTTTGCCCTTCTTACTGTTAATTCCGATTGTTTTATGTATTGTGTTTACACCTTTCTATACAACGGTATACCCCATCTCGTTCAAAATCGTCGTATGGTGGGCGGTACCCTATATTATGTATGGGGCGATACAGGTGCTGCTTAAGCGGCAGCTGCACGCGTCTTTTTCTCGCACGCATTGGATTATCTGTTCTACGGTGCTTCCGCCGATCATGTTCTGTATGATAATGAATTACGTATTTCCAAGTTTCGGAATGCTGCGGATGTGGGTCTATAATACCTGGATCGTTGGTTTAGCCGTTACTGTATTTGTTATTGCGTTGTTCACATATGGCTTTATGGGCGTACGGGTTAAGATCGATCGCCGCAGGTACGACTCCACGCTCAGAGCAGTCACCTCGGGAACGGCAATTCTTAATCATGCGATCAAAAACGATGCGGGAAAAATGCGGCTTTTTTCGGAGAAAATGAAGGCTTATGCTATCGAAACGGATCAGCAAGAGCTGCTAGCGGATGTTGAAACGGTGCTGAACGCGTCTCGCCATATGCAGGAAATGCTCCAGCGGGTTCATCGCCGAACAGAGGATTTGGTGCTGCGTGTTGAAGGGACTGATATCGCAGCGCTTATCGAGAAGACGATGGAAGGGTATGCCCAAAGTCTGGGCAATATCAAGCTGCAAAGCATGTTAAACGAGGGCTGGAATTGTCGCATCGATCCAGCGCAAGTAGGCGAGGCATTAGGCAATATTATAGCTAACGCTTTGGAGGCTATGCAAGGCAAAGGAGTACTGTCTATCCTGTTAAGCGAGACCAAAAGAGAGCTTGTTATTGAGATAAGAGATACGGGTCCGGGCATGAATAAAAGTGAGATAACGAAGGTATTAGAGCCATTCTATACGACAAAAAGCGGCAGCGACACAAATTTTGGGCTCGGACTGCCTTATGCATACCATGTTATGCGCAAGCATAAAGGAATGTTAGGTTTACGAAGCGTGCCAGGTGTTGGAACTTCGGTCTACATGACTTTTCCGAAACGAAATGTTCACGCCACGAAAATAGATGTAAATCTTTCGAAGGGGAGAGAAGCAAATGGATAATATCCAGGTGTGGATCGTAGAGGATGACCGTGATTGGCTTCGCGGTCTTATCGCCTATTTAAACAAGGAGCCGGATATTGAAGTGGTATGGACTGCCAGTAGGGCTGAAGATGTTAGACAAGCGCTGCTTGAAGGGAAACAGCAATCCGTGCCTGCTGATGTGGTATTGATGGACATCATGCTTGAAGGAAGGCCGGAGGGTGTTCTACTCGCCGAGGAGGCAGCTATAGCAACCGGAGCTAGGGTCATCATGCTTACGTCAATGGAGGAGAAGGAGCTCATCTTTCGATCTTTCCAAGCTGGAGCCATCGATTATCAAATCAAATCTGATTTTGAAAGCTTGCCGGATGCTGTACGATCGGCTTATCGCAGTCAATCGCCAATTAATGCAGCTGTAGCAGAGCGGATGCGTGAGGAATTCCGCCGACTGAAGCAGATGGAACGCGAGTTCGAGGCGAAGAAGCTAGGCGATCTTATTACGCCATCGGAGCTGCAGCTGCTCGATTTAATTGATCAGGGATATACGCAGCCGCAAATTGCCGACAAGCTGGTTGTATCGATTCGCACAGTCAAAAACCATGTCAATCATATATTGAAAAAGCTGAATCTAAGCGGATCACGCGAAGCGGCAAATAAGGCCAAAGAGATGGGCTTATTTCATAAGAATAAAGACGAGGATAGTACCATGTAAAGTTGGTACTATTTTTTTTATGTCATTTTTCACAAAATAGACATTAGAAGATCGCTTACAAAAACAGATTGGAGGGCTATAGCGATGGATTTCGAAATGTTCTCGGCTGCGCATTTTGGGGGTTTGGCGGTACTTGTTATCGTAACGGTTTGTATGATTGTTTTCCGGAAGCGTATGGGTGAGCCGAGAATTAACAAAAGTGTACGGATTGGGCTGGCCATTTTGTTGTTATGCTGTGAGCTCTCGCTTCAGCTTTCTTACATCCTAAATGATAACTGGGGTGTAGGCTCGCTGCCATTCCAGCTTTGCAGCTTAATGCTTTTGGTTAGTGCGGTCGTGCTGCTTCGGAATCCGAAAAATCTGTATGATGCTTTATTTTTTCTTGGGAGTATGGGAGCGTTGCAAGCGCTGCTAACGCCAAATTTAGATGAAGCATTTCCACATTTTCGTTATTTTCATTTTTTTATAGCACATATCGCAATCATAAGCGCAGCCTTGTTTATTGTCGTTGTGGAGCGCTATCGACCTACTTTTGGTTCTGTAGTGAGGGCTCAAATTTGGCTGCATGTATTGGCTATCCCGGCAGCGATCACGAACATGGTAACGGGGAACACAAACTTTATGTTTTTGGCGAGAAAACCCGGAACAGCCTCCTTGCTTGATATGCTTGGTCCTTGGCCTTGGTATTTGATTCAGCTGGAAATTATTGCTTTTGCTATATTCTGCTTGCTATATGCGGCTGTTAGGTTGGTCGATCGTTTGATACAAGTTAAACCAAGCAACTCAGCGCAATAACACATTGACTTGGTTATTTATAAGTAGAGAGTAGGTGCGGAGGTGAAAGAGATGAAGGAAATGGTAAATAGACACTGGACTTCGCTGCTTGGGGTATTGTTCGTCATGGCTGCTTTTATTACGTTGTTCAAATATTCAATGGACCAAGGCTGGATTACCGAGTCGATAAAAATTGGTTTTGGTTTGTTAAGTGGAGTAGGTGTGGGCGCTGTAGGCTTGAAGCTTGCAAGCCGGATGCCGCGCAATCCGATTTGTGAAATCTTGATTGGTTTGGGAGTTTGTATTTTATATGCCACTTTTTCTTTTGCGGGCATTTTTTATCGGGTGTGGGACCCGATGACCATTTTACTTGGAATGAGTTCAGTAACCATTGGAATTTCAGTGTACGCTTACAAGTTCATGTCAAGGCTGCTAATGAATATAGCAATGCTGGGCGGTCTATTATGTCCGCTGCTTATGCGACCGGAAACAGATCAAGTATTTGCTTTGTTTCTTTATCTGCTTGTATTGAATGTTGCTTTCCTTTTTCTTAGCATCTCACGGAATTGGCATGAGCTTCGTATCGTAAGTTTCATCGGATCATGGCTGTTATATATCGTTTATTTTATTCACTATAATCCATCGACAGAAGGCTTTTGGAGCATGCCGTTTCGATACGCACTCGCTGCCTTCCTATTCTATACAATTGGACTTATGGTCTCTTCATGGAGCAATAAGTTATCCTTTGACGGTATGGACTTGTACGTGAACGCGATGAACGGCATCTTGTTCGGATTTTGGGCGCTTTTCATTTTAAATGGTGAAATAGCTTATGGATACATACTCGCTTTTATCGGAATCGTTTATTTAATCGGTGGTTTCGTTATTTATTTATTAACAAACAAGATTACGCCTTCTTCTGCAGTCTTCTTCCTTGGCGGCTTTCTGTTGATTCTCGTGTCGGTTAGCAGTATTGGAGGAGGTTATGAGTCAAAGCCTTTAGTTACGGTGCTGCTATGGGGCTTCATTGCGGCGATTGCAGGAGCAATCGGTCATATGAAGCGTTGGCTGCTGCTCAGCATTAGCTCGCTAGCCATCTGGTTTGTTGTCGGATGTTATTGGTATGCGGTAACTTGGGACACTCCGCGCGGCGAGTGGTTCGGGATGTATATCCCATTTTTGAATTGGGGAGCTGTTGCTTGGATGGTGCTTGCTGCACTCGGCTTCTTTTTTTCAAGGCAGCTTGTTATTCCCCATTTCTCTGATCAAGCAAACCGGATGCTTAGCCGCGTTTATGCACTGTTATCCCATTTCATCGTTGGTGGATTATTGACCAGGCAAATTGAAAATATATTTACGGAATATATGCATGAATCCGCTTCTAATTATTTGGGTTTGGCGTTGTCAGTCTCATGGGGCTGCTATTCGCTTCTGCTTATTTTGTGGGGAGCTTATTATCGCGAGATGCTGTTCCGGTGGTTCGGTTCCGTGGTGCTTGTTATTGTTGCAATCAAAGCGATATTTATGGATTTAAGCGGGCAAGAGGCACTTTATAAAGTGGGCGTATTGTTAATTCTGGGAGCCATCTCGTTTTTTATTACATGGATAAATGGCAAATGGCGTATAAGGGATGGAGAAATTCAGGACAAAGGTGAAGAGGCGGCTACAGAATCATAATTATGAACACAAGGGGAATAATGAATCTGTTGATCTTGACAATTGAGTTTGAATATAATAAAGTTACTTTCTAAAAGTAATTAAATTAATTGAAGTTGTAGTTGGCTTCTTAGGTTTATGCTTAAGTTCAATCGAAGAAGACACACAACATCTGAGAGGCAGGAGAACCAATGACATCACAGGCTTTTTTGGACGCAGTAAGTAAAAGACGCTCGATTTACGGTATTAGCAAGGAGGCCGTTATCTCCGATGACAAAATTGTAGAATTGGTACAAGAAGCGGTCAAGCATACGCCATCATCTTTTAATTCGCAGAGTACACGAGTAGTCGTATTGCTGGGAGAAAATCATAATAAATTGTGGGATATTACGACAAATACGCTTCGCAATATGGTTCAAGCAGATCAATTCGAGCCTACAGAGCAAAAAATGGGAGCATTCAAAAGCGGATACGGTACTGTATTGTTTTTCGAAGATAAACAAGTCGTTGATGGCTTGATGGCAAACTTCCCGGCTTATGCTCACAACTTTCCGATCTGGTCGCAGCATACTTCCGGCATGCATCAATTCGTAGTGTGGACAGCACTTGAAAATGAAGGTTTCGGCGCTTCACTTCAGCACTACAATCCGCTCATTGATGAAGAAGTAAAAACAACATGGTCTTTACCTGATTCTTGGCAGCTGATTGCACAAATGCCGTTTGGCAAACCAACAGCAGCACCAGGCGAAAAAACGTTCCAACCGATCGATGAACGCGTGAAAGTATTTAAATAAGCACTATTTTAAATATTAGAATTAAGCAAAAGATCGTTCCAATTTATTGGAGCGGTCTTTTTTAAATGCTGCATATAGCAATTTTTTATATTCGTGCTTTAAACCTGCAAATACCTTTATAATAAAATGGAAAGGATCCTTGAGGGGAAACTGGCTGTTTGCTCTAAAAACATGTACAATTAAAACCGATATACTTAATGTACACACGACAAATATACATAATGATACAGCTAGGAGGACATGATGAGTATTGACCCTCGGATTATAAAAACATTATTGCAGCTTCAGCTTTCACCAAGCATAGACCTACAAGCAGCCTCTAATCCGCTGCAAGCGACTACAGGCGATGGCTCGGCATCCTTATTTGATACTCTTTTATCCCAATATATGTCCGATACTTCTTCTGAAAATAATGCTTTGGCGCAAGTCATGCCAGCAGATGCGCTCTCACAGCTGAGTTCACTTAGCGGCTTGACTAATATGTCATTTAGCAGCGAAAGCGTGTCTGATAGAGCTCCATCTGCTTATGACGAGCTTATTCAACAGGCGTCAGCCAAATATGGTGTAGATTCTTCTTTAATTCAAGCGGTAATCCAAACCGAATCCGGCTTTAAAGCGGATGCGCAGTCGGGTTCAGGTGCTAAGGGACTCATGCAGCTAATGGACGGAACGGCGAGAGGACTTGGCGTTAGCAATTCATTTGATCCCGCCCAAAATATTGATGGCGGAACAAAATATTTATCGATGCTGTTGAACAAGTATAATGGTAACGAGCAGGTTGCTCTGGCTGCTTACAATGCAGGGCCGGGCCGAGTGGATCGTGCAGGAATACGAACGAACGAGCAGCTAATAGAAAATCTTGAAGCGTTGCCGGAAGAAACACAGCGCTATGTTGCCAAGGTGCTTCAAGCCAAGTAGAACGACAGCAATAAGATCACGATTTAGCGAACCGTCGTACAGGCGTGAGCGATCGATGATCTTTTTCTTTTTGAAAAGGAGATTATACAACTATGTTATATTTTGATCATTGTGCCTCATCCCCGCCGTATGAAGAAGTCGTACAAACGATGATGGAAGTGATGAAGTCGCAGTATGCGAACCCTTCATCACTCCATCGTGCGGGCACCGATGCAGATAAATTGATTGAGCGCTCGCGTGCCGTTCTATCCGAGCAGATGCAAACCTCAAAGGGGAAATGGGTATTTACTTCGGGCGGCACGGAGTCTAACAATATTGCGATAAAGGGTGTGGCTCGCCAGTACGCTGGACGGGGCAAACATCTGATAACGACGCAAATTGAACATGCTTCCGTTTACGAATCTTTTGCGCAGCTCGAGCAAGAAGGCTTCAGGGTCACTTATTTGCCAGTAAGCAAGTCGGGGCATGTAGAGATAGAGCAATTGGAAGCGGCCATTACAGATGAGACGATTCTCGTAAGTGTGATGCATATCAACAACGAGATCGGTTCGATTCAGCCAATCGAGAGCATTGCAAATTTGCTCAAACGTTATCCAAAGGTCATATTTCATGTGGATGCCGTGCAGAGCATCGGGAAGCTGCCGATTCATTTGGAGAATTGGGGCATCGATTTGCTTAGCGGTTCAGCGCATAAGCTGCGAGGGCCTAAAGGTGTAGGTTATTTGTACGTTCGTGATGGCATTACGCTGTACCCTTTGTTTACTGGAGGCTCGCAAGAGTATGGACATCGTGCTGGAACGCAAAACGTGCCGGCTATTGTTGCGTCAGCGAAGGCGCTGCGCATGTCGCTTGCTTCGATGGAGCAAAGACAAGGGCGAATGAAGGTGCTCAAACAGCAGCTAATTACGCTTATCGAGCAAATTCCAGAGCTGAAGCTGAATGGAGCGGAACCGGCAGCTTCCCATATTATTCATTTCTCATATCCGGGAATGAAGCCTGAGGTTGTCATTCATATGTTAGAGCAACGTGGTATAATGGCTTCAACGAAATCGGCCTGTTCTTCAAAGGATGACAAGCCGAGCCGCGTGCTTCTTGCCATTGGTGCAAGTCATGAGCAAGCGAGCGGTGGCGTTCGAATTAGTTTTGGGGATGAGCATGAAGAGCGAGATATTACAGCCTTAGGAGCTGAACTGCGTCATGTTGTCGCACAACTTAAGCCGCTTGAGAGGAGATTGACTTAACTTTGTTTTATGATCAGATCGTGCTCCGTTACGGAGATTTAATGGTAAAAGGAAGAAATCGGAATAAATTCGAGAAGCGAATGCTTGATCAGGTAAAGCAAGCATTAATTTCTTACGATAATATTACTTATTTCAAATCGTTTGGTCGACTTTACGTCAAGCTGAATGGACACGCTTATGAGCCTATTGCGGATCGCTTGAAGGATTTGTTCGGCATTGTTTCTTTAAGTCCGGTTGTCAGCACAGAGGCTGATCTTGAGAAAATAAGAGCAGCGGCGCTTGCTCTTATGCAGTCTTTGCCAGAGCAGCCGAAAACGTTCAAAGTGAGCGCGAAACGTGCTTGGAAAGAGTTTCCTCATACTTCGCAGGAAATGAATCACTTGGTGGGCGGGCATGTACTGCGTGCGATGCAGGGTCTTAAGGTAAACGTCAGCAAGCCAGATATTGAGCTGCGGGTAGATATTCAAGCGGAAGCGACTTACGTATTCTACGATGTCATACCGGGCGCTGGCGGGTTTCCGTTTGCATCGAATGGCAAAGCTATGCTGCTGCTGTCTGGAGGCATTGACAGTCCTGTAGCGGGCTGGCTCGCTTTACGCAAAGGCCTTGAAGTGGAGGCTGTACATTTTCACAGTTACCCATTCACAAGTGAGCAAGCTAAAGATAAGGTGATCGAGCTCGCTAAGCGTTTATCCTATTTCAGCGGTGAGCCGATTAAGCTCCATCTTGTGCCGTTTACCGAAATTCAAACGACAATAGTACAAGCGAAAAGCGACAACCTCATCATTACGTTAATGAGAAGAGCAATGCTTCGGATAACAGAGCAGCTGGCGGAGCGTAATGGGGCAAATGGGATTGTTACTGGCGAGAGCTTAGGCCAAGTGGCGAGCCAGACGCTGCCGAGCATGAATGTAATCGGACGAGCAACGGAGCTGCCGCAGCTTAAGCCGTTAATTATGATGGACAAGCATGAAATTATTCGGATGGCGGAGAGAATCGGAACGTTCGAAACATCGATTTTGCCTTTTGAGGATTGCTGCACATTATTTTTGCCTAAATCGCCAAGCACGAATCCGAATCTTCGGATCGTCGAGAAGATTGAGGCTTTAATTCCTAATTATAATCAATTGCTCACTGCCGCTGTTGAAGGAACTGAGGAAATTCTGTTGTCACCACAGCTTCAAACCGCTGCCCTAACAGCAGGAGAAGATAGCTGGTTCTAATTTTAGCGGAAACCAAGTTATGAATGAAGAAGCTTTGCAGGGCGTATGTCTCCTGCAAAGCTTCTTTTTTTATCACTATTATTTTACTAAGCCTTTTTCAATACTCTTCCTTAGTGGGATTCACTATCTAATTGTTCTGCTTTTTGTTTTTTACGTTTATTGGTCAATAAACCAGCTACGATTGTAAGGATAACCACCACGATAACAAAGGACCAAAAAATGAGTTGATTCTCGAAAAAGTGTTTAAACGATTTTTCATGAGTAATCATCTTCGCAGCGGTGTATGCAAGAACTGCTGAACCTACATAAACGATCCAATTGTAGCGATTGATTAGCTTGATGAAGATCGTACTGCCCCATACAACGACAGGTACGCTGATGAGAAGCCCGAGAATAACGAGCAAAGTGTCTCCATGGGCTGCACCGGCAACCGCGATTACGTTGTCAATGCCCATTGCCGCATCGGCAATAATGATTGTTCGTATCGATTGCCAAAGCGTATTACCCGATTTTATGCCATCATGTGCATCTTCTTGTACGAGAAGCTTGTATGCGATCCATACTAAGAGAAGGCCTCCAATAAGATTTAGCCAAGGAACGTTTAGAAGTTGAACAACAAGCAAAGTGGCGATGATTCGTATGCCAATAGCTCCAACTGTTCCCCATAAAACGGCTTTCTTTTGTTGCTCCTTAGGTAGGTTTCGTGCTGCCAGCCCAATAACAATGGCGTTATCTCCGGCCAATATAAGGTCGATGAAAACGATGGTCAGCAGGGCGGAGAAAAACTCGACAGAGAACAGTTCCATAAGTAATTTCCACCTTCCATAAAAAGGAATATCTTGAGGTCTACAATAAATACGTTTTACAGTGAAGAGTGATTCAAAAATTTTTTTGGACATATTCCTCACAGCTTGTTCATACAGCTGATTAGAGGGGGTATGTATCTTGGACAGCCTTATTATATTTATCGAAATTGTATTAATTAATGTATTGCTTAGCGGAGATAATGCAATTGTTATTGCCATGGCAAGTGGTCAACTGCCGCCAGAGCAGCGTAAACGTGCTGTATGGTGGGGCGCAATGGCTGCAGTAGGCTTAAGATGTCTGTTGACTTTGGTTGCAATTAAACTGCTACAGGTGCCTTTTTTGCAAGCCATTGGAGCGTTGTTGTTGTTCTACATAGCGGTTAAGCTGCTTGCAGAGGCAGGCAGTCAACAGGAAATGCATACAGTGAAAAAAGCGAAAACGATTGGTCAAGCGATTTGGACAATCGTTGTAGCTGATTTCGTGATGAGTCTGGACAATGTTCTTGCAATTGCAGCGGTAGCTGAAGGGGATTCTGTTCTTATTTTGCTCGGAATTGCGCTAAGCATACCTATGATTATTTGGGGAAGCCAGATACTGGGAACTCTTCTGCAAAGATTTCCTGCTCTTTCCTATATTGGGGCTGCATTACTTGCATATGCAGCAGGTGGCATGCTCATGCATGACCCTGGCATGGATCAATGGCTGTTCCACGGATCAAAAACGCTTGCTGAAGCGATTCCTTTGCTTTGCGTCCCGCTTGTCATCGCACTTGCAATTGTCAAAAAAAAGGCGGTTTTATAAGGATTATGACTTGCTCCGTTCACGCAAAATATTGCTGAACGGTTTTTTTTTGTTCAGACCCTCGCAACGTACTGGTATTTTTGTCTCAGTTCCTATAAACTAATATAGATAAAAACTGTCGTCTTTCGTCAACATATGCGAATGACGCTGTAAGGAGCGGAACGCGAATGCCTAATAACAAATATTCCGCTGGAATCATTTTGCTGTTAGCCGGGGTCGTTATTTTGTTGGGCAAGTTAGGTGTATTCAGCTTTCTGGGCGCAATCTTCTGGCCGCTGCTCGTCTTAATTCCCGGCGTGCTTCTGCATGTACTCTACTTCGGCAGATTAGTTCCGGCGGTCGTGCTCGTCCCAGGTGGAATGCTCGTCGTATATGCCCTGCTGTTTGTCGTTTGCAACCTTTTTGGATGGGATAGTATGAAATATTTGTGGCCGCTGTTTATTTTTGGAGTGGCAGCTGGTCTTTACGAATATTATTTGTTCGGTTCATCCAGACCGCGTGTTGTACTCACGGCATCGATTGCGCTTGCTGCCGCATCGGCTGTGTTTGTCATTCTTGTGCTTTTGTGGAGCTGGGGGATTTATGCGATTGCTGTTGCGTTAATTGCAGCAGGTGTTTGGATGATGCTAAGCAAACGCAAGCGTTGGTAAAAGATTTAAATAAAAAACAATTGGAGTGGATTACAAGTTATGCAAGCAAGAGAGAACTTACGGAATATCGCAATTATTGCCCACGTTGACCATGGTAAAACGACATTGGTTGACAAACTGCTACAACAATCAGGCACGTTTCGCGATCATGAAGCAGTGCAAGAGCGCGCAATGGATTCAAATGACATTGAGCGTGAACGCGGTATTACGATTTTGGCAAAAAACACAGCAATCAATTACAAAGACTATTTGATCAACATCGTTGATACGCCTGGACATGCTGACTTCGGTGGCGAAGTTGAGCGTATTATGAAAATGGTTGACGGCGTTCTTTTGGTTGTTGATGCGTTTGAAGGCTGTATGCCGCAAACAAAATTCGTTTTGCGCAAAGCGCTTGAATCGAACCAAACACCAATCGTTGTTGTAAACAAAATTGACCGTCCAAATGCAAGACCTCAAGAAGTTGTAGATGAGGTTCTTGATCTATTTATTGAATTAGGAGCAAATGACGCGCAGCTTGAGTTCCCAGTTGTTTATGCTTCTGCATTGATGGGTACTTCAAGTCTTGATCCAGAGAAGCAAGATGAGAACATGGAAGCACTTTACGAAACAATCGTAAGCAACATCCCGTCTCCAACTGAAGACACGGAGCAACCGTTGCAATTCCTTGTTACTTTGCTTGATTACAACGAATACCTTGGTCGTATTGCAATCGGTCGTGTTAACCGCGGCATGATTAGACAAGGTCAAACCGTTGCAGTTATGACTCGTGAAGGCGGAATTAAACAAGCAAGAATCGAGAAACTATTTGGTTTCGTAGGTTTGAAGCGTGTTGAGATCGAAGAAGCTGGAGCGGGCGATATCGTAGCGATTGCCGGTATCCGTGAAATCAACATCGGAGAAACGATTGCTGATCCACAAAATCCAGAAGCGTTGCCGGTTCTAAAAATCGATGAGCCAACACTTCAAATGACTTTCCTCGTAAACAACAGCCCGTTTGCAGGCCGTGAAGGAAAATGGGTAACTTCCCGTAAACTTCGTGAGCGTCTATTCAAAGAGCTTGAGACAGACGTAGCACTTCGCGTTGACGAAACAGACAGCCCGGATGCTTTTGTCGTTTCAGGTCGTGGCGAGCTTCATCTTGGTATTCTTATCGAGAACATGCGTCGTGAAGGCTTCGAGCTTCAAGTATCCAAACCTGAAGTAATCATTAAGGAAGTAGATGGTTCGAAGGTAGAGCCTTACGAGCGTCTTCTTATCGATTTGCCTGAAGAGAG
This sequence comes from Bacillus sp. FJAT-28004, assembly GCF_001280845.1. Classification (GTDB taxonomy): domain Bacteria; phylum Bacillota; class Bacilli; order Paenibacillales; family Paenibacillaceae; genus Pristimantibacillus. The sequence continues at coordinate 1,024,995 of NZ_LGHP01000002.1, forward strand.
CATGGGCGCAGTTATGGAGAGCCTAGGAACTCGTAAAGCAGAAATGATTAACATGATCAACAACGGCAACGGTCAGGTTCGTCTTGAATTCAAAATCCCTGCTCGTGGTTTGATTGGATACCGCACACAATTTTTGACATTGACACGCGGTTACGGCATTATGAACAATGCTTTTGACAGCTACGGTCCACTAGCTGGCGCTGGCGTAGGCGGCCGTCGTCAAGGCGTGCTTGTGGCAAGTGAGAATGGTGTATCGACGTTCTACGGCATGATGGGCGTAGAGGATCGTGGTATTCAATTCTTGGAGCCAGGTACAGAAATTTACGAAGGTATGATCGTTGGCGAGCACACTCGCGAGAACGACATCATTGTAAACATCTGTAAAGTAAAACAACTAAACAACATTCGTTCTGCAGGTAAAGACGATACTGTAACATTGAAGAGCCCACGTCTATTCTCACTTGAGCAAGCACTTGAGTACTTGAATGATGATGAGTATTGTGAAATTACACCTAAGACTATTCGTCTTCGTAAGAAAATTTTGAACAAAAGCGAGCGCGAGCGTGCGGACAAAAACCGTAAAAATGCTCAAGCAAGCGTGTAAGATCAGATTTCTAAATGAACGTAAGGTTTTGCTCGTGCAAAGCCTTACGTTTTCTTTAAAATATAAGTGGGATTATAAGTTGCTTAACTTATAATCCCACTTATATTTCACAGTGTTACTCGTGCTGTGCAACTAAAGTGCGGCGAAAGCCGTTTACAATCAATGAAGGAGGAATGCGGTATGCAAGCATGGCTAAGCGATCATAAGTTAGTCTCTTATTTGATCATTCTGGGTTTTACGATATACATATTCAATAAAGTATTTCGTGCACAGCAAAAGCTTCCCTTATTAAAAGAAATTTTAGTGTATGCATTGATTGCCTTCGGTTCTTTCGTTCTAATGATTTTACAGGTGGATAAGCTGCCGATCATTCAATGTATGGGAGTAGCGGTACTTATGATGCTTATGCTCCGTGGTCGTCAATTGTACGACAAATGGAAGGGCAATAAACCAAATGACAGTCAATCTCCAAATGCGGAATCTGGCAAATGAAGTTCGAGGACGCACTATTCAACTGGCTACAAATTAAGCTGGTTGCTGATGCTCGTCCCGATGACAATGCAGCATTTGAGACACTATCGTTTTTTGAGCAAATATTAACTGAGGATCATGGATTGACGGAATACGTCATAACGAAGACCGACGACACGATGATACATGTGAAGTATGAGAAGGATGGCCGTACCAAGCTTCAGCTTTACCCCCGTGAGCTGGGCGAACAGCTCCTAACGGATATAGAATCCAATCCCAAATACAACTGAACTTGAAGGTGGATCATATGAGTAAAGGATCAACAGCATTACCACCAAGAACGGGCTCTCGTCCACCAGCAAAACCCAAAAAACAAAAGCCGCGAAAAAAACGATCGGTAATGAAAATCTTTTTTTTATTGTTGTTTGCAATACTTCTCATCGTAGCTGCGGGTTTAACTTATTTGGTATTGCAAGCGGATAAAGCCATAGATGAAATCTCATCGCCAGTTGATAAAGAAGTCGTTATACCGCCCGGAGAGGCAGTAAATGAGAAGGCAGTAGCCATGCTGCTGATGGGCATTGACGCGCGTGCTCATGGAGGCGGTTTAAATACCGACGTTATGATGGTGGCTGTATTTAATCCCAATTCGAAGACGGCAACATTGGTTACGATTCCTCGGGATACTAACATCGATGTAGAGGGATATAGAGCGCGTAAAGCCAATAGCTTTTATGCTGATTTTTATATGAATGCGCTCAATAAGAAGAAATTAAGCAAAGAAGCAGCTTATGCAGATGCGAAGCAAGAAGTGCGCAACGTAATGAGTGAACTATTTGACATCGACATTAAATACTCAGCAGTCATTAATTTCCAAGGATTTGCAGATGTGGTGGATGCGATTGGCGGCGTGTCAGTGGATGTTGATATGCGTATGAAATACAAGGACTCCGCTGATGGTACAAATATCGATTTGGAACCAGGAGTTCAAACGTTAAGTGGTGAGAAAGCATTAGACTTTGTTCGTTACCGCAAGTCCAATAATGGGAAAAATATGTCAAGCGACTTCGAGCGCAATGCACGGCAAAGCCAAGTTATCGGAGCACTAACGGACAAGATGAAATCATTTGACGGTGTTACGAAGATTGGGTCTGTTATGCAAGCAGTAGGGAAAAACTTGACGCTGGATATGCCTTCCAAAGAAATTAAAAATATGATGACCACATATTTGGGCTTAAGTCGCGATGATATTACGTTCATACCTCTTGAAGGAACTTGGAGAAGTCCTTATGTTTATTTGGACGAAGCGAAGCTGAAGGAAGCAAAGGCTGCGCTCCAATCAAAAATGGCTGAATAACCGTAGACTATAGTTAATATTATAGCTATAATAAATCTACAGAGGCCATTTTTGAAATCTGTTCAGAAGGAGGTCATGCGAATGACCAATACCGTATCCTTAGTATCCGAGCTACCGATCGAAGTTTTGCATAAGCAATCTATCGTTCTATTGCACAAGATTGATGCGGTTTCTGACGGGCTGGCCTTGAACTTTTCGAGTGGGCTCATTGCGATCAATAACGACGTGTGCTTGTCCACTACCCTTGCGTGCGAGGAGCCGAATACGAATATTGCTGCGAACACCTTTGTTGTACAGGTTCTCGCAGCTATGAAGAAAGCCTAGTGATAGCTCACTAGGCTTTTTGTGTCTTGAGGGAGGCTTTTACAATTTCTTATTCATTTTTGGAGCTACCTGTTTCTCGAGTTCCTGAGGGATGACGTCACGCGGCATTTGTGGAATTAACCTGCCGATAATATCGGCCATCTCCTCGGCAAAGCCGGATATCGGTTTGCCTCGTCTTATATCGGCGCCGATTTCATTGATTCTCTGGGACATATCGATATCCGCGGTTACAAGTGCATCTATGCCATATGGATCTTTGTGGAATGCTTCGGCTACGGCATATTTGATTGTACCGACTCTTGAACGCTCCATCTTGGCGTCAACATCGATGCCAACAATTGCAGTATTCCCGAACACGACACAGTGCGCGTTCGTTACTCCGTCAATTCCTTTGGCCAACTGCTCCAGATGTACCGCAACCTGCGCCGAGTTTTTGATTTCTTTTTTCCTTGGCTCAGTTTGCTGCGTATGGACACGGCCATCATTTCGTGGAGAGGGTGATGTTTCATTACGTGCGACGGTGCTGCAACCTGTCGCTACAATCACAACAATGATCGCTGAAGTAAGCCATTTGTACATGTTTGACACCTCTTTTTTCTCGATGAAAAGCTGATAGTCACCTGTCCGCCATAGTTTACCCGCAGCAGCGATATGCTATGTATGGCCTCTAATGAATATCCAACACCGGGAGGGTTCTCATGAAAAAAATATTCGTGCTCGATACAAATGTGCTGCTTCATGATCCGCAAGCGATTTTTGCTTTCGACGATAATGAGGTCATAATTCCCGCGGTTGTGTTGGAAGAAATTGATTCAAAGAAGAGGTTGGCTGATGAATTAGGACGAAATGCACGTTCAATCTCACGTCTGCTCGATAAGATGAGAGAAAAAGGGCACTTGCATGAAGGAATTGTGCTGCCAAGCGGCGGATTGCTTAAGGTGGAATTAAATCACCGCAGCTTCATGCGAGTACAAGAAATGTTTGGGGAAATGTCCAATGATAATCGGATTTTGGCGGTTGCGCTGAATTACCATATAGAGCAGGAAAATGAGCCGGAGAAACAAAGCATTGTGTTAGTAAGCAAAGATGTACTTGTTCGCATCAAAGCCGACGTTCTTGGCTTACAAGCTCAAGATTATTTATCAGATAGAGTTGTTGTGTCGTCGGATTTCTATGCGGGGTATATGACGCTATTTGTTCATCCAGCAGTCATTGATGAGTTTTACACCTATCGTTTTCTTACGGTAAACAACATGCATTTGAACATTCGATTGAATCCGAATGAATTTGTTATTTTACGGGATGAAATGGGCACCTCGAAATCTGCACTGCTGAAGGTTAGTCAGGACGGAGCAAGGCTTGAGCCTTTATTTTTAAGCAATGATCCAGTTTGGGGAATTACTGCTCGCAATGCTCAGCAGCGTATGGCGCTTGAGCTGCTCCTAAATGACGATGTACCGCTCGTGACGCTAACCGGTAAGGCTGGTACGGGCAAGACGCTTCTTGCGCTGGCGGCTGGTCTTCTGAAGACGGAGGATGAGCATAAGTACAAGAAGCTCTTAATTGCAAGGCCAGTTGTTCCTATGGGAAAAGATATTGGGTATTTGCCAGGGGAGAAGGAAGAGAAGCTGCGACCATGGATGCAGCCGATTTACGATAATCTGGAGTATTTGTTTGATACGAAGAAATCGGGTGACATCGATAAAATTTTGATGGGAATGGGCAGTATTCAAGTCGAGGCTCTAACTTATATTCGCGGCCGCTCCATTCCGGGACAATTCATTATTATTGATGAGGCGCAGAACCTTACGAAGCATGAGGTGAAAACGATCGTATCGCGGGTTGGAGAAGGAAGCAAAATTGTACTGATGGGTGACCCTGAGCAAATCGATCATCCTTACCTTGATTCCATCAGCAACGGCTTGACACATATTGTGGAACGCTTCAAAGGAGAAGGAATCAGCGGCCATATGACGCTTGAGAAGGGTGAACGCTCCAAACTAGCCCAATTAGCAGCTGATTTACTATAAGATTTGCGAGCCCCTCACCAAAGAGGGGCTTTTTTTATTTATAATATAAGGTTCATTTGGACAAAAAAACAAATTATTGTTATCCTATTTTTAGTAGATTCAAGGATGAAAGGAAGAAGGCTGTGACTCCCAGAAAATACGTGCTGGTTTTATTCGGCGCATTACTGTTAGCAGCATTATTACTTATCCCATTCTCACGAAATGCAAATCCTACAAGCATCGGAAAGCCTGACGGTAAATCAAATGTTCAGCCGGCGCCTGGTGCTCTTGTTGTTGATCAGCTGTCAGACATTTCTGTAAGCGTTTCCTTGCCACATATGCAATATCAACAGCTGCAGGAATTAAATCGGAATTTTATGATGAAATATCCTCATATTCAAGTCGAGCTGTCTAATGAGCCGAATAAGGAAAGAGCTTATGATCTGTGGGCGCTTGAGAGCCAGCAGAGAGAAGCCGCAGATATTATGCTGTTAGATAATGGATGGGTTAGATCATTTGCCGTACGGGGGTTTCTAAAGCCTGCAGACAGCATTATGACAGGCGATACGCTCACGGATCAAATGACGGGATTGTTAGATTCGCTCAAATGGAACGGTTATTTGTGGGGCGTGCCGAAGGATTTGAATCCCTATATAATCGTTTGGAACTCTGCACTGCTTAAGGAGGCAGGTTTTAAGGAACCGCCTTCTGACTTTGATTCCTTACAGACCGCTGCGTTAAAGACACTTGAGCTTCATCCGCAGGCGAGCATCTTAAACTTAAGTGCAGGCGATTTGCATCAGCAACTAATATGGTTAGCAGCATTCCAAACGAAACCATCCAACTTGTTAAAAATGCTGCCTTTAAACGAGCAGCAAGCTCAGCAGTTGGAATGGTTGCAGCAAATGGAGGCGAATTTGAGCAGGATCGATGTTGATGCAATGAGTCAATTAACAGAAGCGTTTCAAAGTAATGGTCTGCTTGCGGCTGTTATTCCGTGGAATCAATACGAGAGCATAAATGAGGATTTGCGGATGAAACTAAGCATCGATCATGAGCAAGTTTATTATCCTTGGTTGAACGGACGCAGCTACACCATCTCCTCGAACAGTGATAACGAAGAGGAGGCGATGCTGTGGATTGGGGAAATGACTGATTTGATGAATCAACAGATGACTTATGATCGCCTTGGCTATTTACCTGCGAGGTCTTCGTTATATTCATTCAACAGCTCGCTTCAAAGCGAGCAAATTCATATTCCGCCTGCCTGGTGGAAGAAGGTGCTGAATACTAAACTCTCAGACGAAAATATTCCGATTTCTGATCCGCTCTGGCCTGAAAAATGGTTGCAAAGGGAGCAATTGTGGAAAAAGCATTCCGAAGGTGCTTTTCAAATGGCAGCATACATCGATTCGCTTGTTGTACTTGAGAAATAAGCAAATAGCCTGCCTCATTTTGTAATGGAGGCAGGCTATTATTCGATTAAAAATGGAATGAAGGTAGAAGCTATAACTTAAGGCTAAGCTTGATGGTAAGCTCCTCGTCTTTCATATCAACAGCATTCGCTTTGAGAAAGGATACGATTAAATCGGGATAAAAACCGAGATCAAATTCTTTCTCGAGAGCACTGCGGGTGGTGTCCGGGAGGGCAAATCCGTTAAAAATGAGTTCGTCTACATGAAATAGGATGGCGTTTTTGGGATCATTCTCAATCGTATAGTGACCGCTAATTTTTATTTCCATGTTGTCGCGTTTTCCTTGAGCAATCACTTTGCCGTCAATGAATTCAAATGAAAAATATTTAAAAATATCGTTTTGCTCACGCAAGAATGAATTTAAATCATCCTCCGGCACTCGAATCGTGTACTGAAAACCTTTTATTTCTAGCAGCTGCTTATTTTCTTGCACCCAGCTTGGCAGCTTCTGCATCGCCTTTGAGAGTGCACGGAAATATTGCTTGACCTCATCAATTCCTGCTGTTTCCCAGTATGATGTAAGCTCCTTCATCAAAATCCGAATCCGATCGGAATCTGACCTTCCTGCAAGCTGTTCGTCGAGCTGCTTCTCAAGTGCAACTACGCGCTCTCTCTGTGTTCGGAGCTGCTCTTCCATGGCATTAAGCTCATTTCGCCTCACTCCAAGCTTCTCGTAACCCTCTTTCACTTTCTTATATTGCTCGACATATGTATTCAAGGTATGCTTGTCTTGAGTAAGGATGATTTCGGCGTAATCAAGCATTTGAAACAATTCCGATAATGAATTAAACGATAAAAGAGCACTAAGCAAAAAGTCTCGTTCTCCCATATAGTAAGCACGCAGCACATTTCCTGCTTCTTCCTGCTTGTCCGCTATTTGCTGTTCCTGTACGAGCAGTTGCTTCTCTGTATCCGTCATCGTTTGCATGAGCTGCTGCTTTTGTTCTTGTATGCGGATGATTTCTTTATCAATTTCAACGACAGACAAGCTTTTCTCAAGCAGCGAATGCATATCCTCCTCATCAACCGGAAGAGGCTCAGCCCACACGGGAAGCCGAAACAGGAACAAAGCGATGAGTAGCATCGAAGTGGCTGCTATAGAAAATCGATTGCGCCTGGCTGGCAATGTCAACGGCATCGTCCCTCCTCAGCATTCATTTTATGCGGCAATCCATTCTATTATATCTTACATTTGGAAAAGGATGAACCTTATGATGATGGAAAACCGACTTGCAGCCTTAATAGCGGAAAATATAGCAAGTGCAAATACATATGGCAGCAGTGTGGATGAGAATGATAATTCGAAAAAGGTTAAATGTATTACGTTTTTACAATATATGCAGGCATGTTTATACGATGAGCAGTATGGTTATTACCGTTCAGGGCCGGTTAGAGTCGGCAAGGAGGGCGATTTTTATACAAGCTCAGGAATCGGGCAAGTGCTAGCAGAAGTTCTCGCGAAATATGCGCTCGCCTATGAGACTAGGGAGGATGTAACGCTTAAACTGATTGAATGGGGAGCAGGAACGGGCAGATTGTCAGCTCAAATTGCTGCTGCAGGCTGTGAGCGTGACGTCGAATGGAATAGGAAAATGCAATCCATCCTGATCGAGGATCATCCAGCTCATAGTCAAGCAGCACAGAATTCTTTTGCCCATATTAGCTGCCTATCCGGTACAACACCTTTGGTTGTCTCCTCAGATGATGCCTGGGACTCAAGCTTGCTCAGAGAGCTTGCGCTTGTGCTCGCAAACGAGCTGCTCGATGCCTTTCCTGTGCACCGGGTGCAGCTTGTGAATGGGGAATTGGTGGAGCTAGGTGTTGCTGGCAATGACGTGCATGGTTTCTATGAAGTACAGATGCCGCTTACGGATACGCGAATAATTGATTGGCTTATCAGGGACGGCATTCAATTGCTGGAGGGGCAACAAATAGAAGTGCATGCAGGAGCATTTGATTTTCTCAAACGGTTGGGAGCTGTTATGACTAGAGGACGTATTGTCATTATTGATTATGGTCATGAAGCTGAGGAATATGCCGCTGAGCACCGGATGCTTGGTACTCTTATGTGTTATTCGCATCATCAAACTAACACAAATCCGTATAATCGAATAGGGGAGCAGGATATAACTTCACATGTACCTTTTACTTTTATACGTCATGCAGCTGAAGAAAGCGGATTTCAGGTTGCGAGCTATATGACGCAAAAACAATTTTTAATTGAAAACGGTGTAATGGATATGCTTCAAAATCACAACAGCACCGACCCTTTTAGTAAAGAGGCGCGGATGAATCGAGCGATTAGGCAGCTGCTGCTCAGCGATCAAATGAGTGAGGCGTTTAAGGTGATGGTTTTGGATAAAGTATAAATTTTGTACAAAAAAAGTGTCAGCCCCATAAGGGCTGACACTTTTTTGTTTAAGGAAAAGAACTCATATGTAATCTTGTCTGTTCTTACCCTAAATCGCATAACGAACCTTTGTCAATAGGACAAAGGCTGCTCTTTCGTGGCTTTGATTAAAGCTTGCCTTGGCGTATTTCGCTGACGCCTTTGTTAGAAAGGCAAGTCCATCTTGAAGACCGACCAATACGTGAAACCCACGAATGAAATGATCATATATCCCCAGAACATTACGATGTAAGTTCTCTCGGAGAAATTCAAGTAGCCTAGAAATACGAAAGCAACGGCTTGTGCAAAAAACAATAGCGCAAATTCCGTCATATGGCCTGCGAAAGCCATAAGTCCGATTACCAGGGTCCAAAAGCCAAGTACCCGATACATACGTGCCATAATAACATCCCCCTTTCGCTGCGACCCGATTTTCTAATGATCATTATAACGTTTGGTGTAATAAGTGTAAACCAAAATACGTGAAGAAATCGCAAATTTTTTGTTTGCATGTCATTAAATCATGTTGAGTTGGATATAGTTTGCTCAAATATAAGAGCTAACATGTATGAGCAATTGAAAATTTGGTTATACAAATTAGTATCCAATAGATTCTATGAACTCTACCAAGGGCATAGAGATAAAGTAAGCGCCTTTACGTTAGGAGGTTTTTGTTGCATGACAGCAATTAGACAAGATGCGTGGAGTCCGGACGATGATTTAATTCTCGCCGAGGTTACACTACGCCATATTCGCGAAGGTAGTACTCAGCTCGCAGCATTTGAAGAGGTGGGCGAACGCATTGGGCGTACATCCGCAGCATGCGGGTTCCGCTGGAATAGTTGCGTTCGCAAAAGGTATGAGGATGCAATACAAATCGCAAAGCAGCAGCGCCAGAAGCGTAATTATTTAAAAAAACAAACGATTATTGCAACGCCGCATGTTTCATCGATTGCCGTTTTTGAAACGGAAGAACGTGGTTTTAAGCAAGAGAGTGGTGCAATCGAGGAAAGTTTATCGGTAGATGCTGTTATTCGTTTTCTCCGTGGATGGAAGACGACCTATCAGGATTTAACACGCCAACTCAAATGGTATGAGAAAGAACTGAAAGACAAAGAAGATGAGCTATACCGTTTGCGTGATCAGAATGAGAGATTGTCCAAAGAGGTTAACAATGTTCAAACGGATTATCGCGCAGTGAACGACGATTACAAAACACTTATTCAAATTATGGATCGTGCAAGAAGGCTTACTGTTTTAACAAATGATGACGAGGCTAAGCCAAGATTCAAGATGGATGCTAACGGCAATTTGGAACGGATTGAATAAGCTATAATGCTTAAATAAGAGGAGCAGGCCTGCAATGCGGGCTGGCTTCTTTTTATTTTGTGCATTTTTATAGAAAGAATTCGTCGGCTAAACTTGTATCTGTTGCAATATTTTCGGAAAATTTGATACGATGATTGCTAATATAGCGATGAGCAGCGGTTGTTCGGAAGGGGTATAAGATGCAAATAGATGTAGTAGGAGGGGGCTCGCTTGGACTGCTCTATGGGGCGAAGCTAGCAGAAGCAGGGGCGCATGTTACGATATGGACGCGCAGCGAGGAACAGGCGGCATTACTTGAGAGTCAAGGAGTGAGGCTTAGGGAGCTCGCAGGAACGAGTGAGAAATTGATTCGTGTAAAAGGATCGTGGAGCGGATCTGTTTCTGAACATCGTGAACTGCAAGACACAAAAAAAAATCATACTGACTTTCGATGGGTGCTGCTTACGGTTAAACAATCGGATTTGGATGAAGCTTTTCTAAATATACTTGCATTACTTTTGTCCAGTTACGAGGGAGAGAGTGCGGCAGTCGTTTGCATGCAAAATGGAATTGGACATTTAGAGCGAATTAAAAACAGGTTTCCTAACTATCCGCTTTTTGCAGCGGTAACGACTGAGGGGGCGAAGCGACTTGATTCTCGTTCCGTTGAGCATACGGGAAAAGGGCAGCTTTGGCTTGGAGAATGGGACGGAAATGAGCGAAATCGAGATGAATCTCTCGATATCTCGCAAAAAATGTTGATTTCATTGCTGGAAACGGCAGGATTTACCTCTTTTCTGTCGAAAGATTTGGAGAATCGAATTTTTAATAAGCTGCTTATTAACGCAGTAATTAATCCATTGACGGCATTATTGGATGTGGAGAACGGTCAATTGCCTCTCCATACTTCCGGCGTGAAGCTAATGCAAGCGCTGTATGAGGAAACCGAGTTCGTATTAGTACATGCTGGAATGACCTTGCCGGGGAACGGCTGGGAACTCATTATAAATGTTTGCAGGCAAACCAGCCGTAATATTTCTTCCATGCTTAGTGATGTAAGGGCGGGCAGAACGACAGAAATCGAAGCGATTAATGGTGGGGTCGTGTGGCTAGCCGAGAAGAACGGGCTGCAAGCGCCGTTAAACCAAGCCGTAGTAAAGATGGTTCAAGCGCTGCATCTAAAGCCGACTATGAGGGAGTGAGTGCGAGTGGTAATGATTTGGGAAAGCATCAAGCTTGCATACGCTTATTTGGCTGTGATTCCAATCATACCCTTCACCATCATCTTATTTGGATATGGGGCGTATATTCAGGATCGAAAGAAAGCATTCCGATTGGCTATGGACATTACAACAGCTTTTTTAATTGGCTGTGTTGCAGTATTGTTTGATGAATTGTTTAACAGCAGATTTGGGATTTACGGTATATTACTGTTTATGCTTCTAGGCGGAGGACTGCTTGGAAATGCTCAATTTCGCAAACGCGGCGCAGTTGATGCCAAAAAGGTGTTTCGGACAATATGGCGACTTAGTTTTTTTATGATGAGTGTGCTGTATATCTTATTTATGTGCATCGGTATCGGTAAAATGGTTCTGACAGCATAACTGAAATGACAAATTGCTAAACGCCTCTCATAAGTAGAGGTGTTTTTATTTTGACGGACGGCTTCACCTTTGTGTACAATTAAAATGTTCAGTTTTATAATATGAAGTCGCATTGACGACTATTAAGCGGGAGGTTACGGGCTGCGCTATGAGAACAGATACTTATGCATTGCCTATTGCACAGCCTTTGACAGAGGCTTATATACATCAAAACGATCACCGTCTTGAAGCTTTATATGGCTATCATGCGGGAGCGGATCAAGATTGGGTTAGACGTTTCAATCGTTTGGAGCAAAGCGGAGACGTTAGAGCTGAGGCTGCTCAGGTAGCACGCGTGCTTCGTGCATACAATGAAGGGATTAATGCTGCTCCGGAAGTGTTTACTTCGATTTCTGCGATGGCAGAGGGGGCTCCGGTTGTGGTTGGGGGCCAACAAGCTGGTTTGTGGACGGGTCCGTTGCTTGTCATACATAAGGCGGTATCCATCATTGGTGCTGCCAAATCCGCGAGTGAGCAGCTGGGGCGGACGGTTATTCCGGTATTTTGGGTTGCCGGTGAGGATCATGACTGGGACGAAGCGAACCATGCTTACGTCCTAACGGCCGAGCAGGAGCTTCGCAAGCTGTCCATTGTGCGTCCTGAAGGTGCGCGCACAGCTGTGAGCCGCACGACGATTGCAGCAGAAATATGGGAAGAGCTGCTTGCAGAGCTCGAACAAGCGCTGCCGCATTCTGAGTTTAAGCCAGTCATGCTAGAGGAACTGCGCCAAATGTCAAAGCAGTCCAAATCATTATCTGATTTTTTTGCTATGATTTTGAGTCATTTATTTGGGAAACACGGCTTAGTTCTAATTGATGCCGATCATGAGGACATCCGCCGTATAGAAGCACCTATGTTCAGGAAGTTGATTGAGAAGAACGATGAATTGGAAGGAGCTTATGCTGCTTCTGCAGCACAGGTGAAAGAGCTTGGTTATAGCCTTCAAGCGGATGTAACAGCTGGCAGCTCAAATCTTTTTCTCTTCAATCCAGATAATGGCGAAGAAAGAACGCTTCTTCACAAGAAGGATGGAAAATTTCAAGATCGGAAAGAGCAAGTGTCGCTAACTGAGGCACAGCTCCTTCAAATTGCTGACGAGCATCCGCAGCAGCTTAGCAATAACGTTCTGACGAGACCGCTTATGCAGGATTATTTATTCCCTGTCTTAGCTACTGTACTTGGTCCTGGGGAGATAGCGTACTGGGCTTTAACGGGAGAAGCATTCCGAACGCTAAATATGGAAATGCCAATTATCGTGCCGCGTATGTCCTATACTTTAATTGAAGGAACAGTAGCCAAGCATATGGATAAGTATGAACTTTCCTTTGAGGATGTTATGGAACACTTCGAAGATCGCAAAGGGAAATGGTTGAAGGCGCAAGATGGACTGTCCATAGAACAGCAATTTGCAGAAGCAAGAGATACGTTCGAGCAGCTTTACAAACCGCTCCTTGAGCTGGCAACGTCCGTTCAACCATCGCTCTCTAAGCTTGGGGATACGAATTTGCAAAAAATAGTAGAGCAAATCAACTATATGGGCTCAAAAACGGTTGATGCCTTCAATAAACAATTTGAAGCGTCAACACGACAGCTTGATCGTATCCATCTGTCGATTATGCCGCAGAACAAGCCGCAAGAGCGCGTACTTAACATGGCTGCCTATTGGAATCGTTACAGCTTGATTTGGCTCGACAAGCTGCTAGAAGCGCCGTATAGTCGAACTGGCGGACATGAGATTGTTTATTTATGAAATATGAGGAGGCAATTGGAATGAGTACAGCAAATAAAAGCATTGTCGCAGATTTATCATTGGCACCCGAAGGCCGTTTGAAGATTGATTGGGTAGCTGCGCATATGCCGGTATTGAATACGATTCGCGAGCAATTCGAGAAGGAACAGCCTTTTAAAGGGCTTAAGGTTACAATCGCTCTTCATTTGGAAGCAAAAACAGCTTATTTGGCAAAGGTTGTCAAAGCAGGCGGTGCTGATGTTACAATCACAGGCAGCAATCCCCTTTCTACACAAGATGATGTTTGTGCTGCTCTCGTTGAGGATGGCATTACGGTATTTGCAAAATATAATCCAAGTCCTGAGGAATTTAAAGCACTTAACGTTAAAGCGCTGGAGTGGAAGCCTGATCTTATTATTGATGATGGCGGCGATCTTGCTACGATTCTGAATTCGGAGCATCCGGAGTTTGGTGAAAACCTGCGTGGCGGAGCGGAAGAAACAACGACTGGCATTATTCGATTGAAAGCGATGGAGAAGGACGGCTCATTGAAGTTCCCGATGGTCGCTGTGAACGACGCTTATTGCAAACATCTTTTTGATAACCGCTACGGTACGGGGCAGTCTGTGTGGGACGGAATAAATCGTACCACGAATCTTATGGTTGCTGGTAAAACGGTTGTTGTTGTTGGTTATGGCTGGTGCGGAAAAGGCGTTGCCATGCGTGCGAAGGGTCTTGGCGCAAATGTTGTTGTAACTGAGATTGATGCCATTAAAGCGGTTGAAGCTTATATGGATGGTTTTGCCGTTATGCCGATGATCGAAGCGGCAAAGGTTGGCGAGTTTTTCGTGACGGTTACAGGGAATCGCGATGTTATTCGCGGGGAGCACTACAAAGTAATGAAGGATGGGGCGATTATTTCCAACGCTGGCCACTTTGACGTAGAAGCGAACAAACCAGAGCTTGCAGCATTATCTTCAAGTGTACGGACCGTTCGTCGCAACATCGAAGAGTATAAGCTGGAGGATGGACGCAGTATTTATTTGCTGGCAGAAGGCCGCTTAGTTAATCTGGCTGCTGGCGACGGTCACCCAGCGGAAATTATGGATATGACATTTGCGCTGCAAGCTGTTGCGCTGAAATACGTAAATGAGCAATACAAAGCGATTGGCAGCAAGGTTGTCAATGTCCCTTATGAGCTTGATGAGCAGGTGGCTAGATTGAAGCTGAAGTCTCTCGGCTTTGGCATTGATAAGCTGACTGCGGAGCAATCGGCATACTTGGACAGCTGGAAAGAAGCATAATAGAGCATTGGAGAAGCCGCGAGCAATCGCGGCTTTTTTTGTTGCATCACCCTTTATAAGCATCCAATTAAAAAATACATTATATATTTTAGAAACGAACGCCGTCCCTTTGCACTTTGAGCAAGAACATAGTTGTAACCTTTTATTCCCAGCCTGCGTCTAAAGGTAAATAAAAGTAGGGGGGATTTTCTTGTATAGATATAAAAAAGGAATACTTTCATTCATTTCAATCATTGTTTTAATTGGTATGCTGGTTGGCTGTGCTTCCTCTAATATGGATTCTAGCAGCTCTAAAAGCTCGGAATTAGCACAGACGCAGTCATCGGCTGCGGGGAACTTTGACAGTGAGACGAGCTACGTTGTAAATGAAACTGCCGCAAAGGGTGAATCGGCGCCTACCGAGGGAGAAGGTCAGGGCGAGGCATTAGGTGGGGGTATAGATTCTCAGCTGGCGATCGGAACAGATGAATTCAACCAGAAAATTATTTATACCGCGACTTTAAGTATGCAAGTGGACGAACTAGCTTCCGCAGCAACCTCGCTCCGTAATGCCATTCACCAAAGCGGTGGTTATCTTTTGCAATTTCAAGATACGAAGCATGAGGGAGAAATCGGTTCAAGTTACACAATCAAAGTGCCCGCTGCAGGGTTTATGTCGTTCATTGATCGGATTGAGCAAATTAAACATAATGAATTTGAACGCAATATCGGCGGCAAGGACGTATCAGAGGAATATGTTGATCTCGAATCAAGGCTGAAGGCGAAGCAGCTAGTAGAGGCTAGACTGCTTACAATGATGGAAAAAGCGACTAAGGCTGATGATCTGTTAAAGTTTTCTCAGCAGCTATCAGGGGTGCAGGAGGAGATTGAACGAATCAAAGGACGAGTTCGATATTTGGATAACAATGTAGCTTTCTCGACTGTGGAGCTGCGGATGTACCAAACGAATCAAACGCTAAAAAATAAAAGCTTGGAACAACCTCATCTAGGAGGCAGAATGTCAGATGCATTGGTTAACAGCACGAAAGTGGTTTGGGATGCCATTAATTTATTGCTCGTTGTTTTAGCAGGCGCTTTGCCTGTATTAGCTATACTAGCTGTCATTTTGATCCCTTCAATCTGGCTTTATCGAAGAAGGAAAGAGAAGGCACCGAAGCAAACCGTTCCTGATGATGAGCAGCCGCCAGTGCTGTAAACATTAATAATCATTAATACTGTGAATTATTTTAGAAAATCCTGCTCATTGAGCAGGATTTTTATTTTAGGTGGCGAACTACTGTATCTAGGTGGGGAAAAGTGGGGCAAAGTGGTGAGAATAGGGGAGAGGGTGGTGCAAAGTCATGTTTATGGGTGAATATCAACATAGCATTGATGAGAAAGGCCGCATCATCATACCTTCGAAATTCCGCGATTCGCTTGGAGCCTCGTTTATTGCCACTCGTGGTTTAGATAATTGCTTATTCGTATATCCCATGAGTGAATGGAGCGTTTTAGAGCAAAAACTAAAAACGCTGCCGCTTATGAAATCAGATGCTCGTGCGTTTACTCGGTTTTTCTTTTCTGGAGCAACCGAATGTGAGCTGGATAAACAGGGAAGGGTAAACTTACCTAGCCATCTTCGCGAATATGCGAAACTGGATAAAGACTGCATGGTGCTCGGCGTTTCCAGTCGTGTTGAGATATGGAGCAAGCAGACATGGGACGGTTACTATGAGCAATCGGAGCAAACCTTTAACGAGATCGCCGAGAAGCTCGTCGATTTCGATTTTAACTTCTAGAATGGACAACAAGAATGGGAGGGCTTTGGCGTGTTTCAGCATGTAACAGTACTTTTGGAAGAAGCGGTTGACGGTTTGGCTATTAAGCAGGACGGCATCTACGTCGATTGTACGCTTGGGGGGGCAGGTCACAGCGAATTAATTGCTTCAAGGCTAGGCGAAGGAGGGCGGTTAATCGCATTCGATCAGGATGACTTGGCGCTGGATAATGCAAGGGTCAGGCTCGCTCCTTATTTAGATAAAGTAACGCTTGTAAAAAGTAATTTCCGTGATTTGGAGCAGGAGCTTAGAAACTGCAACGTACCCATGTTAGATGGCGTTCCGCAAGTCGATGGCATATTATTCGATCTTGGCGTATCTAGTCCGCAATTAGACGAAGCAGAGCGCGGCTTTAGCTACAATCATGATGCTCCGCTCGATATGCGTATGGATCGAGAAAGTGATCTGACTGCACATGAAATCGTAAATACATGGGATGAACGTGATATTTCACGCATATTGGATCGTTACGGCGAAGAAAAATTCGCTCGTTCCATCGCCAGAAATATTGTGAAGGCACGAGAGAAGGCACCAATCGAGAAGACGGGTGAGCTAGCCGAGTTAATAAAGGTTTCGATACCAGCAGCAACTAGACGTACAGGTGGTCATCCTGCCAAACGATCCTTTCAAGCGCTTCGTATCGCAGTAAATGATGAGCTGGGAGCAGAGGAAGAGGCTTTGGAGCAAACCATTCGTTGTTTAAAACCTGGCGGCCGAGCTTCCGTGATTACGTTTCACTCGCTTGAAGATCGCATCTGCAAGCAAATATTTGCGAAGTTTGTGGAGAAATGTACTTGTCCGCCTGATTTTCCGTTATGTGTATGCGGAAATACCGGCAAAGTGAAATTAGTTAATCGCAAGCCGGTAGTACCTTCAGAGAGAGAGCTAGAGCTCAATCCGCGTGCAAGGTCGGCAAAGCTTAGAGTTGCAGAAAAATTGTAAGAGGGGGATTTGAATTGGCGTATGTGAATGGCAATTTAGCGCTGCAGCCTAAGCGAAAGCAGGGTCAGCAACCGGTTATCAAGGAAACGAAACGACTTGTTAAAACTCGTAAATCATTACCGGTTCAGGAAAAGTTATTGTATATGTTCACCGTATTAATGTGCGTTGTAGTTGCTGGTGTCATTATTTTACGCTATGCGCAAATCTATGACATGAGCCTCGAAATTAAGAAGTTGAATAGCGACTACCAATCGATGAATGTAGAGATGGAAGACTTGAAGAAACAAGTAGAGATGTTAAGTGATTCTGAACGTATACGCAAGCTTGCAGAGACCCAAGGGATGGTCAGCTCAATTGAGGGTGGAATTACCGTAAATACAGGTGACGACGCGATAAAATCGGCAATGAGTGAATAGGGTGAGCAGATGATGAAAAAAAGAATTAGATTGCGGACAATGTTGTTTGGAGGGGTAATGACCCTCCTTTTTCTCGTTTTAATAAGCAGAATTTATGTAGTGCAAGTAGTAGAAGGCGCCAAATGGTATGGACTAGCGAAGGAAAGATGGTCCACTGAAGAAAAGATGCTGGCTAAGCGAGGAACGATAGCCGACCGTAACGGAAGCGTTCTGGCAATGGATACGATCGCTTATAATGTAACTTTAAATCCAAAGCTGATTAACGAAGAGGACCTTACTGAAGAAATCATAAATGGTTTGCATGATATCCTTGGCATTTCTAAGGAAGAGCTTCGTAAAAATGTATCTGCCAAAAAAGATGACGGGAATTATTATGTATATCGGGAGGTGCGTAACGGAGGCTGGCAAATAGACAAAGCACATGCCGATAAAATTAAACAGTTCCGTGAAGATTTAGCTAAAGAAAAGGAGGTATATAGCGTTGGCATCGATTTGCAAGAAAATTTGAAACGTTATTATCCTAGAAAATCTTTAGCAGCACAGCTTGTAGGTTATTTGGACAAAGATGGTGTCGCGATGACCGGTGTCGAAGCCTCCTTTAATGAGCAGCTCAAGGGCGAAGACGGCTATATCAAGTACGAGAAGGACGGGAAACGCGTTCAGCTCGCTGAGGGAGAAGTAGACTACAAGCCAGCCAAAGACGGGCAATTAGTACAGCTCACTATCGATAATGAGATTCAGCATTACGTTGAGGAAGCACTGCAGGAAATAATGAAAAATTATTCTCCTAAGAGTGCTACAGCGATTGCTGCTGACCCGAATACAATGGAGATTTTGGCGATGGCAAACATGCCGCAATATGACCCCAATGAATATTGGAAAAACAATTCGAACTCATACAATCATGCGATTAAGTCTTTATATGAGCCTGGTTCAACTTTCAAAATCGTAACGTTAGCCTCCGCAGTTGAAGAAGGTGTATTCAATCCGGATGAATTATACAAATCGGGTCAAATCAAGATCAAAGGTGTACAAAGCCCGATCCGCGATATCAAACGAGAGGGATGGGGTACAATCTCGTTTTTGGACGGGTTGAAGTATTCTAGTAACGTTGCATTCGTCAAGCTTGGATATGAAAGGTTAGGCGCTGAGAAGCTGAGAGAATATTATACGAATTTTGGTTTTGGGCAAAAAACAGGAATTAAGCTTGGAAATGAGCAAAGCGGCACGATTAACTTTAAATACCCGAGTGAAATCGCGAATGCTACCTTTGGACAAGGGGTTGTTACGGTCACACCTATTCAACAGGTGGCGGCTGTCGCGGCTGTAGCTAACGGAGGAAAGCTGTTTCAACCGCAAATCGTAAAAAGTACGACGGACCCGTCGACCAAAACGACAACAACTTTCGAACCGAAGATGGTTCGTCAAGTCATCTCTGAGGAAAGCTCTCGTAAAGTCGGCGAGTATTTGGAGCAGGTCGTATCGGATCAGGATAAGGGCTCCGGTAAAAACGCTTATATCGAGGGCTACCGCGTAGCGGGTAAAACAGGAACAGCCCAAAAGGTTACTACTGTAGATGGGAAAAGCGGCTATTCTGATTCCAAATACGTTGTTTCCTTTATTGGTTACGCGCCAGTTGACAATCCGAAAATCGTCGTTTATGTCGTCGTAGATGAACCGAATACTACATTTGCTTCAGGGGGAAAGATTGCCGCTCCGGCATTTAAACAAATCGTCCTCAAAAGCTTGCGTAAGATGGGGGTAGCTCCTAACTATCCGGCTGGTTCCGAAAATTTGAAGAAGGAAGCGACGATAACGGTTCCAGATTTGACAGGGCTTAATGTTCCACAGGCCAAAGCGGAATTAAAAGCAAAGGCGATGACATTTGAATTAATCGGAAATGGTAAAACCGTGCTGCAGCAAATTCCTGCGGCAGGTTCAGCCGTACACCCGACACAGCGTATTTATTTGATAACGGAGCAGCGAGAGAAGCTGGCTATTCCAGATTTAACCGGTGTGTCGCTGCGGGATGCTTTAGAATTAACTTCGCTCATCGGCATTCGCCTCATACCCGAAGGGCAAGGGTTTGTCGTTTCTCAGAAGCAAGAGACATTAAACAAGGTAAGGGTGTTAAAGGTCGTACTAGCTCCGCCGAAAGGTACGGAAGGCCAATCCGGCAATACGGATACAAGCCCCGATGCGAAAGAAGCGGATAATAAGGGAAGTGAAGCTGGTACCGAAGGTGAAGCTGGTTCGGAAGGTGGAACAACCAAAGGTCAATCAACATCAAATGGTGAACAGGAAGCTAATTCCAATACAAGCAGTAATGGAAACGCAACGCCGGAATAAACATATATCTTTAATTTAGAGTAAGTCGTGTGCCGTTGTTCAAAGCTTGTTCTATCGTCCGCTTGTCCCGAATAATCTGGGAATGAGCGTAATTGAGCGCTCCTTTCGAAACAGTTAAGCGGAGGGGGAACAAGTTATGAAGGTATCCAATGTAACGGTTAGACGACGTTTATTTATCGTGCTTATACTTGCTGGGGTGTCATTCCTGGCTTTATGTGTGAGACTTAGCTTTGTACAACTATGGCAGGGTGAGAAACTGGCAGATAAAGCAGAGGATTCTTGGAGACGCAACATCCCATATGTGGCCAAACGAGGCGAAATTGTTGATCGCAACGGTATTCAGCTCGCCTACAACGTAAGCTCTCCTACGGTATATGCGATACCTGTCCAAATCAAAGATCAACAAGCTGCGGCTGCGGCACTTGCTCCGCTGCTCGACATGTCGCAAGAAACGCTTTATAAAAAAATTAAAACAAGAGCGTTAATTGTTAAACTTGGCCCAGGCGGACGCAAAATTACGATTGATAAAGCTGAACAAATTCGTGAGTTAGGTCTTGATGGCATCGTTGTTGCCGAAGACAACAAACGATTTTATCCATATGGCAGTTTAGCAGCGCATGTGCTCGGTTTTACGGGAATCGATAATCAAGGCTTAACGGGTATTGAAGCGAAATACAATTCAGAGCTTAGCGGAATTGGCGGCAGCGTATCCTTCTTGTCAGACGCAGCGGGAAGGCAGATGCCTAATTCTTCGGACACTTATGTGGAACCAAAGGACGGGCTTACGATGCAGCTTACGATCGATAAGCAAATTCAGACGGTTATGGAGCGAGAACTTGATCAAGCAATGACGAATTTGCAGCCAAATGGTATAATCGCGATTGCGATGGATCCGAATAACGGGGAAATTCTTGGCATGGCGAGCAGACCTACCTATGAACCAGACAAGTATCGTGAGGTTCCGACTGAAGTATACAATCGAAATCTTCCAATATGGATGACATACGAGCCCGGTTCCACCTTTAAAATTATTACGCTTGCTGCAGCACTAGAGGAAAAAAAGGTTGATTTGAAAAACGAACGTTTTTTTGATCCAGGTGCTATTGAGGTGGGCGGTGCTAGGCTTCGCTGCTGGAAAAAGGGCGGACATGGCAGCCAGACATTTCTAGAGGTTGTTGAGAACTCCTGTAACCCAGGGTTTGTAACGCTTGGTCAGAGACTTGGCAAGGATAAACTATTTGAATATATTAAAAACTTTGGCTTCGGGACGAAGACAGGCATCGATATCGGCGGCGAGGAAAATGGGATCTTATTTAAGCTCAGTCAGGTTGGACCCGTGGAACTTGCCACAACTGCTTTTGGTCAAGGGGTTTCAGTTACACCCATTCAGCAAATAACGGCGGTATCCGCAGCAATTAACGGCGGTACGCTGTATAAACCCCATGTAGCAAAAGCATGGATAAACCCGGAGACGGGAGCGACCGTAGAAACAGTAGAATCGGTTGCGGTAAGAAAGGTAATTTCCGAGGAAACGTCCAAGCAGGTGCGTGAAGCGCTTGAGAGCGTCGTTGCCAAAGGAACAGGCCGCAATGCATTTATTGATGGTTACCGTGTAGGAGGCAAGACAGGTACTGCGCAAAAGGTTATTAACGGACGTTATTCTCCCAATGAGCATATCGTATCCTTTGTTGGCTTCGCTCCTGCAGATGATCCGAAGATCGTCATTTATGTAGCGGTTGACAATCCGCAAGGTATTCAGTTCGGAGGTGTCGTTGCAGCGCCGATCGTTCGCAATATGTTGGAGGATGCGCTCACCATTCTTGAAGTTCCAGCTCGTGAGAAGCAGATCGACCGCATTTATAAGTATGGTGAAACGCCTATTGTAACGGTACCGAACTTGATTGGCAAAACGGTGTCCGATTTGTATGAGGATATGAATATGAATTTCAATCTGAGTACAGCTGGTTCTGGAAAAACCGTCATACGCCAAGCTCCAGCTGCTGGAACCCGTGTGGATCGTGGATCGACGATTCGGATCTATTTGGGTGAAGAAGATAATATATCCCACTCGCATTGACTATAATGGTAGTTAACGAGGGTGCCGCAGGCGGGTAAGTTTGTACGTCGGCGCTTAAGGGAGGAGCTGGGCAGATGCGATTAAAGGATGTTGCGGAATTGCTTATAGCCTCACGGCTGATAGGCGATGGAGAAACGGAACTGACTGGCATTGAGACGGATTCACGAAGCGTAAGTGAGGGGCAATTGTTTATTTGCTTGAGAGGACACACCGTTGATGGACATTCGTTTGCCCCCCAAGCGGTTGCCTCCGGAGCAGCAGCGCTAATAGCGGAACGGAAGCTGGACCTGCTGGTACCGCAGATTATTGTAAGAGATTGCCGTCTTGCCATGGCTGTAATTGCTAATTATTATTATAGACAGCCAAGTCAAACACTTAAGCTGATCGGTGTAACGGGGACGAATGGGAAGACAACAACAACTTATTTAATTGAACAAATTTTAAATGATCAGTGCAAGCCTACAGGTGTCATCGGTACGATAGAACGTCGTTACGCAGGGCAATCGTTCCCTATGACAAGTACGACGCCGCAAACACTTCAACTGCAAAGTTACCTCGGTGAGATGCGGGATGCGGGCACGCAGTATTGTGCGATTGAAGTGTCTTCTCATGCACTCGAGCAAGGGCGGGTGAAGGGTTGCCGCTTCCGCACGGCAGTATTTACAAATCTAACGCAGGACCATCTGGATTACCATGAAACGATGAGTCGATATGCGGCGGTGAAGGGATTGTTCTTCTCGAGGCTTGGCAATGTGTATGCTTCTGCGGAAAGCGATCGATCCTATGCGGTTCTTAATGCGGACGATGCCTTATCAGCAGAATATGCAGAGCTCACAGCGGCAGAAGTTATAACCTATGCGATCGATAAGGAAGCTGATGTACGCGCAACGAATATTCGAATAACAGCGCAGGGAACAACATTTCATGTTCATACATTCCGAGGCGAGACGGATATAACACTGCAAATGGCTGGCAAGTTCAATGTTTACAACGCTCTTGCCGCAATAAGCGCTGTACTTCTTGAAGGCGTGGAACTAGAGGCGATTGCCCACAGTCTAAGCATCATTCCTGGCGTTCCCGGAAGAGTCGAAGCGGTTAATGCCGGGCAAGCATTTGCAGTAATTGTAGATTATGCTCATACACCGGATGGTTTGGAAAATGTACTCAGAGCTATTCAGCAGTTTGCGGAAAATCGGATTATTTGTGTGTTTGGCTGTGGTGGTGATCGCGATCGCTCCAAGCGGCCGCTAATGGGAAATATTGCAGTGAAGTACGCAGATTACGCTATCATAACATCAGATAACCCGCGCTCGGAACCACCTGAGGCGATATTAAAGGATATTGAGGATGGGTTAATAAATAGCAAAATTGATCCTTCAACTTATGAATTAATTGTTGATCGTAAAGCAGCCATTCAAAAAGCGGTTGAAATGGCAAGCCTCGGCGATGTAGTATTGATTGCGGGGAAAGGTCATGAAACCTACCAGGATATTAACGGAGTCAAATATCCATTTGACGATCGAAAAGTAGCGAAAGCAGCGATAAGGGGAATCATACATTGATTAAACGTACCATCAAACAAATTGCCGAAATGAGCGGCGCTAAATGGAATGGAAATAATGCAGATCTTAATATAACGGGTGTAACAACTGACTCGCGGCAGGCTGCTGCGGGCCAGTTGTTCGTACCGCTCGTCGGCGAGCTATTTGACGGGCATGCCTATCTGGAGCAAGCTATTGCTAACGGAGCGGTTGCTGCCCTTTGGCAGAAAGGTCGCGAGGTGCCGGCCACTCTTGAGGGTGTGCCACTGCTCATCGTTGGAGATACGTTAGTCGCTTTACAGCGGCTCGCAACCGCCTATCGCAGTGAGCTTGTCACTCGTGTTGTCGGCATTACAGGCAGCAACGGTAAAACGACGACAAAGGATATGGCAGCTGCAATTCTCGGCACTTCCTATAAAGTCCACAAAACAGAAGGGAATTTGAACAATCATATCGGCTTGCCGCTGACTGTGCTCCAGCTTGATGAGGATACGGAGGTAGCCGTGCTCGAGATGGGGATGAGCGGCTTCGGTGAAATTGAGCTATTAACAAAGATAGCACAGCCTGACGCTGCAATTATTACAAATATCGGTGACGCGCATTTGCTCCACCTCGGATCAAGAGCCGGTATTGCGAAGGCAAAGCTTGAAATTGCACTCGGACTCAGCGAGGATGGTTTGCTGCTATTTAATGGCGACGAACCGCTTCTCGAAGCAGAGCTTGAGCGTTCAATACTTCCAGCGGGCATCGTACGCCGCACTTTTGGGTTAGCCCAGCAAAATGAATGGTCAGCGACAGACATTATCATTGAATCAGAAGCGGTGACGTTCACTGCTGTTTATAATGGAACGGCTAGTGGACTCGGAACCGTTCGAATACCTGTTCCAGGACAGCATAATGTCAGCAACGCGCTTGCTGCGATAGCAATAGGTCGTTTTTTTGGAGTTCCGGCTGCAAAAATTATTGAAGGTCTGAGCAATCTTAAGCTGACGGGCATGCGCATTCAGCCTGTTCGTGCGTTTAACGGCGCCATGATATTGAACGATGCGTATAACGCCAACCCTACTGCCGTACGCGCGGCGATTGATCTGGTGGAGCAGTTGGATGGGTATAGCCGCAAATGGATCGTACTTGGCGATATGCTTGAGCTGGGGCCGGAGGAGCAGGCACTTCATTTCGAGATTGGAGCCTATATTACGCCAAGCAAAGCGGATACGGTTCTCACATTCGGACCATTAGCAAAGCATATTGCTGAAGGAGTAAAGTCGCGCTTCCCTAACGCTGCCGCGAAGGATGCTATTAAACATTTTGAAGACAAAGAAGAGCTAGCTCTGTGGCTGAGGGGTCAGATGCAGCCAACTGACATCGTGCTCATAAAAGGTTCACGCGGCATGCAGATGGAACAGATTGTCCAAGCATTGGAAGTGGGGTGAGGAAATGGATATGATGGTCATTTTATTTTCGATTGGCGCTTCATTCCTGCTAGCGGTTCTGCTCGGGCCATTGTTCATTCCAGTGCTTCGCCGCTTAAAGTTTGGTCAGCAAATCCGTATGGAAGGTCCGCAAAGCCATCTGAAGAAAAGCGGTACTCCAACGATGGGCGGCATTATCATTATGTTTGCCCTCATGATTGCGTTCTTGAAGTTTTCTGATAAAACGGCTGAATTTTGGGTGCTGCTGACAGCATCGCTTGGTTTTGGCCTTGTGGGCTTTTTGGATGATTACATCAAGATCGTATTTAAAAGATCATTGGGTCTAACTGCAAGACAAAAGCTATTTGGTCAACTGCTATTTTCGATTATCGTGTGTGCAATGCTCTACAATATGAACCACAGCACTGAAATTACGGTACCTGGTACAGGCTGGGGATTTGATCTAGGCTGGTTTTATTATCCTCTTGTTGTCATTATTCTTTTTGCAGCGAGCAATTCAGTGAATTTCACCGATGGACTTGACGGTCTGCTAGCTGGGACGAGTGCTATAGCATTTGGTGCATTTACAGTGGTTGCTCTGCAAACCTCGGCTCATGAATCAGCTGTTTTCTCTGCAGCAATGGTTGGCGCGGTTCTAGGTTTTCTAGTATTCAACGCACATCCAGCAAAAGTGTTTATGGGAGATATGGGATCACTAGGTATCGGAGGCGGTATTGCAGCAGTCGCTATTTTGACAAAAACGGAGCTGCTGCTTATCGTTATCGGAGGCGTTTTTGTACTTGAGATGCTTTCTGTTATATTACAGGTAGGCTCCTTCAAGCTAAGAGGGAAACGTATTTTCAAAATGAGTCCGATTCATCATCATTTCGAGTTAGTTGGCTGGTCGGAATGGAAGGTAGTTACTGTGTTTTGGCTTGTTGGCATCGTGTTTGCAGCAATTGGTTTGCTATTTGTAATATAATAGAAAGAACAATAAGAAAAAAAGCGGCTTTTATCGATTAAGAGCCGCTTTATGCATACATAGAAGGGACTGTCAGTTATGAATCATCCGGCATCTTATGAGGGCCGCCGAGTTGTCGTGTTAGGCTTGGCTAGAAGCGGGGTAAGCGTTGCGAAGGTATTTCATCAATTAGGTGCAGAAGTTGTTGTGAATGACATGAAGGATCGTGAATTATGCCCCGAAGCGGACGAATTGACTGCTTTGGGCATTTCTGTGCTATGCGGTTATCATCCAGATGATCTGATTACAGAGGAGACAGCGCTCCTTATCAAAAACCCTGGTATTCCCTATACGTCCCCTCCTGTTCAGCGGGCAGAGGAGCTTGGCGTTGAAGTTATTACAGAGGTGGAAGCAGCCTATTGGCTTTCTCCTGCCCCTATCATAGGGATTACGGGTTCAAACGGCAAAACAACAACGACGACGTGGATCGGCGATATTTTAAGCGCTGCAGGCTTAAATCCTATAGTGGCCGGAAATATCGGACGTCCTCTATGCGAAGCAGCGGTGGAAGCAACGCCCGACCAGTGGATCGTTGCTGAGCTTAGCAGCTTCCAGTTGAAGGGAACAAGCGAGTTCCGTCCGCATATCGCGCTTTTGCTTAATATTGCAGAGACTCACTTGGACTATCACGGCGATATGGATGACTATGTCAATTCAAAAGCAAAACTTTTTGATAATCAAACCGAAGATGATGTTGCTGTCATCAACTGGGATGACCCTGAGTGCAGGGCGCTATCTGAGTTCCTTATTGCGCAGCTTCTGCCTTTCTCTCTCTATGAGCGCCTGGATGCGGGCATTTATATCGATCCTCCATATGAGCGGGACAATGTTGATGCACAAGATGATGAAGCCGCTATTGAAAGGCAAATCGTATTCCGCCAGTCTGAAGACATGGTAATTACGATTTTACCAGTATCAGAGCTAGGCATACCAGGCCGACACAACGCCGCTAACGCGCTTGCTGCCATTGCGGCGTGTTTGGCTGCTGGAGTTGCACCAGAGCGTCTTGTAGAACCACTGCAGCTGTTTAGAGGCGTTGAACACCGTCTGGAGTTCGTGCGTGAAGTAAACGGCGTCAAATATTATAATGATTCGAAAGCGACTAATCCAGTAGCAACGACGATGTCGGTTCGCTCGTTATCAGCACCGATAGTACTCGTTGCAGGGGGACTCGACCGTGGATCTGACTATATGGAGCTCGTTCCATTATTCCGTGATCGTTTAAAGGGACTAGTCGCATTAGGCGAGACTAGAGAAAAGCTATCCCGCGTGGCTGAGCTGGCAGGTTTAGCTAAGGTGGAAATCGTCGAACCTAGTGAGGACGCCGAGTCCGTCCTTAAGCAAGCGGTGAAACAAGCTGCAGCAATCGCTGAGCCGGGAGATATCGTTTTATTGTCGCCGGCATGTGCAAGCTGGGATATGTTTGCATCGTATGAGCAAAGAGGGCGCATTTTTAAAGATTCGGCGCATACCTTGTAAGTAGGGGGCATGTCCCTACTTTTCCATGCTAAGAGGTGTGTTCGCTATGGCCAAAGCGCGTTCTGCCCCGGATATTTGGATGCTGACTGCAATTGGGCTCATTCTTGCTATCGGGTTAATTATGGTGTACAGCGCTAGCGCAGTGCTTGCTTTTCATGAATTCGGCGATCGTTTCTACTTTGTAAAACGACAGCTACTATTCGCCGGACTAGGAATAGGCGCGTTGATATTTACGATGAATACGCATTATACCGTTTGGAAAAAGTGGGCGCCGCTGGCTTTATTGATTTGCTTCGGCCTGCTATTACTCGTACTAATACCTGGTGTTGGCGTCGTTCGCGGTGGCGCACGAAGCTGGCTTGGTATTAGTTCTTTCGGTATTCAGCCTTCTGAATTCATGAAGCTGGCGATGATATTATTTTTAGCTAAATGGCTCTCAGAGAAGCAGCAAACGATTACGCAGTTTACAAAAGGGCTTATGCCGCCGCTAGGTCTAGTTGGACTAGCCTTCGGACTGATTATGCTGCAGCCTGATCTGGGTACAGGAGCGGTTATGGTAGGCGCCTCCTTACTGTTGATTTTCACAGCTGGCGCTAGATTGACGCATTTGGGCGGCTTGGCGCTTATCGGTATTGCAGGTTTTGTTGGTCTAATCATAGCTGCGCCTTACCGATTGAAGCGGATTACGAATTTTCTTGATCCATGGGCAGACCCGCTTGGCGGAGGTTATCAAATTATTCAATCCTTATATGCGATCGGACCAGGTGGACTAGTTGGGCTTGGTCTAGGCATGAGCCGTCAAAAGTTCAGTTATTTGCCTGAGCCGCAAACGGATTTCATCTTTTCGATATTAGCAGAAGAGCTCGGATTTATTGGAGGGGTAACTCTAATATTGTTATTTCTAGTCGTTGTATGGCGTGGGATACGTGCAGCCATTGCATCAACAGATACTTTTGGAAGCTTGCTTGCAGTCGGTATTACGGGTATTATCGGTGTCCAGGTATTGATTAACATTGGTGTCGTAATTGGCATGATGCCAGTAACGGGAATCACTTTACCGCTCGTTAGCTATGGTGGCTCATCCCTAACGCTTCTTTTAACCGCACTAGGTATTTTACTGAACATATCTCGTTATTCGAGGTGAGGCTTCATGCCTAGGAGATCAACCAGCCAATGCTTGTTTTTAGAAAAGAAACAATAAATGTCCGGCTTCAGAAGGGCTTGCAGTTTGCTTAACAGCAGCTGCAGCTATTCAAGCCGGATATTGTTGTTGGTAGGGGACTTACGCGTTTATTAGAAGGATACGTAAGTTTGCCTGATCTTGAGCCGCATTAATAATATTAAAAGTCATAGGTTAAAATCGTACTTTTAGTGGCACGTTGACGCTCGAATTGCGCTTTCAGTTTCTTGCACAGTACTTTCATTGAGCCAATTGGCTCTATTTAGGCCTTTGTCACACAAGAGCCTATGTAGGCATAAGATACACTATATTCGTGACCGTCACCCGAAAGGAGCGGTTATTTGCAACAGAAGAACCGGCAGCAGCGCTTCAGTTTGCTAAAGGGATTGCGAATCACTTTTATTCTTACTTTTTTTACAGCTAGGCATATGCTTGTGCTTACGAAGTAGGCTTTGCTGCACAAAGCCTTAAGCGAATGCTTACGAAGTGGGTTTTGCTACACAAAACCCTAAGCGAATGCTTACGAAGTAGGCTTTGCTGCACAAAGCCTTTGGGAGGTTCAACTAATGGAAGCATTTAAAGCGGAATTGGAACAAGCTGATCTTGGCGAAGTTTTGTACAACGAACCGCTCTCGAACTATACGACCTGGAAAATCGGCGGCCCCGCTGATATTTTGATCCTTCCTCGAAGCAAAGATGAATTAGTATCGGCGGTTTGTTTGATGCAAAAACATCAAATACCCTGGACTAATTTGGGCAGAGGCTCAAACATGCTGGTAAGTGATAAAGGGATTCGTGGAGTTGTAATTAAACCGCACAGAGGGCTCGATTACTTGCGTTTTGAAGGGCCGCTAGTAATAGCTGGTGCTTCATATTCTTTAATAAAGCTATCAGTCATGGCTGGCAAACAAGGTCTGACCGGACTTGAATTCGCGGGGGGAATCCCAGGTACGGTTGGCGGAGCCGTCTATATGAATGCTGGCGCGCATGGATCAGATGTGTCACGTATTTTCAAGTCAGCTGATATTGTACTGGAAACAGGAGAATTGGTTCGCTACGATCGTGAGGATATGAGATTCTCTTACCGCCATTCTATTCTTCACGAGCAAAAAGGCATTGTCATTCAGGCAACCTTTGAGCTGGCAGAAGGGAATAAGCAGGAAGTACTCGCTATGATGGCCTCCTACAAAGAGAGAAGATTGAGAACGCAGCCGTTGCAGCTTGCTTGTGCAGGCAGCGTGTTTCGCAATCCACCTAATGATTATGCCGCTAGACTCATTCAAGAGGCTGGATTAAAGGGTGAATGCCTCGGAGGAGCGCAAGTATCGGAGCAGCACGCCAATTTTATTGTGAATACCGGGCAAGCGACAGCTGAAGACGTTCTCGCCCTCATGACTCATATAAAAAGCACTGTTCAGGACCGCTATGGCATCCTGTTGGTGCCGGAAGTATTGGTGGTGGGTGAGCGGTAATTCGGAGGTGATACATTGGACAAATTGGTGATTGAAGGTGGGAAACCTCTCTCAGGAACCATAGTTATCCAAGGAGCGAAAAATGCCGCTTTGCCGATTCTGGCTGCCAGTCTATTGGCCGATGGCACAACAACGATAGATCATGTGCCTGATTTGCTAGATATCGATGTCATGCTAAACATTTTACGCGAATTAGGATGCCGCGCTGAGCATACGGGAGGAACTGTTGTGCTGGATACTGAAACTGCACATACATCCCACGTGCCGGAATCGTTAATGAGACAGATGCGATCTTCTATTTTTTTAATGGGGCCTTTGCTTGCTAGGTTTGGCGAGACGCAGGTATATCAACCAGGTGGATGTGCAATTGGTGAGCGGAAAATTGATCTTCATTTAGAAGGTCTTCAAGCTCTTGGTGCAGAAATAGAAGAACTGGGTAACCGGATCATATGCCGTGCCGAGAAATTAAGGGGAGCTGATATTCACTTAAGCTTTCCAAGTGTAGGAGCAACTGAAAACATTATGATGGCCGCTGCTTTAGCAGAAGGCCGAACTACGATCAGCAATGCCGCAAGAGAACCAGAAATTCAAGACTTGCAAGGCTTTTTAAATGCAATGGGTGCGAAAATAATGGGGGCCGGGACCGACACGATAACGATAGATGGGGTACAGTCGCTAACACCTTGTCGTTATAAAGTTATTCCGGATCGGATTGTAGCAGGAACCATCATGGTTGCCGCAGCTGCAACACGCGGTCAAGTAACGCTCCAAAATACAGAGCCAGCGCATTTAACCTCCTTGATTCATGTTCTGCGCCGAGCAGGTGTTCAAATTGTTGTCGACGATGATATAATTAAAGTTGGCAGTGCAACAAGGCCTAGAGCGGTTGAAAGAATCGTAACCTCTCCGTACCCGGCGTTTCCTACCGATTTGCAGTCTCAGGTTATGGTGCTGCTTTCACTTGCAGATGGTGTGAGTGTATTGAAAGAAACGATTTTTGAAGGTAGATTGAAGCATGTGGATGAGTTGTCACGCATGGGTGCAGACATTCGCGTAGATATGAATGCGGCATTCATTCGCGGCGTGCCAAGGCTTTATGGCGCGACGGTAGAAGCAACTGATTTGCGAGCGGGTGCTGCCCTTGTAATAGCTGGCCTAGCAGCGCAAGGAAGAACAGTCGTGGAGCAAATTCATCACATTGATCGTGGCTACGAAAAAATCGAAACGATGCTGTCAAGGCTGGGTGCACGGATTTCGCGTTATTCGCCAGTGCCTAATAACTAATACTATGCGCATGAGCTGCAAGATAGAAACAGCCGGTACCCTTTTGATGCTAAGCGAAGGCTGATGCGGAGAGGTTAGCCGGATGTTTTTTGGGGAAAGAAGGGACAAGTTATGAGCGCACAGATGCCAGTGCTGAAGGAACCAACAAAAAAAAGAATGGGTAGTCGGAAGCTGTTGACCATCCTTATATTATTGTTTCTGGCTCTTTTGGCCGTATTATTTTTTAATTCCTCTATCAGCAAAATCTCAGAAATACAAATTGAAGGAACTAGATTCGTTACTCGAGAAGAAATAGGCAAGTCAGCCGCTATTTTGGTTGGCGATGCGTTCTTTCGTACTTCGTCTTCTACTATAGAAGATCGAATTCTCACATTGCCGCAAATTAATGTGGCTAAAGTTACGAAAGTATTTCCTGGCGTGGTAAAGATTTCTATCGAGGAGTATCCTGTTGTTGCTTTTGAGCTCTCCAAGCAAGGGGAAATGACAGCGCTTTTGTCAAATGGAACGACTGTAGAGGCAGACAGTGATGAAATGCAGCTTGTGGACAAGCCGGTACTGTCAGGATGGACAGATGGAAATTCCGTTAAGGCAGAGCTAACAAAGCAGCTTGGCAAAATGACAACTAAGCAACTTTCCGATTTATCGGAGATTATACCTTATCCATCAGCAGCATATCCCGATCGGATACTTATGTATACTCGTACAAAGTTTGAGGTGGTAACTGCGGTCTCTGTTCTTAATGAAAAGATTGAAGCGTTGAACGCGGTAATCGAGACACAAGAGCCAGGTAAGATCACGATGTTACTAGCGGATACATATGTGCCTTTTGAGAGTGATAGTCCAGAAAATATAGATTCTGAGTAAAATTATACTACTCAATAGTCTGAAAGAATGGTAGAATTTTATTTATCGCATTATTACTCGATGAAGCTGGATAATCATAGGAAATAAAGAGATTCGCAAGGGGCGACGCTCGACACAAAGCGAGAAACAATGAAAAATTTGTTGAAAAAAGAGGGAAAATAATAAAAGCGTTGAATATGTAGGAAGACCTTAACATGTGATAAAATAATTAATTATTTGAAACGGAGGTGCCGCAAGATGAGCAGCAACGACATCATCGTCAGTTTGGACATCGGTACATCCAAAGTTCGTGCTATTATTGGTGAAGTGAATAATGGAGCCATTAATATTATTGGAGTTGGATCTGCCGACTCAGAGGGTATTCGCAAAGGAGCAATAGTAGATATTGACCAGACTGTGCAATCGATCCGTAATGCAATAGAGCATGCGGAGCGCATGGTAGGCATTCAAATATCAGACGTATATGTTGGTATTCAAGGCAATCATATTGCTTTGCAAACCAATAGAGGCGTCGTTGCAGTATCCAATGAGGACCGTGAAATTGGTG
Organism: Bacillus sp. FJAT-28004; assembly: GCF_001280845.1. GTDB lineage: Bacteria > Bacillota > Bacilli > Paenibacillales > Paenibacillaceae > Pristimantibacillus. The sequence continues at coordinate 1,058,009 of NZ_LGHP01000002.1, forward strand.
AAGAAGATATTGAACGAGTTTTACAAGCTGCTAAAGTAGTAGCGCTCCCTCCAGAGCGAGAAATCATTAACTTGGTTCCAAAGCAGTATCTAGTAGACGGTTTGGAAGGTATTTCCGATCCGCGCGGTATGATTGGAGTTCGCCTTGAGGTTGAAGCGACGATCGTCACGGGGACGAAGACTGCTATACATAACCTTATGCGTTGTGTAGAGAAAGCAGGCCTTCGTATTTCTGGTGTCATTTTGTTATCACTCGCTTCAGGAGTGGTTTCGTTGACTAAAGATGAGAAATCGATAGGCACTGTTCTTACTGACATAGGAGCAGGATCATGCACGATTGCGATCTATGATCAAGGCGGCCTAGCTGCTACGTCAACGCTTCCAATCGGTGGCGAATATGTAACAAATGATGTTGCTTATGGTTTGCGTACGCAAAGCGATCAAGCTGAGAAAATCAAACTTAAATATGGATGTTCCAATGTAATGGATGCAGCCGAAGATGTGAAGTTTAAAGTAGTACGAATGGGCAGCAATGTGGAAAAAGAATTTTCACAGGTTGATCTTGCTAGTATTATTGAGCCTCGCATGCAAGAGATTTTCCATTTAGTTCGTCAAGAAGTGCGTCGACTCGGTTATGGTGACAAGGTTAACGGTTATGTGTTGACCGGTGGCACCGTATCGATGCCAGGAACTCTCGCTTTGGCCCAGGCAGAGCTTGAGTCTTCGGTCCGAATAGCACTCCCTGATTATATTGGGGTAAGAGACCCGGCGTATAGCAGCGGCGTTGGCATGATTCAATATGTGTCAAAATATATGGGAGCTCGTGGAACTGGAGCAGTGAAGAAAACGGCAAGCCGCAAAGCAAGTCCAGCACCTTCAACTAAACCCGGTATGTTCGAGCGGATTAAAAGTATGTTTAATGAATTTATTTGAAGATCTAAGATAATATAAGTTTCACCTTGTGTACGATACTTATATTTTACCGCGAAACGTTGCTGTGCCGTCTCATAGATGCTATCAGCAGTTTACGCTTGACTGGGGGAAAATGAAAGATGTTGGAATTCGACTTTGAGCTTGAGCAGCTTGCTCAAATAAAAGTAATAGGTGTTGGCGGTGGCGGTAGCAACGCCGTTAACCGAATGATAGAAAATGGTGTTAAAGGCGTAGAGTTTATTACAGTAAACACAGACGCTCAAGCTTTGCATTTGGCTAAATCTGAGCATAAGCTGCAAATCGGTGATAAGCTGACGCGTGGTCTTGGTGCAGGAGCTAACCCAGATGTAGGCAGCAAGGCAGCAGAAGAATCTCGCGAAATTATTATGAACCAGCTTAAAGGTTCAGACATGGTATTCGTTACTGCTGGTATGGGCGGAGGAACAGGAACAGGCGCAGCGCCAGTAATCGCAGAAATTGCACGCGAATGCGGTGCATTGACAGTTGGTGTTGTCACTCGTCCGTTTACCTTTGAAGGCCGCAAGCGTTCGGGACAAGCTGAGCTTGGTATCGAAGCGCTTAAAGAAAAAGTAGATACGCTAATCGTCATTCCAAATGACCGTTTGCTTGAAATTGTTGATAAGAAGACGCCGATGCTAGAAGCATTCCGTGAAGCGGACAATGTTCTTCGCCAAGCCGTTCAAGGTATTTCGGATCTAATCGCAGTTCCAGGTCTAATCAACCTTGACTTTGCGGACGTAAAAACAATTATGACTGAACGAGGCTCCGCTTTGATGGGTATCGGTATTGCTACTGGCGAGAACCGTGCTGCTGAAGCAGCGAGAAAAGCAATTATGAGCCCGCTTCTAGAAACGTCAATTGACGGCGCACGCGGTGTTATTATGAACATTACTGGCGGCAGCAACCTTTCACTCTATGAAGTGAATGAAGCGGCTGAGATCGTCATTTCGGCGTCTGATCCAGATGTTAACATGATCTTCGGTGCGATCATCGATGAAGATTTGAAGGACGAAATTAAAGTTACCGTTATCGCAACGGGCTTTGAGCATAAGTCTGCAGCAGCTCGTCGTGTTCCGCAACAGCAACCGGAAGCGGTTGATACAAGACAAACAGGCAGCTCCAATGCAGTTAAGCCTTTTGGCGCTAGCAACACTTCAAGCGATCAGCTTGAAATCCCAGCATTTTTGCGCAATCGCCCGCGCAGCGATCGCTAAATCTTTTTCGCACTAAGCCTCACCAATTATGGTGAGGTTTTTTTTTATGTGAATGATTGAAAATAGTGATAGCAAAGCGGAGAAGCTGCTATAAGCACACATATGTTCTTACAGCGTGAAAGTAACCCAAGTTAGCTGCCTATAAGCACCTATATGTTCTTACAGCTTACGATAGGCGAATGAGCAAGGTAAGAAGTCGCTGTAAGCACGCATATGTTCTTACAGCGTGAAAGTAACCCAAGTTTGCTGCCTGTAAGCACCTATATGTTCTTACAGCCTAGGATTGGCGAAAGAGCAAGGTAGAATAGTCGCTGTAAGCACCTATATGTTCTTACAGCGTGAAAGCAGCCATAGTTTGCTGTCTGAAAGCACCTATATGTTCTTTCAGCCTACGATTGGCGAATGAGCAAGGTAGAGAAGTCGCTGTAAGCACACATATGTTCTTACAGCATGAAAGCAGCCATAGTTTGCTGCCTGAAAGCACCTATCTGTTCTTAAAGCCTAGGATTGGCGAATGAGCAAGGTAGAATAGTCACTGTAAGCACGTATATGTTCTTACAGCGTGAAAACAGCCATAGTTTGCTGCCTGTAAGCACCTATATGTTCTTACAGCCTACGATAGGCGAATGAGCAAAGTAGAATAGTCGCTGTAAGCACGTATATGTTCTTACAGCTTACGATTGGCGAATGAGCAAGGTAGAGAAGTCGCTGTAAGCACGCATATGTTCTTACAGCGTGAAAGCAGCCATAGTTTGCTGCCTGTAAGCAGCTATATGTTCTTACAGCCTACGATTGGCGAATGAGCAAGGTAGAGAAGTCGCTGTAAGCACGCATTTGTTCTTACAATGTGAAAACAGCCATAGTTTGCTGCCTAAGCACCTATATGTTCTTACAGCCTACGATAGGCGAATGAGCAAGGTAGAATAGTCGCTGTAAGCACGCATATGTTCTTACAGCGTGAAAGCAGCCATAGTTTGCTGCCTGTAAGCACCAATATGTTCTTAAAGCCTAGGATTGGCGAATGAGCAAGGTAGAATAGTCGCTGTAAGCACGTATATGTTCTTACAGAGTGAAAGCAGCCATAGTTTGCTGCCTGTAAGCACCTATATGTTCTTACAGCTTACGATAGGCGAATGAGCAAGGTAAGAAGTCGCTCTAAGCACGCATATGTTCCTACAGCGTGAAAGTAACCCAAGTTTGCTGCCTGTAAGCACCTATATTTTCTTACAGCCTACGATTGGCGAATGAGCAAGGTAAAATAGTCGCTGTAAGCACGTATGTGTTCTTACAGCGTGAAAACAGCCATAATTTGCTACCTGTAAAGCACCTATATGTTCTTACAGCCTAGGATTGGTGAATGAGCAAGGTTGAAAACATGCTGTAAGCACGCAAATGTTCTTACAGCGTGTAGGCGACCTCGGTTTGGTTGTCCAGTCAATGGGAGCTAAACAAAGTATTGTGCAGCTTTTCTTGGTTGACTTTGTAGCAGCAAATACGCTTTGTACCTCTTCCGGCAGGAAGCAGTATTTGTTTGAGAACCATGTTATGCAGCAGCTTTTGCGCATCACGCTTTTTGATTTTTAAGAGATCGATTACGTCGGATGGGCGAATCGGATGCTGTAAATGGGTTGCAAATCGTAACACTTCTTTATGCAGAAACGTCTCAGCACTAGTATCGTTGTTTCTACCAACTAAGCTCCTGCCCATAAATTGTTGGAGCAACTGCTGGCACATACGCGGCTTCTCTTTTATATGATCATATGAGAACCGTAATATTTTCCAATTATCGAGTATGAGATGGTTTTGTCGCATTAAGGAATCTGAAAACTGCCAGCGACTGGTTTCTGAAGAATGGGTACGAAAGCCGTCAATTTCAATGGCTAGCCTCAAGCCAGCTTTTAAATAAGCAAAATCCAAAAATCGAGTGCCGTCACGGAAATCGGATATCTCATACTCTGGAAATAATCCATCCAATTCATTAAAAGCAGGATACCAAATGGTCTCTAAGAAAAGTTTTTCAACATGACCATGCCCTTCATTCATTTTTCGTTTACTTTCCCCTTTGATTTCCTTCAGATGCGCTTCGAACCAACGTTCATAGACCGCTTGATACGACAAAAAAATCAGCCTCCCCCATAAAATGAAAAAAACCGCATACTGCGGGAGAGATGTTCTCCCGAGTAAGCGGTGTGCTTCACTGCTTAAATCTATTTAAAATCATAATCTAAATACCAATGTTGAACAAGACCCATTTTCATGTTTAGTACAGAATGAGTCAGCTTCGTCTTGAATAGGTGTTTCCTTCGTATCAATAAACTTATGATTAGACGCTGCAACAAATCCAATAACAAAGCATGACAAAATGAGATTTATAACTTTTTGCAAAATTAAGCGTAAAAGACTTGCCGTTTTTTATACTCCTACTCGACAAAAAAAGATATGTCATGCCGTCATGAATAGACAGACTTTGAAATAGGATTTTAATATACTAGTCTCAATCGTTCTCCCGGGTGCCGGCTGCAGGCCCGTTTACCGCCAGTTGCAGGAAGGTGACCGAAGTGGCTATTTATGTTGATGTTATGTTTTTGCGAGAGCTGCTCGTTGACGGTGCAATTCTATTAACTACCGCTTGGGCACGTCATTTAAAACCGAAGCCTTGGCGGGTATTATTGGCTTCTGCTGTCGGAGCTTGTTATGTCGTTTTGATGCTTTTTCCACATTTATCTTTTTTATTCACGTTTGCCGTAAAGGTTGGTATGTCGTTATTGATTTTATGGATTGCTTTTGGTTTCGCCTCTATTCAGCACTATATGAGGAATGTCGCGGCGTTCTATGCGGTTAACTTTGTAGCTGCCGGAGCTGTTCTTGGACTTTATTATTTGTTCATGCAAGGATCCCGTGAGGTTTGGAAAACGATGATGTTCGTAAACGGAAACATGCGTGTGGAGCTTAAGATGGGACTATTTTATTTAATTGCTGCGTTATGTATCGGATTGTATATATACCGTGCCGTATTGACGCAAAAAAGAGAAAGGGAGCTGGTGCAAACTCATTTGGCAGAAGTGAAAATTATGATTGGAGAACGCATACAAACCTGCATAGGCCTGATCGACACCGGCAATCAGCTTTATGATCCACTTACACGGACACCGGTCATGGTGATGGAGGCATCCTTATGGCAAGATGATTTACCTGAATCGTGGTTGAATAGCATACGAGATGCACAAGTAGATCGTCTTGTAGCGGGAATGGATGAGCACACCTTTGTATGGCAAGATCGACTTCGTCTTGTACCATTCAGAGGTGTCAATCGAGGGTCACAATTCATGCTTGCGATAAAGCCGGATGCGGTTGAAATTACTAGGGAAGGACAAGTTTTTGAAACGCGGAAGGTGCTTATCGGGCTTGACGGCGGAAAGTTAACGTCTGATGGGGCATATCGAGCCATTATCCATCCGTCTATGGTACAACAGTAACGAACGTATGCTCATACAAACGAGGAGGGATGGGCAAGATGCTCGTCAAGTACAAACTGATCCTTCAGTTATATTATTATCGTGTGATGTTTTTATTCGGATTAAAAAGTGAAGAAATTTATTACATTGGTGGAAGTGAAGCGCTGCCGCCTCCCTTAACACGTGAAGAAGAAGAATATTTGCTGGAAAAACTGCCTACGGGCGATACGGCCATTCGCGCTATGCTTATCGAACGTAATTTAAGGCTTGTCGTGTACATCGCTCGTAAGTTTGAAAATACTGGCATTCATATTGAAGATCTCGTATCAATTGGCGCGATTGGTCTTATAAAGGCGGTTAATACGTTTGATCCTGAAAAAAAGATTAAGCTTGCCACCTACGCCTCGCGTTGTATTGAAAATGAAATATTGATGTACCTGCGCCGCAACAGCAAGACGCGTACCGAAGTATCATTTGATGAACCGCTAAACATCGATTGGGATGGAAATGAACTGCTTTTATCGGATGTGCTCGGAACAGAGAATGACACCATTTACCGCAATATTGAAGAGCAGGTAGACCGCAAGCTGCTTCACAAAGCGCTTGATAAATTATCGGAACGTGAACGAATTATTATGGAACTTCGGTTCGGTCTTGCCGACGGTGAGGAAAAAACGCAAAAGGATGTCGCTGACCTTCTTGGCATTTCCCAGTCCTACATTTCACGTCTGGAGAAGCGAATTATAAAAAGACTTCGCAAAGAATTTAATAAAATGGTTTAAAATCCGCATCCCGCTTGCAGTTGTCGAACGATGTCACAATAGGAATAAAAAGGACTCCTGAGGAGATAATGTACAGTAATGTTTCTCCTTGGGAGGTAATCACGTTGACCCGAAATAAAGTCGAGATCTGTGGAGTGGATACCGCGAAACTGCCTGTCCTAAATAATGTGGAAATGCGAGAATTGTTTACGGCATTGCAAACCCGTAACGAGTGGGCAGCAAGAGAGAAATTAGTAAACGGTAATCTACGGCTAGTGCTTAGCGTTATACAACGGTTTAACAATAGGGGAGAGTTTGTAGACGACTTATTCCAGGTCGGATGCATTGGACTTATGAAGGCGATAGATAATTTCGACCTTAGCCAAAATGTCAAATTTTCCACCTATGCCGTACCGATGATTATCGGAGAAATACGCCGTTACTTGCGTGACAACAACCCTATACGCGTATCGCGCAGCTTAAGAGATATCGCCTATAAGGCACTTCAGGTTAGGGATAGTTTGACGAACAAAAATTCACGCGAACCGACGATTTTTGAAATATCGGAAGCATTAAACGTTCCGAAGGAAGACGTCGTATTTGCACTGGACGCCATTCAAGATCCTGTTTCGTTGTTTGAACCGATATACCACGACGGTGGCGATCCTATTTATGTTATGGATCAGATCAGTGACGAGCGAAACAAAGATGTATCGTGGATTGAAGAAATTGCGCTTCGGGAGGCTATGCATAAGCTGAACGACCGTGAAAAAATGATTTTGTCGATGCGCTTCTTTGAGGGCAAAACGCAAATGGAGGTGGCCGATGAAATCGGCATCTCACAGGCACAGGTATCTCGTTTGGAAAAGTCAGCTATTCAGCAAATGCAAAAGCATGTAAAAACATAAAAAAACGGTGCCGAGAGGCACCGTTTTTTATTTATATGTCATGATTGAAAGACACTAAGCAGTATTCATCAACCAGAAAGTTAAGAAGCTGATAACGAGGCAAAGCGGGCAGTAAACATACGTATCCATCCGTGCAAAAGGCGTGTTTCGAATCGTTTTGAAAAACCCGACAGCTCGAAATTCTCCTATAGCTCTAGCCAAAAAAACAATGGCAAGCGCCCAACCTGCAAAGGACGGCAACGACGCTGGTCCGGTGACAGGGATAATGTCAGCAAACATGAAGATAAATACAGCAGCCGCCAAGAAGAGCAGAGCAACAGCTGCCGTCCCTATAGGACGGGGAATAAAAATAGGTTGACCAGTGTGGTTCTTCGTCGGGACAGCAATGGAAAATCCACGCCGTCCTCCAAAAAGCCAGTATATATGTATACCGCTGATGATGAACAACACCGTACCAATTAAAGTTGCTAGTAATATTTGCACCTCATGTCCCTCCGTTTCATGAATGAGTTTTTTCAATAAATGGCATGAGCAGGTCAATTTGTTGCCGGGCTTTTTCAGGATTGAGAGTACGGTGCTTATTTCGTTCATACCAGCCCAAATAATAACTATACAAGAGCTCAGCGGTATTTCTGGCCTCATCTTCTAATAATCCACTCGCAACAAGCAGATTTCTCATGTAATCCAAACGTTGCTGCTCTATTTGATGTAATAGCTCTGCATATGCAGACGAAGTCGTTCCTAATTTTCGGAAATGATAGACGAAATCTTTTCCTTCAACGGTGCTGAACATGACGCTTAGCAAACGTCGTACCTTTTGCATCGGTTCCAAATTGTCATGCTGCTGAATATGAGCAATGATTGAAGTGGTTGTTTGTTCGTGCCAATAATTTACGATACGTTCTACATATAAAACGCGATTTTTGAAGTACCAATAAAAGCTGGTTTTACTGCTGCTTAGCTGCTTAGCCAGCTGTTCTACAACGAGAGCCTCGACACCTCCTTCAGCAAATTTTTGCATACCGAGCTTGATCCAATCGAGTTCTGTTGCGACGATTTTTGGCATGATATCCTCCATATGTCGATCCTCTGATATTGTTTTTATTGTACGATACCGTACAGAAATTATATCATGCAGATCAGATGGTGAAAAGTATTGTACACTGACGTACATAAAAATACATTTTGAAATAAGCGTCTCGTTTTCTTCATAAGAAGGACATTTTGGGCGATTTCCACATATAGTTATAGGAGAGACAAACGGGTGATCACTCTACTTGAAAAGTGGTGAGCGGAAATGAAAATATCTGATTTTCAGACGAAGGATGTAATAAATATTGTGGACGGAAAAAAGTTAGGCCAAATAACTGATTTGGAGCTTGATCTACGGCAGGGGCGGATCGATTCTATTGTGGTGCCGCAATTTACTAAGTTTTTGGGGATGTTTGGCGGTGGCGGTACAGAGGTCGTTATCCCATGGCGTAATATTGTTAAAATAGGGGCGGATGTTGTGCTCGTTCGAATGGATGACACTAAACAGCTTCGTTCTGAGGAAGATGATTTGCACGCTCGCTCATAAAACGCTAAACTGTGTCTATACAAGCAAGTTGATTTGCTTTGCAAACCAGCTCTTTTGCTAACGAAGTAGGTTTGCTGTGCAAACCTTAGCAAATGCTTACGAAGTAGGTTTGCTGTGCAAACCTTTAAATAGAGGTGATATCAAATGGAAGCTTTTGAACATAATCAATCAGCGAAGGGACCTTCGCTTTTTTTATTGTCCGAATGGATAACACGTTATGAGCATTTAAGCGTGGGGTTTACAGGACGACAAGGCGGTGTAAGCGAAGGCCATTGGTCATCTTTAAACATGGGCTTGCATGTTAAGGACGAAGATGATGCGGTTATTTCGAATAGACGATTAATGACCGATGCCATCGGCTGGCCTTTTGAGGCGTGGACATGTGCTGAGCAGGTGCATGGGAATCGTGTATGGCAAGTGACGAAAGCAGATAGCGGCAAGGGTAGAGAGAGTCTTGACGATGTGTTGAAGGATTGCGACGCTATTATGACAGATGTACCAGGGGTGCTGCTGACTTCTTTTTACGCAGATTGTGTCCCATTGTATTTCTATGACCCAGAGCATGATGCGGTTGCGCTCGCGCATGCCGGTTGGAAGGGAACCGTCCAGCAGATTGCTGTAGAAACGGTACGAGCAATGGAGAAAGCTTATGGAACTAATCCTGAGGCGCTTGTCGCAGCTATAGGGCCTTCCATAGGCGGCTGCTGCTACGAGGTGGATGGTCCAGTCATTAATCAAGTACAGGCTCTATTGAATGAGCTGAGCTTGACTGGAGAAAAAGCGGAATCAATGCTTAAGCTAGCCGATGACGGCAAAGCGAACTTAGACTTGAAAGAAATAAACCGACAGATTATGATAAAAGCAGGAATTTTGCCGATATGTATCGAATTAACAGAGTGGTGCACTGGTTGCAGACGGGATTTGTTTTTTTCTCATCGCAAAGAAGGTGGCTTAACCGGCCGAATGGCCAGTTGGATCGGCATTCGGGAGAGGTGAAACATGTCATTAACATTAGAGAATAGAATTGAATTTGTGGAAGAAAAAATTTTGAAGGCTTGCGAGCGAGCTGGCCGCAGTAGAGATGATGTACAAGTTATCGCAGTTACGAAATATGTGTCTTTAGATACTACGAAGTCTGCCCTCGAGCAAGGCTTACTTCATCTAGGAGAAAATCGTTGGCAGGACGCGCAAGCGAAATGGGAAGCGATAAGCGACAGTGTTGATCTAGTAACAGAGGATCAGCCTATCTGGCATTTTATCGGTTCATTGCAGACGAATAAGGTGAAGGACGTCATTGGGAAGTTTACATACATACACTCGTTGGACAGGCTATCTCTTGCCGAAGCCATTAATAAACGTGCTTCCCAGCTTGGTATTATAGTTCCTTGTTTTATTCAAGTAAACGTCTCTGGGGAAGACTCTAAGCAAGGCATTGAGCCAGAAGAGCTCATTCCCTTTGTAGAGCAGCTTGCAGAGCTTCAGTCGATTAAGCCAATTGGTTTGATGACGATGGCTCCTTATGAAGCGGAACCAGAACAAACGCGAACCGTCTTTAGAGCACTTCGAGAGCTGAGAGATGAATTAGGGCGGCGCTCGAAACATCCACACACCATCACCCAGTTATCAATGGGCATGTCGAATGATTTTGAAGTTGCTATCGAAGAAGGAGCGACATGGATTCGCCTTGGTACGATATTAGTAGGGAAAGAGGAGGAATAAGGGATGAGCGTCATGAACCGCTTTATGAGCTTTCTTGGCTTGCAAGATGAAGAAGAAGTAGTAGAGAGAGAGCGTGTTGTACAACAAGAAGAACAAGAAGCTGAAACTTCTCCCTTCGAGGCACGTAAAAACACGAAGAGCAACAATGTCGTCAGCATTCACTCGCAGAAAAATGTTCGTGTAGTGCTAAGTGAGCCTAGGTCTTATGATGAAGCACAAGAAATTGCCGATCATTTGCGTTCACGCCGTGCTGTGATCGTTAATCTACAAAGAGTCCGTAACGATCTTGCCGTTCGGATTGTTGATTTTCTAAGCGGTACCGTGTACGCTTTAGGCGGAAGCATTTCTAAGCTAGGACCCAACATTTTTCTTTGCACGCCGGATTCAGTCGAAATTCAAGGTGCTATAACGGAAATGCTGGCGGAGGAGATAGACTACAACAAAATGAGGTGACCTTGAGTTAATGGATGAAGTTTATAGTATTGTGATGCTGGTGCAAAAAATTTACACATTTATGATTATTGGTTATGTGCTGCTTTCTTGGTTGCCTAACGCTCGTGAAAGCTTTATCGGCGTATTTCTAGGTAAGCTGGTTGAGCCATACTTAGGTATTTTCAGAAAGTTTATTCCGCCAATCGGCGGCATGCTTGATCTTTCTCCGATCCTTGCCGTATTCGCTTTGCAGTTTGTAGCGTATGGCCTGATTGCAGTAATCGGATTTTTTATTTGATTAAAGGAATGAGTTCAAATGAAACAAGGAATATATGATCATTTCCATCCCGATGAGAAACCTTTCGTAGATCGGGCGGAGGAATGGATAGAGCGGTCCGCACAGCAGCATGAGCTGAAGCGGACCGATTTTTTAGACCCAAGACAAGCACAAATATTGACTATTTTGGCAAATCGCAACCCTGACGTTAATGTCCGTTTTGATGGCGGATATGATCAAGCTGAACGTAGACGGGCTATTATTGGCCCAGATTATCGAAGTTTAGATGATGAAAGTGCAGGTATATCTGTTCTTGCGGTAAATGGACCGGGACAAGCCCAGATGGAACTAGATCATGGTGATTTTTTAGGGGCACTGCTTGGACTTGGTATTAAACGTGACCGAATTGGTGACATACATGTGCATGAGCATTTTTGTCATATCATTGTTATGGATGAAATTGCTGATTACTTGAATATCCATCTGAGACAGGTTCATCGGATTAATGTGCTGACAGACGTGTTTCCTCTATCCGAGCTGCAGACCGCTATGGTTAAGCTGGAGGAAATGAGTTTGTCAGTCGCTTCCATGCGATTGGACGGGATTGCAAGCGATGTATATCGCATAAGCAGATCCAAAATTGTTGATCCGATTCGGGCAGGAAGATGCAGGGTGAACTGGAAGTCAAAAGAAGACCCATCCGAGCAACTTCGAGCGGGTGACGTTGTGTCATTCAAAGGACTCGGCCGCTTTAAAATACTAGAGGTGGATGGCGTGACAAAAAAAGGCAGAATTCGAGTGAAGATCGGCAAATTTATTTGAATGATTGCAGGAATCTACCTGTAGTTGTCGAATTATTCTCATCAAATAGTGTAATTTCGGTTGCGAATGTTCCAAATACCATAAGGAGGTGCGCCAATGCCGTTATCGCCATTGGACATACATAACAAAGAGTTTGGTCGGAGATTACGTGGCTACGATGAGGATGAAGTTAATGAATTTCTAGATCAGGTCATCAAAGACTATGAATCACTCATTCGTGAAAATAAAGAGATGCAAAACCAGGTATTAGGCTTGCAGGAAAGATTGAATCATTTTACGAATATCGAAGAAACACTGAGTAAAACGATTATTGTTGCGCAGGAAGCAGCCGACGAAGTAAGAAACAACGCGAAGAAGGAAGCGCAGCTGATCATTAAGGAATCAGAGAAAAATGCAGATCGAATCATTAATGATTCGCTTGCGAAGTCTCGTAAGGTTTCTCTTGAGGTCGAGGAGCTTAAAAAACAAGCATCCGTATACCGCGCTCGTTTCCGTACACTAGTAGAAGCTCAGCTTGAACTACTTTCCGTAGATGGTTGGGATACACTAGAGCCACCAGTAAGACTAACAGAGCATGAACTGACTCGCGGTTAGTTTTTAATAAACAGGCTAAATGCCATTTGACATTTAGCCTGTTGTTACGCTATAACTAATAGTAATTAATTGATGATCTAAACTTCGTTGATGAGAACAAGTACGTTTTAAGTTCACTCCTCAGAGAGCCGGCGGCAGCTGAAAGCCCGGTGTGTGAGCTATTGCGGAATATCCTCTCTGAGAAGCGGCGCCGAACCTGCGTAAGCAGCAGTAAGTGCTGACGGCTGTCCCCCGTTACAGGGAACGCGAACATGATGTTCGCGACTAAGGTGCCGCATGAAGCATAGCTGAACTTAGCTGTCTGCTTTCATTAACTTGCTTGCTGGATTTCAGCAGCAGTGCGGAACAAGGGTGGTAACGCGACTAAGCCTCGTCCCTTCTCATAGGGATGAGGCTTTATTTTTGTTGAAATTAGGAGGCTGAAGCGATGCAACGCGTAGACGTTAAGGAACGTGCCCGCAGCCGTGAGCTGCGAGTGCTGGAGCAATGGAAAACAGATGAAACGTTTAAAAAATCAATAGCAAACCGGGAAGGCAAGCCGAATTTTGTGTTTTATGAAGGGCCGCCAACCGCTAATGGAGCACCACATATCGGTCATGTACTTGGCCGCGTAATTAAAGATTTTATTTGCCGCTATAAAACGATGGCTGGGTACCGTGTTATCCGTAAAGCAGGTTGGGATACGCATGGTCTTCCGGTTGAGCTTGGAGTTGAGAAGCAGCTAGGCATCTCCGGCAAGCAAGAAATCGAAGAATATGGCGTAGAGAAGTTTATAAAAAAATGTAAAGACAGCGTATTTGAATATGAGAAGCAGTGGCGTGAACTGACAGAAGGAATCGCTTATTGGACGGATTTAGATAATCCATATATCACGCTTAAAAACGAGTACATCGAGAGTGTATGGCATATTTTATCGACAATTCATGGAAAAGGTCTGCTGTACCGCGGTCATCGCGTAAGTCCTTATTGCCCGGATTGTCAAACGACGCTTAGCTCACACGAGGTAGCTCAAGGTTATGAGGATGTTAAGGATCTGAGCGCGACAGCGAAGTTTAAGCTAGTGGAATCTGGTGAATTCGTTCTCGCTTGGACAACTACACCATGGACGCTTCCAGCAAATGTGGCGTTAGCCGTAAATCCGGAGCTTGATTACATCCGCGCTTCCAAAAACGGTGAAGTCTATATCGTTGCCCAAAATCTAGCGGAGAAAGTTCTTAAAGATGACTATGAAGTTTTATCCGTATTGAAGGGTGCTGAGCTAGTTGGCCTTAGCTACGAACCGCCATTCCAATATGTTGCTGTAGAAAAGGGACATATCGTTATTGCAGGCGATTTCGTCAGCGACACTAGCGGTACGGGTATCGTTCATATCGCTCCGGCACATGGTGAGGATGACTATAGAGTTTCGCGCGAGAACGGAATTAGCATGCTGAGTGTTGTTGATTTGGCAGGTCGCTATACGGCAGAGGTTACAGACTTTGCAGGACGTTTTGTGAAAGACGCCGAGCTTGATATTGACATCGTCAAGAATCTAAGCGAACGCGGGCTTCTCTACTCGAAGGAGCGTTATGAGCATAGCTATCCATTCTGTTGGCGCTGCAAAACGCCGCTCATCTATTATGCGATGGAAAGCTGGTTTATCAAAACAACAGCCGTTAAGGATCAACTGATCGCTAACAATAACAGCGTTGATTGGTATCCTGGTCACATTCGCGAAGGCCGCTTCGGCAAGTTTTTGGAGGATTTGGTGGATTGGAACATCAGTCGCAACCGTTATTGGGGTACGCCGCTCAATGTTTGGGTTTGTGATGTTACAGGCAAGGAGTACTCTCCAAGCAGTATTGCTGATTTGCGCGCGATGGCAATTGGCGATGTGCCAGAGGACATCGAGCTTCATAAACCATATGTAGATGACATTAAGCTGAAATCTCCTTTCGCTGAGGGTGCTGAAATGACACGTACACCTGAAGTTATCGATGTATGGTTCGATAGCGGTTCGATGCCGTTCGCTCAGCATCACCATCCGTTTGAGAACGAGCAGCAATTCGCAGAACAGTATCCAGCAGATATTATCTGTGAAGGTATCGACCAAACTCGCGGTTGGTTCTACAGTTTGCTTGCAGTATCAACGCTCTACAACGGCAAAGCGCCATATAAAGCGGTTATCTCAACAGGCCATATTTTGGATGAGAACGGGCAGAAGATGTCCAAGTCGAAGGGGAATGTTATTGATCCTTGGGAAATCATTAATGAATATGGAACGGATGCGTTCCGCTGGGCATTGCTTGCAGACAGCGCGCCTTGGAACAGCAAACGCTTCTCACGCGGCATAGTTGGCGAGGCGAAATCGAAAGTAATCGATACGATCGTAAATACACATGCATTTTTCGCTTTGTATGCTTCGATCGATGGTTTCGACTACTCAGCCCATGAGGAGTCCAAATCAGACAACAAGCTGGACCGCTGGATCATTTCACGTCTGAACAGCTTGATCAATACAGTGAACAAGGGTCTTGAAGTAAATGACTTCCTAAATCCAGCCAAATCGATCGAGATCTTCGTTGACGAGCTGAGCAACTGGTACATCCGCCGTTCACGCGATCGGTTCTGGGGAAGCGGGCTTACAGATGATAAATTAGCCGCTTATCAAACGCTTCGCAGTGTATTGCTTACACTCTCGCGTCTAATCGCACCCTATGCGCCTTTGCTTGCGGAGGATGTATACGGAAACTTAGGCGGAGTAGGAAGCGTGCATTTGGCTGACTATCCGAACGCGGATGAGGCGCTCATTGACGAGACTTTGGAGCGTGATATGGAAAGCGCGAAACAAATCGTTGAGCTTGCACGCAACGTTCGTAACGAAACAGGAATTAAGACGCGTCAGCCTTTATCGGAGCTAATCGTATCGCTAGATCGTGATTTCAACGTGGCAGATTACGAGGATATCGTGAAGGATGAAATAAATGTAAAAGCTATTACAGTCCAAAATTCAGACAGTGGTTTTGTTGATTTCACCCTCAAGCTAAATCTTAAAGTTGCCGGTAAAAAATACGGTAAAAACGTAGGTCCGATTCAAGCACAGTTGAAGGGGCTAACGGCTGAACAAACCCGCAGCATCGTAAATGGTGGCAGCTTCGACTTCACAAGTGCAGAAGGCGAGCAGCTATCGATCACTGTTGATGAGCTATTGGTTGAGAAACAAGCGAAGTCAGGCTTTGCATCTGCATCTGGCAACGGTGTTACTGTAGCGTTGAATACGGATATTACGGCTGAGCTAGAGCAAGAGGGCTGGGTTCGTGAAGTGATTCGTGCCGTTCAAGATACGCGCAAAAAGCTGGATCTGCCAATTGAGAAACGAATTGATCTTGTACTAGATGTCGACGCAGAGCTTAAAGAGGCGCTGGTTGCGTTCGCGCAAGTGCTGCAAGACAACGTGCTTGTACAAACGGTAACCTATGGTGAGGAACCAGAGATGGAGAAAGTTGTGCTTGGCGAAAAAGTAATAGGGATTTTCATTCGCGGATAGGGTTATAGTATAAAGGAAATTAACAAGCGAAAAAACGAGGCCGTCGCCTTCCGACAGCTGCAGCAAGCGACTGAATAGTCGTGAAGCATGCAATGTCCGGCAGGTCAGGCCTCGTTTTATTGTTTGACAAAGGGGATGCCTCGTATGAACACAAATAACCCGGAACAGCCGAAAAATTTGAACGAGTTACAAACTTCGTTAAGCAAGCTTGATAAACGACTGCAAACTATAGCTACCGAGATGGAACATACCCAAATAGCGGACTACATTGATCTGTTAAACAGGCCATGGACAATGATTTGGAAAAACCTGCTTGCAGGGACAGCCAGAGGTGTAGGAATCGCCATAGGCTTTACTTTTTTTGCTGCGACCATTCTTTATGTTCTGCGTATATTAGGAGCACTGAACTTACCGATAATCGGCGACTATATTGCGGACATTATACGAATTGTCCAAATACAGCTCGAAGGAAAAGTTTATTGATTAAAGGTGTTGATCATCATTGTCCGTTTCTAATCCATGATCGCCTTCATCCGATTCCAAGTATTGTCTATACTCTCGGTTGCGGATTACGGAGACATGACGGCCAGTAATATCGGTCGCAAGAAAGCTTTCAATGGATTCAACGAAACCGTCATTCTCGAAAGCTTCAATACCTACATGCTCATAATCGGCGACATCACGATTTTCTGATGTGGCTGGTGAATCAGCATTGCCCCACTGCTCAACAATTTGCCAAGCATCCTCGCCATCAAAGCCATTGTAGGAATCATGTTCATCCATGCTGGTTCGACCAAATGGAGGATCGAGAACTAATTCTTCAACCGGCCTGCGGAAGGATAGTTGTTGTCTTGGCGCATGTTCAATGCAATAAAGAGTATCTGGAACGGCATCCAAACGCTCAAGCGGTATAGGTTCGTTGCACGTTTTACAAATGCCGTATGTTCCGTCAGCAATTGCGGTTAGTGCTGCATCAATGCGGTTCAGATGCAATTCCTCTTGTTCATGAAGAGCTACATCTTTCTCGCGTTCATAAAGCTCGGTAGCGACATCACCTGGATGATTGTCGATAGTGGAAAGCTCACCAGTATCGTCGCGCAGGGAATGCGCTAAGCCATAATGATCGTTTTCAGCGAGCCGTTTTTCGATTTCGCGTTGCTCATCTAATAATCTGCTTTGCAGCAGTTGAAAATGAGCGGTTGTTGGCTTTGTCATTTTGAGCACCCTCCTTAGCAGGGAACATAGTTGCGGTATTAGCTTTTGCCGAAATGCGGTTTTTCAGTATGGTCTTCAATGGAAGAACAAAAGGCGGATGCTGGCTCTTAATTAGCTCCGTATGCTACAATTGATTAGCAAACTTTCAGAAATACGTATGGTTTACTCCGGTTGGCCTAAAGTATTTTTGAATGGAGACGCTGCTTTACAAAAAATTAGGAGTGATTCGATGCGTTTTTATTATTACTGGATAGCGGTATTGGTGTTAGTCCTTGATTTTGTAACAAAGAAATTAATTGAAACAAAATTAGAGATCGGGGATCAAATTAGCGTTATCGGTAATTTTTTTCTCATCACATCGCATCGAAATCGTGGTGCTGCATTTGGCATCCTACAAGAACAAAGACTATTTTTTATTATCATTACCGTTATTATTGTACTCGGCATCATTTGGTACATACAGGCATCGCGTAAATTTGCTAAGCCGTGGCTGCTAGTCGGACTTGGTCTTGTACTTGGCGGCGCGATTGGCAACTTTCTTGACCGTGCGCGTTATGGAGAAGTGGTGGACTTTCTGCAGTTCAATTTCGGCAGCTATGGTTTCCCGATATTCAACGTGGCGGATTCGGCCATTGTCTGTGGTGTAGCATTAATTCTTATTGACACTTTGTTATCCGCTAAAGATGACAAGAATCGTTTGCAAAATGGAGAGGACAAGGATCAAAACAATCATGAGCAGCAACCTGTATAATGAAGAACCGTTGGAATGGATCGTAGAGGCGGAGCAATCCGGTGAGCGAGTAGATAAGTTTGTAACAGACAGTATTGACGATCAAGGCGTATCCAGAACGCAAGTTCAGGAATGGATCAAAGCAGGAGCCGTGCAGGTCGATGACAAAATCGCAAAAGCAAACGTGAAGGTGGCAGAGGGCAATCGTGTCGTTCTGCTTATTCCGGAGCCGGAAGAAGCGGCCATTGTGCCTGAGAATATACCTCTTGAGGTTATTTATGAGGATTCAGACCTCATTGTCATTAATAAAAAGCGCGGTATGGTGGTTCATCCTGCACCGGGACATTCATCAGGGACGCTTGTAAATGCACTGATGTACCATTGCAAGGATTTGTCCGGCATTAATGGCATGATCCGTCCGGGCATTGTTCACCGTATAGACAAGGATACAACTGGATTGTTGATGGCTGCCAAAAATGATCTTGCTCATATCTCGCTAGCCGAGCAGCTCAAGGATCATACGGTAACTCGTAAATATATCGCACTGGTACACGGTAATTTGCCGCATGACCAAGGAACGATTGATGCGCCGATCGGCCGCGACCTGAATGATAGGAAGTTGTTTACGGTAACGGAGCACAACAGCAGACATGCAGTAACTCATTTCCACGTACTGGAGCGCTTGGGCGATTACACCATTGTAGAGCTTCAACTAGAAACGGGACGTACCCATCAAATTCGTGTACACATGAAATATATTGGTCACCCGCTTGCGGGAGATCCAGTTTATGGCCGCAATAAGACCGTAGCCTTAAAAGGACAAGCGCTGCATGCTACATTGCTTGGCTTTACGCATCCGCGCAGCGGCGAGAGACTTGAATTCGAAATGCCTTTGCCAGCAGACTTCGAATATGTATTAAGCAGCTTGCGTTCAAGATAATGCTTTACGTGCAATAGTGCAAACTTTTCACCACATTATTCATTATTTCAAGCACATAAGTACGTTATTCTAATCAATAACAACTGAAGTAAATGAATATAAGGATAGGTGACGTGAAATGACTTCCATCAACCAAAACTACTTGGAGCTGCAAGGCAGCTACTTGTTTTCTGAAATTGCAAAACGCCGTACTAAATTCATTCAAGAAAATCCAAATGCTGAAATTATCAGCTTAGGAATTGGGGATGTTACGCGCGGTTTGCCGGATGCGGTTCTGAACGCTATGCATAGTGCTGTGGACGAGCTTGCAGCTCCAGGTTCATTCCGTGGTTACGGTCCTGAACAAGGATACGATTTTCTAATTAATGCGATTATCGAAAATGACTATAAAGCACGCGGCATTGACATTGCATCAAACGAAGTGTTTGTAAGCGACGGTTCCAAATGCGATGTCGGCAATATTCAAGAGATTTTCAGCGAGAACAGCATTGTTGCGGTTCAAGACCCGGTTTATCCAGTATACGTAGATACGAACGTAATGGCTGGCCGCTCAGGCAAATACAACCAAGATACAAAGCGCTATGAGAACATTGCGTATTTGGAGTGCACAGCTGAGAATGACTTCAAGCCTAGCCTTCCTGATCGTAAAGTAGATATTATTTACTTGTGCTACCCGAACAATCCGACTGGCATGACGCTTACGAAGGAAGAGCTTAAAGTATGGGTTGATTATGCGAAAGCTAACAACTGCATCATTCTTTATGATTCTGCATACGAAGCATTTATTCAGGAAGAGGATGTTCCTCACAGCATTTACGAAATCGAAGGCGCACGTGAAGTTGCAATCGAATTCCGCAGCTTCTCCAAAACAGCAGGTTTTACTGGCGTTCGCTGTGCTTACACGGTAGTGCCACGCGAGTTGAAAGGTTTCGATGCATCTGGCAATGAGGTGTTGATCAACGATTTGTGGAATCGCCGTCATACAACAAAATTTAACGGCGTATCTTACGTAACACAACGTGGCGCAGCTGCTATCTACTCGGAAGAAGGCAAAGCACAAATCAAATCCTTAGTTGATTACTACATGAAAAATGCAGCCATTATCCGTGACGGCCTTGCGTCGCTTGGCCTTGAGGTGTTTGGCGGCGTCAATGCACCTTACATTTGGTTGAAAACACCAAACGGCATGGATTCTTGGTCATTCTTCGATAAGCTTCTTACTGAAGCAAACATTGTTGGAACACCGGGTGTAGGTTTCGGTCAAAGCGGTCAAGGATATTTCCGACTTACAGCGTTCGGAAGTCTTGAGAATACAGAAAAAGCAGTTGAAAGAATTCGTAAACTAAGCCTTTAAGTAACTTGCGCTATCCTTGCATAGTTTATCTGGTTTGGTCCACACTAAGTTAAAGCGGAAATATTCGTTTTTACTTGACATCTTTTGTCGAACGTGGGATAATTCCTATGATATACATCAGTACCTTTAACTCAGTCCAGAGAGACTGGCAAGGTAGCGTGAATAACAGGTCTATAGAAGAGAAGAATAGGACAGCCTAATGCACTGCTTTCTGTGACGAGAGCTCTGTGCTTGCTTGCACCTATCTCTTCATGCCTTATCACAAGCTCCTTGCGATTTTTGCAAGGAGCTTTTTGTCGCAACCTGACAGTTTTGGGCGGTTATGGAAGGAGTCAGCGGAAATGACGGAAGAAGAGCATTTAGTCATCATGGATGAAACGGCGATTCGCCGCGCATTAACGCGAATTGCTCATGAAATTGTGGAGAAGAACAAGGGAATCGACAACTGTGTGATTGTCGGTATTCGCACGAGAGGGATATACCTTGCTCGTCGAATCGCAGAGCGCATCGGTGAAATTGAAGGAAAGCGAGTTCCTGTGAGCGAGCTTGATATTACTCGATACCGCGATGATCGCAAAGCAATCATTTCTGCAGACGTGGAGACAGCAGCTGCAATCGGCGATACCGACGGTGTACCTTTTACGGTTCAGGACAAACGCATTATTTTGTTCGATGACGTATTGTACACAGGACGCACGATTCGGGCGGCAATGGATGCGCTTATGGATTGCGGCCGGCCGCAAAGCATTCAGCTGGCTGTGCTTGTAGACAGAGGACATCGTGAACTGCCGATTCGACCTGATTTTGTCGGCAAGAACGTCCCGAGCTCAAAGCAAGAGCAGATCGATGTGGCTCTCACTGAAATCGACCTAATCGACCAAGTAACCATTATTAATCAGAGGGGGCAAGCCGGATGACAATAACAAAGCTTAAACAACGGAGTTTGCTCGGATTAAAAGAATTAAGCCAAGAAGAGATCGAATCGATACTTGATCGCGCTGCCTATTGGGAGAATCATTCAAACAAAGTACACACCACTATGCAGGGCAAATTTGCAGCAAATATGTTTTTCGAGAACAGCACGCGAACTCGCTTTTCTTTCGAGGTAGCTGAGAAACGTCTAGGTACGGAAGTGCTAAACTTCTCCGCTGCGGTGTCAAGTGTACAAAAGGGAGAATCGATCTACGACACGGTTCGCACGCTTGAATCAATGGGAATTGACGTTGGAATTATTCGTTTAAAGCCGATCGGGGTTCTCGCTGAACTGGCAACGAAGATCAATGTGCCGCTCATTAATGCCGGAGATGGCAATAACGAGCATCCTACACAAGCGCTGCTCGATATGTACACGATGCGCAAGCATTTTGGACAACTCAAAGGCTTGACGGTCTCGATTGTTGGAGACGTGCTGCATAGCCGCGTTGCAAGATCGAATCTATGGGCATTGCAAAAATTCGGTGTTAACGTAAACTTTTGCTCACCGCCAAATATGCAAGCCTCTGAACTCGATGTCTCTTATGTATCTATAGATGAAGCTTTAAAATCAGATGTTGTCATGATGCTGCGCGTCCAGCTGGAGCGTCATGAAAGCGGAATGTTGAACTCGGCTGAAAGCTACCGCGAGCAATACGGCTTGACGGTAGAGAGAGCTAGCAAATTAGCTAATCACGCAATTATTATGCATCCTGCTCCAATCAATCGTAACGTAGAAATTGACGATGAACTGGTTGAGCATCCACAATCACGCATTTTCCCGCAAATGGAAAACGGGGTTCCTATCCGCATGGCGGTAGTAGAACGCGCGCTAAGCTAAAACTAAATCCGGAGGGGAAAACTAAAATGTCATTATGGATTATAAACGGTAACGTATGGAATGAAACTTCGGGCAGCTTAGAAAGTAAGCATATTCGGATTGAAAACGGCAAAATCGAAGCAATCATAGACGGTTCCGAGTCAGTAGACACTGGAAGCGCAGAAGTCATTGATGCACAAGGCAAGCTAGTATCACCAGGCTTTATTGATATGCACGTTCATTTGCGCGATCCGGGTTTTGAATATAAAGAAGATATCGCTACAGGCACACGCTCTGCTGCAAAAGGTGGATTCACAACGATCGCTTGTATGCCTAACACTCGCCCTGTAACGGATACAGCAGAAACAGTACGCTACATTACGAACAAGGCTGCACAAGTCGGCATCGTGAAAGTACTGCCATACGCATCCATTACCAAAAATGAGCTAGGCCGCGAACTGACGGATTTTGCTTCATTGAAGGAAGCAGGAGCCATTGGCTTCACAGACGACGGTGTAGGCGTCCAAAATGCGCAAATGATGAAAAATGCCATGGCACTGGCCCATTCAATGGATATGCCGATCATCGCTCACTGCGAAGATGATTCATTGGTTGAAGGCGCTTGGGCATCGGAAGGTGAGTTTTCCCGCAAGCACGGCCTGAAAGCCATTCCGAATGAATCTGAAGCGATTCATGTAGGAAGAGATGTGCTGTTAGCAGAAGCTACAGGCGTTCATTATCATGTATGCCACGTCAGCACTGAGCAATCGGTTCGACTAATCCGCCTTGCTAAGCAAATCGGAGTTCGCGTTACAGCTGAGGTTTGCCCTCATCATCTGCTTCTGTCTGATGAGGATATCCCGGGACTTGATGATGCGAATTGGAAAATGAATCCTCCGCTTCGCACGCCGCGTGACGTTAAAGCAGTTATCGAAGCGATTGAAGACGGCACAATCGATATGGTCGTTACGGATCATGCACCGCACAGCGCGGAAGAAAAGGCTCGCGGCGTTCAGCTTGCACCATTTGGTATCGTTGGATTCGAAACAGCTTTCCCGCTGTTGTATACAAAGTTTGTTCAAACCGGCAAGTGGACACTCGGCTTCCTATTGCAGCGTATGACTGCGGATCCGGCTCGTGTTTTCCGACTTCCAACTGGACGTTTGGAGCAAGGCGCGCCAGCCGATGTTACGATCGTAGATTTGAACAGCGAACGTTCGGTTGATCCGAGCACATTTGCTTCAAAAAGTAACAATACGCCTTTCGGCGGTTGGAAGCTTAGCGGCTGGCCTGTAACAACCATTGTAGACGGCGCTGTCGTGTGGTCAGAATAATAACTTTTACTTACTAAAGCCTATATATGGGGATAATCAACACCTGAGGAGTGATACGGATGCAAGCAAGATTATTGTTGGAAGACGGTACGTTGTTTACAGGACTTTCGTTCGGTGCAGAAGCACAAATGATGGGCGAAGTTGTATTTAATACAGGTATAACTGGTTATCAAGAGGTTCTCTCCGATCCGTCTTACTGCGGACAAATCGTAACGATGACATACCCGTTAATCGGCAACTATGGCATTACACGTGATGATTTTGAGGCAATGCGCCCATTCATTCACGGCTTCGTTGTTCGTCGTCACGAGGAAGTGCCAAGCAACTGGCGCGCTCAATATTCGCTAGGTCAGCTTCTTAAAGAATACGGTATCCCAGGTATCAGCGATATTGATACACGGATGCTTACTCGTAAGCTTCGTAATTACGGTACGATGAAGGGTCTAATCACAACAGGCAACGAGCGTGTTGAAGAACTTGCTGAACGTCTAAATATCTCGAAACTAATGACAGACCAAGTAGCACGCACATCGACATCTCACGTATTCTCAAGTCCTGGTCAAGGCGAGCGCATCGTACTTGTTGACTTCGGTGCAAAAAGCGGTATTTTGCGAGAGCTTACAAAACGCGGCTGCGATGTGATCGTTGTTCCTCACGATACGACTGCAGACCAAATTCGTCGCCTAGCTCCAGATGGTATTCAATTGTCAAATGGTCCTGGGGATCCGAAGGATGTTCCTTATGCGGTGAAAATGATTTCTGAGCTGCTCGGCGAATTTCCGATCTTCGGCATCTGCTTAGGACACCAGCTGTTCGCACTAGCTTGCGGAGCAGAAACGACTAAACTTAAATTCGGACATCGCGGCGGAAACCACCCGGTAAAAGAATTGGCAACGAATCGTTGCTACATTACATCACAAAACCATGGCTACACTGTGCTTGAAGAATCGGTAGGCAGCACACCACTCGAAGTAACACATATTAATAACAATGACCGCACGATCGAAGGACTTAAACACAAAACATTCCCAGCTTTCTCGGTTCAATATCACCCAGAGGCTGCTCCTGGACCATACGATTCCAGCTATTTGTTTGATGAGTTCCTGCAAATGATCCGTACGCACAAGAAAAATAACCCACAAAAACCTCGTCAAGTTGTGTTATCGGAGACGTTGAAAGGAGAGCTTCAGTATGCCCAAAAATAATGAACTCAAAAAAATTCTCGTGATCGGTTCCGGTCCAATTGTCATCGGACAAGCGGCGGAATTCGACTATGCCGGTACTCAGGCCTGCCAAGCGCTCAAGGAAGAGGGCTACGAGGTTGTTCTTATAAACAGTAACCCAGCAACAATCATGACGGACACGAACATGGCTGACAAAGTATACATCGAGCCAATTACACTGGATTTTGTATCTCAAATCATTCGTCAAGAACGTCCAGATGGACTACTTCCAACGCTTGGCGGACAGACTGGCCTTAATATGGCGGTTGAACTTGCACGCGCTGGCGTTCTGGAACGTGAAAATGTAAAACTGCTTGGGACACAGCTCACAGCAATTGAGAAAGCAGAGGATCGCGACTTATTCCGTGACCTTATGCGTGAATTGGAACAGCCAGTACCAGACAGTGATATCGTAACGACTGTGGAAGATGCAGTTAACTTCGCTAACACAATCGGTTACCCGATCATCGTTCGTCCTGCTTACACACTTGGCGGAACTGGCGGCGGTATTTGTGCGAATGAAGAAGAGCTGCGCGAAACGGTTACTTCCGGAATCCGCTATAGCCCGATAAACCAGTGTTTGATCGAGAAGTCGATCGCAGGCATGAAAGAAGTCGAATATGAAGTTATGCGTGATGCGAACGACAACTGTATCGTTGTGTGCAACATGGAAAACTTTGACCCGGTGGGCGTACATACAGGCGATAGCATCGTCGTAGCGCCAAGCCAAACGTTGTCTGATCGTGAGTATCAAATGCTGCGTTCGGCTTCCTTGAAAATCATTCGCGCTCTTAACATCGAAGGCGGCTGTAATGTACAGTTCGCTCTTGATCCACAAAGCTATCAATATTATGTAATCGAAGTAAATCCGCGTGTGAGCCGTTCATCAGCACTAGCGTCTAAAGCAACGGGTTACCCAATTGCCAAAATGGCAGCAAAAATCGCAATCGGCTACACGCTTGATGAACTTGTGAACCCTGTTACTGGACAAACATACGCATGCTTCGAGCCAACTCTTGATTATATCGTATCGAAAATTCCACGCTGGCCGTTTGATAAATTCGTTAACGCGAATCGCAAACTAGGCACGCAAATGAAAGCAACTGGCGAAGTTATGGCCATTGGCCGTACCTTTGAAGAATCCATTCACAAAGCGGTTCGTTCACTCGAAATCGGGGCTCACCGCATTCACTTGAAAGAAGCTTCATCTTTAGAGGATGCCGTGCTTCGCACTCGTCTAGAGAAGCCGGATGATGAGCGTATGTTCCTAGTAGCGGAAGCGTTCCGTCGTGGCTATCAGCTTCAAGATATTCAAGATCTTACAAACATCGACTGGTGGTTCCTTGACAAAATTCAATCGATCGTAGCATTCGAGGATCGTATGCGCAGTGAATCAACGTTGAATCAACAAACGTTGTATGAAGCAAAACGCAAAGGTTTCTCAGATCGCTCCATCGCAGAAATCCGTCAAGAAGGTTTCCCGAACGGCAGTCATACGACTGAAGCTGATGTACGCGCACTTCGCGTTCAGCTTAACTTGAAGCCGGTATACAAAATGGTTGATACATGCGCAGCTGAATTTGAAGCTTCGACGCCATATTACTACTCCACATATGAAGTAGAGAATGAAGTAACGGTTACAGACAAACAGAAGGTTTTAGTACTTGGATCTGGACCAATTCGTATTGGTCAAGGCATCGAGTTCGATTACTCGACGGTTCATGCGGTATGGGCCATTCAAAATGCTGGTTACGAAGCAGTTATTATTAACAATAACCCAGAAACAGTTTCAACTGACTTCAGTACATCTGACAGACTCTACTTTGAGCCATTGTTCTTTGAAGATGTTATGAACGTTATTGAGCAAGAAAACCCGATTGGCGTAATCGTACAATTCGGCGGCCAAACGGCAATTAACCTAGCTGCTCCGCTTTCCAAAGCAGGTGTGCGCATTCTCGGTTCCAGCCTTGAGAGCATCGATGCTGCAGAAGATCGCAAGAAATTCGAAGCTTTGCTTCGCAGCCTGAACATCGCACAGCCTGACGGCAAGACGGTCATCTCTGTTGATGAAGCGGTTGTTACAGCACAAGGACTAGGTTATCCTGTACTTGTTCGCCCTTCATATGTACTAGGCGGACGCGCAATGGAAATTGTGTACTCAGATGAAGAACTGCTGAACTACATGGAAGTTGCAGTGAAAATCAACCCAGAGCATCCGGTTTTGATCGACCGTTATATGCTTGGTAAAGAAGCAGAGGTTGACGCCATTTGTGATGGCGAGACGGTTGTTATTCCAGGGATTATGGAGCATGTTGAGCGCGCTGGTGTTCACTCAGGCGATTCCATTGCGGTATATCCTCCACAATCACTTTCGGAAGACATTAAGCAACAAATCGTTGACATCACCATTAGCATCACTAAAGCGCTGAACGTAATTGGACTTGTTAACATTCAATTCGTCATTCATCAAGAAAAAGTGTATGTCATTGAAGTTAATCCGCGTTCATCGCGTACTGTACCTTTCCTTAGCAAAGTTACGAACATTCCAATGGCAAACTTAGCTACAAAAGCTATTCTTGGTACGAAGCTTGCTGATCTTGGTTATGTTGAAGGCTTGTGGCCTGAGGATGAATATGTATCGGTTAAAGTTCCTGTCTTCTCCTTCGCGAAGCTGCGCCGGGTTGACCCGACTCTAACGCCGGAAATGAAGTCAACAGGCGAAGTAATGGGCCGTGATGTTCAATATGCGAAAGCTCTCTATAAAGGTCTCATTGGCGCAGGAATGAAAATCCCAACATCAGGCGCTATCATCGCAACTGTTGCCGATAAAGATAAAGAGGAAGCAACCGAATTGCTTCGCGGATTCTTTAACCTTGGCTACAAAATTATTGCTACAGGCGGAACAGCGAAAGTATTGGAAGAAGCCGGCTTAATCGTTACGACTGTCAATAAGCTAAGCGAAGGCTCGCCGAATATTCTTGATCTAGTACGTGAAGGGCAAGCGCAATTTGTTGTCAATACGTTGACAAAAGGCAAAGCTCCTGAGCGTGACGGATTCAGAATTCGTCGTGAAGCGGTTGAGAATGGCGTCGTTTGTATGACTTCGCTTGATACGGTTCGTGCATTGCTTGTCATGCTCGAAACGTTGAACTTCTCCTCACGTTCTATGCCAGTGCTGCTACAAAAGAAATAAGCTCACGCGAGCTTAAAAGTACGGCCAGCGTTAATTGCTTCTTTATCGACCTTAGGCGATTTTGTCTTAAGGTCGATAGGATGGAGCAGACGTATGGCCGTTTATTTTGCAAATGAACAGAGAAATGGAGTGATTTCGGATGAAATTGACAAACGAGCAAGCAGCAGGACGGATTATGGTTGCACTTGATTATCCAGATGCAGCAGCGGCTGAACGTTTAATTGCCGAACTACAAGGCATTCCCTGTTATATGAAGGTTGGAATGCAGCTGTTTTATGCTGCAGGCCCGGCATTTGTACAAAGCTTGAAAGAGCGGGGCTACTACGTTTTTCTTGATGTGAAAATGCATGATATACCGAATACAGTCAAAGGCGGGGCAAACAGTGTAACGAAGCTGGGTGTTGACATGTTCAACGTACATGCCGCAGGAGGCAGTGATATGCTTGAGGCTGCGCTTGAAGGTGTAGATATTGCACTAACTGGCAGCGGACTTCGCAAACCTACGGTTATCGCCGTTACCCATTTGACAAGTACAAATCAGGCAATGCTTAACGAGCAAATCGGGATTAGCGGTACAGTAGAATCTGCGGTGCTGCGTTACGCGGAACTTACCAAAAAAGCAGGTTTGGACGGAGTTGTCGCTTCTCCTTCAGAGGTTGAGGCTATTAAAGCGCTTTGCGGCACTTCCTTCAAAACAGTAACTCCAGGCATTCGTCCAATTGGAGCGGATGTTAATGATCAATCACGCATTATGACGCCAAGCGAGGCATTGCGCCAAGGAACTGATTATATGGTTATCGGTCGTCCTATTACAGCGGCACCAAGCCCAAGAGCAGCATTAGAATCCATTATTGAGGAGCTGATTTCCTATGAGTAAACTATCTTTAGCTGAATTGCCTAATCAAATTGCTAAGAGCCTGCTTGAAATCGAAGCTGTAGCACTTCGTCCGAATGAACCGTTCACATGGACGTCAGGCATTAAATCACCAATCTATTGTGATAACCGTCTTACGATGACACACCCAGCGATTCGCGATCTCGTTGCAGAAGGATTCGCAACGATCATTCGTGAGCGTTATCCGGATGCGGAAGTTATTGCAGGCACATCAACTGCCGGTATTCCACATGCCGCTTGGGTTGCACAGAAGTTAAACCTGCCGATGGCTTATATTCGCGATAAAGCAAAGGGGCATGGCAAACAGAATCAAATCGAGGGTCGTGTGCTACCTGGTCAAAAGGTTGTCGTTATTGAAGATTTGATCTCGACAGGCGGAAGCTCGCTTAAAGCGGGGCTTGCGGTGAGAGAAGCTGGCGCAGAAGTGTTAGCGGTACTTGCTATTTTCACATATGAATTCGATTCAGCTATTCAAGCTTTTGCCGCTGAACAAATGCCGCTCATAACATTGTCGAGCTATAGCGCACTCATCCAAACGGCTGTGGAGCTTGGTAAAGTAGCTCCTGAAGATGTTGCTGCTCTACAAGCATGGAGACAAGATCCTCAATCTTTTGGAAAATAATTGTTGAACTAATAAAGCGTGCTCTTATTCTATGAGAGCACGCTTTTTTTTTTGCGAAAAATAATTCAAAATTCGACACAAAAATTTATCTTTTTTTGAAAGGGACTCTTCTTTATAGCCGTTTGTCTCCGATAAATAATTATAGAGAATTGTCATGAATTTGAGGGGCGGGGTTATTAATGAAATTATCTTTGCGTGCTAGGCTAGTCATGTTGTCTTTGGTTCCACTTTTGTTATATGCATTTACAGGACTTTATTTGCTCAAAGAGCAGCGGTCCGTTTTGAATGACATGACAGATCGTATTTTTGAGACTTCTAATCAAGTAGACACTTTAATCTTAAACGCGGATAGGGATATGTATCAGGCCTATCAAGCTTATTTGAGAGTGGAATCAGGTACTTTAGATCAAACAAATGCAGACGCTGCTCGAGCTGAATTGGCCGAAAATCTTAAACAAGTCGAGGATCGGGTAGGAGAAGCGCAAACCATTCTATACGAGAAAGGACTTCAGAATCTATCCTCGGGCGAGTCTGAGCGCAGTATTAATCAAATATTAATTGAGTTTAAGGCTAATTTTAATTTCTGGTCAGCCGCAGCGGTTAAAGCAGCAGCTGATGGAAAGAGCAATTTTCAAAATAAACAGATCGATAATAGCTTCCTAACAAGTAGAAAAAGTATTGATGAAATCGGTCAAAATACTAAAGTGTACGCACAATCAACGATTGCTAACATTACAGATGAATTAGATAAAACACAGCTTACTCTCTTTATCTCCATTATTGCGCTTACATTCGTTTTATTAATTTCTGTTTATTTTACAATTCGCCATATTATGAAGACGATCAAAAGCGTCGTGTTCAAAACACAGCGTGTAGCAGAAGGGGACTTGACCGTTCTCCCAGATCGGAAGTACAGCAAGGATGAGCTTGGCCGTATTTCGCAATCGGTCGATCATATGATCGAAGCTACAAAGCAACTTATTAGCGGAATTGCCGATAATGCTGCTGAAGTAACCAAATCGACAGAACAATTAACGACAGCTTCGAAGGAGTCGGCAGATGCAGCAGAACATGTCGCTCAAAATATTCAGGAAGTAGCCAATGGCTCAGAAGTACAAGCAAGAGGCGCAGAAGAAACATCTAGAGCGATCGAGGAAATGACAATTGGCATTCAGCGAATCGCAGAAAATACAGCCTCGATCGCCGATAAATCTTCTTCTACCTCAAAACAGGCCGACCTCGGCCATGAAGCTCTGCTTCGTTTAGTTGCTCAAATGGGCGAGGTGAGGTCAGTGATCAGCAGTCTATCGGATACGATTGAAACGCTTGAGCATCGTTCGAAGGAAATTGGTGCAATCGCCGAAAATATAACGAGCTTTTCTAATCAAACGAATATTTTGTCGCTTAACGCATCGATTGAAGCAGCGCGTGCAGGTGAACACGGCAGAGGTTTTGCTGTCGTTGCAGGAGAGATTCGCAAGCTGGCAGCGGGATCGCTGGCATCGGCTGATGGGATACACCAACTCGTAGACGTGACACGAAGCGAAATTGCGGGAGCTTCAGCGTACATGTCGCAAACGATTCTGGAAATGGAACGGGGCAGCGAGCGGGTAGGTGAGGTTCGTCAAAACTTGGATATCATCGTTGCTTCTATTGTACAGATGAGTGAGCAGATTCATGAAAATTCTGCGATTACGCAGCAAATGTCCGCCAGCTCCGAGCAGGTAAGTGCTTCAATGGAACAAACGGCTTCTACAGCTGCGGGTAACCTTGAGAAGACAGAAAACGTCGCCGCTGCAACGGAAGAGCAGCTTGCATTAATGGATAATATTTCTTCTGCGGCTGTTCATCTGAATGAAATTGTACGCGAATTGGATCTTGCTATTGCACATTTCAAAGTAAAGTAAGATAATGTAAAAGCTGCTTTTTATGCGAAATTTAAGCATTCGCTAAAAGCAGCTTTTTTTGCTATAAAAAGGTTTTACAAAGTTGTTTAAATTTGACGTAACTTTTTGAGCATGTCCTACGTCTATCATGTAAGATGAGAATTATGAAAGTTGGTTGAGGAGGGATCGGAAGCGCTAATGGCCATTCCGCAGGAAGAAGAACAGAGGATTGAAGAGCAGTTTGAAACGGCTGAAGAAAGACGCGATCTGCTAAAAGTTATCGATGTAGAGCGTACATTCCAAGTTGGCGGTTCTCCGCTGCCTGTATTGAAGGGCATTAATATGGAGCTTAAGGAGCGCCAATTAGTTATGCTCAGAGGGAGATCAGGCTCTGGCAAGACGACGCTGTTGAATTGCTTAGGTGGGCTCGATACACCTAGTAAAGGAGAAATCATGTTTAACGGTTTGCCTTTTCACAGCATGAGTGATGATCAACGCACATTAGTTAGGCGAAAGCATATGGGCTTTATCTTTCAGGCCTTCGCACTTATGCCGCTATTGTCCGCGCGAGAGAATGTCGAGCTGTCCCTTCGCATGGCTGGCGTTCCACGAGCGGAATGGAAGGATAGAGTTATGGAATGTCTTGAGCTGGTTGGCCTAGAGCGGCGTATGAATCATCGCCCTTTCGAACTCTCTGGCGGCGAGCAGCAGCGTGTGGCTATTGCCAAGGCGATCGCTCATAAGCCAATGCTGCTGCTTGCTGATGAACCAACGGCAGAGCTTGATACTGGAATGTCAGCTCAAATTATGGCGGTTTTCCAAAATATTATTCGCACTGAACAAGTTTCTATTTGTATGACTACACATGATCCTACGATTTTGGAGGTTGCTGACATTGTCTATGAAATGGTGGACGGAAAATTTATTTAAACGTTCAATGGTTGTTGTTTTAAGTGCTTCTTTAGTACTTTCAAGCGGGTGCTCCTTGCTTCCCGCGGAAGATGAAGAAGAGGTATTGCCAGAGATTGCCCCTGCACAAATATCGAAGAAGCCCGAGTATGAGGTAACGACTGCGACATTAGAAACGAAGATACCTTTGATCGGCAAGCTTATTTCTTTGGAAGAAGAGACGATGTTTTTCACATTGGACGGCAAGAACTTAAAGGAGCTGAATGTGAAAGTAGGATCAACGGTGAAAGCCGGTCAAGTGATTGGTCAGCTAGACGTTGATACATTGGTCAAATCTTTGCGACTCGAAAGACTTGCTTTTAGGAAAGTAGAAAATGAAATGAAAGACACGCTGCGTCAGCGTGATGAAATGGACCCTGTTGAATTCGAAGGGAAGTTAATCGCCTTTGAAGAACAGAAGCAGAAGCTTGTAGATATGGAAGAGGAAATTGCGAAAGCTACCTTAAAGGCTCCATTTGCAGGAACGATTGTAACGCTTAACGTGCAGAAGGGTGATTTGATCAAAGCCTATGCGCCGATTGCGATTGTAGCTGATACGAGTAAGATTACTGCTGCAGCAAAGATTACTAAGTCGGAGCTTGAAAAACTAGGCGTAGGCATGGAAGTAACTGCTAATATTACGAGCGTCGGTACTTTTAAAGGCAAGATCAAGCAGCTTCCATTCAAGACCGAGGAGCAGAACAACGGTGGCAATCCAGGAGGAATTCCTGGAGAAAAACCGGAGCGTCCGGAAGACTTCTTAATCGTTGATCTTAAAGATTTGCCAAAAAACTTAAATCGCGGTATGCCGCTTTCAATTAATGTTATTACGAAGCGTACTGAAAATGCTATTGTTATTCCTCCTTCAACGCTTCGTTCTATCGGATCCCGTACGTATGTGCAGGTCATAGAAGGCGAAGTTAAGCGTGAAGTTGACGTAGAGGTAGGCCAACAAACCTCGACGAATATCGAGATCCTACAAGGGTTGAAGCCGGGGCAGAAAGTTGTAGGTCGATAGCCAATGGGAATTCCGCTGTTTCGTTTTTTGTTCCGCAAAATGTGGAACACGCGCTGGCTAACCTTAAGCACGCTGGCCGGACTGACCCTGGCGGTTGCATTTGCAACGAGTATTCCCATGTATGCAGATGGCGCGCTCAAGAGAGTAGTAGCCGAATCACTGCAGCAGAAGAGTACCGGATTACCTGCGGGCTCCCTTCTCATGAGGTATCAATCACCTGCTGGCGGTAAAACGGATTTATCAGCGTTGTCGGAGCTTGAGCGTTATATTAAAGATGGAATACCCAAGGAAATTGGATTTCCTTTTGGTACGTATGTAAACAGCTATTCCATTCGTGGCGCTGAGGTTGTTCCTGAGGATTCAACCAAAGTAGACGCAGGACGCAACCGCCTACTGACGATTATGAACATGTCAGAACTAGAGAAAAATACGGAGCTAACCCAAGGTAGATGGTTTGTAAATACCGAAGGCGATGGAGAATTACTCGAAGCAGTCATGTTCGAGGAAGCGATGTATAGAAATGATGTACATATCGGCGATGTTTTTGAATATCCGATATACGGTGGACTAGATCTGACATTACGAGTGAAAATTGTCGGAGCTGTCAAACCGCTTACTGATACGAGTTCATACTGGTATCAGGGGATGGAAAGCTTGCTGAATACGTTACAAATAAGCGAAGCAGCATTTGAAAAGATGCTGTTAGCTAATAAGAAAATTCCGCTGCATAATGCAAGCTGGTACTACGCATTTGATTTATCGGAAGTAAAAACGAGTCAATTAACACCGTTAAGCAGGACACTTGAACGCTTGAATATTGAACTGTATCAACGTCTCAAGGACACAAGAGTAGAAATTTCTTTTGCATCCACGCTTACAGAATTTAAGAAACAAAGCTTGCAGCTGCAAACATTGCTGTTTACACTAGCTGCTCCCATGCTTGCAATGGTGTTTTTCTTCATTGCAATGAATGCAAGGCAGTCGCTGGATAAGCAGCGAAGCGACATTGCAGTGCTTCGAAGCAGGGGCGCCGGTACTCGGCAAATTATTTGGATTTATTTGCTCGAAGGTCTTTTGCTCGGTGGGATTGCGCTTGGAAGCGGTCCGTTTATCGGGTGGTTCATGGCGAAGAGCATCGGATCAGCTAATGGATTCCTTTCATTCGTGAATAGGAAGTCCATACCGGTCGGCTTCTCAACAGAGGCCATTATCGCGGGTGGCGCAGCTGTGTTGCTTGCGCTTATGGCAACTATTATTCCAGCGATTATTTATGCAAGATCTTCAATCGTAAGCTATAAGCAGGATCTGGCTCGCTCTGACCGTAAGCCGATTTGGCAGCGTTGGTATCTCGACGTTTTATTAATTGCCGCTGCGGGTTATGGCTGGTATATGTTCAATGAGCGCCAGATGCTGACATTTAAGACTGGCATGACAACGGATCAATTAAACGTGCAGCCATTTTTATTTTTTGTTCCTGCATTATCAATTTTTGCACTTGGGCTATTTTTCTTACGGTTATTCCCATGGCTATTGAAGGTGTTCACATGGCTTGGCCGCAAGTTCTTACCGGTTCCGCTTTATTTGACACTGACTCAGCTATCACGTTCATCCAAGGGATATTACCCGTTGATGATTCTATTGGTGCTAACGCTGGGCCTCGGTGTCTATAACGCATCGGCAGCAAGAACGATTGATTTGAACTCCACGGAACGTACGCTGTATAAGTACGGAGCTGACGTTACCATTCAAACGGTATGGGAAGGCACGGCGGAAATTACGACGAAGCCTGGCAACAACGGTGGAAATGGTGGAAACGGCGGCGGTGGAGGCAATGGCGGCGGTTCTGGCGGTGGAGGCAATGGTGGAGGCGGCAATGGCGGTGGTTCAGGTGGCGGCGGTGGCGGTCAAACTGTGCCTTCGAAGATGTTGTTCAGTGAACCGCCATTTGAGCTTTTCCGTTCCCTTGAAGGCGTAGAAGCGGCTGCTCGTGTATTGCAGACGAAGGGGAGCGTAGTCATATCAGGCAAATCGATTGGTCAAGGAACCGTAATGGGAATTGATAATGTAGACTTTGCTAAGGTTGGCTGGTTCCGCAACGATTTGTATCCCGTTCATCCGAATTATTATTTGAATAACTTGGGTAAATTTGAGCATGCAGCACTCATTCCTTCAAAAGTAGCAGAGAAGTACCAGTTGAAGCTAGGTGATCCCGTTTCCGTTGGATTCCCTGAAGGAAAAGTGGATTTTATGGTCGTTGGCATTTTGCCATATTGGCCTAGTCAATATCCGGATAAATCACCATTTATCATCACGAATTTAGATTATATTTATGACCAGCTTCCGCTTATTCCTTATGAGGTTTGGCTGAAGATGAAGCCTGATGCTAAGGTAGCTCCGATCGTTGAAGCGCTGCAGAAGGCAGGGGTAGAGATGGCAGCTATTAAGGATGTAAGAAGCGAGCTCATCATTCAATCGAAGCTTCCGACAAGAGGTGGCGTTTTCGGAATACTGAGCTTAGGTTTTCTTGTTTCGGTCGTCATCACATTAGCGGGATACGTGCTATTCTGGTTCTTTAATCTCTCCGGCCGTGTTGTCCAATTCGGGGTATTGCGGGCGATGGGATTATCGCGAAAGCAGCTTACAGGAATGCTGCTTCTGGAGCAGTTATTTACGGCAGGACTTGCGATTGGACTTGGTGTGTTAATTGGTAAGGGAGTGAGTTTACTCTTCCTGCCATTTTTGCAAACGACTGAAAACGTTGCTGAAACAGTACCGCCTTTCCGTGTCATATTCGAGTCTAGCGATACGAATCAATTGTTTGTAGTCGTCGGATTTATGATGCTGACCGGCGCACTGCTGCTCTTCCTGCACATTCGCAGGCTCAGAGTGCATCAAGCGGTCAAGATGGGAGAAGAACGATGACAACAGCGATGATCGATTGCGAAGGTCTGGTGAAAATTTACAAGACAGACGATCTAGAGGTCGTCGCCCTGCAAGGTTTGAACTTAAAGGTAAACGAAGGCGAGCTAATGGCCATTATTGGCAACAGCGGCAGCGGGAAATCGACGCTTCTGAATACGCTGGGCGGTCTTGACCGCCCTTCAGCCGGCCAGGTACATGTGGGTCCATGGGATCTGCTGAAAATTACCGAAGAGGATCTAGTGAAGTACAAGAGGGAGACGGTAGGTTTTATTTGGCAAAACAATGCTAGAAACCTGCTGCCATATCTCACTGCCCTTGAAAATGTGGAAATGCCGATGATGTTGTCGGGGAAGGTAGATCGCGCTTATGCGAAGCAGCTGCTTGAATGGGTAGGCTTGAAGGAGCGAATGCATAACAAGCTCCATCAATTATCAGGCGGTGAACAGCAAAGGGTTGCCATTGCCATTTCATTGTCGAATCGCCCGAAATTATTGCTGGCCGATGAACCGACAGGCTCGGTTGATACCGCAACCTCGGATTTAATTATGGGTATTTTTCGCAGATTGAATCGCGAGATCGGTATTACTATCGTCATCGTTACGCATGACTTGACGCTTGCCGGCAAGGTGGACCGAGTGGTTGCCATTCGCGATGGCTTGACGAGTACCGAGTTTATTAAACGCAATCCGAATATTACTCTTGATGGAGGTGAGGCAGAGCTTCCGGCTACAAGCAGCGGACTGCAGTCTGTACATGAAGCCTATGTCGTAGTAGATCGAGTTGGTCGTTTACAAGTGCCTAAGGAATATTTATCTGCTCTAAACATTAAAGACAAAGCAACTATGGAATTTGACGGCGAGCGGATTATTATCACTCCGCCTAAATCACTGGGGGGTTAAAACCGAATGAATAACAAACGATTGTCAGGAATGCGAATTCGCAAGTTTACTTTAGTTTCGTTGACACTTGCCTTGCTTATAGGCTTGCTTGCAGCGTGCAGCAGCGGCTCAGACAGCTCAACCGAAAAACGGGTTTTACGTATTGGCGTTCTTTATGGCGGTTCGGATAATGAGCCTTATTTCCGTCAGCAATACACGGATATGTATGAAATGTCTCATCCTAACATTGAGTTCCAAATCGTAGGCGCAATCAACTATGATGATCAACGCTTTGAGCAGCAAGATCCATCAAAGCCAACACCGCAACCAGATCCGTATGAGAAAATGAAAGAAATGATGACCGGAGCAAATCCAGTAGATCTTGTTGTACTGGATTACAATCTCCTTCGTCGCATGACACAAGACAATCTGTTACAACCGCTTGATCCGCTAGTGGCACAAGATAAATTCGACCTGTCGGATTATGTTCCAACTGTTATTGAAGGCATTAAGGCTGCTGGTGACGGCGGTTTGTATGCATTGACGCCAACTTTCAACTCCTCTGCGCTTTACTACAACAAAAAAATGTTTGCTGATGCTGGTGTAACTCCACCAACTAACAAAATGGAGTGGTCTGAAGTTCTTAACCTGGCGCGTCAAGTAGCTAAGGGTGAAGGCGAGGATCGTAAATTTGGATTCTCCTTCAACCGTTGGTCTTCAGATGGCTTTAGCAATGCGCAGTCATATAGTCAAGCATTGCAACTGAAAATGTGGGATGACAAAGGCGAGAAAATGCTCGTAAATAGTGATCAATGGGAAGATGTATGGAACACCGTTGCATCACTTTACCAAGAAGAAATTATTCCAACACAAGAATATATGAATAAAATATATGAGAAGCAAAGCGCTGAAGGCGGCGGCGGCAATGATCCTTTCTATGGTGATTTGTTCATTAAAGGCAAAATAGCTATGACAATTGGCGACTACGGTTATATCAACGAACTTAAGAGAGCTGCGGACAACGCATCGAAAATTAAGGATTTTGAACCAGTTGATTGGGACGTTGTAACAGTTCCCGTTTCTCCAAGCGATCCAGAAGTAGGCAGCAGTATTTTTCTAAGCCAACTTATGGGAATTAACAACAAAGCACAAAATGATAAAGATGCTTGGGATTTCATCAAGTTCTCCAATAGCAAGGAATGGGCTAAGCTGAAATCGAGAAGCCTTTATGAGATGGTTGCACGCAAGGAGTTTTTGACTCCAATCGGCGGTTTGCAATACAACATTGATGCATTTACTTCACTTAAGCCAATGCCAGCAGTGGATAATGAAAAAATCTTCCGTGAGAAACCAGGCGTTTGGGAAGCGCAACAGCCTGGTTATGAGATGTTCCAGGCAGTAATCGAAAAGAAAAAGTCTGCACGCGAAGCGCTTGCTGAGTGGGAGACGCGCGGAAACGCAGTTTTGGAGAAAATTAAAAACAATCCAACTGGTGAAGGCAGCGGTGGCGGAGTCGAAATTATGCCGATGCCTAGATAATAAGAAATAAGAAAGAAGCCCGTAATCGACCTGTGCGTCGTTTGCGGGCTTTTCCTTATACATTTATCTAACCTCGTAATAGAAATGACTGGTAGGCGGTCCAAGAGCCGTTCTCGGTCTGATACAACAGATGTATGCGATCAATTTTTGATGAAAGATCGATGGACTGCATGCGTAGGTTTCCAAATAAATCATGCAGCTCATCAGCTGAGATCTCTTGCCCTATCGTGACATGCGGGGTGTAAACATGTTTTGGTTCACCAATTGCCAGCGGACCGCTGCACACTCTCTCTTGGAGCTTCTGCATGGATGCTGTGTCTTCAAGCGCTAAATATAGTACATGACTTACAGGAAAAAAAGTAGATACGCGGTTCAAATGGATGGAGAAGGCAGGCACCTTAGATGTTATTTGCTCTAAATGAGCGACTACAAGCTGCAGCTCTTCATCTGACCAATCTTCTGCTTCTTTCACTGTTAGATGAGCTGGGATGGCTGTGTAATGCGGATCATGGCGTCTTCGCCAGCTATTAGCGAAGTCCTGTACATGCTTTTCGGGAAAAACAACAATTCCATATAACATGGTCTTCAGCTCCTTCGAAATGACCTATTTTGAGTATACCCCATTTGCATGTATGATCCCAATTTTGGGGTATTCTAATGTATACAACCTTAATTGGAGTCGTAAACATCAGTTTCTCCAATAAAATAGTGGAGGGATAACATGAGATGGGTATACTGGGTTCGCCTATATGAGACAAAATTTCAAGCAGGTTGTCTGGTTAGGAGAATGGAGAATGACGGATGGATGTATGGTTATGAAACTCCGCATGAGGTGGAAGTATTTCGATCCCGAAAAGGCCGCTACGGCGTAAGGTTTATACCATGAAAAATAAAAAGAAAATAAATTAGAATATTTTGCTTGACTTAAAACACACCTATATAGTATATTATTTTATGTCGCCAATTCAACTGGCTTTGCTCAAATGGATATACGTCGCGGGGTGGAGCAGCCCGGTAGCTCGTCGGGCTCATAACCCGAAGGCCGCAGGTTCAAATCCTGCCCCCGCAACCAACCTTTCGATGAATACGTTGAAATATACGTTTTTCGAGGGCCCTTAGCTCAGTTGGTTAGAGCGGTCGGCTCATAACCGATTGGTCGGGGGTTCGAGTCCCTCAGGGCCCACCATAAGCAAAACCTTTACAATATGCCGGGGTGGCGGAACTGGCAGACGCACAGGACTTAAAATCCTGCGGTGGGTGACCACCGTACGGGTTCGATTCCCGTCCTCGGCATACCTAGAAAGCCTTGAATGTTCAATGGTTTTCACGAAGTACATAAGATGTACGAAACATGAAAAAACCTCCTTTGTAGAATCTGACTAGTCAGTTCTAAACGAAGGGGGTTTTTTTATTGTTAATTAATTGATCATATTAATATCTAATGATGTTAATGCACTTATTGAACAGCAGCTTGTCTAGCAGCATTGTGAGCCAATCGGTGTAGAGAATTGTTTTTTTTGTGCTTACTCATGTACTTTATTTGTACTTCAACTTCGGGGTACATAACTTTCAAATGTTGTAGAGATGCCAATATTTCATCTCTTGCTTTTTCATAATGTGATTGTGAAAAGTAGTTTTTCGATAAAATCTTAGTGATTTGACTACAATCCGTAAAGATGATGGCGAGCTTCGGTTGATACTCCATAAGCGCAGTTGAGAGTATTTCTAGACTGTAAATGACAGCAAGTAATTCTCCGTAATTAGAACCCTCATCATGTTCAATTCGTATTTTTTGGGCGGTAACACGTATCGTTCTATTGAAGACAAAGCAACAACCTGCTCCATGATTATTTTGCGCAACGAAACCGGAATAATCGCAATACAAGCAGATCATACCCTTGTTAACTATGTTTTGTCTTAGGCCGGGATTAGCATATGCTTTTTTTATTAGTACATCCATTGTAGAATCCACTAAATTTAACCTCCAGATCGTATCCGTTATTTTAATCATAGTCAAAAAAGAGATTGGTTAATCTGATATGGGCTATTGTCTACATATTTTTGTTTGAGGATAGGTGAGGTGGAAATGAGAGGCGGGTAATGAGGAAACCTATCCTACAAGAGATGGTTTGGTTCAATGGGTTAGTGTAGAAAAGGAACAATACTTTAATGGTGCAGATTAAAAGACTGGCTCAATCAATTCACTCTAAAAAAGATGGAAGCCTGACCGTTATCGCAACGGGATTTGTTTATGGCATACATCTGAATTGATGCGCGTAAGTTTTATTAGGGAATGGACCCAAGGAGGGGGATAATATGAACGCAGGTTTTTGGATTCGATTAGGAGCTGGATTGTTGGACGGCATCATTATTGGAATTCCTCTCGCTGTTATTTCAATGTTGTTTACAGGAGGGTATGAAGGAAGAGACTTTTTCACAGATACGGTCTCATTTCTTTACTCGTTATTGGTTCCGGTATTTTGGAGCGGTTATACCATTGGAAAACGGATATGCGGTGTACAGATTAGAAAGCTGGATGGTTCTCCACCAGGATTAGGCACCATGTTATTGCGTAATGTTGTCGGTGGACTCATTTATGCATTAACGTTAGGCATTGCAGTGATCGTCAGCGCCTTTATGGTCGGTTTGCGCGAGGACAAAAGAGCTATTCATGATTTTATTGCAAGTACAGAAGTCGTGCATTCTAGATAATGTGCCTCATTAGCTCGTTGCGATAATACGCAGCGGGCTTTTTTTCTATTATGTGCTTGGCATCGGTCTCAAAATTTATGAGGAATCTTTTTTGCTTTCTCTATTTTGAATGAAGTAAACTAAGAGTTGTATTGAAATACCTGAGTGATATGGGAAGTAGGTGGATAGATGATGCAGCACAAGAACGAGGAGACTTCACTTAAGCTGAGCGCGCGTCGACTCTATGCGGAGATTTTCTCTTTAAAGGATACGCTGTATAATGATCTTCTTAATCGGTTTAAGGATGATGTTTCACTAACGGAAAAGGCAGAACAGTGGAAAACCGGCATAATGGCTGCTGCGATCTCTACAGCGCTTTATAGCTCCTCTCTAGCTGGAAACAAGGAGTTCCCGTACGTATATTCCTATTTGAAAATAAAGCTTAAAACACATCATCCTGAAGGGGAAGCCGCTATTGAGGATTGTATGTCCGTCATTTCAAGCCTATTAAATGAAGCTGATTATCAGCCTGAATCATTCTCCGAAGGGATTGCTTTATGGCTTTATTTTAGCATTCAGGGTAGGGAGTCATTCGTAGAAGAGGAGACGGTTCCATACTTGCTAGCTGGTCAATATATCAATCAATTTTTTTATAATTGGTTTGATAGGCAGGCTTAAAAGGTCTCTGCTTATTCGAAAATGTTAGTGTTTGAAGGAGATATTGAATATTATGAATACCTTGGTCAATGATTGGTCTCAGAAGTTACAGAATGAGCTTGAAGCACCTTATATGCAAGAGCTTGTTGCGATACTGACAGAGAAATATAAAACAACTACGGTTTATCCAGAAGAGAAAAATATATATAATGCACTTCATCATACATCGTATGAGCAGACGAAAGTGGTTATTTTAGGCCAGGACCCCTATCATGGACCTAATCAGGCGCATGGGCTTAGCTTCTCCGTGCAACCTGGATTAAAGGTGCCACCATCATTAAAAAATATTTACAAAGAGCTGGAGTCAGACGTGGGGGCGGATGTACCTGATCATGGAAGTTTGCTTTCATGGGCTAAGCAAGGAGTGCTGCTTCTAAATACAGTGCTAACGGTGGAGGACGGCAATCCTAATTCCCACCAAGGAATGGGATGGGAGCGATTTACAGATTCAATCATCGCTGCCCTAAATGACAGGGAGAAGCCGGTTGTTTTTATACTCTGGGGCAAGAACGCGGAGTCAAAAGCTAAACATATTAATGCGGACAAGCATCATCTTATTATTTCGCCGCATCCGAGCCCGTTTGCAGCACGCAAAGGTTTTTTTGGAAGCAAGCCTTTCTCAAGGGCGAATACTTTTCTAGAGCTGATCGGCAGCGAACCGATAGACTGGACGATTCCTATGCTGAATGAGCTTGATCACAAATAAAAAAAGACTTCTCATCTGTCTGAACGGTAGCTTGGACAGGTAGAGAAGTCTTTTTTTGTTGTTTTAATTTATGATGAACGCTTTGCCTGTCGATGATTCACTCGAACCCATAGATTGGGAGAGTACTGG
Organism: Bacillus sp. FJAT-28004; assembly: GCF_001280845.1. GTDB lineage: Bacteria > Bacillota > Bacilli > Paenibacillales > Paenibacillaceae > Pristimantibacillus. The sequence continues at coordinate 1,100,981 of NZ_LGHP01000002.1, forward strand.
CTTTAGCTTAGCGTCAACATAGGTGGATGTTGATACGTCTGTAATAACTTGAGGATACATTTTATCAGGATCAGGCAATACCAGCTCTACATTAATGATAGCTTGATCTCCTTCGAAACCAATAGAGGCGATACGGATGCTATAACCTGGATGTCCTACTTGTGTGCTTACGGTTACTTTATTGATTTGCGGGTTTACAGCCTCAATAGAAAGCTTAAGGTCAAGGCTCGGTTGCTCTGGCTGAGTAGGGATGGGAGCCGTCTCCTTTACAAATGTAATGGCGTCATAAAGCCAGCCTGCTGCATCACCGCGCAAAATAGCTTTTTTAGGATAAAATTTATTCGAACTATCTAATGTGACAACCTTGCTTATGAGCAGCTTTTGAATACTATCCATGTAGGTTTTGTTTACATCGGCCGCATCTTCTAACTGCATGAAAATTTCTATAAAGGCGTAGTCGCCTTTCGTCATCATTGCTTTAAACAAATGATGAGCAAATTGCTCACGAGTCATAATGTCGTTAGCTTTGATCGTTTTAGGAATTTCTAGACCATTAAGATTAGCGATAATAAAAGCTTGCGAGTACCATGCATTATCTTTTAGGTTCGTATAGTAATCGCTTGCCTTAGGCTCTTTAATGAATCGGATGTGGTCAATATTAATGTCTAACCCTTTTACAATCAAAGAAACGCCTTCTGCATAAGTGAGCTTGCCTTTTGGATTAAACCTATCATGTTTATCTCCGCTTAGTATACCCAACTTCTTAAGCTCATTAATTTTATGCTCGTTAACGTCATTTTTAACGTCCTTGAATGCCCAAACGGACTGTCCAAGTGTAAAGAGCATCATAGCAACCAGTGTCATTGTCAGTATCAATCGTCTTTTCATACGGTCACCTCTTCTTTAATTTGCTGCAGCACTTACTTGACGTCGTTAAAAGACAAATTGTTGCAATTCACTTATAATCATTATGACCGATCCCACTTTAGTGGAGACGTCGTGAAGAGAGCAGAGAGTCAGTAAAATATGAAAAGAAAAATGTTGACTTGGCGTCTTACACCTGATATATTATTAATTGTCGCTAACATGATCTGGTAGCTCAGCTGGGAGAGCACTATCTTGACAGGGTAGGGGTCACAGGTTCGAACCCTGTTCAGATCACCATAATTTAAACGTTCAGAACCCTTGCTTTGCAAGGGTTCTTTTTATTTTATCCGCAAAATGTAAACCTACAATAAAGAGAAATCATATCATTTCATGCAATATAATAAGCCTCTTTATACGAAAGTGACTAATTTGAATGGTTTGCTAAGCAGCCTGAATATTGATTTAAGAGATAATCAAGCTCCTGGCTGATTTTGAGAACAGCATGATCAGTGAAATTATTGCATGAGCCAAATATCTCAACCATTTCAGCTCGTACTTCTTCAATTCTTTGTTGATAGAAACAGATGTTCATAATAATCCCTCCAACTTTTCATTTGCTAAATTAAGGATAAACGAAGGTTGTTAGAATTTTTCAACAATATGATTAGGATAATGTTAGTTTTCTGAACAATCCCGAAGCAGTAGTCCCTCGTATTAGATTAACTACACCAATTATTTTCTTTTTAAACAGTTTAAAGATGGAAAACCCCCAAGTAGGGGTTCATGCCTTTGGGGGTACTGTTTAAACGCGAAGATCGATGCTCTGGCCTAAATGAGGTTGTGCTTGTTTAATCATTTGTACAATGTCTTGTCCTTGCTGCGTGGCCTGATCCTTAGCTAAAGACATGACACGGATGCTTGCTGCAAGCGCTAAGCTGTTCTGATTCATTGAAATTGATGCTGCTGCTATATCCATAAAACACCTCCTACTTCAATTATCGGCAGAAGGGATAAACTTCTTTATAATGAATTATAGTTCGCATAAAATGTGCTGGTATGCTGCTTGAAACTGTTTCATGCGACTTAATTGTGGATTTTATTAAACAATACTAAAGGGAAGATCTTTGGCATACCATGTTAGAAAGCGCGCAGGAGGCGGTTTCTGTTGGCAGCAGAGTATGCCTATTTAGCCATTTGGCTATTGGGGATGTTTGGAATTATCGGTATTGTTGTTGGATCTGTCGCAAGTTTCGCAATACATGATTCCTTGTCGCATGACGAGCAGTTTGTTTGGAGAAGGAAACTTCCAGCTGACGCGATCAAAAGAAAATAAAAACAAAAATCCGGCGATCGCTCACCATGCGAGAACGCTGGATTTTTTTTTGATGATGTTGCATAAACTTTGCATTCTCTAGGCATGATATGAATTGGTTGTACATTCTTAACCACTGAGAGGAGCTAACAAAGATGAGTCACGAGGTTGGCGGACAAGATACAAGGGAGCAAATTGTTGCCGTACAGAAGGATGGAGACGGTGATCTTACCGCATTCAAAACGAATAGCGGCCGCGTGCTTGACTATGCAACGGCACTTCAAGAAGTACAAGCTGGGCATATTGCGGGGGTAAACACCTTTAAAGGCAAAGATGGCGATATCTATATCCGAGGCGACGCAGATGGCGATCCAACGAACAATTTGGATCAGCTGCCTATTTTCTGAATCAATAGTTAATAGCATATAGTATTTAAAATGAGGCGCCGCATTTCTTAAATGCTGGCGCCTTTTTTGTACTTAATTGATCTCATACGTTTTATGCTGTCTGACTATTCGCATATGGCCAGTTAGACCTTCATACTGCTCTATAGCGTCTCCGTAATGCATAAGCCATATTTTCCTTTGAATAGATTCAGGAAGGCTTAGAAGCTCGTCCAGACTGGCGTGAACAACGCCTGGCGCTTCAAGCTGACAATCATGATAAATAGTAGTTATGCCATTATCGACTAATTGCTGAAGCAGCTCTGAGTCGAATCGCATGTCGGCAGAGTAGAAGAAACTGTTGTTAAAAATAAAGGAATAGCTTGGCTTATTAGGAATATGTTTGGTTTGCAACAGTTTAACGGTCAAACCAGGATGAATCTCAAATTCGTTATTTGGTTGAATGGGATGGACCTCGAAGAAATCCTTGAGCTTGTTTAACGGGTCTTGCGTTAATCCACCGCGAAGAGTTTGCTCCCACAGCGGTTCAACAAGTGACTCAGCTATGTATAGAACAGGCTTGCGATTATATTTAAACATCATTTGAAAGGCATATTCTTCTAATCCGCCAACATGATCCCCATGTATGTGACTGATGAGTACTGCATCAAGATCAGAGAAAGAAAGTCCCTGTTGATGCAATGCTTTGGGTAAAGTAATCCCGCAGTCTACGAGCAACCTGAAGCCGTTTATCTCAATAATAGCGTTATTATTATCATATTTTTTGGCAAAGGCGCTACCCGTTCCAATCATTTTAATTTGCATGAACAAATACCTCCTGAGCTTTCTATTCGTTTAATGTACCAAATTTTAAATATCTCTGACAATCAAAGATGCACATTCGCCCGTATCTACATACAATGCATAAGCGATACGTTTAGTGGAGGCGAACAAGTGATGAGCAAAGGAAAAGGTAAGGTATTGAAGAAAAAGCAACCGGCAAGCGATCGGAAACAGTTCAATTATAAACTCGTGCTTTCGAATACTTGTGCAGTTTGTAAAACACCGTGTGCAAGAGGAATGACGTATCTCGCAAGGATGAGAAACCCAGGAACAGTAGGCAAAGGTGTTCCGTGCATTTTAACGAGAACGTATGGGTAATTATTATTTCCACATCTATATTTCCCGGGCATGCGCAGGTTTCAACAACATTTGACAATAATGGTTCTATTGTAGTATGTGTTTAAAAATGTTTCAGAAAAAGCGCAACTTTGCACGGGTAGACGAGTATAACCTTTCATCCAGGCAATCGGATGGAGGGCTTACAACTATGAAATTCAGAAAAATCGTTATTCTGCTTCTGTTGCTATCTCTTTGGGGTGGAACCATGATGTTCGCGGACTCTGCATTACAGAAGGTGCGCGTTATCATTAACGGAGATAATCAGGATGACGGTGGAATAATGACCGATGGCAAAACCTATTTGCCACTCCGTCAATTAGCCACATCTATGCAGGCCATCGTGGAATGGGACAATCAAACAAAACGAGCGACTGTGTATAAGCCAAACGTGCATATGTTTCTGTTCCAAAATAATGCAGTATTCGGGAACGTAGCAAAAGGCTATCAAGCGAAGTTTAAAGTGTTTGCCCAAATTGATAATTTGATGACTGAAATCGTAGCTGTCAAAGTATCAATTTCCGATCCTAGTGGGAAAGAGAAAGTGATTCAAACAGAGAGTGTAAAAACATCAAAGGATAATTTCTGGTTTGCAACAGATGAAATCTCATATAAATTCGAATCTAGCGGGAAATATCCGATTCGTTTTTTCCTAAAGCTTAAGGGCTCAGATGAATGGACTGTTGTTTCAGAAAAACTAATCTCTTCATTGTAATCAAAAGGTTTAACGAAGGCGCTCCTTTTTCTCTGAGGGAGCGTCTTCGTTTGACCGTTGATAGAGTGTCATGTTAATATACGATAGTCTGTAAACATTATTGAAATGGGGTAATAACATGAGCGAACATCAGCATGGCGATGATTGCGGCTGTGGTGAAGACCACGAGCATGAAGAGCATGTCTTTATCGTGACTGACGACGAGGGCCAGGAACGTGAAATGGTCATGGTTTATACGTTTGAATCCGAAAGCAAAGTTTACGCTGTATTGCTAGATCGCAACGATCCAGAAGCGGACGGCGTCATCTTCCGTATTGAAGAAGAAAACGATGAGTCTTTCCTAGTCGGTATTGAAGACGACGCGGAATGGGATCGCGTAACAGCGATTTACGAAGAAATTGCTCGTACGGAAAGCGAAGAGAATTAATTCACTTCAGCTTTAACGAGCAAGTAGTAAAAAAACGATCTGCGAGTTTCGCTTGCGGATCGTTTTTTTTGTTTATTCTTATTTGCGCGGATTAAAATAAATCGTTCGACCATTAAACATAGTCAACTCTGCTTTCAACTGCTTGGCTATATATTTGCATAGTTCATTTGCTTTCGATTTGTCTCCGTGCGTAGCTTCGTCTGGTAGAACGATCTGTACGCAAGGTACGGTTTGGCCAGCTACGCTTGTGGTCTCGCCTGGGCCAAATATGATGTGTTTATAAAGGTGATTAATGCCTTTTAAATAAAACCAACGGTCATCTTGCTTCGATTCAATCGTATACGGAAATGCGGCCTCGGCATAGTCCCAATCCAATTGCGAGCCGGTGAGGCTTGTTTGCTCCCGATAACCCATAAGCTGGCTCTTAATATCTTGCAGTGTCAGTTTCTCCACGGATGATCCTTGCACAAATTTAATATAAGCGCTTTGACTCATCGTATCTCACCTCTGCCAACATCATAGCATGCCCGAAATGGGTTGACAATAAGTGGTATTCTGTAAAAAAGGAATAGATAAAAAAACGATCTCAGAATTCTTTTGAATTCCCGAGATCGTTTTTTTTATTTATGAAATCGCTGTTTCTTCTACGATTACTTTGACGAATTCGATGCTGCGATCCTCAGGCCCTTTGACAGGCAATCCGACTTGGACATGATCCACGATATAATCGATATTTTTTTGAGTAATGACTTCACCTGGCAATAAAATAGGGATACCTGGCGGGTAGACATAAATGAATTCAGCTATTATTCGGCCTGCTGATTCTTTGAACGGAAGAACTTCTGTCTCACCGTAAAAAGCATCCCGAGGCGTTAAGGATAGCTGAGGAATATCTGGTATTTTGACGACTAATTCACGAGCTTCAGCGCCTTCATGGAAATGTTCAGACAATCCACGCAGTGCTGTTAACAATTTAGACACGGAATCAGAGGTATCACCAGGCGTAACTAAGCAAAGAATGTTATACATATCGCTCATTTCGATTTCCACATTATAGTTATCGCGAAGCCAGTTCTCTGTTTCATAACCCGTGATACCAAGGTGGCGAACATGAACGGAAACTTTGGTTGGATCGAAATCATAAGTAGCCTCATCGCCGAGAATCTCTTCTCCAAAGCAATATAGACCTGGAATTTCATTGATTTGTTTACGTGCGAGTTGAGCAAGCTCAATTGCACGCTCAGCGATAGCATGTCCGTTCAAGGCAAGGTTGCGTCTAGACGTATCAAGCGAGCCTAGCAAAATATACGATGTCGACGTTGTAGTGAGCATACTGATGACGGTTTGAATGCGGTGTGGATTAACTCTTCCTTTACGAACATTGAGAACCGAGCTTTGTGTCATAGAACCGCCAAGCTTATGAACGCTCGTAGCGGCCATATCCGCACCTGCTTGCATCGCTGACATAGGCAGCTTCTCATGGAAATGAATGAGAACGCCGTGTGCTTCGTCCACGAGTACGGGGATATCATAGCTATGAACAAGGTCAACGATCTCTTTAAGGTTGGCACAAATGCCGAAATAGGTAGGGTTGATGACAAGCACAGCTTTTGCATCTGGATGGCGCTCTAGCGCTTTACGAACGGAGCGGGTCGTAATGCCATGGTCGATGCCCAGCGTATTGTCACGCGCTGGTGAAATGAATACCGGTCTGGCACCTGCAAAAATGATTGCGGCCATTATGGATTTGTGAACATTTCGAGGCACAATGATTTTGTCGCCTGGGGCGCATACCGTCAAAATCATCGTCATAATCGCGCCGCTTGTTCCTTGTACAGAGAAATAAGTGTAATCTGCTCCGAAAGCGTCAGCAGCTAGCTTCTGCGCTTCCTCAATAACGCCGGTTGGCTGATGCAGGTCATCAAGCGGTGCTATATTGATTAAATCGATCGACAACGCGTTATCGCCGATAAATTCGCGAAATTCCGAATCGCTGCCTAATCCCTTTTTATGTCCGGGAATATGAAACTGAACGGGATCCTGCTCCGCATGCTTACGAAGCGCGGTGAAGAGCGGGGTTTTATTGTGATCCATCGCTTTCATCCCTGCCTTTCTTTAAAGTTTACAAACAAAGTTGAGTATAGCAAATACAGGGGGGAATGCAAGCTCCAATTTGAGATAGGAGCATCATTTTCAATTTGTTCTTCAATTGTTCATACATGTGCGATAAATGGATATGGTAACATAGGTTGGTGGAGGGGTTGTATTATGAAAGATAAACGAATGCTAATAGTAATGGCTACTTTAATGACAACATTTATTGGATTCGGCATTATCATCCCGGTTATGCCAGAAATTATTCAAGCTGCAGATCCGAGTAAAGCGGAGCTACATACGGGTTGGATGCTTGCTATTTATTCTGCGGTTTCTTTTTTCTTATCGCCATTTTGGGGAAGTTTGTCCGACCGAATCGGCAGGCGGCCAATTATTTTAGTAGGGGTTCTTGGTTTTGCGGCAAGCTTCTTGTTGTTTGGTTTATCCTCAGGAAATTTAACGCTCATGTACCTTTCACGGGTGCTAGGTGGCTTGTTCTCTGGGGCGGTAGCTTCCGTTATTGTAGCGTATGTTGCCGATATTACGTCGCCAGAAGAGAGAACGAAGGGTATGGGACTCGTCGGGATGTCTATCGGACTGGGCTTTACGATCGGACCGGGCGTTGGCGGTTTGCTAAGTGTAATCTCGCTGGAAACCCCATTCTACGCAGCATCAGCTTTAGCACTGTTAACGTTCCTCTTGGCCGTATCGAAGCTGAAGGAATCACTTTCACCTGAACAGCGGCGCAGTAAAACAGAAAAACGTGTATCGCGATGGGCTGCGTTTACTGGTCCGCTTAAATACTTGTACGTGTTGGCCTTTTTTGTAACGTTCACACTCGCTGGAATGGAAGCGACCCTGCAGTTTTTTGGCATGCGACGTTTTGATGTGACGCCATTTCAGGTTGGTATACTATTTTTTGTTTGCGGCTTTGTGGGAGCACTCGTTCAGGGCGGAGTTGTACGTCGGAGAATCAAGACAGGAGAGGAGCCGAAATATATTGCAATCGGACTCGTCATCTCAGCACTTGGGTTTTTCATGCTTCTCGGTGCACATTCCCTCTGGTGGGCTACGTTATCTCTAGCTGTATTTGGAATCGGCAACTCCTTGATTAGGCCATGTGTAACTTCACTCATTACTCAGAAGACGACAGTTGGTAAAGGGGTAGCATCTGGTCTAAGCTCATCGATGGATAGCCTTGGGCGTATTGCCGGTCCGCTTCTTGGTTCTTTTTTCTTTACGATAGAAATGGGACTGCCATACTTGCTTGGCGGCATATTATGCTTAGCTGCACTGCTGCTATTGCTTCGTTTCCGTCAAATGGACAAAAATAGGATTGGAGAAACGGAAGTTAACGCTGCTAAATAAACAAATAAACATAAAAAACAAGCCGGTTACTCATCTTCTGATGGGCAACCGGCTTGTTTTCTATTGGCGATCAAGGAGTAGCCCTTTTATAATAAAAGCGATGGTCGCCTCTTTTTCCTTTTCATCATCCCAATGGTTATCCTCCATAGTACCAATAAACGTACGACTGAGTACGTAACCCATTAAGGACGATGCGATTAAACGAATAACGGTAAGGGGCGACCAATTAACAATTACGCCTTGCTGCTGAAATTCTTTAATACTAATACTGAATTTATCTACCACTTTCGTAAGAATGAGCTTCTGGAATTGGTCCAGCAGATCGGGATGAAACGGGATTTCTTGAACAAAAATTTTCAAAACCTGGATATGGCGCTCTACAAATGAAATACGATTGTCAATGATAGCTCGCAGCATAAGGTCAAAGCTGTCAAAGCGGCTTTCAAGCACTTTATAGAAATCGCGCAGTACAAAAGGTGCGATCAACTTTGCCATAACAGGTGCAACGATCGAGAAAAGCAGATCTTTTTTTGTTTTGTAATGACGAAAAATCGTTCCTTCTGCCACACCAGCTCGCTGAGCGATTTCACTCGTTGTAGAAGCGGCAAAACCCTTCTGAGCAAATACCTCCGAGGCAGCTTGCACGATTTTCAATTGTTTTTCCGTCATTTTCACTTCTTCATCATCTAGTTGCAATAGCTTCTGCAGCCATTGATCTACCGGTTCTTGCATGTTAGACACTCCTTCGCGTTAACCCATTCCTTTGATTTTATTAGATGTCCTATGCTTCTATATACGGCGGTGCTTCTTCAGTGCCAGAACATTCAAGACTGCAAACAATAGGGAAAATCCAACTAATACGTATACATTCACTTGAAAATCACTCCAGCCTTCTCCGCGAATCATGATTCCTTGCATAGCGTCCGCCCCATAGAAAAGAGGCATAAGGTAACTTAATTTTTGCAGCCAAGGGTTCATCGCATCGAGGTTAAACAATCCTGAGAAAAACGCCTGTGGCACGATGACAATGGGAATGAATTGAATGATCTGAAATTCGCTGCTTGCAAAAGAGGACAACAGCGTTCCCAGGGTTAATGCTGTTAATGATAATAATAAATTAATAACAAGCATATATAAAATGCTGCCCTCCATGTACATCCCAAGCACTTGAACGGAATACCAAGCAATCAAGCAGGCTTGCAGCAGGGTGAAAATACCGAAGCCAGCTAAATAACCGACCACGATTTCGCTTCGTCTAATTGGCGTGGCTAATAAACGCTCCAAGGTACCGCTTGTTCGCTCACGAAGGAACGAGACACCCGCAAGCAAGAAAACAAAGAAGAAGGAGAAGAAACCAATTAAAACAGGCCCATAGGAGTCGAATGCAGCCATCTCAGGGCCGCCGTGTAGGTAGGAAATAGTTGGAGCGGCGTTATCACCGCCTGGTTGTATAGCGCTCTGTATGAGCAATATTACCGCTCGATTGATCGATGGGTCGCTTCCTTCAAGCGTTAGTTTAGGCATGCCGCCGCTTGCTTCCATAATCGCGTCGAGTTTGCCAGTTTGTAACGCAGCTTGAGCAGCTGCGGTTTCGTCATAAAGCGTTATTTTAGCATTTAATTGCTCGAACTTTTCTGTTATAGCTGCAGGCATATTAACCATTCCGATTGCTGGAGAGACGGCTTGCCCATCAAAAACTAATTTCATTAAGGTTAAAATGAGCAGGGGGGCAAGAAATAATAAGGCCAGTGTTCGTTTATCACGCAAAAATTGATTAATAATTCGAATGGCGAGCGCACGTATTCTCATCGTTCATCTCCTTCGCTTTGGCCAAGCGCAATGAATGCCTCTTCGAGTGTGTCACAACCTGCTTGCTGCTTAAGTGCTTCAGGTGTATCGACTGCTATAAGTTTTCCGCCTCGTATCAGTCCTAATCGATCACATTTCTCAGCCTCATCCATGACATGTGTCGTTATAATAATGGTCACGCCTTGCTTGCTGAGCGCAGATAGCTCCTTCCAAATCGATTGGCGCAAAACAGGATCAATGCCCACCGTTGGTTCGTCGAGCACGAGAAGCTTGGGCTCATGCAAGAGGGCAATCGCAAGCGAGAGCCGGCGTTTCATGCCGCCTGAATAAGCAACCGTTTGCTTATGAAGATGATCGGTTAACGCAACAAGTCTGGATACTATATGAATCCGATCTTGCAGTAAAGCTCCCTTTAAACCGAACATAGCCCCAAAAAACGCCAAGTTTTGCTTGCCCGTCAATTCGTTATAAAGCGCATCTGATTGGGCCATGTAACCAAAGGCTTGCAGCATTTTTAGCTGTGGCATAGGTTCTCCGAGCATCCGGACGGTCCCGGCATTTGCCTGGTCAATCCCAGTCATAAGCTTGATTAGCGTCGTTTTTCCGGAGCCGGAAGGGCCTAGTAAACCAAATAGTTCACCACGCGGGATCGTAAGTGTAATGCCATCAAGTACGATACGATCTCCAAATGAACGGTTAATGTCTTGGAGTTCTACGGCAAAGGCTGTTTCAGATAATTCTGCTAGGCTGTTATTCATCATAGATCACACTCCACTTTCCTCAAATGAGTAAGCACTTATCCAATTATATACAGGTTTTTATAAAAATAAAAGTGAGTACTTACTCATTTTTTTTGAAGGATTGTCCTTGTCCTCAGTCTTCAGTCGTAGACGATTTCCGACTTAAGGCGAGAATGAAATCCCTTCTCTGGACGTTTTTGTTAATCTTTTCTACCCCCTATGATTAGAAAAGACAAAAAAAGAATTCCGTAATCGGAGAAGGAGTCGGAAACAAATGAGTAAATTGACGGAATGGTCGTTCCGAAATAAGGCGGCTATTATTCTGATCGTCATTATGGCTTTAGTAATGGGGGTAATCAGCTATTTTAGGCTGCCAATGGAATTTCTGCCTGCAGCCGATAACCCGCAAGTCATGGTCACGGCAATAGGGCCGGGGAATGACGCGAAGACGATGGAGCAGATGGTTACAAATCCTTTGGAAGAAGCTGTGACGCTCGTTAAAGGGAAAACAGATATGTTCTCGACTTCAGGTGATGGGTATGCTCAAATCAGTTTAAATTTTAATTCGAAGACGAATATGAAAGAAGCGAAGGCGGAGGTTGAGCAGTTAATCGCACAGGTACAGCTGCCGGCAAATGTTATGAAGCCATTCGTCTTACAATTGAATACTTCAATGATCCCAATCTCTTGGGTAACGCTAACCTTTGATGAGGGATTAACGGAGCAGCAAAAAGAAGCAAAGCTGAAAGAGGTAACGACAGAGCTTCAAAAGACTGAGGGCGCAGGTGAGGTTAGCATCAGCGGCAAGTCGTCGCCAACGGTTCATGTGGTACCGGATACAGAAAAGCTGGCTGAAGCGGGAATTTCTGTACAAGCGTTAATGGGCGTGCTTCAAGGGAGAGGAACATCTGTATCGCTTGGAGAACGCACGTTAGACGGAGCAGACGGCAACATTAACGTTTACGATCAAGTAACCGATGTGGAAACACTGCGCAAGCTTCCTGTCGCGGCAGGTGTGATCCTAGGTGATGTAGCGAGTGTTGAGCTTGCAAAAAATCAAGAGAGCATAAGTCGTATGAACGGCAAAGATGCGATTATGTTTACGGTATCTAAATCTGCTGATGCGAATGCGGTGACAGTAGGCAAAGGAATTAAAGAAACAATTGATCGCTTAAATGCTGATGTAGAGGGAATCGATGCTTCCATTATTTTGAGTACATCCGATTCTGTCGTCTCTTCTGTTAATAGTATGATGCGAGAGGTTCTGCTTGGAGCCTTGTTCGCAACCATCGTTATTTTATTGTTCATGCGGAATTTTAAAGCGACGATCGTGACGATTGTTTCGATACCGTTGTCGCTCGGTATTACACTTTATTTGCTGCACCTCTCTGGCGTATCGCTTAACATCATTACGCTCGGAGGCGTTGCGGTTGCAGTTGGTCGACTCGTAGACGATAGCATAGTCGTCATTGAAAATATCTATAGAAGGCTGCAAAAGGAGTCCTTCTCTATAAAGCTTATTACGGATGCAACGAAGGAAGTGTCCTCGGCTATTACCTCGTCAACACTCGTGACTGTTGCGGTATTTTTGCCAATGGGCCTCCTGCGCGGTTCTTTGCAAGCATTCCTGCTGCCATTCGCTCTTACAGTCGCGTATTCATTGCTCGCTTCCCTACTGGTGGCGTTGACTGTTGTACCGCTCTTAAGTGCTGTATTGCTCCGTGGCACGAAGGAGAAAGAACATGTCGGTTCTCCTAAATTCGCTTCATTTATTCGCTGGAATCTTGCTCATAAATTAGTGCCGTTAATTATTGCAGTATTGTTGTTCGCAGGATCAATTAGTGCGTACATGTTCATGCCAAAAGGAGCGCTCGATTCCTCAAGTGCAGGGAACCTAAACGTGTCACTGCAATATCCGAGCGACACGCCCGCGGATCAAGTGTTGGAAGCAGGAAAGAAGTTCGAATCATTCCTGACGGCGAATCAAGATATTGAATGGGTAATGATGATGCTTGGAAACAGTGCAGATGCGGCGAAATATGGATCGGTGACATCACCAACGTTGATTACTTATATGGTTGATTTGAAGGAAGGCGTTGACGCAGAGCTCTTGATGGAGAACATCAAGACTCAGAAGGATAATTATAAAGACGCAACCATGACGGTTGATGCAGCCGATCTAATTATGGGCGGCGGATCATCTCAAATTTACATTGATGTTTCAGGCGATAACTTGGAGCAGCTTTCTACAACCGCAGACCAATTGATAGCAGCTATTAAACCTATCGATGGTGTTTTAAAGGTTGAGAGCAATCAAGAGGAGAAAAAGTCGGTTTATTCCTTTAAAGTTGATCCTACCCTTGCCAAAGGCCAAGAGGTAGCCATGCAGCTGCAAAGCATGCTTAATCCTTTGCCGATAGGCTCGATCCAGCAAGAAGGCAGTGAAATTCCAGTTATCCTGCAGCCTATCGTAAACCCCGATTCAAAGGCAGAGCTGGAGCAATTAACAGTGATGACAGCTGCTGGACCGACACCTATGTCTAAGGTTGCAGAATTGGTGCGTTCAGAAGAGCCTTCCTTGTACTACCACAAAGAAGGCAAAACGTATATTCGTGTAACGGCGAGTGCTGAGCCAAAAGAACTTTCGGTCGTCGGGGATGAAATTACGAAAGCAACAAAGGATCTCGAACTTCCAGATGGCGTTAACCTTGCGGTTGGAGGAGCCTCGGCCGATCAATCAAGCGACTTTGCAGATTTGGGCTTAACAGCGCTTATCTCCATCGGCATTGTTTATCTCATCATGGTGCTTACGTTTAAGACGCTTCGTGCTCCGCTGGCGATTATGATCTCCTTGCCGCTTGCTGCGATTGGCGCAGTGACTGGCCTCCTCGTATCAGGTGTAACGCCAGATTTCACAGCAATGTTCGGAGCGCTGATGCTGATCGGAATTGTAGTTACCAATGCTATCGTATTAATTGATCGTGTGAAGCAAAACGAACTGACGATGCCGATTCGTGAAGCGCTGATCGAAGCGGCAACGACGCGGATGCGTCCAATCGTGATGACAGCAGTGGCGACGGTGTCCGCAATGCTGCCACTTGTATTTGGTTCACATGAATCGGGCAGCATCGTCTCCCAAAGCCTTGCCATCGTCGTCATTGGGGGGTTGATTGCGGCTACGCTGCTCACGTTAATTATCGTTCCGTGCGTATATGAGCTGTTATTTTTCCGTACTTCACGCAAGCAACGACGCAATATCGGCTCATCCGCGCAAGCGGAAGCCGCTGCTTCGCAGCAAGTGTAAACGATAAAAGGCTGTACCTTAAGGTCTGAATTGACCTAGAGGTACAGCCTTTTTTTTGAATAAAACTCTTTTAATAGATCTTATAAGTTCGCCATACGGTATAACGGCATAAGCGTTTCATAGGTAGATGAAGCTAGAGCAAGCAGCGCATCACCATCTTGGAGGATCGGATCATTCGCTTGCACATGGCGACCGATAAGCAGTTCAGCTTTCTGAACATCACGGAAACGAACGAGAGCGTCGTTCCAATCCTGCTTCGACATCGTGCTGATAGCCGTGGACTCTTTCTTCATATGATCAAGTGAAAGCACATAATCCGAAGGTACATTTGCGATGACTTCATCGATTTGGTTCAAGAAGGCTGTTGCGATATTGGATTTATGCGGAAGCTCGTAAATGAGCGCAAACCACAGAAATAGATGATCATCGAACAATCCAAGCTGAAAATGCGGGTGTGCTTTGTAGCCGCGCTTGTTGCTGCAAATGGCGAGCCAAGTATCCTTTGGCGGATTAACCTTGCGCCGAGCATGCCTTGCAACATGCAAATACATTTCATTGCCGGCATGAACAGCCGCATCGACGCTAAGCTGCTCGCCGATCGCACGAAATTTCGGCTGAATCTGATTTTGAATGGCTGCCATACGTTCTTCTAGTCCTTGAAGTGCAAAAACATCGAAGTCGGCTTGTGTAAATCCGGCAAGCGGAGTGGAGGTAGTCTGTGTTGTCATCGAATTAATCTCCTTCAATAAAACAATTATTGGTGCAATAATTTCAAATAAAAGATAGCGATTTGAGTTCTATCTCGAAGCTCGAGTTTATTAAGTATTTCAGTAATGTAATTTTTAATTGTACCTTCACTTAAGAAAAGAGTAGCGGCAATTTCCTTGTTCGATTGACCGTCCGCGATCAGACGTACGATTTGAACCTCTGCCTGCGTGAGGCCCGAAATCGTTAATGATTTGCTAGTACCTAGCCTAGGCGTCTCCAGCATCCCAGCCAATTTACGGGCAATATCAGGATGTATCAGCACAGAACCCTCATATACGGTCTTTATTCCGCTAATAATACGGCTTGGCGGAACATTTTTGAGCAAATAGCCATTCGCTCCGTTACGGATTGCTTGTGCTATGTACTCGTCATCATCAAAGGTCGTCAAAAGTAGAACAGCGGGACAAGGATCGAGCGCGCGAAGCAGCTTCGTTCCTTCGACGCCATCACATAGCGGCATCCGAATATCCATTAGTACAACATCGATGGGGTGTTGACGGACAAATTGTTCTGCCTCAAGACCGTTTGCACAAACACCAGCGACATGCAATTCATTATCCAAACTTAAGATAACGTTCATGCTCTCTCGAATAAAAGGATCATCGTCCACTACCAGCACTTGAATCATTAGCTCAAATCTCTCCGTTTCTAAAAAGAGCAGTATCGTCGTTAACCGCCAAGCAGCGGAAGTGTTGTCGTTATTGAGAACTGCTCAGACTTCTCAAAGTCCATTTGGCCCCCAATTAGTGCAATCCGCTCTCTCATCCCCTTCATACCAAGACCAGCTTCAATCGGCTCGTTGGGCAAGCTGCCGTTATTGGATACGGTCAGCGCAACGTAAGCCGTTAGAAATTCCAAAGTAACCGCAACGTTTGTCGCATTTCCATGCCGAACGGCATTCGTAATCGCTTCTTGAGCATTTCTAAATAGGATGAGCTCCATGCTTGGGTATAGAGGCCTTGGGTGACCGGTAACACGGAAGCTTACGGAAATACCTAAAGCGTCGGCAGATTCTTCAACAAGCCGGTCGAGGGCATATTGCCTTACGTCCTTTTCTCCATCTGCTGCAAGTCTTCGTACCGTGCGTCGCATCAGCTCCATGCTGTCCTGCAGCTGATCACGCATTTGCTCAACCGTGCTCCGAGCTCTTGCCGTGTCCGCATCGAATAAATGCAAAGCAGCTTCGGACATCATTTTGACGCGAATAAGGCGGTGCCCCAGATCATCATGGATATCTTTGGCGATGCGGTTTCGCTCCTCGATCTGTGCTTGATACTCAACCTGTAAGGCATAATCCTGCATTCTGCGTCTTGCTGAGTCTAGTTCCACATGGCTAGCCGCCAGTGCTCCGTACAAATCTTCTGTTTGATGATGTTTGTCCTCAAACTCATTGGAAGCATAAAGGATTACTGCTGTAGTGATCCATAGAGCCGCCACGGCAAAAATAATTTCTGGTTCTCTGCCATGCAAACCTGTTAATAAAGCAGCTAAGCCCATAATTGTCCAAGCTGTGCTGACCATTTTGTTTGGCCTATTTCGGAATGAGGCAATTAGAGTGGAGAAAAGCAATAGAAACAGTACACCGCCATACGAGTAGGAAAACCAGGAAAAACCGATGAACTCCAGTGTCAGCAATAGATTGCGGTATTTAGGAAACATAGAGCCAGCTTTGGTAAGAAGCAGAGCAAGAAGTACTGAGGCTGTGTAAAGAGCATATAAGCCAGCTTCTACATGCACGATGCTAATAATAGAAGGGATCGCTACTAGCAAGGAACGGATTTGGTACAGTGTTTTATTCATATCCGAATAGCTCCTGCAGCTGAATTTGTTTCATTATAGCACATTGTTTGATGGACGAACGAGACTGAAACGCGCTTTTCATCTAACCTTCATGCCGATAGCAGCTCATTAGGAAAGAGATGACTTTAGTCACCTTTATAAGGTGACTTTTTAGACCTGTTTCCTCACTAGTCATGACGTACAATTGGTTTATCAGAAACGAACTGAAAGGATGAATAAATATGAATCTGGTTACATTTCGCGAGGTTGTCAAAAAATACGATACTACGATAACGGTTAATCATCTTAGTTTTAATATCGATAAGGGTGAAATCTTCGGCTTGCTGGGTCCAAATGGAGCGGGAAAAAGTACAACGATTCATATGTTGTCTGGTTTGCTGAATCCAAGCGGCGGAGATATTTTGGTAGACGGCTTTTCAATCCGCAAACAGCCGATTGAAGTAAAGAAACGGATCGGTTTAGTGCCGCAGGAGCTGGCTATCTATGAGACGTTGACTGCTCGCGAAAATGTTACTTTTTTTGCGAAGCTGTATGGCCTCAGAGGTACGCTGCTTCGTGATCGTGTTGATGAGGCACTGCAATTCGTAGGTTTACTGGACAAAGCGAAGGATAAACCTAGTACATTCTCAGGCGGTATGAAACGTAGACTCAACATTGCATGCGCCATTATGCACCGACCTAAGCTGATCATTATGGATGAGCCAACCGTCGGGATCGATCCACAGTCGCGTAATCATATATTGGATTCCATAAGGGAATTGAACAAATTAGGCTCCACTGTCATTTACACGAGCCATTACATGGAAGAGGTAGAAGCGATCTGCACAAGAATAGGCATTCTCGATAAAGGCAAACTTATCGCCTGCGGAACGAAGGATGAATTAAAGCGTCAGGTTGGCCAAGAAGAGAAGATTATATTTGATATTGATCAGAAATCGAAGCCAGCAATGACAGAGATTGTTGAGCATCCAGGCGTGCTGCAGCTTGCCGAAAGAGATAATAGTATGACGCTTGAAGTGTCCGTGAAGGAATCATTATCCATTTTACAAGATTTATTGTTTATTCTACAGAAGCATGGGATCAACATTCGCAAGTTGACACGGGTAGAGCCAAATCTCGAATCGCTTTTCCTGCAAATGACCGGGCGTACATTACGTGACGAATAGGAGATGATTACGATGCCAACATGGTGGACAACAGCTTATTATGAGTTCATTAAATATAGCAGGATGCGCTCCGTTCTTATTATTTTGATCGCATTGCCCTTATTATTGATCCTGCTGCTTGGAAGCGCATTTGACACAGAGATTAAGCCGGCTAAAGTTGCTCTTTATCATGCAGATCAGGGAGAAATGAGCGCAAGCATAGATTCATTTTGGAGTGATGAAGCTATAAAGCCATATGTGAAGGTATTGAATGCACAATCGGAGAACGAAGTGCGGGACTTGGTACGCGAAGGTATCGCTGATTATGGTGTATTTATTCCTGAAAATTTCTCTGGTGAGCTGATGGCAGGAGAAACGGCGAAATGGTCAACGTTTGAAGGACGCTATGAAGAGAAAAATATTGCTGCGGCTGCAATCGTAAATAAATATATGGCAACCGTGAATTTGCAACTCGCTGCTATGGAGATCCTTGGACCGGAACTTGGTACGGGAAACCATGCATCACAAAGCCAAGCAGGGGCAGGTGAACCACAAATAGAAACCAAAAATCTAGGCACGGGGGACAATCAATCATTTGGCAAAACAACAGCGATCCAATATTATTCAGTCGCTTATTTGATTATGTTTCTACTCTACGGAGGCATGACGGCGACGATTGCTTTGCTGAATCAGAGGGAAGCTGGCACGCTGCAGCGGATGTATGCGATTCCGGGCTCATTTAGAGCTATCGTGTTCGGAATAATTTTTGGAGGAGTTATGCTTTCAGTACTGCAAGCGGCTATTATCGTAGCATTTACAACTTTGGTATACGGAGTAGAATGGGGACATAATTTTGGTGCAATTGCTCTGACTTGTTTGCTTACGACTATCGCTGGGGCTGGTCTTGCGATTACGATCTCGTCATTCGTACGGTCCAAAAAAACCACTCAAACTTTGTTCACCATCATCGTATTCAGTATGACCTTTCTCAGCGGCGGAATGATTACAGGAATAGAGAAGATGGTTGGCGGTATCGATGAATTTACGCTTAATCATTGGGCTAATGAAAGTCTTCGAGCCGTCATGAGCGGTGCGGATACTTCGAATATATGGAATGGAATCGGAATTCTTGGAGCGATCGCATTATGTATGACTATAATCGCAGTCATCAGGCTGCCAAAGGTGGTGAAGCAGCATGCCTAGTTTGCAAATTGCAGCACATCTTGTACGCCGTACGATGGGGTCCCGGCGTGGATTGATTATGAACGTTATTGTTCCAGCTATTATTTTATCTGTAATGGCGGGATTGTTCTCAAGCATCGAGGGAGATAAAGCTGTTATTGTCGTTAATAACACAGACTCGGGGATATTAGGCGAATATCTGGCTTCCTCATTACAGAAAGAGTCGTTATACGAGATTCATTCGGAGCCATCGATGAACGAACAGCAGTTAAAGGATCGTGTCTTAGACGGAAAAGCAGACGCTGCCATTTTTATTCCTTCGGATTTCTCTGCAAAAATGCTTGAGGGAGATCAGTCTACTGCTCAGCTTTATCGAATGAATACGCAGCTCTGGAATGCCTCGCTTGCAGCTACTCTGGAAACTGAAGCTCATAAGCTGTTTTCCTCTGTTGCTCTTGTAAGAGGAGCTGACCGTGACGCTGCTGTGGATATAGCTATACTTACAGCTTTGCTAGAAGCACAAGCATCTCCTCATGCTATCCTTGCTAATGAGGAAATGAAGCTAGGTAAAATTGTATCCAATCCCACAATGGTCGGTCTCATTCTTATGTTTGTAATGCTGCTCGTCAGTCAGTCAATCGGCTTCATTATGGAAGATAGAGAGCAGCGTACGATGGCTAGAATGTACACAGCGCCGCTTCGTGCACTCGACATCGCCTTTGGAAATTTTGTAGGCAGCATGCTAGTGGGCACCATACAGCTTCTAATCGTGCTTGGTTTAACTTACTACGTATTCGGTTACTCACCCGGAATTCCATTTGGAGAGATGCTGCTTGTATTAGAATTCTTTTTGCTGGCGACTGTAGGCCTTGCTTCGGCGGTAGCAGGGCTAGTGCGCAACAGCACGCAGCTGTCTCAAATCAATAACATTATCATCGCTCCTTCCTGCATGATCAGCGGTTGCTTTTTCCCTTTATCCATGCTGCCTGATTTTATGCAAAAGCTTGCTAATTTTTTGCCGCAAAAATGGGCGATTACAGCGATTGATCGTTTAGGGGGTGGAAGCAGCTTCAGTGACATTATAATGCCGCTTCTTATCCTGCTTTTATTCGCTGCTGTATTGATCGCCTTTGGCTCGGCAGTGCTTAGACCAAACCGTACCAGCTAATCATAAGAGCTAACAAGTGATAGGCTTGACTTCATCAACGTTGTATTGTAAATTGGTCAAAAGTTAGTCACATCATAATAGCGTCGACCAAGGCTATGTTAATCAGCAAACGTTTATATCAGAGAGGAAGCCCGAAGGCTGCAAGGCTTCTATGAACGATTGATTATACCCTATCTTGCGAGCTGCAGTGGTAAGTGTAAGCTTCTTCCGCTGCCGGAATATTCATTCCGTTATCTATTGAGAGTTGTCCAGATTTGTTGGCGGCTATTTGAGGGTGGTACCACGAACGCATTCGTCCCTTACGAATGCGTTCTTTTTGTTTTTTTATTTCTTGAATCCTAATTATTGGAGGGGTATCCATCATGAGACAGAGTAAGCTTTTAATGCCGACCTTGCGCGAGGCACCGTCAGAAGCGGAAGCAGCCAGCCATCAATTAATGCTGCGGGCAGGTCTTATCAGACAGCTTGCGGCGGGTATTTACACGTATTTGCCGCTCGGCAGGCGCGTGCTTAGAAAGCTCGAGCAGATCGTAAGAGAAGAAATGGATCAAGCCGGAGCTCAGGAGGTATTAATGCCTGCTATGCAGCCCGCAGAACTGTGGCAGCAATCAGGCCGATATGAAGTATATGGACCGGAGCTTATGCGGCTGCGTGATCGACATGAACGAGAATTTACGCTTGGACCAACACATGAAGAAGTGATAACAGCTTTGGTTCGCGGCGAGGTAAGTTCTTATCGGCAGCTGCCGATGACGCTTTACCAGATTCAAACCAAATTCCGTGATGAGAAGCGTCCACGGTATGGCTTGCTCCGCGGCAGAGAGTTTTTAATGAAGGATGCCTACTCCTTTGATGAGGATTGGGATGGACTTCACCGCAGCTATACTAGCATGTATGAAGCCTATAATCGCATCTTCACACGTTGTGGACTGAATTACCGTCCAGTTGAAGCTGATGCAGGCTCAATAGGCGGAGAAGGCGGTACACATGAATTTATGGCATTGGCTGATATCGGTGAAGACACGATCGCTGTTTGCAATACATGCGATTATGCGGCGAATCTGGAGAAAGCTGAATACAAGATGCTGGGACGATCAGCTGATGTTCCTTCACAGCAGCATAAAGATGATGGGCTAGTTCGTCATCATACGCCGGATATAAAGAAAATAGACCAGCTCGTCGAGGCGTTTGGCCTTGGAGCAGATGCTTTTATGAAAACACTGATTTATGTTGCTGACGGTAATCCAGTAGCCGTCATTGTGCGGGGAGACCATGAAGTCAATGAAATAAAAGTGAAAAACGCGCTAGCAGTGGCTCACCTTGAGCTTGCGGATCCAGCTACGACAGAGCGAGTGACTGGCGCGCCTACCGGCTTTGCCGGGCCAATCGGCTTGCAAATTCCTATTTACGCTGACCATGCTGTTCTGGCGATGGAAGCGGGCATAGCCGGAGCAAATGAACAGGATTTTCATATTGGCAATGTAATTCCAAGCGTTCATTTGGCGAATGTGCAGGCAGGCGATTATCGCAATGCTGCAGAAGGAGACGGCTGCCCACGATGCGAGACAGGAAGTTTGGTTTTTTACCGCGGCATTGAGGTTGGCCATGTGTTCAAGCTGGGAACCAAATACAGTGAGGCGCTAAATGCTAAGTTTTTAAATGCATCGGGCTCGGAGCAGCCTTTAATTATGGGCTGTTATGGAATCGGGGTTTCACGTTTGCTCTCCGCCGTGCTTGAGCAGCATTCCGACAGCAATGGTATCGTATGGCCTAAATCGATTGCACCCTACCAAGTTCATGTAGTACCTGTATCAGCGAAGGATCAGGTTCAAATGGATTTGGCGGCACATATTACAGCAAGACTTCTTGAGGCTGGGGTGGAGACGCTGCTCGATGATCGTGACGAGCGCCCAGGCGTCAAATTCAAAGACTCCGATCTTATCGGCATACCACTACGTATTGTAGTAGGTAAACATGCTGCTGATGGAATTGTTGAGCTTAAGCAAAGGAACGAGTTAGAAGTACAGAAGCTAAGCTTAGAGGAAGCAATCGCTTTTGCACTACGAAACTAAAATAGAAAACATAAGCATCAAACTGGATAAAAAAATTCACGTTTGCCTATGGAATATTTAAAAAAAAGGGAACGAGACGACTTCAATTTTAGTCGATCGCGCCCTTTTTTTAGATAAGTCGGTTGTAAGCGTAAAATTAGTCAATAATCCAAGTTGCCAGAACATAAGATGGAGTATAAGATGAAAGTAAGAATAAATTATCAGAACATTTCGTCAACTATTCTGAAGTAAGGGAGGGATTGCCGTGAACAAAAGCCATGAAGTCGAATATTGCAATTTGGAGCTGCGATTTGACCGGCGGCAAATCCAAAATCTCATCCGCGATCTTATTCAGGAAGGGTACTCCTTGTATTGGAGTGAGACGGAGGGTCAGTTCCTTGTATCCATTCGAACTGGTCGCAAGCTCGTTAAGCTTCAGTTCCAGCGAATGAAGAATCGTTACAAAATTGTCGGGGACTACATTATTAAAGATGAGAAGCTGTCAGAATTAATTGAAAAGCTGATTAACGACACACGTGGTCATGCGATTGTGAAGCGCATTAAAGATCGTCAAATCGTCATTGAGAGTATTATGTTCGGTGAGATTATACGACTCGTGGAGGTGTCCGGTATGGAGCATCGGATTATTTATCAGAAGAAGCCTTTCGTTACAATAGAAGAAATGATTAGAGCTTTTCAATCAAAGCGCGCAGAGGAAAGAGCTGTTGTACTTCGTTACGAGCTGGATTATGAGCTATCGATGCTATTTGATGCCTTACAAGGCAATGACGAGGAAGCGGTTACGGAATCTAAAGAGCGACTAAACACACTTCGCTCGGAAATGTTGCAATTGGAACTCTGATGATGGAAGCTGGCCCCCATTTGAAAACATAAAAACGATCAAAAGCTGGCCACCGTGCAGCATTTGATCGTTTTTATGTTGTGTTTATGTCTGAAATAGCAGCTTTGTTTTCATAAATAACGCATGGGTTTTCGGTATATATAAGGTAAACTTTTTAGTTCACTCAATATTTTTGATGCTTCAATTGCGACATTTTTCCTCATAGACAGTTTTCTTCTTGGCGTAAAAAGAGTAAAATGAAACTATTGTGACCAAAAATAGATGATGAAGGATGGAAGAACCAGATGTCAAAACAGCAAATTGGTGTAATTGGATTAGCCGTAATGGGTAAGAACCTTGCCCTTAACATTGAAAGCAGAGGTTTCACGGTATCGGTGTTCAACCGCTCCCGCGAGAAGACTGATGATCTTGTTCAAGAAGCAGCTGGAAAAAATCTTGTGCCTACTTATACAATTGAAGAATTTGTTCAATCTTTGGAAGTTCCTCGTAAAATTTTGATTATGGTTCAAGCTGGAGCAGGAACAGATGCAACAATTGATTCGCTCGTTCCACATTTGGCTGAAGGCGATATCATCATTGATGGCGGAAACGCTTATTTCCCTGATACCGTACGTCGCAGCAAAGACCTTGAAGCACAAGGATTCCGTTTTATCGGAACTGGCGTTTCTGGCGGCGAAGAAGGCGCATTAAAAGGACCATCTATCATGCCGGGTGGACAAAAATCCGCTTATGAGCTAGTTGAACCGATCCTTACTGCTATTTCCGCTAAAGTTGGAGATGATGCTTGCTGCACCTATATCGGACCAGATGGCGCCGGACATTATGTGAAAATGGTACATAACGGAATCGAGTACGGTGATATGCAGCTGATTTGCGAAGCATATGACCTTCTTAAAAACGTACTTAATGTTAGCGCTGAAGAGCTTCACGAAATTTTCTCCGAGTGGAATAAAGGCGAGCTTGACAGCTACCTCATCGAGATTACTAGAGATATCTTCTCGAAATACGATCCTGAAACTGGCAAGCCAATGGTTGATGTTATCCTTGATTCCGCTGGTCAAAAAGGTACTGGAAAATGGACGAGCCAAAGCTCGCTTGATCTTGGCGTACCGCTTTCAATTATTACAGAATCCGTATTTACACGCTTCTTGTCCGCTATGAAGGAAGAGCGCGTTGCTGCAAGCAAAGTACTTAACGGTCCTGCGAAAACACCTTTCCAAGGTGACAGAGCAGCATTTATCGAATCTGTTCGTAAAGCGCTATTCGCAAGTAAAATTTGCTCGTACGCACAAGGTTTTGCTCAAATGCGTGCAGCTTCCGAAGAATATAACTGGGATCTTAATTACGGCGAAATCGCAATGATCTTCCGCGGCGGCTGCATTATCCGTGCTCGCTTCCTGCAAAATATCAAAGACGCTTACGACCGTGATCCTAACCTGCGCAACCTATTGCTTGATTCTTATTTCCAAAACATCGTTGAGTCGTACCAAGGGGCTTGGCGTGAGGTGATTTCCGCTGCTGTTACGAACGGAGTACCGGTTCCTGCATTCTCAAGTGCTATTGCTTACTTCGACAGCTACCGTACTGAGCGTTTGCCTGCGAACCTGCTTCAAGCGCAGCGCGACTACTTCGGTGCTCACACGTTCAAACGTGTGGACAAAGAAGGCAGCTTCCACTTCAACTGGATGCAATCTTAATTCGAGCAGCCATTTAACGCTTCGTCTCGCGAGGATTGTCCTTATTTAAGCCATATGCTGCTTGACGAAGACAGTCACGCAGCCGATCGGCCTCTTGATTGGAATAATGTCTGCGATGTATAAGCGACATGGCCGCTTCGGCGAAGAAATGAAAATTTTGCATTAAGCGTGGCTGCGTAAGATCCATTAAGGCTGGATCTTCGTCAGCCACCTTTTTTTTAATAAATTCAAGCATCCAGACAACATCTTCCCGGCAAAGGGGATGATCGGGATCGAGAATGCGATTGATGCGTTTTTGAGTTGGACTCTGGTCTGGCAATTGAAGATCACTGCTCATCGCTAACATCACTCCTATTCTCGAATAAACATCTTTATCATCCATACGGCATATATAACTTTTTTATACCCTAGAATTACAAAAAAATGATATGATATTGTAGAAAAATTGGTTTAACAAGAACGAAAAGGGTGAAACGGTTACGATGGGAAGGCAACAATTGAGTAAATTAGTGCTTATCGGGTTTATGGGAACCGGCAAATCAACCGTCAGCAAGCTGCTTTCCGAGAAAGTGGGCTGCAAGCGCCTCGACGGCGATGAGGAAATCGAAAGGCATGAGAATAAACGGATTTCTGATATTTTCGCATCGGATGGCGAAGCAGGCTTTCGAGTCATCGAAACCAAAGTGCTTGGAACGATTTTGGAGAGCGAGGATACGTGCGTAGTCGCAACCGGCGGCGGCGCAGTGCTAAGCCCAGTCAATCGTGAACTTATGCTTAACAGCGGTTTTGTCGTAGCTTTGAAGGCGAGTCCAGAACAGATTATTGCACGGGTTAAGACGGACACAGAGCGACCTTTGCTTCAAGGCGATGCAGAAGAGCGAGTGAATCTGCTGCTAAAGCAGCGCGAGCATGCTTACGATTTTGCCCATTTTACGATTGATACGACAAATATGAGTGTGGAAGAGATTGTTGCTGTAATACTTGAGCAATGGTCACTTCATCAATAACCGATTTCATCATCACTTCAATCAGCCTATCGGCTGTAGATGTGTATATATTATTGTAAAGGGAGATCATACGAACTATGGACGTTTTAGTGACACCAACGCCAAGACTTGAAGGTGAACTTCAAGCGCTTTCTTCAAAAAATTACACAACACGCTATCTTCTGGTAGCCGCTCTTGCTGAAGGAACGAGTACGATCTATTTTCCAGCTCACAGTGAAGATAGCGATGCAATGCGCCGCTGTATTCGGGATTTGGGAGCAACTGTGGAGGAGGATGAGGAGAAAATCGTCATTACCGGATTTGGCCGTCATCCCAAGCCAGTTGAGCAGCTTGATGTCGGTAATGCGGGAGCGGTATTGCGTTTTTTGATGGCTATCGCGGCACTTTGCCCAGACGTAACCTTTATTAATCGTTATCCCGATTCGCTCGGCAAACGTCCTCACAGCGACCTGATTGAATCTTTGACATCGATGGGTGTTTCTATTGAGCATAATGAAGGAAAACTACCGATTCGCATTCAAGGCGGGGCTCCAAAAGGTGGAAAAATTCAAGTGTCAGGCAACATAAGCTCGCAATTTTTGAGTGCCTTGTTGTTTTTGACGCCTCTACTCGAAGAGGATAGCGAGATTGAAGTGCTGCATGATTTGAAGTCCAAGGTTGTAGTTGGCCAGACGCTTGAAGTATTGGAGCAAGCCGGAATTGTTATTCACGCAGATGAGGACTATATGCGATTCCGTATTCCAGGCGGCCAAAGCTATGAAGCGAAAACCTATTCTGTGCAAGGCGACTATCCTGGGTCCGCTGCAATTCTAGCAGCGGCAGCCGTAACCGAATCGGATGTCATCGTACACCGTTTGGAAGAGAAGAGCAAACAGGGTGAGCGTGCTGTCGTTGACGTATTGAAAATGATGGAGGTTCCTCTTACACACGAGAACGGCATTGTCCATGTGAAGGGCAATGGCAAGCTGAAAGCCGTCGAGTTCGATGGCGATCATGCAACGGATGCTGTACTTGCGATGGTTGCAGCGGCAGTTTTTGCTGAAGGGACCTCAAGATTCTATAATGTAGAAAACCTGCGCTATAAAGAGTGTGATCGCATTACCGATTATTTGAATGAATTGAGAAAAGCCGGCGCAAACGTGGAAGAACGCCAAGCCGAAATTATTGTGCACGGACGCCCAGAAGGTGTTGAGGGCGGTGTTGAAATTAATGCGCATTACGACCATCGTGTCATCATGGCATTATCGGTAGTTGGATTGCGTGCAAAACAGCCTATTCGAATTCGGGATGCCCATCATGTTGCGAAGTCCTATCCGATTTACTTCGATCATTTGCAAGCTTTGGGAGCAAATATCGAGTGGATTGAAGGCTAATCGTAATAAGACGTTTAAAAGCTTGTTCACAAAATAATGAATCGAGGTATGATCATGGCATTTGAGAATCCAACTCGTGAGCAAATTAAGGGTATTTTGGAGAAAAGCACAACGGTAGCTGTTGTTGGCTTGTCAGACAATCCAGAGCGTGTATCCTATATGGTATCTGAAGCGATGCAAGCGAAGGGTTACACGATTATTCCTGTCAATCCTAATGCCGATTCTATATTGGGACAAAAAAGTTATCCGTCACTTAAAGATATACCCGTGCCAGTAGATATCGTAAATGTATTTCGAAGAAGCGAGCATACCCCACCAGTAGCTGAAGAGGCGGTTGCAATCGGCGCTAAAACCTTCTGGCTGCAGCTTGGTATTGCTAACGATGAGGCTGCTGCGATTGCTGCTGCGGGCGGCTTAGAGGTTGTCATGGATCGCTGTATTAAAGTAGAGGATTCCATTCTGCTTCCAGGCGGGAAATCCAAAACATAACAGTCATAAAAAACAGGTCACTCCTACACAATAAGAAAGCTTCAAGAGCGAGTGCCTAACTTGCATTCGTATTTACACAGCGAAGCAGGCGGCGGTCACTTGAGGACTATATGATTGTAATTCAAGGAGGACAAGACGTGAATCAGTTTTCGCAACAACCGGGTAATTACCAAGGCCAACAGAGCTACCTTAACCAAAACGCACATTATGAACCAGTAGGGAATGTGCAATCGCATTACCAAGGGCAGCTTAGCCAACCGACTTTTGGCAGAGAAACGAACTCCATTGTTGCTAACTCGCCAGGCGGTTACCAATTGTCAAATGCTTATAGCCAAGGAGCTCAAATGCAACATTATGCTCCCAATAGCTATTCGAATATGACGCATCCGGTGGGAACGAACAATTCATTCATGTCGCATCAACCGGTTCAAAGCTATGCCGGGTCGCCAGCAATGGCGTTTGGCAACGTTGGCCCGGTTATCGCACATGTAGGTTATCAAGCTGGATCTGATAATAACCAACATTCAATGTATCAGCCAATCTCGAATAATGGGTCACAGTATGCTCAGCATGCAGCACCCCATTATGGAGGCTACGTGCAATCGCATTTCCAAAACGGATATGGCGGTATGACACAAACTCACTCGAACACGTCAATTCACCCTGTGTATGAAGCAACTAATGCATATCAAAACGCGGGGCCAGTCATTTCCCGTGTAGGCTGGCAGTCGACGAGTGCAGTCAATTCTTCTCCTTATTCAGGCGGTATGCGATAACATCTTTTTAATACAATTAGAAAAGAATCATCAACATTGGCGGGCCCTTACAGGCTCGCCGTTTTACTTTGACAAAAAGGCAGCAAACGCTTAACATCGATATAGATGTGTTTAGGATAATGCTTACGAAGTTAGTTTTGCTTTGCAAAATAAAGCATATGCTTAAGCAAAACTTTAAGGAGGTACAAGATGGTTTTCATTGGGAGCCTGCAGCAGCTCGGTAGAGCGTTCATGCTGCCGATGATTGTTCTGCCAGGCGCGGCCATATTTATGAGTTTAAGCAAGCTGCCATGGGCTTACTTTGGTCTGCCAGGCATGGAAGGTTATTTATTAGCTGCTAGCGAAACAATTTTTACGTATTTACCATATATTTTTGCGCTCGGCATATCACTAGGTTTGACAGGTAATGCTCTTGCAGCGGGGATGGCAGCTCTCGTAGGTATGGCTATTTATAGCGGTATTACAGGGTCGGCTGAGGTGCCGATTGAGCCAACTGTACTTATTGGTACCCTCATAGGGATTGTATCAGGTGTCAGTCATGAGAAGTTTAAAAGTTTACGATTACCGGAATACATACAGTTTTTTGGCGGTCCGAGATTTGTACCATTATTTGTAAGTGTCGTTTGTTTATTATTCTCAATAGCTATGATCAATATTGCTCCTTATTTACAAATCATGCTGGTGGAGCTAGGAGAAATCGTTGCATCAGGCGGCGGCTTCGGCGTGTTCTTATACGGATTTGTACATCGGATTTTGGTTGTTTTCGGATTGCATCATTTGGTCAGCCATGTATTCTGGTTTCAAATTGGCAGCTTTGAAACAGCTTCTGGACAGATGATATATGGTGATCTTCCGCGTTTCTTCGCAGGTGATCCTACAGCTGGCTCGTTTATGGCTGGACTCTATCCGACGATGATGTTCGCTTTGCCAGCCATTGCTTTCGCGATTATTCATGAGGCACGCGAGGATTTAAAGCCGAAAATTCAGAAAACGTTTATGTACGCAGCGCTTGCGTCATTTCTAACGGGCGTAACTGAGCCGGTTGAGTTCGCATTTTTGTTTGTTGCTCCGTATTTATACGTCGTCCATGCGATATTGTCAGGTATTATAATGTGGGTTACTTATGAGCTCGGTATTAAGCACGGGTTCTCCTTCTCAGCTGGAGCTATTGATTATGTTATCAATGAGCATTTGGCAACGCGAGGATGGCTTATCATTCCGATCGGCATCGTTGTCGGTTTCGTTTATTACTTCTTGTTTCGCTGGGCGATACGAAGATTTCGGATTCCGACGCCAGGTCGTGAGGAAGGCTCACAGCTTGATGAATGGGCAGGTGATATTCCATATCGTGCGCCGCTTATTTTGCAAGCCATTGGCGGCAAACAAAATATAGAAAAGATGGAGTCCTGTATTACAAGACTGCGGCTTAAAGTATCCAACGATAAGCTGCTCGATATAAATGCGCTTCGTAATCTTGGTGCTGCAGGCGTAATTAAGTTAGGCGGCGGTCATGTTCAGGTCGTATTCGGCACGTACTCAGAGCTTATCCGTGAAGAAATGATCAAGACCATACACCGTGATCAAGCTCAAGTTTTATTCCATTCACCAATGCAAGGCCGGATGATTCCACTGGATGAGGTACCTGATCCGATATTTGCAGGTAAGCTTGTCGGACAAGGCGTCGCATTCATCCCTGAGAAAGGGGAGCTCGTATCACCGGTTAAAGGCAAAGTTATGCATATTTATCCGACTATGCATGCGATTGGTATCCTTACTCCTGAGGGATTGGAGGTCCTTCTTCATATAGGCATCGATACCTCCCGCTTGGCAGGCAAAGCATATTTTAATGCGCTTGTTAAAGAAGGGGATGAAGTTACGCCAGGTATGATGCTCATCAAGTTTGATTTGCAGCGAGTTCGAAAGGAGAGCAAATCGCTTGCTACTCCTATGGTTATAACAAATTCGGATCTTGTTCACTCATGGCGGTTTGCACCATTCAAAGCGGTGAAAAAGGGGCAGTCCTCGGTATTGTCTGTTGTACTTAAAGAGAGAAACGGTGGAGGGGAAACACAATGATTCAAGGAATAGGGGCGTCAGCAGGCATAGCGATTGGGAGATCGTTTGTGCTTCCGAATTGGGAATGGGAGTTACCGGAGCAAAAAATCGATGTAGCCGATTTTGCCCGCGAGTTCGAACGTGTATACGAAGGTATTCGTACCTCTAAGTCGGAAATTGAACAGATTAAAGACGATCTGCGAGATGTTGTCGGCTCAGAGGAAACACATATTTTCGATGCTCATATAGCCATTTTGGACGATCCTGTCTTTATGAATGAAATACAAGGTATTATCCAACGCCAGTACAAAGCGGCTGAGGTTGCTGTTAAGGAAGCCATTGATCATTTTGTTACGATGTTTGATCTGCTTGATGATGAGTATATGAAGGAAAGGGCATTGGATATTAAAGATGTGGGCAACCGATTGCTGAAGCATCTGCTAGGAGCTCCGGAAATTAAACTGCCTTCAGATACACAGCCATTTATATTGATTGCTAAGGAGCTCTCACCTTCTCAGCTTGCACATATCAATCCGCAGCATGTGCTTGGTATTGTGACCCTTGCTGGCAGCAAAACTTCACATTCAGCCATTATGGCTAGAGCGCTCGGCGTACCACTTGTTGTTGGTGTTGAGACTAAGCTAGTAGAGCCGATTCAAACGGGGCAAACGCTTATTATTGATGGCATCGAAGGCACCGTGTTTATCGATCCTGTTCAGCAAGTTATTGACTATTATACAGAGCTGCACACGCATCAATCCGAAGCGAAAAAAAGGCTGCATGGCATTGCAGGTCATCGTCCCGTAACGCCAGATGGAAAAAGGTTGGAGCTTGCTGCCAATATTAGCTCCTACAAAGAACTTGAAATTGCAATGTCCAGCGGGGCACATGGAGTTGGGCTGTTCCGAACGGAATTTTTGTACATGGATCGGAATAGATTTCCAAAGGAAGAAGAACAGTTCGAAGTATATCGCAGTGTAGCCGAACGTCTTGAGGGTGAGCCACTCGTCATTCGAACGTTGGATGTTGGGGGAGACAAACAGCTTGATTATTTTGAACTGCCGGAGGAAGACAATCCTTTCCTCGGTTATAGAGCTATTCGGATATCGCTGGACCGAAAGGATTTATTCAAAACGCAGCTCCGTGCTATTTTGCGAGCGAGTCATTACGGTCAAGTTAAGCTTATGTATCCCCTCATTTCATCCGTAGATGAGGTGCGTGCTGCAAACGCAGTATTAAACGAAGCGAAGCTTGAGCTTGAGGCAGCGGGGTATCCCTATGATAAAGGGATGAAGATCGGAATTATGATTGAAGTTCCTGCCGCTGTTATGATCGCAGATTTACTTGCAGAAGAAGTTGATTTTTTTAGTATCGGGACCAATGATTTGGTACAGTTCACGTTAGCTGTGGATCGTATGAATGAGGAAATTGCTCATTTGTATGAGCCTTATCATCCAGCACTTATTCGTATGCTGCGTATGACTGTAGAAGCAGCAAAACGGAGCGGGATAACCGTTGGCGTGTGCGGTGAGCTTGCAGGTGACTTAAGAGCGCTGCCGATATGGCTAAGCCTAGACGTGGATGAGCTGAGCATGTCCTCGCATTCGATTTTGCCAATAAAGGAAAGGCTCCTCTTTACTTCACAAGAAGAAAGCCACGAAGTATTTGAGCAATTGCATACTTGCCGTACAAGCACAGAAATATTGGAGCAGTTAACTGGTTTTATGGAGCGTTTGGACAAAAAAACAGCGAATGGTTAACCCATTCGCTGTACTAGTGCATCTACAAATGCTTTCGCATAGGGAGGAAGATCTGGTGGACGACGTGCCGAGATGAGGTTTCCATCGACAACAACTGCTTCATCGAACCATGTCGCTCCCGCATTTTCCATGTCATCTCGAATACCAGGTGTTGAAGTTACTTTGCGTCCCTCCAAAATTTTCGCTGAAATGAGTACCCATCCAGCATGACAGATTTGACCGATCGGTTTGTCAGCTGCATTCAGTTCTTGTACGAGCTGAAGCACTTTTGGATAACGTCGCAGTTTGTCGGGGGCCCAGCCGCCTGGAACCAATAAACCAATAATGTCTTCACTGTTTACTTCATCGAATGACAAATCAGCAACGGCAGGTACTCCGTATTTGCCGATATGTTTTTTGCCTTTTTCAGGTCCAGCATATAAAACGGTTGCTCCGGCCTCGCGAGCACGGTAAACAGGATACCATAGCTCCAAATCCTCAAATTCGTCGTCTAGCAAGCAGATGACGGTTTTATTTTGTAATGGCATAATTTCCCCTCCATCTAGTAAAGATCTCTATTATTGTAACGAAGGAGAAACAATGAAGCAAACTGAACGTAATTCTAGATCATTTTCATACCTAAGACTGCTGCGCTTTTTGCCGGCTATTGCATGGATGGCCGTTATATTTGCGCTATCTTCTAGAACAGGTGACGAGATTAATACCATTCTCCCTTTCTTTCAGAAGTTTTTCCCCTTTATAGAAGGCTTTAATTGGGGCCATTTTGTTTCTTACTTCATTCTTGCGATTACCATTGACTATGGCATTGGCAAGAGGGGTGACCGTTTTTGGATGAAGGTCATTATCGTCCTTATTTGTGGGTTGTACGGAATTACAGATGAATATCATCAGTCTTTCGTTGGAGGTAGAATGCCAGACGTTATGGATGTGCGGAATGATCTCATCGGAGCGGCGATTTGGACCCTTGTTGCAGCAGTGCCCTGGGTAAGGAAAATATGGAGAAAAGTAGCCCCATAACCGGTATTTTGCGAAAGTTTTTGAGTGTAATTTTAGTAGTAAAAATTACAAGGTTGTGCATGCAGGAATTTGTGCGAAAATAGTCGAATCAGTTATACATTATTACTCTGAAAGCTATGCTTCTTACGATAGCTGCCACTAAGAAGGGGTGGACCACTTTGCATAAGAGTTGTCATTGTGGCGACATCATGAAGATGAAACTACGCACAGTTATTTATTCAGGGAAGGTAGAGATTGATAACGTTCCTATATATTCTTGCACAACCTGCAATCGCAGTGAAGTATTTCCGGAAGTAAAGCCGGATTTATCAGGATTAATTGCTCAATTGGGGGCTCAACCAGACAAGCAGACATTTCTTTTTAATGAATGCAACGAGTGGGCTAGTATCTTGGTAGAGGCAAAGGCGGATAAGCAACAGACGGATCGTACCGCATTCGAGAGATTGGTGGAGCAGAGAATCAATAAGCTTCTTGATTTGTATTTGCTTGCTCAAACGCTAAACGATGAGGCATGGATTTTGGATTTGAAAAAGAGACTTGAGCAAATAAGCCGTCGAACTCTGCTTACATAGTTTTTCAGATTATTGTTTTTACATGCCATGCAAAATGAGCGAAACATGCGTCAACATTGCGAAAAGAAATATTTTGTCGTATGATAACGTTAATATGCGTCGTGCGTAATTATAAAATCTGAGCTAATGGAGAGAAACATTGTGACGGTAACCATTTATGATGTAGCAAGAGAAGCAGGAGTATCAATGGCTACGGTTTCTCGGGTTGTGAATAATAATCCCAATGTGAAACCAGCAACACGCAAAAAAGTATATGAAGCAATAGAACGACTAGGATATCGTCCGAATGCCGTAGCAAGAGGCTTGGCAAGTAAGAAAACAACGACAGTGGGCGTAGTTATCCCTGATATTTCTAATGCTATTTTTGCTGAAGTAGCTCGTGGAATTGAAGATATCGCCAATATGTATCATTATAATATTATTTTGTGTAACGCGGATAAGAAAAAAGATAAAGAAATCCGTGTTATCAATACGCTGCTTGAGAAGCAAGTAGACGGCTTGTTATTTATGGGCGGAGCAGTGACGGAAGAACATTTGCAAGCATTTAAGACAGCTAATGTTCCAATTGTACTTTGTGCAACTTCAGATGAGAGTGGACAAATTCCGTCTGTCGACATCAATCACGAGGATGCTGCGTTTGATGCTGTACAAAATTTGTATGAGCAAGGACATAGAAGAATTGCGATGATCAGCGGTACACTTCAAGATCCTTCCATTGGTTATGCAAGATTCCAAGGCTACAAGCGTGCGCTTGAAGCTGTAGGTATCACATACGATGATGCGCTAGTTCGTACTGGCAACTATCGTTATGAATCAGGCGCAGAAGCAATGAAGTATTTTATTGAGCTGGACGAGCGTCCTACAGCTGTATTCTCCGCAACTGATGAAATGGCGATCGGCGCTATTCACAGCATTCAGGATTCCGGTTTGAGAGTACCGGACGATATCTCAGTCATTAGTGTTGATAACAGCCGTATGGCATCGATGGTTCGTCCACAGCTTACTGCTGTAGCTCAGCCGATGTATGATATTGGTGCAGTATCGATGCGTTTGCTGACTAAGCTGATGAAGAAAGAAAATGTAGAACAATCCAAAGTTGTGCTGCCGCATGAGATTATCGTGCGCCAATCGGTTGGAGGAATATAAAAGAAATGTCGTTTAATAAAATTGGAATTATCGGCGCTATGGCGGAAGAAATTGAATTACTACATGAGCATGTGAACGTAGTGTCTGAGGTAACAAAAGCAGGTATTACATATTATGAAGGTAAACTTCACGGCAAAACGATCATATATTGCAAATCAGGTGTAGGAAAAGTAAATGCTGCTGTTTGTACGCAAATTTTACTTGATCTTGGGGCTGATTGTGTACTGTTTACTGGCGTTGCCGGTGCAGTTGATCCAGAGCTGAATATTGGTGATATCGTTGTTTCGACAAGCTGCGTGCAGCATGATATGGATTGTACTCCACTAGGCTTTGCCCGTGGAACGATTCCATTTCACCCAAAATCAGAGTTCCCTGCTGACGAGCGATTAATCGAGCTGGCTTCTGCTGCAAGCAACCGACTATTCTCAGGACGCAGTCTACAGGGCAAGGTGCTCTCAGGCGATCAATTTATTGCTAGCCGTGAGATGGTCAAGCTGCTTCACGAGACGCTGCAAGGTGCATGTGCGGAGATGGAAGGCGCTTCAGTAGCTCAAGTATGCGATATGAATAATACACCATTTGTAATTATTCGTTCGATGTCTGACAAAGCAGATGGATCGGCTCATGTGAACTTTCAAGAGTTTACGGTAACTGCCTCCAACAACTCGTATCAGATTATTGACGATATCCTCCAACATATTTAAAGTGTAAGAACAATACAAAGAACCAGTTCCGATGCCAGCATCGGAACTGGTTCTTTTTTTTGATGCGAGCTTGCCGCAGTAATTGGATTATAAATCCTGAATAACGATTTGTTGCATCATTCTATTTTTGTTTGTAATTTCGGTTCGTCTGGGCATAGGCTCTATGTCAGCTTGATCGTCCATCCAATGCTCAGGAAGCTTGTGAGGGCTGCTGGATTCCCAGCGACTGAGCCAGTTATCTGGAAGCCTAGCATCCTCTCCAGCTGCAATGGAACGAGCAATGGGGTGGTCGATCATCGTAAGCCACACCAAAGACCAAGCTCTTGGAACGACGCGAAATATATCATAACCGCCGCCACCTAACGCAATCCAGCGACCATCTGTATATGTATGGGCTAATTCGTGTATGATAGCTGGAATTTCGGCATATATTCGCATGCTGCAATGAATGTGAGAGAGTGGATCAAAGGCGTGAGCATCGCAGCCATGCTGACTAATAATGACATCCGGTTGGAAGGCTGAAATGATCTTGCGCAATGTGATATTGAAGCTCTCCAGCCAGGATTCATCCTCCGTATAAGGCTCGAGCGGCACATTATAGCAAGCACCAAATCCATGGTCTGTGCCTTTCTCGTGCACGTAGCCTGTACCGGGAAATAGAAATTTCCCTGTTTCATGTATGGAATAGGTACATACGTCGGGATCGTCATAGAAAACCCATTGTACCCCGTCGCCGTGATGGACATCCGTATCAATGTAAAGAACTTTTGCCCCATACGTTTGACGGATATGTTTAATGGCGACTGCTGCATCGTTATATACACAGAAGCCTGAGGCGCGGTCAGGAAAGGCGTGGTGCAATCCTCCGGCCAAATGATAGGCATGCTTAGCTTGGCCAGTCATAACAAGCTCAGCGGCGGTTACAGAGCCTTTGACGATGGTCGCAGCTGCCTTGTGCATGCCGGGGAAATAAGGTGTGTCTTCTGTGTGCAGTCCGAACTGCAGTGCAAGCGGGCTGCTTTCGTCGATTTCGGCTTCGCTTAATTGCTTAACAGCATCTAAATAGTCTGTTCTATGCACGAGCGACAACAGTTCATCCTCGGAATACGCGGTAGGGAACTGGATATCCTCATCGGGCAATGCATCAACTTCTTTGAGCAGATCGATTGTTAAAGCAAGCCGCAGCGGATCGAAAGGATGCTCCTCACCGAATTTATATCCGCTAGTATCCGAATGGTAGATGAAAATAGAGTCAGAAGCCATTCCTATCCTCCTTAAGGTTTGCGCAGCAAACCAGCATGGTAAGCGTTAACTAGGTTTGCGCAGCAAACCAGCATCGTTACCAAAAGCTTAATACATAAACCGCTGACGAAAACGCACACGGTCAAAATGTTCAACGGAGCTTAGGGGAACCTCAGTGCCGATACGCACCATGAGACAATTCGCGGGATGGGAGCAAATTTCGGGGTCATCAGTAGCGAACCAAATCATTCCGACCGCTTGCATTAATTTTTCCATCATCTTACGATAATCCCATACATTCAGCTTTGTACCCTCAAGATCCCAATGCCAATAATATTCTGTCGTAAATACAATCACATTTTCTAATTGCTCCTCGGCAAAGGCAAGTTGAATCATCCGTTTTCCTAAACCTAAGCCGCGATAATCATCTGCAACTTCTATTGCGCCGAGCTCGATTAGATCCGTCATTCCGCCTTCTGACCAACGTTCAAGTTCGTCCGCATAGTGGAAGGTCACATATCCTACGATAACGGAATTCTCACGCGCTAATATAATTCTACCTTCATCTAGACCAGCGATTTCAACTAGCGCAACATGCTGCTCGGTTGGTCTTCTGAATGCATCGAGTGATTTATGCATCGTCATGCTTGCTAATCGATCGGGTGGTACTGGTCCTTCCAGAATAAGTTCACGACTTGCGTCCATAACGAGTTGCTCTCGCTGCAAACGCTTTCGATGTTCCAAGGCTGCCCCCCCTTTGCTGTTAATTGCTGCCTAAACACAATCCTCTATTACTCTTTATAACAAACATTTTACTAAATGAAAAGCGTAGTCGAATAGAAAAAAGTTATGTTATAATATATTTGGCGGTTTAATATGATGGGATGCGCTAGTTGATGTCGTCTTGTTTGCCTCAAGTTACGACATCGTTTTGAAAGCGTATTCTTACAAATTAGAAACACAGATTTGATGGGAGAGTGATAGTATGATCAACCTACATCAAGAGCGAATTCCAGCGACTGCGCAAAATTCGAACTTACCGAATTATGAAGAAGCGATTAGTTCTTTTGAATGGAGTCAAATCGAAAGTCAATTTAGCTGGTATACGACTGGAAAAGTGAATATGGCTTATGAAGCCATTGACCGTCATGTCGAGCAAGGAAAAGGCGATAAAATCGCTCTTTACTATAGTGATAGTGAACGCGATGAATCCTACACATTTGAACAAATAAGCAAGCAATCCAATCGTTTTGCAAATGTTTTGCGCAAGCTTGGCGTTACCAAGGGTGAACGTGTTTTCATCTTTATGCCGAGAACACCGGAGCTTTATTTTAGCGCTCTTGGTGCGTTTAAAGTCGGCGCTGTCGTCGGGCCTCTATTCGAAGCTTTTATGGAGACAGCGGTAAAGGACAGATTGCACGATAGCGAAGCTACTGCAATCATTACAACTCCAGCACTTCTAAAAAGAATTAAAAGAGATGAGCTGCCGAATCTGAAGCATGTAATCGTTTTCGGCAAGGATTTAGAGAATGAAGAGGGTATTATTAATTTTGCGGAAGAAATGGCTGCAGCGTCCGATGAGACTGAGATTGAATGGCTGGGGCTCGAGGATGGTCTCATTTTGCATTATACATCCGGTTCTACGGGCAAACCAAAAGGCGTATTCCATGTTCAAAACGCGATGATTCAACATATGTATACAGGACAAATTGTACTTGATTTGAAAGAAAATGATATTTATTGGTGTACTGCAGATCCAGGCTGGGTTACTGGTACATCCTACGGTATTTTTGCACCATGGCTTAATTGCGCAACAAGTGTTATACGCGGAGGACGTTTCAGTCCAAGTGATTGGTATAGTGTCATTCAGAAATACGGTGTCACGGTATGGTATAGCGCACCAACGGCATTCCGGATGTTAATGGGGGCTGGGGACGAAATATCGCAGCAGTTTGATCTTACAAGCTTGCGACATGTCCTAAGCGTAGGTGAGCCGCTTAACCCAGAGGTTGTTAGATGGGGAATGAAGGTTTACGGCCAACGCATTCATGACACGTGGTGGATGACAGAGACAGGCGGTCAATTGATCTGCAACTATCCAAGCATGGATATTAAGCCAGGTTCAATGGGCAAACCGCTGCCAGGTGTCAAAGCTGCTATTATCGATGATAGTGGCAATGAAGTGCCTCCATATCGTATGGGCAATTTAGCAATTCATGTTCCTTGGCCGTCGATGATGCGTAAAGTATGGAACAATCCTTCTAAGTATGAGGAATATTTTTACTTAAAAGGTTGGTATATCTCTGGTGATTCGGCTTATATGGACGAGGAGGGTTATTTCTGGTTCCAAGGGCGTATCGATGATGTAATCAACACAGCAGGTGAGCGGGTAGGCCCATTTGAGGTTGAGAGCAAGCTAGTTGAGCATCCAGCCGTGGCAGAAGCAGGGGTCATCGGTAAACCTGATCCTATGCGTGGAGAAATCATTAAAGCGTTTATTGCGCTCCGTGAAGGCTATGTGGCCTCGGACGAATTAAAACAAGAGATTTCACAATTCGTAAAGGTTGGTTTATCCGCTCATGCAGCACCAAGAGAAATTGAGTTTAAAGATAAGCTTCCAAAAACACGAAGCGGCAAAATTATGCGCCGTGTGCTGAAGGCATGGGAACTGAACCTGCCGACTGGCGACTTGTCAACGATTGAAGACTAATCAAATCATTAAAGAGGATGGCTCCTGATCAGATCAGGGGCCATCCTCTTTTTAATTCCTGTATTAGCGTTGGAATAACTCGATTCGTTCACCATCGGGCCCGCTTACAAAAAAGTATTGGTAGCCGTTAGGAAGTACTGTGATACTCTCGTCGATGAATGTCACCTCAAGCTGCTTCAAGCGATCAAACTCCGCATGGACATCGGTTACAGTAACCGCAAAATGATGCACTTTGCCTTCACTTGGAAGGTTATCGTTATAACCTTGAATTAATTCTAATTCAGTCTCCTCGGACTCGCTGAAGCCGAGAAAGGCGAGCTCAATAATTCCATTTGTATGAGGTGTTCTTCCCTTAAGTTCAAATCCGATAATTTCAGTATAAAAAGTAATGGAAGCCTCAATATTTTTAACCATAACTCCAACATGATCGATACGTCTTTTTGTCATTTTTTTGTTTCCTTCCTAGTTTGGGATATGGAATTTTATCACTATAATGAATGATTTTTATGATAAGGAGATGGAAAACAGATGTCAAGTAATAAATATTGAAAGCGAAAAATGATGCTGGTGTTTTTTGAAAAAAATGGGTTGACTTTCATGCAGACAGATTTATAATTATGTTAGTTCCAAGTAATCGGGTAGGAATAATTAAGTAAAGGAGGTTCTCTTGTTGGATAAGAGAAGATTAGGCAATAGTGAGCTTTATCCATCCGTTATTGGGTTTGGTGCTTGGGCTGCTGGTAAAGCAGGCTGGGGAGCCGTCGATGATAATGAGATGGAGGCCACCATTCGTCGTGCGTATGAGCAGGAGATCACTTTCTATGACACTGCTCCTGCCTATGGCCTGGGATATTCGGAGATAATGCTCGGTAAAGTGCTAAAGCCTGTTCGGGAACATGTCATTATCGCAACAAAAGCTGGCCTCGTATGGTATGAACAGGGACAGTTTAGTATAAATGTGACAAAAGCAAATATCATTCGTGAGGTTGAGGAAAGCCTGCGGCGATTAAATACGGACTATATTGATTTATATCAGATTCATTTTCCAGATGCTAGCGGTAAAACGGCGATTGAAGAGACGTTCGAAACGTTAAATCAATTAGTAATCGAAGGAAAAATTCGAAATATCGGAGTTTCAAACTTCAATGTTCAACAATTAGTAGCAGCACAGACGGTTAGCCAGATTGTATCTTTGCAGCTGCCTTATAACTTGTTCCAGCGTGATGTTGAGCATGCTGCGTTACCTTATGCGAAACAGCAAAATATCGGATTTATTCCTTACAGCCCACTGGCACAAGGTTTGTTGACGGGGAAATTCAATTATTTAACGAGGCTGCCAAAGACGGATGTTCGCGCACAACTTAACCCTTTATTTTCGGAGAAGCAATTTATAAAAAACATTGTCATTATCGAAACGTTTACTGGAATTGCTAGAGCAATCGGAAAACCGTTAAGTCAGGTAGCGATTAACTGGTTATTGTATCGTAATGAAATTACGAGCGTGATTGCTGGCGCGAAAACAATCAAGCAGCTGGAGGAGAATACGGCAGCGACAAAATGGCGTTTATCTAGAGAAGATTATGAGCAAATAGGTCGATTGTTTGAAACGGATTCTTCTTATGTTATTTAAAAAAATAGTATGCGACGCTTGTTACAGCTCTTTTTTTATTTTATCAATCATTTTGATCTAAAAAGAAAAGGTAGCAGTCTCTCGCGAGGCGGCTACCTTTCTCATTATTTATTCACAGTAATCGATAAGTGTCAGGTTCTTCTAGCTAATCGTTTGCTTCGAGGAGGGCGCTGACTCGCCATTCGCGTTTTCTGAGGTTACATAAAAGGAACCAGTGACAAGCGGTGCAACGTACTCAAAGCTTGTTTCCAAGGTCGATCCGATTTTTGAATATTTACCATCGTTTTTTGCGCTGTAGTAAATATTATATTGCGTCACTTGGTCGGACACACTGTTCGCTGCCCAAGTTAATCGCACGCTCAGATCCGTTTTCGCGGCTTGTAAGCCTGTTGGAGTGGCAGGTGCTGTTGTTGAACCAGATCCATTTCCACTTGAGTTGTCACCGCCAGTAGGCGGCTTAGGGGTGCTCGGCGTATTGCCAAATTGTGCGATTTGACTAGGTGCTGATTCTTTGCCGACCACATCAACCGCTGTTACGTAATAGGTGTAGTTTTGAGCATTGGAAGCATACACCTTCATCCGTTTGTCTGAACCGACCGTAATGGATTCCCCTTGCTTCTCGTAAGGACCTTGATTAGCCGATCTATACACTCGATAT
Source organism: Bacillus sp. FJAT-28004 (assembly GCF_001280845.1). Taxonomy (GTDB): domain Bacteria; phylum Bacillota; class Bacilli; order Paenibacillales; family Paenibacillaceae; genus Pristimantibacillus. Next base: position 1,142,991 of record NZ_LGHP01000002.1, read on the forward strand.
CCGACGACATCAGCAGCTTTACTGTCGCTAAATGTCAATACGAGCACTCCATCCGACGATTGCAGCTTAATGCTTGCCGGAGGCGGAGGAGCAGCCCCATCATCAACGCGAGGGTCTGGTTTAGATGGCGCATTGTTTTCCGCATCCGCAGGAAGGTAGATATTAATTGGACGACGGCTGCTTGCTGGAAGCTTCTGCTGTGCTGCCTTAATCTCATCCATAAGAACATCCAGCGGTTTTTTACGCTTAATTACGATTTGTTCCTTAACCATATCGCTAGGAGTAGCTTTGTTTGGAACATAGTTAACGCCATTGAAAGAGATATATGCCATCTTCACGAGCGCGTCATCTGTTTTCTTAGGTATATCTTTTTTGTTGAACCAGTCGGTAACAAGCATGCCGGCTTCCTTCGTTAATTTACTCGGAAGCATGCCGCTAGCGCTCGACACCGTAGCTTTGACAATGCCGGATGGCCGTTCAAATTCTTTGGTGACGAAAACATCAGGTTTCTTCTCTGCCATCTTATTCATAATAAGTGCCCATATTGAACGAGCTCGCGTTTTACCGACCTCGGATAGGGAGTTGACCTGTTCCTCATAACCGGCCCACACGCCCAATGTGATATCCGGTGAGAAGCCCATGAACCAAACGTCACCGTAGCTTTGTGTGGATCCTGTTTTACCAGCAATAGGAATTTCACCGTATTTATCGAATTGCGATTTCAATTTGTTTGCGGAACCGTTTCTGCTTGAAATAACAGTCGATAACATATCCGTCATCAAAAATGCGCTTTGCTCCGAGAACACTCGTTTTGATTCCTGTTTATGTTCATATACAATTTTTCCGTTTGCGTCTGTAATTTTTTGAATCATATAAGCATCATTGAAAACGCCTTTGTTCGGGATAGAGCCATAAGCATTCGTAAGCTCTTCTACCGATACGCCGATGCTTAAGCCGCCAATTACACCGGTTTGCGCATAAGCATCTTCCGGCTGCAGCGTCGTAATGCCTAGTTTTTTAACAAATTCCCAAGCATTTCCAATTTTGACTTCCTCATTGAAAATTTTCAAAGCAGGCAAGTTCAATGAACGGTTTAACGCTTCACGCGCCGTAACTAGACCCGCGAATTTACGGTTTACGTTCATCGGGATATGGAAACCCTTCTGGCCATCCTTGAGAACAATTGGAGCATCATCAATAATGCTTGCGGGTTGAATAATACCCATCTCGATAGCTGGAAGATAGGCCGCAAGTGTTTTCATCGTTGATCCGGGCTGCCTTGTCATCTGAGTGGCATAGTTTAACTGCTCCTCGTAGAAGTCGCGGCCTTCCAGCATTCCGACTATTGCGCCAGTCTTGTGATCGAGCATGACCGCAGCAATCTGCTCAAGCCCTTTTTTCTCGCTGTATGGTGTAAAGTTCTCATCATTCGTGCCAATCTCACGCATGAGCTGGTAGATATCCTTGTCAATCGTCGTATGAACATGGTAGCCGCCGCGAAGCAAATGATCGCGAGCTTCTTCAATTAGTGGTGCATTTTCTTTTTTGCGAAGGTCTGCTTTGGTTAATGTAGAGTCCTGCGCCATTAGCATAATTTCCGCCGCTTGGCGTTCCGCTTCAAGCATTAGATAAGGATAGGTAGTGTAAGCTTTCTCTTTTGTCTTAGCCAACGTTTTCCTAATATCGAATTGGAGTGCTTCGTCATACTCCTGCTGAGTAATCCGCCCAGTCTCGAACATCCGCATCAATACAGTTTTTTGACGTCCTAGCGCGAGTTTGAAGCCTGCTTCATTGAATTGACCTTTACCTGTGAATGCTGTATAGGCAGAAGGCCTTTGCGGAAGGCCAGCTAAATAGGCAGACTGCGCGATATTCAACTGGTTTAGATCAGTAATATCAAATATCCCTTTGGCAGCTGCTTTAATTCCGAACAAATTGTAGCCGCTAGAACCGTTCCCAAAAGGAACTTTATTCAAATAGGCTGCTAAAATTTCTTCTTTCGTTAAATAACGTTCCATGCGCAGCGATAAAAATATTTCTTTAATCTTACGGCTATCGGTTTTGTCCAAACTCAGAAATACGCGGCGAGCAAGCTGCTGAGTAAGCGTACTTCCGCCCGTTTGCGTATCTTCATTTAGAAGCTTTTGCTTTACTGCACGTCCTAGGCCGTTAATGTCTACGCCGTAATGCTCCAAAAAGTTATTATCTTCAATACCGAGTACGGCATTAATAACCTGCGGCGGTAAATCATCATATGTAATAATCATTCGGTCCTCTGACGTTCTTAGCTGTCCGACAAGTGAAGCATCATTGAAGTAAACAAATCCAGTTATGGCATTTTCGCCGACTTTTTCGACAATAACGGATCGAGGTCTTACGGTTTCGTCTTTCACAAGCGCTGCCACATAACCAGTTACTGCTCCACCGGCAAGCAATCCGATGAAGATTCCGAAATATACCATCCATTTTACTGTTATAAAAGTTACGATTCCAAATGTACGCCATTTGCTTCTTTTGTTTGGCGCAGGTTGACGATCTTCTTGCATTTATATAACTCCTCCTCCAAATAGCACACCTATTATAACATAAATCGCTAAAGTAACGCATTCTTTCCTTGCATTGACTTCGCTGCACTGCTATGGTATAAATTCAATAATGTTTTATCTAATCAATGCTTTGAAGGGCATGAGTAGACAGCGAATCGTACTTTCAGAGAGCCGGTGGGTGGTGGAAACCGGCATGCGCCGCTTGTTGAATTACCGCCTGGAGCTAAGTGAAGGAACCGTTTGCTGACAATCGTCTGCACATTTTGGCATTAGAGCCTGTGGGGCAGTCGAATCAGCCGTAGTAGTTCACTTCGGAGCCCGTCTCCGTTATCAACAACGAAGTGAGAGTACCTCTTTTTTTAATGTAAAAAAGGCAGGAGTACTCTAACGAGGGTGGTACCGCGAGCTAATCCTTCTCGTCCCTTGGGGCTGGAAGGATTTTTTATGTCTATATAGACGCATACAAGGGAGGAAAAGTTCTATGGTAAAGTGGGAAAGTTTAACCAAAGAGCAGCAAAGTGAGGTCGAGCGTCAGCTGGCTGTCATTCGCCGCGGCGTTGTGGAGATTGTACCTGAGGATGATTTGAAAAATAAAATTGCGAATTCTGTCGCAACAGGCACGCCATTAAATGTAAAGCTAGGACTTGATCCTTCAGCGCCAGACATTCATATCGGCCATACTGTTGTTCTGCACAAGCTGCGTCAATTCCAGGAACTTGGTCATCAGGTTCAGCTGATTATCGGTGATTTTACAGGCAGAATTGGTGATCCGACTGGGAAATCAGAAACGCGGAAGCAATTGTCGGAAGAAGATGTGAAGCGAAATGCGGAAACATACCAGAAACAAATTTACAAAATATTAGATCCACAGCAAACAAAGCTCTACTACAACTCGGAATGGCTTGCACCGCTTAACTTCGCGGATGTTGTTAATCTAGCGGGGAAAGTAACGGTTGCACGAATGATGGAGCGTGATGATTTTACGAAGCGCTACACGAATGGTTTGCCGATCAGCATTCATGAGTTTTTCTACCCGCTGATGCAGGGATACGATTCCATTGCTCTTAATTCTGATGTGGAGCTGGGAGGAACGGATCAGACATTCAACCTGCTGATGGGCAGAACTTTGCAGAAGGAATATAATAAACCGGGACAGATCGCGATCATGACTCCCTTGATCGAAGGGCTGGACGGCGTAAATAAAATGAGCAAAAGTTTGGGTAATTACATCGGCATTGATGAAGAGCCCAACCAAATTTACGGCAAATCCATGTCGATTCCAGATAGGCTTATGCTCAAATATTACGAGCTTGCTACCGATTTAAGCAACGAGGAGCTGGCGGCATTGAAAGCAGCGCTCGCAGATGGATCGGTACATCCACGCGATGCGAAAATGCAGCTTGGGGCGACATTTGTACGAATGTACCATGGTGAAGCGGCAGCGATAGCAGCGGAAAATCATTTTATAACGGTATTTCAACAACGCGCGTTGCCAGATGATATTGAAGAGGCGGCTATTTCCTCGGATCAATTGGAAAATGGTCAGATTGGGATCGTGAAGCTCTTGACTTTGCTCGGCTTGCAGCCAACGAGCAGTGAAGCTAGAAGAAGCGTTCAGCAAGGTGCCGTACGTCTAAATGAAGAAAAAATAACAGATATTAATGTGAATATCGCTCCTAAGGATGACGACGTGATTCAAGTTGGTAAACGTAAATTTATAAAAATTAAATTAAAATAATTGGTCTAATAGAGCTTGTTGAAATGATAAAATTCAACAAGTTCTTTTTTTTTGAAACAAAAAAGCGTTTTCAACGTATTAAATAACGGAAGCATTAACAGGTTATGGATACTATGGAAGGGGGGAGAGAGTTGGAGACGCTATTTATGTCTTGTCTAGTCGGAGGAATCCTTTACGCACTCGTAAGTATTATTTTTGGGGATTTGATCGGGCAGGCACTCGATGGTGCACTCGATTTTTTATCCTTAGACGGTCATTCATGGCTGTCGCCGACTGCGCTAGTGGGCGGGATAACCACTTTTGGCGGGGCAGGGATCCTACTCGGACGCTACACTGCATTTGGTTCAACTGCGATCGTGATTATCTCTTTACTCATCGCACTTACAGCAGGAATAGCTGTTTTCTTTCTCTACATTAAGCCTATGGAGCAAAGCGAGAATTCTATCGCTTTTTCGCTTAATGATTTGTCGGGTAAGCTTGGGGAGGTGCTGGTCCCCATTTCTGCAAAAGGGTATGGCGAAGTGATGGTTAAGGTGGGAGCAGGATTTACGAATCAAATTGCCGCTAGTTTCGAAGGCGTTGAAATTACAAGCGGCTCGAGAGTTGTTGTTGTTGAGGTAAGGGATAGCACTCTGTATGTTTCGGAAGTGAATTTATCTTAATTGATGCAGCTGAAGGGGGAAAATCAATGGAAGATTATTACATTATACCTGCAATCGTTGTCGGAGTTTTCGTTATATTAGGTCTTGCCTTCTGGGCGCGCTACAAAACAGTTAGTCCGGACGAGGCGATGCTCGTAACGGGATCGTTTCTGGGAACCCGAAATGCGAGTACGGATGAATCTGGGCGCAAAGTGAAAATAATTAGAGGCGGAGGCGCGTTTATTCTGCCGATATTCCAAAAGGCTGAGTTTCTATCTTTATTGTCGCATAAGCTGGATGTGTCAACGCCTGAGGTTTACACAGAGCAAGGCGTGCCTGTAATGGCGGACGGTGTAGCGATAATTAAAATTGGCGGCGCGGTTGAAGATGTGGCGACGGCGGCAGAACAATTTCTAGGCAAGCCTACCGAAGCACTCAAGGGTGAAGCACAGGAAGTATTGGAAGGACATTTGCGCGCTATTCTAGGATCTATGACCGTTGAAGAGGTTTATCGCAACCGTGATAAATTTGCGCAAGAGGTACAAGGGGTTGCAGCTAAGGATTTGAAAAAAATGGGTCTTCAAATCGTTTCCTTCACGATCAAGGATTTGCGCGATAAGCATGGATATTTGGATGCGCTGGGCAAGCCGCGAATTGCTGCTGTAAAGAGAGACGCTGAAATTGCTGAAGCTGAAGCCATTCGGGATGCTAGAATTCAGAAAGCACTCGCTGCCGAGGCCGGTCAAAAAGCTGAGCTTGTGCGTGATACCAATATAGCGGAAGCCGAGAAGGAAAAGGAAATGAAGGTCGCTACATTTAAGCGTGATCAGGATACGGCAAGAGCGGAAGCGGATCAAGCTTATTCGATTCATGAAGCTCGCGCTAAGCAAAACGTAGTAGAAGAGCAAATGAAGGTTGAACTCGTGCGTAAAGAACGTGAGATCGATCTTGAAGGAAAAGAGATATTGCGTCGTGAGAAGCAGTATGATGCTGAAGTGAAGAAAAAAGCGGATGCTGACCGTTACGCGGTTGTTCAAGCGGCGGAAGCGAATAAAGCGAAGCTTCTTAACGAAGCCGATGCTCTGCAATATCGTATTGAAGCGGAAGCAAAGGCGCATGCTACACAGAAACGATTGGATGGATTAGCTGTTGCAGAAGCGGAGAGAGCGAAGGGTACAGCAGAGGCAGACGTTATTCGACTTCGCGGATTAGCGGAAGCGGAGGCTAAAGAGAAGTTAGCCGAAGCCTTCGAGAAGTTTGGTGAAGCTGCAATACTTGATATTATCGTAAAAATGCTTCCTGAGCTGGCAGGGAAAATTGCAGGCCCTATCAGCAACATTGATAAGCTTACCGTTGTTGACACCGGAAATGGTGAAGGGGCAGCTCGTTTAAGCAATTATGTGACTTCATTAATGTCTACTGCGCCGGAAATGCTGAAGAGCGTATCGGGAATCGATGTGAATGCAATCATTAAAGGATTGACGACAAAAGGTATTAATCTACCAACAGCAACCAGCAAGCCAGTAGATATTGCGGCTGCTCCCACAGTGATTAAACTTCCTGAACAATAAAAGCAGTGTAAACAGAAAAAAACCTTGAACCAATTGGTTCAAGGTTTTTTTGATTATTAACGGCTGTAGAATTCGACGATTTGTTTCTCGTCGATATCTTGGGAAAGCTCACCGCGGTCAGGCAGACGAAGGAATTTACCTTCCATTGCTTGATCGTTGAACTCCAAGTAGTTCGGAAGGTGATGACGGCCTTCCATAGCTTCTTTAATTGTTCTAAGGCTGCGGCTGCGCTCGCGCAAACCGATTACATCGCCAAGAGAAACGCTATAAGAAGCGATATCCACTTTCTTGCCGTTTACAGTTACGTGACCATGTGATACCAACTGACGAGCTCCTGCACGGGAGTTGGAAAGGCCAAGACGGTAAACGAGGTTGTCAAGACGGCTTTCAAGGAGGCCCATGAAGTTTTCACCGGCTTTACCTTTCATTTTTGCCGCTTTGTCAAACAAGTTGCGGAATTGTTTTTCGTTCAAACCGTACATGTGACGAAGCTTTTGTTTCTCTTGCAATTGAACGCCGTAACCGCTCATTTTTCTGCGTTGGTTAGGGCCGTGTTGACCCGGTGGAAAAGCGCGTTTTGCAAGTTCTTTACCCGTTCCGCTCAAAGAGATTCCAAGGCGACGGCTTAGTTTAAATTTAGGTCCTGTATAACGTGACATACGTAATATTAACTCCTTCATCAAATAAATTTGTGAATGGGGTTGTGTTTCGCCGAATACGTTCAACGTCCGAGCAAGCTCGTCCCTGATAGGCTAGTCAGCCGCTGGCCTATAGTGAACGTATTTCATGAGGGTGACACAAAACCGTACGCCCATCTATTCATCAATAAATAATATATGAAATATATAGCCGTTGTCAAGGTTAACAAAGGAATTTTAATGATGAGTCATACACATCGAAAGTCCTATATTTAAAAGACATAGTAGTGCAAATTTCTCAAAAATGGAGTATGATGATTGTAATATTAAGTGAAAATAGGAAGCTCATCACCTTGGTTGACAGATGGAAGGGTTGGGGCTGCATGGTTGATCGAATGAATAGCAATTTTGCATATCGTAAAACATCAACAATTGTTGATACAACAGCAGAGTCACAACCGATTTGGTTCATCAGCGAAGATATTAGCGATGCGGACAAGCCCTTGCTATCTCCATTGTTCCAAGACAGTTTCAATCAGTGGGTAACTGAAACATCAGGATTAGCCTCATCTGAGGCTGGTGAATTTGTGTTATTCAATAAAGAAGCAGAAGAGATAGCTTCGGTAGGACTTTTTAACGCTGAGGGTTGCGAGAAACGCAGCACTGAGCTTGCTAAGGTTGTCCACAGCGTTTTAAGCAGCGGCCAACCAAGCCATAATGAAGCAGAAGATGTATTTGCAGCAGCCGTGCCTATACTGAGGCGAAACGATGGTGCTGTTTTTTGTATTCTTGCCTATGTATCCTCAATTGGTTCTAATATTGATATCATGCAGCTTCAAATGTGCTCATTGCATTTCCGCAGCTGCTTTTACCATAAGTTTGAACAGCTCTATGTCAAGGATTTACTCCTGCAGCAGCAGCGCGCGGAGCAGGAAGCAAGTAGAAGAGATTCCTTGTTTCAAGCTGCCAAACGACTTTATGATCAAATCGATGTTGCATCCGTGTTGTCCGAATTGCTTCGAAGCTTGGAACAGCTTTATCCAAACTCTGAAGTTCATTTATATTTATCACAAGATCATTTGAACGGGGATCCACGTGTGAAGTCGCTTGTTTTCAAGAACCTGGAGCATGATCTCGTTGCCAAGGCGTTTTTGAACGGTAAATCGGTAACGGAGCATGATAGAGACGGCACGCTTCGACTGGCTGTTCCGATGAATGGCAAACAAGCTGCTTATGGTGTGCTCTGTTTGTACATTGGTCCAGGCAAATGGGATGATGCAGACTTGCCTGCTTTTCTGCTGCTAGCAGATACTGCAGGTTCAGCCTTCGAGAACGCGAAGCTGTACGAGCAGTCGAATCTGCTCATTAATGAGCTGCGCCTTATAAATGAGCTTACTAAACGATTAAACCAGTCGTTAAAACTTAAAGAAATTTTTCAATTTGCTACCAGTGAACTTTTAACGATATTTGATGCCGATTACTGCTGTGTTCTGCAGCTGAACAAAGAAAAAAATCAATTTATTGTAATGTCCAGTAATTTTCCATCGCTGACAAGCGAGCAGTTCTCGCCTGATTACGGGTTCTGTGGGATGGTATATCGAACCAAAGAGCCGATGATCATATCCGATTACTGGCATACTCGCGTTGTGACCTCCAAGCTAATGGATAATACCGAATCAAGATCGCTTATTGCCTCACCGATCATGGTTGACGGGGAGGTTGTTGGCGTAATCCTGATTACACATAAAGCTCCTAATTTCTTCTCCTATGATAATTATAAATTGCTTCAAGTAATGAGCACTCATATTGGACTTGCAGTAACAAATGCTTCACTGCATGCCGAAGTTCGCCGTATGGTGATAACAGACAATTTAACAGGACTGCATGCTCGCCACTATTTAAATGAGCAAATTCAAAACCGTCAGCGCAAAGACTCGTTTGGTTCGCTGATTCTCGTAGACATTGATCTGTTTAAGCGTGTCAACGATACGTACGGACATCAAGTTGGTGATCGTATACTCATTCAAGTGAGCAATATTATTAGAGGATCGATCAGGCAAGAGGATATTGCCGCGCGCTGGGGCGGCGAAGAGCTTGCGATTTACTTGCCAGGCATTCGGGCTGAACAAGCGTATCGCATTGCTGAACGAATACGATTGTATGTTGAGAAGGAAACGGATCCTGTCGTAACCGTATCGTGCGGCGTTTCCGAATGGACGTTTGAGGATGAGAAAATTAGCGTTGAAACCCTATTTTATCGCGCGGACATGGCACTTTATGAAGCTAAGCACAATGGAAGAAATTGCATTTTCGTTGGACAAAACTAAAAAGCTCGGATATATGATATGCCATAGAGGAGGATACTGCGGATTGCAGTATCCTTTTTTTTGTTCATGTTCGGAATAAGGAGCATACAGGTTAGGGACGATACTATAGAACATGTTGGACGGGAGGTATGCAAATGAAAAGAAAGAAAGCAATTGGCGTGAGTATCCTCACTTTTGCAACTATGCTATCGTTTGTCGGATGCGCAACTGTTGGCGATCACCGATCTCCGGAGGAATGGCTGTCTTTATCTTATTCTGGGCTTGCTGCAACGGATCAATATGATTTCACAGGATCGATGAGCATTAAGACAGAGGGAGGCCTAGCTTTTAAACCAGAAGTATTCGAAGGCAAAGTTGTGGATCATCAGCAGCTTACGTTGCAGACGAATAGCCAGGAAACGATGCATTGGAATCCGGTAAAGGTGCTAGAAACGTTAAATCAATCAAATGAAGAAGTTCAGATCGTAAATGACAGCATGAATGCGGAGACCGTAACGCTGTTGATTACAGAAAATGAAAATGTGTCAAAGGAGAAATGGGAGCAGCGTCTGCGGCAGCAACTTGACCAACTAGTAGCAAATATGCCTTCAGGAGAGCAACCTTATCGACAAGAATGGATGGAGGAAATGGCGCGATCTCGCAACCAGCTTGATGCTATGCTCTCGACCATGCATGCAAGCACAGAGTATGAGCTCGTTATCGACCGAACGAAGCTGCTTCCGCTGAAGATGGAAGAAAAAACATCCTTTCAGTACACCTATAACAAACGTCCGTTTTCCGAGTCAAGATACACAACAGTTAGGTTTCAATCCTTTAACGGTGCGTTGAGCGACACTGTTCAGCAGATGCATAAACGTGTTACGATGGATTAGTTTATGATCGAAAGTTAGAAGGAGAGGAATTTTACATGCGTGATCCAAGATTGCAAAAGCTGGCACAAAATTTAGTCGAATATTCCATAGATGTTCAATCTGGAGAGAATGTGTTAATTGACATGGTTGGTTCAGAACGAGAGCTGACAAAATGTTTAATAGAAGAGGTTGCACGGCGGGGCGGCAGGCCGTTTGTAGAATCGAGCGATCGTTCCGTTCTTCGTACATTGCTTAAGCACGCAACTAAGGAGCAAATGGAGCTTTGGTCGTCGCTTGATTTGGAGCGAATGAAAAATATGCAGGGCTACATAGCCGTTCGCTCTGGAGATAATGTGAATGAATTTGCTGGAATTCCGGACGCGAATATGCGTCTATATGATCAACTATACAGAAATCCTGTACATTCGGAACAACGCGTGAAAAAAACAAAATGGGTTGTTTTGCGTTATCCAAGCCCATCCATGGCACAGTTAGCCAATATGAGTACGGAAGCCTTTGAGGACTTCTATTTTGATGTATGCAACTTGGATTATGCCAAAATGGACGCTGCGATGGATCCACTGCAGAAACTGATGAGTGAAACAGATCGCGTACGCATAGTATCCCCAGGCACAGATTTGAGCTTCTCGATTAAAAATATCGGAGCAAAAAAATGCTCTGGCCACCGGAATATTCCGGATGGAGAAGTTTTCTCAGCTCCAGTTCGCGATTCGGTGCAAGGCACAATTACTTACAATGCGCCTAGCGTTTATTCGGGGGTTACGTTCCAAAATATTTCGCTGACATTTGAAAACGGGAAAATCGTGAAGGCAGAAAGCAATGATACTGCGCGTTTGAACGAAATTTTAGACATGGATGAAGGCGCTCGTTATATAGGTGAATTTGCTATCGGATTTAATCCTCATATTTTGCATCCAATGAATGATATTTTGTTTGATGAGAAAATTGCTGGCAGTCTGCACTTCACGCCAGGTCAAGCCTATGAGGAAACGGATAATGGCAACCGGTCCGCTGTTCATTGGGATTTAGTCCTTATTCAACGTCCAGAATACGGCGGCGGCGAAATCTATTTTGATGATGTTCTCATTCGAAAAGATGGCGTATTCATCATTCCTGAGCTGGAAGGGTTAAATGCTGAAAACCTCAAATAAGCAATTACACTCGAATCGTATTCCCATGTAATAAATGGGAAATAAAGCGTTTTTCATTTTACCTCTTGCTGGATGCTTCTTTTCGGGTTATCATGGTGACAAAGGTAAGCTTTACTAATTTAACTGGAGGGATCTCCCATGTCCAACAACGCAGCAATCGTAGAAATTTCCCAAACGGCTAGCCAATTCACTTCGTCCATCGTTCTGCAAGCCGAGAGCAAATATATCGATGTAAAAAGCATTCTCGGACTTTTCACTACACTAGTAGGTGGACATGCGTATGAACTGCATGTACACGGACCTGATGCTGAGGAAGCAAAAGCAGCAATGGCTGATGTATTTGCCAAGCACAACCTAAATGTTAATGTTATTACGGATTAGTAGATCATATCTTTAATGAATAAGCGCCTCTTCATTTTTGAAGAGGCGCTTTTCTGTTTTGACCTTGTATAATCCCTCTATTTCGTCTAATATAGTGGTATAGAAGACGGCGGATACGCGCACAGGGGGGAAAACGATGTCTTCACCGGAAATCACGGTACAATTGCATGAGAAAGCGCTTCGTCTCCTTCAGGAAGATGCGAGTAAAATAGAAAAGCTAATCGAAGTTCAGATGGAAAACTTGACTACTCGTCAATGTCCACTATACGAAGAAGTGCTAGATACACAAATGTATGGATTCTCGCGAGAGGTTGACTTTGCTGTTCGCGCCGGACTCATTGCAGAGCTGGCGGGCAAGGAAATAGTGAGTAGATTAGAGCGGAATTTAGCTATGCTATACGAAGCATTGGAAAGAAAAGAGTAGCCTCCAATCGGAGACTACTCTTTTTTTTGTTTATACGAGGTAGAAAGCAATACCCAGAATGACATAAACCATAATAAGCAGTACACCTTCATACCAATTCGTACGCCCATCACGCGATACCGATTTTGCTATAAATACGGATACGCCGATTGCGGTTAATTCGATTGGTGTGAATACGATATCCATCGTGTTTCCGAATAATGTACTAACGAGAATGAGCACAGGAGCTACGAATAAAGCGATTTGCAAGCTGCTGCCGATTGCGATTTCAACAGCTGCGCCAATCTTATTTTTCATAGCCAACATAACAGCTGCGCTATGTTCTGCAGCATTACCGACAATAGCGATTACGAATGCCCCTATAAACAACTCAGATAGGCCAAATTTCTCGCTGAATGCATCAAGGGTATGTACAAGCCATTCACTCACAAAGGCCACCATAACGGTAGCTAGGAGGAGGAAGAAGATCGACTTCCTTTTGGACCAGGCTGGTTCTTCGCCATGATCTGCGTTCATGACTTCATCAGCGAGCATATCCTTGTGAGTGACCATTGAGAATACAAGCCACAAAATATAGGCTAAGATCAGAATGCCTGCAACCGCAAGACTTAGAAACTGATCCTTCTCGAACGAAAACTTCTCTGAGACAACGAATACGGCTGGCACGAAGAGACCAATGACAGCCATGATCATAAGCGTGGAGTTGTGATCAGCTAGTCTGCCGTTAAAGCTCTGCTCCTTATATTTCAACCCACCCAGCAATATGCTAAGACCCAAAACGAGTAATAGATTTCCGATAATAGCTCCCGTCAAACTCGCTTTTACCATATCGAATTGCTGTGCTTTGATCAAAAATATCGCGATGATGAGCTCAGCGGCATTTCCGAAGGTTGCATTTAGAAAGCCGCCCAGCCGTTGCCCCGCATAATGCGCGACACTCTCGGTAGCTTTACCAAGAAAGCCGGCCACAAAGATGATCGCGATGGCTGAAATGACAAATTGGACGGTGTTGTCCCAATGGGCGTAATGGCCGATTCCGCTTAGTACAAACATGATGATTAACCCTGAGAAAAACAACTTTTGATTCATAGCATTCACCTCTTCAAAAATTTGCTGAAAACCTGATAATACTATAGCGGAAATAAGCAATCATGTAAACTTTACCAGCAATGAGGTGCTTTCGATACATTTATCTGATACATGTAAAATAAAAGTAAGGGAATCAATTACAAAGACGAAAACGCGGAGCTAAAGGAAATTGTTATGCTTGCTAACATTAATATGTTTAAGGTTTACTCCTTTGTGACGACGGTGAATCAAAAACTAGCAAGCGCTAATGGTGGAAGAATTATCAATTTATAAATATTTAGTCCGAATAGCACCTTGTTCACAAAAGCTTTTAACACTCAGCTTTGCTGTGGTAATGTCCGTCTGCTATAATAAGCCTATATGGCAAAATGAGGAGTGAGTCAGATGACAGAAGAACTTCAAACGGGTCTTATTCGAATCTCTGATGATGTAGTTGCAACGATAGCTGGACTCGCAGCGCTTGAAACGCCAGGTATTGCGGCAATGTCGGGCGGAATTTCCGAAGGACTCGCCAAACGGCTGAGTGGAAAAAATGTGCAAAAAGGTGTGTCTGTTGAGGTAGGAACAACGGAAGCAGCCATTGATCTTCGTATTATTGTTCATTATGGCATTCCGATTCAAGAGGTTTGCCGTCAGCTGCAGCTGAATGTACGTGAATCTGTTGAGAACATGACAGGTCTGCACGTTGTTGAAGTGAATGTGAAGGTGGAGGGCGTTGCCTTCAAAGAGGAAGAGTTGGAAGAAGCCCAGCAGCAGCGATTGAAGTAAATAAAAAAGGGTGCCTCTTTTTTAAAAGAGGCACCCTTTTTTTGATTCAATTAGCGTTTTGTAGGTTCTACTCGATTTGCTTCTCTCGATATGCTTAGCAATACGCCGATAGACATCAGACAGAATAGCAGCGATGAGCCGCCGTAGCTTATGAACGGCAGTGTAACGCCTGTCAGTGGTATTGCAGCAGTAACGCCGCCAATGTTGACAAAAGCTTGAATGGCGATCAAGCCGACAATTCCAACACCGACAACCGTGCCGTAATGATCAGGGCAGCGAAGCGCAACGATGAGACCACGCCATAAGAATAATAAATAAAAGAGCAAGAAGAGGGTGCTGCCAATAAACCCTAATTCTTCACCAATGATTGCAAAAATAAAATCATTGTATGGATATTTCAAGTAGTGCAGCTTCTGGACGCTTTCACCGAATCCGGCACCGGTTAAACCGCCGTGACCAAAGGCTTGCAGCGACGACACGAGATGCCAACCTGTATCCTGTGAATCGCTAAGCGGATCTCTAAATACGGTAAGCCGATCAATACGGTATTTCCAAGGTTTTGGATTGATAGCCATCGAGATACTGAAAATGACGGTAAGAAAGACGCCGATAATCGTTCCCGACATAAATACCTGCTTTAAATTCGCACCACCTGCCAAAATCATGACCGTAGCACATGCAGCAAGCACTAAAGTGGAGCCAAGATCCGGCTGCATCATAATCAAGCCGCAAACGAAGCCGACGATAATGATAACAGGCAGCAGCCCTTTTTTGAAACTGCGAAAATTATCGCCCTTCTTCGTTATAAGAGCACCAAGATACAATATGATAGCAAGTTTAGCCGGCTCTGTCGGCTGTATGCCAAGTGACCCTATCCCGAACCAGCTATGTGCGCCATTGATCTCCTTACCAATAAAAGGAACGAGTACGAGCATTATAACTACAGGAATGAAAAAAAGCATGAAAAAGCGTTTAAATACCTGATAGCGCAAATTCATCATAAATAACATAACCATTATGCCAAGGCCAGCCCACATGAACTGGCGCTTGGTGAAATACATGGCATCATCTTCTGTTACGACTGCGACACTTGAGCTTGCGCTGAATACCATTACAAGCCCGAAGCCAACGAGCAGAAGAGTCAAAATGAGAAGCAGAAAGTCCGGTCTTCCACGGCTACCGTTCTGCGTGGCTTTCATGTCAGCACCGTTACACTAACAATTGTTTCAATTGCTGAAGTCTTTGTGTCGCCGTACTCATAATGGGCTGCGGGATCGGTGACTCATATTCAAGACCATGCGGGAATGTGGAGCGTCCAATGTAGACGGATTCAATAATAAGAACAGCATGAGGCGATTCAAGCTTGCCTTCAATAGCTCTTGTTGTAATTCTTAAATAATAATCGGAGCCGCTAGCGCGATCCTCAAGTTTCAAATCGTATGTAGCGCGATAATATTCCCATTGCCAACGGACAAAACCAACTTTTTCAGCAGATTCGTCTAAATGGTCTAGTTCGCTCTTAACACCGTTTAAGCCGGTATTTTCAATAATCATGGTAGTTCCTCCCAAAGGTTTTGTGAAGCAAAACTGACTTTACTAGCATATGCTTCCATTTCAAAAGACAGAGTTGTACATTCTTTTCTCATGATAGTATGTTTCCCCAGCAAGCGCAACCCTTACTCCCACCCCTTGTTGTGAACAAAAGTGACATTTTGAAGAAAACTAATAATCCGATCGATTTAGTGACGCATATGCTTCCTAATCAAGGCTTCCATCTGGTAAACTAAATGAAATGATTTCATTCGTTCGGAAGCATGTACTTTCGAGTAGAACTTTGTATAAATGAACAGAGAGCAAGCTTACAACACAATTTAGTTTTTCGAAAATGTTAGGAGGTTTGCGATTTGCAAACAGAGGATATTGTAGATCTACAACTTGAGCAGCTTTTTCCCAAAATGATTCGTTGGCGCAGACATCTTCATCAATATCCAGAGTTGTCGTTTCATGAACGCGTAACGTCAAGCTGGATTGCCAGCCAATTAAGTGAACTGGATATCGAGGTCCAGACAGGGGTTGGCGGACACGGATTAATTGCAACCATAAAAGGAGATCAGCCAGGCCCAGTCATCGCGCTGCGCGCAGACATCGATGCTCTTCCTATTCAAGATGAGAAAATCTGTGAATATGCGTCTAAGGTACCGAACGTTATGCACGCATGTGGTCATGATGCACATACATCTACGCTTTTAGCTATTGCATCTTATTATTCGGCGAATCGATCCACTATTTACGGCGAACGCAGGCTTTTGTTCCAGCCAGCCGAAGAGGTTACTCCTGGCGGAGCAGTTCCAATGATTAAGGATGGAGCGCTGGATGGGGTAGATGTTATTTATGGCGTACATTTGTGGACGCCGCTCGCTTATGGTGTCGTTTCGTCCAAACCAGGAGCATTTATGTCAGCTGCGGATGAATTCGTTATTGATATTATTGGACGTGGCGGTCATGGGGGATTGCCGCATCAAGCAATCGATGCGATTATGATCGGATCTACGCTTGTTCAATCTGTACAATCCATTGTGAGCCGCAATGTGAACCCCTTGCATCCGGCAGTTGTGACAATCGGCTCTTTCCAAGCGGGTACTACCAATAATGTCATTGCGGAGCGATGCAGGCTGAAAGGAACGGTCAGATCGTTTGACGAGCAGACGAGAATGATGATTCATGATCGGTTGGAGTCGCTTGTCACGCATGTCTGCCAAATGCATGGCGCCGAATTCGATTATCAGATGAGGATTGGTTATCCACCCGTTGTCAACGATGTAGCGGAAGCTGAACGATTCTTCAAAGTTGGCGAAAGGCTGTTTGGCGAAAGTGCGATTGTTCGGTCGGAAGCGATTACGGTGGCGGAGGATTTCTCGTATTATTTGGAAAAGGTGCCTGGCTGCTTTATATTTGTCGGTGCTGGCAATGATAGCTGCGGCGCGACTTATGCGCATCATCACCCGAAGTTTGACATTGACGAGAGGGCGATGCAGCGTGCAGCACGGCTTCTGATTGGTATGGCTGAGGATTATGCTGGCGGGACTGTTTTATCAGCTTAAAGACGGATGATTAGGTTCGAAAACGGATATGCTAAACCTCGAACTTATATCCGAGGAGGTATTCTAGTTGAAAACCATTAAACAAATCATGTCTACAGACTGTGTCACGGCGACGCTGCTTGACAATGTATATGAGCTTGCCTTGAAAATGAAGGAAAATGATATCGGCTTTATTCCAATAGTAGAAGGCAAGAAACTGGTTGGAGTAGTTACTGACCGTGATTTGGTCGTACGGGGATATGCGGAGAAGCGTCAGGGGTCAACGGCGGTCGCTGATGTCATGAGTACGGATGTGGATACAATAACTTCAGCCACATCTGCCGATGAGGCTGCCGAATTAATGGCTTCCAAACAGATACGAAGGCTTCCAGTAGTGGATGGTGGCGAGTTAGTCGGAGTTCTTGCAATTGGTGACCTGGCTGTTCGAGAAATATTTGTTGATGAAGCTGGAGCGGCGCTTAGTGCTATCTCGGAGCAAGAGGGTTCCGCAGCGTCTCCAACTTTTCATTAATATAAATAAGGCTGTCCAAGTGCGTTGTTATACGCGCCTGGACAGCCTTATTTGTTATTTATCCTCCCATACAGCTACTAATTCATTAAGTTCGTTATAGAGCTCTGCTGGGTCTGATTCTTTATTGTTCCAAATATTTGTTGCTCCCCATTGGAGCAGGTCGTCATCCGAAGATCGCACCTCATCTGCAGAGGAGATAATGACTTCCTGATGAGCGCCCAGAACATAAAGTCCAAACGGATACGTTTGATTACCACGTACGCTGACCAGCTTCCAGCCCTTCATATGAATCGCTTCATCTGTCGTATTCATTATGGTGACAAGCTCAGCTTGTTTGTCCACCTCAATCATTATGCCGCTTCGTGCCGCTTTTTTAACAGGGAAACTAGTGTGACTAATTTCGGCGTCGTTGCTCCATAAACCTTGCTTAGCTTGTTCGGCTTGTTGTTCCAGCTGTTTGTATGCGTTTTCCATCTTGACGTTTGGTTCAACAATGAGTACCTTAGCAAGACCTTCCTCAATGAGCGCCTCGTTTAATATTCGGCCGTCCTTCAGCTCGACAATCGCCAGCGTGCGATCGTAGCGATCTTTAAGCTCTTTGTCGAAGGTAAGTCTAACTTCTTGCGACTCCGTCAAAAGCTTCTCAGTAAAAGCAGAGGCTTCTGGTCCGAATGGCTCAACAGGGCTATCTTGTTTTTTGGTCTCCGGCGTATCTACATAAAGAAGCCGAATCGTCGTCTCACTAGAACCGGTTTTGATTTTGAAAGTATCACCATCTATAAATCCAGCTACCTGATACCATTGGTTGGTTTGTATAACGTTCGAAGAAAGCTCGGAAATGGCTGTACAGCCGGCAAGCGGCATGCAAATGAGCATGAGGAGAATGATTATAATTCTTTTCATAGATGTGGTACCTCCACCCCAATTTGCAGTCTATATAAAATCTACTTATTACTATAACACATTTTGCACATTAAAATCGCGCAGTTGTCCAGATAGTTCTAGCATAAAATAGTGTTAATTTCTTCATACTGTGAGGAAGAGCATGATTTAGGTCATTTTTTGTGGCTCAGGTTAGACAAACCTTGAAGGAGGAGAATGATGCAGGATCTAAATGAAAGGCCATTAATCGTACAATCGGATTTAATGGTTCTGCTTGATGAGCGCAAACCGCATGCACAGCAAGCTAGAGATAAGCTCGTTCTCTTCATGGACGCAATAAAAAGAGCAGGAGCTATCCATACTTATCGTATGACCCCCTTGACGCTCTGGAATGCAGCAGCTGCAGGTATTACGGAGGACGATATCGTTGGTTGGTTAACGGAATACAGCAGGTATGAACTGCCTTTCCAAGCGGAGGTTATGATTCGGAAGCTGATAAGCAGGTATGGCAAGCTATGGTTATCCACGGAATCGAATAGGTTGATTTTGCACGGAGAACAGGCGATTTTGGATGAGCTTTCAGAACATTCCACCGTTATGAGTTGGGTGAGAGTTCGATCGCATGCTGATTGGGAGCTTGACGAGGGCTGTAGAGGCGCCTTGAAGCAGGAGCTTACACGTCTTGGATATCCTGTCATCGATCTAGCAGGCTATCATGCTGGCGAGGAGCTTGAGGTAGAGCTGAGGGCGCATACACTGCGTAATCGAAGTTTTAAGTTAAGAGACTATCAGCAGGCTGCTGTCGAGCTTTTTTATAAGGAAGGCACGGTGCAAGGCGGAAGCGGAGTTATCGTACTTCCTTGCGGCGCTGGAAAAACAATTGTAGGTATTGCTGCATTGTCCCGTTTGGGAAGAGCAACGCTTATTCTCACGTCTAACTCAACCTCCGTTAAACAATGGAAGGACGAGCTGCTGGATAAAACGTCGCTGACTGATTCGGATGTGGGTGAATATTGCGGCACATTGAAGCAGGTCCGCCCTGTGACGATAGCGACTTACAATATTTTGACGCATCGAAGATCGAAAGAGGCTCCTTTTACGCATATGAAGCTTTTCTCCGAGCGGGATTGGGGGCTTATTATTTACGATGAAGTACATTTACTGCCAGCTCCAGTGTTTAGGATGACTGCGGATATACAAGCGACACGTAGATTAGGATTAACTGCCACACTCGTACGTGAGGATGGCTGCGCGGAAGATGTATATTCTTTAATCGGTCCGAAGCAATTTGACATGCAATGGAAGACAGCAGAGGCTAGTGCGCATATAGCTGCAGTATCCTGCACGGAGATAAGGGTTCCACTACATAAAAATATTGCGGCAATGTACGCACAGGCAACCGCGCGTTCTAAGCTCAGATTGGCAGCGGAAAACCCCGCCAAAATCCAGGTTGTAGAGCAGTTATTGCGGGAACATGCAGGCAAACCGACTCTAATCATCGGTCAGTATTTGCATCAGCTGCATGAATTGTCTGCCGAGATCGGCGCTCCCTTACTTACCGGAGAGGTGCCGCAGAAGGAGCGGCAGATGCTATACGACAGCTTTAAAGCAGGTGACATATCGGTGTTAATCGTATCGAAAGTGGCCAATTTCGCTGTGGATTTGCCTGACGCCTCCGTCGCCATTCAGCTATCCGGCAGCTTTGGCTCACGGCAAGAGGAGGCGCAGCGAATTGGGAGATTACTAAGGCCGAAAGCCGTCAATAATTGTGCATGGTTTTATACGATCGTAACAGATCAAACGAAAGAAACAGAATTTGCGATGAAAAGACAGCTTTTCATGCTGGAGCAAGGCTATCACTATGAGAGACTTAGCTTGCCGCATGATAATGTCAAGCTTGAGGAGGCCGCTGCTCTATGAAAATGAAACAGCTGCTAGGCAAGCTCTCCACTGAGCGCTTGGATTATATGATGCAAGGACCTCTATGGCAGAAGGCTGGTCAAAGAGGGCTAACATGGACCGAAGCAGCGGTAGATGATGAAACCATTAAGGAAGTCGCTGCAATGCTGTCACGGGATGCAGTAGTAGTATTAAGGGAAATGCTGCGCCACTTTGCAGCTGCGCCAGTAGACGGTGAACGGCTCCTTAGAGGGCTTCGAAAGAACACAAGTCTCTCCGGAGCGGAATGTCAGCTGGGACTTTCTGATCTTGAAGAAGCGGGTGTTTTATTCACGGTTCAAAAAGTATGGGGGGAGAGCCTGTATTTTTTGCCCGTAGAAAGTTTCGCTGGTTGGCAGAGGGTGTTATTCCCATACAAAGCAGAGCCATTGCCTGCCTATGTTCGGGAGATACTAATGGGTGGTGTCATGCGTACTTATTGCAGACCGCTAGGCAGGCAGCTGCTTTGTGCTTTTTCCATATTAGGGAGTAGCGGCTTGGTATTAACGGCAAACGGTACTCTTCCCAAAAAAACGATTACTAAGCTGCTGCAGGCTACAGATTTAGAGGAGTGCTGGCTTAAATCATTTGATATGAAATGGTCCCATTCTGACATTTATCCTGTGCAGATAGCTTTTGTACTGGAAGCTGGCTCTGCTTTCGGACTAATAACGGCAGTGGATGGAGCATTGAAATGGAATGAGGCGAAGCTTAGAGAGTGGCTTAACCTTGATGAGGCAGAGCGAGAGCATCAGTTAATGAACTGGTGTTTAACGCTGCTGCTTCCATCCGCAGGAGGAAGTGCACATTTGGCTGCCTCTTTGACGATCCAGCAGACAGGGGAATGGTATTCTAATCAGAGTGTGGAAGCTTGGCTGCAAGAGAATCGTTTATTCACTGATGATGGCATGGATCATAACCCAAATCGAACGTTTTCCGTTCATAGCTGGTATGGCTTATGGCACAACTTAGGCTGGATGGAACTTGTCGATTGCAAGCAATCAGATGGGACTGCGTTATTTTTCAGATGGAGATCGGCTGCTCCTTTGTCTGCGGAGAGACGGGAGAGGGTACTCGAAACGCTTGCTGTTGTTGCCGTTCAGCCAAATGGAGAGTTGATCGCACAACCAGAATGTCCCTTCTGGATGAGATGGGAACTGGAGCTGATTGCGGAACGCAAATCAGATGAGCAGGTTTCCGTTTATCGGCTTGAGGCTGCGTCGATTTCACGAGCGTTGGAGCAAGGAAGATCACGGACTTCCATACAGTCCTTTCTCGAGCAAGCATCTGGAGGAGATCGTTTGCCAACTACGGTGGAAGCACTATTGGAAGTATGGACGAGTCGTGCTTGCCGTGTTGAATTCGCAGAGGTTGCTTTACTGCGCTGCGATAGTGTAGAGATGGCGGACATCGTTGAAAATGATCGTAGCATTGCTCCTTTGCTGATCCAGAAGCTTGGTCAATTGGATTACATCGTTGATAAATCAAAAATAAGTGAGATAAGAGTATTATTGCAAAAGGCGGGATATCCTGCCCGCAAAATGGTTCAAACAAGTACAGATGATGATGCGCATTGTTATCCCTATATAAGCAATGAGAGTGATCAATCAAGCTCACTAGAACAGCAGCCTGAGAAGGAATCTAAAACACAGGTTCCATCATTTATTTATGAATCTTTTTCGCTCCATCATTATGAACTGAGTGATTTCGAGGCTAGGAAAAAGCTTTTATCGTTTTCAGAAGTGGAGCTGGTGCCAACGATGTGGACAAAGCAGCTGCGCGCCTATCACCACTCGACAAGAAAAGAGCTTATCGAAAAAGCTTTGCAATGGCAAACGCCTGTTCAGCTCTGCATGGAAAAAGAACTTCGTTCCTTTGTACCAGAGAAGCTGGAGCAGCAGGGTGATGGATGGGCTGTCGTTGGGCTTCTGCGTGATGACCCGCAGCGAGAGCTGATCAGGTTGACACCTGATATGTGGGCAGAGATGCGGTTAGTTATTCCAGGTCAAGGCAGCCCAATATAATCTCTATCTATTGGCTAATTAAATATGATATGATAGTGTAGAATTTAGCGAATGGGAATGAGGTGGATAAATGCCAACTGCTGAAGGTTTAACAGCTATTCAGTTGGAGCAACCGCAAGGCGGCGTTTCTTCTCTCGACATGGCGTCGTTGCTGCTTTGCGCCTATGATCTAGGTGATTCGATTAATCAATCGGCGGAAGTTGCCGAATATTTATATTGGAAGTCGACAGTGAATGAAGACGAAGAAGTGAAGCAAATAACCAAACGGTTCGAGAAAGCGAAGGTACTGTTTGAAGAATGCCAACGATTCGGACGCTTTCATCCTGACTATAACGAAGCGAAAGACAAAATGAAGCAAATCGAACGGGAACTAAGCGAAATTGAAAGCGTTCGCCGCTTCAAGCTTGCTGAGCAGATTGTCGATGAAATGCTTTATGATGTATCCCGCACGATAGCGGAGTCCGTTTCGGACAATATTAAAGTGCCTGGCAATGAAAAAGCTGCCGGCGGTGGAAGTTGCGGAAGCGGCGGTTCATGCAGCTGTGGAAGCGGCGGTTGTGGCTAATTAGATGCCATAAAAGTGAATTAGAATGAATTATTCACTTAGATTTGTTGCACAAACCAACCTAAGTGAGTGCTTACGAAGTGAGGTTTGCTACGCAAACTTTTGAGGAGGGAAAAGATGCTACCGGATCGAACAGGTTATATCGTATGGGTAAGTGATTTGAAAGCGGCAAGGTCACTGGAGAGGTTCGGGACGGTTCATTATATGTCGCGGAAGATGCATTACGTAGTGATGTATATGAATGCGGAACGCTCTGAAGAGGCTGTGCGGCAGATGGGGAAGCTTTCGTACGTACGGAAGATTGAACGTTCGTATCGAAATGAGATCAAGACGGAGTACAGTAAAGACAGCGAAGATAAAACGAGATTTTACAGTTTATAGCTGCATTGTTGAGTGGGATCGTTAATTGATGGCGACTCTTTCAGGCAGCTTAACTCGTATGATAAACGAAGTATTGGTGAATATTTCAAAACAAGCATAAAAAGACGCTTCTCAGTGTCGAGTAACACTGGGAAACGTCTTTTTTTTATTACTATAACTAAAAATTTACATATATGGTCGGACTTTAATTTTTTGTTGAAATATCGGACAATCGTGATAGAATGGAATTAAATTCATAGTATAAAAGCCCTGGTTCTTTGGAAGGAGTAGGTTGCGAAGTGAAAGATAGAATGACTAGAAGATGGAACACATATGAGTCGTTTTATATTGATCTCGGTGACAAAAAAGTAGCGGATATCGTTATTACAAACCATGCCAAAAGTCGTTGGCTTGACCGGGTTGAAAGCGAGAAAACCGGTTATGAAGATATAGCTGAATATTTATGGGAATGCTTGAAAGAAGACCGCATCGAGCCTTACTACCGCAATGAACAGGATGTTTATTTAATTGACGATGATCTCGTGTTTGTTGCCGAATTTGCGGATTCAATGACAGAAATGGATATTACGGGAACTCCGCTACATAAAATGATCATAGTAACCTTCCTTGGTCGAATGTCAGAAACGATTGAGCTAAGGGACTTAAAGTCCTATTACTCGTGGCTTCGTCATTCACGGCGCATGACGCTTGTCAAAAGCAGTAGAAAGCGAAAATGAGACTTTATAACTATATAAAGAAGAGTGGAGCGTCCAATCCTAAAACAGATTGCACGCTTTTTTTGTTGGTGTTGTAAGATTCTGTACAAGGTTTATAGTATAATAAGCACCAGAAGAAAGGATGATTGAACTTGGCGCTTAATTTTCATCAACTGCACATTTTTTGCACGGTTGCGGAACGTGGCAGTTTTTCAGCTGCAGCGCAATCTTTACATATGACTCAGCCTGCCGTAACGATGCAAGTGCAGTCACTAGAGGATTATTTTGGCACGAAGCTGCTCCAGCGCTCAACGAAACGAATCGAGCTTACGGAAGCTGGAAGGGCTCTTATGCCGTACGCGCAGAGGAGCATCGATCTTATTCGTGATACAGATCAGGCAATGTCTGCTTTCACGAAGCAGTTGAAGGGAAGATTGCAGCTCGGGTCGAGCTTAACGATAGGTGAATACATTTTACCGCGCTTGCTGGGTCCGTTTGGACAGGAGTATCCGCATATATCGATTAGTATGAAAGTCATGAATACATCGCAAATCATGGAAGATATTTTAAACCACCAGCTTAATTTTGGTTTAATTGAGGCACCAGTTAATCATCCCGATATGCATATGGAGGCGGTAATGAACGATGAGCTTAGGTTGATCGTATCGCAATCGCATCCATTAGCTGATCGAGAATCGGTTACACTGGAAGAAGCTATGGAATATCCTTTCGTTTTGCGTGAGCAAGGCTCCGGGACAAGGCTTGTCATGGAGGAGCAGTTGAGAAAGAAAAATATAGATCCTGCATCGATGAAGATCATAATGGAGCTGGGCAGCACAGGAGCTGTAAAGTCTGCAGTTGAAGCGGGTCTTGGGATATCCTTTATCTCATCATCATCTGTAAAACATGAGGTAGCACTGGATTTAATTCGGATGATTAAAGTTTCTGATTCCAAGTTTCAACGTCAGTTTTATTCGATTTATTTAAAATCAGCTATATTGCCGATATCGGCTGTTACATTTCTAAGCTTTTTGAGAGAGAGGGATTTGCAGCAATGGCTCTAATTAACGGACTTGCTGATTTGCATACGCACACGACTGCTTCGGATGGCATGCAAAGCCCTGCCGATAATGTTCGGCTAGCCAAAGAGGTGGGTCTAGCAGCGATTGCTATCACAGATCACGATACGGTGGCTGGTGTAACAGAAGCATTGCTTGAAGGCGAGCGATTAAACATTACGGTTGTTCCTGGTGTTGAGGTGAGCACGGTAGCAGACGGAACGGATATTCATATTCTCGGTTATTACACGAATAATGATGACGAGAAGTGGTTATCACGTCTTTCAAGTTTGCGGGGACTAAGAGATCAACGGAATGAAATGATCTTAAATAAATTAAGTGAGCTTGGTATCACGCTGTCGATGGAGGAAGTTATCGCTGCTGCTCACGGTGAAAGTACGAAGGAGGAGCTGCAGGCAGCTGAAGTTAGTATCGGTCGTCCTCATATTGCTGCGGCACTTATCCGCAAAGGTGTCGTTTTGAATATGAAAGAAGCATTTGATCGTTTTTTGGCTGCCGGCGCAGCGGCTTATGTCAACATTCCGAGACTGACCCCGTTTGAGGCTATTGATTGGATACGAGAAGCTGGAGGCACAAGTGTTATCGCGCATCCTGGTTTATATAACAATGATTCTTTAGTTGAAGAATTGATACGTTATGGCGTTCAGGGCATTGAAGTGTTCCATTCGGATCACGGGCCAGAAGAAGAGCTAAGGTATGGGCAGCTTGCAGCGAACTCCCAGTTGATCGTCACAGGCGGCTCGGATTTCCATGGATCGCGTCAAGGTGTTGTATTTCATGGTGAGGTGGGCAGCCGTACCGTAAATGCTAGTGTTTTGCGACAGCTGCAGCGTTCAGAGTAGAGAGCTTAAATTTAAATTTCGTACCAATAGGCATAAAAAGAAGCAATCTTATGGGCTTAAAACCTTTAGATCGCTTCTTTTTGCGTTTGCGGACGTTTTTTTGAGGATGGTAAATGACTTCATAGATATTCGTTTTTATCGAACATACTTGGTGTTATGGAATAACCAATATGAAAGGGAAACTCCAAAATCGAATGATCGTGCAAGCTAATTCTATCTTGCGTTGCAGAAACTACAACAGAATCCTGACATGATACATGGAAAGTGAGGTTACATTGTTAAACTGCAACAAAACGGCCAAAGGTGTAACTAGCCAGTTGAAAATGGTGATTTCTGCTGGAAAAACTGCAACGCAGCTGCTTGGGCCACTTTCATATGTGGATTCTACTGCATAAATTGCAGTCTAAGTGTTGGCAGCGGCTACACTAAGAATTCAACAAAGTAAAGTTGC
Source organism: Bacillus sp. FJAT-28004 (assembly GCF_001280845.1). Classification (GTDB taxonomy): domain Bacteria; phylum Bacillota; class Bacilli; order Paenibacillales; family Paenibacillaceae; genus Pristimantibacillus. The sequence continues at coordinate 1,169,606 of NZ_LGHP01000002.1, forward strand.
ATACATCTCCTCCGCCATATTTACATCATTGTAATGTTGCAAGCAGCAGAGGAGACTGTAGTAGCCGCACAGATGCTGTCTATTTCAACTGGCATGCCAGCGATTTGATACGTCGCTCGTCCGGTGTAATAAACAACGTTTTCTGATTGTCATAGATGACAAAACCAGGTTTTGCGCCGCTTGGTTTGCGTACATGCCGTATGGTTGTATAGTCAACTGGAATCGAGCTGGAGTCGCGAGCCTGACTATAATGTGCAGAGAGCATGGCAGCTTCTTCGAGCGTTGCATTACCAAAGTCTCCCCCTTTTATGACGACATGCGAACCTGGGATATCCTTCGTATGAAGCCACGTATCGGAAGGTGATGCAAGACGGTTCGTTAAATATTCGTTTTGTGTATTGTTTTTGCCAACGTACATCGTTACACCCTCTGAGGAGGTGTAGCATAGCAGAGTTGGCTTAAGTGCTTTTTTCTTCTTTGGTCCGCGTCTGCCGCGTTCCTTCATATAGCCCTGTTCCACGAGTTCATCACGAATTTCGCCAATATCGCCAAGTGAGGCGTTATCCACCTGCTGCAGCAGCGTTTCAAAATATTGAATTTCGTTGCGAGCCAGCTCCATTTGTTCTGCTACGATGGATAGACTGTTTTTGTGCTTCGTGTAACGCCGGAAATAACGCTGCGCGTTGTCAGAAGGAGTAAGATGCGGGTCAAGATCAATCTTTACCACTGCTTGCTCCTCGTCATAGAAGTTGATGAGCTCAATTGTAGTGTCGCCACGCTTCATTTGATGCATATAAGCGGTAAGAAGCTCGCCGAGCACCCTATATTTCTCAGCATCCTTCGCTTCTACAAGCGTATCCTCAAGCTTTTTGATTTTTGTAATGTTTTTTGCTTTTTCATTTTGAACGAATCGGATGAGATCAGCAGCACGCTGCTTAACGGTATCTCGTTCGGCCTTGTTGCCGTAGAACCCTTCTAGGCATGCACTAATGTCTGGGAATACTGTTTCTTCTCCATCGATATGTGTAAGCTCTGTGACTGAGAAAAATGATTTGCCGGTATCTAAATTTGTTTTAATAGTTGGCTTATAGTTGTCCTGACCTACTTGTTCCATAAAGCTTGAGAAGCTGTTCCAAACAGCAGCTAGGCTTTGCTCAGATCCTTCTTCAGCATCCGGAAGTGAACCTGCTTGCGCCCGATGAACAAGCTCCTTGGCGAGCAAAGGGCTAAAGCCGCTTAGCTTGTCAACAAGCCTCTTATAAAGAGGTGCTGTTTCATCCGTGTCGCTAAGTACGTCCAAAAACTGCTGCTCGTTTACAATCGTTAGCGGATCCATCTTGCCTTGCTCTGGCGGAGAGGTGTAGCTGCTGCCGGGCAATACGATACGGTGACTGCTTATCGCTGGCGTAACATGATGAATACCATCGTGAATGATGCCAGTTGAAGGATCCATCAAAATAATGTTGCTGTGACGCCCCATAATTTCCACAACAATCGTTTTATTCGATAAATCTCCAAGCTCGTCCCGATGTTTGACCTCGATATGAATGATACGCTCACGCCCAACTTGACGAACGGACTCTATCGTTCCGCTTTCGCAATGCTTGCGAAGCAGCATGCAAAACATAGGCGCTTCCATAGGGTTGACGTACGTACCGGTAGTCCAGTGCACCCTTGGGTAGGTCGGGTTGGCAGACAAGAGCAATTTGCCCTGCATGCCAGCTCCGCGAATGCTAAAAACCAGCTCATGATTGGTAGGTTGGTGGATCTTATGTATACGCGCTCCGACACAGCGCTGTAGGTCATGCGTGATTGCATGGGTGACGATGCCGTCTAATGCCATGATCTTTGTTCCTCGCTTCCTTTGTAAGTCTTTCTCTATCATGCCATAGTTGAGCCAAAAACTTAAGTCTTTTATGGGATATTTTAAGGGCTGTCCGAATACATTTACCCTATAAAGGCTGTCCGAAGGGCCGACATCTTAGCTGCTTGGCTCGGCATATTATAGGAGGGAGTTATACCATGGAACAAATGAAATGGCATCAAATGGGGACGATTGAGCTGATTGACGCATTACTCAGCTCCCCAGATCAAGGGCTGACTACGTCGGCTGCAGCACAACGTCTAGAAGAAAATGGGAAAAATGAATTGTCTGAGGGCAAGCGTGTCTCGCCGATTTTGTTGTTCCTTAATCAATTTAAGGATTTTATGGTACTCGTTCTAATGGGCGCAACTTTAATTTCAGGTTTACTTGGTGAATATCTAGATGCAATAACGATTGTTGCGATCATTGCTCTAAACGCCGTACTAGGATTCGTTCAGGAATTTCGTTCCGAACGCTCACTGCGGGCGCTTAAGGAATTATCCGCCCCAACAGCCAAGGTTATTCGCGGAGGGGAACTATTGACCATCCCAGCGAAAGAACTTGTGGCAGGCGATCTTATTTATTTGGAAAGCGGAGACCGGATTCCGGCCGATGTGCGGCTGCTTGAAGCAAACAGCTGTTATGTGGAGGAGTCGGCTTTGACGGGCGAATCTGTACCTGTTGGTAAACATGCTGCAACGATCGCAGAGGATGACTTGCCTTTGGGTGATCAGCGCAACATGGGCTTCATGGGCACGATGCTCACAAGGGGGACTGCTCGCGCTGTTGTTATTCGTACGGGCATGGATACAGAAATGGGTAAAATTGCAGATCTGATCCAGCAGACTGAATCGATGGAAACGCCGCTGCAGCATCGTTTAGAGCAATTAGGCAAAATATTAATTGTTGTGGCGATAGGTCTGACAATTATGGTTGTTATTGCAGGGATATTGCATGGCCAACCACCGTATGGCATGTTCCTTGCAGGTGTTAGCTTGGCAGTAGCCGCCATTCCAGAGGGGTTGCCAGCGATCGTGACCATCGCCCTAGCTCTTGGAGTACAGCGGATGATTAAACGCAAAGCAATCGTTCGCAAGCTGCCATCGGTTGAAACTCTTGGCTGTGCGTCGGTAATATGCTCGGACAAAACAGGGACGCTGACGCAAAACAAAATGACTGTTACTCATGTATGGATCGGCGGTAGACAGCTTGAAGTAAGCGGCGAGGGGTACGTTCCAACCGGCGCAATTTATGAAGCTGGCAATGCACTTGATATTAAGCATGATCTGTCTATCAAACGTCTCCTCCAAGTAAGTGCCTTGTGCAATAACGCACAACTATCAAAAGTGGAAGCGGTAGAAACGGGCAAGCGCAGAAACAAGGAGTTGCAAGAAGAGTGGGTACTTAAGGGGGATCCGACTGAGGGCGCGCTTGCAGTTCTTTCGGCTAAGCTTGGTTCCTCTGCCAAATCATTGGAACATCTTTATAAACGAGAGAAGGAATTTCCGTTTGACTCGGAGCGTAAACGGATGTCAGTTGTTGTCTCGCATCAAGGCGGACGCCTTATTTGCACCAAAGGAGCTCCTGATTTGCTGATGGATCATTGCTCCTATGTACTGTGGGAAGGCAAGGTCGTTCCATTCACAGCGACGCTGAAGCGCAAATGCGCTGAGGCGGGCGAGCATATGGCGCAGTCAGCGCTTCGCGTGCTGGGTCTTGCTTACCGTGATTTGCGCGCAGCTGACGCTTGTGAAACGGAAGAAGATGTGGAAAGCCAGCTTGTATTCGTAGGTTTGACCGGAATGATCGATCCGCCTCGTCGTGAGGTGAAAGAAGCGATTACGAACTGCAGACGTGCGGGAATTAAGACGGTTATGATTACCGGAGATCATCAGCTGACAGCAGAAGCGATTGCAGGTCAACTAGGCATTATGCCGCGCGGCGGCATCGCAATGAGCGGCAGACAGCTGGAAGAGATGTCCGATGAACAGCTTGACCGTCTCGTAGACAATATATATGTATACGCGCGTGTTTCCCCTGAGCATAAATTACGTATCGTCAAGGCACTGCAGCGCCAAGGTCATGTCGTAGCGATGACAGGTGACGGCGTAAATGATGCTCCAGCGATAAAAGCAGCAGATATCGGAATTTCTATGGGTATAACTGGGACTGACGTATCGAAGGAAGCGTCTGCACTAGTCCTGAGTGATGACAACTTCTCAACGATCGTAGCTGCAATTGAAGAAGGAAGAGGAATTTACGAAAATATTCGTAAGTTCATCCGTTATTTATTAGCTTCCAACGTTGGAGAAATACTTGTTATGTTTCTTGCGATGATGGCGGGATTGCCGCTTCCGCTCGTTCCGATTCAAATTTTGTGGGTCAATCTTGTCACGGACGGTCTGCCTGCAATGGCGCTTGGTGTAGATCAGGCGGAAAAGGATTTAATGCAGCAAAAACCTCGTTCGGCAAAGGAGAGCATCTTCTCCCGCAGGCTTGGTTGGAAAATTATAAGTCGAGGCATTTTGATAGGTGTATGTACGCTTGGCGCTTTCTGGATTACGCTTCAGGACGGTCCAAGCAATGCAGCGCATCTAATGAAGGCTCAGACGGTAGCTTTCGCTACCCTCGTTATGGCACAGCTCATCCATGTTTTTGACTGCAGAAGCTCTCGCTCTATTTTTCACCGTAATCCGTTCCAAAATAAATATTTGGTGCTTGCCGTAATATCTTCGCTTGTGTTGATGATCGGTGTGCTTTATATCGATGCCTTGCAGCCAATCTTCAAAACCGTTCCACTTAACTTCCGTGAATGGTGTCTAGTATTCGTAGCAGCGGGAATTCCTACTTTCTTAATGGGAATTGGCAGCGTATTCGGTACGTCCAAGAAAAATAAAGGTAAAACGAAATGGCCGTTAGGGCCTCAAACCGCGGCAAGATAACGAAAAAATACAAATCATGATACAAATTATGAATAGCCTTTCTCCTTGCTTTGAGGTATGCTATTAAGAATTAATCATAGCTTTATCATACCTAGAGATGTAGCAAGGAGAGGGCATTCAGATGATTTTTACAAAAATGAACGGTTTGGGAAATGACTTTGTGGTGATTGCAGGCGAGCAGCAGCTTCCTGAAAATGTTGCGGATTTAGCTATACAGCTTTGCAACCGGTTTTTTGGAATCGGGGCAGATGGTCTCGTCTATATTCTACCTTCAGAGGTCGCGGATTTCCGTATGCGCATTATAAATTCCGATGGTTCTGAAGCTGAGCAATGCGGCAATGCGATTCGCTGCGTCGCTAAATATGTGTATGATAATGGCTTAACCGATAAAGAAGAGATTACAATCGAAACATTAGGAGCAGGTGCTCAAAAGGTTCAACTTACTGTTTCGAATGGCAAAGTGTCAACCGTACGAGTGGACATGGGAGAGCCAATTCTAAATGGCCAACGCGTACCAACAACTATTGATGCTGAACAAGTCGTTGAACATCCGATTGAGGTGGACGGTCGTGAATTCCGTTTTACTGCTGTATCGATGGGTAATCCTCACTGTGTCATCTATGTCGAGGATGCTGTTAATTTTGATTTAAGCACATGGGGTCCGAAACTTGAGACACATCCTTTATTTCCGCGTAAAATCAATGTAGAGTTCGTTACCGTAAATTCCCGTACGCATACCGACATGCGCGTTTGGGAACGCGGTGCAGGTCCTACGCTAGCTTGCGGTACCGGCGCTTGCGCTACTGTGGTCGCTTCCGTGCTAACTGGCGCAACGGATCGGACAGCAACTGTTTCACTCAAAGGCGGCGACCTTTTGATTGAATGGAACGAATCGGATAATCACGTATATATGACTGGTCCAGCTGCAGTATCATTCTGCGGCGAGTTTTAAGAGCAAAGTAAGATGGGTGGTATGAATATAATGAAACCGGATTTGAGGGAAGCGCTTCAGCAGCGTATCTTGACCGGGGACGGCGCAATGGGAACCTATCTATATCAGATGGGGTTCCCTGTCGGCGTTTCTTATGAGGAAATCAATACGAATCGTCCCGATGTAATTGAAAATATTCACCGTCGCTACTATGAAGCTGGCGCGCGCGTGATCGAGACGAATACGTTTTCAGCCAATTTAGAGAAGCTCTCGAAATATGGCTTAGAGGACGAAATGGATGCAATCAATCGTGCCGGCGTTCGCGCAGCCCGTGCAGCAATCGGCATTGATGCCTATGTTGTAGGCGCGGTTGGCTCCATTCGTGATGGCAAACTGAAAAATTTGCGAACAGCTAAAGTAATTGAAGCTTACCAGCGACAAATGCATGCGCTGCTTGATGAGGGTGTGGACGGGCTTCTGCTTGAAACCTTCTATGACCTGGATGAGATGCTGCTTGCACTTCGGATTGCAAGAGCAGCATCAGACGTTCCGGTTATTTGCCAGTTTGCAGTCGAAGATGTTGGCCGAACACAGGATGGGAATGGCATGAAAGGAGCATTCGATCTGCTTCAAGAAGAGGGCGCTGATATGGTTGGTTTTAACTGCCGCAGCGGTCCGAACGGAATTATGAGAGCGATCGACTCGATAACAGGACCGATCGGATTGCCATTATCGGTTTATCCGAACGCAGGTATACCTGATTATATCGATGGTAAATATACGTATCCCGCAGGACCAGAGTATTTTGCAGAGACAGCCCTGCGCTTTGCTGATCGTGGCGCCCGGCTGATCGGAGGCTGCTGCGGTACGACGCCTGAGCATATTAAAGCGATTGCTGAGGCGCTTGATGGTTATATTCCACAAATCGGACAAGCAGCTGCAAATTCGGCAGCTGTAGAGAAGATTGTCGTAAAGCCAGTTGAGAAGCCAGTTGACACAATAGACTCGAAACAAACGGTGCAGGAGCCGAATATCGTAGATTTGGTTAAGAAGCGCCACACCGTCATTGTTGAGCTTGACCCGCCTCGTGATTTGGATATTCGCAAATTCATGGCTGGCGCAGCCGCTTTGAAAGAAGTGAAGGCGGATGCGGTTACGATGGCAGACAATTCGCTTGCTGTTACACGTATGAGCAACATTGCGCTTGCAGCACTTGTACAGGAGAAAGTAGGCATTCGTCCGCTCGTGCATATTGCTTGCCGGGATCGCAACTTGATTGGCACACAGTCACATATGATGGGATTGGATGCACTCGATATTGATCATGTACTGGCCGTAACCGGAGATCCTGCCCGGTTTGGCGATTTGCCGGATTCGAGCTCCGTTTATGACCTTACTTCATTCGAGATGATTCGTATGATTAAGCAGTTGAATGACGGAACAGCCTTCTCAGGAAAACCGCTTAAGCAAAAAGCAAAATTTGTTGTTGGCGCCGCATTCAATCCTAATGTGAAGCATTTAGACAAAGCGGTTCAACGACTTGAACGAAAAATTACGTCGGGTGCAGATTATATTATGACGCAGCCTGTCTATGATCCTAGTTTGATTGAACGAATCGCAGATGCAACTAAGCATTTATCCGTTCCTGTTTTTATCGGAATTATGCCGCTAGCTAGCGGACGCAATGCTGAATATTTGCATAACGAGGTGCCTGGCATCCAGCTTTCTGATGAGGTACGCCAGCGCATGGCGGGTCTTGAAGGGGAGGCGGGCCGAGCGGAAGGCGTGCAAATTGCGAAGGAGCTGCTCGACGTTGCTTTGCCGCATTTTAATGGCATATATTTAATCACGCCATTTATGTTTTATGATATGGGTGTTCAGCTTACAAATTACGTTTGGCAGAAGATAGAGCGTATCCAACTAAATAGATAAAATAGATGCGAAAACAGCCTTTTTTTGCTTGTTTTCGCATTTTCGCTTGTTCGTTCGTGAAAAATCAATTAAAATGAAATTTGGATACAGATGCCGCACATGTTCAGCGTGGTAAGGACAGGCACCCTAAAATCGTGTATGATGGCTGCTATAGGCTGCAAAGGAAGTATGTCCGACACTTTTTTCGTCAACAATAGTGCAGTAGTTCTGTCGGTATTTGGCAAGAACGCGAACTTGTCGTATTCACATTTATAAAATATAAAAGGTATTTGAACATTTGTAGACAGATGCACAAGGGAAGACCGTAGGCGGAGGAGGAACGAGGCTTGGCTATTAAACTTATTAATATCGGATTTGGTAATATTGTATCTGCAAATCGCATTATATCAATCGTAAGCCCTGAATCGGCTCCGATTAAGAGGATCATTCAAGAAGCTCGTGACCGACATATGCTGATTGATGCTACATATGGCCGTCGCACACGGGCTGTTATTATTACGGATAGTGATCATGTGATTTTATCGGCAGTTCAGCCAGAAACAGTTGCGCACCGATTATCCACTAAGGACGACGATAACGACGAATAGTACGGGGAGTAATATGGATAAAGGATTGTTAATTGTATTGTCCGGCCCTTCAGGGGTTGGCAAAGGAACAGTTTGTTCCGTTCTTCGCAACAAGGTTCCTGAGCTGGTTTACTCTGTGTCGGCGACGACCAGAATGCCGCGTCAGGGTGAAGTGGATGGCGTGAATTATTTTTTCAAAAGCAGGGAGCAGTTCCAGGATATGATTGCGCGAGACGCACTTTTGGAGCATGCTGAATATGTTGGTAATTACTACGGTACACCGCGTGATTTTGTTGAACGCACTTTAGAGAGCGGCAAGGATGTTATTTTGGAGATCGAGGTACAGGGAGCGCTCAAGGTGAAACAAAAGTTTCCCGAAGGTATTTTCGTATTTCTATTGCCACCATCTTTGGATGAGCTGAAGCAGCGAATTACCGGACGTGGTACGGAATCATTGGATACGATCAATAATCGCATGTCTGTGGCCGTTGAGGAAATGAATTTGCTCGGTCACTACGACTATGCGGTATTGAATGATGAGATAGATGCTGCATGCGATCGTATTCGCAGCATAATGATTGCAGAGCATTGCCGCAGGGAAAGATATTTACCTTACGTTTCGGGAATGGTTGCCGCAATTGAGAAAGCATGAGTGAGGAGAATGAACGATGTTATATCCGTCCATTGATGAAATGGTGAAAAAAGTTGACAGTAAATACACGCTTGTCGTAGCAGCTTCCAGACGCGCTCGCATGCTTCGCAACGGAGACAAGTCGGAACTTAAAAACCCGCGCTCCCGCAAGTATGTAGGTGTTGCACTAGAAGAGATCTACGGTGACATTCTCCAAGTGGAAAACCTAGCAACAAAAGAGGATTAAGATTGGTTATATCATAGTAAACAGAACAGCGGAGTGTATACTGGAGACAGTATTACACTCCTTTTTCTTTTCTAAAGCATGGGAATTATACAATTGGAATGAATGATTGGGTCTGTAGCTGATGCTTACGAAGTATTGATGAAAAGCGAGTTTGATTGGATGATGTCGATTTGAGGAGAGGCTGTGAGAGCGAGAATGATGGCAAATGAACAGGAACTCCGCGAAATAAAAGAGTCATTGGACAAACTTGAGAAAAAAGTGAATCAGCTCGTTGAAAGGCCAAGACGCAAACGCTCGGGATTGGTGAACTTTGTCATCGGTTTTCTTATCGTGTTTGTAGCGATGTGCATTTCAGCAGGAATCATTGAAATCGTAAAAAATATATATATTCAATAATAGATGATAAGGACGTATATTAAAATGAACATAAGCCTACAATCTTTTCCAACATTGTCTAAAGGTATCGTCATGGGTTCGGTTGAAAACTGCTTCTCTCTTGAATATGAAGTGGCTGAAGAGTCTGTTAGTAATATTAGCATCATACCTACAGTTGGCGATCAATATGTAGTGATGAAGCTTGATGATGGAAGATGGGAGCTTGCAGGAGGTACTTTAGAGCCGAAAGAGCATCATATGGATGCCCTTGTTCGTGAGGTGAAAGAAGAGCTTGGCGCTGAGCTGGTTTCTTACACGTTGTTCGGTTGCTTTAAATGTCGTTCATTTGCTTCTGAGCCGTATAGGCCGCATATTCCGCATCCTCATTTTGTAAGACTTGTCGGCTATGGGGAGGTTAATCTCGTAGAGGCACCGCTCAACCCGCCAGATGGGGAGCAAGTCATCGCAGTTGATGTTGTGGATATTGATGAGGCAGTAAGAAGGTTTGAGGAAATAGGCAGGTTTGATATTGCAGAGTTATATATACTAGCCCATCAGCTAAGAAAAGCAGCGCTGAATCATTGTTAATAAAACATAAAAGATAGCTCGAAATGTGAACGGATTACTTAGAATTTACTGTTGCATATGGTATGATAGAAGGAGTGTTTGTAGGTGTAGGGACGAATGAACAGGAGGGAACGGAATGGACAAATTACGTTATCCAATTGGCAGGTACTCGTTCGAGGGAATGACGGTTAAGCAGCGTGAACAATGGATTGTGGAGATTGAGAGGCTTCCAGGACAGCTTAGAGCGGCTTTGGCAGATTTGGATGAAGACATGTTGGATACGTCTTATCGAAGTGGCGGCTGGAGCTTACGGCAGGTTGTTCATCATTTGGCAGATGCTTCGATGAATAGTTTCACGCGTTTCAAACTTGCCCTGACGGAGTCCAATCCGACGATTAAGCCCTTTAACGGGGAACGATGGGCAGAAACCGCTGACAGCCTACAAGCATCAACAGATATCAGCGTAGCAATTGTAGAGGGCATTTATGCAAGGTGGGTGTTGCTGCTTCGTTCCATGGATGCTTCTGATTTCGATAAAATGTTTTATCATCCAGAGAAGGGCAGTCAAATTGGCTTAGCTTATTTTCTAGGATTTGTAGCTTGGCACGGCAAACATCATGTTGCTCAAATTACAAGCTTAAGGGAACGCAAGGATTGGTAGCTCAATTAGTAATTATAAGTTACAAACAGAAGTTACAGATTTCAAATAATAAAACATGATAAGCTAGATACTTATTATGCAGCTTATCATTTTATCGCGTAACGAGCTTTCCGCCTTAGGGCGGCCACTGCCGTTTGCAATTGAAAGTGTGAAAGCAGCTATATTTCATTGTGGAACGAGCGATTGCCGCCAAAGGACGGACTCAGCCGTTTACGCTCGACAGGAGATACACCATGCTAAAAGGAAAAACGATTATACTCGGCATCACAGGCGGAATAGCTGCCTATAAAGGCGCAGCGCTTTGCAGCAAGCTGGTGCAGGCGGGCGTGAATGTGAACGTCATCATGACAGAATCGGCAACAAAATTTATAACGCCGCTTACGTTGCAAACGTTATCTCGCAACCCCGTATATATCGATACGTTCGATGAGAGAGATCCTGCGGTTGTTTCTCATATTCACTTGGCTGATCACGCGGATCTGATCGTGATTGCTCCGGCTACTGCTAATGCGATAGCTAAGCTAGCCGGAGGCCATGCTGATGACATGCTTAGCACAACGCTTCTTGCGGCTACATGCCCGATACTTATTGCCCCTGCGATGAATGTACATATGTATGAGCATCCTGCCGTTGTCAATAATTTGGAGCTGCTTGCTTCACGCGGCGTGATGTTCGTTGAGCCTGGTACTGGACAGCTCGCATGCGGTTATGTCGCTAAAGGACGTCTGGCAGAGCCGGAGGACATCGTAACTGCGATCGACTCGTGGTTCGGCAAAGGCAGTAAGCTTAAAGGGAAAAAAATGCTTGTCACCGCAGGCGGGACGATTGAGCGACTGGACCCTGTGAGATATTTGACGAATGATTCGTCCGGCAAGATGGGCTTTGCAATTGCAGAAGCGGGACTGATGATGGGAGCCGATGTCACATTGGTTGCTGGCCGCACCTCAGCATCGCCTCCTGCGGGTGTTAAGGTCATCCATGTTGAGTCCGCTCAGCAAATGCTTGAAGCTGTAACAAGCGTTTATGACGAAATGGATATTGTTGTGAAATCGGCTGCGGTAGCTGATTACCGAGCGGCGTTTGTGAGCGATCAGAAGATCAAGAAAAACGGCGAGAAACTTGTGCTTGAGCTTGAGCGGACGACTGATATTTTGGAGACGCTTGGGCAGCGCAAGAAGCAGCAGTTTCTCGTCGGTTTTGCAGCGGAGACCGAGCAGATTGAGCATTATGCGATGGACAAGCTGCGCCGCAAGCATTGCGACCTCGTGGTTGCTAATGATGTAAGCAAGGACGGGGCTGGCTTTAACGGGGATACAAATATTGTGCAAGTTTTTGGCTCAGAAGGACTTGTCGAGCAGATGCCCCTCTTATCTAAACGTGAGGTTGCGAATCGCTTGCTGGAGTTGATTGCAAGGCGGCTTGTGTCTCCTGGAGGGAACGGCTAATGATTGCTAAAGTAATTGTAGACGTGCCGAGCCGCCAGACGGATCGGCCGTTTGACTATGAGGTGCCTGCAACCTTTGAAGAGTGGATCGAGGTCGGCAGCCGCGTCGGCGTTCCTTTTGGCGGCCGCGTCTTGCAGGGATTCGTCACGGAATTGACGGAGACGACAGATGTTGCTCTAAATCGTTTGAAGCCCATTTCAGAGCTGCTGGATCATGTTCCGCCGTTATTGCCGGATCTTATCGAGCTTGCGAAGTGGATGAGCGATAAATATTGCTGTTCATGGACGACGGCGCTGCAGGCAATGATACCCGCAGCTTTGAAAGGGAAGGCAGAACGGCTAGTCGGCATTCAAGATGAGGAAGCTGCGATGGAGGATCTCCCGCCAGCTATGCTGGAATGGCTAGGCAGCAGCGGACAGCTTGTTAAACTTGAAGTACTCCTGGAGCGTTTTCCTGAGTATGCAAAAACCGTCAAAGCAGCCCTTCGCGAAGGCGTGCTGGTCGAACAGACTTCAATTCGCGACCGACTTGCTGTACGCAAAGTGCTGACGGTATACGTGCCAGAGGATGTGGAGGCTGTACGTGTGCAAATGGAAGCTTTGCCTTCCCGTGCGGCGAAGCAGCGTGAAGTTCTTGCCTTTATGCTGGAGCATGGTGGACCACTTGCGCTGCAGCAGCTGCTCACTTTGGCTGGAGGTTCTGCGGCAAGTGTTCGTTCACTAGCGGAGAAAGGATTGCTTGAGCTTCGAGAGGTGGAGCAGCAGCGCGATCCGTATGCTGGCAGAGAGTTTGAACGAACGACTCCACTGGAGCTGACCGAGGGCCAGAAGGATGTGTATGACCGTATAGTTAGAGCAGTGGATGCAGGCGAGCCTCAGACGATGCTGTTGCATGGCGTAACGGGAAGCGGGAAAACGGAAGTCTATTTGCAGTCGATCCAATTTTGCTTGGAGCAGGAGAAGCAGGCTATCGTGCTCGTTCCTGAAATTTCACTAACGCCTCAGATGGTTGAGCGTTTCAAAGGACGGTTTGGAGATGCGGTTGCGGTGCTGCACAGCAGGCTTTCAAATGGTGAGCGCTATGATGAATGGCGCAAAATTCGCAGCCGCCAAGTACAGGTAGCTATTGGAGCACGCTCGGCTATTTTTGCACCCTTTGAAAGAATCGGGCTTATTATAATAGATGAAGAACATGAATCATCCTATAAACAGGAAGAAAGCCCGAAATATCATGCGCGCGATGTAGCAGTTCGAAGAGCGAAGCAGCATGGGGCTGCAGTTGTGCTTGGTTCAGCAACGCCTTCCTTGGAATCCTTTGCTGCTGCGAGCAGGCCGCTAACAGCTCGTGATGAAGGGCGTGAACCGGCATTGCTGCCGATGCCGAGCCGTGTAGGCGACAGACCGCTTCCGCCGGTTGCCGTTATCGATATGCGTGAAGAGCTGAAGGAAGGCAATCGCTCGATGTTCAGTCGTCTGCTGCACAGCTCGCTTGCTGAGCGGCTCGAGCGCGGTGAGCAGTCCGTTCTGCTGCTTAATAGACGGGGGTACTCAACGTTTGTGATGTGCCGCTCCTGCGGCTATACTGCAGCTTGTCCCCACTGTGATATTTCGCTGACCTATCATCAGAAATCACGGGCGCTGCGCTGCCATTATTGCGGGCATGCTGAGCAAGCGCCAACAACATGTCCATCCTGCCAAAGCGAGCATATTCGTTATTTTGGAACAGGAACGCAGCGGGTTGAGGAAGAACTATCTAAGTTGTTCCCGGGCATTCGTGTTATTCGAATGGATGTGGATACGACCACAGAAAAAAATTCGCATGAGAAGCTTTTGAAGCAGTTTGGAGAGCGAAAAGCGGATGTGCTGCTCGGCACGCAGATGGTGGCGAAAGGTCTTGATTTTCCTTACGTTACTCTAGTTGGAGTCATCGCTGCCGATACATCGCTTAATTTGCCAGATTTTCGCGCAGCTGAACGAACGTTTCAATTGCTCACTCAGGTTGCCGGCCGCGCAGGGAGGCATCATTTGCCAGGCGAGGTCGTCATTCAAACCTATGCACCTGAGCATTATGCTGTAGTAACGGCTCAGCAGCATGATTACACTGCTTTTGTGAGTGAAGAGCTGCGTCATCGCAGCGCAATGGGGTATCCGCCTTATTGCAGGCTGATTCTCGTTACGATGTCTCATGAACAGCTACCATTGTTATCTTCCATTAGCGAACGGTTTGCTGCAGATCTGCGAGAATTAGCAGAGAATGAAGGCGTCCTTATTTCTCTAAGCAGTGGATTTGGTAGAGCACTGGAGGTGCTTGGACCCGTAGCATCGCCGATTTCGAGAATGAAAGATCGCTACCGTTTTCAATGTGTGATAAAATATCGTGGGAGTATCGATGCTTCAGCTCTTGTACGTAAGGCGCTCATCCCGTTTACGGACGGTCCGCCTCAGCGTCAGGTGCAATTCAGTATTGACGTAGATCCACAAGTTATATTATAAATAGCTATTACTATTTTAATGAACGTAAAGGAAGGGAATACTATGAGTATCCGTATAATTGTAAAAGAGCCAGATCCGGTATTGCGGGAAGTGGCTAAGGAAGTAACGAAGTTTAATGCAAACTTGAAAAAGTTGTTAAAGGATATGGCTGAGACGATGTACGATGCAGAGGGTGTGGGACTTGCAGCACCTCAAATCGGTATTTCCAAACGGGTTATCGTTGTGGATGTAGGCGATGAGAATGGTTTGGTCGAAATGGTTAATCCCGTCATCGTGGAGCAAGAGGGTGAGCAGCTTGGTCCTGAGGGCTGCTTGAGCATACCAAACCTTAATGGCGACGTGCTTCGTGCTGACCGCATCGTGGTTACAGGACAAGATAGCAGCGGACAGACGTTTACAGTCCAAGCATCAGGATACTTCGCGCGCGCGTTCCAGCATGAAGTCGATCATTTGAACGGAATTTTGTTTACCGATTTGGCGGAGAGTATCTACGACATTTCGGAAAGAGCTAGAAAAGGCGGCGAATAGCTTCATGCGTATCGTATTTATGGGAACGCCGGATTTTGCCGTTCCCTCTTTGAAGCTGCTCCTTGAGCAGCAGTATAACGTTGTTGCTGTTGTAACACAGCCTGATCGGCCGAAGGGCCGCAAAAAAACGCTGACGCCGCCGCCTGTAAAGGAAGCGGCGTTGTCGCTTGGTCTGCCAGTTCTGCAGCCAGAGCGAATGCGCAGTGCAGAAGCGGTTGCAATGGTTGCCGAGATGAAGCCGGATCTTATTGTAACGGCTGCTTACGGCCAAATACTGCCGAAGGCGCTGCTAGAAATTCCGCGTTTTGGCTGTATCAACGTGCATGGCTCTTTGCTGCCGAAATATCGCGGTGGTGCTCCTATTCAACGTTCTATCATAAATGGTGAGAGTTCAACTGGCGTGACAATCATGTATATGGCAGAAGGATTGGACACAGGCGATATGATTAGCGTGGTAGAGCTTCCGATAACCGATGAGGATACATCGGGGACGATGTTCGATAAGCTGAGTATCGCGGGTGCTGATCTGCTTGGCAAGACGCTACCGGCTATCGTTGCTGGAGAAGTGAAAGCCGAGCCGCAGCAGCATGAGCAAGCAACCTACGCACCGAATTTGACCCGCGAGGATGAGCGAATCGATTGGACAAGACCTGCGCGTGCCATCTTTAATCAGGTGCGAGGTTTGTCTCCAATGGCTGGAGCCTTTACCTACTTAAACGGTGAAGTGTTCAAAGTATGGAATTGCGAAGTTCCTTCAGCAGCTGCGGCTGTTAAGTCTGCTGTTGAGCCAGGGACAGTAATTACAGCAGACAGCAGCGGCATTCATGTTCAAACGGGCCAAGGCGTGTTAGTGTTGAAAGAAATCCAACCTGCCGGAAAAAGAACGATGACCGCTGTAGAGTGGCTTAAGGGTGCGCGTCTTGAAGCGGGCACACGACTAGGGGATGGTGGAGCAGCATGACGGAAAGTACACAAAAGCCAAGCCCTAATCGCAATATCAACAATCGTGCAAAGGGGAAGCCCAAAGCAAAATCGGGACATAAACGACCTTCTGCCGGCGGGCAACCTGTTCAAAATGGCCAGCAGCAGCCAGGACCTCGTAAAGTGAAATCTCCGCGTGAACTGGCGATGGATACATTAGTAAAAGTCGCACAAACCGGCGCATACAGCAATTTGCAGCTTAATCGGACATTGCAGGACGCAGGTTTGCAGCGAGCGGACGCTGGTCTTGTTACCGAACTCGTTTACGGTACGATTCAGCGGCAAGTGACGCTTGATTACTGGCTTAGCCGTTTTGTTTCCAAAGGGCTACATAAGCTTGAGCCTTGGGTACATCAGCTGCTTCGAATGAGTGCTTATCAGCTATTGTACTTAGATCGCATTCCGGCACACGCTGCTGTGAATGAAGCAGTTACAATTGCTAAGAAACGCGGCCATTCTGGTATTTCAGGCATGGTTAATGGCGTGCTTCGGAGTATTGACCGCGGCAGAGCTGAGCTGCAGCCATCTGAAATTAAACATAAAGATCCAATCGTGCAAATCTCGCTGCGTCACTCTTATCCTGAATGGCTCGTAAGCCGCTGGGTAGCGGCATACGGAACTGAGCAAGCAGAGGCTATCTGCGCAGCAGGTAATGAGCATCCGCATACAAGCGTTCGTGCAAATACGTTAAGAGGCAATCGCGATGCAGCGATCGAGCTTCTAAAAGCAGCTGGATATGAGGCCGAGCCTTCTGTCATTGCGCCTGCTGGTATTACAATTAATCGCGGGGGCAATCTGGCGGATACGGACGGATTCCGCGAGGGTATATGGTCGGTACAAGATGAAAGCTCCATGTTGGTAGCTGAAGTCGTAGCGCCAAAAGCCGGCATGCAGGTGTTGGATTGCTGCGCGGCACCTGGAGGAAAGAGCGCGCATTTGGCAGAGTTGATGGGCGGCAAGGGCAAGGTATGGGCGAACGATTTGCATGCGCATAAACGCGACTTAATCGTGACACAGACTGAGCGTTTGAAGCTGCGCAATGTTGAAGCGATTACCGAGGATGCTCTCAAACTAGGCGAGCGCTTCAAACCACATTCGATGGATGCCGTTTTGCTTGACGCTCCATGCTCTGGATTCGGCGTCATTAGACGCAAACCGGAAATCAAATGGACCAAAACCGCAGGTGATGTATCGGATATCGCTGCCATTCAACAGCGTTTATTGAATTCTGTATGTGATTTAGTCCGCCCCGGCGGTGTACTTGTATACAGCACTTGCACGATAGAGAAGGAAGAGAATGAGCAGCAAGTAGCACGGTTCTTGCAGGAGCATCCTGAATTTGAATTGGATCGCAATTGGCCAGAGGTTATTGTTGATCAGTTGATGAAAGCTGGCGCTATTGATGAGCATTTTGATGGTCAAGCTCAGCTGCTTCCACAGCATTTTGACAGTGACGGATTTTTCATAGCAAGGATGATAAAGCGTCCATAATCGCAGCTTATGGCTGAACATGGGCGTTTGTGGTAAAATAAATCGATGGCGGCGTTCAGCTTGTTTGAGCCGCCTACTATAAAGGTACAGGTGTGATGAAATGAAACCATGCATATATGACTACACGCTCGAACAGCTTCAACAATGGATGACAGATAATGGTGAGCCGGCATTTCGCGGCGGTCAGCTGTTTGATTGGCTATATGTGAAGCGGGTAAAGAGCTTTGAAGATATGTCCAACCTATCGAAGCCGCTTCGCGATAAGCTGGAGGAGAACTTCCAGATTATTACCCTTAGCGAGATTACAAAGTTCGAATCGAAGGATGGAACTGTTAAATTTCTGTTTGGTCTTCATGACGCTCATGCGATTGAGACCGTTATTATGCGCCATAACTACGGCAACAGTATTTGTGTAACGACACAGGTCGGCTGCCGAATTGGCTGTACGTTTTGTGCTTCGACGCTCGGCGGCTTGAAACGCAACTTGACTGCGGGCGAGATCGTAGCGCAGGTCGTGACAGCGCAGATGATGCTTGATGCTACTGGAGAACGTGTTTCCAGCATCGTTATAATGGGATCAGGCGAGCCGTTTGAGAACTACGATGCAACGATGGCTTTTTTGCGTATCATGATCCACGAGAAGGGTCTTAACATCGGGCAACGACACATTACAGTTTCTACCAGTGGCATCGTGCCAAGCATGTACAAGTTTGCCGAGGAGAATACACAAATCAACTTGGCGTTATCGATCCATGCGCCAAATGATACGCTTCGCTCGAAGCTAATGCCGGTAAACCGTCGTTTTCCTTTTGCTGACGTAATGGCTGCTTGTCATAACTATATTGCGAAGACTGGCCGTAGAATTACGTTTGAGTACGCTTTGATCGGTGGAGTTAATGATCAAGCTGAACATGCGCAAGAGCTGGCGGACGTGCTGCAAGGAATGTTGTGCCACGTAAACTTGATTCCTGTAAACCATGTACCTGAACGAAATTATGTTAGAACACCGCGTGAAGACATTTTTGAATTCCAACGTGTACTCGAGAAAAATAAAGTGAGCGTTACGATCCGTAGGGAACAAGGGCATGACATTGCAGCTGCATGCGGCCAATTAAGAGCGAAACATATGGAGTCTCAAGCGAGGTGATGATTGATTGTTAACGGCAAACCGCAGTGATATTGGACGGGTTCGTCATGTCAATGAAGACCAATCATGGGTAAGTCAACTGAATAATGGGGTAACGCTTGCCATCGTAGCCGATGGCATGGGCGGCCATCAGGCTGGGGATGTTGCAAGCCAGAGGGCAGTTGATGCGTTCCGAAGCATGCTTGAGAAAAGCGCCGCTAAAGCGGACTTATCTCTGCAAGAAGGAAAAATGCTCATTCGACAAGCGATATCGCAGGCGAATGACGCTGTTTTTGAGCTTGCTTCCCAGAACGAGCAGTATCGGAACATGGGTACTACGATAGTAGCCGCTTTAGTGAAACAGGACAACGCTATTATTGGCCATGTGGGAGACAGTCGCGCTTACAAGATTACCGAGGGCGTCATTACACAAATAACGACTGATCACACACTTGTTAATGAATTGGTCAAATCGGGACAGCTTAGCGCAGAGGAGGCTGCTCACCACCCAAGGCGCAACGTACTGACTCGTGCAGTAGGTACGGATTCTCAAGTTGAAATCGATGTTCAAGCGGTAGAATGGTCCGCACAGGACGTGCTGTTGCTGTGCAGCGATGGATTATCAAATATGGTGAGCGATCAGGAAATGCTGCAAACGGTCACGACTGATCAACTTGAGCTGGATGCAAAAGCTGATCATCTCATTTCGCTTGCGCTGCAAGCAGGCGGGGACGACAATATAACTGTCGTACTTCTCCAAGAAGCAGCTGGCACGAATCGAGAGGGGTGACAAGGATGATTGGACAGGATTTAGGCGGACGTTATGAGATATTGACTCGCATAGGCGGCGGCGGGATGGCGCTTGTATATAAAGCGCATGATGTGCTGCTAAATAGAAAGGTCGCAGTGAAGGTGCTGCGGCAGCAATTTGTGCATGACGAAGAATTTATTCGCCGATTCCGTCGTGAAGCACAGTCAGCAGCTGCGCTATCTCATCCGAATGTCGTCAGCATTTATGATGTAGGACAAGAAGAAGATACGCACTATATCGTTATGGAATATATTGAAGGCCACAATTTGAACGAAATCATACAAGAACGTGCGCCGTTGCAGCCAGATGAAGCGGTGCGCATTGCCATGCAAATTGCAGACGCGCTCGATCACGCGCATCAGAATCATATTATTCATCGTGATATTAAGCCACATAATATACTAATTGGCAAAAATGGACGCGTAAAGGTTACGGACTTCGGTATCGCAAGAGCGGTCACTTCATCCACTATTACGCAGACAGGCTCGGTTATCGGATCGGTTCACTATTTTTCCCCTGAGCATGCCAAAGGAATCAATACCGGAGAAAAGTCGGACTTATATTCGCTTGGGATCGTGCTGTATCAAATGCTGACAGCAAAGCTGCCGTTTCTTGGGGAGAGCCCAATTAGCGTAGCCTTAAAGCATTTGCAGGAAAATTTCGAGGAGCCGCGAATCGTTAATCCGCATATTCCGCAAAGCGTTGAGAATGTCATTCTCAAAGCGATGCGCAAAAATCCTAGCGAACGTTATAACTCAGCGCATGAAATGCTGCTTGATTTGGATACCTGCCTTCGTCCCGATCGGTTGAAGGAACCGAAAATCACGTTCGCACACGTTAATGATTTGGAAGAGACTCGCGTTATGCCTGCTATTCGTGGCGATATACGGCCAACAGAAACACAAGAGATCGCGAGGCCTGTCAACTCGGCAAATGATGAGCAGCAAAAAGAAGTTGAATTGCAGCCAAAGTCCAAGAGCTGGAAAAAACCACTTACTGTCGTAGGTGTTACACTGCTCATACTGGGGCTTATTATATTTGGCTTCATCAAACTTCTTGGGGTGCTTGACGTTGCGGAAGTAAACGTGCCTTCTGTCGTAGGCAAAACCGAAATTGAAGCGCGTCAAATGATTGAGGCCGCGGGGCTTATGATAGAAGATCCAATCCTTCGCGAGCATAACAAGGAAATACCGAAGGATCAGGTTTTAAGTCAGTCGAAGATGAATATGCGAGTAAAGGAAGGCTCCCTTATTCAGTTAACGGTGAGTGATGGGCCTGAGCTCGAGGATATTGGCAATTATGTTGGAAAATCGCTGCAGACCGCTATTGATGAGCTTGGTGCACTAGGTATAACAGAGGATCAAATTGTAGTCGATGATCCTGTTTTCAGTGAGGAAGCTCCAGATACGATCATTCAGCAATCGCCAATGCCGGGTGAACAATACAATCCTGAATCGGTAGAATTCAAATTCGTGGTCAGCAAAGGCCGCGAGACCGTTCCGATGCCGGACTTAGTTAACAAGCCGCTTGATGTAGCTAAGGATCTGATCAAAGCGTACGGGCTCACACTAACTGATGTTTTATATGAGCCGAGCTATTTACATGAGAAGGATGTTGTTATTAGCCAAGATCCACTCAAACCTAATGATAAAGTATCCAAAGGGGATAAACTTTCTCTTCTTGTCAGCTCAGGACCTCCGGCCGATGCGAAAGAGCATAAATTTAACATTACGATTTCACCGGCGGAAGCAGGTAAAACAAGTGAGGTTCGAATTGAATACTCCGATGCACGCGGTGAAAATATTGTATCGGAAAAACGTAAAATTAAAGATATGCAAACCTTCACAGTAACCGTTCTTGTCGCACCAGATACGGAAGCCAGAGTTACAGTCTTCCGAGATAATCAGTTTATTGACATCAAAACGATTACGTACAATGAAATAGTCAATGGTACGAATACATCCGATTTGACTATTCCGGGTAATGAAGTGAAGGAAACAGAAGTGCCGACACAAACGGAGGTAACCCAAAACAATGATGAGCCAATCCAAGAAGAGCAGCAGCAAGAGCAGCAACAGCCATAATAGCAAAGAGGGTCATCTCAAAGGCACGATAGTAAAAGCGCTCAGTGGTTACTACTACGTACGCGCGGAGAATGCGGCATCGGACTCAGTTACGGTCCAATGTCGCGCTAGAGGCGTCTTTAAGAATAAGGGCTTAACGCCGCTTGTAGGCGATGTCGTGATGTATAGCTTGACGGAGAACGGTGAAGGAACCGTTGAGGAGCTGCTGCCTCGTTCTTCTGAGCTGATTCGCCCGCCAGTTGCTAATATCGATCTTGCGATTCTTGTGTTTTCGGTTACGGAGCCTGCACTGAACTTGCAATTGCTGGATAAGTTCCTTGTGCATATCGAGCATGCAGGCATACCAGCGGTATTATGTTTAAGCAAACAGGATTTAGAGAATGAAGGTTTGGAAACGGAGGAGGCGCAAGCTTCTGCCGCCTCCGTTAATCGTATATATAGATCTCTTGGGTATGAAGTGTTCGGGACAAGCTCTCGCCTTGGAGAAGGTATTGCTCCATTTCAAGAAAAGTTGAAAGGCCATATGGCCGTATTCGCTGGACAATCAGGAGTAGGCAAGTCATCGCTGCTTAATGCGATTGTTCCTGGTCTTAAGCTGGAGACGAATGAAATCAGCAACCGTCTTGGACGCGGCAAGCATACAACGAGGCATGTGGAGCTTATTGAAATTGGAGGCGGCTTAGTCGCTGATACACCGGGGTTTAGCCAGCTGGACTTTCAGGAGCTCGGAATAGAAGATTTAGGCTATTGTTTTGTAGAAATGCGCGAGCTTTCTCCCGATTGTAAATTCCGTGGCTGCACACATGTAAGCGAACCCGGCTGCGCCGTGCTTGCTGCGGTTGAGCGCGGGGAAATAGAGAAAAGTAGGCATGACCACTACTTGCTGTTTTTGACGGAGATGAGAGAGAAAAAACGGAGGTACTAACAACGATGACGATTATTGCCCCATCCATATTATCGGCCAACTTTGCAAGGCTAGGAGAAGAAGTTCAAGCTGTCGAAGCAGCAGGAGCAGATTGGATTCACATTGATGTAATGGACGGGCATTTTGTCCCGAATCTAACTTTTGGACCGCCAGTTATTTCTGCTATCCGTCCCGTGACGAAGCTTCCTTTTGATGTGCATTTAATGATCGAGCGTCCGGAACTTTCAATTGAGGACTATATTGCTGCAGGAGCGGACCGCATTACTATTCATGCCGAAGCTTGCGTGCATTTGCATAGAACCGTTCATTACATAAGAGAAAAAGGGCTTCCTGTCGGCGTAGCGATTAATCCGGCAACTCCCGTCTCTTTGTTGGAGCCTATTTTGCATGATCTTGATCTCGTGCTCATCATGACGGTCAATCCTGGATTTGGAGGTCAGAAGTTCATTCCTTATTCGCTTGTGAAACTGCGTCAGCTTCGTGCGATGCTGGAGGAACAGGGACTAGATGATGTACATGTACAGGTTGATGGTGGCGTCAATCAGACTACGGCAGCGGTCATTCGTGAGGCTGGTGCTAATGTGCTTGTGGCAGGAAATGCCGTGTTCTCAGAGTTAGACCGAGCCGCGGCAATCGCGGTATTGCGTTAGGAGGTACTGCGATGAGTGAACGGTTGAAAACGACTTTCTGGCTTTTGCTGTATACTTTTCTTGCAGGACTCATGCTTGCGCTATTCTCGATGATTTCGGATATCTATCGGTATCTGTTCTCATTGTTGGCGTTGTACATAGGCATACGGTTTTTCCGGAGATTTGAAAAGCTCGGAATGCGAATTGCATTTTTCGCGCTGTCGATTGTTTTTTATTTATTAATTGCAGTCATTGGAGCGGCTATTATTTATATTAGGGATAATCCGATGCCAATAACGGGCGCATAATAGGCTTTCCCCTCAGACTCACTATGGAATAGGACAAACTGACGACGCATAGGATGTTTACATGAGCGTAGCAATGTTGTCACGGATAAATTCGATGAGCGTGTCTGAGGAGGGATGAGGCATGAAATTTTATACAATCAAACTGCCTAAATTTTTGGGCGGGTTCGTAAAGGCGATTTTGAATACCTTCCAAAAAAATTAGGTCAAGTTGCTGCAGGACACCCTTCGGCCGTGATCGTAGAAAAGCAAAAAAAAAAAAGCACCTGAGCGCTCAGGTGCTTTTGTCTATGGCCAAGGCCATCATTATACGCGTGTAACTTTACCAGCTTTCAGTGCGCGTGTGCTAACATAAACACGTTTCGGTTTACCATCAACCAAAATGCGAACCTTTTGCACGTTTACGCCCCAAGAACGACGAGTTTTGTTGTTTGCGTGGGAAACGTTGTTACCTTTACCAGGTGCTTTACCTGTAAGAAAACATTTGCGGGACATGACTACACCTCCTTTAAATCTTGCTTGAACAAAACGGATTCCATTAACTATGGCTTCGTTATGCGTGAGGAAAATTTCATTCGTAAGCGAAATAACATTTAAACACACTTGAATATCGTATCACAAACATTGGTTCTGTTCAACCTAAATATACGGACAAGGATGTTCTTTATCGCTTTTAAAGCTAGCAACCATGCAGAATAACTGGATTTATTGAACGGACTTCTATAAAGGAGCTGTTTATAGTACAATAATACTTAGTCCATAATACATACAGTAAGGGAGTGTATTTCCATGTCACTGCAGCTAAGCACAGAATTAGGTTCCATACATGTCTCAGACCATTGCATAGCCATTATTGCGGGCTCTGCGGCCATGGATTGTTATGGACTTGTCGGAATGGCTTCACGCAAACAGCTGAAGGACGGAATTGCCGAGTTGCTCGGGCGAGATAATTTGACTCGTGGCGTTGAAGTTAGACGAGTAAATGAAGAATTGCATATTGATCTCTACATCATCGTAAGCTATGGAACAAAAATTTCCGAGGTAGCGCATAATATCCAGTCTAAGGTAAAATATGTGCTGAACGACGTAATCGGTCTACAAGTGGAAGAAGTCCATATAATTGTGCAGGATGTCAGGGTACTTAAGTAACAGGGAGGGAAATTTCGTTGAGTAAGCGCTTTATAAACGGATCTGATTTTACCGCAATGGCACTGCTCGGCGCGGATTATTTACAGCGAAACGCAGAGCACGTTAATGCTTTAAATGTATTTCCAGTGCCGGATGGCGACACGGGAACAAACATGAACTTAACGATGTCCTCTGGTGTTCGCGAGCTGCGCAGCAAGCCGTCAAGCAGCATTGGGAAAACGACAGAAGCCTTATCGAAGGGGCTGCTGATGGGAGCGCGGGGTAACTCCGGCGTTATTTTGTCACAGCTGTTCAGAGGTTTCTCCAGGTCGCTTGCCGGTCTTGAAGAAGCGGGAACGGTGCAAATAGCCGCTGCTTTGCAATACGGTGTTGACCTCGCTTATAAAGCTGTCGTAAAACCTGTAGAAGGAACGATTCTTACCGTTGCCAAGGAAGCTGCGAAGCATGCCGTTCAATTTGCCCGTAGAACGAATGACGTGGCTGAGTTGATGCACGAGGTGCATCAGAAGGCATATGAAGCTTTGCAGCGTACGCCTGATTTATTGCCTGTACTAAAGCAGGTTGGTGTCGTTGATTCTGGCGGACAAGGTCTCGTGTTTATTTACGAGGGTTTTGTGCGCAGCCTAGCAGAAATTGACGGCCAACATGACACTTATTCGATGCCGTCAGAGGCGGCTCCACCCGAAGAAGTGGCTGTTCCTATCCTTGCGCCTCCTGTTCGCAGGCAAGAGCCGATCTCAGCTCAAGCACGTTTAGCGACGGAAGCAATAGAATTTTTATACGATATGGAATTTTTTATCAATCGCAAGCTGCGCGGACAAGCGGGAGCGTTTTTCGATGAATCCGCTTACAAACGTGCCCTTGGGAAAGATGGAGACTCCATATTGGTCATAACTGAAGACGATATTATTAAAGTACATGTACACTCTCGCAAACCGGGAGACGTGCTTAACCTATCGCTTCCTTACGGAGAACTAACCGATATCCATATTCTCAATATGCGAGAACAGCATCGTGATTTGCTTGCGCATGAGGAAGAAGAATCGGCCCTCGCTGACTATTCCGCAGCAGAGCTGCTCGCAGGGCAGGCCGTGCAAGGCGTTCCGCCAGGACAAGTATTTGAATGGGCACCGTTTGGGATTATTGCAGTTGCATTAGGCGAGGGTATTACAGACATTTTCTTGGAAAATGAAGTAGATACGGTGTTGTCTGGCGGCCAAACGATGAATCCGAGCACAGAGGATTTTGTGAAGGCGATTGAGGCTTTGTCTGCGGAGCATATATATATTTTACCGAATAACGGAAATATTATTTTGGCTGCTGAACAAGCTGCTGAGCTTAGCGAGCGGAACGTTACAATCATCCCAACTCGCACAGTACCACAAGGATTAGCAGCGGTACTCGCTTTTAAAGAAGACGAAACGGCTGAGCGCAATAGCGCATGGATGAAAAACGCTGCCGAACAAGTTCTCTCTGGACAGGTAACGAAAGCTGTGCGTGATACGACGATTGAAGGTGTAGATATCCGTGAGGGTGATTACATTGGCATTAAAGAAAAAACGATTGTAGTATCCAAAGCAAACTTGCTGGAAGCTTGCGAATCGCTCATTGCGAACATGCTTGACTCAGGCGGAGATTTGCTAACGATTTTATCCGGTGAGGAAGCGGAAGCGACTGAGACTGCGTCGTTATGCGAATGGATTGGGGAGCAGTATCCTGATCTGGAGCTTGAAGTGCAAAAAGGCGGACAACCGCTTTATCCTTATGTTTTTGCTTTGGAGTAAATGTAATCGTTCTAACATTGGGAGGAAATGACCATGGGAAAGGTCCGAATAGTAACGGATAGCACATCTGATATTCCGGAAGAAGTCAAAGAGCGTTTGGGAATATCGGTAGTTCCCCTTAAGGTGCTGTTTGGCGAGGAGACGTTTCTAGATGCCGTGACGATTACGTCCGAACAATTCTATGAGAAGCTTGAGCAATCTTCTGTTCTTCCCACAACTTCGCAGCCATCACCGAATGAGTTCTCTGATGTATATGAGCGTTTGATTTCGGAGGACGCTGATTCGCCTATTATTTCTATTCATTTGTCAGCGGCGCTCAGCGGTACGTATCAATCGGCTGTCATTGCTCATTCCATGCTTGAGCAAGAAGCGGATATTACGATAATGGATTCTAAATCTGCTTCATACGGGTTTGGCCTGCGTGTCGTAAGAGCTGCGGAAATGGCACAAGCAGGTGAATCGAAAGAACGGATTATTGAAGAGATAGAGCGGCTTGAGCGCGGTACGAATTTATATTTTCTTGTGGATACGTTGGAATATTTGCAGAAGGGCGGACGAATTGGCAAAGCATCTGCGCTAATCGGCTCGATACTTAATATAAAGCCTATCTTGTCATTGGATAAGGATGGGGTTGTGCTAGCTGTAGATAAAGTGCGCGGCTCTAAGAAGGCGATGGCTCGAATCATTGAACTATTGAAACAAACTTATGGCGATGAGCCGGTCGGTATGACTATGGCCTACTCTTTCAGTAAAGACACAGCTGAGGCTTTGTGTGAGCTATTGAAAGCCCAGTTCAATGTACAAGAAACCAACTGGACGACGGTAGGTGCTGTTATCGGCACGCATACGGGACCTGGCACATCGGCCGTGTTTATGTACAGGATGTGATCGTAAAATGACACTTGATCAAATTTCTGTCAGGCAAATCAAAGGCGTGAGTGCTCCCAAGGAATTGGAGCTTCACGCCTTTGGCGTGAGGACAGTTGCGGATATACTTGATTATTTTCCCTTTCGTTATGAAGATTATCGCATTCGTGAGCTAACCGATGTGAAGGAAGGCGAGAAGGTGACGGTGCTGGGGCATGTTCGCGGCATCCCCATGCTGCAGCGTTACGGTAAAAGCAAATCAAGATTGACATGTAAGGTTGAGGTTGGGCAGTGGCTGGTGACGGCAGTATGGTTCAATCGTCATTTTCTCCAGGATCAGCTTGTCATTGGCCGTGAGATTATGCTTACGGGCAAATGGGAGCAGCAGCGCCTGCAAATGACGGTGTCGGACTCGGAATTTCCTGGCAGCGGCGGACCGGCTAAATCGGGAACGCTGCAGCCGGTTTATTCAGTAGGTGGAAGCATCACGCAGCCTTGGATGCGGAAGACGGTACGTCAAGCGTTGACGCAATATGGGACGATGATTGAAGAAATATTGCCGTTTGAGCTCGTGGAGCAGCATCATTTGATGCCTAGACGCGACGCGGTACAGCGTATCCATTTGCCGGATGATACGAAGGAAGGACTGTTAGCTCGCAAACGGCTGGTGTATGAGGAGCTGTTTCTGTTTCAGTTAAAGCTTCAAGCGTATCGAGCACTTAATCGCAAGCGTAATGATGGCATCGCACATCGGATCGAGAGCGAGACGATTCGCCAATTTGCTGCGACACTTCCATTTGAGTTAACCGATGCTCAAAAGAAAGTCGTCAATGAGATATGTGTCGATATGAGAAGACCGTCATGCATGAATCGGTTGCTTCAAGGTGACGTCGGTTCTGGAAAAACAGTTGTGGCGGCTATTGCGCTGTATGTTGCTGTGAAATCAGGTCATCAAGGGGCATTGATGGTGCCGACAGAAATACTGGCTGATCAACACATGCGCTCGCTTACAAAAATGTTCTCAGAGCTCGGGATCGAGGTAGCTCTTCTGACAGGAAGTCTTACCGAGCGTAAACGCAGGGATGTGCTCGCGGGACTTCAAATGGGCATCATTGATGTCGTCGTTGGAACACATGCGCTTATTCAGGACGATGTTTTTTTTCGAAGCCTTGGGCTCGTTGTTGTTGATGAACAGCATCGTTTTGGTGTCAATCAGCGGAGTGTTCTACGTCGCAAAGGAATGAACCCTGATGTGCTCACGATGACAGCCACTCCAATTCCAAGAACGATGGCGATTACGGCATTTGGGGATATGGATGTGTCGACGATTCGTGAGCGTCCACATGGGCGCAAGCCGATTAAGACTTATTGGGTTAAGCACAGCATGATGGAGCGTGTGCTCGGTTTTATTCGAAAAGAAGTAAGCAAAGGGCGGCAAGCCTATATTATTTGTCCACTGATCGAGGAGTCGGAGAAGCTCGATGTGCAAAATGCAATTGATCTGTACGTGCAAACGCAGCAGTCGTTTCCTGATTTGCGGGTAGGCTTGCTGCACGGCCGTCTTTCTGCTTCGGAGAAGGAAAGCGTAATGGGTGCTTTTGGCGCAAATGAAACGCAAGTGCTCGTCGCGACGACGGTCGTTGAGGTTGGCGTCGACGTTCCCAATGCAACACTTATGATTATTATGGATTCGGAGCGATTCGGATTGTCCCAGCTGCATCAGCTGCGAGGTCGAGTAGGGCGGGGAGAGCATCAATCGCATTGTATCTTGGTAGCCGACCCGAAATCAGAAACGGGACGCGAGCGAATGAAGGTAATGACGGATACAGATGACGGATTCGAAGTATCAAAGCGCGATCTTGAAATTCGTGGACCGGGCGATTTTTTTGGCACGAAGCAAAGCGGTTTGCCGGAGTTTCGATTGGCTGACATGGTAGCTGATTATGAGCTGCTCGAGCTTGCAAGGGACGATGCTGCGGAATTAACGGGACGAGATGATTTTTGGACGAATGAGTCGTTTGTTAGATTGCGCAGTCTTCTGCAGCAGGATCAATTTTTTCAAGGGGAACAGCTGGACTAGGCAATATTCACCTCCTTTCGGCATATAGTTTAACGATGTGACTGGATTGCCTGATGGAGGTGTCAACGAAGTGAGTTACCAAAACTATGGTATTAAGCCTCAGCTGGTCGAGCGTGTTAAATACAAAATGAAAAACCCTGCTGTGAAGGAACGGATTAGAGAGCTGCTTGGAAATGTGACCAAATACGATTTGCAGGATCGGCCAAAGGTTAGAAGGCTTGTGAA
This sequence comes from Bacillus sp. FJAT-28004, assembly GCF_001280845.1. Classification (GTDB taxonomy): domain Bacteria; phylum Bacillota; class Bacilli; order Paenibacillales; family Paenibacillaceae; genus Pristimantibacillus. Next base: position 1,199,244 of record NZ_LGHP01000002.1, read on the forward strand.
GGCAGCGGCTGTTATATTGCAGGAGCAGCTTACAGATACACAGGAAGACCAGATTGTTGCTTTCGTTATGGGGCAAAAAATTGACCCGAACAACACGTTTCATTTGTTGAAACTGTGGGGAATGTTTCGCTGACCGCTTAGGTCAGCGATTTTTTTTTTTTTGCAGCAGCTGGAGCATCGTTCTGCTTGGATGTTTGTTACCACAGCTCCAGCTGCTCGTCTACTTTAATGGGTTCGATTAAAAAGGGCTCGTCGTTGCGGACACTTCCGACTGCAAGGGAGACGGGATATGCTTCGAGTTCAAGTGAGGAGTATGGCTTAAGGAGCGGAGTGATCGACTTAACGTCCGTCACCGCGCGGTTCAGCCACAGCTGCTCAGCCTCAGGTCGCAAAATGACTGGCATGCGATCATGAACCTCAGCAACGAGCTCATTTGGCGTTGTTGTTAGTATTGTACAGCTATTTATTTTGATTCCTTCAGGAGATATCCATGTCTCGTACAGACCGGCCATACTGAATAAGCCGCGGCTCTTAAGTACGAATCGCATCGGCTGCTTGCTTTGTCCCGTCTTCTTCCATTCATAGAAACCATCGGCGGGGATGAGACAACGCTTGCGCTGCAGCGGGGCCATGAAGGCAGGTTTGCTCGCTGCCGTCTCTGATCGTGCATTCAGCATCTGGAAACCGATCTTCGGATCGTCTGCCCAAGGCGGCACAAGTCCCCATTTCAGCTCTCCTAGCCGATTGTTTTGCCCATCATTTATGATCGTCAGCACCTGCTGGCTCGGAGCTATGTTATATTTCGGACGGTGAAACGGTACCATCGTTTCTTCGATCATATACCTAACCATCAGCTCTTCCAATGTAACGGTGAGCGTATACCTTCCGCACATGGCTGTCATCTCCTTTCCTATTGCTTTTATTATACATCGTGTGTAACGGAATCGCATATGTTGCATACACGGTATGACGAACTGCTCAGTGGATGATACTGGATACTATAGAGGGTAAAGAAGGCGGCAAGTTCTGTATAGTCAACGACGCGATATGAGGAGCACTGACAATGGACAAAAAGAATGATGAACGGACATACCGCCGTTCTTTCGGTTACTGGCTGGGGCAGCTGCTCGCGCTTCCTAGCGCTGCGTTTGACTATGCGGTAGGCAAGTGGGTGGCAATGAGCGCTTCGGATGCGATGATTTCGGAGGCGATACCGCTGCAGCTCTCATCTTCTGCCGTGGCGAGATTGAAGTATGCATGGGCGAAACACTTCGAATCTTCGGATTCAGGGGCATTGGCAAGCTGGAACGAAGAGGAGCTTGCGATTATCGAACGAATTCGCGCAGAGACCGCTGCTGCCAATCGCAATAATGTGACGCGAACGGAAGCTTATCGTATTCTGTATTTTCGTACACCAGAGCTTCATTGGGCGCTGCTTGCTCATATGGTGTCTCGTAATGGCGGATGGAATATGACTGACTTGCAAGGCGAATGGCTTCCTTGGCTGCTGAACTCGGAGCAGCGGTTAGCGGTATTTCGTTTTTTGGAGCAGGCGAATGCCTTGATTTTTCAAGATGCTTACCCACAGCTGCTATTGTATGAACGGAGCAGGCGTGAGGGGAGAAGTTTGTTCCATCTGCTTCCTGCTTTTGGCGTGTCGGCATTTATGACGCCTGTCTGGAAGCAGTATTGGCGAGATCGCGATGCGGTACCGCTGACGATAGCGTTAATCGTAAACGAGCAGCATTATATCGAGCGTCGTGTTGTACAGCATCCTTTTTTTCGCGAGAAGGTACTGCATACGTTATTTTTTGGACTGCAATCGTTGCTTCAGCTGAACGGTGTTATTTTTCCATATGGGAATGGCCGGGGAAAAGGAGAAGGAGCATTTACGCTGCGGCTCTCTGGTCTTATTTTGGAGCGTTTTGAAAATATACAGGAGAGAATTGAATTTGGTAAGCGTCTATATGCGATGTTGTTCGGCGTTCCGCGAGTTTACGAAGGAGCTAGATGTTTCGCCGGTGCGGTCAAGCATACAGGCTCGCGTGCGGACTATGCGCCGCATATGTTCACGCGCGTACGTCAGCAGCCTCCAAAGCCCGTTTATAAGGAGCGTCTACTCGGCGCGCGGCTTAAGCCTGGTGCTGAACTGCTGTACAGCCCAGAGCTTAGTACAGCATGGAACGATCAGCCCATAGAAGTGCCGGAGTCTGGGGATTGGTTTAAGTCCATTTCCGACATTGCGCCTTATTTTCAAAAGCTGCCATTGCCACATTCTTTTGAAATTACGAATGAGTATGGGCTTATGCTTAACAAGATTGAACTGGCTGTACTTGCGGTGCAGCGTGGTAATAAGTGAAGTCGGTTTCGCTCCTTTCGGCCTGGTTGCCTGCGGTACTTGCTTCTCGCATTCCATTAAATGAAGCGCTGCATTATGAACACAACCATTGACAGGCTGGTTCACGACATGCTGGCGGAGCCGGTTGAGGGCGAGGAGCAAGACCGGAAGCCTAACAAAATAACGCTCAAAGGAAAACAGGAACTGCTCGATTGGCTGCTTCAGCCAGTCGAGCGTTCCCTGTTCAAGGATGAGTTCTACTTTAAGCTGCTTTGTGCGAAACCAATTGACTTTGAGCAGTGGCAAGCGAGGGAAGTCTTCTGCATCTGGAAGCGGATATTAAATGGCTTGAGTTCGCTGAGTCTCTGCCGATTGCTAAGTTTAATTAGCCTAATTTGAACGGAGCACTCCTTACTCCCAGGTAGCAGCCCCCTCAACATCACGAATAGAGAACCACTCGCCGTCCACCATAAAGCGGCCTTTCAGTTGATCGACCCTGTCGACGACCCCGATGACGGTCAGTTCCTCATAGGGATGAAACAGACGGAGCGTGATGGACTGGCGCTGCTGCAGCGAGTCCGTGACGGAGCGGGCTACATGTTCCCATTCCTGCTCATCAAGCTCCACGCGTTCTCGCTGCCGGAGTGCCTTCTCATGCTCGTTGATCGCGACCTTGTGCTCGGGCAGCATCATGCGGCTCGACTCCCATAGTCCGTTGCCTTCAAGCTTCTTTCTCATTTGTAATGTCCTCCAATCTTCTCAGAGCGGTGCTGCGCTTGCCCGGCATCCGTAATGGACACCGCTCTCAAAATAGTGGCATCCCCATATTTCCTCTTTAAGGCGTCCGTCGCCCGTTCAAGCGCCATCGTCTTCTCGCGATGCGGGTCAAACAGTGAAAGCTGATACTCGTCATCCTGTGAAAATTGCGAGAGGCTAACGCCGACCTTCCTCACCGGATATCCGTCCCAATGCCGCTGCATCAGCTCTACCGCGGCGCGATAAACCTGATTGGTGACGTTCGTCGGATCGTCCATTTTCATCTGACGGCTAAAGCCGGTTGGCCGGTCATAATCGGCGCCCATTAATCCGACTGAAACGACATGCCCCATATACCCTTTGCCTCGGCAGCGCTGGCACACGAGTTCGGTCAGCTCGAGCAGTACAACTTTGATCTCCTCCAGCTTCCCATAGTCACGAGGCAGTGTCATCATATGCCCAACGGCCTTAGGAGCAACCTGATGCGTGCCCGGCGTAACGGGACTTTTGTCAATTCCGTTTGCAATGTTCCAATACAGCTCCGCGTTAATATCGGAATTTTTGCCGAATTTACGGCGCATCATCAGCTTCAGCTTATCAAGGGGCGTTGCCGCTAGTTGGCCGATGGTCTCCAGTCCCATCGACTGGAAGTGTCTCGTCATTCGACTGCCAACCATGAACATCTTGGAGACGGGCAAGGTCCAAAGCGTATCCTGAAGATTATCTTTAGAGAGGGTATAAATGCCCGAATTGTTTTTCTTTGCATAGTTATCGCAGGCCGTCTTCGCCAAAATTTTATTTTCCGCAATGCCGAAGCGGGTGTACACCCCAAGCTCTGCCTGAATGCGAGTTTGGATATGATGAGCCAGTTCATCCGGGGATCCGTACAGATGCAGCGAGCCTGTCACATCGAGAAACTGCTCATCGATCGAATAAGGCTCGACGAGGTCCGTATAAGACTGATAAATGTTCGTAATCATCATAGAAGTATCGATATACAGCTGCATTCGCGGTTTAATGATAATTAAATTCGGGCATTTTGCAAGCGAGTCGCCAATCCGTTCAGCAGTCGTTACCCCGAATGACTTGGCGATGGGGCAAGCGGCGAGAATAATACCCGACCTGCGTTCGGGGTCGCCAGCAACAACAACCGGCAAATCGCGATATTCGGGACGCTCTGCCTTCTCCACTGACGCATAAAACGATTGGCAATCCGCAAGCATAATTACTTTGTTATGAGACATTTCGGCTCACCAGCTCTGCTGCTAATACATTTGCCGCAAGAAAGACGCGTTGTGCGCCGGAGTCTATACAAAAGGCTCTGACGTAACCGTCTCTCACGGATAGGACCCGAATTCTTCGCTTGGTAAACTTACCCTTTTTACTCATATAAATCACATCAACGACACAACCGATTGCGTTGAACCATTTTTCCAATGTCATGATGCATCTCCTCCATAACAAGAACGTTTGTTCTTATTATATACAGAACGCACGTTCTTATACTAGAGGTTTTTTGTGGTTATTATTGACAAGGTTTGGTTTGAGACTGATTTGTGATCCTGTCAGGCCAACGTATACCTATACCCGGGGCAGCATGAAAACCAATCGAAAATAAGGCCGTACATATTTACATCCATAATGCGCCAAAATAGAAGCAACATGGAAACGAAGGGTGCCGTTATGAACAAACAAAACGCAGGTAGGCTAACACCGTTTAGTCCGTCGCTGCATGCGAACGTCAAAACCATTCGCGACTGCTTCGGTAACAGCACGGATATCGTAATCCGAATGTTTCGCAGCGATGCGGCTCCAGAACGTGAGATTGCGATTATTTATGTGGATGGGATCGTGAACTCGCAGATCATTAACGAGAGTGTCATGGAGCCGTTAATGTCGATGAGGCTGCCGCAGCATACGTATGTAAAGGGAGGCAAGCTGCTCGAGGCGCTTCGCAGCTGCGTCGTTTCAATCGGATCGGTGGAGAGCGTAAACACATTGGAGCAGGCGCTCCAATGTATGACAGATGGATTATGCATAATTATGGTGGACGGCAGCAAGGAGGTATTGACGGCGGATGTGAACGGCGGCGAGCAGCGCAGCGTCACGATTCCCCAGACTCAGACAGTGATTCGGGGTCCACAGCATGCTTTTGTGGAAAATGTTCAAACGAACATCAGCTTGATCCGGCGCATTATCCGTTCCTCTGACCTTCATGTGCAAGTGCACAAGCTTGGTCAGCAAACGCATACTAACGTGGCTGTCATGTATTTGCACGGAGTAGCAGATGAAGGGATCATTAAGGAGGTTTACCGCAGACTGGCGGAAATCGAAATAGATGGTGTGCTTGAGAGCGGATACGTGGAAGAATTTATTCAAGATGAGACGTTCACACTGTTTCCAACACTTTCAAATACAGAAAGGCCAGATGCGGTTGCAGCAGCGCTGCTTGAGGGAAGAGTAGCGGTTATGGTCGACGGCTCACCTATTGCTTTAATGGCTCCGACTACTTTTTTTACATTTTTTCAATCGCCTGAAGATTATTATCAACGATATGATATTGCATCATTTGTGCGTATGATTCGTTACGGTGCCTACGTCGTATCGATTCTTCTGCCTGCCTTGTATATCGCAGTTACGACCTTTCACCAGGAGATGCTTCCGACAATGCTGCTTATTAGTCTAGCGGCGCAGCGAGAAGGCATTCCGTTTCCAGGTCTGGTTGAAGCATTGTTAATGGAGATTACATTCGAGGTGCTGCGAGAAGCAGGATTGCGAATGCCGCGGGCGATTGGACCTGCCATATCCATCGTCGGCGCTCTCGTACTCGGCCAGTCGGCTGTTCAGGCGGGCATCGTATCGGCGGGTATGGTTATTATCGTATCCTTCACTGCTATTTCAAATTTTGTTATGCCGGAATTCAATATGGCAGCTACCTCTCGCATTATCCGGTTTCTCTTTATGATTATGGCGGGTATTTTTGGGTTTTTCGGCATTTTTATTTCCGTGATGTTTATGCTGATCCATCTGGTATCGCTGCGCTCCTTCGGAGTGCCATATATGTCTCCGCTGGCACCAGGTCCCACAAAACAAGGGCCTTGGCGAGATGTGTTTATAAGGCTGCCGTGGTGGGCGATTGTGCTTCGGCCTCTAGATTTGAATCTGCGCAATCCAAAGCGGCGGCCGAACGGAAAAAAACCGCCGGCACAGCGTCATTCCGATAAGGCGTAACGAAAAGGGGGATCTGCCATGAAAAGATGGAGGCTGCTGCTGGCCATGCTCGTTTGTATACTGGCAACCGGCTGTTGGAACCGCGTAGAGCTGAACGATATTGCGATTATTACTGCTACCGGCCTTGACTGGAAGGATGGGAAATGGGTGTTGTCCTATCAAGTCGTCCTTCCGCAAGCCATTTCCACTCAGAGCGCGAGCACAAGCACAGCAGCGGTCCACGTTTTTTCAACGAGAGGTGAAAGCATTCGAAGCGCGGTCAGCAAGGCGAGCCAAGAGACGTCGCGCCGTCTCTACTTCTCACATACTCAAATTGTCATTATCGGTCAGGATGCTGCTCGCAAAGGGCTTGGACCGCTCCTTGACACCTATTTGCGCAATCATGATTCCCGCGAGACGGTGAATGTTTTCTTGTCGAAGGGGAGCGCGCGCCGAATGCTGGAGCAATTGATCCCGCTTGAGAAAATTCCAGGAGCAGCCATTCAACGCATGATCAATAATGAAGAAATGAACAGCTCTACCTTTCATCAAATGACCATTCATAAAATACTGCTGGATTTGCTTGGTACGACGCAGGCCACTGGCATACCAGGCTTAGTTGTGTCTGGTACGAATGAGAGTGTGGACAATGCTGGACAACTCGCTTACACTAACACACCCTCCAAGGTCAGATTATTTGATTTGGGTCTCATTTCAGGTGACAAGCTGGTAGGCTGGATCAACAATGAAGAAAGCCAAGGCGTGATGTGGCTCGCAAATCAAGTGAAAAAAACGACAATTCCATTTGCATGCTCAGCGGATAAGAACGAGCAGAAACGTTCATCTATTCGCATTACTCATGCGAGAACCAATCTGACTCCCAGACCTTCAAACGGCAAATGGCTGATGGATGTGAACGTAACTGCTACTGGGACGCTGATGGAGTACAATTGCGAGGGAGATCTCACGAATCCCAAACAAATAGTGAAGCTACAAAAACGGGTTGAGGACGAGATCGTTGCTATTATGCAAAAAGGGTGGGGCGCTGTTAGCAAGTACAAAACTGATGTAATCGGTTTTGGAAGTACCATTCGCAATAAATATCCAAAGCAGTGGGCAGAAACGGCTGCTAGCTGGTCAGAGGAATTTCCAAACATCGAATTAAAGCTAAAAGTAAAGGTGAATTTGAATTCAACAGGCATGAGCGGAAGCGGGTTTAAGAAAGCGCAGGAGAAGGACGACTTATAAGCAGAAAGGAGACCCTATGCAGCAGATTGGTAAAAACCAGCTTTCTATTTTGATCATCGTTTTTTTAATCGGCAGCACCCCTTTGTTCGAGCTCGGCATAAAGGCGAAGCAGGATGCTTGGCTGGCGATGACGCTTGCTGCGATTGCTGGTCTGCTGCTTATTGTCATGTATGTACGAGTACAGAAGCGTTCTCCAAATTCGGATCTTGCTGAGCTTTATGTTATGCACTTCGGAAAGTGGATCGGCGGCTTTGTCGGGCTTCTTCATGCGCTATGGTTTGCTTATGAATCGATGCGAAACGTACGAGATGTCGGCGAGCTTACGATGACGGCGCTGCTCACCTTTACGCCGAAATGGATTGTTATGCTGCTTATTATTAGCACCGCGGCTTATACCGTTAGTAAGGGCGTTGAAGTATTTGTCCGTGTCGTGCAGCTGCTGTTTCCGATCGCAGTGCTTAGCTATACTTTTATTATTTTGCTCTTGTTAATTGCCAGATTGCCGAAAATCACACATTTGCTGCCGATTTTGGAACATGGGATCGGGCCTGTCGTGAAGGCGGCCTTTCCGGATTTGTTATCATTTCCGTTTGGGCAAATGGTTATTTTTTTCGTTTTTTGGAAGCACGTCAGCGAGAAAAAAATGATCGGACGTGTCACTTACAAGGCTTATGTTGGCGTATCCCTATTTCTAATTCTAATGAATGCAATTACGCTATGCGTATTGGGGCCAGAGCTATCTGGGCTTTCAGCACTGCCACTGCTTGAGGTTGTGCAGTTAATTAGTCTGGCTAATATATTGGAACGGCTTGATGTACTCGTAACACTGCTGCTTTTTATCGGTCTATATGTAAAAATGACTGCGCTATATATGGCATCGGTATTCATGTTTAATATGATCACTGGCATAGCATACCGTTATTGTGTGCTTCCAATTGGTCTCATTATTTATGGGGCGTCGTTTATCGAACCGAATAATACCACCCATATTTGGATCGGGCTCGATATTACGCTGAAGATTGCCCCTTTATTTCAAATCGTGCTGCCGCTGCTTATGCTTACAGTCGGAATACGCAAAAAATATAAAAAGGCAGCATGATCGAAAGTTGCCGCGCAGTGCTCACCTAAGCAGATGTTTTTACATATTTTATGGGTAAAACCGTGTGAGCCTTTTATGCTTGCTCGAGGGGGATACGCGTGAGTGATGCCAATAGGTGCATGACAAGCATTATTCTCGTTACCTACAATAAGCTTGAGTATACGAAACAATGTGTGGAGAGCATTCGGCGGCATACACAGCGAGGCAGCTATGAGCTGATTATTGTAGATAATGGTTCGACGGATGATACAGTGAAATGGGCAAAAAACGAAAGCGACATCATCGTGATCGACAATGGCTGCAACGCCGGTTTCCCTAAGGGCTGTAATCAGGGATTGGCTGTGGCCACGGGTGATCTGCTAATGCTGCTTAATAACGATACGATCGTAACGCCAAGCTGGCTTGACGGACTCACCCGCTGCTTATTCAGCGATGAACGAATCGGGGCGGTCAGCCCTGTTACGAATTCGGCGTCCTATTGGACGACGATCCCGGTCACATATACGACGCTAGAGGAAATGGAGCTATTCGCTTCGGCACTGCATGCCATTCCTGACAGAACGAAATGGGAGGATCGCGTGAAGCTGGTCGGTTATTGCCTTCTGCTGCGGAGAGAGGCATGGGAGAAAGTTGGACCGCTAGACGAGATCTTCGGTATAGGCAACTTAGAAGATGATGATTATAGCCTGCGGCTGCGGCTGGCGGGATATAAGCTGATGTTATGCGGCGATACGTTTATTCATCATCATGGCAGCGTCTCCTTTAGCTCGGAGCCGGAGCTTTATTTGCAAACCTTCAGAAACAATACGATTGTTTTTAGGTCCAAATGGGGCTTTGACCCTGGTGATGCAACGTATATACGAATGGATTTCAGCAAAGTGATCGAGCGAGAATCACATGAGTACAAACGCGAGAATTGCTCGATTATGGAAATAGACTGTGGCTGCGGAGCTACGATTTTGCATATGAAACAGCAATTCCCATCCGCAAAATGGTATGGCGTCGAGCAAAGCGAGCTGGCGGCAAGAGTGGCAGAAGCGTCGGGAATTACGGTGTTTCGCTCGAACGATCCGGAGGAATGGAGACTGCCTGCAGAAGGTCTGGACGGCATCATGATCGGAAATGCCCATGCTTACGGAACGCCGCAAACGATGAAGCGGCTTATTAGCTTGCTAAAGCCTGGCGGCTGGCTAGTCGGATGTTTTGCTAATCGCTATTATTTTGAGAATATTCGGCAATACTTAGATCCTTCTAATTTGAAAGCGCAGCATCAAGCAGCAATTCAGTACACAGCTCAGCAGGCGGGGCAGTTATATGTGCAAGCTGGATTTTCCTATGTCAAGGTTACGCGTGCAGAGAATAAACCGCAGGAGCAGCTCGAATATATTCATCTGCTAGAGCAGTTGACGTCTAAGGAAATTTCAAAGGAGCTGACAGCCGCTTATTTGCTCGTATATGGACGTATTGCATCTGTAACTCAGATACAGGATGCTGAGGATGAGGCAGACTTAGGTGGCTCGGCAGTGGATAACGATACAGCAACGGTTGAAAGGCTGGATGAGCCACGCTGCATGAGCTGAAGAGTGCCAGGCCGATGTATGTGGCAGCTGTGTGCCAAGAAACAAGGAGCGTAATGGCTTGATGATAATCATTTTCAAAAAAAACTAGCATTAAATGCGGGTTTTGCTATACAATGAATGGTATTGACGAAACCGAATACGTTCCGGGGAGCTGGTTAGGCCGGCTGAGAGGGGATTTTCTATACAATTCCGACCCGTTAAACCTGATCTGGATAATGCCAGCGTAGGGACAGAAGCTCTGTTTAGTAAGCAGGCGAGATCGACAAGATCAAGCATCTGCTGGTATAAACAGCTGCACAGCCAATGATATGGCGTCCTCCGGATTAGGGGGACGCTTTTTTTGTTGCAATTGGAATGATGCAGCCATGGAACCGGATACTACGAGGAGTCGTCACCTTATATGAATCGAAGCATGGAGAGGGGAACAAAAGCATCATGAATCAGAAAAAAGCAGGACAATTGTCGTGGAGAATCGTAGCCGCGATGCTCGTGTTCGTATTGGCGCTGGCAGGCTGTGGCGGCGGTAACAATGGCGAACAGCCGAAAGAGCAAGAGGGATCAGCGGACAAGCCGCTTGAGAAGGTGCAGGTTGTGCTCGACTGGACGCCAAATACGAATCATACCGGAATTTATGTGGCTAGAGATAAAGGTTTTTTCAAGGAGCAGGGTCTGGATGTAGAAATTATTCAACCAGGACAAAGTGGCGCAGATCAAATGGTCGCATCGGGCAATGTGCAGTTTGGTGTGAGCTATCAGGAGTCAGTAACGATGGCTAGAATTGCTGGCGTACCGCTCGTGTCGATCGCAGCAGTCATTCAGCACAACACTTCAGGCTTCGCTTCTCCGCTAGCAAAGGGAATCGATTCACCTGAGAAATTCGAAGGTAAAACCTATGGCGGCTGGGGCGCTCCTGTCGAGGAGGCGGTCATTCAATCGCTTATGCAGGAGAAGGGTGCAGATGTGAGCAAAGTAAACATCATGAGCATCGGTGACAGCGACTTCTTTACGGCGGTGAAACGCGATATTGACTTTGCGTGGATTTACTATGCGTGGACAGGCGTGGAAGCAGAGCTGCGCGGCGAAAAGATCAATATGGTTTATTTGACCGATTACAGCGACAAACTGGATTACTATACGCCAGTGATTGCGACGAATGAAACGATGATTAAGGATAAACCGGAAGTGGTCAAAGCGTTTACTGCTGCAGTGTCAAAAGGTTACCAATACGCGATAAGCAATCCAGATGACGCAGCAGAGATATTAATTAAAGCGGAGCCGGATTTGAATGCGGAGCTTGTGCGCGCCAGTCAAAAATGGTTAAGCTCGAAATATCAGGATGACGCACCGCGCTGGGGCGAACAGAAGCTAAGCGTATGGGAAAACTACGCAACCTGGATGTATGAGCACAAGCTGCTTGAGAAGGAGCTTGAAGCGGAGAAGGCATTTACGAATGAGTTTTTACCAGAATAAGCAATTTGAACATACGGGAGGGCGGCAAAGTCCGCTCTCACTTACAACGATGAGAAAGAAGGAAATCAAATGGCAAACGCATTAGTAAGCATTCAAATACTACCCACAACGCCAGGCGGTGAAAGTGTTATTCCTTACGTAGATCGTGCAATTGAAATCATTAAAGCGGCGGGTGTTCCTTACCGTGTAGCACCGCTCGAAACGACGATGGAAGGTGAGCTGAGCCATCTGCTTAGCGTCGTGCAGTCGATGAGCGAGGCAATGGCGGAGATGGGCTGCCCATCCGTTATTTCACAAATTAAAATTTATTACAATCCGGCAAACGGCGCTTCAATGGGCAGGCTGCTGGAGAAATATCCAGATGGGCAATAAGAAATCGATTTGGTCGAAAATATGGCAGCCAGCATCCTTGCTTATCGTGCTGCTCGCCTGCTGGCAGGCAGCTGCATGGCTCGGATTATTTCAACAATGGATGTTTCCATCACCAATTTCAATTGTGCAGGAGGCCATCCATATTTGGCCGAGGTTAATGATGCATACGGGAGCGACGGTAAAAATCATGCTGCTCGGCTTTGTGGGAGGATCGGCGGTGGGCTTCGTGCTCGCCGCTTTGCTGCATTTAATTCCCGGGGTTCGATCGGCAGTATACCCCTTGCTCGTGCTGTCGCAAAACGTTCCCATCATTGCGATCGCTCCTATTTTGACGATGCTGCTAGGTTATGGAATGCTGCCAAAGGTGCTGCTTGTGATCATGGTGTGTTTCTTCCCGATCACGGTTGCCATGCTGAGCGGCCTCATGAACACCGATGCGCAGCTTCGTAATTATTTGCAAATGATCGGCATTCGCAAATGGCAGCTGTTTTGGAGATTGGAGCTTCCTCATGCGATTGTTCATTTGTTTTCCGGCTTAAAAATTGCGGCCTCTTACAGCGTGCTCAGTGCAGTTGTCGCCGAATGGATAGGCACGAACAAAGGACTTGGCGCATTTATGATCATCTCGTTCAAAGGCTTTATGCCTGATCGTGTGTTTGCAGCAGTTATCATTATTGTTGCGATCAGCTTGACGTTGTTTGGGCTAATAACCTTAGCGGAGCGTCTCGTCATTCGCTGGCGCCCTGAGAAAGAGGTGAGCTGACAGTGAGTAATCGTGCTGAACGTGATTCAGTGACACTTCGAGCGCAAAATATTCGAAAGCAGTTTGGCAAAGGACAAATGAGCAAAGAGGTGCTAGGCGGGTTATCCTTTACGATAGCAGATGGAGAGTTCGTATCGATTGTGGGACCATCCGGCAGCGGAAAAACAACCCTGTTTCAAATTATCGGCGGCTTGGAGCGTCCTACGGAAGGCGAGATTTGGATCGATGACAAGCAAACGACGGGCGAACGCGGACATATTTCTTATATGCCGCAGCAATCGTCGCTGCTCCCATGGCAAACCGTCGCAGGCAATATAGAGTTGTCGCTTACGATCTCCGGCGTTGATAGAAAACTCGCGAAGGCGAGGACAAAGGAATGGCTGGAGCGAATCGAACTGCAGGAATATGCGGATTCTTATCCACATGTGTTGTCTGGGGGTATGCAGCAGCGGGTTTCTTTCCTCCGGGCACTGCTTGCACCGCAGCGCTTGATGCTGCTGGATGAACCGTTTGGCGCACTGGATGCTTTGACACGGCAGCAAATGCAGCAGTGGCTTATGTCGATCTGGGAGCTAAACCGGAGATCGGTGCTGCTCGTTACGCATAGCATTGAAGAAGCTTTGTTTCTATCAGATCGGATTATCGTGCTGTCTGCATCACCGGCTGTGGTGCTGGAGGAATTCCAAGTGCCTTTCGAGCGTCCGCGTCATGAGTCGCTATGGTCGGACCCGCAGTTTTATGCTATGAAGCAGCGCATTTATGAGCTGCTTAAGACTGGTGCGAAGGAAGGAAGCATATAGATGGCGATAGAAACAGGCAATGGACTGTGCGAGGGGCAATTGTCCTCAGTGTCTTCTCAGCAAGTGGGCACATGCATAGACGCACATATTCACATTGATTTGTATGAGGCAGAACTGCGCGAAGAGCTTCTGGAGCGTGCGTTCACTGAAGGCGTTGCAGCTGTGGTTGCAGTCTCCATGCATTTGGAATCGGCCATTGTGAATCGTGAAATAGCCCTTCGTTACGCAGGACGGGTGCATCCGGCTTATGGTTTCCATCCGGAACAGCCTATACCTGCTGCGAAGGAGCTTGATGAACTATTCGAATGGATTCGTTTGCGTCATGAAGCGGGGGAATCGTTTGCAATTGGAGAAGTAGGGCTGCCGTATTATACGCGGACAGAAGTGGAGCAAGCTGAGGTTGACATGTTTTTTGACGAAAAGCCGTATTTGCAGCTGCTGGATCGCTTCGCCGCGCTAGCAGCGGAGCTGGATCGTCCGCTGGTGCTGCATGCGGTATATGAGGATGCCAGCAAAGCTTGCGATATTATGGGGCGGCATGGCGTTCGCAGAGCGCACTTTCATTGGTTCAAGGGCGATACTGAGGTTATACGCCGAATGGCGGCAAGCGGCTATATGGTTTCGGTTACGCCAGACATAGCTTACGAGGCAGAAATACAGCAGCTTGTGAGGCAGTATCCGATTGAGCTGCTGATGGTGGAAACGGATGGACCATGGCCTTTCGAGGGAATATATGCGGGTCAGCAGACCCGGCCTGCAATGGCTGTCGAAGCAGCAAAGCACATTGCGAATGTCAAGCAGTTGCCAGCGGAGCAAGTTGCGGAAATATTGCTTGCAAATACGCGCCGCTTTTATGGAATCATATAGTGTTCAATTCATACGGATAATAAGGCCGCTCCATCAGAATGAATGATCTGAGGGGCGGCCCTTTTATATTAGACTGCGCTTGATTGATTGAGCGACCTTTCATACCACTTTGTCCATTGCCTCTTACTCTTTCACTGCATACAAAGATAAGGACAGGGTATGAGATTACAAGGCAATGTGGACGGCAGAAGGGAGGCAGACGATGGCAAAGCTGACGAAACAACAATTTATTGAGAAATTAGCGCCGACGGTTATAAGAATAAAGCGAGAAGGATCAACGATGTTTCCATCTGTGCGCTTAGCGCAAAATCTACTCGAAACTGGCGGGGTTATTCACTCCTGGTACAACTTGGGCGGTATCAAGGTTGGCAGTGGACAGACGAATGCTTATTGGCACGGAGAAGCAGTCGTAAAGGGAACATGGGAGGTCATCGATGGGCGTAACGAGAGTATTCGCGCTGCTTTCCGAGCCTATAAGAGCGTCTATCATTTTTATATGGATTTGGATTTGCTGCTGGCAACCCCACGCTATGAGCGTGTTCGAAGGGCGCTCACGCCTGAACAGCAAGCAGACATGCTGCTTGCTTGCGGCTATGCGACAGATCCGGCTTATCCAGCCAAATTAAAGGCCATTATCGTGCAGTATGGGTTGAAAAAATATGATGCCTTCGGCAGCACACCGCTGCCGAAGCCGGAGAAGCTGAAGGAAGCAGAGCTCGTCGTTGTTTTGTACAAGGGAGAGGTTATTTCAGATGGCTACTTGCTCAAAGGTACAACTTGGGTTCCGGCTAGGCTGCTTGGTGAAGCGCTTGGAGCGAAAATTGATTGGACGGGTAAGAAGGTTACTGTAAACGGTAAAGAGCTTGAATCGATTTTGTCCGAAGCGACAGGTTATGTTCAAATAAGAGAACTGTCAGCAGAGCTTGGGTTAACCGCCAGTTGGGAACCTGCTGCGAGAGTCATACTGCTGTCGTAGGAGAAAGTAGCTAATCCAGCGATTTAAGCTTCAATTGTCATTCACAAATAAGCGAAAAGCCAGCGGATAACCCGTTGGCTTTTCTTTTTGTGGCGCAGTTTAAAAGCAATGCTATGGAATGAGCAGATTATTTGCCTTTCTTGGATGCGGCCCAAAATGCGAGTACGACAAGGGGGATAAAAATGTACCACGGAATGGTAATTGTGCCGCCAACAATAAAAGCGAGCACCATCACGAGCAAGACACCGAGAATAATGTAAAGACAGCCTCTGCCGAACGTTTCCATCATTAATCGCCTCCTAAAGCTTAGGTTTTGCGGGAACAAAACCTTCTTCGTAAGCAGTCACTTCTTGAGAGTATATTCGGTATAAACGTTTTTATGGGTTGTATGGTTCCAAATAATTGAGTGGACAAAGAGGCTTCAGCGTAAAAACAAGCTACCTGAGCCAAACAAAAAAATGGCCCGCAGCGATGCGGGCCGGTGTCCTAGATCTATATATCAACAGTGGGGTTGATGTCTCTTAGTATAGAAAATGAACCTTAATGCAGTATTAAAAATGTTTGTCGGTTTGTTTACAAAAATGTATGTTTCGAATTGTAGGAATCGTCCAATAGGTTGCGATTCTCCATATCCATTCCATCGGTCCCATTCTGAAAAATGAGAGCCAGATCATACTGAATAACATTTGGATAAAATAAATACCGATGCAGAGCAGCGTCGTTTGAATAGGGCCAAGCATGCCATTTAGATTGAAAAATTTACCTGCCAAGAGCACGATGACCGTTTGCCCCAAATAATTGGTTAAGGCCATTTGGCCATATGCGCTTAGAGGTTTTAGCAGAGTACGCATAAAGGAATGTTGAACAGCTCGAACAAGTGTAGTGACATAAAATAAAGCGATAAGAAGACCAACAAATTCAGCTGTTCCTTGGTAAATTTGCATGGCTATAATTTCGGATGAAGAACTGCCTTCTTCAATCACCATAAAGATTTGCTCGGGTATTAGGCGTAACTGGATATAAAAACCAATAGCGGCCACTACAAAAGCTATCAAATGAAGCTTACGGATTGCAGACTTTGATTCTGTAAGACGTTGAAACACCTTATATTGTCCAGCTGCAAGTCCCAGTAGAAACAAAGGCAGAATAAGCAATAGCTTGCCTCCTAGAAAGGCGGCTGGAATAATAGTCGCTAAAGCTATAATAAGGTTGATTTTTGCGTTCAGCTTGTAAAAAGGGAGCAGGATGAAGCCAGCAATCGCGTAAAGAAACAATGCTTCTCCGGGATGGAATTTCTGATGAACAAATCCTATCACTAACAAGAAAATAAGCCGACGAATAAACAAAATGTAGCCGTTATTGCCTTTCTCAATAGCTCTAGATAGAAATAAATAAAAGCCTACGCCGAATAAAAAGGTGAAAATGACATAGAATCGTGACTCTACCATTAAGTCGAGCAAACGTGACATGTACCAGTTAGCAGTTCCCGCTTCAGCTGGCGCTACGTTAAGAAGGGGTAAAATATTAACAAGCAGGATGCCGATTAAAGCAAAACCACGCAAATAATCAAGCGTTTCAATTCGTGTATTTACCGAGATGGGGTTCAAGCTGTATTCACTCCTAATCATTACTTTGCAGATATAATGGCTTGAGTTTTATTTAAATGGAATCTTTCCCTGTGAAAATAACAACAATAATTACAGCAGCGACAGTTTTTATTGTTTTTATCCATTGATTCATTAGTTGTTGCCTCCTCAGATGTTCAATAATCTATTACCTATAATAAAGAAACAGACGATAGGCAGCCATCGATTAGAGTGACATTAAAGGTGACAAGATTGTAAGGTGAAGTGTGTTGGAAACTGAAATAGGACGGAGCAGATGACAGCTGCTTCGTCCTATTTTTTAAAGTAAGATAACGAACTAGTGTATATGGTTTTTTTCAGGGACAAAACGTCCATGCTCCGGAACTGCGATTTCTTTGAATTTTTTCGTAAGAAGCTTGAGATTATCTGTCAGTGTCGCTCCGAACATGGGTTCTCCGTGACCAGTAATCGCCAAATTCGGATTCAGGTCTTCAAGTTTCCTAACGGATTGCTCGGCAGCTTTCCAATTCGTCGTAAAATATTTTGGGGGACCGCTAATTTCCTGCTCCTGCGTTATGACCTTATATAGCGATTCCTGCTTAACCGTTGCAAAAGCATCACCGGCAATCAGAGTGCCATCCTCAGGGCGAAAAAATGAAGTATGTCCTGGTGTATGTCCTGGTGTATGAATATACTTCCAACCAGGCAGTCCCGGCACGCTGCCGTCCGTAGGAAACGGATGTACACTGTCGTCGAGGTTAATCCCTTTGTGAGGAAAAAAGGGAGACAGCTCAGAAATGAGGCCGCCGTGTACAGTAGAGTCAGCGGGCGGATAATCGGATTCACCGGTCAAATAGGGCAGTTCCAGCTTATGCGCGTAGACGGGCACATTCCAATGTTCAATCAATTCAATAATGGCACCGACATGATCGAAATGGCCATGAGTTAACAGGATCGCTTGAGGAGCAGAGTCAAAGCGCTCCTCTGCCTCTTTAATAATTTTATTAGCGGATCCTGGCATGCCCGCATCAATAAGAACCCAGCCGTCTTCTGATTTTTTTGGATCACCAATAAAACAAACATTAACGATTTGGATAGAGTAACAATAAACATCAGGCCGATAAGCCAGTCCATTTCCACTAGCAGAAGTCGTTATCGGCACAATAGAATGTTCGAATGAGCTCTCCAACGTAAAACGCCTCCTTTGTCATCATTCTCTTGTATAAACTGTCCAAATGACAGTTGCTTATGCTGTGCCCTGAGGTTGTGCTGCTTATTAACATCGCTCCCTCACCGTGCGTCTTCGTTAACATCGGATTTTTATGCTTAGAATGAAATAATATCGATTGGTACAAATTAAGGTGCATTATTTTTAGGAGGTGATGGTATTGGCGAAAACTTATGACTTGCCCAAATTTCCGGAGTCCTACTGGTCTGAAACATCGAGTCGGCAATCATCGTACGCGACACTCGAAGAGAACATAGAAGCCGATATTGCCGTCGTCGGAGGCGGTATCTCGGGTATAACAACTGCTTATTTACTAGCCCAGGATGGATTTAAAGTTGTACTCATTGAAGCGGGTCAGCTACTTAATGGAACAACGGGACATACGACTGCAAAGATTACAGCCCAGCATGATCTTATCTACGATGAGCTCATACAGCATGTTGGTACGGAGAAGGCAGCCTTATATTATAAGGCGAACAATGATGCTCTTCAATTCATTAAGGAAACCATCAAGCAATATCAAATTGAATGTGGATTTTCCGTGCAGGATGCGTATGTGTATACAGATTCGGAGGCATACATAGCTAAGCTTGAGAAGGAAATGTCCGCTTATTCAATTTTAGGGATATCCGGAGCTTACGTGGATCAAATTCCATTACAAATACCAGCTAAAGCAGCCGTCATTATGCGTAATCAAGCACAATTTCACCCTTTGCAATATTTGTATGAACTTGTGCGGAAGTTTATAGAAGCAGGAGGAGTTATTTATGAGAAAACGACAGCTATTGATGTAGAGACAGGACCTTTGCCAGAAGTCATTACAAGCAAAGGTCATCGAATCAAATGTAAGCATGTCGTCTCCTGTACTCATTTTCCTTTCTATGATGGGCATGGATTTTATTTCTCAAGAATGCATGCAGATCGCTCCTATGTACTCGGCATTCATGCCATGGATGATGTAAAAGGCGGCATGTACATAAGCGCTGAGGATCCAAAACGCTCCATACGCTATGTAGAAACAGCGGGAAATTCCAAGTTACTGCTCATAGGCGGTCAAAGCCATAAAACAGGACAGGGGATTTGTACAATTAACTATTATGAGGAGCTGAAGAGATTCGCAGAACAGCATTTTCGAATGAAAGAAATTGCTTATCGGTGGTCTGCACAGGATCTTGTTACCGGAGATAAGATACCGTATATCGGTCGAATAACAGAGTCCTCATCCAATGTTTTTATAGCGACAGGCTATCGTAAATGGGGCATGACGAATGGAACGGCAGCCGCTATACTCATTAGAGATTTAATTATGAAGAAGGATAATGCATATGAGGAACTATATGCACCATCGCGCTCGATGTCACTGGGAACGATCGCAAATCTTATCGTAGACAACGCCGATGTGGCAAAACATCTTATAGCGGGCAAACTCGAAATGACTCATAGACGTCCTGATGATTTGGCGCTGGATGAAGGAAGTGTCGTATTCATTCATGGCAAAAGAGCAGGAGCTTACAAATCTGAAGAGGGAAAGCTATTCCTCGTAGATACAACCTGCACCCATATGGGCTGTGAAGTAGAATGGAATAATGGAGATCGCACATGGGATTGTCCGTGCCATGGTTCCAGATTTGCAATAAATGGCGATGTGATGGAAGGACCAGCAGAAGAGCCTTTAAAAACCTTGCATATTCGCCATTACGAATGACCCTGTGATAGCTTCGTCGTTTTAAAACAAGGAAGGAGTAGTACATTTGTGAAGAAGAAGTGGGACTTAGCAGCTTTAGCATCCATTCCATTAATTATGACGCTCGCTAACTCGATGTTGATTCCCATATTGCCATTAATGAAGAAGAAATTGAATATTTCTTCTGTGCAATCAAGCTTAATCATAACGATTTATGCTGCAGTCTCCATTATTTGCATTCCGATCGCCGGGTATTTGTCAGATCGCTTCGGACGAAAAATCGTTATTATTATCGGTTTGTCGATTGCAGCAATCGGAGGTTTGATATCAGGTTTAGCTGCTTGGCTGATGGATTCCCACGTATATGAAGTCATTTTGGCAGGCCGATTCATTCAAGGGATCGGCGCTGCAGGCGCATTTCCCATCGTACTTCCTTTAGTAGGTGATATGTTTGAGAGTGAGGAGGAGGTAAGCAATGGGCTTGGAATGATTGAAACCTCCAATACTTTTGGGAAAGTACTCAGTCCTGTATTAGGCTCGGCGCTTGCGCTTGTTATATGGTATTTGCCACTTGCTGTTATTCCGTTCATATCCTTAATTTCAATCATCGGGGTTATCTTCCTTGTAAAAGAGCCTAAATCAAAACAAAAGCAAAAAGAAGAGAACAGTTTAAAAAAGTTTTTTCAATCGATCAAATCAATACTCGCTGAGAAGGGACACTGGCTTTATGCAATATTTGCAATTGGTGGTCTTGCGATGTTCATTATGTTCGGATTTCTATATTACTTGTCATCGGTCTTAGAGGATCGTTATAAAATTGAAGGTATTTGGAAAGGATTACTGCTTGCCATTCCTTTAAGCGCAATATGCCTCGCTTCATTCATCACTGGTAAAATCGTTGGTGAAAATAAAGCAAGAATGAAGTGGTTTATTGTCATAGGTACAGCTGTGCTTACGGGGATGATGTTAGCATGTGGAATGATGAATACGAAAGGGATATTCCTCCTAATAACCTTTATGTTTATAAGCGGCGCTGGTATCGGTCTAGCTTTGCCAAGCTTGGATGCTTTAATAACGGAAGGCATCGAGAAAAAACAGCGAGGTACGATTACCTCGCTGTATAGCAGCACTCGTTTTATAGGTGTAGCTGTAGGGCCGCTGATCGCGTCATTGCTGCTCAAAAACGAAGCTTTGTTGTTTTATATGTTTGCGGGATTCGCATTGCTCTGCTCCATATTAGCGTGGCTAACCATTAAGCCAAGCAAGCAGAAATCGATTTCGTGAGAAGGTTGTAAAAAAAGATCATTTCAGCGAATGAAGTAGCTTTCGAGAAGATGGGCTAGCTGCATGCTATCCCATCTTTATCGCGATCCAATTTTAACGAATAACCAGGGTCTCCTTTATGCAAAGGAGCAGCTCCAGCCTCTCTTACGGCAGTGCAATTGGCATAATATACGGTTTCTTCGTCTGGCTCCGGTTGCTTCAAGGCTCCATCAATAACGAATAATACACGTGTTCCGTCCTCTAAATCGCTCAAAAGATTTCCAATCCACGAACCAGCTCCGCGATTATCCTTTGGTGTTACATAAGCAATATTTGCACCGTCGCCGCCTTCTTTGCACATGGCCATCGGCCATTCATCCCGGTCATATCCTTTTTTTGTCGGAACACCCCTCAGCGAGGCATCACGATTAGCGTCAGCGCCATTTCGATCAATCGTGCAAACAGCTGAAGCTCCTGCGCGAATCGCAGCTGCAATATGCGCCATCGTTTCCGGATAACGGTCAGTAGGTAAAGTGATCGTCATTCCATAATCTGAACCAGTGGAGGCAGATTTTGAATCGGGATTAATAATTAATTGTCCGCAGCCTGTGAGGATAAGCGTGAGAGTGAGTAATGCGGCTAACCATGATCTCATGATGTATCTCCATTTCAAGTCATATGAAATCATCATACTATACGCCTTGCGGTTGCGGATAGGATGAGGTTGACAATACTGTGCAAATACGGTGAATTCCGCAATTCTAAATGATTTCAAATGATTTTAACGGAGTAAAAAAAAGAAGACCTATCGAATAGGTCTTCTGAGGAAGTGTATGAGGAAAGTATAGCAGCTTGGTGTTTAAAGGGTTACCTATTGCAGGGGATATTAATACCCCTTGCCGTAACCGCCGAAGATACCACAACTGCAAGCGATAATAACGAGCAAAATGAAAAGGACCAGAATCGTACCAGTGTTAGTGAAAGCACCGCCAACGTGACCGGACATTTTTCATAGCACCTCCTTTTGAATAGAGTACTCTGTAGGTTATGCGCCAATTATGCTTTCTGACTGGGTGTTTGTCATAGAGACATTTTTTACATGTCATTAGCCTATAAGTGCATTTTTGTCATGGAGAGATTGGAGAACTAAAGGGTATTCGGGTTAAGGAGATGCATTTTACTTTAAAACCGCTGCAGGAGGATTAGACATATCCTTGTTTTCAATGAGCCGCAATAAAAGATCAAAAAACTGTTGGCGTTGATCGGAGGAAAAGTTTTCTAACAAATTTTCTGCAATTTCGGCTTGAAATGCTAGAACCTGGCTTATATTCGCCTGCGCGATTTCTGTGAGCTGTAAAAGCGTTGCTCGACGAT
Source organism: Bacillus sp. FJAT-28004 (assembly GCF_001280845.1). Classification (GTDB taxonomy): domain Bacteria; phylum Bacillota; class Bacilli; order Paenibacillales; family Paenibacillaceae; genus Pristimantibacillus. Next base: position 1,221,858 of record NZ_LGHP01000002.1, read on the forward strand.
CTGTTGGATCGGGGATTCTGATAAGAAGTTTTTCTCGTTCCAGTGCATCAACAAAATCGGTAACGGTGCGAGCTTTAATTCCTAGTTCAGATGCTAATTCATTCATTCGGATTTTCCCGGCTTTTGAGACAACAGATAGTAAGCGAAGCCTTGGACCCGTTATTTGATAAGGCATGTTAAGTGCGGATAACTGTGTTTCAAATTCTCTTTGGATATAGTGTGTTGCTCTCATTAATACGTGAATGATGTCTATAGGTACCGGATTGTCCGAGTTAGTAAACATAAAAGCCTCCTTGATCAATTTCAGATCGTTATCATCGAGTAGTTTATATCCTATTTTAGCTTATTGCATGCTAGTTGCAAATTTCAGTTGCGAAAGTAACAAATGAACGCATTTTGAGCATTTCATTTCTTGACAGCACAAATAATAGTGTGTATCCTCAGTATATATAAATAGTGAGCTTCCTCACTATAAATGAATTTTTTTATTTTAGAATGATCAATATATTTAACTACTGGGGGGAAAGGCATGAATGGTTCGGATTTTAAAAATGGGGATAAGCTGCTGCGAGTACTCGTTGTTACTTTAATATTCTCCGTAATGAACGGTACGATGTTCAATGTGGCTCTTCCAGCAATTGGTGAAGAGTTCAATCTTATTCCTTCACAAGTGAGCTGGATTATGACCTCGTATATGGTTTTATATGCGATAGGTTCTATTGTGTTTGGGAAATTGGCAGATAAATATCGTTTGAAGGATTTATTGACTTATGGACTTATCGTCTTTGCAATCGGCTCGCTCATCGGCTTGCTTGCCACTGAGTACTGGATGATTATTGTAGGTCGCGTATTGCAAGCAGCAGGCGCTTCTGTGCTTCCAGCTACGGCTATGATTATACCAATCCGATATTTTGCACCTGAAAAGAGGGGGCGGGCACTTGGTACGTCAGCAATCGGACTTGCGCTGGGCAGTGCTTTGGGACCGGTTGTAGCAGGGTTAATTACAAGTGTAGGAAACTGGAGGCTCTTGTTCGTCATATCGTTGCTTCCGTTACTTACACTGCCGTTTTTTCGAAAATATTTGGACAATGCAAAGGGAACTGCGGAGAAAATAGATTTTATTGGCGGTGGGTTGTTGGCAGCGGCGGTTGCGCTTTTTTTGCTGGCGATTACGCAGAGCAGTGGATTGCTCTTTATAGCAGGGATTGTACTGCTTGTTCTCTTTATTGTTAGAATCCGGACGGCTTCTAATCCTTTTATTCAGCCAGGTTTATTTCGCAACAAAAACTTCTCAATTGGTTTGTTTTTAGCTTTTATAACGACGTCTATGAGCTTCAGCTTAACGTTTATGACGCCGCAATTTTTAACGGCATTAAACCAATTGTCTCCGGGCAACATTGGTTTCGTCCTTTTTCCAGCAGCTATCGCTTCCGCCATCATGGGACGCAAAGGTGGCAGGTTAGCTGACGAACGCGGCAACTTTGTTCTCGTTTCTTTCGCAACCTTATTGATTTTCTCGTGTTTTGCACTGTTATCTACTTTTGTGGGGGTATCGCCATACGTTATTGCGATTATTCTCATAGCGGGCAATGTAGGACAAACCTTCATGCAGATTGCGATGTCGAATACGATATCACGGACGCTGTCAAAAGAAGAGACGGGGGTAGGCATGGGGCTATTCTCGATGATAAACTTTATTTCGGGTGCGATTGCAATGAGCATCATTGGGAAAATGCTGGATAATGGTTCATCATCCTTTCAATTAAATCCAGTTGTAACGAACCCGACTGGGTTTGTTTACAGTAACATCTTTGTTGTTCTTGGTATTCTGATCGTTGCTGTAATCGTCGTTTATCGTCTTCAGTTTGGGGCGGCTAAACCTGCGGCAAGAGTTAGTAAAGAAAGTACCCAAATGAGGTAAGAGTATTAGTCCAGTATGTACACTCTTGTCAATTGAAAAACAACAAAACCGGATGCACCATAGATGATTATCCGTCCCAAATATTTAGTAATCTTCTCTGCAGCTTGTTCTGCTTCTTTTATTTTTGGAGATTCTTCTCCATATGATTTTTTCTTTAGGGAGAGTAATGCAAGTACTAATAGCACTAGGGCGTAGAAAAGATATTTTGCAAGAGTGGTATCAAACAAAGAAATGAATAAATGAATAAAAGTCATCCAAGGGTTATATTCGCTAGAGAAATACATGAGCATCACCAACTTTACCTAATAATTACAATTATAACACTTCATGAGCAGCCTGGCTTTGTACATTTGGCGAACATGATTGCCTGCTTGAGACTTTAATGAAAAGGGGATGCTCATCAAGTAGATTTAACTACTGATGGGCATCCCTTTGAACTATTTATAACGGTATTGTCCAAACAAACCCGAGTTGTTTCGAGTAATACACAGCGGTTGTAGTATAAAAAAGTGAATTAAGTGCACTATAATTATTGACCAAAATTGGACTAAAACAAACATTATTGGAGGCTCGCTTAATGTTAAATCGTAATGGGCAAATGGATGCTGCGATACAGGAAAATCAACAATTACAGCAAGCGCAACTAGAAGTTCAAACGGCGCATCAGCTGTTACAAGTAGAAAGTCAACAATTGCTAGAAGCAGAACAGCTATTGCAAACAGAGGTTCAACAAGTGCTGCAAGCACAACAACAGGTCAGGCAGGAACAAGAAGACGTTCAAGTGGCACAACAAATACTTCAACAGTCACAAGCTGCTGCAATGGCTTCTCAAAACAATCCAATTCAAGGTTCTTAAAAGATCATTATTTATTTGAATGAATAGTAGAGTATGTAAGAGCGCTTGAAAGATCAAGCGCTCCAAAAAAAATTACCAGGAATGATGATCACATTTGCGATGTTTCTTCTTGCCAATAATAAGAACTTTTTGACCAGGTTTAACGAATACTACTTTAATATCGTGCTTCTCGTGGTCTCTCTTTTTTCTATTGCAGCTACAACAGTTTCCCATTCGAATCAACTCCTCTCTCTCTTGTTAATCTAATATATTCATAGAATTTAAATGCGATTGGACAATTGGTACTTCAGAGAAAATTAGATGTTTGGCTAAGCTCATGAATCAAAATAGTTAGAAGCCCATTGCAAAATGAGTAACTATTACAACAATGAACGCTTCCAGAAAAAAAATAGGCGACCGCTTCCCGATTGAATACCGAGAAGCGATCGCCGCTAAATGTTCTTATTTCTCTGTTTACATGACGTGGATATGACCAGTTAACGATCAGGTTATCAAAATAGTATGTAAGAGTGCTTGAAAGACCAAGCACTCCATAAATTTAGCAGTCGTGTTTTTTAGATGTCCGATGGTGGTGTTTCTTTCCGATAACAAGAACTTTTTGACCAGGTTTAACAAATATAACTCTAACATCTTTCTCTTTTTCTTTTTCTTTTTTATTACAGTGCCAGCAACCCATTCAAATCAACTCCTCTTCTTCAGGTTAATCTAGAATATTCACCGATTTAATGATGCGATTGGACAATTGGTGTTTCAAATAAATTTGGGTAATCAACTGGGGTTATAAACAAAACCATCGTTTAATATCGTTTCCTCACGTTTCCAAATGTAAAATATACCCACAAAATCCCAATTAAATCAGCTATAATATCGTGTGTAACTATATTCCGGTAATTGTAACAACTTGGATATATACGAAAAATAACCCACCGACCATAATGAAGTGCCCCCCTTATAGTAGACATTGGAAAAACCCATAGGGGAAACCGATGATGCTTTAGGGGGGATTTTTTATGAGGAAGAAAGAACAACCAAATAAATCGTATACAAAGGAAATAAGGCAGGAAGCCGTACGGTTACATGAGGATGAGAAGTGGACGTATAGGCAAATTACTGAGAAATATGGGATACAAGATAAAGATAGGGTTCGTAAATGGGTGTATAGATTTAGGAAACAAGGCGAGTACGGATTATTGGATGATGTATTAATAGTCAAATTAAATGGTAAGGAAATCAGATATTTGGGATTACGCGAGGGTTGACTCATTCAACTAACGGGAAACTATAGTCGAATAACACACATTAATGAGCAGGCGCTGCGGTGGCCTGCTCATTGTATTAAGCTAACGGGCAGTTTACTTCAATCCGCAAGTTTTATTTAGAACAATTTGATAAATGATCGGAAGTGACTAATGAACATTCGTCTGTTGAATGACTCTGATGCCCAARTGTATAGAGAAGTAAGGTTGCGTGCATTGAAAAATGACCCCGATGCATTTGGATCAACGTATGAGCAAGAAGAAACTAAACCACTGGGGCACATTATAGAAAGGATACACCATACAAAAGATCAATTTACATTGGGATGTTTTGACGACAGTAACACATTAGTTGGCATTGTCAATTTTTCACGTGAAAACAGGCTTAAGACGGCACATAAAGGAAACATTTACGGTATGTACGTAGAGCCTCAATTTCGAGGACGGGGGGTAGGTAAAGCCCTTCTATTAGCCTTGATTGAAAGAGCAACAAAAGAATGTGAAGGGTTGGAACAGATTCATTTGACGGTTGTGTCTAATAACAAATCAGCAAAACRCTTATATGTCTCGCTGGGGTTTGAAGTTTACGGTATAGAACCACATGCATTAAAGTTTGATGAACAGTATTTCGATGAAGACTTAATGATTTTAAGATTGCGACTTTTAAACTAAAGGGTACGATAGCTCAATGAACCGCCTTTTCAGCAAGGTGGTTTCTTATGGTTAAATATCAACATTAGAATTAAACATAGCCTTATTATTAAGCTAACGGGCAGTTTACTGAATCCTCACTCCGTAACATTTGTCCATTTTTTTCGTCTATGTTAAAAAGGGGAAAGATCATCATGAAAAATTTCAAACTCGTTTTGCTGATACTTGTTTGCTTTGGAATATCAGCATGCTCAAACTCAAGCAATAATCATAAGCAACCAATCCATACAGGTAGCGATATCTTAAAAACGTTCGGTGATGAAGACTTAATTCGGATGAAGGAATTTGTAGATAGATTCAATAATAAAAAATCAGATTACGTTCTAGCAATTCCACCTTTCCTTGATGGGGGATACTCGATCTACGATTTAATTTCAGATGGTAAATTGGTAACGATCAAAAGGGATAGTACGAGGGACATTTATGGAGGCAGTAAATCAACATTCACGTGTAAGGCGATGAAAATACAAGAAGAAGGAGATGAGCAGCAGCTCGTGCTAGGCAGCTGTGAGGCGGAAGAAGGAAGCGTCGCCGAAGTGAAATTGTTTACTTTCAATGGCGATCTCTGACTCGATAGCATGTGAATAAAACCGTTTTCGAACGTTATCCATACGTTACACTAACGGGTAACGTTAGTTCAACGCAAAATGGAGCAGTTGCAGACGGCAGCTGCTCCATTTTTGATTACGCTAACTGGCAGATTTGCTCAATCATCGGGCATTATCGGACTATATTTATGGGGAGCGAGGGTGCGGCTAATCCGAGACGTTATGCAAAAGAAGATAATAGTTGGTTGAATCTATCACGCTCCTCCAAAAAAGGGCAATGGCCGCTGTATTGGAATGGAACTAATTGCGAATTTTTTATCAGCTTATTTGTTTCCTGAGCTTGGGTAAACGGAACGACTTTATCATGAATTCCATGAATAATTAATGTGGGCACATCGATCTGTCCAAGATCGTTGTAAACATTCTCGTCTCTTAGCGTGACCATAATGGCGGAAGTCGACCAATTCGCAGCTTGTAAACCCATTAGAAAGAACCATTCGGATTTCGGTTCAGAAATGTACTGAAAGAAAAAAATCCCCGTTTGGTTTTGTAGCATTTTCGGTCGGTCATTGTTTGTTTCTTCGATGATTTTATTCGTAAATTCTTTTGGAACGCTTGATGGAGACGCAGCGTCGATCAGGACGAGTTTAGATACCCCGTACCCTTTGTAACGAGCCATATAACGAATCGAGATCGCGCCTCCGGTAGAGTGTCCTGCCAGTGTTATGTTTTTTAGCTGTAACGCTTCGATGACCATACGAAGATCATCTGCTAATCTATCGAAACCGTAACCGTCGAATGGTTTATCCGAATTGCCGTATCCTCTCCAGTCCATTCCGATACAACGATATCCGAGCTTAGGAAGGAAATTGAACTGATATTCGAACTGGTTATGGTTTAACGGCCATCCATGAATAAAAAGTATCGTTTTATTTCCCTTCGGATTGATGTCCTCTATAAATACTTTTACGCCCGGTTCCACAGTAACGAAGTATCCCAAGTGTATCGCCTCAATTTTTTAAAATGTACTTCCCCATTAAGATATTCGCCCTAGGCAAGGTGAATGCCTAATTTCGGCGTCAAATTGGGTTTAGATAGTGCGTAGAGATTTCTGAGGAATAACTAGAGTGAAACAATTTCTTCAGATCATTGAGCTAACGGGCAGGATAGTTGGAAATTTGCAACATTCATTTGGGTCCTTCACATCTAATATTGAAATGTAAAAATTTGATAAATGGAGATGCATTAAGATTAAAAAGATTATTCTTTATCTTACATTATGTTGTTTTGTTTTCCTGATTGGTTGTAGTAAAGAGCCAACCGAGCAGATTTACGTAAAACCTATTGAGTACCTTGAATTATTTGGCTGGCATATTGAGGAAAAAATTAGCGAAAGAACTCAGGGGACAAAAGGCTTTCTACCTGCAACAAACGTAGGTATTGATTTGAAGCCGTATAAAGAAATTTTTATTACAACCTACTTGCTGAAAGAAAAACAAAAAACAGGAAAGAAAATATACGCTGACATTTATCAAGATAATGAAGATATTATTGGAGGAGCTGGACATTTAGATACTTGGGAGCCTGGAGAATTCTCTTTGAAAGATAAAGAAAAATTAATCAACGAAGGTATCATAAATAAATAGCATTTGTTACTCTTCATTAAACTAACGGGATACGATAGTTCGTTCATTCATTGAAGGGGCAGACCGGAATTTGGTCTGCCCCTTGGTCATTAAACAGTTCAGTTCATAGGGCTTTTTTCATTGTCTACAATATTGGGGCTTGACCATAATAGCGGGTGGGCTTTTGTCTATTTTCTGAAGTGCATGGGCTTTTGGAAATTAAATATCGCTATTAATGATGCCGCTTATTGCATTTGTGCAAAGTCTTCTGGCCGCATAGCATTCCATTCATCGCTTCGATATGCCTTACCATTATATCTTACATAATACAACATACTCAGGTTTTTAATTTCTTGTTTTAATACCTTCTTATCAAATGGTCCATTCCCGAAAATTTCATTTAAATCTTCATTTAATAAAGTCAAAATTTCATCCGGCATCATGGCGTTACTGTTATCGATAAGTTCTGACCCAGAGTATTCCAAGTTCATTTTAATCTTAAATCCCGAACTGATAATCCCTTTAATTAATAATGTGGAGCTACTCTTTGGTTTTTGTTTAATTTCATCAAAAAACACTGAACAATCAATACCTTCTGGAATCAATGGAACACCTCATCATCTAATTTCACTACTAAACAGGAGTCTATTAGTATTGTACACTTTATTTATCTATTTCTCTCACTTATTTAAGATGCTTCATTATTATTTTGATATTAAAGCTGGTTTTATTCTCCTCCTATTTAGAATAAATAAGTGTAAGATTCGATGAGGTTGGTCAGTCTAAACAAATCATCAGATACTGAAAAATAAGTATTGGACTGAGTATTAAATGAAGCCTTAAACAGAATGAATTTGGAAAAAGTGAGCGGCTAGTCGAAGCTCAACAGGAAAAGTCAGAACTGATATTAACTGTAATATTCTGGTATAGTGATGATAGAGCGCCTATTTAGGAGGAATTATTTGTGAGTCAATATGAGACTATAACCAAAGCTCTAATGTCTAGATTTAATGATAATGTATTAACAATTCAGACTGCAGGTGGAGAAACTTATCAAACAATTTGTACTTTTAATCCACCAGCTTCGTTGCATGAAATTGAAAGCATGTGTAAATTAAAGAATTGGTCATTACCGATAGATTATAAACATTTTTTATTATATTCAAATGGTGCGCGATTGTTTGATGTTGTAAGAACCTATGGGGGATTTGAATTATTTAGTATTGATGAAATTATACAGAACCATTATGATTACATGCTTGACAACTGGATACCCATAGCAAGTCACCAAGGTGATCTTTTATTAATCGATTCTTCACGATCTGATGGTGATAATTATTTATTTTGGCGAGATTTCGGAGAGCTTATTGACCAACAAACTTTTTCTTTTAAAATCAATTTTAGAACGTGGTTTGAAAGGATTATACTTTGCCAGGGAGAAAGGTTCTGGTTATGGCAGAATTAATAAAGTATAAAATTTTTTTATAATGGGCTCAACGTTAAGAAGACTCTTGCAATTTATGCAGGAGTCTTCCTTATTTACTAATTTAAAGAACGTTAATATAATCTGTTACAGACTTTATTTTGTTTATTCTAATCCCTCGTCGCATATTTTCAAAATGTATCGAATTTTTTATAACGATAGAGGAAGTGCCACATTTCACATAAATCTGGTTCGGCTACAGTAATTTAGCTAGTAGAATGAAAGCATAAGACTAAGTCTGAGCATTATATGAAGCCCTATACAGAATGAATTTGGAAAATAAAGCGTTAGATTACAGGTTGATGCCGAACTTCGGAGCAAATATATTTTGAGTCATTTATAGTAGAGAAGATTCTAAGCCTGTGAAATGGCAAGGATGGAAAGCATGAATAAGGTTAATCACTTAGATCCGCAGAGTAATAAAATGTGGTCAAGTAGTAGAAAGATGCTATCTGAACATGTGCAGCGATAAATAAACAGCGTTAGGGACTGAAGGAACTAAAAGCAAAAAGATCCTTAAATATTTTCATTAAATGTTAATTGTTTTCAATTAAATAATGGGCAACAATACATAATTCGTCCTAATTTCATAAAATAGATTCATGCCTAAACATGATTAGACGCAAGTCCTTCCTCAATAAAGATGATCTGCATATGATTAATGAAATATCTTTAAGGGAGGCAATTAAGAATGAGATTTTCTGAGTTTAATAGGAATAAAAAATTAATACTAAAGCCTTTGAAAATTCGAATAGATGTTATAACGATACGGAAAAAAATATGCAAACTTGAAGTTGAAGAATTGGCAGAATCAGCAAAGTGTCGAGGACAGCGCGGGAGGGGACCGCGCGGGTGTAGGGGACCGCGCGGGTGTAGGGGACCGCGCGGGTGTAGGGGACCACGTGGGCCAAGGGGACCACGTGGATTTAAAGGAGTTCAAGGCCCTCGAGGGCCACAAGGAATCCAAGGTCCTCGAGGTCCTCGAGGGCCCCGAGGGGTCCAAGGAACTCCTGGAGTTTTTTCGCCTGCTTATGGTTATATATTCGATAATGCTGATCAGTTGCTCACTAAGACTCCGCCTGGTAGTATAGTTCGTTTTAATCAATTTAATCAACCTGGCTCAGTAACTTTTGGAGGAATTACAGTAACGACTAATTCATTAACGGTTGCTGCAGCTGGTGATTATGCGGTTTTATGGGAAACTATTTTTTTAGCATCTGATTCAACTCATCAACACTGTGCATTTGGAATTTTTGTAAACGGCACTCTTCAAGATTCCACTCGAAGTGGTGAAGCCATTTTCGTGGGGCAACAAACAGGTTCAATTGACGGCGACGCAATATTATCTCTACTAGCAGGGGATGTGATAACCCTTCGTGCACTCATACCTGCAACTAGTACGCAGAACGATATTACACTTACATCAACTGTATTATATCCTGGAGCTGTTCAGCCAATTAATAGTGCATCACTTCGGGTTATTAAATTGGGACCATCATAAGGGCACTAAACTTCTTTTTGTTTTACAAAAGCATATAGAACTTATGTCTTTTGGAAGAAATTAAAAATATAGAATAACAGATTCATTTTTTAACATCCCCCTAAGGAAAATTCCAAAAAAATATAGAAGGGAGACGATAGAGGGGTGGACAATTAGAGGACAACCATATAGATTCTATTCAATGAAAATCATAATAACCTTATCAAAATAAGGCTTTGCACAAAAAATCGGGCGCCCCTTTCGGGGCGCCCTTTTCATGGGAGAGGAGAATTCATTCTTTATGTTGAACCTGTAATCCTACGGTATTACTGGATTAGTACAGCACCGAATTTTGCTCTAGATAGTCGGAAATAGGCTGCTTTTGTGAATTTGGGCGACAAATGGGCGACAAATGACTTTAAGATTAAAATGAAATTTATTTCTGTATTACTATATTACTGAATTACAAAACGTTCACAGAATAAGCTTTAGTGGTTTCCATTTTGTTAATGACTAACTTAGAAGAACAGATATATAATATAGAGTATTAAATAGTGGCAATAATGAGTTTAAGCTTCAGTAATTAGCAAGATGAAAAATTATATTCAGGAGGATAAAATGCTAATTGAACACGAGAAATTAGATTTTTCAAACGTAGATAAAAATGGACTTAAACTATCTGAAAGCGAAATCAACGAAAAATATCAGCGTGGCGAATTGCGGATTATTACAGAACAGGGTCGTTATCCTCTTCAAAATATAAAAGAAATTCTAAGTAAGAATATGAAATTTGATCCAGAATATCAACGGAGAAGGGTCTGGAATGATACCCAAAAATCTAGATTGATAGAATCATTTATTATAAACATCCCTGTCCCACCTGTGTTCCTTTACGAGATTGAGTTTTCTAAATATGAAGTAATGGATGGTTTGCAAAGACTATCGACCCTCTACGATTTCTACGACAATAAATTTGCATTGACAGGATTAGAAGTATGGCCAGAATTGAACGAGAAAAAATATGTTGACCTACCAGAAAAGATTCAGAGAGGAATTGATAGGAGATATATTTCAACAATAGTAATATTGAATGAAACAGCTAAGGATAAGATTGAAGAACAAACACTGAAAAAGTACGTATTTGAACGTCTAAACACTGGAGGAACGAAATTAACTGATCAGGAAACAAGAAATGCTTTATATGACGGGAAAATGAATTCTTTGTGCATAGAAATTGCTAAGGAAAATACAATTTTCCATAAGCTTTGGAATATTAAGCCTTTTAAAAATGACGATGATGATATTGATCCTGACGAATTTGAAGAAATAAATGATTCAGAGGGAAGGGATCGAAAGATTTACGTAAGGATGGAGGATGTAGAATTAGTACTTCGCTTTTTCGCATATCGCCAACTAGAATCCATTTCTGTAGGTAACGTAAAGGATATATTGGATCTTTATTTGAAAGAAGCAAATTTACATTATCAAGATAATACTATATTACAATTAAAAGAATTATTTAATAAGACTATGTCTTTAACCGAAGCTATTTTTGGGGATAAAGCATTTTTATTATATACAAAGAGAAAAAATGAAGGCTTTAATTGGTACCGTAGACCTTCTAAATTAGTATATGATCCTTTATTGAGTGAATTAAGTGAGTTTGTAAACGATACTGAAAAATCTTTAAAGTTAATTAAAAATAAAGCATTGATAATTGGAAAAATGGAAAGTCTTTTTAAGGAAAATGTTACTGATTTTAATGGTAGGAATAACAATAAGAGTGATGTTATAAGAAGAAAATCCCTATTCAAAGCCCTCTTTCAAGAAGTATTAGGAGAAGTATAGAAGATGCAGGAGATGCTAGAATTAAACGTTGACTTTCAAAAAAACTTATCAACATTGGAAGATTATATATCATTTAATAAAGATAACAAAGAAGCAAATTACAGAGAATATCGAGATATAGTTTATGGCGCTATTATTAATAGAGGGTATACTCTATGGGAAACTTATGTTAAAGATCTATTCTTTTCTTTTTTTACGTTAAAAAAACAAGAATATTATGATAATAACACTCTCATTGAAAAATACAAATTGTATGAATTACCAGGTTTTCTTTTTGAGGCTGCGCAATTTGATTTAGCAAATGAGAGCATTACATTTAAATTAAATAAAGATATTGTTTCATTTACCAGTAAGAACATGGACATGAAGGAAATGTCGAAATTATTTAAAAGAATTGAAATCGATATTCAAAATAAAATTGATAATAACGATGAATTAAAGAATGCTATAACTTCATTCGAATTAGCTTTTGAAAATGGCTTGCTTGAACAAAAAAAACCCACACAAGCAATAAAAAGGATTATTCAAGAAAGAAATCTTGTATCGCATTATGCACATATCGATAATTTTCAAAGTATAGATATACTACTTGAATGGATAAGATATTATAAACTATTAGGTAAAGTTCTTTGCAAAACTATTTGTCTTGAATACATAAAAACTGTTGATTCTGTGAAAAAAATAATTGGTGAATGTAAGAATGCATTAGGGAATGAAATTTTGCTAGTTGATATCAACAGTGAGATTAATTTTGATAAATCAACACTTTTGTATGTATACAGCGATAATAAAATAATTGATGTTGTAATACCCGTATCGTTTATGGTCAATGATAATGAAGTTTCAGTTATAAATTCAAACGATAAGGCAGGAATTAGGCTAAAAACAATTTTCGAATATAATACTAGAATCAAGAAAGAGTATAAATATTATTTGATAGATGCAATTTAATTGTGTAGGTATTAAAAGGAGCAGTATTGAATAATTATACTGCTCCAATGTTCAATTATTGTTACTTTTAATGTCATCAAATACTGTAGCAGCAGCCTGATCAACTGACTCGAATATGTGACCATAAATCTCCAACATCTTTATGTTTGAATGCCCGACACGCTTCGCTATCGCTTCTGAATGGACATTTTTATAAATCATCCACGAGACTGACGTGTGTCTTAGATCATGTAAACGGATTGGCTTCAGCTGGTGACGGCGATGGAAGTCAATCCATTTCTTTGTGAACCATTGTGGATCGTAGGGCATACCGTCTGGGTGACAGAAAATAAATGAATGCTTACCATCGGCCCACTGATCAAGAAGCTCTGAACGCTCGGCATCGCGTTCAGCATTCAGTAGGCGAAGCTCGATTAATAATGATTCGGAAAGAGCAATCTTACGTGACTTACCGTTTTTAGGCGGTTTTAAAATGGGAGCTCCTTCTTTCAATTTAGGTATAGATTGAGTGATGTAAAGATGACCGAGTTCGAGATTAATTTTGGACCATTCTAAACCTGAAATCTCACCACGGCGCATGCCAGTTGTCACGGCTAATGTAATTGCTGTTCTTAATTGAAGTGACTCATGCTCAAGAGCCTCAAATAGCTGCTTTATTTCCTTCTCATCGTAAACCTCCATTTCTTTGACATCGTCCTCCTTAGGCTTCTTAATACCGGTCATTGGATTATCCTTAATGACTTTCCATTCCATTGCTTTAGTAAATATGCTTTTTAAAACGCGATAGTTATACACTAGGCTTGCGGACTTTAACGGACCGGAACCATCAAGGCGTGCATTAGGCTGCCGAAGCATATCCATAAAATCGAGAATGTGCAGAGTTTTGATTTGTTCCATGTACATATGGCCGAAGAAGGGGGCGATTCTCTTCTTAGTATGGAATATGTAACTTACGATTGTTTTCTCCTCTAACTCCACCCGAACAAAATTCCTTTCCCAATCCTTCAGGAAATCATTAAATGTCATTTTGCCAGGCGTAAGATAAACTCCTGACTCCACCATAATTTTAAACTTAGTTAATTCGGTGTTTAAGTACTCCTGTAGCCTTTTAGGCGCTCGAAGTAAGGCTGGATCTGTGACTTTGACCGTTTGATACCGTCTTATTTTTTTGCCCATTGTGTCATACCCAAGTTCTATAGTCAGTGTCCAAGAGTTTTGTCCTCGCTTACGAATGCTTGACATAGCTTTTTACCTCCTTTTTATGGTTATTTCCATTGAACTTTCGAACGAATCTCTGCTTCTAATACGTCTTCAATATCAGTGACTCGGAGAATGAGCCGTTGAATGTCGTTGACTTCAACTTGCTGACCAGAGCCATCTAAAGTCTTAATGATGTAGTTCCTAAGAGAAGGGAGATGAAGGCCAAAAAGAGTAGGATCATGAGGGTGTCGAACATAGACATGGTCCGGAACTGACAAAGCTAGTACATCGGTTTCGATCTCATCAAAGGTAAAGCGCTCGAATGGGGTTTCGATACTTATGTAAATTGTTTTAGTCCAATCAAAAGTAAAATAATTGATCATCATCCAAAGTGGGAAAAGACGTGCGTTATCGATGTCGAGATCATATAGTACAGAAATTTTCATCGTGATGTTATCTCTCCTTGTTATTTGCTATTTGTTTATTTAATTGTTCAAGGATTCTGTTCGTTGTATCTGTATAAGCATACTTGATCTTGGCAGGAGTGGATCGAGCTCGTAAATTATTGTCTTGACGTTCTCTATTAATCCGACCAAGTATTTGTTCAATACGTTGTTTTACGAATGAATAGGGGAGCTTGAACGCTTCAGATAGTATTTTGAGATAGTAGGAGCTATGTTGTATTGGTTTGAACTCCTCAAGCATGTAAGCCGGCATAGCAGCGTACAACTGGAATAAAGCGGCTTGTGATTCCTGTAAGCTCACAAAAGCAGGAGAGAGGCTTCTCTGATCTCCTACGTGCATGGCTGGATGACATAGTTCATGGAAAAAGGCAAGTCGCTGCTCGTATGCGTCCAGATGAATGTTAATAAAAATCATACAGTCATTGTCGTTATCATAAATGACCTTTGATTCTCCTTCTGAGTAGGCGATGTATGTATTAAATAGGGCGCCGATGTTATCGATATTTAAATCAGTTGCGCTATGGATTCCTCGCTCTTGATATTTTTTATTAATCCAAAGCTCCATGTCTGATGGTTTGTAGAGTTCAAGATTGAAAAAATGCAAGTCTAATCCCTCCGTATGAGAATGTATGTTCGTATTTTGGGGTAAAAAATATAGCCCGAGAAAAGGCTATTATTTTTTATTATTTTTTTCTTGTTCTTGTTCCTTCTTACGTTTTTCCTTAAAGGATCGGAACATTGCTAATTGCTCTTTCAGATGCTCGGCTTCCTCTTCATCAATTTCTTCAGGAGGTCCGCCTAGATAAGCAATAAATACTTCAGATTCCGATTCTTGATTTACTCTTGGGCTCTTAATATCAGTCCGTCCCTGTAAATAATCAATTGAAACATTAAAAGTATCAGCTATTTTATTAATCGTGTCAATTGGTGGTTCCTTTGTTCCATTTTCATATGCAGTAAATGTAGGTCGAGCAACTCCAATCAAATTAGCGACGAATTCCTGAGTCCATTTAGGATCGGAGTTTTTTTTTAGCTCACGTTCTGCTTTTAATCTTTTACCAAATACAAGCATAATGAACACCAACTTTAATGGGATAGCATAATTATAATGTTCCTAAGAGAAACTTTAAAGCTATGTTCCTTTAAGTATAACATAATCGTTGACATGTTCCTTATAGTAACATATAATTCGATTATAAAGTTACTTAAAGGAACATCTGGAGGTGAACATGATGAGAAGATGGCTAAAGTTAGCTAGAGAAAAAGCAAATTTAACTCATGAGAAAATAGCTGACGATGCTGGAATTTCAAGAAGTTATTATACTAATATTGAAAATGGTTCAAAAACTCCTTCTGTTGAAGTTGCAAAATCTATAGCCAATGTATTGACGATAAAATGGGAACTTTTTTTTGAAGATAAACGTTCCTTTAAAGAACATTTATTGACAGTGAAAAGTTCGTAATTTTCTTTAGAGAGGAAGTTTTAGAATGAAACGTCAAACCTTAAACGTTCAAGAAGCTGCCGATTTCATCGGCGTATCAGCATGGCTGATTTACGACATGGTGCGATTGAAACAAATACCGGCCATTCGTATTCGAACTCGGATCTTTTTCAGAATAGAAACCTTGAAGCAATGGATGTCTGATAAAGAATCCGCAGCATTAGAAATAGATGCAATATGAACCATATTCAAAAAACTGCCCGACATCGGGAAGGATGCCGGGCTATATGAGGGGAACGTTGGCAATAGGTAAAGCAGTAACGGTATAAACACATTTTACGACAACATGATTGCCGTGTCTGTTCCAAATTGGAACGTAAGGAGGATAGAAGGATGCGGCCTGGATTTGGAGCGGTATTACATGCATGTCGAGAACGAGCAGGGATGAGCCAGGAAAAGTTGGCTGAGATGCTTAATCGTTCGCGGAGTTGTATTAGCAAGTTCGAAAAAGATCATAAGCTGCCTGATATGAGCACATTTTTAGTTTGGCTGGAGAAGACGAATGCAAAGGATGTTGGCTATGCCTTAGTCAGTGGGATGGACCCAGCAACTGTATTACAAACAGTCCTGCAAGTTGCAGGAGTAGCCTAAGGAGGAATTGTTTATGTCGAGAGATCAATTGGTCGAGGAAGCCCTCGCTGCTGGTAAAGCTGCTAAGCACAATTTGAAATTCATTAAGAACAATCCAGATAAGGTGAATCAGAACAAGATGCCCGATATGGAAGCATATTTGCAAATGTTGGTTCGTTTTGAGGCCAGTGAAAAGAAAAATGCCCGTCGGCTAGGACGGACATCGTTACGGACCCGTTTGAAGAATCTCGTTGTGTCTATTATAGCACATCCAAGGGAGTCATTGTGAGAGCTTATTATGCTGCCAAACAGAGTGATCAAAGAAAGGAGGAAGTACATTGGCTTGGATTGAGAGTCATCAAGAACTAGCAAGGCATCCGAAAACAAAGCGTTTGTCGCGAAAGTTAGGCGTTAGCGTTCCGGCAGCTATCGGTCATTTACATATGTTGTGGTGGTGGGCTATTGATTATGCCCAAGACGGCAATATATCCGACTATGATCCAGAGGACATTGCGGAAGCAGTAGAGTGGCCCATAGAAAACGCAGACAAACTCTTGCAAGCCCTTGAGGATGCTGAGTTTATCGATAGAGTGGAACGGTGTGTCACTATTCACGATTGGTTCGATTATGCGGGACGTCTGGTGGACAAYCGWGAAAAGAACAAGGAAAGGAAACGGAAGTCACGCGAGAATGCTAAGAAAGGTAAAGAGAGTCACACTGATGTCACGCGTGACACAACCGTGACTCTTGGTGACGGCAAAAGCGGTCACGGGGCTACAGTACCGGACCTTACCTTACCTAACCAGACCTTACCTAACCAGACCCAACAGAACCATACCAGTACAAAAAAAGAGCAGGGAGAAAAATCGCTTGCTGGTGGTGGCATTGATCCTGCTAATAATCCATTTCGCCTTTTTGAAACTGAGGGCTTCGGAACAATCAGTATGGTCATTGCTGATAAATTGAACTTTTTCATTGATGACTACGGGGAACGGTGGACATGTGAGGCAATGAAAGCAGCTGTTGTAGCAGGCAAACGAAACTTAACTTATGTCAAAGGTATTCTTGAGCGTTACAGAACTGACGGAGTGGACGAGCCTTGGAACACTGTTAAGAAGCCAACAAGAGCGCAAAGCCGATCAGGTAAACCACAGATTGAGATTGTCGCAGAAGACCGTACGAAGACAGCTATAACCGATGAGAGTCTTCGAGAGTTATGTGATTTAGCAAGAAGAGCAGATGGTCTTCCGAAAGCTACTGAGGGAGATTACCTTGAATTTATCCGAATAGCAAGAAAGGAGTGAGTCAATGTCTGTTGCAACAAGAAAGAACAAAACAGTTGTCTGTGAGGAGCTTAAATATGATTGGCATTCTGAGGAGTTAATCGAGATAGGCCGCTTATGGCAGGAGCAATTCACAATTAACCATATCGCTCGATATTTTAGACGGGATCGAAGGGAAGTCGTTATTGCGCTTCTTGAGATCCTAAATGATACGCAACTCCAGCTATTGTTTGGCGACAAATGGGGCGTAAGGACATACCGAAAGCCGATTAAAGCCGTTTGTATCGACTAGTGTGGAAGACAGCTTTTAATTGAAACTTGATACAACATAATGAATACGGAAATACATGAGGGAGGCAAGAAAGAACCTCCCTGCTAATCTCGCCAAACCTACCGGTGTTCTACCAGGTCGATTGCACCAAGAATAAGATGGGCAAGTCCAAAACCTAGAACACCAGTACCAACAAGTTTGTACTTGCTTTTAAGCAGTGTAGCACCAGAAGCAGAAACCACAGTTCCAAGAACGGCAGGAATCAAACCTTCGCGCATATACAGCACCCCTTTTGGTTTTGTTTAGCAAGACATTTTTATTATGCTTCAAAACTACTTTTTTAATCCAAATTGAACCGGATTTAAGTGAAAGAACACCGACTGAGTATTGAAGAACATAAGAGGTGAATTCCTATGTCAGCTCAATTAGGTTTTAAAGCAATACAGATGATAAATGAATCCCTTGCTCCCATTATTAAATCGGGAAAAAGGATAGACCGGATTAAACTTGTAGTTTGTCCTACATCACCTATCGCGCAGGCTACAGTCGTAGATACAATGTACGGATTATTGCTAGTCGTACCAGGAGAGTATGTGAAGAAGGGTATTTCCTATCTAATAGAAAGCCCGATGACTCGAGGAGGGATTGGTTTTAATTGGGTATCAAAGCAAGCTGTAGCAAAATGAAAAAAATCCTTCGGTAGCTGTTGGGGAACGGACTCCGAAGGATTTATGCAAAACTCATCTTCTATTATAACAGAGAGGATGAGGGGAATGTTGGCAATGGCAAATGATTTCGATCATCAAATGGAGTTATTTCAAAGGGCGACGGTAGCCGATATAAAGGAGTCAAAAAAACATTTAAACCTATTTTTGAAATATCAAGCTATGATTGCGGAATTTGAGCGGCGCGGCTTTGAAACGTTATCTATGCAGCAACATGATTTATATAAATCGCTTAAGAATAGGGTGCTAAATCTTCAAAGTGCAATTAATCTCATTATTGATGTAGAAGTTCGAGAGATTATCGAGTATCGGTACATTGCCGGAAATAAGCATGTCGTAACTCTTAATCATTTTGCAGAGGGTATGGATGACCGCACAGTTGAACGGAAATTATGCAAAGGGATCGAATCGGTTGCGGAGTCACTCAAAATTATGACGGTAAAATGACGCTATTTAGTCGGCAAACAGTCGGTGAWGTGTCGTTATGATGCCGCTACGAATTACTCACAATAGGGGTACAGTGGAATTCATAGAGCAGAACGTTGCTCGGGTGAATCCTACTGTACCCTTATCAAATGTAGGACTCGGCCATGCGGTGGGTCTATCGTAGACCTTAGACGTTTATCGTCAAGCGTGTGGAGAAGAGGTGGGGTTGGAAACCCCATGCAAGGGCTTGTCCCTTGTTCAGTTTGTCGGATCATTCCGATGAGTTGAAGAACGGATAAGATTATTTTCTGTCCATGTGGGCAGCTTTTTTATTTCCTAGAAGGAGCGTGTTTGAATGGTAGCTAAGCAGAAGCCGCCGCCGATTATCCAGCCGCTTAAATGTCGTGGCTGCATATGGGGAAGATGGCAGGATACAGTTCAAGTTTGTGCTAGGGTGAGGTGCGTGAAGGATGTTGAAATGGTTAGTTAAGCTATTAAAGTGGGGCGGTCTACTAAAGCGGGGTGGTGATATGAAATATGTTCAACCGATTCGCGATATACGCAAGGTTGAGGCGATTAAACATTACTTAAGAATTCGAAATGAACGCGATTATGTATTGTTCATGATTGGTATTAATACTGGCTTTCGTATATCAGACATACGATGGTTAACCGTTAAGGACGTTAAGGGAACACACATAGAAATCATAGAAGGCAAGACTAAAAAGCTTAAGAAAATAAAGATTCGTAAAACGCTCAGGAAGGCATTAGACGATTTTATAAAGGGCAAACAGGATTACGAATATT
This sequence comes from Bacillus sp. FJAT-28004, assembly GCF_001280845.1. Lineage (GTDB taxonomy): Bacteria > Bacillota > Bacilli > Paenibacillales > Paenibacillaceae > Pristimantibacillus. The sequence continues at coordinate 1,241,785 of NZ_LGHP01000002.1, forward strand.
TGTTTACAGGTCGTAGCAAGAAACATACAGGCATTGCAGGTGAACCGATTGATAGTAGCACAGCATACAAAATATTAAGTAAAGCCGCACGCGATAATGGAGTAGAAGAGATTGGGACGCATTCCATGAGGAAAACGTTTGGTTATCATTTTTACCTCAAAACAAAGGACATAGCGTTACTAATGGAGCTCTTTAATCATAGTGAACAGTCCATAACTTTACGCTACATTGGGATCAAACAGGACAGCTTGGATGAGGCTATGGACGATTTTGAGCTGTAGAATTCCTCTTAATAAAGATACTGTGGAACTCATTTTATAGGAATAAGAATTTATCTATATATCATCATAGTTTTTTAGAAATTGATGAATTCCCTTCCCTATACACTGAGGGGAACTCAAATGGCTGTTTTGGGGCAAAGAACGCTGTGAACGACCAATCGAGGCTAGCTGCCTAAACAGGCAATTGGAAACAATTGTAATAAAATAGGAAAACTAACTTAATTCCTCTCTGAGAGTAGGTGAGGTGATGTAATGTCGAGAGCTAGAAGCCCTGATAGAGAGCGCGCATTCAAGGTTTGGTGTTATAGTGGCAGGAAAATGAAGCCTTCTGAGATCGCCTCTGAGATGGGTATAAATGCGTCTCTTGTTCGTAAGTGGAAGAGCTTGGATAGATGGGAGGAACAATCAGATCCTCTTCCTCGAAGCCGCGGTGCACCAATAGGGAGTAGGAATGCTTTAGGTAATCGAGGCGGACCAGGAGCACCAAAGCGAAACCAGTTTGCATACAAGACTGGGGAGTATGCCTCTATATGGCTCGACGCATTGGAGCCTGATGAAAAAATACTTCTGTTTGAAGTCGAAACAGATCCGGTTACTCAACTGCAGAACGAAATGAGACTGCTTGAACTGAGAGAACGACGAATGCTTCAATTGCGGTCAAGAATCTTGGATGATTGGGATTTACACGAGACAATAAGTAAAAGTCAGCTCGTTGACGAGGATGAGACTGCATACACGATTATTGACCATGATGGGAAAGTCTCCTACATGTCCGTGAAGCAGCCTAAGTTTATGGAAGTTGAACGAGTGACCAAAACGCCTCAGAAATTAGAACGCATCCTTGCTATTGAGGATGCTCTTACTCGTGTACAGGACAAGAAGGCAAAACTAATTGATCTGATTAATAAGATTGAAATGCGCGCGTTGTCGGATGAAGAGCAGAAGCTGCGTATCGAGAAGCTTAAGGCAGAAATAAATGCAATGAATGAAAAGGCGTGGTGACATGGCAAGGTACACAGTGCTACATAACTTTTATGGCAGCCAGTCGTGGCAAACCTTTCGAATGTTTATCATTAATGAGCGCGGCCTGCGCTGTGAGTATTGTAAACAGAGGGTGTTAAAGTCAAGCGAGCTGACGTTGCACCATATTAAGGAGCTCACGCCGGAGAACGTTCATGATGTTAATATCGGACTTAACCCCGCAAACATTATGGTTGTACATCATGAGTGCCATAACAAGATTCATGGACGATTCGGTCATCAAATGACTAATGGCGTATTCGTAGTTTATGGACCGCCAATGGCTGGAAAGACAAATTATGTCCGTGATCGTATGCGCCGTGGTGATTTGGTTGTGGATATGGATCAATTGTATTCAGCCGTGTCTCTTCTTCCTGATTATGATAAACCGATCAATTTGTTTAGCAATGTGATTGGTATACATAACCTGTTGATCGACAACATCAAGACGAGGCTAGGTAAGTGGAGTAGCGCTTGGGTTATCGGTGGTTATGCAGATCGTTACAAGCGTGAGCGTTTGGTTCATGACTTGGGAGCTGAGCTTATCTTCTGCGATGTGAGTAGGGAGGAATGTCTTCGGCGCTTGGAGATCGATGAGGACAGAAGATACCGCAATGATGAATGGTCACAGTACATTAACAAATGGTTTGACAGTTATGTTCCATAATAATCCCAAGCGCATGGGAATATGGATTATTTGGTAATCTAAAATTTTGTTGATTTTCTTATTAAGCTAACGGGATACGATAGTTCATTAACGAAAGGGCTGCCTAGTGAGACCGCTGCAAAAGTCTATTTTTTTCAGAACAACAAAAGGGTTTTAAAAAACGAGCCTCTAGAATCGCTTCTAAGGCTCGCGTTTAGGGAGTTACTTTTGCAGCGGTCTCCCGAGTGGTAGCTCTTTTTTAAAGTTTTTTAATAAATCGATAGATATGGCTGTTCATTTTATAAATCGTTCACCTATCCCAGAAACACATATAGCTATATAATACTGGGAGGCTATTAAGAAGGAGTATAAGATAGACTGGCGCTAAATGAGAGTTGGGTGATATTAGCTGCTGAGGGATCCGACGATTCACGCGTCCTTATACGAATACCAATACGATCACCCGGTTCGACTGTAAATGAATCGACATTTATATTGGTTGCTGTATAGAAAGTACCGGCAGTAACCGTATTAGTAGGACCTCCAAAAGTAAGCGAGCTAGTCAGCGGAGTTGTCACGTAAAATGAAGAAAGATGACTAATCCCATTATTTGGATCTGAAGGTGCGAAGAAAACTGTAAAATCATATATAAGAGGTGTCACATTTATAGAAGTCACTGATGCAACCAATAAATCTGCGCTTATTTGTAAATTTTGAACGGTTCCCGCAAAAGGAATTGGGAAAGCAAAACCACCTGCATTTGGTGGCATAGTTGATTCTCCAGAACCGTCAATAATTTCAACCGTGCGATTACCAAAACCCATTAAAATTGGAGCAGCTGCTTGAACTGCAGTACCATCGAGGATGATACCCGTTGAAAATGGAATTAATCCTCCAGCTCCTGCTGGTCCTCGCGCTCCTCGAACACCCCGAAAGCCTCGAAAGCCTCGAGGTCCTGTTTGACCGGCTGCTCCTGTCGGACCGGCTGGTCCGACAGGACCTCGGCTACCGTTTGCTCCTCTATTTCCATTAATGACTTGATTATTGACGATAACGGGGCAGCAAGCTTTATCTGGTTTATTAACAATACGCTTTTTACAAGATTTCAAAACTATTCACCTCCATGTTAGTAGAATATATTATGAAGTTCTTCTAGTATTTGATTGGGTTAAAAGTAGATATTTTCATAAACTATAAACTATTTTATGGAAAATTGACGATTGCCTCTGTAAATTCCACTACTAAGCTCCATATGTTAAGATACTGCACCATAACCTGTGATAAGTACGAAGGTTATAGTAGAGAGCGGCTATCGCTCAACAAACGGGTACGATAGTTTAGAAAAATTAATAATTATAGAAAAAAATTTGGTTTTTAGATCCCCCCAGCTAAAAACTTTTAAAATTTAGCCAAGGGACCGTAAGGGGGACACAAATTTCACATAAACCGAAAAAATTGAAAATGGAGGGAGAGCAAATGAACTTTGAAAAAAAGTGACGTCTATGTGGCAGAGTTGGAGAAATTGAACAAGATATTTGAAGAAGTCGAACCGTCCAAAACTAAGCTGGTCGAAGGATTAATTGAAGATGCGGCGTTTTTGAGAGCTGAGAACCACGTACTTAGGCAATCAATCGCAATCACAGGCATGGTTAAGATCCATCCGCAAAATCATGAATTGCAGAGGCCGGTAGAGACAGGCAAACAGTATTTAAAAAACGTTAACGCCTATTCGGTAGTAATCAAAACGTTAAACGGTATATTGAGTAAAAACATGCTTGAAGGTGATGATGCGTTTGATGAATTCATGCGAAACGCAGCAGGGGCATAGCTACCTTCTAGAATATAATATGGCCATTAAGGATGACGAAATCATTGCAGGCATGGAACTCATCCAGCAGCTCGATAATCTGATTGAGGATTTGGACAATCCTGCCTTTGTCTATGACACGAAGGATGCTCACTTCCGGATCAACTTTATTGAAAACTTTTGTAAGCATACGAAAAGCCCTTTTTACGGTGTGCCATTTCATTTGGAACTGTGGGAGAAAGCTTTTATCGAGGCGTTCTATTCGTTTAAATGGAGCGAGCATGGTTATGAGGAGTATTATGGCGAGAAGCCACCGAAAGAACTCCTGAGGCGGTTCAAGAAAGCGATCCTTTTAATTGCTCGAAAGAATGGCAAGTCTACGTTATGCGCTGCACTCGGATTAACGGAGCTCATGTGCGGGACTGGTGGAAATGACATTGTGTGTTCATCGAATGACGATGCCCAGGCAAACATTATTTTCGAAGAGATCAATAACATGCGCGAACAATTCGATCCAAAGGACAAGCGAACGCATAAAAATATGAAGGGTATATTTAACCTTCGTAATAAAAGCAAGGTTTTCAAAATTTCGGATCGGACCAAAAACAAGGAAGGCCGGAACATTGACGGCGCGATCTTGGACGAGTCAAACGAAATGACCGATAACGTTATTGCTAAATCTATCGACCAATCGCAATCGACAAAAGATGAACCATGGTTTATTAATATCACCACTGAGGGATTCGTTAACGATGGCTATTTAGACGATGAATTGAAATACGGCCGAAGCGTGCTTGCGAAGGAGATAGAAGACCATACAATTCTTGTGTGGCTTTATACGCAAGACAGCGAAGCGGAGGTTTGGCAAGATCAAAAGTCATGGTCAAAGTCGAATCCCAGCCTGGGCACCATCAAGAAGCCAAAATATATTAAAGACCAAATCCGTACAGCCCAACACAAAAAGGCTGAACGGATTTTTATGTTAGCCAAAGATTTTAATATCAAGCAAAACAACGCAGCAGCTTGGTTAATGGCCGAAGAGCTGGCTAACGATTCGACCTTTGATTTAGAGGAGTTTCGAGGTTCCTTTGCAATTGGCGGCGTGGACTTATCGAAATCGGGTGACCTTGCATGTGCCCGTATGATGTTTATCCGCAAAGGTAAGAAGTATACCCGCGCACAGTATTTCATTCCAGAATCGAAGCTTGCTTTGTTGACGAGTGAGGACTTACCCAAATTTACGGAGTGGATTCGTGAAGGCAGGATTACGGTATCGGATGGGAACGAGAATGACTTCCGACTAGTGACCGCATGGTTCATTAAGATGGTCAAGGAATTCGGCATCAAGTTTTATAAGATTGGCTATGACAAATGGTCTGCCGTCTACTGGGTGAAGGAGATGGAAGAGACCGGGTTTGATATGGTTCGTGTTACGCAGGACTGGGCACCGATCAGCGAGCCGATGAAGCTTGTTGAAGCAGACTTGCGAAGTAAACTGATTAATTACAATGATGATTCTCTAGATCGTTGGTGCTTGGAGAATACGGCATTAACGATTAATAACAAAATGGAGATCATGCCAATAAAAGTACAGGGCAAAGAGGATAAGAAAATCGATGGCGCGGTTACGATCATCTTTTGTTATCGCGTTTACATCGACAATCGATCCGAATTCCTTGAACTTGCTAAGAGAGCGGGGTGAACAAGTGGCAATAAAAGAAGCATTAAAAGTGCTGTTTAAGAAAGACAATAGCCAACTTAGACATGCGCAAATGATGAATGGCAGCCTGCCGATTTTTAGTCAATTCGGACAGAACGTCTATGCTTCTGATGTCGTGCAGACCTGCATTGATATTATTGCAACGGAATGCAGCAAGCTTATGCCGAAGCATATTCGTGAAGGCAATGACGGGATGCAGCACGTTCCAAAAGGAAACCTGAATCGATTGTTTAAATTTGCACCTAACCCACTCATGACAACTAGGGATTTCATCGAAAAAATCATTTGGCTGCTCTATCTGAATTACAATGCGTTTATTTATCCGGCATATGAGCTCGTTGAGAACAATGGTATCGTATCCAAGGTCTATACAGGCTTCTATCCTCTTAATCCATCACAAGTGGATTTTTTGCAGGACCTAAACGGTACACTCCTTGTGAAACTTCACTTTGCTGGCGGCGATCATTTTACGCTTTTGTATTCCGATGTGATTCACTTGCGGAAAAAGTTTTCTCTGAATGAAATCATGGGTGGGGGTGCGAATGGTCAGCCGGATAATGCTGCCCTGCTTAAGGTGCTTCAGATCAATGACAGTGTGCTTCAAGGATTGGAAAAGGGTATTAAAACGAGTATGGCTGTACGTGGCATTATGAAAATAAATACGCTAACAGACGATGATGCGCAGCGTGCAGAACGTGCAAGGATTGAAGCACTTCTTGAATCAGGTTCGACGGGTATTTTACCACTGGATTTAAAGGGTGAGTTTACTCCAATTACCATTGATCCAAAGATAATTGATCCGGTATCGTTGGAATTTCTTCAGAGTAAAGTGCTTTACTGGTTTGGCATGTCGCTTCCTATTTTTACGGGAGACTACTCCGACGATCAGTACCAGGCTTTCTATGAAAAAACATTGGAACCAATCGTTATTAGTTTGGGACAAGCATTTTCAAAAACGATATTTACTAATCGCGAGCTTGATGTTGGAAATGAGATTGTCTTTTATCAGAAAGACATGATGTATCTAAGTACAAACATGAAATTAAATCTGCTTAAGACAGCTGGCGAGCAAGGATTGTTGACTGACAATCAGAAGCTTGCTTTGCTTGGTTATCCACCATTGGAAGATGGAGGTAGACGAACACAATCGCTTAATTACGTAGATACACGAATGATTAACGCCTACCAAATGGCGAATAAGAACACTGCGAAAGGAGAAGAAAGCAATGAGCAAGCATAAGAAATCGGAATCCATTTATGAACCGGTTAAACGCAGCTTCGGCATTGTAGATCTACGTGCAGCCGAAGACGGTTCGTTTATTGAGGGGCATCCAGCCGTATATGATCAACGAACTAACATTGGTGGCTGGTTTAATGAAATCATTGAGCGTGGCGCGTTCGATACTTGCAATTTTGATGACGTACTGTTCAGCGTGAATCATGATTTGAGAAAGATTCCGTTAGCCAGAAGCCGCAGGAATAATGGTAACTCGACAATGCAATTGCGAACAGACGAGCGTGGACTTTATATCAAAGCGGATCTGGATGTTGAAAACAACAACGAAGCCAAGGCACTCTATAGCGCAGTAAAACGAGAAGACATCGACGGGATGTCTTTTATTTTTTATGTGGGTGAGGAGACTTGGGAGGATCTTGAGACAGATACTCCCACAAGAAGAATAAGTAAGATCACAAAAGTTATTGAAGTGAGTGCGGTCAACTTCCCGGCATATTCTGGGACTGACATAAATGCTCGTGACAAGTCTGTATTGGATAATGCAGCAAAGGCATTGGAGAATGCCCGGTCTATGTTGGATAACAAACCAAACGAGCTAGAGCTTTTGAAATTAAAAAATCAAATATTGATGAAGGGTTAAGGTGAACGATTATGAATAAAAAGAAACTTCTAGCATTACTTGCAAAGAAAGAGGCACGTAAGGCTGAACTAGGAACAAAAGCCTCCGCTGCAACAACGGTTGAAGAGTTACGGAGCATTAATGCAGAGCTGGAACTGTTAAATGGCGAAATTTTGGAGTTCCGCAGCATCACAGACGGTATGTCCGATGACGAGGAACCAATTGCAGGTGGTTCGGGAGAACAAAGAGGAACACAGCCTCCGACTCCTGGTCAGTCTGCTGTTCCGCCAGTTGCCATTGCTTCTTTTGGACTTGGTGGTCATCAGCAACAACGTGGAATTGATCCGGTTGATGTATTTGACACATTGGAGTATCGAAACGCATTCAAAATTTATGCGACGACTGGCGAAAAAACGCCTGAGCTTCTGAAGCACAAAGCTCCAGATATTCGGGCGAATGCAATGAGCACAACCACGGATGTTGCGGCAGTAATTCCAACAACTATCCTTAATGAAGTAATTCAAAAGCTGTCTGTTTATGGTCAGATCTTCAAACGAATCCGTCAGATGAACATACCTGGCGGCGTTGAAGTCCCAATTCTTTCACTTAAGCCAGTTGCAACATGGATTGGCGAGACAACACCTTCTGACAAGCAAAAGACGGAAGCCAAGACAAAGGTCAGTTTCTTATATTACGGATTGGAGTGCAAAGTTTCCATTTCACTTTTGGCTGGTACGGTTACGTTGGCTGGATTTGAATCGACCATCACTAAATTAATTGTGGAAGCAATGGTTAAAGCCATCGATTTGGCAGTTATAAGGGGTACAGGAACAGGCTCTCCACTCGGCATCGTCAACGATTCGAGGATTCCAGCAGCGCAGGTTGTTACCATGACAGCATTGGAGATCTCTGCTTACGATTCGTGGTCTGAGAAAGTGTTTGCTACTTTGCCATTGGCATATCAAGCGGAAGCTGTATTCATCATGGCATCGGGTACATTTGAAGGCAAGATTAATGGCATGGTTGATGCTAGTGGTCAACCGATCAGCCGAGTGAACTTCGGAATTACTGGTGGATCGCAAAAGTTGTTTGGTGGTCGAGAAGTCATCTTGGTAGAAAATGATGTAATTCCACCATTTAATAGTGCAGCAACTGGTGATGTGATTGGTATTTATTGCAATCTTAATAACTATGGATTTAACTCTAATTTGCAAATGCAAATGTTCCGTTGGTTTGACCACGATACAAACGAATGGGTAGATAAAGCGATTCTTATCGCTGATGGCAAGCTCCTTGACCCTAACGGTATTGTTTTAATCAAGAAAGCGGCAACAACCTAAAACACGCCGGATGGTGAAGATAATGACAAATGAAAGGTTGCTCACGGAATGCAAAATCGGACTGAACATTCCGATTAGCAGTAGTGCCTTTGACGGAGTGCTTAATCAAAAGCTATTAACTGTAAAAGGCTATATGCAAGGAGCGGGCGTTTCTGTTGATGCATTTGAAAGCGATCTAGCTGTTGGTGTAATCGCAATGGGTGTGTGCGACCTGTGGAATGTGCAGGGAGGGGAGACGAAGTTCTCCCCTGTTTTTCATACGCTACTAACTCAGCTGGCCGTGAGGTGATGACATGACGCAACGTTTTGACAGAGTTGTTTACTTGATCCGCACTACGACAACAGAGAATGCAATAGGCGATCCCATTAAAACGGTATCGAGAAGAGAAACATTTGCAGAAGAAAATAGCGTACGACAATCGGAACATTATCAAGCTGCTGCTAACGGTTTGAAATTGGAGCTCACGTTCGTTGTTTGGACGGCAGAGTACCAAGATGAACCCCAGCTTGAATATGAGGGGACAGTTTACGTTATTAGCAGGACGTTTAAACGTAAGGACGAGAGGACAGAACTTGTCTGCTCTGGCCTTGTGAACGAGGTGGTTTAATATGGCGATGCCACGTACTGTACGCGTCACCCGAAACGGAGTCGAATGGATTTCCAATATCGACCGTACGTTATACACGATAAAGCAACTTGAAATGGCGGGATTGCGCGAGGTGGGCAAGATCGTTAGAAAGTTGGTTATGCAACAAGCCAAAAAGCAAGTCGGTATGAAGCGATCTAAGCGGATAATGCGTTCCTTTCAATACTGGGCCAGAAAGCGTGAGCGGGATTTGGTCCTGGGAATCAAGCATAACACTTGGTATGGAGCAGAGCAGGAGCTAGGCACTCGCGGACAGCGTAAGAAGGCTATACTCATGGACGCTGTATTAAATAATGTTGATGATATCCGGCGAGTAATGGGGATTTACATTGCATCTATTGAGGATCTTAACAGGGCAGAGGGATTGATTCAGGATGACGGTAGCTGGGTGGGGGACGAATGAGCAAGATTGTTGAGCTTCGAAAAACGATTGTTGCTTTGCTTAAGAAAAAGCATCCAAAAATATATTACGAGATTGCGCCAGCAGAAGAACCATATCCAATCGTTGTCTATGATCTTCCTAACGCGTTCGGAAGTGACGAATCAACTGAGATTTTCGTCCTTCATGTTGATGCTTGGGATGCTCCAGATGATGGCGACACGTTGCCGCTTGAAATGCTTATCGACGAATTGAATGCTGCTTTAAATAAACAAGTCATCCGCACTAACGGGATGGCTTTTTCTTTTCATCGGGATACACGGCTGCCGCTTACAGATCCCGATAAGCGCTTGCGAGGCAGGCGGCTTATATATCAAGTTCGTACATTTGGAGGGGATTAGATGCCACAACATTCAGGCTTTACACCACAAACGGGAGATCGTTTGGTTTTAGACGCGGGAGCATTTTACAAAAACTATGATTTAAACACAAACACAGGAACGCTCTTAGGTGCAACACGAGGAGGTGGAGAATTTAAGGCAGTTCCATCTATGAGAGCAATCGAAGTCGATGGAGTCAAGGGGCGAGCCAAAGGGTTGAACGCGATTGATTCATGGGACGTCACGATAATGGCCAACATGCTGGAGATTACACCACAAATGCTGGCGTCAGCTCTAGCGACTGGATCAGTAGATTCAGCGACCAATAATATGTATGACATAATCACTGCTAGCAATACCATTTCAATTGCAAACTACCTGGATAACATCACTTGGGTTGGACGCTTAAGCGGCAGTAATAACCCCGTAATCATTCAGATTTTTAACGCGCTGAACACAGAGGGTGTCACGTTGAAAACCGAGGATAAAGGAGAGAGCGTATTACCTGTAACATTCGCAGCTCACTATGATGCCTTTGATTTGGATATGGTGCCATTTAAGATTTATTATCCTAAACTGTCAGGGGATACTACACCGCCAACGGTTACAGTTGTTCCAGCTGATGCTGCAACAGCTATTGCAGTAAGTGCTAGCGTGGTTTGGACGTTTAACGAGGCAATCAATCCTACGCTTGTTAATCCATCTAACTTCCTTCTTATCAAAGCGGACGGTACAAACGTACCAGGCGCATTGACAATCAATGCAGCTAAGACGGTGGTCACACTAAAACCAACCACCAATATGACAGCGGCTTCGGATCATATCGCGATTGCATCATCAAATATCAAGGATCTGAATGGCAACTCACTTGTGCAGAAGACAAGCAAATTCAGAACGGCTTAAAAAATAAACGGAGAGGGCAGCAATGCCCTCTTTCGTCATTTCATGGAGGGTTAACTTATGGAACCAATCAAACTAAGAAAGCTGCAGCTGAAAGATATTTTTCCGATGTCCCGCATTATCAAGAAGATTGGCATTAAAGAAATTATGAAGCAGGCAGCTGCGGCACTTGAAGAAAATAAAGAAGCAGCAAGCAAACGGACAACTGAAGCTAAGCAAATGCAAGCGGGAGTGGAGATGCTTGCAGTGGTGCTGGAGAATATTCATCTTGCAGAGAAGGAAGTGACAGACTTTCTGGCTAGTCTAGCTGGTATGGAATCAGAGAAATTTGCTGAGCTCGATATTGAGCAACTCGCTAGTGTATTTGACCAATTTAAAGGTTTGCCTGGTCTTTCAAGTTTTTTGAAGCAAGCAAGTCAATAGATGAGGTTGAGGTTATTGACTTGTTGCTCAAACGATACGGCCAGATCGATTATGTGCTGCAGATGGACGTTGAAGCGGGCATCGAGCAAATCAACAAGGTATATGAGATGGAATCCAAACAGCAAAGTTGGGAGATGTACCTGACCAGATATGCAAATATGACACAAGAAAACTATGTCTCTTTTGATGACTTCTATAAGCCCAAACAAACAGTGTCGCCTCCGCAATCAAAGAAAACCAAGCAAGAGATCCTTGATGATGCCGAGTCTATTCTTGCAGCTTTTCGCGGGAAGGAGGCTGTTTAAACCATGGAAATATTCCGCTTATTCGGTACGATTTTGGTTGAAAGCAATGCAGGCGAAGCACTTGATGATGTCGAGGAAAATGGAGAAAGAGCGCAAGATAGGCTTGCAGAGGTTGCGAGCGCAGCCGGTGCGCTTGTTTTGTCTCTGGCAGCTGTTGGAGCAGCAGCGGTGCTTGCCTTAGGTGTTAAGTCCGTACAGGTAGCTGACGAGTTTCGGATAGCGATGAATGGACTAGCTAGTGAAACAGGATTGACTGCGGATGAAATGAAAGAGTATGAGGAAATAACCAAACGGATCTACAACCGTAACCTTGGTGAGAATTTTGAAGATATCGCTAAGTCGATGGCGAAGGTTAAGCAATTAACGGGTCAATCGGGTGCGGAGCTAGAAGCTTTCACAGCGAATGCTTTAATGTTGCGGGATACCTTCGAGTTTGAGGTAGAAGGATCTGTACAATCGGTTAACATACTTATGCAAAAGTTTGGGATAACCGCAGACCAAGCCTACACACTTATTGCTCAAGGGGCACAGCAGGGAGCCAATGCAAACGGTGATTTGACTGAGGTGCTTGCAGAGTTTGCTCCTCACTTTGCAGCACTAGGATTCAGCGCAGAACAATTTACGGACATTCTGATTCAAGGAGCAAAAGACGGATCATTCCAAGTTGCGCTCGTCGGGGATGCCATTAAAGAGTTTACGATCTTAAGTAAGGATGCGTCAGATAGCACAAGTGAAGCATTTACCTCTTTAGGTCTGGATGCTCAAGGCATGATGAATGCTTTCGCTGGAGGCGGGGAGCAAGCGCAGATAGCCTTTCAACAAGTCATGTCCGGTTTATCTGGCTTGGAAGATCCGATTGCTCGAAATCAAATCGGTATTGCGCTGTTTGGTGGTAAGTTTGAGGATTTAGAAGCAGCGGGAATTATGGCTTTAGGYAATGTAAAGAGCTACACGGATTCTACTGCCAAAACGCTCGAAGACATTAATAAAATTAAATATGATTCATTCAGTCAAGCAATCAAGGGTATTGGYCGGATGTTTGAAACTGGCGTYATGATTCCAATTGGTGAAAAGATATTACCGAAGTTRAACGAATTTGCCGAGTGGTTTAAAGGTAAAATGCCACARATCGAGGCGGTTATTTTRGCCGCARCTGACGTCATTATAGGYGGTTTTAYYTTGTTTGCAAATGCAATTCAATGGRTYGTTGATAAAGCAAAYATYYTATTGCCKGTYYTAGGATTTGTTGCCGCTGCTTTACTCGCACAAATGGTCATAAACACCATTGTAATGATCTACAACAAATGGAAGYTGGCYACAACCGCGATGACTACCGCGCAATGGCTACTTAACCTTGCAATGACAGCTAATCCAATAGGACTKGTTGCGGCGGCCATAGGGCTGCTTATYGCGGCTGGTATCGCCTTRTATATGAACTGGGASAAGGTATCTGGATTCTTACTTGGGACATGGAATGCAATTAAAGAAGCAGCCGTAARTATTTGGAATGGCCTTACTGAATTCTTTAAAACGTGGGGTTCTACTCTGCTTATGACCTTAACGGGACCGATTGGTATGACCRTAGGCATGATTATCAAGTATTGGGACGAAATCAAAGCATTTACACTAAATGTGTGGAATGCGATTATGAGCTTTTTTACGAATGAWGTTCCAGCAGCATTYAATCAGTTCGTWAAYTTCTTTGCSGAGCTTCCTGGTAAGATCCTYGGCTWTCTYGAAGATTTGTTCWTRGTKAARATTCCKTATGCGGTTGGTTWTGTCATCGGSTATATGATTAMKGCAGTGTCCGAGGGCATACCRAAGGTCATYCAGTTTTTTGCRGAGCTRCCRGAGAARGTWTGGAYGTGGCTGCTTAAATTAATTACTGATGTCAATCAGTGGCGTAATGATATGATCGCTAGCGCTATTCAGATGGGARCGGARTTTGTAGMTAAGATTATAAGCTTTTTTRCRACACTGCCGGAKAAGGTTTGGACKTGGCTYGTKAATACGTTKAAYCGWATTGTGCAGTGGCATCAAAACGCMGCWASACAAGCGGCAGATGCGGGGAAAGCGATAATTGACGCGATTATCCAATTCRTWAGTCAACTACCKTCAGCCATTGCTTCATGGTTTATGGGTGTGATTACGRCAATTGTAGCYTTTGCYAAAAATGCTTATGAGGCRGCYAGCAATATYGGSAAAAATATCTTAAATGGGATTGTCGATTTTGTTAAAAGCATCCCMGCTAAGATCGAGGAGTTTGTTGGCGGYATTGTKGGMCGRGTMATGGAGATWGCCRGWAARGTSAAARAWGCRATTWCGGGTATYTTYAARAGCGGMARYGATGGGATACARGCAGGTGTTAARGCRTCRGGATCRAMGGCRACKATAACCATACCGGCWCATGCYGAYGGWACRARSTTTGCWCCAGGCGGYTTGTCRCTTGTTGGAGARAARGGGCCTGAACTTGTKAAYATGCCGCGAGGAAGTCAAGTATACAATGCGAACGATACGCAGGATATACTTAACGGCGGTGGTGGCGTTACGGTTATACACACTCATGTTTATATGGACAGCCGCGAAATATCAACAAGTGTGAGTCAACATCAAAACGAAGGTATTCGGACGAGGGGGAGAGCGCGTGGCAGTTTATAACGGCGGATTTACATTGCGTCCAGTAGATGATCCGCTTGATGTACGCACAGCCTTACAGCTTGGTATGCACATGACGCGTTCATCAAAGCGTCCGATCTTGTCCGGAACAGTGGATAGTACATCCGCTATCGCAGGCAAGCACGGCGCTTTTTATTTTGGAGCAAAGCTTGCTCCCCTACAATTCGGTTTGGACTGTGCAATGTTCATGTCGAATCCGATTGAGTTGCAGGCTGCAGCTGACCGCTTAGCTGAGTTTATACTCGACTCAAGTGGCTCGCCGCGACAGCTTGAGCTAGTTTTTGATATTAAGCCAGGTAAAAAATATTTGGTTTACTATTCGGGGTCGCTAGACATTGGCCGCGTGGTTGGTTTCGGTGAATTTGTTTTGCCTTTGATCGCATATGATCCATTTAGTTATCAAACGGATCTTTCAAACACGCTGACATGGGATAGCGAGGTACTCATGGTCAATGATTTGTTAACCTTCGATGATGGTTTTGATTTTATAATAGCTGGTACGCAGACGGTTGAGGTTGTGAATTATGGAGCGCTGGAGATATGGCCAACTATTAAAATCGTCGGTAGCTTCATCACGCTATATATTAAGCTTGGTGATCGTACCTTGGTTTACGGTGAGTCAGTCGCATCAGGGACAGTCACGATAGATAATGAGCGGATGCAGGCAAAGCTCGCCGCAACCAACAAGAACAATAAAGTTTCAGGGCGCTGGATCAAGCTCGCTCCTGGACGTAATAATGTAGAGATAGGTGGCACAGGGCTCAATTGCTCTGTGTCATTTGTTTTTGCAGCAAAGTATACGTGAGGTGATAATATGGCTGATTTAATACCGCCAGGCTCGACACTTAAAGCGGGCAAAAATGCGATTAATGCAAAAATAGCAGTTCTCGAAGCTGAGGGAGCTTCACAGCAGAAACAAATCAATGCTGAAGAGCAGGCGAGGATCGCGGCGGACGTAGCACATGCAGGAGCAGCGGTAGCGCATACAGCCGAGCAAATACAGTATGGTGCTGGGCAGAGTGTCAAACAGAAATTCGACTCCCAGCAAGCGCAAATTGCAACTGAGGAGCAGGCTCGGATCGTGGCGGACGCATTACATGCAGGATCAGCTGTAGCGCATACATCCGAGCAGATACAGTATGCTGTGGGACAGAGTGTAAAGCAAAAACTTGATTTGCAGCAAGCACGAATAGATAACATCATCGGAGGCCCTGCATCGAGTCCTGCTGAGCCTGTAGATGCGCGACTTGGAGCAGATGGAACGGCTAGGCCTACGCTAGGTACATTAATTCGAGAGATACATGGTAAGCAGCTGGCTCAGAATGATCAATCCACGACGATCAAACAAGGTACAGGTGTTATC
This sequence comes from Bacillus sp. FJAT-28004, assembly GCF_001280845.1. Classification (GTDB taxonomy): domain Bacteria; phylum Bacillota; class Bacilli; order Paenibacillales; family Paenibacillaceae; genus Pristimantibacillus. Next base: position 1,257,528 of record NZ_LGHP01000002.1, read on the forward strand.
AATACGTCTCAAGCATCGACAGCTGAATTTACTATACAAGGACGAACGTTGGTCAACCTTCTAGGTCGCGATGGAAATTTCGAGAAAGATTCGAACGGCGATGGCGTAGCAGACGGGTGGGGTCTTGTTAGTGTTATTTCTCCTTCTCTGCAAAACGGAGCTGAAATTGGTTCTAAATTTCAACGTTTCATAGCGTCAGGCGGCGGCATAGCTACAGGTATCCAGCACGCCATTACGCTAAGTGCTGGCAAGTACTATGTCATAATCGGAAGGTCAAAGGTTATTAACGGAGGCGATCCAGATTTACAATCAAATATGCGGATTGCAAACGCAGCTAACGCCCAATTATCCTCTTCAACACTCGTAACGTCAGGCACATGGTCAACTATTTATATCAAAAGAATAGCAGATGGGACAGAAGCTAGTGTTCGATTGTGCGGAAGTGGCAATGCGGGGAATCGCACTTGTGATTTTGACGGCATCCGGATATATGAGGTTTCGGCAGAGGAATATGCAAAAATCGACGTAGATCCAGAATACACAGGGGAAAAGCTTGCAGCTAAGTTCCCGTATGTGGACAGCGTGCAGCATTTGGTTAACCCGGTTATTCGCAAGAAGGGTAAGAACCTAATGTCAACAAGGTTTGATGTCATACATGCAGAGGCTGTTATAACTGCTCCGTACAAATTAACACTAACAGCTAACGCTGCATGGAGAGAGATATATATCGATTATCCAGTAGTCCCAAATACTGCGTATATACTTTATGTTGTCAATAACGGCGTTATAGCGTTAAAAACGCTAGATGCAAATAAGGCTCAAATTTCAAGTGTGGGGTATTCGTCGGTACAGACGTTCACGAAAACGACTGAAGCAAATGCGGCGTATATCCGAGTTATGTTTAGTAACTCGACGGTGGGGACTTTTACCTTTTCGGATTGGCAACTAGAATTAGGTAACGTTGCAACCCAATTCGAGCCTCAAAACGACGATTACATGTATCTCCCTACTCTCCTGGCATCGAACGTAGATGGAAGCGTTAGGGACACGTACAACAGCGCATTAGGTACGGTGTCGCGAAGAATTAAAACGGGTGTGGTGCTGGATGGTTCGTTACTGTGGAATTTTCCATCAGGTGGGGATTATACAGGGTTTAAGCGAGTAAGAGTTTCTAACTGGAGTACGATATTTCCTATTTTTGGGTTTACAGGTGGCGGGGCTCAAACGAGTATAGGAAAAACCAATACTCAAAAGTTTAACGGACAGATACTGGTAAATGCAGATTACCCAGATTCTTGGATCTCATCCGATCGGTTTGGATGCGGATCAACTTATGATCTCTTGGATATTGCAATTGCGGATCCGGATAGCGGTTGGGGCGAAACGTACACACCGTCAACGCCAGAAATGCAAGCTTACTTCAACGGCTGGCAAATGAACAACGGAACGGTAGGCACTCCCTACGCATCGGGCACTAAGAAATGGACGCCTTTAGTTAGTCCGAAGGCTACGTTAGAGGGTAAGATTGCAGGGAGTGTGGTTGAGAATCCGCATATTGTAAAGTGGGGATTCAATAATACTTTGATCTCTCCTTCTGGCAGCTGGGGGGGGGAAGATAGTCAAGCGCAATATGATACCGCGAAAACATTAGATGGAGTAGTGAGAACTATGACCACAGCTACTATCGGTCAAATTTCACAAAGGTTGGAATCGAAAAATCTAATAGAACACGTTTTACATGAGCATGGTTCGTGGGTTTTTGGTGCGGCTTCTACCGTTGCTGAACGTGTGGCGTGGCTTAAAGATAATGTGTTGAAACTTGCGGGAAATTGGTTTGGAAACGCTAGCGGGTCAGCAGGCAATAAGGCATATTTAAACATTTGGAAAGCCAGTACGAACCTATGGCAAGTTCCGAAAACACATACTAGCGCAGCCATTACAGCGCTAAATTATCCACATAGTTTCGCTACAGCTACATTGGGGGATTTGATTGATGTAAACGGATTCGTCCATTTCATAGCCTATGCCGATGCAGCGGGGCCGATAGCGAACCCGACAACTGCACCGGTATTAAGCGCTTCTGGAACAGGCAGCGGGCTAGCGGCTGGTACGTATTATGTTCACTACGCTTTTCTTGCGGATGCTAATGGGGAAACGATTAGAAGCCCAGAAGCTAGTATCACAATTACGTCAGGTCAAAATATAAACGTTACTGTTCCCGCTATGCCTTTCGGTACGCGACAAACAAACATTTATATGGGTACAGCTACAGGAGTGACAAAACGGCAAAGCAACACGAAGACAACAGCATATATACAATCGACTGCATTAGACACAACGAGTGCCAACTCGCCTGTATCCAATACGTCCGTTGTATTATCTGCGGTTAATACGGACTATTTCGAGCTTGAAGTCGAGCTAAACGTCAGCGTGCTTCCTACAGCAAAGCCACTATCTTACACACCGTACACTTTGGATTACCAGTTTGCGGCGGCTGTAGAAGAAACGGTTGTTGCAGAGGGATCAATTGGGCTGCAATCGGGCGGGAACCAAGTCGAACTGATTGAGGGTGTTGTAATTCGGGAGTTGGCAACTCCGGGTTTATATAGTGGATATTATCGGATTTCAGATAATGTCAGTGCTCCGAGTGGTAATCTGGAAAACAAGAATGAAAAAATCATTGACATATACAAAAACGGAATTAAGGAAACAAGTAAATGGCAAATAGATACAATTTCACCTTACGGAAATCAACGAGCCATAATAAAAGAGTCTGATTACGATGTTACAGCTGAATACACAGTCACCTATCTTCCATTGGACAAGTTTAACAGAACAACGAACGCCATTGATATGACTGTACAGTATAAAAGCAATCCAAAAATGGTACAAGATCAGCTAGTTCAGAATATGGCGGATCTTGAGACACAGGGATCTATAAACGTGCGAGCGATTGCGGAGCTTTATAAAAGAGTGAAGGCTTTAGGAGGATAGAACATGAAACTAGAATCGTTGCGTGAGTGGTTAATAGCAAAAGGTATACCGGCAATGGAACTGGATGAAGTGTCCGAACCTCCTGTTATCCGTGACATAGGCGAGGCACTTACACTATCTTTGCAGAATGATGACATGATAGGGGCTGTGCTGGTTGAGATGATGTTGCAAATTGCTGAGCTACAAGCAGAGGTTTCAGCTTTGAAAGGAGGAAATGCCTAATGCTGACGTTTTATAAGTTTCGGGTAGACAATGGGATGCTCCAACTTTCTGAAGTGCCAAACCCTTATCAAAATCAAATGAGGTTGCAAGGTTATACGGACATCGAAGAGGCAGGCGAGGGAGAGTGACGGATAACATTATCGTTATTTATGACAAGCTTGAAACGGGCTTTAATCATTTCGGGCTTGCGGTCATTCGAAATACCATCGATCCTGGCCCGCGTATCTTTCAACGATTAAATGCTGAGTATACTTGTGACTTTTCCGTACCTTACACCGATGATGCCATCCCTTATCTAGAAGAGGAGAACATCGTTAAGGTATCCGGCCAATTGTTTATTATCCGAATGATTGAGGAGAGCAGAAACGCATCCGGCCAATTAATTGCAAAGGTATTTGCTGAGCATGTTTGTACGGAGCTCATAACCGAGTATATGCCGCTGCTTCAATACACGGGTGCTACAGCTTCCGCTATCGTAGATGGCATATTAGACAATACTCGATTTACTGGCAATACAATAGCTGTTACGTCTTTACATGACTTTACAGTAGAGCGTAAGAGTGCGGTGTGGGGATTAAACCATTTTATAGCACTGACTGATGCCGAAATGAAACGGGACAATTTTAATCTAACATTCAAGCCTCAGATCGGTGCAGACAATGGCGTGTGGATCAGCTACCGTAAAAACCTTAAGAGCATATCCCGTACAAAAGAGAGCCGAGGTGTCATTACTCGGCTTTTTGTGTTTGGAAAGGATGGGATTACGCTGCCGCATCCTATTGATAGTCCGCATATTGGCTTGTACCCGCGTCCCAAATGCGGAGAAGTTACATTTGATGATATTGAGGATTTACAAGTGCTGAAGACTAATGGCGAGGCTTACTTAGCTACCGTTGACACGTATTTGCTTTCATATGTTGCGGATGTAACAGAGCTTAAAGGTGTAAAGGGGTACGGTGATAGTGAAGCTTTTGAGCTTGGTGATACAGTCCATATCCACGAAGAGGATCTAAAAATAGAAGTGACGGCTCGCATTGTAGAATACGAGGAGTATCCTCTATCTCCTGAGCGTTCACGCGTAGTACTTGCTAATTTCCTTCCAAGTCTCACAGATACATTGACAAAGATGCAAGATACAGCAAGGGTTGTTGAGAGTGTGACAACTGGCGGTGGGCGTATTAGCACGGGCTGGATTGAAGGGAAGATAAACACTCTTAAAAATCAGCTTGTTGCTTCAGGCGCGTATGCGAGTGCTGAAGTGCTACCAAATGAAGGCTTTTTGCTGGAGAACACAGACATAAACAGTTCTGACTATGGTGCATTGTATCTTGGCCCTGGTATCTTTGCCATCGCATCCGAAAAGGTTGGCGGCAATTGGAACTGGCGAACGTTTGGCAAAGGATCAGGCTTTACGGCTGATGTTATTAATGCAGGCATACTAAATGCAAGTCTTATTCGGATTAATTCGGAAACCACTTTCGATCCTGGCTATGATCCAAGCACAAAAGAAACGCCGACAGGTGCACAACAGAAAGCAAATGCAGCAGCTAATGCCGCGCAGCAAGCAGCAGAAGCGGTTGCTACAGCTAAAGCCAAACTCGCTCAAGAAGAAGCAATTGCTCATGCTGATGGAATCGTAACGGAAGAAGAACAGGCTCGAATTAATCAAGCAGCAGAGAATCTTGAAACAGCTTTGACAAATGCGACCACAAAAGCAAATGCAGCGAAGCAAGCAGCCATTGAAGCGGCAGCAATTGACGCGCAGAATAAAGCGAACGCGGCACAGCAAGCAGCAGAGGCGGTTGCAGCAGCTAAAGCCCAGTTAGCACAAGAGGAAGCAATTGCTCATGCTGACGGAATCGTAACGGCAGAAGAACAGGCTCGTATTAATCAAGCAGCAGAGAACCTTGAAACAGCTTTGACGAATGCAACTACAAAAGCGAATGCAGCGAAACAAGCAGCCATTGAAGCCGCGGCACTTGACGCGCAGAATAAAGCGAACGCGGCACAGCAAGCAGCAGAGGCGGTTGCAGCAGCCAAAGCCCAACTTGCCCAAGAAGAGGCAATTGCTCATGCTGACGGCATCGTAACGGCGGAAGAACAGGCTCGTATAAATCAAGCTACACAGAATCTTACTGCTGCTAAAACAGATGCAACCACAAAAGCAAACGCAGCTGAGCAAGCCGCCAAAGATGCAAGCATTCTTAAGGGTGTTAAGTACAAAAGCGTATATATGGACGCTAACGGGTTTCACATCGATAACCAAACGGGCGAGGTTGTCCGAATGGGCGAGTGGGCATCAGGAAAGTTTGGTGTTGCTGGATATCATAATGATGGCAGCATTACAGCTCTTGGTCCTGATGGTCTAATACGTATTGTTGGAGGGAGTCCGAAGCCTTATAACTATTTAACAGCAGCGGGCTCGGGGGAGACAGGTGCAGGAAATTACTATGATGGCGGCGGTGGACGGTTTGATAGTGGAAATCCTGATAACATTGCAAACGTGACAATAGTGTTACCTTCTGATTTCAAAAATAAGGATTTTACAATCGCGTTATCTTTCAAGGGTGCAGATGGTTATAAATATGCATCAATGGACGGAGAGTCGTTTTGGGTTCCCTTTTGTGATGGGGGCACTTATTTAGATGTGGTGAACATTAATAAAGCAGATGGTACATTCACCGTAAAAGGACATCACTATTATTATGTAGTCGATCCCAGTACATCTGTTGGTTATCATAAATTTCACGCAATTCAATTTACGTATACGGTGGTGGCATGATGTTTGAAGTTTCATTACGCGGTGGGGACTCATCTTTTAATAGTAATTTCCGCAATGTGTTAATTCATATGCTTTCAGGCAGTTTGGAAGGATACATCTTCAATGAATTTGATCAATGTCTATTTCGGCTTGATGACGTCATTGCGTATGAGGATGAAAATGGGAATATGGTGAATGTGGGCACCGCTTAGACGGGGCCCATTTTATTACTCAGGAAAAAAATTAGTCTGATACAGAGAAGGATATTATGAGGAGATGAGCAGGCATGTATAAACAATGGTTGTCGGTAGAGATGACAGAAGGAAAAACAATTGCTACGGCTTTAGGTGCAGTATTGGCACCGTGGGTATCTTTGATTTATGGAGACGGACGAGTTATCCCAGTCGCTATTTTACTATTTGTTATTGCTTTAGATTGGATTACAGGTATTGCGGCTGCTCGTAAGGATAAGACATACTCATCTCAATATGGTATTAGGGAAGGACTGCCGCGAACACTATTTTTGTTGGCAATCCCCGCATTTGCTAATCTCCTGGACGCTTTGATGTCAATGCCAGGATTGTTTTTTTATGCCATTACACTAGGTATTGTCTATCATACATGGCAATCGTTGACGGCGAATGCTTATCGCGCTGGTTGGGGCAATTGGATTCCAAAAGCGGTCATGGCACATATAGAGTCCGAGCTTAAAGCTAAGGTTGATCGTGCAAGCAAGCGTGGTGCAGATAATGAAGGAGTGGACAAGCGTGGTTAATTATACGATTGACCATATTCCAAAAGGGACGGCTAAAAATCGCCGTCCTGCGCTGTTTATGACAGCTACAAGCATAACCATTCATAATACGGGCAATCCGAAGAGCTCAGCGGAAAATGAGAGAGCGTGGCTTACTAATCCGTCAAATAGCCGAACAGCATCCTATCATATTGTTGTGGACGAGAGAGAAGCTATCGAATGTTTGCCACTCAACGAAAATGCTTGGCACTCAGGAGACGGAGCTGGAAGCAAAAGCGGGAACCGAACTTCAATCGGCATCGAGATATGCGAGAGCGGCGACTATGCCAAGACTCTCGCCAATGCAGTGGAGTTAGTAGCAAGTATGCTTAATGCTCGCGGCTGGGGTGTGGATAAGCTGCGCCGTCACTATGATTGGAGCGGTAAGGTGTGCCCGCGTTTGATGCACAACAATGGTAGCTGGAGCGGATGGATTG
>NZ_LGHP01000011.1 GCF_001280845.1 Bacillus sp. FJAT-28004
TTCAAAACAGAATGTTCGGCTGAAGTAAACCGCTCATAAAGGGTGCAACCCTTACGCAGTGGTTTATTTCGTTTTGCCGAGCTTTCTTAAGCGGTACAACTTCACGCAAGCATAAATCATGCCAGCAGTCGCACCGATTAACTTCACTACCACATAAGCGGTACCAAGAAAGCTCATCATTGCGGGTCCCTCCTTTCGATATGAATTTAGTTGTGCATTCGGATTTCAATGGCTGCTAAGCTTTAAAATCTCTCCATTTACATACATTCATGAAGCATGCTCCTCTCCTTTAGTTATAACGATCTGTACGGGATGCTTCGCACAAATCATGGTCTATCCTTTCTGTTATTAAATAAGCTTCTGCATTCGAGTGAAATAATGCGCTCAAAGCTATGTCTGGCAACTAAACAAATTTGCAACCTCCTCTCGCTTACTAATTCAATAAAACTTGGACTGTTTTTTATTATAGGTAGAGGAAAATACTTTCATTTACCGCATGTTTGATATAATCGCTGCTTGATTTCAATATGTTCGACTTGCACTTGAACACAGTGTACATCTATTTCGCTCCATAATTAGCGGCAAGATACTGGCATTATCCCGACAGATTACCGTCATTTTACCGGCATGTCTGAGTAACAATCGCTCCATGTAATCATATAGTTTCGACAATTTGATTCTTTTGCTCAAATCCGTTAAATATTTTTTCATTGCTTGAATATCGACACATAATCGTGCTTGTGACGTTGCTATCAACAATGCTTGCATTGATGTATTTTTCTAGTGCTCACTCTACAAGCTTCTTTTGTTCGATAAAAATATGCTGTGACCTGAATTCCCCTAATCCTTACACTGTCGGGATGCTCGTCGTTTACACCGTCTTACTTTATAAAGTTATTTCGAAAGAACATATTTCCTCATTTGTGCATACAAAAAAGGCCCTGATTTAATCAGGACCTGATCCAAATAGTATAAAAAAGAGTGCCGTAATCACGGCGCCCAATTCTGTTCATGTTATTAGTATAGCAGACGTATTCGGTAATGCACGTTAATAAATCTGTCTTTTTCCTGTCTTTTTCCTGTATTTTTTCTCCGTTTTTCCTCCATTTTTTTCTCATTTTTTCTCTGATAATTAGTTGTTCGTGTTTGATTGGCTGAAAGATTTTGCTTCGGTACGCAAAATGTCAAAAGTGCCTAAAGAAGTATCATAGGTTTTCCGCCTAATATATCCCGTTTTCCATGTTCCCTTTCGATCCTTAAAAATAGCCTCAATGGTTTTTTGATATTCAAGCATCGCTGCATCTCTTCTAAGGGGTCCGCCAACATTTTAACGAAAATATACGTTAAGCAGCCTTGGCAGAGACAGCAAAACGCGAAAGCTAACAATTGTGTTGCATTGTGGTTGGCCATAATTGGCTAAATTGTGTTGCGTTAAGCCATTGAAACGGTTATTAAAGCGAGAATTACACAAATAACTGCCTCTGTGCTGTATCCTTTTGGTAAGAGCATAAAAGGGGCTATCAGATCGCTATTCTGAAGCCCCTTTTTAATACCGTTAATCATTTTTATACGAGGTGACTCCCTAAGTGGGCCCCACTCGCTCAACTAGTTCTTTATTTTCCCAATGTCTGCTCATTCAGTTCTTTGATTTCTTCTTTTGTCATTTTCTTTATTGGATTCTTTTCAAGATCAGCAAGTGTATCCTTGATTTCTTGCTTCAATGTGGAAAGCTTGAACGTATCTTTATCATTTGTAGCTTCAACAGAAATCTTATTGACAAATGTCTTGTCAACGCTTTTCGCTTCCTTGTTTTTCAAGGGAAACTTACCTTGTATCATACCCGTTAGAACATAATAATTTTCATTCGGATTTGCTAATTCTGAATCGTCTTTGGACAAGAACAGTACCACTTCTTCCCCAACTTCAAAATCTGGATAAAAATCAGATTTTGAAGTTGTGTCGCCAACAGTGCCTTTGTTAATTCTCACAGTTACAACTTCATTATTGTAGGATTGGTTCTTATAAACATCATCAACGTTAACCAAGACATCTGTCTGAATGATGTTCCGAACGCTCTCCCCTTTTTCAAAGTTCGGATTACTCCAAAAGCTTGGTTTTAATTCTTGAACATTACCTTTGATAATTATGTCAGATTTATCAATCAAATCTCTTTTGCTGTTTACTGGGATAAGTCCTGATTGATGCATTGTTGTTTGCGTGGGTAATAAATTGTAAACTCCGATTCCAATTACAAATGCAACAACAGACATTAAAATTACCTTTTTCATATTTACTAACCCTCCTTCTTAATAAATGTCTTTAAGACCATAGATATCGTCCGTGTCCAATGTTCTTTTTTTAGTTTCACCTGGAGCTGCTCCTGGAAACATTGTTGCATCTGTAACATCAGGTTCTTCACCTAGTCCAAGAACATGTCCAAGTTCATGAGTAAAAGCGTTCCCTATATCATTGGAACCAGCCGCACCATTTCCCCATGGTTCAGAAATGTTGATGTCAACATCTGCTTCGTAAATTGTGTTTACCCACCAAATACCATTCCAAACTAAACCTGTTGTAATTGCAAACGTCTCCATTAGGTAAGAATTGCTTCCTCTGGCTCCCTTAGTGACTTCATTTAATTCGTTATCTACTGGGTAGGTTGTTTGACTAGTATTAGTGCCAATTGAAGCCAGAGTTCCAGCGTTTACAGCACTACTGTTATACTGAGCAGCTGCATTCTTCATTGCAGTTATACTAGCAGAGTCAAGCGAACTTAAAGGATGGATTACTGCGGTAGTCGGCCTTGGACCAAATCCACCAGCCATCCATTTTTCATACGCAAATGCCGAACTTACGCCAAAAACAAGACTACACAATACCAAACTACCTACAACAGTACTTTTGACAATGTTTCTAAACAACATTGAATCCCCCAATCTCCCATTTAAGATCTTTTGCTGCATAAATTCCAACCCTCTTATACCAGCGTCCACCAAGGGCAACCGCATGGAAACGGGTGGTAACTACTTACAAATTCATAGCTTCCTCTTTCCCTTTCTACAGTTTTTCTAACATTCTACACAGTTGATTTGGAATACTTGTTCATTATGGGGTCCTACAACAAAACGGTACGTTTTTCGCGTTTTGCTGTCTCTCTACCATACGAAGAAAGTGTACAATAGCGCGAAATGTTTGTATATATGTCCTAGGACTAAGAAAATATGGAAATAAATTTTGTTTTATAAGTGAGCAGATTCGAACATGACTTAAACTAATGTCTCTTTGAGACAGCTACCATTGCTAGACTATGCATCCCAATAAATCATTTTTTGTCGTTTAAAAGATGACCCCAAATTTCCCCTTATTTTTAGACGTTTATTAAGTGTGTTGTTGCAATATCACATCAGAACATCTATGGCTGGTGCACCATCGATCCGCTTTGGAAAAACGAAGAGCGCATCATGCAGCTGTACGAGCTGAACTTAACCGCCGAATACCTAAACCGCCCTATCCTGGAATTGCATGAAGCTGTTCACCTCTACTGCTCCGTGTTAGAGTATAAAAAAACGTCAAACCGGACGCGATTCACGGCTTAGCGTATATTTTCGTTAAAATGTTGGCGGGACCCCTTCTATTATCCATCCTTATTCCTCCATCCATGAATCTGGTCTATTCCGTACATGTTTCACTTCCAGGCTCACCATCAGAGACAAGACCGCTGCCACAACAGGTATCACATTTCTCTCCGTCCTTTACCCCTTCCCCTCCGCAAGGCTGGCAGGATACGAGTTCAGGTGTTTCTATTTCAATATCGAGAAGGAAACGCAGTTCGCCTTCAGCTTCATCTAGTGAGCGTTGTGGTAAAAGCCCTAATTCATTAAGCGTACCGCCAAAATTGACTGGTCCATCCCACTCTGCAGGCCAAACGCTGGAGAGGTTTCCGTATGCTAATGCAAGATCTGATAACGCAATTATTTGTTCTTTGGTCATTTTCATTATGTGTTCCTCCTCTTAAGCTGAATAAAGCCCGTACTCTGTAAACAAGTCGGATCGTGGTATTAGGTTGTATTTCTTGCAAAGGTGCGTGGTGACCCCTTCGTAGTTGTTGTAATCGGGGCTTACATCCACCATTTCAACCTCCATTGGAATATTCAGTTCTATTGCAAGGCTAGCAGCCCATTTGAAAAAGTGATCAGCTAAACCGCGATTACGTATGACTGCTGGAACAGTGACATATGAAATATCCATCCGTGCTGTATCGTTGAACAAAACAATGTTCAATTTAAAATAGAATAATTTATCTGCGTACTCTTCCCATATCTCATTAGCCACCTTCAGCCCGTACTTCAATTTGATGACATCGGTGACACTTTCTGAAAATACATTTCGGTTGACTAGTTCACCACTTAAACAAACAGATTCATCATCCCATTGCATAACGGATCGATCTATTTGCACAGTCTGTCTGTGCATGCACATAATCTCTTTCAGATCCGTCCGTAAGACATTAAAGTTTTTTAAAGTCGTTTCAATAAGAGCTTGCTTATTATCTATTTTCATAGGTGTTTTCTCTCCTTCTAATCGAAAAACCGACGAGTCGGGTTTTACCTTATTTGGCCCCTCCCCCCTTTTTTGGGGGAGGGCGTTTTGGGCTAGTTTATATTGCTTATTTTGCCCTCAGAAGCCTTCAAGCGGCTTCTGAGCTCTCATTCATTACCTCGTTTAACTGATTGATTATTTTCTTAGCAGTCTTCTGAATGACTTCTCCTGCACGTTGGACGGATTCCATCGCCGTTGTACCATTCCATGAGGCCACATAAGGGAAACTATATTCACTCGTATCAAATCCGAAATAGGATAGAACAACGAATGCTGTGCCTTCCGCTTCAATTTCCCGATCGCTGCGTGAGAGAGTTGCGCGCCTTGGGTCGTCTAGGCGGTGCAAGTAGCCGTGCGCTAATTCGTGGATAAGCGTTTTACATTTTTGTTTCACTGCCATTCCCTTTTTAATGCCGATAGAAACTCTATCATGAGAGAAGTAACCCTTGCTTCCATCCTTCAGCGTGACTTCTTCGACGGGAAACGGACTAATCGATTTAGCCAATTCATAGAACTGGCGTAGACTTGCTGTATCCCCTTTAAGTTCTTTGCAGAGTTCGGGAAGGTCTTTACCTTTGGTCTGACTTACATCAAAAACGGAGGTTTGGTGAAAGCCAGATAACACTCGCGTTTCTTCACCCGTTTGCTCGTTGCGCTCCAATTTAAAATTAGGTGCCATAATTTTAATGCTCGTTTCCCCGTATTTGACCTGACGCTCGAGTTTTTGCCAGTCATCATACCCTGCAACATGCGTAGCTGCTGGGCACTGCATATAAATCAGCATCATGTTATTGAATGAGTAATCATGAAAAGCGGACTGGAATTTGAGAATGTTTTTCCAAGTTTCTGAGGAGTAAACGTTTTTTACTCCGTCTTCTAATTTCTTAAATAACTCATTAACCTTTGGCTGCTTTTTGACTGCTTTCTTTGTGCTTTTCATAAAAACATCTCCTTTTTTTTAACTGCTATATGGAAAGGGAGTGGACTGACCACCGCCCAATTATTTGATAAGAAGCGAGCCAACAACCGTTAATTTCCTCATTTCTAAACGTCTCTTAAGCTGAGAAACCGCGATAACCTGTGCTGTTCTGGACATTACTGACCATCTCCTCAATGAAAAATATATTGGTTAACCCCTTCATCCGGATTCGTTTGCTGGTCTAGCCTGCGCGGCAATGAGCGCAATGATTTAGGAGGTTGGAAACAGAAAAGTGACTTGCGAAATCGCTGTCTTGCGTATGATGTTTTGAAGGAGCGTTCATCCGTTTTGTCGTAGCCGTCATAGACCGTTTTGCTGTTCCGGTTCTTGCCGTGCAAGGGTATGCCCGAAGGGATGGCGTTCTCGAATGAGAAAAGCCACCCTTGCACGGCAAGGTTCGGTACAGCAGTCTAAGATGACGGATACGGCAAAAGTCACTTGGATGAACGCGGGACAAAACATCTAGGAGCAAGCCAGCTTCGCACCACGTCCATTCGTTTCCAACCTCCATTGATTGGCGCCGGCCTTATGGCGACGAGCAAACAATGACAACTGGCGAGAGCCGGTTGTCTACCTTTTCCCTTTTGGTAATGCCCTTTTTATCCTTGAAATTTGATTTTTATTTCTGAAATAACGAACTGAACTGAGGATTGTGAACGGTTTTAACGGGGTTGGTGTTTAAAATATGAGTCATATATCTGTGGATTCAATAGATCTGAACTAGGAATTATCCTTTCGGTATTGGGTAGGCAACATAAAAAAGCCTCCCATCTATGTTGGAAGACTTTATTTCGTATTAATCTCGTTTTTTGCGTTTTGGCTTGGCCTTATCCGGATTCTTGTTGATATTGGTATGTCCAGCTTGATTGGCTACCTCATAAATGCTTAGCCCTTTCTCAATAGTATTCTTTTATCGTGTCTGGGCTTTTACCTTTTGCTTTCAAGTAGGTAGAAAACGCATCGATTTTGCTCATGCTTCGTATCCTCCCACTTCTTGTGTAATTTCTTTCTGTACAATATATGATTTCTTCTTTGATCTTTTCCTTCGGTGGCTACTAAAATGATGTCCATCTATTCGTTGAATCTGTGAAGGATCCATGAACTTATAATCTTCAATTTGCTTATGAAGTCCCTTTGCATACTTGCTTACTCGAGCCTTGAAAATAATGGCTTCACCCTCGTGCAAATTCAATGCGGCGATTTCATCGTTATAGTCCAGCCAAAGATGATCAACTAAAGGTTCATGCTCTTTAGTTTTAATATCGTACAGTAGAGCGGTAAGACCCGACCCGGTGTGTTTTTTTTT
>NZ_LGHP01000012.1 GCF_001280845.1 Bacillus sp. FJAT-28004
AACGCAAACGGGTCGATAACAGTTGCAAGCGCCGCTTTAGGCGACGCGCAAGGAAACGAAAGTCAAGCGATTCCGGCGTCCATACGAGTCGAAGTGAAGGCGTCTCCGGTTATGCCGGGCGACTCGAACAACGACAACAAGTACTCGATCGCCGATCTTGCCATCGCGGCGGCTCATTATGGCATGAAAGATGAGCATCCAGATTGGAACAAGTTCAAGTCGGCGGACTTCGATGGCAATGGCGTTATCGATATTGTCGACCTTGCGGCGATTGCTAGAAAGATTCTGGAATAACCTATCCCATTACCGGTAAGTAACGGGGTGAAGGGAAACGCATGCAAAGCTTGTAACGAATATTCATAAGCGCTAACCAAACAACCATCCGCCTGGCGCATCAAGCTGGAGCGGATGGTTGTTTTGCATGCGATGCGGAAATCGTAACCTAGCGGATATCAATGGTTATTTCATATGACAGAATTGTAAAATCTTAATGAAAATAGCACATTTTAGAGACTCGCTTTAGTTAATTTTCAGAGGAATATCTCCTTTTTTCTGTATTCAAGATAGGTCAGATTCATTAGTGTTGAGTTGTAATCGGAGTTTTGCACCAAACATCATTGGCTGTCCCGTTACGAAGGCATACGCACAGCAGGGGGGATAGAGGACACGAATTTAACCAAATTGTTAAAGGCTTCTTAAGGAGGTGAAATTTTGTATTTATTACTGCGTTGTGAATAGATAAATGTTTTTGAAAACGGTATCAACCCAGGTGGAACGACTAATAAGGATTATTTCAAAAAAACTTTAACGGAGGAATAAGCCGGTGAGAAAAAAATTAAAGCGATTTTCTTCTTTATTATTAGCAAGCACTATAATGGTTTCGTCGTTTTCGTATATGAATACAAATCTTGTAGAAGCGGCTCGAACGAACGGTACCGCACCATACATAAACCAATGGGCGGTCTCCGGTCCTTTTACCAACGAGCAAGCTCTTGGAAACATTGCTCCTATTATTGGCGAGTCTTTTGCTGACCCGAACAACACAGAAACATCCACCTGGCAATACTTCGACGACCGTATCTTCAACCGCAACTATGACGATTACAATGACCTGATGGGTTATTTTGATGTCAAGCAGGGACAGGATACAGTCAATAAGTGGGTTGTTGCCGGGACCTATGTTTACAGCCCCAAAGCGCAAACGGTTCAGTGGCAAGTAGGTGGATCGGGTGTGTATAAACTGTTCGCCAACGATGTTCTCAGCGGGAAACAAGACCAAATTGCTGGCCGTGTGAGCAAGAGCGGTACAAAATATGCTTTCGAATTAAAACAAGGCTGGAACAAGCTTTTCATTGAAATTCAGCACAAAAACCCCGGCAGTAACAAGAATTTCCTCGGCTTTTATACAAGACTTTCCGACAACAACGGAAATGAAATTCCCGGTCTTACCTATTCCGTAACGGGACCAAACGTAACAAACAACCAACTGGAAATTGTTACACAGGGCCTTACTATTGATAAAAAAGCATTTGATGACCGCAATGCAAATGTCCCGGCAAACGACTATCCGTCAAACACACTGCCATACGCATATGATGAAAATCCATATGTATGGATGGTTGGAAAAATTGACGGCAATCTGAATACATCATCGATCGCCCCGCAGGCGTCTCCCTTTGCATTCCAGGCTGCAGGCGGCAATCCAGTCTACACTTGGAAAATTGCCGATGGCCAGTTGCCGCCCGGTCTGACATTGGCAGAAGGTGGTCAAATTGAAGGTATCGTTTCAGACGGTGCTCAGGGCACAACACAAAAGGATTACGCCTTTACCGTGAAGGTAACGGACGCTCAAGGTTCTACTGCAACACAGCAATATACGATAACGGTCAAGGAAAACCCGGTTGATTGGTTTATTGAGGGCAAAATGTCGGCTTTGTCACACACCACAGGTACAATGCCGAACCTTTATGACCCGAACTTCAACTATGATGATTGGGCACAGACAGCTAAAGAAATGGGTATGACCATGTTGTCAACAGAAACCCTTCAAAACACCATTTACTACTGGCCGTCACCCAACGCAAAACTAACCCCAAGCGACAGCAATAAAATGTACAAATACAACGCTTTGTACCAGTCTGAGGACGGCGCCTGGCATGTGAAAGACAGAGTGATGCAGGCAAAGCACGCTGCGGAGCGTTACGGCATGAGGTTCGGTGTGTACGTATCGTCACTATACGAAGGTGCTGAAATTTTAGAAAGCGATATCCAAGGTTTGGTAGAAAGATACGATCCATGGTATCTCTTTGCCGATGGCGGCCCCGAGAGCTATTCCAATGTTGACGTGGCGTGGAGTTCTGCCCGCAACTATAACGACCGTGTTTTAATTGATGCAAACCCCAATGCTCAAACGGGTGACCAAGATATTACCCTTCACGAGCGTCCATTCTGGCATAGTGAACCTTATAATAACGGTGGCTGGAGAAGCGGTATTTTGCCGCAAACAAGAAAAGTTGCCCATGAGGAATGGAATGACCCGTATACAACTGCATTGGATGTTTGGACAATATACGCCAAAGGTAATGAACGTGACGATTGGCGAGAAGCAACAAAAGAACTCATTAACCAATACGGACACGGCTATGTAATGAATTACGACTCGTCCATTACAGTTACCCGCGGTATGGATAACCTGAAAAGTAGTTTGGATGATACCAATATATTCTCGATGGTGCCGATTTCTTCACAGCAATTGTCAGATATGCGTACTTCTATAGTGAAGTGGATGGATAATGCCGGCGGTTCCGACCTGCGTGAGTCCATGTACGGCACAATGCCATACACAATGGATTACACGATTAAACAGGGCTGGTATACCGATCCGCAGATGGCGATCGCCCACGGTCAGGGTCCTGATTGGGGATATGCAATGTCCCGTGACCAGTATGTCTATATGCATATGATTAAAAACCTAATTTCCGGCGTGAGCAAGACAGGATTTACCGGCCAAGCCTCGATGAGCGGAATTGGTCCCTTCGATTACCCGGTTGACAAGGTCGAGTTGATGAACAAAAGTGTTTCTCTGCCATTCACAACACAACAAAACAATGGCAAATACTATATTACAATCGATACTTCACAAGTTGTTGCAGACCCAATCGATACAATCATTAAAATTACAACAAAAAACCCTGCAAGAAAATACAAAATGACAAGTGTTAAATTGTTCAGCAGCCAAAGGGAACCAAACAAGCTGAAACTTAGAGCAGAGAACTATATGAATAACTACACCAGTGTTTTCGCACCTGCTGCACTTAACTACACAAGCGACAATACAAGCGTAGCAACTGTAGACGCTGTAACAGGTTTGGTAACAGCTGTCGGCGCTGGTGCAGCTACAATCACGGTAACGGCAACCTATAATGATGGCGTGAACGCTCCTCAGGTGAAGACCGACACCTATCCTGTTAAGGTTTCGGGCGGTGCGATTTCGGCTGCACTTCCGCTTGTTGGTGTTAATATGTTCACGAATGACGTTCAGTTCTGGGGACAATTCTCCACAAACAAAGACCTTTCTGTGACATTCAAGGGCTTCACAGAAAAGGGCGGCGCAGTTGATATTCTGGGCGGCAAAAATATTAAGTACCACTATGCAACCGTTGACGGAAACCGTAACAACGCTGCAGGTAAAATCATTGTAACTGAAGTGCCTGCCGATCAAGTCCCGTTTGTTGTAGACGGTAACACGATGCAATTTACAGATATCATCACCACCCCTACGATGTACAGCTACTGGGCTGACATCACTGTAGACGGGAAGACCTATACATCGACGCGTAACTACATTACACTTATCCCGGATGCAAACGTTGCAGCAGGAATTACGCCGACGGTTACAAGCGACAGCAGTAACGCAGACAAATTATCTGACGGCCAAATCAATGATTCTACCGGAGGAAATCTCTCAAAATGGGTAGCGCCGGCAAGCGACGCAAACCCGAGCATCACGTATGATTTGGGCAAATTGCAAAAGCTTAACCGCGTTAATATCTTCTTTAATCACCATATGCCGAATGCCGATAACGTTACTTACTACAACGTGCCGAATAAGGTGAAGATTGAGTATAGCGTTGACGGAACAAATTGGATAGCAGGCCATGAAACAAACACATTGTCCGGCGGTGGATTGCCGACATCGAGAAATACACTGGCCGTTCCAAAAAGCGATACAACTTTGTACGCATGGGAGCAAGAAGGTTTGTATTATAATTATCCAGTTGATCCGAGCAAACCCGACGTGCAGGCGCGTTATGTAAGAGTATCCTTCCCTGGCGGCGGTCAAGGAGGCAGCCCGATTGATGTGCTGGAGGTTCAAGTATTCTCATCAGGAGATTTAACAGCACTTGCCAACATTAAAGTTACTCCGAAAGTCGGTGCGGATAACAAAACGGTAACGGTTGATGTTGAAGGTTATTCCTTCTTAGGCGAACCTCTTAATCTTGCCGATGCGAAAATGACGATCACAAGTGAAAACCCGTCCGTTGCAGCGGTTGGCGCAGATGGGGTGATTACAGCCGGGACAGAAGGCAAGGCGAGGATCAATGTAATCGCGAGGCTTGGCAGCAACAGCGCTAGTGATTACTTCTATGTAGATGTTGATGCTGACGGTAACATCCATTCAGCTCCTTTTCTGAGAGAAGTGAAGCTATCTCTAAATAACAGCTCCATAAAGGTGAACGAACCGATTATAGGGGCTTTAGAGGGAAGGTTAAACACGGGCACACAGACTGATTTATCTAGAGCTGTAGTAGAATATCTGTTTAGTGATTCGAGACTGGAGGTTGTTCCAGGCAGCAATACGATTGTGGTGAAAGGAGCTGTTAACAAAACGTTCCAATCGACCGTGAAAGCAAGAGTAACGCTGGATGGAGTGACTGTGGAGTCCAAACAGCAAACCATTACTGCTTTAGGCGGAAATATAGCCGACATCGCCACCGTAGCTGTATCCTCTGTAAGAGATAGAAACGGCGTCCCTGATGGAAACAATCAGGACGATCGATATTTGGGAATCAAAGCGATTGACGGTAATAAAGGTACTACATGGGCTGCGAAAAGTGCGGATAAATCCCCATGGATAAAGCTTCAATTCTCTGGTCCTATGGAAATTAGCCATATTAATCTGGTTGATAGAGGACACGATGTTAACCAAATTGTTGAAGGACTCCTTGAGTGGGAGGGCGGAAGCCAAAAGGTAACGGGTATTAAATGGCAAGATCAACCGGATAACATCGTGACATTCGATACTCCGATAAAGACAAGCTGGATAAAGTTTACCATCGATCCGGAAAATAAATACACCAATCCAAGCGGTGCAGAATGCGGACTGGCAGAGTTTGAAGTATTCGCGGCAAGAGGAGCGTTCGAGAAGAAAATCGTGGATTATAAATCGGTTGCCGTAGATACGAACCAAGGCGTAATCCCCGTACTTCCCGCACAGGTTGAAGCCGTCTACAACGACGGAACGACAGGACTCGCGGATGTCGTGTGGGCCCCAATTACGGCAGAAATGGTAGCCCATGCT
>NZ_LGHP01000013.1 GCF_001280845.1 Bacillus sp. FJAT-28004
TCGATTCTTGTGGTTCAGCAAAAACAGTGGGCATGTTAGCCAAAAAACAGATAATAAAAATTAAGTACAACGTTTTCTTCATTTTTCACCTCATTTTTTTTTGGGATAGCTTTCCCTAAATGAGGAAAATCATTATGCTAACCTGCCCTTTAGTTCAACGAGGCTGCCTATTCATGCCGACAGCCTCGTCATAGTGATTGTTAAGTTAAAGTTACCCGTTAGTTCAACTGAGGATCTTATCAATTTTTTCATTATTGTTTGACTATTCTATATGTCCTTGACTAATATCTTGTTTCGCCAAATCTAAAGCCACTGCGATTTTAATCTGATTCATTTTGCTTAAGCCCTTGGTCCAATCTTCAATTGAATACATATCAACGATAGGAGCAACTTTTTTATCATAGCGATCCAATTCAATTTTCAAAACTGAGTGTGTATCCACAAGAAAAGTAAATATATCTTCCCCTTGTTCGGGAATCCAATCTAAAATGCACGCTGTTTTCATTGCGGGAAAAGTTTCGCTAATGATGTTTAAGAACCTATGCATATCTTTATCGTTGAATAAATAAATTCTTGAGGCTTGCAATCCTGTTCTGTATGTCTGTTCTGAAAGAGTCCCTCTAAGTTTCATTCCATGCCTTCTTTCCTAAGGTCTTTCAGCGTTTAACGATTTAGTACAGTATTTATTCAAGATCATAACGCGTTATCCTGCCCTTTAGTTTAATCAAGATTGCCATCCAAATTGTCTACCTAGACCCGGATACATTAGAAGAACCGTCGATACAGCTCGCGTTTTCGCTCTCCACGGAGCTGAGCATATATCTGAGTGGTCGATGCTTTCTCATGCCCCAGCATGCCTTGAATAAACTCTAATGGTGCTCCATTATCCAATAGCTGACACGCATAGGTATGACGAAAACGGTGCGGGTACACATTAGCTTCAATCTCTCCCCAATTTGCTAACCGCTTTAGCGCCCATCTGATCGTCGGTATGGACATTCGACGGGTAGGATTTGTTTCCGTCACAAACAATGCTTTACAGGAATCTTCGCGACTCTTTAAGTACTTTTTCAACCACACTTTGCATTCGGTGGTAAAGTAAACTTCTCTTTGTTTGGATCCCTTGCCATTTACAATCGCCGAACAATTTTCCCAGTTAAGATCTTCAATGTTTATTTTCTGTACCTCTCCAACATGGCAGCCAGAACTATATAGAAATTCCAACAAAGCTCGTTCTCGATGTGATAGACAGGAAATCTTAAGATGAATCACATCCTCTTCTATAAGAAACTTCGAAATGTGGTTATTCATCTCAGGTTCCCTCAAATTAAGAAAGGGATTTTTCTTATTGTAACCTTCTTCATACGCAAAGCGAAAAAGGGATCGCACAAATCTGATACGATCTCCTATGATGCTTGGCTTTAATCGTCCGGATTGTTTAGCCAAATACTCCTTAAGCTCAAGCAAAGTTGATTTCCTCAATCTCAAGATCACAAAATCGCCAAACAGCATTATTAATTGCAATGAGTAGGCTTTTAATGTGTACGGACTGAATCCCTGAATCCGTTTATCAACTTCATACAGCTTCCATAATTCACTCAGGTACATAGAGAAATCCTCCCATAATATAAACCTATTAAATCTAGGTTCTCTTGAAATGGAAGGGTTTAATCACTTTATTGTATTAACGTTTCCCGTTAGAGCTGAATGCCCAGCATAACAAAGGTCGAGTCTTGATTTTATTTTGAAATATGCCAAACACTTTATAAATAGCATATCGGCAATCGGTATACATTCTTGGCCTTTTTCGGCATTCGGTACATATTCTTGACATTGTACATTGCCAAGAGTATGTAGCGATAAAACAAAAAAACCGCGATTTACGCGGTAATTAATCGGCTCATATTCTTGTCATCCTACAGGCTTGTTGTCTAAGGACACAAATTCACCTACATTAATGACACAAAATTACCAACATTGTCTCCCACGTTCGCAACATTCTTATTAATAGCTGTCGGATGACAAGAACTTGATCCCATTCCCTACACGAATAAGCAAAACAAGAAAAAAATGCTTGCACGGATTCCCCGAATCCTACGGATTTCATCGAATATAGACTCGATCGAATAGACTTCTTTTCGTGAGGGCATTCACCGAACGATCTGTTCATTAACGATTGCATATACCATGGTTTCTTATTGACCCAAAATATTCGACACCTACCGCCTTTGTGAATTTAACAAGCTGAAGCGCCACGCACCTTGATCCGATAAACGAAAAAGCCCGCAGAAACAGCGGACTTCTTTCGGACAAGATTGAGGTATTTATTCTTATTATTTTTTAACCACAGGCACCCAAAATTCGCCGTAGAATGTGCCGTCTCCGTTATCTTTGCGATAAGTCGCATTTGGACCGCCGATGTAAGCATAGTCAGTGATTTGGGACAAGACTTCACCAAAAGCACGGTAAGTCAGCTGATCGAACAAAGTTTCCTTGTCGCCATTTCCCGCAACCACGATGTACTCGCTCTCTGGAAACTCGATGATGCGCGTTGCGTCTGCCACTGATTTTCCAGCTACTACCGCAAAATAATTCCACGGTTTTCCTTGATAAACCTCGTTAACTGACCATTCGCGATCGTCCTTTGCGGCTTTTTTGAGCTTATCAAAACGCCCGTCAGCTTTGAGCCCGCCCCAAAACTCAGCTTTTTCCTTTTGCAAAGCCTGTATGTCTTGGAAATTCGATTGTATTGAAAAACCATAAGCGGTCAATGTGAATGATTTTTTGTGTTCCAGTGTGTAATTCGCCATGTGAGATCTCCTTTTATTCTGGAATTAGCCTTCGACTTTTTTTACACGAAGCCACATTTCGCCGTAGAATTCACCGTTTTCATCTGCTTTCACAAATGTTGAGTTACCAGGACCAACGTATTTGTAGTCTGTGATTCCTTGTAACATGCCGCCGAAAACTTTGCCAGTGATTTCGTCAGCAAGGCGGTCTTTGTCAGCGCTTGTTCCAGGCACGACGAGGTAGTCGCCAGCGAGGAAATCGAGGACGTCCGCGCCTTCCGCGTCGAACTCGCCCATCACGCCGAAGCCGCGCCAAGCCTTGCCGGCGATGACGTAATTAATTTGATATTCTTGACCGTCTGCGAGCGCGAGAAGTTCAGCAAGCTTGTTGTTTTCAGTGATTTCAGCTTTTTTCGCTGCAGTTTTTGCTGCATTACCTGCCCAGTCGTTGTAGTCTTCAAGTGAAACACCGAAAGCAGTCATTTTGTAGTTTTCCGAGATTGTTTTGATTGAGTAGATAGACATTTTGTTCTCTCCTTTGTGGATTAGTCTTTACAAGATTGATTCTATTTTCCGAATGTATCAAAAAATGATACCTTTTATTTTCATCTTCGTGCTTTCTGCTACTTTTATGATACAATAAAATCATGAAAAAAACAGAACGAGTGAACCTGATCATGCGCTACATCAATAACCGCGCGCATTTTACGATTGCCGAGATTCAGCGGGAGTTCAAAATTTCCCGCGCAACGGCGATTCGCGACATTAACGAGATTCAGGCGATGGGTTTTCCGCTGACGACCGAACTTGGGCGCGGCGGCGGATACAATATCCTGCAAAATCAGTATCTGCCCTCCGTCCGCTTTACATCAGTAGAGCTAAAAGCGATTTTTATCAGCTTTATCGCCTCGAAAAATTCGCAGCTGCCATATCTGCAAAATCGCCGCTCAATCACTGAAAAACTCATCGGCATCGCGTCGCAAACCCAGCAAGACGAGCTAATCGAGCTGAATAATATCTTGCTTTTTGAAAATACAAATCCTTCCAATCCGAATCTATTGGAGCTCGATGATGCGGCGCCTGAGGAGCTGAACCAACTAATTTCGCTTGCCGTGCGGGATAAACACTTGCGCTTGACTTATGAGCTGAGTCCTGGCTGGCCGCAATTGATGGACGTTTTTTTGCTGCATATATTTAACTCGAACGCTCAGTGGCTGGCCGAGGTTTATGATCTTGATACGAATGAGTTTCGTTATTTGCCTGTTGTGATGTTGCGGGATTCGGCAGTTTCTGAACGGGCGTTGAAGTGGTCAGAGCAAGAGATTTTAAGCAAAAAACTCCTTTTTGCACGTGAGTCCAATCTTGTTGTGAAGCTTGATACGACTGGGATTCAGCGTTTTAAGCGCATGCACCCCCCGGGAATTATTTTGTCATTCACCGGGATGTTTCAGTCGAGCGGGATTTTCAATATTCACCTGGATGTGACCGATGTTGAGTCGCTGGCGTATTATGCGGATTGGCTTTTGTTTTTGGGGAAAGGTGTCGAGTTCGAACGGATTCCCGATGAGCTGCGCGTGATTTTGGGAGAGCGTTTAGGGGTGCCACCAACATTTTAACGAGAATATACGCTGAGCCCGCCTTTAATTAAACAAAAGAAGCAGCTGCCGCGGCGAACTGCTCCTTGATTCGTTTAACTATCGTCTCCCGTTAGTTGAGCGGTGAAACTGTATTTTAATAAATAGTATCGTGATGTTCACCTTCTTTAGGATCATTATTCTTCATACAAAAAGACATAAAAATCGTTCGCTGATTCATAAATCATTACCTATT
>NZ_LGHP01000014.1 GCF_001280845.1 Bacillus sp. FJAT-28004
AGCGGCGGCCAACTGCTTGTTTCACCGGCAAGACCTTAAGGATTTCCGCTCATCGCCGCTTGGGCTAGACCGGCAAACGATACCGGATATTAGGGTAGGACTAAAAATTTATCAAAAGGAATGATGAGGATGAAAAATATCGGCGGATTGGTTGTTATTACGAAGCGTCAAGCTACAGCGTTAGAAGCAGCAAAGTTATTACCAGCGTTCATAATTGTAGATACCATGTTGGCTGCTCAAACAGCGAATATTAACGGATGGGCAAATGAATATACAGCTCTAAATGGTTTGGAATGTGATACAATGCGGCGCGCTCTTACAGAAGGCTATACTACAGACGTTCGCATAAAGAAGATAACCATTACCCGTGGTGAAGGACCGAGCAAGCTTTGCGGCATTCCTTATTTTGCTGATACGTGGGAAGGCGCTAACGAAATTCTAGCAAAAATGGCTATCCATGCACCCGATTCTGGCGGATACGATAAAACCGATTTTGACATTGAATTTAACAACGGTGAAACCTACAGAGGCACATACGATTTGAAGTATCAAGATAGAATTTACGGGGATCTTTACCGCCATGTAAAGGACAATTGTGAATTCTATGCAGGCAAGTGCAATCCATTACCGTCACACATTAAAAGTGAAGCTGTCTATCTTCAGATCATTGGTGATCCTAAACAGCAGCAGCCATATCGAGATTTTTTGGAAGATGTCCTATATCCAAGTACTAAATTAGCGCTTGGTGAAGTTTAACGAGAGGATGATAAATATGGGCGTTAAGGTTATAAGAAATATAATGACTGGTCTTCACAGAGAAAACACCCGTATTTTCATAGAACCAGTTACCTTAGAGGCAGCTGGTTTTAAGGTGGGAGATTTGATATCTCAAGTTATTACAAAGGATGCCGTAATCCTTAGACTTTCAGATGAAAAAACAGGGCATACCATTTCAAAGCGTAAACGTCCCAGTTGGACACGTGAAAGGCCTTTATACGAAACGTACAGTAAGAACATTACTTTGGTCATTCAACCAAGAGAACGTATTGATATGCTCGTTAGTGATGGAATGATTGTGATTCGAAAAGAACGATCATTTGATTTGTTCGTGATCGAACAACCGCAGCTGCAGGGAGCTGGTCTACAAAAGCTCAGGTTATATTCAGGTCCAAGCGGCGGCGGTTTTGCTACAGCCGCAGCGGTTGATACTGGCCTCTATGAAGCAGTTGGAGGTGTAGATATTTCGGCGGCAGCTATTGCAGCCTATATGCATAATTTTAAAGCAGGATGTGTGTTTCTAGGTGATCTGACGAGGAAGCACAGCGATTATATTCCCCAATCGGATGTATGCTGGTTATCGCCTTCTTGCGTGGAATACTCCAGCTTGGGTACGCTTACTGATGGCATAACGGAAGGCCACGGCCCTCATTTTGCTAGGATCGCGATGGCGACAGGAGCAAGTGCAATTATCATTGAGCAAGTGCCAGCGTATTTTAAGAGCACATCATATAGGCATTTGAAAAGTATAATAAAGCCATTTTTTCCGATCGTTCATGAAACGACCATTGATGCCTACAACGTAGGATCCGTTGCAAGTCGCACACGGGGATATGCTGTTCTCTTTCGTGAAAGAACGGATTTTCACTGGCCACAGATGCCAAGATTAACTGAACATCGACGTAAGAGTGTCGGGCAAGTAATCGGTAAGGATTGGATAAACGGTGATTGGAGACCGATTGAAGGGACGGTAATGCATGGACTTCTAAATAAAACAGGCAATAACAATTTTAAAAGTGAGAAAAATCATACACTCGTCGGGCTAGATAGTAAACGGATTTCAGCCATTGTTGCCAGTTATCGAAAGTATCAAGTTACTAGCTCTTATCTCAAGCATCCTGAGAAAGAAGAGTGGCGTCCATTTCGATCTGATGAATTAGCCGCTTTGTTAAATGTTCCTGCCTTCTATGAGTTTCCTGACTGGATGACCGAAGGGGATAAGACAAAACTAATTGGTCAAAGCGTTGATTGTGATGTGGTCAGATCGATTCAAATTGAGGTCGCGGCAGCACTTATGGGAATGAGGTACAAACAAATATCAAAATCATTGAGGGTCGCTCCGTTGCCCATTGATTCTTTATTACAAGATGAGAGCGGACAATTCGCATTTCATTTTTAGGATGAATAACACATCAGTAATTAAGAATCGAGATACCTAGTCCATTAGAAGAAGGGAGGGAACGATATTTAGGCGCTGATATTGCGTTTTTATATCGTATACGATATGATAAAAACAGTAATTGAGTTTATTAACGACCCTAAAACAGATAAAAAGCAAGTTCTTGATCTGATACGGGAACTTGGATTGAAGGGGCAGCAGGACGCTGATATTTTACAGTTGTACATGCTTATCATTCGCGGCTTACAGTTTTTAGAGCGGTTCGGCTTGCAGGAGGCCTTTAAAACTTATTTTAAGACACATAGGGAAGATGGACTTCCTTACACCATCATGCTGGTAAAAGAATTACGCGATCATATACCATTAATTGAATTCCGTGTTAACTGGCAGGGGATCGGGGCATTCAGAGCTGTATTTTTTGAACATCAAATGAATGAGCAGCAAATTTTATTCTTTGTCAAAGCAGTTGTGAAGAACAGGACATTCGATTCTGAATTCGAACGTATTGTTCAAGAGACTGAAAGCATGTATTCCGATTTTTTGACTCATCCGGAGAAATACCAACTTAACTTAGTGGGAGATGGTCAAATTGACTAAACGACTTGGTGATGATTTTAAAGCGCTACAGCAGGAAGCAATGGCGATTCCAGAAGTGCGGGAATACCTCCAGAGCTTTTCGGTAATCATCGGTGATATTGTCTATGCGCGGCGTATGCAGCTCAATTTATCGCAAAAGGAGCTCGCTGAAAAAGCGGATACGATTCAAGCCCGTATTTCGATGATTGAAAAAGCGAGTGGGAATGTGAGCCAAGATGTCTTGGATCGAGTTTTCCGAGTATTGCAGTTACAAGATATTCATGTTTCATTTAACGAAGAAGCAGCTACGCTGGCCAACTAGGCAGGCGTTTTTTTT
>NZ_LGHP01000015.1 GCF_001280845.1 Bacillus sp. FJAT-28004
GGTGCGACTGCTGGCATGATTTATGCTTGCGTGAAGTTGCACCGCTTAAGAAAGCTCGGCAAAACGAAATAAACCACTGCGTAAGGGTTGCACCCCTTACGAGCGGTTTACTTCAGCCGAGTATTCTGTTTTGAATCGAATCCCTGGTCGTTACTGCGATCGGGGATTCATAATACATATTATTGCCTTAATGATAACATTCAACCGCGAAGTCAGCAATTCAAGGACGGAGTAATCTAAGAAGCTAATATTCGATATGAAAACAAAGACCGGACAGCACAGAGGGCTGTCTTTCTTTGCGCTATGCTCCAAGAAAGAAACCCTCTGCAGGGCCGATGCCTCCGCTACGCTGCAGCATCTTAATGGGCACCGGTGAATCGCACCTATTCAGCCACCGTAGGCTGCTCCGCTCCGATCGTTTTCAAAAGCTACATCCTAATCTATAACGCATTCGTCATCTTAGCCTGCCATTCAGAACCTTGCCGTGCTAGGGTGGCTTTTCGAGAACGCCATCCCTCCGGGCATACCCTTGCACGACAAGAACCTGCATAGCAAATCGGGCTATGACGGCTACGTTATAAGGATGTTTAGCTCTTTGAAAACGACATGCGCTTTGCAGAACGCCAGAGGTGGCGGAATGCTTCTTCACCGGCAAGACCTTAAAGATTTCCGCTCATCGCCGCTCAGGCTAGACCGGCAAACGATACCGGATGTTTAGGGGGCCGTATGACTTTTTTATCGGGAGGAATGTTTATGGTTCAGATGACAATGCAGGATTGTGGAGTAGATATGTTGCAGTTTGACGGTGTTTTTTCAGTGTTATCCAAACAGCTTGAAAAGCATAATTCAATCGAGAGTATTCCGCACCTTCAGTTCATGATTGCCATTGAAGAGAGAGCATTGAGGATTCAAAAAGGGATCCATCGTCAACGCTGTGAGGTTCGATTAGAGATGTATCGCAGCCGTCTTTTGAAAATCCAAACTAAAGGAGTTGCATAAGTATGAATGGACAAGCTGAAGAAATCGATTTGTTCTCCTTTGTATTTGAAAATGTTGTAACGGAGGAAATGATTGAGAATGCGCTGAAGGAAGTCGTAGCGGCTGCTAAAAAATCAGGTAATTCACATTCATTCCATATTTATAGACACTTGAGCAGGTCAACTGCTAACTTATTGCCAGATCTTCAAAGTCGGGGTTTCCTTAAGGTTTGGGATAATGGGCGGATGTGTGATTTGAAAACGGAATACCGCGATTGGCACAACCCTGCAGAAGTTGCCGCTGAATATCGTAAAAAAACACTCGATCTTATAGCGAGTGGTATGAATGCATATGATTTGATGGCTCACCGAAATACCATTTCAGGACCCGGCATCAATGAAGCAGTTGAGGAGGTCCGGATTGAATTATTTACGATGCTCGGAATCAATCACGCACGGTCAAATCAGAAAGCATTAGGGTATTCCATTGACCCACAGCGCAGAAAAAACAAAGCGATGATTGCAGATATTCATGAGAATACCAAGCACCTATCGGATTGGAGAGCGGTGAAGAGCTATTTTGACCAAACACGGTTCGAGGAGATTGGATATGACGAAAAGCCTCATTATGTATCTTTAAGCCCAACTAGCTTCAAGCTGATTTGTTTAGCACAATCGGATTCAATCAAGGATGTGCAGCTGCTCGTTCCCTATTTTGGATGCTCATTTGTAAGGTACAAACAAGAGGGACAGCGAATTATTTACTTAAATGGAGAGATTGAACAAGTAAATCCGGAGGAGATGAATGCAACATGATGAAAATATACGGGCTTGAAAACCAATCAAAAGAAAAGGAAGTGGTTAGTATGTTCAAGCAAATAGTTAATACCTTTAAACAAGAGCTTGCTGTAGCTAGACTTAGAGACCGTGAGGAGGAAGCGACAGCAAAAGCAGCGCAGCTGGCTAGCATGCGCCGAAATTGGCGGCGATTTAGATCAGATAAGCTTGTAGAGCAAATGGAATTGATTGTTCTAAAGCAGTTGAAAGCCTATCACAGTGATTTCTATGAACTTGATATAGCGAGGATGTTAAACATCGGTGAAGTTCCGTTTTGCTGGTTTGTTCGGAATCATGGTACGGATTTACTGCCGATGGAGGGCGATGAGCGAACGATGCAGCAAGCAGAGGAATGGTTGAATACGCTACGCATCCAGTTTGGTCAAGGGCTGAAGGTGGCAGACAATACCAAGCTTTTCATTTGCTATCCAAAAGAGAAAAAGATAAAAGAAGTGAAGTTATTCTCGGATGTATCATTTAAAGTGACCGTATAAGCGCCAGGATCTAGGGCGTTTTTTTT
>NZ_LGHP01000016.1 GCF_001280845.1 Bacillus sp. FJAT-28004
GCTACGTTAGAAGGATATTCAGCTCTTTGAAAACCCCATACGCTTTGCAGATCGCCAGCGGCGGCCAACTGCTTGTTTCACCGGCAAGACCTTAAAGATTTCCGCTCATCGCCGCTTGGGCTAGACCGGCAAACGATACCGGATATTAGGGTAGAACTAAAAATTTGTCAAAAGGAATGATGAGGATGAAAAAGATCAACTGGTTTTTATTACGAGAGTAAGGCTGTTGCGTTAGAAGCTGATACCTACAGTGGCTCATAATTTACGGGTATCTTTTCCGCCACGTAAAGGACTTTTGCGAATTTTATGCAGGCAAGTTCAAAATACATACACAGGAAGAAGGAAATTATAATGACAAAACAATATATTCTAAATCGCGAAACTTCTAAAATTGAATTGCGGTTCTCTAAAGAAGAGTTTAAATCTCTAACCACTGATGAGCAAAAAACAATAAGAAGAGCATATCTTTTCTCTGGTTCTCGCTCTGCTTGGGTATCCCGTTCAACAAGAAATCATTATTCAGCAATCCAAGTAGCTAAACAACTGGGCTTTACGGATGGCGGTAAAACGGGAGAGCGCTTGTCCTATGCGGAGGAAGTAGACAGACAAGTAGAAAAAGCAGAATCAAGAATAGAGCGCTTTGAGAAGTATGCGGACAATGCTGTAGAAAGAGCAAAAAGCCTGCAATCAGACTTAAACAGTATGCGTGGTGACAATTCATTTTTTACGCAACCGATTATTGCAGGACATGCAGGAAGTCAGCGGTTTGCACGTCAAAGAGAAAAAATGTTTGACCGTTATCACAAAGGATTTGAAGAGTACCGTAAGAGTGAATATTTCCGTGATAAAGCTGAAACAGCAGAACAAACAGCAAGTATGAGTAAATTTAATAATAGATCTTATTTAAGTAACAGAATTGAAGAATGTAATAAAAATATCCGTGAATACGAGCGTCGAATGGTTCGAGCAGAAGAGACTCAAAACGAAACATATATGGAAACGCTATTAGAAAAAATGGAATATGAAGTAGATAAACTTGCATTTTTCCACAATAAATTGGACGAGATCGGCGGCGTTCAATTTAATAAGGATAATCTAAAAGCTGGTTATCTCGTTAAAATTCGAGGCAGCAGATGGGATACAGTTGTTAAAGCGAATGCAAAGACTGTGGAGGTTAAGCCTGATGTTGTTCCATACACGCTAAAGTACCCTTATGCAGAAATTAAGGAAATGAAAATTCCAGAGGGATGGAAGGAAAAGAAAAAGGAAGCCGTTGTTAATCCTTTTGAGGTAGACGACATTGTAATTCGTACAGCTATTAATAGCAATCAAATTATTAGAGCATTCCAAGTCGTAAAAAAAACGGACAAAAGCGTGACGATCAAACCAATAGTTATTGAAGACAACATCCCTCAGATTAATAACTTTAAAATAGGATTACAAGAGAGGCGTACAGTTAAACAAGATAGAAATAACAATTTTGTAGTAAATCATGATGATTGGTTTCTATACAAATATAACAGCGCAGTATAAAAGTCATCATGTGTTCAGACTAGTGCTTTCTCCGGAATACTATTTAGTAGGTTAATAAAGGGCCAGAAGGGCTCTTTATTAACTCTTTAATTTGAAAAAGAGTAAAGGAAGACACACGCCGCGTGGCGGTGTCCTCGGATTAAATGGTGGCCGGAACGATTCGCTCCCGAATAAACATGTCCGGCAGCGAACCGTTCCGACCGGGCGAAGAATTTCATCGATGTAACCCCATTCTCGAAAGAAGAAGGCAAGCAGCATGCCTCCGCTGCTCTCCAGCATCCTCCCCAATAGATTAAAACACCGGTGAACTTCGCAATGATCGGAAGCCGCAGGCTGCTGTGCTTCTGGATGTTTTCAACCGCTGTATCCTTGCCCCTAACGCAATTCGTCATCCTAGCCTGCCATTCAGAACCTTGTCGTGCTAGGGTGGCTTTTCTACGAACGCCATCCCTTCGGGCATACCCTTGCACGACAAGAACCTGCATAGCAAAT
>NZ_LGHP01000017.1 GCF_001280845.1 Bacillus sp. FJAT-28004
CTGGGGTGTGGATAAGCTGCGCCGTCACTATGATTGGAGCGGTAAGGTGTGCCCGCGTTTGATGCACAACAATGGTAGCTGGAGCGGATGGATTGAATTTAAAAACAGGGTTACCGCTAAGCTGCAACCTGAAAATGAGGAGGATCAACCAATGACAGAAGCCGAACAGAAAGCAATTGTGGATCTACAGAAAACAGTTAAAGAGCTAGGGAAGCAAATCACGGATCTAAAACAGTTAGTACCGGCTCCTGCATGGTTTGGTAAAGAATTCAAAAACATCGATTTAGGCAGCATCATTCATGACCCCAATTTCACTGAGGAAGGCTGGCGAACGTTGGCCGTAGCACTGAGAGTATCCAATTAAGCAAGAGCCCACTAACCATTGCGGTCGGTGGGCTCTTTTTTATTTGGTTATCAACCCCATTGACCGGAGCTTTCGTTTGATTTCATTTATCTTATCTCGCTTGCCATAAAAATCCCATGCGCTTGGAATTTTGATTATTTAAAGAGCTTTTTAATTAATTTAAAAATATCAAAGGTAGTTTGATTGTACACTTTGTTGTATACAGCTTTCTTCGGATTTCGCACCCAACCCCATCCTCGCGGCATCTTCACACCTAGCCGGTGCACGACCTGCCGTTTGACGCTAGTCCTGGCAGCTATCCTCTTTTTAAGACTTGGCATCCGCATTCCGAATTTCAAGGTATCAACCCCTCACATTGTTACTCCTATATTAATGGTTAATACCTAATCATGGTAGGGTTAGTTGAGTTTTTGTTGAAACGAACATGTGTTTGTATTAAAATGAGAACAAACATTCGCGTTGGAGTGAGGGGTATGATTGAAAACTTTATTGATAGGACAGTACAAATTATCTACAATGATCACAAACGGAACATTTCCATCCAAACCATACTAGTTAGATCGGTGGGAGACGGGCGAGTTAAGGCACACTGTTATACTGCCAATGCCCCTCGCATATTTACCATAGCAAACATTATAGATGTGGAGTTGATAAAGCAACATGCTTGATGATACCGCTCGTAAGGTCTTAACGGTGCTCTTTAACGTTTACCGCAACAATCCATCTAGTATCGATATTTTATATATCAGTCAGCTTTCTCTTCGAACTGTGGATCAGGTGAAAGATGCAATAAATGAGCTAGTCAAAGAGGGCTTTGTTTTATGGGATAGAAAAGCTAATGCGTTTAAAGTGCTATATAACCGCGAAGCAGCTAAGCCGGTAATGCCCCGAGGATGGAATATATGATGAAAGTAAATCGTCTAGATCCACAGAGCAATAAAATGTGGTCAAGCAGCCGTATGATGTTGCCTGAGCATGTTGTAGCGATAAATAAGCAACGAAATGAATTGGAGGATTTGGACATGGCAAAAGCAAAAGGACCGAAAAGACCAACTAGGGATGAATTTGAGATGGAGGAACTGGGTGAGCGTCTGGTCGAAGCTCAACAAGAGGAATTGCAAATAAATCTTGTTGTTTGGAATTGGGATCAACCTGTGATTGGAAAAATAACAAAGATGGACTCGCGAACAAAGTCGGTTCATGTAG
>NZ_LGHP01000018.1 GCF_001280845.1 Bacillus sp. FJAT-28004
GCACCAGAAGCAGAAACCACAGTTCCAAGAACGGCAGGAATCAAACCTTCGCGCATATACAGCACCCCTTTTGGTTTTGTTTAGCAAGACATTTTATTATGCCTCAAAACTACTTTTTTAATCCAAATTGAACCGCATTTAAGTGAAAGAACACCGACTGAATATTGAAGAACATGGGAGGAAAGAGCATGAACATGGTGATAATCAAGGAAGCCAAATCAGCAGCAAATCAGCTGCGCTTTGAAGGTGAGGAATCAGCTGCAAATGCTATTGATAGCATTATTGAGGAAATAGAGCAAGATGAAAAACGGCACGCTGCTTTATCAACACTTAAAAAAGGCGATAAAGTAGTGATGCACACTTGCGTGGAAGCAAGCAATCCGAATTATCTTGGCAAGGTTTGGACTTGTAAGACGGACGCGTTCCGGCATAAAGGCCATAATTATTGTAGCATTTTCCTTGAAGGCTTTAGCGGTTCGTTTTCAGCTGATTTTCTCCAGTTTGTAAACATAACGATAAACGAAGCTCAAACTAATGCCATAGAGAGAGCTCTGCAAGATTGTCAAAACGATCCTGTTCAGTTTGCCACAGCAAATGATGTATTAGGCTGGGTGGAATCGACTACTGGCTATAGAACAATTCATGATTAACGTTCGAGCGCTTCAACTTATTGAGGAAAAGCTTGAGCCTATCGTTAAATCAGGTAAGCGGATTGATAATATAAAATTAATGGTTTGCCCTGTTTCTCCTATTGCTGTCATGGAGCGGATTAGAACAAGGTATGGCATGTTGAAAATCGTGCCAAGCGTGTATTTGAAAAAAGGTAATTCGTATCTCAGAGAGATTAAAATTACCAGAGGTGGTTTAGGAATTAATTGGGTTAGTAAAAAATAAGCCTCCGGCCAGTGTTGGGGAACGCGCGCCGGAGGACTTACATACATTTCTCATCTTCTATTATAACAAATAGAGAGGATGAGGGGAATGTTGGCAATGGTAAATGATTTCGATCATCAGATGGAGTTATTTCAAAGGGCGACGGTAGCCGATATAAAAGAAGCAAAAAAACACTTGAATCTATTATTGAAATACCAAGCGATGATTTCGGAATTTGAGCGGCGCGGCTTAGAAACACTCGCTCCACAACAGCATGATTTATACACTTTGCTTAAGAATCGTGTGCTCAATATTCATAGCTCAATTAATCTTATTATCGATGTCGAGATTCGAAATATCATAGATTACCGGTACATTGCCGGAAATAAGCATGTCGTAACTCTTAATCATTTTGCAGAGGGTATGGATGACCGCACTGTTGAACGGAAATTATGCAAAGGGATCGAATCGGTTGCGGAGTCACTCAAAATTATGACGGTAAAATGACGCTATTTAGTCGGCAAACAGTCGGT
>NZ_LGHP01000019.1 GCF_001280845.1 Bacillus sp. FJAT-28004
GGCGCCTCCGTTACATTTTAGGAGGCGACCGCCCCAGTCAAACTGTCCACCTGACACGGTCCCCGAACCGGTTTCACGGTTCTAGGTTAGAACTCCGATACGATCAGGGTGGTATCCCAACGTTGCCTCCACACAAGCTGGCGCTCATGCTTCWAAGGCTCCMACCTATCCTGTACAGATCGTACCAAAGTTCAATATCAAGTTACAGTAAAGCTCCATGGGGTCTTTCCGTCTTGTCGCGGGTAACCTGCATCTTCACAGGTATTAAAATTTCACCGGATCTCTCGTTGAGACAGCGCCCAAGTCGTTACGCCATTCGTGCGGGTCAGAATTTACCTGACAAGGAATTTCGCTACCTTAGGACCGTTATAGTTACGGCCGCCGTTTACTGGGGCTTCGGTTCACAGCTTCGGGTTTAACCCCTAACCGCTCCCCTTAACCTTCCAGCACCGGGCAGGCGTCAGCCCGTATACTTCGCCTTACGGCTTCGCACAGACCTGTGTTTTTGCTAAACAGTCGCTTGGGCCTTTTCACTGCGGCCCCCTCGGGCTATTAACCMTACCGAGGCACCCCTTCTCCCGAAGTTACGGGGTCATTTTGCCGAGTTCCTTAACGAGAGTTCTTCCGCGCGCCTTAGCATGCTCTGCTCGCCTACCTGTGTMGGTTTGCKGTACGGGCACCTTCACCTGGCTAGAGGCTTTTCTTGACAGCCGGAGTACATGACCTTCGCTACTACAATTTTCGCTCCCCATCACAGCCCAGCCTTAATGATCGACGGATTTGCCTATCGATCAGCCTCACTGCTTGGACGGGCTATTCCATCAGCCCGCGTCACTGCCCTTCTGTGTCACCCCATTGCTCATAACKGTTTACGGTGGTACAGGAATTTCAACCTGTTGTCCATCCACTACGCCTTTCGGCCTCGCGTTAGGTCCCGACTTACCMTGAGAGGACGAGCCTTCCTCAGGAACCMTTAGGCTTTCGGCGGACAAGATTCTCACTTGTCTTTTCGTTACTCATACCGGCATTCTCACTTGAATACAGTCCACCAGTCCTCACGGTCCAACTTCAATCCGTATTCAACGCTCCCCTACCAAAGTACCATATAGGCACATGTCATAGCTTCGGTGGTGTGTTTAGCCCCGTTACATTTTCGGCGCAGAGTCACTCGACCAGTGAGCTATTACGCACTCTTTAAATGATGGCTGCTTCTAAGCCAACATCCTGGTTGTCTTTGCAACTCCACATCCTTTCCCACTTAACACACACTTGGGGACCTTAGCTGATGATCTGGGCTGTTTCCCTCTTGACAATGGATCTTAGCACTCACTGTCTGACTCC
>NZ_LGHP01000003.1:0-280130 GCF_001280845.1 Bacillus sp. FJAT-28004
CTACAAGTCGAGCAGGGACGAAAGTCGGGCTTAGTGATCCGGTGGTACCGAATGGAAGGGCCATCGCTCAACGGATAAAAGCTACCCTGGGGATAACAGGCTTATCTCCCCCAAGAGTCCACATCGACGGGGAGGTTTGGCACCTCGATGTCGGCTCATCGCATCCTGGGGCTGAAGTAGGTCCCAATGGTTGGGCTGTTCGCCCATTAAAGCGGTACGCGAGCTGGGTTCAGAACGTCGTGAGACAGTTCGGTCCCTATCTGTCGCGGGCGCAGGAAATTTGAGAGGAGCTGTCCTTAGTACGAGAGGACCGGGATGGACGTACCGCTGGTGTACCAGTTGTTCCGCCAGGAGCACCGCTKGGTAGCCAAGTACGGACGGGATAAGCGCTGAAAGCATCTAAGCGTGAAGCCCCCCTCAAGATGAGATTTCCCAGTATGTAAGACCCMTTGAAGACGACGAGGTTGATAGGTTCGGGGTGGAAGCACAGCAATGTGTGTAGCTGACGAATACTAATCGGTCGAGGGCTTATCCTAAACACGTTTNGCACCGCTGGGTAGCCAAGTACGGACGGGATAAGCGCTGAAAGCATCTAAGCGTGAAGCCCCCCTCAAGATGAGATTTCCCAGTATGTAAGACCCCTTGAAGACGACGAGGTTGATAGGTTCGGGGTGGAAGCACAGCAATGTGTGTAGCTGACGAATACTAATCGGTCGAGGGCTTATCCTAAACACGTTTGCCGTGACCCATACATCCGGTAGACAGCAGCATGAAGGCTTCAGCAAGCCTAACTTTCGTATCCAGTTTTCAGGGCGCAATTTGCTTTGAAATGTTTAATATTCCCTGATAGCTCAGTTGGTAGAGCACTCGACTGTTAATCGAGTTGTCACAGGTTCGAGTCCTGTTCGGGGAGCCATTGTAGAGAGGTGTCCGAGTGGTCGAAGGAGCACGATTGGAAATCGTGTAGGCTCTAACCGGGTCTCGAGGGTTCGAATCCCTTCCTCTCTGCCAGTAAGGCCCGTTGGTCAAGTGGTTAAGACACCTCCCTTTCACGGAGGTAACAGGGGTTCGAGTCCCCTACGGGTCACCAACTTTTCTTAAAAAAAAGATTGACAAAAAAGAATGACCTATGATAAGATATAAAGGTCGCTCAACATGGAGGATTAGCTCAGCTGGGAGAGCATCTGCCTTACAAGCAGAGGGTCGGCGGTTCGATCCCGTCATCCTCCACCATTTAATAATTAATAACGACGCGGGGTGGAGCAGCCCGGTAGCTCGTCGGGCTCATAACCCGAAGGCCGCAGGTTCAAATCCTGCCCCCGCAACCAAATTCTTTACCTTTCGGAACTTTCCGAGAACATGATGTGGAGCTGTGGTGTAGTGGCCCAACATGCCTGCCTGTCACGCAGGAGACCGCGGGTTCGAATCCCGTCAGCTCCGCCACTTTTAAACAACATCAGGCTCGGTAGCTCAGTCGGTAGAGCAGAGGACTGAAAATCCTCGTGTCGGCGGTTCGATTCCGTCCCGAGCCACCATTTATTTAGTACAAGTAATACAAGTGAATATGCCGTTGTAGCTCAACTGGTAGAGCAACTGACTTGTAATCAGTAGGTTGGGGGTTCAAGTCCTCTCGACGGCACCACATGGAGGATTAGTGAAGTGGCTAAACACGGCAGACTGTAAATCTGCTCTCTCTGAGTTCGGTGGTTCGAATCCATCATCCTCCACCATTTTTTACCTTAGGGGCATAGTTTAAAGGTAGAACAAAGGTCTCCAAAACCTTTGGTGTGGGTTCAATTCCTGCTGCCCCTGCCAATAAAACATTTGAATATGGCGGTCGTGGCGAAGTGGTTAACGCATCGGTTTGTGGATCCGACACTCGGGGGTTCAATTCCCCTCGATCGCCCCATTAATTCAAAAATTAGCGTTTTGTATTTTGTTGGGGATTAGCCAAGCGGTAAGGCAACGGACTTTGACTCCGTCATTCTCAGGTTCGATCCCTGAATCCCCAGCCATTTATATGCGGAAGTGGCTCAGCGGTAGAGCATCGCCTTGCCAAGGCGAGGGTCGCGGGTTCGATTCCCGTCTTCCGCTCCATTTAGTTGGCGCCATAGCCAAGTGGTAAGGCAGAGCTCTGCAAAAGCTCTACCCCCAGTTCGAGTCTGGGTGGCGCCTCCACAGATTTCTCTATGAAACAAAATATGTGCCCTTAGCTCAGCTGGATAGAGCGTTTGACTACGAATCAAAAGGCCAGGAGTTCGAATCTCTTAGGGCACGCCATCTTTACTCAAATGCCGATGTGGCGGAATGGCAGACGCGCGCGACTCAAAATCGTGAGGGAAACCGTGGAGGTTCGAGTCCTCTCATCGGCACCAAACTTTCTAACACAAACTCTTAAGATCAATTTGATCTTAAGAGTTTTTTTGTGTTTATTTTAATATTAGGTAAAATCGACCTGGAAATTTACCCTTTACATCCGTCAAAACCTAGTGTACTATTTAACTAGAACACTAAGACTACGGAGGTAAGAAAATGATGAAATCATCTTCTGAAATAAAGGGAGCAATCCCCGTACTTTCTTTAAAAAATGTAACCAAACGTATTGCAGGAAAAGCTATCGTAGATCGAATGTCATTTGATATTCACAAGGGAGAGATCGTAGGCTTGCTTGGTCCGAACGGGGCAGGAAAAACAACGACGATTCGAATGATTGTTGGATTGATTCAAATGTCTGAGGGAGATGTGCTTATTCAAGGAAAGAGCATACGCAATGATTTTACAGGCGCCATTCGCCATATCGGAGCTATTATAGAAAATCCCGAGTTTTATCCATATATGACTGGGTATGATAATCTAAAGCAATATCAGAGAATGTCATCTGGTATTACGGAAGAACGGATAAAAGCAGTTACCGAGCTGGTAGGTTTAGAAGCAGCAATGAATAAGAAAGTAAAAGCTTATTCTCTTGGAATGAGGCAGCGTCTAGGCATTGCACAAGCGCTGCTAGACAATCCATCCTTGTTGATACTGGATGAACCAACTAATGGCTTAGATCCAGCAGGCATTCGTGAAATGAGACAATATTTGAAAAGAATCGCAGTCCAAGAAGGCATATCGATTCTTGTATCCAGTCACTTGCTCTCGGAAATGGAGCTCATGTGCAGCCGAGTTGTTGTAATTCAGGAAGGTAAATATGTGACTCATCGTTCACTAAGTGATACTGAAGAGCAATCCAAGCAGCTATCAGTCGTTATCCGAGTGGATGATATCGAACGAGCAAGTCGTATTTCTAAGAATATAGATGGAGTTGAGGTTATTCAGCTCTTAAAAGATAGTAGTGAGCTTGTATTAGCTCTTCAGAATGAACTTATTCCTCAGATTGTAAGCAAGCTAGGCGAAGAGGATATTAAAATTTATCGGATAACTGAAGCGAAGATATCACTTGAAGACGAGTTTTTGAAATGGACTGGAGGTAGTCGCATTGCTTAATTTTAGCGGACTAGTATTAAATGAATGGTTGAAAATGTCAAAGAAACGCAGCTTCTTCATTGCTTACGCAGTAATGCTCTTTACGATTGTAGGTTTCACCTATTTAATCTGGAAGATGGCTGGTGAAGAGTTTCCAACCATGCTAGAATTTGCTGGATCGATTATGTCAACGAATGGAGTCGGGCAGGTTGTAACGATTGTAGCCATTATATTCACAGCAGGAATTGTCGCAAAGGAACATCAATTAGGTACAGTTAAGTTTTTGCTAATACGAGCACACGGAAGAAGCAAGATTTTGGCGTCAAAATATGTAGCAGCAATATTGTTTGTTTGTTCTCTCATCATTTTCACAATTGTTGCTGCTCTTGCGGCAAGTGGAATAGCGTTTGGCTTTGAATCGACAGGGGACATAACCTGGTTGGATGTTGCGAAATCAATGCTCTTTCAAACGGTTTATACGATCATTTATGTAAGTTTAACGTTTATGTTCGGCATTTTAACAAGATCATCAGGGGCAACGATAGGAATAGGAATGACGGCTGTTTTACTGGAAGGCTTATTGAAAATGTTATTATCAAACTATGATTTCTCCAAATATCTACTTTTTATGAATACAGATCTATCGTTATTTGCAGGCAATGAATCATCATCAGGCGGGATCTTATTCCCAAGTATCGTATGTACAGCATATGTGTGTTTGTTTTTAGTCATAAGTTTTGTTACGTTCAAAAAACGGGATATTGCCTAATATGCAACGTTTTCGAGAGGGCAGTTGAGGGGAGAAGGACATATTGTGAGCATAGAATTTGATAATAATTTGCCGATCTACTTGCAGATCATGAATTATATTAAGAAAGAAATCGTTATTGGCAAGTTAAAGGCTGGGGATAAAATACCGGCAGTACGAGAACTTGCGTTAGAACTACAAATCAACCCGAATACGATACAACGAACCTTTCAGGAGCTTGAGCGAGAACAAATCGTCGAAACGAAGCGTGGACTTGGCCGATATGTAACTAGCGAGGAGTCGAAAATAATGGAAATCAAAAAAGAAATGGCAGGCGATTTGCTCGGTCGCTTCATACAAGGGATGCAGGAGCTTGGCTTCGCAAATAACGATATTGTAACTATCGTTTCACAAGCAGTGAAAGAAGAAGATAAAGAAAAGGAGTGAAGGAATTGTGGAGAGCGTTTTGCAGCTGACAGAAGTATCAAAATCTTTTGCCGGTAAGAAGGCGTTAGACCAAATATCGCTCACATTAGCGCCTGGGAAGATTGTTGGTTTGTTAGGAAGCAATGGCAGTGGTAAAAGTACACTGATGAAAATAGCAGCAGGACTCATTCATCCGGCTTCTGGCACGGTGAAGATTGACGGTCGACTTGTAGGACAGGAAACAAAAGTGATTACATCTTTTATGCCTGATCAGCCACTGACGGAGAGTTGGATGCGCGTAGAGGACGCGATAGATTTTTATAAGGATTTTTATGCGGATTTTGATAATAAGAAGGCAAATGAAATGCTTGCTTTCATGAATTTGAATAAACGGGATCGTGTTAGTGCGTTATCTAAAGGGATGAACGAACGTCTTCAACTTACACTCGTATTATCGCGAAATGCGAAGTTGTATTTGCTCGATGAGCCGATCGGAGGAGTAGATCCAGTAGCAAGAGCGAAAATTTTGGACGCGATTGTTAACTACTATAACGAAGAGAGCAGCTTAGTCATTTCAACCCACCTTGTACGCGATATTGAGCGGGTCTTCGATGAAGTTGTGTTCATACGTGAGGGTAAAATTGTATTGCAGGATGAGGTAGAAAATATACGATTGGCTCACGGAAAAAGCGTTGATGAGATGTTTAAGGCGGTGTTTGGGGAATGATCAAGCTGTTGAAATACGATTGGAAGCGAAGCAATGATGGTGTCCTCAGCACGCTTGCAATCTTTATCATATTAGAAGCAGCGCTATCAATCACTGGGGCAACGCGTAACTGGGATGAAAATCTTATAATCGCGTTTAGTATTTTCGGCTATGTAATGACTTTCATCTTGTTGTTCATCCATTGCTGCCGGACGTTTGACAGAAATCTTAAATCCTATAGTCGTCGCTTACTGCCGCTGCACCCAATCAATGGAATAGGCGCTGCAATACTTTTAGGCTGGATAACCATGCTGCTCGTTTTGATTATTGCAGCTATTCATATCGCGATCTTCTTAGCTTTTTCGGATATGGATATTCAAGCTTTCAAAGAGCATGTTTCTTTAGAGAAAGGCGCTCTATTCGGAATGATACTAAGCTACATTTGGATGTACACATCATTTATGCTGTCGATCCTTTGTTCCATTACAGTTGCTCGCAGCTTCAGAATGAAACATTCTACATGGATAGGGATCGTCTTTTACTTTGGGATACAAATTATCGCTTCTTGGCTAACGAATAAGCTATTTGACCAAAGCGAGGGTATGATGGGCATAGTTTCAGTAAATATACCTCAAACGAATAGCGATGTTGTAACCTTTGGTTCATCTTTCAATACGGATTTTTTATTCGGACCATTTTTATTGGAGCTAGCGTTCACCTTAGGTTATTTGTTTCTAATGATTTATTTAT
The DNA here is from genome assembly GCF_001280845.1 of Bacillus sp. FJAT-28004. Classification (GTDB taxonomy): domain Bacteria; phylum Bacillota; class Bacilli; order Paenibacillales; family Paenibacillaceae; genus Pristimantibacillus. The sequence continues at coordinate 6,099 of NZ_LGHP01000003.1, forward strand.
TAAAAAAGAAAGTCGAGCTTTAAAAAAGAATGACGATGGCGCATGTGGGGCGAAAATCCTATATGCGCTTTTTTTTATGCTTTAAATAAGATTATAAAAAATGAGAACTATATCTATTCCAGGTGATTTTAAGAAAGCGCTTTAAATGGTAGTATTAATATGATCCAATCGATATTAGGGGGAAGCGAAAATTGAGGTTCGGTAAATCGATTAGAACTCGTCTTATTATTGGGTTTATGGCAGTAATGCTGCCGGTAGTTGTGTATATGCTCATTAACAACAGTTACTCACGTGAGATCGTCCGAGAGAAAGTATCAGAGACCTATCGAAACACACTTGATATTTATGTGGGTCAAACGGATCAGAACTTATCGCAGATTAATGATTATCTTTATAAAATGTCAGTGCTTGATACCGACGTCGGACTGCTTATGTCTTTCCCGATGGATAGTGACGGATATACGTTAACGAAGATTAGGATAGATGCAAAGCTGAATCGTGACGTTGGTGTCTATAATCTTATTGATGCTGTATTTCTATATCACGATAAAGATATTATTTTTGGAACAAAAAGCTTATATAACGATACTAAAAAAATAATTAAAGCGCATATGGATACGATGACAAAGGAAGAAAACCTGCTTATGAATGATCAACATTTATGGGAGGTCAGAGCTGATGAGCGGATGTCAGGTAAGTTTTTTCTGATCAATTTCATCAAGGTGTCAGAGGACTTATACGTCGGCGCAATAATCAAGGTACAGGATATAAACAGAATGTTATCGATTCAATGGAGTGACGGTGATATCGGACATAATGGCATTTATTTGCGCCAGGGGGATCAGCTGGTTCAGTCGTTGACAGAAAATCTGGTACCACTTGAACTCACCTATAAAATATCGAAGGAACCGTATGAATCGCTGACTGACCGAAAAACAGGAGATAGTTATCTTGTGATGAATAGGATGAGCGATATGGTGAATATAGCCTATCGGGTCGTTATTCCAGAGCGGACGCTCCTGCGAAATCTATTGTTTTTTAGAAATGCGACATTATTTGCTCCCATTGGGTTTCTTGCCATTTTGCTCATCTATTTGTTCTTTATGCGGAATATGCTGTTTAAGCCGCTGCATGAGCTTATTTTGGGGATGAAGAAAATTTCTTTAGGTATGCTGGACGTAAGATTGAAGAAAAACAAATCGCTTGAATTTGAATTTCTAGGTAATACATTCAACATTATGGCGGAGCAAATCAAAACCTTGAAAATTGATGTTTATGAGGAACAACTTCGAGTGAAGCAAGGTGAATTGAAGCAGCTCCAGGCACAAATTAATCCGCACTTTTATATGAACAGCTTAAACATTATTTATAATCTAGCGGCTTTAGGTGATACGGAATCGGTTAAAAAGATGTCGCTGCATCTTGCTGATTATTTCCGATTTATTATGAAAGCAAATCGGGATACGATCACACTCAAGGAAGAACTGATGCATATCGAAAACTATATGACGATTCAAAAAATTCGGTTCCCTGAGAAGCTGCAATGTACATATGAGGGTATTGATGACATTTTGCACTATCCAATTGCTGCTTTGACCATCCAGCCCTTTGTAGAAAATTCGATTATTCATGGGTTCAAAAACAGGCGGCAGCTTTTCCAAATAAAAATAGGTGCTGAGATGAACTCAGAGCATGGTTTTGCGTTATCGATCAGCGACAACGGAACGGGCTTTAGCCCACAAATACTGGAGAAGTTGCAAAATAAAGAACCGTTGCAGGAAGGCGAAACGAGCAGCTTAGGCATAATGAATGTTATTCATCGATTACAGCTGCTTTATGGCGAGCGGACGTCGATAACTTTCCGTAATCAAACGGAGGGCAGCGGTGCAATTGTCGTTATCGTATTCCCTAAGCTGATGGAAGGGGTGAAAGCCGTTGTATAACTTATTGGTTGTAGATGATGAGGAAATTGCGATTCGTGGCATCGTAGATGGCATAGACTGGTCAACGCTGCCGATTGCTAACATTTATACGGCAATTGATGCGGAGGAGGCGCAGGCTATGCTGACCGCACATACGATTCACATCATCCTGTCGGACATTGATATGCCAAATCAGAGCGGTATCGATTTATTAGAATGGGTGAATGAGCATTCCCCTTCAAGCGTGACGATTTTTCTAACGGGACATGCGGATTTTAAATATGCGCAGCAGGCGGTTCAGCTGGACTGCTTCGATTATTTACTAAAGCCCATCGATCATAACGCTCTGAAAGCATGTGTGAATGAGGCACTGGAAAAAGCTCGTGATATGGAGCAGCTAGCAAAAATTCGCGGAACTTACAACTTATTTTATGAACAATGGAGTAAGCAGCAGCCTATTCTTATTGAGCGCTTCTGGCAGGATATCATTCACTACCGTTTATCAGCGGCATCGCAACAGCTCAATTTCTCATTGCAAACCTATGGTTTACCGCTTGAATCGGATAGTTTAATTCGCGTCGTGCTTATCAGCATCGAACAGTGGCGGGAGGAATGGTCAGCCCGTGATGAGGAGATCATGACCTATGGTATTAAGAACGCTGCCGAAGAGATCGTGCTTCAAGGTGAACTAGGCCATATTGTTCAAGATGGCAGCGGAATTTTATACGCATTATTTTATAATCCATCGAATGGTGATAGGCAAGACAATGCTGGCTTACAGTCCAGATGCAAAACGTTTATTGATCAATGCAAACGAATGCTGAATTGTTCACTGTCCTGTTATATAGGTGAAGCAGCGGAGGTGAAACAGCTCCGTACCGCTATACAGACTCTGCTCACCTTGGAGAGAAGCAACGTGAGTAATACTTGCGCGATTATAATGGAGCAGGATCATACAAAGAAGCAAGGACTACCCACTCCCCAGCAAGCTCCCTTCTCTGATTGGGCACTATTGCTAGAATCCGGGAAGCAGACGGAACTGTCTTTGCGAATTGACGAATGTTTTGACCAGATGCAGGAGCTGAAAGTGGATTATACGTATATGGCATCGTTTTATTATGGGTATATGAATATGCTTTTCCAATGGTTAAATAAAAAATCCGTTCAAATGACAGACGTGTTTATGCATAGAGAATGGGAGGTAGGCGAGAATATTCTCAAATCATTGCCTCGAATGCGAACATGGACGCAGCAATTGAGCCAGCAGATCACGGATTACGCTAATCAGAATGGCAAAGACGTATCCCAAGTTGTGGAGAAGGTTCAGCGTTACATGGAAGAGCATTTAGGAGAGGAATTCAGTCGTGAGCAAGCGGCAGAGTCCGTCTATTTGAATCCAGCCTATTTGTCTCGCTTATTCCGAAGGGAAACAGGTTCTTCATTGACGGATTATTTGGTTCGAATGCGCATAGCTAAGGCGAGAAACGAGCTGGAAAAAACAAATAATCGGATAAGTGATGTAGCTATAAACGTGGGTTATAGTAATTTTTCTCACTTTTCAAAGCTGTTTAAGAAATCGACCGGTCTTACTCCACAGGAATATCGCAAAAATTTTCAAGATGTATGATTGAAAAGTCACTGTACCGTTAATATGGTCACGGCGCCGACAGATGTCGGCGTCTTTTTTTTATACAATTATACCTAGAAGGAACACAAGAGTTTTAGAAAGAGGAGGGGGAAGGCGTTGGCGAAACATACGACGGAAGCGATAACAGCTGCCTATATTCCGAAGAGCTCAATGAAAAAAATGTCTCAAATCCGTATTTTTCGCAAGTACTGGATGTTCTACCTTATGATGTTGCCGGCTATCGCATTGCTGGTCCTGAACAATTACATTCCGATGTTTGGCATCATAATCGCATTCAAAAACATTAACTATGCGGACGGAATATTTGGCAGCGCATGGAGCGGGTTTAGAAATTTCGAGTATTTATTCAAAACATCAGACGCTTGGATTATTACAAGGAACACGCTGCTTTACAACTCAGGTTTTATCGTTTTGAACTTGGTTTTCCCGCTCGCTTTTGCGATCATGCTCAATGAAATTAGAAGCCGTTTTCTAGCAAAGCTTCATCAAACGATTATGTTCCTGCCTTATTTTTTATCGATGGTCGTCATTAGTTATTTGGTGTATGGCTTTTTGAGTGACCAACATGGGTATTTAAATACTTCGCTGCTGCCGGCGCTTGGACTTGAGCAGGTGCAATGGTATTTCACGCAAGAGGTATGGCCATACATTTTGCCGATCGTAAATACATGGAAAAGCATGGGTTACTTTACCGTTATTTATATGGCAGCCATCATTGGCATAGACGATGAGTATTATGAAGCCGCAACAATTGACGGGGCAAGCAAGTGGAAGCAAATGACGAGTATTACGATTCCGCTCATTATGCCTATCATTACGATTATGACGCTGCTTCAGATCGGAAAAATATTTAACGCTGACTTCGGCTTATTTTTCCAAGTACCAAGAGAATCGGGTGTATTATTCCCTGTAACGAATGTTATCGACACCTATGTGTATCGCACATTCCTGACGGTTGGTGATATTGGCTTATCCTCCGCTGCGGGCTTGCTGCAATCCGTAATCGGCTTCGCCTTAGTATTTTTCTCCAATTGGGTGGTACGCCGAATCAATAAAGATAATGCGTTATTTTAGATTGGTGCGATTGAAGCATCTTTACGAAAATCTTGATTGGAGGTGATCCTATGGAAGCAGTTGAGAAAATATCTTCCGGGTCCAAGACTAAAAACCAATTATCACTCCCGGCTTCTCTAGGCATCAATATATTTTTCATTGTATATTCACTGCTTTGTATCGTACCGCTCATCTTAATTATTATGGTTTCGATTTCCGATGAAGGCACTGTCGTCAGAGAAGGGTACCAATTTATTCCTTCAAAATTTGATTTAGCAGCGTACCAGTTCCTGTTCAAGGATGCGACTCAAATTTTTCGCTCCTATAGCATCTCTATCTTTGTAACGATTGTTGGAACTTCACTCAGCTTAATTATTATGGCGTTATACGCGTATCCCATATCCAGATCTGATTTTCCACATGCCAAGTTTTTTACTTTCTTCGTATTTTTTACGATGCTTTTCTCAGGGGGCCTAGTTCCTTGGTATCTCGTGTATGTACAAGTGCTGGATTTAAAGGATACGTTGATGGCTCTTATTGTACCGCTATTGGTAGCTGCGTTTTTTGTTCTTATTATTCGTACGTTTTTCCAAACAACAATTCCTTTAGCCATACTGGAGTCTGCAAAAATCGATGGAGCAGGAGAATTGACGATCTTTTTCAAAATCGTTTTGCCGTTGTCACTTCCTGTTCTTGCTACAGTTGCACTCTTCCAAACACTGACGTATTGGAATGATTGGTTCCTCAGCCTTGTGTTCATTACGAAGGAATCGAACATTACCGTTCAATACCTGATGTATAAGACGATGCTGAACATTCAATTTCTTGCTAATAACAGTACAGCAGCGGCAGCTATTATAGCGGCTGGAGGCAATTTTAAGTTTCCAAGCGAGACCGTTCGGATGGCTATGGTTGTCGTTGGAATCGGTCCTATTATTTTTGCTTACCCGTTCTTCCAAAAATATTTTGTGAAAGGGCTGACGGTCGGCGCCGTAAAAGGTTGAATTCGCGAAGATCAGCAATAACACGGCTGTAATCGGCAGCGCCGATTTAGCATATAATCCAAATTTTCGAGGGAGGTCCACCCGCTATGAAGCAAGTTAAACAAAAAACATCTATGCTTCTTCTCATGCTGATGTCCATCGTATTGATTATGTCGGCATGTTCAGGAAACAACGGGAAAAACAACGCAGAGCCGACAAATGCTCCAGCTGCCGAAACGGATAAACCAGTCACAAAGGATGAGGAGCCGCCAGCATCAGATTTGAAGCCATATCAAATATCTCTCGTATACCCTGGCACACCGCAGACAGATGAGAAAAAAGTGGAAGAGGCGATCAATAAGCTGCTTACCGAAAAAATCAACGCAACGATCGATCTCAGACCGATTGATTGGGGTGCATGGGACGATAAAATCAACCTGATGGTCGCTTCGCGGGAAGAAGTAGACATTGTGTTTACGGCTCAGTGGAATGGTCATGCCAAATATGTTGCCAAAGGCGCTTTCTTGGAACTAGGTGACTTGATTGACAAATACGGTCAAGGAATTAAGGATTCATTAGACCCTGCGTTTCTGGAGGGGGCAAAAATTAGCGGGAAAAACTTCGGTGTTCCAACGAATAAGGAACTCGCGGCTGCTGGCGGTATCGTCTACCGTAAGGATATTACCGATGAGCTCGGCATTGATATGAGTAATGTAAAAACACCAGAAGATCTTGATGCTGTATATGCAGTCGTGAAGGAGAAAAAGCCGGACTTAATTCCGCTGTACACGACTGCAGGCGCATTCAACTCGCACTTCTTCGCTAACTACGACTTCTTGGGCGATTCAACCATTCCTGGCGCCATTCTTAAGGATCAAGATGCTACAAAAGTAATGCCAATGGAGCAGCTTGAGCGTTACAAGCAATATTTAAACCTGACTCGTGATTATTTCAAGAAAGGTTACATTAACGCGGATGCAGCTACTACACAAGTTTCTTCAGCAGATGCATGGAAGGCAGGTAATGTATTCTCTACGATTGAGCCAATGAAACCAGGCAAGGATGCAGAGATTGCAAGCGCTTCTAACCTGACTGGCAAGCTGGCCCAAATAATAATGACAGAAAAAACAGTTGCAACCTCTGAAACTGCAGGGTCGATGCTTGGGATTTCTTCGACTTCCAAGGACCCAGATCGTGCGATGATGTTGATTAATCTGCTTCATACCGACAAAGAAATTAATAATTTGCTAAACTTTGGTATTGAAGGTGAGCATTACACACGTAATGGTGAGATTATAACAGCTACAGGGAATACAGCCAACTATAATCCAGGCTCCGCTTGGATGTTCGGCAGTCAGTTCCTGAACTATATTTGGGATACTGAGGATCCAGATAAATGGGCGAAATTTAAAGAGTTCAACCAAAATGCGAAAGTATCACCTGCTCTTGGTTTCGTATTCGATAGCGAACCTGTGAAATCGGAAGTCGGCGCTTTGGCAAACGTGATCCGCCAGTACCAAAGAGCGCTTGAAACGGGATCGGTGGACGTTGACAAAACGTTAGCTGAATACGAGAAGAAGCTGAAGGAAGCAGGCGTTGATAAGGTCGTTGCTGAGAAACAGAAGCAATTTGATGCGTTCCTTGCGAGCAAGTAAACAGTCCTACTATTAAAAATAACGAAAACCCGCGTCTTTCCAAAAGGCGCGGGTTTTTCTTGCTTGCATTTTTTTATGTATTCCTTACAATTAAGCTAACAAATATAATTCATCCATGCTGTAGGGGGCAAAGCGAGTATGGCTCGATCGATGTACCATTTGAGGTGTGCAAGTTTGCTCCTACTGACATGTTTCGTTCTAGTGATAGCTTGTTCTAATGAAACAGGTACAAATCTTACGGCCAGCAACAAGGAAAGCATGAAACGTATTGCAAATAATAATGAAAGCGTTTCAACAGAAGTAGACGAAACGGACAGCGCTGATAATCATCAATTAAAAGCGTATACGCTAAAGTTTGTATATACAGGATCGCCACAGAAAGACGAAGAAGAAGTAGAAGCGGCAATGAATGAATATTTATTAACGAAAATAAATGCGAAAATTGATCTTATTCCAATTGATTGGGGACCATGGGACGACAAAGTCAATCTCATGATCGCATCACGCGAGAAGGTTGATATTTTTTTTACGGCTCAATGGAATAAACATGCGATCAATGTGTCAAAGGGTGCTTTTTTAGTCATTGATGAGCTTCTAGAGCAGTATGGCCAAGGCATTTTGCAAACACTGGACCCCGTGTTTCTTGCAGGCGCCAAGATTGACGGGCATAATTATGCTGTTCCAACGAACAAGGAGCTCGCCTCGCAAGGAGGCATTATCTATCGCTCGGACATAGCTGATGAGCTCGGAATAGATATGACTATGGTAAAAAGTATTGAAGATCTAGATGCGGTATATCAGATTATACAAGAGAAAAAACCGGGGATGATCCCCCTTTATATGAAGATGGGCGAGTCGTTTAATGCACATTACATCGGAAATTTCGACGCTTTAGGAGATACATCGATTCCTGGGGTCATTCTAAAGGATGAAGAGAGCACTACTGTAATGCCTGCCTATGAGGTCGATCGTTATGTAGATTCGCTGCGCTTGACACGTAAGTTTTTTCTAAAAGGGTATATAAATAAAGATGCTGCTACGAATCAGACGATGAACAACGATGCGCTCAGGTCTGGCGATGTATTCTCGATAACAGGCGCATTAAAGCCCGGTAAGAATGAAGAGCTGGCGATTCAAACTGGACTCACTCAGAAGCTGGCGCAGCTGCCTTTAAATGTGAAGACGATTGCAACATCGGAGACGGCGGGATCCATGTTAGCTATCTCTTCAACTTCGCAGGATCCAACACGAGCGATGATGTTTATTAATCTGCTCCATACGGATGTTTATTTGAACAATTTGATGAACTACGGTATTGAAGGCAAACATTATATGAAGGTTAATGAGCACATGATCAGGCCAACGGAGAACACGCAAAATTACAATCCTGGCTCCAATTGGATGTTCGGAAATCAGTTTTTGAACTATGTATGGGACAGTGAAAATCCTGAGAAATGGAATAGCTTCAGACAATTTAATCAAGATGCAAAAATATCACCAGGGCTTGGCTTCGTATTTAATGGTGACGCGGTTAGGGCTGAAGTAGCTGCTGTCGGCAATGTGGATAGACAGTACCGAACTGCGCTTGAAACCGGGTCTGTTGATGTAGATAAAGTATTGCCAGAGTATATCGAGAGGCTGAAAGCGGCAGGTATCGAGAAAATTATAGCGGAGAAACAAAAGCAATTCGATCAATTTCTTGCAAACAAATAAGCAGCATTGTTTATCATTCGTGCCGGCCAAGCGATTAAGTTGCTGGATCGGCACTTTTTAATTATTTGTTTGCCGCCGATTGCCTTCGAGAAGTTTTCAAGCATAAGCATGCGAAATATTGGTATAAATCTGCTTTTGACCCTAGAGGCGGGCTGCCCACTCGACCTAAGTCTAGTGAGAAAACCGCCGAAAGTCCGTTTTATAAAAGGATAAATTGATCTAAACTAAGTACATAAGCAAGAGCAACACTCGTAAGGCAAGAAAAGAAAAGTAAAAAATTCTGAAAGTCGAAAGGAGTTGGAAATGAAGATGAATGGAAAAAGCGCTTTGGGCGTGTTGCTGGTTATCGTCGGCAGTATCGCGGTACTTAATTTTGTCGGAGTTCATTTCGGTGCAATATTCGGATTTTTGCTCCCGTTCATACTAATCGGATTGGGTATTGTCGGTTGGACGAACAACAAGAAATGGATTGGTGGAATACTTATCGCAATCGGTGGCATGATTATTTTCGGTAAACTTGGCGGTATCATCTTGCTGCTTCTGGCAATCGGCTTAATCGTTGCTGGTGTGAGCCTCTTTAAGAAAGACAAACGCAGAGCATTTTAATTGCTGCGAATCATTATAAAAGGCACGGATAGATGAAGCTGGTTTTGCACCGCAAAACGTTAAGGAGGACATTGAATGAGTATTATGAAGCGAGTTCGCGATATTACTGTCGCAACATTAAATGAACGGCTTGAGAAGTCAGAGGATCCAGTACGGTTGATTGATCAATTCCTCTGGTCGACAAGAGAAGATATTATACAAGCTGAGAAGCTGTATCAGCAATATGCTGGACATAGCAATCACCTGAAAGCCCAATGGCTGCAAGCCGAAGAGCAGAAGGAACGTCGTGAAAATCAAGCGTTGACGGCTCTGAAGGCAGGCGAGGAGCAAATGGCAAGAATCGCTTTGCATGAGAAGGCTAGCTGCGAAGAGCGCTCCATTCAATACCGTGAGCTATTCGAGCAAAGCCGGCAAAACACGCTTGATCTTGAAGATCAGCTGCGCGAGATGCGCAGTGAATACCAATCGGTATATGACAAGCGTGAATATTATGCAGCTCGTATGGAATCACTAAGGCTACAACAACGAATGAACAGCCGATATACGAGCGGCTTCGGTGATCAAGGTATTCAATCGGGTGCTGTTTTTAGAAAGCTGGAGGATCGCATAAGCGGAATGGAGCATGAAGCAAAAAGCTTGCGCGACATTCGCAAAATGGGTCAAGAATTCGTATCGGAAGCGGGCAACACATTGCAATCCGTTATAGAACGAGAGCTTGAGCAGCTGAAGCGAAAGCTTGAGAAAGAGGGATGGTCGTCTTGAAAAAACTATATCGATCTTCTCGCGATAAAAAAATATTCGGTCTTTGCGGTGGATTAGCAGAAATGTTAAATGTAGATGCGACTCTGCTGCGGATTCTACTTATAGTCGTTACGATTTTCACAAGCGGGCTTGTTATTCTGATCTATATTATTGCAGGCATGGTTGTTCCTAAGGAACCGCCGATCTACTCAGGCTTTGGTCCAAACGGCTTTGGTAACGGTAACGGAAACGGTTATGGCGGAGGCTACAACCCAGGATTTGATCAGCATACAAATTCGTCTTTCGGTGGTCCTTACAAAAACCCGCCGCAAGCACCAGGCTCTTGGAGTGCACCAGCACCTTCATCGCAGCCTACGACATCGTCTCAGTTCGATAGTATGATGGATGATTTGGAGAAAAAAGCACTACGTCGTGAAATTGAAGAATTGAAAGCCAAAATTGCTAAATACGAGAAGGGGGATTTTTAATATGGGAATTTTCAAACGCATGAAAGACATGACAAAGGCATCGGTAAATGAGGCATTGGACAAAATTGAAGATCCGATTATTATGTTAAATCAATACTTGCGTGACATGGAGTCCGAAATTCATCAAGCTGAGGTTACTGTAGCTAAACAAATGGCTAATGAGCGCCGGATGAAGCAACGTTTGGAAGAAACGGTACGCAGCGCGGCAGATCGTGAATCAAAAGCAGAAGCGGCTCTAAGAGCTGGACAGGAAGAACATACTCGCAAGCTGCTAGAAGAGAAGCTTTATTTTGACCAAAAGGTAACGGAATATATCGATTTGCACGCACAATCGAAAACGCAGGCTGAGGAATTGATGCAGCAGCTGCACGCAATGAAGGAAGAGTTCTACCAGCTGCGCAACAAGCGCAATGAGCTTGCTTCCCGTGCACAAGTAGCAAAAGCTCAAAAGCAAATGGCGCAATTGACTACAAACAACACGATTGATAGCGGCTCTGCATCACGCGGCTTCTACCGGATGGAAGAAAAAATTATGCAGCTTGAGGCTGAAGCAGATGTTCTGCGCACGCCTTACTCCTATAACAGCTCTTCGAACAGCTTTAATGCAGCAGATGCTGAGAAAAAAAATAAAGTTGATGAGCAGCTGCAAGCGCTCAAAAACAAGCTAAACCCAACAACTTCATTAACGAAGGCTCCGACTGAGGAATAAGATCATAGGCTATGAAGGAAGCGGACCGTTTTACGGTCTGCTCTTTCATATGTTTTTTGTTGAAAACTGATGCAGGTTAAAATAGTGAAGAGAAGGAAGTGAGCCGTATGGAGCAAGGCAATAAGAGCGACCATCCGAATCATGCGGCCCGCAAGCGACTTGTAACGGAAACAATATTGTGGCTGCTTATCATTATCAGTTTGGTTGTTATCATTTTGCAAGGAATCGGATATGTTGATCTCTTTACGCTTCAAGGGAAATGGGCAATTATCGGACTAGCTTTCGTTGGAGCAGGTTTAGCGGCTGCTACTTTAAACGGATATTTGCAAAACTCCAAGCTAAAGGAATCGCTGAAGCGGCTGACAGAGCAGCAAAAAAAACGTCGATTTACGGTTACGCTAAGCAATGGGGAGACGACGGAAAACGAAATTTCGGAACAAGAGCAGGTTGATCCTAACTGGGCGAAGAAGGTCAAATTCACAGCAGTAATTGAAGAACGACAACGACTCGCGCGTGAGCTGCACGATGCAGTAAGCCAGCAGTTATTTGCCATATCGATGACAGCGACTGCTGTTAGCCGAACCATTGAACGCGATTGGGAGCGAGCGAAACGTCAAGTGCAGCTTATCGAAGAAATGGCTGCTGTTGCTCAATCAGAAATGCGCGCGCTGCTGCTACATCTTCGGCCCGTCCACTTGGACGGAAAAAATCTGGGGCAGGCGCTTACTGTTCTAGTGGATGAGCTGAAGCAGAAAGTACCGATGAAGATTACGCTTGAGGTTGATGATACAATACTGCTTCCTCCTAACGCTGAGGATCATTTGTTCCGCATTGCGCAGGAGGCATTATCGAATACGCTCAGACACTCCAAAGCGGAAAGCATGGATATCAAATTGATTCGAATCGGCAATCAAGTACACTTGAGCTTGCAGGACAGCGGCGTTGGGTTCGATCTTGAGGCGAAGAAGCAAACGTCTTATGGACTGCTCACCATGGAAGAGCGGGTTATTGAGATTGGCGGCTCCTTGCAGATGATTTCGAGGCCTGGTGAGGGGACAATCATTCAAATTTGGGTACCTACTGATGTTTCATGAGAGAATGTAATATAATTAGATATAAAGATGGGCTTTACGAAAAAATGAGGGCGGTGTAAGGTGTGGAAGCAACTCAGCAATTGAGTCGACCGATAAAGGTTCTGCTTGTAGATGATCATGAAATGGTGCGCATCGGACTTGCAGCGGTGCTTGATACCGAGGATGGAATTGAGGTTGTCGGTGAAGCGAGCAACGGCATGGACGGCATACGATTAGCACAGGCGTACAAACCAGACGTTGTACTTATGGATTTAGTCATGGATGGTATGGATGGTGTCGAGACGACAGCCAAGCTGCTGGAGCTGTACCCTGAATGCAAGGTTATTGTGTTAACGAGCTATTTGGATGATAGCAAGCTTTACCCGGTTATTGAAGCCGGCGCATTCAGTTATTTGTTGAAAACGTCACGAGCCACTGAAATCGCCGATGCGATACGTGCCGCTGCCCGTGGGCAATCGGTACTGGAGTCTCAGGTAGCAGCCAAAATGATGAATCGCTTCCGGCAGCCAAAGCAGCAGGAGCAAGCTCCGCTGCATGATGAGCTGACTGAGCGCGAGATGGATGTGTTGAAGCGGGTTGCGCAGGGACGCTCCAATCAAGAAATAGCAGACGAGCTGTTCATCGGTGTAAAAACGGTGAAATTTCATATTACGAACATTTTTAACAAGCTTGATGTGGATGATCGTACGCAAGCTGCCATATATGCTCATAGACAAGGAATTGCAGAATAACGGAACGGCTATGGCGTAGCGGATATCGATAATATTTTTTGATATAGCTGATCAATATCATTCACATCTATTGCTGGAATAGATGAGTGATCTATTATGACATCAGGCCAAACCGCCGCTGCAAGAGGGCTCGTTACACTTTGCAACAGTTCGGAATCAACCGCCGACTTTATCAAAATGATTTTTGGATATGAGGCATCTTTGAATCCTTCAATTAGAACAACTTGGGCTTCAGACATTTGTGCAAGGAGCAGATGAAGCGGTTCCGTATGCTGCTTCATGATTGCTGTACGTTTTGAGGAAGTAATGGCCGTTATATCAGCGCCAGCCTCTTGGTGCCTCCACGTATCCGTACCAGGCGTATCGATATGAAAATCATGTGCGTCACGCTTGATCGTCCCAACTTTATATCCCGCTTGTTTGAAACGTTCTATTAGCCGGCAAACCATTGTGGTTTTGCCGGTATTTTTGTATCCAACGATTTGAACAATCAATTGCATGGGGTTCTCCTTTTTGAGTCTTGATGTCTGTAATTGCCATTAGTTTAACATACATTGTAAAATGAATGCTGAATAAGCTGCTGAACGTTATTTTCGGCGGTGATACGAGCGGAGGATGGATATGTCTGATAGCAGTAAGGCGAGCCAGAGGATGAGTGTGTCTGATAGCAGTGAGGCGAGCGAGAGGAAACAGATGGGCCGGTTCAATCGGCAGGCTGTCAAGGTTGGGGAAGCGCAGCAGCGGGTGCTTGCTGCTGCGGAGGGGCTTGTCCTCGGCAGCGAGCTTGTGCCGCTGCGAGCTAGCAGCGGCCGGAGGCTGGCGCAGACGATAGCTGCGACAAGCGATTGGCCGCCCTTCGCGCGCTCGGGCCTCGACGGCTATGCCGTGCGCGCGGCAGATATTGCGGCAGCGTCGCCAGATACGCCGGCGACGCTGCGCGTGGTTGATTCGGTTGCAGCGGGCGAACTCGCCCTAGCAACCGTGCAGAATGGCACTGCCGTGCGCATTATGACCGGCGCGGCTGTGCCTATAGGGGCTGACGCGGTCGTCATGCTTGAGCAGACCGCGGAAGCTATGCTGGCGGATGGCTCGCCGGCGGTGCTGATCAAGCACGCCGGCGTTGCCGGCCAGCACATCGCGCCCCAAGGCGAGGAGTTTCGCCTGGGGAGCGTTTTGGCTTGTCCCGGGACGCTTGTGCGACCGGGACATATTGCGCTGCTAGCCACCTTCGGCTATGCCGAGGTGGCGGTATGCAAGCGCCCGCGCGTAGCGATATTCGCGACCGGCAGCGAATTGCTGGCGGTTGAAGCTCCGCTGGCGGCGGGTCAGATCCGCGACAGCAATAGCTTTATGGTCGCTGCTATGGTGGAGCAGAGCGGCGGAGTAGCGATAATGTGCGGCATATTACAAGACAAGCCTGATGCAGTTGAGGCTGCATTTGCGAGCGTGTGGGATGATGTGGATCTGATTGTCACGACAGGCGGTGTATCCGTAGGCGACTATGATGTCATGTCCGACATCATTCGATCGATGAAGAACAATGATGCATCCAATAGAGAAGTGGAAAACCGAGTACTCTTCGACCGAGTTGCAATGAGACCGGGCAGTCCGACGTCAGCAGCTATGTTTGATGGCAAGCTGCTGTTTGCTTTATCGGGTAATCCGGGAGCATGTTTTGTCGGGTTTGAATTATTCGTTCGGCCATCGCTGCTGCGTATGCAGGGAGCTAAGGAGGTTTTGCCCCGGAAAGTAAAAGCTAAGCTGCTGACAGCCGTTAATAAGCCAAGTCCCCATGATCGTTTTGTGCGTACAAAACTTATTAGCGAGCAAGATGGCAGATTGCTTGCAGACCCGTTAGCCTACTCCAAGTCGAGTATGATGGCTTCAATTGCGGATGCAGAAGGATTAGCAGTTATTCCGTCAGGCTCAAAGGGAGCGGAAGCGGGCGAAATTATTGAGGTTATCCTCATCCGATAAATCAGCTTTTGAAACAAAAAAAGGTTTTATTAATAGTAATTGGGAGGATATAGCTGGTGTTGAGCCGAATATATCACTTAAAGGAACCGATTTAGAATTAGTCCAACATATGGAATTGGCGTGTAGGTTTGCATAGAGCTATAGTAAGCGGCATAAGGAAGGGTCGATGTTAATGGAGACTGCAGCAGATCAACAGCCTTTTGCTGCTCAGCATAGGTAAGCGCATATTTCAAGCCATTAAGCATGCCTTCTGATCCAAGCATAAGCCGTTGCATTCGCTTGGAAGAGTCCGTCAGCTTTTGCACTGTGCGCTCATTAATTTCTGATTTCATTAAATATGTAGAATCCGTCATCCACTTGCCGTCACGTGTGCTGCGGCGCAGCCCGACCTCCTCGGCTGCAGGATGCCTCAAAGCGAGCTCGATTGTTTCCCATAACTCGGGCCTTAAATCATCGGTATGTTCTTTGTAATGATCCTCCAACTGATTGAGCATAGTAGTCAGACGATATAAGCTTTCGGCTATAGGCTTGTCAGTGTACAATTCGCTGCTTAGTTGCCTACTTAGTTGGTCGATGTCAGACTGCGCTTGTTTAGCTTTATATAGCCAGGATGCAGCACTGTTTGCGGCTTGCTGGAAATCACGTGTCAAACGCTTGTTATAATCTGGGGCCTGCTGAGCCTCTCCGTCACGATAAGGATAATAAGCATATGGACTCACTGCTTGTACGGTGGAGAACGCATAGGATCGTTCAATGCCTCGAATGGAACGTATGGATGAGCTCATAAGTATACTCCTTTCTAACTCGATTGATGCTTGCAGCGTCAGCATACTATACGGTAATCAAAAAGACTGGCGGAATCTGTCATTAGGACTTATAAAATAAGAAAGCGGCGCATCTCCGCTGAGCTCGCCGCTTAGCCATTTACAGCAATAGAAATAAGAATGCGATAGCAGCCAAATCAAGAAAGAACGCTCCGCCCCATGGATAGTAAGAATCCTCTCCATAATAGTAAGGATCATAAGGATAGGCTTGGGTTTGAACCTGTGTTGAAGTGGATTTATGAACCGTCCCTTTTTTACCTTTACCGCCCTTTTTGTTTTTTGAAACTTGCGGCTCTACGTTTGTCAAAGAGGCTTCTGAACCCCCTGGACCTGCGTTTAAATGCAATCTGCCGTTTTCACAGGAGCTAAGTATGCCAACATGACGCATACCGTCATTCATAATCACGCATACTGGATACCCGCAAAAACGACTGACGACTTCTTCGTGCAATGGATAAATGCGTTCCATTTGCTGATGACACCTCCAAAGTTTATTGGGAATAAAGCATGAGTGCGTAGTACTTGCATTTTGCGATGAGAAACCAGACTCAAAGCATTCATTCCATCATTCCTGCAACCAGTGTATTCACCTACAGGCAAACGTGTATGGATGTTTACCCATTTGGAAGAGGACAGGAGTGAATAATAATGTATATTCCGAAAAATACACCCCCTGCTCGCCATCGTATGTCAGCAAAGCAGCGCGCCAAACAAACGAAAACGGGTATCATGCTTGCGTTTCTCGTGATTTTGATATGTGCAGTGTGGGCGATGTGGCAGGCGGACAGGGAACCGAAGGAAGCGACTTCAGCTGAACAACTGCTTCAGCATGATTTGGCGGCGTTGTGGTTATGGAGCGATGACCAGATGAAGAGCAGCTCCGAGGGAGCGCAGTGGTCGATTAGATGGAATGTGACGGGCAAGGAAGGGGCCATGGAGGAACTTAATAAGCTGTTTTTTTCAGCTGAGCAGGGGAATGCTAGCAGTATGCTTGTACAGAACGAGGGTAAAACGATCACAGGTGTTATCCCATCCTACGGCGGGCAACTGTCCATAAGTCTCACGCAGGCAGACAGTCATGGTGAGCAGATTATGGTTTTGTTTGAAACAAGCCCATCTGAAATGACAAAAAAAAATAGGCTGCTTCAAGTGACAGCAGACGTATCGGCGCAGATCGCCCGCATTTCCCCTGCGTTTACAAGCAGTATGAAGGTTCAAGGTTATACGGATAATAGTCAAGCAATCCAGCGTCTGGTTAGGCTATCAGATGCTAAATCAGTAGACCATTATGAAGACAAAGGCACGATCAGCGATATGTTTTATACACGTATGCTGCAATCAGCCATAATGGTTGAAAATGGAAAAACAGCAAATTTTCAAATCGCTCTACATAAAGAGACAAATTCTGATCAAACATCGTTGACGATCGGAGTGCCTGTCATTACGGGTGAATACAGCGCCAATACAATCGAAAGCCAGTAGCTGTTTTACTATGATTAGAATTAGTAACGCATCTTATCAGTATTTTTTATGACATGTTGAATAGCGAATTAAAGATGAATATGCTAAACTACATATCATGTAAAGCTGTATTAAAATACATAGGGAAAGAATGAGGCAAATGACATATACTAATAATCTTGATTCCGTCTCCGCAGAAGGTGCTGTATACTACCTCTTCGGTGCAACGGGCGATTTGGCTCGGCGCAAGCTGTTTCCAGCCCTTTTCAGTTTATATAAAGAAGGCAAACTCACAGAAAACTTTGCCGTCGTTGGTCTAGCAAGACGTCCTCGTACGAATGAACAATTTCGTTCGGACCTTTATGAATCCATTGTAGAATTTTGCCGTTACAAAGCGGACGATGCTGAACTTTGGAATCGTTTTGCAGAGCACTTCGTCTATATGTCGTTAGACATTAACGATGTGGAAGGCTTCCGCGAGCTTAGCAAACTGTCTGAGCAGCTCGACGTGAAATTCAATATTCCAGGTAATCGCCTCTTTTATCTAGCCCTTGCGCCATCACTCTTCGGACCTGTATCCTTCAATCTACGCGACGGTGGCTTGCTTGAGTCTAACGGCTGGCATCGCGTCGTAATTGAGAAGCCTTTTGGTTACGATCTACCGTCCGCACAGAAGCTTAATGAGCAGATAAACCAAGTGTTTAAGGAAGAAGAAATTTATCGCATCGACCATTACCTTGGTAAAGAAATGGTTCAAAACATTCAAGTTATTCGTTTTGCCAATGCATTTTTTGAACCTTTGTGGAATAATAACCATATTGCGAACGTTCAAATCACATTATCCGAAACGGTTGGAGTAGAGGATCGTGGAGGCTATTACGACAAATCGGGAGCTTTGCGCGACATGGGTCAAAACCATATGCTGCAAATGCTTACGATGATTGCTATGGAGCCGCCAAGCCGCTTGCACGGAGAAGATATTCGTGACGAGAAGGTAAAGGTGCTTCGTTCACTGCGCAACTATACGTCCAGTGATGAAGTTCGCTCGCATGTCGTTCGCGGTCAATACAGCGAAGGCAGCCATCATGGCAAAGAGCTTACGGGCTACCGCCAAGAGGACTCTGTTGGTGAGGACTCAACGACTGAAACTTATTTTGCTGCAAAAGTATTAGTCGACAACTTCCGCTGGGCTGGCGTGCCTTTCTATATTAGAACGGGCAAACGTCTACCTGTAAAAACGACGGAAGTCGTAATTGAGTTTAAATCGATGCCGCAAAACGTCCTATTTGCACAGCGTCATGATTTGGCGCCGAATCTACTCGTCATTCGCGTAAACCCGCTTGAGGGCATATATATTAAAGTAAACGCAAAAACTCCTGGCCAAAACAATTCTGTACAACCGGTAGCAATGGAATTTTGCCAAAGCTGCCAAATCGGCTTAAATACGCCTGAAGCTTATGAGCGCCTCATTCATGATGCAGCACGCGGCGATTCCACTTACTTCACGCGTTGGGATGAGGTTTCTAGGGCGTGGGCGTTCGTAGATCGCATCGCACAAGCTTGGCGCGAGGAAAAAAGCGATTTGAAGCTATATCCAGCTGGATCATGGGGTCCAGAAGCGGCGGATGATATGCTTAAAGAAGATGGTTTCCAATGGTGGCCGGTTAACGGTCAAGAGGAAGATAACGTCATTTGGGTTTCGAACAGCGGAAAATAAGCGCTGCCGCATACCTTACGTAATGAAGGGAAGACAAGCATGAGCCAATCGTTAAGTGAAGAAATTAAACAGGAAGTAGAAAAGCGCCGAACATTCGCGATTATCTCTCACCCTGATGCAGGAAAAACCACCCTCACTGAGAAGCTCCTCCTATTCGGAGGGGCCATTCGGCTTGCAGGGTCAGTCAAGGCGCGCAAAGCGAGCCGTCATGCAACATCCGACTGGATGGAGATTGAGAAACAACGTGGTATCTCGGTAACGTCCAGCGTTATGCAGTTCGATTATTTGGGACATCGCGTCAACATTCTTGATACACCTGGTCACCAAGATTTCAGTGAGGACACGTATCGTACGCTTACAGCTGCCGATAGCGCCGTCATGCTTATTGACGTTGCCAAAGGTGTGGAGGCACAAACGATCAAGCTGTTCCAAGTTTGCCGTAAACGCGGCATTCCGATTTTTACTTTTATTAATAAGCTAGACCGTGAAGGGCAAAGTCCATTTGAATTAATGGAAGAGCTTGAGCGTGTCCTTGGCATTCGTGCTGTACCTATGAACTGGCCAATTGGTATGGGACGCGAGCTTTGCGGTGTTTATGACCGAATGAAAACACAGGTCGAGCTGTTCCAAGGAAATGACCATTCCACGATAGAAGTTCGTCCCGTTAGCGATTATAATGATCCTGTGATTCGTGAGATGGCCGGAGATTATTTAACAGATCAGCTTATTGGCGATCTTGAGCTGCTGGATGTCGCTGGTGATCAATTTGACTTCGAGAAAGTGCAAGCAGGCGAACTGACGCCTCTTTTCTTCGGAAGTGCGGTTAACAACTTCGGCGTGCAAACGTTTCTAGAAAACTTCCTTCAGCTGGCTCCTAAACCTACTTCGCGCAACAGCACGACTGGTCAGGTTGATCCGACGAATGAGAAATTTACGGGATATGTTTTCAAAATTCAAGCGAATATGAACCCGGCGCATCGTGACCGGATTGCTTTCCTTCGGATTTGCTCCGGTAAATTCGAACGCGGAATGAGTGTTCGCCACGTTCGTAATGGTAAGGACATTAAGCTTGCGCAGCCGCAGCAGTTTCTAGCGCAAGATCGTGATATCGTTGATACAGCGTATCCAGGCGATATTATTGGCTTGTTCGATCCAGGTATTTTCCGAATCGGCGATTCATTGTCACAAGGCGGGGAAGTCGTGTTCGACGAGCTGCCGACGTTCTCCCCTGAAATTTTTGCTAAAGTGACCGTTAAAAATGCACTGAAGCATAAGCAGTACCAAAAAGGCATTGACCAACTGACAGAGGAAGGCACCATTCAGGTGTTCCACTCTACGGGCAACTTCGACGAGACGATTCTAGGGGTTGTCGGTCATTTGCAATTTGAGGTATTTGAGCATCGGATGAAGGCAGAGTACGGTGTAGATATTCAGCTGCACCGGTTGCAGTTCCAATTTGCACGCTGGATCGTCGATGATAAAATCGACCCTAGCAAATTCCGTATCAATACGACGCTCGTGAAGGACAAGAAGGGCAACTATGTCGTCTTGTTCGAGAACGAATATGCGATGCGTACGGCAGTAGATAAGAATCCAACGTCTAAGTTTCTGGAAACCGCGCCTTAAGGGTAGGGAGATAGGCAAGTTAAAGCATCCTCGGCCAGTCGCGCAGCAGCGCTTGCGGCTGAGGATGCTTTTTATGTCCGTCTATCTGAATTTCAGTGCTAAAACGATTCTTTAACCGTATAATAAATGGATAAAAAACGATAGGTGGCTAGTCATTCATGAAAACAATCATGTTCACCGGGGGAGGCTCAGCCGGACACGTTACCGTTAATATGGCCTTGATCCCGCATTTTTTGGAAGAGGGTTGGTCAGTCCAATATATCGGATCGGAGAGCGGTATTGAACGGCAGCTTATCGCAACGATTCCGCAAGTCAAGTATTTTCCGATATCGACGGGAAAGCTGAGAAGGTACATGGATATTCAGAACATTAAGGACCCTTTTAAGGTAGTAAAAGGTCTTTATCAGGCTTATCGTCTCATCAAGAAAAATAAACCCAACGTCATCTTCTCCAAAGGTGGATTTGTTTCCGTACCTGTCGTCATTGGTGCTTGGTTAAATAAGGTGCCACTGCTTATTCATGAATCAGATTTGACGCCAGGTCTTGCCAATCGGCTATCGATTCCTTTTGCAACGGGTGTATGTACGACTTTCCCGGAAACGGGCAGCATGCTGAAGGCTGACAAAAGCAGGCATGTAGGGGCCGTTATACGTGAGGAAGTCAAGCAGGGGAACGCGGATCGAGGCAGAACGTTCTGTGGGTTTACAAGAAGTAAACCTGTCATTCTAATCATGGGAGGAAGTTTGGGTGCGCGCAAAATTAATCAGACGGTCAGGCAGTCATTAACTAGCCTCACCAAAAACTTTCAAATCGTTCATCTATGCGGCAAAAATCAAGTTGATCCGTCGATTGTTATACCTGGCTATAAGCAATTCGACTTTGTGAATGAACAATTGCCAGATGTGTTGGCGATGACGGATCTTGTTATTTCCCGTGCAGGCTCTAATTCCATATTTGAATTTTTATCCTTAAAGAAGCCAATGCTGCTTATTCCGCTCACGCGGGAACAGAGTCGAGGCGACCAAATTTTAAATGCACAGTCTTTCGAGAAATCAGGTTATGCCGACGTATTGTACGAAGAGAAATTGACGGCTAGCACATTGATTGAGAGCGTCGAGAATTTGTATCAAAACCGAATATCCTATATCGATCGGATGAATATGAGTGAGGAAGCAAATGCGTTGTCTGCTGTTTTTGAGTGGATAAATGAAATTGCTAAGAAATAGTTAGAGTGTAAGCGACCAATGAGAATAAACGATCTAGAACGCTGATGTAATCGTTCTGGATCGTTTTTTTTGTTAAGACGGTATTCCTAAAAAAGCTGTAAAAAGTTTATTGACGGTAAAACGTTTTCATGCAATAATGTACGCGTGTACATAAAAACGAAATTACAACTTAGCATATTAGCTTTTCAGGAGGAAAATGATTATTAGCAGGAAAGAAGTAGCGAAGCTCGCGGGTGTCTCTGAGGCAACTGTATCAAGAGTAATGAACAATGTCGGCCCCATAAAAGAGGTAACGCGAGAACGTGTATTGCAGGCTGCAGCTGAGCTGGGATACGTTCCAAATGCGCTTGCACAGCAATTCGCTCGAAGGAAAAGCGGGAATATTGGTGTTATTTTGCCGTTCGTTCCAAAGGTTCATTTGTTCTCCACTTATTATTTCTCAGAAATATTAAGCGGAATCGGTGAAACTGCGAAGCGCTGCGGTTATGATCTGCTGCTTATATTCAGAGAACCAGATGGGGCTAGAGATTACGCTAAGCTTTTTCGCACGCATAAGATCGATGCCTGCATTGTGCTGGGCTCTCAGAATGTTCAAGAAGAAAGAGCAGCTCTTGCCGAGCTGAAGGCCGAGAACTTTCCGTTCTGCCTTGTAAATCAGCGGTTTGACGAGGAGCATTATCGAACAGTCGATGCTGATCATGTATCAGGCAGCAAGGCAGCCGTTCAGCATCTGGCGGGTCAGGGCAACCGCAGCATCGCTTTTGTTAACGGCCCGCTGCAATATTCCAATAGTGCCGACAGGCAGGAAGGCTACAAAGCTGCGTTAACGGAAGCGGGACTTGCTTACGAGCCTAAGCTTGTTTACTACGGTAATTACAGTCGGAAGAGCGGCTATGAGCTGGCGGGAACATTAGCGGAACAAATCAAGGCCGGCCAAATCGATGCGGTATTTGCAGCGAATGATCGAATGGCCATCGGGCTGATGCAAGGCTTGCGGGATTTGGGACTCGAAGCGGGCGAGCATTATGCATTGGTTGGATATGATGATTCAGACGGCTCACGCATCATTAGCCCAAGACTGTCGACCGTTGCTGTACCTTTCTATGAAATGGGCAAGCTCGCGGCTGCTAGATTACTGGATCCGGATCAGAAAAGTGAATCGACTGAGCCAGAAAGAGATGTACTGCCTGTCAATTTGGTCACTAGAGAAACGTCAAGGAGTAAGCATTAGGTCGTTAAAATTTAGTAGAACGAGTCATTTTGCTCCATCCTATTTCAATTGCGAGACGTGAACTTATCGCTGGAGGCGGCGTAAGGCGTTTACGCTTAAGAGAGGCGGATTTTATATGGATAAAGTAAAAGTGGGCATGGTTGGCTATAAGTTTATGGGAAAGGCGCATAGTAATGCATATCGCGCGCTTCCGATGTTTTTCCCGGATTCAATTAAGCCGGAAATGACGGCAATTTGTGGTCGTGATCCCGAAGGCGTTGAGCAAGCACGGTCACAATTCGGCTGGGAAAGCGCAGAAACGGATTGGAAGGAGCTCATCAAACGCGAAGATATCGATTTGATCGATATTAATGCGCCAAGCGATGCTCATAAGGCAATCGCGCTTGCTGCTGCAGCGGCAGGCAAGCACATATTTTGCGAGAAGCCACTAGCACTAACGCTTGAAGACTCCCGTGAAATGCTTGAAGCTGCAGAGAAAGCTGGCGTTAAGCATATGGTAGGCTTTAATTACCGATTTGCTCCTGCAGTTCAGCTTGCCAAAAAACTAGTATCAGACGGTCGAATCGGTGAAATCTATCATTTCCGCGCTGTATTTTTGCAAGATTGGATTATCGATCCTAGCTTCCCGCTCGTATGGCGTCTTCAGAAGGAAATTGCGGGCTCCGGCTCACATGGTGATCTAGGAGCACATTTGATAGATATGGCACGTTTTCTTGTCGGTGAATTCAATGAGGTTATCGGCATGAGCGAGACTTTCGTGAAAGAGCGTCCGATTGCTTCAGCCATGACAGGTCTTAGTGCTAAGGGAAGCGAGGCTGGACCGCTCGGTGAAGTAACGGTTGATGATGCAACCTTGTTCATGACACGCTTCGCTAACGGTGCGTTGGGCAGCTTCGAGGCAACGCGCTTCGCAGCAGGCCATCGTTGCACGAATGCTTTTGAAATTAACGGCAGTAAAGGAAGCATCAAGTTTGATTTTGAGCGGATGAATGAGCTTCAGGTATATTTTGCTGATGATGCTGAGGATGTACAAGGCTTCCGCCGTGTACTTGCAACCGATCCGTCGCATGCTTATATGGATGCTTGGTGGCCAGCAGGACACACCATTGGTTATGAGCATACGTTCACGCATGAAGTGCATGAGCTGATGCAAGCATTTGCTGAAGACCGTCAGCCAGTCCCGAACTTTGTGGATGGCGTGAAATGCCAAGAGGTTCTAGAAGCGGTAGATCGTTCGATTGCAGAACGCCGCTGGGTAGCGATTAGCGAATTATCGTAAGGAAAATAAGGAGACTACTTAAAGTTTGGGAGAGGCAGGAGAGTTCAATGAAAAAAGCATTAATCGTGTGGGGCGGCTGGGATGGACATCAGCCGAAGGAAGTAGCAGAAATATTTCGTGAGGTGCTTGCTGCTGAAGATTTTGAGGTAGAGGTATCTGATACGCTAGAAGCATTTGCAGATGCAGAAAAACTGATGGGGCTTGATCTAATCGTACCCGTATGGACGATGGCTCGTATCGAGCAGGAGCTTGTTAACAATGTGTCTGCAGCTGTTCAAAGCGGTGTAGGTCTGGCAGGATGCCATGGCGGAATGTGCGATGCGTTTCGTGATAATGTAG
Organism: Bacillus sp. FJAT-28004; assembly: GCF_001280845.1. Classification (GTDB taxonomy): domain Bacteria; phylum Bacillota; class Bacilli; order Paenibacillales; family Paenibacillaceae; genus Pristimantibacillus. Next base: position 31,122 of record NZ_LGHP01000003.1, read on the forward strand.
ACTGGCAGTTCATGACCGGAGGGCAATGGGTTGCTCACCCTGGCAATGATGGTCTTGAATATACCGTAAATATTACAAATTCATCAAGTTCGCTTACGGAAGGTATTGAAGATTTTGTTGTGCGTTCAGAGCAATATTATTTGCATGTGGATCCGGCAGTTGAAGTGCTTGCGACAACACGCTTTCCACTAACACCGGGACCGCATTCACTTAACAAGGCAGTCGATATGCCGGTTGTATGGACGAAGCGTTGGGGCGTAGGACGCGTTTATTATAACTCGCTTGGTCATCAAGCCAATATTATGGATATTGAAGTGGTGAAGGAGCTTATGAGACGTGGCTTCTTGTGGTGTGCGGAAGGCAAGACTAAAGCGTTAGCGGCGGGTAATGCTGCATCGGCGTACAGCGGCATGGCGGATAATCAGCTGTAAATTGCAATCATAATTATAATCTTAGGATATGAGAAGAGGGACTCGAGATTATGGAAAAAATTAAAGCTGGGATTATTGGAACAGGTAATATTAGCGGTATTTATTTTGAAAACGGGAATCGCTTTGATGCTTTGCAGGTTGTAGCTTGCGCAGACTTGGATGTAGCTCGGGCAAAAGCAAGAGGTGAGGAGTTTGGTGTTAGAGGCTGTTCGGTAGAGGAGCTGCTTGCTGATCCGGAAATTCAAATGATTATCAATTTGACGATTCCACAGGCGCATGCATCCGTTTGTTTGCAAGCTCTTGAAGCAGGCAAGCATGTTTATGTAGAGAAGCCATTTGCTGTGACCCGTGAGGAAGCGCAGCAAGTACTTGAACTCGCTGAGCGTAAAGGACTTTATGTTGGCAGCGCGCCGGATACATTCCTTGGCGGCGGTATCCAAACAAGCATTAAGCTGATTGAGGATGGATGGATCGGTACACCAATTGGCGCTACTGCGTTCATGGTTTGCGGAGGACATGAATCATGGCATCCGGCACCTGAGTTTTATTACCAAAAGGGCGGCGGTCCAATGTTCGATATGGGCCCGTATTATCTAACAGCACTTGTTGCACTCCTTGGGCCTATTACTCGGGTGACAGGCTCGGCACGCATCTCCTTCCCAGAGAGAACAATTACAAGCAAGCCGAAATACGGCCAGCAGGTAGAAGTAGAAGTACCGACCCATATTGCAGGAGTGATGGATTTTGCATCTGGCCCAATCGGCACGCTGTTGACGAGCTTTGACGTGAAGGGCGGCACTATGCTGCCTCGTATCGAAATTTATGGAAGTGCAGGCACGCTACTAGTACCAGATCCGAACGGATTTGGCGGTGAAATCAAAATTTGGCGAGCAGGCTCAAATGAATGGTCTACGATTCCGCATGCTTATGGTTACACAGAAAACGCTCGCGGAGTCGGTGCAGCTGATATGGCTAAAGCGATTCAAACAGGTCGAAAGCATCGCGCTAATGGCGAGCTTGCGTATCATGTGCTTGAAGCGATGCATGGTTTCCATGACGCATCGGAACAAGGTGTACATTATGTTATGAAGAGCACCTGCGAGCGTCCGGCGCCATTGCCGCTCGGATTGCAGCCATACTGCTTGGATTAGTAGAAAAGAATTAATAACGAAAAAAAGCAGAGCGGGAAGTCCGCTCTGCTTTTTAGTGCTGACCTATTATTTTATCCACGCTTCAACTTTTTCAGCGTTTTGCTCAACCCATGCTTTTGAGGCAGCTTCAGGCGTTTCGCCCTCTTGAATTTTGATCATTACGGAAGCCATATCTTCCGGCGTCCAGTTAAACTGATCAAGGAATGTGTAAGCCTCAGGTAGATCATCTTTTAGCCCTTTACGTGCGATTGTATGAATTTGTTCGTCTCCGCCATAGACATTTTTGGGATCTTCCAAATATTTAAGATCCATCTTGGCGAACATCCAGTGCGGTGTCCAGCCTGTCACAACAATCGGCTTCTTATCTGCATAAGCCTTCTCAAGCTGCTGAGTCATTGCTGCGGAAGAGCTTTCTAGCAGGTTCCATTTATCCTGTAATTTGTACTCATTCAAAGCTTTCTCTGTTGACATCATAATTCCGGCACCGGGCTCAATACCGATAATCGTATGGTCTACTGTAGCGCCAACGGCATCAGTAAGATCTTCAATACTGTTAACGTCCATATATTGAGGAACGACTAGGCCAACTTTTGTTCCTTCTAGATTTGGTCCAAGATCGTCGTATTTACCGTTATATTTAGCAACGTATGAAGCATGTGTAGTAGGGAGCCAAGCGGCTACCATGGCATCAACGCTGCCATCAGAAACACCAGCCCACATAGGTCCTGCGTCTACTTGCATCATTTCAACCTTATAGTTAAGCTTCTGTTCAAGTACTTCTTTCACAACATAAGTGCTCGAAATTTCAGAATCCCAAGCTACATAGGCGAGCGTTATTTTTTTCTTGCTGCCCTCATTGTTTGACGACGAACATCCAGCTACCAATATCAAAGCCATTACGGCTGCTGCAATAACAGTCATTTTGTTGAATTTCAAAAAACCACTCCTCAAAGTTTGCGCAGCAAACTAACTTCGAAAGCATGCGCTTAATATTTATAAATTTGATATTAATTTGTTTTGCTTTTACGAATGATCTGTTGGGTTAAACGGTCTAAAACGATAGCTAAAATAACGATAGCTAGACCAGCTTCAAATCCCACACCTGTATTCCCTTGTGTTACTGCACGATATACAGAAGCACCTACACCTTGGGCGCCAATCATTGAAGCGATTACGACCATGGAAAGTGACAACATAATGGTTTGGTTGATGCCTGCCATAATTGTTGGCAATGCAATCGGAAGCTGCAGCTTAAAGAGCTTCTGCGATGGCGTGGAGCCGAAGGCATCCGCTGCTTCCACTAATTCTGAAGGTACTTGGCGAATACCGAGATTCGTTAATCGGATCGTTGGTGGTATTGCGAAAATAATGGAAGAGATTACACCAGGAACAACACCTAAAGAGAAGAAGGTAACTGCCGGCAGCAAATATACGAAAGCTGGCATCGTCTGCATGAAATCAAGTACTGGCGTAAAAAACTTTTGAACATTGTTATACCGTGCACAGAGTATACCAATTGGGACACCAATGAGTACGGATATAAAGGCGGCAGTCAAAACGAGCGCTAATGTCTGCATCGTTTGGCTCCATAAGCCGAGATTCTCAATAATCAGCAATCCGATAAGTGTAAATACACCCATTTTCCACTTACCGATAAGCCAAGCTATGATCGTAAATATTAAAATAAGGATTAGCGATGGAAACCAGTTGAGTGCGGTATCCAAGCCGTTTACTGTCTGACCTACTACTGTGCGGATGAGTTGGAAAAAGGGTTCGAAATTAGCTTCCAACCACGCTTCCAGCCATTCTATCCAATCCGCTAATGGGATTTTAGGAAGATTCAACACGTTCACCAGCCTCTAATACGGAATTTCCAGCTAATGCGGCCAAAACCGCGCCCTTGATAACGATGCCTTTTAGACGTCCGTTGTCATCAATGATGGAAATGGGAAATTTAGAATTACTCATTAATTCAAACAACTCATTAAGCAGCGTATCCGGATGTGCAGAAGGTGCTTCACGCTCCATTGCTTCTTCAAGCTTTTGGCCGTTTTTAATAGCGATAACGGCTTCTTCTGCAGTTATAACACCAAGCAGACGCATACCTTTGTCAACTACGTAGAGACTTGATACACCGCGGTCACGCATAAACTGTAATGCAACACGCGGCCCCTTCTCAATGGTAATTGTCTCAGGTTTAATCATAACATGGGATGCTGTAAAAACTTTAGAAAGATCGACGTCTTCGACGAAGCGTTCTACATATTTGTTAGCAGGCTGCATTAATATTTCTTCCGGCGAACCGATTTGGACAATGCTTCCGTCCTTCATCAACGCAATTTGATCTCCGATTCGAAGTGCTTCGTTTAAGTCATGCGTGATGAAAACGATCGTTTTTTTCATTTTGGATTGAAGCTCAAGCAGCTCGTCCTGCATATCCTTCCGAATTAGCGGATCAAGTGCACCAAACGCTTCGTCCATAAGTAGAACGTCGGGATCATTTGCAAGTCCTCTTGCAAGACCAACACGCTGCTGCATGCCGCCGCTCAATTGATCGGGATAGCTATTCTCCCAGCCTTTGAGACCAACAAGCTCCAGCGAGTTCATTGCCATTTCTCTGCGTTTCTTCTTATCGATGCCCTGAACCTCTAGTCCGTACTCAATGTTTTGAACAACGGTGCGATGTGGAAACAGCGCGAATTTTTGAAATACCATGCCTACATTTTTTCTTCTAAACTGCCGCAGCTGCTCAGGAGACATTTTAAGCACATCTGTACCGTTAAACAGAACTTGGCCTAAAGTAGGTTCAATTAATCGATTAAGCAGACGTACCAGCGTCGACTTACCGCTTCCGGATAAGCCCATGATGACAAATATTTGTCCCTCTTCAATCGAGAAGTTCGCTTGGTTCACACCAACCGTAAGCTTCGTTTCAGCTAAAATTCTTTCTTTGGACCATCCTTTATCCAACAGCGGGATCGCCTTTTTCGGATCAGCTCCGAAGATTTTGGTTAGCCTCTTGGCTTCTAAAAGTGCCATGTTATGCCCCCTTGTGGAATATTTCGACTCCTATAAGTTTAGTTGGTAATGTTTGTGATGGTCAAAAGGCGTGAGACTCTGTATACTTCGTACAGTTATAACTTTACGTACTTTACGTACTGTATTCTCTGGATAACTCCCTATTTCATATCAAAAGCTTTCTTTACATATAGATGGTCATTTGATTACAATAATTGATGTAAGAATGATAGGGGAACAACACTCCTCAGGAGGAACGACATGAATGAGCTCGCAGCTTTAACAGATGAGCAGCTTACCAAGCTGCAAAAGGCAAGGCGCCGTGTTATTGAATCAATTGGTGAAAACATGGATCTGTATGGTATTACGTTATCAATAGGTCATCTATACGGTAATATGTACTTTAATCGTGAACCTGTAACGCTTGATGAAATGAGTCAGACGATGGGCATGAGCAAGACTTCGATGAGTACAGGTATGCGTACGCTGCATGACCTGAAGATGATAAATAAAGTATGGGGCAAGGGCTCAAGAAAAGATTTGTATGAAGTAGAGCCGAATTGGCATCAAAACTTTACCGATTACTTCTCCATTAAGTGGAGAAAAGCAGTCGAGCAAAACATGAGTGCCTTAAACCGTTCAATGAAGGAAATTGATTCATTAAAGCTGCAATATGAAAGTGAACAAGCATTTCTTGACGTGCTCGAGAATGATACGCAAAAGATTGATGAGGCTTTAAAATATTACAAATGGCTTGATCGTTTGATCGATTCATTTGAAAATGGTGATATTTACAAGTTAATACCACAAGAAGATTAAAATTAGAAACTAGAGGCAGCGCTTCTTGCCTTTATTATGCTTCAAAGCCGCGAGGAATTATTCTTGCGGTTTTTTTGTTTGTTCCGAGCATAATTTCGGCGCTGCGTTCTCTGTTCAAAGGAGGAAAAAAACTTCATTTAAAAATGTTCATAGCAAACGCCCTGTTCGGTTTTTACAAACAAAATATGGTAAAATAAAGATTATAACTTTAGGGTAAGGGGATATGCTAATCGATGGATGAACGCTTGCGAGCCAACACTGAGCCTATGATCGTTACGAATGGAAAGGTCGTTTTGCCGGATCAAATCGCTGATGCGGCGATTGCTATTGTTGATGGGCGAATTGATGCTGTGCTGCTGGATGAAATGGCTGTTGTTAATTGGATAAGGCGGCATCCTAAGTCGATAAGTATAGATGCGAAGCAGCGGTACGTGCTTCCGGGTCTTATTGACATTCATTGTGATGCAATTGAGAAAGAAGTGCAGCCACGCCCCAATACCTTATTTCCTCTCGATATGGCATTTCTGGAATTTGAGAGGAAACTGCCGGTACATGGCATAACGACGATGTATCATTCATTATCGCTGGGTGTAGGACTCAGTTTGCGCGGAGATCATTTGCTAACGGGGATGATTGAGCATATTAACAGCTATCGCAATAGACGATCAATGATCCGCAATCGTATTCATTTGCGGTTTGAGGTGTCGCATCTGGCTGGTATGCCTATTGTTGAACGATTTTTAAATGAGAGGTCGATTGACTATTTATCCTTTATGGATCATTCCCCAGGGCAAGGTCAATATCGTGAACCGGGTTCTTTTGAGCGTTATGTGATGAAGAATCAGGGAATTGGCCTAGATGAGGTTCGTATCATTGTTGAGGATCTTATTCAGCGGAGACAGCTGGTGAGCGGCGATCATTTGAAACATCTGAGTAAACTTGCAGCCAAAGCAGGCATAGCCATTGCCTCTCATGACGACGATTCGACTGAGAAGGTGGATGAATCAGTTTCTTATGGCATTTCTGTTTGTGAGTTTCCAATTAACTTGGAAACAGCACAGTATGCTTCTAAGCGGGGGCTTCGTGTTTGTGTAGGTGCGCCTAATGTCGTAAGGGGTGCGTCTCATGACAAAAATTTAAAGGCGGTTGATGCAATTACTGTGAATGCTGCCGATATTTTATGCTCCGACTATCATCCTTCTTCCATGCTGGCAGCCGTGTTCAAGCTTGCAGATGAAGGGATTGCTGCTTTGCCAGCTGCGGTACGTATGGTCTCATTACATCCGGCGCAAGCGTTAGGCGCTGATAAGGATATTGGTTCCATAGAGCTAGGCAAAGCAGCAGATTTAATTATCGTGGACCGTTATGATGGCCTGCCTTGGGTAACAACTACCATTGTTGGGGGCCATAATGTTTATACTGCTGCTGTTCGTTACTGAGATGGATTGGCATGCTCGGAATGATGAAGATGCTTATATAAGGAGTCGACCATTCGTTCTTGCTCAGGCTCAGTGGATTGCTGCCAGATCATTTCAAACAGAACTCCGAGCCCTGGCAAAGTACGCTCATCAGCGCCAATAGAATCTTCAATTACTTCCGATAGCTCCTTGGCGGAGTTATCCTGCACACGCATAACGATTGCTTGACGCAGATCAATTTCATTCAAACTAAACAGCTCCTTCCCCCTTGAGATTTACTTCTTTACTATGTCCAGCGCTTGCTGCTTTCATCCGAATGAGCAAGCTATGGTATACTGTCTAAATAACTCCAGCTATCATCCGCGTAAGGAGGATTTTGTAACGATGGCAAAGAAGCAATATGCAGTAATTGGGATGGGACGTTTCGGCTCTAGCATTGCAAAAGCTTTGACAGATATGGGCTTTGAGGTGCTGGCCATTGACTCGAACGAGCAGCGTGTTCAAGAGGTCGTTAATTTTGTTACACATGCGGTGTCCGCCGACTCAACGGATGAGGAAGCGCTGCGGGCGCTCGGTATTCGGAATTTTGATGTTGTAGTTGTTGCGATAGGACAAGACATTCAGTCCAGTATTCTGACAACACTCATCTTAAAGGATCTGGGAGTGAAAACGCTGATCGTCAAAGCCCAAAATGATCTCCACGGTAAGGTCGTGGGCAAAATAGGCGCCGATAAAGTCGTTTTCCCAGAGCGGGACATGGGCCTGCGCGTCGCGCATCATCTTGTATCACCAAATATTCTCGATTACATCGAGATTTCAGACGATTACAGCATCATTGAGATTAAAGCTCCCGAACCGATGATTGGACAAAGCTTGAAGCAGCTCGATATTAGGGCAAAATATAAATGCAATGTCATGGCTATCAAAACAGGCTCTACGATGAACATCGCCCCTTATGCGGACGATTTAATCGGTAAGGAAGATATCCTTGTTATCGTAGGCAAAAACTCAGATCTAACAAATTTAGAAATCGCATATTCGGAAGGTTAAATCAAACTATGAATGAAAAATTTGATTCTTTGCTATCATCTGTACAAAATGACAGAGTCAAGCAGTGGGCCTCACTGCTTGACAAAAAATACCGCGATCGCAGCGGCCAATTTCTAATTGAAGGTGTTCATCTTGTGTTGGAAGCGCTCAGGGGTACTGCGGATGTAACGACAATTGTCTACGATACGGAACGTGGGATTCCTCCAGAGCTTAAGCTTGAGCGAGAAACGAATGATTCGGAGGCAACACTCGGTTTAGAGTGGGTACAAGCTTCACGATCGGTTATGTCCAAATGCACAGGGACGGATACGCCGCCTCCCGTTTTTGCTATTTTGTCTAAGCTTTCTGTAGATAAAGAAGCATTATATCGCAAAAACGGCCTCGTTGTTGTGCTTGACGGCGTACGCGATCCTGGCAATGCGGGTACGATCATTCGCAGTGCGGATGCGGTTGGCGCAGATGCCGTTATTTTGGGCAAAGGCTGCGTGGATCTCTACAATCCGAAGACCGTAAGATCAACGATGGGGTCTTTATTCCATCTTCCTATCATCGAAGGGGATTTAAAAGAACTGCTTCCCCAAGCAAAAGCAAAGGGCATAAAGCTTATCGGGACGAGCCTGCAAGCGAAGCATACCTGTTATGGCTATGACTGGACTCAGTCAACATGGCTGCTTATGGGCAGTGAATCAGAAGGATTGTCTCCTGAAGTTCGCGAGCTTGTAGATGAATCGGTCATTATTCCGATGGTCGGACAAGCGGAATCGTTAAATGTAGCGATGGCAGCAACGGTGCTGCTTTATGAGAGCTTGCGGCAGAGGGCATATAACGAAACATGAATTTCATCTCGTCCATAATTAACCATGTATCATGCATCACATAAAAGGAGAGAGCCAGCAACACGGCTCTCTCCTTTTGCTTATCTAAACGAACAAAATATTAATAAATGGAACTTTTTAACTATTCTTATCGTTAAGGTATTGTATTTAGAAATTTTTAAAAATGGAAGTACGACAGAGCCTAACAAAAGAAGGGATTATATCCTATGAAAGCTTTGAAAATGGTTTCAATCTGTTTGATTGGTATACTGATTATCTTTGCTGCATTTACAGTGAGTAAAAGTGTAATAGATAATATTAACTTTCAGCATGTGGAAGTAAAACCAGCAGTCATTAATGAAATTCGTGATGACCAAACTTACCCAGAAGATATAGACAAAATGATATCGCATAGTTTAACTGGTACGAAGGAGACAGCTTTGCCTGTCAAAACTAATCAAAATTACGTTCTGCATGAGGATAAGCTTTATGTTACAAACAACCAAGGGAAGACTTGGTTGCAGGTTCCAGATGACGATTATCTAGGATATGCCCGAATAACGGAATATATAGAGACCATTGAAGAGAGCAATATATACACATCCAATGAAAAAATTACTATTGTGTACGGTGGGCGTGGCTCGGAAAATATCAGTGTTATTTCTTCAGATAGCAAAGGTGAGTTATGGAGTGTTGGCAGCATATCTAAGACAGCTACTCATGACTTGAAAAATGGTTACGGTGAGATGTTTATTGATTTCTTAGCCGATGATAGAACGGGGTATCTTGTTGCTGTAAGGAACGAAGGATCAACAGAAAATAAGATTTTGGCATATCGCAGTGTAAATAGAGGTGTGACTTGGGACTATGTAGATATCAATGAGGGGCTCTATGATGAAATCATGTCACATTTTAGATTGTAGGAGATGTTTTTATGATTCGGAATAGATCAATAAACATTGCATTATTCGCAGGGGCTTTATTACTAATCATTTTTCAAGCATTGTTTCTTGGTGTCGCAGCCCCCAAGGATTACTATCTCATTCATGATTGGATCTTCTATGGAATCAATTATATAATCATTATCTTTCTGTTCTTTTTGTTGTACAGTAAGAATGAATATATCAGATGGATTCAATGGATGCTAGGACTGATATTGTTGGTTATCAACACTTCATTTTTCTATTATATGGGTGATGTGAACGTCGTTGTGTCTAAGTCACCGGACAAGCAGCATGAGTTGATTCTCAAGGAATATAAGAAAATGAATTATGAGACAGTAAGATTGAAGCGTAAGGGTCTATTCTTCGGGAAACAAACAGTTGCTTTTAAGGGAAGCTCTACATATAAGACGATCGAAGAAGAAGCTTTTCAAATAAATTGGGTTAGCGGAGACACAGCTGTGGTTACTTACCTGACTAGTGGTAATGGTACTTTGCAACAACGCATCTTTAGTTTTAGAAATGCTGATTACATAAGCTATAAATATGTTGCAGTTAGTTTGACTGGGAAATGGCTTGAACAAGATAACCCTCACAACTACATCATGTACAATGGAGGAGAAATTGTTTATGCCAAGGATGGTCAACTTTACTACTACAGTGATCACGATACTGAACAACAAGGAATTTTCTCTCTTGTCATCAAGGGAGATGAGAAAAAACCTTCTTTTACAGTGGTGCTGAATGCTGATTGTATATTTGGTGATGATGGCTTGATTAAGGATGGAGGAACTATTACCCTATCTCCAATAACTTTTGAAGAATCGGAGGGCAAGGTTTATTATAAGCAATAGTAAAGTACAATTCATATACTCACAACAACGTAAAAAGGCTGTTACAAGGTGTTTACCTTGTGACAGCCTCTCGTTTTTCACGCTAACTTATTGGATAACTCCGCATGCAATGCGATTGCCGGAATTTCCGGATGGATCAGTAACATAATCATCTTCTTGTTCATGGATGACAATGGCTGTGCCGCCGTCCTTCACTAATGAATGGGGCTTGCCTTTCATGAGCGTTACATCGCTGCTTACGATATCGGCCTTCACTTTTCCGTCCGCACCTACCATAATATTAGGGAGATCACCATTATGGTAGCCTTTTGGATTGTTAAAGCCATGAAGCTTGTTCGCGGGATTGAAATGAGCTTCTGCTGTTTTGAAATCTGGCGGATCGCATTTGCCGACGTTGTGAAAGTGGATACCATGTTTGCCTGGAGGAAGCTTTTCTGCTTCAATATGCAGGTATACCTTGTCTGCTTTTTGGGTGAGCTGGGCTGATCCAATATTTTGGCCTTCACTGTTAATAATAGTGACAAGAACGCCATTAGGTTCAGCGTTTGGATGGGCCATTACAGCGCCAAATGTCTGGGTCAGGAAAAGCACACAGACTAACAAAACGATTTTTCTCATCGTATCCTCCAGATTCCTCATTTTCTAATTTTGTCCGTATAGAAAACGGCAATAAGCATATGGTGTGCAAAAAGATTGCTTTTATACATAAAAAACCAGCAGGAGGATAGAGTATGGAAATTAGAAGGTTCATTGAAGAGGATATAAGTGAGGTTGTCTCATTGTTTTATGAAACCGTACATGCAGTAAATAAACAACATTATTCAAAGGAGCAGCTTGATGCATGGGCTCCACAAGAAGAGGTAGCCCAAAAGCTCGAAGCTTGGAAGGAATCCATGGTCAGCAATATCACCTATATAGCTGAGATCTGCGGTCAAATCGTGGGATTTGCTGACATGACCTATGGAGGGGAATTGGATCGATTGTATGTCCATAAGAATTATCAGAGAAGAGGCGTAGCTTCAGCCATGTTGAAAAAACTTGAAGCTGAAGCTGGTCGACTAGGAGTAAATGAGATAAGAACAGATGCGAGCATAACTGCAAAACCATTTTTTGAGCGAAAAGGATATCGTGTAGTTCAGTCACAAATCGTTGAACGCAAAGGTGTGAAATTAGACAATTTTAAAATGATCAAAAAGCTGTGAAAACTAATCATTGGATGAATAATGCTAAGTGGCTGCTGTGTTTGTCGCAGCTTTCTGAATGCTATGGACACCCATCACAACTGCAATAAGCTCATAGCTATCAAGTTCGGTTGAGAGATTGTGAAGACGGAAGGCACCGGACTGGAGCCAATTACTCGTTTTCTCAAAGGATGCAACCTCTTGACCCGACATATCTATGATCGAATAAACATAAGAGAAGGCTGGAGATTCAATTTGAAAAATACCTCGCTCCCCTGCGTCGTATTCATAACTTTTGCTAAAAAAAGTAAATCTACTTCTCAGCACACCAATAATTGAATCAGCTGCGTCACGCACCTCCCATTTACTTGAGAAAAAACGGAATTTTCCATTGTAAAGGAGTGCATTGTCTGAAGCATATACGGAAAGGGTCGCGCTGAACATGCTTTGTAAATTTAAAGTTCCAACTGAGTCTCCAACTGCATCCATAATGAGGGTTTCCCCAGCGCTAAAGAAGTTGTCTTTGAAATAAAGCTCCACTTGAAAACCACCTTCCCGTTTAAGAATAAGGAACGTACGGCTAGCCAAATATATTTTTCACGAACGGAGTAACGGGCATATTTTTCAAATCCTGCACATTAATCCACTTGGCGCCTAACGAATCTTGACCATCGCCATCCGTTCTCAAGTTAAATGTTTCATCTACTAATTCTACATCGTAAATAATTCCAATATGATGCATTTCCTCTAATTTATCCTCTTTAAATGGCCAGATCAGTGTATATGACATTGTCGTTTTAATGGTGCCATTCAACGCTGTAATTCCTGTTTCTTCTTCAAACTCTCTAATTAGTGTTTGATAAGGCGCTTCTCCGAATTCAATTGACCCGCCAGGAAAATCCCACTTCCCCGTATGTGGACCTCTGCCTTTTTTGATGAGCAGCACTTTATTATTTTTCTTCAAGACACCGTACACCCCAAGATGTGTAATTCTATCCATAAACAAGCCTCCTTTAGAATGTCATCTTCGACATCTTGCTCTCTTACTCCTTGTAGTTACAAAATTTGGTTCGGCTATTGCAATAACACTTGTCAGTATGTTATTTTAAAAAGAATGAATGAAAGGGAGGTGAAGTAGGTGAATCACGTAATGGTCAATAACCGTATTAGCCAGCTGCCGATTGCTATGGCTGGCATTGTTCATGCATTTTCCGCGAACGGGAGAGGTCTGTCCAATTATTCTAATACGATTAAACCATTCGCGAGAAGACGCCTACTTTAACCACTACGGATAGCTTTACCATCCGAAGGGTCGCAGGCTTGTTGCTGCGGCTCTTTTTTTGTTGTGTTTGAGAGTCAGGGTCTTCATCTAACAGGAGGCTCTTAACATGATTATTGTTAATATACAGGAAATTAAGAAATACCACGCCGCAAATCTTATATTTGATGGGCTTACGCTGCAAATACAAGCAGGTGATAAGATCGGGTTGATTGGCCGCAACGGAAGCGGAAAATCGACATTGCTTCGCCTGATCTCAGGTCATGATCAGGTAGATGAGGGAATGCTTACGGTACAGAAGGAGCTGGTTATTGGGTATTTGCCACAGACACCTGCGGAATTTGATGATCTGACCGTTTATGAGGTTTTGGCTTATGGTTATCAAGAATTAATGGCTTGTAAGCATCAGATGACAAATATGGAAAAAGAGATGTCGAGTCCAGAAATGCTAGCTGATTCTGCTGCTTTGGAGCGATTGCTGAAAACGTACTCTATAGCTCAGGAACGGTTCGAGAGAAGCGGCGGTTATGAGATGGATACGGCAATTGAGCAAGTCGCAACAGGCTTGCGTATTGACCGCGCTATTTATTCAAGAAGTTTTGGCAGTCTTTCCGGCGGCGAGAAAACTCGAATATCACTTGCCTCACAGCTGATAGTCCGTCCTGCCTTGCTGCTGCTGGATGAACCTACAAATCATTTGGATTTGAGAGGGATGGAGTGGCTGGAGCAATTTATTCAGCAATATGAAGGTGCGTGTGTCATTGTATCACATGATCGCTATTTTCTAGATGCGGTATGCTCCAAAATAATTGAGCTTGAGGACGGTACAGCACAAACCTTTCTTACAAACTATAGCGGATACGTGAAAGAGAAAGAGGAGCTGCTTTTGCAGCAGTTTGCGAACTTTCAAGAGCAGCAGAAGCAGATCAAAAAGATGAAGGAAACGATCAAGCGTTTGGAGGAATGGGGGCGCATCGGCGACAATGAGAAGTTTTTTAAACGAGCCGCCTCCATGCGCAAAGCTTTGGAAAAGCTGGAGATGATAAAACGACCGGTTCTTGATCCGAAGACGGCAGATTTTGAACTAACATCGCTTGATCGCTCTGGACGTAAGGCCATTACCTTTGAGAATGTAACTAAACAATTCGGTGAACGGATTATTTTGGATAAAGCCGAGGGCAGCTTGTTCTATGGAGAGAAGGTTGTGCTGGTCGGGGACAATGGCTCAGGCAAAACGACGTTGTTTAAGATGCTGCTTGGCGACCTTCAGCCAGATGGTGGACAGCTAGTCCTTGGAGCTCGCCTTCATATCGGCTATTTGGCTCAGGAAGAAAAGGTTGAGGATAAGCAGCTCAGCGTACTCGAATTTTTTAAAACGGAGGGCGGTTTAGAGGAAGGCGAGGCAAGGAATATACTAGCTAGCTATTTGTTTTACGGAACGGATGTATTTAAACCCCTTCATTTGCTGTCAGGTGGGGAATGGTCACGCCTTCGCCTCGCGCTGCTTATTCGCAAAAAACCGAATTTATTGCTGCTGGATGAGCCAACCAATCATCTCGATGTCAGCTCCCGCGAGGCGTTGGAGGAAGCTTTGGAAAGCTATGATGGAACAGTGCTGGCGATATCGCATGATCGTTATTTTATCAATCGGCTTGCTAAACGAGTTTGGGAACTTGATGAGGGAGCCATTTACACCTACTTGGGCAATTACGATGACTTTAAGTCAAAGCGCAGGCCTTACAAAACTAACGAAAACATTGTCACTCGTAAAGCTGATCATGAGGTGCGAGAGCCGAGGCGATCAGGTGAGCATTCAAAGCCTAAACAAGGTGGAAGAGTGGAGCGTACGAAGGAGCAGCTGGAACAAGAGATCGCTAGGCTCGAAGCGAGTCTGCTAGAGGGCAATATGGAAATGGAGCAAGTCGCAGCAAACGGTGATCCGTCTGTGCTTGAAGCGATTTGGAATATACAGGAGGAGCGGCAAAAGCAGCTGGATCAGCTAATGGAAGAATGGTTGAATCATTAATTCATAAAACGTTGCCATGCTCACGATAACTAGCCGTTTGTAGCCCATAGTGAGATTGTGATCCGCTTTAACTTGACGATCATCTTGATTTTAAGAAAGTTGTGATGGATTTAATTCTGAAAGGCCAACTGATTAGTCTCCCAAATCAGTTGGCCTTTTCTATGGATTCTCATCTTTCTAATTTTAATAGACTCTTCCTAAATAAGATATGGTAAACTAAATGTTGGAAACGTCAATTCCGAGGGAGCGAAGTCATGGAACAATTGATCGGGAAAAAAATGAAGCATGATATTTTGAACACATACGGCGTTACGATTGTACCAGCTGACGCTGTCCTCACTCGTGAATCAATACAAATATTAATAAACCATCGGATAGATTTATCATCGATTGCCCTTGAGTCTGAGTTGAAGCCTGTTCAACAAACAAGCATCCAAATCGGTGAGCTCGTGCAGCAAACGGTTAATGTCTCGAAAGAGCTGTTTGAGTCGATTTTAGTATCTCGGAAGGTTCCATTAATGGAGATTCGCAATGAGGTGCTGCCAGCTATTTTGCAGCTATCCAAATATAAGGACATTTTTGAATTATTTGAAGCTGTGAAGGCCAAAGATGATTACGTTTACCAGCACAACGTAGGTGTAGGCGTCATATCGACGCTTATCGGCAGATGGATGAATTTGGACGATTCTGAGCTTTCGATTTTGTCACTAGCCGCTACCTTACATGATGTTGGCAAAATAAAGCTTCCGCTAGAGGTGTTAAACAAACCTGGCAAGCTGAATGAGGCCGAATTTCAATTAATCAAAAAGCATACTATTTTCGGTTATGAACTGCTCAAAGGTACGACGGGCTTAAGTTTGCGAATCGCTCGTGTTGCGCTTCAGCATCATGAACGCGAGGATGGCAACGGTTATCCACTCGGACTAAAGAAGGAAAATATAGATTTATTCAGCTCCATCGTAGCCGTTGCGGATATATTTCACGCGATGTCCTCCAAGCGTCCTTATCACGAGCCATTATCCTTTCATGAAATTGTTAATCAGATGACAGACGGAAAGTTTGGCGTGCTTAACCCGCAAATCATCTCCGTATTTATTGAAAACCTGATGAAGCGACTAGTTGGAAAGCAAGTGCTGCTGACAGATGGCCGAGAGGGCGAGGTCGTTTACATCAATCCGCATAACATTGAAACGCCTCTAATTAAGCTGGCAGATTATTTCTTGGATTTGAGCCAGGAGAGGGACGTACATATCAAATCTATTATCGCTTAAAATAAACCAACCAGCTTTAAGAGCAAAGTTGTGCAAGAGAAATATTTTGATTCCATTAAAGTAGAATAGTCAAACGAATGTAATCAAATAAAGCCTCCCTTTTATTCCAAAAGGGAGGCTTTATTATGTTTTTTTACCCTTCTAAATCTTCCGTTTTTGTAAACACGCTATCTTCTTCGTTATCTCGAATGGTCTTTTGCAAAACGAGGCAAGAAACGATAAGGAAAGCGCCGGCAATCGCATAGTAGCCTTTTACGTAAAGCGGTTCCTCGAGCGTGTAAATACCGATATATTGAGCGAGAATGGCAATGATAAAGCCGGCCCAAGCCATGAACGAAAAGGCGGAGGTGTTGCGGCTTCTGTAGCCTGGATTATAGTCTTTGAGGAATTTATCCTCATCGTTGTCGCGAGCAACCTTTTGCAGAAGGAACGACGTGATGATTAAGAGAATACCGGTTACAGCGTAATACCCTTGCACGGACATCGGCTGTTTAAGCGTGTATATTCCGATGAATTCGAAACCGCATGCTATGAGAAAAGCTGCCCAAGCCATGAAGGTATAAGTTGGTGTGTTGCGGCGGCGATAAAAATTAGCAGGTTTGCGTACGTGCATCGTTTCCATTTTTTCCATTTTGAGAAAGCCTCCCGAATCGATTTGTTGTTGATGTCTTTAGTTTACATCAAATTCCAAAAGTCAAAAGTACCAACTTATTGTAGTACCTGGTACTAGTAAAAAAACGATTTGACATTGAGAATGATTATCATTAAAATGCTTCTTAATACGCTCTGCGCGGGGAACTTATAGGAAGAGCTAAGCTTTAATCAAGCAGTCGTCTTTTTCTCCGGTTGACCTGTACGACAGCGCAAAGAAAACGTTTGAGGAGTTGAACTCAGAAGGTGGAGTGGAATGACCATATCAGGCTTTGGAACCACGCCTCGATTAAAGTGTTGGATGTTCGTCATAATAGGATGAAGCTCGGTGAGGAGCTGCAATCCTATCGGCTTCCAGCAAGCGGATTTGTATATACGACAACGGGCAGCGCTAACGTGCGTTTAGATGGCCAGCCTTACAGGGCGGAGCGGTTTCATGTGCTGCATGGAGGTAAAGGAATGTGCTTGGATATCGATGTGACAGAAGAGGATTTTGATTATTACTTGATCTTCTATAAGGCGCTCATTCCACATCCTTGCAGGCAAGAGATTTTGTCGCTTATGGAAACAAACAGCCCGTTCCATATGCAATACGGCTTCGCGCCGCAACACCCGATCTCATTGTTCCGTATCGTTAACGTAATGGCTCAGGAGTGGCAAGTATCGCATGCGTTGGAGCGGTTTCATGTGAATACGTTATTTTATCAATTTGTCTATGACGTATTCCATCAACTGCAAAAACAAGGTATACATACAACGAAACCTGATCTTGCAGCACAAGCGCTTCGTTACATTCATGATCATTACATGGAGCCGATTACGCTTGATCAATTGGCGCAGACCTTAAACTATAGCGCTAAAAACTTGTCCAAGGTGTTTAAAAAGGTAACGGGACATAGTCTCATTGATTATGTCATTCAAGTAAGAATTCATAATGCGAAGGAGCTAATGAAAAATACAAGTGCGACGATTCAGGAAATTGCTGAGAGCGTCGGTTATTCGGATCGCTTGTACTTTACTCGGATTTTCAAAAAGTATGCCGGCATTTCACCAGGAAGTTTCAAAGACGGTTTGAAAGAGAGTAAGAGCGGAGCAAATCGTCTATATAGATCGAGCCGATTGTCCATTGTTCCAGGTAGACTCCAGCGTTACAATGTTAATCGTTATGATAATCATTATCAATACAAAGGAGAGAATCATTTACCCATGTACAAAGGATTGAAATTATCAATGGCGGCCACCCTTTTGTTTTGTTTTGCCTTATTTATGAGCGCTTGTTCTACGGGGGCATTAAATACGAATACAACAACCGTGGAATCGAAAGTAACTTCTAAGGGGGAAATAGCACCCTCCAATAAGTCGGAGGCTGTGGCTCAGACTAGAGTAATAACAACGATAAAAGGAGATATAGAAATTCCTGCTCATCCCGAACGAATCGTTGTCGATCTGTACTTGGGCAGCTTTATTGCACTTAATGTCAAGCCAATTGGAACGCCAGAATTGAATTTGAAAAATCCGTATTTTGCTGAGGCGCTTACAGGCGTGGAAAATATCGGGGAATACGAGAGCGTATCGCTAGAGAAAATAGTAGATTTGCAGCCGGATTTGATCGTTACAGGCAATGAAGCAGCTTATGAGCAGTATAGCAAGATTGCACCGACGATAGTTGTCCCTTTTGGCGAGCTGAAAAACACGCATGAAGAACTGACCTATTTCGGAAAATTGTTAGGGAAAGAGGCGGAAGCGGAGGCCTGGCTGGCTGACTACGACCAGCGTATTGCAGCAGCCAAAGCGAAGGTTGAGAGCGTCATTCCAAGCGATGCTGTGTTTTCCGTTATGCAGGATTGGGGCGGCAATACTGGAGTATTCGGCGATAATTTCGGCAGGGGCGGCCAAGCAGTCTATCAAGCACTTGGACTTAAGCCTCCAACCCAAGTAGCAGAGCAGCTAATGAAGGAGCAAATTGTTGAAGTTTCCGGAGAGAAGCTTTCTGACTTTGCTGGCGATTATATTATATTAACGTCGGATACACTTACTGTTGCAGATTTGAAAACCGAACCCATTTGGAAACTGCTTGATGCGGTTAAAAATGATCGTGTCTATATTTGGGGCAAAGAACGCTCATGGTATTTCGATCCCATTGCTACGCTATCTCAGACGGAAGAACTAGCTGCCTGGCTGGCGGGAGAGAAAAAAGACTAATCGTTGACAGCTTTAATACTTATAATAAAAGTCAGTTTTGTACAAAAAAATGATGACTTTTGTCCATTGTCACAATTAGGTATTGTGTCCTAAACTTTATGAGTGATAGTGATAATCAATATCATGAATAAATACGGATTATAAAGACGTTTGGAGGCAAACGATGACCGAACAATTGGAACTATACGATGTAACGATAATTGGTGGCGGCCCAGGTGGGTTATATACAACTTTCTATAGCGGCATGCGTGATTTAAAAACAAAGTTAATTGAAGCGCAGGATCAACTTGGCGGGCGAATGCTCACTTATCCTGAGAAGATTATTTGGGATGTAGGCGGGGTAACGCCGATTCGCTGTGAACAATTAATTGCCCAATTGATTCAACAAGCCAAAACCTTTGACCCAACGATCGTACTCGGACAGCAAATTACTGACTACGAACGGCAGGCTGATGGAACCTTTATCCTAACGGCATTAAGTGGTGAGAAGCATCATACGAGAACGGTAATAATGGCTATCGGTTATGGAATAAAAAAATTAGCGAAGCTGGAGATCGAAGGGGCTGACCGCTATGAAGTCACGAACTTATACTATACCGTACAGGAACTCGAAAAATTCCGCGATAAACGGGTACTCATTTCCGGAGGCGGTGATTCCGCGGTAGACTGGGCAAATGAGCTGGAATCCATTGCAGCAAGCGTAACGGTAGTGCATCGGCGCGACAGCTTCGGGGGACATGAGAGAAATGTTTCTAAGATGAAACAATCCTCGGTGAATGTTCTGACCCCTTATCAAGTACTGGCGCTTCATAGCAGAGATGGGGAAAGCATCGAGAAGGTAACCATTGCGCATATGGAAACAGAGGAAAGCAAGCAGCTTGAAGTAGATGCCGTCATCGTCAACCACGGAATGAAAAGTGATTTTGGACCCATCCGTGATTGGGGTCTTGATATGGGAGTATGGAATGCGAACGTAGGGGAGAGGATGGCTACTAATATTCCGGGCATCTTCGGCGCAGGCGATTTCGCGAACTTTAGCAGCAAGGTTGGACTGATTGCAGGAACGTTCACAGATGGTGTCTTGGCACTCAATAGCGCCAAGCTGTATATGGATCCGGAAGCTCCAGAGATGGCTTATGTTTCTTCCCATAATGAGCGCTTTAAGGAGAAAAATCGGGAGCTTGGCGTAGTAGAGGAAGAATAGTAAACCGTTCAACCAGAGCGCGTAAGCTGTATGCTTTTTCGCAGGTTGACAATATAGGAATAGAAAACCCCCTGTCTCTAAGATAGGGGGTTTTTGCATGTATACACACTTCTTCCCGCGTGCGCAAACAGGACTTTTTGTTTAACTTAACGTTTTCTGAGTAAAAAAAACTCGCATTCTTTTCGGTTATGATAGGCAATATCGCTTACCCCCGATTGGGTTACAATGATGCTATCGTCAAACCGTACAACCAGCGAGCTGGAATCGATGAGTTGATTGTCTTGAAACACGCGAATGCGCTGCTGCAGTTCGATAACCTCTTCAAAATCCTGATCGGTGCTAAGTCGTCGATTTATGGCCATATGTATACTCCTTCAATACGGAAAATGATTTCTTATAGTCTATCCCATGTAAGATAGTGTTGCAAAGTTGTCTTTGTTTCTCTTTGTCCCCTCAGCGCAACCTATGTTACATTGTATTCACGAAAGACGAATTGTCAGAAGGAAAAGGAGATACGAGTATGTCCATCCGCGTTCGGATGTTATTGTCCTATAGCTGTATTCTTATCGTTACAATCGTGTTGTTTCTTGCCGCTGCTCTGCTGTTTGTAGTGGCGATAACAGGCGATGTGCGAAGCGTAAAGGACTTTTACAACATTCATTATTCCGTTAACCCATTGTCCGAGCAGGAGGAAACAATTTTCCTCGACCTAAAGTATTTGGCGAAAAACGAACCTGACTCGCTTCTCGACCGAGCACTGCTCGATCAGTATAATTATAAGCTTCGCTCTGTTCAAGCGGAGCTGTTCATAAGAAAAGGGAACGAGCCGATCTATTCCTCATTATCGGTTAAGCAGCCCGATTTCATAACGTTTCTGCCTGACTACGAGATGGAAAACAATGCGATCCGCAATACGCTGCAAATCGGGGAGCATTTTTACGCTTATGCGAAATTCGATTTTCATTTTCCAGATCAGTCAAAGGGCAGTGTACTCGTCATTCGGGAACGTAGCCCGTTTGCGGAGGTTGTGCGTACGCTCCTGCCTATTATTCTAGGTGTGTTATTTATCGTGCTGATGCTCATGAATATGCTGCTTTATTACTTTTTGACGCGCAGTATTATAAAGCCGCTTGACCTGCTACGGAAATCGACAGAGCGAATTAAAGAAGGTGATTTGGAGTTCGAGCTGCAAGCGGTAGGTAATGATGAGATTACAAGGCTAAGCGAAGCCTTTGAGGATATGAGAATGAAGCTGAAGCAATCGGTTGAGAAGCAGCTGCAATATGAGCAAAATCGTAAGGAACTTGTCGCAAATATTACACATGATCTAAAAACGCCGATTACGTCGATTAAAGCAAGTATTGAAGGCATTCGGGACGGTGTTCCAGATACGAAGCAAAAGATGGAGCGGTATGTGAATACGATTTTGACGAAGGCAGAACATATGGATCAGCTGATCGATGAGTTGTTTCTCTACTCGAAACTCGATTTGAAGCAGCTGCCGTTTACATTCGAGGCAATTAGCTTGGGACAATTCATAGAGGATTATGCCGAGGATTTACAATTTGATTTGCAGGAGAAAGGCATTGAGCTGACATGGGACATTGTTCAATCGACTTCTACCATCGTGCTTGCGGACCGAGATAAACTGAAGCGGGTGTTATCCAACATTATGGATAACGGTGTGAAATACATGTTGGACGAGCCAAAAAAAATAGCGATAACGCTGAGTATAGAGTCTGATTTCGTTCGATTAATGATTAGCGACAGCGGTTCAGGAATTTCGGAAGAAGCTCTCCCTTTTATTTTTGAACGGTTTTTCCGCGAGGATCTCTCACGCAGCCAGCAAACCGGTGGAAGCGGCCTAGGACTTGCGATTACGAAACAAATTATCGAAGGGCATAACGGCAGCATTCATGCTGAAAGCAAGCTTGGAGCAGGAACAAAGATCATTATCAAGCTGCCGCTCGCGAGGGACATAGGAGGACTGAAATGACGAGAATTCTCATTATTGAAGATGAAGTGTCGATAGCCGAGGTGGAGAAAGATTATTTTGAGCTGCACGGTTTTGCTGCGGACATTTGCTTGACAGGAACGGATGGACTCCGAGCCGCCATGGAAGGCGAATATGATTTGATCGTACTTGATTTGCAGCTGCCAGGTATGGATGGTTATGAGCTTTGCCGTCAAATCCGTGCGGAGAAGGAAGTTCCGATCCTGATCGTATCTGCCAAAAAAGAAGAGATCGATAAAATTCGCGGTTTAAGCTTAGGTGCGGATGATTATATTACGAAGCCGTTTAGCCCAAGTGAGCTGGTCGCCCGCGCGAAAGCACATTTGCAGCGCTACAAACGTTTGATGGGCAATCGCGATACCAAAGTTTCTAATAAAATCCGGATACGCGGCTTACAAATTGATTCCGCCTCACGGCGCGTGTACGTCAATGAACAAGAGGTGCAATTCACGACAAAGGAATTTGATCTGCTGTCCTTTCTAGCGTTGAACCCGAATCATGTATTCAGCAAGCAAGAGCTGTTTGAGCAGTTGTGGGGAATGGATTCGTTAGGCGAAATTGCGACGGTAACCGTTCATATTCGCAGGCTAAGAGAGAAAATAGAAGCAGATCCTTCGAATCCGCAATATATTGAAACGATTTGGGGCGCAGGTTATAGGCTCACGATTTAATTCGATTAAATAGAATGGTCTTAGGTCGTCTTCTTTTTTGACCAAGTTCTGCATAAGTATGGGTAATAAAGAGCGTGCAGCTTGGGACGGGAGGGGATCGGATTGGCGAAATGGGGAAAGCGTGGCTGGCGTTTTCGGGGTTTTGGCGGCAGCCGAATGCAGCTCTGGTCTGGCCGTCCATTCTCTAAAGTAAGAACAGTCACCTGGGGCAGTCGAGGAAACCCAGCTTCATCAAGGCCAGCGCCAAAGAAATGGGGTTCGGGAACGCGGTCAAGCGCAAGCAGCGGAAAATGGGGCGTTAATCGTCCAGCTGTGAAATACAGCAGCAGTCGAAGCAGTGGCAATGGCGGCTCAGGCGGCATTTGGGGATCCCGTCCGGCTAAGCCTCGTATAAGACGCCGCACAATCTTCATCATTGCGCTGCTGGTCATGATGGTTTTTTCGATTCAATCTTTCGTATATATTGAGAAAAATTTACGTCCACCGCTGATGAATATCGCGAAAATAAGAGTAAAGCAAATCGCTACGCAGGCCATTAATAAAGCAATAACGGAGCAAGTAGCCAGCCGATCGGACAGCAGCAACCTTATTGACTGGAAGATGAACAGCAATGGAAAAATATCTGGTTTTATGCTTAATTATGCTGAACATATGAAGATCACCTCGCAAACGATAAACACCGTTCAAAATACATTAAATGAAATGAAGGATATACCGGAGCATATTCCGATTGGGCATGCGCTAAATAGTGCGATCATTTCCTCATACGGCCCAAGAGTCCCAGTTAAATTCGAGCCAGTAGGTGCCGTAAAGGTTGATCTTAGTACACGTCAGAAGGACGCTGGGATCAATATGATTTTGGTTGAGGTTTATATCCGAATTATCGCTGAGGTTACGATTATTATTCCATTCGACACCGAACCTGAGCTGGTAGAAACCGATATCCCGATTTCATATTTGCTCGTCGTTGGCGACGTGCCGATGTACTATTATGACAATACAGGTAAACCTGTAGGCGAGTCTGCTGCACAAGCGCCAAACATCTCGGTTCCGCTCGGCGAAGGAGCAGGAGGCGGAGTTACTTCCAGTCCACAAAATAATAATAATGAAGAGTCTTCGTCATCTGGCGCTGGATCATCTAATTCGGGGCCGTCGAATGAATCCTCGACCGAGGGATCAAATCATTCTAATGGTTCGGGCCAAGTCACGAATAGTGAGGGCAATTCATCTGTGGAATAGCATACACAATAAAAACGACTTTATTGTCTTCTGCAAAGAAGACGATAAAGTCGTTTTATGCTTTTTGATTTATTTTCCGGCACGAATTCGTTTGCGCTCTGCTTGCTCCCAGCGGCGCAGCATTGGATAAGGATCAAACGACCATTCGAATAAACCGCGATCGCTGTATACGCCATAATGCAAGTGAGGAGGGAACTTTCCCTGCGTCCCCGGCTTGCCGTAACCAGAGCTTCCTACCCATCCTACGACTTGGCCAGGCTTAACGACATCGCCTATATTAACGGTTTTGTCAAAGCCGGACAAATGAGCGTAATAGTGGTAAAAGTTGTTCAGATCACGTATGCCAATGCGCCAGCCGCCATATGGATTCCAGCCTTGTACCTCAACAATGCCATAACATGTGCTTCGAACAGGGACGCCATGTCTAACGAAAATATCTGTACCTTCATGGGTACGTCTGCCTCCCCAGCTTCGCCCAGTTCCCCAGGTGCTGTTATAGGCATAATGAGTGCTGGTTGGCAGAGGGAAAGCGTGCTCGAACAAATCAAGCTGGCCAAATGCTTCATAGATGCGGGCGAACTGCTGGATGCGTTGAACCGAACGGTTATTTTGATAATATTCCCAAAGCCCGATTGCGAAATCATCATTTGAGATACCATAGGCGGCAACGCGGCTAACAAGTGAATACAGAAGATCGATGTCGCTTGTTCGCTCCGCTTGTCCATTTCCGTCACCATCGCGGCCAATCCCGTTAAAAAAGTTGATCGAAACCGGTGAGATGTCTTCCATATTCGGATTGAGTGGGCCGGCCCAGCGTTCTTGGTCGATAAATACGCCAACGGTGCTGCCGAGCATTGGACGAGCCTTTGGACGTACTTTAGACATGGATCGCTCATATTGATCGATGGCTGCAATCCAGTACCAGGGTACTTCGGTAAATAAGCTTAATTTGTCGTACAAGCCTCTTCTTTCTGGAAGAGGATCTGGCTCAGCATTAGCTGCTTGCTCATTTGCCGTATCGTTTTGCCGTTTGATAGCAGGAGCTGCTTTTGCAGGGCTGACGGGCGTGGCAATGAGCAGCGAAGCTGCGGTTAATGCTGCAACAATAGGAATAGTCAGTTTCAAACGTCTCACCCTTCCAAAAGCATGACGGTTATAACCTTATGTTTTGCAAATCATTGGTTTTTATACGAAACATGTTATAATAAACGCATGAGTTTAGGAATTATAAATGAACTTGAAAGCAGGTAATCCCTAATGAAACAGCAAGAAACACTCAAAAAGCCTGATTGGCTTCGTATAAAATTAGCAACAGACGGCAACTTTGCCGAAATTAAAAATATGATGCGCTCAAAAACGCTACATACGGTTTGCGAGGAAGCACGATGCCCAAACATTTATGAATGCTGGTCGAATCGCACAGCTACATTTATGATATTGGGTGATATTTGCACGCGCGCTTGTCGTTTTTGTGCTGTTAAAACAGGTATGCCGACTGAACTGGATTTGGACGAACCAGAACGGGTAGCAGAGGCAGCTGAGCAAATGAACCTTCAACACTGCGTCGTTACATCAGTTGCTCGCGACGACCTTAAAGACGGAGGCGCATCTATATTTGCAGCAACCGTGCATGCGATTCGCAAACGTATGCCGTTTTGCCGTGTTGAAGTACTTATTCCCGACTTCTTAGGCAATAAAGATGCGCTTCAAATTGTTATGGATGCTAATCCGGATATCCTAAATCATAACGTCGAGACGGTGGAGAGGCTTTCGGATCGTGTTCGTGCCAAAGCCAAATACAGCCGTACGATGGAGCTGTTGAAGCGCGCCAAAGAAATGAAGCCCAAAATTCCAACCAAATCAAGCATTATGCTTGGCGTGGGTGAAGAATGGGATGAAATTTTGCAGACGATGGATGATCTTCGTGCAAACGATGTGAATATTTTGACATTAGGTCAATACTTGCAGCCATCGCCTAAACATTTGCCGATTGTACGTTATGTCCACCCAGACGAATTTGCAAAACTAAAAGAAGAAGGGCTGAAACGCGGATTTAGGCATGTAGAATCCGCACCATTAGTACGCAGCTCTTATCATGCACATGAGCAGACCGATTCGGCACACGCAGCAATTGCTGCGGAAGCTGAAGCGACCCGTGAGATTTCGTCCGGTGCTTGCTCAAGCAGCTTGTAACTGACGCTCAAGATGAGGTGGAGAATATGGCTTTGATTCATATCGGCGGAAAATCTTATGAAATTGTACTTGAAAATAGGAACGGCTGGAATCCTGAAGCATTTCGTGATCGATACAGCGAGGTGCTCGAGCGTTACGATTATATTGTTGGTGACTGGGGCTATAGCCAGTTGAGGCTGAAAGGTTTTTTTCGTGATAACCACCAAAAGGCAACGAAGGAAAGCAACCTATCCGGCATGCCGGATTACATCAATGAATATTGCAACTTTGGCTGTGCTTATTTTATTTTAGAAAAAACTCAGAGCACTGTACGTGAGCCAGGTGACTATGACTTGGATGCAGATGATGAGCGGCCACGTATAGAAGCGGCTGATCTTCTTGCAGCGGCTGCTGGCTTTGTGGATGTTTCCGAAGGTCTTGAGCAAGATGAGATTGCGACCGCTAAGGAAGAAAGTGCTGCTCCAATGCATGAAAGACATACTCGTAATCATACAAGAGAAAATCGCCATAGAAGCTCCAACCGCAGCAAAAATGACGCCAATAGCGGCAACGACAGTGCCAATGCTGGCGAAGGCAAAAATAATAACGAACAACAGGGCAACGGGAAACGTGAGCAGCAACAGCAGCGCAAAGGCGGCTATAAAGGCAACGACAACCGTTCCAAGAAGCCATTTCGCCTTGCAGCCAATGAAACCGCGGCTGCATCCGCAGAAACGAATCGACCAAACAAAAAAGACACGGAGCGCGTATAAATGCGCTGCGTGTCTTTTTTTTGCAATAAATGTCGGTAATAATAAGTTTGGCTTAACGCACGTCGTAACCAAGGAATGCTTCGCGTACCCGGTTCCAGAAAGGAAACGGCCGATATCGTGCAAAGCTGACCTTACGACTGGATACGCTGCAGCGAATGGAACGGATGTCGCTGCTCATAATGCTGATATGATCGATAGCGAGCTGCAGCCGTTGCTCTTTCTTGGAAATGATATCGCAGTGATGATGCTGCGGCAGCAGCACTGACGATCCAAGTGTACGATAAACACGATTATTGATGGAAGCAATTTCCGCAATTTGCAGCGATTCTATCGATGGATGGACAATCGCACCGCCTAAGCTTTTGTTGTATGCGGTGCTGCCTGATGGGGTTGAAATGACAATCCCGTCTCCGCGGAACATTTCGAACATTTCATCATTTATATTAATTTGGGCAACCAGCGTCCCGTCAACGCCTTTCAACGTGAATTCATTTAATGATAAGTAATGACGGGTCTCACTCGGTGTCTCAACTTCAATCTCGGCAAGCGGATATCTAACGATTCGAGGAGTTTCCTCGGCCATCATCGCTACAAGGTCTTCAAGCTCATCTGCCTTCCAATCGGCATAAAATCCAAGATGGCCGGTGTGAATGCCAACAAATGCAACATTCGTAATTTGATCTACATATTTATGAAAAGCGAGCAGCAATGTCCCGTCGCCTCCGATGGAAATAACGATTTCCGGTGATTCATCTTGCCGAATGAAGCCTCGCTCCCCGGCTAATGTATGAAATTTTTCTGCTAACGATTTAGATAAAGAATCGCCTCGATCAATAACCGCATACTTCAAAAGTAAATCTCCTTCCGATCTCCATAGTACTTAAGATGATAAAGGAAATTGACTTTAAATTCAATGAGCGGGGCTAATCATGGCCCGAGCCATCCCCATAACAAGTAAACGAGAGCGATAGCAATAAAACCGTGAAGCATTCTTGCTATAAAAAAAGGACGATAGCGCAGATCAGTTTTACTGAGCAGGCTGGCTATTTGGGCATGAACCGATAATCCGCCCCAAGAGAGCACCCATGCGGCGATTGCAACTTGGTGCATAAGTCCTGTGCCTGCTGTTCCCGCCGAGCGTGAGCCAAGCGTTACCTCAAACAATCCAAATATTCCTGCGTCTGCAAGCGGTTTTGGCAGTCCGATTAAACCGAACAAAAATCGGAGACCTTCAGCCATAGCTTCAACGATACCTGCGTGGGTCAGCATTTCCATCACGACTGAGAAAAATACGACAAGTCCACCAACGACGATCATGAGTCGCAGTGCGGATTGAATAGAATCTTGCAGCAGCTGTCCTAGTCCGCGCCCATCCAGCAAGCGAGCATCATACATCGCCTTGAGCGCTTCGGAGATTCGAGAGGGACGACGTTTTCTGAAACCGTCCCTTGTTTCCGTTGTTTTTTTTGTTCCGGATGGCAGGGCATGTCTGTCATGATAGCGCATGAGAAAGCCGATAAGCAGCCCCCCGCCGTAATGGGCAGCAGCGAGTATGGGCGCTATAGCTACATTTTGGAAGAAGCCAACTGAAACCGCACCAATCAGGAAAATAGGATCAGACGTCGTCGTAAAGGCTACTAGCCGCTCGCCTTCAGCTCGATTGATGAGCCGCTGCTCAAAGAGCTGAGCTGTAAGCTTTGCGCCTACAGGATAACCAGAAATGTAACCCATAGTCACTACAAAACCTCCGATTCCGGGAAGCCGGAATATAGGTCTCATGAGCGGATCGAGCAGCTTGCCGAAGAAATGCACAATGCCGATACCGAGCAGTAATTCCGAAATAACGAAGAAGGGAAACAGTGCTGGGAACAGCACCTGCCACCAAATAGAAAGCCCGCGGAGCGAGGAGTGAAGTGTTTCAGTAGGAAAGACGGTCATTAAGAGCACGATTATAAAGGCGCCAAGCGCGGTTATGGATAAGGGATGGATTAAAGTTCGCAGCAGATAGACCGCCTCCTCATTTGTTGGAAAGGGTAACTTGCAGCCGAAATGAGATGCTGTACAACCCCTCCTAAACGTATATGTATGAATAAGCACATACATCACTGGAGATGCTTTAAAAATAAATAAGTTTGATAAAGAAAACGCTTGCAAAACGATGGATTCCTGTTTTTTTTATGGTACAATGGAATTACCTTTGAAATGGTTGGAGTGATGGGTATGAGTATAATCGCTGGCATCTTGGTTTGTGCTTTCGTCTATGTCATTCGAGAATCTCTTACAGCACCAGGGGAAGAGGACTATGAAGGTTGATGGGTAATACGCACTATATGATGAGCCCCGGATAAGCATGCCGCGGGCTTTTTTATGTTCATTCCGGTAATTTTTTATGATATAATACTAAATACCTACACAATGGAGATGAATTTGACGATGAATAGGAATATAAGCCTTTATGACGCGTTAGGCGGATCTGAGACTTTAAGGCTGATTGTTAACTCTTTTTACCCTAAAGTACAAGCCCATCCACTAATTGGGCCTTTGTTCCCGGAAGATATTGATCCTGTTATAGAAAAACAATATTTATTTTTGACCCAGTTTTTTGGTGGGCCTTCGTTATATTCAGATGAATATGGACATCCCATGATGAGAGCAAGGCATATGCCTTTTCCGATAACCCCTGAGCATGCTGGTGCGTGGCTGGACTGCATGCACAGAGCCTTGCAAGAGGTAGGCATAAATGAAGAGCTGCAAGAGATCGTTATAAACAGACTATCCGGACCTGCACACCACTTTGTAAACACATCTGAAGAGGAGACGTGATTGTATGGAACCGCTCTACCTATCCAAAATCATATGCATTTGCTGTGAAAACACATTTATGACATCGCGCGTTAGACCAAGCTTCAAAAGAGCAGCTAAAATGGACTCTGACTTTTGCGGATATTATAAAACGGATGTAAATCCTGATTTTTATGTTGTCAGGGTTTGTCCTAATTGCGGCTTTGCCTCAACTGAGAACGGAATGGAGCGGTTGAACGATCGGCAAAAAAAGAAATACCATGAAGAAATCGGAATTCATTGGAAAAATCAAGATTATGGCGGAGAGCGTGATTTGAAGAAGGCGATGGCCAGCTATAAGCTAGCTCTCTTATCAGCCCAAGCCATTGACGAGAAGGAGCGCGTGCTTGCTGGTATTTTGCATCATATCGCTTGGCTTTATCGTTATGAAGACAATGAGAAAGACGAGAAACGGTTTCTCCGCTTTGCACTTCAGGCATATATACGGGTATATGAGGCAGAGGGTGTTGCGCTTAACAACGCCAAACTTATGTTTCTAATAGGGGAGTTGAATCGTCGTATCGGTGAATTAAACGATGCTGTACGTTGGTTCTCTCGCGTGGTAAATGACAAAAAAATCGTGGATGCTGCAATGATTCGTGCTAGTCGCGAGCAGTGGCAGCTTATTCGCGAGGAGCAGGAAGCCAGATCAAAACATGCATCCGGCAACCTAACTCTAGACGAGGGCACAAGCTTATCGAAGCAGTCGGTTTCTACGTCCGCTTAGCGTATAGCTTTTTTTAGAACACGGTCTGTTAGCAAATAATCAGGATCTGCATCAACAATCGTCACTTTATTTCGGCAGCAAGGGAAAACGAGCAATCGTTTCATACCGTCCTGTATGTCTTGAAGCTCTGCTGGTCTTACTGGAAGCAGTACATTGTCTGCATGGCAGAACGGACAGCTTGATACATAAAGATCACCCATAATAATGTCATAAGGCCAGGCTTTTTCGAACGGAATCATGATTTGTTATCGCTCTCGGGGGCAGGTGCTGTATCTGGCTTAGCAAGCTCAGAGAGCTTTTGCAATAAAATATGGCGCGGCATATGCATTAAGTGCTCTATCGGGACGCCAAGCTGCTCAGATAGCTTAACAGCTGTATCAGCAGAAATCTGCAACGGTTTAGACATGGTGTAATTCCTCCAATCTGGATATAATTAAGTTATACACTGCCGAGAAGGTTTGCGCAAATAAAAACGCGGCCGCATCTTGGCTTTTTTTATGGAAGAGAGGATGATCGCAAATGAATAAGGGATATCCGCAAAGTTGGGATTTAGAAGTTTTTTATGAGGGAGGCTCTAACTCGGCAGCTTTTTTGCAAGAGCTGAAGGGAATGGACGAAGACATTGAGAGGCTGGATACCGCGCTATCCGCGGAAGCGAGCATTGGAGATTCTGAAATTGCGTCGATGACGGAGCTGCTGCAAAGCATCATCATCAGGTTGCGTGAGACAGAGTCGTTTGTTTCTTGCTTGCTGGCTCAAAACATGCGAGACACAGCCGCAAACTCACGCAGTGATCGCGTAAAGACGCTAGCTGCGAAGTTTCTTGGGGTGCTCACTCGTTTCGACAACGTACTGCGAGGACTTGATGACCTTGAATGGGAAAAGCTGCTTACGCATAAACAACTGTCTGAGGTTGCGTTCAGCTTGACTGAGCGCCGCGAGCTTGCGAAGCAAAAAATGGCTCCTGAGCTGGAAGCGTTGGCAGGAGATTTGGCAGTAGATGGTTACCACGGTTGGGGAGATTATTATAATGTAATCGTATCCAGAGCAAAATTTAACGATGTTGGTACAGACGGAGAGAAGAAAGTTCTATCCGCGGGTCAAATGCATAACCGTTTATCTGACGGGGACCGTGAAGTTCGAAAGGCTGCTTTTGCCGAGTGGGAGCGGGAATGGTCAGAGCAGGCAGATTTATGTGCCGAAACGTTAAACCGAATTTCAGGCTTTCGTTTAAAGCTGTACGACAAGCGTGGCTGGGATTCGGTGCTGCAGGAGCCGTTGCAAATGAACCGTATGAGTGAGGCTACGCTGCAAGCGATGTGGTCTGCTATACAAGAGAGCAAACAGGTTCTCGTTCGTTATCTAGAGCGCAAAGCGAAGCTGCTCGGTGTTGAGAAGCTGGACTGGCATGATGTTGAAGCGCCAATCGGATCAGCTACGAGAACGATTCCTTATGACGAAGCCGCTGCTTTTATAATAGAGCAGTTCCGAACGTTTAGTCCGGATCTGGCAGACTTCTCGGAGCTTGCATTCCGCGATGGCTGGATTGAGGCCGAGGATCGCCCTGGGAAACGTCCAGGCGGCTTCTGTACCTCTTTTCCAAAGAGTGGTCAAACTCGGGTATTTATGACGTATTCGGGTACTGCTTCAAACATCTCGACGCTGGCGCATGAGCTGGGTCATGCGTATCATCAGCATGTCATGAATGATTTGCCAGCGCTGTCGCAAGAATATGCGATGAATGTTGCTGAGACGGCTTCTACGTTTGCGGAGCTGATCGTTTCTGATCAAGCGTTAAAAACAGCAACAGAGGACGAGGAGAAGCTTGGATTGCTTGAAGACAAAATTCAGCGGTCTGTGGCATTTTTTATGAACATTCATGCGCGTTTTTTATTCGAAACTCGCTTCTACGCGCGTCGCAGTGAAGGTCTAGTATCAGTCGAAGAGCTTAATTCCTTAATGGAAGAGGCGCAGCGGGAAGCATATTGCGATATGCTAGGTGAGGTGCATCCTCATTTCTGGGCATCGAAGCTGCATTTTTACTTAACTGACGTTCCTTTCTACAACTTCCCTTATACATTTGGCTATCTATTCAGTGCGGGTATTTATGCGAAGGCGCTAAAGGAAGGTCCAGATTTCAAAGATAAGTATGTTGCATTGCTTCGCGACACCGGACGGATGACCGTTGAGCAGCTTGCTCAGGCACATTTAGGCGTAAATGTAGAGGAGATGGACTTCTGGCGCGATGCAGTTGCGCTGACTGCAGTTGATGTAGATCAGTTCATCGAAATGACAAACGAGTAAAGCGCTTCTTCGGAAGGGCAGTCATAACAGTAGCCGTAGACAGGGGGAAACCGTTTGTCTATGGCTATTTTTTATGAAAAATTGGATTCGAAATTATGCTTGCTTCTGCAAAAACAGAAGTGCATCTCTTTGTTTTGTGGGAAGCAGGGCAGATTATATTATAATAAGAGAATGTTCGATTACAGGAAAACGAAGAGAGGCGGAATTAAAATGAAAGAGCAGACAAGTCAAAAAGTGGTCGGATTTATTGGAACGGGTATTATGGGCGCGAGTATGGCGGGTCATTTGCTGGATAACGGCTATAAGGTTAATGTGTTTAACCGAACGAAATCAAGAACAGACACCTTGGTATCGAAGGGAGCTATTTGGCAGGATACGCCGAAATTGGTTGCGGAGCAATCGGATGTAATAATCACAATGTTAGGTTATCCCGTTGATGTGGAAGAGGTGTATTTTGGAGCCTCAGGTCTATTACAAAATGCACGGCCCGGTTCTGTCCTTATTGATATGACCACCTCAAGCCCGGCGCTTGCAAAACGGATTGCGCTAGAAGCTGGCAATAGGGGGCTTATGGCGCTCGATGCCCCTGTCTCAGGCGGAGATGTCGGCGCTAAGGAGGCCAGGCTGTCGATCATGGTCGGAGGATCAGAACAAGCCTATGATGCGGTGCTGCCATTGTTTATGATTATCGGCAAAAACATCGTCCATCAAGGCGAGGCGGGCGCAGGGCAATTCACCAAAATGTGCAATCAAATTGCGATTGCCACCAATATGATTGGCGTGAGCGAGGCTCTCGCTTATGCCAAGAAAGCAGGGCTGGAGCCGAGTAAGGTGCTGAAAAGCATTGAGGCTGGCGCGGCAGGGAGCTGGTCTTTATCGAATTTGGGGCCTCGCATGATCAATGGAGATTTTGCGCCAGGTTTTTACGTGAAACATTTCATAAAGGATATTAAAATCGCAATCGAATCGGCTGATGAGATGGGTCTTCCCTTGCCAGGCTTAGCGCTGGCACGCTCATTGTACGAGCAACTTATATCACTTGGAGAAGAAAATAGTGGTACACAAGCGTTATATAAAGTTATATTTAAAGAGTAGGACGACTATATATTGTACATCATTCGTTAATATGATATATTATTTTCAAATAATAGTACTATTAAACTTATGTATGACTCATATAGAGGATGGAGGAGAGTCCGATTCAATTATCCACGCGGCAATTGGAGCTTCTTGAGCTTGTGAAGAGGCACGCGCCGATTACCGGTGAGCAGCTGGCAGAATCTTTAGGTGTCAGCAGACCCACGCTGCGCTCAGACTTATCCCTTCTCGTCATGCTTGGCTTGCTTGATGCGAAGCCCAAGGTCGGTTATTTCTTAGGCAACACCTATCGTTCCAGCAGCGAGCCTTTGCAGCAATTGAACAATATGAAGGTGAGAGAAGTTCAGGGTGTTCCCGTTAATGTACCGGACTCTTTGTCTGTGCATGATGCTGTAATTACGTTATTCACTGAAAATGCGGATACTCTACTGATCGTGAATGAACAGAAGCGGTTTGTTGGAATCGTCACTCCGAAGGATTTGCTCAAAATAACACTTGGCAACGCTGGTGCTGCATCTATTCCTGTCAGTATGGTGATGACCCGTTATCCCAATATTGTGACGCTAATGCCCGACGAATCTGTGATGGAAGCCATTCGCAAAATGTCGCTCCATCAGGTAGATTGTTTACCGGTTATCGTTCCTCGCGAGGATCAAGCGAATGATCCTGAGGTTACCGGCTGGGTATCGAAGTCGAACATTATACGTCTGATGGCGGACATCGCAATGGATGGGAAATTGGGGGAGCCAGAGTTATGAGACAGCAGATTATTTATGTATGCTCCGATGCTGTAGGTGAAACGGCGGAAGCGGTGGCTAAGGCGACCTTGCGCCAATTCTCGTCGGAGCACGTGAAAATTAAACGTTACGGACATATCAAGTCCGAGGATGAAATTATACGTATTGTCGCGGAAGCGGCTAGCACAGGTGGTTTTATCAGCTACACGCTAGTCCAGCCGGAGCTTCGGGAGCAAATGAAAGAAGAGGCGTATAGAGCTGGCGTTCGAGCGGTTGATGTCATGGGACCGATGATGCAGGCGTACGTAGATACATTCGGAAGTTTCCCTAAGCGGGAGCCGGGACTGCTGCACTCCATTGATGATGCTTACCATCGCCGGATGGATGCGATTGAGTTTGCTGTAAAATATGATGACGGCAAGGATGCTCGTGGTTTTGTACAAGCACAGGTCGTCTTAATCGGCGTATCTCGAACGTCGAAGACGCCGCTTAGCATCTTCTTGTCTCATAAAGGAATTAAGACAGCCAACCTACCGCTAATGCCGGAGGTTAATCCGCCTGAAGAGCTAAAGCAGCCCGTTCCTGGTCGGTTGATTATTGGTTTGACGATGCAAGCTGAGCATCTTACGGAGATCCGTTCTGAACGGCTCAAGACGCTTGGACTTCCGGCATCCGCTCAGTATGCGACAACCGAGCGTATTCAAGAAGAGCTTGATTATGCAGAAGCGGTCATGAAATCATTGAATTGTCCTATTATAGATGTTACAAATCGTGCTATTGAAGAGACTGCAGGTATTATTGCTGAATGGCTTAACAAATAAATGGCTATACCGATAGAGACAAAGGGGGATTCAACATGGATAAAACGTTTGTAATGGTAAAGCCAGATGGTTATGCGCGTGGTTTAGTAGGTCGTATTGTTGCTCGATTTGAAGAAAAGGGCTTTAAACTAGTAGATGCAAAGGTCATGCAGCTATCAAGAGAGCATGCTGAGCAACATTATGAGCATTTGCGTTCAAAGGTATTTTTTGACGAGTTGGTCGATTTTATTGTTTCGGGGCCTATATTCGCAATGATATGGGAAGGCAAAGACGCTATTAAAAACGCACGGGGGCTTATTGGCGCAACGAATCCATCTGAAGCCCTTGCTGGTACAATCCGTGGAGATTTTGCAATCGACGTAGCTAGCAATATCATTCATGGCTCAGACTCTATTGAAAGTGCGGAGCGCGAGATCAAACTCTTTTTCCAACAGTCGAAGGAATCGAATAGCTTTTGAGCGATGAGGTAAAACAGAAGTAAATTCCTTAGTTGACGAATGGAATATGGGTATGGTAAATTTTATACAAAGTTAATGTTCAAACACGGAAGCACCGTATAAGGACGCAGATATCTGCGCCTTCTACGGTGCTTTTTTTGTGTTTTCGCAGTGGAAGGGATGGTGATTGTGCTGAACAAATATCAACTGGCGGTAGCGGTGAAGGAGCCGGAATACTTGAAGCGGTTAGCTGATTATATTCGGGACAGCAAGCTTGGCGAGCAATGGCAGATTATCGCATTCACGCACGCGGATGCTTTGAAGCTCTATGTGAAGCAAGGCTACAAGATCGATTTGCTCGCTGCACAGCCTGAGCTGCTTGTGGAGATGAAAGCTGAGCTTCCGAATATCCCTGTAGTTGCGCTCGTGATGCAGCACGGAGAAAGCAAGGAGAAGCATGAGCTTTTGCAATACCAACCGATTCCCCAGCTGCTGCAGCGATTTACGGAGATTCATTCCCAAGGGATAGCTCATGCTGCTTCGTCGTTTGGAACTTCTGAGAGGCCGTCTGACGTGAGGATTATATCTGTTTACTCGGCATCAGGGGGAACAGGGAAAACCGCTTTGGCACTGCATTTAGTACATGCCGCGAGTATGTATCAATGTCGAACTTTTTATTTGAACCTTGAGAGGTGGAACACATCGGAAGCGTGGCTAGGTGGTTTGAAGGATAGCGAGATCAAAGAAGAGGGTATGTCAGAACTGCTGTACGGTCTCAAATCACTGCCTGGGCAATCCGTGAATTGGCTTATGGAGCATCGGAAGCGGGACTCACAGCTAAAGGGCGATTATTTGGCCTCCTGGACAAATCTGGAGGATCGATTGACGCTTCATGAGGAAGATGCGGCTGGATTATTGGATACCATTGCCCAAAGCGGGCAGTACGATCTGATAATTGTTGATTTGGATAATGGGCTGGATGAGCTGCACCTTACTATTTTTGAACGATCAAGTCAGGTGATCTGGGTAGTAAACGATGATGCTTCCGTTAGAAATAAACAAAGAATGGCTCTTCGATATGGAGCGCAAAAATGGAGCAATAGATTTAGCCGTTTGGGCAATAAATTCATAAGCGTAAAAAACCATGTTGCCCGCCCTATACAAGCCTCAACTAGTGAGATGGATGGCATTGCATGTGCCAAGGTGGGACTTCCAGAAATTCCAGAATGGCGGGGAGCAAGCCATGTCGCTCTACTGTCATCACCTTTATACAGGGCAGCGGCAGATCAATTATTCAAACAGCTTTATTTGGAAGGAGGGGGAATGCTTGCTGAGCGATGAGACGGTGCTTGAACTGCGTAATAAGGTACGAGCAAAAATTGATTTTAGCGGTTCACTATCGGATGACAGCCTTATGAGAATCGCTGAAGAGATCGTTTTCGAATGGTGCGATCATCATCCTCTTACGGCCACCGAGAAAGTGAAGCTTGTACGTAGGCTGTTCCATTCGTTTAGAGGTCTTGATATTTTGCAGCCGTTGATGGAAGATGCCTCAATTAGTGAAATTATGATTAACCATCATGCAGAAATATTTGTTGAGCGCAGGGGACGAATGACACTTCTGCCGGTTTCTTTTGAAAGTAGAGAACGGCTCGAGGATTTAATCCAGACTGTTGTAGCTAGCGTGAATCGTGTCGTCAATGAGTCTACGCCAATCGTAGATGCGCGGCTAAAGGATGGCTCTAGGGTGCATGTCGTACTGCCGCCAGTAGCACTCAAAGGACCATGCATGACGATTCGGAAGTTTCCTGATCAGCCGCTAACGATGGAGGAGCTAGTTGCCATCCATTCGCTATCGCCTGAAGCAGCATCGTTTCTGAAAGAGCTTGTTGGGGCGCAATATAACATGTTCATAAGCGGAGGAACAGGAACGGGTAAAACAACTTTTCTAAATGCATTGTCGCAGTTTATCCAGTCGGATGAACGAATTGTTACGATCGAGGATTCTGCTGAGCTGCAAATTCGCTCGATTCCTAACTTAGTAGCGATGGAGACAAGAAATGCGAATACGGAAGGGAAAGGCGAGATTACGATTCGTGACCTTATACGTGCATCGCTTCGGATGCGTCCCAATCGAATTATTGTCGGCGAGGTGCGTGGCGGAGAGGCGCTCGATATGCTGCAAGCATTAAATACTGGACATGCCGGAAGCATGTCAACTGGGCACAGCAATGGTGCGAAGGATATGATGGCTCGACTTGAGACGATGGTGCTTAGTGCAGCTGAGCTGCCCATGCTGGTTATTCGTCAGCAAATCGCCTCGGCTATCGATATCGTCATCCATTTATCGAGGTTTCGTGATCGAACCCGCAAAGTGACCGAGATATGTGAGGTCATTGGTGTTGAAGCAGGCGAAATTCTACTTAATCCGCTGTTTACTTTCGAGGAGGAGGGAGAACGGGATGGTAGAGTGCTTGGCGGACTAAAGCGAACTGCGAATCCGGTGATGAGAATGGACAAGCTGACGCTGGCTGGGAAAAAAACGGGCGAAGGGGTGGCGATATGAGCAATTTAAATGGCGTGAATAAAAGCAACAGCTTCCATCGTTTGCACGGAGGGCGAATGGAAAGGATGCTCACATGGTGCGGCTGGGAGAGCGAAGCAACGATGGATAATATCCGAGCTGGCCGAATCCTCACGAACTATGAGCAATACTATCTCAACCGAAAACAGTTTATTGCCACGGCTTTAGCAGCAGCGGTGCTTTTGTATGGCGCTGTCTTTTTATTCTATCATTCTGTACTCCTATCATTTGCAGCTGCGAGCCTCGGTATAATCGCTCCAAGAATT
This sequence comes from Bacillus sp. FJAT-28004, assembly GCF_001280845.1. Classification (GTDB taxonomy): domain Bacteria; phylum Bacillota; class Bacilli; order Paenibacillales; family Paenibacillaceae; genus Pristimantibacillus. The sequence goes on from NZ_LGHP01000003.1 coordinate 70,117, forward strand.
AGACGTGAATCGCTCCTGCAGCAGCGCAAAGAGCGGCTCAAACTGCAATTTAAGGAAGCTTTGTTTTCTCTGACCTCCTCACTTGCTGCGGGTCGTTCTCTCGAAAATGCATTTTTGTCTACCCATGATGATTTGAAGCTAATATACCCTGATTCTCGAACAGAACTGTTGCTGGAATTTCAAATCATTCGCTTCCGCTTAGATAACGCCGAACCTTTAGAATATGCGCTGCGTAACTTCTCTAATCGTGCTGGCATTGATGAGATCACTCAGTTCGTTGACGCTCTTTCAGCTTGCAAGCGATCTGGAGGTGACTTGCTGGAGGTGATGAAACAAACCTCGATCATTATCGGAGAGAAGCTGGAGATTGAGCAGGAGATCGCCGTAATGGTTGCTCAAAAAAAATTCGAAGGACAAATTATGATGGCAGTTCCGTTTGTATTTTTAGCTTTCTTAAGCCTAGCTGCACCCGACTATATGGAACCTTTATATGGAGGCATCGGTTATTTATTGTTGACGGGTGCTCTGCTTCTGCTGCTCCTATGCTTCTGGGTAATGGGAAAAATGATGAGAATCCGAATGTAGCAAAGAAGGGAGACAATGCATGATTGCGGCAATTGTAGCTGTCACTCTTACAGCGATATGGATTTACTTGGCAGGAAGAGGAGCACTTCATGCAATATGGCTTCAACTGAAACGAAGAAAACAAGCTGATGACCAAACACGCCAGCAGCTTGTGCAGCTAAGTTTGATTAATCCATTTATGCGTGTGCTTGAGCGGTTCCAGCTTTTTGAAACGCTGCATATGCCAATGGGCAGTTACCATATGAAGCTGCTTTTGTTGAAAGACAGCAATTGGTCAATCGAGCAGACGAAAGCTCAAGCATCATCCGCTTTAGGTACTGGTTATGCAGCTTTAACGGGTTGTGTATGGCTGAGTTTGCTTGGACAGGAGCCAATACTATTACTGATGGGCGCTGTATTCGGCATCGTATTAACGATACGTCCTTTCGTAGAAGCGGGTCGGCGCGTTGAAGAACGAAAGCAGCAAATGGTTATCGAGCTGCCCGTTATGCTCAGTAAGTTGATGCTGCTCGTAGGTGCCGGGGAGACCGTGCAGCAAGCATTGGCAAGATGCTTGGAAGGAAAAGAGACCATGCAGCACCCTCTCTATAAGGAATGGGGAGAGACGGTGTCCATGCTTCGCAATGGTCAATCATTCAGTACAGTGATGGAGCGGTTTAATAGAAGATGCGCTGTGCAGGAAGTATCGATTTTCACAACGGTGCTCCTTCTGAATTATCGCCGAGGAGGAGAGCATTTTATTCTCGCATTGCGAGAGCTTTCCTATACCTTATGGGAGAAGCGCAAGGCAATCGCTAGATCGCGTGGGGAGCAAGCCTCCTCAAAGCTCGTATTTCCGCTTGTAGGAATTTTATTAGTGCTTATGATTTTGGTAGCTGCACCGGCAATGCTGCTCATGTCTTAACTAAACCCGAGAGGAAGATGAAAGATGAACAAAATAGGTCAAACGATTCGCTCATTTTGGAAAGAGGAAGATGGTTTGGGAACGCTCGAAATTATTTTGATTATTGCGGTTGTTATTATTATTGCACTGCTCTTTAAAGACTGGATTATTGAGCTGATCGAACGGTTGATGGGCAAAGCAGATGACGAGGCGGACAAAATTTTTAGTTAGCAGGTGGGGCTGATGAACAGATTGCGAATAAAAGCAAGGCTGCTGGGCTGGCTGAAGAAGGAGCAAGGCAGCTTCACGCTGGAGTCTACGATCGTATTTCCAATGCTGTTCGGGCTTATATTGTTGTTTATCTTGTTCGGTATGTATATGTACGAGAAAGTTATCGTCTATTATGCAGCCTCTTCAACTGCTGAGCGTGCTGCTTTCAGCTGGGACAACAGTAATCGAGAGGCAAGGAGCGGCATGCTTATTGAACCAGACTATGATGGCTTATATTGGCGAATTGGCGAAGATGGAATGCTTAGCAGCTTGTTTGGTCTGAGAGGGGAGAATGCAGCTGCGAAAGTTGTACTTCCCCTTGCGGAGACGGTTGATGGAAGCAATAACGCTTTATCTGTACGCAAAATGGAGCAGTCAGCTCGTTGGCTGGAACAAGCAGGCTTAACATACGAAGGACAAATCAGCTATTCGGGCAGTGTTCTCAAAAGAGTGATCTTGGTCAAATTAAAAGAATCCTTATCGGTTGGAATTGTAGAGAAGAGCTGGTTGAAACGAGAACCTAAAACCGTATCATCCGCCACGATAGTTGATCCAACTGAATTTATTCGGAGCGTTGATCTTGTTCGCTATTATTCATCTAGGTTCGCCAATCGAGCAGGAGGAGCTGGGCAAGCGAAAACTCAGGCCGGACAGGTGCTGGACTCTTATAAAGGTGCCGGAAAGGCGCCAAAGCCATAATGAAGCAGCAATTGTGGGATTGCGATAGGTAATGATGGAGGTGCATGGCAGCTATGATCGTGAATAAAGCATCGAGACATAGATTCAAGTTATCCAATTGCAAACTTTTATTTCGAGAAGATGGGGCAGTAACCGTGTTTTCGGTTATTGTATTATCCTCGCTGCTGTTGTTTTTCTCTTTGCTTATTGATTATGCCCGTATTGCGGCTTTGCATAAGTTAACTGAGGATGCTGTAAGGTCCAGCGTAAGATCTGTGCTCTCTGCCTATGATGCTGCTCTTTATGAGCGATACGGATTGTTTGGTCGTGGCGGAACAGATGGGCAAACGATTTTTAAGGAAATGATGACGGCTAATACAGAAGCAGCTGAAGGCTCGGCTCGAACAGGCATGAAGCTGGTTCGCGCTAAGTCTGAAGCTACGGCGCTGCACGCGGCGACGTTTCTAGGCAGCCATGATGTATTTTCAAGACAGGTACTGGAGGAGATGAAATATAAGGCCCCAGTAGATTTTACTTTAGATCTCGCAGCGAGGTTTGTGCCGATGGCAGATGCCATGAAGGAGGCGTCTATTGCAATGAGTCTGCTGGAGAGTATGAGGAAGTTTTACGAGAAGCGGGAAGAACATCTAGCTAATGTGCTTCAACTGCAAAAGCAGATGGCCTCGACCATAAGTGGAAGCCGTATTCCTATATTAATACCAGTCCAGACGGATGTCATAACAATAGAAGGCGATTCTGCTCTGAGCATCGCTTCGGAATACGGCGCCTATGCTGCCAAAGTTATGTATAATCAATCGTTAACTGCTGGGGATAAAATGTTGCATACAAAAGAAATAGAAGCATACGAGGCAAGAGTCAGAGCGTTTACTTTGGAGCTGCGTAAAGTGAGCGATGATATGCACAGACAGCATGTGAAACTGCATGGGGACTCTATTCGGGAGCTGGAAGCTGCCAGGGGATTAAATGAGGATATGCTGAGACTGGTTCAACAAGCAAATCAGCAGCCTGAGTATAGTGGATATGATGCCGTGTCCAAGCATAAATCAACTAATGCGGAGCAGCACCAGGTTCCAGCTGATGCTGCTTCTGATATTGAGCAGGTGAGGAAAGCTGCAGATGAGCTTGTAAAGACGGATGGATGGTTTAATGAGTATCGGCAGGAGCTGGAGGTGCAGGGCTCATCTGCAGCTTCAATCGATATGGAAGCAGGCAGCTATCAATCCAGCAGCCTTGCTTCTATTAACAAGCCTATCACAAGCAAAGCTGCTGATACATTGCTTGAAGGGGTTACTAGCTTACGACTTGCTTATGGGGCATATGAACAGAAATATATTCGTCCTGCTAGTGTCATAGTTGATCGACAGAAAGCACTTGATCAAGGTCAGATAACGACACAGCTTAAGCAGCAGAAGGAGCAAGCGGGTTCGCTGTGGAAACAGGCGCGAAGTTTGCTGCATGGATTGACAAGTATCCCGCAATCTGAAGAGCATCAAAAGGTGTTCGAACGGGTAAAGCAACGTTATAACGATAATTTATTATTCAATAAGCAGTCTGATGAGGCAACGACAATAGAGAGTATGGAGCAGGCTAGTGATGCGCATATGGCAGCTGAGCAGTCTACTGCCTTTATGGGCGGATTGTTTACAGGTATGGCCGGGATGCTGGAGAAAACAAGAGATTCGCTGTACTTTGGCGAATACGTCATTCATCGTTTTACCGCGTTTGCTCCACAGCATTTACGTTCCATGATGACTGGCGGAGATCTATCAGAGCTATCACATGCCATTTCATTTAATAATCAGGAAGCGGAATATATTATTTACGGCTTCAATAATCCAGTTGGGAATATAGCTGCTGCATATGGCGAACTGTTTGCAACACGGCTGGCTGTGAGGACGATGGAAGGGCTGCTTGAAAGCAAATCGTTAGGGCATCCACTGCTTATCTTATCAGCAGCACTTATTTATGGATTAGAGAAATCGATCGAGGACATGCTTGCTTTCACTGAGCGAGGATCAGCTCCATTGTCTAAGTACGTAAAGGTAGAGCTTACTTATACAGATTATTTACGGCTCTTTACACTGATGCATGGTGCGGATGACGGGGCAAGTTTGGCTCGGATGATTGCAGCCATCGAGCAAAACATTGGATCGACGCTTTCTGCCGTTCCAAGCGGAGTGACAGGTGAAACAACCGTTTCGATGGAGCTTTGGTTCATTCCCGGATTAATTCGGACGCTTGGCGCGGTCGGACTTCTGGAAGGAAAGGTTGTAGGCAACCGTTATGAGACGACACAAACGATGGGCTGGTCTTATTAAACCTAGGCATATTAAGCATGAACAAGGTTCAATAGTCGTAGAAGCTGCGTTAGTGATGCCCATGGTTATCGTTGTGTTGTTGGTTTTTGTCATGCTCATTCGTCTCTGTGCGGTACAGATGGCACTGCATTCTGCCGCTTCTCAGACGGTAAGGCAAATGGCAGCACATATTCATCCGGTAGAACTTGCCTGGCAGCAGGCATCAGCCGCTGTTCCTTTGCCTTCCAAAGGAACTATTCCTTTGTCCTCATGGAGTGAGATTGCAGCAGAAGCCGCGGAATGGTTCCCTTCACCCGTAGGATCTTTGGTTTCGTCCACATTGCGAGGTGACTTCCGTCCGATTCAAAATATGGCTGCAACGGAAATGGGAAGATCAGTTATCGAGCCATTACTAAGAGAGTTTTCTGATGTAGCCATTATTGATCCTCCAAAGTTAAGGCTAAACTGGTTATCACTGCCTGATTTAGGGAAAGAACATGAGCCTTATTTGGCTATAGAGGTGGAATATGACTTTCCTTTAAAGCTGCCTTTTTACGGTAAGCCCATTGTTCTGAAGGAGCAGGCCTCCGAACGTGTTTGGATTAGTGATGCGGCTCCTGCTGCATATGGTGAAAACAAGATTGATCAAGAGAACATTCCAATCCAAATCGTTTCTATAGAGCCAAATCCGCTTCGTCCTGGCAAGAAGGCTGCTGTTACAGTAAAAACGTTGCCAGGCGCTGCCATTTCTTTGGGTGTTACATATAAGAGCGGCTCAAGTAAAGCGAAACATCTTGGTGAAGCGGTTGCCGATACGGATGGTTATATAAAATGGACCTGGCATGTATCGGGCAATACGACTCCGGGTATGTGGGAGCTTAAAGCTTCAGAGGTGACCAAGCAAAATAATCAAGTATCCATGCATTTTGTCGTTGAGAAGAGCAGCGGAGGCAAGTAGGAGAAGACATAGCTAAGATGGAGGGGGAGTCGCCATGGATTTTATTGAAACAGCTGCTGTTGCAGTGTTTTTAATGATAGCTCTCTATACGGATTTAAAAGCTCAAATTATTCCTAATTGGCTGACTGTGCCCTTTTTTACTGCTGCATTTATTTATCATATTGCTCTTAGCGGAATCGAAGGGGCGGTAACAGCAGCAGTGGGCGCATCAGCAGGATTTATTCCCTTGCTGCTGCTGCATTTCGCGCGAGGGATAGGTGCTGGAGATGTAAAGCTGTTTGGAGCATTAGGGGCCTTAGTGGGGGTATGGATTGTGCTGCAAATGATGCTTTATGCCATTTTGTATGCGGGTGCAATTGGCGTGTGTCTAGTCATTGTTAATCGTGCTTTTGGGAAGAGGGTTGCTGCAGGTGTATCGGCAATCATTGTGCGAGAGGCAGGATATAGGAAGCTTCAGTGGCTGCAATGGGCGGAGTCTGGTAAAAAATTTCCGTTTATGCTGGCGGTTGTACCAGCAGCAGTTACGGTATGGTCCATGTTCAGCTAAGTTTGCATGTGATAAGGGGGATTTGAGAAATGCAAAACTTTCGAATTGATTTTGCTATGAATCAGACGCATGAGATGATTATAGATCGTGAGAGCGGCTTGTATAGAAGCGAGCTTGATGAGATAGAGCTTCATATGCTACATAGTGAGCGAATTCCCTACCTGCTGCCGATTGATTGGTTCGAGCTGGACAGCAAAGTTACGTTCCGATACAAGCTGTCAGGAATGAGAATGCTTCTGCACAGGCTGCAGCAGCAACAGCTCACGATGGAGCAATATTATACGCTTATATTAGGCGTTGCGGATGCGCTATTCGAATGTAGGCATTACATGCTGCGACCAGAAGGCTGCCTGCTTGATGAACAATATATTTTTATCGGAGAGAAGCTGCATGATATACGGCTTGCATATGTGCCTATAAAAACAGGTACTGCTGAACAAACAAAGGGAGCGGGAGATCTTTTGTCGTTAATCGTTCGATTCACATCTTATGTAGATCGCATTGATGGAGAAGGCTTGAAGCGTGTGCTGCAGCATTTATCCGGCAAGAGGTGGCCACTGGAAGAGCTTCGGTCGACTCTGTTGGAGTTAATAGGAGAAACTCCTTCGAAACTGAGAAGCGAACTAGAGGAGAAGTTCGAGAAGCAGCAAGCAGAAAAACCAGCTCCGCCGAAAAAAATTCACTTTTAGAATGGCAGCATCAATCCGAGTGCACGAGCCTTGATGGAGAAGGACAGGATCAAATCTCAAACCCACTTTGGAAGCCTTTTTCATCTCCACAAATGGATGATTTTAAAGATCAGTCATTCTCTTCAAAAAATCATTTTGCTGATCCTTTATATACGGAGGAGGGTAAGCCGGAAACGAAGAAAAGATGGATCGCAACAGCTGTTCTTGTCGTCGCACTTGCATGCGTTTGGCGATTTGTTTATTTTGAAGCTGCTTCAAGGCAGAGCTTATTGATCAGCCTAGGCATTTCCTTGCTGCTTCTTGCATCTGTTATGCTCGTTTGGAGAAAGAAAACGAACCGTGATACATACGATGAAGATTCGGAAGAGGAATTAGAACAATCTAAGTTTAACGCTGGATTATTTCCTGGGCTTAATAGAGTATATGAGGATCATAATTCTACCGAAGGAACTCCGCAAAAAATACCAGAGGATCTAAATAAACAAAACGATGATCATATGGTTGCTTCATTACATGTAGTTGCAGCAAATCCCGTATCGTATATAGTGGAACCGACCGTTCTGCTAGGAAATAAACATGCAATAGAGCACTTGAGTGAACCGTCAATATGGATTCAAAGAAGATGGGAGGGTCACGAGAGTAAGTTAGAGTTAAATGAAGGTTGCTTCAAAATTAGGCGTATGGGTGAGCAGGTGAGCTATGCAGAGGTTGCAAGAGGTATATCGCGGCTTCATTTGGAAATTGAGTGCACAGAGGGTGAATATAAAGGGAAGGATTTAGGGTCCAGAAATGGGAGCCTGCTTAATGGACAAATGATGATCCCTTATAAGAGCTATAAGCTAACAATAGGTGATATTATCCATCTTGCAGGCGAACAAGGACCAGCCTATGAGCTGAAATCGGGATAAGGAAGAAAATTAACCTCGTCCTACCAGCTCTTCCATGGCGCTTTCAACAGTTGGATACCGGAATACGAACCCGTTCTCAAGCGCTCTGCTAGGCAAAGCTCGCTGTCCGTCTAACAGCAGTGTTGACATTTCACCGAATAATGTTCGCATCACAAAAGCAGGAACTGGAAACCAATGAGGCCTTCCCATTGCTTTGCCAATTGCACGTCCAAATGAATCATTCGATACAGGATCGGGCGAAGATGCATTGATAGGTCCTTCAATGAAGTTGTTGTCCAAAATAAATAGGATTAACCGAATCATATCCTCGAGATGAATCCATGACAGCCATTGTTCTCCGCTGCCGATTTTACCGCCACCGAACAAGCGATATGGCATAGCCATTAAAGGAAAGGCGCCTTCCTTTTTGTCTAAAACGACGCCCACGCGGAGTTTAACAAGTCGCTCAGCTGGTATGCTGTCTGCGGCCTGTTCCCATTTCTGAACAACCTCCGATAAAAAATCGGTAACTCTAGTTGGGCTTGATTCATCAAAAATACCGTCTGCTGATATGCCGTACGCGGAAATCCCGGATGCGTTAATAACAAGCGGCGGTTTGTGGTTGAGCGAATGAACAAGCTTCGAGATGCGGGCTGCTGCTGTTAGTCTTGAGTCCATGACACGCTGCTTGGCGGCTTGATTCCATCGTTGATTAATGGATTCGCCTGTGAGATTGACTATGGCATCAATGCCTTCCAGTAAAGAGGGAGAAGCTTCAAGCTCATCCCAAGTCATTTGGTTAAACCCAGCGCGTTTGGATTGATTTTTTGGGCTAGTTCTGGAAATAATCCATACCTCATCATTTCTCTCAAGCAAAGCCTTTGTAAGCGCACTTCCAATAAACCCAGTTCCACCAGCTATCGCAACCCGCATCTTCGTTCGCTCCTTCAATTAACCCATTACTTTAATTCATTGATTACTTTATTTCCTCAATTTTGACAAGCCAATTTTGTTTAAGAGTAGCTTCACCTTCGATTGCTTTCTCCGAATACTCGAATTTTACTTTTGCATCATCGGGTAACGCTTCTAACGTACTCTTTTGCTCATCTGTTACTTGAAGCGCAATCGCCCCGGTAGCCGTTTCAATTTCTATAGAGTGCGAGTCACTTAGACCGCTATAAGTACCTTCATTCACTTTGTTTGGCGCTGCTGGATCCTCGATTGTACCATTGTTGTTGGTTGTAGCATCTGTTGGTTCCGGCGAAGATACATCAGGTTCAATTACACCGTTATCTTCTGGCAACTGGCTGACAATGGGTCCGTCGGTCGCACTACCTTGTTGTTCATTTCCTGTGTTATTTCCTGTGTTTGCATTGCCACCACATGCTGAAGTTGCGAGCATAACAGCTAGAAGAAGGGCTCCTGCTGTAGCTGCTTTTTTGTTTCTTCTTCTCTTCGATGAGTTCATCATTAGAACCACCTCCTGATATTAATAACGAAATGAATGAGTATAAGGTTACATTTTTATATATAACCACAAAATATGGGTATGAAGCATGGACGAAAAAGGGATCTTTAACTAACGATTAAAATATAAATGAGTTTAAGCCGCAATGATGCGGCTTAAACTCATTTATTAAGTAGATGCTTATAGGGAGTATAGTCGATTCCTTGGCGGTCAAGAAATGTAACAAGACTACGGTAATCACGTTTAGGAGTTGCTCGTATGTAACCTTCGATACAATGCTCACGCGTAACGGATGATGCGCCATGTTCAATCGCCACTTGACCAATTTTGGCTGCGATGGAATGTTTAGCTATATCACGAAAAGCGCTTGGCACTGGGGAAACAAGCTCGTCAAGCAGATCCTTGGAATCATCATTCCACATGCTGCGACTGCGATCTACCCAGTAGTTTTGCCAATCGAGCTTAGACTTGCCGTCTCGCATCGGAAGCACCTTGAGAAATTTTCGAAACATGAAAAATCCGCCAATCGACATAGCCACAACCATGACGATTGCCCAAAAAACGATAAAATACATAAACCAATCGGGGGCAACTTTCATATGTGTCTTTCACCTCAATAATGAATTATACCGTATTCCTAGATTTATTTCGACATTCCTTGTAAAATAAGGTTTGATCAACCGAAAGGGGCGTAATATTTATGTTAAAAATAGGTTCCCATGTATCATTTTCGGACAAGGGGCTGCTGACTGCAGCACAAGAAGCGGTATCGTATGGCTCAAGCACATTTATGATCTACACCGGCGCACCTCAGAATACAAGAAGGAAGCCGATCGATTCGTTATATATTGAAGAAGGCAAAGCGCTAATGGAACAATCCGGCATCAATGAGATTGTCGTTCATGCACCTTATATTGTGAATCTTGGCTCGTATAAGGATTCCACGTTCGAGCTTGCGGTTTCTTTTTTACAAGAAGAAATTCGTCGTACCGATTATATTGGTGTTCGTAATATTGTCCTTCATCCCGGTGCATATACGGATAAGGATGCAGAATACGGCATCGCTCGGATAGCAGAAGGCCTAAATGAAGTGCTTGCAGGCACAAAAGAAACGAATGTTAACATCGCACTTGAGACAATGGCGGGCAAAGGCACGGAAATTGGACGCAGCTTTGAAGAGATTGCGGCGATTATTGACAAAGTTCAGGATAATGAACGTTTAACAGTATGTATGGATACTTGCCACATGCATGATGCTGGCTACGACCTTGTTAATGATCTTGATGGCGTTCTCGAACAGTTCGATCGTGTGGTTGGACTGAATCGTGTTGCTGTAGTACATGTAAACGATAGTAAAAACTCACGTGGCGCTGGAAAAGACAGACATGCTCCGGTTGGCGCAGGCTGGCTTGGTCATGACGCGATTCAAAGAATCGTTCAACATGAAGGTCTTAAGGGACGTCCATTTATTCTTGAAACGCCTTGGATTGGCAAAGAAGACAAGACAGAGCGTCCGATGTATGAAGCGGAGATCGCTTTGCTGAGCGGCAATGGAAGAACTCGCTTAGGAGAAGGTTTCTTTGAAGATGTGGAGCGCCTTCATCATTTCTTCGGCAAGCAAGAGATTGATTCCAGAGGTTTTGTACTCTCTACTTGGGATTTGCTTAAAAATGATGCGAAAGCAAAAAAAGCAGACCCGCGCGAGCCAATGGAGCGTCTGTACGATCTTGTAATGGCAGGCGAAGCATTGCCGACTGGTCTAACAGAAGAACAAATCAATCAGCGCATTATAGCTTGGTTTGGCGGCAAAGAGCTGCTTGCTAGACTTTAATATTAGCTAACGATTATTTCATATATCATTGCGAAAGGAAGTTTGAAGTCCATGTCATCACAATCCACCCCATCTGAAATTACCATTGAAGCAGGTGGAAAGAGCGGGCGTGCGCGCATGCTTATTTCATGTCCGGACCGTCCGGGCATCGTAGCTGCTGTATCTCATTTCTTATATGAGCACGGGGCTAACATTGTACAATCAGATCAATACACGATGGACCCGGAAGGCGGTATGTTTTTCATCCGTTTTGAATTTGATCTGATTGATCTGGACAAGGAGCTTCCAGTTCTCATGGAGGACTTCACCAGAGTAGCGGATCGATTTGACATGAAATGGCATACATTCCGTGCCAGCCGCAAGAAACGTCTTGCAGTATTTGTTTCTAAAGAGGATCATTGTTTGCTTGAGCTGCTTTGGCAGTGGAAGGCAGGGGACCTTGATGCTGATATTTCGATGGTAATAAGCAATCACCCTGATATGCGCGAACTGGTAGAATCCTTTGGCATACCTTATCACCATATCCCAGTGACTGCGACTACAAAAGCAGAAGCCGAGCGCAAGCAGATGGAAGTTGTTGCAGATAAAGCGGATATCATTGTATTGGCACGTTATATGCAAATCATTTCGCCAAAGTTTATCGAACAATTTCCAAATCGGATCATTAATATTCACCACTCGTTTCTTCCAGCCTTCGTTGGCGGCAAACCGTATGCACAGGCTTATACACGCGGCGTGAAAATTATCGGAGCAACAGCGCATTATGTGACTGAAGAGTTAGACGGTGGGCCAATTATCGAGCAGGACGTTCAACGCGTCAGCCATCGTGATAACGTCGATGATTTGAAAAGAATAGGCCGGACCATTGAACGGGTCGTACTTGCAAGAGCTGTGAAATGGCATATTGAAGATCGTGTAATCGTGCATAATAATAAAACCGTTGTATTCAACTAACTGTATTTTTATGCGATAAATCCATTTTATTGATGGAAAACAAACATGCAGAGTGATACAATATTCAAAGTTATTGCGTACTGGTATGACGCTGTATCGTTATTTTTAGAAACCATACAACGAAACGAAATTAGACAAGCTTAGACTATAGGAGGAAATTGTAATGTCTGTTACACAAAAATCGGTTGAACAGCTTTCTATCGATACGATCCGTACACTTGCGATCGATTCCATCGAGAAAGCAAAATCAGGTCACCCTGGTATGCCAATGGGCGCTGCTCCAATGGGCTATCAATTATTTGCTAAAAATATGAAGCATAATCCATCGAACCCTACTTGGGTAAACCGCGATCGTTTTGTTTTGTCTGCGGGTCATGGCTCTATGCTGCTTTACAGCCTACTTCACCTTTCTGGTTATGATTTGCCGATGGAAGAATTGAAAAACTTCCGTCAATGGGGCTCCCTAACACCAGGACACCCTGAGTTTGGCCACACTGCCGGCGTTGATGCAACAACGGGTCCACTTGGACAAGGGATTGCAATGGCGGTTGGTATGGCAATTGCGGAAGCACAACTGGGCGCTACTTACAATAAAGAAGGCCACGAGCTTATTAACCACTTCACATACTCCATTTGTGGCGACGGCGATTTGATGGAAGGCGTCTCACACGAGGCTGCATCCTTCGCAGGTCACTTGCAGCTTGGCAAATTGGTCGTTCTATATGATTCCAACGATATCTCGCTTGATGGCGAACTGAGTCTTTCGTATTCCGAGAGCGTTCAAAAACGTTTTGAAGGCTACGGCTGGCAAGTGCTTCGCGTAGAAGACGGAAACGACCTAGATGCCCTGTCCAAAGCAGTTGCTGAGGCGCAAGCGGATCTATCCAAACCGACTTTGATCGAAGTAAAAACAGTAATCGGCTACGGCAGCCCGAATAAGGGCGGCAAAGGCGGACATGCTGGTCCTCACGGATCACCGCTTGGCGCTGATGAAACAAAATTGACTAAACAAGCTTATGGTTGGTCTGAAGAGCTTCAATTCCATGTGCCTGACGAAGTTCGCGCTCACTTTGCAGATGTGAAAAGCAGCGGCGAGCAAGCAAACGCACAGTGGGATGCTAACTTCGCAGCTTATAAAGAAGCTTTCCCTGAGCTTGCAGCTCAGTTTGAGCTAGCAATCTCTGGCGTAATGCCTGAGGGCTGGGATGCTGACCTTCCTGCATATACAACTGCAGACAACGCAGTTTCAACTCGCGTAGCTTCTGGAAACGCACTTAACGGCCTTGCAAAAAACGTACCGACTATTTTCGGCGGATCTGCTGACCTTGAGAGCTCGACAATGACTCACCTAAAAGGTTTGACGCAATTCAAACCAGGCAGCTACGATGGCCGCAACCTTTATTACGGTGTACGTGAATTCGGTATGGCTGCTGCAATGAACGGTATTGCTCTTCACAGCGGTTTGAAAGTATTCGGCGGTACATTCTTCGTATTCACGGATTACCTTCGTCCTGCTGTTCGTCTTGCTGCATTGATGAAGCTTCCTGTCGTTTATGTATTGACGCATGACAGCATCGCAGTTGGCGAAGACGGCCCTACGCATGAGCCGATCGAGCAGCTTGCTTCGATCCGCATCATTCCTGATCTGACTGTTATTCGTCCGGCTGATGGCAACGAGACTTCTGCTGCTTGGGCTTATGCAGTTGAGAACACAGGCAACCCGGTAGCACTTGTGCTTACTCGCCAAAACCTGCCGATTCTTGAAGGCACAGTGAACGATGTTCACGAAAACCTGCGCCGCGGCGCATACGTTGTATCTGATGCAGCAAATGGCAAGCCGCAAGCACAAATCCTTGCAACAGGCTCCGAGGTTCAACTCGCTGTTGCAGCTCAAAAAGCTTTGGCAGAAGAGGGGATTCAAGTTCGTGTTGTCAGCATGCCGAGCTGGGATTTGTTCGAGAAACAATCGAAGGAATACAAAAATTCCGTCATTCTTCCTGAAGTTAAAGCCCGTCTTGCCATCGAAATGGCTCATCCATTTGGCTGGGAGCGTTACACAGGAGATCAAGGCGATATTCTTGCTATCGACCGTTTCGGCGCATCCGCACCTGGCGATCGCGTAATCAAAGAGTATGGCTTTACGGTCGAAAACGTTGTTAGCAAAGTGAAAGCATTGCTGTAATAGCTGGTTCAACAGATCTTCAAAGCTTTAGCATCCGATATATAAGGGAGATTACGTCTACGATGTCTCAATTCGATAATGTATCGATCGTCAAGAAAGCTAATGTATACTTCGACGGTAAAGTAACAAGCCGAGCTGTATTGTTCGCTGACGGCACCAAAAAAACACTCGGCATCATGCTGCCGGGCGACTACGAGTTTGGAACGGACTGCGTTGAAATCATGGAGATTTTGGCTGGCGATTTGAAAGTGCTGCTCCCTGGCGAGTCGGAGTGGATTCACATTCAAGGCGAAGGCGAATTCACTGTCCCTGCGAACACAAAATTCAAGCTTCAGGTTGCTGAAGTTTCGGATTATTGCTGCTCGTACATCTACGAATAATATTTTCTTTGATCGTTAAAAGGAGGCCTCTCCTGCACCGGCGAACATTCGCCTGCGGGGGGCCTCTTTTTTTTGAAATATAAGAATTTATAAGTTTGTTAGCTTATAAAGGGCTTATATTTCTCCGTCAAAGCTGCTTCAGCGTCCAGAGGACGCCGAAGGCGTTTTTGCTTGCCTATTCACAATCCCCTAATATCGTGCTACCAATCTTAAAACATTGTTATATAAGGACCTGACTCCGAACCGCTACAATTAGTTTTGTAATCGCTAACATAAACAGAACGAAAAGGGTGGAAGGGGGAGAACCTATTGAAACAACAGATTGCACGGAGGTGGAATTTCAAGCTAACCTGGCCGCTGCATGTCATGCTGGTTCCAGGCATTGTGCTCGTCCTAATATTCTCGTATTTGCCGATGCTGGGCCTTGTTATGGCCTTTCAGGACTTTCAGCCGCAGCTTGGGTTCTTCCGATCCGACTGGATTGGGTTTGAAAACTTTAAGCTCATGTTCGAATACCCGGACGCCAGACAAGTGATTTGGAACACCTTGCTCATTGCAGTCATTAAAATTGTCGCTCACCTCATTGTGCCGTTAATATTTGCGCTTCTGCTTAATGAGGTGCGGAAAATGGTGTTCAAGCGATTTGTGCAAACTTTCGTGTACTTGCCCCATTTTTTATCTTGGGTTATTCTCGGGGGCATTTTGCTGGACATGCTGTCGACCGACGGCGGACTTGTTAATCAGGCGCTTGGCTGGTTTGGGATTGAGCCGATCTTTTTTCTCGGCAATGGCGATTGGTTCCGATTTACGGTCATCGTCAGTGATGTATGGAAGGACTTCGGCTTCTCCACGATCATCTTTTTGGCAGCGCTCTCCGGCATCAATCCTGATTTTTACGAGGCTGCGCTTATCGATGGAGCCAATCGTTGGCAGCAGACCTTGAAGATTACGATTCCGTCGCTTATCCCGATTACGATCGTAGTCGCGACGTTGTCTCTCGGAAATATTTTAAACGCAGGCTTTGATCAAATCTTTAACCTGTACAATCCGCTTGTCTATGAAAAAGGCGATATCATCGACACTTATGTGTATCGCGTAGGGCTAATTGGCGGTGATTTTGGCTTTGGAACCGCAGTTGGCGTATTCAAATCACTTGTCAGCTTTGTTCTGATCGTAATCTCATACCGGCTCGCTTATAAGCTGGCCAACTACCGCATCTTCTAAAAAGGGGGGAGTCAGATGCATCATCAATCGTTAACTTATCGCATTTTCTCAGTAGGAAACGGAGTGTTTCTAGCCCTTCTGTCCTTCTTATGTATCGCTCCTCTTCTTCACGTGCTTGCGGTGTCGTTCAGCTCATCGGCGGCTGCGGATGCGAACATCGTGAAACTGTGGCCAATTGGTTTTTCACTTGAAGCTTATAAGGTGACTTTAACCAATGGGAATTTCGTAGGCTCGTTCATCAATTCCATTTTACGAACCGTGATCGGCACATCTATAGCTGTGGGCTTGTCCATATTGATCGGCTATTCGCTGTCCAAGGAAACCAATGAGTTTAAAGGACGCAATATGTATGCTTGGTTCTTTGTGTTCACTATGCTGTTCAGCGGCGGTCTCATTCCCGGATATATGGTCGTTCAGAAGCTTGGCTTGCTGAATTCGATCTGGGCGCTCGTGCTGCCGGGGGCGGTTAGCGTGTATAATACGATCTTGTTGATGAATTTTTTTCGGACCTCGGTGCCGAAGGCGCTGGAGGAAGCCGCATTCATCGATGGTGCGGGACATTTCCGGGCATTGTGGAAAATTTACTTGCCGATCTCGCTGCCCTCGCTTGCCACGATTTCGTTATTTACGATGGTTGGACACTGGAACGCTTGGTTTGACGGACTCATTTATATGACGCAAACGGACAAGTATCCGATGTCGACTTTGCTGCAAACGCTTGTCGTGCAGCGGGATCTTAGCAGCATGAACGTCAATGCGGAAGAAATGAAGGAGCTTTCTAACCGGACGGTCAAGACGGCGCAAATCTTTATTGCAACGCTGCCGATTATTGCAGTCTATCCATTTTTGCAAAAGTTTTTCGTCAAGGGGATCGTGCTTGGCTCTGTGAAGGAATAATGGTTTAAACCAATAGAAGAACGCTAAGGGGGAGCTCATTTTGGATAAACGATGGATCAAATGGACTAGTTTAATGACGTCGCTCGTCATCTGCACGGGTCTGTTAGGCGCTTGTGCAAGCTCAAATGGAAACGGAGGCAATGCTGGTGAAGCGACTGCCGATCCCGAGAAGCAGGCCGCTGTAGAGAACGTTCTTGATACAGGGAAATTCAGCGAGCCGGTCAAAATGGATATCGTTCGTCAAATGACGACCGACGTTAAGTTTCGCGATGGAGAGGACATTAACAATAATCCTCATGTAAAATGGGCAAAAGATGCGTTTAATATCGATCTGAATTACGTATGGACGGCTGACAGCAGCTCGATCGATACGAAAATCAGACTGCTGCTCTCAGCGAACGAAGATCTGCCGGATGTCGTTCAATATCGCGGTTCGCAGGATGTCGTCGATGCGTTGATCGACTCGGGTAAATTTGTAGAGGTTGGCGATTTGTTTGAAAAGTACGCTAGCGAGCGCTATAAGGCGGCGATGGCCGAGGATGAGAGCGTCTGGAATCCTAACGTTCGCGACGGCAAGAAATACGCGATTCCTATTTTAGACTACGCTAACAACAACGATACGGTCCTTTGGATCCGAGACGACTGGATGAAAAAATTTAATTTGCAGCCGCCTGCTACGATCGACGATATGGAGAAGATGATGGACGTTTTCGCGAATCAAGATCCTGACGGCAACGGCAAGAAGGATACAGTAGGACTCGCGGTTGGCTTGAAAAACGGAATGAACACATGGGGACTTGCGGATGCGGATTTCATATTCGGCGCCTATGGCGTAATGCCGGGACAATGGAATGCCGACAGCGAGGGCAAGCTGGCTTATGGCTCGATTCAACCAGCTGTGAAGACGGTGCTGGGCAAGCTGAAGGATTGGATGGCGAAGGGCTATATTCATAAGGAAGCTGGACTGCATGATGAGGGCAAAGCAGCGGAATTGTTCTCCTCAGCCAAAGCAGGTATCGTAGCCGCGCCATACTGGGCTGGAGGCTGGCCGCTTCCTGCAGTTAAGGAAGTGGACAAAAACGCGGACTACAGCGCTTATCCGCTGCCGGCGGGACCTGACGGACAGATCGGCCGCAGCCAATCGGGCGTGAGCAACGGAGTTATTTTGATCAACAAAAATTTCGAGCACCCGGAAGCGTTCTTCCTTTATGCCAATTACCTTTATGAAAATCAAGGCGATCCACAAGCTGGAAGCCCGCTTGAATACGGCTTTGAAGAGGGTTATGATTACTTGATTAAAGATGGTCAGCCTACGTGGGATTCCGCGTTATTCCCTGCAGATAAGCCAATGATGAACCTCGGCAAGTATACGCTGCTGTTCGATGGCGCTCGCATACCGTCGCTAGTTATGAAGACGATGAGCGATCTAGATGGCGGCAAGGAACCGACTACCGCGTTCGAGAAAAAATCGTCAATGGATTTGGATAAAAACATTCATGCCGGCGCTGTTAACTTCGGTCAAATTGAATATGCGATGCCGAATTTATACAATGGTTCCCCTACGAAAACATATAAGAAGCGTTGGGATTTCCTGAACAAGAGCGAGAAGGAAACGTTCAACAAGATCATTTACGGCGAAAGTCCAATTGATGCGTTCGACACGTTCGTGACGCAGTGGAAATCGTCCGGCGGTGATACGATTACAGATGAAATTAATGAATGGTACGATTCAGTTAAATCCAATTAAAAAGTGACATCGGGTTCAAGGCTGGCACCCGTTCCTCCTAAAGGGGAATCGGTGCTTTTCCTTGTCAGAGAGGGCTGTATACCTAGTGGAAAAATCGAATATTTTCAAAAAAATATTGGCCATTATGGGACTGCTGCTCCTTTCATTCGTGGCGCTTTATACCTATTCCAATCAAGTCAGCGTTAAGGTCGTACAGGAAGAAATTCAGCAAAATAACCGCAACAAGCTCTCCTTCCTCGTCCAGCAGATCGATGATGAATTCGATAAGTTTATGAACTCGGTCAACAACCTAGGTATCGAGCCGAGAGTAAAATCTTTTATCGCGCTTGATCCGAAGTCTAGTGAATATGCCTCCTTCCAGTTAAAGCTGGAGCTGCAGGAGGAATTGGAGCGGCGAGGCAAGACAGGCGGATGGTCGCATGCGTACACGCTCTATGCTCCTTTATCGGATCAGGTCGTCAGCACTCATGGATCGATTACGTTTAAAAAGCTTTTTCGTGATGAGATCGCTAATAAGCCTGTCGATCCTTTTATATGGAAATTTGAGCCTATGACGAACTCGCGTGTTCCCGATTCGTTCGTATTTCGGACGGTCGAACCGTTATCGGCTTATGATCATCCGAAGGATGCTGGTCTAATTGGCGAAATTCGCGTAGACGTAAAGGATATCGGAGATATGCTGACCTCTTTTAAGTCAGACAGCTCGGGCGATCCGTTTCTGTTTCATCCGGATTTTGCTCCAATCGTGACGCGTACAGCGAATATGGACCGGATCAAGGAACTTATTCCTTTATTTGCGAAGAACAGCGGCCTGACACAGGAGCAAGGAACGTTTATTACATCGCTTCAGGATGAAAGTTATATGGTCACTTTTATCAAATCGGATACGATCGGTTGGTACTTGGTGGAATATGTGCCGCTGGAAAGTATTTTGTATCCGATCACGTCCAGCCGCAATTGGTTTTGGCTATCGATGAGCGTAATTGCCATCATTAGCGTATTGGCTGCATTCCTGCTCTACAAAAATGTCCAGGTACCTATTCGCGAGCTGTTCTTAGCTGCCAGAAAGTTGCGAATGGGCGACTATACCGTTCGTGTCGACAGCGGCAAGCGGGACGAATTCGG
The DNA here is from genome assembly GCF_001280845.1 of Bacillus sp. FJAT-28004. Lineage (GTDB taxonomy): Bacteria > Bacillota > Bacilli > Paenibacillales > Paenibacillaceae > Pristimantibacillus. The sequence continues at coordinate 89,740 of NZ_LGHP01000003.1, forward strand.
TTATTTATTTGACCAATTTAATTTGATGAGTGAGCAGATTCAAGATCTTATCGATCGTGTATTCGAGGAAAAGCTGCGGTCCAGAGAAGCAACGCTAAAGCAGCTTCAATCGCAAATTAATCCTCATTTCTTGTACAACTGCTTATTTTTTATGAAAAATATGACGAGGCTCGGCGAGCATGAGGCCGTCATGGCGATGGCGGTTAAACTGGGCGAGTATTACCGTTATACGACGCATGTGGATCAGCAGGATACGACCGTCAAGGATGAAATGAAGCTAATCTACAATTACTTATCGATTCAAAACATGCGTATGAACCGAATTCAGTTCGATATCAACATTCCGCAGTCTATGGATGAGCTTGCGCTGCCGCGATTGCTACTTCAGCCAATCGTCGAAAATGCGATCATTCATGGCATTGAGCAGAAGGAGGATGCCGGGGTAATTACCATTAAAGGCATGTCATCAACAGACGGTTATGCCATTATGGTTGACGATGACGGGATTGGCATGAGCGAGCAGGAGCTCGTCAATCTGAGAGAAACGATACGGATAGCAGGCGAGGTGAACGGAAGCTGCGGCATGCGCAACATCCATCAACGGCTTGTCCATAAATACGGAGGAAGCTCGGGACTTGCGCTTGAGCATTCTCCAGCAGGCGGCTTGAGAGTAATTGTGCGGTGGAAGGAGGAGGATGAGCATGTACGAAATATTGATCGTGGATGATGAAAGATCGGTCGTTGAAGGAGTTGCTGCTACGCTGCCATGCGATGATCTGAAAATAGGCATGGTGCACAAGGCGTTTTCCGTAACGGATGCGCTTGCCATTATGAGAAAGCATCCAGTCGATCTTGTAATAACGGATATCCGCATGCCGGGTATTTCCGGACTAGAGCTGATGGACAAGGTTCATGAAGCGTCACCTTCTACGCAGTGCATCTTATTGACAGGCCATGCTGAGTTTGAGTATGCCAAGCGCGCAATTACTGGCGGCGCATCCGACTACCTGCTTAAACCGGTAAATGACGAAGATTTGATTCAAGCGGTTCATAAGGCGCTGGATACCGTTCGAAAAGAGTGGGAGGAGCTCGTCTCCCGCGACAATACGCTAAAGACCATGCGGGAAAACCTTCCTCTGCTGCGAAGAGATTTGCTGCTAGAGCTGCTGCAAGGGCATACGGTTCAGCCGGATGTATTAAAAGACAAGCTCTCTCAGTTCATGCTTCCTTTCTCCAAAAACGATGCAGTCGCTTTATTTCTCATAAGGCTGGAGGAACCGTTCGTTCATTATGATTACAAGGATCGGACGCTCCTTGAATATGCTGTCAGCAACGTTGCCGAGGAAGTGCTGCGCGAGAGCTGCCAAGTGTGGATGTGCAAGGAAGCACACGGCTATTTAGCTTTTGCCGTAAAAAGAGAGCAAACAAAGCTGCAACGCATGAATCGAACCGATGCGAGAGAACAGCTTGAGCGTCTTGGCGAGCTGATTCAGCGGCAGGTCGAAAACTATTTGAAGGGTGCGGTCTCGATCGTAATCGGCGAGGAAGGCGCATTTCCCGAACATTTGGCTGTTTCCTATAGCAGGGCGCTCGCGGCGTTCCGCAAGCATATCGGGAGGGGCAAGGGTTATCTGCTATCGCTCGGAGAACATCAAGAGAAATCGGCCGTGCAAACGCTCAGACAACTCTATGAGCCGCCAACGCTTCAAGATATGCTGGAGGGAGGGCGCTGGGATGCGTTCGAAGAAAAGCTCGCTCTTATTTTTAAGGAGCTTGAGACGGAGTTTGGCGATTCAGCCGAGCATGCCTTCGAGACGTTTTGCGCTGTGACGGGGGCGTTAACCTTTATTGCACATAAAAGCGGATTTGGGTTATTTGATTTTTTAGAGCCCAGCGAGCGGGCGACGTTAACCTTCGAATCGTTCGAGACGTACGGGCAGCTTCGGGACGGTCTGGTTCGCTTGGCGGCACGCATGCGCTCGTCTCTTGAACGTGAGGCTGCCGATGGCCATTCCAAGCTGATTAACAAGGTGCAGCGATTTATCGAGGAGCATTTGGACAAACCGATTTCGCTGCAAATGATAGCGGATCGCGTCCATCTGCACCCCGTTTACGTATCGCAAATGTACAAAGCGGTAACGGGCGAAGGCTTGACCGACTACATGCTTCGCATTCGAATGGAGAAATCGGCTTATTTGCTGAAATCCTCAAATCTTAAAATATACGAAATCGGCAATAAATTCAGTTATCAGAACGCACCGTATTTCATTAAGCTGTTCAAGAAGGTATACGGGATGACCCCCCAAGAATATAGAGATAAGCATTCCATTTAACCGGGAGAGGATGAATGAGATGGAAAATGAGGCAACGATTTATAACGGAGCTGCGTGGAAGGATACAAATGGAGAGCCGATAAGGGCACATGGCGGTTGGATACTTCAGCAGGACGGTTATTTTTACTGGTTTGGTGAAGATCGGACAGAGGGCAGAAAGGTATCCTGTTATCGCTCAAGCGATTTATGTACATGGGAGAACAGGGGCGCGGTGCTGACGCTGGATTCGAAGGTACAGCCAGTATATTACCGGACTTCGCTTGTGCTATGTCCGCCTGAGATGGCTGACATAGGTTATGGACAAGGAGCCGTTATTGAGCGTCCGAAGGTGCTGTACAATGAGCGAACAAGCAAATATGTCATGTGGATGCACTGGGAAAATGGCCGCAACTATTGCGATGCCCGCTGCGCGGTTGCTACGTCCGATACGATAGACGGCGAGTACGTTTATCATGGCAGCTTTAATCCAATCGGACATATGTCGAGGGATTGCACCGTTTTCCAGGATGATGACGGTACCGCTTATTTTATTTCAGCTGCCAGGGATAATGCCGACCTGCTCGTCTATCGTCTGTCGAATGATTATTTAAGCATCGACGAGCTCGTGAAGACGATGTGGCCTGGGCAATACCGGGAAGCACCCGCAGTTATGAAACGCAGCGGCGTATATTTCCTTGTTACATCTGCTTGTACGGGCTGGCTCCCGAATCAGGGAGCCTACGCGTACTCCGATAGTCTGACGGGAAGATGGTCGCAGTTATTGCCATTCGGAAATTCTACAACATACGATTCGCAGCCGGCATTCATCATGCCATTGCAAACAAAAAGAGGGACGGACTATTTATATGTAGGGGATCGCTGGGATCCATCAAGCTACCATCAATCGTCTTACGTGTTTTTGCCGCTTAGCTTTCCTTCTGACAAGGAGTTGAAGCTGGAATGGGCTGACCGCTTAACATTAGATCTCCGTAATGGTTTGTTCGATACAAAGGTGCAGGAGAGCGGCTTGTTTCGCATCAAAAGCTGTGGAAGCGAGCGGTATTTGACAGTCGATCAAGCAGCTGGCGAGGATGCAGCAGTGAACGCTAGCGTACTCGCTTACTTGGCCGAGGAGCAGAAATGGACCTTGGAGCAAAGCGTGGAAGCAAACTATGTTCGGCTAAGAAGCAAAGCGGATGGTCGGTGCCTAGCTGTACCAAAACATCCAAATGGGGAGCTTCTAGGTGATGGGCAAGTACGGCTGGAGCAGCAAGGAACGCCGAGCTGCATAGAGTGGTCGCTCGAAAATGCGGATGCCGAAGGCAAGTTGATTATTCGTAATCGTACTAACGGGAAAGTGCTGAGCGCAGGCTTTGGCACGGGTGGAAATCGAGAAGCTGCGTCCGTTCATATTACGGATGAGGCGGAGCATGACCCGCGCAAGGGAAGCGACCCGCAGCGGTTCGAGATAATTAAAGTATTTTAGGAAGCAGCTTTTTTAAAAATACCGCCGCAGGAAAAACTACATGTTTTTCCTGCGGTGGTTTTTTGCATGCAATGGATTGGCAAAATTCGATTTTTCGTGACATCTGAACGTTAAATCAAATTGATTTGGAGTATGCAAATCGGATAAGGTTAATAGAGAAAGAAGCGCATATCACTTAAGTTTTGGCGCTTACTTAGGAGGTTATGTTTTTGAAGGAAAAAAACGTTGGGCCACTGATAGCGATTTTGTCATTGATCTTGGTAGCGATCATAACGGTTCTGTTCTTTTTGCCGGCGTATGACGGGGAAATAGGATTCGATGTTACGATATTGCCACTGCTTAATGCGGTATTTAATTGCTTTACCTTTATTGCGCTGTTTGTTGCATTAGTTGCGATTATGAAGAAGAATGTTCGTCTTCACCGCACATTCATCGCGGCTGCTTTTACATCAACGACGTTGTTTCTTGTTTCCTACGTCACCTATCATTACTTGACGGAATCAACGAAGTACGGCGGTGAGGGCGCGCTGCGCTCGATCTATTTCTTCATCCTGCTCACACATATTCTGCTCGCTATCGTAGTCGTGCCGCTTGCCTTGCTGTCTGCTGTTCGCGGCCTACAAATGAAGGTGGACAAGCACCGTAAAATCGCGAGATGGACGATGCCAATCTGGTTATATGTCAGCTTTACGGGTGTAGTCGTTTATCTAATGATTTCACCGTATTATTGAGAAAACAGACAAGGCCGCCGAGAACATCTCGGCGGCCTTGTCTATCTATTACCGTTAAGCGGTCGTGCCCGCGATAAGTTCAAGCCTCTTGCGGTGCACAGACCGTGATAGAAATACGCTGATCTCATAGAGCGCTACAAGCGGGATCAAGATGATAAAGGCGGATACAAAATCCGGCGGCGAGATGACGTTGGCTACGATGACTAGGACGAGATAAGCATATCGTCGCGATTTTTTAAGCCGATCAGGCGTTAATAAGCCAATTTTGGTCAGGAACATGACGATAATCGGAAGCTCGAAAGCGACGGCGATTGGCAGGACGATATTAATCATGAAGCTGAAGTACTGGGTAACACCGTAGGTTTCGACAAGATTCAGCTTTTCGGATATGTCAGTGATGAAAGAGAAGCTCATTGGCAGCACGACATAATACCCAAAGCTGAGTCCAAGAAGCAGACAGATTACGCTGTAAGGGATGTAACGGAGTGCGGCGCTGCGCTCATGGGGATGCAGTCCCTTCTTGACGAAGCCCCAGATCAAATATAGCGTAATGGGCAAAGAGACGGTAATTGCAAATGCTAGCGCTATACTCATATACATTTGAATTCCGTCGAAGGGGGAAAAAACATTCCATTCGAGCGCCGAGGCCGGCGGGGTGCTTTTGATATAATCGAGTATAATGGGCGATACCGCAAGGCCAACTGCTGTGAATGCGGCAAATACAGCCATAATCCAAATCAGCAGCCTGCGAAGCTCGACGATATGCTCCAATAACGACATGATATTTCGTTGGCTCATTAAGAAACACGTCCTTTCCGAGTATTAAGAACGCACTTGATGACGAGAGAACGTCTTGCGGAGCTCGAATGTATGAAAGCCATCTTGCATCTTCAAATGAATTTCCTTAAGAATGTCCACATCCTCGAAAGAGAACGTCCTAGCTCCGCCCCGCGTCCTGTGGGGGAAGATAAGCTGCTTCTCCTCGTAATAACGAATTTGTCTCTCCGTTAATCCAGTTAGTTCACAAACGGTTCCAATTCTAATCACTTTACTGCTCATTGCTTCGCCTCCTAGAACAAATGGGAATAGGTGAATGCTTTTTGTTGCGTTAATGATAGGTTTAAGTTAGATTTTCTGACGTAATGTCGATCTTGATGGAGATTTTAGCAGGCTGCTTATAAGATTACAATGGTCTTGATGGACTAAGAATTAGTAATGTGTAAATAATACCCTAATTTCATATAGGGAAATATAACTATAAATGATTTTTTTATTGATAACTAGGAAGATATAAAGAATATTTATGTTAGTTTTCCTAACACAACAATAGAGTTTATTCTGCCGTCCATGATATCTTTTCGGTGTGATACATACAAAGCCGACGAATGGAGTGAGCGGAATGGAGTCGACGAAAACGCCAAGCGAGATGTCCAGGCGGCAGTTTCTGAGTACAGTGGGGAAGCTGGGTGGGGGAGCAGCCGTGTTTAGCGTAATGGGTACACTTGGGCTGCTGTCACCGGAGACGTTGAAGGCAGCAGACTTCGAACCGCCGGATGGGAACGAGCTGTCGATGAGCAAAAAAGGCGGCAAGAAAATTATTATTTTAGGTGCCGGCATCGCGGGGATGACCGCCGCTTACGAGCTTGGGCAAGCTGGCTACGATTGTACGATTTTGGAGGCGCGTGCCCGCTCGGGAGGGCGGATCTGGTCGGTACGTCGCGGCACAACAGTCGCAGAGATCGGGGCTTCAAAGCAAGTCGCGCGCTTCGCGGACGGCTTATATTTGAACGGCGGCCCTATGCGTATTCCGCAGTTCCATGTCACGATGGAGTACATCCGGAAGTTCGGCATTCCCATTGAACCGTTCAACAATGTGAATGATCACGCTTATTACTATAACGAGGAAGTCGGCGAGTTGTCTGGCAAGAAAATCAGAAAGCGCGAAGCGAAAGCGGATGTTCGCGGTTATGTTAGTGAATTGATGGCTAAGGCGGTTAACCAGAACGCGTTGGATCTGCCGATCACTGCCGAGGAGAAGGAGAAGCTGGTTGCTTACCTTCGTTCGGAAGGCGGCTTGGATGCCGATTTATTTTACAAGGCCTCCTCTCGCGGGGGTTATAAGGACGAGCCTGGTGCAAGGCTTGATGCAGGTGTCATTAGAGACCCGTTCAGCATGAAAGCAATTTTGAATTCAGGCTTCGGCAATTACTTCAGCAGCGAATACGGCTACGATCAGCAAATGATGATGTTCCATCCAATAGGCGGCATGGATGCGATCTCTAATGCGTTCGAGAAACGGCTGAAGGGCAAAATTAAATTCCATTCTGAGGTTATTGAGATCAAGCAGAGCGACAATGGCGTTACCGTCCTTTATAAGGATCTTGCTTCGGGCGAGGAGCGCAAGATCGAAGGCGAGTATTGTATTTGCACGATTCCTTTATCCGTTCTGAAATCGGTCAAAGCTGATTTCTCTCCGGAGATGAAGAAAGCGATTGATAGTATAGGGTACGCGTCTGCAGGCAAGATCGGTTTGCAATTCAAGCGCCGATTCTGGGAAGAGGATGAGCAAATCTACGGCGGCAATACGCTGACCAACATGGATATATCATCAATTTATTATCCGCCGACAGGCTATATGCAAAAGAAAGGGCTGCTTCTTGGCTACTATGCTTTCGGCGGAAGCGCAGACAAGCTTGGCGAGATGTCTTATTTGCAGCGGGAGGCTCATGCGCTGCAGCAGGGCGCAAAAATTCATCCGCAATATCACAAAGAGTTCGAAACTTCATTCTCCGTTGACTGGAAGCGCATTAAGTATAATCTAGGCGGCTGGGTTTCTTACACTGGAGACCAGCGCAGCACGGTATATCCGACGTTATGCAAGCCGGACCGCAGAGTTTATCTTGCGGGCGAGCATATCAGCTATATTACGGCCTGGATGGCAGGCGGCATAGAGTCGGCCCGGGCAGTCGTAACCGATATTCATCAGCGCGTCGTGAAGGAGTAGGCAGGTGGATATTATGAAACTTTAGGAGGATTGCTAATTATGGTTATAAAAATAAAGCCGAAGCGCAATATGAAAATCGTAATCGGAGCGGCCCTATTGTCATGCTTCCTAGGAGCGACTGTCTATGCCAGTGCGCTAACCCCTAATAAAGTACCATTAACGCCGGTAAACGAGCCTGAATTTTATGGCAGCCCGAGCTCGTCTATAGCAAGCGCGGTGGCACTGCCGGCAGGAGCAGCAACGTTCTCAACGAGCGGCACCGTCCCGCCGCTGCTGAACAAGGATGGCAAGACGGTGTATGAGCGATACGGCGATACGGAGAAACAAGGGGAAGGCATTCTTCTGAACATCGAGAAGCAGCTTAAAGAGCAAGGGCTGAGCTTGAAGGACGTTATTTATCTCAGGGTATATGTAACGCCTGACGCAGCCAAAAAAAGTGAATTTGATTATCAAGGCTGGTTCAATGCCTATGCGAAGTTCTTCAACACGAAGGAGAATCCGACCAAACCGGCTCGTTCCACAGTGGGTGTGTCAGGCCTTGTCAACAAGGATTGGCTAATTGAGATTGAAGCGGTAGCCGCTTATCCGATTCCTCACAATCAAGACTAAGCGCAGAGGACGAATACAAAAACAATGGAGAAGCGGAGATGATGGTTCATGCTGCAGAGTATTGGTTTGCCGGGACTTATTATGATTCTTGTAGTGGTATTGATTATATTTGGACCGTCCAAGCTGCCAGAGCTGGGAAGGGCGGTAGGAAGAACGCTGCATGAGTTCAAATCGTCTGCCAAGGAGCTCGTCGCAGAGACGAAAGACGATGTCATCGAGAAACAAGAAGCTGCTAAGTAGGAGCCTTTGGTAAGCGTTTATAATTGAAGAAGGCCAACCAGCAATGTCTGGTTGGCCCAATAAGGAGTTGTCCAGACGGTAGATAAATCTACTTAAGGGGCAACTTTTTATTTATTTAGAGGTCTCGCGAAACTCCCTAAGCTTTACCGCTGAGCTTGCGGCCGATCCATTGCTCGTAGGCTTGTCCGACGCTGGACATATCAAGCGCGCCTAATCCCATTGAGTCGCCGATCTGGAATAGACTTTTGGATGCTTCTAGCAGCGGTGTAGGCACGTTCAAGCTGTCAGATAGAACCGATGACAGCCTTAAATCCTTCAACATAAGCTCCAGTGAAAACTGAACGTCAAAATCGCCTTCAAGCAGCTTTGGCCCCTTCATCTCTGCCGCTTTGCTCGCTGCCCCGCCGGATTGTACGAGCTCGAGAAACGCGCTACCGTCGATGCCGCCGCTTGCTGCAATAGCCATGCCCTCGGAGAGGGCGACAACGTTGATGCCGACGATTGTATTGTGAGCGAGCTTAGCAATCGAGCCGCTGCCGTTCTGTCCCATTGGTATAATTTTGCGGCCCATAGCGAGCAATACATCTTCCACTTCGATGATTCTGTCTTTGTTGCCGCCGACCATAAATACGAGTGTCCCGCCCTCGGCGGCAGGCTTGCTGCCTGTTACCGGTGCATCGAGAAATACAGCGCCAAGCGCTTCTGAAGCTGAAGCAAGCTCCTTAGCTAGAGTGGGCGAAATCGTGCTGCTGTCAATCAGAGTGCTGCCGCTGCGGGCGCCTGCGAAAACACCATTTTCCCCCCAGTATACTTCACGAATGGATGCATCATTGCTGATCATTGTGATGACGACATCCGCTGCTCTCGCAACGGCTGCCGGCGATTCAAGCTCCGCTGCGCCAAGCGCCAGCAAAGCATCCGCCTTGCCGGGCGTCCGGTTGTACACCGCTACCTCGAAGCCTTTGCGCAATAAATTCGCCGCCATTCCGAGACCCATTACGCCTAACCCGATAAAACCGATCTTTTTCATGAAGATTTCCTCCGCTCTGAACTGTTTTTTAGTTAAGTATACAGATTATTCATCAACTTTTCATTGTTTGTTGCTTGTTTTTATAAGGTAAATCCGATATTGTAGATGCTAAGTTGAAAAGCATTATCAAGGTCAAATTCAGAAATCTTTTAGGAGGTTTACATTTACATGAGTAAAACAGTTCAGTTTGACTACAGCAAGGCTCTAACTTTCATTGGCAAGCATGAAATCGATTATTTGACAGAGTCCGTTCGCCTCGCGCACGAGCAATTACATAACGGAACGGGAACAGGATCAGATTACTTGGGCTGGATCGACCTTCCAACCAACTACGATAAAGAAGAGTTCGCTCGCATTCAAAAGGCTGCTGAGAAGATCAAATCGGATTCCGAGGTTCTCATCGTTATCGGCATCGGCGGATCTTATCTCGGTGCACGTGCGGCTATTGAAGCGCTATCGCACTCGTTCTATAATATTTTGCCAAAAGAACAACGTAAAACACCGCAAGTTTTGTTTGCCGGCAATAACATCAGTTCAACTTACGTGACTCACCTTCTTCAATTGGTGGAGGGCCGCGATTGGTCGATTAATGTAATCTCGAAATCAGGCACGACTACAGAACCTGCGATCGCGTTCCGCGTATTCCGTGCAGCGCTTGAGAAACAATACGGCAAAGAAGAAGCGCGTAAACGCATTTACGCAACGACAGATAGCGAGAAGGGTGCACTCAAGAAGCTATCTTCCGAGGAAGGTTATGAATCGTTTATTATTCCTGACGATGTTGGCGGACGTTACTCCGTGCTTACAGCGGTAGGTTTGTTGCCAATTGCTGCTGCAGGAATTGATATCGAATCCATTATGCAAGGCGCAGCAGACGCATCCAAAGAATACAGCAACCCTAATCTTGCTGAGAACGAAGCTTACCAATACGCAGCAGCTCGCAACGCGCTGTACCGCAAAGGTAAAGCAACGGAAATCCTCGTGAACTATGAGCCTTCCCTACATTTCGTTTCGGAGTGGTGGAAACAGCTATTTGGCGAAAGCGAAGGCAAAGACTTTAAAGGTATTTTCCCGGCAGCTGTAGATTTCTCGACAGACTTACACTCGATGGGACAATTTATCCAAGAGGGTAACCGGAATATTTTTGAAACGGTCATTCAAGTACAAGAAGTGGCTGAGCACATCTCCATCGAACACGATGCAGCAGATCTTGACGGTCTGAACTTCTTGACTGGCAAAACGATGGACTTCGTTAACAAAAAAGCTTTTGAAGGAACACTTCTTGCTCATACAGATGGACAAGTTCCGAACTTTATCGTCAACATTAAAGACATGACGCCTTACACATTCGGATACCTTGTTTATTTCTTCGAAAAAGCATGCGGAATCAGCGGCTACTTGATGGGTGTTAATCCATTTGACCAACCGGGTGTTGAAGCATATAAAAAGAACATGTTCGCTTTGCTCGGCAAACCGGGCTTCGAGAAAGAAAAAGCCGAGCTGGAAGCAAGGCTGTAATCAACCGGCTTGAACGGTATACGGGAGTCATAGCCTATGCTTGAGAAGTATAGAACGGTCAGGCGGCAGGCTAGCGCAGAGATCGTAATTAAAAAGTCCCGTTTCATTGGGTACGCGAAGCCAGTGGAATCCGAAGAGGAAGCTATTTCGTTCATCAATGAGATCAAGCAGCTGCATAAGCAGGCGACTCATAACTGCTCGGCTTATATGGTGGGTGAGCGAGACCAGTTCCAAAAGGCATCGGATGACGGTGAGCCAAGCGGTACAGCGGGCAAACCGATTCTCGAGGTCATCAAGCATAAGGGTCTTAAAAATGTCGCCGTCGTCGTGACGCGATATTTTGGGGGTATTATGCTCGGAGCAGGCGGACTCGTTAGAGCTTACACGGATGGTGCGGTTGCTGGCATCGAGGCAGCCGATGAAATCGTCAATGTGCTTCATCGCGAAGTATTTGTTGATGTGGACTACACATGGTATGGCAAGCTGGAAAATGTACTGCATACGAAGGGAACACGCGTAGGCGGAACGGATTTCACAGATCGCGTCATCGTGCGCTGCTTGCCGGAAGAGCCTGAAGCAGATGCTTTTATTGCTTGGGTAACCGATCTGACACAAGGACAAGCTATCCTCTCAGAAGGTGAAAATGTCTATTATATTGAAGGTGAATAATAAGAAGAGGAGTATCGGCTTAGGCTGATACTCCTCTTTTTTGTATAGGGGGATATCTACATAATGAATACGCATAAGAAAAAGCTATTAAAGCGATAAGAATTTCCAAATTTATTATTGACTTAATCCCAGTTTGGATGCTACATTATCAATACCTAGTATTTTAATAGGAATTATGTTCTTAGTTGTTTTGTTACACCTACGGCACGAGTCGATGGTCTGGAGGTAAAGTCACAGTGAATGCTTTGTTTCGTGGTAAAGGGTGGAGTTTTGGTTTTCGAAGCACCATAATGCTTTATTTTGTCATCTTAATTGTTTTACCAATCGTTGGCATTTACACGCAATCATTCTCGCTTGGATGGGCCCCTTTCTGGGATAGTATATCCGATCCACTGGCTTGGAAAGCGGTGCTGCTTACGGTGAAATTAGCAGTTATCGCAACGGTTCTCAACATTTTTTTTGGGACGATGATCGGATGGGTGCTTATTCGCTACCGTTTTCCAGGACGTCGCTTGCTCAATAGTCTAGTTGATTTGCCGTTTGCATTACCTACAGCAGTAGGCGGACTCATGATTCTGATCTTGCTTGGACCAAATAGTTTAGTAGGCGGCTTGGCACAGAAGATTGGCATCGAAATCGTATTTCATGAACCGGCAATTGTTGTCGCGATGTTGTTTGTTACGTTTCCTTTTGTCATTCGTGCTATTCAGCCATTGCTTGAGGAGATGGATAAATCGGAGGAAGAAGCAGCATATACGTTAGGCGCTACGCGCGCGAAAACGTTCTTTAGTGTTATTTTTCCTACGATGCTGCCAGGAATTTTAAGTGGTGCGATGCTCGCTTTCTCTCGCGGAATAGCGGAATTTGGCGCAGTCGTGCTCGTTGCAGGCAATATTCCAGGCAAGACATTGATAGCATCCGTATATATTTTCGGAGAAATTGAAAGCAGTAATCCACAGGGAGCTGCCGCTGTATCAGTGCTGCTGCTCACATTGTCCTTCCTCATTTTATGGACGGTCAACCTCATTCAAGGCAGGAGGGGTGACCTATGATGAGAAGATTGTGGATTACATTAACTTATATGATTTTTGGATTGCTGCTCATCGCGCCATTGATCAAAATTTTCACAGGTTCATGGGCAGATGGCTGGAGCGGCTTTATCGAAGGCATTACAAGGCCGCAGTCGCTGCATGCGCTTATGATGACAGGAATTATCGTTGTTGTCGTTACAGCCTTGAATACGGTGTTTGGCATTATGCTTGCGATGTATCTCGTCCGTGCCGAATGGATTGGAAAGCGGATGAAGCGGCTGCTGAACAGCTTAGTCGATTTGCCCTTTGCCGTATCGCCGGTTATAGGCGGTTTGATGATCGTTCTTATTTTGGGACCTAATACCATTATTGGCGCATTGTTCGAGGACGCAGGTTTCAAAATCGTATATGCGCTGCCAGGGATGATATTAGCGACATTGTTCGTCACGTTCCCACTTATGGTACGCGAGGTTATGCCCGTGCTGCAGGAGATTGGAGCACAGCAGGAGGAAGCGGCATCTACGCTTGGCGCATATTCCTGGTACACGTTCTGGAAGGTAACATGGCCATCGATCCGGTGGGGTGTTATCTACGGCGTTGTATTGACTGTAGCACGATCACTTGGTGAATTCGGCGCTGTGCTCGTCGTTTCCGGAAATATTATGAATAAAACACAAACAGCCACAACGCTCGTTTATCAAGATGTTGAAAACTTTAATGTTGTTGCCGCGAATGGCGTGGCTCTAGTTCTTGCGGCATTTTCAGTCGGACTGCTGCTGCTAATGGAATGGGCGAAAAAACGAAAGGAAGTGCATTAAGCCATGCATATTGAAGTACGGAACTTAAATAAAAACTTTGGCGATTTTCATGCAGTGAAGGATGTAAGCTTTGAAATCGAAAAAGGTCATCTGATCGGCTTGCTCGGACCGAGCGGCGGTGGTAAAACGTCCATACTTCGTATGCTAGCGGGGCTTGAGTCTCCTTCCTCAGGTGATATTTTTTTCCACGGCAAACGTGTGAATGACCTGCCGCCGCAGGAACGCGGCATTGGCTTCGTGTTCCAAAACTATGCCTTGTTCAAGCATATGACCGTGTATGACAACATTGCGTTTGGCTTAAAGGTGAAGAAGCAGTCGAAGGAGCAAATTCGCGAACGAGTGATGTACTTGGTAGAACTTACTGGTCTAAAAGGCTTCGAGCATCGTTACGCCCATCAGCTATCAGGTGGACAACGCCAACGTGTTGCCTTCGCTAGAGCGCTCGCGCCAGAGCCGCAGCTGCTGCTCCTCGATGAGCCATTTGCTGCTATCGATGCGAAGATTCGGACTGAGCTTCGCACATGGCTTAAGGAAATGATTGAGCGTGTCGGAATTACTTCGATTTTTGTTACACATGATCAAGAGGAAGCTATTGAAGTAGCGGATGAGATTATGATTATAAGCAAGGGCAAGCTAGAGCAAAAGGGCAGTCCATGGGACATTTACAAAAATCCAGAGACACCGTTTGTTGCGAGCTTTATTGGCGAATCTACAATCGTAGACAATATCTCGGAGCTCAAAGGTTTTGAGGATGCAGCAAGCCGTCCTGGCACAAAAGCACTTATAAGACCTGAATACATTGAGATTGGCAAACCGGGCGAAATCAAGCTGGCTTCCGCAACGCTTGCCGGTAAAGTGAAGCATTTGCATTTCCGCGGCAGCGAGTGGATGGTTGAACTGCTTGTTGGCGATACGAAGCTGATTACGTACCGTTCGCTTGAGAAAGAAGTGCTGCACCCTGGCGATCAGGTAAGGGTACTCGTGCATCGTGCTTATTTGTTCAATGACAACGAAAGCTGGATTGCGGAAAATAAATTGAAGGTCGACCCAATGCCTATTCATATTTAACCAATATGCTATGAAGAAAGAGTTGTATGCGAATATGAAAATCAATCTGGTAACAAGTCAGCGCATGTTCGTGCTGCTGCTTGCTGCGGTTATGCTGCTCGTATCGGCTGGCTGCGGTAAAGATGAGCAGACGAGCGGCAATGCGACTGGGTCTACCGTACAGGACGGCGATGTTACACTTGTAATCGGTGCGTATTCGGTGGTGAAGGACGCTTTCGCGGATTTGCTGCCTGCATTCCAAAAATATTGGCTGCAGGAGACGGGGCAGAAGGTAGTATTTCAGGAATCGTATGAGGCTTCAGGAACGCAGGCTCGATCGATAGCTGGAGGTTTTGAAGCCGACGTCGCAGTGCTTGCTATGGAAGGCGACCTCGACAAAATAGCCAGTGCCGGTTTCATTACACATGACTGGAAGGCGCAGAACAATAACGGCATGATCACGAACTCCATTGTTGTATTAGGGACCCGTACCGGCAATCCACTCGGCATTAAGGATTGGGATGATTTAACACGCGAGAGCGTGAAGGTGCTGTATCCGAATCCAAAAACATCGGGTGGTGCGCAGTGGGACATTAACGCCATATATGGCGCTGGCCTTAAGCAGTCTGAAGAGAAGACCGGTACGAAGGATGCCGAATATGCCAAACGTTTTCTAAAAGCAGTCCATGCCAATGTGGAGTCGCTTGATAAGAGCGGACGCGCATCGATGGCGGCTTTCGAATATGGCGTTGGCGATGTCATCGTTACTTACGAGAACGAGCTGCTCGCTCGAATTAAGAAGGGCGTCAATTATGACATCGTCGTTCCAAAAAGCACGATTTTGATCGAGAATCCAGCAGCTATCGTGGATAAAAATGCGGATAAGCATGGCGTCCGCAAGGTAGCCGAAGCCTTTATTGCCTATTTGCAAACGGAGCAAGCGCAGCGTCTCTTCGTCGAGCATGGATTCCGCTCAGTAGACAAGAAGGTAGCTGCGGACACCAAAGATCGTTATGTTGTGCCGGATGATCTGTTTGACGTTTCCTATTTAGGCGGCTGGTCCGAGGTTAGAGAAAACCTTTATTCCAAAAAAGGTGTCTGGTATCAAGTGCTCGCTGATCTTTAATATGATGCGTGAGCAACAATTAGTAAACCTCTGTTCCCAATGCCTCTCGTTTTTACGAGAGGCATTGGGAACAGAGGTTTTTTTGTGTCTATAGGCAGTTATTGAGTCTAACGTACTAAAAATGTAATCCTACTGCGAATATTGTAGAACCGAGAGAAGCAAGTGCAAGGGGGAGAAATGATGAGAAGGAATCAAACATTGAAAAAGAGAAAGAGTAGGATAAAATATTTTGTGATCATAGGTGCAGCTTTGCTTATCATCGCTGTTCTGGGCGGATGGGGAGCATTTCGTTTGCTGATCGCCAAGCAGGATATTGGGCAGCTTGAGGTGCCATTGCCGGCTGCGACGATTTTGTATGATCAGCAGGGAACGGAAGCAACCCGTATTTCTTTCAATAAAATCGAAGAAATCAACTATGCAGACATACCGAGGCATATGGTGGATGCTGTAGTTGCGGTAGAGGATAGACGTTATTTCGAGCATGAAGGAATGGACATGCGGGCAATCGGCCGGGCTTTTTGGACCAATATGACGTCAGGCGGCACCGTACAGGGCGGAAGTACGATTACACAGCAGCTGGCCAAAAATGTTTTTTTGTCGCATGAGAGAACCTGGTCGCGGAAGTGGGACGAGGTGCTTCTTGCGAAGAAGATTGAGGAAAACTACAGCAAAGAGGATATTATGGAAATGTACCTCAATCAGATCTATTATGGCGAAGGTGCCTGGGGAATTGATAGAGCGGCGAAAACGTATTTTGGCAAGCAGCCAAGTCAGCTTACCGTAGCGGAAGCTGCGCTGCTCGCTGGTCTGATTAAGGCTCCATCTGCATTAACTCCATATAAGCATTTGGATAAAGCGCAAAATCGAAGAAATGTGGTTCTTCAACTTATGAAAGAACAAGCGTTGATAAGTGAGGAAGTTTACAATAAGGCAATTCATGAGCCTGTACAATTATTAAGCTCAAAGCCTAACCGAGTAGATGACATCAACTATCCTTATTATGTGGATCAGATCATCCGCGAGGCTATGACGCAATATGGATTATCGGAAAATGAAGTGCTGCAGGGCGGACTGCGGATCTATACCGCTTTGGATACGAAAATGCAGCAATCGGCGGAAAAGGTTTATGCGAATAAAGCTCTATTCCCGAAAAGTGCCGCAGACCAGCTTATCCAAAGCGGAACTGTTCTGATTGATCCGCGTGACGGCGGGATTCGGGCGATCGTAGGAGGTAGAGGGGAGCAGCCGTTTCGCGGCTTTAATCGAGCAACGCAGCTGAAACGTCAGCCTGGCTCAACGATCAAGCCTGTCGCTGTATACACGCCTGCACTTGAGCTTGGTTATAAGCCTAGCGACAATCTTGTTGATGAACCAATTAACATTAACGGTTACGAGCCTCAGAACGCAGACGGTACCTTTCATGGAAGGGTATCGCTTTATGAAGCGCTGATTAACTCTTACAACATACCTGCTGTGAAACTACTTAACGAAATGGGTATTGATAAAGGAAGGGATGCCGCAGCGCGTTTCGGTATTCCTTTGACAGATGAGGATCGCTCGTTAGGGCTTGCACTCGGCGGTCTTCATGAAGGTGTATCGCCGCTTCAGATGGCCGAAGCCTTTGGTGTATTCGCAAGTGATGGCGTTCGCAACCATGCGCATACGATTACACGCATTGAATCCGCTGACGGCAACGTGCTGGCTGAATTCAAGCAGAGCGAAGGCAGTGTGAAAGTAACAGAGCCTGAAATTGCCCGAACGATGACAGCCATGCTAGAGGGTGTCATCAAAGAAGGTACGGGTACTGCAGCACTGCTCGAGGGTCGCCCTCTTGCTGGAAAGTCCGGAACGACGCAGATGCTCGGCACGACGGGATATGGCGCAAAAGACAATTGGTTTGTCGGCTATACGCCGCAGCTTGTAGGTGCGGTGTGGCTCGGATACGATAAGAGTGACAGCAGCCACTATTTGTCGACGAGCTCGAAGGCTGCTGCTGTCGTATTCCAAGCTATATTCGCAGAAGCATTGAAGGATGAGGCGGTCATACCGTTTCCTAAGGCACCGGATCTTTTGCCTAAGAAGAAGGATAAGGATAAGGATAAAGAGAAAAATAATACATCGAACGAAGATGATTCTGATAAGAAACGTGATAAGAAAAAAGAGAAGGATGACAGGAAGGAGCGGAAAGAGCGAGAAAAGGATAGAAAGAAAGAAAATGATAAAGATAAAGGAAAAGGGCGTGATCATGATAAGGACAATTGAAGGAATGATGATGATGATGACCGTAACTAAAAACGAACGGGATATTAATAAGAGGTAGATTATTCAGGAAAAAATGCAATTGTCGGATAAGCGTTGTATAATGAATAAGCTATTAACTATTTTTTTTATTGTTAATTAATTTTCGATTGAAAAAGGAGAGAATTATCCTATGACAACAATGAATGTTTTTGTTTCGAACTGGTTAAACCATCGTAAAGTTTTGCTTGCTTTGCTAGATACTGTACAAAATGAGCATATCCAATATAAGCCTTGGGAAAAAGCAATGTCGTTGTCCACACTTGTATTACATATCAATGGAGCAATGGATATGTTCGCACAAACGGTGAAAAACGGCGTATTCACTCCTCCTTCAACAGCTAAACAAGTTGAAACGATTGAAGAGCTGAAAACGATCGTAGCAGCGGATACCGCTTCAACAAAAGCATTGCTTGAATCTCTTTCGGATGAGCAGTTGGATAAAGAGATCGATTTCCATGGCATGATTATGCCCGGAATCGTTTTGCTCGAAAATGCCAAGGATCATGAAATTCATCACAAAGGTCAATTGTTTATCTATTTGCGCTTGCTTGGAATCGAAACATTGCCGTTTTTCGTAAGCCGATAAAAGGCAGCGTATTATAAAAAAGGAGGAGTTTATACATAAGGCCTTTGGTCTGATGAAACAACTCCTTCTTTTTTTGGTCTCATCATACTTAGATGCTCCTATCAATTTATAGAATTGGAATGAAGCGACTATGATTAAAATAAATAGCTTAGCATTGAAAACTGCGTTTCAAGCATTTATAGCGCAGGAGGTCTATATTCACAGTGAAGCAACCTCCTTCGTCTTTGTCCGAAATTTCAAAGTCAGCCTTACTGAAGCTCATATAGCTGGTGAGGGACCGTACCGGATAGCTCTCCGGTTTGATGAGCTTGGTTGGCTGCGTACAGAAGCACTTACCCATTATGAAGTAACGGTAGATGTGAAGCTTTTACTGGCGGGTTATGATGATAAAGGCAGGATGAACGTTGCTCTGCAACTCGGAAAGGAGCCGTTTCCGGAATGAGTGAAAAAGCTGTTAAAAGGCTATTAGCTGTATTTGCGCATCCTGATGATGAGTCTTTTATTTGCGGTGGAACGCTGGCAAAGTATGCAAGCATGGGTGTTGAAATAACTCTCGTAAGTGCAACACGTGGCGAAATGGGACGCCGAATGGGTAACCCACCCTATGTAAATCGAGAAACTATGCCGGAGATCCGGGAAAAAGAGCTGCGGAACGCTTGCGAGGCACTTCGCATTCAGAATCTTATTTTTTTTGATATCCGTGACAAAATGGTTGAGTTTTACGATTCGGAGAGCCTCATTGAAAAAATAGGCGTACTAATGAACGAGATTCAACCGGATGTTGTACTCACTTTCCATGAAACTTTAGGCGGGCACCCTGATCACTGTGCTATCGGTAAGGCTACAACTACGGCTTTCCACCTTACAAAGCAGCCCGGTGCTCTTTATTTCATCAGTTTCGGCGATATGATGGATGCCCCGGAACGATTTGGTTACACGAAGCAGGACATTGTCAAAATCGATGTGCGTCATCAGTTAGAGGCTAAGCTAGCTGCATTTCGTGCGCATCGCTGTCAAACCGAAATAGACGAGTGGGTATGGGAAGCGGATAGTGCGGCGTTGGCGCGGTTTGGCAAGTATGAGTATTTTATAACAGGGCACCGAACATCATTTCCAATAACTGTGGATGATTTGTTTTAAAAACCTTCTTTTTTTAGAAGGTTAACGATGGATTACAATGGTTTTTTCGCGCTTTCTTATGTCTCATGAAATTAATTATTTCAAATTTCCTGTTTCTACATACGTAACAGGCAGCCATCCAGCAGCTTAATCTGCTGGATGGCTGCCTGTTTTTTATTTTGCTTAAAACATCGGAAATACATAACGGACCAGAAAGTAAAGAGCCCCGAAGAAGATGATAATGTAGGCAGCATATTTGATGAATGTTGACGCCACTAAGCTTGAATCTGATTTTTTCTCCACATGTCTTTCTTCAATTTCTAAATTTTGTTGCCTTGTAGTCATTTGAATCACTCCTTCAGTGATTTGGTTATTATTGAATACCCTGCCGGGCAGAAGATGAATCAATGATGTTTAGAAAAGGGTACATTTCTCGATATTTTTCGATCATTTCTTGGGAAATAGTCGAAATAGGTAAATGGTAACCTAATCAATTTGTACCATTGAATCTGTGATGAGGAAGATGGATAATGGCGGAATTGGCATTGCTTTTATTTTACAATGAGAAAAAAAGTTTGTTTTAACCCGTTTTATTACGAAAGAGGTTCTCATTTCCGGAGTTCTGAATATCTTAGTAAACGAAGCCCTATTGTTGCAAGTACACCTTTATTTTGCAAAACAATAGAATAGGGCAGCAGGAGGCATATAATTTGAACGAAGCACGGAAGCCATTACGGCTAAGCATGGAGAAGAGTCATAGCAGCAGAGACAGTCTATATGAAATTGAACAGACGATAGCGGAGTTGGAAATTTATTTGGAGACAAACTCGGATGATGAAATCGCTTTGGTACAATATCAGCAGTTTTTGAATAAACGTGAGGATTTCACGTTTTTTTTGGCGGAGGCATACGAGAAATCATCTCAATCTGTCATGCAGGCTTAATCAAATAGAGCAAGGATGTCAACAACATGGACATGCATTGTTCAGTACAGTTGCTTGATCACAGCTAGGCGAGGAAGAGAATTTTAGCGAAAAAAAGAAAAGAAATATTGTATGATGCCAGGGAGCAGGCGACTGTCCTTGGCATTTTTTTATTTTGATTAGCGTATGATGTGACGAATGTTCAGAGGGATTATCTATTATGAAAAATACTAATTGAAAATGATTTTCATTCGCTGTATAATGAGAAACGGTATCAAATGAATGATATCAATTATCATTATCATACAGGGGGAAGTAAAGTGAAATTGACAGATTGGAAGATAGGAATTATGACTTTATTATTGGCAACTACGGTTGCATGCGGTAACAATACGAGTACATCGGAGAAGGGTACTGAGAATACAGCAACAGAGCAGCCAAGTCCAACTGCTAGCGATAGTCCGGTAACCGAGGCTAAAATAGAAGTAGACGAGACTAAAGCAGCGGAATTGATTGCACAGTTCAACAATCAGGTTCCGGCAACTACCGTGACGATATCGGTAGCGATAACAGAGCTTCTGCATGAGCTGGGGATAGAGCCAGCAGGTGTACCGACGACTAAGAGCAAATTGCCAGAGGCTTTTGACAGCTTGCCGCGCATTGGTTCCTCACATCAGCCGGATTTGGAGCAAATTGCGAAGCTTACGCCAAGTGTGATCCTTGGACCGAGCTCAATCAAGGATAGTCTTGATAAATCTTTTAAACCCGCAAATTTACCAACTGCTTATCTGCCAGCTGATTCCTTGGAGGAGTTGAAGCTTAGTACAGTTGTACTGGGCCGTGTGTATGGCAAAGAGGATAAAGCAAACGAGGTTTTGCTGAAGCTGATCGAACAAGAGAATACTGCAATTAAGCTTGCAGAAGGCAAAGATGCACCAAGCGTTATGCTGTTATTTGGATCTGCTGAATCATTAATGTTTATGAACGAGGACACTTTCGTAGGCAGCTTGGCGAAAAAACTCGGCGCAACCAATGTTTTATCTGACGTGTTGAAAATGAAAGAAACATACATACCACTTGATATGGAAAGTATCGTTACTGCTAATCCTGATGTGATCCTGCTGGTTGCTCACGGAGATCCTTCCGCTGTAACGAAGAAGCTTGAAGAAGATGTGAAGAAAAACGGTGCATGGGAGAAGCTGGACGCTTTCAAAAATGGCAAACTGATCGCACTTGATTATAATCTATATGGCATCGCTTCATTGGTGAATGCGCCAAAAGCTTATCAAGATTTGGCTAGCATTTTGTACAACTGATGAGGGGGAGCTTAGAGGTGACGGATAACAAAAAGACGAGAACAACGACGCTTCTAGCTCTCTCGTTTGTGCTCCTTATAGTGGCTGTTTTAGTTTCTGTTGCTTTGGGCAGCGCGAAGTTTGACCTAGTCTCTACCTTGCGAGCCATTATGGGGAATGGGAACGAAGCCTCAAACTCAGTACTCTGGGACATTCGTATACCAAGAGTGTTTCTAGCGCTAATTATCGGTGCGAATTTGGCGGCATCTGGCGCGCTGCTTCAAGCCGTTATGCTGAATCCGCTGGCGGACCCAGGATTAACGGGTGTGTCATCTGGAGCGGCGGTTACAGTATTATTCATTATGCTGGTGGTACCCAGCTACTCTTCGATGATTCCGTTAGCTGCTATCATTGGCGGCGGCATTGCAGCGGGAATGGTGTACGCATGGGCGTGGAACAAGCAAACGGGATTCACACCGGTTCGCATCATACTTTCTGGTGTAGCTGTAAATGCAGTATTTGGCGGAGTGATCGGCTTGCTCTCCATCAAGTACAGTGATAAGTTACCAGGCGCTTTGCAATGGATGAACGGAAGCTTATCTGGTAAAGGAATGGGCGATGTGCTAGTTATATTGCCTTATTCTATCGCTGGATGGATTGCGGCTCTACTGTGCATACGTCAAGCAAATATTTTACGCCTTGGCGAGCAGGTAGCACATAACTTAGGGCAAAATCTTAGTCGAATTCGATTTATGCTGTCGTTTGTGGCTGTATTTCTAGCTGCGGTCTCCGTGTCGACGGTTGGGCTCGTGGGATTCATCGGCTTAATCGTACCACACATGGCTCGCCTGCTGATTGGCACAGATTATCGTCATACGATGCCGCTTAGCTTAATACTTGGAGCGTTAGTTCTATTAGTCGCAGATACGATCGGACGGACCGCATTCGGTGCTGTAGGGGTGCCTGCGGGTATTGTTATGGCATTGGCGGGAGGGCCTTACTTTCTCTATTTGATGCGCAAGGGAGGGGTATAATTGTTAAAGGTTCAATCGTTGTATATTCGTTATGCGGATCGTACGATTGTGAGCGACTTTTCACTTGATGTGAATGAGGGAGAGGTCGTATCGATTATCGGCCCTAACGGCTCCGGCAAGTCTACTATTCTCAAAGCGGTCTCCAGAATGATTCCTTGTGAGAGCGGACGTGTATGCATAGCCGATCAGGAGCTGCGCGCTCTAAGTACAAAGCAAGTGTCACGAATGTTGTGTATGCTATGTCAGAAGAACGTCAGTCCGTCAGACATGACGGTGGAGGAACTGGTCGGTTATGGCCGTATTCCCCATAAAAAATGGTATGAGCGACTTGATGCCGAAGATTATAAGGTAGTACATTGGGCGCTTGAACAGACAGGTATGATGGATTTTAAAGACAGACTTATCGTATCCCTCTCTGGAGGAGAAGCACAAAAGGCATGGCTTGCAATGGCGCTCGCCCAAAGGCCTAAGGTGCTTCTACTCGATGAGCCAACCACCTATTTGGACATCGCACATCAGCTGGAAGTGCTTGAGCTGGTGCGGAGACTTAATCGTGAATTGAAGCTGACGGTTATCATGGTGCTGCATGATTTGAATCATGCAAGCGCTTATAGCGATAGGGTTTGTGTGATTAAGAATGGTGATAAACATGTATTTGGCAAGCCGCAGGATGTATTCACGATGGAGCTGATTCGGAACGTCTATGGCGTAGAAACGGAGATTCAGCATATGCCCGAAAACGCTAGCCCACGAATTCACGTATTGAAGAAAATTTAATGAGAAAAGCGGGGATGACGAATGAAGGCAATGGATATTGAAATGATTAAGGTAAATTATTTGAACTTTACGGAAAGCTTGAAATCGGTCGTGCTGGGTACAATCGACGATGAGGGAAAACCTTTCGTCTCCTATGCTCCCTTTGTTAAGTACAACGGTAAGCTTTACATCTATATCAGTAGAATCGCTCATCATTTCCGGTACATGGAGGCCAATCCATCAGTGGACGTTATGCTGCTCGAGGACGAGTCACAGACTACGAACTTATTTGCAAGGCAGCGCGCTCGCTTCGTATGCAATGCGGTCAATATTGGCAATGAAGGACATATTGAAGTATTTGAACGGTTTGAGCAAACCTTCGGCAAAAACATGATTGGTATGCTTCGTGGCCTCGATTTCTCGCTGTTTGAGCTGACGGTTTCGGAAGGCCGTTATGTAGCAGGCTTCGGTCAGGCTTACGACATCGACTTGTCAGGAGAGAAGTTTGAGCATGTTGCAAGAGATGGGCACGCACAAGCGAAGAAAGCTTAATAAGAGCAGAGGAGCGGACTTTATTATGACAATTACAACGGTACTGCCTGTTTGGCGTGCTATTCAGGAAAGATTTCATAAAACGGTCAAAGCATTGCCAGAGCAGGATTTGTCACTAAAGCTTGAGGCGTACTCAATAGGTTATATGCTTCGTCACAATGCGGAAGTTGAATATATGTTCGCGGACTGGTTCTTCGGAAGAAGCATGCCGGAAGGACTGGAAATCACGA
Organism: Bacillus sp. FJAT-28004; assembly: GCF_001280845.1. Lineage (GTDB taxonomy): Bacteria > Bacillota > Bacilli > Paenibacillales > Paenibacillaceae > Pristimantibacillus. Next base: position 114,157 of record NZ_LGHP01000003.1, read on the forward strand.
CAAGCAGGGGCGCTGCCGGGAGCAAAGCAACGTATCATAATTTGCAGGAGCTAATCGAGCTGTTGGAATCCTCAAATGACCATCTGATTAAAGCGATGACCGAGCTTCCCGAAGAGAAATGGCATCAAACTGTAGAATGCCCGATAGGCGCTTCCACGCCACTTGAAGCTGTTGGCCGTTTAATGTATCACACCGGTATCCATGCAGGTCAAATCTCTCTTATTCAGAAAATTGCTCCCAAAGTGGAGACAGCCACCTAGATATCGCGACAGAAGTCTCAGAGACCACTCTCTGAGGCTTTTTTTATTATATCGTCCATAAGTTCATTTTAAGAAAAAGGGAATTGATTCATTAGCTCGAATAGGAATGTAGGATAAGCGGGTTGTAGAATGGAAAAGAGAATAAAAAATGGAAGATTGCGCTAGCAACGATAATATGTCTCTTTGCCTTATGTGCAGGATTACTTATAATATATATGAAATGGTGTAAACGGAAATATGGAATCATCAATATATTATATATACCGTTCAAAACAATATTGTAGATTTATCCGGTTAGTCTATTATCGAACGGACATGCTAGATAGATATAATGAAAGGAGACATTAAGATGATTCTAGAGGTTGCTTCCTTGCAGGTGAAAGAGGGACTATCAGAGGAGTTTGAGCGTAATTTCAAAGTGGCGTCAACTATTATTTCAAGTATGAAGGGTTACGTAAGCCATGAATTGCAGAAATGCATGGAAGTGGATCAGAAATATATATTGCTCGTAAGATGGGAAACGCTGGAGGATCATACGATTGGTTTTCGCGGCTCTGAGGAGTATTTGGAATGGAAGAGTCTGCTGCATCACTTCTATGATCCGTTCCCAACCGTGGAGCATTATACGAATGTGGATATTAGCTAGAGTGAATGGTTAGAGCCATCATTGAAAATAGACATAGAGGTGAGAAGCATTCAAGATTTTATACCGTTACATCTTTGCTTCGATGGTGTAGGTCAAGAGGTCGAGATACTGGATGTTGTACAATTAGGTGATGACCTATATCGCATTGAAGAAAATCCTGTTTTTACGGAAAATGTCGCTTTTGGGGACGTAATCCGTGTAAAAGCGTTCAAGGATGTTTCCATGTACATAGAAACGATTGAAAAATCAACGTTCACAAGACATAATTGGCTGTTAAGCAAAGAAGTCATCTATTCATTAGAGCTGAAACTATTAAAAAATAAAATTCGAGAGTGTCAAGGAAAGTCGCAGCAAGTATTTGGCGGTATTTTTATCGTGAATTTACCAGCTCATTCGGAAATTGATATTAACAATGAGGTACAAAAGGTGATCAAAGCAGTTGGAAAATAAATGAAATGCAAAGAGAAGGAGGAAATATAGATGGAACTTGGTTTAAAGGGGAAAATCGCTGTCATTACGGGCGGAAGCAAAGGCATTGGACTGGCTACAGCGCTGTTGCTGGCTGCAGAAGGCGCTGAGATAGCCATTGTTGCACGTGAGGAAGAGTCGCTGCGCAGCGCAGCGGAGCAAATTAAGGAACGGACAGGCAAAGAGGTGTTAGCAATCAGTGCGGATGTATCGCGGCCTGAGGATGTCACTAGAGCGGTTGAGCAGACCATCGAACGTTTTGGCGGGGTCAACATTCTTGTTAATAATGCAGGAACATCAGCAGCAAAGCCTTTCGATCAGGTGGAGACGGACGCATGGACAGCGGATCTTGATTTGAAGCTGCTTGGAGCAGTACATTTTGCGCGTGCGGTGCTGCCGCATATGCGCAAAGCAGGCGGAGGAGCTATCGTCAACGTTACAGCGATTGGCGGGAAAACGCCAGGAGCTTCTTCTCTTCCAACATCTGTTAGCCGTGCGGCGGGTCTTGCGCTCACCAAAGCGATGAGCAAGGATCTGGCAGCTGATCAAATCCGAGTAAATGCGGTTTGCATAGGGCTTATTCGCAGCGCTCAGATCGAGCGGATGTGGCAAGCGAAGGCACCTGAGCTTAGCTGGGATGAATTCGCAGCAGACAAAAGCCATGGCATCCCTTTGGGAAGAATCGGTAATGCGCAGGAAGCAGCGAATGTTATTGGCTTTCTCGTTTCTGAAGCTGCATCCTTCGTAACCGGTACGTCTGTTAATATTGATGGAGGCATTTCAGCGGTGCTTTAATCTTCTATACTTGAATTAGTAACGAAAAAAGCTCCATTCAGTTTACCGTATTGAACGGATCTGTTTGGAGCTATTATAATTAGTTGTTTTTATTTCTTTTGTTGAATCCGTTGGTTGAAGCGGTCAACTCGTCCGCCTTTATCGGTATTGCGTTGTTTGCCCGTATAGAAAGGATGCGAAGCGGAGCTGGTATCTACGCGAATTACTGGGTAGCTGTTGCCGTCTTCCCACTCCATTTTTTCATTGGACGATTTGGTTGAGCCCGTCAAAAACTTGTAGCCACTGCTCACATCAAAAAACAATACTTGATGGTAATTAGGATGGATACCATTTTTCATTTTAATCCCCACCTTTTATTAGTAATAATTACGATCAACTGTTTTTGTATTATAGATGATAAACGTTTTCGGTGTCAAGGAGCTCGCTCAAACGCGTATTAATATATGGTATTTGCTAAATTCGCAAAAGTATACTACCATTAAATTATAATCATTCTAAAAGTAAGCCTTTACATAAAGTGGAATGTTTTCATGTACTGGCTTTTCAATAAAAGGAGGTAGCTCTGCATGTTAAATATCACAGCAGAAACGGATCGAATAAATCGTCATTTGATGGCGAATGGATATAAACTGACAACTCAGCGTGAGATTATATTGCGAGTGCTGCTTGAGAACGATATGGATCACTTAAGCGCAGAAGGTGTCTTCATGCTCGTTAAGCGGAAAAATTCCGAGATCGGTCTAGCCACTGTATATCGGACACTTGAATTGCTTGCAGAGCTTCATGTCGTAGAGAAAATGAACTTCGGCGATGGTGTAGCTCGCTATGACCTTCGTGGTGAAGATCATGAGCATATGCATCATCATCTAATCTGTGAAAAGTGCGGTTCGCTGACAGAAATTAAAGAGGATTGGCTGTTAGAGCTTGAGCAGCGGATTGAACGGGAGTATGGCTTTATCGTTACAGATCATCGGCTTGATTTTACAGGTAACTACCAGTCATGCAGCAAGGGTGAATGCAAACGTACAAATAAAGCTGTATCTTAACTTAATAAACGTTTATGAGAAGGGCTTCTCCACTAAGTTGGAGAGGCTCTTTTTTTGTTTTTCATTCACTTCTTGCAAACCTTGTAATATTCAAAATTTTTCAAAAATGTTTCAAAACATTATTGTATAATAGTAAGAATGCTCTAGCAGATAAACACCTTACACAGAATAGAGGAGATTTAATGGAGCATGTTCATGGAACATATGATAGTTTATTAGTTATTTTCTCATATATTATAGCAGTAATGGCTTCCTATACAGCACTGGATTTAGCAGGAAGAGTGAGCACTTCCAAAGGAGGCGCAAAGCTAGGCTGGCTTATGTTTGGCGCGTCTTCTATGGGGATGGGAATCTGGTCGATGCATTTTGTCGGCATGCTCGCATTAAAGCTTCCTTTCCCCATCCAATATGATTTGGTTATCGTGCTCATTTCGGTAATTGCAGCTATCGGGGCGGCGTTTACTGCACTATATGTTGTTGGTCGAAGCGAGCTCTCGAGATCGCAATTGCTTGCTGGCGGAGTATTGCTTGCTACAGGCATCACTGTTATGCACTATGTTGGCATGTCTGCGATGCTCATACCTATATCCTATAATCCGATCATCGTTATACTCTCTATTCTTATCGCGTTTGTGGCATCCATTGCGGCTCTTTGGCTATCGTTTTATTTCCGTAAGGATAGACAGAAAGGACAATGGTTGAAAAAGCTTGGAAGCGGCGCTATTATGGGGGCTGCGATAGTTGGTATGCATTATACGGGAATGATCGCAGCTAATTTCCATAACAGCAATAAGACGGCTTTGTTTATAGGCGTTATTTTGGATCAAACTTGGCTGGCCTACATCATTGCGCTAGGTATATTTTTTACGCTTGGGCTGTCTTTGTTTGGCATATATATTTCGAAGCGATTTGCCCATAAGGATACAGAGATTGAGCAAAATGAAAAATGGTATAAATCCTTGTACGAGAATAGTCAGGATGGTATCGTTTCTGTTGATTTGCAGTACCGTGTCATCAGTTATAATACAAATGCTTTGAAAATAACGGGTTTCAGCAGCAAGCAGGTTATGCATCAATCGATTTCCACATTGAGTGGGATTATTGTGAATGAGGATCAAGAGCGTGTAAAGCAGATGTTTCAAAGATCCTTTGAGGGAGAGACATTGAATCACGAAACCTCCATCATCCGTGCTGATGGGATGAGAATTGAGCTGAGTGTTGCTAATGTGCCTGTTGTAGTGGATGGTGAAGTGGTAGGCAGCTATATTATTTTTAAAGATATAACCGCTGAGAAACGGGCGCAGCAGAAAATCAATCATTTAGCCTTTCATGATGAATTGACAGGTTTGCCAAATCGTCGCAAGTTTAATCAAGCGATTGCTGAGACCATTGAACAGAGCAGCACAAGCGATTCGAGATTTGCGGTCATGGTGCTCGATATCGACCGTTTTAAAATAATTAATGATTCGCTCGGGCATATGGTCGGCGATCAGTTTTTGCAGGAAGTTAGCGGACGCATTCAACAAGCTGTAGCAGGGCATGATGTTATGCTTGCTCGCATAGGCGGAGATGAGTTTACGCTGCTATGCCGTGATTACGTGTCGCAAGAAACGATTCAGCGGTTGGCAGAGCAGATTATCAGGTGCATCCAAGCACCGTATCGATTAAAGGACAGTGATTTTTATGTGTCCGCGAGTATTGGGATTGCGCTGTTTCCAAGTCATGGGCAGGATGCTGTGCAGCTGCTCAAAAATGCCGATACAGCTATGTATGAGGTGAAGAAAAAAGGTAAAAACGATTATCAGTTTTTTACTAGCGAGCTTGACCGAGTATTGCAGGAAAAAATCGAGTTAGAGGGCGATCTTCGAAAAGCGATCGAACGAGGCGAATTGCTGCTCCATTATCAGCCGCAAATCCGAACAGAGGATCATGCTATGATTGGTATGGAGGCGCTTGTACGCTGGGAGCATCCGACCAGAGGATTATTAAATCCGGGAGTCTTTATACCGCTTGCAGAGGAGACCGGTCTCATTTATGAACTGGGAACATGGGTGCTGCGCGAAGCCTGTAAACAAATGCGGTTGTGGCATGTAGAGGGAGGCCCTCTCATCCCTATATCGGTAAACTTATCTTCTCAGCAATTCCATCAGCCTAAACTTGCGGATTATATAATGGCTATATTGCAGGAGACAGGTTTGGAGCCACAATATTTAGAGCTGGAAATAACAGAAAGCATGATGATGGACGCTGCATTGTCTAGCAGTATTTTAAACCAACTAAACGAATATGGGATTCGCATTAGCTTAGATGATTTTGGGACAGGCTATAGCTCACTTAGCTATTTAAAAATGTTCCCTATTCAAAAAGTTAAGATCGATCGTTCCTTCATCCGTGATATTACGAATAACAGCGATGATAGAGCTATTGTGTCAACCATCATTGCAATGGCTGCGCATTTGAACATGGAAGTTATTGCGGAGGGAATTGAAACGAAGGATCAGTTGGATATTTTAACCGACAATTCGTGCAGAAAGATTCAAGGCTATTATTTCAGCAAGCCGTTGACCGCAAGTGCTGTGGAAGAACGGTTTTTTGTGCCAGCGCGGTAAGCAATCTTTTTAAAAAAGAAGCTGTTTCTAAAAGGTGATTAACCTTTCAGAGACAGCTTCTTAATTATGCTCTTCAACCGTTTTGCTCAAGCAATTTCGGCAGATGCAGGCTTTGTTTTTGAGCTCTACAGGAACGGCCTCAAGAAGCTCGCTAGGAAAGGATTTCTGGAAGCACCAGCAATCCTTCGATGCGGAGCTTTCTTCCATAGCGCAATCGTTCGGCTCATTACAAAGGGGACAATTCATGAACGCATTCGCCTCCTTGCTTTGTTATTCGGATACGTTAAGCACAAACTTCTCGATTACGTGGCGAACGCCTTCCTCGTTATTTGAAAACGTCACATAGTCTGCAATATCCTTCAGCGATTGAATGGCGTTACCCATAGCTACTCCGAGACCGGCAGCGATAATCATTTCATTGTCATTCCATGCATCGCCAAGCGCGATCGTTTGATCCATCGTACAACCAAGATGCTCGGCCATAAATTTCAGGGCATGCCCTTTTGTACCTTCCTTATGCATGAACTCTAAATAATGTGCTTTGGATTTGGTAATATGCACGCGATCACCGATAAGGGGCTTAAGCTGCTCAGCGATTTCATCAAGACGAGCAGGATCGTCGATTATAAGCATTTTGTTCATCGGAAAGTCCAGCAATTTGTTGAAGTCAGGCTCTATTTTGTAAGGAATATTGGCAAGCTTAGAATAAGCTTTGATTTTGTCATTGTCATGTGTACTGTAAAGCTCATCGTCTACGTAAAGCTGCAGGTGCAAACCGTTCTCCTCAGCGAAGGCGTGAAGCTCTTTAGCTGCATCAATCGGTACGTTTCTTTCATATAATACTTGTCCATCAAGCAGTGTTTTGACGAGGGCTCCTTGATAGGTAATAATAGGAACATTAAGTTCAATTTGTTTTGCGATTTTTTGAGCGGAAGCAAACATGCGGCCTGTTGCCAGTGTAACCGTTACGCCCTGGGCAATAGCAGCTTCCATGGCACGCTTTGTGCCTTCCGTTACGGTTAGGTCATCCGTTAATAACGTGTCGTCAACATCAATAGCGATAAGTTTATACATACTAGCGGTGAAGCTCCTCTCCAGCTCTCTATATTTAAGAATAGGTTGATTGTAGCTAAAATGATCCAGACATTCAAGACTAAGCGTACTTATGAAGTAAGTTTTACTTCGTAAAACTAAGCGTATGCTTTCGAAGTAAGTTTTGCTTCACAAAACTAAGCGTATGCTTTCGAAGTAAGTTTTACTTCGTAAAACTTTTAAGGAGATGAACAGATGAACTATTTTACATCAGCTGCAGCGAAACAAAGATTTCTGACTCTCTGTGTAATGGGAGCTGTGTTATTTACTGCTCTTGGCTTTGCAATAGGATTTTTCTGGATGGGTAATCAGTATCCGATGCTGAAGGAGCCAACCTTTAAACAATTTACGGTTTCATACAACAAAATCATGAATGACTATTTAAATGGCGCAGAGCCGAAGAAGCTAATTAACGGAGCTATTTCAGGCATGGTTAGCTCGCTTGAGGACCCGTATTCCCGTTATTTGGCTGAGGAGAAGGGTAATGCCTATACCCAATCCTATGAGGGTGAAATATATGGAATTGGTGCTGAACTGCGCGAAGAGGAAGGAATGTTCATCATTACCAATCTCACGAAGGGAGCTCCTGCCGAGCGAGGCGGCTTGCTGGCGGGCGATATTATCATTGCGGTAGATAATCAGAAGCTGGCTGGAAAGACGTTTGAGGAGCTGCTCGGTCTCGTTAGAGGTAAGGAAGGAACATCAGTCTCGCTACAGATTCAGCGCGCGAATCAAGCTGAGCCGATCACATTAACTCTGAAGCGGGAAGCTATTCCGGTACATACGGTAACCTCTGAGCTTCTAGAAGGCGGTATCGGGCATGTTACGATTAGCCGTTTCGCAGAGAAAACAGCAGACGAATTTGAGGCTGCAATTACTGAACTGCAGGCTAAGCAGCCGCTTAATGGGTTGCTGCTAGATATGAGATCCAATCCAGGAGGCTTGCTGCAGCCGACCATTAAGATTGCGAGCAAGCTTATTCCAAAGGATAAGGTTATTTTGAATGTCGTGTACAAAAATGAGCGGCAAACGATTTCTTATAAGTCAGATCAGAAGAAAGAATGGAAAGTTCCGATTGCCGTCCTCGTAAATGGTCAATCTGCGAGTGCGAGCGAGGTGCTTACGGCTGCATTAAAGGAATCAGCGGGAGCGACAGTCATCGGTGAAAAAACGTATGGCAAAGGTGTTGTACAAGCATTTAATCAGTTTAAAGACGGTTCTGTCTTAAGCTTAACGGAAGCACAGTGGAAGACGCCGGGCGGTACTTGGATTAACAAAACAGGCGTGTCACCGGATTTTGCGGTAGCTCTCCCTGAATATACGAAGCTAAGACCGCTTGCAATCGGTACACATATGAAGATAGGAAGCTATGGCGAGGATGTAAAGACGCTGCAGATGATGTTGAAGGAGCTCGGCTATTCTCCTACAGGGCAGGAAGGCATGTTCGATAAACAAACAGCGGAAGCATTAAGCGAATTCCAGACAGCTGAGAAGCTGGAGGCTACGGGCAGCTTTAATGACAAAACGGGGTATAAGCTGTTGGAACGTCTGCGCGAGAAGCTTGGACGTGAGGACAGTCAACTTATTAAAGGGTTAGACGTTCTTAAAAATCGCAGTTGACAACGGGGATGATAATCATTATCATCAAATAGGAAGCAAATCCTTCGTTGCGCTGCGGGGTGTATCTTATGAAGAAGATTAAGTATTGCAGACGGAATCTCAAGAACGGTTTGGAGCCGATTTATAAGGCTATGAAAAATCGATATCCGAATATTAAGCAGAAAAAAAGTGATTGCCTTGGCGATTGCAAAACCTGCAAGCTAGAGTGCTTCGTCGTGATTAAGTCGAAGACGGTTAGCGCGCCGTCCGCAGAGAAGCTCTATAAGCGATTGAAAAAAATGATTGGATAGCAACTTCATTTGAATAAATTAACAAGAACGGCATTTGCCGTTCTTTATTTTTATGTTAGAATGAGTACAATCTAGGAAAGCTGAGGTGCATGAGCATGAATGATGGATTAGCAGAAGCATTAAATGAACAGATGAATTTTGAATTTTATTCAGCGCATGTGTATCTTGCAATGGCGGCATACTGTTCAGGTGAAAGTCTTGATGGTTTCGCTAACTTCTTCATTATACAGGCTGAGGAAGAACGATTTCATGCAATGAAAATATACAAGTTCCTGAATGACCGTGGTCGTCGGGCTACGCTTTCTGCTCTTGGAGAGCCGAATAACGAATATTCGTCCATTCTGGACACTTTTGAGCAGGGCTACGGACATGAACAGCAAAATACGAAACGTTTCTATAATTTATCTGACCTTGCGATCAACGATCGCGAGCACGCAACGATCAACTTCCTCAAATGGTTTATCGATGAGCAAGTTGAAGAAGAAGCGCTGTTTGATAATATTATCCATAAGCTGAAACGCATCGACAAGGATAGCAATGCATTCTATATGCTTGATGCTGAGTTCGCTGGACGTTCCTTCACTCCTCCAGCAGTATAAGCAGGACACAACTATAATGTATGAATTATAAGGGATGTACCGAAAGTAGAGAAACCTACTTTCGATACATCCCTTTTTTCTATCGATGGATCATTCAGCCCTTAAGTAATTGCTCCACTATTCGATTGGCTGCTGCCGCAGTCGAGATCCCATTTTCTTCAGCTGTTTGGAATACGTTTATCAATGTATCCTTTATTTTCTCAACGTTCTTCTGCGCTGAGGCCGCATCCCCGAAAGTAAGCTCGACAGAAGTTACGATGATGCCGCCTGCGTTGATTACAAAATCCGGTGCATACAAAATGCCAAGCTCATGAAGCTTCTCGCCATGGCGACTTTCCGCTAATTGATTGTTAGCTGCCCCAGCAACAATGCTGCAGTCTAGCTGACCTAATGTAAAATCGTTTAGGATGCCACCTAATGCGCATGGTGAAAATACATCGCAAGGTATGCGCATAATGTCATGTGGCTTACAAGGAAATGCCCCGAAGTCCTCAACCACCTTTTTTACTCGTGTTGGATCGACGTCCGTTACGACTAGCGATGCGCCTGCACGCTTCAAATAGTGGCATAGCTGATAGCCTACTTTGCCTAAGCCTTGAACGGCAATTATTTTTTGCTGCATATTTTCGTTACCGAATACCCTTTTAAGAGAAGCCTTGATTCCAAGGAACACCCCGTATGCGGTCATTTTAGCCGTAAAATCATTCACTGCCCCAAGCGACCCCGATGTATCAGTCACATAGGAAGTCTCAAGACGAATCCAGTCCATATCCGTAACATCTGTACCTAGGTCCATTCCGGTAATATAGCTTCCATGTAAGTTTTTAATATGCTGACCTAGCGCCCGAAACAATATTTCCCGTGAGCTTTGACCAGGTTGGCTGAGGATTACGGCTTTGCCGCCGCCAAATGGAAGACCTGAGATTGCTGATTTATAGGTCATTCCTTGAGCTAGTCGCAGTGCATCGAAGACAGCGGCTTCGTCGCTTGCGTACTGCCAAAACCGGCAGCCGCCTAGGGCAGGGCCAAGCTTTGTACTGTCAATTGCAATGATTGCCTTCAACCCGATAGAACGGTCCTGGAGGAAGATGAGCTGCTCATAGCTTTGATTCCATACATCCAAGTGGATTCCTCCTTTGAAGTCTGCATGTCATGCTTCTTGTATGTAGTGTATTCAATGCTGCTTGCATGGGCTACATCATGTGTCTTAAGCCGCTCCAAAATGAGGGTGAAAATAATAATAGTAATTCTCTACCAGATAGGGCAAAAATAATTTGTTATTATATTTATAGTTGAGCTTAATAGGTTCATCGCAATCCTATATTTATGATTTATTTATGATAGAAATAAGATAATGAAAAAGGATGGGGTTTCATTGCATTTATTTCCTGTAGCCTACTCGCTATTATCAACCGAAGCGTTATTGTCGCATATTAAAGCACACTATGACATTCTTGAGCCCGCTCGTCTGCAATATTTTCTGAGAGGGATGAACGATACTTATATTTTAGAGGCGGGGCAAGGCAAATACATATTTAGAGTTTACCGAGCGGACAGAAGAAACAAATCGGAAGTTGCTTTTGAATTAGATTTATTAAACGATCTTCATGCAAAAGGTATAAACGTCTCCATACCGATACAAAAAAATGACGGCACATTAATTAACGAATTTTATGTTCCTGAAGGTGTAAAGTACGGGGTAATGTTTAGTTTTGCTGAAGGTAATGAAAAGAGAATGCAGCATACAGAAGATAGTCGTTTATTTGGAGCAGCAGTTGCCCAAATTCACCAAGCTGCAAACCATTTCACTTCGGAACACGCAAGAGGCGAGCTTGATTTTGAACATTTAATGGAGACTCCGCTTAGCATAATCAAGTTGCATATGGAAAATCGGCAAGAGGATTATCAATTTCTGTATGAGCTGATCATGCGCTTAAAGAATCAGCTAGTCATCCATCTGGAAGCAGGACTGGACTTTGGAATTTGCCATGGGGATCTGCATGGCAATACGAATGTCGCTTTTTCGGACGATGGAATACTGACACATTATGATTTTGATATTTGTGGGTATGGATGGAGAGCTTATGACATTGCTGAGTTTAGACTGGCGAGAGAAATTCATAGCGGGCATGATAAAGATGAGGTTGAAAGACTATGGAATGCATTTATTAATGGGTACAAGGAAATCAGATCTATAAGCGATAATGATATTAAAGCTGTTCCGATATTCGTAGCGCTTAGACAGCTGTGGCTCTTTAGTTTATGTTTCAGTGAATCTGAGCTAATCGGAGCAGCTGATTTTGATGATGGATTTATTGACAGCAAGATGGAGTATTTTAGAAATTTAGAATAGATGTCACAAATGGGAGGTGTTATCAATTGAAGTTAATTGATGAGACGGTTGTGAAATTAGCAGAAGCCTTTCAACTGCCTGAACGTATATTTCAAATAGATGATTTACCATGGGTTCCCTTTAATGAAAATCATACCTGTTATTTTAAACCTTTACGCTTTGATCTTAGCACGGGAACATGGATATATTTATTCAAAATAAAGAGCAATCAAGTGTTAGGCAAGCATAGGCATACCGGCGGATCTGTGATCGGGTATAACATTCAAGGGAAATGGCGATATGAAGGGCGTGATTGGGCAGCTACCCCAGGAACATTTATATTTGAACCGCCCGGAGATATTCATACACTGATCACGGAAGATGAGGAAGTATTGACGCTCTTTATATTAGGAGGAGCACTTCAATATTTCAATGACAACGATGAAATTACCGGTCAAGATGATATTTTCACCGTTCTCAAGAAGTATAAGGACTTTTGTGAACAAAATAGTATACAGGAAAATCATGAGTTGATTTATTAATCTGAAGAGTAGGATTAGGAGAGATCAAAATTGAAGGAACAATTAACAGAACATATGATAGAAGGTCATTCTATTTTATTACGTCCTGCGAGGGAGTCTGATATCGAGGCTTACTTTGCTTTTATCCAAGATACAGAGATGAATCTGCTGACAGGTTCGCAAAAAGCTTTTACACGTGACCAAATTGTAGCATGGATTAGCAAAATTAGTGTGAGGGATGAAGAGCGTTTTGATTCTATCATTATTTTGAAGGAAACAGACGAGCTGCTCGGTGAGGTTGTATTAAATGAAATTGATGCTACAAACCGGAGCGCGAATATACGTATTGGAATTCAAGGGGCGCAGCATCGGGGCAAAGGTTATGGTACGGAAGCGATGATTCTTATGCTTAGATATGGATTTGAAAAGTTGAACTTGCATCGGATCCATCTCGGAGTTTATGCTTTTAATCCGCGCGCCATCCATGTGTATGAGAAAATTGGCTTTCAACGCGAGGGAATAGAACGGGACGCTTTATATATGGATGGGAAGTTTCATGACCTCATAACGATGTCTATACTAGAGGATGAGTTCCACACTAAATACGGGGCATAAACAAACATAAATAAAGCGTCAAACTAAAACATGGTTAGCATGTTCTAGTTTGACGCTTTTTTGCTAAAATTTACATTTCGTTAGAATGGAGTGCAAGGAAGGAGTCAACGAGATCAGGGTCAAAATGCAGCCCGCGCTGTTCACTAATATACTCTAATGCACGCTCTTCGGACCATTTTTCTTTGTATGGACGAGTGCTGGTCAATGCATCATAAACATCGACGACGCTAACGATTCGCGCTTCAATCGGTATATTTTCTCCAGCAAGCTGATGCGGGTAGCCTGTACCGTCCCATTTTTCATGGTGGTACAAAATAATATTTTTGCCCATTTCGAGCTCAAGCTTAAATAAATCATCAGTAAGCTCAGCATAAATTTTATCGATGATATCAACGCCGATTTGCGTATGCATCTCAACAATTTGTCGTTCATAATAGGCTAGAGGTCCGGGCTTATACAGAATGCCCTCCGGGATTCCTGATTTGCCGATATCATGCAAAATGCTCGCATGCGAGATGCGGTTCACTGAGTTCTCCGACCAGCCTAATAACATGCGTTCATTATGGAAGTGAGTGAACCGTTCCGTTAAATCACGCACACGTACGAGATGCTGCTCGATACCGGGATCACGTATTTCGCAAGAAATGGCCAGCACCTTGAGCATGGAGCTTTGGATGGAGCCGATGCGCTCCTCAGGTAAATAAAAGCCGCTCTTTAGCTTTTCCAGCTCACGAAAAACACCGATATAATAGGTCCCCCCTTCAGCATGAAGAGGCGTTATTGTAATCGAGGAATGCCAAATGCTGCTGTCTCTTCTTCGATTCGTCAGTACGCCAGACCATGGCAAGCCTTGTTTAAGCGCCAGCTTCATCTGATCATGCGTTTCTTTTGGCGTATAGGATGTACGTAAAATGCCAGCTTTTTTCCCGGTTATTTCTTGGGAAGAGTAACCCGTAATTTTCTCATAGGACGGATTGACAGCAAGAATATGATGTTCTATATCTGTGATGATCACAGCATCTGCTAGTTTGAGGTAATGGACTAGATTTTCATTCATGTTGCTAATGGTTTCTCCTCACTTCTTTTTCTTAGGCAATAGCTTTGTTCCTTGCTCCATCGGGGACTGGCATAATGGGCAAGCTCGCGTCACTGACTGTGAATCCTCGTACGTAATAATTCGTTGCCATACCTCGCAGGAATCGCTTGTGCATAACCATGCAAGAGCTGACTCCGATTCGCCGTCCTCTTCTTGTCCTGACATGAATGCAGAACGAATGAATCGGGATAATTCAGCTGGTTTGCCTCGGTACAGAGCAGGAGAGCTGATGTACAATTCTTCTTGGGCTCTGGTGACGGCAACATAAGCGAGTCTTCTTTCTTCCTCAAGCGCTTCTGCAAGCGCGTTGTCACCCGTTTGAATAGAACTCCGATCACTATGCTTATCCGCAGCTAGCGCAGAGCTATGCGGCAAAATACCTTCGGAGGCACCGATAACGAATACGATCGGAAATTCAAGCCCCTTGGATCTATGAATCGACATCAGCGATATCGCGCTGCGATTATGATTATGCTTCTGAAGCTGCTGCACTGCAGCATGCTTGTTCGTAATATCATCAATATAGGTCAGAAAAGCCTCGATGGTATCGTATGCGCTCGCAGCGGCCTCGAATTCATCCAGCACTTCCTTTAAACCTTCCTTATGCTCCGTCATCTCATGACGCTTGCTCGTTTCGAGAAATTGGTCATAAAAGGATTGGCGAAGCTGCATAATAGCTTCAGCAGGTTTTAATTCAGCTAGTGCTTTAATAAGCTTGATGCGCTCTTTGATTTTGTCCTTCTGAAACTCTTTCACTTGTGGAAATTCAAGCAAGTGAATGAGCGGCCATTTCTTTGCGCGCTGCTTGTCCTGGTTCCATATGAATGCCATAGCCTGCTCGCGATTGACATACAGCGAGGGGAGCAAGATTTCCATAGCATCGAAATTTCGGCGATCCATCGCAAGCCGCAGATGTGCAACTAATGTCTTTATCGCCCACTGGTCATAAAAGAGCTGGCCATCGCCGAAGTCGATAAACGGCAGTTCCCTCGTGAGCAGCAGCTCGATGAGTGCCCTGCTGCTGCTCGCTGTACGGAACAAAACAGCAAAATCACCATAGGAGCGATAACCTTGTGCAATTTGCGAACTAATGGTATCCGTAATGAGCTTTGCTTCGTCCTGCGTCGTTTTGAGCCTTGCATAGGATGGGCTGACTCCTTTAGGCTTAACAGCTAAGAGCGATTTCTCTTTGCGGAGCTTATTATATTGAATGATGGCATTGCCAAGACCAACGATTGTGCTGGTTGAGCGGTAGTTAATATCAAGTACATAAGTTGCTGCGCCCGGATATTGATGCTCGAAGTTCAATATATAATCGTTTTTTGCGCCGTTGAAAGAGTAGATCGTCTGATCGTCATCACCGACGACCATAAGGTTGCGATGCTTGTCTGCAAGCATTTGGACGAGCACATATTGCACTTGATTCGTGTCTTGGAATTCATCGATCATGATGTACTGAAAGCGTTGCTGAAGTGTTGCGAGAAGCGCTTTGTCGTCCCTCAGAAGCTTATAGGCTTCAAGCAGCAGATCATCGTAATCGAGTTTATCCATCTCTTTCTTCCACTGTTCATAACGGGTGAAAAGCAGCTTTAACTCTCTTTCCTCCGTTGTAGAAGCGGGAAGGTCCTGGATGTTGATCATCTGCAGCTTAATTGCTGAGAGCTGTGCAAGCAATGTTTCGGGCTCATATTCGTTTTGCAGCAAAAGCTCTCGCATCAGTCGTTTGAAAAAAATATGCTTTTGTCCGGTCTCTCCCAAAATCCCTTGGCGATATCCGCGGCCCCGCAGCAGCTGGAGGCAGAAGGAATGAAAGGTGCGAGCCTCCACGCCGCTTGCTGCCTGCGGGCTAAGAACTGGAAGCGCTCGAATGCGGCTGCGCATTTCATCGGCTGCTTTTTTGGAAAAGGTCATAAGTAAAATATGCTGTGGCAAAGCGCCCTGTACAGCAAGCAAATAAGCCGTTCGGCATACGAGTACAGACGTTTTGCCTGAACCGGCTCCTGCAAGCGTCAGCGCAGGACCTTTATTATGGCGAACCGCGGCAATTTGAGGTCTATTGAGTGAAATGCCGAATTGCTCTAAAGAGCGGAAAAAACCGGCATCTTTCTGGTTAGCATCAACAAGCTGACGGCTGGTTTCGGCTTCCGCTTGCTCGGCAAAAGGAACCTGACTGTTCCGAATGCCTATGGGAAATGTATAATAGACATTACTCACTATTTCATCACCTTTAAGAATAATATTCACTTATTATAACAGAACATTAAAAGAATGAGGGATGACATCATGATTGGACAAGCTATGAAACAAGATTTACAAGAAGTAATGCCGCTCTTGCTCTCTGCGATCGGTCACATTGCCTATACTTTAGCTGGTACTGAGGATGATTCTGAAGTAGAGCGCATCCTTGGTGAATTTTACATTCGGGAGGACAATCGGATCAGCTACAAGCATGTTCTTGTCGATAGAAGAGAAGATTGTATTGCGGGTATGCTAATCAGCTATGCAGGTGATGGAGCTGCTGAGCTTGATTTGCCCTTTGTTACACGTCCTGGACGGGATACAGGTGTTCGTGCGGATGAAATCATTGCTGTTGAGGCGCAAGAGGGCGATTATTACTTGGATTCCATCGCAGTTGCTGAACGCTATCAGGGGCAGGGCATCGCTAAGGCGCTAATCAGTGCTTTTGAACAGAAGGGTGTAGAGGCAGGATATAACAGGCTGTCATTAATTGTGGAGCCAGAAAATACGAGAGCTTATGCGATTTACAAAAAGCTTGGTTTTACCGAGGATGGTACGATCCTAGTGAGTGGAAGTCCCTATATCCGAATGGTAAAAATGCAGTAATTGTTCATTAAGTTAATTATGGAATAAAAAGGGTTTGTGCGGTAAGATGAGAGAGTTATATATGTAATTTATCATAGACTTTCATCGTAACCGGGGGCGTGTTATTTATGGCTATTGCAAGCTTCAAATCGAAATTAGCTTACAGCTCGGGAAATTTATCAGTCAACTTAATTGCACAGGCCTTCGCATCCTACATCGTTTTTTATTATGTGGATGTGCTTGGTGTAAAACCGACTTTAATCAGTCTGGCAATGGTGATTCATGGCATCGTAAATGCGGTGCTAAACCCGTTGTTCGGGCATATTTCCGATCGTACCAGCTCCCGTTTTGGCAGGCGCATTCCGTACATGCTGTTTGGAATGTTACCGCTGGCTGCTTTGTTTACGGCTATTTGGTTTCCAGTAGGCACTGGATCAGAGTTGTTTTGGTATTTTTTAACGATCGTGTTGCTCTATGACATTATGTTCGTTATGGTTGTATTGAATTATTCAGCACTCTTTCCTGAAATGTTTACAACAATGAAAGAACGAGCATCGGTGTCCTCTTGGCGTCAAATGTTCGGCATCGTGGGGATGATTATTGGCGTGGCGCTGCCTCCTCTCGTATACGGCAATCTGGGCTGGGGGCCAATGGGAGCAATCTTTGCAGGTATTGCGTTGATTTTCTTTATTATTATGGTATCGGCCAGCAAAGAGAAGGTTGTCGTTTCGCGTGAAGAAGTCGGTTTTGTTCAATCCTTGAAATTCACGTTCTCAAATAAGGCTTTTGTTTTATTCGTTATCGGCAGCTTTTTCGTACAATTTACCTTTGCAATGCTGCCTGCAGCTATTCCTTTCTTCACCAAATATGTACTTGGGGCTGATGATGGCAGCAATACGATTCTACTCGGCGCTATCTTTGTCGCTGCAATTCCTTGTGTCTACATATGGGGTAGATTGTTGCAGAGATGGGGGGCGCGCATGACCGTGATGATCGCAGTAAGCATCTATGCGTTAGCAATGATTCCATTTTTATTCGTATCCAGTGTTGCAACAGCAGCTTTGGCAGCGGTCGTTATCGGTATTGGTTTAGCAGGTCTGCTCGTTTTGCTGGATGTTTTGTTGTCCGAGATTATTGATGAGGATGAGAAGCGGACAAACTTACGCCGAGAGGGCATGTATTTTGGCATGAATGGCTTCATCGTCAAATGGGGAATCTCGCTGCAGGCTGTTGTTCTAGGCGTTGTTTTGGAGGCTACAGGTTATGTGAAGGATGCGGTTCAAGCGGATGCAGCAGTGTGGGGTATTCGTTCGATGCTCAGCTTCATCCCATTCATAGCTTTAATAGTGGCTCTTCTATTCTTCTATTTATATCCTATTCGTCATTCTAATCATATGACAAGAAGCGGTGAGCCACAGTAATGACTAGTTTTATAGACTGGGTAAAAAAGAATCCATTTTTGCTGCTTCTGTTTTTAATGGGGGCTGCAGTTAGAATGGTATACGCGGGCTCCATTCCTGGCGGCTTGAATCAGGATGAGGCATCGATCGGCTATGAGGCCTATTCTATTCTTTATTATGGAATCGATCGCAATGGCATATCGCTGCCCGTTCATTTGATAGCATGGGGAAGCGGACAAAACGCGCTTTATGCGTACTTATCTATGCCGTTTATCTATTTATTTGGTTTATCTGAGTTGTCAGTTCGGATGGTTAGTATCCTATTTGGGCTGCTGGGCATGGTGTTATTTTATCTGATTGCAAATCAGTTATTTAAGAGAAAGCATGCAGCTGCGGCTGCAGCTTTTTTTATCGTCATATGCCCTTGGCATATTATGATGTCACGATGGGCGCTAGAGTCGAATATTTTTCCTACTCTGGTGCTGACCGCAGTGTTTTTCTTGTTCAAAGCGCTGCATCAGCCGAAATGGCTGATTGGCTTCACATTAACACTTGCCGCTTCACTTTATGCTTATGGTACTGCCTATTTTTTTGTACCGGTTTTTGGAGCAGCTGTACTAACTCTACTCGTGGTCAGCAAGACGTTCAAGCTGCGAGTTCTGCTTTGGAATTGCGCAGTTCTCATAATACTTGCAGCACCAATCGGCTTGTTTGTTCTTATTAATCGGTATGGTATGGCGACGATTCAGTTTCTGTTCTCTATTCCAAAACTAACCGTTCCCCGTGTAGAGCAAGTATCTACCGCTTTCGAAGGTCATATTTTTTCAACGTTTGCAGACCATTTCAAATCATTTTTGCAAATGTATCTGACTCAAAATGATGGTTTGCTGTGGAATGCTATCCCTAAATTCGGATATATGTACCCGTTAGCCTTGCCGCTTATCGGTATTGGCATCCTATACGGTGTTATGAAATTGATTAAGCATTTCCGTATCGAGACTGCTGTAATAGCGATTTGGTTCGGAACGGCTGTACTAATGACACTGATTACAGACGTGAACATCAATCGTATTAATATTATTTTTTATCCGACGGTATACTTGGCAGTTGCAGGCTTAATGTGGCTGCACAAGCGGGTTAAATACGCTTTCCCTATAGTTATAGCGGCGTTCTCAATTTTCTTTGTTTTCTTCTGTGCTAACTACTTCACTACTTATGCGAAGCAAATAAGCCCGCTTTTCTATGAGTCATTTGGAGAAGCTATACAGTACGCATCAGATGAAACGGAAGGCAATATCTATGTGACGGATCAAGTGATGATGCCTTATATTTATGTATTATTTTATGAAAAAATCGATCCAGAACAGTTTATAAGAACAGTCGACTATATAAATCCGGGTGAGCCCTTTCAGTTTGTTCGATCGTTTGGCAGATACTATTTTGAGAAGCCTGAGCTGAGGACAAACGAGGAGGCCGCTTATATTTTCAAGAATAGTGACTCTATTCCGGGTGAGGATTCAGGCTATAAGATTAAAAGATTTAAACATTATACGGTCGTGAGCGGTACAGGAACGATTCCGGCTCCGAAGGTTAATGAATCATTTTAGGCACGAACTGGAGTCTTTGATTGAATGCGAAATTCATATTGCAGATTGTGATCGTTCGCTGTAAATGCGAAACGAATAGTTAGAATGATAGATTAATAGATCAAAGCAGCCCGCCCTCTGACGAGGAGTAAGCTGCTTTTTTGTTTTATAATGTCCTTTCCTCTCATTCGGAAAACTAGTTTAATCAAAATTGAGACATAACGTTCTTTAAAAGAAGAGCTTTGTTCTTTCATGCTCAAATTACTTCATTACAGGAATTGCTTTTTATATGTCGAAAAGATTAAAAGCATTTCAACAAATTTCGAAAAAAGCTGGGATGATCTCGACTGAAAGGAGCAGAACTTTGAAGAAACTTAAAATGCTGTCTCGCTTGCACGTCTATCAAAGGGTAATCATCGTATTTATGGTGATGATGATTCCGGTTTATCTGATTAATCTATGGATGAATATGTCAGGGCTCTCGCTTATGAAACAAGGATTTGCTAATTCAAGCTTGACGAATGTTACGTTTTATTCCAGTCAGTTGGATGATCAAATTGCGTTTGTCCGTAAACAGCAGCTGCATCTTTTGAACGACTCTGACTTAGAAAAGTTGAATTTTCTTGGTGAACAGCTAAATGAATTTGAAGATTTTCAATTAGTAAATCGGATCGAAGAACGGCTGCTAACCATTCAAGACTCTAGCGATTTTCTTGTAAATGTAGGAGCATATGTGAAAACCCTCGGCAGAACGATTTCAACGCAGAATGGTGTTATGAAGGTAGCTAAAAATTCTGAATTTTCCACTATATCGAGTTTTAGTACCAAGCAGCCTGCACAGCCATTCTATTTTGAAGATGAAAAAATGCTCTTTATCGAATCCAGAAACAACGGCAATATCATTGTGTATATGGAGCTCTCCATCCCGAAACTTAAGGAGACGCTTTTAAAGCTTGTTGAGCACTCTCAGGATTCTGGCGCTTTGCTGGCAGATGAAGAGTTCGATGACGTTATATCGGTGAAAGCTAAAGATCCGGTAATGGGATATATTAAAGCAACTAAAGCGCTTAATGAACCTGAACAAACGATGGACTTTACTATGGTTAAGGTTGAGAGTCAAAACTATATGATCACTAGTACGGATATTCGAGTCCTTGGATTGACGTTATACACTTATATGAATGAGAGCGAAGTGATCAAACCTCTCAAAAAATTCAACTTCTGGTTAATCCTCTTTTCCTTCGTATCGATAGCAATCGTTATCATGTTTTCCTTTTCAGTAAATTTGATGATCCACAAGCCTATAAATAAGCTAATCCAAGCGTTTAAAAGATTAGAGACAGACAACCTGATCGTCTCCCTTCGAAATCAGCAGCACGATAATGAATTTGGCTATTTGTACCGTAATTTTGACCAGATGGTCGATAAGCTGAGGCAATCGATCAATGAGAATTATGAGCAAAAAATCGCTCTTCAGCAATCCGAGCTGAAACAGCTGCAGTCGCAGATCAATCCTCACTTTCTGTATAACAGTTTTTTTAATCTCTATATGATTTGCCGGAGCGGCGATATGGAAAGCTCTGCGACATTAGCACAAAAGCTTGGAGGATATTACCAATTCATTACGCGCAGTGGGAAGGATTCGGTACCTTTCGTGGAGGAGTATCAGCATGCGCTTGACTACTGTGAAATTCAAAGCATCCGCTTCTCAAATCGGATCATTGTGGAAGCGACTGAGCTGCCCGAGGCCGCTAAATCGATTGAGGTTCCTCGTTTGATCGTCCAGCCGCTTGTTGAAAATGCCTTTGAACACGCCTTCGAAAATGGGATGCGGCGTGGGAACGTAAGAATGGAAACGACTTTTCAGGATAACCATTTGTCCATTGTTGTGGAGGACGACGGCAACGCGATCACGGACGAATCGCTTTTTGAACTTCGAAAAAAACTAAATATTGCCTCATCTATTCCTGAAAAAACGGGACTGATTAACGTCGGCCGAAGGATTCAGCTTCAATTTGGGGAACGAAGCGGCGTTTTTGTTTCCCGCAGTACATTGGGCGGTTTAAAAGCAGAGATCAGCATTTACTTTGACATTTAAGGAGATGGGATAAATGTATCGATTATTGATTGTTGACGACGAGCCTTCCATTGTAGACGGATTGCTGCAGCATTTCCAGGATAATGTAGAATGGGAGCTCGACATATGCAAAGCTTATTCGGCGCTCGAGGCGTTGGAAATTGCAAAGAAAACAAAGATAGATCTGCTTATCAGCGATATCCGGATGCCTGGTAAAAGCGGGCTGCAGCTTGTCGATGATGTATTGTTTTATTGGCCTTCCTGCAGGGTTATTCTGTTAACCGGACATAGTGAGTTTGATTATGCTTATAAAGCGATTCAGAAAAATGTGGACAGCTATATTTTGAAAATGGAAGGAATGGAGGTTATTCATCAAACGGTAAGCACAGCGATTAACAAACTTGATGAGGAACACCGAAATCGGAATATGCTGGAGAGGGCCAGCTTGAAGCTAACGGTGGCAGAGCCTTTATTAAAAAAAGAATTTTTTGAAGCACTGCTGACAGGGGATAATGCCGCAAATGTTTGGCGCAGCGAATGGTATGAGGGGCTTTCTCTGCGAATCGAGCTTGGAAGGCCATTAATGATTATTGCGGGAAAAGTGGATCTATGGGAAGAAAAAACTACTTATATAAAAAAAATGGAACTCTTTTATTCTGTTCAGAGCCTATTTTCTGAGCATCTGCCTTTGCAAATCAAAGCGGAAACAGTCATCCATGACCGCAGTGAGCTGGTATGGTTTGTACAACCTGACGTGGCTGCTGATAAATTTAACGAAGAGAGCGGCGCAACGGACTGGCAGGCGCTGGTCTTTTATTTGAAGGGGATGCTGGAACCGATACAAAACAGCTGCCGCAATGAACTCGGAATTCCGGTATCGTTTGTCGTCGGTAAGGGAGCCGTCGAATGGAATGGAATTGGACAAACGTTTGATTTGGTAAAAGCGGCTTTCAAGCAACGGGCCGTATTCGGACCGGCAATGGCAATCATCGATCTCGATAAGTCCGACGAATGGTTCAAGGGGGAAACAAGAAAGTCCGCCGTACCTCCAGCGGTTGAGTTCAATAAAAAACTTAAGGTGTTAGAAAAACTTCTTGATGAAGGGGACGAGAAGGAAGCGTCCGCTTTAACCTCCGAATTGGTTGGGAGGTTAAAGCAGGAGATAAATTCTAATTATATAGCCTTGATGGAGCGGTATTATAAGCTTCTGCTAGTCTATCTGTCTGCATTAAACAGCATGGATTGTTACGATAAATCGTTCCAAGACATCGGGGTAGCAAGTCTTTCGGTTATGGAGCCGGCAGCGGAATGGGAGACAATCGAAAAGCAGTTGGACCGATTATGCGTATCGATCTGCCATATGAAAAAGGAGCAGGTGGAGAAAAGCGAGAATCAGATTGTGGAGCGAATTCATCGTTTCGTGAACGAAAATTTGGGAAATGATCTATCGCTTGCCCGCATTGCGGAAGTGGTTTATTTCAATCCATCCTATCTTTCCCGCTTTTATAAGCAGTTGACCAGACGTAATTTATCTGATTTCATCAATGAAACGAAAGCTGAGGCGGCGATGGACATGCTTATACACACGCAGTTGAAGGTGAATGAAATCGCCCTTAAGCTGGGGTTTGAGTCGCCTTCTTATTTCACATCCTTTTTCCGAAAAATGACCGGATCCACGCCTCAGGAGTATAGAGAGACCGCTATCATAAAAAGTAAATAGAACAGAAGCATGTAAAGATCTTATTATTGTTCCGAAGTAATGGCCGGGATATGATTAATTTGTAAAGAAAACTGACACGCATTAAAGGGGAGGAATAACATGAGGAGAAAGTTTGCTAGCTATGCACTAATCGCTTCAACCATTTTCACTTTTGTGGTTTTGCCTGCATGCAGCAACGGGGGGACTCCAAACAACACGGCCTCAGAACCGCCAGCAGGTGATACTCAAACGAATGAGGTAGAAAATTTTGATCCACTGGGCAAATATGATGAGCCTGTAACCGTTACCCAAGTCCTTTCATACCGCCCCCCGGAGGATACCGACGCCCTTCCTGGCGTCAAGCCTGAAACTAGCGGGTTTGTCAAAGATTTGAAAGAAATGCTGAACATTGATCTTAAGTATTTATGGTCTGTCCCTCAAGACCAATTTGATCAGAAGTTTAGCTTGTCGATCGCGTCAGGTGATCTGCCCGATGTCATGCAGGTCGATTTGACAACCTTCGAGAAATTCCGGGAGCAGGGCATATTGGCTGACCTGACTGATGCTTATGAAAATTATGCATCTCCGGCATTGAAGAAAATCATCGAGAAGGACGATCGTTTTGCGTTGAATTCCCTTACCTTCGACGGCAAACTGCTGGGCGTTACGGGAAGCGGAACGGGTGGGACGCAAATCGTATGGATTCGCAAAGACTGGCTTGACAACCTAAAGCTGCAGCCTCCTGCCACATTGGAAGAACTGGAAAAGGTGGCAGAGGCATTCGTTAAAGATGATCCAAACCTCAATGGCAAAGATGATACTTACGGCGTAATACTAAACAAAAATATTTTTGGCTGGGGGTTTGATGCCAAAGGATTGTTCTACAGCCACGGTTCCTATCCGAACGCCTGGTTAAAAAGTCCTGACGGCAGCCTTGTATCTGGCAACATTCAGCCAGAAACAAAGAAAGCGTTATCAACCCTGCAATCATGGTACGGGAAAGGGATTTTGAATAAAGAGTTCATGCTGGCGGATGAAGACAAGATTAGTGAAGATATCGTGGTCGGCAAAGTAGGGATTTCATTTGGAGAATGGTGGTATCCGAACTGGCCGCTTAACCTGAACAAGGATAACGATCAGAAAGCAGACTGGATTCCGCTGCAGCTGCCATCTTTTGAAGGCAAACCGGGTAAGACTTTGAATCAAAGATCTATTAACAGCATTTTGGTCGTCAATAAAAAGGCGAAGCATCCGGAAGCGGCGATCAAGATGGCCAATTACTTCCTTGAGACGAACAAAACCAAGTATACAGATAAAAAAAGTGTTGATTATAAAGGACCGTCCAACGGATACATTTATAATTGGTACACACCTAGATTTTATTATCCTGGCGTATTTGATCTGATAATGGAAACGGTCAGCGAAGCCGTGGAAGCGGGACAGGAAACACTTGATCTGCCTGAAGACTTCCCGAGCGCAGGCGAAGCACAGGCTGTTTTCGAAAACGCGAAGAAATATGCTGCAGATCCGACAGACAACGCAGCTTGGGGGATGTGGTTTAGCCGAGGAGCCAGAGACGGCGGAGTCGGTTTCTCCAAGAAGATTGTTGACGATGGAATGGTCGTATGGGATGAGTATTTCGGACCTCCTACACCAACAATGATCGAACGGAGTTCGTCGTTAGACAAGATGAGGGATGAAACGTTCATGAAGATCATCGTAGGCTCCGCTCCTATTACCGATTTCGACAAATACGTTGAGGACTGGAAGAAGCTAGGCGGGAACGACATTACTGCCGAAGTGAATAAATGGTATACCGAAAACGGAAATAAATAAGGGCATGGTCATCGGAAGGCAAGGAGGGGGAAGCTACACAGCATCGTTCCCCTTCTTTTTTATTTTAACATTCTATTGAAAATCGGAGGGCTCCGGATGTGAAGCAAACGACAACGAACATCGGAAAGGTACCATTGACACTGCCTCAGAATCGCTGGAAATTGAAAAGAGAACTCCCTTTGCATCTTATGCTCATCCCCGGCGTTATTGTAACGCTGATCTATGCTTACGGACCGATGTTAGGGATCGTGATGGCATTTCAGAAGTTTCAACCAGCGCTCGGTTTTTTTAAATCCAAATGGATTGGTTTTAAAAATTTCAGTTATGTGTTTAACTTGCCTGATTTTAATCAGGTACTGTGGAATACCACTTTCATTTCCTTATTAAAAATTATTTTCGGCTTGGCTGTTCCTTTGATTTTGGCCTTATTGCTGAACGAGGTTGCGAAAAACTGGTTCAAGCGGATGATTCAGACGAGCATCTTTTTACCTTTCTTTCTCTCTTGGGCCGTGCTAGGTGGAATTATGATCGAGCTTTTTTCGCTCAGCGGTCCCGTCAATGGCCTGCTGTCTTTCTTCGGCGTTGATCCGATCATGTTTATGGCGAGCAACAATTGGTTTGTTTCCATCATCATCGCATCCGACGTTTGGAAGGGCATGGGATACAACTTGATCATATTCCTGGCTGCCATTGTCAGCATTAACGTTAATCTCTATGAGGCTGCCGAGGTTGACGGAGCAGGCAGATGGAAACAGATGCTGCATATTACGCTGCCGGGAATGTCTACGATTATTATCCTGATTTGCACATTGAGCTTGGGAGGCGTGCTGAATGCAGGATTTGATCAAATCTTGATTCTGTATAATCCGATCGTGTATGAGAAAGCCGATGTAATCGATACCTTTGTGTACCGACTTGGCTTGTTCGATCATCAATATGCGCCGGCTGCGGCTATTGGATTGTTCAAATCCGCTATTTCGGTCGTATTGGTATCGCTGTCTTACTACCTCGCATACAGATTCAGCAACTATAGAATATTCTAGAAGGCGGGTGGAACCTATTGCATTTCTATAAGCAGTCTGCCGGGAGGCAAATCTTCAATATTGTTAACCTATGTATTCTGACATTTATAACGTTTTTGTGCGTTGTTCCTTTCATCCATCTGCTTGCCGTATCGTTAAGCTCAAATGCGGCCGCATCAGCCGGCTCGGTAAAACTGTGGCCTATCGGATTTACGCTTGAAGCGTACGGTTTTCTCGGGCAGAAGCCTGAGTTTCTCCGTTCGCTTGGGATAACGTTGCAGCGGGTCGTCCTCGGAACGGCAATTAACATGTTCCTTGTCTTTATTACCGCGTATCCGCTTTCGAAGACATTTGAGCAATTCCGTCATAGAGTCGTCTATGTTTGGTTTTTTGCGATTACGATGTTTTTTGGCGGCGGTCTCATTCCTACTTATATCGTCGTCAAAGAGACTGGTTTGATGAACAGTATTTGGGCACTTATTATTCCCGGTGCGCTTAGTGTATGGAATGCCGTATTGATGCTTAATTTCTTCAGGGGAATTCCGAGAGAGATGGAAGAGGCCGCTTTGATCGACGGCGCCGGCCACTGGTCTATTCTTTGGAAAGTGTATTTGCCCGTGTCGCTGCCGTCCATTGCCACAATCGGCCTGTTTACGCTGGTTGGTCATTGGAACTCCTGGTTTGACGGTATATTGTACATGAATTCACCGGATAATTATCCGCTGCAAACCTATCTTTCAACGTTGGTAACGTCCATTAATATTAAAATGATTACGACCGAGGATATGTCGATGCTGCAAAATTTAAGCGAAAGAACGCTCAGGACAGCGCAAATATTTCTTGGCGCACTTCCGATTATGCTGGTTTATCCTTTCCTGCAGCAATACTTTGTTAAGGGAATGACCATCGGCAGTGTTAAAGAGTAAGAGAACGTGAAGGATATTTCGCGCCGCTTTAGAGAGGAAGGGAAATAATTATGAAACAGATTACCGTTGCGTTAATTGGTGCTGGATTGCGAGGCGGGGTTTATACGGGCTATGCGCTGAACAATCCGCTGGATATGAAAGTGGTTGCTGTAGCAGAACCGGATGCGCGGCGCCGGTTAAGTCTGCAGAAGGATCACGGCATTGATGATGAAATGTGTTTTGAGAAGTGGGAGGAGCTGCTGGACGCGGAGGTAAGTGCGGATGCGGTCCTGATCTGCACACAAGATAAAATGCACTTCGAACCGACAATACAGGCTTTGGAAGCCGGTTATCATGTGCTGCTTGAAAAGCCGATGTCCGCCAGCTTCGAAGAATGCATTCTAATGCAAGAACAAGCGGAAAAGCACAATCGCGTGCTTACAATCTGCCATGTGCTCCGCTATACGCGTTTCTTTCAAACGCTTAAGAGTTTGCTGGATGAAGGCAAGATCGGGCGCCTTATGTCTATTTCGCATAATGAAAATGTAGGCTATTGGCACCAAGCGCACAGCTTTGTAAGGGGAAACTGGCGTAATGAAAGTGAATCGAGTCCGATGATTCTTGCTAAGTCTTGCCATGACATGGATATTTTGCTCTGGTTGGCGGGAGCGGATTGCAGCAGTCTTAATTCATACGGAGCATTATCCCATTTTAAATCTGACCAAGCTCCTGAGGGAGCGCCGCTGCGCTGTCTTGACGGATGTCCGGCTGCCGATACATGTGCTTATTATGCGCCAAAAGTTTATCTGACCAATCATCCTGGATGGATGGATATGGCAATCAGTAATGATCTCAGCTATGAAGCACGCTATCAAGCTCTTCTTACGGGGCCATATGGCCGTTGTGTGTATCATTGCGATAACGATGTGGTGGATCATCAAGTAGTCAGTATGGAGTTTGATAATGAAGTAACAGCTGTATTTACGATGACGGCTTTTACGAAAGAATGCGATCGGACGATCAAGCTGATGGGCACCAAGGGCGAAATCCGGGGCTCAATGGAGAAAAACGAGATTGAAATCTTGTATTTCGGCACCGGTCGAAGAGAGCTCATCACGTTTACCGACCAGGGCGGGCATGCGGGCCATGGTGGAGGCGATTACGGATTGATGCGTGATTTTGTGCATGTCATCCGTAAAAACGGCAGCCAGGATACGCTGACTTCAGCCGCCAAATCGGTGGAAAGCCATATGATGGCTTTTGCCGCAGAGCGTTCACGAAAGGAAAAACGCGTCGTTCGATTGGATGAATTCATTAAAGTGCGGGTGTAAAGCTGAATAAAAGGCAGGCAAAGGATCGATGCGATTTCGACAGGTTCATCTTGATTTCCATACGTCCGAGGCGATCTCGGGCATCGGGTCTGACTTTAACAGCTTGGAGCAAGGGAAGGGAGAATCCGTACTTTAACCGAGGGAAGCAAAACAGGATATGACATCTGGTAAGGAGGTCTAACATGAGCGAAAACGCAATTCGACTTGAAACAAGATGTTTGAGTTCGCTGGTTAAAGTATTTACCGATGCTGAGCTTGAGGAGTCGGCTTTTCGCGAAGCCTCATCGTTAGGGAACGAAACGTTCGCGTTTCAGTTGGCCTACAAATCGGATCGGGTGATGAATGGAATCCGCGTTCAAATCGAATCGGAGCTGTCCGATGTCATTTCCATAAGGCAAGTAGGCCTGGTTCCGTCGGAATTGCCGGTATACGAAGATCACGACGACGTCATTCTCCGTTCGACGCCCGGATTGTTCCCTGATCCGTTATATCCGATCCTGAGCAGTGAAGGTATTTCAGCCTTTCCCGGACAATGGCGGGCGCTCTGGATTACGGTTGAAGTCAATGAGCAAATCGGTCCAGGGCTCAAAAAAATTCGAGTCCGATTGGTGGCAGAGAGCGGCGAGAAGCTTGGCGATGAAAGGTTCCTGCTGGAAGTTATTCCGGCTCTATTACCTGAGCAAAAGCTCATTCATACCGAGTGGTTTCATGCAGATTGTCTATCGACTTACTATCAGGTTGAAATATTCGGGGAGCAGCATTGGAGGCTTATTGACGAATTTTTGCAAAATGCTGCAGCGCATGGAATCAATATGATTCTGACTCCCCTCTTCACCCCTCCGCTCGACACGGCGGTAGGCGGTGAGCGTCCGACCGTTCAACTCATCGACGTTACGAAAGACGGATTGTTTTACCGGTTCGGATTCGAACGTTTACAGCGTTGGATCGATCTTTGCAGCCGCAAAGGCATTCGATATATCGAGTTTTCCCATTTATTCACGCAATGGGGGGCTGGGCATGCTCCGAAAATTATGGCTGTTGCGGATGGCTCCTATAAGCAAATATTCGGCTGGGAAACGGATGCCGCCGGAGCAGAGTACCGGATCTTTTTATCGCAATTTTTACCTGAGCTTGTCGCTTTTATTAATACAAACGAGTTGTCCGGTCGTTGCTTTTTTCATATTTCGGATGAACCCGGCCTTAAGCATTTGGAAGCCTATCGCGGAGCCAGCGAGTTAGTCAAAGCGTTTATCGGAGAATTGCCCATTATCGACGCGATATCCGATTATCCGTTCTATGAACAAGGAATGGTTAACCAACCCGTGAGCGCGAGCGATCACCTGGAACCGTTTCTTAGCCGCGATGTGAAGGATTTGTGGACCTATTATTGCTGCGTACAATATAAGGAAGTTTCCAACCGCTTTTTCGCCTTTCCATCATTCCGCAACCGTATCCTCGGTATGCAGCTGTATAAATTCAACATAAAAGGATTTTTGCACTGGGGATATAACTTTTGGTATTCGCAATATTCCATAAATAAACTAAACCCATATCAATCAACCGATGCTGACGGTGCTTTTGCTTCTGGCGATGCTTTCCTTGTTTATCCAGGGAAAGAGGGGCCGATCGAGTCCATCCGCATCGAAGTTTTATATGAAGCGCTTCAAGACCTGAGAGCCTGTGAACTTCTAGAGGAGTTAATTGGAAGGGAAAGCGTGATAGAGCTGTTGGAGAGGGGCCTCAATCATCCATTGACCTTTAGTCAATATCCAAACAGCAGCAGCTGGTTGCTGGAGAAAAGATTAGAGATCAACCGGCTTATTAAGGAATTTTACATTCTGAATGGAAGCGAGTGAAAAAAATGCGAATAAAGATGCTTTCCTTTGTTCTTGTGATCAGCTTACTGCTGTCCGCTGTACCTGTCGCCTATGCGAATACAGCCGATGCTGAAAGCGACGAGATAGACGTATGGGTGGAAAATGCGTTAAAAACCGTGTACCGGACCAGCACTATGCCCCAAAGCCCTCAGTTGAACATTGGTATGGTATCGGCCAAAAACGAATATGAAAGTGCGCAACTTGCCGTTAGGAGCAGCCAAGCTTTTGATATCACCGAAGTTCAGTTTTCTGACCTGGAAACACCGGGAAATGACATCATTGCGGCTAGCAATCTTTCCTATCACTTTGTGGAATACGAGGACAAGGAAACGGCCAAAGCGAACCCATTCTGGCCGGAAAGAGAGGGTCTTGAGCTCTATCCGCTCTCAGAAGTTCCTGATCCGCTTTCAAACGAAGCGTCTATTGAGGTTGCAGCTAATGCAACGCAGCCTATTTTTATTACCAATTATGTTCCTTCTGATGCGAAACCCGGTATCTATGAGGGGATCATTACGATAAAAACGACAATAGACGATTATTCGGTTCCCATCCGTGTGAGCGTATACGATGTAAGCATTCCCGAAGTAGATAAGACCGATTTTGTCAATTATCATTGGAATATGACGAACGGTTTTACATGGGACGGCGTGACATGGGAGGGCAGTGGAACTCAAGCATATGACGCAGGCAAATATTATTATGGCGTAGAAACTTACAGCGACGAATGGTTCGATTTGATGAATGAGTTCGCAGAAGCCATGAGCAAATATCGGACGAACATGGTTTGGGTCCGTACCGACCTTTTCTTGAATGCTACGGGGACACAGCTTTCGGACTTTGTTGACGGAATTCCTGCTGGCATCGACTGGTCTTTGTTTGACAGATACGTTGAAACCTATATGAAGAATGGCATCACCCACTTTGCCAACCAGCATTTAATCCATTTCTTAAACAAAATGCCTGATGAAGAAAAACCTACGGCGGCGTGGAATACGGCACTGCCCGAATCGCTTCCGGTAACCGACGCGTTTCTGAAAAATTACTTGACCGCCCTGTACGACCATTTGAAGGATAAAGGTTGGCTGGGTGAGAACGGCTTCACTTGGTATCAACATATTCTCGATGAGCCGCAAAGCGACGTCCACAAAAACTGGTGGACGTATGTCGCCAAGAAAATAAAAGAAATCAACGCGGGTCTTGGCTCGGAATTCAAAACAATGGATGCGGATCCAAACGCGCTGCTATTGGGAGACGGAACCATTGATTATTTGGATGTCATGGTTCCTTATACGACCAAATTCCATGAACTGAAAGATCAGTATCAAGCGAAGCAAGCTGCCGGTAAAGACCTATGGGTTTACACGATGGAAGTGAATCAGCCGCCTTGGCTGAATCGTTTTTGGACGCAGCCAACCCTGACCGGAAGGCTGCTGTACTGGAATATTAGCCAAGAGAACGTCACTGGCCATCTGCACTGGGCATGGAACGCATGGTATGTGGGACCTTGGAACGGCGACTCCTATATTGTCTATCCGGACAAGAAAAATATGACGATAAAAAGCTCTCTGCGTCATGAAGCTATGAGGGACGGATTGGAAGATTATGAGCTGCTGCACATCATCAAGCAAACGAATCCGGATCTGGCTCAGCAGCTTGCCGATATCGTTGTTAATCGCGATGACCCGAAAAAATATACACTAGACCCGAACTATGTCAAAACGCTTCATGATTATTCGGTCATGGCGGCTGCAGGTGAAATAATGGGAGAGATACCGGAGCCTGTAAATCCATTCATAGGACAGGAACTGCCCCTGACTCATCTGGTAGACAATACGGACAGCGATGTTAAATATTCGGGCAGCTGGTTCGGAAAGAATCGGCAGTTCGCCTACCTAGGCACCGCTCAGTCGACATCGGGGGCCAATGCCTACGCGGAATATACTTTTATCGGCTCCGGTATTGACGTAGTCGTCGAAAAGAACCAATTATCCGGTAAGGCTGCCATTTCCGTTGACGGGTCTGACCCGGTTACGGTTGATCTGTATGAGAAGGTTCAACATGATTATTATACGATTTTCAGTGTGAACAATCTGCCTTCAGGTGAGCAACATACGGTTAAGGTTGTGAACTTGGAGGACAAAGAACTTAGCATTGATGCATTCAGAGTGAAAATGTACGAAGGCCAGCAAATTTACAATGCCTCTCTGGCAAGCCTTGCTATTACCAACGCAACTAATTTTAAATTCAACAAAAGCATAACCAATTACCAAATCATGCTGCCGGAGGATGTAAATACGATTACTCTGACTCCGACGCTAATGGACAAAGACGGCACGATTGCAATCAATGGCAAAAGTATTGGCAACGGTAAGGTGGCCACTGCAGCGATTCCAAATGGAAAGAGCAGCATCAATCTATTAAGCACGGCCAGCGACGGAGTAACAACCAAGCTGTATACGTTGAACTTTTTGAAAGGCAATGTGAATGAAGTTGGCGCCAATGCCGCCAGAGCTTATTCTGAGATCACGGCATCGGCTGCACGCTCGGGCGATCAGGGCGTTACCTACGGTCCGGCTAAATTGGCTGATGGCGACTACGGCACTATGTTCGCGAGCATGCAGGGCTATAACGATACCCATCCTTTCCCGCACGAGATCATCATGGCATGGGATGAGCCGCAGGCCTTTAACACCATTGTTATGGCGACTGCCTCTGGTCTTATTCAGGGCATCAATGAAGTGGATGTCCAGGTTTCTAAAGATGGGGAGAGCTGGGAGACGGTAGCACAGAGAGTCCCACTTATTTGGAAGAGCGACAAAGACGACGGCGTGATGGAACATACGTATGCCAACATCCCTGCAGTCAGTGACGTTCTCAAGTTGAGAGTGCAGATTAACGATGCTTACTACAGGTCTTGGAATATGTACGCCGTGTATGAACTGGAGCTCTACAGCTTGCCGGATAACGGTGAGATTGACGACATTAAAGTAACGAAGGAAGCCCAGCTGTCCGGATTGGAAATAAAGGATTGGAAGAGCGGCTTGCCGATTGAGCTTCCTTTTGATCCAAATGTAAGTGATTATTCGATTGAAATAGGGATGGAAACGGATAAAATCGCGATTGCCCCTTCATTGAAAGATCATTATGGGGAGATTGAGATTAACGGCGTTCCTATCGCGCCGGGCCAGATCGCTGCCGCAGCCATTCCCGAGGGCCGGCAAACCTTGACGGTGAAAGCAATTGGAGGCGAAGGAGCTTTCAAGGAATATAACATCGCGATCAAGAGGGTCAATAATCTTGCGGCGAATGTGTCTTCTATCGCCTTGGATAAGGTAAGGGAAGGTTCAACGGATGTTGCTCGTCTCATTGACGGGAATTATTCCACTGTATTTACCAATGGTAAGGGAAGTAATTGGAATGACTTTCAATTTCCCCATACGATTGATTTGAAATGGGCCACGCCGCAAACCTTTAATACGGTAACTATGGTCGTCCCTGACGGGGCAATTGACCATAAACCGTCGGTTCTCGCGATAAAAGTGAGGAAAGCTGCGGGAGACCCGTGGATCCAAATCATGTCCGACAATTATACATGGTACTGGGAAGAGGGCGGCGATTTAGTATTTTGGCCTCTATATGAGGGAATCCATACGGACAATAGGAGCGGCTTTCACAATGAACCGCTGCCGATCCTCGCGCAGGAGGACATTACCGAAATGCAGATTGTCATTTACGACGGCCGGTTCTACAGCTCTCCTTCTTATTATGAAATAAATGAAATCGAAATTTCAAATATCGCAGCTAATGGTCCAATCGTGATCGAAGCGGTGGATACCCATACCATTACAGCAAGTGCAGGCGAGAACGGAGTCATTGCTCCGATCGGTGCCGTTCATGTCTTGGAAGGGGCAAACCAAGTTTATTCGATTACGCCTGACAACGGTTATGCGATTGACAAGGTGATGGTAGACGGCTTGGAGGTAACGGTAGACAATAGTTTCACGTTTACAAACATATCCGACTCCCATACGATTCATGCCACGTTTAAGAAGATCGACAATAACCCTGGGGGCAATACCGCCGGTGGCGATTCAAGCGGCGCAGAGCCTGGTAAACATGTCGTTCTGCCAGACGAGCTTAGAAAACCGGTGGTAGATGGAAAGGTTATCCTATCGGTTCCGGGAGATGCGCAGCAAATCGTGCTACCTGCCAATACGGCTGAATTGCTAGGGCAAAATCAATTAGTCATTCAAACGGATAAATTGTCGTTGGCTTTATCGCCTAAAATCATTAAACAGTTGACTGCATTGGTGTCAGTTGATGATCTGAAGGACAGCAGCATCGTGCTGACGATTAATCCGCTGTCCGAATCGTCCGCGAAGGGGATTCTTGCCAAAGGAGAGGCTTTTAGCCATGCGAAACTTAAGCTCTCCGGTGAAGTATACGATTTTAGTCTTTCAATCGTAACAAAAGGCGGTAAAGCAACGAGTCTATCGCAATTCGAACACGCGGTTACCGTCCGAATGAAAACGGACCCGTCCATAAATCCGGATTTAGCCGGAATCTACTATATTGCTGATAACGGTACGTTGAAATATATCGGGGGAACATACAAGAACGGAGAAATCTACGCTGAAGTCTCGCATTTCAGTTATTACGCGGTATTGGAGTTTGAGAAACAATTTGAGGACGTTCCAAATGCGCACTGGGCTTCCGGCAAAATACAAGCATTGACGGCGAAGCAGATCATTAAAGGCACCAGCCCCACTACATTCGAGCCTAACCGCTCGATAACCCGGGCTGAATTTACCGCTCTGATTATAGGGGCGTTAAAGCTCGCAACACCTGGCGAAATCAAATTTGCTGACGTAGCGGACAATGCATGGTACAAAGATGCGATCTCCATTGCTGTGAAAGCGGGCATCGTTAACGGCAAGAGTGATTCGATGTTCGATCCAAACGGTAGGATTACCCGTGAAGAAATGGTCACAATGTTGATTAAAGCCTACGAAGTGATGACAAGCAAGAAGCTAGACGATTACACTGGCTCCAAGTTCGATGATATGAACCAAGTTTCATCATGGGCTGTAAAATATGTTAATGCGTCTGTAGAGCTAGGTATCATCAATGGACGCAGTGAGAACAAATTCGCTCCCAAAGGAACGGCTACACGCGCGGAAGCTGCACAAGTCATATACAATTTGTTGAATAAGATAGGCTGACAAGCAAGCTCAAAAACCGCCAGGGAAATTTCCTTGGCGGTTCAATTCGTATTGAAGATGCTTGCGACGTCGTAGACCTTCTTTGCAAGCTTTGCCCGAAACAGCAATGCGCGTGCTCCATTCGAACATGTGTCAGTAACTTAATGTAGCATTCCTTTATCCGTCTACAGGCTCGCCATTAATATAGTAGCTGTCCTCGCGATACGCATGAAACACGATTTCGATTTCGGATATGCCCAGCTGACGGACATAATTGGTAACAGCTTGAGCGAAGCGGTTCCGAACCTGCTGTCCTCGCTCGAACCAGCCTACCTCGATGAAGGCGAAGTCAGATTCAGCCGATTGACTGCCGAAGACGTTTGTCGTATGCAGGCAAACCATCGTGAAATTGTCGGTGCCGCATTCGCACAGGGCGGCGAGCTCGTCCGCAAGCGGAGCGGTGACGGATTGCAGCTTCTCGGCTGGCACTCCGCGGAATAATAGATGTGGCATAGTGATCAACCTCCTGGTTTGTCAGCTGTAAAATAGAAGCATCGCCCTCCTCTCATAAGGCGGACGATGCTTTTTTGTATGCTGCCGCTTACTCCGTCACATGAAACGGCTTAAGAAACAGCTTAGGAATTTCAGTTTCAAACTTTACCAGCTTGCCGGTAATCGGATGCGTGAAGGATAATACGCGAGCATGCAATCCAAGGCGGCCAATGATTCGTGTGCGAGCGCCATATTTTTTGTCGCCAACAACGGGATGACCGATGTCCTCCATATGAACGCGAATTTGGTTTTTTCGACCTGTCTCGAGATTCACTTCGAGCAGGGAGAAGTTTTTATTGGCACGAAGCACCTTATAATGGGTAACTGCGTGCAGACCGTCGTTCGGGTAGGAGCTTGAGTACATTTTGAGCGTTTTGCTTTCCTTCAGCCATGAGCTGACTGTTCCCTGCTCCTTCTTGACGGTCCCTTCGACGAGCGCGATATAGCTTCGTTCTTGAACCGAGTCCTGCCAGCTGTTTTGCAACTGCTGCTGAACAGCTTCACTCTTTGCGAACATCATGACACCGGACGTATCGCGATCTAGCCGATGCACAACGTAAATCCGGTTTTTCGTATTTTCGACCCGTACATGCGCCATTAATTGGCGATAGGCGGTCACTTCATTTTCTGGAGCGGCATCAGATGAAATGGACAGCAGTCCTGATTCCTTCTTGATAACGATAATGTGCTCATCCTCAAACATGATCGTGAGCCCTTCCAGCGGTATTTTATCTTGCGGCCGTTCTTTGCCAACCGTAACGGTTTGACCAGGCTGCAGCGGATAGTTATAAGCAGTCGTTGATTTTCCGCCTACAGATACTTGTCCATTTGCTAATATGGATTTCACCACATTGCGTCCAGCACCAGAAATATTTTTTATGAGAAAGGGAAGCAGTTCCATCGGTTCGATAACCGGATAGGACTTGCTCTTATCTGCTTGTGATTGAGGAGCTCCGCGCTTTTTTCCCCTGTGCATGCCAAAAAACCTCCTAGATTCAATGCTCCTACTATACCATGAGTATGGGCTTCAGTTCTAATCTTCTGTTTAGCTGTCTATTCTCTCTCTATGAATTTTGATCTAATAGACAAAGAGTTAAGAGGAGTGGTAGGATAAATGATAGATTTACCAAATGGTGAAAAAGGAAAAGTTTGGAGGAAATGATCGCGTGAAAACAAAACTTATAAAGACTATGCTTAGTCCTTTGCTCGTAGCCGGGTTATTGCTTGCCCCATTGCAAGCACTAAGCGTAGATTCTGTATCGGCAGCTAGCGCTGCGAGCAAGACAGTTGCCGTATCGACGCAACAACTGCAGGTGATTGTAGATGGCAAGAAGCTGTCACTTTCAGCCGGCGCTTATGCCGAGAAAGGCGTCACATTTGTTCCGATGCGCGATATTTTTACAGCACTGGGAGCTACCGTAACTTGGGAAGGCAAGACAGAAACGATTATTGGACGTAAAGGCAATCGTTCTATTTCTCTTAAAGTAGGCATGAAGCAAGCGGTCATTAACGGAAAGACAGTCAAACTCGATTCTCCTGCTGTCGTTCGAAAAGGTGTTACATTTGTACCGGTTCGTTTTATTTCGGAAGCTCTTAACGCAAAGGTGAAATGGGATAAAGCCGCTAACGCAGTTCGGATAACATCGCAAGAGGCAGCCGAGCAATCGGAATACAATGAATGGCTTGAGCAGCAGAAAAATCTTCCTAAACTTACTGGCAAAGAAATCGTAGATAAATATGATGAGAGCGTTGTCCTCATTATGACGAATCGTGCTCAAGGCAGCGGTGTTGTCATTGGGGATAACCTGATTCTTACCAATTATCATGTTATAGCTGATGCAGCCTCCGCCACCATGCTTGACGTTTATGGTGACGAGCTGAAAATAACAGGTGTAGTCAACTATGATAAGGATGCGGATCTAGCCATCGTCAAAACAGAAAAATCAATAGACATTCCGCCGATCGTCCTAGGTTACGGGTTAAACTCGTATAAAGGCGGTAAGGTTGTTGCGATTGGAAGTCCGCTTGGACTGCAAAATACAGTTTCTGACGGTCTGATTAGCAATATCACTTATGAAGACGGTATCCGGTATATTCAGACAAGTGCTCCTATAGATCACGGCAGTTCAGGAGGGGCATTGTTTAATGAGTTCGGTGATCTTATTGGTATCACCACACTTGGTTACTCGGGGACGAACGCTGATTTGAATTTTGCTGTCTCGATTATTCATGGGGCTAGTCTTAATAGTGAAGTGACAGAGGATAAAGTAAAGAACGCCAAGTTTTTACCTTCAAGTTTGCCGGAAACGCTTGTAGGCGCTCCGCTGGCTGATATTGAGAAGCTGCTGAAGGACCAATTCTCTTCTGTATCCACTACGGAAGGCGAGGCCGCATTTACGAAGTGGGAAGCAAAACGCGATTCCGCAGGCTGGATCGTGTTGACAGCGGATATTGATCCAAGGTTTTACATGCTGTATGGACCGTCGATGTCTCAGGAGCTCAGGCTTTGGGCAATTAACCTAGGGAATGAGTTCCATATGATGCTGCCGGATGAGAAAATTCAGGTGCTCATTTCCTTCGAGCGCGATTACGGTTTCGAGCCGCGCGACTTTGCTTCGGGTGAAGTCACACCGCTTGGCGGCGACAAATGGCGGGTTCGCTATCCCATTATCAATATGCAGCTGAAAAATGAACTCTATATTAAAGTAAGAGTGTAAATAAACAGAGGCATCTACTGTCGCGATAAGCGGCAAGGGATGCCTCTTCTTTTTTTTGTTTTTTTTCTGTACAATAGAAGGCAACTTGCTATTAGCGCTGAAGGCTTTCGTAATCGTGCTTTATAAGCAAATGCTTAAGTTAGAGAGGTTATTACTTATGAAAGTGGTACTGTCCACATTAAATGCCAAGTTTATACACACATCACTGGCGCTGCGCTGTTTGAAGGCTTTTAGCGGCGATCAATTCGATATTGAAATTGCAGAGTACACCATCAAAGATCCAGTGATGAACATCGTGTCGGATATTTTTTCGAGAAAGCCTGATGTAGTAGGGTTCTCCTGCTATATTTGGAACATCGAGGAAACGATCACGGTTATTAATATGCTGCGCAAAATCATGCCTGAAATTAAAATAATTTTAGGCGGTCCAGAAGTCAGCTATGATATGGACTATTGGATGGAACGTGTGCAAGAGGTTGATTTTATCGTGGTGGGCGAGGGCGAAGAGACCTTCCATCATTTGCTTACCGAGATTGAAGGTGACGGCAAATACCATATGGTATTCGGAATCACCTATCGGAAGCAGCGCGAGGATCGCGTCGAGGTGCTTATTAATCCGCCGCGTCCAAAACTGAATCTGAATGAGCTGCCTTCCCCGCATCGATTTGAGGAGGATATTCCTCATTTGGGAAGCCGTGTTGTTTATTTTGAGACAAGCAGGGGCTGTCCGTTCAGCTGCCAGTTTTGCTTATCCAGCATTGAGGTCGGCGTTCGTTATTATGATATGGAGCGGACGAAGGCGGATATTTTGTATTTGATCGAAAAAGGCGCCAAGCTTATTAAATTCGTCGATCGCACCTTCAATATTAAACGGGATTACGCGCTGGAAATTTTTGAATTCTTGATTCAAAACCATCAGGGCTGTGTTTTCCAATTTGAAATAACAGCAGACATCATGCGTCCTGAGGTGCTTGATTACCTAGCTGAAAATGCGCCTCCAGGCATATTCCGTTTTGAAATTGGCGTTCAGTCTACGAATGATCCAACGAATGAAGCGGTTCAGCGTCGCCAAAACTGGATGAAGCTTGTACGTACCGTTATGAAAGTGAAAAATTCGCAAAAAATCGATCAGCATCTCGATTTGATTGCCGGACTTCCGCTGGAGAATTATGATACGTTCCGAGGAACCTTTAATGATGTATTCGAGCTGCGTCCCGAAGAGCTGCAGTTAGGTTTTCTGAAAATGCTGCGCGGTACGGGTCTCCGCCGTGAAGCAGATAAGTGGGGCTATATTTATATGGACAGGTCGCCTTATGAAATGTTAGGCAATGACCTGATGCCATTTGGCGATATCGTTCGCATTAAACGGGTAGAGGATGTTTTGGAGAAATATTGGAATGCGCACCGGATGGATCATACGCTGCTTTATTTGGTTGATCGCGTGTTTCCATCGCCATTCGACTTCTTCCAAGCATTCGGCGATTTCTGGGAACGAAGCGGCTGGCAAAAGATCGGCCATCAGCTGGAGGATCTGTTCTCACGGCTATGGGCGTTTCTTGGATCGCTGCCTATCTCGGCAGAGAAGAATAGCGAACTCGTGCTAGCGCTGCAGGAGGATACGAAGAGAACATCCGCTTCGGCAGAAGAGATACTCGCCATAGCTGGCGAACGTCTTGATAATGATGTGGTGTTGGGGCTTATGAAATACGATTATTTCCTTAATCACAATTATAAGCCGCGCAAAATTTGGTGGGAGTTTACGATGGACAAGTCGTTATGGAGCGGCTGGATGCGTCACTTAGCGGATCGCCCAGAAGATGTATCTGCTGAATTCGCAGCATTAGGATTCGGCGAGAAAGAGCTTCACAAGCATGCGGTTATCGAGAAGTTGCCTTTTGATCTTGCAACCTTCCTTGCAACCGGAGAGGTTGTTCGCGATCACCATACGCTGCTCGTTGTTTTGTATGCACTTGAGGCAGGCAGCAGCAAGCCGAAGCCGCGTCCATTCACATTGAAAATTGAAGCAGGGCAAGAAGCGATGATTAAATCGTTTTGACAGAAATAAAAAGAACCTCCAAACCCATCAAGCAAGCGGGTTTGGAGGTTCTTTTTTTATTGATTTGAAAATGAATTTAAACAGAAGCAGGGACAATGCTGCGAAGAACAGTCATGCTGCCCGAAAGCTCATAGTCGCCAAGGTTAGCGGGAAGAAGGAAGCACTCGCCGGCTTTAACGGACTGCTCGCCATCTGCCCATTTCATTACTCCTTCTCCATCAGCTACAACAAGGATAACGAAGCTATCAAGCGACGTGGACAACTTCCAAGGCGCGGCTACGATACCTTTCTCAACGATGAAGTAAGGGGATGAAGCGATTGTCAGCCACTCACCAGCTACCGCGTTATCTGTTTTCATCCGCTTTGCGCCTGCGCCTTCATAGGCAATGACGTTAAGGGAATCTTCGATATGAAGCTCGCGCATTTGACCGTCAAGTCCTGGGCGATCATAGTCATGCAAGCGATAAGTGGTGTCGGAGTTTTGCTGGATCTCAGCTACAACAACACCGGAGCAGAGGGCATGAACCGTACCCGCTGGAATGTAGAACGCATCCCCAGCTTCTACGGGTACTTCTTGAAGTGCGTCCATAATGCGGCCTTCTGCAATTGCTGATTCCATCGCAGAACGATCGATGCCGTCTTTTAGGCCGTAGATGATTTTTGCACCCGGCTTAGCGTCGAGAATGTACCACATTTCTGTTTTGCCAAGCTCGCCTTCAGGAAGCCCTTCGTATACATCTGTTGGATGTACTTGAATGGATAAGTCATCATTGCAATCGAGCAGCTTGATTAGGAGCGGGAAACGTCCGTTTTTCTCGGAAAAGCCTTGTGTGCCGAACCAAATGGGACCATAAGTTTCACGGATTTGGTCAAGACCAACGCCAGCTAGCTCACCGTTCATTACTTTTGTAATTCCATTAGGGTGATCACTGATCATCCAGCCTTCGCCAATCGAGCCATCAGGCATTTCAAGACCAAAGCCCTCTAATGCCCGTCCACCCCAGATACGCTCTTTCATTTCTGCTTTAAATTGTAATGGATAAGGTTTTACTGTCATTATTCATCTCTCCTATGTAAGTAGTATGCAGTTCAAATGTTAACGTGTATACGGACGCTTCTCTGCTGCTATGAGATATGGTGCTGACTTGCGCTGTGTCTGACGGTAGATGACTGTCTGCGCTAAGCTTTGAGGAAGCTGTTCTGCCCAAGACTCTACGGAGTAGGCTTCCTCAGCCCCTCCAGGATGCCCTGGATACAATACGCAGGTTACGATACCACCAGGACGCAGCAGCATGACAGCTGCATCGAGCGCGGCCAGTGTCGTTGCAGGCTCGGTTATGATCGTGAGATCATCGCTTCCCGGCAAATAACCGAGGTTGAACATTACGGCTGAGACTTGCCCAATAACAGAGGGATCAACAGACTCAGCCATACTTGCGTGATTGCTCAGCACAAGTCTTATATCGGGAAGTTTATTATTATCTCTCAGTGAAGAAAGTCTCAATTGCGTGCGATCTAGCGCCTCTTGTTGGATATCAAAGGCATATACAGTGCCATTAGGCCCAACAAGCTCTGCAAGTGCCAGTGTATCTACACCGCCGCCAGCAGTAGCATCAATGACGACGTCACCAGGTGAAGTACGCTCATTGATCCATTTGTGAGCCATGCTTAAGACAGAAAGAAAACCCATTTTTTGCTAAACCTCCTGCTGCCATAGCTTGCCTTGCCATGTATTGCGGCGTTTCAGCTCGGCGTCAAATGCATTCAGCACTTCCCATTTCTTTGAGCTCCACATCGGACCCATCAACAGGTCACGCGGCGCATCGCCAGTAAGTCGATGGACGATCATTTCTGGCGGCAGAAACTCAAGTGTATCAACAATCAATTTCACATATTCATCCTGCTCGAGAAATTGAAGCAAACCAGCCTCGTACTGACGCACCATAGGTGTCTTCCGCATGAGATGAAGCAAATGAATTTTAATGCCTTGGACATCCATCCTGGCAACGGCACGACCCGTATCAAGCATCATTTCATGCGTTTCCTGTGGTAGGCCGTAAATGATATGCGTACATACGCGAATGCCGCGGGCACGAAGACGCTTTACGGCATCGAGATAGCAGGCCGTGTCATGTGCCCGGTTTATGAGCTCTGAAGTGGATTCATGGACGGTTTGAAGTCCCATCTCCACCCAAAGGTAGGTTCGCTCATTAAGCTCAGCCAAATAATCGACAACGTCATCAGGTAAACAGTCGGGACGGGTTGCTATCGACAAGCCGACAACGCCTGGCTGCTGCAAAATTACTTCATAATATTCACGCAGCTCTTCAACGGGCGCATATGTATTCGTATAAGCTTGGAAATATCCGATATACTGCGCATCTTGCCATTTCTGATGCTGACGGTCCCGTATATTATTGAATTGTGTAACGAGGTCGTCCCGTCTACTGCCTGCGAAATCACCAGAGCCGCGAGCGCTGCAAAATGTACAGCCGCCCTTCGCAATTGAGCCGTCGCGGTTCGGGCAAGTAAAGCCGGCATCAAGCATGACCTTGAATACCTTGCCTCCGAACTGCTCCCGCATTTCGAAATTCCATGTATGAAATCGTTTATCGCCCCAGAGCATCGGCTGCTGCTGTTGGGATGTTGATAATTGAATCATCGTTTTCCCCTACTTTCAAGACGTACACCCTATATTTTAGCGAAAAACGAGAGGAAAAGCCACGTTTGTTATGCAAATGGATATAGAATGTTCGGAAAACGCTTTAATTGGAAAATATTTTTGAAATGGGTGTTTTTAGACTTGCTTAACCTTACATGAAGTGTTATATTAAAAGTGCGACAAAACAACAAATAAACCTGACATAGCCCAATTGCACCTGCATTCATGAAACGTCGATTAGATGGAAATACTCTTATAATAAATCGATGAGGTGATTAGAGATGAATAATGTAACCAAAATCCCGCACGGCGACGATACCGTAACTGTAGAGCTAACTGTAAAAGAATTGATGGCGCTTACAGGCGTCCGTTTTCACAATAACCATGGTGTAGAAATTTCCGCTCGCAAGAAGTTGAATGAAGTATTAGTGGAAACGTACGAGCGCGATCAGAAAGAGAATGCTCCGATAGATTATCAGCTTTTGCTCTAACAACTATACATTCGAATACACGATAAGTAAGCCGCATCGCCGATAATTGGCTGCGGCTTTTTTCTATAAAGAGACGGAAATGGTCAGTGGGTATTTTCTTGTACAGTAAGAAATTTTATGTAAAGGGTGAAGAAAGGTAATTATGCTTCTCCATTCCTCTTTACATTGCTCACATTCTTGGGCACAATAAGGACTAGTCTATTCGTTGCATCGTCTACGATAAATGGAGGAATCACTGCATATGCGTTTAAGAGGAAGAAAAGGTATTCGTGAAAGTCTAGAGGGACAGCCAGAGCTAGTCGTGCTTGATGCTGCGCCGCACAAAGGAAAGTGGCGTGAGTTTTTTGGCAACGACCAGCCTATATATGTAGAGCTTGGCATGGGTAAGGGCCGTTTTATTAGCCAAATGAGCGCCAGATACCCGCACATCAATTTTATTGGTGTCGACATGTATGATGAGCTTCTGCGCCGC
This sequence comes from Bacillus sp. FJAT-28004, assembly GCF_001280845.1. Classification (GTDB taxonomy): domain Bacteria; phylum Bacillota; class Bacilli; order Paenibacillales; family Paenibacillaceae; genus Pristimantibacillus. The sequence goes on from NZ_LGHP01000003.1 coordinate 158,853, forward strand.
GCAAGCGAGAAGGCACGCATCGTATGGGAGCAAAAAGGGGAGTCTCATCCGCCAAATCTCGCGCTGCTTCGCGCTAATATCGAAGGAATCGAGACTATGTTTGCGCCAGGTGAGCTTGAGCGCGTCCATCTAAATTTCAGCGATCCATGGCCAAAGGCCAAGCATGCGCGCCGAAGACTAACTCACCCAAGGCTTGTTGCTAAGTACATTGAGCTGCTCAACGAGCGCGGAGAGATCCATTTTAAGACGGATTCACAATCTTTGTTTGAATTTTCATTGAACAGCTTCGCGGAAATGGAGCTTATTATGCGCAATATTTCGCTTCATTTACACAAAGAAGGCCCTCGAGAGGACCTTGTGTTTACTGAATATGAGATGAAGTTTATGGAAAAAGGACAAAATATTTATCGTGTTGAAGCCGTAATCGGCTCCGAAGCAATCCGGAAGCATCGTGAAGCGAAGCATGAGAAGTCTCTTATAGAAGAAGCAGAGGCAAGTGAATCCGTAGCGCATGATTCTGATGACGAAGATAATTAATTTAGTCCTGCTGCGGATGAGACCCAAGAATAGTTGACTGCCAAAGCAGTTACCGTTCCGATAAGTGCGCCAGCTGCAACATCAGATGGGTAATGAAGCCCTAGATACATTCTTGACCATCCAACGGATAGTCCAATTATTATGGCAAGTGGCACCAGCAGAGTCATCCATATACCGCTAGTCAGCAAAATAGGGACTAGCCATGCGAAGATCGCTGTTGTGTGCCCTGATGGAAAAGAAGAATCAACCAGTGGCTTATGACCTGTATTAACATCAGGCAAAGCTTGATAAGGTCGAAGACGTTTGAATTTACGTTTTACGATTGCTACTGGCAAATGACTTATGACGACCGCAGTCAAGCATTGCCAGCCAGTAAGGCTCCAAGGAGCAGGTGCAAGTAGTGCATATATAAGGGCGGTTGCCAGCGTAAAGGTTGCGCCGCCCATATGTGTGACCGTGCTTAACCATTTCCCCAGAAATCGATATCTCTTTCTCCCTGAAGGTCTCCGGTTTGCCCAAATTAATAATCTTTGCTCACTCGTTTTCAGCCAGCCTATCATTCGTTCCATCGCTGTCATCCTCCTAACGGTGGCTTACTCCTAAAACTTTTATCATTTCCAGACTTAATTTTAGCATGTTTTTGTTCGCTGAGCGTAAACTATTTCTTGTCCCTATATTAAGGATAAGTAAGTATTATATCACTAACTTACTGTTCATGGGTCCTGTCTGATGCGAATGCGCTATCATACGCGAATTGATAGCCTTTTTTCGCTCCAAATAAAGGGTATAAATATTGATTTCAAATTACTGTTTAATAATGTGTATTTGATGGTAAAACTGTAATGGACAAATTCCTCGCCGTTATGACAGATCATGTCGAAACCGCAAAAGGTGTCGGAACGAAAAAGCTCGTTCACCTGTTCGTCACATAGACCCATTTCGAATTAAGAAACATTTTCACACATTTTAACGTAAATAAGGACGTTAGTGCTAAAAACTTAGTAATTGGTTGAAAATAAGGCTAAGTCGTCGTAAAAGGAGGTAATGTATTCATTCGTGAGCAATGCAAGCGTTTTTCTGCCGAGATTAAGCCTAATGAAGACTAATTCAACTTTTGACAAAGAAGTTGTTTCTGTGGAGAATCAATTAAGATCCGAGAGTGTTTGCAGAGAAACACTCATACAAAGAGAAAATATATAATAAAAAGCTTACGGCAGTCACGGGTGGATGCTGAAAAAAGCAAAAAAAATGGGGTCTAAAGGGGTAATGCCGCATGTTCAATACGATTATGTTTGTAGTTCAAATTCTTTTTGCAGTGCTAGGCGTGTATCAGCTGTTTTTAACGTTTTTCGGATGGCGACGTAAAAAAGAAGATCTTTCCCATGCACCGAAAAAAACATTCGCATTGCTGATCGCCGCTCATAACGAAGAGCAGGTTGTTGGCGCACTGATTGAAAACCTGCAAAAAATGAAATATCCACGGGAGCTTTATGATATTTTTGTAATTTGCGATAATTGCACCGATGGCACAGTCGATGTTGTAAATAGCTACGATGGAGTATACGCATGTGTTCGTGAAAACCCAAACCAACGCGGTAAGGGGTATGCAGTTGAATGGATGCTTAAAGAGTTGTGGAATATGCCAAAGAGCTACGATGGCGTTGCGATCTTTGATGCAGATAATCTTGTAGCTACTGATTTCTTGCAGTATATGAATAATGATTTGAGCAATGGATTCAGAGTTATTCAAGGCTACTTGGATACCAAAAATCCAAATGACTCTTGGGTTAGTTCTGCTAATGCGATCAACTACTGGTTCTGCAACCGGCTTTGGCAGCTTCCGCGGACAAATCTTGGCCTTGCAAATTTCCTAGGTGGAACAGGGATGTGCTTTGATGCCAAACTGCTTCAGGAAATGGGCTGGGGAGCAACAAGCTTGGTTGAGGATTTAGAATTTACAATCCGCTGCATTAAACGCGGGATTTATCCGAAGTTCAACTTTGAGGCAAAGGTGTTCGACGAGAAGCCCATTACGTTCCAAGCATCAGCTCGCCAAAGGCTTCGCTGGATGCAAGGCCACTTTGATGTTACTCGTAAATATATGCTGCCTCTGCTCTGGCAGGGGATCAAGGATCGCAGCATGACGAAGATTGATGCTGCCCTTTATGTGTTCAATGCTTATAATTATTTGGCTGGATTTTTTATTGCAGCGATTATTTGGGGAGACATCCTGCTGTCAGGCGGAGACAACGTCACCTCCGTGTACAACCTGCTTCCGATTTGGTTAAGCATTCCGTATATGGCATATATCTTTGTGCAAATACCTTTATCCATGTATATGGCTAAAGTTTCGTGGAAGCTGTATTTGCGTATACCGACCTTTTTATTGTTCACCTTGTCATGGTGGCCGATAACCGTGCATGCATTTTTCACGCAAAACAATAAAAAGTGGAGCCATACCCAGCATACACGTGTCATTAGGCTTGAAGAAGTTCAAAGCAAGCAAGTGTAATAGGTTGTTGACAAGGCTTTGTAGGCCATGGTATAGTAACACGGTAACATTTACAACTAACTTAATACGCACAAGTAGAAGCACCCGCTTCTCACCTTTCGGCTCAGGCTGGCTGGTTCGCGATAATCGATTAGTCATTCCATTATTTCAACTGAAATAATGTTCTGACATACATGTACGGTTATGAGATGCGGGTTCGAGCGAACCCGCATTTTTTTATTGCGTGGAGACATGAACAAACCATTTTTGGAGGTGGCACGTTATTAGCAGAGAACATCAAATCAATGATGAAATCCGGGCCAGAGAAGTGCGTTTAGTCGGCGCTGAAGGCGAGCAAATCGGTATTAAATCCATTCGCGATGCTATGCAGCTTGCTGTCGAGCTTAATTTGGACCTGGTGAACGTCGCTCCGACGGCTAAACCGCCGGTATGCCGCATCATGGACTACGGGAAATTCCGTTATGAGCAGCAGAAGAAAGAAAAAGAAGCACGCAAAAACCAAAAGATCGTTGATCTTAAAGAAGTTTGGTTCCGTGCTAACATTGATGAAAATGACTACCAAACGAAATATCGTAACGTAGTTAAGTTTCTAGGTGAAGGCGATAAAGTGAAAGCATCCGTAAGATTCCGCGGTCGTGAGATTGCTCATGCATCTCTAGGCCAAAAGATTTTGGATCGTCTTTCAAAAGAGGTTGCCGAATTATGCAGCGTTGAGCGCGCTCCTAAGCTGGAAGGCCGGAGCATGATTATGATTTTGGCACCCAAAACCAACAGCTAACTACTGATGAAGAACTTTAAGGAGGATAACTGATATGCCTAAGATGAAAACTCACAGCAGTCTGAAAGACCGCTTTAAAATTACTGGAACTGGTAAAGTAAAACGTTACAAAGCTTACCGTAACCACTTGCTTTCACACAAATCCGGTCGTCAAAAACGCGTACTTGCTGGCCAACCGCTTATGGCTGCTGGCGATGTTCGTCGTTTGAAACAAGGCCTTTCTAACTTGTAATAATAAGCTACACCAAATAAGCTAATTCAACCTACAGGAGGTTTCCACTCATGGCAAGAGTTAAAGGCGGATTTGTCCGCACTCGTCGTCGCAAAAGAATTCTAAAGCTAGCTAAAGGTTATTTCGGTTCGAAACATCGTCTGTTTAAAACAGCGAAGGAGCAAGTTGGTAAGTCCCTAATGTACGCTTACCGTGACCGTCGCAACAAAAAACGTGACATCCGCAGACTGTGGATCGTTCGTATTAACGCGGCAGCTCGTATTAACGGACTTTCGTACAACAAATTTATGCACGGCTTGAAACTTGCGGGCGTAGAAGTAAACCGCAAAATCCTTGCTGACCTTGCAGTTAACGATATGACTTCGTTTAATTCGCTTGCAGGCATTGCAAAAGAAAAAATCAACGCTTAGTCGTTGACAACATATAAGGGCTGTCCAAGTCATCTATACGATGATTTTTGGACAGCCTTTTTGCGTAATCGAGGATCATGCCGTGATAGTAAGAAATTGCCCTTTGAACCGACATATGCACATTTATAGGATCAGTGGACAAATATACAGACGGTTGCCGTTCGCCGCGAATATGCTGTAGGACAACGGGAAAGGAGGGATTTCGCATGCATAACGTTTCCAAGCAACAAATACGGAAACTGGTCGGCAAATCCATTTATGCTGTACGTCCAGACGGCTCTGTCGTCACTGGCAAGCTCGTTCGGATACACCAAAATAAACTAATTATCGTTCCACTTGACAAAGACAAAGGTAAGTTCGTGCAAACGAAAGCAATCTTGCCTCTCGTATTGTTTGACCTTCTTGCAATCGGCACGCTTCCTTTATGGGGCGGTGGTTTTGGCGGTGGCTTTGGTGGTGGCTACGGTGGCGGCAATTGCTGCAACAACAATTTTAACCAATACGGCAATGGCAACTACGGTGGTTATGGTAATGGTGGTTATGGTGGTAATGGTGGCAATGGTGGTTATGGTGGCAATGGCGGATATGGAAACCAAGGTTATAACGGTTTTTAATGGCAGTTAAGTAATCATAGCGGGGGGAGCGGTTTAAGTAATTCGTAGCAGCGCAGTTCAGGATAGTAGTGGACGGTATAGTAACCAAGCTTGCTATAGAGTTGATGTGCTTTACCATTAACTTGATCGACAAACAGCCTGGCAACCTTGCAATTCTGCGTCTTGCCGTAAGCCTCGCTATGAGCCATTAATTTTCTTCCCCACTGTCTATTTCGGTGATCAGGATGCGTGACCATCATATCTAAATAAAGCACCTCACCGATCACTTCAAAATGAATGAAGGATACAGGAGGGCTTTTTTTAGATAAGGATGCAACAAAAGTAACGCCGCGCCTAAAACGCTTAGGGAGTTCTCGAATCGTTTGCGCATCATGTTGATGCACCGTATGGGATAAGGGGATAAGCTCTTTACGAATGAGGCGAACGACTTCGGCTTCATCCAATCTGGGCTCATAAATTCGAATCATACTCATCATTCCATTTCTACTGCGCCGAATTGATCTTTGACGCAGCATGAATTTGCCGCATTAGGGCTAAACTAGTATATGTAACGCAGTGAAGGATTGCGCCTAATACATTTTATAACAAGAGTTATTTATGGTTCTTGACGAACGGAGATTCACGGCATATAATAAGGAAAGTCTTATCTACCACGTACTGGTATTCGTACCATGTGGTAAATACAAAATCAGCATTGATGAGGACGAAGTGCTTAGGGCCCTTTTGAACAGAGAGCGGATGGATCAGCTGCAACCATCGCCAAAATCCCTTTTCTACGAGCTCACCTCGGAGCTGTTTCCTTGAAAAGCAACAACTTACGAAGTTGCCTATTAGGGGGAATCGCAGGGCAAGCGTTACAGTGCCATTGGTAGAACGTATATGTATGACGTTCTTACTTGTAGAGGTTATATATCGGGAGATGTATAACGAATTTGGGTGGTACCACGGAAGATATACCTTTCGTCCCTCGTTGCTTCGTATTGAAGCATGAGGAACGAAAGGTTTTTTTGTTTTTTCTGAGAGGAGGATGACTGATGATAACGCAAGGTGCAACACTGAAGTCAAAAGAGGAAATGAAGGAAAGACTCTCGAAGCCCGAGGTTATATCTGGTTCGGAAATTTTGCTAAGAAGTCTATTGCTTGAGGGTGTAGATTGTGTGTTCGGCTATCCAGGTGGAGCAGTGTTGTACATTTATGACGCGATGCACGGAAACCCCGATTTCAATCATTTACTTACACGGCACGAGCAAGGCGCGATTCACGCAGCAGACGGTTATGCCCGCGCAAGCGGCAAAGTAGGCGTTTGTATCGCTACATCAGGTCCTGGTGCTACAAACCTCGTTACGGGAATTGCAACTGCATATATGGATTCCGTACCACTAGTTGTTATTACTGGTAATGTCATCTCCAGTCTGATTGGCAGCGATGCTTTCCAAGAGGCAGATATTACAGGAATTACAATGCCAATCACCAAACACAGCTACTTGGTTCGCGATGTTGAGGATTTGCCTCGTATTATCCACGAAGCGTTCCATATCGCCAACACGGGGCGCAAAGGTCCAGTATTGATCGATATTCCGAAGGACATCTCAGCGGCTAAGACATTGTTCAAGCCGGTAACAGAAGTGAGCATCCGTGGTTACAACCCGACGGTGACGCCTAACAAAAATCAAGTGGATAAGCTGATTAAGGCGATTGAACAAGCGGAGCGCCCGCTAATTCTAGCAGGCGGCGGTGTTGTTTACTCAGGCGGACATGAAGAGCTGTTCGAATTCGTTACAAAAACTCAAATTCCAATTACAACAACATTGCTTGGTTTGGGAGCTTTTCCAAGCGGCAATGATTTATTCCTAGGCATGCCAGGCATGCATGGCACATATACGGCTAATAAATCGATTCAAAGTGCAGATTTGCTAATTAATATTGGCGCTCGCTTCGATGACCGCGTGACCGGCAAGCTTGCGGGCTTTGCTCCACTTGCGAAAATCGTACACATCGATATCGATCCTGCGGAAATCGGTAAAAATGTACCAACAGATATCCCGATCGTTGGTGATGTTAAGACTGTTCTTGAGATTGTTAATAAGCTAGCGAAACGTGCAGATAAAGCTGACGATTGGCGTGCGAAGCTCAAAGCTTCTTGTGAGCAATATCCGTTCAGCTATAAGGATTCTGACGTTGAACTGAAGCCGCAGTGGGTTATAGAGCTAATCCATGAGACAACGGATGGCGATGCCATTGTAACAACTGACGTTGGCCAACATCAAATGTGGGCTGCGCAGTATTACAAGTTTAACAAGCCTCGTTCATGGGTTACTTCCGGTGGACTAGGTACGATGGGCTTCGGATTCCCTTCTGCTATCGGCGCTCAAATGGCGAATCCGGATCGCGTAGTCGTTTCCATTAATGGTGACGGCGGAATGCAAATGTGCGCGCAAGAGCTTGCGATTTGCGCAATTAACAACATTCCGGTTAAGGTAGTAATCATCAATAATCAGGTGCTCGGTATGGTAAGGCAGTGGCAGGAGCTTATCTATGATAACCGCTACAGTCATATTGATCTCTCAGGCAGCCCCGACTTTGTTAAGCTGTCAGAGGCTTACGGCGTTAAAGGCTTCCGCGCAACGAACAAAGAAGAAGCACGCGCCGCATGGGAAGAAGCATTACGCCATCCAGGTCCAGCAGTCGTTGAGTTCGTCGTTCGCAAAGATGAGAACGTGTACCCAATGGTAGCGCAAGGAAGCACCATCGACGAAATGATCATGGGGGATGCGGAATGAAAAAACACACGATCGCAGTAATCGTAAATGATCAGCCCGGCGTTCTACAACGCGTATCAGGTTTGTTCGGACGCCGCGGCTTCAATATTGAAAGCATTACAGTTGGTTCGAGCGAAGAAGCAGGCTTGTCGCGTATGGTCATCGTCACCTCTGGTGATGATCATACGCTCGAGCAAGTAACGAAACAGCTGTATAAGCTGATTGACGTTATCAAGGTTATTGATCTTAGCTCAAATCCGATGGTTGCACGCGAGCTTGCACTTATTAAAGTCAATGCAGAGCCAGCATCTCGTCCAGAAATTTTAGGTGTAGTTGAAACTTTCCGCGCAGCGGTTGTGGACATTGGCACTCATTCTCTTATGGTACAAGTAGTCGGAGACACAGAAAAAATTGATGCCATGGTTGAATTGCTTAAACCATATGGCATTCGTGAATTGTCGCGTACGGGAGTAACGGCATTGAACAGAGGCAATTCCAAGTAGTAAGAGCTCAACATTCAACATCCCGCTTTGAGCGGGAGTTTAAGGGGAGAACCGCTGCTTAAGGGTCATTCTCTGCTTAAACACCCGCTCAAAAGGGTTAAACTAAAGGAGGCAATTATTAATATGGCAGTTACAATGTACTATGAAAAAGACGCTGATCAAGGCGTACTACAAGGTAAAACAATCGCAGTTATCGGTTACGGCAGCCAAGGTCACGCTCAAGCACAAAATCTTCGCGATAGCGGCTTGAAAGTAGTTATTGGTCTTCGTCCTGGTAAATCCGCAGACGTTGCTAAAAAAGATGGTTTCGAAGTACTTACAGTTGCTGAAGCAACTAAAGTGGCTGACGTTGTACAAATTTTGCTTCCTGACGAAACACAAGCAAAAGTATACACAGAAGAAATCGCTCCTAACTTGAAAAAAGGCGCGGCACTTATGTTCTCCCACGGCTTCAACATTCACTATGGCCAAATCGTTCCTAACGCAGATACAGACGTATTCCTAGTTGCTCCAAAATCTCCTGGTCACATGGTTCGCCGTACGTACCAAGAGGGATTTGGCGTTCCTGGACTAATCGCAATCGAGCAAGATGCTACTGGCAATGCTAAAGCTATCGGCCTTGCATATGCTAAAGGTATTGGCTGTACTCGTGCAGGCGTTATCGAAACTTCTTTCAAAGAAGAAACAGAAACAGATTTGTTCGGTGAGCAAGCTGTTCTTTGCGGCGGTGCTTCCGCACTAGTTAAAGCAGGTTTTGAAACGCTTGTTGAAGCTGGCTACGCTCCAGAAATGGCTTACTTCGAGTGCTTGCACGAACTTAAATTGATCGTTGACATGATGTATGAAGGCGGAATTTCGTCGATGCGCGATTCCATCTCCAACACTGCAGAATACGGCGACTATGTAACGGGTCCTCGTATCGTAACAGAAGAAACGAAGAAAGAAATGAAACGCGTATTGGAAGATATCCAATCCGGTCGTTTCGCTCGTGACTTCATCTTGGAAAACCAATCGAACCGTGCTATGCTTACAGCTACACGCCGTAATGAAGCAGCTCACCCAATCGAGCAAACAGGCGCACAGCTTCGTGAATTGATGCACTGGATCAAGAAGTAATATAAGATAGAATGAAGGAAAATATCCCGGTTCGCCGGATCGTTTGACGATGAGCACGTAGTATCGCCATGTGGTCCAAGCGCGCACCGGGATCATTTTGTTCACGGAGGTGCATTGCACAAATGCGGAAAATATATGTTTTCGATACAACGCTTCGTGACGGAGAGCAATCTCCAGGTGTAAACCTGAACACGAAGGAAAAGGTAGAGATTGCCCTTCAGCTTGAAAGGCTGGGAGTGGACCGCATGGAAGCTGGCTTCCCTGCTGCGTCTCCAGGAGACCTTGCTGCAGTTAATGCGGTAGCGAGAGCAGTTAAAAATGCTACAGTTATCGGTCTGTCACGCTCGCGTGAGCAGGATATCGATGCTGTTCGTGAAGCGCTTATCGGCGCACAGGATCCGTGTATTCACGTTTTTCTAGCTACGAGCCCAATTCACCGCAAACATAAGCTGCGGATGGAGAAGGAGCAGGTGCTTGAAACAGCGGAACGTGCCATTCGGTATGCAAAGCAATATTTTGACAAAGTTGAATTCTCAGCAGAGGATGCAGGACGTACAGAGCTGGACTTTCTGTGTCAGGTCGTTGAAATGGCGATCAAGGCAGGAGCAACGGTCGTAAATATTCCGGATACTGTCGGTTATATGAACCCGCAGGAATTTGGTAATATCTTCAAAGTATTGAAAGAAAATGTACCGAATATCGAGAAAATTCAGCTGAGCGCGCATTGTCACAATGATCTCGGCATGGCGACAGCAAACTCGCTGGCAGCGATCTTGAACGGTGCGGATCAAGTTGAGGGAACGATTAACGGTATCGGTGAGCGCGCAGGCAATACAGCGATCGAAGAGATCGCAATGGCGCTTGCAACACGTCCGGATTACTTCGGTGCCCAAACGACGCTGAACCTGAAGGAAATCGCCAAGACGAGCCGCCTTGTCAGCAAGCTGACCGGTATGGTTGTTCCAGGCAACAAAGCTATTGTTGGTGCCAATGCGTTCGCGCATGAATCTGGTATTCATCAGGATGGTATGTTGAAAGAAAAAACAACGTATGAAATTATTTCACCGGATACGATCGGTCTGAAGGAATCCAAGCTGGTGCTTGGCAAGCATTCAGGACGCCATGCGTTCCGTGAGAAGCTGATTGACCTAGGTTATGAGCTTGAGGAAGTAGCCGTTAATGCTGCTTTTGCTAAATTTAAAGATTTGGCAGATCGCAAGAAAACGGTTAGCGATGAGGATATTCTTGCTTTGCTTGAAGAGAAGCTTATTGATACACCTGAAGTATTTAGCTTAGAGATGATCCAAGTAAGTTATGGCAATCATTCTACGCCAAGCGCATCCGTTCGGATTCGTAAAGCTGAGGGCGAGGTCATTGATGAAGCGGCAATCGGCAACGGTTCCGTGGATGCTATCTATAACGCTATCGACAAGGTAACTCAGGAAGCTGTGGAGCTTGAAGATTATTCGATCAAATCGGTATCGCAAGGAAAGGATGCACAAGGCGAGGTTCACGTTGTTCTGAAGCAGGATGAAGTTTCTGCTCAAGGGCGCGGACTAAGCACGGACATCCTTGAGGCGAGCGCGCGCGCTTATATCGATGCGCTTAACCGCTTGATCGAGAAACGCAAGTCGCCGGGTCGTCGTGATAAGATGAGTCTAATTTAATTAAGTATTACGAAAAGCAGTTCGCCACGATTTAACCAAATGGCGGGCTGTTTTTTTGTTATTTTATAGATATAGTTTTAAAAAAGGGATAATCATGCATCTTATAGTTACAGCCTATAGAGTAAATAGATTTTATATCTTGGTAATCAACTCGTTTTTATGGTACAAATGATAATAGAATGAGAATGAATGTGTAGACTTGCATTTTTCAACAGGTTTCGCCAAGCAAAAACGCCTTTGGCGTCCTTTGGACGCTGAAGTAGCTTTGACGGTGAAATATAAGCCCTTTATAAGCTAACAAACTTATAAATTCTTATATTTTTGAAAACGTTGAATGGACAAGTTTAACTGAAAACGAGGAGTGTTACATTATTATGTCAGAAGTTAAAAAAATTGCAGTTATTGCCGGCGACGGTATCGGCCCTGAGGTTGTTGGCGAAGCTCTTAAAGTACTCAAAAAAACCGAAGAGCTTTACGGCTACAAATTCGAAACGGAGCACGGCTTGTTCGGTGGTATTGCAATCGACGAGAAAGGCACACCGTTGCCGCAAGAAACACTTGAGCTTTGCAAAGGCGCAGATGCGGTATTGCTTGGCGCAGTAGGCGGTCCGAAATGGGACAACAACTCCAAGGAACTTCGTCCAGAAACAGGCTTGCTCGGCATTCGTAAAGCACTCGGCCTTTTCTCGAACATTCGTCCAGCAACAGTGTTCGATTGCTTGAAAGAAGCTTCGACACTGAAGCCAGAAGTTCTTGAAGGCACAGACCTTATCGTTGTTCGTGAATTGACTGGCGGTATTTACTTTGGCGAGAAATTCCGTCGCGAAGGCGCTGGCGGCGAAGAAGCGGTTGATACTTGCGTATACAACGTGCAAGAAATCGAGCGCATCGTTCGTCAAGCATTCGATATCGCTATGACTCGCGGCAAACGTCTTGCTTCGGTTGATAAAGCTAACGTTCTAGAGACATCCCGTCTATGGCGTGAAGTTGTAAACCGGATCGCTCCTGAATACCCAGAGGTAGAGCTAGAGCACGTGCTTGTTGATAACTGTGCGATGCAACTGCTTCGCCGTCCTTCGAGCTTTGACGTAATCGTAACGGAAAATATGTTCGGCGACATTCTTAGTGATGAAGCTGCAATGTTGACTGGCTCGATCGGAATGCTCTCATCTGCATCGCTAGGCGAAGGAAGCTTTGGTTTGTATGAACCCGTACATGGTTCAGCTCCTGACATCGCGGGTCAAGGCATCTCTAACCCAATTGCAACAATCTTGTCTGTAGCGCTTATGTTCCGTCTTACATTTGGTTATCACGAGGCTGCTGCAGCAATTGAAGCTGCGGTAAAAGAAGTTCTTGATGCAGGCCACCGTACAGGTGATATTGCTGTTGATAAGAGCAAAGCAATTGGAACGACAGAAATGGGCGATTTGATCGTAGCAGCTCTTAGAAAATAGTTTTTAGATTATAATGATTATAAATAAATATTCATTATAATATTGACTTCGTTATAAACTAGTGATAGTATTTACTAGGTGAGTGACACAGATAAAGTCACATAAACAATAAAATTTATGGATAGGTCAAGGAGGTTTTCTATTATGGCAGAACGTTTGGTAGGCCGCCAGGCCCCTGATTTTACAATGGAAACAGCAACAGGTGACGGTAAAGATTTCGGTACAGCATCACTTGCAGACTATAAAGGAAAATGGTTGGTATTGTTCTTCTACCCACTAGATTTCACATTTGTTTGTCCAACTGAAATTACTGCACTTAGCATGGCTGCAGCTGAGTTCAAAAACTTGAATACTGAAATTCTTGGTGTCAGCATTGATAGCAAACATAGTCACCGTGCTTGGATCAACACGCCGGTTAACGATAACGGTCTAGGCCAACTAGAATTCCCTCTTGCTGCTGATATTACGAAAAGCGTAGCTCGTGACTACGGTGTATTGATTGAAGAAGAAGGTATCGCTCTTCGCGGCCTATTCATCATCAATCCAGAAGGCGAAGTACAATATCAAGTTGTTAACCACAACAACGTTGGCCGCAGCGTAGATGAAACTCTTCGCGTATTGCAAGCTTTGCAATCCGGTGGTCTTTGCCCAATCAACTGGAAACCAGGTCAACAAACTTTGGTATCGAAATAATAAATTTCGTATCGTAGTTTTCCAAAACCCGTGCCATCTAATGGTGCGGGTTTTGTTTTTTGTTTACATAGCGAGGCGGATAATATGAGGAGAAAGCAGGAATTTCGTCCATGCAGAGCGAATATGGTATACTTAGCGACAGATAATAAGAAATGATAGGTTTGTTTACGCAAACCATAGATGATGCTTACGAAGATAGGTTTGCATTCGCAAACCTCAGTTGATGCTTACGAAGTAAGGTTTGCATTCGCAAACCTCAGTTGATGCTTACGAAGTAAGGTTTGCATTCGCAAACCTCAGTTGATGCTTACGAAGTAAGGTTTGCATTCGCAAACCTCAGTTGATGCTTACGAAGTAAGGTTTGCATTCGCAAACCTCAGTTGATGCTTACGAAGTAAGGTTTGCATTCGCAAACCTCAGTTGATGCTTACGAAGTAAGGTTTGCATTCGCAAACCTCTAAGGAGGAGTCGTCAATGAGTTTTTGCTGTGGAGCTAGTATGATTGGAACAAAAGGTACACTAAAGCATATTCGGACGCATATTCATAATGTGCCCATTATGTTTTGTCCTGTCTGTCACCGTGTAGATATTCATTATTTAATTGAGAATGAATATGAGATACTAGCCGAATATGCGCATGGCGACGGTGCTGCTGAAGTTGATTTTCAGGAGTACGTAGAACAAGAAGGCAAGGCGCTGCTTGAGAATTGCGTTAACCATGAGAATGAGGATCCAATGGATGTTGTCTATAGTCAAATCGATATGGCGCTTGATTTGCTAAGCTTTGCTAAGCAGATTGAGGATACGGAATGGCAGCTTGTACTTAAGAAGCGTCTAGGGATGCTTAACAACAGAAGGAATAAGCTCCGTCAACGCCGTACTTCCGTTTAGTTTTTTAGACATGAATGGTGAGCCTCCTTCACGGGGGCTTTTCTTTTTTAAAATAAATGAAGATTTTCTCAGAATGTACCCCCCGAAACCGGGCTGACAGAAACGAATCATACTAATAGTGAGGTGGAGCGGTTGTTACTTGTTTTGTTCAAACGCTTTCTGCGGAAGTCCGTTTCTCCCAAAGCAGCAGAGGATGAGCAGAAGCTCACTCCAGAACAATGGGTTGCTCAAATTCATCAAGGTGAAGAGCTGCTGCGAGAGCAGTTCATAGCAGACTATAAACCTTATATAATGAAAGTAACAAGTCGATTTTGTAAACGGTATATAGATCCGAGTCGAGATGATGAATTCAGCATAGCGCTGCTCGCTTTTAACGAAGCCATCAATCAGTTTTCCAGCACTGCTGGAAAATCATTTCTCGGATTTGCTGAAACCGTCATTCGTCGTCGGCTTATTGACTATGTCCGAAAAGAGCAAAGGCATTCTCAGGTCATACCTTACAGTATGTTCGATTCAGAGGATGAGGAGCAGCCTCAATACAATTCAGTCGAGACAAGACAAGCAATGACTGCATTTGATATGAAGCGGACAGAGGACGAGAGAAGGATTGAGATCACTGAGCTTAACAATGAGCTTTTGCGATTTGGCATATCGTTTGCAGAATTGGTAGAGAATTCGCCAAAGCATACGGATTCAAGAAAGCTATTGATTGGTATTGCGCAAACGCTCGTAAATGAAACAGACTTGTTAGATTCTTTGAGGCAAACGAATAAGTTAGCTGTAAAAGAGCTGACGGAAATGTGCGGAGTTTCCCGCAAAACGGTGGAAAGAAATCGTAAATATATCATTGCTATCGCACTCATCATTTCTGGAACATATCCATACATGCATGATTATTTACATATATCCGATGAACGCATCGTAGAGAATAAGGAGGCAAGCAAATGAAACGTGGAGTCGTTATGAGCATTCATAAGCAGTACGCAGTTGTGATGACGGCAGACGGTCAATTTTTGCAAACCCCTATTCAGGGACCTACACAAATCGGAGAAGAAGTAACATTCGAAGATGAGTATAAGAAGCCTGTCAACCAGAAGTCGGTTTATTGGTATGGGGGCGCTGCTGCCCTAATTCTGATTTTCTTAGTCCCTCTTCTATTTTTTATACAGCGAGATTCACATTCCGTAGTTGCCTATGTAAGCATGGATATTAATCCAAGCGTGGAGCTAGGCGTAGATGAAAATGAAAAAGTACGTGAGCTTCGCGCATTAAACGAAGATGGGGAAGTCATTATTAAAGGGCTCAAGTATGCGGGTGTTCACGTGGAAGAGGTAGCTGCTACTATTTTGGAGAGGGCTAAAGGCTCACATTATCTGGATACTCCGAACAAAGATATCTTTATTACGAGTGTTCTAATAGACGACAATTTCGCGAGTAAACTCGATTTTGAGAATATTTTGACGGGAAAAGTCGACGAGAAACTTAAATTGTTGCTCGGCCAGCTTGAGGCAGAGGCAGCAACTGCTACGATAACAACGCTGTCATTGCCGAATGAGGTGCGTGAGGAAGCGGCTCTTAATGGTATTTCCTCAGGCAAGATGGCCGTATATTTGATGGCAAAAGATGAAGGCTACAATATCGAATTAGAGCAATTGAAGCAGCAATCCATCGATAAGGCAACGGCGTCTGTTGGTGGAGTGAAGACCATTGTAGACAAGGCGGAAGATAAGAGTAAGGAAAAGCTGAAGAAGCTGGTAGCAAAGGAAAAAGAGGAGAAGGCTAAGCAGAAAAAGAAAGAGACAAAAACGAATGCGGGTAAGCCGTCTTCGACTCCTAAAGCGAATAAGCCTGTTAAAGCGGAGAAACCAAACAAACCCGTCGTTAGCGGTGTAAATAAGGATAACAGGGCAAATAAGCCCAATAAAAACGGGACATGGGGCAACAAGCCGGTAACCACTCCGGGAAAACCAAATAAGCCAACACAGCCGAACGGCCGTAAAAACGATAGCAACAACGACGACAAAAATAATGATAAAGACAATGACAAGAATCAAAATTATGATCGAAATAATAACGATGATGATGATGACCGTGATCGTAACGATAATAGAAATCGAAATCGTAATGATAATAATAGAAATTATGATCGTTACAGCAACCGCAACGATTATGAAAATAATTATCGCAACAAGCAAGAAAACCAAAGCTGGAAAAATCGATATGATGATAAAAATAATAAGGATTGGAAGCAGAATAAGGATAAAGGGGATAAAGGTCAAAACAGCAATAATAATGACTAGAATTCCGTTGTATGTATGAATAATTTGGCGTATTGAAATGTAGTAGGCGAAAGTCCTAGGTGATTAAGGGGACGACTTTTTGCCTACTCGGAGTACATAATTCGACAGGATTTCCGATTGACAGCGATTGTAAACTCGACCTATGATTAGTAGTAACTGTAACCGTTATTTATAGACGTTGTCGGGGAGGAGTAGATGATGTCGGCCATTCGAAAGCGCTATTTCCCGGCGCTTGCCGAGTATATTCGTAGTGGTAAGGAAGTATCATTATTCCATGCTAACGAGCTTGGCAAGGAGCTTTATGGAATAAATCCAGAAGAAATTATTGCCGTACATGAGGAATGCATACAGTCTTTGGCCGCGAATGTTGACTCGGAGGAGGCTGTGCGATTATATAATCGTTCCTTTGTTTTCTTAATGGAGATCATGGTAGCTTGCCGGTTTCGTTTGCAGCCAGAACGATCAACCGAACAGAAATTTACTGAAATGCGAGAAATGCTTTTCAGATCCAATCGCTCTTTTGAACGGGTCAAAAATAAGTACGAAAACGTACTGCAGCATATGGATAGCGGTATCGCTTTGTTTGATAGCGATGGGATTTTATCGTTTATTAATGTGCAAATGGCCAAGCTGCTCGACATCCCTCGCAAGACATTGATTGGTTGTACGATAAAGGAAATTTTAAGACATCGTCGGCTTACTAGCAGCACGAAGCGAACCGTTCTCAGGCTCTACAAAGAAATGTTTCTCATGCATAGCAGGTACTATGAGTTCCAACACAAAGACGGTAAACATCTATTGGTAACGGTTACATACGGTGATCAGTTAGACGGTGATTTTTTAATTAGCGTCAAGGATGTATCTGAATATAAGCAAATCGAGCAGACGGCACTGCAAAATGACAAGCTTGCGATGCTTGGGAAAATTGCAGCTGCTATAGCGCATGAAATTCGCAATCCGTTAACGAGCATTCGCGGCTTTATTCAGCTATTGCGGCCATATTTGCTGGAAGTGGGCAAAGAGGAGTACGCAAGAATTATATTAACGGAAATTGATCGGGCCAATGATATTATTTATGAATTTCTAAATTCGTCCAAGCCATCAGCACCAATGAAACAATTGGTGTCTATCGATCATTTAATAAAAGAAG
Organism: Bacillus sp. FJAT-28004; assembly: GCF_001280845.1. Lineage (GTDB taxonomy): Bacteria > Bacillota > Bacilli > Paenibacillales > Paenibacillaceae > Pristimantibacillus. The sequence continues at coordinate 176,469 of NZ_LGHP01000003.1, forward strand.
TTGTGCTTCTAACGGAAAGCGAAGCATTGATGCGGAATTGTGAGATCAAAGCAGAGTGTTATTGCTCAGAGCATCTCGTTTCGATTGATGTTAAACAAGTGAAGCAGGTCATTTTGAATATCATTAAAAATTCGCTCGATGCGATTGAAGAGGTCCAAAGCGAGCGAAGAGGCCTGATTGATATTGTTACGCGCGGTAATGGACAATTTGCCGAAATTATTATCAAAGATAATGGAAAAGGCATGGACAAAGCGACAATGAGCAGATTGTTTGATCCCTTTTTTACGACGAAACAAACGGGTACAGGGCTAGGGTTATCGGTAAGCTACCGAATTGTCCGCAATCATAACGGCACGATTCGTGTCGATAGTCAATTAGAAGTGGGAACTGAATTTACCCTTACTCTACCTTTAGCTTAATGAATATACAGAAGGATTGGCACAGCAGAAATGAATCAAATGCTCTCCCCCTATCGCGGGCGGGGAGTATTTTTCTTTTTCACTTAAGGCATAGCTGATTGACAAGTCCAAAATTATAAACATGGAAAAGAGCGGAGAGCTTAGGTATAATGAGTTTGAAAAAAGCCATTGAAACGATTCAAAAGGAATGGATACAGTGAGGTAAATCCATTTGGAAAGCGAGGAAATAATAATGAATATTCAATTTACATACGGGGTTCGAGGCACTGAACAAGCAATGGTGGATGCAGTCGTTCGTTTTGTCAGCAAAAAAGAACTGGTTCAAGGAGGAGCGGCTGACCCGATTGTTCAGCCTCAAATCGATGAAGCGCTTCGAGGTAGTTATGCTAAAGGATTGTTTAAAGCGGATTCTGAGCAAATAGAAATAATGCCGACACTCGGATTGTATCCCGCGTCGCATATTGTTTTTGTTGGGCTTGAACAAGAATGCGGATCAACGAGCCTTCGGCTTGCTGCCGCGGCTGCTGCCAAAGCGTTGAAAAAATTGCATGCGGTGAATGTTCAAGTATTGCTGTCTGATGCATTGCTTCAAGGACCAACTGCAAATATTGGAGCGGAGTCTTCTGCTCAAGCGCTGACTGAGGGCTTGTTGCTCGCGCTTCATGATCGTCAGCCGCTAAAACGGGAGAAGAATGAGCGATTTACGCTGAAAGAGGTTGCGTTCGTACCACAGGGGGCAGTTGCATCAGCAGAGGAAGCCGCATTATGGATGCAAGGGATAACAAAAGGTCAGTTGTACGTTGAAGGGGTAATTTTAGCTCGAGATCTTACTAATTTACCCGGAAATGATCTAACACCTGAACGTTTAGCGCATCATGCTGAGGAGCTAGCGCGAGAGCTTGATTTGGAAATAGAAGTTATTGACGAGTGGAGTGCAGCTGAGCAGCGGATGGGCGGCTTGTTAGGTGTCGGTCAAGGCAGCATAAATCCGCCGCGTATGATTGTTATTCATTATAAAGGCAATCCGAATTCTGAAGAGGCCTGGGGACTTATCGGAAAAGGAATTACGTTTGATACAGGCGGTATTTCCTTGAAGAGAGCGGAAGGCATGCAGGAAATGATCTCGGATATGGGTGGTGCGGCAGCAGTACTTGGAGCCATTCGTATCATTGGAGAGCTGAAACCTGCAATCAACGTCATCGCAGTCATTCCAACAGCTGAGAATATGCCTTCTGACCGTGCCATTAAGCCAGGAGACGTGCTGCGAATGATGAGCGGTCATACCGTTGAGGTTGTGAACACGGATGCTGAAGGCAGATTAGTGCTTGCAGACGGACTTACGACTGCAATCACTAGAGGAGCAACGAAGCTGGTTGATGTGGCAACGTTGACAGGAGCTGTCTCTGTAGCATTGGGTACGCAAGCAACAGGCGCAGTTACTAATAATGACGCACTCTACAAGCAGGTGCAGCTCGCTTCAGAGAGAGCTGGCGAGCGAATATGGCAGCTTCCTTCTTATCCGGAGTATAAGAAGCAGATTAAGAGTGATGCAGCAGATTTGAAAAATAGCGGCGGAAGATATGCCGGTACGATTACTGGCGGATTGTTCATCGGTCATTTTGCAGAAGGATTGCCTTGGGTTCATCTGGACATCGCAGGAACTGCATGGCTGGATTCGAGCAGAGGATGGGAGCCAAAAGGAGCTACCGGTGTAATGGTGAGAACTTTAGTTGAATTGATTGTACATCAAGAATAAGTGATGTGGAGAGTGTATTTGGAGGTTCGCTGCTTTAAGCGCACCTCCTTTATTTGCTTAGCAAAGCTTGATGATGTGCTGTCGCTTCGCTGGTAGCTGACTGTTTTATTCATTTTTTGATCTTTGTGGAGGGTGGAGGGCTGGCTAATGACCTATGACGAGGTAATGAGGGAGTTAGAACGATTAGGTAGTGAACAAACAAAAATGACCTTTATACGTCATGGAGCGATGGAACCGCTCTTCGGTGTGAAAATCGGTGATTTGAAGAAACTTGTTAAGTTTGTGAAAAAAGACCAAGAACTAGCGCTTAAGCTGTTCGAATCTGGAAATAGCGATGCCATGTATTTGGCCGGACTAACAGTTAATCCAAAAACAATTGCCAAAGCGACACTTCAGCAATGGATCAAACAAGCTTATTGGTATGCTACAGCAGAATTTACAATAGCAGGTGTCGCAGCAGAAAGCCCTTTTGCCCATGAGTTAGCGATAGAATGGATGGATTCACCGGAAGAGATAGTGTCCATCTGCGGCTGGAACACTTATGCGAATTACATATCTATTACACCTGACGAGCAGCTGGGCCTAGATGAAATACGTTCATTGCTAAAAAGAATAGAGGAAACTATTCATAATGAGCAAAACCGAGTCCGTTATACGATGAACAGCTTCGTTATTACTGTAGGTATTTATGTAGCAGAACTGAGTGAGGTAGCAGAGGCTGTTGCTTCATCCATCGGGAAGGTGCATGTGGATCTCGGAAATACAGCATGCAAGGTCCCTTTAGCTATTAATTATATCCAAAAAGCCGTTTCCATGGGCAAAGTAGGCGTTAAGAAAAAAACATGTATATGCTAAATATTATTTTCAAAAAAAGTATAATGAAGTCCGAAAGTTTAAAAAGCTATTTTTGGTCTGACTCCATGAGTTAAACTAGAGATAGCTTTTTTTATTATAAGTAGCAAAGAAGATTTTTCTTTGAGTGTCAGAACGAAAATACATAGCGGAATAGGGGTATACTTATATGCATGCTATAAATAGAAGAAAAAATGATTTATTAGCTTATCGGCCATCAGCAACGATGGACGTTGAAGAGTTAAATCAATACTGGCAAGATGTATTAAACAGCTATGCAGAGCGGCCGCTTGATGTCAGCAGACAAACGGTTGAAACTCCTATCACAACTGTGAGAACAGAGCGTCTAACTTATAAAGGCGGAGATGATACGCCAATTCACGGGTTATACATTTTGCCTCAGCAAGGATTGACTGGCGAGAAGCTCCCTTGTGTCGTCATTTTTCAGGGATATACTTGTGATAAAGGACTTCCGGAGCGTTATGCCGCATGGCTGCTGCTGGGCTATGCTGTTTTTGCAGTTGATGCTAGAGGACAGGGCGGCGAAACGGGTAACTTGCTAACGTCTGAAGAAGGCGATGTCAAAGGCTGGGTTTCGCAAGGGATAACAAATGTTGATCGCAGTTATTACCGAGCGATTACAATGGATGCGGTTAGAGCGGTAGATGTAGCTGCCCTTCAGGATGAGGTGGATGAAACACGGATTGCGGTTGTTGGCGCTAGTCAAGGAGGCGGATTGTCTTTGCTTGCTTCTGCGCTCAATTCCAAAGTAAGCGCGGTCGTCGCTGATATTCCGAATATGTGCCATATGGATTTTGGCCTTATGAATTCGACAAGCTCGCTTACGGAAATTGCGCAGTACATCAAAAGGTATCCTGAGCGGCTTAACTCTGTGTTGTCTACGCTTGCTCATTTTGATTTGTTGAATTTGGCTGAACGTATTAAGGCGCCTGTGTTAATGTCGGTTGGCTGGAAAGACACGGTATGTTTGCCCGAGACCATCTACGCCGTTTATAACCGGATACGCTCGCTTAAACAGCTAAATGATTATCCGTTTTCAGGGCATGAGGTGAGCGAATACCAGACACGAGAATCCATTTTGTTTTTGCAGGAAGCGCTGAAGAATAACGAAATGCCGCCTATTGATACAATCGAGTGAATAAGTGCTGGATTAATGCTCAATTTGTTGTCCAAATGCGGCAATCAATGCTTGAAATGGATGATATCGATGCTAATAAGGTTATGGATGGGGAGCGTACTATATACTAAAATATATATGAGCTATTAATCTGTGTCCTTGACACATCTTCATTTTTCTTACTTTTCCCTTTAAATGTTAAGGGAATAGGGTTTGCTTGATTATTATTGAAAACGATTTAGGCAAGTGCAAGTTGGCGAGCATGTATGGCGAGCATCGCCTTAGAAAATAATAGGATGGCAATGAATAGAGAGGGTGGAATTTTCTGCAATGAGCAACCATGATGAGCGAAATTATTCGCCTTGGCAAAGCTACTATGGCCCCAACCTTGGGTATGTGCAGGAGCAATACGAGCGTTTCTTAACTGATCCTGACTCCGTGGAGTCAACTGTTCGTGAGCTGTTTGTACGTTTCGGGGAACCTCCGGCTACACTACAAGGAGATGCTCCGAGCTTTATCGCTAAGCCAAGCGAGCAAAAGGCTGCATCACATGCAGCAGCACCTGGTCCGATTGATTCAAATATGTTGAAAAAGGTTGTCGCTGCGCATCAGCTAATGCTGAACATTCGCAGATACGGCCATTTAGCTGCAGATATTGATCCGCTCGGCTTCAGCCCTGCTGCTGATACAAAGCTGCTTGAGCCAGAAACTTTCGGACTTACGCAAGCGGATTTGACTTCTATCCCGGCATCGCTTATTTGGGATAATGCGCCAGCATCGATCTCAAATGGCTGGGAAGCAATAAACCGCTTGAGAGAAATTTATACCCGTTCAGCGGCATATGAATTTACACATATTCATGATGAGAGTGAACGCAATTGGCTTAACAAACAGGCGGAATCGGGAAGCTTCCCAGCGCCGCTATCTGCAAGAGAACGTTCGGCGCTGCTTGAGCGTCTAATGGAAGTCGAGTACTTCGAGAACTTCCTGCACCGGACATTCGTTGGACAAAAGCGTTTCTCCATCGAGGGCGTTGATATGCTCGTGCCAGTACTTGATGAAATCGTCCGTTCCGTTGCACATGATGGAGCAAACCATATTCTGATGGGTATGGCGCATCGCGGTCGACTAAACGTACTGACGCATGTACTCGGCAAGCCTTACGAGAAAATTTTCTCCGAGTTCCACCATGCACCAAACAAAGAGCTTATTCCGTCTGAAGGTTCTATGGGTCTTAATTACGGCTGGACTGGCGACGTGAAATATCATTTAGGCGCAGACAGAGCTGTGAAGGAAGGCGAAACGATTCGTGCGAATCTTACCCTCGCCAACAACCCGAGCCACTTGGAGTTTGTTAATCCAGTAGTCGAAGGCTTTACACGCGCTGCACAAGAGGATCGCAGCAAGCCGGGGATGCCTACACAAGATCCCGCGAAAGCTGTTACGATTGCCGTTCACGGCGATGCGGCTTTCATTGGCGAAGGAATTGTTGCCGAAACGCTCAATTTCAATAAACTGCAAGGCTATCACAACGGCGGTACGCTGCATATTATTGCGAACAATCGTCTTGGTTTTACAACGAATAGCATTGATTCACGCTCGACGCATTACGCAAGTGACCTTGCAAAAGGTTTTGATATTCCAATCGTACACGTAAATGCGGATGAGCCGGAAGCTTGTCTAGCAGCTGTTCGCCTTGCTTGCGAATACCGTCTCCGCTACAATAAAGGATTTGTTATCGACTTGATTGGTTATCGTCGTTTCGGTCATAATGAAATGGACGATCCAGAAGTAACACAACCGCTCATGTATACAAAGGTTCGTAATCATCCGACCGTAAGCGTGCTTTATAGCGAGCAGTTGAAAGGTGAGAAAGCGATCACGGCAGAGCAAATAGAAGCATTGCGTCAACGTACAAACGGCAAGCTGCAAGCTGCTTATGATGCAATGAAAGCGAAGGAAGGCGAGCCGAAGCTTCGCGGAGAGCAAAGTAAATCAGCGCTTCCTGCTGCTGAGGAAGCACGCACAGCTGTGCCTCTTGAGACGCTTCGTGAAATTAACCTTGAGCTGCTTAACCGTCCGGAAGGTTTTACAGAATATACGAAGCTTCAACGTATTTTGCAGCGTAGAGCTGCTGCTTTGAATGACGGGGAGAAGGTTGACTGGGCACATGCCGAGACGCTTGCATTCGCAACGATTCTCGCTGACGGTACACCAATCCGTCTAAGTGGTCAGGATTCAGAGCGTGGAACGTTCGCACATCGACACATTATGCTCAATGATAATGTGACGGCAGCCAAGTTCTCGCCACTGCACATTTTGCCGCAAGCGAAAGCTTCCTTTGCCGTTCATAACAGCCCATTGTCGGAAACGGCAGTACTAGGCTTTGAATATGGCTACAACGTATTTGCGCCTGAAACCTTCGTCATTTGGGAAGCGCAATATGGTGACTTTGCTAACGTTGCCCAAGTTATTTTTGACCAGTTCATCTCAGCTGGCCGTGCGAAATGGTCGCAAAAATCAGGAATCACGATTTTGCTGCCGCATGGCTACGAAGGTCAAGGGCCGGAGCATTCCAGCGCTAGACTTGAGCGTTTCCTTCAGCTGTCAGCTGATAACAACTGGACAGTTGCGAACCTTTCAACGTCCGCTCAATATTTCCACTTGCTGCGCAAGCAAGCAGCGTCGCTTGGTACGGAGCAGGTTCGCCCGCTCGTTCTAATGGCGCCTAAGAGCTTGATCCGTAATCCTCGTGTCGCGTCTCATGGTGTTGCGTTCAGCGAAGGCTCATTCAAGCCGGTGCTTCCGCAATTCAAGCTGACAGAGCCGAAGGAACAGAAGGATAAAGTAAAACGTTTGCTTCTTTGCACAGGTAAAGTAGCCATTGATATTGAAGAGGCGCTTGCTTCGACAAATGCTGAAGATTATGAATGGCTGCGCGTTGCAAGAGTAGAACAGCTGTACCCGTTCCCTCATGCAGAAATCGAACGCATAGTGAAGCAATTCGATAAGCTGGAAGAAATCGTATGGGTACAAGAAGAACCGCAAAATATGGGTTCATGGAGCTTCATGGAGCCTCGTCTTCGTGCATTGTCACCTAAGAAGGCAGCGGTTCGCTACATTGGCAGACCTGATCGCTCAAGTACTGCAAGCGGGCACCAAGAAGTACATGCTGCAGAACAAAAATGGATTATTTCGACAGCTTTGAACGGCAAACCAGTTGAAACAAGTTTGATAAGGGGGTAGTGACTAATGGCTGAAATTATTGTACCGGAACTAGGCGAGTCCATATCTGAAGGCACAATTACCAAATGGTTCGTGAAGGAAGGCGACTCCGTCAATCAGGGAGATGTCCTACTAGAGCTTGAAACCGATAAGGTTAACATAGAAATTAGCGCTGACAATAGCGGTGTTGTATCTCGCATCGCAAAGCAAGACGGAGATGTTGTTCTTGTAGGCGAAACAATCGGTTCGATTGGAGAAGCAGCGGGCGGCGCAGCCGCACCTGCTGCTCCGGCAGCTGAGGCAGCACCAGTTGCAGCTCCTGTTGCCGCAACTCCAGCACCAGCTGCACCAGCAGCGCCTGCGGCATCTTCTGCAAGCGAAAGTGCAGCAGTGATTAATGCTTCACCAGCAGCTCGTAAACGTGCGCGTGAGCAAGGCATTGATCTTTCGCAAGCGCAAGGACAAGCTCCTGCACCTGCGGTTGCTACTCCGGTTAAATCTGCTCCGCTTACACAATCAGAGCCTGCTAACGCAAGCAAAGATGTTAAGCCGACTGAACGCAAACGGATGTCCCGTCGCCGGGTTACAATTGCTAACCGCCTTGTTGAAGCACAACGCACAGCAGCGATGCTGACGACTTTCAATGAAGTGGATATGACAGCTATTCTTGATTTGCGCAAACGCCGTAAGCAAGCTTTCTTCGAGAAAAATGATGTGAACTTAGGATTTATGTCCTTCTTTACAAAAGCAGTAGTTGGTGCGCTTAAAGCATTCCCGCTGCTTAATGCTGAGATCGACGGTGAAGATATTATTACTAAAAAGTTCTATGATATCGGCATTGCAGTATCTGCAAAAGAAGGTCTTGTCGTTCCAGTCGTTCGTGACGCGGACCGTCTAAGCTTCGCTGAAATCGAGAAAAATATCGTTGAGCTTGCTGGTAAAGCAAGATCAAACACACTTGCGATTTCTGATTTGCAAGGCGGCAGCTTTACAATTACGAATGGCGGCGTATTTGGCTCCTTACTGTCAACGCCAATTCTTAATGCACCGCAAGTTGGTATTCTCGGCATGCACAAAATTCAAATTCGTCCAGTAGCTATCGATGATGTTCGCATGGAAAACCGTCCGATGATGTATCTTGCATTGTCTTACGATCACCGTATCGTGGATGGCAGCGAAGCTGTTCGTTTCCTCGTAACCGTCAAAGCGCTTCTAGAAGATCCAGAAGCACTTCTTCTCGAAGGCTAATAATAAGAATTCCAATAGAGACTGACCTTAAAGTAGAATGATCTACTTTATGGGCAGTCTCTATTTTTTTTGCGATTATATATCGTATATCCGCAGTTAGCGGCAATTTTTTTATATTTTAAAGTCGAAAACGAGCAGGAAGAAGGCGGGGAATGTTGAAAGTAATCAACAGGAGAGAGCAGTTTGTTGAAATGTGATGAGAAGAGGGGATTGAAATCGTCGAGGTTAATGAACAATTGAGGGAAAGTGAAGAGAGATATCAGCATTTGGTTCATATGCTTCCTGACGGGCTTATCGTATTTTTGGAAGGTGATATTGTATTTGCTAACCACGCTATGCTAAACATGCTGGGTATTAGTAAATTCGATAATATAATTGGATTCCCTATAAACAAGTTCATTCATCCCGAGTATTTGGAGCGGTTTCCGGCAATGATTAACTATTTAATTTGTGAGGCCAATCCTTCTACATTTACCTATTACGAGCTGCTTCGTCTGGATCAGCAGGCGATAGAGGTAGAAATGAGAGCAGTTGCCGTGAAATTTGATGGTAAAAATGCTGTCCAGCTTATTGTGCATGATATAACCAAGCAGAAGCGAATGGAAGCCTCCTTGCACGAGAAGGATTATTTATATAAAAGCTTGATGGAAAATGTTGTAGCGGGCGTATTCGTGGGGCAAAATAATAAGATTGTTTATACCAATCCCTATTTGGCGGAGATGTATGGCTATACAGTAGAGGAGATATACGCCATGTCGACAAGTGATTTGGTGGCACAGGATGAAATCAATCGCCATGAAAGCGAGATTTTGCATGGCATGGCTATTGGATTAAATCAATTTCCACTCAAATGCAGGGGCATAAAAAAAGACGGCAGCATCATTTATTTGGAAGGAAATGGTACAATTATAATGTTCAACGGGCAGCTGTCCTTGCTCGGTACCATACAAGACGTTACACCTAAACGTGAGAAGGAAAATTTGCTAAGAGAAAATGCTAAGCTTTATCAGAAAATTATAAAGTTTGTTCCCGAACCCATCATTATGAGTGATCAAGGGATCGTCCTTTACGCGAACAAGCTAGCTTTGCAGGCACTTGGATTTGAGTCGGAAGCAAAAGTTATAGGAAAAAGTGTACTCGATTTTATTCATTCGAACCACCATGCATCAGCACTGGAGAAAATGCATAATATCATGACGACGGATGACCCTACTCCTTTTGAAGAACGAGTTCTTATTCGTCAGGACGGACAATTGTTGGATGTGGAAGTATCAAGCATTCGGATTAATAATTATTTAGGTAAGGATGTCATGCTCAGCGTTATTCGGGATTTGACCGATCATAAGCGATCCGAGGAGGTGCTTATTCGTTCGGAGAAGTTGTCTGCGATTGGGCAGCTTGCCGCAGGAGTAGCACATGAAATTCGAAATCCGCTAACGGCGCTTAAGGGCTTCACGCAGCTTTTGAGCAGCAAGTATCCGGAGAACCAACATTATTTTTCAATTATGGCCAATGAAATTGACCGTATTACACTTATCGTAAATGAGTTTATGACGCTGGCCAAGCCGCATTTCACGAACTTTCGCAACGAGCCTCTAGAGCCGATACTGAGAAGCGTCTTATCATTACTGGAAACACAGGCTATTTTGATAAACGTGGAATTGAAGGTTTGTTTTGACCAAACACGGCCGTTGATATTTTGCAATGTTGATCAGCTTAAGCAGGTTTTCTTGAATATTATCAAAAATGCGTTAGAGGCGATGACGTATGGCGGCGAAGTTGTTGTGACTGTTGCAAGTTTGGAGGATGGCTTCGTTCATATCCGAATTAAAGATGGCGGTTCGGGTATACCGGAGGAGCTAATTAAGAAAATCGGTGAACCTTTTCTGACAACGAAAGAAAAAGGGACGGGACTTGGTATTATGATCAGCAACCGCATTATTGAAGCGCACAAAGGTACGCTTCAAATTAGCAGTGTGATGAATGAAGGGACAGTCGTGGAAATCATGTTGCCTTTTCAGGAGCAGTTGCCGGCAAGCTTAGGATGAACTATAGGCATTATCATCTGAAGTGGCCATCATTCTTTTGCGTTTATGATGAAGCGTGAAGTATATGACGGAAGATAAGGCAATAATAATGGCGCAAAGCACATACATAGCGCTGTAGCCGTAGCTTGAAGCCAATGATCCAAGCGTGTATGAGCCAATGCCATACCCAAGATCGAATAGCAAATAAAATGTTGCTGTAGCGAGCCCTCTGCGATGAGCAGGAGCAGCAAGTATAGCTATGGTCTGAAAGCAAGGCAGCAGGGCGCCGTATCCGAGACCAATGACAGCACCGGAAACAAGCAGAAGCACTGGCGAACTCGCTTGACTAAGCAGCAGCATGCCGATTGCAAATATAGCAATGCTGGGATAAACAATGACATGCTCGCCTACACGATCGAGCAATTTTCCTACAATTGGACGAGGCAATACGATCATTATGCCGAAGCAAACGAAGAAATAGCTGGCATATTGATCAATAGCCTGCTCATGAGCATAAACGGACATAAACGTCACTAATCCACTGTAAGCGAACGCGACAACAAACCCGCTAATTGCGATGGGCACGGCTTTCCGTTCCACAAGATCTCGCCAATGCAACTTGCTCTTAGTCCTTATGATCGGCTGCTTCGCTTTGGCGATGCTGGATTGGCCTTTTGTTGAAGCACCTAGTAAAAATGAGATGAGTGCGCATACTGCGCATAAAGCGAACATCGCTGTAAAACCGCCATGTGTCGTTATCGTTAAACCTACGAATGGTCCAATGACCATGGCTAGGCTCATAAATAAACTGAAGTAACTAATCCCCTCACCTTTACGATGTTCTGGTATTATTCCAATTGCAGTCGTATTGGTAGAGGTGGTTGCGATAGCGAAGGTGCCGCCGTGAAAAAAACGAACAAGCAGCAGCATGGCGTACCCAAAAACACCTAAATATGCGATGGAAAACAATAAGAACAGCAGTAAGGAAATAATGACGATTTTACGTTCTCCATAACGAGTCATCAGTTGCCCAGCAAAGGGCCTAAGAAGTACAGAGGCGATAACAAATACGGTCATTGACAATCCCGCCTGCGTGTCAGACCCTCCAAGACCATTGGTCACATAAACGGACAGAGCTGTTGCTAACGTATAAAAAGCAAAAAATAGAAAAAAGCTGCTTAAACATATTTTTATGAAGTCAGCGCTCCATAATTTATTGGCATTCATTACAGGTTCCCCTCTCAGATGTTCGCCGTTCATTGATTCGTCTTTGTGTTAGATTCATGATGCTGATCCGCATTTTTAATTATTTTGGCCATAAATTTTTTGAATGCTTGAATTTCGTCTATGGAAATATCCGTCAACAGCTGTGCGACAAAGTTTTCTTCGATGGGTGCCAGTTCATTAGAGCATGTTCTGCCATTAGCGGTTAAATAAAGCAGCTGTGAGCGACGATCATTCGGATTTGCGACACGGCGTACAAGCGCTTTCCGCTCCAGCTGGTCAACAAGCCGTGTAATATTGGCTGGATCCTTGTCGGAGCGCTGTGCCAAATCTTTATGAGTCATGCCATCATGCTCATCAAGATACATGAGCAGTGACCATTGTTCAGGCGTAACGTCATAATCTTGAAAAAGCTGATGAAGCCGCAGGTTTAGTTTGCGGCCTGTATTGCTGAGCATATAACCTACCGATTGTTTAAATTCCAATGATTTCACCTGCTATATCCATTTAGTTGTTATGACAATAATACGCTTAACAACTAAATAGGTCAACAGCTTCAATCCATAAATCTGGAATGAAGCTGCTTACAGAGAATCGAGAGGGTTGTGATGCTGCTTGCGATATTGTTCGGGCGTAAGGTCAGTATGAAGCTTGAAAGCGCGGCTGAAGTGAGAGGGATGCTTAAATCCAACATCATAGCCAATATCGGTAATGGGGAGAACGCTATTGATAAGCTCAATTTTGGCCTGATAGATTCGGCGCTGCATTAGAAACTGAAAGATTGTAAATCCAGTAACCTCTTTAAACGTTTTGGCCAAATAATATTTGCTTAAGTGAAGCTCTGTTTGAATGGCCTCAAGCGTAATATCATCATTATAATGGCACTCCAAATAAGAGATGATGGCTTGAACATGGCGCTCCTTGGAGGAAGGAAAGGTTGGTTTATCCTTTAGCGGCTTCTGACAAAGCTGATTGATCTGAATAAGAAAATCGAGCATTAACGCCTGAAATCGCTGCCTGGAGAAGCTGTCCTGCTGCACGTAAAGCTGCTCCAGCTTATGAAGGCTTGCTTCGATTTCAGCTCTCTCGGTCCCCCTCAGCTGCAATCGTATATTTTGAAGCTTCTCGAATGGTTCGAGCAGGTCCGCAGCAAAAGGAGGTTGTATAAATTGCTTAAAGTAATAGGGATCAAAATGGAGTATCGACCGGTGGTAAGTAGCGCTTGGATCGACATTTGCCCGGTGCAATGTCATCCCGTGCATAAGCAGCAAGTCACCAGGTTCAAGGACATATATGCGATCATTAATGAGATAGTTTACTTTGCCGCCATGGAAATAATAAACTTCATAATGAAAATGACTATGATAGGGGATTTGAGCGTTGAAATCAGAGCTGGTTCCCATTGTAAAAGGTAATTGGATTTGTTGCTGCGTGCTCATCATTTCGCCTCCACTTATAAATACCCTCATTATACACCAACCACAGTCAAATAAAAGCGTAAACAAGTTAATGCGAATGAAGTTGGCTGCATTCCAAAATGCTACCATATAGGCAGGTGAAAACGATTAAGCAAGCTTTGTTATTATAACATCGTAAATAAGGGGCGGTATTCGGATGCAGATCGTTCGTTTGGGAATTATCGGATTAGGAAATATGGGCAAGGGGCATATTGGCTACTTACTGAAGGGCGAAGTAAGTGGAGTCCAAGTAACCGCAGTTAGTGATTGTGTACAAGCAAATCTTGAGTGGGCAAAAGAAAAGCTTGGTGATCAAGTCGGATTGTATGAGGATCCTTATGAAATGATGGACTCTGGACTTGTTGACGGTGTACTTATCGCAACTCCTCATTTCTCCCATCCAGAGCTTTCTATTGCTTGCTTCGAGCGTGGTCTGCATGTGCTTTGCGAGAAACCGGCGGGTGTATATACGAAGCAGGTTCGCGAGATGAATGAGGCGGGCAGCAAGGCGAATGTTAAATTCAGCATGATGTATAACCAACGGACAAATCCGATATATGTGAAGCTGAAAGAATTGATTGATAACGGTGAGCTAGGCGAAGTGAGACGGACCAACTGGATTATTACAAATTGGTATCGCTCTCAAAGCTATTACGATTCGGGTACTTGGCGAGCAACTTGGGGTGGTGAAGGCGGCGGCGTACTGCTTAACCAAGATCCCCATCAGCTCGATTTGTGGCAATGGACGATCAGTATGATGCCAAAGCGTGTCCGTGCTTTCTGCTACTTCGGCAAGCATCGTGACATCGAGGTCGAGGATGATGTAACAGCTTTCGTTGAATACGAGAATGGAGCTACTGGGGTGTTCGTGACGACGACGGGCGAAGCGCCAGGAACGAATAGACTGGAAGTGAGCGGTGATCGCGGTAAAATTGTAATCGAAAATAATCAGCTAACCTTCTGGCGTCTAACCGTTCCCGAGCCTGAATTCAACAAGCAATTTAAAGGCGGCTTTGGTCAGCCGGAATGCTGGAAATGCGAAATTCCAATTAACGGAAGCAATCCCGATCATAAAGGAATTACACAAAACTGGGTGAATGCCATCCTGTTCAATGAACCATTAATTGCTCCAGGAGAAGAAGGCATCAAAGGGCTTATGCTCTCCAATGCGATGCTTCTATCGACATGGACCGATGGCTGGGTAGATTTGCCGATTGATGAGGAGTTATTTTATAAGCATTTGCAAGAGCGAATCGCAAGCTCTGCCTATCAGAAGGAGGACTAGATCGATGAGTAATGCGGATGGCATGAAGTATGCGCCAAAGGGAAAACCGAATAGAGTAGTTGAGGACGGGCAATTCGTAATTGCGGCTGTTAGTCTTGATCATGGTCATATCTATGGCATGTGCAATGGACTCGTGGAAGCAGGGGCAACTTTAAAATGGGTGTATGATGCCGACCCTGCTAAGGTTGAAGCATTTGTTCGCCAATATCCGCAGGTGCAGGCAGCTGACTCGGAAGAGCAGGTGCTCTCCGACACTGAGGTGCAGCTGGTTGCAGCTGCTGCTATAACTTCGGAGCGTGGACCGCTAGGCGTTCGCGTCATGCGGAGCGGCAAACATTATTTCACAGATAAAGCGCCATTTACGACGCTTGAGCAGCTCGCGGACGCACGCACTGCTTACGCAGATACCGGAAAAAAATATGCTGTATATTACAGTGAGAGATTGCATGTGGAATGTGCGGTTTATGCGGGTCAATTGATCGAACAAGGCGCAATTGGACGTGTTGTTCAGGTCATTGGACTAGGCCCGCATCGTTTGAACGCAGCATCCCGTCCGGCATGGTTTTTTGAGAAGGAAAAGTACGGAGGCATTATTTGTGATATCGGATCGCATCAAATTGAACAATTTCTATATTTTACAGGTAATCAGAATGCGAGTGTCGTAAACAGCAAGGTTGCCAACTATGCAAATAAGGACTATCCAGAGCTTGAGGATTTTGGTGATATGACGCTTGTAGGAGATAACGGGGCAACCGGCTACTTCCGTGTTGATTGGCTGACACCAAGCGGACTTGGCACATGGGGCGACGGTCGTACAATTATTCTCGGAACAGAAGGTTACATCGAGATGAGGAAGTATATTGATATCACTAAAGATAAGGACGGCGACCAGCTTTATCTGGTAAACGGGGATGGTGAACAGCATATCCAGCTTCGTGGCAAAGTCGGCTTCCCTTATTTTGGACAGCTGATTCTCGATTGCTTGAATGGGACGGAGCTTGCAATGACGCAGGAGCATACCTTCAAAGCAGCAGAGCTGTCGCTTCTTGCTCAGAAGCATGCGACAAAAGTGGAGTAGAAATGGTTTCTGTTAATAGACAGTTGCTTTTTTACTCGTACTCAGTATAAAATAGGTTGGAAATAATAAATGGAAGGAGTGGGGATATGAGGATCAAAAGAAGGATGACCTTATCCCAATTTCATTTTTCATATTCCCATTTCACTTTTACACTAAAGCATCCATTGCTTTAGTGTTTTTTTTTATTACATGGAGGTGTAACGACGAATGAGGTACAAAAGGGTTCTTATTAAACTAAGCGGTGGAGCAGTCGCAGGAAATACTGAATTTGGATTTGAACCTGAGAGGTTGAATTACATTGCGAATGAAATTATATCAGTCGTTAATTTAGGAGTAGAAGTGTCACTCGTTATTGGCGGGGGTAACATATTCCGCGGTAATATGGCGGAAAGCTGGGGAATCGAAAGAGCGGAAGCAGACAACATTGGCACGCTTGCAACAGTCATTAATAGCTTGATGCTTCGTGGAGTTCTTAAAGCCAAGACCGACAAAGAAGTTCGTGTAATGACAGCAATACCGATTACATCGGTCGCTGAGCCGTATATCAGACTGCGAGCGATCCACCATTTGGAGCAAGGATATATCGTCATATTTGCAGGAGGGAACGGTCAACCTTACGTGACAACAGATTATCCTTCAGTACAAAGGGCAATTGAAGTGAATAGTGAAGCACTTTTGGTTGCAAAACAAGGCGTAGACGGTATTTTTAATGCAGACCCTAAATATGATGCAAATGCGAGGAAATTCAAATCCCTTCATTACAATGATGTTTTACAACATGATTTAAAGGTAATGGATCAGTCAGCCTTCATTTTAGCGAGAGACTATAATCTGCCTATGCATGTGTTCAACTTCGACAAGCCAGGTTCGATGAAAGAGATTTGTGAAGGTGCAAATAACGGAACCGTCATAAGCGGTGAATCTGTTCTTGCATATAATGAATAGCGATATAGACAAGAGGACGATAGATGCACCTGTAACCGATTAACTCGGCAGGTGCATTTTTTACATTCTGCAAATGTCTTTAGGGCAATTCTCACAATGGCAAATATCTCGGAGATACTGAAGATCTTCTACAATGATGTGACTTTTTTCAATTTTGATGGCATTCGCTTTACGAAGTTTACTTAGCATACGGTTTACACTCTCCCTAGTAACGCCAATCATATCAGCGAGTTCGGTGTTCGTGTGTACTTTTGAAACAACGATATGATTTTTTTGTTCAATGCCATAAGTGTTGGCCAGTCTAATGAGCAATGAACATAGCGCGCCGTGCTTGCCAAACATCATTAAATCACGGAATTTGGACTGCGTCATCCGATGAATAAGCCCCATCCATTTCATGAACTCAACAGCTAAATCTCCGTTATGCCAAAACAATACTTCCAAATCCTTCTGTAGAATAACCCCGACGACACTATCCTCGATGATTTCCGCGTTAAAAACATGAGAGGATTGGCGAAAAGGGTCCACTTGGCCAAACATATCGCCTTCCTGATACATATATAAGATGAATTTTCTTCCTTCGTCAGAAGACTTTGTTATTTTTATCCGGCCGCTTTTGATGAAATACAGCTTGTCAGCAGTGTCGCCTTCCCAGAATAGAAGTGAACCACTGGCAACTTTGATTTCGCACATCATTTGCTGGAGTTTAACTAAGTTATCGGCGGAGAAGCATTCTGTATTGCGGACATTACTTTCATTTGAACAATTTATTGTATTCATTCGTGGGATCGCTCCATTCTCAAGGCTTCCTCAGTTAATAAAGTATAGCCATCTTTTTAACTGTTGGATGTGATTCATGTCACAACAGCACTTATGGGCAGTGTGACATTATTCACTTACAGACCAAGTTATTTTGTCTAAAGTTGAACTATACAAAAAATTGAAAAGGAGAAGTGATGATCATGCTTTCAGGAGTTATTTTGGCAGGTGGAGCAAATCGTCGGATGAAGGGAGAACTGAAGGCACTACTTCCTTTTGGCGGTAAGCCTTTAATCGTTCGACAAATTGACCGTATGAGGGAATTATGCGATGAGTTGATTATTGTCACAAATGATCCAAAGCCCTATTTAAATATAGTTGATCGTTCCGTTCGCATTATAACCGATTTTTTTGAAAGCCATGGTCCTCTTAGCGGGATGCATGCAGCACTGTCTCTGGCGAAGCATCCATCCGTGTGGGTAGTCGGCTGCGATATGCCTTATATATCAAGTAAAGCGGCTAAATTATTGCTGAACAGAAAGTTGGATGGCTTCGAAGCTGTTGTGCCTTTGGTGGCTGGTGAGACTCATCTATTACACGGCATCTATGATCGGGCTTGCGTATCCCACATCGTTCCACTTTTAAAACAAGGGGAGATTCACGTTTCGGCTTTGCTTAAGCATGCATTCTGGAGTGAACTGGGTGATCAGCTCTTATATGAGAATGGTGTGGATTTAAATTTTGTTTCCAGTTTCAAAACGTTGGCGGATTACGAGGCTATGCTTCTTATGGAGAATTTGCAAAAGTAACAAATGGTTCAAGTTTTCTTAGAGGAGGATTTCCATCTTTCCTAAATTCATGAATCAACAAAAAAAATAGTGCCGGAATAATTCGAGGCACTATTATTTTGTTCTTTTAAAGAATAACTCACAGTAAGTACTCTTCCCGAAGGCCGATTTTATGCAAATAGTCCATGGTAGTTACAATGTCCGCATCGGTTTCATCTTGCGTGTGTATAGCTTCTTCAACCTGATGAGGTAAACCACAGACCCGTTCAGCGAATACTTGGCCGTACTCGCAACAGAAGTCATCACGTAGAGTTTCAAGGTCTTTGTTTTGCAGGGTTGTCATAGAAATCACTCCTTCTCTTCTTATGATTTCAATATATACTCTTAATGCGTATTAGTATGTGATTTATTTCACATGATTTTCTACTTAATGTGAGCATTTAATGGCATAAAAACAAAAAGAGGCAAACACGGCACTGCACCATTGTCTACCTCTGAATCATTCTACTTAGATGATTTGATCCGCAATATCCAAATATAACTTTCCTACTGTGCTGTCTGCCTTGTAAATGGATGGCGAATAATCTGGTTCCGAAGGATGATTGTCTGGCGCCCCCAATGGGATTTGGGCAAGCAGCTTTGTCTGCAATTGTTCAGCAAGGGCTGTTCCACCGCCGCGGCCGAAAACATATTCTTTGGTTCCACATGTATGGCAAGCTAAGTAGGACATATTCTCGATGATGCCCATAATTTCGTGGTTTGTTTGCTTAGCCATTGAGCCTGCTCTTGCTGCCACGTAGGAGGCGGGTGGATGAGGTGTGGTGACAATAATTTCTTTGCACTCAGGCAGCATTTGGTGCACGTCAAGTGCGATATCGCCAGTGCCCGGCGGCAAGTCCAAGAGCAGATAATCGATTTCCCCCCAAGCAACATCGGTAAAAAACTGTCCTAGCATTTTACCGAGCATAGGGCCTCGCCAAATAACCGGTGAATTGTCTTCTACGAAGAAGCCCATTGAGATGACCTTGACGCCATGATTTTCTGCGGGAAGTATCGTGTTGTCCATAATCTTTGGCTTCGTTTCGATTCCCATCATATCCGGGATACTGAATCCATAGATGTCAGCATCGATGATGCCTACTTTTTTCCCCCGTCTGGCAAGAGCTATAGCAAGGTTTACCGTTACAGTAGATTTACCTACCCCGCCTTTGCCGCTGGCAATCGCAATAAAGGTAACGTCGGTTCGTTTATGAAATGGAAATTATATCGGTCAACCTTTTCTGTAGATGTGATGTATGTCACTATAGAAAGTATCCCAGCATTCAACTTGTTGTGAATGTGATTAATATCACATCTGTACGAGGCGTAAAGCTTTATGATTCAATTATTATGGGATGAAGGAAGGACTTTTCAGGATGATCAACAGGAGCCAGAGGTTTGCTCGCAGGGCAGTCAAGGTCGTTCATGCCCAGAGTATGATTATGCAGCACGTACAGCAGCTGGACAGCGAGCATGCATACATCGATTCATGTTTATATAGAAGGATTTCGGAGCCATTGCACTCGAAAGAATGTATGCCTCATTTTCGTCGATCCGGGTTGGATGGATATGCGATTTTGAGTGAAGAAGCTTCATTCGCGACTCCACAAAATCCTACACGCCTTAAGGTAATCGAAGAGGTGCCTGCAGGAAGTATATCAAGTAAACAGGTGGTTCCTGGAACCGCGATTCGCGTTATGACGGGATCCTCCGTTCCAGATCGAGCGAATGCTGTTGTCATGTTCGAACAGACTGAAGAGCTCCAAGAGGATGGACAATATTTTATCCACATTAAGCATAAAGTTAATTATGGACAGAACATCGTCAATGTAGGGGATGAAATCAAATCAGGGCAGTTACTCATGGGAGCAGGCACCCGGATAGGACCAGGTCAAATCGCTCTGCTCGCGTCATTAGGCTATGAAAAAGTTCCTGTTATCCGTCGCCCTGTCGTAGGCGTGTTAACAACTGGAAGTGAACTGATTACGCCTGGTGAACCACTTCTACCTGGGAAAATTCGCAATAGTAATGCCTACATGCTTGCGGCGCAAATCGAGCAATATGGTGGTCGCGCGGTCAGGTATGGAACCGCTCCCGATGACATTCGTGAAGTCGCTCGGACGATTCGAACGGCGATAGAAGAATGCGATATGCTCATTGTTAGCGGAGGTGTCTCCGTTGGTGATTATGATGTGATGGCTGAATTTTTTTCTGCGAAGAATGAGAACGGCATGGAACTTCTCTTCAATAAAATTGCCATGCGACCAGGCAGCCCGACTAGCGCGGCGGCAATCAACAAAAAACTTTTGTTCGGTTTGTCTGGCAACCCTGGTGCTTGCTTCGTTGGTTTTGAACTACTAGTGCGGCCTGCACTGCTTGCCATGCAAGGAATCTCAAGCCCGTTCATTCACACTATCAAAGCGGTAATGGCGGATGATTTTGATAAAGGGTGTCCGCACGATCGATATATCAGAGGACATATGACCTTTTCCAATCAGCAAATGAGCGTAAGTGTGTTGAAAAAAAACAGCTCAAGTATGCTGGTTTCCATACAAGATGCGAACTGCCTCATCCTGATACCTTCGGGTTCGAAAGGAATTGCTGCAGGTCAGCAAGTAGAGGTTATTCCTCTTCCCTATGAAATTACCTTGTGCGGAAAGTGAGAGACGAATGATGGAAAATCACAATAAGCAAGCTCCTCAAATCACAGACGCTCTTGGAAGACCGCTTCGGGATTTACGTATATCTGTTACAGATCGCTGCAATTTCAGATGCCGATATTGTATGCCCGAAGAGGTGTTTGGCCCCAATTTTCGCTTTCTTCCGCAAGAAAAGCTGCTTAGCCTTCCTGAATTGGAAAGATTAACGCGGATATTTGTATCGTTTGGTGTTGAGAAAATTCGCATTACTGGTGGAGAGCCGCTGTTAAAGAAAAATATTGGCGAAATCATTACCATGATCCGCGATATAGAAGGCGTTAGGGATATTGCTGTTACGACCAATGGATCACTGCTGAAACAAAAGGCAAGGGAATTAAGAGACTCCGGGTTAGAGCGTATCACAGTAAGTCTGGATAGTCTGAATGATGAGCGATTTGGCGTTATGAACGGGAGAGGATTTCCGGTAAAAGGGGTGCTGGAAGGCATCGATGCCGCGGCTTTGGCAGGATTATCCGTGAAGGTGAATATGGTTGTCCAAAAGGGCGTTAACGATCAGGATATTATCCCCATGTCCCAATACTTCCGGGAGCGCGGGCATATTTTAAGATTCGTTGAATTTATGGATGTTGGAAATAGCAACGGATGGAATTTGAAGCATGTCGTGCCCAGCAAGCAGATTATTGAAATCATTCATAAAGAGATGCCGCTGGAACCGGCGGAATCAAATTATTTTGGCGAGGTTGCAACGAGGTATCGTTATCAGGGATCCCAAGATGAAATCGGCTTGATATCCTCCGTAACCCAAGCATTTTGCGGAAGCTGTACACGAGCTCGACTTTCTGCGGAAGGGCATCTGTATACTTGTTTGTTTGCTTCAGATAAGACAGATGTGCTAAGTGTAATGAGAGCCGGTGCTAGTGATGCCGAAATAAGATCATTAATTGCAGAAGTTTGGGGGAAGCGCCAGGATCGTTATTCTGAAACGCGACTTACGCAAACGACACCCGTGCCGAAGGTTGAAATGTCTCATATAGGTGGTTAGTGTGATGTATCGCACAGCGAGAACCTGTATATGGAGCTATACTAAAGACATAAAGCAAAATGTAATGAGAACTTGGGAGGGATTCGGAGTGGAGGTAAATGACTTAATCTACAATTCAGGGCTCGCTGCTTCAAACTCGGCTGCGCTTACTTTTGCAACAGACCGTTTAAAGGAAGAGCATGAAAAATTACGAAGTCAATTAAGGATTCTCGAAACGAATGCCAAAGAAGTGATCTTGATCGCTGATACAGCAAAAGGTTTGCAAATTCTTCAGCAACTAAGGACTCAGACCGCTCAATTTGAGAACGAACTGGAGCAGCATTCAGAATGGGAGGAACAGGAATTGTTCCCCTTTCTATTGGCATATTTCCACCGTCAACCGGCTCCATCTATCATGCCTTCCTTCTGGGTTCTGGAAAAGGATCACCAGTTAGGCGTTTCGTTTATTCAATCGTTCAACGAGGCCGTTAATGAAGTAACTCCTTTAGTCAATAAAAAACGGTTAGCAGAAACTGCCTCGCATCTCGTACAGGCATGCTTGATATTGAATGACCACTTCACGATGGAAGAGAAGCTTATATTACCCTTAACCGAGGAAGTGATGACGGATCTGGAACACTTTTTCTCATAGGAGATGGATCATATGAAATTATTTCTATTTATTTCTTATTAGAGATTCCAACAAGTCATAATTGGTTTATCGGCGCGATGACGGTACCTATGGTTTAATTACAACAGCATAAAGCATAACATGAGTATTATGTGGCGACCATCTCACGGCAATCAGTCAGAGAGAGGTCGCCATATTTTTATGGCAATTTAGCCGTAGATTTGAATAAGCGCATGTATAAAGCAGCCTTCATAAAAGACAATAGAGAATCATTTTCACAAATGTGATGACTATCACAAACTCTTTTACAATGCTCAGGTATAGTTGATATCGGGTAGAAACACAAATGATTTGGAGGGTTTTATCATGGGAATGAACATTCAATTAATGCACAGCGTAGGAGATATTGTAACGAACTATCCCAAAACAGCTGAGGTGTTCAAGGAATTCCGCATTGATTTTTGCTGCGGGGGCAATAAATCGCTTCTTCAAGTGATTCGCGACCAAGACATCGAGGAGGAGATATTGTTAAAAAGTCTCAGAAAGGCGGCGGTATCCTCGAAATCCAAGGACTTGAACTGGAATGAATTAAGCTCGAGTGAATTAATTGATCACATCGTTAGCATCCATCATGGTTATTTGAAATCTGCACTGCCGCAAATAAGTGAATATGTGAAAAAGGTGGCTCGCGTGCATGGACCGAATCACACTGAACTCTTCCAAGTGCACCAATGGTTCGAAACTTTGCGAAGCGATATGGAGCACCATATGGAAAAGGAAGAGCTGGAAGCTTTCCCTGCTGTGATTGCCTATGAAAATGATCCGACGGAAGCAAAGCGGGATCGTCTACTAGAAATTCTGAACACGCTGGAGCAAGAGCATGAAGGCTCAGGTGATCTATTAAAACAAATCCGGGAGATCACAGGCGACTACGAGCTGCCAAAGGATGCCTGCACAACGTTTCAGCTCACGTTTTTGAAGCTAGAGGAACTGGAATCGGATATGTTTCAGCACATCCATTTAGAGAACAATATACTTTTTAATCGCGCTTAGCGAATGGTCATTGTCTTAAAAGGGGGAAGTATCTATGTTCAGGCTTCCGCTGTTGTTCATAGTGACTGGGATTCTCAGTTTTCTAGGATTTCACGTGCTATACCTGTTTTCTCTGGGATCATGGATAGGAGAGCCTCCCATTAGGCGGAATCGTTATCGCCTTGATGCTGGCTACACCTATTATTTACGAGATCCACTTGAGAGATATATGTAAGCACCGTCATAAAGGCAGCCCGGGCTCCGGGATTCGCTGGACGATCTACAGCACTGGGCATAGGTATAAATAGCATGTTATTGGTTTGGATTGGCGGATGCCTGCTTTCGGTAGGTTCACTGCTGTATATGAGTTTAATCGCCCGTGTATTCGTACGTTAAGTATGAATCGCATTGTGGTGGCTATGGCTTTCCCTGAGATCTAACAAGATCTGAAGGAAAGCCATTTTTATTTGTCAAATCCATGACAACTGAAAAGGTGTGCTGAAGATCACATTCACGAAGGCTGCTTATACGTATATTAGAAACAAGATCGTTGATCATTGCGATTTATTTCAAATTGTCACGGGTAGTTCGATTTAAATCGGGTTCATAGTGATTTTTCTCACAGAGCGCAGTGGTCAACTCATGGTTTAATGATTTAGGAGATCGAATAGTGAAGGGGCAAAGATAAATATGGATCGAGCATTCGCGTCAAAATTCGCCAAATGTGTCTTTATCGCAGTTTGTGGTTTAGTGATTCTCATGGGAATCGGATCAAGGCTTTTTACACACATTGACTTGGCTCTATATGGATATATGGTAGGTACTGTCGTTTTCATCTGCGGTTTCTTCTATCGTTTTATTGCTTGGGGAGAACGGCCGCCTGCCAAAATCATTTTGAAGAAAGGCATTAAGCTATTGCTGCGAAAAAGTACGCCAAAGACAACTACGGAGCATTTGGTTACCTATCGCTTTATTTGGAATCGCGGGTGGTACCGCTGGTTACAACACGTTCTTCTTGGTTGGGGTTGCATTCTATCAGCCTTCGTGACTTTCCCCCTTGTGTTCGGCTGGATGTACTTCACGATGGGAGAGAATGGAACTTATACAGTCGTTGGTTTCGGCATCGACATCATGCGGATTAAAGCGGATGGGCTTCTTGGGTTTCTCTTCTACAACGCATTAAATATTACAGCCTTCATGGTTATCGGCGGCGTATGCATGGCGTTATACCGCAGACTTAAGAATATGCAGGCACGTGCTGAACAAACGCTAATCTATGATTTTCTGCCGCTGTATATGCTTCTATTCGTAAGCTTAACAGGATTGCTGCTCACCTTCTGCAATATATTCCTTCATGGCTATGGGCACTCGGTTGTAACGTTAGTCCACCAATGGGCCGTGATCGTGACTTTGATTTATATCCCTTTCGGTAAATTGGCACATATTCCATTCCGTCCAATGAGCGTGTTTGCCAGAAATTATCGAGAGCATTACGCCGAGCAAGCGACGAAAAGCTGCAGGGTTTGCGGAAATGGCTTTGTATCGGTCGAGCAATCCAATGACGTCATCGACGTGTTGAAAGTAAACGAAATTGAATTCAAAACAGAAGAGGGCTATCACCTGGCTGAGCTTTGCCTGCCATGCCGCCGGAAATACAGAATGTCCCGCTTTACCGGAATACCGACCCATCAGATTCGTGTGAAGGAGGCCAACCAAAATGCCAAAGGATAAATTTTTTAAGGCAATCGCGAATAAGACACATCCGAATGAAAAGTTGGTGAAAACGCATTGCTCTTATTGCGGTATGCAGTGTGGCATGAACCTGAGAGTGGATACACATACAAATAAAATTATCGGTGTTGAGCCGCGATACGATTGGCCGGTAACGCTTGGCAAAATGTGTCCCAAAGGAGTAACAGCTTATCAACAAACCAATCACGACGACAGGTTGCTGCTTCCATTAATTCGAGATGATGCATCTTTAAAAGGAACGAAAGAAGGTTTCCGAGAAGCAAGTTGGGAAGAGGCTTACGACTTGATCGTAAGGAAATTCCAAAAGCTTCAGGGTCAGTATGGCAAAGATTCTCTTTCCGTATTTAGCGGTGTATCGATGACCAATGAGAAATGCTATCTGACGGGGAAATTTGCAAGGGTAGCTTTGCAAACTCGTTACATTGATTACAATGGACGGTTCTGTATGTCAAGTGCTGCCGCAGGTTTTCTTCGGAGCTTTGGCGTAGACAGGGGATCAACATTACCTTGGACGGATCTTCATGAAACGGATTGCTTGTTTATTGCAGGCAGCAATACAGCAGAGTGTCATCCTACCTCCATGTTTCGCGTATGGGAGGTACAAAATCGCGGCGGTTATCTCATTGTAGCTGATCCTCGGGAAACACCAATCGCTCGTCGTGCTGATGTTCATCTCGATCTACGCCCAGGTACAGATCTGGCGCTCGCCAACTGTATGATCAATCTCTTGATTCAAAATGGTCATGTTGATGCCCAATTTGTCACGGATCACACGAATGGCTTTGAAGAAATGAAAGAGGTTGTGAAGGAATTCACACCTGAATTTACAAGCGAGATCACTGGAGTTGCTCCTGAGAAATTGATTCGTGCTGCGGAAATCTATGGCAAAGCACCAAATGCTGTCGTCATGTTTGCTCGTGGCATCGAGCAGCAGATCAAAGGGTCCGACAATGTTTCAGCCTACACCAATATGTGTCTGGTAACTGGCAAAATTGGCCGGCCTAAATCAGGTGTTGCTACCTTTACAGGGCAAGGAAATGGTCAGGGAGGAAGGGAGCATGGACAAAAGGCAGACGCACTACCAGGATACCGCAAGATTACAAATCCTAAGCATGTAGAAGAGGTTTGTAAGGTTTGGGGAATTACACCTGAAGAAATGCCACAGCCAGGTGTCTCTGCTTACGAGATGTTTGAGCTTATGATGAACAAAACGATCAGAAGCCTCTATTTACTCTGTTCTAACCCGGCCGTATCCGCGCCAAACCTAAATTATGTGCGCGCCGCATTAAAGAATCTTGACTTTATGGTTTGCTCAGATATGTATTTATCGGAATCCGCTGAATTTGCCGATGTGGTACTGCCATCTGTTACTTGGTCGGAGGATGAGGGGACGGTAACCAATCTTGAAGGACGGATCATCAAGATTAATAAAGCCCAAGAGCCTCTCGGTGAATCCAAGCCGGATTGGTTGATTGCAGTAGAACTTGCAGAACGACTTGGCAGAGGCCAGTATTTCCGCCATCTGAAGACAGCAAGAGATGTAGCTGACGAATTCCGCCTTGCCTCCAAAGGAGGCTATGCAGATTACTACGGAGCCACCTGGGAGAAAATCGATAAACAAGACGGTGTCTTCTGGCCCTGTCGAAGCGAAGAAGATCCGGGTACACCACATATGTTCCTAGACCATAAGTTCTACCATCCAGATGGAAAAGCACAATTATGCGCGCTCCCTTATAGACCGCCTGCAGAGGAACCTTGCGAACAATATCCGCTTCGTCTGACCACTGGTCGAGTCGTGTATCACTATTTATCCGGGAATCAAACAAGAAGAATTCCGTTTCTGAGAGACATGTGCCCAGAGCCTTATGTAGAGGTTCATCCGGAAACCGCAGCGAGATATCGTATATCGCATGACGAAGTTGTGCGATTGTATACACGCCGCGGAGAAACCTTTTATAAAGTTAAAATCATTGAAGCAATCCGTAAGGATACTGTATTCGTTCCTTATCATTTCGGTCATGACCTATCTATTAATCTATTAACGATCTCGGCGTTAGACCCGATTTCAAAAATGCCAGAATTTAAGGCCTGTGCAGCCCAGATCGAAAAGCAACCGGAGAAGGTGAACATCCGATGAAACAACATCTGTACATTGAAATGGATAACTGCATCGGTTGTCGAAGCTGTTTGGCTGCTTGTACGCAATGTGGAGGACACGATGAAAGAAATCGCAACTATGTATACGATGTGAATCCACTTGTTACGCGTCAAACGATTCCGCTCATGTGTCTACACTGTGTGAATCCGGCGTGTGCAAGAAGTTGTCCTGCTCAAGCTATTCAAATCACGGAAGAAGGAGCAGTGCTTTCCGCTTTAGTCGAGAAGTGCATTGGCTGTCAGAATTGTACCATCGCTTGTCCTTACGGAATCCCTAAATTTGATGAAGAGCAAAACCTGATGTATAAATGCGACCTTTGCTACGATCGGACCAAAGAAGGCATACCTCCGATGTGTGCTTCGGTTTGTCCAACCAACACATTACAATGGGTGACGGAGGAAGAACTGGCAGCGAAGAAAGAGCAGCATAAACTCGGTAAATGGACAGCAAGCCATCAGCCTTTTGACCCGTTAGAAGGCGAAACGAATGTAAAGATCAGCCTTCCAGGTATTCTACAAGGAAAACAAAAATTGTTCTAATCTACTTGTGATGGGGTGAGCCTATATGGAACAGGACAACAAGCGAGACAATAATCATAGTCCATTTAATGAAGACAATTATACGCATAATATTAGAAAAAATAACGAAAGAATGCTGGACCGACGCGGTTTTATGAAGACGCTGGTCGGGGCCGCGGGCGTCTTCGCTGTAGCTACACTACCTTGGGGAACGCTGGCAGCAAAAGAATTGACGGGCTTAAAGAAGAAGGCGTATCCGGACCTGAAGGTCACAGATATTAGCTCGCTGAAGGTCGGAGACGCTGTTGAGTTTGCATATCCGGGAGAGCATGATTCAGCGCTGCTCATTCGTCTTGGCGAGAATGAATACAAGGCGTACCAAAATGCGTGCACGCATCTCAAGTGTCCCGTTTTCTGGAGTAAGGAGAAGGATGAGATGGTATGTCCTTGTCATCACGGTATCTTCGACGCGAGAACAGGTACTCCGACAGCAGGCCCTCCGAGAAGACCTCTGCCTGAGGTGCTGCTGAAGAAGGAACAAGGCGCGATTTATGCGACGGGAGTGAAACGCTATGAAACGTAGTTATTTAGGCGTTATTTTACTTTGTGTCGTGTTGTTTCTGAACATTCTTTGTACACAGAAGGCAGTGAATGCGTACTATTTCGAACACTATCGTTCTGTTATTATTTACGCTGTGTGTAATATTCTGTTATTCCCAGCTGCAATATTGATCTATCGTAAGGAGCGTAACATCCGATGAATATCAAAAAAATACAATTGCCGCTGCAGACCGTCAGTCTTATTCTAGGCTTCATGGTATGGGTCATTTTATCTTCGTTAATGCCGTTTATTAAAGAGACTATTAAGTTAACGCCTTCTCAGCTTACGTGGGTAACCGCTATTCCAATTTTGTTCGGTTCTGTGATGCGAGTACCTGTAGGGTACTGGACAAATCGATATGGAGCTAGAAAAATTTTTGCCATCAGTTTTATTCTCTTGCTTGCGCCGGTATATTGGGTCAGTCAAGCCAACTCATTTGAAGATCTGATCATAGGAGGATTTTTCCTGGGGATTGGGGGAGCCGTATTTTCCGTGGGTGTTACTTCCTTACCTAAATATTATCCGAAGGAGAAGCATGGTTTCGTTAATGGAATTTATGGGATCGGTAATCTAGGTACAGCGCTTTCCACCTTCGGTGCGCCATTAATTGCCAATCACATTGGATGGTCCAAAACCATACTGCTCTATAGTATATTACTCGTTGTGATGGCGGTATTGAACTTTTTCGTCGGAGATCGTAAAGAACCTCCTGTAAAAACCTCTCTTGTTGAGCAAATAAAAGGGGTGTCTGGAAATTCAAAGCTATGGTTCTTATGTTTATTCTACTTTATAACTTTTGGTTCGTTCGTTGCCTTTACTGTTTACTTGCCAAACTTTCTGGTTAGCAGCTTCCATCTTTCCAAAGTTGATGCAGGGATGCGTACTGGCGGATTTATCGTACTAGCAACAGCAATGCGACCTATCGGGGGCTACTTAGGGGATAAATTCAATCCTTTCAAAATTCTCATGTTCGTCTTTGCGGGGTTAACGGCGGCTGGGGTATTGTTATCTTTTGCACCAACAATGACTTGGTACACAGTTGGCTGTTTAACTATCGCGTTTTGTGCTGGTACAGGTAATGGGGCTATCTTTAAACTCGTCCCTATGTACTTTACCAAACAAGCTGGTATTGCGAACGGGATCATTTCCGCTATGGGCGGGTTGGGAGGGTTTTTCCCTCCCTTGATGCTTACTTTCCTTTTAAAACTAACAGGTCATTATGCAATTGGTTTTATGGCTTTATCCGAAGTGGCATTAGCCAGTCTAATTCTTATAGTCTGGATGTTTTATCAGGAAAAATTGGGACTTTCATCAAAAATCATTGAGAATACAGTAGAAGGCATTATGGTGACGGACACCATCGGAAAAATTCATTCGGTTAATGCAGCCTTCACTCAGTTGACAGGTTACGAGGCAAATGAAGTTATTGGTCTGACGCCTAGCGTGTTAAAATCGGGGAAACAAGATCGCGATTTTTACAATGTGATGTGGGATAAAATTCGTGGTCAGGGCTTCTGGCAGGGCGAAATCTGGAATCGTAAAAAGAATGGCGATATTTATCTGGAGTGGCTTACCATAAGCGCAGTGAAAAATGACGCCGGAGATGTCGTTTATTATGCCGGAATGTTTAGTGATATTACCAAACAAAAAGGCTTTAAGTAGAAAGGAAGATGAACGATGCCTTTTGAGTTTACTTTGAATCTTTGCTTTATTCGTGAGCATACACAGTCTCCCTTTCAGTCGGTCATTAATCAGCAATTGCAAGGTCTTTTTGCCGGCAAAGGATCCTGGTATATTGACCACAGGGAAGAGGAAGGACTCGACATCGCTGTCGCCGAAGTCAAAGGTTTGGCGACCTGGGAAACTGAAGACGAAATCATTCGGTATATTGAAGAGTCCGCACGGATGGATTCAGCATCTGAATCGGCTTGCTGGGATCATCTGCAGGGGTACCAGGTGAGTGTATCTCCTAAATTAGATGCGGGCTGTTGCCGCTTAAAATCGAGGTGAAAGCTATGAAGTGGGAAGAAAAACTGTCGCGCTGGCTAGGCACTCAGATCGAGGTGCATATTGAGGATCAGGCAGGTCTGGATCCTGTAGCACCGCCTAAAAAAATGACTCTTGAAAAAATACGTATTTCCGATGACCAAGGATTTATGCAAATGTATCTGAATGAACATCAATTTCTGGCTATCCCCTTGAGGGGAGTTGAATTTACGAGCTTGGTAAGCTCGGATCAAGGAACGGTGCTTCGCTCAGTTGATTTATCAGCTCAGCTAGTGTATAAAGTTCAATTTGGTTTATAGTGATCACTAGGATATTTAAAAAAATCATTTTCAGCCAATGTCTAGGCTCAAAATGGTTTTTTTGTATGCCTTCGATGTCGGATAAATAATGTGTTTCAATTACTTCGGAACGATTGCATAGTAACTTGCAGTTGAGGGACAGGCTGCATAAGTTAGCTGAAGGGAATGCCAAGAGGTCTCGGCAACTAATAGATGAAATCGAACAATTAAAGCATTAAGGTTCCTGTATTAGTTGTAAAATAAGACGATCAAATATGCAAAGAAAGGATCCCACTTCCATGGAGTCCTTTTTAGTTTATAGAGTATCATGATGAAATTACATCCTGCAGATTTCTAATGGACAGTTTTCACAGTGGCAGATATCACGGAGGTAGGTTGCATTCTTAATCACAATTTGACCATTAATAAATTCAATAGCATCTTCTTTCTTCATATCGCTTAACATCCGATTGACGCTTTCGCGAGTAGAACCGATCATATCTGCCATCTCGGAATTGTTGATTTTATAATTGATCAGGGTATGCTCACCTTTTGGAATCCCGAATGTGTTACTTAATCTAATTAATAAGGAACAAAGCGCGCCTGGTTTGCCGTACATCATTAAATCGCGAAATTTTGTTTCCGTCATCCGATGCATGAGCCCCATCCATCTCATAAATTCAATAGCCAAATCTCCATGCTGCCATAGCAGAATCTCGAGATCTTTTCGCTGAATTACACCGATCTCGCAATCAACTGTGACTTCCGCACTGAAGCTTTGTACGGAATGTAGAAACGGATCCATTTGGCCGAATAAATCACCCGCCTGATGAAGGTTCAGGATAAAACTTTTTCCTGTTTCCGACATCTTCGTGATGCGGATCTCACCTTTTATTACGTAAAACAATCGATCTGCGGGATCGCCTTCCCAGAATAGATACTCACTTTTCATGGCTTGTTTCGCATACATAATGCTTTTCAATCTATCAAAATTTGTTTCAGAGAAAAATTTCATAATTCCTTTATGATTTGCAATTTCCGTTCTATCGCAAGTACTCTTTTCTTCTTTTACCAGATAGTTTGTGGTCATGTGGACCAACTCCTCAACATTTCTTGCTACCTTCATCATAAAGGTTTCCGTTGATTTTGTTTATCGGGAGTTCCACTGATCTTTTAAGTCGAAATCCCCTATTCCGGTGTGATTTAAATCACAATTCCCCAAAGCTAAAAAAAGTGGCTTCGTTGTGATAGAAATTACAAATGCTTTAATTCTAAATGAGGTCATTTCACAAGTGTGATTTATATAACATTCTTACTTCTGAACCTAGGGTAAACTGTAAAGAAGAGAAGTTAGACGTGTAATCTAAATGGAAAGCGAGGAGATACAAGTGGAACATCAATGTGCAAGTAAAATGTTTAGCGAGGGAGCTAATGAGGTGCTTTGTGAGCCTTTAGCAAGGTTAAAGAAGGAACATGATCCACTGCGTAAGCAAATGGAGGATCTTGCATTTTCAGTGAATACGATTGTTTCTGAAAATGGGTCCGACCGTTGGCAGTTAGAATTAGTTGATTTGGAAATCAAGGTTGAAACATTTATGAAGGAATTGGGACCCCATTCTGAGCAGGAAGAAGGAGTGTTGTTTCCAATGATGGCTAACTACATCGGTCGTACTACAGGGCCAATAGCTGTGATGGAATATGAACACGATCAGGCCAAAGAAAATCTAAAAATCTTTCAGGTTTCTATGAAAAAGCTGGATCTGAAAATAATAAATTTGAATCGAGCTAAAGAAATCGCGTTGTATGTGCATAAAGCTTATACGATTCTAACAGATCACTTTTTGAAAGAAGAAAATATCCTGTTCCCACTGGCCGAAAAAATGCTGTCAGCGGAGGATAAGGAGCAATTACTCCAAAAGTTGAAGGATCGCCAGATATGATATAGATCACTTCTATTTTTTTATATAAACGTGATACCCATCAAAAGCTGGGACGCAGCATTCTCGTATAATGAAGTTGTAATTGAGAATGAATATCTAAGGAGGATGGTTAATGATGGACCTATTTACAACAATTATAAAAGTTCCTGAGTATCCACCGCAGTTAAAACATAAAGTTATCTTTGAATCGTTCGATCAGCTAAAACCGGGCGAGGTTATGCTTCTGATTAATGACCATGATCCGCGTCCACTGCGTTATCAATTTGAAGCTACACGAAGCGGACAGTTTTCATGGGAGTACCTGGAACAAGGGCCAGAGACATAGCTCCATGCATGATACAATTGTTGGCGGAGTTCATCGAGCGTTGGAAGGGGAACTAGGTATTAGTCATATAAATGTTGCTG
The DNA here is from genome assembly GCF_001280845.1 of Bacillus sp. FJAT-28004. GTDB lineage: Bacteria > Bacillota > Bacilli > Paenibacillales > Paenibacillaceae > Pristimantibacillus. The sequence continues at coordinate 209,712 of NZ_LGHP01000003.1, forward strand.
TTGTGTGGGAGCCGCGATGGACGCCAGAGCATATGACAGAAGTGGCAAAAGAACAGTTAGATTATTCTTAATATTATTGAGCCGGAGTAAAAGTCTGGCTCTTTTTTGCATGTTTGACACAAGATAAATGCAAAGAAAGGAGAGGGACATAACAATGAAGGAAAAAACAATAGATGTCGAGGAACTTCTTCGTCAAGTTCCGTTGTTTCGTGATTTATCCGAGGAAGAAATAGCAGGACTTAGCAGGATTATGATTCAACGTTCGTACCGTAAAAAAACAATTGTATTTACTGAAGGTAGTGAAAAAGAAGCGATATATTTCATTCAGAATGGCTTGATCAAAACCTACAAGACGGATGAAAATGGTCATCAACAAATCGTATCTTTTCTGAAAACAGGAGATATGTTTCCTCATACTGGGTTGTTTCATACGAATCATTATCCAGCAACCGCAGAGACGATTGTTCCAACGGCGCTGTTTGCTATGCCGATCAAGCCCTTTGAACTCCTTCTAAGAAGTAACCCTGGAATAGCGGTTAAGCTCATGTGGGTAATGAGCCAAAAAATCCTTGAATTACAGGAAAAGCTGCAAGAGTTGACTGGTCAAGATGTGCAAAACCGTGGTCAACTGTTCTTGTTGAAACTTGCAGAGAATAATGGGACGGTGAAAAATGGTAAACACCATATCGAAATCCCGATGACCCATCAGGATATAGCCAATGCAATCGGGACGACGAGAGAAACGGTAAATCGGTTGCTTAATCAACTCCGCAAAGAGGGCATTGTAGAAACCGATCGTTCAGGATTTGTAATCCATGATATGGAGGCGCTTCGGCATTGGAGAGAGATTTAAGTATTCAAATTCATAGTTACCCAATGGGGAATGATTTGATCATTCTTATTAGCGGCGGTCAAGCTCATATCGGAGCTGTAGCCGTTGCTTTTCCACAGATGGATCGGATTCATACGGAAACAATAACGATACCAGGACATCGGGAAGATCAGTTAGCGGCAGAAATCGCGGAAATTGCAGCTTCTAAGCTCAATCGAACCGTAACCGTATTGATGGGCATCCATGTCGACCATGCAACAAAGGAAGAGATTGATGAGATAGTCAAGAATGTACATGATGCAATGAATCAGGAACTTGAACGAATAGAGGCGTATAAAAAGGACTGCTTTTAAGGTACTCCCGTTAGATAAAAGCCGGGATAAGTGCCTTTAAAGCAGTCCTTTGAGGTTTTAAGGAGTCGGGAATTTTGTAAAGACCTTATTCAACATCATAACAGAGCAGTAATTATAAGTCTATATTTTTTCGTGAGAATATGTAAAAATTTGATTAACTTGGATAGGAGGTAAGGCATGAACCTACAGACATTATTTTATGAACCGATTATTTCACAATCCACACTGGGTGGATGGTCTAGTGATGTGTTCCTAGTAAACACGGAAGCGGGGGAATACGTTGTTCGGTCGTCGGGCGTGGATGAAACGGTTGATGCTCCTTTTGTATGGGCATGCAGCAATTTGTTCGGTAAAGAATTAAGCGAAACCTTTGATATGGAGCTTATTAATCAATATCTTTCACGATTGACGAGCAATATAGCTATTCCAAAAGTATTTAGTAAGGCCATAATAGATGGAAGACAAGTGATTGCAGTTGAAAAAATGAATGGAACCAATTTGTCATTTCAAGCCAAACCCTCGATGATGATGGAGGATCTTGGTAGATCGATCGCGGAGATCCATTCCCATAAAGTTTTTGAGTGGGGCTCTCTAAACGGATCACTGCGATATGAATTGGGTGATTTTCCCCAGAAGCTCGCAGATGCGATGCGAATCTTGGCAGTACGTTATTACATGGGAAATACTGTAATAAACGAACGTCTCGATCACTACTGTTCATTAGCTGCTAGTATGCCGGTACCGACTTATGCCTCATGTATCATGCTTGATATGGATCCGAGACAATTTCTTTCAAATGGGGAACGTGTTAGCGCAATTGTCGATACAGAAGCCTACGTTCTTGGTCCTCGTGAAATGGATTTAATAGCGATTGAATGTTCATTAGATGAGCTGGGAGCTCATTTTTTCCGGAAAGGTTACGCTGAAGTCCTACCTTTTCCTGATTTATCAGAGGTTCGAGAATTGTACCGATATTTCTTTTGTTTACTGGAAATTAAGGGGCCAGCCTTTGACTATCATAAGTGGATGTCCATGCCCAATCTATTGATCAGTTGAAAAAGAGACGTAGGAATTGTTATTTGATTCTTACGTTTTTTTCATTTTTGCAGATGCTAACTGAGCTCGTTAAGCGCTTTGGGCTAGTTATATTATTTTTTCAGATTTAGGGAACTTTTGGTACGCAGATGGGTCTTCTTAATTAGAGAGGTGATGAGGTGGAGCTGGAATATATTAAGTATTTGGCAAAAGGATATGAAACGGATGCCGTATTAATTGATTTGATGAATGCGCATGGCAACGACGTTTGGAATTTTGCCTTCTTTTTGATACGGGATGCAGATGCGGCGGATGATATTTGTCAGGACGTTTTTTTGACAGTGTACGAGAAAATTCATACATTCCGAGGCGAAGCCAGCATTAAGAGCTGGCTGCTGACGGTCACACGCAACAAAACGTATAAGTACCGAAGAAATGCTTATTTCTCTAAAGTGGTGCTAATGGATTTCGTAACTCGAAAGGATACTTCAAGATCAGCGGAAGCGGAAGTTTTTGACCGGATGGAAACCAAGTATATTTGGAACGCCGTTATGAAGCTTCCGCTTCGCTACCGAGAAGTTCTCTTACTGGAAGTCCATTATCAACTTTCCATTCAGGAAATGGCGAGCATGCTTCATGTAGCAGAAGGGACCATTAAATCGAGGCTGCACCGCGCACGCAAAAAAATATCAATTTTATTGCAAAGTGAGTCAAAAGGAGGAAACATCTTATGAAGGAGCAAAAACAGTGGGAAGAAGCGCTTAGCCACTCTCCGTTTGTGAATCCTCGTTTCACTGCGCAGTTGAGGGATAAAATTATTGATAAGGCCAATCACAAACCGAAGAAAAAGACGTATATAGCTCGTCTGGGAGCAGTAAGTGCACTCGTAGCCGTTCTTGTTTATATGTTGTTTGCCGCAGATTTGAGTAAGCTGTTTACTAATCCTTCGAAAATAAACGGAACGATTGGAAGCAGTAGGGGAGAGGAAGCTCGAACCGAATATATGATGAACGGCAAAGTGATATTTCAGGTGTTTCCTGAGGAGAATGTTGTTGCAGGTGCTGATCAAGGATATGTCATCCATTTTACGCAGCCCATTGATGTTTTTCTTGGGAAAAAGATTTCCATCGAGGGGTTTCACTCATTATCGGGGAAACGCCTGATCGTCATGCCCCCAGTGACAATTACTGAGCCCAGCTCAGGTTATGAGACGTTGGATCGTTTTACAACAGGCTTTAGCCTTCCAATTGGCGGGACATGGAGATTCGAGGTCAAGCTGAATGAACAATTTTACGGTGACTTCGTTTTGGAGGTGCAGGAGTCTTCACCATGGAGGAGTACATCTACTTTCAATTTGCCGTATACAGGTAACGATGGGATGCCTTATAACTATGTGCATGCAGGCGAGAAAGATAAGGTTGGATTCCTTGTCGGACCCTATCAAAATGATAAAGGCGAGCTGCTCGAACAACAGCCAGTTATTGCGGGCAAAGGAAATAAGTATATGTGGCACTTTTGGGGGAGCAAGGAGGAGCTCGCGGGCAGCTTTAACGTTATGGCCGTAAAAGAAGGCACCACTCGGGAAATCGATGTTTTCTCTGCGCGTGGTCTTGGTGGTCCTTTGAATGGTGCCGATGCTGCTATTCCATCATCAATGGAGCTGCCTGAAGCAGGCATGTGGCGGCTAAACGTATATATCCATGATCAGCTGTTCAGCAGCATTTATGTCCGGGTAGAACCGGAGAACTAACTTCAATTTCTTGAAAACGGGAGGGCTGCCATTTGGCAGTCCTTTAGTAAACTATTTACATAAGAACGTGTGTACGGTAAATTATGGTTATGAGATTAATGCCAGAATGGAGTGCATGCATGAAAGCTTTCATTGAAATAGAAGGAGCAAGGCTGCATAACCTCAAGGATATCGATGTCCGAATTCCAAAAAATAAGCTGACGGTCATTACAGGCGTATCGGGAAGCGGCAAGTCGAGTCTGGCTTTCGATACGTTGTATGAAGAAGGAAAGCGGCGCTATCTCTTGTTCTCGGGTACGCAGTATATGGTTGATGCGGTGTCGTCTTTTGATAAAATAACGGGTTTGTCTCCCGCAGTAGCTATTGAGCAGCGTATCATTCGGCAATCGAATCCTAGAAGTACAGTAGGCACGAGGACGAAAATCGGCAATTTACTTGCAATCTTATTTGCAACGTATGGTGTACGTGATGCTGCTTACAATGATGGGCTGCCGCTTTCAATGGAATTGTTTCAGAGGAACTCGCCTAAGGGAATGTGCGTGAAGTGTCTCGGTACTGGAAGCCATCACCTGATTCAAGAAGAAGCTATTTTGAATTCGGAAATGCAAATTAAAAACTTGTTTGATGGATTTTTGATCAAACATCGTTTTCACAGAGGAAATTTTAAAAAGTTTTGTGAAATATACGAGATTGATATTAATGACAAAATCAGAGCTTTACCTGATGATGTTTTTCATTCATTTAAGTATGGCTGCCGTAAGAGTGGATTTGTAGGTGCCGTTGTTGTTTTTACAGAAATGATGAAACATATGACGAGCAAAATGAAGAGACATGGAAGCAAGGACAAAGAAGTGATTTTATGGGGGATTAAAGCGGATTCCATGCCATGTCCGAAATGTAAAGGAACAGGTCTAGGTCTACAAGCTATCCATACAACAATAGGTGAGCGTACGATTAAAGAGCTCGAGGATATGTACATCAATGAACTGCTTGTTTTTCTGCAAAATCAGCACAGCAATGTATCGAGTAAAAATTTGTTGGATGAAATGATAATGAAGCTTGAGTGTTTGGTCGATGTAGGCCTACATCATCTTTCTCTATCGCGTCCAGTTCCTACCCTCTCAGGCGGTGAAATCCAGCGTCTATTTCTGGCGTCTTTTATTATTGCTGATATGGATTCTATTATTTTTATATTCGACGAACCTACAATCGGATTACATGAAGTAGAAAAGGAGATGCTGATCGGTATCATTCAAGGCTTAGTCGAGCGCGGAAATACAGTAGTTGCTGTAGAGCATGATCATAAATTTATGCAAGCAGCTGACTACATCGTCGACCTTGGACCTGAAGCGGGAGTCTATGGTGGAGAGCGGATTTTTCAGGGAAGCTATCATGATTTTATGTCTTGTGAACGATCGAGAACAGCTCCTTACTTGAAAGGCACCAAAACTTTGCATGCCAAAAAAAGCTATAAGGTAGTCGATCCAAGTAAAGTACTTAGGCTGGAGCATGCGAATCTACATAATCTTCGCGATGTCTCTGTAACGATACCCCTTGGACTGATGGTTGGTATAGCCGGTGTATCGGGCAGCGGCAAGTCCAGTTTAATTCAAGATACACTCGTACCGAAGCTTAAACAGTCACTCAAAAGCAAGTTCGTTTATGAGAATGACGAAATGGAGTTTGTGTTGCAAGAAGAGGTGACGTTACTCGGAATCGAGCATATCAAGAAATGCATAGTGGTTGACCAGAAACCAATCGGAAGGAGCAAAACATCCTGTCCAGCGACCTATACGGGCATATTTGACCGAATCCGTACACTGTTCAGCAAAACACCCGATGCGGTGGGAAAAGGATATACAGCCGGTTTGTTTACCGTCAATTCTGAAGGAGGCTGTAGGGGCTGCAAAGGGGAAGGTTTTAAAAACCACTATGTCGGCTTCGGCAACTTCATTGAGGTAGAGTGCGAAATGTGCGGTGCAACAGGATTCGTCGAAGAAGCTTTAAGTGTGACGCTAGAGGGAAAGAACATTAAGGAAGTTTTGATGATGAGCGTGGCAGAGGCCAGCATTTTTTTTGGAAATGAACAATCTATAGCTTATGACAAAATGATATCGAGCACGCTCAGTACGCTCGAAAGTGTAGGCATGGGTTATATTACGCTCGGTCAGAAGACGCCATCTATATCAGGCGGTGAGGCGCAGCGAATTAAGCTCGCCAAAGAACTGTGTAGGCAAAGTGGGAAAGAAAATGTTTATATTTTGGATGAGCCAACGACAGGTCTTTCTTTTTCAGATACGGAGCGGCTGATTACACTGCTGCAGCAGCTTGCGGATGCTGGCAATACGATTATTGTGACAGAGCATGATCCTGCTGTACTCGCCAATTGTGATTATATTATCGAAATGGGTCCAGGAGGCGGAAGCGATGGGGGATATATTATCGCGGAGGGCAAACCTCAGGAGCTTGTGACAAACAGCAAATCGATCATAGGGAAATATATAAAGCAGGTGCTGCAATGAGCTTTGAGTGGCATTTGTCCACTCCCGAAGCGGAGGGAATGGATGTTAATCTTCTTGAGCAGATAGATGATTATGTGAAACAAAAGCGATATAGACTCATAAACAGCGTAATCATTGTGAAAAACGGGAAGTTGGTTTACGAACGCTACTTCAATAAGTGTAATGAAAACACGAGGCATTCGATTAAATCGGTATGGAAGAGCATTCTAGCCATTGCAATAGGCATTTGTTTAGACAAAGGCTTGATCGGTAATCTGGATGAACAGATTGGCAAATATTTGCCTTCATTTGCGGGGCATAACCATCATTATCATAAGCTGATTACGATTCGGCATTTGCTAACTATGTCATCAGGCATTTACTGGAATGGCGGTGTTCATTACCATTGTCCGATGTTGCAGCAAATGATGCGTACGCAGGACTGGATGACTCATATCGCTGATATTGACATGCACAGTGTTCCCGGCATGACATTTCAATATAAGGAATGGGACGTCATGCTGTTATCTGCGATTATAGGTAAAGCATATGGAGGTACATCCTACGACTTAATCCATAATGAAATGTATAAACCGCTTGATATTGCCAGTGGAATTTGGCCGAGTAGTCCATGCGGTTTCTCCTATACGGTGATGAAGGGAGAAGAACAATCGGACTTGTCTGCTAGAGATATGGCTAAGGTAGGTTTGCTATTTTTAGGAGATGGAAGGGTTAATGGAAAGCAGATTGTTTCTTCTGAGTTTGTGAAGCAAGCTATTACTCCATCGAATCCGTCTTATGGTTTTCTTTGGTGGCTGTCTCCAAATGGATATGGATGTCGTGGATTTGGAGGGCAAGAGGTGAATGTTATTCCAAAACATCAATTTGTATCAGTCATACAAGCTACACCTACGGCATCGAGTAAATCTTATCCGGATATTCACGAAATGTTTCTTAGCAAAGCGATTAAATAAATGCTATTTATTATTTGGAAACTAACGGAGGACAGGTATATGAATACGGTCATTTATATGGTAAGGCATGCAGAATCTCCCTTTGAATTTGGACAAGAACGAACTCGCGGACTTTCGGTGGAGGGAATAGCAGCAGCGAAACAAGTTGCCGAGGTGCTAAGTGAAGTAGATATTCATTATATGGCATCGAGTCCTTACACAAGAGCTATGCAGACGATTCAGTACTTAGCTGAACTTAAATCTATGAATATTGTAGAGTATGAAGAGCTGGTGGAGCGGCCGATAAAGGGATTGGATTATAAGGCTCCATGGGATGTGTTGTATGAAGGAATACGCACTTCCTTTACGGACAAAGATTTTGCCTTGGAGGGCGGAGAAACGACTCGGAGCGCTGAGCAAAGAGCGATACCCGTCATTGAGAGGATACTAGTGGAACACCGAGGCGAAAACGTCATCATAGGTACACATGGCAACATTATGACGATCATAATGAATCATTATGATGATAAGTATGGCTTTGATTTTTGGAATACGACCTCCAAGCCAGACATTTATAAAATGACATTTAATCAGAACCAGCTGGAGCATGTGCAAAGAATGTGGAAGTGAACCGATTTAATAGTAATCCATTATAGGAGGTTGGTTTTATGAAAGAAATTATTTTAACGGACAAAGCTCAACAGCCAGGAGGAATGCCTTATTCTCAAGCCGTCAAAGTTGGAAATACCGTTTATGTAGCTGGTCAGGGACCTTTCGATCCTATAAGCGGCATGTGCGAGGACAGCACGTTGGAATATCAGGCAAGAAGGACATTGGACAACTTGAAAGCCATTCTTGAAGAAGCAGGAGCCCAAATGACGGATGTCGTCAAAGTAACCGTGTTTCTTGGAGCAGGGGCTGATTTTAACGAGTTCAACATCTACTATAAAGAGTATTTTTCTGCTCCGTATCCAGCAAGAGCAATTACCTGCGTAAGTGCGGATATTTTAGTGCAAATTGATGCAATTGCTGTCATTGAGTAAATAGTCTAGCCGCGTAAGTAAGGCGACAAGTAATCCATTGAAACCAAAGGTCATCCTGCAAAGGATGGCCTTTTTGTATCCTATAGTTCCAATGCCAATCGTTCACTATATTCATAGAATCTTGTAATATTTTCTTGCAACAGTCGAGTTGTTTAGTGTTATACTCGCTTATAAATTGACAACCAATGCGGAAATTCATTAGTTAATGAGTGAAAGCGACCGCATGAAGATGGAGCGTGAGCGGATTGAAAATACTAATTGTGGATGACGAGCCAAGGCATCTCAGAGGAATGGCTAAATTAGTTAGCGAGATGCGGCCAAACGCTGAAATTGTTGTAGCGAAAGATGGGGCGGCTGCTATGGAGATCATTCGAGTGGATCGGCCCCAAATCATGTTGACGGATATCCAGATGCCTAATATGGATGGCCTTACTTTGCTTAAATGGCTTGAGAATGAGCCACATCGACCGAAGGTAGTCATGGTATCTGCCTATAATTTGTTTGAATATGCGCAAACCGCGCTTCGTCATGGCGCTTACGACTACTTGTTGAAGCCGATTGATACAGATAAAGTGGAGGATATTTTGCGGCGACTTGATGCGCAAATAGCAACGGAGTCAAAGCAGGATGAGGTATCCGAAAAGCTAAAGGATAGACTTAAACTCACCTCCTCTGCTTACCAAAAGAATCTGCTTTTGTTATGGCTGAGCGGTAACTTATCGGCAGTGGAACAAGAGGAACTTGAAGCACTCGATATTGTGCAAGGAAGCGGTACAGTAATATTCTCCGAACTCACCATTCGCCTAGAGGAGGATAAGAGTCTCCATACACCAGCGTTGTTGCAGCAGTTGGAGCATTTAGGGTCATATTACGGTCAAGCTAGTACCTTCTCCTTAAATTCGTTGCGAGATGATGTATTCCAAGCCATTACGATTGTACGTACTCAGGCCCCATTCCAGCATAGACGCGAAGAAATTCGTTCGGCATTTACCGCTTTGAGCAAGGAATGGCTGCCGATTGGCAGACTTGTACATGGAATTGGCAGTAGCTGTTTTTCCTTACTAGAGCAGTTGCCTCAATCGTATCGATCAGCTCAAACCGCATGTATATATAATTTTCATGATCGTTGGCAGGGTGTCTTGTTTCATGATGAGCTGCGACTTTCCAGCAAGTCCTTTCACTTAGATGGGGAACGGTTATTCGAAGCTTTGCAGGATACCGATCCGATGGCTGCGATAATGCTGTGCCGGTCTGCCTTTCATGATCTGGCAGGTGAAGGTCAAACAGAACCGCAACTCATTAAAGAGTGTGCCTCTCTCACGCTCATGAAGATTAAAAGCCGAACAAGAGATGTTGTCGAAAGAAACTTTGGAAGCGTCCTCACGAATACGGTTATAACGGAAATCCCCACATGCGATAGTTTCAGTAAGCTGCTTGGGCTCTTAGAATATCAACTTCGTGATTTGCATCAAGCACTACGGAACATGAAGCAAGGGAAAAGCGAAATCATTATGGATAAGTGTTTGAGCTGGATACAAGAGAAATATATGGAGGATCTGACACTCGAGATGGCAGCTGAACAGTTCGCCTTTAATCCGTCTTATTTCAGTACATTAATCAAAAGCCGTACCGGAAAGTCTTTTTCTGACCATATCACTGAGGCTCGAATGAGAAGGGCGAAAGAATTGCTCAGAGCCGGTACTCTGAAAATTTATGATATTGCTGCGCAATGCGGTTACCGTGATACGAAGTATTTTTGCAGAGTGTTCAAGAAACAGAATGGTCTATCACCTGAAACCTATAAGCACAAATCCCTTTCGACGAATAGAGACGAGATATGAACATGACATTTCGAAGACGGCTGTTCATCAGCTATATTATTTTAATTGCTTTGCCGTTCCTCGTGTTAAGTACATTATTTTATCGTACAAGCCTTAAGGTCGTGACGGAGCAAGCGCAAAAAAACGTTTATGAGATCGTCAAAAAAAATAATGAAGTCATCGATACGAAGCTCAAAGTTGTGGATCAGAACAGCTTGGCCTTATTTGTAGACAAGGATCTATTTCAAATATTCAGTAAGCTGAATCCAGCAAAGGACGAGGAGCTGCTCGCAGCCGATCGACGAGTATCCACCATTCTCAGTAAATATTTCTCGCAAAACGAGGATGTTTACGCCTATCAGCTTTGGACTTCTTACTTCACCTTTGGCAATTCGCAAAACATGCCGCAAGGAGATCCCACACTTTCGAATATTTACCGGCAAGCCGAGCAAGCGGGTGGGAAAATGATCTGGTATCCTACCTATGACTTTGTAGATATGTTTGATCAGTCTTGGCTTTCCAAGAGCAAGATCGACTATCGCTATTTATATTCGGCTACGCGCTTGCTCAATTTCACACATATGGAAGACAGTACTTTAATTAAGCTGGATCCGAATGTGGAGCGGCCTGTGCTCACGATTAGCTTCAAATCCACCGTACTGGATGCTCTGTTTGAGAAAAGCATACCAGTCGGTTCTCGCTATATGGTATTAGATCCGAACAATATCGTGGTTGCTGGCAGTGATGTGTCACAAGTAACGAAAAGTTTCAACGAGAAATGGGTGGATTCATTCCGCATGACGGGAAGCGGCACTCAGCGGATGAAGCTGAACGGCGAGAATATGATTATATGTTTTGACCGCTCAACCGTAACCGGGTGGTTATCTATCGTAATAACGCCAGAATCTGCCTTGGTAGGCAACCTAGTGCCTGTTATTCGAACCTCGACGATTGTGTTAGCTGCTATTTTGGGGGGCATCGCTTTTCTATTTGCTTATTTTATATTAAGCCGCATCACCGGTCCGATTAAGAAGCTGCTCGGAGCGATGAGATCCGTTGGCGAAGGTGACTTTCAAACCCGGGTGGAGGTCAGCACGAATGATGAATTTGGAATTTTGATGCAGCGGTTTAACCGGATGAATGATCGGATTCACCTGCTGGTCAAAGAGAATTATGAGATTAAGTTAAAGGAAAAGGAAGCTGAAATTCACGCGCTTAATATGCAGATGAATCCTCATTTTTTGTATAACACGCTCAATATTATGAATTGGACGGCTATTGAGAATAACCAGAAGGAACTAAGTAAAATGCTCGTTTGTTTGTCCAATATGCTGCATTATACCTCTCGGAAGGAATGGGGTGCCGTTCATCTTTCGGAAGAAATCGAGTGGATGAAAAACTATTTTTATATTATGTCTGCTCGGTTCGAAGGCAAATTTACGGTTAACTATGAAATTGATCCTTCTCTTTATGATCATAAGGTGCCGAGGCTGCTGTTTCAGCCGTTTGTTGAAAATGCTATTCTGCATGGGTTTAATCAGATGGATGAGGGAGGCGTCATCTTCATTCGCGGATGGGAAGATGGAGGAAGCCGTTTTTTTGAGATAAACGATAATGGACGAGGAATAAGTGAAGAGATGATTAAACTGATTTTGTTTAAGGAGTCCTCCTCGGTCGGAATTAAGAACACCATCTCCCGTATACAGATGGCATACGGCGACGAATACGGCATCGAGATTCGACCCGTACAAGGATCAGGTACAAGCATTCTGATACGACTTCCGCTCCAAACCTAATAATAGTCCACCATTCTAATAATACTCGGGTTTTGAAAGCGTTATCTATCCATTACAATAAAAGCATCATAGACTGCAGCTATGAGCCAATGAGATTGATAAATGAAAGGGGCTCGTTACGATGATGAGAAGACAATGGAAATCGGTTTCCGTTCTCTTGGTTGTACTACTCATGACAATCAGCGTATTATCGGCATGCACGAAGTCTGATTCGGGTAACAACAACTCTCAGGCTCAAGCCACGAACGGTACAAGCAGCACAGAAAATACTGGAAGCGGCGAAAATGTCTCCAAAGACCCTATCAAACTGCGTCTTACAGCTTGGGGTGCACCTGATGAGATAGCTGCATTTAAGAAAGCAGTCGCTAGTTTTGAGGATAAGCACACGAATATTAAGGTTGATTTCCAAGCGATCTCAGCTGATTACGATACGAAATTAACGACCATGGTAGCTGGGAATGACGAGCCTGATATTGCCATGATGGAGTCTAGCACGATCGCTTATCCTTTAGCAGAAGAAGGTAAGTTCGTTAACCTTCAGGACTTCCTTGATAAGGATTCGGAGCTGACTGTTGACAGACTAGTTCCTAACATCATGTACTCCTCAGAGCCCGGCAATGTAGTCGGAATTGCGCCTGGTCCAGAATCTTTTGCCCTATTTTATAACGAAGATGTATTTAAGGATGCAGGATTAACACCTCCACCAGCCAAAGCTTCTGAAGCGTGGACATGGGATGAATTCGTTGAGGTTGCCAAAAAGCTTACGATCGACAATAAAGGCAAGAATGCGACCGAAGAAGGTTTTGATGCTAAAAATATTAAACAGTTCGGAGTCAACGTACCTACTTGGTGGGGCTCATATAGTAACTTCATCTATTCGAATGGCGGAGACTTCTTATCCGCGGACGGCAAGAGTTTTGCTCTGAATCAGCCTGAGGCTGTTGAAGCTATTCAAAAGATTTCCGATCTAATCAATGTCCACCATGTTGCACCGTCACCGGTTCAAGCTAAAAATATTCCAGGCACGAACGTTGCGCTTCAAACAAAGAAAGTAGCAATGGCCTTTGACGGACAATGGGCGAGCACGGGCTTAGCACAATCCAAATTCAATTTTAACGTTGGCGTGCTTCCAGTCATGAAACAGCCGATGACAACTGTCGTTTCTGGCATGTTCTCAATGTTTAAATCAACAAAGCACCCCGAGGAAGCATGGGAGCTCTTGAAGGCGCTGATCGATCCAGAGGCTTCAATCGAACTGCTTACTGCCGGTACTTGGATGCCCTCTCATAAAGAGTGGTACACGGATGAGACATACCTATCCAGATGGACCGAAAACCTGCCTTCTCGTCCATCAGGTTACAAGGATGCGGTCGTTGAGATGGTCTTGAGCAACAGCCATGCAACGCCAACCGCTTATGTGAAAAACTTCAATAAAATTATGGATATCGTTAATCCCGCATTGGATAAAGTATGGCTAGGCCAACAAACCGCTCAAGAGGCAATGGATTCTATCGCTGCTAAAGCACAGGCGCAAGTCCAAGGGCGTCGCGACGTACAATAAAGATTTAAAGAAAGAACTGTAGTCAGGATTGACGGCGTTCTTATTGAGGACCGCCGTCTTCTTATGATAGGAGGTACGTATCGACATGGATATCCCTGTGCAAACCATTCCAGCAATAAAGAAAAAAAGCCGAATAAGAGAGCGTAAGGCTTTATTTTATGGATTATTATTCACAGCTCCCGCTATATTGGGCTTTATTATTTTTACGCTCGGCCCAATGATTGCAAGTCTGGTGCTGAGTCTAACGGATTATAGCGTGTTTAAAGATACAACCTCGTTTATTGGATTCGATAATTACGCCAAGCTGTTCTCAGGTGAAGATGACTTATTTTATAAATCGCTAGGTGTTACCTTCTACTTCGTTATCTTGCGGGTACCTGCCGTCATCATTATCTCCTTCATACTGGCGCTGCTCCTTAATATGAATGTAAAGGGAAGGTCGTTGTTTCGCACGATTATCTATTTGCCAAGTATTGTTCCGGCTGTTGCATCGTCCATGATATGGCTATGGCTGCTCAATCCTGATTTAGGTTTAGTAAATACGGTGCTAACATGGTTTCATCTACCGACAAGCAACTGGCTGTTCGGCGAAAGCAGTGTTATCCCTTCTGTTGTCTTAACGACTCTTTGGGGAATTGGCGGCACGGTTATCATTTTCCTAGCGGGACTCTCGGGTATTCCGAAGCAGTACTATGAGGCTATTGATGTCGATGGCGGAGGTTGGTTTCATAAGCTGCGGCATATTACCATCCCGATGGTAACACCGACGATTTTCTTCAACACCATTATGACGATTATCGGTTCCTTCCAAGTGTTTAGCGAAGCGTACATTTTGACACAGGGCGGACCGAATAACAAAAGCTTATTTTTCGTATTTTACCTGTGGAGTACAGCATTCCGTGATACAGAGATGGGTTATGCATCCGCCTTGGCATGGATATTATTTATCATTATTTTGTTCTTTACGTTCATCGTATTCAAGACCTCGAAATCTTGGGTGTACTACGAGGGGGAGAAATCATGAGGGAGTCCAGACTCAAGCTGACAGCAGGATATATTGCCCTTATACTTGTTTCGGCCATGTTCATTATTCCGTTTGTCTGGTTGATTCGGAGTTCGGTGATGGATTTATCGCAAATTTTCGTTATGCCGCCTGAATGGATTCCGAATCCTTTTAAATGGGACAATTACGAGAGAGCACTTACCGTGTTGCCGTTCGGTGATTTCTTCAAAAATACACTTATTATTGTGTTCAGCGTTATTATAGGCACGGTGTTGACGAGCACAATCGCAGCCTTTGGCTTCTCCCGTATTCAGTGGAAGGGCCGGGACACCATCTTCGCGATTCTCATGACCAGTATGATGCTGCCCGCTGCGGTTACCTTAATTCCGAGTTTTCTCGGATGGAAGACGCTTGGCTTCTACGATACGTTCTATCCGTTGATCGTTCCGGCCTTCTTCGGTGGAGGTATCTTTAATATCTTCCTGCTAAGGCAGTTCTACATGACGATTCCGCGTGATTTTGATGAAGCTGCTTATGTAGATGGGGCTAATTACTTTCAAATTTACTGGCGAATTCTTATGCCGCTTAGCCGCTCGGCTGTTATCGTCGTTGCGCTATTCACCTTCTTAGGTTCGTGGAATGACTTTATGGGACCTCTTATCTATTTGAAGAGTGATAGCAACTTTACGCTGGCACTGGGTTTGCAAATGTTTCAAGGCAGCTATACGGCGCAATGGGATTTGCTCATGGCGGCGTCGGCAACCGTCGTTATGCCCTGCGTGCTCGTATTTTTAATCGGTCAGCGTTATTTTCTGGAAGGAATTACGTTAACGGGATTGAAAGGATAAGAATAAACGATGAAAGGATGGTTAGACATGACACAAACGGAAACGAAGACCATAAAAGGCTGGCAAGACGTATCCTTTACAAATGTTGCGATCGATGACGCTTTCTGGAGGCCGCGGCTGGAAGTGCTCAAAAATATTACGCTGAAGGCTTGTCTGGATAAATGTGAGGAGACGGGCCGCATTGCCAACTTCGCCATAGCTGGCGGGTTGCTGGAAGGCAAATTCGAAGGAATGTATTATAACGACTCCGATGTATATAAGGTGCTTGAAGGCGCAGCCTATGCACTGATGACGGATCGTGATCCTATACTGGAAGCGGAAATCGATCGGATTATTGATCTCATAGCTTCAGCGCAGGAAGCGGATGGATACTTGAGCACTTACTACACACTTGAAGCGCCTGATCTCAAATGGTCTGACATGGAAAAACATGAGATGTATAACGGTGGTCATATGATTGAAGCAGCGGTTGCCTATTTCGAAGCGACAGGCAAGCGGAAGCTGCTCGATGTTGGATGCCGTATGGCCGATCATTATGACAGTTTGTTTGGACCAGGCAAGCGACACTGGGTGGAAGGGCATGAGGAAATTGAGCTTGCGCTTGTGAAGCTGTATCGCGCAACGAGCGAGGATCGTTATTGGAAGCTTGCGCTTTGGCTGCTTGAAGAACGCGGTCATGGCCATGGTGTCGGTGCAATATGGGACAAGGAGGAATGGGGCCCAGCATACTGTCAGGATGATGTTCCCGTTCGGGATATCGAGAAGGTAACGGGCCACGCTGTACGAGCGATGTATTTGTACACCGCGATGGCGGATGTTGTGCATGCCTCAGGTGATCCAACGTATATTGATGCGCTGCACCGCGTTTGGGCACATACAGTTGAACGGAATATGTATGTGACAGGAGGCATCGGGCCTTCTCAGCATAATGAAGGTTTTACGCATGATTACGATCTGCCGAATGAATCTGCTTATTGCGAGACCTGCGCGGCTATCGCTATGGTATTTTGGAATCACCGGATGAACTTGCTGTTTGGCGATGCCAAATATGCAGATGTTGTGGAGCGGGAGATGTACAATGGTGCTTTAGCCGGAATCTCGCTGTCAGGCGACAAATTTTTCTACGTTAATCCGCTTGCTTCAAAGGGGGAGCACCACCGAGTAGACTGGTTCGGCACCTCTTGCTGCCCGACAAACCTAGTTAGGTTCTTGCCATCCATTGGTCAATATACCTATGCTGCAACGGATGATGGGTTTGTTGTCAATCAATACATGAACGGGGAAACGACTTTGGAAGCGAAGAGCGGGATATCCGTCAAGCTCAAGCAGACAACGGCGTATCCTTGGGATGGAAGAATTGAGCTTACGGTAAGCCCAGATCGAGCGGAAATGTTCGAGATTCGACTTCGTGTACCTGGCTGGTGCAGAGGATATAAGCTATCGGTTCTAGGCGAGCGTACGCTGGGATCGGAAGGACTGATCGACAACGGTTATCTCGTACTAAATCGTCACTGGGCGCCGGGAGACTCTGTTGTACTAGAGCTTGATATGCCGGTTGAGGTTGTCCGGTCACGGATGGAAGTGGAAGCTAACGTTGGAAGAATTGCCCTGCAACGTGGGCCGATCGTGTACTGCATGGAGCAGACCGATAATTTGGGGTTATCCTATGACGAATTTTCCCTTGCCGCACATGAGCAGCTGTTGACCGAGCACCGAGCTGAGTTGCTTGGCGGCGTGACCGTTCTGAGAGGGAAAGCAGCCGAAGGGTTCCCTTGTTTATTCATTCCTTATTATGCATGGGATAACCGTGAGGCCGGCTTTATGCAGATATGGGTTCGTGAAGCGGAAGATCAGGGCTTATATCGTTATTGAGAAGCAAGTATAAGAATCGACAAAAACCCGAAAGCAAGACACTTCTTTACAAAGTGTCTATCTTTCGGGTTTTTGTTCATTTGGCTTGCCATTGGGCTAAGTTTCAATAACTAATTGTGCAACAAATAATGGATTTCGTTCGTTTAGGAGTTAACAAATTTAATATAAATTGGGAATTATTTAACTAGATTATCTAGACTTTATAGCAGTGGAATTAGCTTAGATTGAACAAAAAGGAGATGAATAAATTGAAAAAACGATATCATGCAATAGTTGGCCTAGCTGCTATGTTGACCGTTATGTTGATTCCGATTATTCCGCTAAATGCTGCCTCTGATAGCAGCTCCAAAGAGCTTACAGAAATAACTCATGTCGAAATGGGCGGTAGCTATGCTCTCGCATTAGACAAACAAGGAGTTGTATGGGCATGGGGTGCAAACTTCAACGGGCAGCTCGGAGACGGTACCACTGGTTTTAAGTCGGCTGCTGTACCTGTTTTCAGCGACGTAAATAAGATACAAGCCACAAGTGGATACAGTCTGGTACTAAAAAAAGACGGTACGGTTTGGTTTTGGGGTGGCAATGGGAATAGGGTAAGCGGCTTAGATAACTTTGAAACAAAAGAAAACGTTTCGATATCATCACCTACTAAAGTCAGTAATCTTTCGAATGTTATTGATATCGCGGCAAAAGAAGACCACAATCTGGCATTAAAAGCTGATGGCACAGTTTGGTCTTGGGGCAACAGTCAGTTCGGTCAATTAGGCCGTATGGATATAAATGCCTACAAGCCTGAAGAGTTCCGAAAACGGATTAGTGAAGAGAATATTCCCAAACAAGTAACGGGTCTCAAGGATATCGTATCTGTCCATGCAGGAAGCTTCCTGTCAGCTGCCATTAATACCAAAGGAGAAACTTGGATTTGGGGTCATTACAATGGCTGGGGAGATCAATCAACGGACTTGATGACTCCAGTTAAACTCGAAGGGATCCTTGCCAATAAAGTAACTGGCAATTGGAAAAACACAATTGTAATGGATAAAGAGGGGACAATCTGGGAAGTTAAGAAGGGTTTAATACTAAAGAAACTTTTAACTTCTGGCACCGATATTAGCTGTGGGAATTTTGCTTGTGCAGCTCTGTCTTCGGATGGAACAGTGCGGGGGCTAATCGGAGGCTCCGAAGAAACCTTAAATCCAGTACCCATTGCAGGAATTTCTAACGTGAAGCAGTTTGCTATCCAATCTCTTAACCAAGATCAGCTGATTATTGTAAAAGCAGATGGAACACTCTGGACTAAAGTTCCGTTCGGATATTTAGCGGGAAATGAATCTTTAGTTGATTACTACAATCAAATGAATGTACCATACAACGAAATGGGGGAAAAGCTGCGTCAGGTCAAGAAGGCAATCACGGTACAGCTAGACGGAAAGACGATATCACTCACCACTAACCCATATATTTACAAAGGTGTTACGTTTGTGCCGCTGCGCAGTACATTTAATGAACTAGGAGCAAAAGTGGAATATGTACAGGGTAAAATGACGATTTCGAATGCTAACCATATTCTGAAACTTACCATTAGACAAAATGAGGCATCCATTGATGGAAGAGCTGTAACGTTAGACTTTCCTCCTATGATTGTGGATACGATGACGATGGTGCCATTACGTTTTGTTATAGAGGCTCTTGATAATAAAATTGATTGGGACCCGGACAATCGATTAATTTCAATCAGCAGTCCTAACGAGTAGAGAGGTATGTCACTAGAATGTGTAAAAGTATATTTCAAAACAAAGAGCCCAAGCAGCGTTAAGATGAGCTGCCGGGGCTTCTTTTTTTAATGCCAATATGTTATTACAAATCGTTGTGTACCGTTTTTCCTGGATAAAACATTGCGCTCTCTACTTTTTCATTTTCTTTTGCAGAGATGGAAGTCGTGATTAATTTAAATACTTTTGTTTTACTTCCCATAGATGATTCGTATTTTTCCAAATGTGATTTGGACAATGGTTGTTTATAGTACCCAGGCACATATTTGTCCAGCATACTTTGCATAGCTTCCGCAGCCTCATCTAATTCATTAACAAACTGTATTTGTCCAGAAATGATAACGCTCATGTAAGACGTATCCGTATGAGCAGGTACGGGGTGAGTTAATGTACCATATTCTTCACTCACTGTGAAACAAGCTTCTGGATTTTGCTGTATATAGGAGATTTTGCGCCCTTCAGCAGCACCATGAAAGTAAACAGTATCGTTTAGCCAAGTGAAGTTTAACGGAACAACGTAAGGGAGTCCATTCGCGGAAAGGCCAAGGAATCCCGTTTTTGCGTTTAATAAAAAGGATTGAATTTTGTCCTGATCGGTACATTCTCTCTTCTGCAATCTAACGGGAAACATATTCATACACACCCTTTATTTTTATGATAATGTAATAGTAAATAAGAATTGTCCCTGTGAAAAGGGGCAGATTTCAAATATTTCATGGGGTCAGGTGTTGCAAGTGATAGAGATAACTCCTTTACTCGATAAGCAGGGAAAAAATCCTTTATATTCGCAGTTGTATACGTATATTAAAGATCAAATTGAATCAGGATTAATTGCTGAAAGTGCCAAGCTTCCATCCATTCGTGAATTGGCGAATTACTTGAAGATTAGCAAAAACACAGTAGAAGCTGCTTATCAACAGTTGCTGGCAGAAGGGTATGTAGAAAGTAAAAGTCGAAATGGGTTAAGAGTGCTGCCGCTAGAGGATTTGAACACAACCCGAGGTTTGGTTCAATATAGCTCCATTAAAGATGTTAGCGAGAGAAAATATCGGTATGATTTTAACTATGGTGATATTGAATGGAATCGATTCCCAATGAGCATATGGAAAAGATGTTTGTCGGATTCTTTAAACAAGGACCCTTATCAAATATTAGGATATGGACATCCTCAAGGAGACGAAGAACTGAGGGAGGAAATTGCCAAATACTTATTTCAATCTCGCGGAGTTTCGTGCAGCCCAAATCAAATTCTCATTTGCTCCGGTACACAACATGCCGTTAGCATGTTATTGCAGTTTTTGTCTCTAGGGGGACAAAACATAGCGATGGAAGAACCCGGCTATAACGGTGTTCGAACGGTTTTGAAAAATCATGGCTGCAAAATTACACCGATTTCGGTCGATTATGACGGTTTAAATATAGAAGAACTGCAATCAAGTGAAGTCAATGCGGTGTATGTGACACCATCACATCAATTCCCATTAGGTATGGTGTTGTCTATACAGAAACGAATGAAGCTGCTCCATTGGGCAAGCCAAAACGACGCAATCATTATCGAGGATGATTACGATAGTGAGTTTCGATATGTAGGCCAACCTATTCCCTCGCTTAAAGCATTGGATTCAGGAGAACGCGTCGTTTATTTAGGAACATTTTCAAAATCGTTTTTGCCGGCTGCCCGTTTAAGCTATATGGTTTTACCAACAACCATATTAGAAAAGCTGGATCATATATTTTCCGTCTACAATCAACCGGCATCACCAATCATTCAGCAGGCTGTGTTTTTGTTCATGAATCGAGGGCATTTTTCTGGGCATATACGCAAAATGAGAAGACTGTACCAAGCGAAGCATAAAACCCTTGTTAACGCGATTTCTCTGTATATGGGTGATCGTGTGAATATCATTGGGAGCAAATCAGGGCTGCATTTATTGCTTGATATTAAGGACAGAGAAAGCGGTCATCTGATCGAACTGGCAGCTGGAAGTGGAGTAAGAGTATATTCTCCTAATGTTCATTGGATGGATAGTGAGAGCTGCCCGACATCTATTGTATTGCTTGGATTTGGTGGCATGAGTGAGGGCGAAATTGAAGAAGGCATTTGTTTGCTGAGTAATGTTTGGTTTGGCTCAGCGTAGGCTGATATATTCCGAACGCATATGCTATAATTTTGCTAAGTATACAAGATTACACAGATAACTATTGAGATAAGAAAGGTGAGATTAGAAGAATGGCTCAAGTGAAAATTTTTGGCCTTAAAGATAACTTGAATCCGATAAAAGAACAATTATCACAAATTATTCATTCATGTGTAGTGGATGCATTTAAAATGCCGGTCGATAAGAAGTTTCATCGTTTTTTCGCAATGGAGAAAGAAGATTTTTATTACGCGCCTGGACGAACTGAAGCCTATACGATTATCGAAATAAGCGTATTTGAAGGACGTTCCGTCGATTCGAAAAAACGGCTCATTCGGTCGCTCTTTGAACATATTCAAACGCAATTACATATTACTTCTGAAGATATCGAAATAACAATTTTTGAAAGTCCAAAATCAAACTGGGGCATTCGCGGCCTGCCTGGAGATGAACTGCAACTCACCTATAATGTTAATGTGTAGTTCGCGGAGATCGGAGTCATTTGAGGCTAGTATCGCACCATGGCTATCAGTCAGCAACGCAGTTGATGCAATAAATTTTTACAAAGCGGCATTTGGCGCGGTTGAACTGTATCGATTAGAGGAGGGAGATGGGCAGGTAGCGATCGCTGAGCTTTCCGTCGGAGGAGCGAATTTCTGGATTCAAGAAGAGGCTGACGCCATCCCGGAGATGGTAGGCCGAGGTTCCTTCCGCATGATCATAACGGTCAACGACCCGGATTTTCTATTCGATTTGGCCCTGGCTGCGGGAGCAACAGAAATTGTTCCAATAAATGAAGAGCACGGCTGGCGTATAGGTCGTGTAGTAGATCGGTTTGGCTATCATTGGGAGATCGGCAAGCGGCTGATTGAATAGACGCGATGAGTCCCGTAACAGTGATATGTTTTCCCAAAATGGTTGGGAGGGATTCGCATGAGAATTTCTTGTTCCGCTGGAGGATTAATTGTTAAGGAAAACAATGTGCTGCTTGTAAAAGTTACTTATGGAGCCAATAAGGGTCACTGGATGCTGCCAGGCGGAATGGTTGAAGAAGGGGAAACCTTCGAGCAAGCGGCAATTAGAGAATTGAAAGAAGAAACAGGAATTAATGCTACTACGAAAAGGCTAATAGGAGTTAGAACAGGAATTAAACCGTTTAACAATGAAAAAGAGCATGTTGTGCACTTCGTTTTTGAGATGGACTATGTTTCAGGTGTTTTAGTTGCTGATGGTTCTGAGATTTCAGATGCAGGGTTTAGACCTATAGATGATGTGCTTAACGATCCGCTAGTTATAGATTTATCTAAGCAATTTGTACGTTCATATCTAGACGCATCACCATACTCCGGGTTAAGTAAGGTACAGGTCAACATTCAAACGAATAATCCATACTTAAATTACGATGTTTACGGCTTAATATGAGGATGACTATCAGATTGGTGTTATTCCAGATGCAACTAATATCTCCCAATTGCGTCTTTAACTTTGCATAAATACAATTGGGGGGCATTAAAATGAAACGCTTATGCTCAGTTTTACTCGTATTTGCAGTTATCGCTAGTGGTTGCAGTAAGGGAACGGAGGTAGAGGTAAACTCTCTTGTTCAGAATCAACCAACAAATGAGATCGTTGAAAAACAAAACAACATGCCTAAAGAAATGCCAAATGATTTTGATTTCATGGTGCGTTATGGATATAGCGAAGTGAATAAAAACGAAATCAATACTTTTTTGGATACGGCTACGAAAGATTTAATTTTGAATGGGACTGCTTCAGCAAAAATTTCGTTTACGATAGAAGAGATGCGCAGTATTTATGAGAAAATGAGAGAAATAAATATAATGGGAACAAAAGAATTAGTGCCAGTCGTCGTGGCCTGCGAACGCGTTCCTTATAGTGAAGATAGTTGGGAAGTAAGTATCAACGGGCAATCAAAGACATTTACTTGGTCAGAAAAATATTGCGACCCAACTGGCGATGCAAAGCAATTGTTGGAATTGCGAAAGTTCATTCATGAGATCGTTGTAGGTAAAGAGGCTTATCAAAAACTGCCAGAAGCGGAAGGCGGTTATGAATGAGGAAACGAGAGAATGAAATGAATAGTGGGGGAGCTCGCTAGTGTGCATTCGTGCAAATAAGATACATATTATTGGATCAGTGGGAAGCGGGAAGTCTACATTAGCTAGACATTTATCGGAAAAGCTGTCTATACCATACTATGAATTGGATAACATGGTTTGGAGAAGAACAGAGGATGGAGATATACGAAATAGTATTGAAACAAGAGACTCATTACTAAATGATACGATTGCGTCTGATAAATGGATCATTGAAGGCGTACATTACACATGGACAACACAAGGATTCGAGCATGCAGAGCTCATTATTTATTTGGATACCCCTATTTGGAAAAGAAATTATCGAATATTAAAAAGATTTATTATACAAAAGCTCGGACTTGAAAAAGGGAATTACAAACAAACCTTTTCCATGTTATGGAGGATGTATCGGTGGAGTTATAATCATAACAAGAAGGAAAAACTGCAAATTTTTAAGCTATTAGAGCCGAATAGCAATAAACTATTAGTGTTGAATGATAACAGGGATATATAAGCATTTTAAAAAAGGTACTGCTGTTTAATTGTAATGAATACGATCTTGACGAGTAAACGAGATATGGTTATACTCATTAAGCGTAACGATTACTATTAAAAGATAGTCCTTTTTTATTTGTTACATAATCGTAATGATTACGCTTTAAGTGGAGCGAAAATAAACCGGAGGTGCCAATGATGACTGTAAAAAAACTCCCTGTAACTGTATTAAGCGGGTATTTAGGCGCTGGCAAGACGACCATTATGAATCATGTACTCCATAATCGCGATGGACTGAAAGTCGCTGTTATCGTAAATGATTTAAGCGAATTGAATATAGACGCAAGTCTTATCAAAGATGGGGGCGGCTTGTCACGAACAGAAGAAAAGCTTGTAGAAATGTCCAATGGCTGTATTTGCTGCACGCTTAGGGAAGATTTACTCAAGGAAGTTGAGAGCTTGGCGAAAGAAAATCGATTTGATTATATTCTAATCGAGTCGACTGGTGTTGGTGAGCCTGTTCCAGTAGCTCAAACCTTCTCCTATATCGATGAAGAGCAAGGGATTGATTTAACACAATATTGCAGGCTTGATTGCATGGTAACGGTCGTAGATGCTTACCGCTTCTGGCATGATTATGCATCAGGCGAGACACTTCTTGATCGCAGTCAAGCCGTTGGCGATGATGACACACGTGAGGTTGTTGATCTGCTTATCGATCAGATCGAGTTTTGCGATGTGCTTCTTTTGAACAAATGTGATCTTGTAGATGACGAGGAATTGGCGGAACTGGAGAGAGTGCTTCGTACGATGCAGCCGCGTGCCAAATTCATTCGCACTTCCAATGGTGAAGTTAATCCAAAACATATTTTGAACACGTCGTTGTTCAATTTCGACGAAGCTAGTCGTTCGGCAGGTTGGATAAAAGAAATGGAAGCTCCGTCACACATACCGGAAACAGAGGAGTACGGTATATCATCCTTCGTATATGAGCGCGCGAAGCCATTTCATCCGCAGCGTCTTAAAGATTGGATGGAGCGTTGGCCGGAGGAAGTCGTCCGAGCCAAAGGTATCGTATGGCTTGCTACTCGTAATGAATATGCTCAAAGCTTGAGCCAAGCAGGTCCATCCATACAGTTTGGACCTGCAGGTCTTTGGGCTGCTGCATTGCCCGAAGCGGAGCGACAGGCTTTACTGCTGGAGGACCCCGAGCTGGCAAGCTTGTGGCATGAGGAATACGGTGATCGTGTTAACAAATTTGTACTGATCGGAATCGCGATGAACCGGATGAAGCTGACCGATTCTCTAGATAGCTGCTTGCTTAGTGATGGGGAGCTGTCGCTGAACTGGAACGAGTTCCTGGATGAGTTTCCGAATGCTATAAATGATCAGATGGACTCAGCGGTTCATTAATAGCAAGAAGCTTAATGGGAGAGGCGAGTTAAAGTGATATACGTTCGCAATACGAGGAAACGATATGAGTGAGAGCGCTCATTTTGCAATCGCAGGAATTAGCTGTTCTTATGGTAGAAGATGTCTCAGGGGTATTCTCTGAGGCAGCTTCTATTTAAAATCATCTTCTAATTATGAATTGACAGCGCTTCAGAACATTGGTACATTATTTCCATAAACGCGTGTTTACGGAATGAGGGGCTTAGGTTGAGCAAAGAGATAAACAGCACGGAAATCGCCAAGCTAGCAGGTGTTTCTAGAAGCACGGTCAGCCGTGTAATTAACAACTATGCGAATGTCCCTGAGAAGACGAAGCAAAAGGTATTAAAGGTCATTCAGCAATACAATTATTACCCAAATCTATCGGCTCAGGTGCTGGCAGGCAAGCGTACGCGAACGATTGGTTTATTCATGGTCGATTCCGGCCGAGTATCCGGCGACAGCATTTCGAGCTTATTGCTTGCACGGGTTATTGAAAGTGCTTCTTCACATGGCTATTATGTGCTGACACATATCGTTCATGATATGAAAGATCAGGATGAGGCTCGCATGATTAAGGAGAGCTTCTATCAGCGTAGAATCGATGGAGGTGTGTTCATCGGAGCGGCTAATCATGAACCGCTCATAGAGGAGCTAATTGCTGAAGGGTTTATGGTTGCGATTGTGGATCAGCATTTGCCGGGACGTACGGAACCAAACCGTATTGTGTTCAACTTTGACAACGAAACGGGTGTAGGGCAAGCGATTGATTATATAGTAAGCTTGGGGCATGAGCGAATCGGTATGATTAATGGGGACATGAACAGATACTCTGGACCATCCAAGTGGAGAGGCTTTCAAGCTGCGATGGCAAGGCATCATTTACCGCTTGTGCAGCAATGGATGCTGCCGGGTGATTTTAACGAATCCAGCGGCTACCAGTCCATTAAAGAATTTTTGAAAGCCAAGACGGAGCTGCCGACAGCCATATTTGCAGCGAATGACAGCGTTGCTTTCGGAGCTATTCGTGCGCTGAAGGAATCGGGTATTCAAGTCCCGCAGGATGTATCGATTATTGGCTTTGACGACCACATATTAAGCGCGCATTCCAGACCGGCATTAACGACGATCCGGGTTGATTTTGCAGACATGATGGACAAATTGACTAAGACCTTGATTACGAGCATTGAGAATGGTGCTGAAGCCTATCATCCGGTTGCGGTAAGCACTGAGCTCGTTGTCCGTGATTCCTGTCAAAGCGCAAGGGAAGATTCATAGTTAAGAGAAAGAACGATATAGTTAGAGGTCCTTATAGGCTGCATAAGGGCTTCTAATATTAGGTTTAAACCACACATTATTTTTTACAACGAAATAAACACGTGTTCACTAACGATTATTTTTTTTGAGAGGGGGGATGCGGATGCAGCAGGTAGATATTCATTTACTTGAAGAATAAGAGATAGCATTTTTATTTGTGCGGCATATACGGCAATCATAACGATGAAATCAACCTCCAGGGGGAAAATAGGCATGGATAAAAACTTGATTGGAACACGGACGATAACTCAAATTGGACTATTAGTTAACGATATAGATGCAACGTCGCAGGCGTATGCAGATTTTTTTGGGATCGAGAAGCCGAACTGGTTTTGGACAGATAAGGTAGATAAGGCGCAAACGGAATATAACGGGCAATCGTCAGTGGCTCGTGCCAAGCTTGCTTTTTTTGATATGGGATCCTTGCAGCTTGAACTCATCGAGCCGGATGAACATCCTAGTACGTGGAGAGAGCATCTCGACAAACATGGTGAAGGTCCGCATCATATCGCATTCGTCGTTGACGGCATGAAAGAAATTGTAGCATCCATGGAGAAAAACGGTATGGCATTGGTTCAAAAGGGTGAGTATACCGGCGGACGTTATGCCTATATGGACACTTTTAAAAATTTGAAAATAATGTTGGAACTGCTGGAAAACGATAAGAATTAACAGAGTGATGCGTGAGATAACGAGCTGTCATCTACTTGTAATGAATAAACAGGAGGAATGAATGGCATGAACATATTAATTACAGGTGCCAATCGAGGTCTGGGATTAGCGCTTGCTAGTGAAGCATGCGTACGAGGACATCACGTGTTAGCTGGGGTTCGCAGCCCCGGCTCTTCTGCAGAGGGATTGCAAGAGCTGATCACGAGATTTCCAAGTCAAATAACGGTACTGCCGCTTGATGTTACGGATGAGAATTCGGTTCGCTACGCTTCCGCACAGGCGGAAAGCCGAGTACGCAGTTTGGATGCTGTTATTAACAGCGCAGCGATATTGCTGGGACGGGATCAGAAGCTGGAGAAGCTCGACTTGGAGCAGGTGGAGCAATCGTTCCAGACCAATCTATTCGGGCCTATCGTGGTACTCAAGCATTTCTTACCTTTGCTTCGTCAAGGAGAGCAGCAAAGCATTATTAATATTAGCTCGGAAGCAGGCAGCTTCACTGGTGCTTATGGCGGCGACTATTCCTATGCGCTGTCTAAATCTGCTCTGAATATGTTCTCCGCGCAGCTGCGGAGCGAGCTTGCACCGCAGGGCTTCGTCGTTCATGCGCTTCATCCCGGCTGGATAAAAACAGATATGGGGGGCGAGCAGGCACCTGGAGATGCGACAGTCGCAGCAGCTGGCATTATGAACATTGTCGAGCGGAAAACGGAAGCGAAAGCCCTTTTTATTGATCATAATGGCGCCCCTATGAATCTATAAGATGACCTTTATTCAATATAACGATAAAAAAGGAACTGCCCAGCAAGGTCTTCGTAGACCGAGCGAGGCAGTTCCTTCTTTATTGCTTATAGATATACGGCTTTGCCGGTTTTGGATGATTCATAAATCGCTTCAAGAATTTGAGAAACAACGAAAGCTTGCTCTGGCGTTACAACAGGCTCAGTGTCCTCTTCAATTGCTTTCAGCCACATTCTCATTTCGAGATCAGCGTCGCTTTCTGTTTTGCCATCGTAGAAAGCAACTCCGCCTGCATTCAAATCAATCTTAGTTGCAAATAGACGGCTATGCTTCTCGCCATTAATGCGAAGGCCATCCTTCATGTCCGCGCCGCCTTCAGTACCAGACAACGTACATTTTGCTTCGTCAACTTCAAGCGTATTAAGTGCCCAGCTGGACTCAAGCACGATTGTAGCGCCGTTCTCCATGACGATCATACCAAATGCGGAATCCTCAACAGTGAACTTCGCAGGATCCCAAGGTCCCCATGCATTTGCAGCGTTTTCGCGTTGCGAAAGCTTGTGGTAGGAAGTACCAAGCACCACTTTAGGCTTGTAGTTGTCGAGCATCCAAAGCGTCAAATCAAGTGCGTGAGTACCGATATCGATAAGCGGTCCGCCGCCTTGTTTTTCTTCGTCAAGGAAAACGCCCCAAGTTGGCACTGCGCGGCGACGAACAGCATGCGCTCTCGCATAATAGATGTCACCTAGCTCACCAGCCTCACACAATTTCTTCAAGTGCTGGCTGTCTGGACGGAAACGGTTGTTGTAACCAACAGTAAGCTTCTTGCCAGTACGGCGAGCAGCATCAACCATACGCTGTGCATCGTGAGCTGTTTTGGCCATAGGCTTCTCAGTCATAACATGCTTGCCAGCTTCAAGTGCAGCAATTGCAATGTTCGCGTGCGAGTCGTTTGGCGTACATACATGAACGACTTCAATTGAAGTATCGGTCAACAGTTCAGTGTAATCCGTGTATACTTTCGCGTCCTCAGCACCATATAGGGCAGCTGCGTCAATAGCACGTTGTTCAACGATATCGCAAAATGCGACGATTTCAACGTTTTTAAGTTTCTTCAAGCTTGGTAGATGTTTACCGTTTGCAATTCCGCCACAGCCAATAATAGCTAGTTTATATACTTTAGACATGTGATAAAGCCTCCTAATAGTATGTTGAATTTGTTATTGAGAAACGGTCTGACGAGCATTCCTACGATATTCGGAAGGAGTGACGCCGAATTTCTTGCGAAACACAGCGTGTAAATAGTTGCCGCCGGCAAAGCCGGATAACTTGGCTATTTTCTCCACCGAATGCGAGCTTTCCTGTAGCTCACGGCATACGACAGCCAGTCGAATGTCTTCAAGAATACGACTGAATGTATGTCCATGATGCAGCTCCTTGAATAAACGCTGAATTTGTCGCGAGCTTAGATTAAGCTTGTCCGCAACGTCCTCGAGCGTGATGAAGCCGTCATAGTTAGCATAAATATACTCCAAGGCGAGCCGATAACGATAAGCCTTCATATCCCGCGTTGGAAACTGTTTCTGTTCGCTTGCTGTGTCATAAGCACGAACCGCTCGCATCAAAATTTGGATAACCGTCTGCTTAATGGTTGTATAGCTGCCAACAAAATTATCGTTGCAAGCTTGATAGGCTTCAAGAAAGCGAGGCATCGCTTGATGCAGATCCATTGTCGGAAACAATGGAAGTGTTTTTAGCTTATCGATACAATTTCGCGCTTCAGCAGCTTCCCAGTCGTCATAGGAATGAGCATCTTCGCCGTTATCCTGCTCTGTTCGATCAATGATATCAACATGCAGACAAAGCTCATTCATTGCTTCAAGCGCGTCTGCTTCTTGATAATGCATGATCTCAGGTCCGGTTAAATAAAGCATGCCAGGCTTTAAAGCATACTCCTGGTCGCTAATAATGACCTTTCCTTTGCCCTGAGGTATGAAATGCAATTCATATTCCGCGTGCTTATGGAATCCAATGATTCTGCCGGGAGGGAATTGCGTCAGATGAAAGCGCAGTACATGGATGTCGTAAGGCCCCCATCTGATGCACAGCTCCAGACGTTCAAGCGCATCCTGGCGTTCATGCATGACCTCATAAGGGAAGTTAGGCATGCTGATCACCCCTTGGAGTAGTCCAGTTTAAGTTTGTAGTATTACTCGCTCAGCTCATCAATCCGGATTGCACGGTGCTCACGAGCAGAGCGATTCGAAGCTTCCATCAACTTCGTTAGATCAGTGGCAAGGCTTACATTTTCGTCAGCGGATGTATTGTTCTCGATATGCTGTACCCATTGGTCAAAAGCACTCTCTCTATTCGGCGGAATAACTTGTGCCGTCCATTGCTCAGATGATTGGTCACCTGGAGTAGAAGTGCGAAGCAGCAGCTGGCTCTCTGGATTGCCGTAAAGCAGCGTTCCTTCAGTACCATGCACCTCAAGTGTAAATGGTGAATGATTGTTAACGAAGCCGGCCTCTACGATTCCGATCGCTCCAGATGGCGCATTCAATACTGCTACCGCGTTATCTTCGACCTCTTTGCCAGTGACATAACCAAAATGAGCAGAAACCTCTTTAGGCATTTCATTCAAGAAGAGTCTAGTCAAATACATAGGGTGACAACCCAAATCGATTAATGCACCGCCGCCGCATTGCTCTAGGTTGTAGAAGTGTTCAGGCAGCCAGTTCGCTGTTGCTCCGTTATGAGAGAGACGAGCACGAACCAATGTGATTTTTCCAAGAACGCCTTGTGACAAAATATTGCGAATCGCCAGTGTATAGCCGTCATTTAGACGAGGCAGCGATACTGTTAATTTTACATTATTTTTAGCTACTTCATCTAGTATAACATTTACTTCTTTTAGGGTTGGTGCAATTACTTTTTCTGTAAAGATATGCTTGCCGGCTTTAGCTGCTGCTACAATAACTTCTTGATGTCTTGAAGTTGGAGCGTCAACGATAACAGCGTCGATATCGTCGCGATTCAACATTTCATCAAGGTCTGAATAAAAAGTAGCGTCAAGTTTCTCGGCAGCTGCTTGTCCGCGTTCCGCGATTTCGTCCCATACTGCAACGATTTCCGTACCAGGGTGCTCCTGAGCTTGTTTCGTATAATCCCATGCGTGTACATGCCAATAACTAATTTTACCGATTCGAATCATAGGTTCATCTCTCCCTGGGCATCTATTAGCGAATTTGCATTGCATATATAAATTTATGACAACAGCTATAATTTAACATAGTTTTATGCGTATTTTTAGTGTAATTTAATGACCAATTATGTACGATATTACGACAAAATATGATTTAAGTAAATTCACTTACACATATTGCTTACGATATTGACGCGGGGATACATGAGTAATCTTTTTGAATGTTTTTCCAAAATGAGAGAAGTTATCGAAACCGACCGCAGCTGCGATATCGGTAATGCTAATATCTGACTCGCGAAGCAGACGCTGAGCTTCCTTCATACGGGTAAGAATGATGTAGTCGGAGAAGGTAAAGCCTGTCAGCTCCTTGAACATACGGCTTAAATAGTAAGGACTGATGAAAAAATGTTTTGCAAGCTCATCAAGTCGAAGCGGCTCTCCAAAGTGAGCGTTAATGTAGCGGATAACCTCTGAAATTTTGGCATGCATGGGTGTTGCGTGGTGCAGAGGCATTGGCTCAGACTGCTGGATATATCTAGCTGCGGTCAGTAGGAGCTCGGTTACGGCATAGCTGGGAAAAAGCTCGAAGCCAGCAGGCTGTTGTCTGATCTCCGCCAGCATTCTACTCATTAATTGTGCTGTCGCCAGCTGCTCCTGCATGGGCAAACGTATAATATGAGATTGCTGTTCAAATGGTGTTAATAAGAAGCTAACATGCGTTCCTGCTAATTTGCCTAACATTGCATCATCCATGTGTATAATAATTCGTTCATGGGAGGCATCGCCGGATTGCATCGTTTTGTGCAGCTCATGCTTAGATATAAAGACGAGATCGCCTTGCTGAACAGAATAGGAACGATCACGAATAAAATAAATTCGCTGCCCTGACAGCATATAATAGATTTCATAATAGTCATGGTAATGATTTTCTTCCATCGTAAAGGGCGCTGTCCGTTTCGTATACTCGATATATAGCTCGGATGTAGAGCCAAAGCTGCAAATTTCAGGCTGAATGCTCATCATTGATTTGCTCCTTTTGATTTTATAGCAAAATAAGCGGTGTTTGATGGAAATTAAGCAGGATATGCAGAGAATTATATCACTATCATGCAGTAATATGAAGGTAGTTGAATTAAAGGAGGAATAATGATTATGGCAAAAAAACGATATGTATTGGTAGGCAGCGGCGGCAGGGCAGAATTTTTCTACGGTGCTCTTGCAACTGATTTCAGAGAGACATCGGAGCTGCTCGCATTTTGCGATATTAACCAAACTCGGATGGACTATGCGAATCGCATATTAGTTGATAAATATAACCACGAGGCTGTAAAAACGTACAAATCGAATGAATTTGACCAAATGATCGAGCTTGAGAAGCCGGATGCGGTAATCGTTACAAGCATGGATCGGACGCACCATACGTACATTATTCGCGCGCTTGAGCTTGGGTGTGATGTCGTAACTGAGAAGCCAATGACGGTTGACGAGAAGAAATGCCAACAAATATTGGATGCGGTTGAGCGAACGGGCCGCAATGTGCGCGTGACGTTCAACTATCGTTATGCGCCGCATCATACGAAAGCTAGAGAGTTGATTGCTAACGGTACAATCGGCAAAGTAACTTCTGTTCATTTCGAGTGGCTGCTGAATACGCAGCATGGTGCCGATTATTTCCGCAGATGGCATCGTAACAAGCAGAACAGCGGCGGTTTGCTGGTGCACAAATCGACGCATCATTTTGATCTCGTCAACTTTTGGATCGGCTCGCAGCCGGAGTCGGTATTTGCCTTTGGAGACCTCTTGTTTTACGGACGTGAAAATGCGGAGCAGCGCGGTGAGACGCAATTTTATGAGCGTGCGACGGGAAATCCGCTTGCTGAGAATGATCCATTTGCGCTGCACTTGGACAAAAACGATCATTTGAAAGCCATGTATTTGGATGCGGAGCATGAGGATGGCTATCGCCGCGATCAAAGCGTGTTCGGTGACGGCATTAATATTGAAGATACGATGGGCGTGCTTGTGCGCTACAAAAACAATGCGATTTTGACGTACTCCTTAAACGCTTACTTGCCATGGGAAGGCTACCGCATTGCATTCAATGGAACAAAGGGACGCCTAGAGATGAATATCGTGGAGCAATCGTATGTCAATTCCGGAGGAGAAAAATCCGAAGAGGGTGCGCTTAAAGAGCAGACGATTAAGGTGTTTCCGATGTTTGCTGCTCCGTACGGGGTGGAAGTAGAGGAAGGCGTTGGCGGTCATGGCGGCGGCGATCCGGTATTGCTGAATGATTTGTTCGGAACGCCTGTAGAGGATCCATTCCAAAGGGCGGCTAATCATATAGATGGAGCTAGATCGATTCTAACGGGCATCGCAGCGAACCGTTCGATCCAGACGGGACTAGCCGTACAAATTGATGACCTTGTGAAGTTTCACAAATAGGTTGCGGAGGAGGAAGCTGGAATGAAGCCATTTATGGATGACCATTTTTTGTTATCAAACGAAACGGCGATTAAGCTTTATCATGATTTTGCGAAGGATATGCCGATCATTGATTATCACTGCCATCTAAGTCCGCAGCAAATTTTTGAGAATAAAAGCTTTGAGAACATTACGGAGGCATGGCTATATGGCGATCACTACAAATGGCGGGCTATGCGTGCGAATGGGATAGAGGAGCGTTACGTAACAGGCGGTGAGGGTGTAACCGATTACGAGCGTTTCGAAGCATGGGCCAAAACAGTTCCGCAAACGATCGGCAATCCGCTGTACCAATGGTCGCATTTGGAGCTTCGTCGTTATTTTGGCGTTTATGAGCTTATTAATGAAAAAAATGCACCATTCATCTGGGAGCAGGTTAACGCGAAGCTCGCGACAGGTCAATTTAAAGCGCGTGATTTGGTCAAAATGTCTAATGTGGAGGTGATCTGCACGACAGATGATCCTGTTGATTCGCTGGAATATCATATTGCAATTAAAGATTTAGAAGATTTTAACGTACAGGTGCTGCCTTCATTCAGACCAGACAAAGCATTGGAAATCAATCGCGCTACGTTTCTAGAATGGATAGGCAAGCTTGGCGAAGCTGCTGCAATGACAATTAACAGCTATGATGCTCTACTTGAAGCGCTTGCTGCAAGAGTGAAGTTTTTCGACGAGGTTGGCTGCAAAGTATCTGACCATGCGCTTGATTATGTTGCTTATGCAGAGACTACGAAGGCCGAAGCTGCCGCTATTTTTGCCAAAGCCTTGAATGGGGTAACGGTGTCGATGGAAGAAGAGAAGCAATACAAAACGTTTACGCTGCTCTTCTTGGGACGTTTGTATGCCGAGCGCGGCTGGGCAATGCAGTTCCATATTAATGCGGCTAGGAACAACAGCTCGCGCATGTTTGGCAAGCTTGGACCGGATACGGGGTTTGACTCCATCAACGATAGCGTTGTAGCTTACCCGTTAACGAGGCTGCTTGATGCGCTGGATATGGACGATGCGCTTCCGAAAACAATCGTATATTCGCTGAATGCCAAAGACAATGATGTACTCGGATCTATAATTGGAAGCTTCCAAGGCGGCGGGGTGCCTGGGAAAATTCAACTTGGATCTGCATGGTGGTTCAACGATACAAAAAATGGTATGCTAGACCAAATGAATACGCTTGCTAATCAGGGACTGCTTAGCCGCTTTGTCGGTATGTTGACTGATTCCCGCAGCTTCCTCTCTTACACCAGGCATGAATACTTCAGACGTTTGCTCTGTAATTTGCTTGGTGAATGGGTCGAAAATGGCGAGGCGCCGCAAGATATGGAGCTGCTAGGCGAAATGGTTCAAAATATCTCTTATCGCAACGCGAAAGCTTACTTCGGCTTCTAGCGTGTATGAAACGTTCTACATTTCCGCTAGCTCGGCGGGGGCTGTGGAACGTTTTTTGTATCCAAGCGATAAGCGGCCATCAAAAATTTGAGCATCTGTGGACCGGCTATATTGGCGGCAATTCCGAAGAGCTCGGAATGAGCTGTTTTTCGGCAAAGTAAATAAAATGCCATGCCGCCGATGAGTTCAAAGGCAAAGAACTCCTTCCATTTCCAAGCGGGAACAACGTATATTTTAAATTCATCTTTTTTGGCAGCTCGTGTACGCAAAATGGGAGCCCTCCTGCTATTTAGGCGCATTACAACCGTAACTAGATTATGCAGAGCAGCTTATCCATCATTCGCTATGATTTAAAAGATAATACTAGGAGGGAAATTGTTGAAGAAAACAGCATTCGTAACCGGAGCAGATCGTGGCGTAGGCTTTGCCTTAGTGACATGTTTGCTTGAACAAGAGTATGAAGTTTTTGCTGGACAATACGCGGATAATGTACCCCAGCTAGAAGAGTTAAAGGCTGTGCACGCAGATCGGCTGCAGGTACTGAAGCTGGACATATCGAGTGATGAGAGTGTGGCAAGGGCGTTCGAAGCAACAGCTGCGCGGACGGATCAGCTAGACCTATTAATCAATAACGGAGCGATTTTAGGAGATATTTCAGCAACGGTGCTTGATCCGCTTCATTATGCGGAGATGCTTGATGTTTTTAATGTGAATACACTTGGGAGCTTGCGGATGAGTCAGACGTTTATGCCACTGCTGCTCAAGGGAGAATCGAAGTTTCTGCTCAATATTTCGTCGGAGGCGGGCAGCATAGGAGATTGTTACCGTGACAGCTGGTACGCTTATTGCATGTCGAAGGCAGCGCTGAACATGCAGTCTAAGCTGATCCATAATGGTATTAAGCAGCTCGGAGGCCGTGTGCTGGTTGTTCACCCAGGCTGGGTGCAAACGTATATGCAGGGCAAGTTAGATGCTGCAGCGACGCTTACGCCGGAGCAATCGGCTTCCTCGATCTTAAAGCTAGTTGAAGACCGATTAAGCTTGGATGCTGCGGAGGCAGATTGTGAATACGTGGATTATGCAGGAAATGCACTGAACTGGTAGAAGGATGAAGCGCAGCTTCGATTGTGCAGCTGCGACTATAGCAGGAGCTAGAGCTCACTCCAACAGGCCAGCCGATTCAGCATTTGCTGGACCAACTGGCCTGTTGAAAGAGAGGATCATTTTACAGCAAGCAGCTGACGGAAAGAGCGGCGCAGTATGAATATCATGTGATCGATATCCTCCTGCGTTACGATTAACGGTGGAACGAGACGAATGGTGGATGAATGAAGTGCGTTAATAAGCAATCCCTCGCGCATGCAAATCGCAGCAAGCTCAGCGGCTGTGTCCTTCGGTATGTCAAATGCGAGCAGAAGCCCTTTGCCACGGATATTTGAAATTGGAAATTCAGAGGAAAGCTTACGAAGGCTGCTTTCTAGATATTGACCTTGCAACTTAGCATTGCCTGCCAAGTTTTGCTCCAGCAGTTCCTGAAGCACGGCATAACCTGCGGCCATGGCAAGCGGGGCTCCTGTATAGGTTCCGCCTTGATCTCCAGGTTCAAATAAATCATAATTGTTCTTCGTCAGCATTGCCGATAGCGGAAAGCCGGCACCAATGCCTTTGCCTAAGGTCATGACATCAGGCAAAATACCGTAATGCTCATAAGCGAACAGCTTGCCTGTTCTCCCCATCCCCGTCTGTACTTCATCAAATATTAACAGCATGCCGTACATATCGCATATTTTACGCAGTCCGTACAAATACGCTTCATCTACGGAATGAACGCCGCCTTCCCCTTGCACGAGCTCGACCATAATCGCACAGGTGTTGTTCGTAACCGCAGCAAAGCAAGCATCAAGGTCATTAATAGGGACATGTTTAAAGCCTTCAACCTTAGGAGCATAAAGATCTTTCCACGCTGCTTTCCCAGTTGCGGACATCATAGCCAGCGATCGTCCGTGGAAGCTGTTCGTTAAGGTAATAATTTCATATGCGCCATTCAAGTTAACGGAGCCATGTTTTCTTGCCAGCTTGATTGCACTTTCATTCGCCTCTGCACCGCTGCTTGCAAAAAAAGCTTTATCCATACCGCTAACGCTAGTTAGTAGTTCTGCGAACTCAATCATCGGTTTATTATAGTAACCAGGGCTTGCGTGTACTAACGTCGAAGCCTGACGTGACAATGCCTCCTGCAATACAGCAGGGGAATGCCCCAAGCTCGTAACCGCCCAGCCGCCGACAAAATCCAAGTAGCGATTTCCTTCCGTATCCCACAAATACATGCCTTTACCGTATTCCATCACGACGCTCGGTCGGTGCGCCGTAAAAAGAACCGATTTCTCCGCCGTTTCTAATAAAGCTTTTGTTGTCTCCGTCTGAATCATTTACGTACCTCCCGGTTATTCATTGTATTGTATAAATATACAGTAGAGAGAATAAAAATTCAACCACTTTACTTAAATCTTCTTTATGGAAACAGAACGGATGGAAGAAGGCTCGAAAAACGCCGACAAAGAGGAGAGATCGCGATGTGGAATGGGGATTCTTATTTAACGAAGCTATATGACGAAGCGATTGCTCGGCATCAAAATCTCCGAACGCTGCAGCTGCGAAACGAACGCAGACCGAAGCTAAAATCGGCGCTGCGCGAACTGATGGGCCAGTTCGAGTCTAATCCCGCACATACACCTAAGGTGCTGGAGCGCGTTCAATGTGATGGATATATCCGAGAACGGGTGGAACTGTCGGCTACGCCAGGGCTGTCCTTTGCCGCTTATGTGCTTATTCCGAGTGATGTGAAAGGGCCGCTGCCAAGTGTGCTGGCACTACATGGTCATGGGTATGGGAGCCGGGAAATTGTTGGTCTACTGAAAGATGGATCTCCAGATTTGGCGGAGCCAGGCATCCATCAGCATTTTGCGGTACAGCTCGTTAAGCGGGGAATGGTCGTTATCGCACCTGATGTGATCGGATTCGGTCAGCGCAGACTAGAAGCAGATCTCGCGCTTAATCCGGATGTGTCGAGCTCCTGCTACCGCCTGTCAACGCAGCTGATGATGCTTGGCAAGACATTGACCGGTCTGCGCGTAACTGAAGCGTTAAAAACATTTAATTACTTGTCAACGCGTAAAGAGGTTGATGCTAATCGGATTGGCCTAATGGGTTTTTCAGGCGGAGGTTTAATTGGTTTTGTTACAGCCGTGCTGGAAGCGCGTATAAATGCGACGGTATTGACTGGCTTCGCTAACACCGTTCAAGACAGCATCTTTGCCGTTCATCATTGCATCGACAACTACACGCCAAGCTTGCTCGTTCACGCCGAGCTGCCGGAATTGATCGGATTGATTGCCCCGCGCCCGTTATTTCTTGAATCGGGTGAAAATGATCCTATTTTCCCGATGGCAGGTTTTCGAAAGGCGGCAGCGGATATTCAGGCCATTTATGAGGTGGAAGGAGCAGGCGATAAGCTTCTAACGGACGTGTTCCCAGGCGAGCATGAAATAAGCGGTCGACTGGCTTACGACTGGTTGAAGCGGACGTTATCCTCATA
This sequence comes from Bacillus sp. FJAT-28004, assembly GCF_001280845.1. Classification (GTDB taxonomy): domain Bacteria; phylum Bacillota; class Bacilli; order Paenibacillales; family Paenibacillaceae; genus Pristimantibacillus. The sequence goes on from NZ_LGHP01000003.1 coordinate 248,417, forward strand.
AATTACGTCATATATTGCTTGCGAAATTTCGTAGGCGGCAACCCGATTTGCTGTGTAAAGCAATTAGAGAAGTACGGAACGTTCTCGAAGCCAACATATTGAGCGATTTCTGCGATAGGCCATTCTGTTTTGAGCAGCAGCAGCTTGGCTTGCTCAAGCCGATATTTGGACAAATAATCGATGGGAGTCATGCCATAAACCTGCTTCATGCAGCGGGTAATGTAGTTATAGTGAAAATTGAGAGCTTCGGCCATCGTTTTGCTTGAAATTTCGGATCGATAGTTATTTTTTATATAAGCCTCGGTTTTTTCTGCTAGGGTGACAGTAGGGCTTGTATAGCTGTCATTTTGACGTAAGTCCATCATGCGCAGCAGCTCCTCGAACGTCTGCTGCTGCGTCCAGAAAGCACTCGATTGGCGCTCTCCTCCAGCTTTGTTCAGTGTTCGCATTAAGCGAAACGCTTGCTCTGGATAAGGGAGCGTCCATGCTTTTTGAAGATGAAGCGAATAAGGAGACGTTAGAAACCGATTATAATGCCCCTCTTGGCTTATGCTGGAGCGATCGAGCTCGGTTTGCTGCCATTCCCCCACTGCTAGAAAATGAACCCAATAAAAGCGAGTCTTGTCCTCTGAAGGTTTTACGGAATAATGATAGCGATCAGGAAGCAGAAGCAGTGTTTGCCCATTAGTCAGTTGCCATTTACGCTCGTCCTCGCCGATAAATAAGCAGCCTGATTCGACGATAAGAAGATCAAATACACCTAGCTGCTTACGGTTTGGATGCTGATCGCCTCGTTCGTGATTGGTAACGCCGCTCTCTAAGTAATAAGGAAGCGGAGGCGCTGCAAAATAAACATGCTCCGATGCTTCTATCATGATGGTTTACACTCCCAGCTTGTGTGAAATTTTATAAGTATTTAGTTATTTTCGTTTGTATTTATGTTTCATTTTAACCCATAGAATAGAGATCAGCAGTATGAAAGTTATTTATTACGGAGGAGAGGTCTTAATCGATGGAGCAAACCGTAAGCAAGGACCATGCCACACCCGTATCACTTAAGCAGGTCAATATTCAGGATTCATTTTGGAATTATTATATTAACCTAGTAAGAGATGTCGTTGTTCCTTATCAATGGGATGCTATAAATGACCGAGTAGAGGGAGCAGAACGAAGCGGAGCGGTTCGTAATTTCAAGATTGCGGCAGGTTTAGAAAAAGGAGATTTTTACGGCTTCGTATTTCAAGATACCGATGTAGCCAAATGGCTGGAGGCTGTAGCTTATTTGCTTGAGACAAAGCCAGATGCTGGTCTTGAGCAAATTGCCGACGAAATGATAGATATTATTGGGAAAGCTCAACAGCCTGATGGTTATTTGAATACCTTCTATACCATTAAAGAGCCGGGCAAGAAGTGGACAAACTTGACGGAGTGCCATGAGCTTTATACTGCTGGCCATATGATCGAAGCTGGTGTGGCTTACTATAAAGCAACAGGCAAGAAGAAGCTGCTTGAGATCGTATGCCGCATTGCGGATGATATTGCTGTCGTATTTGGTGATGGGCCAAGGCAAATAGCAGGCTACGATGGTCATCAAGAGGTGGAGCTGGCACTTGTGAAGTTATATGAGACGACTGGCGATCGCAAATATTTGGAGCTTAGCAGCTACTTTATTGATAAGCGTGGACAACAGCCTAGCTTCTTCGAAGAAGAAGCTGACCGCAGAGGTAGAACTTCGCATTGGAGCAATAATAAGATCCATATTGAACCTGAATATTTCCAGGCACATTTGCCTGTTCGTGACCAGGAAGCGGCGGTCGGCCATGCGGTACGTGTCGTTTATATGCTTGCGGGCATGGCTGACGTGGCACGCGAGACTGGTGACGAGTCTTTGCTTGAGGCATGTCGCAGATTATGGGACAATATTGCCTCGAAGCAGATGTACATTACTGGGGGCATCGGCTCGATGGCGCATGGCGAGGCGTTTTCGTTTGATTATGATCTGCCCAATGATACGGTATATTCAGAAACATGCGCATCGATCGGCCTCATTTTCTTCGCCCATCGCATGCTTCAGCTTGAGCCTAACAGCCGCTATGCTGATGTCATGGAGCGTGCTTTGTACAATACGGTTATCGCGGGCATGTCGCGCGACGGTAGACATTTCTTCTATGTTAATCCGCTAGAGGTAACGCCGGATGTATGTGAGGGCAGAAACAAAAACTTTAACCACGTGAAGCCAGTTCGCCAAGAGTGGTTCGGCTGCGCATGCTGTCCGCCGAATATTGCTCGTTTGCTTGCATCGTTAGGCGAGTATTTATATTCGACGAAAGGAAATACCATTTATTTGAATTTATATATTGGCGGAGATATGGAGCTTTCATTGGGAGATGCCAAAATCAAGCTGAATCAACAATCCAGCATGCCATGGACGGGATCGGCACGCTTTGAGGTGACGCTTGATGAGCCTGCAGCGTTCACTTTGGCGCTGCGGATACCAGATTGGTCTTCTGAAGCAGCGGTATTCGTAAACGGAGAAGCCTATTCCATTACGAATCAAATCGTAGACGGCTACGCTCGGATTGATCGGCAGTGGACGTCCGGCGATGTTGTAGAGCTTACGCTCGATATGTCTATATTGCGAGTAAGAAGTCATCCGCTCGTGAAGCAGAATGCCGGTAAGGTGGCGCTTCAGCGAGGTCCTCTCGTGTATTGCATAGAAGAAGCGGATAACGGAAAGCAGCTTCAGCAGCTGCTTTTGCCACAGGATGCCCAGTTGGAAGAAACCTTTGTAGATCATCTGATTGGTGGTATTCAAGTGATTAAGGCGCAAGCGCTGAAGCTTCAATTCGAGGACTGGGGCACGCAGCTATACCGCTCCAACGCAGAGACAGCTCTTGAGATGGCGGATGTTACGTTCATTCCATATTACGCATGGGCGAATCGCGGCAAAGGCGAGATGGCGGTATGGGTGAAGGAGCGAATATAGACAACTTGGAATTCCAGCATTTTTGAACGGAAAATAAGAACATAACTTGGCGATTGCTAACCGAAGTTTATTCGGGAGTAATCGCTTATGGAGACAGCTTGACCGTATTCGACCATGACGACCTGCTGAACATCATATTGTCTAAGGATTCCGCAGAGCAGTATTGGCAGAAGATTGTAGACAGCTACAAGGCCAAAGGTCTAGACAAAATGATCGAGGAAGTAAACGCGAAAGCGAAAGAGCAAGGCATTGAATAAGATTAGATAGCGAGAAGGCCATTCACGGTGGGGAAACCCGACTTGATGGCCTTTTTTCTGCTCCGTAAATTTTCCATACCGCCATCTGTAGATTATCCTGTTCACTCGACACTCCATATTTGTTACATTAGTAGAAGCAATATAGAATGCGCTTACTTTTTTGCGCGGCAAGGGGGCGGCATGTTCGGATCGTTAAGATATCAGACTAGTATATTTTTGACATTGTCCATCTTCCTGTTCTCCGTGATTACGATCGTTAACGTCATTCATTATTTTCGTAATGAATCGTTGATCGAAAACGATATGGCGCAAAACAAGCAGCAGACGACGATCAAGCTTCAGGAGCAAGTCGACGACATGCTGGAGGAAATGGACAAGCTTTCAATCTCCGTCAATGCATCCGACTCGATTTTGGGTGTGCTGAAGGGGATCGCGTCCAATTCCGAGGAGAACTACTTCACCACACACCCGGAAATTAGTGCGGAAGTGCGCAATACACTGCTATCCTTCACGTCGCTGCAGCCGCTCAAAGGACGAATTAGCATCGTCAGTCGCTTCGGCGATTATTTGGGATTAAGCAATAAGATGGACAATCTGAAAGCCGACAAATTCCAAGTTCGCGCCATGCCTATGTTTCGAGAATACTTGGGCATGGACGATTATAAACGGTTTTTACCGCCCCATCCTGATCCGTGGTCTGAATCGGGAGATAAGGTCGTCTCGATCGTACGTCCGCTTAGGGATAACTACAATGTGTACGGATACGTGGAGGTCAGCTACTCGGTAAAAGAGCTGGAAAACCTCTTTTTCTTCCGCAACGACCTGTCCTTCGGCAACGTGCTTATTCTCGGCCCAGACCGCAGCGAATTGTTCAGCAGCTTAAGTCTAGACATTGCCGGCAATATTGAGGAGAACGACCGCTCGAAGATGCTGCTGGATGAAGAATTCGGGCATTTTCAGATGCAGTTTTCCGGGACAGACGAGATGGTGTTTTATTCGAAGCTGACGGAGGTTGATTGGACGGTGCTGCTGATCGAGGACGTATCCGTTTACCGCAGGCCTATCGCGTATTTGCGCTATAGCTCCGTTACGATTTTTTTGGCGGTGATGGCCGTATTGTTGCTGGCGCTCTATCTCTATACCAGCCGTGTGACAAGACCGCTAAGTAGACTGAAGGATTCTCTGGCTAATGTCGATCTTGCGAAGCTGGAGCTTCTCCCCTCGAAGCTGAGAACCCGCAACGAAATTACACTGCTCGGCTTGGCGTTTCAGGGCTTGCTCGACGAGCTGAAGCGGACGATGCGCCAAGAGGAGGTGGCTAAGCAACGAGAGATGGTCGCGCAGATGAACGCGCTGCAAGCGCAGGTCAATCCTCACTTCCTCCATAATACGTTGACGGTAATCGCGGCCAACGGCAGAAGTTCGGGCAATCCGAAGGTGGTGGAGATGTGCATCGCGCTGTCGGATATGCTTCGCTACACGATGAAGTTCGACCGAAAGGATTCCACAGTCGGGGCGGAGATGGAACATGTGGAGCAATATTTAACGTTGATGCGGAGCAAGTACGAAGGATTTCTGGAGATTGAAATGAACATTGATCAGGCGATCGGTCCCGTTTCCATTCCGCGATTATCTTTGCAGCCTCTCGTCGAAAACGCATTCCAGCACGGATTCGCGGGAATCGAACCGCCATGGAAGCTTGCCGTGTCGGGTACGGTCGGCGAAAGCACGTGGTCCGTCTCTATCGCCGATAACGGAATCGGCTTGTCGCCGGAGCTGCTGGAGAGAGTACGACAGCAAATCGGGCGACTCCGAGACGACCCCGGAGCGGAAACGGATCGTCTTGCTGAAGTGGCAGATGCGGATGGCGGTTTGTCGATACGCGAGGGCAATGGCATCGGCCTGGCGAATGTGGTTGCCCGACTATACTTATTTTACGGCGAGGCCGTCGAGGTTCGGGTGGATCAAGCTCCGGCCGGCGGCACGGTATTTACGATAACGGGGAGGCGATAAGGCATGAACCGAATTATGCTCATTGAAGACGAACCGCCCATCCTTCAAATGATTAAGGGAATGATCGAGTCTTCTCCCCAAGGCTTTGCCGTATCGCATACGGCGTTCAACGGTGCGAAAGCGCTAAAGCTGCTGGAGGACGGAGCGAAGCCGGACTTGATCGTGACAGATATCCGGATGCCGGTTATGGACGGGCTTCAATTGATGAGGGAGCTGTCCGGTAGAGGGTATGAGATCCCTTGCATCATCTTGTCCGGATACAGCGACTTTAACTACGCCCGCGAAGCCCTGCAGCAAAACGCATGGGATTATTTGCTTAAGCCGCTAAAAGAAGACCATCTGGAGCAAGCGCTGGCCAAAGCTTCCGTCATGCTTCGCAAGCGCAAATCTAAAGCGGAACGAGCCTATATAAAGCGGGCATTGCAGCTCTCCGATGACTTTGGAGAGGAACCCGCTAATCCGGGGTATCTGCATTATCAGCTGCTGCTCATAAGGAGAGGACCCTACCGGACAGGCGCTTGGGAAGATCGGCTGCCTTCGCCAGGCGACTTCTATAGCCAATGGGATGATGACGCCATGGAGGCGGCGATAAGCCCCGAATGGAAAGTGGATCCCGTATGGTGGATGAGCGGATGGGCGTCGAATGAGAGAATCACGGTTCGCGCCATAATGGGCCCCAAATCGGGAACCGTTCACCGGGAGGCTGCGGAATCCATGCTGGCAGCATGGACATCCCATGCGAAAGCGGATGAAGGGGTTGTTAATATGGCCGTCTCCGAGCCTGTTGCCGAGGAGAATCTCGCGGTTACGCTTCGTACGCTCAGGGAAGCATTGGCCCGTGAGACGAGATTCGGCGAAGCGCGTGTATGGATGCAAGGCGATATGCGGCGTCCTAGCTTCGTCTTGTCGTCTGAGCTGGATCAAGCCTGCCGCAGTCTGACTCATTCGGCCGAATATGAATCGTTCGAGAAGGCTATGCAAGGATGGGTCAGAGAGTGGCGTAAAGAAAGCTATGGGCAGCCCGAGGTGGAGAGCTTATTCGCAGCGATCGTCCGTTCCTTCCATGCACATTGGCCGAAGGAAATCGCTTCGACAATTGCCGCTTTTGATGCCAACGAGCTTTTATCCGTCTGCCGAACACTGGATGAAGCGGTAAAGCAGTTCTGCGGATATATGAAGGAAGGATATGCGGCTTTGGCCAAGAGCCGCCCGGACCGTTCGGCGAAAGACTTGATGGAAAGCGTCCGGCGTTACTTGGACGAACACTTCATGGAGCCGATCGGAAGCGACAGGCTTCAGCAAGTGTTCGGCTATAACAAAACGTATATCTCAAACGTGTTCAGCGACGTAGTCGGCATGCCGCCTGGAAAATATTTGGCGAAGCTCCGCATCGACAAAGCGATCGCGCTCATCCATGAACGGCCGGAGCTGTCGCTCCGCCAGATCGCGGAGCTCGTCGGTTACGAAGACAGTCTGTACTTCAGCAAGGTATTCAAAAACGCGACGGGGATCAGCCCTAGGGAATACAAGGATAGGAGGGCGAAGGATGGGCAGAACGGGGGCATGTAACGGGCAGTTCATCCGTACGAGTGTTATACTGATGCTCATCTTCGCTGCGCTCCTCTTCGGATGCAGCACAGGAAATAATGAGACGGAGGTTGCACTGAGCAAGTCGCAGGCGATTACGCTAACGCTGATGGGCAACCAGGATTGGACGGTCAAGCCGATTCTGAAGCGGGCTATCGCGCTCTACGAGGAGCAGACCGGCAACCGGATCGAGCTGCAGGCTCTTCCGATTGATACAGTCGATACATTAATCAGCAAGAGGGTCGCGATTGGCGAAATTACGGACTTGGTCATGCACTTCGGAGGGGCTGCGCTCAGCGACTTGCATCCAGAGCGTAACTTCGTCGATATGAGCGGTGAGGACTGGGTGGCAGACCTGACTGAAGAGGTGAAGCCGCGCCTGTCGAAGGACGGCAAGCTGTATGGCTTGCCCCTATGGATGGCTTCCACCAGTGGGACTTTGTATAATAAACGCATATTTGAAAAGCTGGGCTTGCGGGTTCCTGAGACGCAGGAGGAATTTTTTTCCTTGTGCGAGAGGCTGTTCGAGGCAGGCATCGTTCCGGTCTATTTGGCTAGCAAAGACGTATGGCCGCTAATGCCTCAATTCGGCATGGATTATGCAGCCAAACGAACGCCGGGATTGGTGGAAGCGCTGAATTCGAACCAAGTGAATTTGGCCGACGTGCCGGCTGTCCAGGAAGTCGTAGATTGGTACAAGACGATGTATGATCACGGGTATTTCGGTAGCGATTCGGCCAGCAACAACTGGGACGGCTTGCCGACCGCGCTGCATAGCGGCGATTACGCTATGGTCATGTCATGGGACGATTATTTGTATTCCGATCTGGAGGAGAAATATCCCGGTTTGGCAGGCGATTTTGGGATAATGCCCCTCTTCGTAGGCGGCAAGGACGCCAAGCTGTACGAAGGACCGAATGCAGCTATGCTTATGGTCAACAAAAACGGCAGTCATGCCGAGGAGGCGATGCAGTTCATCCGTTTCCTTGCACAGCCCTCCATGCTGAATGACATTTACCGCGATCTGAAGACGGGAACGTATTTCTACAGCGTGACGACGAATCAGCCAACCCCTCAATATGTGGAGAACAAGGAGCAGATCGATCGTCACACTTCTCCCTCCGTCACTCCGTTTATCATAGGCTACAGCCAGTATGAGATGGCCAAGTGGGTCCGGCAAGCGATGACAGGCGCCATTACGACCCGGGAAGCGCTCACCGGTATGGACAATTACCGCAAGCAAGCCGCGATTGATCGCGGCATCCCCGAGTTCCAATATCCCCGCTAAAACGATGTAAGATTTCCATATCGACTCATGTGGAATGTCCATGGGTGCCCCCTTCGGAGCATGTTATGCTTGTTTTGCAAGCGCTTTATACATGCTCGAAGGGGGTTTAATCATGAAGAAACCAGTCAACAAAGCTAATTCGTTGCTAAGCGTGCTCCTCGTATTTGCCATGACGCTGGCCGCGTGCGGCACATCGAACGGGGGCGGCGAGCCAAATGCCAGTACGCCGGCTGAAAGCGGCAAGCCGTCCGCGACGGCGAGCGGCGAGGAGTCCGTCACCTTGAAATTTTGGACGTGGCATCCGTCCGCGGATCTTTACAAGCCGGTTATCGAGAAATTCGAAGAAACGCATCCGGGCATTAAAGTCGAGCTTACGGTCATGGAGAGCAAAGACTTCCAGACGAAGATGCCGATGGCGCTCAGCACGCAGGAAGACCTGGATGTCGTAGGCGTTCAGACCGGGGCGATGCCGAAGCAAATTCAGGCGGATCTGCTGCCGCTGGAGGGTCTGCTGTCCGAAGCGCGGCCAGATTGGCAATCGGTCATTAGCGAGAACAGCGTCGCGCAAGCGAAGTCCCAGGCGGACAGCCTGAAGTTCTTACCGATGGCTTCTGTCGGCTCGATGGTTATGTATTACAACAAAGACATTTTGAATGAGCTTGGTCTGCCGGCACCGCAAACCTACGCGGAGTGGAAGGACGTATCCGATAAGCTTGGCGAGACGAAGAGCGACAAGTTGTCCGTAGCCGTCGGCGGCAAGGACGCATGGATTTTGGATGAGCTAGTCTGGGCGATCGCCGGTCAGCAATCCGACCTGTTCAACCAGTGGCGATACAATGGCAAGAAGCTGGACGGACCCGAGTTTACGCAGGCAGTTGCTAGCTTCCAGAAAATTTTCGATGACGGCATCATAAGCAAAGACGACGTACTCGATATGGACTATACGTCTTCCCGTACCGCCTTTACTTCCGGCCAAGCGGCGTTTTTTATCCAAGGCACTTGGGAGGCGAACCTGCTGCTGGAGAGCTTCCGCAAGTCCAACCAAGTGGACGTGGGCGACGTAGGAGTCCTGCCTATTCCGGCCATCGAAGCAAACGGCAAACCGTCAATCCGATCCTTCATCGATCTCGGCATCGGCATACCGGCGCATTCCAAACATCCGAAGGAAGCGATGCAGCTGATCGACTTCCTCGTATTCGGCGAAGGCAACGACATGCTCGCCTCGACGTTCGCCTTCTCGACCAACAAGACGGGCTTCACGCCGGATGCTTCTCTTCTGACGACACCGACGGCGCAGCAATCCTATAAGACGTTAACCGATCTGCTCAGCTTCCCGACGGCCGATCGGAACAACAATTCCCCGTTCTCCGATGTCGCGGGCCAACAGCTTCAGAAGCTGCTCATAAGCAGCCAGACGCCTGAAGAGACGGCCAAAGCGATTGAAAAAGAATTTCAGACGGGCAAATACCCGAACGAATGATAGCCCGGTAGGAGCGGCATGTCGCTGCTCCTGTCCTGCTAAGGAGGGAGTGTGCATCTTATGAAAATCACAGGCAGGGAACATGTAGTCGGGTTTATGTTTATCGCGCCGCTGCTGCTTTTGTTTTCCGTTTTTTTGGTTTATGGATTTTATTTTATCGTGCATGCCAGCTTCTACGACCAGACGCTTTCGTTCAGGGATGCGACGTTCGTGGGCTGGGACAACTATGTCACCGCATTGTCGGACAACCGATTTTTGCGCTCTATTGTCAACAATTTGGCTTATTCGGCGGCCGCCATTCTCATCAGCTTGTCGGTCGGATTTTTGGTATCCGTCGTTTTGAACATGGGGATCAGAGGCTCTAAGCTGCTGGGATCGCTGTTTTTTATCCCGTCTTTCATGCCGCTGGCTCTGATCGCGATGGTATTCTCCATCATGCTGGAGTTTCGCTTTGGCACGCTGAATCAGCTGCTGCACGGCATCGGTCTCGATTTCCTTGCCCAACGGTGGTTAAGCGATCCGACGCTCGCTTACATGTCCATCATCTCCATCTCCGTGTTTCTAATCGGGCTACCCATGATGTACTATAACGCAGATATGACGACGATTAATGCCGGCATACTCGAAGCGGCCGTTATCGATGGGGCGGGACTTGGACGTATGCTGTGGAGCGTTATGTTTCCGCTGCTCAAGAACGCTCATAAAACGATAATATTGTCTACGCTGCTCGGGAGCTTCCGCGAATTCGAAAGGGTGTTCCTGCTTACGCAAGGCGGTCCGGCGGGCACAACGGAAAATTCGAGCGTCTATATCTATTCCTTTGCCCGGTCCGCCGGGGCGAATATCGGTTACGTCTGCGCGGCATCCGTCATCGTGCTCCTTATCGCTTTGGGGATATCCGTCATCCAGCTTATCGCTTATCGTCCTCGGACGGGAAAGGGGGGACGGGCATGAATTTCGCTCTCGCAAACCGCAAGCAGAAGAGAATCATTAGCGTATTTTTATATGCTTTCGCTCTTATTTGGCTGTTTCCGTTTTATACCGCAATCCGCAATTCGCTGAAAGTGAACGGGTTTCAGAATTACGTCGATTTGTTCACCAGCGATTTGAACGGTATTTCGCTTATAGGCACGTTCTGGAACTCGGCGCTTATTGCTATCGGCTCGACGTTTCTGCTGCTGTCGATAGGCGCGCTTGCTGCCTTCGCCTTCTCCAAGCTTCGATTTTTCGCGAAGGAAGCCATTTATGTATCGGTTCTACTATGTCTGGCCGTACCTGGCGTCGTCATTTTGATTCCATTTTATTATATTTTGAAAAACTTGGATCTCTACAATACGCTTTGGGCCGTCATCTTCTCGGAAGCGGTTCTTACGCTGCCGTTCGCCGTCCTGATGCTGCGGAACTACTACGACAATCTGCCGCCCGAGCTGATGGAGTCGGCTTCGATCGACGGTGCTTCCAAGCTGCAGGCGTTCATACACATTTATTTGCCGCTATCCATCCCTGCGTTAATTAATCTCGGGGTGCTTTCGATCATGTGGTCGTTCCAAGATTTTCTACTGCCGCTTATGTTCCTGACGGATAAGTCCGTGCTGACGGCTACGGTTGCCGTCAATACGCTAAAAGGCTTGTTCGGCTTTTCTCCCGCCGACCTGGGGAAATTCAACGCAGCGCTAGTTGTGCTGGGGATGCCGGGTGTCGTCATCTTTACGTTTGCGCGCAAGTTCATCACAAGTGGAATTACTTCTGGAGCAGTCAAAGATTAGGTAAATGCTAGCGAAGCCAAAGCGTTTAGGAGGATGGAACAATGCGACAAGAAGAACAGACGCAGGTCAATTATTACGTTAGCCTGCATGGGGACGACCGCGCCCCGGGAACGGAGAGAGAGCCGTTCGCCACCTTGGATCGGGCAAGAAGGGAACTTAGAAGTACGGGAACCGCGGGGGTGCGCTCGGCAACGGTATGGCTGCGGGAAGGCACGCATTACGTGGGCGTGACGTTCGCGCTGACGGCGGAGGATTCCGGGACGGGAGAAGCTCCGATTCGCTACCGGGCCTACCCCGGCGAGCGTCCCGTCGTTAGTGGAGGTATGCGGATTCACGGGAAATGGGAACCGTACCGGGACGGCATCTGGGTATGCGAAATCCCAGAGTGGCGAGGCGTCTCGAAGGAGAGCTTGTTCACCGAGCTGTACGTGAACGGCGCAAGGCAGATACGGGCCCGCTATCCGAATACCTTAAATGGCGAACCTGCTTATTTGCGTCCTCTCCATGAACCGGCTACGTGGCCTCATGCCGAATTCGCCTTCGACCCCGTCACATTTACCGGCAAGGATTGGGCGCACCCGGAAGAAGCGGTCGTACACATCTTCGGCAAAACCAGATGGGGCAACCTGCAATGGCGCGTGAAAAAAGTCGACCGTGAAGCGGGCTTCATACATCTCGGCGACGGCGGCAATCAGATTAACGACATTATGCAAGGGGCCGATGGCACCGGCATCGACGAGCGTTCCGATTATTACATCGAGAACGTGTTCGAGGAGCTGGATGCGCCGGGCGAATGGTATGCGGACCGGGAATGTGGACATCTCTATTATTATCCGCCTGTCGGCCTCGATCTCCGTGCTGCCGTCGTGGAAGTGCCGGTCTTGGATGGTATCGTCTTATGCAGGGGAACGCAACGGAATCCCGTTCGGCATGTATCGTTTATCGGACTAACCTTTAGGCATGCGGCGCCGACTTACCTTCAAGCTTACGAGGCGCCATCGCTTGGAGACTGGACGATCCACCGAGGAGGAGCCGTCTTACTGGAAGGGGCGGAGCATTGCGAGATCGCGTATTGCCGCTTCGACGCCGTGGGTGGAAATGCTGTGTTCATGAGCCTGTACAACCGGGGGAACCGGGTACATGGCTGCTGGATGCATGACATCGGAGAAAGCGGCGTTTGTCTGGTCGGCTCGAAGCCGCTCACGCTCGGTAGCCAGCATGCTTACCCTGCTGAAATTACGGTCAGCAACAACAAAATCCACGATATCGGCGTATACGGGAAGCAGACAGCCGGCGTGTTCATCTCGGTCAGCCGGGACAATATCGTCAGCCATAACGAAATATTCCGGCTGCCGCGAGCTGCTATCTGCATAAACGACGGCACTTGGGGCGGGCACGTCATTGAGTTTAACGATATCTACGACACGGTTAGGGAGACCGGGGATCACGGCCCCTTCAATTCATGGGGACGAGACCGATTCTGGTGCATGTCCCAGTCCCACGGACCAGCGTCGCATGGCGCCGGGGATGTCTTTCTGGATGCCAGGAAGCCGGTCGTCATCCGCAACAATCGGTTCCGCGATCGCAAAGGATGGGGCATCGACCTGGATGACGGCTCTTCCAATTACGTCGTGCGGGAAAACTTGTGCATCGGCGTATCGATTAAACTGCGGGAAGGCGATCACCGAACGGTCGAAAATAATATTTTCGTGAACGGGGCCAATCCTCCCGGCATCCATATTGGATACGAGGGGAACAGCGACCGGTTCATCCGGAACATCGTCGTCGCGGACAGCGAATGGGACAACCCCGAGGTCGACATCGATTTCCAGAAAGGCGTGTCCAAAGGCGTATTATATGAGTTCATCGGCCCTCCCGTTCATGGCGCATGGGTGCGGGAGCTGGATGGCAATGTGTTCTACAGCGATGTGGGACGGTTTCTTGCTAGAGTTCATTACCGTCCGTTAGGGAGCCGGACCGAGACGTACGAATGGTCCGATTGGCAGGCGATGGGTTGGGACGCCCATTCCGTATTCGGCGACCCGTTGTTCATCGATCCCGAGGGAGGCGATTATCGCGTTAGACCGGATTCCCCCGCGCTGGCGCTTGGATTCCGCAACTTCCCGATGGATCAATTCGGCTTGGAAGATGACTTCCCTGATTTCGGCTGACTTCTGAGAGGAAGACGCGGACATCTGATCCGTTATTACGAGTCAATCTACCCGTTTCCGATTGAATCCGGACATCCGTTCCGCTAACGAGTGTATTTTGTAAGATCGAACCCGTATTTCATTGGAATAACGGAATGGATGTCCGCTGAAGGTGGTGACGAGGCCATATTTTTTGAAATAACGAAACCCCTGTCCTATCAGCACGAAGGCCAAGCATTGAGACGTTCTCACCATACCCCTGCTTAATACTATTAAGTGGGGAATTTAATAGCATTAAATGTAAGCGCTTTCGACCTTACGAAAAGGAGGTGAAACCGTTATGCCATAAAGGATCAGCTTCTATCATGAGTGAAAAATAAGAGGGAGGCAAATGAAAAATGAGAGCAAAAAAGTGGTTGGCGATGGTATTGGCGTTAGTTTTGGCACTTCCTTTCCTGCCGGCGGCGAATGTGTCGGCACAAGCCCAGCAAGGCGGAACGTTTGTGCTTAACCCGGCAAGAACGATCGATAATTTGGAGATGCTGCCGGCGGCGGCGGCGGAACGGGACGATGCGATCACCATATTTAACGCGGGGGTGCCGAAATATTTTTGGATCAACAATTTTGGTGCAAGAAGCAGCGACTATTTGAAATGGACCGTGCGTTCGGATTTGAACGAAACAACCGATTATTTTGCTTGGCTGCATTTGAAAGCAACGGCGGGTACGCAGTTCAAACTGACCGTTACGCAAAATCAATCCTCTACCGAAACGAATTTCACCAAAGAGCACAACGGTTGGGAAGTAGCGGAAGTCGGCGCACTGCAAATCCCGCCGGGGGAAAGCACGATCACGCTTACGAAGGTGACGAGCGCTGATCAGAATATCTCCATTAAGGGACTCGATATGATCCGCCACTCCGACAAGGCGGCATACTTGGACAGGGCAACCTCTTATAAAGCCGCGGGAAGCGAGCAACGGGCCAAATTCGGCAATTCCGGCTACGGTTTGTTTTTCCAGTACGGCACATGGGGGTACCCGCAATTCGGATCGAAAAAGAACGCGGAAGATTCCACGAATGATTTTGATGTCGAAGCGTTTGTGGACATGCTGGAAGATACGGGCGCAAGCTTCGTCATCTGGTCGATCACATGGTGGCAGTACAGAATGCAAATGCCTGTGCAGGCGGTTGATGACATCATGGGCGATTCTTCACTGACGACGGAACGCAATTTGGTGGGTGAAATCGCAGCTGCCGCCAAGGCCAGAGGCATCGACTTTTATTTGTATTACCACCAAGGTATTCAGCAGGAGCCGGCTTGGAAGTCGAAACAAAATTGGCCGAACGATTTTACAAAATACGGAGTCGGAGATCGCAGTACATTTGTTGATAACTGGGAAAAAGTCGTTAAGGAAATAGGCACAACTCTGGGAACGAATTTGGACGGCTGGTTTTTCGACGATGGCTGTGTCTATTATCCTGCGCCGTTCGAGAGAATGGCCCTCGCGACGAAGGCGGGCAATCCGAATCGGATTGTATCTTATAATTCCTGGGAAGGGACGAAGATCACCGAGTTCCAAGATATGATTTTTGGCGAAGGCACTTGGGGAGACATTACGGAGCCTACGGCGGACGGTATATTCCAGGTGGGCAGAGAAGCAGGCCTGCAGCAAGTGGGGATGCCGATGTTGAATAACGACAACTGGGGCATTACGAGCCAGAACGAAACGATTGATCTGACAGTCAATACGAATACATTGATTGCCAATGTAAAGAGCGCATCGGAGAGAAAGGTGCCAATAGCGCTTAACATCAAAATGTGGGAGGGAGGCATGACCGGGGATTCGACGATTCAAGCTCTCTTTGCGTTGAAGAAAGCGATCCGTCAAGCAGAGCCAGAGCCGGAAGTGTTGGTGAACGATAACGACGCCCGGATCAGGTACTCCGAGAATACCGGCTGGACCTATGGCCCGAACGTCTACAGCGGCTACCATAACAACGACACCCACTATTCCAAAAGTACGGCGGCATCTCCGTCCGTCGAATTTGAGTTTACGGGTACCGGCATCGGCGTGATCGGCAATAAAGCGTCATGGTCTGCGAATGTGGACGTTTATATCGATGGAGATATCGCGACGGGCACGATTACGGGCAGCGGGGCCTTTAACGGCAGCCCCGAACAAAATAGATTCGAGGCTTACAAAAAGACGGATCTGCCATACGGGCCTCATAAAATCAAAGTGGTGTATAAGTCCGGAGCCCAAGAGGCGCAATTGGATGCGTTTAAAGTGTATAACAATACGACTCAGCCTCCAGAAGACGATTATCCTGTAAAAAATGTGCTGATTTCCAGCGAAAGCCATGAGATGGGATTATCATCGTCTATGCAAATGACGGCTTCGGTCATCCCGCAATACGCAAGCGACAAGTCGGTCGAATGGTCTGTCGGGGATGTTAACGGTAGTACCACAACTCTCGCCGCGATCGATAGCAACGGATTGCTGACATCCAATCAGGCAACGGGAACGGTTAAGGTTATTGCCAAATCCAAATCAAATGGGGCAATCGTTGCAGAGAAGCTTATTACGATCAAAGTGCTGCCGAAAGTGACAACGGTCTACGGAAACGACCCGGATGTCGTGAAGAAGGGCACGTGGACAACGAGAGCTACCAATAAATCGATCGATTCAACAGAGGCGGGCGCAACGGCCAGCTACAGCTTTATGGGCAATATCATCGAATGGTATGGCGTTATCGGCGACGATCATGGCATTGCCGATGTCTATATCGACGGCCAATATGTGACGAACGTAGATCTGTATTCGACGAGCCGAGAGACCGGAGCTTTGCTGTTCCGTTCGGAAGATTTGGGAGGCGGTCAGCACACGATCAAAATTGAAGTGCAGGACAGCAAAAATCAAGCGTCGTCGAATAGTTATGTAGAAGTGTATTCTTTCCGAATAGAAGAATCTGTTAATAGTCCATCTACGCACAAAAAGGAGATTAAAGATTTAATCGATTATGTTGAAGAACAAAAATTAACGCTGGATTATCCCTATCTCGTACCTGTGGTCAAGGAAGCTATCAAAAAAGCGCTGGAAGAAGCATATGTCATCTATATGAAGGATGATGCATCCGAAGCAGAAATCACGGCAGCTTATGAAAACCTTCTTGCGAAAGTGCAGTTAATGAGTTTTACAGGCAACAAGACGGAATTGAGCCATTTGTATAACTTACATGAAGACCTCGCACAAGGCGATGTGCCTGACGAAGTATGGGGAGTATTTCAGGCGGCATTGGCGATAGCGAAGGATACATTAGCTGATGTGAATGTATTACAGGCTGAAATCGATCTGGCAAAAAACGAACTACAAAGAGCAATCGATCGTTTGGGGACGATAGCGCCAGCCACCTATACCGTAACTTTCAATAGCAATGGCGGTAGCGATGTTTCTGACCTGTCCAATGTTACTAGCGGCAGCACGATCACGGCACCTAATACTCCTGCCAAAACAGGATATACCTTTAACGGTTGGTACAAAGAAGCGACATTTAAAACCGCATGGAATTTTTCAACGGATAAAGTAGCGGGAAACATGACTCTGCATGCGAGATGGGTAGAGAATACACCGACACAGCCGACACAGCCGACACCATCAACACCAGAAATATCGAAAGACGGGATCATCTTTAAAAACCTAAAGCCGAACAATGACGGAAATACAATAGTACTGATCGGTGAGCTGGATATGGATGCGGCTATAAAAGCTGCAGAAATCAAAAAAGATGGAAGTAAGCAAATAACAGTACGACTTAACAGCAAGGAAGATATACAACAATATACGATAACCATTCCTTTAGATACGGCAGCAAAGGAAAAGGTTGATATTGTGCTGGAGACAGCAATGGGCAGCGTTTCATTACTGAATCATGTCGTAAAAGAGCTGGCAAATGATAAAAACAGCAAGATTGATCTAATTATAAGTCGTTCTGACAAAAATCAATGGACGAAGGAGACACAGCGACTTGTAGGAGATAGACCGATTGTAGATGTGAAACTTTTGCAAAATAATAAAAAAATAAATGCAACCGCAAAAGTGTTCATAAATTATGCTCCAAATGAAAAGGAACGGGCTGATTCTGAACATATTGTAGTATATAAAGTGGCGAAAGACGGTTCAATTGCCATTGTAGCTAATGGCAAATATGATGCGGCAACCGGAACAGTTACAGTATCAGGACAAGCAAATGCAATCTATGCGGTAGGTTTTGTGAAAAAGACATTTGACGATACATCAAACGTTAAATGGGCTGAAAAACAGATATCGGTACTTGCATCCAAAGGCATCATAAATGGAACAAGTGAAACTAGCTATTCGCCTGAAAAGAGTATGACAAGAGCAAACTTCTTGAAGCTGTTAGTAGACATCTTGGAGCTTAGCGCAGACGCCAAAAATAATTTTCATGATGTGGCTGAGGATGCACACTATTATAAGCAGATTGCGATAGCCAAGGCGCTTGGCTTGGCGTCCGGTGTAGGAAACAATCATTTTAATCCGGAATCCGAGATTAGCAGACAGGATATGATCGTACTGATAGATAGAGCGCTGAAGATTGCAGGAAAAGCGCCTAGCCTAGGGGATAAGTCTGATCTAGATTCATTTGCTGATGTGGAGGAAATATCTCGATATGCATTAGAGAGCGTAGCGTCATTGGTGAGAGAAGGAATCATATCGGGCACCGGAAGTGGAATTGATCCGAAAGGAACAACAACCAGAGCGCAGGCAGCTGTGGTGCTTTATAACTTGTATAATAGGTGACCGCCAACGTTCGGAACAAATTTACGGGGAGTGAATGCAGTGAAAATAAAAATGATTAGCACGTTGCTATCCATGGTTATTTTGATGACAGCGATTTTTCCGAGTTTTTTTTCTGTATATGCCGAAGATAAACAAGCCGAGATGCAAATACAAACAACATCGAATGAAAACCTTGCAAGACAATCAGGCGTAACATACCAAGCGAGCTCGGAAGATCCTCTTTATCCGGTTAGCAAGGCTTTTGATGGAGATCGTATAGATTGGGAAAACAGTCGATGGGCTGCCAAAGCATTTAATGACCAGTGGCTAGAAGTGGATTTTGGATCCGTCGTCACTTTTGACAAAATCGATATTTATGAATTTGATTATCTTAAAACGATTAGAAACTGGAGACTTGAGTACTTTGACGGTTCAGATTGGAAAACGATAAAGACGGGAGATCGCTTTGCCAAAGGGTCTAATGTATTTACGTTTGAATCGGTACAAGCCCAAAAAGTGCGATTGTTTGTTGTACAAGCTGAAGGGGATTTTCCAAGCATTTGCGAATTCGAGGTTTATAATACGAAAGAAGCTCAGCCAGTCAAGAATACGGTTAGCTTTAACTCAAACGGAGGCAGTGCAGTAGCTCCGCTTACAGCAATACCTCAGGAATCGACCATTACGCTGCCGCCTCCGCCGACCAGGGATGGATATGTTTTTTTGGGCTGGTATACGGACAACAATACTTATGCCCATGAATTTACTAACATAACGCGAGTAAACGAAAACACAACGCTTTACGCTAAATGGATATACGCTAAATTTTCTTTGAAAAGTTCTTCCGAAGTGAATAAAGCTTGGCTTGTTGCCCATATTGAATTTTCCCAAAACCTGAATCTTGATCATTATCTGGAAACAGGAAAAGCAGAACTCTTAGATGCTCTTGCAAATGCTGAAGAAGTATCCGAAAACCCGAGTGCACTTCAAGAGGATATTGATTTAGCAAATCATAATCTTAAATACGCGCTTTATAAAATGAGAGTGATACCAAGTAAGGACAAACTAGAAGAATTAATTAGTAATTAAAGTAATCAATAGCTGACGATATGGTGACTGACAACGGAAACTAGAATGAAATGCAATCAAACGGGCGGGACATGATCCATTCATGTCGCGCCCGTTTCCGCTGATGCGTTTTTTTTCTTTTCTTCTGCGTATCGGTAGTTCTCATGTCTGCACCGACTGGAGGTGCTGGAAGCCGGAGCCGCGAATAGTAACGGCATAGGAAATAGAAACGTTAATGGCGGAGCTAAAGGTAATTGGGAAAAGGAGCTTGCTCTTTCACCGGCATTTGCCGCGTACAGGAGACCAAAGATACACACGGGACATGTGTGTTTTTTGCGTCTCCTCTTTTTTTGTCCAAAAACTTGGAGGGGTTAAATATGAATATCACCGTAAGTAAAGCTCATCTACACAAAGCATTAGTCCGCCCAAGCTTTCAAAAGATGAGACTAACCAAGCTAGGTGATCCGCCGAAGTAGAACAAGTGGATGGTGTAGAATTTTTGTTGCAATATATATAGTTTATAGGGTTGACACTATATTTTTTACATTGTGTAGATTATTTTTTGAAATTACAATTAAATTAATCATGAATACGCTTTATTTCATGTTTTTATTTAATTACATGTCATAATAAAACCTATTGGGGTGGATATAAAAGATGATAAAAATACACCAAGTGATTGATGAGTTGATGGCTCCCATTCATCCCATTGTAGGCAGTGTGGATACGTTAAAGTTTGGAAACCCTCTAACGGAAGTCAAGGGAATTGCTGTTACGTTTATGGCTACTCAGGAAGTACTTGAACAGTCCGTCGAGTTAGGGGCGAATCTAATCATTACGCATGAGGGGACATTTTTCAGCCACCATGATTCTAAGGAATCATCGTATATACATGATCCTATTTATATGGCTAAAAGCCGCTTTATTGAGGAGAACGGTTTAGCTATTTATCGCTTTCACGATTATTGGCATCGTTACAAACCAGATGGCGTTATGGAGGGGCTTATTCGTGCCTTAGCTTGGGAAGATTATGTTACGGAGCAATTGCCAATCGCAACACTTATTACTATTGAACCTATGAAGCTCGAACAAGTCACTCAACATATCAAAGAAAAACTGGGAATCCATTATCTTCGTATATCGGGTGATTTATCAATGAATTGCAGCCGCATTGGTTTGTTGGCCGGCTACAGAGGAGCAGGGGAAAACGCGATTCCATTGTTTGCAAAACACCAATTAGATTTAATTCTCTACGGTGAAGGTCCTGAGTGGGAGACTCCAGAGTATGTGAGAGATGCAGTCTATATGGGAAGGCATCATGCACTTGTCGTTCTTGGACATTCGGAAAGCGAGCAGCCAGGCATGATGCTGTTAGCTGATCGGCTCCGCAAAAAATATCCAAGTATTCCAGTTCATTATATGCCTGTAGATCCTGTTTTCAAAGTGATGTAACCCCCAATAAGAGGAGGAAAATGATGCATTTACATCGTGCAATTCTAGTTGATGATGAACCATTTACCCGCAAAGGCTTGATGAAGCTGATCGATTGGGAAGCCTGCGGCTTTCAGGTCGTAGGGGAGGCCGATAATGGAGAGGATGCGCTAGAGCTGATCAAGCGTGTGCAGCCTGAACTTGTCATAACGGACATTCGTATGCCGGTCATTGATGGACTTGAGCTGATTCGATGCGTCATGATGGAAAATATAGCAGTACCCTATTTTATTATCATAAGCGGTTACAACGACTTTAATTATGCTCAGCAAGCGATGCGTTATGGTGTTCATGATTTCGTGGTTAAACCGGTGGATGAGATTGAATTTGCCGCTACCTTAACCAAATTAAATGACAAGCTTAAGCTCGAACAAGAGGAGCAAGTTAGAAATGATAGGCTGCTGGGCGGCGAAATGATTAAATCACTGATTCTCGGTGAAGCAAGTGAAACGTCCATTGCAGAATGGGAGCATCGCTTGAACTTAAGAGAAGCTGATCGTTTATATTATTTGTTTGCTGAGCTGAACGATAACTACAACTGGCATCCTTATGAGGAGAAAGTTTCCTACGCACGTTTCAAGGAGCTCGTTCAACAAGAGCTTATTCGTATTACTTCAGCAGACCAACCTATTTGCTTAAATGAGCATCGCAATCGTATTGGTATTCTGCTGCCTAGTTATTTGCTAGCACGATGGGGTGGGGAACTTGAGCGATTATTGATTGTTTTTCGAGAAGCGTTGGATGCTCATTTGGGAAAAGGCGTATTTCTTTATGCGGGATCTGCTGTTCACGCTTTGTCTAAGATTCGTGAATCGTACAAGACCGCCAAGGAAGCGAGTTTATATAAATATATTAACGAGGACAGTCGTATCGTTATCTTTGATCAAATACAGACGGAGAGGCTAAATTATATCGGATTTGATCCGGCTGAATTTAATCTGTTTATGGAGCAGATGGAAGAGCTTCAGCTGGGTGCAGTGAAAACAATTGTCGATAAATGGTTTATTGATTTTCGCGAGAAACGATATGCTCCAGAAGCTGTTAAGATGAACATTCAGCTGTGCTTGATGGGTATTTTGAAAACCATCCGTAATATGGAAGGAGACGAAAATTCCTTGACGGCGCTGGGACCGCTGCTGAATTGGCATGATTCTCATTTGTCGCTCAGCGAACTAAAGAAACTGTTTATTGCATTTATCGAAGAGAGTGGGCAAAGCATTGCTGAGCTTAGAAAGGAACAGCTGAAGAGCGATATTCAGAAAATCAAAAGCTATATTGAAGCGAATTATTCGAAAAACATCAGCTTGAAGAGCATTGCTGCGCTATTTTACGTCAATCCCGTCTATTTAGGCCAATTGTTTAAAAAGACTTATCGTGTATATTTTAATGAATTTTTACTCCAGCTTAGGGTCAACGAGGCGAAAAAGCTGCTGAGGCAATCACGAACCATGCGTATCTATGAGATTGCGGAGAAAATTGGCTTCAGCAACGCCGATTATTTTGTCACGCAATTTGAGAAGATTGAGCATATGACACCTACAGAATACCGGAACAAGCTCTTGTAGGTTTGCGCGCTTAAACCATCCGTTTATTGAAGAAAAGGAGAATATCCGTGAAGCTGAGCCTAAGTCTCAATAATGTTCGTCTACGAAATAAGCTGCTCATTCTTTATATTTTTTCGGTGTTTCTTCCAATCGTATTAACCAACGTTATTTTTTATAATGTGACGACGGATAATGTGAGAAATCAGCGGATGAAGGATATTTCACGAGCGGTAGAACAGATCAACAACGAATTCCGGTCTGAAGTCGAGGACGCCGTTACGATTTCTTCTGTGTTTTATACAGATTATAACTTAAATGAAATTTTAGAAACGGACTATCAAGAGCCGGCTGCTTATGTTGAAGCCTACGATACGTATTTTCGAAGAATTTTGAATAGTTACACGCCTGTTTATGCCTCCATTCAGAACATCAAAATTTTCGTGGAAAATCCGACGATGCTGCATTCGGGCGGCGTTGGTTATTTATCGAATGAAATTAAGCAGTCTGAATGGTATCAATTGCTCAAAGAAAGAAACAATTCGTACCCCATTTTCATTCGAACGCAGCAAGAGGATTTATATCTGAAAAGCGATAAGTCTACCAACCGGAATACGTTCAGCATTATACGCGAGATGGATTATTTTGAATCAAAAAATAATTGGGAAAAGTTTTTGAAAATCGATTTGAAAACAAGCACGATTGATCAAATATTTCGAAATCAAAACCTCCAAGGCAACATTTATTTAATTGATGATAAAGGTCAAGTTGAGTATACGACAGACCCTGAGGTGGACTGGATTACAGAATCGGTTGCGTTTGATGAATTAGCTTTTCCTAAGGATTCAATTGAGTTTCCTTCTACGAATGCCTATGTGAGTTATTTGGAAAATTGGCGAATTGTAGGGACGATTTCGGAGGAAGAGGTGCTTAAGGACGTAAGACAATCCAGAGAATTTGTTATCGTGTTGGCCTGTTTAAATATTTTCATTCCGACACTGATTATATTATGGATTTCTCGTTCACTGCATGAACGGTTAGTTCGTATTTTGCGACATATGAAAAAAGTGAAAAACCAGAATTTCGATACGATTAAGCAAGGTGAATCCTTGGATGAAATCGGACAATTAACGAGCGAATTCAATCGAATGACGATACAAGTGAAAAGTTTGATTGATGATGTTTATATTGCGGATATTCAGACCAAAACATTAGAGCTCGAACGGAGGAAAGCGCAGCTGAATGCGCTGCAAAGCCAGATTAATCCTCATTTTCTGTTTAATGCGCTGGAAACCATTCGAATGCGAAGCCTAATTAAGGACGAGATGGAGACGGCAAAGATCATACACAATATGGCGAAAATATTTAGAACCTCGCTCACTTGGGGCAAGGATCGCGTCATGGTTAGTGAAGAAATTGAATTTATTTTGTGTTTCCTCGAAATTCAGAAGTATCGATTCGAGGATCGGATGAATTATCACATTCACATAGACCCATCCGCTAAAGATTGTATGGTGCCGAAAATGATGTTTTTGCCTTTCGTAGAAAATGCCAGCATACACGGTATTGAACCGCTAAGGCATGGAGGCAGCATTCATGTGCAAGTTGAACGTGATGCGGACACGTTAATCTTCTCGATCAGAGATAACGGAATTGGCATGAACGAGCAAAAAGTAAAACAGTTTTATGGATATTTGGAAAGCGATGAAGAGCTGGGCGAGAGAATTGGCGTTCAAAACGTTATTTATCGCTTGAAGCTGATTTATGGCGACCGTTTTCAGCTATTAATTAAGAGCGAGCCTGGACAAGGTACATTTATTCGGGTTGCTGTACCCGTAGAAATGTAGCGGTGCTCGTTAAAGTGATTATCGTATATGGTTTTTAAAGTTTGAACTATAGTTTATTGGGTAAACAAAGTATTTTGTATTATTTATAATGAAAGTGCTTACAAAATAAAGTTGTACTCGAAAGGGGCTGGGGAAAGTGACAAAGAAAATATTATTAATTTGTATGACTGCCTTTATGATTTTTACTGCTGCATGCTCGAACAATGGCAATGGCGGAGAAACAAAGCCGACAGACAGCACGAACAGTCCTACCACTGAGGCAAACGACGGCGCAGAGGAGAAGAAGCCAGTTGAGAAAGTGACCTTTACTTATTTCAACGGCGTTGCGGCGGCCAAGGATACGAACTCCAATGAAACCACAATCGGCAAAATTTTAGAAGATCAAACAGGTGTCAACTTTAAAATCGAGCATTTGGTTGGGGATTTGAATACGAAGGTTGGAACGATGATCGCATCAAACGCATATCCGGATGTTATGATTCCGGATGCTGCAATTGACAAAATTTTAGATGCCGGTGCATTTATTGCTCTGGACGACCTTATTGAACAATACGGTCCGAACATTAAACGCGTATACGGTAAGTATTTTAACCAAATGAAAGCTGCGGACGGTAAAATTTACTTCCTGCCGTTTTCAAACACGGTTGGCGAGTATATTCCAGATCCGAACATTAACCAAGGCGCCTTCTGGATACAGAGACGCGTGCTGAAAGAAGCAGGTTATCCGAAAATTACGACACTTGATGCTTACATGGATTTAATTAAAAATTTCGTGGAAAAGCATAAGGATGAAGATTTGACGGGTATGGTTTCTTTGACGCATGACTGGAGATTTTTCGCTACTTCTAATCCGCCGAACCATTTGGCAGGTTACCCGAATGACGGCAATGTCATCGTCGATATGAACACATTTGAAGCGAAAACATATGCAGCGGACGACAATACGAAGCGCTGGCTGCAAAAGTTGAATGATATGAATGCTGCAGGCTTATTTGATAAAGCATCTTTCGTAGACAACTACGATCAATATTTGGCGAAATTAACTTCTCATAAAGTTGTTGGATTCTTTGATTATGGATGGCAGTTCAATAATGCGCAAGCAGCGCTTAAGGATGCTGCTAAGCAAGATCCCACGCAAGACGATTTTGTATATTTCCCACTTCCGGTAACCTTTGACGGGCAGAAGGATCAATACTTGGATCCTCCGGGCTTCGTTAAAAACCGCGGTATGGGCATTACCGTTAGTGCCAAAGATCCCGTTCGCATTATTCAATACTTGGATAATTTGCTGACAGACGAGAACCAAATTCTTCAAAAATGGGGTATCAAAGGCGATACGTTCGAGGTAGACGATAAGGGCCGGATGTATCGTACCGCTGAACAAATCACGAAGATCAACGAAGACTTTAACGTATCGTTCGGCTTCAAGTATTATTCATGGAACTGGCCGTTGTACGGTAATGGATCATCGCTTCCAGATGGCAACTCCGCTGCTCCTGGCTTGCAGCCTGAAGTGTTCCAAATGAGCTTAACGGATGCTGATAAAACGATCCTTGAGAAATATGGCGTTAAGACGTATGCCGAGATGTTCGCCGCTCCTGATGATCGGCCATGGTACCCGTCATGGGGAATTGCGAAGGAGCAAGGCTCCCCGCAGCAAATATGGGAAACGAAAAAAGACGAGCTAACGAAAAAATACTTCCCTAAGCTTGTCCTTGCGAAGCCTGCCGATTTTGAAAAAGCATGGACAGAATACACAGATGCATTCAACAAGCTGGATACAGCTGCTTACGAGAAATGGACGACAGATGAAGTGGAAAAATTGATCGAAGCATCCAAACAATAAAGATAGAAGGATCGGTGAAGGCCGGCTTGCGCATGCAAAATGCCGGCCTTTCTTCAAATATAAGAATTTATAAGTTTGTTAGCTTATAAAGGGCTTATATTTCTCCTTCAAAGCTGCTTCAGCGTCCTGAGGTCGCCGAAGGCGTTTTTACTTGCTATCCAGCATCATTCAGTCCGGAAGGAGAGAATCAAGATGGAACATAAGCCCGATATGTCATCGAGCGCCCTGGTGCTGCCTAAGAAGCCGTCAGGACTGAAGAATTTTGCGAAAAAGCTCATTGAGCAGCGCGTGCTTGTTCTTATGTCTGTGCCGTTTCTAGCGTGGTTGTTTATTTTTAAATATATGCCTCTATGGGGGTGGACCATCGCCTTTCAAGCCTATAAGCCAGCCAAAACCTTCAGTGAGCAAAAATGGATCGGGTTTGACCATTTTAAATTTTTGTTTCAGGATGAACGGTTTCTTCGCGTCTTAAGAAATACGATAGCGATGAGCGGAATCAACCTGATTCTCGGTTTCGTTACGGCGATTACACTTGCGCTGTTATTAAATGAGGTGCGCAAGGTTGCTTTTAAACGCATAGTTCAAACGGTCAGTTATTTGCCCCATTTCATTTCATGGGTAGTTGCGGCAAGCATTATTCAAACAACGTTATCTCCAGATGGCATCATCAATCAAATGCTGCTTTGGACCGGCTTGGTGGAAAAGGGCGAGGAAATTTTATTTCTCGGAATACCCGAGCAATTCTGGACCATTTTTGGAGCAAGCTCTGTATGGAAAGATGTAGGCTGGAATACAATCGTCTATCTAGCGGCAATGACGATGATTGACCCTGCGCAATATGAAGCAGCAGAGATGGATGGAGCAGGCCGAATTAAACGGATGTGGTATGTGACGCTTCCGGGTATTAAACCGGTTATTATCGTATTGCTCATTATGAATATCGGGTATTTGCTGGAATCGGGCTTCGAGCCGCAGTATTTGCTGGGGAACGGCATGAACGTCGATTTTTCGGAAAACCTTGACATATTTGTTCTAAAATACGGAATTGCGCAAGGCAACTACTCACTATCCATAGCAGCAGGCATGTTTAAAACAATTATCAGCTTCATTTTATTGTTCGCAGCGAACAATCTTGCGAAGCGTATGGGCGAGTCCAGACTGTTTTAGAGGGAGGGGTACAACATGAGTCATTCGGCAACGGAAGCTGTGTCTAACAAATCAAGCCGCATCCGCTCGTCACACGGCGATCTCATATTTGATATTTGCAATTATATCTTTCTTACCTTACTGATGGTTGTAACCTTATATCCTTTCTTGAATACAGCCGCTGTATCGCTTAACAATGCGACGGATTCAATTAAGGGCGGCATTTATTTGCTGCCGAGGATATGGACGCTGGACAATTATGTTTATGTGTTGAGGGAAGCAACGATTTTTCATGCGACGCTGATTTCGATTCTTCGAACGGTGATCGGAACGATAGCTACTGTTTTTTGTTCAGCGATGGTGGCCTACACGATTACTAGACAAGAGTACGTTCTTAGGAAATTCGTCACCATTGCGTTTATTTTAACGATGTATTTTAACGGCGGACTTATTCCGAACTTTCTATTAATCCGTGATTTAGGTTTGCTTAATAATTTTTGGGTATACATCTTCCCAGGCTTGATCGGTGTGTTTAATTTAATCATCATTCGTTCCTTTATTGAAGGATTGCCTGAGAGTATTTTGGAGTCTGCGAGAATAGACGGAGCTGGCGACTTCAAAATGTTTTACAGCATCGTCCTGCCACTTTGTGTACCTGTTCTCGCGACTGTTGCGCTATTCTCGGCGGTGTATCAGTGGAATCAGTGGTTTGATGTGTTCTTATACAATTCCTCGAATATCGATCTCAGCACATTGCAATATGAGCTGCAAAAAATTCTACAGAACTCCAACGCTTCCTTGACGACGAAGACGGCGGGCGACGCATTCGCCAATTCTGCGAACTCAGGAGCAAATACAGTGACGCCGTTTGCAATCCGGGCAACGATGACCATTGTGGCTTCCTTGCCGATCATTATGGTGTATCCGTTTCTACAGAAATATTTTGTAAAAGGTATGACGGTAGGCGGCGTGAAAGGTTAATAGATGGAGGGGAATATAATGAGCAGCATTGAAGCTAATCCTATTCCAAAGTTATACGAGGCATTTCAAACGTCATTCGATATCGGGGCAGCAGTTAATCCAAGTACAATCGTTCAGGCTCGCGATCTAATTGCCACCCATTATAATAGCTTAACCGCTGAGAATGAAATGAAATTTGTGAGCTTGCATCCTGCGGAAGATACCTATACGTTCGAAGCGGCAGACAAAATCGTAGCTTTTGCAAGAGAGCATGGGAAGAAGATGAGAGGGCATACGCTAGTTTGGCATAATCAGACGTCCGATTGGGTATTTGAAGAAGAGGATGGCAGCCCGGTTAGCCGCGAGAAGCTTTTTGATCGATTGAGAACTCATATTCATACTGTTGTTGGTCGTTATAAAGACGATATTTATGCATGGGATGTTGTCAATGAAGTCATTGCTGACGAAGGCTCACAATTGCTGCGACCTACCAAATGGCTTGATATTGCTGGACCGGAATATATCGCCAAAGCGTTCCATTTCGCACATGAAGCAGATCCTAAAGCTCAGCTTTTCTACAATGACTATAATGAATCCAATCCTCTAAAGCGCGATAAAATCTATCAATTGGTCAAATCGCTGCTGGAGCAGGATGTGCCGGTGCATGGGGTTGGTCTTCAAGCGCATTGGAGCTTATATAGTCCTCATTTGGACGAAATTCGGGCCGCTATCGAGAAGTATGCTTCGCTTGGTCTACGACTGCAATTAACGGAGCTTGATGTTTCCATGTTCCGTCATGATGACCTTCGTACAGATTTAGTTCATCCTACCGAGGAGATGCTGGAGCAGCAGGCGAAGCGATATGAAGCCTTTTTTCATCTGCTGACGGAGTATCAGGACCACATTGATGCCGTCACTTTCTGGGGTGCAGCGGATGATTATACGTGGTTGAGCGATTTTCCTGTTCGTGGACGGAAAAATTGGCCGCTGCTATTTAATGAGAATCACGAGCCTAAAGGTTCGTTTTGGAGCGTCATTAAGCAGCCCTCACAGTCGTAAGTCAGCTTATAAGGAGGCACTTTGTTTAATGAATAGTCATACGTATAAGGCTTGGCTGAATCCTCTGCCGATTGAGGATAGACAATTAATAGAAGATTATTCAGCTCTTTTCGGACAGATCGTTTTTGATGGTGAAACATCTGTTGTTTTGGAAACCGCAATAAAAGAGTTTCAAAATGGCATTCATACGTTAATTGGAATAACCCCAGAAGTAAAGGAAAAGCCAGAGCCTGAGGCTTGCAGCTTCTTTCACATCAAAGTGGATTCCGTAATCATGGACTCGGAGAAATGGGCGCAAGGGAAAGATGCCTATACACTTCAGTATAAATATGGTGAAGATCATGTCTATTTATCCCTTACGGGAGGATCGGATGCAGCTGTTTTGTATGGTATTTTTCATCTGCTGCGTCTATTAGGCGCAAGGAAGCCCATGAAAGAGCTGAATGTTAAAGAATCCCCAGCCATGTTGCTTCGAATGATTAATCAGTGGGATAATGCTGACGGTTCGGTCGAGAGAGGATACGCGGGACGTTCAATTTTTCATGAAAATGGGGATATAACGAGTGATCGAAAACGAATAATCGATTATGCGCGATTGCTCGCATCGGTCGGTCTTAACGCGATTTCTATCAACAATGTGAACGTTCATGAGATTGAGTCTACGTTCATCACAGAAGAAAGGCTTCCGTCTGTAGCGTATATTGCTGACATCTTCCGCGGATATGGCATTACGCTGTTCCTGAGTGTAAACTTTGCAGCACCTCTGCAGAATGGAGGTTTGCCCACAGCAGATCCGCTAGATGCTGGCGTGCAAAAGTGGTGGAAAGAAACGGCTGAGCGGATCTACACATTCATACCCGATTTCGGAGGATTTGTCGTGAAGGCAGATTCCGAACATCGGCCGGGCCCTTTCGCTTATGGACGTGATCATGCAGATGGAGCGAACATGCTTGCTGATGCGCTGGCATCTCATGATGGAATCGTCATCTGGCGCTGCTTCGTTTATGACTGCATGCAGGATTGGCGTGATCGGAAGATAGATCGTGCGCGTGCGGCATTTGATCATTTTAAACCGTTAGATGGTCGTTTTCGGAGTAATGTACTTCTGCAGATCAAGAATGGACCCATGGACTTTCAGGTTCGTGAGCCCGTTTCTCCGCTGTTTGGCGCAATGAAAAAAACGAATCAGATGATGGAGTTTCAAATTACCCAAGAGTATACCGGACAGCAGCAGCATTTGTGCTACCTCGTACCGCAATGGAAGCAGGTATTGGATTTTGATACTTATGCGGAAGGTTCAGGGACTGAAGTTAAGCGAGTCGTGGATGGGACTTTATTTGGCATGAAGCATAGCGGGATTGCTGCCGTATCCAATATCGGTAATGAAGAAAGCTGGACGGGCCATATTTTAGCTCAAGCCAATCTTTACGGATTTGGACGGTTGGTGTGGAACCCGAATGTTACAGCCGAGGAGATTTCCTGCGATTGGACAATAGCAACGTTCGGGAATGATCCTGTGGTTGTAGCCACGATTAGTAGAATGTTGATGAGGTCGTGGCCAATGTATGAAAGCTATACGGCACCGCTTGGCGTCGGCTGGATGGTCACACCTAATCATCATTTTGGTCCGGATGTCGACGGCTACGAGTATTCGAGATGGGGAACCTATCATTTTGCAGATCGGGACGGTATCGGCGTTGATCGGACGCAGGCGAGGGGAACTGGATATACCGCTCAGTATAATGAACCAAACAGCTCGCAGTTCGACTGTATTGAGACTTGCCCGGACGAGCTGCTTCTATTTTTTCACCATGTGCCTTACACCCATGTGCTCCAATCTGGAAAAACGGTCATTCAGCATATTTATGATACTCATTTCACGGGTGCGAATGAAGCGGAACAGATGCAGCGGGACTGGGCTGGCTTGGTCGGAAAGATCGACGATGAAAGATTTGCTCATGTCGCTGAGCGATTGGGCTTTCAAGCTAATCATGCCAAGCATTGGCGCGATGTGATCAATACGTATTTTTACCGGAAATCGGGTATCTCAGATGTGCTTGGTCGGAAGATATTTTAATTGATTTTTATTCTCGAGGTGGAGAAGTCTTTCACCTCGTTTTTGTATTTGATAGACGAGCAAAGCGGCGGACACAGGGGAAGTAACTCGTATCTAGTTGGAGTTTTTAAGAACATATATGTTCTTAAAGTGGCGTGGCAGGCTTGGATTGCAGGCTGTAAGAACGCATAGGTTCCTATATGCTCCAAAAGTGGGAAGTAACTCGTAGATGACAATGTTTAAGAACATATATGTTCTTAAAGATGCGGAGCAGGGTTAGTCTGGAGTCTGTAAGAACATATACGTGCTTATTTGCTGCTATAGCGGTGTAACAGCATCAGATAACGGTCTTTAAGAACATATATGTTCTTAAAGAG
>NZ_LGHP01000003.1:280525-471897 GCF_001280845.1 Bacillus sp. FJAT-28004
TGCTGCTATAGCGGTGTAACAGCATCAGATAACGGTCTTTAAGAACATATATGTTCTTAAAGAGGCGAATCAGGGTTAGTTTGGAGTCTGTAAGAGCATATACGTGCTTATTTGCTGCTAAAGTGGTGAAATAGCCTCAGATAGCGGTGTGCAATATTTCAGCTCTTTACCGTGTGACGGTGAAGGGCTGTTTTTCATCAACTTGAACAAACCTTTACAAATTTGTAAAGGTTTGCAATCATAAAGTATTGGTATCTTATTGGGAATGGTACGGATTTCTCTAATCATGGCTGTGCTTTTGGCGGCAATTGCAGTTTTTGATCGCTTTGAAATTCCATTACGATGAGGAGTGAGGTTGTGCAAGTAAATAGAAGATTAGATTCGTCAGCAATTGTAATGAGATTATTTGTGATCTCTGCTTTTTTTGTATTGTTAAGCGCTTGCGGTGACACTGTTAAGGTCGAGCATATCGAGGCTTTTAGCATAGAAATTTTAGAGGAAAACGAAGATGGAGTTTATGAATTATCAGGTTATAAGAAGGTCAACGCCATTACTGCTTTGGCAGAGAATAAAAATTATATAAAATCTGAAGTCAAAATGATCGTGGATTATTTTGATCTGGATGGAAACTATCTTCATTCAGAAATCGTACATTCCACACACAGTAAATCAAATATTACGATGTTTGAAGATGGAGATGATCTAAAAAAAGAGCTTCACGAGCCATCAACCATTATAGTACCTGATGATAATTTACAAAATTTTCGATCAGGAAGCCTTTCAGACGAGGAGAAAAAACAGGTTAAACAACATGTATTATCTTTAATAGATAGGCTATAGGTTTATGACAATTAGAGTAGAAATAATAGGAAGCTAAATGCTAATCTAGTGGACGTATGGAGGAATGACGAATGATCTCATTAAAAAATAAAATAGCAATCGTTACAGGAGCCAGCAGGTCAACGGGCATTGGAACAGCTATTTGTCGTTCACTTGCACGCTTAGGAGCAGACATTTTCTTTACGCATTGGCACACCTTTGATGAAAAGGAAGGCAATGGCGGAGAGAAGGATTGGCCAGAGCAGCTGCGCAAGGAATTAGTAGACTTAGGCGCGAGAGCAAGTCATATGGAAGCGGATTTTGCGAACCCGGAGACGCCTGCGCTTATCATGGAACAAGTAGAAAGGTCATTAGGCTACGCGACTATTTTGATTAACAACGCAACCTATTGCGTACCTACCAATTATAAGAGTTTGAATATAGCAATGCTCGATCAACATTTTGTTGTGAATAACCGTGGTCCAATTTTGCTAAGCACAGAATTTGCGAACAGATTTGAGAAAAACCAAATAAAGGGGACACCCGGGAGAATTATATTTATGGTTTCAAAAGGACCTGATCCGAATAATTTGGCTTATATCGCAACGAAAGGCGCTTTGATCGGGTTAATCGAGCCGCTCTCTGTAGGTTTGGCACCTCTCCAAATTACGGTGAATGGGTTCGATCCAGGTCCCACGGATTCAGGTTGGATGGACGAACATATGAAAGCAGGTTTTATGCCTATGTTTCCAATGGGGCGAATCGGATTGCCTGAGGATGCAGCTAAAACGATTAGCTTCTTGGCCAGTGATGAATCGCAATGGATTACGGGGCAAGTAATAAAATCTGAAGGCGGGTTTTTAGGGAAATAGTTGTTTTCATTCTAAATAGACCTTCTCACGATCGATAAGTGATTTTTATATAGTTAATAAAATCATTGAAATATTTTTTATCTCAAGTAGTGATACAATGCCATTAAGTGGGAAAATGAAGGGGTGGCATTGATGAACAATTTATTATCTGAGCGGTTCAAGGTGTTCGCAACGGAATGCAAAGGCTCAAGCCGCTTATATGAACAGCTGTCATTAGCTATTGCTGCTGATGATGAATTGCTTCATATCGCATCTTATTGTGGAGAAGGTCAGCCTGTCCCAAATCTTTTTTTCGCTGCGGTTCACTACTTATTACTAAAAGGGACTGACCACGAATTGCAAGAGTTTTACGGAAGTTTGGTTGACCATCCGAGGGAGGCTGAAGCGGCATTCCCCTATTTCAGACTTTTTTGTCTTCAGCATAACAATGAGATTATTCCAATTGTCCAAAGCAAGCTTGTACAGACGAACGAGGTTAGACGATGTGCCTACTTATATCCAGCTTTTTGCTCTATGTATGAAAAAATAAAAAAACCATTGGCATTAATCGAAATAGGAACAAGTGCGGGACTGCAGCTTATTTGGGATAAGTATGGTTATCAATATAACACAAGTGAAAGATATGGAAATATAGATGCTGAACTGGTGCTTCACTCGAAAGTTCACGGTGACATTCGGCCGTATCTCCTTAAGCATAGTCCGCCAGTGATCGCAAGGATTGGAATAGACTTACACGTCAACAATCTAGAAGACCCAGAGGATAATCTGTGGCTAAAATCGTTGATATGGCCTGAACATAACGAGCGGATTGTGAATTTTGAAAAAGCGGGGGCTTGTTTAAGAGGGCAATCTATAGAGCTCATTCAGGGGAATGGTGTGAAACGACTTGCTGAAATCGCTTCGAAAATAACAGAGGATGGTGTCATTGGTGTTTTTCACACACATGTAGCTAATCAAATGACCCATGAAGACAAAGTTGAATTAACAGATCGTATTAAGAAAATAGGGCAAGAAAGAGATATTTTTCACCTATACAATAATATGTGGGATTCGAATCTTCACCTTGATTATTATTTGGATGGCAAGGAATATAAGGAAACAGTAGCGGAAACAGATGGTCATGGCCGCTGGTTTCATTGGATGTTGTAGCTCAACTCCGCTACATTGCACAAACTACACTAGATACCTATCATGACACTCGGATAGCAGAGCTACATTGCAGAAATGCAATAGAAAAGGCCTAAAGTATGTTTAGCTAGCTGAAAATGGTGGTTTCTGCTGCATAAACTGCAACGAAGCAATGAGAACCACTTTCTAATGAGGAATATATTGCACAAAGTGCAATGTAAATGAGGGCAGCTGCTTCATCAATCTATCTATATGGTAGCTAACCCGGATGCACGCATTCTATCGTCTATCCTACTTTTTTGAGGTCGCAGCGCGCAGCACAGCAGCACAAAAGAATAGAGGTTGAGACCTATGGAATGGGATGCGGGTTCCTATACCGTTACATGGAAAGGCTAGAAGATTGTGCTGCTTCCGAAGGAGCATGCACTGTTGTATTACTTATACGGCAATGCGGGGCAAACGTTGTCGCGCGTGCAGCTGCTAGACAGCGTTTGGACGATGGAATCGTCGGTGGATAGGACAAGTGATGAAACGTAAACAATGGAGATCTCAAATTCGACACAATGTTTTGGACGTATTTACCTTCAATAATGATAAGCTGGAGATCACTACTACTCAGGGGTATCTCTATGCTCAAAAAAACAGGCTTAGCCGTATTATATGCCAGTATTGCTTTTCTCATATACCGTTACGGTGATGCGATAATGACGTGGTTCCAACAAGCGGACAATGTTTTGCTGGTCGTCATTATGGCGACATTGGTGGCACTATTTCCTGTCATTCCGTATCCGGTAATCGGTGGACTTATTGGCGCTGCTCTCGGTCCTGTACTCGGCGCGGCAGTGACTTGGACAGGTTCGGCGACAGCATCGATCATTATGTTTCTGTTTATCCGCTACGGTTATCAAGAGTGGGGGTTGAAGGTTCTAGGCCGCTATTCAAGCATCAACAAGTTGACAGTGATGTTTGAGCGGAACGCTTTTCTGACGATAATGTTCGCTCGATTCATTCCATTCATTCCATCCATTGCAGTCAACATGTATTCGGCGCTAAGCCGTGTTTCCTTTACCGTTTACGCAGTCGCCTCATCGATCGGCAAAATCCCGGCGATGCTGTTGTTCGCCATGATAGGCGATACGCTTATGACAGACCCTAGAAATCTATTCGTTACGGTTCTGGTATACGGACTGTTTCTGATTGTATCTCTTTATGCCTATCGTCGCTGGAAACTCCATTAAATGACCTTAAAAAAACAAATGACCTCTTCGTAGTTGATACGTACGGAGGTCTTTTTTTGTTGTACAATCTTCTCACAAGATGGAATAGCCTGCCATAACACAATGTTTAAAATGTTCTTTTTATGTTCGTAAATGTGTGTTAATATAAAAACGAACAATAACAAACATAAGCGTAATCTTGCGAGTCGAGTTTTACGCTAAAAACTTTTAGGAGGCTTTTATCCAATGGAAGTACGTCATACTACAAACCCTACTGATGTGAAGCAATATGATACGGAACGTCTGCGCAGCGAGTTTTTGATTGAAAGTCTGTTTGAGCAAGATCAATTAAAGATGACATATACGCATTATGACAGAATGGTTGTAGGCGGAGCATTACCCGTGAACGAGACTCTAGAGCTTGCGGATGCGGCTACGCTAAAAACCGAATATTTCTTGGAGCGCCGTGAGGTTGGTTTCTTGAATATTGGCGGCCCTGCCTCGATTTCCGTTGATGGGGAAGTGTACGAGTTAAATAAGCTTGACGTGCTTTATGTAGGCAAAGGAAAACGTCAAGTGCTGCTTTCAAGTGTCGATAAAGCAAACCCTGCAAAGTTATACTTTTGTTCCGCGCTTGCGCATGCTGAGATTGCAACACGCAAGATGACGATGGAGGAAGCGAATCCAACGCATCTTGGCTCGCAGGAGACTTCCAACGAACGTATCCTTTATAAATATATCCATGCAGATGGCATTCAAAGCTGTCAGCTTATGCTTGGCGTAACTAGCTTGAAAACGGGCAGCGTCTGGAACACGATGCCTTCGCATGTCCACGACCGCCGCATGGAAGCATATTTGTACTTCGACATGAATGCTGATGCACGTGTATTCCATATGATGGGTGAGCCTTCGCAAACAAGACATCTTGTTGTCGGGAACGAGCAAGCGATTCTTTCACCGCCGTGGTCGATCCACTCCGGTGTTGGCACAAGCAATTATACATTCTGCTGGTCAATGGCAGGCGAGAACTATACATTTACAGATATGGACGCCGTACCTGCAAGCGAGCTAAAATAGAAACATTCGCTACAGGGGGTGCACTATGCTTGCTGCCGAACGGCATCGTAAGATTATAGATAAATTGGAGCAGCTTGGCGCGGTTAAAGTTTCCGAGCTAAGCGAGCTGTTTCAAGTAACTGAGAAAACGGTTCGTGAAGACCTAGAGAAGCTGGAAGAGAAGGGTTTGCTGAAACGGATCCATGGCGGAGCCGTGCTTGAGCAGGGAGGCGAGGATAGCCTCTTCCCGCTGCAATTCCCAAATAGCAAGCATCAACGGGAGAAAGCGGCGATTGCCACAATAGCGCTTTCCTGTATTGAGCCTAATGATATCATTGCGCTTGATGCGGGCAGTACAACGCTGGAAATGGCTAAGCGACTGCCAAACATACCTGTTACGGTGCTTACGAACGATCTGCTTATCATTCGTGAGTTAACTGCGAAGGATCAGGTAAGGCTCGTTATTCCCGGTGGCTACCGACATAATAATTTACTTATCGGCGCAGAATCTCAGGAGTGGATTAAACGATTGAATGTCCATAAGTTGTTTCTGTCCACGACCGGCATTCATATGGAATATGGACTTACCATATTCACAGAAGAGTTGACGAAGCTGAAGAAACTTTATATGGACAATGCCAAGGTGGTCTACTGCCTGGCTGATCACAGCAAGTTCGATAAGGGTGCATTAATTACGTTTGCCGGCTTGGATGAAATTGACTATATCATTACAGACGAAGGCATAGATTCGGACGTAGCGGCTCGGTATGAGTCGCAAAATATAAAGATGATGAAAGCAGCGCTTTCGGAGAACGGGAAGCGTGCAAGAGGAAGGAGCTGAGCTTATGAGTTTGTTTGATTTGACGGGAAAAACAGCTGTCGTTACAGGTGCAGGACGCGGCCTTGGGGAAGCGATTGCGCTTGGACTAGCACGAGCGGGTGCGGACATTGCGCTTGTCACGAACCAAACGCCTGCCGATAAAACGGCAGCAGCTATCAGAGAGCTTGGACGCAAAGCAATTACGATTCAGACGGACATTGCTGACCGGACGAAGCTTGCTGGTATCATTGATCGTACAGTAGATGAACTGGGACGCATTGATATTTTGGTCAACAACGCTGGCATCATTCGCCGCACTCCAGCTGCAGAGCACAGTTATGAGGACTGGCAGGATGTACTCGACGTTAATTTGAATTCTGTATTTCTCCTCTCCCAGCTGGCTGGGAAGCATATGATTGAACAGGGCTCGGGCAAAATTATTAACATTGCATCGATGTTAACCTTCCAAGGCGGGATTAACGTTCCTGGCTATACATCAAGCAAACATGCTGTAGCCGGACTTACCAAAGCGCTTGCGAGTGAATGGGCTGCCAAAGGCTTGCAAGTAAATGCTATCGCCCCAGGCTACATGAGTACAGATAACACAGAAGCGCTGCGTGAGGATCCGGTTCGCAGTGCTCAAATTTTGCAGCGTATTCCAGCGGGACGCTGGGGAACGTCGCAGGATTTGATTGGACCAGCGGTGTTCCTAGCTTCATCAGCCTCTGATTATATGAATGGCCACATATTGGCTGTTGACGGCGGTTGGTTGGTTAGGTAGGCAGAGAAAAATTAATGAGGCTTTTCCCTTGCAGCACTGGATCATATTTATCTTTTTAAAATACAATAAGACAGTCCAGAACTAGGTTATCTGTTCTGGACTGCCTTTTTTTTTTATGTTCTCATTTAATCCAAAGAGATGTAGGAGACAGAACGTTGACGTAAAACAGACTCTTCATGGTCGTTGCTGTACGGGGTTGCATCGGCGGATTGAGCTAGGACATGCTTGACGGCGGCGACGAATAAGTCGAGAACGCGCCCGTCCTGATCCGTTTTGTCGTAGTGATACTGGTTAAGAGGTGGAAGTGGGATGCTACCGATAAAGGACTGAAGCAGATCGCTCCATCGCTCCAAGTCAATTGAATCTTCTGTGTCACTGGCAAATAGTTCACTCCAGCCGAAGCCTTGATTGCTAGTTAAACGAAGACATACGCGATGGCCTGCAGAATCGACGGCAAGAGCAGGAATGACGAATAGCTCGATTCGTGTGACGGATAAATAAGGGGTCTGTTCCGTAAAAAGATGCAGATTGCGTGCACAATTTGTCAACATTATTAAATCTCTCCTTTGTTCGCTTACGAGGTTAGCTGTCGGATTCGGGCTAGAGAGAATGCCCTACCAGGGTTACAAATCCCTGGATTCACCCCTTGCGAATCGATTCAAATCGATCGCGATGGTTCCCCCGCTTTTTCATTCGAAAAATTCAGCGTGAATAGTTTACTCTTAATTATACCCTTCAATCGCGTATCTGTAAATCAAATGGCCTCAAAATAACGATATATACGAGATAGCATGTTTAAATAAAGCATTCTCTTCTCGGTCATATTCGCTGTTTGGATGAGAGTAAGGATCGTGTTCTATGTGCAAAGCGGCTGCTGCAAACAAATGATATATACGCTCGTCCTTCATCAATGGATCTGATTTAAAGGCAAAAGGAGCCGTATGAGGAAGTGTGCCGATAAACCTCAGCAGCATACTGCTCCATCTGATCCAGTCGCCAGGCTTCTCGGATTTTTTAATAAATAGCTCACTCCAGCCGTGACCTCGAGCAGTTGAGAGGCGGAGACAAACACGGTAACCATTCAAGTCAAGCATTGAAGCCGGCAGCACAAACATTTGAATTCGTTTTATTTGAAAAAGGGCAGCAGGATGATTTTCTAAGCTTGGTAAGGGTACTTCAATTGGTGTGGACATCAATGAGATCTCTCCTCGATTTGAATAATTCACCGATAATCGTTAGCCACATTGGCTTGCCGTCTATGGTAAACCCGAAAAGCATAATTGTAAAACTGTGGTATATCGTGATAAGGCAACCATCTGCCATTTTAAAAGAAATCCATTCGTTATGTCAGCAAAAAAAGGTTTATTCTTCGAAAATCTCATTCATTCTCTGCGATACTCGATTATAGAGAAATCTGATTATTCACGCTAAAAAACGGTATAGGGGAGAGTAATGGTATTTTTGAAAAGATGAGTAAAATCGAGAAATAGTGAGGAATCGAGAGATCGGAATGAATGTAAGCGTTACGAGTCGTCCTGCAAGCCTGAAACTGGCTAAATTAGGTAGCAGACTGCCTTTACAGTATTTATAGCGAGGAGTAATATTCGATACAGGATTTATAAATAAGTTTCGATTTACTGATCGCTGAGTTTCCGTGAAAGCGGAAGCGGGGGAACCAATAATGACGCGAAGCGCATGTTCGATGTGAGAGTCGGACAAACGCAGAGCAGGGGTGAATCTTTGACAGGTGCCATGGATACCGGTCAAAGTAGGGCGACTCTCACCGCCCGAATCCGACAGCTAACCTCGTAAGCGTGGACCTGGAGAGGAATGATGAAGCTTGTGATCGATTAACCTCGACCGCAGAGTGTCATAGACCTCTGTGGTTTTTTGCGCCTAAAAAAGAGTTATTTGCTACAAAATGTAAGATAACGCTGAGTCCTGCAGCAGCAGGAACGGGGGAACCAACGAACGATTCGTGTGCAAACACGCTTTCGTTCATGGGGTGAATCGCTTGTCATTAACAAGCGTAGGGCAACTCTCAAGGCCCGAATCCGACAGCTAACCTCGTAAGCGTACTCGAGAGAGGCAACAGCCATCGTGCTTCCTGCGGCTTATTCTGCTGCGGGCAAAGAAGCCGCGGGAAAAGTTCCTCTTATCCCAAGGCTTCTTTTTTGTTGCCTTTTTTACCATATGGAGGAGAAACAGATTGCAGGAAGAGTATATTATCGTTGCTGGTCTAAACGAGGCTGGCCAATCCTTTATTCGAACTTTGCAGTTTCATCAATTAAATTTTATCGTACTGACAAATAGCAAGCAGGAGGAAAAACAGCTCCGCAAGCAGGGAATCAACCATGTCATGTACGTCAATACTAATGATCGTAAAAGTTGGAATCCTCCATTTTTGGACATTCGTGAGGTATTCATATTCGAGAGCAGCCTTGCGCTTAGCTGCCGATTTGTACAATGCTGCAGAGCTTGGACTTCAAAGTCCATTTACGTCATCACACAGCAGTGGAATCCAAGAGCTATTTACAAGGGACTCGGTGCGGACCATATCATTTTCTCTCATACCGGTGAAGTCGGTTTTCTATTAAGCAACAAATGATGCAGGAGGGGTTTACATGCAGGATTTTTATATGATCGGCGCGTTGCTGGCTTGTTTCGGTTTATTTTACGGATTTTTAACTTGGTGTGCCAGCGTAATCGAGAAAACAGGGGGCGAGGGCGAATGACTGTCATATCGATAGTGGCCGTATTTGTTTTCGTTTATCTGATTTATGCCTTAATTCATCCGGAGAAGTTTTAAAAAAGGGGGATTTACAAGATGGATATTTTACAATTGCTTATCGTCATTGCAATTCTTATGCTGCTCGTAAAGCCGTTAGGCACTTATGTCTATCATGTGTTCTCAAATGAACACAATCGTTTAGATAAAGTATTCGGCGGACCGGAGCGGCTCATATTTAAGCTAATCGGTCTTAAAAAACGAGAGGGCATGAGCTGGAAAATATACGCGCTCAGCTTTGTCGCAACAAATCTGATTTTAGTAGCTTTCAGCTATGTGATATTGCGGTTGCAAAATGCGCTGCCGTTTAATCCAAATGGTATGGCAGCCATGGAACCTACACTCACTTTCAATACAGTAATCAGCTTTATAACAAATACGAATCTCCAGCATTACAGCGGCGAAAGCGCCTTATCGTATTTCTCGCAAATGGCTGTCATCATGATGATGATGTTCACATCAGCGGCGACGGGCTTCTCGGTTGCCATTGCATTTGTCCGTGGAATTACGAGCAAAGGAAATACGATCGGTAACTTCTTTGAAGATTTCGTCAAGGCGCATACGAGAATATTTCTTCCCATTTCCTTTATCATCACACTTGTGCTAGTTGCGCTTCAAGTGCCGCAAACGCTTGATCCGACATTTACAATAAAGACGCTTGAGGGTGCGATGCAGCAAATTGCCATTGGTCCAGTAGCTTCACTTGAATCAATCAAACATTTGGGGACAAACGGCGGTGGATTTTTTGGAGTCAACTCGGCTCATCCATTTGAGAATCCGAATCCGTTGACGAATGTCATTGAAATCTTGTCCATGTGGGCGCTTCCGGCCTCGCTGCCTTATGCATTTGGTCTTTTTGCTAAAAATAAAAAGCAAGGCTGGGTTGTATTCTCAGCAATGATGTGTCTATTTCTTGTGTTTCTAAGTCTTGCTTACACATCTGAGAAAACAGGAAATCCCGCAATGAGCGCTTTAGGCATCGATGCTACGCAAGGAAGCATGGAGGGCAAGGAAGTAAGGTTCGGCATCGCGCAATCGGCATTGTTCACAACAGTGACAGCTGCAGCGACGACGGGTACCGTCAACAATATGCATGATACGCTTACGCCGCTCGGCGGCTTGGTTCCACTCGCAGAAATGATGCTTAATGTCGTTTTTGGAGGCAAGGGAGTAGGGCTTATCAATATGCTCATGTACGCCATTCTGGCTGTGTTTATATGCGGTCTGATGGTTGGACGAACGCCAGAGTTTCTTGGACGAAAAGTAGAGCCGCGAGAAATGAAACTCATAGCGATAGCGATACTGGTTCATCCTTTCATTATATTAGTGCCCACCGCCATCGCTTTTTTGACAGATTTGGGTCACGGCGTGATAACGAATCCAGGCTTCCACGGTATAAGTCAGGTGCTTTACGAATATACGTCGTCAGCAGCGAATAATGGCTCCGGCTTTGAGGGATTAGGCGACAATACGCCTTTCTGGAATATAAGCACGGGACTTGTCATGCTTCTCGGTCGCTATATTTCGATGATTGCGATGCTGGCGGTTGCAGGATCTCTTGTACGCAAGCAACCTGTTCCGGAAACGATCGGTACGTTCCGTACAGATAATGGGCTTTTCACAGGATTATTAATCGGTACCGTTCTTTTGATTGGCGCTTTAACCTTCTTGCCAGTCATCGTGCTTGGACCAGTTGCAGAATATTTGACACTCCGCTAACGGATGAGGTGAACGATAATGAGTAGAAATAAGACGAATAAACTGCTGTCGGCAGATGCGGTAAAACATGCTGTAATCGATAGCTTTGTTAAATTAAATCCAGTAGTTATGATGAAAAACCCTGTCATGTTTGTTGTCGAGGTGGGCACGGTTATCGTACTGCTAATGACTATATTCCCTCAGTACTTTGATTCGCAAGAGCGCATAGGCTTTAATATTACCGTGTTTGTCATCTTGCTCTTAACACTGCTGTTCGCAAACTTTGCTGAAGCCATTGCAGAAGGCCGAGGCAAGGCGCAAGCCAATTCACTCAAAAAATCAAAGCAAGATATGAGCGCGAACAAGCTGGTAGGCAGCGCTATTGTCGTTGTATCGTCAACAGAGCTCCGTAAAGGCGATATTTTCATCGTCTCCCAAGGCGAGATGATTCCTGGTGATGGCGAGGTCATTGAAGGGCTGGCTTCAGTAGATGAATCAGCTATAACGGGTGAATCGGCTCCGGTCATTAAAGAAGCTGGGGGAGATTTTAGCTCTGTAACAGGCGGCACAAGGGTTGTGAGTGACAAAATTAAGGTGCGCATGACGAGTGACCCAGGAGAGTCATTCATCGATCGTATGATTGCGCTCGTTGAAGGGGCTAAGCGTCAAAAGACGCCTAATGAAATAGCGCTCAATACACTTTTGACTAGCTTAACCATTATATTTTTGATCGTTGTTGTTACTCTGGCTCCTATCGCTAATTACTTGGATATCCATTTAGAAATTCCAGTATTAATCGCGTTGCTAGTATGTCTAATTCCGACGACCATCGGCGGGCTATTATCAGCAATCGGTATTGCTGGGATGGACAGAGTTACCCAGTTTAATGTGCTGGCAATGTCGGGCAAGGCTGTTGAGGCAGCGGGCGACATTAATACAATGATTTTGGATAAAACAGGAACGATAACTTTCGGAAACCGGATGGCAAGCGAGATTGTGCCAGTCGGAGGCAGTAACCTTCAGACTTTATCGGGTTGGGCAGCTATTAGCTCACTTAAAGATGAAACACCTGAAGGCCGGTCTGTGCTTGAATGGATGAAGAAGCAAGGCTTAAGCTATGATGCGTCACTTGCCGAAGGCGGCGAATTTATCGAATTCAAAGCAGAGACGCGAATGAGTGGTATTGATCTGGCAAAGGGCCGCCGAGTTCGGAAGGGCTCTGTCGATGCGGTTCGCAAGTGGGTGGCAGCACAGGGAGGCACAATCCCGTCCGACTTAGAAAATATTTCAAATACAATTGCTACATTAGGCGGTACGCCGCTCGCTGTAGCTGTCGATAACGAAATCTTTGGCGTTATCTATCTGAAAGATACCGTCAAACCAGGAATGAAGGAAAGATTTGATCAGCTGCGTGAGATGGGCATCAAAACGATTATGTGTACGGGGGACAATCCGCTTACGGCAGCAACAATTGCTCATGAGGCGGGTGTCGACGATTTTATTGCGGAGAGCAGGCCTGAAGATAAAATAGCTGTTATACGCCGTGAACAAGCTGAGGGAAAAATGGTTGCGATGACAGGAGATGGCACGAATGATGCTCCTGCACTTGCCCAGGCGGATGTTGGGCTTGCAATGAACAGCGGGACGATTGCCGCTAAAGAAGCAGCCAATATGGTTGACTTGGATTCGGATCCGTCCAAAATCATAGAAGTAATCGCAATTGGCAAGCA
Source organism: Bacillus sp. FJAT-28004 (assembly GCF_001280845.1). Lineage (GTDB taxonomy): Bacteria > Bacillota > Bacilli > Paenibacillales > Paenibacillaceae > Pristimantibacillus. The sequence goes on from NZ_LGHP01000003.1 coordinate 293,435, forward strand.
ACTTCTTATGACAAGAGGAGCACTGACTACATTTAGTATCGCAAATGATATCGCTAAATATTTTGCTATCATTCCTGCGATGTTCATGCTTGCGATCCCAGAGATGGGCGTCCTTAATATAATGAATTTAGGCTCTCCATTGTCTGCTATACTATCGGCGCTTATTTTTAACGCGATTATTATTCCGCTGCTCATACCGCTTGCAATCAAAGGCGTAGCTTACAAACCGATGAGCGGTGCCAAATTGCTTAGCCGCAACGTATTCATTTATGGTCTTGGTGGTGTCATCGTTCCGTTTGTTGGTATTAAACTCATCGACTTTGCCGTACATTTATGGATTTAATATAACTATTCACGAAAGAAGGCCTACCATATGAACGATCAAACGAAAAACGCTTCACGATTCCAATTATCTTCGTTAATGATACCTTTACGAATCAGCTTAATATTTATGATTATTTGCGGAATTATTTACCCGCTTGCAAGCACGGGAGCAGCTCAGCTGCTGTTCCCGAGGCAAGCGAATGGCAGCCTGATAAAAGATAGCTCTGGCCAAGTTGTGGGATCAGAGTTGATCGGCCAGAGCTTTATTGATCCTAAATGGTTTCAAGGACGTGTATCAAGCATTGACTATAATGCTGCTAGTTCCGGCTCTAACAATTTTGGACCGTCCAATCCAGCTTTAATTGAAAGAACAAAGGCTTCCATAGAGGCATGGAACGTGCAGAACCCTGATGTACCGGTTGCACAGCTGCCGATCGCCTTAATTACCAACTCAGGTTCAGGTCTTGATCCGCATATCACACCGCAGTCGGCTGTAGTACAGATTGCAAGAATTAGCAAGCTGTCCGGCGTTTCTCCAGCAGAGCTTGAGGAATTGGTTAAAGCAAATACGGAAGGCCGCGATTTAGGCGTTTTTGGTGACGAACGGGTTAATGTATTGAAGCTGAATATCGCATTGTCTAAAATGTTGGGGGAATAGCCATATGGCTCCGCTGAAAAAGAAAACGCCAGAGGAGCTGCTGCTCTCCATAGCTAAGCTGCATCAAGGACGACTGAAAATACTAATAGGCGCAGTGAGCGGTTCGGGTAAAACGTATCATATGCTGCGAGAAGGAACAGAGCTGAAGCGTGATGGTATTGATGTTGTCCTTTGCGCGGTTCCAAGGCTGCAGAGTCCGGAAACGATTGAATTGATCGAACCCTTTGAGCGTGTGCCCAGCATCCATTGGTGGAAGGAGGGTGCAGAGCAGAAGGATCTTGATCTGGATGCTTTGGTAGAGAGAAACGCCGAGGTGCTGCTCATTGACGGACTCGCCCATCGTAATCGAGAAGATGCGAGGTTTCAGACGCGGTTTGAAGATGTCATATTTCTCCTTGGCAAAGGTATTAGCGTCATTACGACGATCAATGTATATGAGCTGGAGGGCGTGGATCAGGCGGCTCTCAAATGGACGGGTATTCGTCCCTCCTGCACTGTACCTGCTCATACGCTTGAGCTTGCCGATGAGGTTAGGCTGATCGATGTATCGCCAGAAACGATGCTTAAGCGGTTTGAAGATGGCACCTTAGGTGTTCAGCCTGATCCAGCAATTGCGCTGCGCGGTAATCTCGCGGTGCTGCGCGAGCTGTCCCTGCGCCTTGTAGCGGAAGGAGTCAACGAGTCGCTAGAGAAGCATCGGGAGGAGCTGGGACTGACAGGTCCGTCAGGCGCTTCCGAGCGCATTCTGGTGACTGCTCAATATCATTGGAATGGCTCTTTATATGTAAGAAGAGGACAGCAAATTGCCCGCAGGCTTAATGGAGATGTCGTGGTGGTCTCTTTTATAGATCCGCAAAAAAAGCTGTCCAAGGAAGAACAGGCCTTTAAAGCTTCTATTAAAAAGCTCACGGTTAAAGTAGGAGGCATGTTCGAGGAGATGTCGTTACCCCGTCGTCGTCGTTTTCCTTCAGCGCTAGTGCGGTATGCAGAGGAGCATCAGGTTACTCGCATCGTTATGGGCCATTCCAAGCAGAGCAGATGGCAGCAGATAAAGCAAGGCTCGATCGTCGACAGTGTGCTTCGCAGACTCAAACAGATGGATTTATTTCTGATGGCAGATCGGTCGGAACATGAAGGCGAGCGGATTTTGCCGGTGAAGCAAAGAAGTGATTCGCGGAAAGCCTTGTTTCGGAGGTTCAGCCAGGATGAGCGAGAGCAGCAAATGGAATCGATCCGCAGAGGCAACTTTAATCTATACATCGGGGCAGCGCCAGGCGTAGGGAAAACGTATCGAATGCTCGCTGAAGCAAACATGATGTTTCTCAAAGGAATAGATGTTGTTATTGGCTTAGTAGAAACGCATGGACGTGAGGAAACGTTGAAGCAAATTGGAGATTTGCCCATCATTGAGCGGCAGACGATTCAATATCGCGGGACGCAGCTGGAAGAAATGGATGTTGAAGCGATTGTTCGCAGAAATCCAGATGTTGTGCTGGTGGATGAGTTAGCCCATACGAATGTACCGGGCAGTATAAGGAAAAAACGTTATGAGGATGTCATTCATCTGCTCGAAAAAGGCATATCGGTTATTTCCACGATGAATGTGCAGCATATTGAAAGCTTAAATGATGCCATTGAGCAGGTAACTGGTGTTCGAGTAAGAGAAACGGTACCCGATGCGATCATACGGCTGGCAGATCAAGTGGAGCTGATTGACGTGACGCCGCAAATGCTGCAGCAGCGTATGAGAGATGGGAAAATTTACGCCAAGGCCAAAGTGGAGCAAGCGCTCGGTGCTTTTTTCACGACTGGCAATTTAATTGCACTGCGTGAGCTTGCTCTTCGCGAGCTTGCTGATGACGTGGATGAGCGCCTTGAATCGTGGGATCGCAATCAGACGCTGCGCGGAACTTTGCGCAGAAGAGAAGTAATCTTTGTTGGCATAGATATTCTTGCCGACGCAGAGCGGCTTATACGCAGAGGTTTCCGAATCGCTTATCGGCTAAAGGCTCAGTGGCATGTACATCATGTGCAAGCTGGTTCTCCTTGGACAGATGAAGCATTAGCCAAACGTGATGGATTAATGAAGCTGACCGAGAGGCTGGGCGGTGTGTTCGAAATGTCCAAAGCCGAGAGCGGAGATCATATCGCAGGTACTCTTCTGACGGCGGCCAATCGCGCCAAAGCTACACAGCTTATCATCGGGCAGCCTTGTAGAAAGGCGTGGTATGCAAGCTTTCGCGGTAATATTGTGCGTGAACTTCTGCAAGCAGGCCGCCATATTGATATGCTCATTGTAGCGAATCGAATGACAGATAAACATTAAAAAAAGGGATGATCTAGTCAGCGCTTATTGTCGCTGACCAGATCATCCCTTTTATGCAGTGTAGGGTTGATTAGGCTTGTGTCATTGGTTCTATCCAGTCTTGAGACCACACGACTATTTCACGGATAATCGGCTCAAGAGCGCGGCCCTTTTCCGTTAATGAATATTCTATTCGAACGGGTATTTCGGGGTAAACATGTCTGTCGACAATACCTTCATTCTCGAGCTCTTTGAATCGTTCGGACAGCAGTCTGCCACTGATCGGCAGGGCGGACTGAACGGCGCTGAAACGCTGCGGGCCCGACAAAAGCTGGAATATGATAAGGCCGGTCCAACGTTTGCTTATGAGTTCCATTCCCTTCTGAAAACGGGGACAAAGGTTAGATTGATCCATGCGTATCACCTCTTTTTACTTCTAATAAGTATAACTCCAATATCTTATTTATACAAGCACACCTGAATATTGTTAATTACTTGACTATCTTTAGTTATAAAATTATAATTAGTTACAAATAGTAAGTGGAATAAAGGAGGCACCCCTATGAATCCCTTATTTTTAGCGCATGGATCACCGATGCTCGCTGTCGAGCAAAATGAATATAGTGAATTTCTAAAGCAAACGGGAGCGAATCTGAAGCCAGATGCTATCGTTATTTTCACCGCGCATTGGGAGACGGATACCGTTACGATATCATCTAAAGATGATGAATATGAAACGATTTATGACTTTTATGGCTTTCCCGATGAGCTCTATCAAATTAAATATGCTGCTAAAGGGTCCGTAAGGATCGCTGAGCATGTTGGCCATTTGCTGAGCGAAAATAATATTCCAGTAGCATATGATAAAGAACGAGGGCTGGATCACGGCTCGTGGACGATGTTGAAGCATATGTTCCCGAAAGCAGATATTCCAGTCGTGCAGATTTCTGTAAATCCATATCGTGCTGCGGAGGAGCAGTTCCGAATTGGCGAGGCGCTGCGCAGCTTGAGCTCACAAAATATTTTGCTGATTGGCAGTGGCGTTACCGTTCATAATCTTAGGGCGGTAAACTGGGGACAGAAGGAGCCGGAGAGCTGGGCTGTCCAATTCGATGATTGGTTAATAGAGAAAATGAATAATAAGGATAAAAATTCGCTATTTCAGTATGAACAACTTGCTCCGCATGCTAAAATGGCAGTACCACGCGCGGAACACTTTGTGCCTTTATATATAGCTTTAGGAAGCGGCAGTCCAGATACATCTCCAAAGGTTATTTATCGAAGTTATGAATTCGGTACGCTCAGCTACTTATGCATGCAATTTTAATTGCTTATACTTATAGAGAAGGTGAACAAGCATGATTAAACCTAATATAGCAGCACTTATTAAAAATAAACTAAAACGTACGCAAAGCGGTAATGATGATATTTATGTGATCGGCCCCGTTAAGCTGCCCGTCGAGCTCGACGGAGAAACCAAGATATTTCATTGGTATAGCTGGCTTCGCAAAGAAGCAGGCGAGGAGTTGTCTCCTGAGCAGCTCGTTGAAGATTTAAATCGATTCTCGTATGCGGATCTTCAACAATCCAGTGTTCTTGTATATGGTGATTTTGAAAATAGTGAAGATGCGCTTATTCGGATGCACAGCATCTGCCATACAGGGGATATCTTCGGAAGCGCAAGATGTGATTGCGGCTTTCAGTTGAAACAATCGATGCGCATCATTACGGAGCACGGCACGGGGGCGCTCTTTTATTTAGCGAATCACGAGGGTCGTGGAATCGGTTTGTTCAGTAAAGCGATTGCCTACTTACTTCAGGAGGATGGACTTGATACGGTTGACGCGAATACAGAGCTGGGTTTCGCAGACGATGCGCGTGATTACAGCGATGCGATTGCAGTGCTTAAGCTGCTTCGGAAGCTGCCAGTATCGATTATTACCAATAATCCGCGGAAAGTGGATGCACTGCGTAAATCGGGCATGAACGTGGCGGGAAGAGTGCCATTATGGGGCAATTCCTCCACTTATAATGAAAAATATATACAAACAAAAATGAAGCGATCGGGTCATTACGGACAAGAGCCTCATACGCTGGTTAAATAATTTTTTTTTGTAAAAGCAGTAAAGGAAGCCGGTTTCTACGTTAAATCGTTGAGACGGCTTTTTTGTTTGAACAATGGTCATAATAGACAGAGTAAAAGCCAAATCGCAGTTTTGGAAAGTGTTTGCAGAGTAGACAAAAATGCTTCTAAATCAACCATAAAACGACAAAATTATTTTGCGTTCCTCATTCTTTTCAAGTATGATGAGATAAAATGAACTCATGTTCACATTAAAGGAGTAACATAGCATGCAATCAAAAACAAGCCATTGTAAAATTGTTGACTGCACGATCCGCGATGGCGGACTCGTAAATAATTGGGATTTTAGTGTCGAGTTTGTTCAGCATTTGTACCAAAGCTTGAACGAAGCCGGCGTCGATTATATGGAAATCGGCTACAAAAACTCTCCAAAACTGCTTAAGGGTGCTGAAAATGCAGGCCCTTGGCGTTTTCTAAATGATGATTTCTTGAAAAAAGTCATCCCTAACAAAGGCAATACGAAGCTTTCCGCACTTGTTGATATCGGTCGTGTTGACGAGAACGATATTTTGCCGCGCAGCGAGAGCATGCTTGATCTGATTCGCGTTGCTTGCTACATCCAAGATGTAGACAAAGCGCTTGAGCTTGTTAAAGTATTCCACGATCGTGGATACGAAACGACAATTAACATTATGGCTCTATCGAACGTGATGGAGAACCAACTTATTGAAGCGTTCCAGCTTATCAACGAGAGTGTTGTTGATGTCGTATACGTGGTTGACTCTTACGGCAGCTTGAAGCCTAACGATATGAGCTACCTTGTTGACAAGTTCCGTCAGCACTTGCCTAACAAACGCCTAGGCGTTCACGCACACAACAATCTACAGCTTGCATTCGCTAACACGCTGCTTGCAGCTGAACATGGTGTAGAGCTGCTTGATGCATCTGTATATGGCATGGGCCGAGCTGCAGGTAACTGCAACACGGAGCTGCTCGTATCTGAGCTTCAAAACACGAAATACAACATCCGTCCTGTACTCGATATGATCGAGAAGTACATGGTACCGCTTCGCGAGAAGGAAGAGTGGGGTTATATCATTCCTTACATGATCACAGGTATCTTGGATGAGCATCCACGTTCCGCTATGGCGATTCGTGATTCAGCAGACAAAGATAAAGGCGTAGAGTTTTATGACCGCCTTACAACGCCTGAAGTTGCTCACGGCAAATAATAATAAATCAAAAGAAGCTAAGGTAAGTCACCAACATGACTTATCATAGCTTCTTTTTTTTGTAGATTATTGCTCAAGCAGCTCGCCATCTCCTCGAACGGCAGCGGCTTGATGAGGCTCATTGGGATGGAAATACCCTTTGCCACGGAAGGTTTGACCGCTGCTAGCGACAGCAATAAGCTCGATTCCAATGTCCTCATTTCTGCCAAACCAAGCTAATAGCTCACGATCACCTACGCCATTTATATCGACATACCACAGTCGATCTCCATACTCTGTAACTCGAACCAGCTTGGCGGAAGTAAAAGAAAGCTGAACCGTCCTTTGCTGATATGTCATTTCAAACGCGATTAATTCGAATGTTTCCAAGGTGAAGTCCTCCTGAATAATTGCTTCATGCAGTCGATCATGGGACTCGCAGCATGTCTGTTACCGATTGTAATGTTACTGGCTTATTAATGCAACATTCCTCTTCCAATAATCGTCAGATTAGGAAACATAAATAAAAGGGGCTGAAGGAATGAAATTGGGTCATTCTCTCAACAAGGCTGTTAGACAAAGAAAAAGATTTGGCTGGATTACATTTGTTTTGCTAACGATGTTTCTTGTACTCAGCGCTTGCTCTTCATCAATGAATGATGTCTCAAACAGCGGGGATCGGGATTCTTCAGCTAAAGGGAACTCGACGAGCAACTCACCGGGTAAAGAAGAATCGACCACCAATCGTGATGATCGTAAACCAATTAGTGAGGAGCCTATAAGAGAGAAAGAGGGCGGCAAACGCGCTTATCCGAATTCGGATAAAATAGAGCAGGCTGGGCAATTAACAGCTGGCGAATGGGATGATCTGGCTGCTTGGGAGCGCTTCGGTAATTTACTCAACACGCAAGAAGGCGACAGCAGCAAGCGTGTCTGGCAGTTCTGGAACTTTAATCGGCTCGAGGTTATCGTAACGGCTGATGGAAAAGCAGTGTCTGATGCACAGGTGGAGCTGCTGGCCGGCAAGCAGTCGATATGGAAGGCGCGCACGAACACGGAGGGCAGAGCCTTCGTCTATGCAGGACTATTTGAGAGGGATACGGCGAATTTAGGTCGGTATACCGTTAAAGTGCAATCGGGACAAGAAAGCAAAACGACGCAGGAGCTGAAGATTCCAGAGCAAGGCAGCGTTAAGGTCGATTTGGGTAAAAATGCAGCGCTATCAGATCAAGTAGATATTATGTTTGTTGTCGATACGACAGGCTCCATGGAGGATGAACTGAATTATTTGGAAGCAGAGCTTAAGGACGTTGTGAAGCGTGTGTCCGATGAGCATGCGAATCAGCTCGGCATTCGTATTAGCGCAAACTTTTACAAAGATAGGTTTGATGATTATATCGTCAAACCGTATCCATTCACTACGGACATGAATAAAGTAACGGATCAATTTAGCAAGCAGAAGGCGGATGGTGGAGGAGATTACCCCGAGGCTGTTGATCAGGCGCTGCGCGATGCACTTCATGAGCATAAGTGGAGCGAGGATGCTAGAGCCCGCCTGCTGTTTCTCGTTCTTGATGCACCGCCGCATGATGAAGCACAGGTTATCGACGAGATGAAGCAGCTGACGGAGGATGCGGCGGAGCAAGGGGTAAGAATTATACCTGTAGCTTCGAGCGGAGTGAGTGTGGAAACGGAGTATTTGATGCGTTTCATGGCAACAGCTACGGGCGGCACGTATTTGTTTTTGACCGACGACAGCGGTATCGGCAGCGATCACCTAGAGCCAGCTGTAGGTGAATATGAGGTTAAGCTGTTGAATGATTTGCTTGTTGAGGTCATTAATCGTTACGTTCAGCAGTAGTCTTGAAATAAAGAAGGGCAATTCCTTGGCAGCCAAAGCTGATTAAGGAATTGCCCTTTATGTTTAGTCAGAACGGCTTGTCAATAAAGCTTGCCTTGACGATACAGCACGGTTGATAGCTTCATAACCGCGTGATTATAACAATTTTGACGGAGTGGCAATGGATCGCCAAAAAAAGCTGGCAGGATGCCGTTTAACGTTTTTTGCATTTTCTCATACAACATCTTATATACCTGTTCTTCGGTGAAAAATTGTGTTTCTCTCCCTTGCAGCCACTCGAAATAAGAGACGATAACACCGCCAGCGTTGGCAAGTATATCGGGAATGATGATCGTGCCCTTTGCAGTTAGCACCTCGTCAGCCTCGCCTGTGACTGGAGCATTCGCACCTTCCACAATGATACGGGCTTTTACTTGATCGACGTTATCTTTGTGAACCTGCTCCTCTAGCGCGGCAAGGATAAGCACGTCAACATTCAAATAGAGGACGTCTTCACGACTAAGAATTTGGGCTTTCAGATCAAGCTCGGACAGCACAGCTTCGTCTGTAGGCAAGTCGCCCTGATGGAGAGCAGCATATTCAAGCAGAGCAGGGATGGAAAGACCGTCCGGATTGTATAACGTTACGTTGCGATCGCTTACAGCTACTACTTTATTGTTTAAATAAGAGCATTTATAAGCTTCCATTGCAGCGACTGAACCAACGTTGCCGAAGCCCTGAATGGCGATCGATAGTGGACTGTCCGCATGAGCCAGCGCGGTTTGCACAAATGGATTCGTGCTGCCGGCAAGCCAGCTGCTTTGCTCTTTAAGGAAATCATGAAGCATATAACGGAAGGTGAAATAAACGCCTTTTCCAGTTGCTTCTCTGCGTCCAAGTGAACCGCCATTAATGACACTTTTGCCGGTGAAGCTGCCTAGGTAAGGCTGACCGGGATGAATGCTTTTGTATTCGGCCATCATCCAGTCCATTTCACGTTCGCCTGTCCCCATATCAGGGGCAGGAATATCCTTGTCAGGACCGAGCACATCACTGAAGTATTGCACGTATTTTTTGCAAATCAGATAAAGCTCTCTAGCGGAATAGGAACGTGGATTAATAACGACACCGCCTTTGCCGCCGCCGAAAGGCACTTCGTGAAGTGCGTTCTTGAGCGTCATAAGCGCAGCTAGATTCGTGACTTCATCCTCGCTTACTGATTCGTGAAACCGAATCCCACCCTTGTAAGGCCCGAGTGTATCGTTATGCTGAATGCGATAGGCTGGAATTCGAACGACATTGCCGTTGTCTACTGTAATGCGCAAAAAAGCTTTATGAACTTTATTTGGTGTGGATAAAATAGCAGCAAGTGATAAGAAAGCTTGCTCACGCGATTGATCTTGTAAATTTGGTAAAAAAGCAGGGTCTCCCATTAATGCGTGTAAGGATTGCTGTACGATGGCTCCTGTTTGGCTTGCCATAACTAAACGACCTCCTATGTATTCAGGAATGAGATTCTTTCAAGGCGAAACGTACGATTGCCAAAGGGTATGAGACAGATACGCCAGCACTTGAACTCTAACTGTAACATATTGGAACGTTTAAGCCAAAACAGGGGAACGTTTGATTAACGATAAGTGAACACATAATCCTCGTGCTAAGTTAATTTGAGCAATAGCGATCCGTGAGGAGGCAGCGAGAAGGATAGCTCGTTCAAGCTCCCGAGATTCTCGCGCGACCAAAGGTTACGCACAAGCGGAGCATCGTTTAAGCCAAGTTGACTAAGCGTCGCGGTAACCGTATTCTCCTGCTCGCCCGCATTAAACAATGCAACGTACAACGAGCCATCTTCGCCTTGTGCTGTCCATGCAATACGATCCTGTTCACGATAAAGCTGGCGGGCACCGCGTCCATTTCGATGAAGAGATAGTACCTCCTCGTTAGTCAGCAATGACAACGTCCATTCGTCGTTATCCCGCATTTCACCACCAAACATAAGCGGCGATCGAAAAATAGCCCATAGCGACATCATCGTCACCTGCTCGTCACGTGTAAATCTCGTCCAGCGATCGCTGCCTCCGCCATCGACAGAACGAATGCCTAAATGCCCAAGCGGGAGCATATCACAATCCGGCCATGATCCTTCTCCTACATGCGGCGCCCACTTCTCGCAGCGCTCAAACATGTCGTGAAGCAGAGGCCATAAATCCCAATAATCATCCGTCATTCGCCACATGTTCGCATGCTCCGAGAGCGGACCCGCATGTTCCAGGGGAGCCGGACCAGGCGATAAGCTAAGCACCATCGGTCTGCCGCATTGCTCAATAGCGTTATGAATAAGTTTGATTTCATCCAAATGAATGCCGTAAAGTCTGGAAGCGGCAATATCATCTACTTTAACGAAATCCACTCCCCATGAAGCGTATAAATCGAATAACGAATGATAATATTGCTGTGCGCCGTCTTTAGAAGCATCTACGCCGTACATGTCTGTATTCCATGGGCAAATCGAGTTCGGATGTGCAATCTGGCGAGCGGTTACGTTTGTTCCGAGCAGCTTGGTGTTCGCATGAACGGCTTGACGCGGAATACCCCTCATTATATGTATACCGAATTTGAGTCCCAGAGAATGAACGTAATCGGCTAGAGGTTTAAAACCTTGACCGTTCGCAGCGGACGGAAATCGGTTAACTGCAGGCTGCAAGCGGGAATATTCGTCCATCTCAAGCGGAACGAAAGGGCGGTATTGTGATGAATTCGCACCAGGCTCATACCACTGGATATCGATAACGATATAATCCCAGCCAAAAGCTCGCAGATGCTCGGCCATATATGCCGCATTTCCGCGAACTTCGTCCTCTCTCACACTTGCGCCATAGCAGTCCCAGCTGTTCCAGCCCATAGTCGGTGCTGCTGCATATTGGTGATGCTTGGAAGTTGTAGACATATTATTTCGTCCTCTCTTATCGTAATATTGCTCTATGCGATAATCGTAAAACGAAACGTTAGTCGGTGACTAGCGTAATTTATTGCGTATATATGTAAAATATTGCTCTTTAGTCAAACTGTAAACGATCGATTGAGGGCAGCTCTTTGGCTAAGCGGAAATCAGCGGGCGGAAAGCCGATGCGGCTTCGAAATACTTTACTGAAGTAACTGCCGCTCGAGTAACCAACCGCATATGCGATTTCTTCGATAGGGAGACAGCTGCTCCGGAGCAGCTGGACAGCCTTCTCGATTCGGAGCTTGGTTACATAGTCCATAGGTGAGATACCTGTCGTCTTCGTGAACATTCGCGTAAAATAATATTTAGACAGTCCAGCTACATCCGCGACATCATCTAAGCTTTGCAAACGATGGAATTCAGCTTCCATATAAGCTGTAGCCTGCTTAATTTGCAGCGGCCAATTTGTTTTCTCCTGCTGCTGCAAGGTGCTTGATTGCAGCAACTCCATCATGAAGCGGTAAATAAGCGACGATGCTTGATAGCTGTTCTGAATACGATTGCTCCGAGCCTCTGTATATAAGCTTTGAAGGGTACGAACGACAGCGGACGATGGCTCAAACGTTGGCGTGGCGCCGACGGCTTGCAGCAGTTCTGTCCAAAGCGCTTGCAGATGCTGCTGGCGGAATAATACAAAATAAAAAGTCCAATGGTCGCTGGATTTCGGCAAGCAATAGTGATGATCTCCGGGAATCTCCGCCAGAAAGGCAGAGCCGGCATATAAGTCATGTGTTTCGTCTCCGAGTCTGAACTGACCAAAGCCGGAGACGGTATATTGAAATAAGTACAGTGGACCGTCAATTCGTTTCATACCGTCCCAGTAGTAGTCAGACTCTGTTACTTCCTGGTAGCCAGTCGCAAATAGCTGATAGATGGGAAGCTGCGGCGGGTCCTGAAATCGGTATCCATATACGCCATAGGGCTGATTTATTATCATTACAATATTCACCTCGAAGCAAAGCCTGATTTTCAATCTATCATTCATGACGAAAGGGGCTGAGGAAAACGCATCAGATAACTGTTTTTATATACGGCACTTTACTCCCAGGCCAAAGCAATCACCATATCGTTGCATCCTATATACAATCGATTCGATCAGGCCAAATTGCCGGGAGATTGGTTGATTGCGGCGCATATCCGGCAGCCGTTCGCGATGCATTTGCCAAAGAGTGCAATAGTATTATACGCGGTCATTGGATAGTCGTCGATAGAGAAGGGCTGGCTTCTATGGATGTGCTGGAGGAATTTTATGGTCTCGAGGAGTGGAATGATTATGAAAGGATATGGGTTGCTGACGCCAAAGATAACCGTGTTTCAGGATGGGTGTACGTTTGGGAATCAAGCAGAGGCTGCGCGGATATATCGGATGAATATTGGCCGGATTTTTTCGCTCGCAAGATGAAGGACATTTATAAAAAAAGGCATAGCCCTATGTGAATTGCACAGGAGCCATGCCTCTAATCATGCTTTGAAACGTTGTTTAAGCTTTATCTTTTTCGTTATCTGCGGCATAAGCAATTAATGCAACTTCCGAGCCATATGCTTCAGTTAATTGCTGCTCCAACTTGCGAATCGCATCGAGCGCATCGCTTTGGTTGTTTAACTCGGCGAGATGATAATCCTTGTCCATCATCATTGTTCACGTCCTTTTATCCATGGTTTTATTAGTAGAATGGGCTTTAATGTATGTTGCTATACGTTTTAGACCATAAAGTTGTCAGGTTCTAAGCTATTTCAGCATCCAGAGGATGCTGAAGGCGTTTTTTGCTAGACCGTTCTGTAATTGTTCTTTTGACGACGGTCTAGTACACTAAAGCAGTATGACATAAAGGGATGTGACATCTATGGGAAATTTTTTGCTCCAAATGAAACAAGCTACGTCCGGCAGATGGGCGAAATATACGGCAATGGTACTGTTGTTTCTCCTTATCGCGGCTTCTGCTGCTTTGTGGGTATCGCCACCGCAGGCTTTTGCGCACTTGCATTCCGGCATGGAAGAAACAGACTTTGATCCTCATAAGCAGGTCGGTCATGATCATTCGACCGATGCTCAGTCCGAGGAAGGGATTACTGTGCAGCAGGCTTTATTTTTTGCAGTTAGAGCCATTTATTATGTTGCATTTATGTTCGCAGCTGGATTAATGCTTTGGTCCTTAACTCTGCCAAAGGATGCAGAATCCATACTGAGCAAGCTCGCGAAAAAATGGGGCATCTATTCGCTTAGAGCGCTGCTGCTTGCCACTTTGTTATTCGTTTTTGTCCATGCCAGCCAATTAATGAAAGGTTATGACGGAGGCAGCTCGAATGAGTGGATCCGCTTGATGACGGAGACGTCCACCGGACAGTCATGGCTTGCACTGATTGTACTTTCCCTGCTTGGATTTACCGTTCTGCGATTGCATGATTCATTTAAAGTCATTTGGGCGCTGCTGCTCATTTCGGTAGAAAGCTTTAATGGACATGTCAATGCGCTCCCAAACAATACTATGGCCATCGTGTTCGACTTCATACATATCGTGTGCTCCGCTTTATGGGCTGGCGGATTGATGCTGCTGTTGCTGTTGTGGCGGACTGATCGCAAGGAGGCAGGGAGATTCGCTGAGCGATTTACAAAGGTCGCTTGGCTGACGATTGTGCTTCTATCGATAAGTGGAATCGGCATGACTGCTCTAATTCTGCCAACCTGGAGCTATTTGTTTTATACAAGCTGGGGGATCATGCTGCTCGCCAAATCAGGACTGGTTTTGTTCATTGCTTGTGTTGGTTTTGTGCTGCATAGGCGTGCCAAACAGCAAAAGCTGCCGAGCGGCATGCTGCTGAAGCTAGACGGACTTTTGATGGCAATCGTACTGGTTCTTGCAAGTATATTCACTTATATTAGTCCTGTTCCCGATACAGAGCCTCTATCCTATCATAAAATGGGCGATACGCTGCATTACACGGTTATGATAACGCCAAATGGGCCAGGTCCAAATTACTTGAAACTTAAAATTTGGCTGCCTAAGACGCTTGGCACGCCGGCATCCGTACAATTTCTGCTTCGTACACCGGACAATCCGAAGCGAGCGGATATTAAAGTTCCATTACGTGGCGCCAGCGGGGAGAACTACTTAGCTTTTCCGGGATTTCTAGAAACAGATTATGAATCGGACAAGTTCGAGCTGCCTACACGCGGCACATGGGAGGCTGAACTGATTATTATCGATCAGACCGGAGCAGAAACGAAGCAGCTGATTCCATTTCGGAATGATTAGTGGGTAGAAAGGGAGTTGGACAAATGTCTTACAAATGGCTGAAATGGCTAATATTATGGATCCCGACGGTCGCTATCGGTCTATGGGAATATTTGCGCCATACGCTGCTTCTCCCGTTCATTTCCATGGATCTGGGCAATTTGCTCGCTCCCGTCTTTGTTTTCATTATTTCACTAACGCTGCTCCGTGCGTTATTCGCTAAGCTAGAGCAAACGCAAGAGACGCTGCAAAAGGAGCGTATTGTAAAGGCTGCCCTCGAGGAACGTGAGCAGCTGGCGCGCGAGCTTCATGATGGCATATCACAATCGTTGTTCATGTTATCTGTTAAGCTGGACAAGCTGGAACGGGCGCAGTCTGCTTCCGATGCACAGCAAACGACGGACCAAATTAGGAGAACCGTGAGGCATGTCTATGATGACGTAAGGCAATCCATTGCCAATTTACAAGATTCCCCACTACCTGCGGATATGTCGTGGATGCAAAGCATCCATCATTTAACGGCTGAGATGGAACAGACCTCCGGCGTTCATACAAAAGTTGAATGGCATGTACAGGAAGGTTTGTTATCTTATAAGCAGAAGGTGGAACTGCTGGCAATTATGCGTGAAGCGCTTATGAACGTACAGAAACATGCAAAAGCAAAACATATCATTATTCAAGGTGAAGGCGATAGGAGTTCAGATCGGACACAAAATGTGTTCCGCTGCTCCATTGTTGATGATGGTATCGGGGCTGCGCAAGAGAAGCTTCATGGGAAAGGGCAGTACGGTGTCAAAATGATGCAGGATCGTGCGGCTGCGATGGGCTGGACGATGACAGTGCAGCAGGCTAAGCCCCAGGGCACAATCGTCGAAATCATCGGAAGGAGTGATTCCAAATGACTGATAAAACGGCTAAGGTACGCGTGTTTTTAGTAGATGACCATCCCCACGGACGGGAAGGCATGCGCGATATTGTCCTCGGCGATGACTCTTTTGACGTAATAGGAGAAGCCGCAAGCGGCGAGGAAGCAATAGTAGCGATAGAAGAATTACAGCCTGATTTGGTGCTTATGGACATCAATATGCCTGGTATTGGCGGGCTGGAAGCGACGCAGCGCCTCAAGCTGCTCATGCCTTCCTTAAAAATTGTAATGGTTACGGTCTCAGATGACATTACTCATTTATTCGAGGCGATAAAGCGCGGAGCACAAGGTTATTTGCTCAAAAATTTAGCTCCTTCCTCATGGATGGAATATTTACGTGCTATATCCTTGGATGAAGCGCCGATGTCGAAGGAGCTTGCCTTCCGGCTGCTGCAGGAATTCTCGGTAACGAAGCCGCAGGAGACAAAAACCCTCGTGAACAAATCTCAAGCGCTGGACAAAAATGCAGCTATTATTACGACTCCGCTGACCGATCGGGAGAAAGAGGTGCTTGAGCGAGTGGCAACGGGTGCTTCCAATCGCGAGATTGCAGGCGAGCTGTGCTTGTCAGAGCATACGGTCAAGAACCATCTGAAAAATATTTTGCAAAAGCTTCATCTTGCTAATCGAGTGCAGCTGACCATTTACGCTTTTGAGCAGGGGCTTGTTGAACGTTAGATCTGGCGCTGAAGATACACTTTAATCTGCGCAGCAGGATTAAGCTATTATAAGCTGTTCAGAAGGTCGATAAGTACGATGATCTTGCTGGGCAGCTTTTTTTGTATACAAGGGATAAACTAGTTTGTATATTCAAGAAGGAGGCCTTGATTTGAAAGACCTTTATGAGCGTTTAAGGGAGCTGAGTGAGGGTGAGGTTAGAAACCTTCTGAATGACCTTCTAAAGCTGACAGTGCCATTTTCGGAACAAGGAGATGGGGAGCAGAAGGCTTTGGCCGACTCTATTGTACAAATGTATGAAATGCAGGTGCAGCGAGCACATTCTTCGCGACTTGAAGCTGAGCAGCGCAAACGTACGGTTCATCTCGTATTCAGTATGTCGGATGCAGGCTCTTTGAAAGTTGCCCTTAGCAAACTAGGAAAACGCGCTGATAATGAGGTTCTTACGTTTAATGATTGTTTCTCAGTAGGTCCAATCAAGGATCTTGATCGGGCGGAAGGGCAGCGAGCAAGAGAGTTTTGGCAAATGGAGAAGTTATCTGGTTCTATGTTTAATCACCTAATGAATCGTGAGCATCAAATAGAGAGAGTGATCGAGAAAATATCTGCCATAGCTGAGCATAAATCCATCATTATCTGGTGTGCCGATAACGCGCATGATCAGGTGGGACTGCGTTTTGTTATGCATTTGCTAAAGAATCGTAGTAATAGCGTACATATTATGAATGTTTCAGAGCTTTTTCGGCTTAACATGCCAAGCACTCATGAGAACATACCTCACTATGCGCAAGGTCTGCTAGAGGAGGATGTTTATTTGAATATCGTTAAAGAATATGAACATGTTTTACCGTTAGTAGATAGTGAGAGACGACGCTTTGAAGCTGAGTGGTTGGAGCTTAAGCAGCACAAGCATACACTGCGTTTATGGGTGGATGGCAAGATTGAGCATGCTGCTGAAGAGGCGCTTGATAGGAAGCTTATGGCTGTCGTTGATAAGCTTGCGATCGAAACCGAGGATGGTTTTGTTAAGGCTGGAGCTGTTATCGGAGAATTACAGGATCACTATTTTCAGCTAATCGACTTTCGTTTTACCGAATATCGGCTATGGACGTTAATAAGCGATGGTTACTTAGCTTTTAGAGGGCTGCCGGGTGCGATGCATCAATATTCGGTTCGAATGAATACAGGGAGGACAACTTTATGAAGCCACTGTACGAGAAGGATTCTGCTATTCCAGATAAGAAAAAGATCGTTTTTCTTGGAGACAGCATCACGGATGATGGCATGTTCATTGCCTACATGGATGCTTATTTCCTGCAGCATATGCCGACTAATCAAATCACACTCATTAACCTTGGTGTAAGCAGTGAGACAGCATCTGGTCTAAGCGAACCGGAGCATCCTTTTCCTCGTCCATGCGTGCATGATAGGCTCGGCAAGGCTCTTGCGGAAAGCAATCCGGACTGGGTCGTTGTATGTTACGGCATGAATGACGGCATATATTACCCCTATTCCGCAGATAGGTTCGAAGCTTATCGGCAAGGAATTTTACGCGCTGTTGATGTGATTAAGCAAGCGGGAGCCAAAGTAATCCTCATCACGCCGCCTCCATTTGATACTGCATCGTTCACAGGTGGCAGCTTGCTTCCTGCGGATCAACCAGCCTACAGCTATGCTGAACCTTTTGCTGAGTATGAGGATGTGTTGAAGCGATATGCAGACTGGGTGCTGACTTTGGAAGATGTCGCAGATGCGCTCGTTTCCATTCATGAGCCGATGCTTCGCGAGTGGGAGAGGAAGCGTAAGACGAATCAACAGTATGTAACTGGAGACGGAATACATCCGAATGCTGAAGGACACTGGCTTATCGCGGCGAATCTTCTTCGCGTGCTGTTTAATATTACGCTTGAGCAAACGCCTGAATACGTACTTCAACCAGACAAATCAGCTCTATTTACAGCCGTTCAGCAGCGCCATAGATTGCTTAGCTCGGCTTGGAAGGAGCATGTTGGGCATACGAATCCGAATAAAGCGGAAGCGCAGCCGCTTGAGCTGGCTTTGAAGGAGGGCGAAGCTCTTGCGAGCCTAATCCACACACTAGCTGCGCTGCCAGAGAACAAAAATAAAAGCCATGTTTCGAGCTGGAAGGGCTACGAGCGTGTTGATTTTATACTGGAGGGAAGAGAAGGCTTAATTATTTTTCCTAAGAAATTTGCAGTTGGCAGGCCGTGGATATGGCGCGCTGAGTTTTTTGATGCTTTTGCTTATGCAGATATGGCTTTACTGGAGCAGGGCTGGGCAATTGCCTATTATAGAATAAGCAATATGTATGGTTGCCCGGGTGCTGTGGAGCGGATGAGAACATTTCAAACCTATGTGACGGGAGCTTATGAGCTCGCTTCAAAAACGGTTCTTTTCGGCTTCAGCCGCGGCGGACTATATGCTTTCAACTATGCGGCTAAGTATCCGGATCAAGTGAAGCTGCTGTACCTTGATGCTCCTGTACTGGATATGCGCAGCTGGCCAGGCGGAAAAGGCGAAGGTTCAGGAGGACCAGCGGAATGGGAGGAGTGTCTAGCTGTATATGGTGAGATAGAGGATACATCTGCACTTAAGGGCAGCTCCCCTCTGGAACGAGTGGAGGAGCTCGCAGCTGGTGGCATTCCTGTGTTGATTGTTGCGGGTGATGCTGATATTCCTTTGCCTATAGCAGAGAATACACTGCCATTCGAGAAACGTTATCGTGAACTTGGCGGGACGATTAAGCTCATTGTGAAGCCTGGAGTCGGTCATCACCCGCATAGCTTAGAGCAGCCGGAGCCGATTTTAGCTTTTATTAGGCAGTATGCAGAGTGAGACAATGTTAGCCTTAAGAGGGATGAGCGGACACCAGAGGCTCTATTTGCATCGACTCGAGTGATTGCCTTTGGTTACTCGTTATGGAATTTGGAGGTTTACGCTTTCCGGCGAAGCCGAAGGAACAACTACTGCTTGATCTGTTGCTTTCGGTTAATCGCATCGATTCGTAGCAAGAAAGCGAGCTTTTCGGTTGCAACGCTACTTCAGATTGCATATAATATAGATTATCATTTCATATTCGAAGTAAAGCGATGATGGAGAAGAGTAAGCAGTGCTTTCGCACAGGAAGAAGACGCCGTAGACTGAGAGCGTTTTTGTGAAAATAGGCTGCCCAAGTTCACTCCTGAGCAGACACCTGAAACGCCATGATGTACGGCGCGTGTAGGGAAGGTCCGGTTCCCGCCGTTATGGGGCTAAGGGATTGTCATTCGCCGCCACTGGGCAACGTTAACCAAACTTGGTTATGTGTTCTGGCTGAAGAGCAATCCGAATTAGGGTGGTACCACGGTTCTTTCGTCCCTTTAGGGAGAGAGGGCTTTTTTTTGTGTCATGATTTAAGGATGATGATATGGAGGCGAAGAAAAATGAAGGAAAGATTGGAAGGACTGCGCGTTGAAGCATTGCAGGAGCTTCAACATGTGGATACACCACAGCAGCTAAATGATTTGCGCGTTAAGTATTTAGGTAAAAAAGGGGCTTTGACTGAAATATTGCGCGGCATGGGTGGACTAAGCGCTGAAGAACGTCCAGTAATTGGTCAAGTAGCAAATGATGTTCGAGCAGCTATCGAAACCGTTATTGACGAGAAGCAAGCAGCATTCCAGCAAGCGGAAACAAATAACCGGCTTCTAGCGGAAACGCTTGACGTTACGCTTCCGGGCAAACAGCTGCCAACAGGCTCCGTGCATCCTTTAAACAAGGTAGCGCAAGAAATTGAGGATGTGTTTATCGGTCTGGGTTATACGATTGCCGAGGGACCAGAGGTTGAAGAAGATTATTATAACTTCGAGGCTTTGAATTTGCCCAAAAACCATCCGGCGCGCGACATGCAGGATTCGTTTTATGTAACGGATGACATCCTTATGCGTACACATACGTCTCCCGTTCAGGTTCGCACAATGAAAGCGATGAACGGTCAGACTCCTGTTAAGGTGATTTGCCCAGGTAAGGTATACCGCCGCGATGATGACGATGCGACACATTCATTCCAGTTCAATCAGATCGAGGGTCTTGTCATCGGCAAAAACATTCGCATGAGCGATTTGAAAGGAACATTGCTGCAATTCGTACAGCAAATGTTCGGCTCGCAAGCGCAAATTAGACTCCGTCCAAGCTTCTTCCCATTCACAGAGCCGAGCGCTGAGGTTGACGTTACTTGTGTACAATGCGGCGGCAAAGGCTGCCGGATGTGCAAGCATACGGGCTGGCTCGAAATTCTTGGCTGCGGCATGGTGCATCCTCGCGTTCTCGAGATGGGCGGATACGATCCAGAAGAAGTCAGCGGCTTTGCTTTTGGCATGGGCGTTGAGCGTATCGCGTTGTTAAAATACGGCATTGACGATATTCGTCATTTCTATACGAACGATTTGAGGTTCTTAAGCCAATTCGCAAGAATTTAGCAATGAGAGAAGGGAAGAAAAGAGATGAACGTATCCTATAAATGGTTAAATGAATATATCGATCTATCCGGATTCACCGGAGCGGAGCTAGCGGAGAAAATGACGCGCGGCGGCATTGAAATCGACGTCGTTGAGTCCCGGAATAAAGGCGTGACCGGCGTCGTTGTTGGTTATGTGAAATCGAAAGAAAAACACCCTGATGCAGACAAGCTTAACGTTTGTAAAGTTGACGTTGGCACTGGCGAAGAGCTGCAAATCGTATGTGGAGCCAAAAATGTTGATGCAGGCCAGCTTGTTCCGGTAGCAGTAATCGGTGCTGTACTTCCTGGCGATTTCAAAATTAAGCGCGCAAAGCTTCGCGGCGTTGAATCCCAAGGGATGATTTGCTCGGCGAAGGAGCTTGGCTTGAACGAAAAGCTTCTGCCAAAAGAACAGCAGGAAGGCATTCTTGTTCTTCCCGCTGCTACAAAGATCGGTTCGCCTATTGGCGATGTGCTTGGCATTAACGACGAGGTGCTTGAGCTTGATTTGACGCCAAACCGTTCAGACTGCCTCAGCATGATTGGTGTTGCTTATGAGATTGGTGCGTTAACAGGCCGCGAGGTTCGTTTGCCAAACGCTGTTATTAATCATACAACAGTACGTGCGGATAGCCTTGCATCGGTCAGCATTAGTGCACCTGAGCATTGTTCGCATTATTCGGCTCGTTATATTAAAGGCGTGAAAATCGGAGAGTCCCCATTGTGGCTGCAAAACCGATTAATCGCTGCGGGTGTTCGTCCAATCAATAACGTCGTTGACGTTACAAACTTTGTTATGCTGGAATATGGCCAACCGCTTCATGCCTTTGATGCAGATCGTTTGCCTGGCGGCCGCATTGATGTTCGACTTGCGAAAGCTGGCGAAACGCTTGTTACATTGGATGATCAAGAGCGCAAGTTAGAGCCACATATGCTCGTCATTACTGATGGTCAGCAGCCAATAGCGCTTGCGGGCGTGATGGGTGGAGCAAGCACCGAGGTTAAGGGTGAGACAGTCAATATTTTGCTGGAGTCGGCAAAATTCGATGGCGGCACAGTTCGGAAAACTTCACGCCAACTAGGGCTTCGCTCGGAATCAAGCATTCGCTTTGAGAAAGAGGTAGACCCTGCAAGAGTCATTCCTGCGCTTGATCGTGCGGCTTCCCTTATCGCAGAACTTGCTGAAGGCTTAGTTGCTGAAGGTATTGTAGAAGTGCATGCGGGAGAAGTGAAACCAGCCAAAGTTTCCGTTTCATTAGATAAAATTAACGGTTATCTTGGTACGGAACTTTCCAGACTTGAAGTTCAAACGATATTTGGTCGTTTGCACTTTGAATACGAGCTGTCAGGCGACAATGTATTTACTGTAAATGTTCCTACACGCCGCGGTGACATTACGCGGGCAGTAGATCTAATCGAGGAAGTAGCTCGTTTGCACGGCTACGATGAAATTCCTACTACGCTAATTCATGGTGATGTTGTGCCAGGGTCACTAACGAAGCCGCAAGCCATTCGCCGCGAGCTTCGCAAACGCTTGTCGGATGCGGGTTTGCATGAGGTCGTTAGCTATTCCTTCACGGGACCTGAGCGGACGAAGCTATTTCCTGCACTGGCTGAGCATACGAATCCGGTTCGCCTTGCAATGCCTATGAGCGAGGATCGCAGCGTACTTCGTACGTCACTTATCGCTCAACTGCTAGAAACGGCAGCTTATAACCGCAACCGTAAAAACGAATCAGCGGCGCTGTTTGAAATCGGCAGCGTATTCCATACGGATGAAGAGCAGCTGACTCGCCTGCCTCATGAGAAGCATCGTTTTGCGGCTCTTCTGACAGGCAATCGTTCAGAGGCGCAATGGAATGCTAAATCGGCGCAAGTTGATTTCTATGATGCGAAGGGCATTTTGGAAACCGTTTTTGCTGTTCTTGGCTTAACAGCCAGCGTATCGTACGAAGCGGCTCAACCTGAGCATTTCCATCCAGGCAGAACGGCTGCCGTTCTTCTTCACACGCCTAAAGGCAATGAAGTGATTGGTTATGTCGGTCAACTGCATCCTGCTCTTCAATTGGAAGAGGATCTAGCTGATACGTACGTGCTGGAAATTGGACTTGATCTGATCTATGAGCAAGCCGATTCGGCAATCGAATATAAGGTGCTGCCTCGTTATCCGGCTATGCAGCGCGATATTGCCGTAGTCGTTGATCAAGAGGTTGCCGCTGCCAAGTTAACTGGCGTGGCATGGGAGATTGCAAGCGAATTGCTTGAGTCCGTGCGCGTCTTTGACGTCTACACGGGAGAGAAGCTGGGAGCTGGCAAGAAGAGCGTTGCACTATCGCTTGTTTACCGTCATGGTGAGCGTACATTGACGGATGAAGAAGTAACTGAGCTTCATGGCAAGGTAGTTTTACAATTAGAACAATCTTTTGCAGCAGAATTACGCAAGTAGGCAGGAAACCTTCAAAGCCGCATCGAAATAGTTCCTAGTGAGCTATTGATGCGGCTTTTCCCTTGTAAATATAAGGAATGATTACTTTTTTTCAACGATCATGCACTTATATTTCTAGGCGAAACGAAAGCAGTTCTTTTCGGGACGGCAGCGGTTATGAACGCAAACAGCGTATGCCCCCGAAGGATGATGTCAGCCGTTTACGCTAGCTCTACTTGTATAATAGGAGGATTCGCCTTAATGGATGCTGAACAAACGGTAGTTACGGTTGATATATATGGAGTTCAATATAAGCTTAAGGGTCATTCCAACGTAGAATATATGAAAAGGGTTGCAGCGGCTATTGACGAGAGCATGAAGAAGCTAGCGAAGGGTTATCCGCGTCTCGATATGCCGAAGCTGGCCGTTCTCTCTGCCGTGCAAATAACAGAGGAAGTATTTAGATTGCGCCGCGACAATACAAGACTTCTGGAGGAGGAAGCAAAGCTTAATCTCCTGATCAGAGAGCTGGAGCAAATCAGTGAGCAAGCGGTCTCGCTGCAAGCTGAGCTTGCTGAGACCAAGCGCATGGCAAGCGAACAATTGCAAAAGGCTAAAGCAGCAGCAGAAGCGGAGCTATCCGAAATGCTGGCACTTGCCGCAGAGCAGTCTACAGCACAGCAAGCTGCAGCAGCCGAAGCGATGAAGGTGCAAGAGGAAACGATTATCCGTCTGACACAAGAAAATGTGGAACGGATTACAGCGCTTAGAACGAAGAAGGATGAGCAATTTGCGCAGCTCCAAGCTCGGAAGGATTCGGAGCTGAATGAGTTGAAGCACGTCATGGAATCAAAAATAGAGGAGCTCAGCAGCAAGAAGACTGCGGAACTGGCAGAGCTTGCAAATCAGAAGGAAGCAGAACTAGCGGAGCTGACAAATCAGAAGGAAACAGAACTAGCGGAGCTGACAAATCAGAAGGAAACAGAACTAGCGGAGCTGACAAATCAGAAGGAAGCAGAGCTGGCTGAGCTGGCAAATCAGAAAGAAGTAGAGCTAGCTGAGCTTGCAAGTCAGAAGGAAGCAGAGCTGGCTGAGCTGGCAAGTCAAAAGGAAACAGAACTAGCGGAGCTGACAAATCAGAAGGAAGCAGAACTGGCAGAGCTGACAAATCAGAAAGAAGTAGAGCTAGCTGAGCTTGCAAGTCAGAAGGAAGCAGAGCTGGCTGAGCTGGCAAGTCAAAAGGAAACAGAACTAGCGGAGCAGGTAGTTCTGAGAAAACATAAAGAAGATGAGCTGGCTGAATTACTCCTAGCCAAGGACAATCAGCAGCTTGAGCTGGAGCTTGAGAAGGAAGAACTGCGATTGAAGCTAGAACGTGCGAAGGCTGATGAACTGGCTTCACTAAGACAAGAAAAAGAAGCTCATTTGAATGCTTTAGCCTCTGAGCATGACGAAGTGCTTTCAACTATAAAGGCGGAGAAAGAGTCACAGTTGACTGAGCTTGAGGGAAGCTGGCAGAACAAATGGGATGAGCGCGAATTGAGCTGGCTAGCTCATGCTGAAACCTCACAGCTAGAAATTGCCCGCCAGAGTGAAGAGCGTGAGCAGTCTTGGAAGGCTGAAACCGTTAAAGCGGAACAAGCTTTTCGAGCTGATCTTGAGCGTCGTAGAAACGGTTGGCTGGAGGAGCGGGGCAAACTGCAAACCCAGATTGCTGAGCTTCAAGAAGGCTGGAAGAAGGACAAGGAATTATTTGAGAATCGCATAAATGCAGCTGACGAGCAGCTTGTTCAGGCCATGGAGCAGGAGGAGTCCTTCCGCACATCCTATGCGCAGCTGGAACAGGAGCTCCGTGAAAAAGAAAATGAATGGGAACTGCTGCAAAACGATTTGAGTGAAACCCGCAGCAAGATCGAAGAGCTGCAGGAACAGAGCAGCCAGTCCTTATCACAAATTCAAGAGCTGGAGCAGAAGCTCGCTCATGAACGCAGCCATGTGTCGGCTGCGGATAAGAGAGCAACGGAGTTGCAAATGCGTTTGAAAGAAGCTGCTGAACGCGAGCAGCAGCAGGAACAGAAGCAGCATGAGGTTGAAGAGCAGCTATTAAAGCTTCAGATTGAGCTGGAAGAGTATGAGTTGATGAGTCAGCAACAGACAGAAGAACATCATAAACTGCTTCGTATTGAGCTTGGAAATCAGAAGGAATTGCTGGAAGAAGAGCATGAGCAGAAAATACAAATGCTTGAGGACGAGAAGCGTGAGCTTGCAAGGACTCTGCGTGAGGAGCAGGAAGATCAGCTGAGAGTAGTCGAAGCTGAAAATGATGAGTTGTTTAAACAAATGACCGCAGAAAGCAATGAGCGGTACGCGCAGCTGGCAGCCGAGAAAGATGCTCGTTACACGGACCTTGCAGCGAGCCATGAGGAACAGAATAAGAAGCTTGCTAGAGAATATGAAGAAAAGCTTCAAGAGCAAGCTAATCAACATGAAGAGCAGCTTCTGGAGCAGACTCTGCTGTATGAGGAGCAAAGCAAACAGCTTGTCCTTGAATATGAGGAGCGGAGCAAGCAAAAAGCGGCTGAGCACGAAGCAAATAACAGAACAATGGCTTCACATCATGAAGAACAGCTGCTAGAGCAGGCTGTGCAGTATGAGGAGCAAAATAAGCAGATGGTTCATGATTATAATGAGCAGGCTAAGCAAAAGGCAGCCGAGTATGAAGCAAGGTATAGCGAGCTTATTCATCAATACGAAGAGAAGCTTCTAGAGCAAGCTATTCAATATGAAGATCATCATAATAAGCTGGTCATTGATTTTGAAGCTCAGTCCAAAGCGATCGCTATTGAGCAAGCATCCATTTCCGAGCAGCTGGTTGACCAATATGAAGAACGATATAACGAGCTTGCTGCGAAGCAGGATGAGGTTCGCAGGCAGCTGGTTAATGAACGAGACGATCGCTTGCAGCAATTGGCCGCTGAGCATGACGAGCAATTGAAGCAGCTAACTGCGGATCAAGAGGAGCTGTTGCTGCTTCAACAGCACGACTACGAGACGGCCATTCAGAAGCTGCAAGAGCAGCTGGACAAAATCGAGAAAATAGCTGCATCTGCTGCAATTGGAGAGCAAGTCTACAAGGCTGATTTGGAGAAGATGCAAGCTAATGAGCAAGAGCTAACTGAGCAGCTGGAATGGACGGCAGCTAGAGAGCGAATTGCAGCGCAGCAGCTAGAAGCGGCATCAGCGCGCGAACGGGAGCTTAGCGAACGATTGCAAGCCCAGCAGCAACACGCGGAACAGGTGGCTGCTGAAGCGAAGCAGTATGAGCTGGAGAAGCAGTTGCGAGAATCAGCGGAAGAGGAACTGCGCGAGCGTCTAGAAAGAGCGATGCACGAAGCAGCGGCGGCATCCGAGTTGAAGGAAGAGCTTAGTGAGCATTCATCTAAGCTTGCGGTTGAGCGAGACGAAGCAGCTCGTCATGCAGCGCGATTAGCGGGTGAGCGTGATGAGGCAGCGAGCGCATTGGAGTCACTTGCTTATGAGCGCGATGAAGCGGCACGTTCTGCAGAGAAGCTTGCCGAGGATCACGCTGATTTGCTAGAACAGCATCATAAGCTGAAAAATGAATATTCGAAGCTGCAAACCGAATACAACGAATGGATTGAGCTTATCGAGCACAGCTAATCCGAAGAGAGATAGCAAAAACCGCAGGAACATGCTTAGGCAATTTGCCGACGTTTGTTCCTGCGGTTTTTTATGGATAAATGATTCATTTTGTCGTTTACTATTGTTGCTGTAGATTCACGAGAGTTATCTTAACCATAAGAAACGATTGTGCCTGTAGGTCCGCTGGCGGATAAGCTCGCTAATCGAATCAAGTCCGGCGTAACGATTGCAGGATCTTTGCCTGTAGCATGCATTTCTGTACGGAGCATACCGGGATTATAGAGGTTTGCTAAAATACCATGTTCATACTCCTCATCCGCTAAGGTACGCGTTAACGACTCCAGTCCAGCCTTGGCAGCGCTATATGCTGCATAACCGCCTGCTCCGTTCCAAGATAGTCCAGAGGTGATATTAATGATTCGTCCGTATTTTGCTGTTCGCATAGTCGGCAAAACAGCTTTTGTCAGCAAAAATGGTCCTGTTAGGTTGATTGCGATTTGATTTTGCCATTCTTCAGAGGTTAGCTCGAGCACACTGCCTGCCTCCAGAACCGCTGCATTATTCAATATAATATCGATGTGTCCAAATTGCTGGAGGACTGCTGAAATCGTGTCCTGAACTTGCTGCTCGTCGGATACATCCGTTTGAGATACCAAAGCTTCTTTCCCTGTCTTTGCTTTTACGATCGAAGCAGTTTCCTCAAGCTTAGCTAGTCTTCTCCCAAGCAGAACGACATCAGCGCCTTCCGCTGCAAACGAGATTGAAGCTGCGCGTCCAAGTCCTGTACCAGCTCCGCTAATAATGGCGACTCGATTTTGTAAAATTCCCATCACCATTTCTCCTTTCGCTATGCGTTTGTAAATATTTTATCAGAGGGAACAGGGCGGGGAAAGAGGTAGGTCATCAGATTTTCTTACCCGATTGTTAAATAAAAATGATATATGCGATAAAAGAAAAATATATGTAGTTTAATTTCGTTAAGTGAGCAAATAAATGAGGTTATCCCAAAGGTGCTCCCTGCTTTAATTTGGTCATAATTAGCATGTTCATTAGGTAGAAAATAAATATAACGAAAGTTTCACCTGCTATATGATCTATTTCCAAAGTAAAATAGAGCAGAAAACAAGAAAAACAGCAGAGCAGATTTATTCAATCTGGCTTGGCTGTTTTTAAGGGTTGTTCATTTTCAGGAGAAGATCCCAGCAAATTTCAATCGTTTATTCAACGACTAAAACAGCTTTCATTTCTCTGTGTCCTGCTCCACATGGAACGGAACAAATCATTTCATAGCTTCCCGGCTCGCTAATGTTTACAGCGATAGTGTCGCCATTTGCAAGTTTGTAATCGGTTTTTTTGATCTGAACGCCGTGAATGCCGTCAACCGAATCAAGCTTGAGATTAACCGTCTCGCCGGCTTTGATTTTATATTCCTTCTTGTCAAATTTCCAGTTAGATGCTGTCATGACAAGGTCGGATGAAGATGCTCCGCTATCGGCAACCGTTGTATTTGTTTCTTTATTTTCTGGTTTGGCTGTGTTCGTGCCACAGGCTGCAATGACAACGACTAAACACATTGCGCTTGCAAATAATAACCATTTTTTCATTTGTAAAGCGTCCCCTTTCGATTATCCAACTTAAGTATACTTAATTGAATTGTATCTATTGTACCTTAACCAGCTTTCAATTGCAGTGACAGCGTATGACAAACTCATGAATTATCTTGTGAAATTAAATAGACAAGCGTATTCGCGAATGCTTGGCAGAACGCAACAATCAGCCCTTGACTGCCATCTTAGGCAATCAAGGGCTTGTATTGCACGAAGCCTACATTTAATTGCGATCGCTTCTACCTGCTTCATAAGGAGTGCTGACCGGTATGAACAGGTCGATGATCCCGATGACAAGAGCAGCCAATATAGCGCCAAGCAAGGTTACAGTCACGCCGCCTACGATAAACTGGGCAATCCAGATGACGGCTGCGCTCGCAATGAAGCCGACGATTCCGCGGCCAAAGGGTGTGACCCTCTTGCCGAATATGCCTTCAATTACCCAACCAAGTGCAGCAATGACAAGCGCTAGGAAGAATGCGCTCCAAAATCCGCCGACACTGAATTGTGGAACGATAAACCCAACAAGCATTAGCACTAGCGCGGCTACGACAAACCTGACGACATGTCCCAAAAAAGACATTGGATAAACCTCCCTTAAGTTTTACAAATGGAAAACGTGTTTGGAGCTTTTTGTTTCGTCATGTAACTTATAAACGCCTACGTCCGCAGTTCTTTTTTGTTACTTTCCGTACGGTATTGCAAAAATTGCGTCGTTAGACGGCTCGTTCGTTTATATTGTGACCAATTGAGCATCATTTATGTATGTAACCATGGTTCAGTTCGTGCATCAAAGTCGTGATTCGGCTATAATAAGAAGGCGAGAGGAGTGTTAATTGTTGGACACTAAAATTTTGAAGACACTTGAATATCCTAAAATCATACATAGATTGTCCCAGCATGCAGCAACATCGCTTGGGAAAACCATTGCAGAGTCGCTGCAACCGGTTTCTGATTTGGAATCGGTAAAACATTCGTTGCAAATTACCGATGAAGCCTACACAGCTGATCGCTTGAAAGGCAGTGCGCCATTTGGCGGAATAGTCGACATTTCGTCGCCTCTTCATCGTGCTCGCATTGGCGGCACTCTTAATCCGGCTGAGCTTCTGGATATTGCGAATACCGCACGGGGCGGAAGACGAGTAAAGAAGCATATTAGCCTGTTACATGAAGATAATCCAATTCCTATGCTGCAGCAAATTGCAGATCAAATAAGTGAACATAAGCCGCTAGAGGATGCGATATTTGATTGCATTGATGATCAAGCAGAGGTTATGGACAGTGCAAGTGCTGAATTAGCTTCTATTCGGCGAGAGCTTAGAAATGGCGAATCACGAATTCGGGAGAAAATGGATCAAATGATTCGCTCTTCGTCCGTCCAAAAAATGCTGCAGGATTCCATCGTTACACTACGTAACGATAGATATGTTATTCCAGTCAAGCAAGAGTACCGTTCTCACTTTGGCGGTATCGTGCATGATCAGTCGGGATCTGGCGCAACGTTGTTTATCGAACCCGAAGCTATTGTCGCTATGAACAATAAGCTTCGGGAGCTGAAGGCAGGCGAGCTGCGGGAGATTGAGAAAATTTTGCAGAAGCTTACCGCTTTGGCATCCGATTATGTTGAAGATCTTATTTATAACTTGGATCTGCTCGGCCAAATTGACTTTGCTTATGCAAAAGCTCGTCTTGCTCATGGCATGAAGGCTACACTGCCTCGTATGAATGACCGTGGCTTTCTGAAGCTGAAGCGTGGTCGTCATCCGTTAATTGCTGCAGAACAAGTCGTTCCCCTTGATGTAGAGCTCGGCAATCAATATACGGCGATTATTGTCACTGGACCGAATACAGGTGGTAAAACCGTATCCCTAAAAACAATTGGATTACTCAGTTTGATGGCGATGTCGGGTTTATTTGTACCTGCAGAGGATGGAAGTCAGTTATGTGTATATGATGCGATCTACGCCGATATCGGCGATGAGCAAAGCATTGAGCAGAGCCTCAGTACGTTCTCCAGTCATCTCAAAAACATCATTCGCATATTAGGCTCAATGACTTCCAAGAGCTTAGTGCTGCTTGATGAGCTTGGTGCTGGGACAGATCCGGCCGAAGGCTCCGCGCTTGCGATTGCCATATTGGAGCATGTTCATGCGATGGATAGCCGCATTGTAGCGACGACGCATTATAGCGAGCTGAAAGCATATGCATATAATCGCAAGGGAGTAATTAATGCGAGCATGGAGTTTGATGTTGCAACATTAAGCCCAACCTATCGATTACTTGTAGGCGTTCCTGGACGAAGCAATGCATTTGCCATCGCTGAGCGCTTAGGTCTTGCTCGTTCGATCATCGACCATGCAAGAGGAGAAGTAAGCGAAGAGGATCAACGTGTTGAAAACATGATCGCATCACTTGAAGAGAATCGGTTAGGCGCTGAAACTGAACGTCAAACGGCAGAGTCGCTCCGCCGGGAGATGGAGACGCTGCGAGCACGCCATGAGGCAGAGCGTTTGCGCTTTGAAGAGCAGAAAGAAAAGCTGCTGCAAAAAGCACAAGACGAGGCGCGCGAAGCTGTCGTCAAAGCAAAACGCGAGGCCGAGCAAATTATTGCTGATTTAAGAAAGCTTGCTATGGAGGAGGGTGCCTCGGTCAAGGAGCATAAGCTCATTGAGGCACGTCGTAAGCTGGATGAAGCGGCTCCTGAACTTCAGAAGTCCAAACGAGGAGCTTCAAAAACAGCAACGAAGCAGGCCAAGATCGAAGTTGGCGACGAAGTAACTGTATATAGCTTGAATCAGAAAGGCACGGTTGTGGAAGTTCATGGTTCCGATGCTACGGTTCAGCTGGGTATTATGAAAATGAAGGTTGCGCTGGATGATTTGGAGCTGCGAAGCTCAGGAAATGCAGCTAAGGCACAACAGCCGAAGCAAGCAGCCAGCTTGCAACGTTCTAGAGAAGAAAATATTAAGATGGAGCTTGATCTTCGAGGAGAAAATTTGGAAGAAGCGATTCTTGAGGTTGACCGTTT
The DNA here is from genome assembly GCF_001280845.1 of Bacillus sp. FJAT-28004. GTDB lineage: Bacteria > Bacillota > Bacilli > Paenibacillales > Paenibacillaceae > Pristimantibacillus. Next base: position 324,917 of record NZ_LGHP01000003.1, read on the forward strand.
TCTTGATGAGGCCTTTTTATCAGGCTTAGCTCAAGTTGCTATTATTCATGGCAAAGGCACGGGTGTGCTTCGTACAGGGATACAGCAATATTTGCGTAGACACAGCCATGCGAAGAGCTTTCGACTAGGCAATTATGGCGAGGGCGGCGTTGGCGTGACGGTTGTGGAGCTTAAATAGCAAACAGCAAATGCGCAATCGAATACGGCAGATGATGGAGGGGTCTTTAAATGAGTAATGAAGTCGATCAGTTGCTTAGCAATCCGTACGCTGCTTCACTTGTTTATGTGTCGGTTGCGGTGCTGTCTCTCATCGTTTTTTTATCCTGTTTTGAGCTCGTAGCCAAATATAAATGCTGGAGTGAAATTAAAAAAGGAAACGTTGCTGTTGCTATGGCGACAAGCGGTAAAATATTCGGTATTTGTAATATTTTCAGGTTTTCCATCGAGTCGAATGACTCTGTGTATCAAAGCCTTATCTGGGGTGCATTCGGATTCGTCATTTTAATGGCAGCGTATTTTTTATTTGAATTTCTAACGCCTGTATTTCGAATTGACGACGAAATTGCTCGTGATAACCGCGCGGTAGGGCTTATTGCGATGATTATTTCTGTATCTTTATCTTACGTTATTGGAGCAACTGTAATTATTTAAACGGGGTGTAGCCATATGAAATATTTATGGAGAATACTAGCGGTTGTCGCTGTTTTGTTTTTTGCTTTTGGTATCGTTTATTTAATGAATCATTAGAGGGGAAGTTAAAAGAATGGAAGAGCATTTGATATGTCCGTGGTGTTTGACTGAAATTGTATGGGATGAAGAAATTGGAGCGGAGTCGCATTGTCCACATTGCGACAATGAATTAAGTGCTTATCGTACGATAGAGCTAGGTTACGATGAAGAGGAAGTAGAAGCTGATGAGCATGAAAGATCCGTTCAAGCGCTAAAAATCAATGATGCACGTAGAGCTACGAAGCAGCACGGTTCAGAATCACAGCAAGACGATTGGGCAGAGGATGAACTAGAGGAAGAAGCGGAAGAAGACGATTCCAATGATCCGAATCATAAGCGCTGGCTTGAGCAGGGTGACGGCTTTCGTAATGCGGACAGTGCACGATTTGCAGTTGAAGAGACTGTTCAGCGTGTACTCGATGATCAAGATGAAGTGCCAGAATGTCCGTCATGTCGGGCGTATATGATAGAAGCAGGTACGCAGACGTTAGTAGAGCAGCAATTTGAGTCTAGAATCGCTCCATCTTTAGGGAAAGCGGTTCTCCCAACTCCTTTTAAACTTACACTTTACGTTTGTCCGGCTTGCTATCACACCTCGTCCTTGCTGAGTTCAGGTGATCGCGAGCAAATGATCAATCGTCTAACGCCAGAAGAGTAACAGAGAACTGGTAATAATGGACGGGCATGGGTTGCATCCAATAAGGGAACCTTACAAAACGTAATTCTGATACGTAAAAGGTTAGACATGAGATAGCATGTTCTAACCTGCGGCAGGAGGAATCGTTTTGGCAAAAACCTTAAATGGACAAGCAGCCCTTTTACTCATTGTTCAGGCGCTTTACGGGATAGCAAATGCGCTGTCCGGGACGTTTGTTCCCGTATATTTGTGGAAAGCAAGCCAGTCCTACATGTTGATCGGATGGTTTACTATGGGTCAATATGTAATGAGTGGATTAACCTTCTGGGTTGTCGGAAAATGGGTGAAAGAGCATAACAAAATGAATAGTCTGCGCATTGGCATCATTTTGTCAGGCGTGTTTTATTGCACAGTATTGCTGCTTGGCACTCAAGCGAAAGTGTATTATTTGCCGCTTGGCCTTTTAAATGGGATGGCGCTCGGTTTTTTTTGGATCGCTTATAATGTTATTTATTTCGAGATCACAGATCCAGATAACCGGGATCGATTCAACGGCTGGTCGGGCCTGCTCGGTTCTGCGGCAGGTATCGTGGCGCCATGGGTTTCAGGTTTACTTATCACGTCGATGCAAGGGGAAAAGGGCTACCGGCTTATTTTCTCCCTATCTTTAGTCATATTTTCTATAAGTGTTGTGCTCAGCTTTTGGCTCAAGAAGCGGCATGGTCAAGGCAGCTATAATTGGAAGCATGGCTTGCAGCAGCTTATGCAAAAAGGGAATCCGTGGCGTCGCATGTTTCCAGCCATTGCGGCGCAGGGCGTGCGAGAAGGCGTTTTTATGTTTCTTGTTGGCCTAACGGTATACGTTGCTACACAAAACGAAAGTAAACTAGGAACCTTTTCACTCATTACTTCTTTAGTCGCTTTATTTAGCTTCTGGATTGTTGGCAAAATACTCAAAAAAAACAATCGCAAGCTAGCGATGCTAATCGGAGTTATCATGATTGGAATTGTAATATTACCGCTATTCTGGAAAGTGACTTATGCTACCTTGCTCATGTTCGGTATCGGAACATCATTGTTTATGCCGCTTTATATTATTCCTATGACCTCCAGAGTATTTGACCTGATTGGTCAATCCGAGGAAAGCGCACGGGAACGAGAGGAGTTTATTGTTCTTCGTGAAGCGGGATTAGTAACGGGCAGAGTCATTGGCTTGTCATCATATTTAATTGTATTGCCGCTGAATCATTCTGCAGTTGCGATTACTTGGCTCTTATTTGCAGTTGGCATCTTTCCGATTGTCGGTTGGTGGTTTATGAAGCCTTTTCTTACAGAACAGAAAGTTCAAACCTAATTTAGAAAGGAAGTGAAAGAATGCCGAGAATAGTGACAGACATTACGCAATTGATTGGGAATACACCGGTCGTTACGTTAAATCGTCTTCCAGCGGAAGGCAGCGCTGAAGTATGCGTTAAGCTGGAGCGCTTTAACCCAAGCGGCAGCGTAAAGGATCGTGCAGCTTTCTCGCTCATTAATGATGCAGAGCAGCGTGGATTGATTAAGCCTGGCGATACGATTATTGAACCAACAAGCGGAAATACAGGCATAGGTCTGGCGATGAATGCAGCAGCTAGGGGCTACAAAATGATATTGGTTATGCCTGACAACATGACCGCTGAGCGGATTAAACTGCTGCAAGCATACGGAGCAGAGGTTGTGCTAACACCTGCTGCTGAGCGAATGCCGGGAGCAATCCGCAAAGCAGAGGAGCTTCGCGCTGAGCGTCCGGGCAGCTACATTCCGAATCAATTCGAGAATCATGCCAATCCGCAAATTCACCGAATGACGACTGCGGTTGAAATTATCGAGCAAACAGGCGGCAAGCTTGACGCATTTGTTGCTACGGCTGGAACAGGCGGCACGATTACCGGAACAGGTGAAGCGCTTAAAGAAGTGCTCCCTCATTTGTATGTAGCGGTAGTTGAGCCGCAAGGGTCGCCCGTATTATCTGGGGGAATACCAGGGCCGCATAAGCTTGTCGGTACGAGTCCAGGCTTCGTTCCCGCTATTCTTAATACATCCATATATGATGAAATCATTCAGGTGTCTGATGAGCATGCACTAACGACGATGCGAGCTTTAGCGACTCAAGAAGGATTGCTGCTAGGTCCATCCTCAGGTGCTTCGGTATGGGCAGCGATGGAAATCGCGAAGCGTCTTGGTGCTGGGAAGCGAGTTTTGTGCATTGCGCCAGATACAGGCGAGCGGTATATGAGCATGGATATTTTTTAAACAGCCTAAGGGAGCGGGTTAAACCCACTCCCTTAGTGATTGCTGCAATAGGGTTCGTCTCTCATGAATATAGTTATGGATAAAGGATGGTTCTGTTAAAAAGGTGTCATAGCTTGCCTTACGCGTGTAATCGTTACGTATGGCTGGTGATAGTCGCGAATGCATTTGCGAGATAACGGGCTCCAGCTTCTCGACGGTAAATGCGGATAATAGAAGCTTCTTTATGATGGCGCGATATTTCCGTCTGCATGAAGGAAAAGTAAAAAGCTTCTCCGTTAGCTTATTGTAGCCCTGAAGACGGACGAGATCGCTCCCACAAGGTTTCCCATAACAATTTCTGCCCCAAGTTCCCTCGTAATCCCACGGAATGATTCGATATTTTCCATTTGTACGATGCTCATACAGTGCATAGTTTTGATCAAATCCATCGTAATTTCCAGTCAATACAGCCCCGGCAAGCCATAATAAATATTGAGATACATCAAGGCGCTTTGCATTGTGTACGCTCAGTTTACTTCCAGACAATCGATTTATATTTCGAACGAACGATACCAACCTTTTTTTTGTCCCCGACTTTCCCATCATCAGTTCATAACCATCAAATAACGAAGCTTTTGTATACTTTGAGATGGGGTCCGTTAAGCTGAAGTCGGCACTGTCGTTGACCGCATATAGAAGTGAACGGTAGCCGATGCCTCTTTTTTCGAAAAAAAGTCGATCAACCGCTTCAATTTCCAAATAAACGCCCCTAGGCACGTCATTTATAATGAGCCAGAAGTGGTTGGTTTGAGGTGATGGAACTCCTATTTTATTAAAAAAGTAAAAGGAAAGCGCGTTCCGCATCATAGACGGATCGTCATACTCTGCATTCCAATGAAGCGTTTTGCCGCCTTCAAGTCGAACCTCATATGATTTTTTGGAATAATTACGCGTATGTCCTCCCCGCAAGCCAAACTCAGCAGTATAGGTTTGTCCCTCCATCTCGAGCTGTGCTGGCTTGAAGGACCGCCCCCAAGCGTCGCCTTGAATCTCTTGGAAATCAGACGCATTTATGCGTATGGAACGTGTCGGCAAGACTTCAGTATCCATCTAACCATCTCCCGAAGCAAAAGATAAAGCCTACCGTTATACGATAGGCGTTTTGATCTTTTTACTGTATTCAGCAAATGCCCAGATGGTCACGATTATTTAGTAAGGACTGCTTTCTGTACCCAAACTCCAAATACAAACTCCATTTTTTAGCAAAATGGTTCAACAGCCTATGAATATACTCTATTATCGTAAAGGTTAATTGCTCAATCTTTTATAAATAGATAGCAATCTAGTACCACTACCATACGGTATACATATAAATATATTACATTTCGTATCTCATGATAAATGGAGTGAATGATTGAAGGAGGGATGCGAAGCACCAAAACAATGTGCTGAAAATGAATAGGTCGTCAGGACGTATTTGAAGACAGGCTACAGACAACAAACTATGAAATTATCGGAGGGATTTTTTTATGAGTCTATGGTATAACAATCGTTATTCTACTGGTCAATCTGGTTCAAATGATTATAATCACCACAAAAGCGGAAGCAATGATAGTAACTTTGTTCAAAGCTTGGTAGGTAAAAATGTAAAGGTTAATCGCGGCGGTCCAGAATCACTTCAAGGCAAGCTTCACTCCGTAAAAAGCGACTATCTTGTATTAGTCACAAATGAAGGTGTCGTTTATATTGCAAACAGCCATGTTAAGAGTGTTACTGAAGTGGGAGGTAAAAATACAAGCGGCGGCAACAAAAGTGGAAACGGCAACAGAAGCGGTGGCCGCAATCTTGGGATTGTTAATGCGAACAATTTTAATGGAGTCATTCGTGCGTTAAATCAAACCTTTGTCCAACTTAACTCAGGCGGACCAGAGAAAGTGGAAGGTTTTCTTGCACAAGCGGGTAATAGCTCAGTTTTGCTCGTAAACGGTAGAGAAGTTATGCAAATCCAAAACTTCCACATCAAATCAATTAAAGCAGCGGGCAACCAATCTGGCGGAAACAACAATAACAAAAACGAAAATAAAAACAACAACAAAAATGAAAACAAAAGCGACAACAAAAACGACAACAAAAACAAAAGCGACAACAAAAACAACAACAAAAACAAAACACAAGGCAATCGCAGCGGCGGCAGAGGTAATGCAACACGTAGTTCAGTGAAATAAGATTATTTGGCCTATCGGGCAAAGGTTAGAGCTTTTGCCCGATTATACTATCTATCCGGATGAAAGGAGGTTGATCGCTTGAAAAACCGTCATCCGCTGCTGGATCGGCAGGTCGAATTGGAGATTTCAGGGAAAGCAGCGCCTATACGTGGTAAATTGATCGAATTTGGTCAAGATATATTAGTGCTGCATAATGGAACACAATTTTTGTATATACCGCTTATTCACCTGCAGCAGCTTCGCATCTCATCGCGAGAAGAAGAAACTGAAGTGTACGAGGTACCAGATATGCCCTTCGAGCCCTATAACGAGCCCATCTCGTACCGCAAAATATTAATGAACGCGAAAGGTATGTTCTCTGAAGTTTACATTACAGGGAATCAATCCATTCATGGCTATTTGACAACGGTTATGAATGATTTCTTTGTCTTCTATTCTCCTGTCTATCATACGGTAATCATATCACTTCATCATATGAAATATTTAATTCCGTATAATCCAAATGTAACTCCGTACACGTTAACGCCAGAACAATTCCCCCTCAAGCCATCCCCGTTAACCTTAGCAAGAACTTTTGATCAGCAACTGCGCAAATTAATCGGTGAATTCGTCGTGCTTGATCTAGGCGAAAATTCAAACAAAATCGGCGTTCTGAAAAACGTCGATCAAAGTATGATTGAGCTTGCGACTGTAAGTGGTAACCCCGTTTTCTTGCATTTTGATCATGTGAAGACGGTTCATATCCCGTAAGAAAGATGACTATGCTTTAAGCCAATAAAGGGCTTAAGCATAGTTTTTTTTGAATCTTTTAAATAAATGAATGGCAGGATGCATTTAGATGCGTGGATCTGGAAACATTATCTTTGGAAGGAAGTGACAAGAATATGAAAGTGAAACCATTTGGTATTTTACCCTCTATGTTAATGATGGTGTTGTCAGTTGGGCTTGTTAATCATGTTCTCGTAGTGCCTTTACTGCTTGATGCTGCTAAGCGTGATGCATGGCTTTGTGTGATTTTTGGTCTTGTAATTGTTCTTCCATGGGCGTTTTTTACTATTTATGGAATAATAACGCGTATGGACGGAACACCGCTTGATCAATGGTTATTGCAGCTCCTACCGCGATTTTTGGTTTGGATTATGATGAGCATTTTTCTGCTAATACAGTTTTTTATTGCTTTTGAATCGCTTATTATTACAGCTTCTTGGACTGCGACAACCTATTTGCCCAATACACCCTCCATCGTCGTTTGTACGGTGTTTCTAGGACTTTGCATGTTTGCATCGGTCTCTGGGCTTCGAACGATTGCTTATGTAAGCTGCATACTATTGCCAATTGTTGTGCTGTTAGGAGATTTTGTTATGTCTGCGAACATGCCACACAAAGATTATCACTATTTGCTGCCGCTGTTTGAGAACGGGATGAGCCCAGTCATGAAAGGCATTTATTATGTGTTAACCTCGTCATGCGAGATTTTTGGATTCATGTTTATTCAGCATCATATTCACGGAAAATTCAAAAGATGGCATTTCATCGTGCTTGTACTGTTCTTATCCTTACTGACACTTGGCCCTGTAATGGGTGCGATTGTAGAATTTGGACCAGTAGAAGCAGATAAAATGCGTTATCCTGCTTTTTCGCAATGGAGACTAGTCTCCATCGGAAATTATTTTGAACATGTTGATTTTTTCGCTATTTTCCAGTGGATGTCTGGCGCACTTATTCGGTTAGCCATTTCGATTCACATTTTATCTGAGTTTTGGCCATTGCGACGTCTAAAATGGAAATGGGTTTCACCGACTGTACTGGGCGCGATCATTTTAGTCATCTCGGGCGCTGGCATCAAAAATATGCTTGAGGTAAGGACCGTATTACATACATCTTTTCAGTACACGGGCGTTGTCGTTATCGTCTTAACGATAATCATTTGGGTCGTGTCGTTACTTAGAAAAAAACAAGGAGATCAGAAAAGAGCAGCCATTATCGGTTCCGAGGAGGCAGAGCAGTCATGATTCATGATGAATGGAATGGAGAGACAGATCAAAATGATATTTCGCTAGATCAGTTAAGGAAAAATTTGAAAGACTGTCATGATGTCATTGAATATAAGCTTACACTCAATGTAGATGGACCAATGGAAGTTGTTTTATTTTATTGCGATGGATTAATCGACAATCAACAATTGCAATTAGGCTTGCTGCCACTGTTGGAGAAATGGGCTGAGCAATTCAGATCGACACTAGCTACGGAGCAAGGTGAAAAACATAAACCGAGCATGCTATTTAGTAAAGTCCAGCCGGGAGACAATGGCAACTACTTATATTCGCGTCTTTTTTCGGGCAGCGTCATTTTATCGTTTGCCAAAATAGAAGGGTTATTCGAATTTGATATAGCTAACCAACCGGGCAGGAGTCCGGAAGAATCGACGATGGAAGTATCGATCAGGGGACCGCGCGATGGATTCGTTGAGCAGCTTTCAACGAATGTTGCGTTAGTTCGCATGCGGCTAAAAACACCAGATATGCATGTGGAATATCGCAAGATCGGTACCGAATCTTTGACGGATGTTGCATTAATTTATATGGAAGGCAAAGCTGACGCCAAGCTTATAAAGGAAGCGAAAAGGAGATTAGATAACATTGATATCCCCGCTCTAGTCGGAGGAAGCCAACTGGAGGAGCTTTTATCCGACCGGCGCTTATCCTTGTTTCCGCTTGTTGAATATGTAGGACGACCAGATTATGTCGTTCAATCCTTGCTGCGAGGTAGGATAACGATAATGGTCGACGGATCACCTTCTGCAATCATTGCTCCAGGAAATCTGTTGCTGCTGATCAAATCGCCGGAGGATGCACATTTACCGTATTATTATGTTTCATTAGAACGACTGCTACGTCTAGTTGGACTAATATTGTCCATTTGTTTGCCGGGCTTCTGGATAGCACTGTCGGCTTTCAATACGGACCAAATTCCGTTTACACTGCTAGCCACCATTACGATGTCACGAATCGGCCTGCCGCTGTCAGCTACGATGGAGATGTTTCTGATGTTAACGATGTTCGAGCTGTTTCGCGAAGCTGGGATAAGGCTCCCGAGAGCAGTAGGCCAAACGGTGTCGGTCGTAGGTGGACTGATTGTAGGGGATGCAGCCATCCGTGCGGGAATGACTTCGCCGACTATGCTTGTGATGGCCGCGGTCACAGCCGTATCAACTTTTACTCTCGTTAATCAGTCATTAACTGGTTCGGTCAGCTTAATTCGCTACCTTATCCTCATTTTTTCTTCTGTACTAGGCATTTTTGGGTTTTTTATCGGAAGTTTTGCTGTTCTCATTTACATGTGCACTCTTGAATCATTTGGGCGTTCTTACTTATATCCGCTTGCGCCGCTGCGCTTTAAGGAACTTCTGCCAGCGCTTATACAGATGCCGTGGAAGCTTAAGAGTACACGGAGGAATAAATGATGGTTGCTGCATGGTTTGAAGGATGGTGTCGCCTATGGCGGAAGGGTATAGCACTGATTTGTATTTTGGTCATGTCAGCACTGCTGCAGGGCTGCTGGGATGAGGTCAATTTGCAGGATGTGAGCTATATTTCAGCATTCGGCATCGATTATATAGATGGCCATTACGAGATTTATGGACAAACGATTAAATTTGGGCTCATTGCGAAAACCGAATCTCTTCAACCTGATCCAAACCCGGTTTGGATCGGAAAAGGGGAGGGAGATACCGTATTGCTTGCGGTAAATGATCTAGCTCGGTCTGGACAAACGATTTTGAGCTTGGAGCATCTGAAAACGGTTATCGTGCAGGAGAGGGCGATGATCAAAATCAATGATATTATGGATGGGCTGAATCGTCAACGGGCATCCCGGTATACTTCTTTGATTTTCGGAACAAAAGCGCCAATTGAAAAGATTTTTACAAGCGATACCTTTTTCGATCAATCTCCGCTTAACAGTATTATGTATATGCCGGGTCCTCTCGACAGTCAAAGGAGCTTCATTCGTCCTTATGCTATGCAGTTAGCTGTACAGACTCTGAATGAGCCGGCCATGTTAACCACTCTCCCTGCTTTGAATGCTAATCAAGAATATTGGAAGCGGAAGAAACAGGCGCTGCAAATTCAGTTAATAGAAGGGATATTCGTATTCAAAGATCACCAATATCTTGGTTATCTCACGGAGACGGAAGCTTCTGGGCTCAGATGGGTTGATCCTGAATTCAAGCATTTTATGTTGAAAGCGGAAGGGAAACAAGGGAAATCGGCAATATCCATCACTTCTTCCAAAAGCCGATTGCAGGCAAGCTTTAAAGAAGGCAAGCCTTATTTTGCGTTAAAGGTGCGTCTGGAAGGAAATGTAGCTGAAATGGATGGCAGCATGCAGGAACAAGAAATTGTCTCATCAATTGAAACGCGGATCAAGCAGGAGATCGAGAATACATTTCGCATAGGGCTCACGAAGAAAATAGGGTTTTTCCATCTGGAGCATCATTTGTATCGTTACCATCAAGCATTTTGGCAACAGGCATGTAAGGGAACGAATTGGCTTCCAAAGCCGGATCAGTTAAAAATAGAGGTGGATTTTCAATTGATTCATACCGGCAATTTCGATTTAAATATAGGCACATAAATAAAGGGAAATTAGCTCATAATACGTTAGGCACGAAACAAATGGACCAAATAGTGCTTTCGAACCAAGTTAAGAGGAGGAAGACCATATGATTCAGCCAATGACGGCGAAAGAGCTGGAGTACATTGCGGACTCCATGTCTAACGAGGATTTATTAATTAAGCAATGTGCAACGCTTGTTGCTACGGGTACTACGCCAGCGCTCGTAAATTTATGTTCTCAAATGATTCAAACACATCAGCAGCATTACGATTCTTTGCTGCATGCCATCTCGCACCATCAGCAAATGGCTCCGACACAGCCGCAGCAATAATGAAATTCAGTAGGAAATAAAAAAATGTTTAGGAGGTCAGTCATTATGCATCAGCAACAACAAAAGCAGTCGATATTGACTGAGGAAGATTTGGCCGGTACGATCCTTGCTGATTTAAAAAGAGTCGTTCGCGAATATGTAACAGCGGCAACGGAGTCCACTTGTCCTGATATTCGCCAGCTATTTACGAAATTAACAGACAGCACATTGGCTCTTCAAGGTCAGCTGTTTAATGCGATGAATCAAGCGAATATGTATAATACATCATCGCCTGCGCTTCGTCAGGAGCTCGACAAGCAAGCGAAGCAATATCAACAAACCAAGCAAAAAACGAACCAGTTTTTGCAGCAAAATCTAGGGCAGCAACAAAGCCAAACGATGTATACGCCGCAAATGCAGCAGTCCGGCCAATATCAACAAGGCTCACAAACGCATTACATGTAAAGACCCCTTAGGGGTCTTTCGTTTTTATAAGGAAAAGGAAGGTTGAGCAGTATTTACATATCATGCTAATATTTCACCGTCAGAAGAGCTGAAGCCGTCCATATAAAGGCTTCGGCCTTTTACACTTTGATTGCGCGAGATTCAAAAAAGTTGTAAAATATTCTTTATAATTGCAGTTGTACTGGAAGGAGCAATACTATGACCGAATTACAGATGAAAGTGCTTGAACTACTGCAGGAAGACGCGCGTAGGGATGCTGATCTAATTGCAACCATGCTAGCCGTAACGACCGAGGAAGTGAAGCAAGCAATCGCCGAGCTTGAGAAAGACCATATTATCGTAAAGTATGCGACAGTCGTAAACTGGAGCAAGATTGACGACCAGAAGGTAACTGCACTTATTGAGGTACAAATTACACCAGAACGCGGTCGCGGATTCGAAGGAATCGCCGAGCGCATTTATTTATATCCAGAAGTAAAATCAGTTTACCTGATGTCCGGCGCGTACGATTTGCTCGTTGAGGTTGAAGGAAAAACCTTGAAAGAGGTTGCCTCTTTTGTATCGAATAAACTATCGCCGATTGACGCAGTATTATCGACAAAAACATTTTTTATTTTGAAAAAATACAAACAAGACGGCATTATCTTCGAGGAGCATGAAGGTGATCATCGGTTGATGGTTTCGCCGTGAAAAAAGGGTGATGGCAATGATTAAAGATGAAGAGAAACAACCCACCACACCTGTGCAGCGTCAATCGATGGCTGATTATTTGTCCCCGCTCGTTCGGGGCATCAAACCGTCGGGAATCCGTCGGTTTTTTGATTTAGTCAGCACGCGCAAGGATGTTATAACATTAGGAGTAGGCGAACCCGATTTTGTTACGCCATGGCATGTCCGGGAAGCTGCTGTATATGCGCTTGAAATGGGGAAAACGCAATACACGTCAAACGCAGGTATGCCTGAGCTGCGCGAAGCAATCGGGCAATACTTAAACGATCAATTTGCCGTGCCTTATAACCCTGCGAACGAAATTTTAGTAACGGTTGGCGGCAGTGAAGCAATCGATCTTGCACTTCGTGCGTTTATTGCGCCAGGCGATGAAATATTGATTCCTGAGCCTTGTTATATTTCCTATTCACCGATTACAGCGCTCACGGGAGGAAAGCCTGTTGGCATTGAAACGTTCGCCAAGGATGAGTTTAAGCTGAAGGCCGAGTCGCTTCAAGCGGTAATTACGCCAAAATCCAAAGTACTTATTTTATGTTATCCAAGCAACCCAACAGGCGGCACCATGACTTATGAGGATTGGCTGCCTATCGCCAAGCTAGTGGAAGAGAATGATCTGATTGTTATTTCTGATGAGATCTATGCGGAGCTTACTTACGGCTCGAAGCATGTAAGTTTTGCAGCGATGCCGGGGATGAAGGATCGGACCATTCTCGTGAGCGGCTTCTCGAAAGCCTTCGCGATGACAGGCTGGCGGATGGGTTATGCTTGCGGTCATCCCGATCTTATTGCAGCAATGCTGAAAATTCACCAGTATACGGTCATGTGTGCTCCGATTATGGCACAATATGCGGCGCTGGAAGCACTTCAACATGGTTTGGAAGAGAAGGACCGCATGGTGGAGGCTTACAATCAGCGTAGACGTCTTGTTGTAAAAGGTTTTAGAGAGATCGGACTTGATTGCCATGAGCCTCAGGGTGCATTTTATGCATTTCCTTCGATAGTATCCACAGGCTTAACGAGTGAAGAGTTCGCACAGCGTCTGCTCGATGAAGCGAATGTTGCAGCCGTTCCCGGCGATGTATTCGGTCTAGGAGGCGAAGGCCATCTTCGCTGCTCCTATGCGACTTCTGTCACGAACCTGACTGAGGCGCTTGAACGTATAGGCGGCTTCGTTCATCGATTGAAGCAAGAAGGGTAATCTAGCGCCTTTAAAAACAGCAGGTCAGGAGCGTATCCGACCTGCTGTTTGCATGAATACAGATGAGCGGATGAAAAAAGGAGGCAAGGCCGATGAAACTATATACAAGAACAGGCGATAGCGGGCAGACATCTTTAATTGGCGGTCGCGTGCGCAAGGATGATATTCGGGTTGAGGCATATGGAACCATTGATGAATTGAATTGTTTTGTAGGGCAAGCAGCGGCTGAATCAGCTAAACACGATGAGCTTGCAGAAATGGCTGCTTGGCTTGTTGATATTCAACAGGAGTTGTTTGACTGCGGCTCAGATCTTGCATACGCAGCCCCAGGAGCTCCATTAAAAATAACGGCTGAGCCGTCTGAAAGGCTGGAAGGTTGGATTGATCAGTATACGGCCGAAGCACCGGATATTACGAGATTTATTTTGCCGGGAGGCAGCTCGGTTTCCGCGCTTTTGCACGTATGTCGAACGGTATGCCGCCGGGCAGAGCGCCGCGTTGTAACACTTGCAGCGGAGCACCCAATTAATTCTGAGGTGCAAATTTATTTGAATCGTTTGTCCGACTTTTTCTTCGCCGCTGCTAGAGTTGCAAACGCGAAACTAGGCGTACCGGATACGGAGTATGTACGCAGCGCTGAAGTGTTTCGGAAGCCGAAAAAATGATGGATAGACTAGAATTATTATATTACCGACCGTTAGTTGCTATCGTTAGCGAGGCCGAGCATGGGATGACTGTCCGGCGGGTTCTAGAGCGTCAGCTGGGCGTATCGCGTAAGCTGTTGTCTCAAGTGAAGCAAACGGAGCATGGACTGACTGTCAATGAAAGTCGTGCCTATACGACTGCTCCCGTTGCAGCCGGCGATGTTATTCGCGTTCGCATGGCGCGGGAAATTTCAGAAGATATTTTGCCTCAGCCCATTCCTGTGCAAATCGTATTCGAGGATGAGGATCTGCTCATTGTAAATAAACCTGCGGGCATGATCGTCCATCCAACCCATGGTCATTACACAGGTACGCTTGCTAATGGTATCGTCTATCATTGGCAAGCAATGGGAGAGCGGGTACGCTTCCGTCCCGTACATCGCCTTGATGAAGAAACTTCTGGACTTGTCGCTATTGCAAAAACCTCATATGTGCATCAACAGCTTTCGGAACAAATGCAGGCAAACGGTATTTTGAAGCTATATCGCGCTTATGTTTATGGATGCCCTGTGCCAGCTTCTGGAACGGTAGATGCGCCGATTGACCGCGACCCTGATCAGCCGCATGTTCGAATCGTAACGCCTGAGGGTTATCCTTCCGTTACGCATTATGAGACGCTTGTGCATTTTAGCTCTTCATCGGACAAGCCTGCTGCAGCGGCTGTTCGCTTGAAGCTGGAAACGGGACGGACGCATCAAATTCGCGTTCATATGAAGCATATTGGCTGTCCGCTTATTGGAGACAAAATGTATGGAACGGAGCAAGATGTGGAGGAGAAGTGGGAAGCCGCAGTCGGTCGTCAAGCACTCCACGCTGAGATACTGGGATTTACTCATCCGATTACAAAAAAATGGATGGAATGGCGTGCGGATTTGCCACCAGAACTTGAATGGTTAGAACGGAATCTATCGGAATGAAAAGGATATAGTTACCCGTATATTGGAGGATTCAACACGATGACGACACGAAATGAATTAACAATTATTCAATATCCAAAATGCGGAACATGCCGATCTGCGCTAAAATCGCTGCAAAACAAAGGAAATGACGTAGCGTCCAGGCACATTGTTGAGCAAACGCCAACAGCTGCGGAGCTGAAGGAACTTGTAAAGAACAGCGGTCTGGAGCTGAAGAAGTTTTTTAATACTTCTGGCGATGTGTATAGAGAGCTTGGCTTGAAGGACAAGCTGGCTGCCATGTCAGAAGATGAAAAATATGATCTTCTTGCTTCGAATGGCATGTTGATTAAGCGGCCTATCGTAACCGATGGCAAGAAGGTTACTGTTGGATATAAGGAAGAACAATACAAGCAAGTTTGGAACAATGGAAAAGGGTGAATGGACGAATGTCTCAAACCAAATGGCGTTCCAAGAGGCTGTCGCAGCTAGGCTCATCCATATTTGCAGAAGTTTCTGCCTGGAAGCGATCAGCCATGGAGAGCGGTCTCGATATTATAGATCTGGGTATCGGAAACCCAGACCAGCCGCCTTCGGCTGCCGTTAGACAGGCGCTTAGCGAAGCGGCATTGCGCAGTGATATGTATGCATATCCAGCAATAAAAAGCGGCTTGCCTTTTCGAGAGCATGCAGCGAAATGGATGAAGCATCGTTTTAACGTGGAGCTTGATGCAGGGGATGAGATCGTAACGCTGCTTGGCTCACAAGACGGGCTTGCCCATCTTGCCATGGCGCTTTGTGATCCAGGCGATATGGTATTGCTGCCGAACCCGGGGTATCCCATTTATGCTGCATCTTTAGCGCTTGCGGGAGTGGAGGCCGTATTGATGCCGCTGCGCGAGGAAAATGAATTTATGCCCGATCTGGAGGCGATACCGGATTCGGAGTGGGATCGAGCAACGTTTATTTTGCTCAATTATCCGAACAACCCGATCTCAGCTGTAGCGGACATCGCCTTTTTTGAGCGACTGCTTGAAAAGGCTAAGCGTCACGGTGTATTGGTCGTTCATGATCTGGCTTACTCTGAGATGGGCTTCGATGGCTGCGAGCCTCCAAGCATTCTTGAGGTGCCAGGTGCAATCGATCAAGCAGTTGAATTTCATTCCTTGTCCAAGAGCTTCAACATGGCCGGCTGCA
Source organism: Bacillus sp. FJAT-28004 (assembly GCF_001280845.1). Classification (GTDB taxonomy): domain Bacteria; phylum Bacillota; class Bacilli; order Paenibacillales; family Paenibacillaceae; genus Pristimantibacillus. The sequence goes on from NZ_LGHP01000003.1 coordinate 340,895, forward strand.
GAATCGGTTTTTTGGCTGGAAATAAAGCGGCAGTGGCCGCTCTTCGTGAGCTGAAAGCTAATATTGACTATGGTGTGTTTGACCCTATTCAAGAGGCAGGAATGGTTGCGCTGCAGGAAGCAATAGCGAATGTGGAGTTGCCAAAGGCGGGCAAGCTTTATGAGCAGCGGCGAAATACGTTCCTACATGCACTTCAAGCAGAAGGCTGGAGAGTTGCAGCACCGAGGGCAACGATGTTCGTTTGGGCGCAGCTGCCTCCTATGGAGTGGTCGCTGGATGAGCCGTGGACATCAAGGCGAATTTCCCAGGAAATGCTTCGCCGAACAGGAGTTGCCGTCGTGCCTGGGGAAGCTTTTGGCTCCGAGGGTGAAGGTTATGTGCGAATAGCGCTGGTTGAAAGCGAAGAACGTTTGAAGGAAGCTGCTAAGCGGATTGGAATATTTATTCGCGGGCAATAAATGTAAATAAGAGTTTTTATGTTTGAGAGGGGTTTTATAACGATGAGTGAACAACGTTTACTGTTGGTTGATGGTATGGCTATTTTATTTCGGGCTTATTTCGCTACTTCATTCGGAGGAAGCGTTCGTAAAACAAGCGCTGGCGTACCTGTTAATGCGGTACATGGTTTTGTTCGTTACTTCATGGATGCAATCAACACTTTTAATCCAACGCATGTCGTTTGTTGCTGGGACATGGGAAGCACGACATTTCGAACGGAGCAGTATGATGGTTACAAGTCTAACCGTCCGTCTGCGCCGGAGGATTTAATTCCACAGTTTGATCTTGTGAAAGAGGTTGTAGCCAGCTTCGATGTTCCGAACATTGGAATAGCAGGTTATGAGGCGGATGACTGCATCGGAACGCTCGCTGCTGCACTCAAGGATCAAGCGCAAATTTTTGTTGTGACGGGTGACCATGACATGCTTCAATTGGTGGACGACCGGGTATCGGTTGCGATCATGAAGAAGGGCATCGGAAACTACATGGTGTATACCCCAGAAACGTTAATGGAAGAACGTCAGCTTACGCCTATTCAAATTATCGATATCAAAGGGCTTATGGGAGATACAGCGGACAATTACCCTGGCGTGAAGGGTATCGGAGAGAAAACGGCTCATAAGCTCATTCAGGAGCATGGCTCCATCGAGGGTTTGCTTGCTAATTTGGAGGCGGTATCCAAAACGATCCGGATCAAAATTGAAGCGGATCTCGATATGCTTCATCTATCCCGTGATTTAGCGACCATTCGCTGTGATGTACCTGTATCGGCCGAGCTGGATGGCTGCTGCTGGGCATATAAACGCGAAAGCGTATTGCTGAAGTTTGAAGAGCTTGAGTTTAAAAGTTTAATCTCTCTTATTGGATAAGCGAAAGAGATCTCCTATTACGGTTATTTGCCGTAGTGTGGAGATCTTTTCTTTTAAATTGATGCATTTTTGACGGAGAAATATAAGATAAGTAGGAGCAGCTGATATACTTTCTTATAATGGAATAAATAACGGTTTCTTATTTTCTAAATCGTTGAAAAATCGTACAATTCCAGCTCTCGTAGATAAGGATTTCTAGTGATTAAGCTTAGCGCTCTATCATTGGTATTAGGCGCTTTGGGCACATTGCCATATCTGCTGAGCAAAATCCATCTGAGGCAAGCGATTGCTTCAAAAAGCTGAACGTCATTTTGCGAAATCGGATTTGTGTTTAGGTAAGCAGTACGAAATGCAGAAGTATTCTGCTCAGACACATAAATGCTCTTTAAAACGAACGACCACGCAAAATCATATCTATTGTCCCCTAACTGCCCATTGGTCCAATCAATGACGGTATACTTCCCATTATCCTCGAGTATATTTGCTAAATGGAAATCACCTTGAATAAGTTGTTCTTGATTGATCTGAGTTTTACTTAAAAAATGCGTTAATGCATGAAATAGATCAGAATGTTCCTTTATCGTAGGATAAAAATAGTCGATGAAGTCATACTTTGGAAGCTGTACATGTTGGAGTTCTTCCATCGGAGTTTGATGAATGCTTGATAGTAGGAGTGCAAGATCGGACACTTTCTTTTTATTTACTTTCTTAACGGCTTCTCCATCAAACGATGTAAACAATACCTTTTCGCTATTAGCGTTAATCCCCCAACCGAGTGGCCTAGACACGGCTAATCCACGATCAAAAAGTGCGTTCAATAAATAGAACTGAAAACCAACATCAGGTCTTGATCGATGATTTTATTTTTCGCCATCCATTCCATTGATTTTATCGAATTTATTATAAGTAATCGTCCTTTCAGCGAATCATTATAGGGTTTTCTTTTGCAAAAATTGTACATCTTTGCTGCTCCATTGCATAGAAAAAAATGGAATGCTATTGACCTGTTCTCATTAAAGAACTAAAATATACATATTGTCTGTTATAACGTCTTTGTTTTGTGTTGTTTTTGTTAAGCTTTACGTTTAGATCTAAACTGGCCGAAGGAGAATATTATGATAGGGGAACGGATTAAAAGTCTACGGGAAAAAAAGGGCTACTCGATCACGAAGCTTGCTGACCTAGCGGGCGTATCCAAGTCCTACTTGAGCTACATTGAACGCAATATGCAGAATAACCCATCTCTTCAGGTAATGGCAAAAATAGCAGCTCCTTTGGATTCAAACATTGAATATTTACTTGGAGAAGAGCATTTACCAAAGATTCATATGGATGAAACGTTAGATGAGGAATGGCAAGTCATTATTAAAAATGCGGTTGATGAAGGTATGAGCAAGGGTGATTTCCAAGCTTTAAAAGACTTGATCCGTTCAAATATGTGGAAGGAAAGCAGAACCGATACTAGTGTCTATTCTGCCGACAAAAAGAAATCATCAAATATTATTATTCTTCATATCGATAACTGACGCTGAATAAAAAGTAGGGAAAGTGTATTGACATGTTCTATATAAAGAACTAAAATTGTGTTATTGTTCTTTATAACAAACATAGTAAGCAGGTGTGCAAATGGAAGGTAAACGGCAAGAGGATTCGCAAACATCGCATCATGATCACGAAAAATTGAAGATCAAGGAAATTAATCTAAAATCGTTATACCTCACAGTAAAAAAACGATTGTGGATAGTCGTGCTGATCACTATCCTTTTTACATTCGTTGCCGGCTTGTTCAATTCAAGACCTGAAACGCCAATGTATTTATCAAGCACGCGGATTATAGTGGCTGCCTCCTCGGATATGATGGGTACAGTGAGGGTATTGGTTCGCGAGCCAATCGTCTTGAACAAGGTGATTGAAAAGTTAGGTCTTAATCTTTCTGCAGCAGCATTACGAAGCCAAATTAGAGTCGACAGTGTGGATGGCTCACTAGTTACAGTAGTCTCTGTTGTGGATAGCGATCCAAGGCTTGCGGCCGAGATTGCGAATACGGCAGTAGAGACCTACAGGCAGGTAGCGTCGGAAGTGCTCGGCATAACGAGCATTCGCCTGTTAACGACGGCAGAAGAAAATCCTTTCCCTATTAATGAGAAAAGCAATCGCATCGTGTACATTGCTTTCTTGCTTGGCATGATTTTGAGCGTAGGCTTAGTCTTCCTGCTAGATTCACTTGATGATTCTATCAAATCAGAACGCGAAGTGGAAGAGCTGCTTGGCCTGACGATGCTTGGTCAAGTCAATAAAATCAAACGTAAAGATTATGCAAGCAGACGATTGAAGAAACAAAAAAGCATTTCAGTAAGAGGTGAGACGATTGGTTCGTGAACGTCAAAAGGTGTCAAAGTCTTATGTGAACAAAAGCTTGCTCGCCTATATCAATCCGCACGGCATGATTTCTGAACAGTATCGAACCATTCGCAACAACATTCATTATGCAGCCGGCGGCAGCAAAGTGCGTTCATTACTTGTCACTTCTCCCTCAGAGGGCGAAGGGAAATCGACAGCAGCCGTTAATCTGGCCGTATGTATGGCACAGCGTGGCGATAGGGTCCTCATTATCGATGCGAATTTCCGAAATCCGATTATCAACAAAATCTTTAATGTACAAACCTCGCCAGGCTTGTCGAATGTTTTAGGACAACAGTTGGAAATTCGAGAAGCGATTTATAATACGGAGGTCGAGGGTCTCGATATTTTGCCTAACGGGCAGCGACTCTATAATTCGACAGAACTACTTGATTCTCAGCTGATGGTAGATGTCATGTCGTTTGCTGCTGAGCATTACGACATGGTACTGCTGGATTGCCCTCCGGTACTTGGTGTGCCGGATACGAATGCGCTTGTCAGCAAATGCGATGGCGTGCTCTTGCTTTTGAAACAGGAGAAGACGCAGCAGGAGCATGCGATCGAAGCGAAACGTGCATTGTTGTTTGCGAAAGCCAATATTTTGGGTGTCATACTAAATAAGTAGAGCGTTTGATGATATCAATCGGATAGCGCTTTTTTTACGGACTATTGTTCTTTATAAAGCACGTTAAGTGTTTGTAAAGACAATTTCATTCGGTAATGTCTCCTCACCGTTATCAATGGAGGCACTCGGCCATACTGTGGGTTACGAAAAACCTTAGACGCGAGTCGTCAAGAGTGTGGTGTGAGGCGGGGTTTGATGCCCCAAGACTCTATATTAGAGTCTTTAACTAAATGGTTTTGCAAAAAAGCCTTTTAGTTAAACACTCTAAGAGTGTCGCAGCACTAAGTGTGATTCTCTTAAGCTTATTTTTACATTCATTTCTCGTTTAGTTCATAGGTCTGAAGAAAGGGTGAACTCATTTTGACTTATCGGCAAAGATTGTCTTTATTGATTTTGATCGACTCCATTATCGTTTTTACCGCCATCTTTTTTAGCAGGTTATTACTTAGCGCTTCACTTGATGTGGTGACTCTACCGATTGTAATCAGCTCGATTACTCTGTTATTAAGTCATCATTTCTTTTCCTTTTATTACAATTTGTATAAGAAGGCATGGGAATACGCGAGTGTTGGGGAGCTTCTGATTATTACAAAGGCGGTAACCTTCTCGATCTTTGCGGCAGCCATTATTCAGCAAATTGTGATGCAGGATGTGTTCTTTCGACTGCTGGCGGTGACGTGGATGATTCATATGCTGCTTATCGGAGGATCGAGGCTTTGCTGGCGAATATTTCGCGGGAGCTATCAGAAAAACGCCGGATTGCGTAAGCGTACGTTAATTGTCGGCGCAGGTTCTGCCGGAACGATGCTTGCCCGTCAGCTCCTCAGTAACAGTGATACAGAGCTAATGCCGACTGCGTTTATAGATGACGATGTGAACAAGCATAATCTAGATATTATGGGCATACCGGTCATGGGCGGCGTTGCAAGCATTGCGAAGGTTGCGCTTGACCATGAAATTAACAATATCGTAATTGCGATACCATCGCTCAGCAAAAAACAGCTCAACACGATTTTTAGCGAATGCGCCAAAACAAAAGCGAAAACGCAAATCATTCCGATGCTTGAGGATTTGGCTACGGGCAGAGTGTCGGTTAGTCAATTTCGTGATGTTCAGGTGGAGGACTTATTGGGACGCGAGCCCGTAGAGCTGGATATTGAGAGTATTTCGGGTTATGTCACCCAAAAGGTCGTTATGGTTACTGGTGCCGGAGGCTCGATTGGATCTGAGGTATGCCGGCAGATTTCGAGATTTTTGCCGGAAAAGCTTATTTTGCTTGGGCATGGAGAAAACAGCATCTACTCGATTGAGATGGAGCTTAACGAGCTATACGGACATACGAAAATAGAGTTTGTGACTGAAATTGCAGATATGCAAGACGCTGCTAAAATGCTGGCAGTCATGCAGACTCATCGTCCACAGGTTGTTTATCATGCGGCAGCTCATAAGCATGTTCCATTGATGGAGAGAAATCCGGAAGAAGCATTCAAAAACAATGTGATGGGAACATTGAATGCGGCTAGAGCAGCCAGCCAAGCTCGCGTGGATACGTTTGTCATGGTATCAACCGATAAGGCGGTTAATCCAACCAGTGTCATGGGTGCGACAAAAAGAATAGCGGAAATGGTTATTCAGCATATGGATCGATTCAGCAACACCAAATTTGTGGCGGTAAGATTCGGCAATGTACTTGGCAGCCGCGGCAGCGTCATTCCGCTGTTTAAAAAGCAAATCGAGAAGGGTGGACCCGTGACGGTTACCCATCCGGATATGGTTCGCTATTTTATGACCATTCCTGAGGCTTCACGGTTAGTCATTCAAGCAGGGGCACTTGCTAGGGGAGGCGAAATATTCGTCCTAGACATGGGGGATCCCGTCAATATTACCGATCTCGCACAAAACGTTATTCGGATGTCAGGCTACTCTGTCGAGGAAATCGGCATTGAGTACACGGGTATTCGCCCAGGCGAGAAGCTCTTTGAAGAAATGCTTAAGGATGAAGAAATTAATGAAAAGCAGGTTTATCCGAAAATTTACATAGGCAAATCATCTGAGATTTATTTTGACCATATTGAAGAAATCATTGCCCTTCACGGCGGAATGAGCAAAGCAGAATTACGTACTAGGCTGCTGGATCTAGCGAATAATGTCGTAGAACTTCCTGGATTTGCATCTGTAACAGGTTAAAAAACGAAGGAGTTGCTAAGGTTATGAAGGTTAGAAAAGCAATTATACCAGCTGCCGGTCTAGGTACTAGGTTTCTTCCGGCAACAAAAGCGATGCCAAAAGAAATGCTACCCATCGTCGATAAGCCGACTATTCAATACATTGTGGAAGAAGCGATTGAATCAGGCATCGAGGACATTATTATTGTGACGGGTAAAGGAAAACGGGCAATCGAAGATCATTTTGACAATTCGCTTGAACTAGAGCAAATTTTGACCGCCAAACATAAATACGATTTATTAAGTGAAGTGCGCAAATCAGCTGATATGGTGGACATTCATTATATTCGCCAGAAGGAACCAAAAGGGCTTGGGCATGCGATATGGTGTGCTCGCAAGTTTATTGGCGACGAGCCGTTTGCTGTATTACTTGGCGATGATATTATCTCAGCGGAGAAGCCTTGTATTAAGCAGATGATTGAAAAATACGAAGAGTATCACACTTCCATTATCGGCGTACAGCGTGTAGCGGATGAAGCTGTTTCTCGTTACGGAATCGTAGATGGCACGCTTATGGAGGATTCTTTCCACCGTATTAGACATTTGGTTGAGAAGCCATCCAAAGAGTTAGCGCCATCGAATATGGCGATTATGGGAAGGTACATTTTGAACCCTGCTATTTTCGACATTTTAGGCAATCAGAAACCTGGAGCGGGCGGAGAAATACAGCTGACAGATGCGATAGCTGCCTTAAACCTAATGGAAGCTGTGTACGCCTATGAATTTGAAGGCAAGCGTCATGATGTTGGTGAGAAAATGGGCTTTATTCAGACAACGATTGAATTTGCTCTTCAGCGCGAGGATTTGCGTTATGAGCTATTAAACTATTTATCTCAAATGGTTGAAAAAGAATCTGCTAGAAAATAATTCTAGTATAGGATGGTAGACGCATGCCAAATAAAATATTATTTTGCGCAACGGTTGATTATCATTTTAAGTCATTTCATATGCCTGTTCTGGAATGGTTTAAGCAGCAAGGGTGGGAGGTCCATATCGCCGCGAAGGGCGAGCTGGAGCTCCCTTTTGTTGACCGGAAGTTTAATATATCCATTGAGCGCTCACCCATTCATTCTAACAATGTCAAAGCGTACCGAGAGCTGAAGTCAATCATTAAGCAGCAGGATTATAGTATCATTCATTGTCATACGCCAATGGGCGGCGTGCTTGCGAGGCTTGCGGCACAATCGGCTAGAAAACAAGGAACTAAGGTCATTTATACGGCACACGGTTTCCATTTCTGCAAGGGAGGCTCGCTCCTGAACTGGATGCTTTATTATCCAATCGAGAAGAGACTTTCCAGCATAACTGACTGTTTAATTACGATCAATGAAGAGGATTATCAGCTTGCGGTTAACAAGGAATTCAAAGCAAAGCAGATCACCCATGTTCATGGCGTTGGCGTAAATACGGCTCATTTCAAGCCTTTGCAAAAGATTGATAAATGGCGACTGCGTCAGGAGCACGATTATCGCACGGATGATTTCCTTATGTTTTATGCCGCTGAATTTAACAAAAACAAAAACCACCAACTGCTCATTCACGCATTGGCCGCTATCAAAGAAGCAGTGCCTCATGCGAGGCTTCTTCTTGCTGGAAAAGGCCCTCTGCTAGAGGAAAGCCAGGCGCTGGCAGAACGGTTAGGTATTGGTTCGATGGTGCATTTTCTTGGTTATCGGACAGATATCGATCGGCTGCTGCCCATGTGCGACGTTGCAGTAGCATCCAGCTTGCGTGAGGGGCTGCCGGTCAACTTAATGGAGGCAATGGCCTGCGGGCTGCCCATTGTCGCAACGCGGAATCGAGGACATTCGGAGCTCGTTATGGATGGCGAGAACGGATATGTTCTTGAGCCGGACGATATGGAATTATTTGCTGACCGATTAAGGAAGCTGAGTGAATCGCTTGAGCTTAGGCAGCGGATGGGGACGTTAAGCCTGCAAATGGTGCAGAAATATGGTTTGCTTCAGGTGAAGCAAGAGCTAAAAGAAATTTACAAGTCCTTTATGTTGGGGGAACAAAATGAATCCCAAAGTCAGTATCATAGTGCCTATATATAATATGGAAGATTACTTAGATAGATGCTTTAAAAGCTTGCTTGGACAAAGTTTAACGGATATTGAGATTATTGCGGTGAACGATGGCTCTACGGATGCCAGCCTAAAGATTCTTCAGGAATATACAATGCGGGATTCACGAATCATTGTTATTAATAAGGAAAATGAAGGTGTGTCAGCTGCCAGAAATGATGGTGTGCTGGCAGCAAATGGGGAGTATATCGGCTTCGTTGATCCGGATGATTGGGTAAATGTAAGTATGTATGAAGAAATGTACGAGTGCGCATTGGAAGAAAACGTTGATATTGTAATGTGCACATATATCCGAGAGTTCGGGACACACTCGAAGGAAAAACGATTCAATATGCCTGATAAGCAATTGTATCTTATGGATGAAGTACAAACTCATATGCTTAGGCGGCTTGTCGGTCCATTAAAGGAAGAGGTTGCGAATCCCGAGTTTTTGGATGCTTGGGGGACGGTATGGTCGAAGCTTTATCGTGCTTCGTTGCTGAAAGAGAATGAGGCGAAGTTTAAAGATCTAAGCATTATAGGCAGCAACGAGGATACTCTCTTCAATATTCATGTCTTTTATTATGCTAAGTCTTTTGTATTTCTTAATCGTCCTTTTTATCATTATTGGCGCACGAATGACGCCTCCATTACATCCCAGTACAACCCGTTTTTAGTTGAGAAATTTGAAAAGCTATATGCTGCAATGCAAAGTTTTTTGATAGAAAAAAGTCTGAGTAATGATTATGGACTAGCGCTAACCAACCGAGTTAGTATGAACGTACTAGGGCAAGGATTAAATATAATGAATCATCAAGCGAATTTATCCATGAGAGAAAGATTACGCTTAATCAAAAAATTGTTAAACAATGAGAATACAAGCTATTCGCTCAGGCGATTTCAATTGGACTATTGTCCATTTATTTGGAAGACGTTTTTTTTATGTGCAAAGCTAAAACTCTCTTCAGCCATCTATTTCATGTTATTAGGTATGAATTGGATACGGAAAAAGAATACAGGGGGAATAAAACTTGGAACGGAAAACGGTTAGTGAAAGTTTAAAGCCCATGTTGACTGTATTTACTCCTGCATACAATCGGGCCTATACACTCCACCTTTGCTATGAAAGTTTGAAGAGGCAGAAGTGCAAAGATTTTATGTGGCTTATTGTTGATGATGGTTCAACGGACAATACAAGTGAATTGGTACAGAGTTGGATAAATGAAGCGGAAATACCAATTCGTTATGTTTACCAAGAAAATCAAGGAATGCATGGTGCACACAACACAGCTTACGAACATATTGAGACGGAGCTTAATGTCTGCATAGATTCGGATGATTATTTGGCGGATGATGCAGTTGAAAAAATTACGACCTTCTGGAGGCAGGAAGGCAGTAATCGCTACGCTGGAATTATTGGTTTAGATGCCTACCATAATGGAGACGTCATTGGGACTTTATTACCAAGTGATATGAAGGACTCTCCATTCACAGATCTATATGTAAAGCATAATGTTAAAGGCGATAAAAAAATTGTCTATCGAACTGAACTGGCCCAAAAGGTGGCGCCTTACCCACTATTTCCAGGAGAAAAATATTGTCCGTTGTCCTATAAATACGTTCTGATCGATCAGGAACAGCCGCTCCTCATCATGAATCATGTGCTTTGTTTTGTTGAGTATTTGGCTGATGGCTCAAGCTTAAACATTATTAATCAATACCGAAAGAACCCGCAGGGTTTCGCATTTTTTCGGAAAACCGCTATGGCATATTCGCCTACTTATAAAGATAGACTTCGGGAGGCTACTCATTATGTCTCAAGCAGCATGATGTTAAGGAATGGGAGGTTTTTATTGGAATCTCCTCGCAAGTTCACAACGCTTCTCGCTATTCCGATGGGAATCATGCTTTATCTCTATATACAGAATACGAGTAGGCCTACCTTAATGAAGCAATCGAATTAATAATAGAAAGGAACAGAGAAATGACGATCCTCTGGTTTACGTTAGTTCTTGTTTCAATAACGGCATGGATGGCCAGATATTTTTCTGTTGCAACAGTAAAAGGTCCTTTATTCATTAGCCCGAATAAGTTTTTGGCAATTCTCGCAGCTTCGTCCCTCGTCATCGTCTCAGGACTTAGAGATAACATCGGTGATACATTTTTTTATAAACATAGCTATCTCATTGATGATTTTACATGGGGGACAATCATTCATGGAAAGGATATTGGATTCAACATATTGCAAATGCTTCTGAAGCAGATATCAGACGACCCGCAAATTTTGATATTCACGACAGCATTAGCAACGAATTTACTTGTTGCAGGCGTGATGTTTAAATATGCAAGACTCTACGAATTAAGTATGTATTTATACATAACAACAGGAGCATTCATTGTATCGATGAATGGTATAAGACAATTTTTGGCAGCAGCTGTTGTATTTGCTGCAACCAAATATATTTTTGAAGGTTGCTGGAAGAGGTATTTAGCGGTTGTATTGTTTGCTTCCGTTTTTCATCAGAGCGCGCTCGTTATGATCCCTATTTATTTTATCGTGAGAAGGAAAGCATGGACAGGGATGACATTTACTTTCCTTGCACTGGCTGTTCTTATCGTGGTGGGCTTCAATCAATTTTCAGAACTCTTATTTTCTGCAATTAAGGATACCCAGTATGGGCATTATGAAAGCTTTCAAGAGGGCGGCGCTAATTACTTACGAGTTATAATTAGTGCAATTCCCGTTGTAATCGCCTTTTTTGGCAGGGTGAATCTTAGAAAGATATTTCCACATGGTGATATAGTAGTCAATCTTTCTATTCTTGGAGTAGTGCTAATGATCATATCTACACAAAACTGGATATTTGCACGTCTCAGTATCTATTTCAGTTTATATCAGCTTTTATTGTTTGGATGGATCGTTAAACTATTTCGTGAGAAAGATCAGAAGTTTGTTTATTTGACTGTGATAGCTTTCTACTTAATTTATTTCTTTTATGAAAATTTCATTATTTTAGATATTCAATATTTAAGTAAATATTTAGTTTGGCCACTCTAAGGGAGGTGAAGTTGTGGGTACAACCGATCAAATTCCTCGCATATTGCATTATTGTTGGTTTGGGCGCGGAGAAAAATCAAATAAGATTCAAAAATGCATGGATAGCTGGAAAAGGCATTTAAGCGAATATACCATTATAGAATGGAACGAGGATAATTTTGACATCTACTCAAAGCGTTATGTTAAAGAGGCTTATTTGGCCGGAAAATTTGCTTTTGTTAGTGATTATGTACGTTTGCACGCGTTATATCATCACGGAGGCATTTATTTGGATACCGATGTCGAAGTACTAAAGCCGCTTGATTCGTTTTTGCATCATGAGGCTTTTTCCGGTTTTGAGGATCAAACCTATCTTCAGTCGGCTACAATGGGAGCGGTTAAAGGGCATTCATGGATGAGGGAGCTGCTTGAAAATTACGATAGCAGAAGTTTCTTACAGCCTGATGGCATTTACGACCTGACTACAAATACGACAGTCATTACGGATCTATGCAAGAAGCACGGACTGATTTTGAATGGAGAATACCAGGTATTGGCGAATGGCGTGACCTTTTATCCAAGAGCCTTCTTTAGTCCATATGACTACATTAACGGCGGGAATTACATAACAGTAAATAGTTTTACCATTCACCATTTTGCCAAATCATGGCTACCTCTACATGTTCGAGTGAATAGTAAACTGAAAAGAATTGCAAGCAGAGTCGTCGGCCCGACTGTCATTTCTAAAATAAGAAAGCTGCTATCTCCAAACTAAATGCAGTTAAATGAATTACAGGAGCCCATACGGATGATAAAACGAATGTTTGATCTGGCCATTTCCAGCTTGTTATTGATTGTACTATCGCCCGTTATTGCAGTAACCGCAATTTTAGTTCGATTAAAGCTAGGGTCGCCTATTTTATTCAAGCAGCAGCGTCCAGGCTTGCATGGTGTTCCATTTTATATGTATAAATTTCGCACAATGACCTCGGAGAGAGACAGTATGGGCAAGCTGCTGCCCGATCATTTGAGACTGACCGCTTTTGGAAGCCTAATGCGGAAGTTCAGCCTTGATGAGCTTCTTCAGCTCATTAATGTAATCAAGGGCGAGCTAAGCTTAATTGGACCGCGGCCGCTGCTTATGGAGTATTTACCGCTTTATAATGAACAGCAGGCGAAGCGCCATCTCGTCCGTCCCGGCATAACGGGTTGGGCACAGATTCACGGCCGGAACGCAGTTTCATGGGAATCCCGATTCGAGCATGATGTTTGGTATGTAGAAAATCAAAGCCTCTTATTGGATATTAAAATATTGCTCCTGACTGTAAAAAAGGTGCTGAAATCCGAAGGGGTATCTAATGGCAATCACGTGACGATGCCTGTATTCCAAGGAACGACGACCAATAGCGAGGGATAAAGCCATTTTTCAAGCATTAGATTTGCTTGAGGAGTGGCTTATTATATTTGAAGAGGATGTGTGGCAAATTGTCAGAAAGTGATATGAAAAGAATTTATTTATCCCCTCCGCATATGAGCGGGAAGGAGCGCAGTTATATTAATGATGCCTTTGAATCGAATTGGATCGCGCCGTTAGGCCCCAATATAAATGCTTTTGAGAAACAAATTGCAGCATACACGGGAACTGCAGATGCGGTTGCTGTCAGTTCCGGTACGGCTGCCATACATCTTTCCTTGCAATTGCTTGGAGTAGGCACAGGGGATACGGTATTTTGCTCAAGCTTCACATTCGTAGCAAGTGCCAATCCCATTCGTTATTGCGGTGCAGAGCCTGTGTTTATTGATTCTGAACCGGACACGTGGAATATGTCGCCTATTGCACTTCAAAGAGCTTTTGAGGAAGCCGACCACCAAGGAAAGCTCCCTAAAGCGGTAATTGTTGTACATCTGTATGGTCAGGTTTCTAAGATGGATGAGCTCGTTGCTTTGTGTGAGCAATACGAGGTTCCCTTAGTCGAGGATGCTGCTGAATCGCTGGGGTCCACGTACAATGGAAAGCAGAGCGGTTCCTTCGGGAAGTTCGGTATTTATTCTTTTAACGGGAATAAAATCATTACGACCTCGGGCGGCGGCATGATCGTTTCCGACGATGTGGAGCTTCTAAACAAAGCACGCTTTCTTGCAACGCAGGCAAGGGATGCGGCTCCGCATTATCAGCACAGCAGTATGGGCTTTAATTACCGATTGAGCAATATTTTAGCCGGTGTTGGTAGAGCCCAGCTGGAGGTCTTGGACGAACGGGTTGCAGCTAGGAGGGCGGTATATGACAACTATGTACGGGCATTCTCGGCTCGGCCTGGTATTCATTTTATGCCTGAGCTACAGAATACCAGATCGAATCGTTGGTTGACGACGCTCGTTATGGACAAGAACGAAACGAACACAACGATAACGGAGCTGCTGGATGCGATGGCGGCCTCCAATATTGAAGCCCGCCCGCTTTGGAAGCCATTGCATTTGCAACCGCTGTTTGAAGGTACTCGTTTCTATGCCCACACCAGCGATGTATCCGTTTGTGAGCGTTTATTTCAAAGCGGAATTTGTTTGCCCTCGGGTTCGAGTATGACCATTGTTGATCAGGTAAGAGTCGTGGACTGTATAAACGATGTGTTCGAGAAAGCGGCAGTAAAGAGCGCGCAATCGGCCTAGGAAGTCAATTAAAGGTAACGCTCGCCTTGTTCTCTTAATCGTACAACTCTGGCTGGAGTCCCGTAAGAAATGGTATAGGCAGGGATATCGGTTAAAACGGTAGAGCCGGCACCGATTACAGTGTGTTCGCCGATCTTTTTGCCATGAATAACATTTGCACCTAAAGATAGAACGGAATAATCTCCAAAACTTACGTTGCCTCCCGTACAGGCTTTTGGGGCAAAGGTAACGAAGCTGCCTAGCTTAGAGTCATGATCAGCAGAAGATTGGGTATACATGATGCAGTGCTCGCCGATCTGAGTATCGCTATTAATGACGCATCCTGCCATGATGACTGTTCCGACGCCGATATGTGCGCCCTTAGCGATAGAAGCAGTTGGGTGAATAGCAGTGATAAAAGTAAAATGAGGATGTGCTTCTATCATTTTTGCGACGACAGATGCACGGGTCCAATTATCTCCAATGGCTACTATGCCGCTGCTGACGGTTGAAAGATTGGCTGTAAGCCAGCTTTCATCGCCTAAAATATCATAGCCGTAAAAGGTTGAGCCGATTGGCATATAACCATCAAGGATGCCTGCGATTTGATACAAACCGGCTTTTTCAATTGTATCTATAACAGCCTTTGCATGGCCTCCGGCTCCGTATACGATTATTTTTTTCATAGGATTAAACCCTCCTTATTCGTAACAACGTTTCACATTACTTATTCATTCTAGCAGATCGAATCCTTTTTTTCTAAAAGAATAGCGAACAAATGGAATGATGATTGACAGATATTAGGTATGGTGTTAACCTGTACTTGTGTTCGTTTTATAGAACAAAATAAATAATTTGTTCGTTATTGGCTAATTAGCATGAAGGAGATATTCATGAATAACGATGTCACTCTCCATAAGGAAGACTTATCTGACGAATTGAGACTAATGCTCTCCATTCTTGCCATGGATAACAAGACTGAGATCACATTTGATTTACAGGAACTCATTCATCACGCGGATTGGGACCGGTTTATTGAATTAGCGAGACACCATAGAGTCTTTCCTTCGCTCAATCACAAGATGCAAAAATTAAAAACGATTGGGATTCCTACGTTTGTATCCCAAATGTTCCATCGCGACTATTATCGGAATACGCTGCAAATGCTTGCTTTAAGCGGCGAGATGGAGCAGATTGCTAAATTATTTTCTGACAACGGTATAAGATCCTTGTTTTTAAAGGGGCCAGTCATTGCTGCAGATCTTTACGGTGACGTATCCCTTCGGACTTCATGCGATTTGGATCTGCTTATTCCGCTGAAAGACTTAGAGCGAACGGAAAGCCTTCTCCTCTCTTGCGGGTATGAAAAGGATGAATATATTGTCTCCGTACTGAACGACTGGAAATGGCGTCATCATCATACTTCATTTATACACCCTGAAAAGGGAATCAAAGTCGAGGTTCATTGGAGACTCAATCCTGCTCCGGCGAAGGAACCGAGATTTGATGATCTATGGGAGAGAAGAAGACAAAGCTCGTTAATCACACGACCTATCTATTATTTGGGGAGAGAAGACTTATTTATGTTTTTGGTCTCTCATGGCGCTCGTCACGGCTGGTCAAGACTTCGTTGGTTACTTGATATTAAGCAGCTGTCGGATCAAAAGTTAGATTGGCCCAAGCTGATTGTTCTTCTTCGAAAGCATCAGTTTACACATATCGGCGGTCAGGCATTACTATTATTAGCGAAACTGTTCGCAGTTCCTTTGCGTGAGGAAATGAAGCCGATACTAAACGATAGAAGAGCAGAATGGTCGGCGGAGGATGCCATGTTCTACGTACATAGAATGATAAATCTTCATAGTCCTCCTATATCGGAAGAAGTCGACCGCTATCATAGAAAGTATTTATTTGGTCTATTGACCTTTAGACAAAAGGTTATGTTTATCGCAAGCTTTCTTTATCCATATCCAGAAGATGCGAAGACGCTGCCGCTTCCAAAACCGCTGCACTTTCTCTATTTTCCGCTTCGACCATTCATATGGGGGTGGAGAAAGCTTCGAAAAACGTTTAAAGATAACGAAACCTATAATTGACTAGGAGTGCAAAATGAAAAAAGTATTGATAGCCTCTTACGATATGGAGGTCGGCGGGGTTGAGAGAAGCCTGGCGAGTATGCTGGATGAGTTCAATTTTATCGAATATAACATCGATTTGATGCTGTATCGGCATAAAGGTGACTTTATGAGTCTTTTGACGGACAAAGTGAATTTGCTTCGGGAAATACCGCAATACACTTCCTTCAGAAAGTCTATTCTTGAAACATTGAGAGATAAGCAGCTTCCTATCGGAGCTTCTCGCCTAGTAGCGAAATTTCATTCTTCTGTTTTAAGCAAAATGAACGGAGTTCAAGAAGCCGGTTATATTCAAATGCAGCTGGTTTGGAAGTACGCAAAGCCGTTTCTGCCCGCTTTAAAAAATGAATATGATGTTGCAATCAGCTACCTATGGCCGCATGACTTTGTCGCTGAAAAGGTTTCCGCTAAAAAGAAGATTGCATGGATTCATACCGATTATTCAACGATTTCCGCAGATCATAAGCTGGATTTGAAAATGTGGAATAAGTTTGATTACATTGTTGCCGTTTCCGAAGCTTGCCGCGATTCTTTCCTTGAGCGTTACGAAGTGCTAAGGGGAAAGGTTGTAATTATGGAAAATATCGTGTCTCCCATTTTTATTCAAAGTATGGCCTGCGAGCTTATAGACAATAATCCTATGCTTCATGATTCGCGTTTCAAGCTGCTCTCAGTAGGCAGATTAAGCCATGCGAAAGGCTTCGACAATGCCATAAAGGCGTTTAAGCAGTTGGTAGAGCAAGGGTACGACGATCTCGTATGGTATATCGTTGGTTATGGCGGAGATGAAGAGAAGCTTAAAACTCTAATTGAGCAAAATCAGCTGGCTGGGAAATTTATTTTATTGGGTAAGCAAACCAATCCATATCCTTATATAAGCTTATGTGACTTATATGTTCAACCATCTAGATACGAGGGAAAGGCAGTTACCGTTACCGAAGCGAAAATATTGGGAAAACCCATCGTGATTACCAATTATTCGACGGCTCCAAGTCAGGTTGATCATATGACGGATGGATTTATTACAGAGTTATCCGTTAAAGGCGTAGCCGATGGGATTGAGAGACTATACAAGGATCACGAGCTGAGAGAACGACTGGCGACTCATTGTAAAAACTCCGATTATAGCAATAGTAATGAGCTCGAAAAGTTGTATGAGCTGATTGCACTAGAGAGGAGTTACGAAATTGAATATAAAGGTTAGTGTCATTGTGCCTGTATTCAATGCTGAGCCTTATATTGCACTATGTATTGAATCCTTGCTTAGCCAGACGATCCGAGAATGCGAATTTATATTTGTGAATGACGGATCCACGGATCGCAGCACTTCTATTATTGAAAGGTACAGACAATTAGACTCAAGAATTATTTTGCTGCAGCAGTCCAACCAAGGCGTAAGCATGGCTCGAAACAAGGGATTGGAGGCTGCTTCGGGAGCATACATTGGATTTGTTGACGCAGATGACTTTATTGAAGCGGATATGTATAAACGACTCTATGATGCGGCGAATAAAGATGAATGTGATATTGTTCTATCAAATTTTGAAAGTGAAATTGAAGGCAATTACGTTCTAACAAAGTATCCGTTTCCTGTGAATGCTTTGCTCAATGACGATTTCATTGCGCAGGCAGTATTGCCGTTCTTTCTTAAATCAGACGAATTAAATACGGCGTGCAACAAGCTGTACCGTAAATCTCTTGTTATGCATTCGGGTATCAGATTTCCGAGAAATGTAGTCTTAGGCGAAGATGGGCTTTTCAATATGGAAGCATTCAGCCGTGCAGCAAGCTTGAAATATATTGATTATACGGGGTACCACTATCGTGAGACAAGTGGAAGTGCAACCAGGGATATTATTCGAAAAGATTATTTTCACCGAGCCTTGGAAGTTTATCGCACGGAGCCTCCGGCCTATTATAAGGATTTATTAGAAGAAGAAATGATTATCCATTTAAAAGCAATCAAGTTAATCCATAGCGTAATCGCATATGTCCATATTTATTTGAAACCGACAAATAGCTTGAGCGTCAGTAAACAAATTAAATACATACGTACAATGATCGAATGCCAGGAAGTTAAAGCTGCACTTCCGCTCTATAAGAAGGAAATGGAGCTTACACTTAATCGTTATCAAAGATTAATGCTTTATTTTATAAGCATAAGGTCTTGGATGGGGCTATATTGTATGACGGCATACAGTCGGTTTAGAAATTAAACATATTGGAGGACATTTCTTTGAGAATCTTGATGTTTGCACATGAAGGCAGTCAAAATCGCGGTTGCGAAGCAATCGTTCGGTCATCAACGGCAATATTAAAAGAGAAGATTGATGGAGCAAAAGTATATTTGGCGTCAGCACAGCCTGAAAGCGATAAAATCATCGCTAAACTAGATGGCGTCTATGACGGTTCAACATTAACCATAAAAAAATACTCCTTTGATTGGTTTTTATCCTCAATGAAAGTAAAGCTATTCCAGGACGAATCATTCGCACTTGGAAAAATTCATCATAATATTATTAAAAATATTAAGGATATGGACGTTTGTTTATCCATAGGCGGGGATAATTATTGCTATGGGGAGCAGCCTGGTTGGTACGAAATAGACAGGCGTGTTAAAGCACAGGGGAAAAAGCTTGTGTTATGGGGATGTTCTATTGGAGAAGAGGATATGACCGAGAGAAAGCTGGAGGATCTTAAGCTTTTCGATCTGATTCTGTCCCGTGAATCACTTACCTATCACATGCTTCTTAGCAAAGGTCTTACTAATGTAAAGCTTTGCGCAGATCCGGCATTTACGATGGAAAAGGAAGAACTGGAGCTTCCTAAGGGATGGCAGGAAGGCAATACGATCGGGCTTAACTTTAGTCCCTTGGTGTGGAAACGGAATAAGCAATCTCAAGCTGCGGTCGATGAATTGATTCTGCATATTTTAAGCAAAACGGATATGACGATTGCATTAACTCCTCATGTCATCATAAACGGTAATAATGATTACGAGGTATTAAGCAGTTACTACGAGAGACATAAGCATACAGGCAGGGTGATTCTATTGCCGGATAACCTTACAGCCATACAATACAAGGGCTTTATTGCCAGAATGCGATTTTTTATAGGTGCACGTACACATGCGACAATTGCGGCCTACTCTAATTCTGTGCCAACCATGGTGCTTGGTTATAGCGTTAAGTCAAAAGGAATTGCGAAAGATATCTTTGGCGAAGAGAAGCTGGTTTTGAGTATTGAGGAAATATCAGATAGCAAACGATTAATAGAGAAATTTACTGAAATGATTAATGAAGAGGATGCTTTAATCAAGCTGCTCAAGCAATCCATTCCTGACATAAAAAAAATGTCTTATAGAGCAGTTGATTATATTAAAGAGTTGGCCTAGGAGGACGGAATGAAAAAAAAATTACTTTTCGTTATTCCTAGTCTAACTTCGGGCGGTGGAGAAAAAAGTTTGGTGAATTTGTTAAGCCAGATCGACTATACCCAATATGATGTGGACTTGTTTTTACTGAATCATGAAGGATTATTTATGGATTTGTTGCCTAAACGGGTTCATTTATTGCCATTGCCAGACGTATTTGATATCTTCGTGCTAAAACTCCCAGCTTCCGTTCAACAATTTTTACGTAGGGGAAATCTATTGCTCGCTTTAAGCAGAATCATGTTCAGCGTCAAGAATAGAATTGTAAGGCATGATTCGTTAGGAGAACAGTATAGTTGGAAATATTTATCTAAATCCTTACCGCGATTAAGTAAACAGTATGATGTAGCAATAGGTTTTCTTGAAAAAACATCCATCTACTTTTGTGTAGAAAAGGTTCATGCCCTTAAGAAAATCGGCTGGATCCATACGGATTATGACAAATTAGGAATGAATCCTAAATTTGATCTTAGTTATTTTGAAAAGTTGGATCATATCGTAACCGTATCCGAGGAATGCTCGAATATTCTGAAAAGAAGATTCCCCGAGCAAGAAGCTAAGATTAATGTCATTTACAATATTGTTTCTCCTTCTATTATTGAAAGAATGGCGGACCAAGAGAAAAAGGATGTATATGAACGAAACGGTAATGAGGTAGTCATCTTATCCATCGGAAGGCTTAATCATGAGAAGGGCTTTGAAATGGCCATAGAAGCCTGTAAGATTTTAGTTGAACGTGGCTTTAGGGTCCAATGGAACATAATAGGTGAAGGAAAAGAAAGAGAAGGGTTGTTAAGTCTAATAGCTGAGAATGGACTAGCTAATCATTTTAAGCTTTTAGGCCTAAAGACCAATCCTTACACTTATATTAAACAAGCCAATATTTATGTGCAGACCTCTAAATTTGAAGGTAAATCAATTGCGATTGATGAAGCCAAAATTTTGAATAAGCCAATCGTTGTTACGTGTTTTAATACTGCAAAAGATCAAATAAACGATGGGATAGATGGACTTATTGTAGACATGAACGCTGAAGCTGTCGCCTCAGGTATCGAGAAGTTGATAACTGATCAAAATTTAAGCCAAATGATGGTAGAGCAACTATCGAAGCAAAAGCTAGGGACAGAAGAGGAAATAATCAAGCTATATCAACTCCTTGCATAGGTGGCAGAATATGAAAAAAAAAATACTGTTTGTACTCAGTAATTTAAATTGCGGCGGTGCAGAGAAAGCGCTGATTTCCATTTTTCAAACCATTGATTATTCAAGATTTGAAGTAGATCTGTATTTGTTCAAGCATGAGGGGATATTTTATAGTCAAATTCCAAATGAGGTGACAGTGCTTCATGAGGTTCATCACTATAACTACTTTGATATGTCTATAAAATCAGCGATCATTCAGTGCTTAAAAGAGGGAAGTATAAAATTGGCTTACGCTAGACTGAGAGCGGGATACATCTTTCATACAGAGAAGAATCCAGCTATACGCGAGCAAAAAGTTTGGAAATATTTATCTTTAGCTTTTCCGGCGCTTGATAAAAGGTATGATGCGGTTATAGGGTTTCTTGAAAAAAATCCGGTTTATTTCAGCATTGAAAAGGTGAATGCAGCTAAAAAGCTTGGATTTATTCATAATGATTATGACAAGCTTGAGATGGATCCTAATCTTGATGCTCCCTACTTTGAACAATTGGATCATCTTATAACCGTTTCAGACAGGTGTGGGGAGGTATTAAAGCAACGTTTTCCGCAGTACAAACAAAAGGTTAGCGTCATTCATAATATTGTATCACCTTCAATGATTCATAAAATGTCAAAAGAGAAAGCAGAACTAATTCAGAATAAGGGTACTACTATTGTTTCGATCGGCCGTTTGAATTACCAGAAAGGATTTGAACTAGCAATAGAAGCATGTGCAACTTTAGTGGAAGAAGGGTACGACGTAAATTGGTATGTAATAGGTGAAGGAGAAGAAAGGAGTAAGCTGGAGAAGCTAATCGAACTGTATAAGCTCAGTGGAAATTTCCATTTAATTGGAATGAAAGAAAACCCGTATCCTTATATTCATGAGGCGGATATTTATGTTCAACCATCACGGTTCGAAGGGAAATCCATAGCAATTGACGAGGCAAAGATCTTGAATAAGCCGATTATTATTACTGATTTTAGTACGGCAAAGGATCAAATCGTACATAACCAAAATGGGTTGATTGTTCAAATGAATGCAACAGCGATATTCGAAGGAATTAAGCAGTTGATAGAGGATGAAGCTCTTAGAGATTATTTTGTGCAGCAGCTTTCTAATGAACATTTTGGAACCGAATCGGAAATTGAAAAGTTATATGCACTGATTTAAGTGTTCATGGAGGAGCGAATAAAATGTTAGAAGTTTTTGCTGCTATTTTTATGGGAGTTGTCATCATTATTATTTCCATTGATATTATGCCAATCAGTAAGGATTGGCTCAGTAGAATACATATAGGGAGATATAGAGACAAACAAAAATGGAATCAATCGATTACGCATATCGGCGTTAATTGGCTTAATCATACACCCAAAATCAAAGTAACAGACAATATGAGGCTGGTGGCAATCGACATGCTGAAAGGTAACTATTCTAAGAGTGTCATACAGCACTGGCAGGAAGCATCTTTGTTACTAGGATTGTCCGAGTGTTTGAAAAATGAAGGTAGTAAAGACATGGAAAACCAAATCAAACACTTTCTAAAAACAAAGTTTGATGCACAGGGGCAATGGAGAGAATTGCCTGTTTATATCGATTCAGCTATTCTTGCCTACGGAGTCATGAAGCTTGAACGGATAGACATTGAGAAATATAAGCCAGCGCTTGACAGCATCTGGGAGCTTATTCAATCACATATCGGAGAGGATGGTACCGTTCAATATCGAAAGTATATGAAAAATTACCGATATGTCGATACGATAGGCTTTATATGTCCGTTTTTGGTTGCGTATGGAATAAAATATAACAAACAGGAATGCGTACAGTTAGCAGCCAAGCAATTGGAACAATATGAAACATACGGTATGCTCGATGACCATTATATACCTAGCCATGCCTATCATATGGAAAATGCATTGCCATTAGGATTATTTGGCTGGGGTCGTGGATTGGGTTGGCTGGCAATCGGTCTTAGCGATGCTTGGCGAGAATTGCCAGACGGGCATTATTTGAAGCCGAAGCTAGAGCAGTTTATGAAGAAATTCGCACAGGCTGTCTTAGTATTTCAAAGACCAGAAGGGAATTGGAATTGGACGGTTACACGAAATGAGACTAGGGCTGATTCGTCTACGACAGCTACTTTAGGCTGGTTTTTGCTTCAAGCTTCTCAGATAGAAGAGCTTGCAGAGGAATGCTCAGAAGGAGCAGAGCGGGCTGTCCAATATCTTATGAAGGTAACAAGAAGAAGCGGTGCGGTTGATTTTTCACAAGGAGATACAAAGGATATAGGCGTATATTCAATGTTATTTAATATCCTTCCTTTCACTCAAGGTTTTTGCATTCGAATAGCGAATTTCAACACAAAGCAATAGGAAGGTGATAATTAGATGATAAAAAGAATTATAAATTCTTTATCAGTTCGAATAAAAAACAAATTGAATCCAAAAACTGAGCTGGAGATATTAAAAGAAAGAGGATTAATTTATGGGAAAAATTTTAATTTTTTTAATAGCCATATCGACTACGGGCATTGTTGGTTAGTTGAAATTGGAGATGATGTTACGATAACGAATAGCACGATACTAGCACATGATGCCAGCACTAAATTACACTTTGGAAAATCAAAGATTGGAAGGGTCAAGATCGGACATAGAGTATTTATAGGTTATAACAGCTTAATACTGTGCAATGTGCGAATAGGAAATGATGTAATTGTTGCAGCAGGTTCTATTGTTACGAGGGATATACCCGATAATTCTATTGTTGCTGGAAATCCTGCTAAAATTATTGGGAATACTAAGGATTATATTGAAAAACATAGAGTTTTTTTGAATGAAAAGCCTGTTTATGATACATATTGGCCTTATAAGACAAAGGATCAGATTGAATTAATAAAAAAAGAACTAGATTCTGATTTTGGTTATGACGAGTAAGAAAAGCCATTTTCATTTATATAAATAATATCCCATCTTGAAGAATAGAAACGAACATAAGGGTAAAAGGGATAAAGGGGAGTTTTGGAACTAGAGGAGCGAATGCGACCGCATTTGTCTTTGGATTTTTACCGAGAAGGGCGGAATAATAAAAGAAATCTGAATACAGTAGCAGTCGGAAGTTCAAACCTTCTCTGAAGTTACGCAAGGCACCTCAAGAGAAATTCTTAAGCTCATTCTATATAGATAGGAGATTAGCATGCGAGTAAAAAGCTCTATACTGAATATTACTGTGGGTCTTGGTAATCAACTCATTATAACGATTTTAAGTTTTATTTCAAGGACTGTCTTTATCAACAGCTTAGGAATGGAATACTTAGGTATTAATGGATTATTCACTAGCATACTTGCTATGCTCACGTTGGCTGAGGCCGGAATTGGTTCAAGCATTATCTATAATCTATATAAGCCTGTCGCCGATAATGATCGGCCTAAAATAATGGCTCTAATGGAGCTATACAAAAAAGCTTATTATGTCATAGCAGGAGTGGTGCTGCTGCTAGGGTTAGTTCTTATGCCTTTTTTGGATTTATTCATCAAGGAAACCAGTGTTGAAAACCTCAATTTAATATACATTCTATTTCTTATTAATACAGCTGCTCCCTATTTATTTGTTTCCAAACAATCTTTTCTAAATGTAAGCCAAAAAAATTACATAATAACAGCTGTATTTTCAATCTCCGCCATTATCTCCACCTGCATGAAGATCGCAATTCTGCATTACACAGAAAATTACCTTTTATATCTTGCTGTAGAGAGCGCGCTTTCCGTTATGACATCGATTATTTTAGCCATTATTGCAGATAGGCTTTATCCTTACCTGAAACAGAAGATAAACAGCAAGCTGGATCCCGAAGTCAAAGCTAATTTTATAAAGAATATGAAAGCAATAATTCTTCAAAATGTCGGAAATTATTTTATTTTTGGAGTGGACAGTATTCTTATTTCTTCATTTGTAAGCATAGCGGCCGTAGGCTTGTATTCCAATTATAAAATGCTTATTGATATATGCCGAACATTCCTTAACCAGGTATTTGCCAATATGTATCACAGCTTAGGGAATTTAGTGGCCAAGGAAAGTCCTGAGGCTGTCTATCGCATATTTAAGGTTACGTATCTTCTTAACTTTTGGTTATATTCTCTATTATCGATTGGTCTTTATTTATTAATTGAGCCTTTGATAGATATTTGGATAGGTTCAGAGTTTAAAATGACGAATGCTGTGCTGCTTATTCTGGTCATATCATTCTATGAAAGAGGTATGCGCAACTCCTTAAGCGCGGTGAAAACGACTGCTGGAATTTTTCACGAAGATCGTTTTGCTCCATTAGGTCAGGCTGTAATTAATCTTGGGATATCACTGGTTTTAGTGCAATATATGGGCATTGCAGGCATATTCATAGGAACATTGGTTAGCGCATTAGTGGTTCCTTTTTGGTATACTCCCATGCTTGTTTACCGAAAAGTGTTCCTTCAGCCTGTTCGACATTATTTCATCAGTTACATGCTTTATACCGTAATTGGAATAGTAACCTGTGGAATTGTAGGCTTTGTTAATCATTTTCTGCCTTCAGGCAATTTATTATGGTTAGTACTCAAAGGGATCATCTGTCTCGTACTAGTAAACGTAATCTATATTGGTGTGTTCCAGAGAACGGAACAATTCAAATATTTGCTCGGTATTATTCGAAACCTATTAAACAAGTTACCTGGAGGTACAATTTTCGGGAAGGCATTTAAGCGCAATCATAGACTGGAAACGGGTGGAAATAAGTAACCTTTTACTGACAAGCTACATACGATGAGAGTAAAAGGAAGGTGACGGCTATGAATCAACAAGGGTCTTACCGAATAGAACTAGATCGTTTTAATATCAGCAATACAGGTATGAATGCAGCGGAGACGACAAAAGGAATCAATGATGCTATTAATTGGGCTAAATCTCTAGGTTATGTCCATATTATTCTACCAAAGGGTTCCTATAATGTCAGGATTGATCCAAGTTCTCTAGTCGCAATCCATATGCGGAGCGGTATTCATTTAGAGCTTGATCAAGGATGTGTGATCAAGCTAGAGGGCAATTCATCTCCAAATTATTCTATCATTGAAATGAGAGGGATTAGCCACGCCAAAATAACTGGTGGCAAGCTAATTGGAGACAAGAAAGAGCATGTATACGAGGTTTTTATAAAGTTTGTCAGAGGCGGTGTGAACGCTGACGGTACGCCAAACAATAATCCCAACTGGATTCGCAGCGAAGTTATTGACCGTTATGCCAATCCAGGACTTCTTGCAAATTTTAGGCTCTGGAGTATACCGGGCGTGAGTGCGACTTCTTATCAGTTCTATCAATATAAAGACACTATATCAAAAGAAACACTTGCAGGTTCTCGGACGAATGGTATCTTCGCACCTGCTAGCTCAGCAGGAAGAGGATGGTTTCTTAATGAAGAGAATGACTTAGGTAAAAATAATAAAATGATATTTGCGATATCGCTTGCAGCCCCTCTAACAGACAATCAAATTGCTGATATTAGGGCTAAGGTCGATAATTCATTTTATACTCATGAAAACGGGTACGGAATTGGATCATTTGGCTCAAATTATATAGAAATAAGCAAAATCGAAATATTAGATTGCATTGGGGATGGAATCTTAACGGGGTGGGAGAAGTACCAGATAGATCCAGCATCATACACGCAAGAGCAGATGGGGCAGGATGTCCTTATTCATGATTGTCATATTCATCATTGCAGACGGCAAGGGATTTCGATCTGTGCTTCAAACGACACTCATATTTACAGAAACAAAATTCATCATATTGGCTATGATGATGATGGGGTAACAATGAATTTCAGAAACGGTACGCCTCCAATGTTTGGTATTGATATCGAATCCATGTATGGTGAAACAAATATTCCTTATAAAACAGAAGAACGTCCAAATGGATTGGAGCTAAACTACCGAATTTATATATCGGATAATTATATTTATAAAAACGTAAGAGGTCATTTTGTTAATTCTGACGGTACTCATATCGTATTAGATGGAAATACCTTTGAAGGAACCAATGTCGGAGGAGTGAGCTCAAACCCAAATTTCCCGAACGTGAAATTTACGAATAATACATTCAATGGGTGCGAGCTATGGGTTCAAGGAGATAACTTTGTCAATGGAGCTGTTTTCCAGAATGGGAATTTAAAGCTTTTAGATGTAAGAGGAGCAGTCGTTCAAAATTGTCAGGTGAAAAATGGCTCGGTCTATGGTTCAAGCGTGTATGGCTATTTTGGATCACCTGCTGTAAATGTTTCTTCTGGTACCTTTACGTTTAAAACGGCGCATGGAATGGGCAACGGTGCCAAAGTATCGTTTGAGCAATGGATCGGTAAGATTCCGACTGGAATCAGTGCAGATAAATTGTATTACACCGTAAATGTTTCTTCGCTTGGTTTTCAGGTTTCAGAGTCTCTGGGAGGTGCGCCGTTAATTATTAGCGATGCTGGGGTGCTGGGATTCAATATTGGAAGGTACAATTACGGCAGGTGCTATCTAGATCATATTACCGTGGAGCGAGATTGGCGTTCGGATAATGCGCTGACACCAAACTTTAATATTTTGGCTGCAGGTGCTGTTATTAAAAATGTAACCGTTAAAAATTATGATGTGTCCGTGCTGGTTCCTCAAGATTATGCTGGTCGCCCGAACATAGTAGATGGACTCACCCTAATCGAAGGTACCGCTAAATTTGAAGGTTGCCATATAAGTGATAGTGAATTTCTTAGAACAAAGACCCCTCTTTTAGGCAATACCGATATTCAGCTTGGCTCAAATGATACCCAGTATACGAGGCAGGTTACGTTTCGGAATGGGTTATTTCACAACCTGGGACTTGTGTTGGACGGAAATTCACTGGTAACCGGAACGACATTTATAAATGCTTCCGTTGTAAAAGCAGACAATGCAAAAAAAGCATTTATTTCTCAGTCTTACTTTGACAACAGTAAAATGAACTTCTATTGGCTGCGCCAAAATCAATCTGTCACCATAACGAAGTCTGTATTCAGAGGAGTCACGGTAGCCGGTACTGCTCCATATGTAAGACTGATAGAAAATACGGACTTAGGAAGCGTTTAATAAATGAATTTTTAAAAAAATAATACATCCCTGGAGATAAATTACGCTGCAGGGAATTTATTTGATATAATGTTCTTAATAAAGAATAAAAACGTTTCATATAATGAATATCTGGAGAGGAGTTAATGGAATGGCGATCTTAATTACAGGCGGTGCCGGTTATATCGGGAGTCATACATGTGTAGAGCTTCTTGATGCGGGGTATGAGGTAGTTATCGTCGATAATTTGTCAAACAGCAGTCATATCTCTTTAGAAAGAGTAGCGGAAATTACGAACAAAACATTTACGTTTTACAAAATGGACCTTTTGGATCGAAACGGGCTGGAGGGTGTTTTTGCTAGACATCCGATTGATGCGGTTATACACTTCGCAGGTCTAAAGGCTGTTGGCGAATCTGTACAACTGCCGTTGTCTTATTATCATACGAATATTACAAGTTCCTTAATACTATGTGAGGTCATGAAGAAATTTGGAGTACATAAGCTTGTATTCAGTTCCTCGGCAACCGTATATGGCACGCCTGAGCAGATACCGATTGCAGAAGGCTCTCCACTTGGAGCTACGAATCCTTACGGAAGGACGAAGCTCATGATGGAGCAAATTTTGGAGGATTTAGCCCATTCGAACGAGAGGTGGGGGATATCCATTTTACGTTACTTTAACCCAATTGGCGCGCATAAAAGTGGTAGAATTGGTGAGAATCCCAGTGGTATTCCGAATAATCTGATGCCTTACATATCGCAGGTAGCTGTAGGCAAGCTCAAGCAGGTAAACGTTTTTGGCAGCGATTATCCTACTCTAGATGGCACTGGCGTAAGAGATTATATCCATGTCGTGGATCTTGCGCTCGGGCATTTGCGGGCATTAGAGAAAATCATGAATAAATCAGGCGTGGATATATATAATCTTGGTACCGGACGCGGTTATAGCGTGCTAGAAATGATCGCTGCATTTGAAAAGGTTTCGGAGCGCAGCATTCCATATGCAATCTCTAATCGAAGACCAGGCGATATTGCTATTTGTTATGCGGATACGCTTAAGGCGAATGAAGAACTGAATTGGGCTGCGACAAGGGGAATTGAAGAGATGTGCAGGGACTCCTGGCGGTGGCAAAATTCAAATCCGAACGGCTATGAGGAGGAATCATATTTAAAATCCGAACAGGCAGAGACTTC
Organism: Bacillus sp. FJAT-28004; assembly: GCF_001280845.1. Taxonomy (GTDB): domain Bacteria; phylum Bacillota; class Bacilli; order Paenibacillales; family Paenibacillaceae; genus Pristimantibacillus. The sequence continues at coordinate 370,315 of NZ_LGHP01000003.1, forward strand.
GTATAAAATACCGGCACAATTATGATTTTTTTAGTTTTTTAAGAGAGACTTAGCTCCGCAAGGATTGCGTGGATGTCTTTATAAGAACATAAAGGGGTATGTAGAGTGGAGATTATTTTAATTATAGCTATTCTTATTGCAATGTTGCTATTAATTAATATGAGATACAACAAAAAAATGGATTCATTTTTGTGGTCTATCAGGGTATTTAGCCATAATACTTTTATTCATGAAGTCCCTAATGATAGTATCTTTATTAAACCAACCTTGCAGGCTTCGGACATAACTGATGTCATTGCTGAACTTGTTGCGGATCCATTTCTATTCATTGAAGGGTCGGACTACTACTTGTTTTTTGAAATTTACAATAAGGTTACAGAAAAAGGGGAAATAGGCTTAGCGACTAGCGGAGATGGTGAGAATTGGAGCTATCAAAAAATAATTTTAACTGAGAAATTTCATTTATCTTATCCTCAAGTGTTTAAATTTCAAAATGAATTTTATATGATACCAGAATCTATTGGCGCTAATAAGGTTCTTTTGTATAAAGCCAAAAACTTTCCTTATCAATGGGAGATTGCCCAGGAGCTATTAAGCGGTAAATACGTAGATCCATCCATATTTCAATACAAAGACAAGTGGTGGATGTTTGCTGCAACAGATGGGCAATTGCATCTGTTTTATGCGAACAATCTTCAAGAGAATTGGACGGAGCATAAGCAAAGTCCGCTTATTCGAAATAATATCCATATAACTAGACCTGGAGGCAGAATAATTGTAGATGACGATCTTATTTACAGATATACGCAAGAAGGTCTGCCGTACTATGGACATTCGGTGAGTTTGTTCAAAATAACCAAGCTGTCAGAGGAACATTTCGAAGAGGAGAAAGTGAATACAGTTCTTGAAGGCTCAAATATGGATAACGATTGGAGAAAAGATGGAATGCACCATATTGATCAAATAAAACTTAATGATCATCAATGGTTAATCGCAGTTGATGGCCATCATATTAAAAAAAGTCATTATTTTGCATGGAAGCTTAATCGTATCATGTCAAAAATTCAATTTTCAATCCGATAACAGAACTCTTCCCAAATTTTTGATAAACGGAATTACTACTTATGTTCGTATTTTCCCCTCTGGTTCGAGTGCTTGAAGGTAAATCAAGTATTAGTTCGATCTTTCTATATTTAACAATGATTAAAGAAATTCGACAAAAATTGTATTTATCTATCATATTTGTGAGACATGAAGCGACAGCATGCGCATTTTTAATGGTCTATAATACATATAAACGAATGACAAGCATAGGGAGACGTTGAAATGCGTTTAGTATCTGGGCACCTTAAACGCATGGAGTCAGTGGTGCAACCGTCCCAAAATGAATGGGGGACATGGGAAAATGGTACTTGTAAAATCAGAAGACAATCAGGACTTGGATATGGAGTGGGTAGCATTAATCATGAATGCACGTTCTTTGGGGTTTAGCAAGGAAGATGTGCGAAAGGTATTGCTATGCCTTGAGGAAAGCAAGAAAGACGATATCCAAGAAACTGCCATATAAAAGTAAAAAAAAGCGCTACTCGCGCTTAATTTTCCATTTATTAAATTCTAAAAACTCTTTAAACTGATCCTTGCTCACGCCAGATGCCATGGCTTCTCTTACTAACTCAGCCCATTCAGTGTCTAAATGGTCAGGCTTGCGATCAGTTTTTTCGTCGTTATTGAGAAACTCTTCAACCGTTACATTCAAGACGGTGCCTACCTTTTCGAGAAATTGAATCGAAGGATTTTGCTGGAGCCCTCGTTCAATGGAGCTTAAGTAAGATTTTGCGACGCCCGCTCGTTGAGACAACTCAGTGAGAGATAGGCCTTTTCTCTTGCGCAGCATTTGAATGCGTTCTCCGATCATAACAAACTCCTCCGTTATCACATCGTTGTAGACAATTTCTATTATAACGAATAATTCTTAATTGCGAAAGCTTGTATGTTATAACTCACATTAATTTTTATACAGAAAATAGAAACCGTTTATTATTAACAATAAGTGGGTATTTTGGTCTGTTGTTTTTTATAAAGAACAAAAAACATTGAATATTTTGCGAAAAACGTTTCGGAGTTGTTGACAAAGGCGAAATTACGATGTAATATGCAGTTATGTTCTTTATTAAGAACTGATTGGTGAATAAATGATTTTGAATATTGTTCATTATGTAGAACGGTATTTGATGTCCCAACGGAGGAAATAATGAGCGCTATCGCAGGAGTTTTACAAACTGACAAAGGAAGTAATGCTTGTAAGCAAGGCAGCGGATTGATGGAAGCTTTATCTCATTATCCTTGTGATACAGCACAGGCTTGGCATGAGGATGATATTTTTCTAGGCTGCCATAACCAGTGGATTACACCAGAGTCAATTGGCGAGCGCAACCCTTATTTTGATTCCAAAAGAGACCTTGTCATAACCGCAGATGCTATTATTGATAACCGTGAAGAGTTGTTTAACCAACTGCTGGTAGAACACCAGTTAAGAGGGCGAATGTCGGATAGTGAGTTGATTCTGCTCGCTTATGATAAGTGGGGCAATGAAACTCCTAAATATTTGGTAGGCGATTTTGCATTTATAATCTGGGATCGAAGAAATCGTCAGCTGTTTGGTGCAAGAGATTTCTCTGGCGGTCGCACTTTGTATTATCATCGGAATGCTGAACGGTTCGCCTTTTGCACGACGATTGAGCCACTCCTTTCATTATCTGGAAATAAAAGAATGTTAAATGAGCAATGGCTTGCCGAGTTTCTAGCAATTTCCGGGATGGTAGACGTTGCGGATGCTTCACAAACGGCATATAGAAATATCGAGCAGCTTCCCCCCTCTCATACAATTACAATAAAAGCAGAGCGAATCACACTTGAAAGATATCACCAGCTTAAAGCTGATGAGCGCATTCGTTTCAAATCGAATAATGAATATGTTGAAGCGTTCCAAGATGTGTTTCAGCAAGCTGTGGCTTCAAGACTAAGGACATATCGGCATGTCGGGGCACAACTTAGTGGAGGTTTAGACTCTGGAGCTATCGTAAGTTTCGCATCAAAGGCATTACTTCCGAATAATAAAAAGCTGCATACGTTTAGCTTTGTACCAACAAGTGATTTCGTTGATTACACATCAAAAAACATGATACCAAATGAAAGACCCTATATTGAGTCAACAGTTAAGTACGTTGGGGGTATTGAGGATCACTATCTGGATTTTCATGGGAGAGACTCTTATTCCGAGATTGACGATTTTCTAGAGATTATGGAAATGCCCTACAAGTTTTTTGAGAACTCTTTCTGGATGAAAGGGATGTTCGAGAAGGCCGAGGAGCAGGGCGTGGGCGTACTGCTTAATGGGGGCAGAGGGAATTTATCTATTTCATGGGGAGCCGCCATTCCTTATTACGCAACACTGTTGAAAAAAATGAAATGGATCAAGCTGCTTCGCGAAATGCGTCAGTACAGTTTGAATATTGGTTCAGGTCGCGCGCATGTATTTTCAAACGTCCGCCGTGCCGCATTTCCGATCATTGAGCAGCTTCGACCTCATAGAGAGTTATATCATTATCCGACTATTATTGATCCTGAGTTCGCTAAACGAACGGATGTGTTTCATCGCCTTAGAGAGCACGGTTTTGATGGAACGGGATGGTTTGCAGCCAAAAATGTATACGAAGAAAGAAGAAGCCATTTTGACGAAGTCTTTCATTGGAATGCCGGCAATACATTATCGACAAAGCTTTCATTAAGACACTCTTTATGGAAACGCGATCCGACCAATGATATAAGGGTGATTCGGTTTTGTTTGTCTCTTCCGGAGAGTCAATACGTTCAGAACGGAATGGATCGCGCGCTGGTTAGGCGTGCAACCGATAAGCTTTTACCCGATCAGGTAAGGCTAAACCAGCGTACTAGAGGAGTACAAGGGGCAGATTGGGTACATCGTATGCTACCGAAGTGGCAAGCGTTCACCGATGAGCTGCGACAAATGAGCGAGGATCGAGCGTTCATGACGTTCGTAGACGTCAGAGTTCTGCGAACATCGCTTTCACATTTACTGAAAGGCGCTCAGCCAATGCATGCCATTGATCCGAACTTTAGATTGCTTATGCGAACCCTAATTGTTTATCGATTTCTTAAAAAAATGATTTGAAGGGAGGTGACAATCAATGCAAGTGAAAAAACAATGGAACAAACCTGAACTAGAAGTCCTTCATGTACATATGACCGCGGCTTCCACTAAAACCGGTCCTTATACTGATGAGGCATACGTGCCGGGTGAATATTCCGAAGATCCTCGTTTCACTAGCTAAGGCATTATGAATGTTATGAAAAAGAAAGCCCTTATACATTTGGTGTATATGGGCTTTCTAGCTATTATCAAGGAATTGACGGAGTGAGGACATTGTTACTAACAGAAACTAAGATGGTGTACAAAGCATTTGGTCTAACGATAGCTAGCGAGCTTGCGCTGCCGGAGCTGTCCTGTATTTCTGGAGAAAGCGAGTATATCGATATTCAGATCGTAATCGACTGTTCTCTATCGAAGAAAAAGGATTTAGTGCCTTATGACTTTGTTGTTGAGAATCAGATCGTAACCGTAAACATGCCGGATGCGGGAATTTTTCGGATTGAAAACGGCGACAGAATTATCCTTGCTCCCAATGAAGGCGCAGACGAGGATTTGATTCGGCTCTACGTGCTCGGAACCTGTATTGGTGCCTTGCTGTTGCAGCGCGGCATTTATCCTCTCCACGGCAGTGCCATTGCAATTGATGGCAAAGCATACGCATTCGTTGGCCACTCAGGTGCAGGTAAATCAACGCTGGCATCCGCCTTCATTAAAAAAGGCTACGAGCTTTTAAGCGATGATGTTATTGCCGTTTCGCAGTCTGCAGCAGATCCTGTACCGCTTGTTATTCCAGCGTATCCCCAGCAGAAGCTGTGGCAGCAAAGCTTGGATGCTTTTGGGCTTAGCAACGATAAGCTCAGGACGATTTATGGCAGAGAAACTAAATTTTGCATTCCTGTCGAAGCCGACTTTTGCTCTATGGCTTTGCCACTTGCAGGGGTGTTTGAGCTTACAAAGACCGATTTAACGCAGGTGAGTATTTGTTCTATTCCAAAGCTTGCTCGTCTGGATATTCTGTTTCAGCATACATATCGGCAATTTTTGGTACAAAAGCTTGATTTAACGCGTTGGCATTTTAAACGCTCAGCCGCCCTTGCGATGGATTTGCATATGTATCAGCTGCAGAGACCGACGTCGGGTTTTACGGCACCGGAGCTGGTCGATCTCATTATAAATACGATTTCTACGGGGGATTAGAAGATGACAAAGAGCCAAGCGATTACCATTCATACTTTATTATTGGAGCAACTCATTGTACAAGACAGCAACAACATCGTTAGCGATATGGGTGGGGAAAAAGTGATTTTGAGCATAGAGAACGGCAAATATTATAATCTCGGAATGATGGGAAGCCAAATTTGGGATTTGATAAAAGAGCCTGTCGTGATTTCAGTTGTCGTAGAGGCATTGCTGGAGCAATTTGAAGTAGCTAAAGAAGTGTGCGAGGAGCAGGTGCTCTCCTTTTTGTCCCATCTGCTGGAAGAACGACTCGTTCATATTAAAGCTTAGTTAAGCGGTGATATGATGGGAAAGCTGATGAGATTGAAAGTGCTGCTCTCACTGGATTTCAAGACGATACTTTTATTAATAGAAGCGACCCTTTTACTGGGCTTGGCACGACTTCGCATACGTTATCAGCCATTTGGCAAAATAGCTCCTTCGCTAGGGGAATATATGAAAGAGACCGTGACTGAATCATCGGCGGAGCACAGAGAAATCTTGGTTGATATTAGGACTGTTATCCATTTGGCCAGCAGACATACTCCTTGGGATAGCAAATGTCTTGCCCGAGCCATGACAGGCATGCAAATGCTGAAAAGGCGGGGTATAAGCAGTACGCTGTACTTAGGAACGACAAAGGACGAAGTGGGTAAACTGATCGCGCATGCTTGGCTGCGAAGCGGTTCCTTCTATGTAAGCGGAGCCGAAGAAATGCATCGGTTTACGGTCACGGGCATGTTTGCCCAAGCAACCTATTATTAGTTACGGAAAGTGATGAAGCGATGAATCATCTCATGTATTTCTCCAAAAAACTGCATGCATACGGCGGCAAGGTGCTTTACTTGAATCTCTTCGGGATGATGCTTGTCGGATTACTTGACGGAGCAAGTATATTGCTGTTAGCGCCTTTGCTTAGCGTTATCGGTATCGTCAATATTCCGCTGTCATCATTCCCCGATATTGCATGGCTGTCGTCACTGCAAGAGCTTCCGAAAGAGAGAGCTCTTTTCATTATCTTATTATTTTATGTTGGGCTTGTTGCTTTACAGGGAATAATCGGACGTAATTTAAGTCTTAGGGAAATTCGGATACATACAGGTTTTGTGAATAATATACGTTTGGAGCTTTACCGAGCGCTTCTGCAAGCGAATTGGGGGTTATTTTTAAAGAAGAGAAAGACGGATCTTATCAATTCGTTGACAGGCGAGCTGGGACGTGTGACTAACGGCGCTTTTCTTTCTCTTCAACTTATCGCGTCCTCTGTATTTACGGTTATTCAAGTTGGAATTGCTTTGTTTGTTTCTGTCAAAATGACATTGTTTGTTCTGGGTTGCGGATTAGTTATTGCGTTTCTCTCCAGAAGATTTATCAAGCAATCCAGGATGATTGGAGCCGCAACAACGGAGCTAGCTCAAAGCTATATGGCCGGCATCACCGATCATTTTAATGGGATGAAGGATATTAAAAGCAATTTGCTCGAAGCCTCACGTTATCGCTGGCTGCTCGGCTGGTCGGAGAAGATTGCGCAGGAAAGGTATGAAAGCTCAAAAGTGCGAAGCAACTCGCAGCTTTTTTACAAGCTGTTCTCGGCTATCATGATCGCCGGTTTTGTATTTGGTTCGGTGATGCTGTTTCAGAGCCAAGGGGGCTATTTATTGCTGATCATGGTCATTTTCTCGCGATTATGGCCGCGTTTTACAGGAATCCAATCAAATATTGAGCAAATAGCTTCAGCTCTGCCTGCCTTCAAAACGTTGATGGAACTTCAAGAACAATGTTTAAGCCACAGGGAACTGCAGGAAGCCGAGAGCTTGGGCGGAGATTTTATCCTGCCACTTAAGCTCAACCATCAGCTCGAATGCCGCCAAGTCTATTTCCGCTATGATCAGCAGCAGCCAGAGTTTACGCTGGAAGCTATTAATTTGCGCATCCCTGCTAATGGCATGACAGCAATTGTTGGACAATCAGGCGCTGGAAAGAGCACCTTAATTGATTTGATGATGGGGCTTATGAAGCCTGATCAAGGTTCTGTGCTCATTGACGGGAAGACGCTTACGGATGAAGATTTATTATCATTAAGAAGATCCATCAGTTATGTCCCGCAGGAACCATTTCTTTTCCATGGTACAATTAGAGACAATTTGATACTAATCGATCCTAATGCAACGGAAGAGCAAATATGGGAAGCGTTGGAGTTCTCATCTGCAGCTGAATTTGTTCGAAAACTCCCACAAGGAATAGATACGATTATCGGTGATCGGGGTATTCGGTTATCGGGCGGGGAGCGCCAGAGACTTGTTTTAGCTAGAGCTATACTCAGGCAGCCATCAATTCTTATATTAGACGAGGCTACGAGCGCACTGGACAGCTTAAACGAAACGAAAATTCAAGAAGCCATTGAGCGACTAAAGGGGAAAATGACCGTTATCGTGGTGGCTCATCGACTATCGACCATTCGGAATGCAGATCAGGTTATTGTATTAGAAAATGGGAAAATCGTACAAACAGGCCATTTCATGATGCTCGCCGAGGACAAGAAAGGACTGTTCAGCCGTTTGCTAGGCAATCAGCTGCAAGTAGCTTTATAGACGAAACTTTACTATACTGTTATGGGATAGATTAATTCAGACATTGTTTCAGTGATTAGGAGGACATATTTGGCTATTATAATAACGCTCTCAATATCCGTGCTTCTCTTGTACCTGTTCTTTATCCTCCCAACCCAGTGGCTAAAAATCGAAAAGATAACCCACCCAATCGGCATTAACAAACGCATATTGCAAATTAGTGATTTGCATGTAGACAGGCTGCGCATAAGCGCAAAGCGAATTCAGAATATCATTGCTTCTGCGAAGCCTGACTACATTTTTCTGACTGGCGACTATACCTATAAAGAACACTATCTTCCGCGGGTAGGCTATTACTTAAAGGCTATTTCAGATAGCGGAATACCCGTCTATGCGGTGCTTGGAAACCATGATTATGAGCTTCCGCGTTTAAAGAATCTGCTTGATCTATTTCATGTGTATGGCATTCAAGTGCTCCGCAACGAAAATGTCGTGCTCGATGATTTTCAACTTATTGGAATCGATGATGACTGCTCTCATCATAGCCGCATCAGGCCGTCGTTCAGAGGAATTGAAAACAACAAGCCCATCGTCATTATGACGCATGATCCGAATGTCGTTCTGAAAATTAATCACCCTTATCATTATTTGATGGCTGGTCATCTGCATGGAAAGCAGCTGAACGTGCCGTTCTTTTTTGCATTAAAGCCAAAAGGTCCACTTTCCGTGAAAGGGATCTACAAAGGCCTTCATAACAATCAGGATGGCACCTTCTATATTTCCAAAGGTATCGGTCAAGCAGGCGTTAACGCAAGGTTTATGGTCAGAAGTGAAATAACGATTCATGACCTATAAATCTATGGCAGGAGCTAGTCAACTTCGGTATTTCTGCGGCTTGCCTCTCGAAAGGCAGCTGGAGGAATACCTTTGGCATCGGCAAAGGTTCGAGAGAAATAATGTACAGACGAGAATCCGCAGCGCTCAGCAATGGTCTTAATCGGCGTTGATGTTTGCGATAGCAACTGCTCTGCAACTCGGACTCGCTCGTTTCTAACGAGCATGGAGAAGGACTCATGCACGCTTTGCGCAAACAGTCTGGATAGATGGCGCTCGGATACATTAATGTAGCGGGCAACCTCTGACAGGCTCAAATTGGCGCCTAAATTATCGCGTATGTAAAGCTTGGCGCGGCTGATGAGAATAGCAGCATTTGAAGCGGGCAAAATGATTTCAGTGTTTTTGTTCCTCCCGCCTACAATGATAGGAAAGGTAAGGATCAGGGCATGCGCAAGTTGATTCAATAATGAAATCGGCACAGCGAAGATTTCATCGCTTGGAATGAGCAGTGATCGCCAAATTTGAGCAGTAGGAGAATGATGCTGGTTTTCCATCCATATAGGACCGCTGTTTAAAGACTGATTATAATATTCGAATTCATCAGGCTTCGAAAGCTTCTCATCAAGTTCGTAGGCAACATATAATAAATCCAATTGGTCTACGTCTCTAATTTGATGGCGGACATTTGGCCGCGAGCAAAAGAGCACACCTTCATGCAAAGGATAAGCCGTTCCGCCCTCCTCATAAATACCCGTACCTCCAGCCACGTAGCATACCTCAAAAAAAGAATGCTTATGAACAGCATTTGCGACTAGCTTTGGCACCGCTCCCCAGTAATAGACATGGATGGTCAAGCTCTCCCCCTGCAGTAATCTTGCATATCGATTCAAGCGTTCTTCGCTTTTTGACCAAACATACATTTGAACGATCAGCTCCTATGGCGTAATAATGCAAAAAAATGTCGTTAACAGGTAAATACGATAGCACTATATCCTATCTATAATTAAACCATATTCATACTAATTATACGATAAGGGGAATGAACATGATCACTAACGAAGATGTGCAATTTTATAAAGAAAATGGATACTTTCTAGCTAGAGGCGTGTTTAACAATGAAGAGGTAGTGGAGATGAGAGCTGCGGTTGAGCGTGTCATTCAGCGAGCGGCACTGGCTCAGGCTGATCATAACCACGCATGGCAAGGAGATTTTTTGCCGCCTGAGCAGCTTAAGAAGCTAGTTCTGAAAGGCTTCCATGATGTGCATTATCATGATGCATCATTTACAAGGGCAGTCATTCATCCGAATATGGTTGCCGTATTGAACGGAATAATTGGTCCCAATGTTCAGCTCCATCACTCGAAAATGCTTGTGAAGCCGCCTGCTAATGGAGCAGCGTTTCCTATGCATCAGGATTATCCTTATTTTCCTCACCACAACCATTCGATGCTGGCTGCAAGCGTTCATCTTGACGATGCCGATGCAGAAAATGGCTGCTTAGCGGTGATCCCTGGTTCTCATTTGGAAGGACCGCTGAATCATGTGGGAAGGCATTATCTCAATCATAAGGAATATCCAATCTCATCTGGAACGCTTTGTCCTGCGAAGGCAGGGGACGTGCTGTTCTTCAATTACTTGACGATTCATGGATCGGATGTTAACCGCAGTGACAGAACAAGAAGAAATGTATTGTTTCAATATCGTGATGCTGCAGACAAACCGACGGAAAATACTCATTTTGATTGGGGCATGGGCCTCATGGTTAGCGGGGAAAACGTCGACTTCAACAACGTAAAACCAAAATTTCAAATTACGGAGTAACTCGTTATTCTAAGGTTACGCCAGTTCGAGACGCATAACAACCGGCTTCAAAAGGTTGATGTGCGTCTCTTTTTTGTGAGAAGTAATACTTGGAAGCGCTCTACATATTTATAGTAAGGCAACTCGGAAAAAGTAATTCGAATATTTATTTGGCAGGTATGGAAAAATCATATTGACATAAGTTTGACAACGATGATATATTGTTTCTGCAAAGTGGAGTATTCTTATCGGAATTAAAGTGCGATTAATTTTAAAAGTTAATTTGTGCTATTTATCATAGGTGTGTAGAGACAGAAGGGATGATTAATGTATTATGGAAAATAATTTATTGACAGCAATCGAAACAAACTGGATCAGTTTAGTTGTATCAGCAATAATACTTGGCGGTCTTTATTTTATGGCCAAAAAACGTGTAAGCTTCGGAACGAGGGTATTGGTCGCACTAGGGCTTGGCCTTGTTGCAGGTATTATTTTTAACAACTTTAAACTAGACACTGAGGGCGTAGGTACAATTGGATCCATCTATATTAATTTAATAAAGATGATCGTTATTCCACTCGTTTTTGTTCTCGTTATTAACAGTATTATCTCGATCACGAATCTTGAGTTTCTACGCAAGCTTAGCGTTAAGACCATCAGTTGGTTTTTGGCAACGACAGGGGTAGCAGCAATTATCGGACTTCTAGTTGCATCCGCTATTAATCCTGGTGCAGGCTTCGAAATGAAAACACCTGAAAACTTTGAAGCACGTGAAGTGCCTAGCTTTTTCAAAGTAATCTTGGATCAAGTGCCTTCTAATCCGATTAACGATGCTGCAGAAGGTAAAGTAGTGCCAATTCTTATCTTCGCTTTATTCATTGCTGTTGCAATCGTTAAGGTAGGAGCAAAAAATCCGGATTCCGTTCAACCATTCAAAGCGTTCATTCAATCTGCAACTGTTATTATGCATCAGGTTGTTAAGTTTGTTCTTCGCTTTACACCGTATGGCGTGTATGCCTTGATTGCAGTTATGGCTGCAAGATACGGATGGGAAACACTTGAACCACTTGCCATGCTAATCCTTGTAACTTATATCGCACTACTTTTGCATTTTGTATTCGTCTTTGGTGGTCTAGTATCTTTTGTTGCAAAGGTTAATCCTTTGAAATTTTTCAGAAAAGCATATCCTACGGTAGCAGTAGCGTTCACAACGCGCAGCAGCTTTGCAACGCTTCCGGTCAATCTTGAAGTTATTACGAAGCGCCTTCGCGTTTCACCGAAAATCGCCAGCTTTGTAGCTCCACTTGGCGCTACAATGAACTTTAACGGCTGCGGCGGCATTTGGCCAGCAGTGGTAGCAGTATTCATCTCTCAGGTTTATGGCGTATCGCTTACTGCAACAGATTATGTACTTATCGTACTTGTTAGCGTGATCTCTTCGATCGGTGTTGCAGGCGTACCAGGACCAGCATCCATTTCGACAACAGTTGTACTGACAGCAGTAGGACTTCCACTTGAAGGTATTGCACTAGTTGTTGCCGTTGAATCACTAATTGATATGGGTCGTACGGCTGTTAATGCAACGGGTACTACGGTTACAGCATTGCTTGTTGCGAATTCTGAAGGTGAATTCGACCGTGAAGCATTTAACCGTGGTGAGGAAGATGACCTAGAACTTAATCCTGCATAAATCAATGAATGTAGAAGCTTAGAAAAAAGCCCTTGGACAAACACGTGATATAACGTGTTTACCCAAGGGCTTTGTTTGTTTATGGTTCATCGTGTACTTCAGGGAACGAATGGTCATACTCATCTTCACCGGGATAGTCACGAGGCAATCCTGCATGGAGCGCTCGATTCTCATAATTAAAGTTGCCCAATGAACGCTGATCGATTCGCCAAGGCGTACTTTTTCCTAGAAATGCCATCAGCAGATCGGAGCCGTACGGTCCATCTGGAAACTCCTCCGGAATTAGATCGTTACGTTGCGATTCAACTGTCGATACATCTGTATAGGGCTGACGATTTTCAGGAATAAATCGATCCATCAGCAGACTCCTCTCAAATGGTATTGGATTACCATTTCAGTGTACCCTTATTAATCGGTAAAATGCACCGTACCGACAACAAAGTATAAGAACTGAGCGAGCTCAGCCGCTTCTTCTTCTGTTAGCTTAAACGTATGTTCAAGATAACCTTCCTCTTCAAGGTCATCAGGGCCGATAATCGCTGTTTTGCCGAACTGCAGGTCAGTTATCAGCTTCTTGCCGTAAAAACGGCTTGTAGAGGTAATAGCAAGATCGAAACGCTTCAAGCTGGGTCCGATAAAAGTGACGTATCTGGTAGACGTTTCTTCCGTGGAATCAGACATAAAATCAAAATCAGGCAACAGCATAGGGTATAGCCTCCAATTCAATAATACAATCATTATACAATATTATGTTCTGCTTTGGCTTATTGCAGTTTATACGAGCTATGGTACATTATTAATAGCAGAGCCATGCCATCAGGAGGGGTACAATGATATGAACTTCAAATCCGAAACGTCGCGTGATGCAAAAGGATCAATCCGCGACTTTGTATACGATAAACTAAAAGCAGATATATTGGATTTGAAACTGGAGCCGGGCCGTTTTATCTCAGAGAAAGATATAATCGAGATGCTGAAGGTGAGCAGAACACCCATCAGGGAGGCATTCGTCAAGCTTTCACAAGAGGGGCTTATTGAAACGATTCCCCAGCGGGGTTCATTTATTTCTCATATCGATCTAGATATGGTGGAGGAGTCTCGATTCGTACGGGAAACGATGGAAAGTACGATCGTCAGGCTGGCATGCGAGCAGCTGAAGGCTGAACAAGTGCTGCAGCTGCAAAATTTGATTGCCTTGCAAGAGCTCTGTATCGAAGAGAAAAACTACAAGCGTTTGTTTGAGCTGGACGACGAGTTTCACAAAACGATCATCATTGGATGTGGGAAGCTCCGAACATGGAAGCTGCTTCAAGAACTAAGCGCCCATTACCAGAGGGTGAGGATGCTGCGCCTTGCTGCAAACGATGATTGGCATATTATTCTGAGTCAGCACCGTGCGATAGTAACAGCAATTAAGGAAAAGGATCCAGACGCGGCGGAAAAAGTTATGCATGAGCATTTGAATAGATTTCAGCTGGAGAAGGATGAGTTGAAAGAGAAATATCCCGCGTATTTTAAGTAGTATTGTGCAATGAAACGGCAGGCAACCTTACGGCAGGTGTCGGCTGTTTTTTGATTTTGTGGTACATATTCTTATGTGAGCATGGGTGATTACTTCTATTAAAAATAGTCATATGCACTCATATGATTTATTTGTATACTAGTATTATCAGTTAAGGAAAAAGACTAAGGAGATGGAATTATATGATTCGTGTTGCGATTATTGGAACCGGCTCTATATCGTCTGCTCATATCGATGCTTATCTGGCATTAGGAAACCGCTGCAGTATTGTTGCATTATACGATATTAATGCTGCAAGCGCGCAAGACAAGAAAACGAAGTTTCAATTGAGTAGTGAAATTGTAAACGATTACAAAGATTTGCTTTCTCGTGATGATATCGATTTGGTTTCAATTTGCACACCACCGTATACACACTCCGATCTTTCGGTAGACTTCCTGCAAGCAGGAAAACATGTCATTGTCGAGAAGCCAATGGCATCTTCGCTGGCTGAGTGCGATAGAATGAACGAAGCCGCTGTAGCATCAGGAAAAATTCTTTCCGTTATAAGTCAGAATCGTTTCGGCGATGCGATCATGAAGCTTAAGAGCGTGCTTGATTCAGGGCTTGCAGGACGAATTGTGCATGCGCAGGTTGATTCCTTTTGGTGGCGAGGATATACATATTACGATTTATGGTGGCGCGGAACTTGGGAGAAGGAGGGCGGGGGCTGCACACTAAACCATGCTGTTCACCATATCGATATGTTCCAATGGATGATGGGAATGCCGGATAAAGTTACGGCAATTATGGCTAATACTTCTCATGATAATGCGGAAGTTGAGGATTTGTCGGTTGCCATTCTGTCCTACCCGCGAGCGCTCGCTCAAATCACAAGCTCTGTCGTTCATCACGGACAGGAGCAGAAGCTCATTTTTCAAGGGGAGAAAGCGCGGGTATCCATGCCATGGCAGGTGACAGCTTCTTCTGCGCAGGAAAACGGTTTTCCTATAGAAAACCCGGAATTGGAGCAGCAAATTGCAGCTGTTGCGGATGGTGTTGCTTCCTTAACCTATGTAGGGCACAAAGGTCAGTTGGATAATGTCATAACCGCGATTGAGAACGGCAGCGGTGATGTACTCGTAACGGGGGTGGAAGGAAGAAAAACGCTTGAGCTTATAACCGCCATTTATCAAGCATCCAGCACAGGAGCTGCGGTAGAGCTGCCTATACGTCCAGACAGCCCATTTTATACACGGGAAGGAATCATGGCGTCAGCGACCCACTTCTATGAGAAGAAAAACTCCGTTGCAGCATTCGGCAGCAATCAAATTACGGTAAGTGGAGAAAGCAAATAGGAGGCAACCGATATGGCGTTTGACGAATCGCTCAAGCTTTCAATTCGTGCGGGTACTGACGACGAAATATTTGTTAAAGTGTGAACTGCTAATCCGTAAGGAATGAAAAGAACGGCCATCTGCCATGAAGGAGCGGTGGCCGTTCTTTGTTTCACGCGACTGCTGCAGGAAGGAATGTCAATCCGAGGAGGTCCCCTCTTCAGCAGGCATAAAGATTTTAAAGTTGCCGCTAAGCGCAAGCATAGCAAAAAGATAGAGACAGTTGTCGTAATAGCGGCGGTCACCGGTGCGGAGCGGTGTGTTCCAGAGCAAATCAACACAAGCTTTGGCATGCGGTCCGTCGAAATTGGCAAGCGAGGCCATCGCGTTTGTCGCAAGCAGCCCGACGGGATGAAGTGATTTTTCCTCAAAGGACTCGCCAGCTATCGTATAGCGTCTGTAATCAGACGGATCAATACCTGAGAAAAACGCTTGAATCCGGTTCGCTTCCACATGCTGCCACGCATCGACGCCGAACCATTCCGTATCGAGTCCAATATTAGCGGCCACACGGTACGAATCGCTGTAAAAATGACCATATCCCCGTTCGTTGTTCGGAGTGCCGTCATAATAGGCGTACTCGGGTGCCAGTCCAGTAATGGGATGACATGAAAGCTTCAAATAATCTCTGCTCGCAGCAGCAGCTTCCTTCCAAAAATTACGGTCTTCCGGATTGGCCCACAGTGCAAAAAGCTCGTAAAAGTGCGGCAAATGGTAGGAGGGGTCAGAATAATTGCAATTAGGAATAAATTTGATCAATTTATTGGAAGGTTCCCACATCGGGTAACCTTCGTTATGTTCACCCTTATGCACACAGCTGTGGAGCAGATTCCGTGCTTGAGCCGCGTAATTAAAGGGAACAGAACCATCGCCCCATCGGTGGGATGCGAAGAAGAGGGCAAGGGCGAAATATTCCTCGCCGTCCGGCGCAGGACCGTTTGATCTTTTGGTGCCATCGGTATTGCATGACCAAGCGAAATAACCGGCATTTTCACCTTCACTCATGTACATGTAGGTCATCGTCCAATTCCATATCCGGTCAAAAACATCCTTGCGGTCCATCTGCACGGCCATCATCATGCCATAGGACATGCCTTCGGTGCGTACATCGAGATTGCCGGTATCTAACAGATAGCCCATATCGCTGCCGGCCTCGAAATAGATCCGCGTATCATCATTACCGTTGAACATGTTCTCCCAAGTATCCTCGACACGTCCCCAAATTTCTTCTTGGCTGTAACCGTACATCTTAAACAGATTCCGGTATTTTCCTGTGAAAAAAGCGCCTGTTCCAAGCTTAACCGACATCTCCACTCGCTCCCCCTAATTAAAATTTCTATTGCATGGATAAATTGTTAAATGGACTTCACCAAAACTTTACCTTTTACCTTACAGAGTTCCTACCCTATAAAGTTTATAGAGTACTGTAATTATTAAAGATCTGATCTTATTAACAAAGTCTGCCTTAAGAAATTGGACAATAACAAATGATTAAAACGATACTGGATAACCTAGTTAATAGTTATTTATCAAGCGTGATTATGCATCAACAAAATGCTTGTAATAAAGAAATCATTATGATAGCATGAAAGCAATCGAATCATTAAACGTGAGGAAGCACCTCCTTTGCCACAGGCAGAGGAGGTGCTTTTTGTTGTTTTCCGACATTCTCTTTTCTTGTTCGGACGCTTTCCTTGCCTTCAACCGATTCGTGACCACATCTATTTATTGGAGGATTGAGAAAACATGCAAATCGTATTTTTGAACACGTTCGAGAAGCTTGGTGAAGGTCAGCACATTGATAGCGCGCAGCTATCCATCTGTGAGAGTCAAGGCATTTGGGCAGTGCTGTGGGTGGAGTTGAATGAGGAAAGCGAAGATCCGATAACTTGGTTTGAAGGGACGTCGTGGGAGGAAATGATCGTGGCATTCCGTCACGGAATTGCAAGGGTCATGGGGGAAGGGTACGCACCAATTCTCGATGGCATGCTGGACGATCGCCGCTCTACAACCGGCAGCTTCGTAACGATGCTTCAGTGCTACGGTGAACTCCACGCCAATCAGGAGCTCTTCCAACAGCTTCGTGAATGGCGACGTACGAAAGCGATTGCTGAGAAGCGTTCCGCTTATCTTATCGCAACCAATCGTATGTTATGGATGATCAGTGCTTTTGTTCCGATGACAGCAGAGGAATTGACTCAAATTCCTGGATGGGGCAGCGCAAAACATATGTCATATGGATTAGAGGTTCTGGCGATTACGTGTGAAGCTAACCGTGAAACAGAATTTCCACTGCAATGGGTGAACGATAAATTGGACACTGCGGCTTATACACAATGGCTGTACAAACAAAAGGAATCAAGATATAAATCTCTGATGGATCGTCAAAAGGCGAAAAAGCATATTTTGAACATGGTGCAGCAGGGCGGGTCGCTTGAACAGCTTGGCGCGGAACTAGAGCTATCAAGGCGCGAATTAATGGACCGAATCGAGCAATTAGAACAAGAGGGCTATGATATGGAATCGCTAATAACGAGGGAGCTGGTAGAGATGCCAGAGGATGAGCAGCAGCTCGTATGGGAAGCTCTTTCTCTCGTCGGCGATAAATACTTGAAGCCGGTATTGCAGCAAGTATATGGGACTTTGGAAGCATCGCAGTTGGATAGGCCTGTTGATGTGCTTTATGAGCGCTTGAGGTTGATTAGGCTGCGTTTTAGAAGAAGCTTGACGAGCAAGGCGGTATAGTTAAAAAAAGGAATTAAAAAGATGGAAAAGGCTCCTTGTAATTCAAGGAGCCTTCATAATCCCAATTTGGTCAGCCCAAACCGTATCCGCAAAGCGGATCGTTGTACCAGAATCGCAATGAAGTCCCGTTTCATAGGAACGATTGTCAATGAAGGCGATGGCGTCTTCACGCAGGAGACGTACATGATAACGCTCCTCCTTTGTGAATTGTGGACTCTCATGTGCCCTTAACCAAGTCAGGATAGCGCTTACAACTTCAATAGCATCTTCTATAGCTTGATCCCATAATTGCCATACGCTCTCATAGTGATAGGTAGAGCCATCTACAGGATCAAGCCAAGGTTGTTCCTGTAGATTTAGTACATCAAAGGGCATTGCTCCTCTTTTATAAATGAAAGGCTCAATTTGTCCAAATGTTAGTTTTTGACGAATGCCAGTCGGATCATGGAATAAGCGCTGTGCTGCTGTGAAATCACGATACGCCTGGTTCCAATCCTCACGTTTAATGAGCGGAGCCAGCTCTTCATAATAGATGGCAACAATCGACTCGAAAGCGTCTACGATCGGAGGAGGAAAAGCTCCCTTCATATCAATATGCTTCCAGACTGCGGTTTTCCACGTTTCAATACCCCATAGCTCACGCGCAATTAAAGTGTCCATCATAATTTCAAAACGTTGATGGTCCCATTTGCGAAAGCCAGACTTGCTAAATACATAAGGATGAAGATTTCGATCCAGAATGTGATGCAAAACAAATCCAAGCGTGTATAGGATAGAGGAATCAGGACGATTCGGGCAGGCGGATCTGCCAACGACACTATCCAGCATTTCGACAAGCACGGGACCACAATTGCGATTATGCATTTCAGTTCCTAAACGATTTAAGGCTATACTACGCTGCCAAGGGAAAAAACGATGATAAAACAAAAAGTCAGGTCCTTGGCATCCCATATTAAATATATTTTTTTTCTCGTCTGATTCAATAAGCGTACTTTCGCCAAGCCTTTCTAATACAAGTTGTCCAAATATGAAATGAGCCCATACGTTAGGCATAGAAGAGGGACCTCCATTCCTATCAATATTCTACAGTTTTCGCTTTAAAAAATAGTGCTTTGGGTACATATATTTTATTTATAGTATACTTGTCCTATTGAATTAAGTATAATATAAAATAAATAAGACAAACCGCGAATTTTGTCGAGAAGGAGCGTATCTTCATAATGAAGGCAGAGTACATTAACCCGTTTCTTGAATCCGCAAAAATCGTGATTGAGCAAGTCGTTCAAATACGTCCAGCGACTGGAGAACTAGGTCTCAAGGATATCAAGTTTGTTGAGAACTATATTTGGATTCAAATCGGACTCAACGGACAGATGAACGGTGACATTGTATTCGGGCTTAGTGAAGAAGTAGCTATGAAAATGGTTTCTGCGATGATGGGCGGATACGTAATTTCTGAAATCGACGAAATTGTAAAGAGTGCTATTTCTGAGCTTGGCAATATGATTAGCGGAAATGCAAGTACGATGCTGTTTAATCAAGGGGTAAGAGTAGACATTACGCCGCCAAAGGTTATCCAGTCTGCTCAATCAGCAGGCTTCACCGCACAAAAAGCATTGACGATTCCACTTATAATGGAAGGCATTGGAGAGCTTGACATCCAAGTTTTAATCGCATCTTAGCATAGAAATGGCTCCTTAGGGAGCTTTTTTTGCGTCTGCAATACCAATCAAGTAAAATTGTAAATGGGTGATGATGGATGTTAAGAGGCAAAGTGATTTTCATCTCCGGAGCATCAAGTGGAATCGGAGCTTTAATGGCTAAAATGCTGGCTGAGCGAGGTGCGATCCCTGTATTGACTGGACGCAACATCTCGAAGTTGAAGGAGATTTCCGCTGCAATAAAAGGGAAAAGCTCGTTCTACCAGATGGATGTGACCGATAATGAACAGGTGAAGCGAACAGTGGAAGCTGTCATAGCGGAATATGGTAAAATAGATGTATTGCTGAACAACGCTGGCTACGGAAAATTCGAGAATTTTATGAGCATGAATGTGGAAAGCTTTGAGCAAATGATGGATACGAACTACTTGGGAATTGTACGCTGTACGAAGGCTGTTGTCCCTCATATGGTGAAGCAAGGAAACGGACATATTGTAAACATAGCATCTTTAGCAGGCAAAATAGGTACTGCCAAATCAACCAGCTATACGGCTACTAAGCATGCGGTACTCGGCTTTACCAACGCGCTTCGAATGGAGCTTCGCGAGCAGGGAATACAAGTATCTGCGGTTAATCCAGGTCCGATCGATACTCCTTTTTTCTCGCTCGCTGATCCTTCCGGCTCTTACGTTAAAAATGTCAATTGGTTTATGATGAAGCCAGAATATGTTGTGAAAAAAATAATTCGTTTAATCGAGCGGAGAAAAGCCGAGCTTGACCTGCCAAATACAGCGGCTTTAGGTATAAAGCTGTATCAATTACTGCCGCGAACGATCGATCGGCTATTCGGCGGTATGTTAAATCGAAAATAAAGGTTTAAATGAGAGAGGATTAAAGATGAGTAAGCACACATGGTATGAAATAGGCATTAATGAACTGCTGGCGAATAAGCTCACAGCAAATGGAATTATTGAACCAACGGATGTACAGGCAAATACGATACCGATTTTGCTTGGAGGCAGCGATGTTTCGGCGAGGTCGCAGACGGGCACTGGTAAAACACTCGCTTATTTGTTGCCGTTGCTGCAGAAGCTGAATTCGCATTCGAGTGCGATTCAAGCGATTATTTTGGCTCCAACGCAGGAACTTGCTATGCAAATTGTTCGTGTAGCGGAAGTGTATGCGGAGCCGCTGAACATTCGTGTTCAGCAATTAATCGGTGGCGCTGCGTTAAAGCGGCAGGTAGAGAAATTGAAGCTGCGCCCGCAACTTGTCATTGGAACACCAGGACGCATTCATGAATTGCTAAAGCTGCGCAAGCTGAAGTTGAATGATGTGAAAAATGTTGTTGTTGATGAAGCGGATCAAGTATTTCAGCTTGGCTCGACGAAAGAGGTCGAGATCATTTTGCACAGCGTCGGTAAAGAACACCAAATTGCTTTTTTCTCCGCGACTTATCCTGATCAAATGGCTCGTTTTGAAGGACGCTGGATGAAAAACCCAGAACGTATTCAAGTTACGCCGGAGCATACCGTATCACAAACGATCGACAACTATTTTATCGTGAGCGACAAGCGTGATAAGACAGATACGGCGAGAAGGCTTGTTCGCTTGCTGAACCCATCATCAGCGCTGCTTTTCCTAAATGATACTGACAATATCTCCAACTGGGAATCGAAGCTTAGTTATGAAGGATTTACTGTCGAGGCTTTGTATGGTGATGCTGATAAACAGCGCCGCGCAGCAACGTTGACACGTTTTCGCGAGGGTCGTTGCCAGTTGCTGCTAGCGACGGATGTTGCAGCGAGGGGTCTTGATATTGAGGGTCTGCCGCTCGTTATTCAGCTTGATCCTGCATCTGATGCGGATCATTATGTGCATCGTGCAGGACGTACGGGTCGTATGGGACGTGCTGGTACGGTTGTTTCCATTGTTACGCCGCAAGAACTGTTTATCATGGAGAAATTCCGTAAGCAGCTGGGCATTGAATTGACAGAGCGGACGATGTTTAGAGGAAAGCTGCTCAGCGAGGAAGAGCTAAGAGAAGCGACAAAACCGTTTGCGGCTCGTCATGAAGCTAAGCTTGCAGATCGCTCGGAGTCTTTGCAGTCGAAGCGGGCAGTGGAGAGCAAAGGTAAACCAGCAGCAGAGAAGCAAACGAAACTTGTAGAAACGAAAGCGATCATTGCTCCGCCAAAACCAAAGCCAGCGGTGAAGCCTGCTCCTAAGAAAGTGGAGCGCAAGCGAGAAGGCAAAAACAAAGGTGCTCCTAAGTGGTTGAAAGCTAAACGTGAGGCCGAGAAAGAACAACAATAAAAAATTTATTTTGAAAGCCACCCTCTTAAATCGAGTTACCTTACCCGAAACGTATGGGCGAAGGTAAAACATGCGGCAAAACCCGCAATCGAAAAAGGAGTGTGGCTTTCTTGATGAAACAAACAGTGTGGAAAAAGACAGCAATTTCTTCGCTTGCGCTGCTAATGCTTGCAGGCGGTGCGACGTCAGCTTTTGCAGATGGTGGTAAAGGCAAAGGGCATGGAGGCGATCGTGATGATGATAAGGGTCGCAATGAGGACAAGCATGATAAGAATGACAAGGATGATAAAAATAAAGTAACATGGCAATTCAAAGATGAAGACGATCTGAAATGGGCAATGGAGTACATTATGCGACTTGCGTCGAAGGGTGTATTTACTGGCTACGAGGATGGTACATTTCAGCCGAATAAGAAGATCAGTCGGATTGAAACGTTGACTGCTGCTGTTAGATTGATGGGCCTACGCGCACAAGCGGAATCAGCAGAGGAAATGAAAACAGAATTGCAATTTAAAGATGCTGATAAAATTGAAAAAAAATATCCGTGGGCGGTTGGTTACGTTGCGGTTGCGCTAGAGAACGATCTATTCTCCGAGACAGAATCAGAAGTGAAACCGGAAGTGAACGCAACCAGATTATGGTCCACGATCCTTCTCGTAAAAGCGCTTAAACTGGAAGATGAAGCGAAGGCGCTTAACAATACGAAGCTTGACTTCAAGGATGCAAAAGAGATTCCTGCAGGATCTGTCGGTTACGTTGCTCTTGCTTTGCAGAAAGGTATTATTACTGGCTACGATGATAAGCATGGAAAAACGTTCCGTCCTAATCAGCCTGTGACACGTGCAGAGCTAGCGGCGCTTCTAGATCGTACAGATACTGAAATGCCTGATCATGATGCGCAAGCAATTACTGGCAAGCTCAAAGCAGCTCCTGCTGATGGTAAGCTGACGGTAGTTAAAGGAGATAACACTGAGGTTTCACTAGCATTAGACTCGAATGTGTTTATTTTCCGCGATGATAAGAAATCGCCTGTAAGCGCCCTTCGAGCAGGTGACGAGGTACTCGTTCGCACGTATCTCAATCGCATCGTATTTATTGAAGTCATAAAGTCTGCTCCTGTTAGTACATTTTTCTCGGCGACTGGAATTATTAATACATTAACGTTCAATAATGAGGCAAAACTGACGAAGGTTTCTCTTATTACTCGTTATGAAAATTCAAATCCAGTTGTCTCGGAATTCAACATTGATTCGAGCGTAGCGATTACGGGTGATTCCTCTCAGCTGAAGGTAGGTCAATCTGTACAAGTGAAAGGCGACAACGGAACGGTAAAATCAATTGAAGTGAAATAAGTTTTGAATAAGATGGGCATCATCCACTGCGATGATGCCTTTTTTGTTTTTACTTGAAATCAAGCAAAATATTCAGTTTTACTTCATTTTGATACATATGAACAAAGTGCTTTTACAGACAGGCTGCTAAAAAGAGCTTGATTTTAATTGTTATATCGAACTATAATAAATGTAATTTTTTAGGTGTGTGCAACTGGCGTAAACGTGGATGACCACGAGGGAGCACATATTTCATATGTCGTACGCCTGGGCAAAGTATTTGATCTATGATCAGATGCTTTTTTTATTTTCAAAGAAGCTTTAGTATTTTTTGAAAAAAAAAAAATTGAGGTGAGTACATTGCATTCATTTGAAAATCAGTTATTTGATGATCCGTATCCTGGCAGGACCATAATTGTGGGGATGAGCCCATCAGGGAAACACTATGTACAAGTTTATTGGATAATGGGAAGAAGTGCGAACAGTCGTAACCGAATCTTCGAGCGTGATCAGCAATTTGTAAGAAACACAGCATATGATGCCGCGAAAATGGAAGACCCTTCATTGATTATCTATTATCCTATAAAGAATATAAATGGGATGCACATCATTTCCAATGGAGATCAGACCGACACTATCTATGCAGGTTATGTCAAAGGAAAGTCGTTTGAAGACTCGTTGAAAAGCAGAGAGTTTGAACCGGATGCACCCCATTATACGCCTCGTATTTCAGGTGTAATAGACACGCAATCGGAAACATACATTTTGTCCATCTTGAAAACTAGACAAAATGATCCGTCCGTATGCATACGTCATTTCTTTCATTATAATCCTTTTACAAAAGGAACAGGTCATTGCCTTCACACTTATAAAGGTGAGGGAAAAGGTGTGCTTCGACCTTTCGATGGAGAACCGCTAGAGGTGCCTTTATTTGATTCAATGGATGAAACTGCTCAGTTTTACTGGAGCAACATAAATGTCGACAATAAAATCTCACTGCTTATAAAGTTCATTAGTACGCAGGATCGTACGGCAGAATTTAAAATAATGAATAAGAATCAGACGTTTTAATATCAATATCATTAATTCCGACAAAAACGATGGGAAAAATTAAAAAATCGTTGACAGGGCTGTTTTTGAGGAATAATATAGGAATATATTCAAAGTGAGTTGAAGAACCATTTTGTGGGATGACAAAAGAAGATAATCTACTGGACCACCAGAGATTCAATAGGAGCGCAGTTCTGCGCCTTGTTGGGTCTCCTTTTTTTATCCAAAAAAAACAAAAAAAGCTCAATGAGCGAAACGAAAGGGATGTTTACAATCATGAAAAAACTAACACTAACATTAATTTCTGCAACAATAGCCTTCTCAGCCTTGACCTATGTGGTCGTATCTGCCAAACAGGCACAAGGTGCTCCTGCAGTGAAGAACAATCCTGCAATTACTACCGTAGCAACAGAAGAGAATCAATCCAAAATCATTACTATTGCTGAGACAGATGAGAAAAAACCAGAGGTAAGCACAAGCGCAGCAGAAGGTGAAAAACAACCGCAAGCAAGTACTGCGGAATCGATAGAGGTTAGTCAACCGGAAGCAGAAAAAGCTGAAACGAAACAAGAGGATAAGCCAAAAGTTAGCCTTGCTGTAGATAAAAAGGAAGTTGCGCCGGCAACCAAAACTGCAGCAGTAAAGGAAGAGGCAGCACCTAAAGCAAATACATCGGTAGAAAAAGAAGCAACACAGCCGAAAAAGGCTGTCGAGCCTAAAGCAGCAACGACTGTGAAAGAAGAAAGCCAGCCTAAAGCAGCAGCCGTTGTAAAAGAGGAACCAAAAGCATCAGCACCTGTTGTGAAAGAAGAAACGCAATCGAAACCAGCGGAGCCAGCTGCGAAAGAAGAAAAGAAATCATCTAATTCGGTCTCATTCGTGAAAAAAGATACGGTACAGCCGAAAGCATCGTCCTCATCCTCAGAGGCTCCAGCCTCTTCATCATCATCCTCGTCTTCCGAAGGTCAACAGTCAGCACCATCGACGACGGAAGAAGAAATCTGCTAGAAACAAGAAATACGTATCATGAGTTATGAGATGGGGGTGGTCATACGAGGAAGATCAGCCTCGTATGACCGGCACCCTGCACGAAATCTTGAAGCGACTAGTGGAGAATACATATTTCACACTTGGCACAACGACAAAATTTGATGAAAACGAGGAATGAACATGAAATTACAATTAAATGCATCCAAAAGATGGTTAGCCCTTATATTGGCTGCGTTATTAATTTTGCCAGCTGCCAATATTGTTAATGCCAATCCAGCTTCGGAAACTCTAGTAAATAGCGGCGCCAGCCATTATAACTATTTTAATAATGTGTATGATCATTTGGAGGATGAGAACCATATTCTTCAAACCGTAACCTATGAAGATATTATTAATCTCTTTGACAGCGAAGGGACGTATGTTGTTCTGTTTGGCGGGGCTTGGAGCGATAAAATGCAAGCGAATATAGGATTTATTAATCAGGTGGCGAAGCAATATGGCGTGAAAACCATTTATAACTTTGACACGAGGTTAGATGGCGAATCACTAGAAATTGCTGAAACGCAAACGAAAGAAATCAAAGTTGGCAGCAACACTTTTGATTTTGCAGAAGCATATGTCGAGCTGGTCAAAAAATATTTAACGAACCTCGATGAAGTACTTCCAGCAGGAGATATCGTCAGCTATACGAAAAAAGACAATAAAGGCACAGTAATTTCAGAAGGCTCAGCGAAAAAAATTGAAGCACCATTCCTGTTTGTGTATAACAAAAAGAAAATTGTTTCCTCTTTGGCTTCAACGAATGTATGGAACGATTACTTAACAAATGGTGTTTTGGACACGGGCAAAGTAGATGCTTACAAAGCAAAAGTGAGTCAAGTATTTGAAGGAATCACTTCATTTGATACGATTAACCGTTCGAATTCTATCAAAGCAGCTTTCATTAGAAACGGATCAATCATCAATAAAAAAGAAACAGTTATTTTTGACGAATCGGATGGCGAGCTCGTATTTGAACATGTAACCTATCACCAATTGACGAAGATTCTCGAGAGCGAAGGGAATTATACGATCTTATTCGGCGGCTCTTGGTGCCCGAATACGCAAGCAGCCATTAAGTTTATTAACGAGTATGCGAAAAAAAATAATATTGATAAAGTTTATTTTTGGGACACCAAGCTGGATTCAGGAATTTCGATTCTGGATCTTAATAAAGACGAGAACGCTGACCCGCATAACGGAACATTCTTTCAAACAAGAGATACGAATCATCCTTACGCCAATCTGTATGTAGATTTGATTAACAAATATTTGCCTGATATCAAAACACAATATGTAAAAGCAAGCAACAATGTAAAGTATACGAATGAGAACGGCGTAGAAGTAATCGCAAGCAAAGCTCAGGTTCCTTACCTCTTTCAATATAACAAAGACAACAAGGATGCTGATGGCAACAGAGCTCCGATTCTTGGGCATATTGAATTGATGTATTCTTGGACCAATATTCAACCTGATTATGTAAGCAGCGGGCTTACTGGTGTGAATTACAATAACTATACGAATGCTTTGAACAGCCTATTCGCAAGAGTTGAGGCTACACCAACAGGGCTGACAGCGGTTAAACCAACCTCATCCGATGAAAATGATGGTCAAATTACAGGAACGAAAGGTAAAGCGCTTGAATACAAGCTTGAAAGTGAAACGGATTACAAGGCTGTAACTGGTGATGCAATAACTAACTTAGTGCCAGGTACTTACAATGTTAGATATGCATCCAAGCTTGGATACAATGGTCCTCATACAGCAGGAATTCCCGCAGCTGTTTCGTACAAAGCGGGCGAAGCTGTAAACGTAGTGGTTCCATCCTTTATTCAAGACCAAGCTGCACCAACAGGGCTGGCAGGCGTTGCACCAACGACGGCAGCTAACAATGACGGTAAAATTACTGGAACGACGACAGCGCTTGAATACAAGTTGTCTAATTCGTTATCCGATTATATTCGTGCAACAGAACCGTCTGTTACAGATCTTGTTTACGGTACTTATGATGTTCGTTATGCGGCAAAAGAGGGATATCGCCCAAGTCCTAGAGTTGAGGTTGTTATTCCGGCTTATGGCGAGGAAGCGCAAGAAGCGCCGACTGGCTTAACAGGCGTATCACCGACAACGATTGCTAATAACGATGGACAAATTACAGGAACGACTGCAGCTCTAGAATACAGATTAGATGGAACGGATACTTATCAAGCGGCAACAGAACCAGCGATCACTGGTCTCGCAGCAGGCACCTACAATATCAGATTTGCAGCTAAACCTGGATTCAGTGCAAGCCCAGCAATTGATATCGTTATCAAAGCGTTTGCTCTACAAGAGCAGCTAGAACCATCTGGCTTGACGGGTGTAGCTCCTACCTCTTCAGCTAATAATGATGGACAAATTACAGGAACAACGACAGCACTTGAATACAAGCTGTCAGGAGCTGAGTCCTATCAAGCGGCTACAGCGCCATCTATTACTGGTTTATCATCAGGCACTTACAACGTGAGGTTTGCGGCTAAAGAAGGCTATAATGCCGGCGCAGTGCTAGATGTCATTGTACCTAATTATGTATCCCCTCCAAGTGGTGGAAACAATGGCCCAAATCCAACGCCAACACCTACACCTCCAGCAGGCGGAGATAATGATGGTACAGCACCAACAGCAACGATAACAGCAACAACCGATGCTGCGACAGGAGCAACCGTAGCGAAAGCAACCGCAGCTTCTATTACAAGCCTGGTTGAGCTTGCTAAGAAAGCGGAAGCAGCAGGCAAAACCTCTGTCGTTGAGCTTAAGGTTGAAGCTACAGCTAAAACTAAATCTGTAGAGCTGAGCATTCCTAGAAAATCGTTTAATGAAGTAGCTTCAAGCACAAATGCGGGTGTGAAGGTCAATCTTGGCGTTGGCACTGTCGTTTTTGACGCAAAAGCAATTGAAAGCATCAGCAATTCGGCTGAAGCGGGTGACATCAGCATTATTATTACGAAAGTAGAGCTGACTGACGAGGGCAAGGAAGCTTTGGGTGACAGACCGGTTTATGATTTCTCCGTATTCGCAGGAACTACCCAGCTTACAAGCTTTGGCGGCAGCAATGTGCAAGTTAGTGTGCCTTATACTTTAAAAGCCGGAGAAGATCCAAATGCTGTAGTGGTCTACTATGTAACGGATTCCGGCAGCTTGGAAACGATCCGCGGGAAATACAACGCGGGCACAGGAACGGTAAACTTTGTTACGACACATTTCTCCCAGTACATTGTAGGATACAATAAAGTAAACTTTACGGATGTATCGGGTGCCGCTTGGTATAAGGATGCAGTTGGATTCCTTGCAGCAAGAAGCATTACAACAGGTACAGACGAGAACCATTACAGCCCGAATGCGACAGTAACGAGAGGACAATTCATCGTCTTGTTATTGAAAGCATACGGCATCGCGCCTAATGAAACAGAGACAGCTAATTTTGATGATGCAGGCGATACCTACTACACGAATTACTTGGGAGCTGCGAAGCGCCTTGGTATAACGAAAGGTGTAGAAGGCAATAAATTTGAGCCTGACAGCAAAATTACACGTCAAGACTTATTCACACTTCTATATCGTGCGCTTGAAGTGCTTGGTGAACTACCTAAAGCACAAACCAATGATTCTGTATCGAACTTCAGTGATGCAAGTCAGATCGCAAGTTATGCAGGCGATGCGTTCAAGGTACTGCTTGAAGGCGGCATTATTACTGGAAGCAATTCGAAGCTGAGTCCTAAGGATGTGTCCACAAGAGCTCAAGTGGCACAAGTATTGTATAATCTGCTTTCAAAGTAGTATTCATCCCAACAGTAAAGAAATGGGCAGCCTCTGGCTGCCCATTTCTTCGTTTTGGAGAATGATCCATTCGAACACAAATCATTGCTTTCTTTGATATTAGTCCGATAATTCGGTATGCTGTTTACTAGATAAACTAATTTGTATGGTTGAAGGTGATAGGATGGAGTCTATTTTACAGGTGAGTGGATTAATCGGCGGTTATAGCCCGAGAAGACCCGTACTGCATGACATCTCCTTTGAGGTGAAAGCCGGTGAGATGGTAGGTTTAATCGGTCTGAATGGTGCTGGAAAGAGCACGACTATCAAACATATTTTAGGTTTAATGAAGCCGCAGGTTGGAGAAGTAAAGGTTGATGGCGTTACGCTGGAGGAAGAAACAGAGCGATATAGAAGTGCATTTGCTTATGTACCGGAGACGCCTGTACTATTTGATGAGCTGACAGTTGAGGAGCATTTACGCTTAACGGGTATGGCCTACAGCGTAAAGGATAAGCATTATGAGGAACGCGAGGAAGAGCTGCTGAAGCAATTCCAGATGGCGCCAAAGCGTAAAGCCTTTGCGGCTCACTTATCCAAAGGCATGAAACAAAAGGTCATGATCATGAATGCGCTGCTTGCAGAGCCGCCGCTGTACATCATCGATGAGCCTTTTCTAGGGCTTGACCCGCTTGGTATACGCTCTTTGCTCGAGCGGCTGGTTGAAGTGAAACAAAAGGGAGCGGCCATTCTTATGAGCTCGCATATCCTGTCCACAGTCGAAGCATATTGTGACCGGTTTATCGTCATGCATCACGGTAAAATCGTCGCTATAGGCACACTCGATGATATCAGACAAGCTGCAGGCTTGGAGATGCGCGGTGGTTCTCTGGAGGATGCCTTCTATAAGCTAGTTACTGGGGGCAACGTTTGATGAGTCATGTTCGCAAGCTGGAGATGATGTGGCAGCAAAGAGCAAAGGCATTCCGAGGGGAAACGCTGCCTTATTTTCGGTATATGGGGCAAAGCGGCTTCCCAGCTTTTATGTCTTTAATCTTGATCTCCTCCACGATTGGATACATAAATTTAATTCGTCATATGCCAGCCAGCTTTCCCTTTGCGACGGTCGGTGTTATTGCATTAACTCTGGTGTTATGTTGGAGTCCCCTTCGTACGTGGCTTGGGGCCGGAGACGTCGTCTTTATGATGCCGCGTGAGGCAGAGATGGCCGGTTATTTGCGCTTATCGTTCCGTCATACTTCAATTGCTTGTTCGATACTAGCTGCCATTGTGTTTCTTCTTTATTTGCCGATCTATAACCAAGGCCCAGCCATTAACGGCGCATTGCTTCTTGCAGTCGTAGCTGCCGCTCTGAAGGCGGGTAATGTATGGGGAGCATGGAAAGAGCGCCGAATGACTTGGGCTGGCATGCGACGTCTAATGCGTGTGCTGCGCTGGGCAATGACAGCATTGACGCTGGCTGCTTGGCTTACTTGTACCGCTTGGCAGGCTGCAGGGTTTACACTGCTCATCGGTATATTGTCTATGCTACTTTATCGTCTTCCAACAAAACATCCTTTTCCTTGGGAAAGGCTGATTGAAGAGGAAGCAAGGACACGCAAACGGTATTATGTTTTTTTTGGATTGTTTATCGATGTACCTACACTCCCATCGAGTATAGCAAGAAGATCTTATTTAAGTTGGATTCTGCGTACGATACCGTATTCGAATTGCAATACATTCGTTTATCTCTATACGGCATCTATGCTTAGAACCGAGATGGGCGGAATTATACTAAGGCTGCTTATTCTCGGCTGCCTCATCACCTATTGGTTTGCTGAAGCCGTATCGCTATCTGGTTATGGCAGTGTTCTCGTATTTTTTATTTTTATGGGACTCATTGCTGTTCAATTAGGCGGCTTGCGTCATATCCATCGTTATTCGGTTTGGAAGCATGTGTACCCATTGCCGGAAAAACAGCGAATCGAGCAATATTTGAAAATCGATCGTTTGGCGATGGTGCTGTGCACGCTGCTGCTGTGGCTGTTTGTTGCTTTGCCGCTGGCTTTGGCGGGCGGCGTATACGTCCCTTCGCTCATAGCTATTGTTCTTGCCGTCATGTATATCGGCATTCGTCCAGCCCGTTTGCGCAAGAAGCTTGCGATAGATGAGGATGAAGACTAAGCAGAGCAGACTGAATACAAAAAAGAACTCCTGAGAGAAGCATTCGTAAAGAAATGCTGACTCAGGGGTTCTTTTTGCAATTATTCGCGAATGAAGTGCGAGTGTTTATTATACTTTTTGAGCAATCAAATCGTTAACCGCTTTGAAAATCGTATCGAACAGCTCTTCAAGATTTTCTTCCTCGATGCAAGAGAAAGCAACGCGTAGATCCGTTTCTCCTAGAGCAATCGTACCGATTCCGTATTGGTTCAACAAGTGTACACGTACGGACTCAGCCGTAACACCACTTAGGGTCAGGCACATAAAGTAGCCGGAGTTGAACGGGTAATACCCCCAAACATCGCCATAACGGCCGCTGTCGAGCAATGATTTCACGCGATTAGCGCGGCGTTTCATAATATCGTATTTCTCTGCTTTTTGAGCTTCGAATTCAGGCGACGTCAAGGCGCGCAATACGAACGTTTGTGATGGATGAGGGCCGCTGGAAATGGTCGCACGAATAATCCCGATCGTTTTTTGCTCCAACGCGTTTAATGTAGGCGCGGAAGTTGAGCCATAAGTAATGAAGCCTACGCGGAAGCCCCATACATATTCTTCCTTTGTTGCCCCGTCAACTTTAACAGCAAGCACGCGCGGATGCAGATCAGCGAGTTTGGAGAACAACGATTCTTGCAACGAATCTTCGAAAAACAAACCAAAATAAGCATCGTCTGTTACGACGACTACATTGATTCCAGCTTCCGCACCATCGCGAATGGCAGCGATGATTTCTTCGCCTTCCTGTGGACCAGGCGTATAGCCAGTAGGATTATTCGGGAAGTTCAGTACTACGATGGCTTTCCCTTTATCCTTCTGAGCAAGCAACGCTTCGCGAAGGCCAGCGCTGTTGAAACGTGTTTGATCATTGTAAAGCGGGTATTCTACAATTTCAGCACCGCGGCGGATACCGAATGTCAACTCGTAGTTTTCCCAGTTTTTGTTGGGAATAATTACAGCGTCACCAGCGTTAGCGAATAGATCAGCCACGATGCTAAGACCATGCGTCAATGCATTCGTAACGACTGGCGTGCCAAAACCCTTTGATTCAAGAGAAGGATTGTCTTTGATCATCTTGGTACGCCAAGCAGCGCGAAGCTCTGGCTTACCGCCAGGAGGCGCGTATTCATATATATCTTTCGGATTGTAAGCAGAGAGGGTATCTTGGATGACCTTAAGGTGCATCGGTTGTCCGCCTTCTGTTGCTATTCCGATAGTAGCGTTAAATTTCGTTGCTTTCGTTTTTGCTTCGGCGGACTGGCTGAGAATGCCCTCCTTCGGGAAATAAATCGCTTTGCCTAAGTCTGACAACATCGCATAGACGTTAGGGCTTTCTGCTTGTAACGTCTCGTTTAATTGCTGAGCAAGTGGGTTCATGGACTTTATTCCATCCTTCCGAAATCATTCATTTGAATTTAGTATAATTAGGCGTTAGCCGTTTACGCTTGTCGGGTGCTATTATAACATTTTTTTAGAGATGGAAACCATTCACAAAGCAAATTTTTTCGTAACATTATCTGGCTTGCGCAATAGTTTCTCCCTGTTGTATGATGACGGCATAGATTTGTACAGGAGGTTTCCTTATGCTGCACATTTCGCCTAATTCGTTCATCCTGTTACCTGCGTTTGCCAAAATCGTATGCGAGCCAGGTTGGAGATGGGCGAGACGCGAGAAGCCGATGGCCAATTTTGATTTATTTTATGTTTGGAGCGGAGAAGGGGAAGTCGAAGTCAACGGTACTCACTATGACGTAGGACCCGGAAGCTGCTTCCTGTTTCGTCCGGGCGATTACACAAGCGCCACTCATATCCCGCAACGGCCGCTCGTTTTATCCTATATTCATTTTGCGATTAACGAAACGATAGATGCTGTGCCGAGTCGATATAGGCAATTGAATGACACGGTCGACTTTGAATATATGCTCTCACGATATGTAAGGCTGTTTCTTGTGAAGACTTATGCAGCGGAAGAGGAAGCGCAGCTCGTTCTTAAGCAGCTGATGATTCATTTGCTTAGAGAGGACAAGCAGCTGCCAGTTGAGAAGAAGGCAAGCAACCAATTGACTGAGGCTATTCATGAGGTGGCCAACTTTGTTCGGCAAAATCCAAGTATTGCGCATCGTGTAGAGGATTTAGCGATGCGGGCACAGCTGTCACCGCGATATTTTTCAATGAAATTCAAAGAGCTGATCGGCATGTCTGTGCAAACCTACATGATTCGCACGAGAATTGAACGGGCACAGCATTTGCTTATGCACGCGGGTATGAATGTGACCGAGGTAGCGGATGCGCTGGGCTATCGGGATATCTTTTTTTTCAGCAGGCAATTTAAACAATATACGGGACGAAGCCCCTCGGAGATAAGATAGGCTTATTAACCAAAAACCCCGAATTCACTCATCGCTGAGGAATTCGGGGTTTTTGGTTTGAAGCTAGTCTGCTTCGGCTAGCTTTCGTGGAGCGAGCCGAGCTTCTCACCCATACGCACCTTTGTGCCAAGCAAGTTGTTGTCACGCGGTGTAAAGGTTCCATCTTCAAGCAGCAGCACAACGGTAGAGCCGAACTCAAAGTAAGCGAGCTCTTCTCCCTTGAACAGTTCCTCCTTGAGTGGCTGTACATATTGAATGCTGCTTACATTCATTGCACCGACTTTGACGACGGCTGTTTCCCCTGCATGATGCTGCATATAGGTAATTAGCCGCTCGTTGCGACTAAGCACTCTGCGCATATGCCGGAGGCCAAAGTCATTGACTGGATAAACCTTGCCGACGATATGCTCGCGCTCCACTACACGCCCGCTGACTGGCGTATGTATGCGATGGTAATCTGTCGGACTCAAATAAAGAACGATATAATAGCCGTTCATATAATTCGCAGTTCGTGGAGATCGGTTAAGGAGCTCCTCGATCGTATAGTCCTGCCCCTTTACGTTAACAATCGTGCCGCTGTTTATCGCACCCACTCCAGTAATGAGGGCATCAACAGGGCTGACTAGTGAGTCTTCATCTGCATGCACATCACGCAGCCCAGGTTTTAATCGCCTTGTAAAAAACTCGTTTAACGTTTTATATTGGGCTAGAGGTTTTTCTGCTTCCTCTATCTTTATGCCGTATGTCGCAGCGAAACGGGCAATAAATCGACGGCTGGCAGCCGATTGCGCGAATCTTCCGGATATGCGGGATATCCATTTGCGCGAGCTTAATTCTGTCATGGAACGAAGCAGCCATTTTATCATACGTGAACTGTCACGTCCTTTCCTGCAAGGAGGTATTCATCCTCACACCCACCACACAGTGTGACATATCCGGTTCTATTTTTCAATATGCAACTGCTTTCCTTTCCATGTTTGAACCCAAATGCCGATGGCTGCTGCCGTTAAGATGCCAATTCGCCTTATTCTTATTCCAACAGTCAATGCGAGGTTTAAGAGCACAACAAATGACCGAACCTAACACATGAGGTGATGACGAATGATCATTTTAATTGGTGCTGCATTAGCAGTTGGAGCAGTCCTCATTGGCTGGTTGAGTCGAATGAGTGTCACAGTAAGCCGTATTTTGGATGGGCTTGCGGTAGCGGCCATATTTTTATTTTTTGTAACAGCAGCGGATGCCATTGCACAAACTCTCATTGATGATACGGTGTTTATGACGGAGGTGCATCGTGTGCTCGAAAATATGTTTTTTTTGACCAGCGGCGCCTATCTTGGCCCCTATGCGCTAGCGAGAATAGCGTTGCTGCCTGCTTCTATGTTTAG
Source organism: Bacillus sp. FJAT-28004 (assembly GCF_001280845.1). Taxonomy (GTDB): domain Bacteria; phylum Bacillota; class Bacilli; order Paenibacillales; family Paenibacillaceae; genus Pristimantibacillus. Next base: position 405,404 of record NZ_LGHP01000003.1, read on the forward strand.
TCGGAAATGACGAACGAGCTTCCGAGGTAGACGAAGCACGTCATTAAGACTCATCAAGTCTTGCGATCATTTCCTGAATTCCGTTATGATAAGAGCAGACTTTGAAGGAGGATAAAGCGATGAGTGAACATAATTTGCGTAAGCCTGAAGCTGTCATTTTTGATATGGATGGAACATTGTTTGAAACGGATAAATTGCTAGTACCTGTTCATCACCGCGTTTTCGAGACGCTTAGGAAAGAAGGCCTCTATGAGCATGAGATGCCGCCAGTGGAGCGTCTGCTTAGTTGCTTAGGCATGCTGCTGGAAGATATTTGGCGGCAGGTAATGCCGGATAGCACAGAGGCAGCGCGGAAGCGTGCAGATGACTTGCTGCTACAATACGAGCTCGAAGGTTTGGAAAAAGGTGAAGGTCAGCTTTACCCATTCGTAGAGGAAACGCTGCGTGAGCTGCATACGCGTGGGATCAAGCTGTTTGTGGCGAGCAATGGACTTGAGGAATATGTGAAGGGTGTCGCTGAGTTTAAAGGTATTGCACCTCTGTTTGATGGTTTATATAGTGCAGGAGAATATGAGACTTCAAGCAAAGTCGATTTAGTAGCACGCTTGCTTAAAGATCACAATATTAAATCGGCATGGATGGTAGGAGACCGATCTTCCGATGTAGAAGCGGGAAAAGGTAACGGTCTCCAAACGATCGGGTGTGCGTATGCGACATATGGACGTGCTTCCGAGATCGAGGGAGCAGATGTGCTGATTAGCGATTTCCGCGAGCTTCTTCCTTTGCTGGTACAATAACGATCGGTTTTTCTGAGTTAAAGCTTATGTATAGCAAAAAAACACCTGTTAGGGGAGGCCTCTTGTAGGCGCAGTCCCTTGCAGGTGTGAGCTTTGCTGCTATGATTTTCAAACGTTCGGCCATATCATTACTCCATATCCGCTGCGGTAACATGAACCTCTTTTCCGTTCCTTCGCTTCTTCTGGTTATAAAGCCAGAGTGCATATTCCAGAGGCCGAATAATCGCTTTGCGATAAACCTCCTTCTCTCCCGCCTGTGCAAATACTTCCCTAGCTGGCTTCGGATTAACCTCGAGCAGCCAAATACCGCCTTTTCGATCAATCGCCAAATCGAGAGCTAGTTCACAAAGTCTTCCACAATTTTGCTCTAAATAAGCGGCAATGCCGACCCCGATCTTCTCCGCTTCTTCCTTGACCTGCTTTGCTTTGCTCTCATCACGTAGCCATTCCTTTAGCAAGGCGCTCATTGTAGCTGCATGGCCGCCGCCATGTAAATTAGAAGTAATGCTGCCTGCTGCTCCGATTCTTCCTGCACATCCGGTGACTTCCCAATTGCCTTCTCTGTTTTTTTGAACCAGCATCCGATAATCATGCACACGTCCGCTAGCAAGCTTTATTTGAATGCCCTGCTGGGCAATATAGCGTTTGCCTTTCAAATTCCAAGGTTCCAAATAGCTGTTTAATTCTGCAGTCGAAATAAATTGCGGCCTTATAATGCGCCTGGATTGGTCGCGGCCCTGAATGTGAAGCTGTCCGTCCTTGCCTTTCTCGATTCGCAAGATACCTCTGCCGCCGGTTCCATTGATGGGTTTGAGGTACACGCGAGTGTATTTCTTGATCATGTCGGTAATCTCTTGATTGTCGTTCACATACTTCGTGGCAGGCAGATAGCTCTTATAACGAGAATCTTTCGTTAATATGCTGTGGATCGTCCATTTGTTACGAAGTGGGCGATTAAGAAACGTAAGATGCCCATAGTGTTCGCGAAACTTCTTGAGCTGCTCAAAGCGGTAGGTTCGTTGAATACGGCAGCGATCATAAATCATATTTGGAAACGATGTCCATCTTCGTGACCACGTTTTTGTGTCAAGATTGTAGAACTGTGCATGAATTTTATTATCTTTATAGTTGACGTCCTTTGGCGTAAACACAAAGACGCTTAGTCCCAGGTTTCGTCCAGCGGAAGTCATTTTCTGATAAATGGAACGTTCCTCCAGTAAGCCGGCTTCATTGAGGTATAGAGTCAGGATGCCTAGGACAGGCTGTTTCATTTGTGGTTCTCCTTTCAAAGCGTAGCGTCGGTTTGCCTGTAGGACCTCTATGCATGGATACCGCAGTCATTCCTAAACGAAAACATAATGCCATGCTTGCGGTGTTGTCCGTTGCCACATTGCAAGTGAGCTTGCCTAAACGCTGAATCATGGCTTTGACGAGTGAACTGCCAATCCCGAGGCTTCTAGCTTCGGGATGAACGACGACCATGCAAGCGGCTTCGCCTCCGTCTTCTGCAAAGCCAAAGCCGACGACGCGGCTTCCCTGCTTGGCGACAACTGCGACCGCGCTGCATAGGCGGTTCACTCCTTCTTGTAATAATGAGGCATCGAGCTTTCTAAGCGCATGTATAGTCGATACTGCAAGTCGCTTATCCCCGAAGCGAATGGCAAAGCCGATGAGTCTTTTTTGTTCCGCTAACCATACTTCCGGTGTAAGCAACTCTAGTTCCACGCTACGCGCCTCCTGCTTTTTCTAATTTGGTTTTAGCTAAATAAGCTCCATAATGAAATACGCGCTCTAACGATTTTTGCCGAATATGAGGCTCATCGAATTTCATAGGCTTTGAATTAGCTTCAAAGAACCACATGTTCCCAGTACTATCTACGCCAATATCCATCGACATTTCGCCAAGTAACTGCCCGGAGGCGCGTTCAATCTGCTTGGCTATTAGAACGGCCGCATTTTTTGCTTTTATTAGAAGTTTACGCGCCTGCTGCTGATTAAATGAATTAATGAGCAGCTTCTCAGGGTCTTCGATCATACCTCCGCGCGGAACATGTGTCGTAATGCTAGAAGCTCCGGCTATTCGAGCGCCTATTCCGGTAATATCCCATTGACCTCGCTGGTTTTTTTGAACAAGCGCGCGGAGGTCAAATCTTCGCTCGTTGAAGGAGGCGAGCTTGATGCCTTGCTGAGCGATATAGGCTTCGTTGCCGCTTTGTTTCTGAATATGACTCCAAAGCTTATTAAGGCTAGAGCAATTGTAGGTAGTGCTTTTTTTGTTTTCTTGTATTTTTAGCCGATAAGGGAGCTGTTTCTCAGCATTGACCTTAATTGTCATAATGCCTTTTCCCGCTTTACCGCTCTCTGGCTTTAAATAGAGATAAGAATGCTTCCGCATCATGCGTTCAAGGCCCATCACCGATTCGAGCTTACGTGTTGTTGGAATAAAAGGTTTGGTCGATTTCGATAAACGAAGCCATTCAAATAAATCCCACTTGTTGAAGAAGGACGGGTTAAACAGCGTGACACGCGGGTGCTTACGACAGGCATTAATCTTTTGCCTTACAGACGGTTGAATTTCATCCTCCCGCAACGGAATTCGATTATAAATAACGTCTGGAAACGGCAGCAATCGTTGCTGCCAACTGTCTTCAGCCTCATTTAAGACGTATCCTTTTAAACTGCTCCTTGTGAGCAGCAGGTTTTTTACGGTGAGGACATAGACGATAAAACCCATGGATTGACCTGTTCTGATCAAATCGGCAAAGTTGCTTCGATTGCCGCGAAAAAGCTGAAGCTCATCTTCGATTGTCAAAATAGCCAGTACGGTTCTACCAGCACGCTGCCCTCTAAATTCTGGTTTATCGGGAAGTATGCTGTCCATCAGCTATTACCTCCCTGATCTTGGAAGCGGCTGAGATACATGCAATGATCTAAAATGTAAGAAAGCGAGGCTTTCCCCTCAGAGCGAAGAGCCGGATGCTTGAAGATAGATCGGCCGGGCTTGGCATTGGCTTCGAACATCCATACATCTCCATCCTTATCAATGCCGAGATCCAGACCCAGTTCACCAAGCCTATGAGGGTAGTTGCGTTCAATCGCTTCCGATAACTTGATCGCTGCTAGTTTCGCTTTTTCAAGAACGGCATCCGCTTGCGCACCGAACGTTTTGCCAAGTGCTTGCTCAGGCGTCATAAGTGAGCCGCCGTTTTTTACATGAGTCGTTACACTACCCCGACCTGCTTTTTTGGCTCCTATGCCCGCGGGAACCCATTCGTTATTGCCGTTCTTATGCATGTGGAAACGGAAATCGAGCGGACAGCTGTCGATCTCAACTAAGCGAATACCCTGCTGAACGACATAGTGATTTAAGCTGCTGCCATGCTTTGCCTGAAGCAACCGCATTAGACTGCTGAATTGCTTAAATCGAAGCAGCACGTTTTGGCTGCCCTTGCGATAGCGTGCGAAATACCCGCGATTCGGGTGATAGGTCAGCCGATAGATGCCTGCTCCAAGGCTTCCAGCGGTAGGTTTGTAATAAAGAAACTGATGTTTCTCCAGCATTTCCTTAATTTTTTCCGCAGAAGGATCGGAGACCGATTCTGGCAAATGGGTTAGCGCTTCAGGGTCATTATCGAGAAGCTTGTAGACATCGGCCTTGTTGAAGAAGCTCCAATTGAAAAAAGGGATTTTGCGGCGCACGAAGCGTTCGCGCAGCGCATTAATGGAGGCGGATGTCTCCGCTTTGCGGCTAGGAAGGCGATTGTATATGACGTCCGGGAGTGGCACGATTTTACGATACCAGCCCCCCTGCGGGTTAAGGAAATAGCCATTGATTGTTTCTTGCTGCCAGTTGATGTCGCTTGGTGTAAAGCCGAATAGGTAAGCTTTATGTTCACCTGTCCGAATGACTTGCTTGATAAAACCGGTTCGCGCACCGAAAGGGTTACTTTCGGAATGTGTCGGATTGTCACTTAATATGCCGACCAGCGGTCCGAGTTGAACTTCATTTTCACCAGAATTAAGCACTAAAATGTTGCCGGATTTCGGTACTCTAATCGATTGGCGGATGGCAGTTGACAAGTACAAATGATTGCCCGGCCGCTTCAATTGCTTGATTTCAGCTACGATGACCTCATTTCCTAGCTTGAAGTGAACTGATTTTTTGCCGGAGAGCTTGAGCTGTTTTAACAGAGGGCTAGATAAATATACGATTTTATTCGATTGCTGTGAGAAATGTACGTTACAAGTTGTCAAACTCATCGATGTACCTCCTGAACGTTGAAAGGCCGTATTTGGTTGTTGGAACTTGAATGATGACGACGGCCATTTGCGAATTCATTGGCTACAAAGGACGGTGATAGTCGCCTAGACAGCATTCGTGCATATATAAGCGGTCTTTCAATGGAAAGCCGCTCGGCCTCATGGTCGCTAATGATTCGAAAGGAAGAGCGGCCAGGCTTCGAATTCGCTTCGAGCAGCCATATTCGGCCGCTCTGATCAATGCCATAATCTAACCCAAGCTCGGCAAGTCTGCCGAATTTGCTTTCCAGTCGTTCTGCCGTTTGCTTGCTTATTGTATGGATCATTTCTAGCAAACGTTCGGCTTTTGGCTCCCCAAATTTGGCTGAAAGCTGCATCACTGCCGGAGAGGCGCCGCCGCCGCCGTGTAGATTGGACGTTAAGGAGCCCGCTTGCCCTGTGCGAATAGCGACTCCCGAGATCGACCATCTGCTCTTCTCATCCTTTTGGATGAGTACTCGTAAATCAAATGGTTTGTCGTCATGACCGCTAAGCTCTAAATATGGCTGTACCAAATAGGAGGTTCGTTTAATAAAGCGATCGATCCATTGCTCAAAAGCTAGATCCTCCTTAAAAGCGGCCGTAAAAGAGCGGTTATTACGGGTTCGACCCTTTACTTGCAGTGATTGCTGGGACGCGCAGCGCTTCACATGTAGGATGCCTCTGCCTTGCATGCCAGAGGAGGGCTTCAGGATGATGCCTCCTCTGAATCGATCGGCTAGTTCAAGAGGCTGGTGTGAAGTTTGCAAAGAAAACGTGAGGGGCAAATAGCTGCTCAGCATATGGTCTTCTTTGAGCGCTTCATAAACATCAAGCTTTCCAGGCAGCTTTCCATTCAGCAGCTGGAAAGGTTTGGCTAGAGCAAGGTAACTGAGCATGCGGCGGCAGTTTATTCGCTGATTGGCTTCTGTGAAAAAACAGCGGTCATAGATGATGTCCGGCAATGGAACGAGTTGTCTAACAAAGTGCTCGTGCTCCAATCGATAGCCAAAGAGTGACTCCGAATGCTGCTGAAAGCCATCCGCAGTGAATACATAGACGTCAATGCCAAACTTGCTGCCGGCAATGCAAAGCGCACGATAGAAGGATGGCTCTGGCAATACCGGCATAAATGCGCTATCCATGGCATTATGGTTAATTGAAGCAACGAGGATTCCAAGTTTGACCTTTTGAGTCTGCATAGGAGCCTCCATTAAATGCCCGCTAAAAAACGGGAATATTGAATCATCATGCGGACGGATGGACGTATCTTATTGTCATTTAGTGGTGTGTTGTCGTTTTTGGATGGTTTTGAATTGACCTCCAGCAGCCATACACGACCTGCCGTATCCATTGCAAGATCGATGCCTAGCTCACCAAAATGTGCTGGAATTTGTGCATCTACGCCGCGTGCGATATTTAGCGCTGCCTGTTGGAGCCGCTGCGCTGCTTCTTGCCTGCTAACCCCTGCCTGCAGATTTGACTTTGCAACAGCTTCTCCAACCGTGCTGAGCGTGCCGCCGCGCGCTAAGTTTGAAACAAAATGATGGTTTCCTGCCGTCCGGGCTACAATGGACGTAATCGCCCATTTGCCGCTTGCATTTTTTTGGACGAGTGCGCGAAAGTCGACTGGCCGCTTCTGGATTTCTATGAGCTGCAATCCCTGTTGAATTTGGTACCTCACGGTTTTCATCTTCGTGGATATCGTTGAGAAGAGCTTTACTAAGCTCGTAAACTGCTGCCTGCGAGTGCCTGCCGAAGTCGCGTACATCACTTGATAGTTGTTGGATTCCAGATGAGTGATACAAATGATTCCTTTGCCTAAGCTGCCGCGAACGGGCTTGAGAAAAACACTGCTATACCGTGAGCACATTGATTTCAGCATCGTATAGTTGCGCAGCGAGTGCGACTCAGGCAAATAACGAACCAAGCTTTCATCTTTCTTAAGCGCGTCGAAAACCTCGGTTTTATCCAAAAACTTTTCGTTGAAAACGGTCGTCTTATGGTGTAGTTTTACTTCTTTCATGAAATCTTGTACGCTGGGTCTGTTCTCCAATTTCCGTGAGGTTAAACGGTTATTGACGACGTCAGGAACAGGCATAGTGACCTTACGCCAGCCATCTGAATAGATCCAGCCATCAATGTTGTCAATACTTGTGCCGATATGATTAGGTGTGAAAAAATAAACGTACGCGCCTTGCGCAGTACAGGCTTCAACAAGCTCCCTGCAAAACATAGTAATGGATCCGAATGGTTTATCCGGCATATGCGGATAATCACGGCTTATGAGAACGCCGATTAAAGGTCCAAAAACGAGTGTGGCAGTGCCGGCTTTGTATTGCAGACGGATTGATGTGCCATTTGTTAATCCCATCTGTCTGGCTAAGCTTTGACTCATCCTCATTCCGTCGTACTTCGCGACAGGAATAACCTTTACATGCTGCCGAAAAGCACCGAACTTTACGAGGATGTGCTGGCCTTGAGGGATTTTCCACTGCTTTACTTGTGCTTCGCCAAGCATGAGCGTATCCTCCGGAAGCATGCCGGAGCTGATCACCTGTACGGCTACTTTCGATTTGAACATCATAAATCTCCTTCCAAGCAGGAGGATGACGATAAGAGGTTAGCGGCCTAAAGGTGTTTTACACGAATTACTTCAGCATATGAGGACATCTATCCCTTTGTGAATCAGAAACGAACTTGAAGCTTGTGTTGTTTTGCATGCTTTTCCATCAAGGGGTTGGTTCTTGTTCTAAATTAGGGGTATTATTGGACATATAGAATAACAAATGAGTGCTAGATGAATAGGAGAGAGACGAATGAATATTTATGACAAAGCTTATGAATTAGCGAAGGCGCTTAAGGAAAGCGAAGAAGCCATGCTATTGAAGGCAGCGAAGCAGGAGGCTGATGCTGATCCAGATGCAAAGGCGATGCTGGATGATTTTCGCGAGCGGCAAAACTTTTTGCAGCAAAAAATGATGGCTGGAGAAGAGCCTTCTGCGGAAGATATGGAAAAAATGAGCAAGCTCTATGAAGTAATTACGCTCAATCCGTTGATTGGCAAGCTGCTCGAAGCGGAGCGCCGGTTTGCAGTCGTGTTTGAGGACGTTAACCGCATTATGTCCGATGTACTGAAGTCCATTGTAGACTAATTGGAGACATATACCCTGTCCCTCCCTCATAGAATGATTATGCGGACAAGATCATAAACCGCTTATGACCGTGTGAAGGAGCTGAAGGGAATGTTAGCCGGAAAAGGCCGTCATGTATTGTATTTGCTTATTGCGCTAGCGATGCTCATATATGCGTTGCCGCGTCTCGAGCTGAATGCGCCGTGGAGCTTGATGAGTGTATTTGGATTAGTTTGGATTTTGTTCTCGTTAATCATCATAACGTCACATGTCAACGCGCTTTTTATGAAAGACGAGAGACGCAAGGAGCTGGCTCGCATTAAGAGAGCGAAGGCGGTGCTATGGGAGCAGAAGCTTATGCAGAAGGCGACAGCTTCTCGAAGGGCTCGAGGTTAGGATTCATTGCGATTCTAATTATTGATGTCCAATAGAAAAAAAGATCCGTAGGTACTATACCTACGGATCTTTTTCTTGTTTATAAGCATATGGGGCGATGCTCTCTTATTGAATTTCTTTAAATTGAACAAGCTGCTTAACGAATTTATATACAGCTTCCTGCTCCTTCAAGCTTAAGCCATTCATTTGATGGGCAACTTTAGAGGCATAGCCTTCATCGTCAGTATCAACTGCAGCATGAGGGCTGGAAACAACGTTCACGATTCTCTCGAGCGGCGTTTGAAGCGCAATCGCGATTTTACTTAGCACGTCAATCGTTGGATTTTTTTCTCCACGCTCAACCTGTCCCATATAGGAAGCATTTATATCAGCGCGAAGAGCAAGCTGTTCTTGACTAAGCCCTCTTTTTTTGCGCAGCAGTCGAATGTTCTCTCCCACAAGTCCTGCAATCCCACTCATTGGTTCACCTCAGCCTAACGATAAAACTTTACTAGCCTATCAACAACATTCTATAGAGCGTATTAAAAAAAGCGACTATAGTCATTGACTAATAGATGGTCTCTTTACTATAATTGTGTAAAAAAGTATCATTCTATTATTATCATTGCCTTTAAAGGATCAATTTACCATTTTAAATAAAAGTGGTAGGATGTATAAGGGCAAAAATAGTGGACACGAGGAGGATGCAAAGTGGTTGACGAATTCGAATTTTTCAGAAAAGTTCGTGCTTATTATAACAATGTTCCATTCCTTGTTCAGTTCACATACCGCTTGTCTCACCGTGTCGATAAGGCTTTGGCTGCTCGTGGCTCATTTAGCTGTCGGGTTAATCCGCATACCCAAATCGTTGAATATGTGCTTGACTTAAAATCAGACCCCATCTCTCGGCCGCACAGCGAGCAAAGCTCGTTTTTGTTCTCTAGCATATACGATGAAATTCCAGCACAAGTAATAGAAATGAATCAATTCCTCATCCAATCACTGCGCTATCCGCTTCCGATTGATTATGACTGGCAAGCGTTTATTATGTCTGGCGCAGAGGATGCCATTAACGTGCAAACGGTGCAGCAACTGTTCAAAAAGTGGCGGTTCAAGGGCTTGGAGGGTCAGCTGGTAGATGGCAGACTGCGGACGAATCAGGTACTACTGCAGTGGCAGCTCTAGAAGAGACCCCAATCTTGGGTGGGCATGACTTGTTCCTCGCTTTCTCCTATAATAGGGAGAAACAATGGTAAGTGGACGGAGGATATGAAGTGGCTCCAATCGGACGAGGGAACGAGACTAGCACGAAGCATGAACAAATATTGATTTATATACAGAGCTTAAAGATTGGAACAAAAATATCAGTTCGCGCGATTGCCAAGGAATTAGGTGTCAGCGAAGGCACGGTTTATAAAGCATTTAAAGAAGCGGAAAGCTCAGGTCTGGTCAGCACAAAGGAGCGCATCGGAACGGTGCGAATTGATCGGAAACGGCGAGAGGCGCTTGACCAGCTTACTTTCGGCGAGGTTGCCGAAATCGTAGAAGGAAAACTTTTCGGCGGTGCAGCTGGCCTTGATAAATCGCTGCATAAATTTGTTATTGGCGCGATGGAGCTGGACGCGATGCTGCGCTATATTGACGAGGGTAGTTTATTGATTGTAGGTAACCGAATCGGGGCACATCGCTGTGCGCTTGAGGAGGGAGCTGGCGTTTTGATTACCGGTGGATTTGAACCGAGCGCGGAAGTAATTAAGCTCGCTGACGAGCGCGTTCTCCCCATTATTTCTTCGCGTCATGATACGTTTACAGTCGCATCAATGATCAACCGTGCCATGTACGACAGGCTTATTAAGCGGAAAATCATGCTGATTGAAGACATTGTGACTTTCAGTAAACCTGCTGATGTGCTGCGAATCGGACAAACCGTTTTGGACTTCCATAAAATATCGAGTGAAACAGGCTATTCCAGATTTCCGGTTGTAGATGTGAGGGGCAAGGTCGTTGGTATGATGACAACCAAGGATGCGGTTGGATCTCCCGAGGATAGTACGGTAGACAAAGTAATGACGAAAAATCCGATTACGGCGGCTCCGAATATCACCGTCACTTCTGCTGCTCATACGATGGCTGCAGAGGGCATTGATTTGTTGCCTATTGTTGATAGACATCGCAAACTGTTAGGCGTCGTAACGAGGCAGGAAGTGCTTGATGCCATGCGATTTGCAGGGAAGCAGCCTGAATCGGGAGAGACCTTCGAGGATTTGATGTGGACGGGCTTTATGGCTACGGCAAACGTAAACGCAATGGGACAGGATGAGCTGGGCATTGCTTACAAAGGAATCATTACACCTCAAATGTCAGGTGCGCTGGGAATGGTTTCGGAAGGACTGCTTTCAACTTTAATGACACAAGCGGCGCGCCGAATGATTCGAGAAACGGCCAAGCGAGATTATTTGTTAGAGAGCATGACGACTTTTTTTGTTAGGCCGGTTCAAATTGATAGCGAGGTTACGATTATTCCTAGGGCGCTTGAGATGAGCCGAAAGTTCACGAAGCTGGAAATCGAAGTTAAGGACAAACAAGGTTTGGCCGCCAAAGCGATGCTGACGGCCCAAATGATTGATCCCTATTAATAGCGGATTTAATTTCTTGTCGAGCTATACGCGCTCAGATTGCGAAGACCGGCAAACACGTTGAATACGCCGATCACTAGGAATATAGCTCCAATAACGATACGAAGCGTAGATTCTCCGGACAAAAACAACTGAACGAGAGCGATAAACAACAGCATTGCTCCCATGCTAATATTCATTCTAGCTGTGAAGAGGCCCCTAGTTCTCGTATCAGAGGAGCGGCGTGATTTAAAGCTGAATACAGCCGAAAGCACGAGTGTAACAAGGATGCCCGGCATGAGCAGCCATTGCATCAGTTGATCCATAAAAAAGCAACTCCTTTAAATTATGTAGGTACAGCTTCGATCTCGTGAATAGACAGGCTCTATTGTATCACGAATCGTAGCTGTATGCTTAAGAAGGAGGCTTTGCATAATCGCGTACCTTAATCCAGACATGCAGTACGTTATCAACGACGAGAATGGTCTTAACCTCAATGGTATAGTCCTTGTTATACACATCCATATAGACCTTCTTCTCGAGGAGGTTGCGTGCGAATTTTGCGTCAGAGTCAATTTCATAAATGCTTTGCCCAAGGAAGACGCTCAAATCCCCTTTAATCCGCTTGATAATCAACGCCTCTGTAACTTGATCAAGATGGGGTCTTCCCGTATTTTGGCCGGCTTCTTTCTCAACACGGGGCAGGATGCTTTTTATAACGGTATGTTGATCCTTGAATTCATTTAAATGCTTTAGATCCGTTTCGTATTGCTCCAGTTTAACCTCCAGCTCACTCTTTAAGGTTATTAAAGCCTCAAACTGCGCCAAATAGAGCGAATTGTACACGATTGCGCCAATGATCATCCCGAGTGTCAATACCCCAACCATTTGCAGTCCTCTCGTGAATCGGCTAAACGGCGGCATACGCATCGCTTAGGTGGCCCCCTTGCAGATAAGCCGGACCAGCTCTGTCCCTAAATGAGCACCCAGAAAAGCGATAATAATAAAACAAATTTGCTGCGCTGCGGGCGATAATTGACCGTCCATAATATTGCTTTCAATGACTCGAACGGGATCAATCGATCCTCCGATCGCTGCTACGATCGCCCATATTTTCAGCCTCATGGCTGTATCGAGCATTGTATGTGCAGGCGGCATCAGCATAAACACCGATCCAACTCCCGCAAGCGTAGATCCCCCTAACACAACGCCAAACGCAATAAAGAAATCAAGTCCTGCTTTGGACAAAAAGTAGCTCACCTGTATCCCTCCAAATATATAATCTTATAGATTAGCGTCGCAAGCTTGTATGCCCTGCTACCATTCTATGGGCGTGTCCATCGCTATTATGATAAAATAGAATTATCTTATTTTGGACGAAGCGGAAAGGAACCGATGCGATGAGCGGCCATAACGAACAATCTTTCGTGCATTTGCACGTCCACAGTGAATATAGCCTGCTCGACGGCGCCGCCAGAATTAAAGACCTTACGGTTAAAGCTGCGAACCTCGGCATGAAGGCACTTGCGCTCACCGATCATGGAGTCATGTACGGAGCTATTCCGTTCTACCGGGCATGCCGTGCCCAAGGCATAAAACCTATTATTGGGTGCGAGCTTTATATGACGACAGGATCTCGCTTTGAGAAGGGGGCGCGCAAGGAAAACCCGATTTATCATTTAATTGTGCTTGCCAAAAACGAAACGGGTTATCGAAACCTAATGAAGCTATGTTCCATAGCACATCTAGAAGGTTTTCACTATAAGCCCCGCGTTGATTTGGAGATGCTGCGAGAGTACTCTGAAGGGCTGATATGTTTAAGCTCGTGTTTGGGTAGTGAGATTTCTCAGCATTTGCTATATGACCGCATAGAGCAAGCGCGAAGCAGCGCATTGCGTTATAAAGATATTTTCGGAGATGATTTTTACTTAGAGCTGCAGGATCATGGTCTTCTTGACCAGAAAAAAGTAGCTGTTGATATGATAAAGCTTGCAAATGAAACGGGTATTAAGTTAGTTGCTACAAATGATGTTCATTACTTGCAGGCGGAAGACGCTGCCATGCAGGATGTGCTCATATGCATCGGAACGGGCAAAACGACCGATGATACGGATCGCTTGCGCATGCTGACAGATCAGATGTATCTGAAGAGCGCGGATGAGATGGCCCTTTTGTACAGACATGTACCGGAAGCGCTTGCGAATACAGTTGAGATCGCGGATAAATGCAATCTTGAGCTGACGCTCGGCCGCGCCGCGCTTCCCGTTTTTCGTCCGGTACCCTCTGGTATGAGTTCTGCCGACTACTTGATTACATTATGTCGAGATGGTTTAGTCGCTAGATATGGCGGACTTCCAGAATGGGTCGCGGATGCTGATTACAGACAAAAGGCAGAACAACGTCTCGAATATGAGCTAGCTGTCATTGAGAAGATGGGCTTCAGCGACTACTTTTTGATCGTTTGGGATTTTGTTCGCTTTGCACATGAATCCGGTATTAGAACAGGGCCGGGAAGGGGCTCGTCCGCGGGCAGTTTGGTTGCGTATACGCTTCGAATAACGGATGTGGATCCGCTGAAATATAAGCTATTGTTCGAGCGTTTCCTGAACCCTGAGCGGATTTCTATGCCCGATATTGATATTGACTTTAATGACGAGCGGCGTGATGAGGTAATTGCTTACGTCGCAGCCAAATATGGTGAAGATCATGTTGCACAAATTATTACATTCGGTACCATGGCTGCCAAGGCTGCTGTTCGGGATGTAGGAAGAGCCATGAATGTTCCGTTTCAAGAGGTCGATCGTGCGGCGAAGCTTATACCAAACCAGCTGGGCATCACGATTGAGGAAGCGCTACGCATGAGCAATGAGCTGCGCGAAGCGAGTGGGCGTCAGCCGAAGACGGCAGCTATGCTGAATATGGCCTTGAAGGTAGAGGGCATGCCGAGGCATGCTTCCACTCACGCTGCGGGTGTCGTGATTTCGCAAGAGCCGCTGACGCACTATACGCCTATACAGACAGGAAGCGAGCGAATACCGCTCACCCAATATTCAATGGAGCATTTAGAAGCGATCGGGCTTCTGAAAATGGATTTCCTAGGCCTTCGAACACTCTCAATACTAGAGCGGGCGCTGCATGCTGTGAAGGAGCAGCACGGCAAAGTGATCGACTTTCATACGATTAGCGATAATGATCCGGCAACGTACGCAATGTTAAGCCGCGGCGATACGACAGGTATTTTTCAGCTGGAGTCTGCAGGTGTGCGGCGGGTGCTGAAAGAAATGAAGCCAACAGAATTCGAGGATATCGTCTCCGTCCTTGCACTCTACCGTCCCGGTCCGATGGAGTTTATTCCGAAATACATTCAAGGTAAACACGGGCTCGTATCCGTCGAATATCCGCATGCGTCCCTTGAGCCTATTCTCTCTGATACGTACGGCATCATTGTCTATCAAGAGCAAATTATGCAAATTGCATCATTAATGGCGGGTTTCTCGCTTGGAGAAGCGGATTTGCTCCGCCGTGCTGTATCCAAGAAGAAACGTGAAGTGCTTGACGAAGAACGGGCCCATTTTGTGAAGGGAAGTCTTGCGCAGGGGTACTCCGATACGGATGCCAATCATGTCTATGACATGATCGTTCGGTTTGCCGATTATGGGTTCCCACGGGCACATGCGGCAGCATACGGAGTGCTCGCCTTTCAGACCGCGTGGCTCAAGGCCAACTATCCCGTACCGTTTATGGCATCGATGCTCGCATCGGTTACAGGCAATCAACGGAAGACAGCGGAATACGTGGATGAATGTCGGCGAATGGGCATTGCTGTGCTGCCGCCTGATGTGAATGAAAGCAGCGTATCCTTTACACCTGTTGAGAAATCGGTACGATTCGGGCTTGCGGCTATCAAAAACGTCGGCACACAAGCCATCGAAGCGCTCTTGAAAGAGCGCAAGGAGCGTTCCTTCGATAGTCTTCTTGATCTCTGCCAACGAGTAGACCTGCGCGTCGTGAACAAGCGGGTGCTGGAGTCGCTTATTCAAGCGGGTGCTATGGATTCTTTGCCGGGACATCGAGCTCAACTGCTTGCTGCACTAGAGGAGACGGTGGAGACAGCAGTCAAATGGCGCAAGGAACGTGAAGAGCTGCAAATTGAAATGTTTGGGTTAGATGAGGTACAGAACTGGGATGTTGAGCTGCCCGACATTCGACCGTATACGACCGGGCAACAGCTCGATTTCGAAAGAGACCTGCTTGGGCTTTATTTATCCGGTCATCCGCTGGATGCTGCCGAGCAGCAGCTCGCAACGTTAGGTCTTGATCGGTTGGTTGAGCTGACGGATGCGCAGGATGGCGCGATTGCCATTATTGGCATCATGATCGTATCAATCAAACCTTTCACGAATAAAAAAGGTCTCTCCATGGGTTTCCTAGAACTTGAGGATCGCATAATGCGTGTGGAAGCAGTCGTGTTTCCAACGATCTGGAAGCGAATTGAAAGCAAGCTCAAAAAGGGCGGCTTAGCGATTATACAAGCAACCGTTCAGCAGCAGGATGATGATTATAAGCTCATCGTTGAGGATTGTGTGCCGATTGAGCATGCGGATATGGAGCTTGCGGATCACGTAGGACGGCTGCAGAAGCAGGCGAGGGCACGTGCAGTACGTACCGGGGGCAGCAGCTTTGCTGCTCAAGGAAGCTCTCAGAAAACGCAAGGCCAAGATCAACGAACGACTGCATCAAGCAAAAAGCCAACGTACCAGGCAAAATATCCTTCGGATAAAAATAGCGGCAGACCCAGTGTACAACCCGAAAGCAACCCGGTTTTGCCCGCCGTAGATAAGCTTAAGCCGCAGCGCGTGTATATAAAAATCATTTCAGAAAATGAACAGCCTGCTGTTCTTGAACAGCTTAAAATGATTCTAGCCAAACATTCTGGTCAGCTAGATACCGTGTTATTTTATGTACAAGGACAAAAATCGATTGCTCTTAGTGATAGTTATCGTGTTAATCCGTCTGCTCAGCTTATTGCCGCGGTCGAGCAGCTCATGGGCGACGGTTCGATCGTCGTTAGATGATAGTGAGATTCTGCAAAAAAAAGAGAGAAAAATGATTTTTATGTCTTGCACAATCAATCGTAGTTGATTTGGTTTTCGACCCTCCCGCAATATCTTGCAAACTACAGCATTTCGTATGCACGTCAGCCCTTATATGTGCATATGTTTAGAGATACATGTGAAGATGGCTAAGGAGCTCGTGGAGTACGAGCGCCGCCTGAGGACATTGTCGTCTGCTCACGCTTATGTTTCCAAGTTAAACGTACAAGCAGTTACGGGAGGGATGAGTCCGATGACAGGAATCGAGAAATGGCTCTTAAAACGTGGGGTTTCTATCGACGATGTAACAGAAATCGTTTATACACTGCAGCGTCCCTATAACGGTGATTTGACGATGGAAGAGTGCGAGGAAAGCGTAAGAGCAGTGCTTGAAAAGCGAGAGGTCCAATACGTAATGTATACAGGCATAGCCCTTGATGAACTAGCGGAGCAGAAATTATTGCCTGAGCCTTTACAATCCATTATGGAAAATGATGAGTCGCTTTACGGCGTTGATGAAACGCTTGCACTCGGCATAACGAATGTTTACGGCATGATTGGATTGACGAGCTTCGGATATTTGGATAAAGTAAAACCCGGTATTATTCGTCAATTAAATATAAAGGGCGCACGTATTCATGTCTTTTTGGATGACCTGGTTGCTGGATTAGCCGCTGCTGCATCTGCTCGAATTGCACATCAAGACCCGAAAGCGATCCAATATGATTTGCCGGATTCCCCTTGACTATGGTATCATTGTGACATCATATGGCCTGTTACCGGGATAGCTATGCTTAGTAAGTGAGCTTTGCGGAAGCAAAGTTTTCAGGAGGTACCATGATGTGGACGGTCATTTATATCGCACCAACAGCAAAAATTGCAGATAACATCCAGAAGCGGCTAACGGATGAAGGGTTTTTGGTGAAAATCCGCTCCGTCAATCTGTCCAAACAGCAATACGAGATACTAGTTCCGTCAGGTGAGTTGGAGGAAGTTCAAGAAGTGTTCAACTCCATTATGCGGCCTTTATGATGGACTGCTCTATACTATTGCGCCTTGAGAGGTGTCACACGTGCAAATAAAAGATTTATTTACTAAGAAAAAATATGCAACGATACCTTCGGAACCACGCAAGCGTGAAGTTCCTGAGGGCTTGATGAATAAGTGCTCCAAATGCGGCACGATTCAGTATAGCAAAGAGTTGGAAAAGAATTTAAAGGTATGCTCCTCCTGCGGCCATCATTACCGGCTAAGCGCATTGGAGCGTATTGCATTAACGCTCGATGAAGGGCATCTGGTAGAATACGATGCCAATATGGAATCCATCGATCCTCTAAACTTTCCAGGTTACGCGAGCAAGCTAGAGCAGCAGAAGAGCAAGTCGAGTCTTCGCGAAGCTGTTGTAACAGGAGAAGGTACGATTGGTGGTTTTCCTGTCGTCGTAGCAGTCATGAGCTTTGATTTTTTCACTGGCAGTATGGGATCCGTAGTTGGAGAGAAAATTACAAGAGCGATCGAAGCGGCTCATGCGAAGCAACTGCCGCTTCTTATTTTCTCTACATCCGGCGGTGCCCGGATGCAGGAAAGTATTTTAAGCTTAATGCAGATGGCCAAAACGAGCGCGGCCCTTTCAAAGTTTCAAGGTGCCGGGGGTTTGTTTATTTCGATTTTTACCGATCCTACTACGGGCGGGGTTTCGGCTAGCTTTGCGAGCTTGGGCGATTACAATTTGGCCGAGCCTGGCGCGTTGATCGGTTTTGCCGGACGAATTGTTATCGAACAAACGATTCGCCAGAAGTTGCCTGATGACTTCCAGACGGCTGAGTTTAACTTGCAGCATGGCCAATTGGATAAAGTCGTACACCGCAAAGATATGAAACCTACGTTAGCAAAGCTGCTCGATATGCATTGCGTAAGGGAGGAAACATCCTATGGCGGGTGAGCTGCCTTTTGAAAAACCGTTGAACGACTTACGGCAGAAGGTAACTGAGCTTAAGACCTTAAGCGTGGAGAAGGGTATCGACTTCACGGAAGAAATTCGAGGTCTTGAGCTTAAGTGCAAGCAGCTG
Organism: Bacillus sp. FJAT-28004; assembly: GCF_001280845.1. Taxonomy (GTDB): domain Bacteria; phylum Bacillota; class Bacilli; order Paenibacillales; family Paenibacillaceae; genus Pristimantibacillus. The sequence continues at coordinate 423,765 of NZ_LGHP01000003.1, forward strand.
GAAGAAGAATTGTATAGTGAGCTGACTCCGGCTCAAAAGATGCATATGGCGCGCCATCATCAGCGTCCGACATCGTTAGACTTCATTCAAACGGTATTTACCGATTATATGGAGCTTCATGGAGATCGTCTGTTTGCAGATGATCTTGCCATCGTTGGTGGCCTAGCTAAGATAAACGGTGTTCCAGTTACTGTTATTGGACACCAGCGCGGCAAGGATACTCGTGAGAATATTGCTCGTTTCTTCGGCAGTCCTCATCCTGAGGGCTTCCGCAAGGCGCTTCGACTAATGGAGCAAGCGAACAAATTCAAGCGGCCAATCATTACTTTTATTGATACGAAGGGTGCTTATCCGGGCAAAACCGCCGAGGAGCGAGGTCAATCGGAAGCGATTGCGCGCAACCTGCGGGAAATGGCCGGCTTCGGCGTGCCTATTATTTGTATCGTTATTGGTGAAGGCGGCAGCGGGGGAGCACTCGCTTTAGGCGTAGGAAACCGTGTATTAATGTTGGAAAATGCGATTTACAGTGCAATCTCGCCAAATGGAGCTGCATCCATCTTGTGGAAAGATGCTTCCAGGGCAGATCAAGCAGCTGAAGCAATGAAGATTACAGCCAAAGACTTGTTAGAATTTGGTGTAATTGAGGACATTGTTCCGGAGCCGCAGGGCGGCGCACATAAGGACTTGGCATTTCAAGCGGAGCAAATTAAGGAAAAGCTGTGGCAGCATTTACAAGAACTTATGAAAATGAGTGCTGAGCAGCTTATCGAAGATCGGTATAATAAATTCCGTAAAGTCGGTCAATTCAAGATAGTTGAAGAGCCCGGAGATGTGGCGAACGGAGCAGTTGCTGATACGAATATCGGTATAAAAGCGGACGCGGTAAATGTTTCTCAGGAACAAGCGCCGGAAGCAACTCCGACCGTTCAATAGTGAATAATATGTAAAAATGATTATTTCACTGTACAAGCAGTGGGTTGTCATGTCAGTATAGTAAAGAATATCAGGCAGTATACGGAGGAAACTTAACATGCGTAAAACGAAAATTGTTTGTACTATCGGTCCATCCAGCGAATCACTGGAAAATACAAAAAAACTAATCAATGCAGGGATGAACGTTGCCCGTCTTAACTTCTCACACGGAGATTTTGAAGAGCACGGCAACCGTATTAAAAACATCCGCATTGCAAATGCAGAACTTGGTACTTCGGTAGCGGTTTTGCTAGATACGAAGGGTCCGGAAATTCGTCTTGGCAAGCTGAAAGAAGAGCCTATTGAACTTAATCAAGGCGAACTCGTTACGCTTACTACAGAAGAAATTTTGGGTGATCGCAACCGTGTTCCAATTACTTACAACAACCTTCCAAACGATGTAACAATCGGTTCGACTATCCTAATTGATGATGGTTTGATCGGATTGACAGTTGAAGAGGTTAATGGCACCGAAATTGTTTGCCGCATCGTAAACAGCGGTCCAATTAAAAGTAAAAAAGGCGTTAACGTTCCTGGCGTGAAAATTTCATTGCCTGGTATTACGGAGAAGGATGCAAATGATATCGTATTCGGTATCGAGCAAGGCGTAGACTTCATTGCAGCATCTTTTGTACGTAAAGCAAGCGACGTGCTTGAAATTCGTGAATTGCTTGAGCGTCACAATGCTGGTCACATTCAAATCATCTCCAAAATCGAAAACCAAGAAGGCGTAGACAATCTCGATGAGATTCTTGAGGTTTCAGACGGTCTTATGGTAGCGCGTGGCGACCTCGGCGTTGAAATTCCAGCTGAAGAAGTTCCACTCGTACAAAAAAATATGATTAAAAAAGGTAACCGTGTAGGTAAGCCTGTCATTACAGCAACACAAATGCTCGATTCCATGCAGCGCAATCCACGTCCAACTCGCGCAGAAGCGAGTGACGTTGCAAATGCGATTTTTGACGGTACAGATGCGATTATGCTTTCCGGCGAAACAGCTGCTGGTAGATATCCAACTGAATCGGTACAAACAATGGCTCGTATTGCTGAGCGTGCTGAAGCAGCTTTGGAATACCGTGAAATTTTCACAAAACAAGCCAATGCACAACAAGTTTCCGTTACGGAAGCAATCAGCCAAGCTGTTGCTAACTCGGCTCTTGATCTTGGTGCAAAAGCGATCATCACATCGACACAAAGCGGCTTTACGGCTCGCATGGTTTCGAAGTACAAGCCTAAAGCTCCAATCATTGCTGTAACAACTGATGAGAAGGTATTGCGTCGTCTATCTCTCATTTGGGGCGTATTTGCAGTACTTGGTCCAGATGCGGATACAACGGATGAAATGTTCGAAAATGCTGTAAAAGGCGGCATGAGCACTGGTTTCCTAAGCTTGGGAGATACAGTTGTTATTACGGCTGGCGTTCCAGTTGGTCGTGCGGGCACTACAAATCTTATCAAAATCCACCACATTGGTGAGCTTTTGGCACAAGGACAAGGTATCGGCAGCCAAACTGCTATCGGTAAAATTGTTGTAGCACGTACACCACAAGAAGCAATCGCAAAAACAACTCAAGGTTCTATCTTGGTAACGATCTCCACAGATAAAGAATATATGCCTGCATTTGAGAAAGCTGGCGCGGTTATTACAGAGCAAGGCGGAATTACTAGTCATGCTGCTGTGGTTGGCCTTAATCTTGGAATCCCAGTTATTCTTGGAATTGAAAATGCGACTGAATTGCTGCAAGATGGCATGGAAGTAACCATCTATGGCGAAACTGGCGTTATCTATCACGGCCAATCAAAAGTACTGTAATAAAACAGTGCCTTTCTTAACAACAATATAGTACAAAAACAAAAAGCGATGGTGATCTCACCGTCGCTTTTTGCTAATCTGTTAGTCATAGCAAGTTAGTTGTAAAAGACTTGGGGGGACATTTATGATTTCAGCTTCCACTTGGTATCTGCATCCGCTGCGTGTTCGTTATCAGGAAACCGATCAAATGAGTGTTGTATTTCATGGGAATTATGTAACTTGGTTCGAGATTGGACGTACTGAATGGATAAGAAATGCGGGTTATGACTATAAAACGATCGAAGAAAAAGGGTTGCTGCTGCCGGTTATAGATTTGCAATGCCGATATGTACAGCCAGCCCGTTATGACGATACTGTAGTCGTTTGTACTCGAATTGCTGATTGCACTCCATTACGCGTATCCTTTGAATCGCAAGTTAGAAGGGTAACGCTGGATGATTTCCATGCCTCAGTACGATTAGAAGGTGAATCACTGCCTGGCGAGCTGCTCGTAGAGGGCGGAACAAAGCATGTATGGGTCAACGAGGCGTGGCACCCAGCGCGCTTAAACAAAGTAATGCCTGAGTTATACGAATTGCTGCGTACAAAGTAAGTTTGCAATGCAAACCAAGCTTATGCTTACGAAGTAAGTTTGCTACGCGAACCAAGCTTATGCTTACGAAGTAAGTTTGCTACGCAAACCAAGCTTGTGCTTACGAAGTAAGTTTGCAACGCAAACTTTGGAGGAGGTCCAATCATGTATAAATGGCTGTTGGCGGTTTTTATTGTTGTTCCTTTAGTTGAGCTGTGGGGTATCTTTCAGGTGAGCAGCTGGATCGGGGGCTGGAACACTTTTTTTATACTGATCCTCATGGGTTTGGCAGGTGCTTATTTGGCTCGAATGGAAGGCCGTAGAGTATGGGGAGAGGCCCAACGTCAAATGCAAGCCGGACAAATTCCAGGACAGTCGCTTTTAGATGGATTATGTGTGCTGGCAGGAGGCATTTTGCTGCTGATGCCAGGGTTTTTATCTGACATCTTAGGCATTTCATTGCTCATTCCGTTCACAAGAGTCTTTTATAGACAAATCATGCTGCGTGAAATAGAAAAAAGAATACGAAACGGCAACTTCAAGATCGGAAGATTCTAATTTTTACGTGACATTTACAAAAGGTTAACATGGCAATAATAGTCATGCGTCATAATGACATAGACACAAGTCGTTTCCTGTCGTTAATATTAGTATTCTTGATATGCAATAGGAAGAATAAGCTAAAAAAAATCAGGTTTATTTTGCAAAATTACTCAGGAGGCGTGAGAAATGACCAAGCTTTTGTCCAACTATGTAAATCGTGACTTAAGTTGGATCGAATTCAACCGAAGAGTTCTTCAAGAGGCGCAGGACCCGAGCAATCCGCTGCTTGAGAGAGCAAAGTTTTTGGCCATCGTCTCAAGCAATTTGGATGAATTTATGAGCGTGCGTGTTGCTGGCATACAGATGCAGATGAGAGCTGGCTTGTCCAAAATTGATTTTACGGGCTATACGCCTTCAGGACTATGGAAAAGGCTAATTAAGCGTGCTACTCAAATGGTACACGATCAATACCGTACATACAGGGAAGTATTCCGCAGTTTGAGCCGTGAGGGAATTTTTATTCGTTCGCTTGATGAGCTTAATGTAACGCAGACGAAGGCAGTCTCGGATTATTTTCATGAAATCGTATTTCCAGTTCTTACTCCTATGGCTGTTGATCAGAGCAGACCGTTCCCACTCGTTCATACAAAAGAGCTGTATTTAGCAGTGCTTTTAAGGCAAGAGGGAGATCCTGCTGAAGAAGAGCCATTATTTGCGATTGTGCAGGTACCTTCTATTTTGCCAAGATTCGTACCCGTTCCTGGACGGATTAACAGCAAGAAAACGGAGTTTGTGCTTCTTGAGGATTTAATTGAACAGTTCATAGATACCTTATTTAATGGATATATCCCGTTCTCCGTTAATCCGTTCCGTCTAACAAGGGATGCAGATATTACGCTCAATGAGGAGGATGCAGAGGATCTGCTTGAGGAAATCGAGAAGGAGCTGCGTCGCCGTCGCTGGGGAATTCCTGTTAGGCTAGAGGTTTCCAAGGGGATGCATCCTTATGCGCTCGAAATGCTTACGGAAGAGCTCGAAATCGAAGATAATTTATTTGAAATCGACGGTCCGCTTGATCTAAGTTTTTTGATGAAGTTTGCAGGTGCAGTACCGGGCAATGATAATTTGCGGTACGAGAAGCTTGAGCCTATTTATCCAAGAGAGTTTGACCACACCGACGATATGTTTGAGGTCATCCGTCAGCGGGATGTATTGATGTACCATCCTTATGAATCATTTGACGCCGTTAATGACTTTGTCATGCAGGCTGCATATGATCCCGACGTGCTTGCGATAAAAATGACGTTATACCGTGTGAGCGGCCAGTCTGCGCTCGTTCAAGCACTTGCAAAGGCAGGTGAAGCTGGAAAACAGGTAACGGTCGTTGTAGAGCTAAAGGCGAGGTTTGATGAGGAGCGGAATATCGCTTGGGCACGCCAGCTGGAGAAAGCTGGTTGTCATGTTGTTTATGGGCTTGTTGGTCTGAAAACACATGCAAAAATTTTGTTAGTCGTAAGGCGTGAGCAAGGTACACTGCGTCGTTACGTGCATGTAGGAACAGGAAATTACAATGACAGCACGGCAACTTTATATACGGATATTGGACTTTTTACATCTCACCCGATAATCGGCGGCGATGCTTCAGCATTGTTCAACGAAGTTACGGGTTATTCATCACCTTATGAGTGGAAAGCATTTGGAGTTGCACCTTCTGATTTGAAGGAAAAGCTATATCGGCTAATCGATCGAGAAAGACTGAATGCAGTAGCTGGAAAGCCAGCACGCATTATTGCCAAAATGAACTCATTATCGAATCAAGAAATGATTGATAAGCTTTATGAAGCCTCTCAAGCCGGGGTGAAAATCATTCTAATCGTCCGCGGGGTATGCTGTTTGCGGCCGGGTGTTCCTGGACGAAGTGAAAATATTCAGGTTATTAGCATCGTTGACCGTTTTCTGGAGCATGCGCGGATTATGTACTTCTATAACGGCGGGGAAGAAGAGGTGTACTTGTCGAGTGCGGATTGGATGACCCGTAACCTTACAAGAAGGATCGAGCTCATGTGTCCAGTATTTGATCCGACGCTCAGACAAATATTAATCAAAATGCTTCAGCTCAATATCGATGATAATGTAAAAGCTCGCGAATTGCAGCCGAACGGTACTTACGAACACATTTCTAGTGTTGATAAGCAGCCGTTCCGCAGTCAATTCGAGGCTAAGGTTATAGCGTCTTGGAAGGGACTTGCGTAGCCGAATAGTCAAGACTCGGTGTGAATCCCCAAAGTTTCTTGAATTCGCCGGCGAACTCTTCTACTTCACGGCGCTCAACAGCAAGCGTGCTGCGCGGCTGGATTGGCCGGAGCAGCAGCTGAGTGCCGGATAATAGAACATTTAGCTGAGCAATGGCCTGCGTTTCCCCTCGATCAAGCGCGGTCGATAGCTGCAGCAATGCGCCAAGCTTATATATAACATCAAGGTCGGTTTCGTTAAGCAGCTCCTTATATTCGGAAATGTGCTGACGAGCCCGGCCTTTGCTTTTGTATGATGCGATAGCCGCTGTCATAATCATTTCACGATGTGTCAACCCATTCAACTGGGAATTGATAATGAGGTAGAAGGAATGTCTCGCATATTCGTAATAATCGATGGATGCGCCGATTCGGAACAACTGAGATGCCGTATCAAGCAGCACTCTTGATTGAGGCGTCAATGGATGGACATAGTTCAGGACGTCATAGATCTCGAGCGAAATTCGATTGACCTGCTGCACATGCTGCTTTGGCGCTTCCGGGTGCAGGGCACTTAAGTTCGTTAGGCTATATTTAAGCACATCATCGAGTTTTGGACGATTAGGGAACCTCGTCGCATGGAACAAGCCATCACGCAGGCCAGCACCGCAAACGCGATAATAAGATGCCTTTGTTGCACGGAATAATACGCGTAAAATAGCTACACCGGGCACAACGACATCGGCTCGGTCTTTGGACAAGCCTGGAAGTTTGCGTCTTTTATCAAGTGGAAGCTTGCGCATTTGATGAAAAAGCTCATCGACGTGCTCGCTCGTAACCGGATAATTATGCGTTTGCGGAAATGGGTATTTAAGTGCCGCTTGATGCATTTTTCCTAGCGCACGCACCGTTCCTCCGACACCAACAAGCGGTAATCCTGTTGTTTCTCCAATCCAGGTCTCGTTTCTAGCAGCATCAGCAACGATGGCTTCAAGCGCCTTCAGGTCATCATCTTGGAGCATGCCTTTTGTACCGAAACGTTTGTTGAAGCTTACGCATCCAAAAGGGAAGGATACAGAATGAACGAGTACGCGGTTGCGAAATAAAGACAGTTCGGTACTTCCGCCGCCAATATCAATAAGAAGGCCGTCGCGTATATTGAGCGAATTAATCATGCCGAGAAAACCGTACGAGGCTTCATCCTCCCCGGTGAGCAATTCGATGGACAAACCTGTGTCCGTTTTAATACGATTAAGGATTTCTGAACGATTATTTGCATTTCGAATAGCCGCAGTTGCGACTGCACGAATATGGCTAGTATGATTATGTGTGCAAATCATGGTAAAATGATTCAGCGTGTCGATTAGTTCGTCGATCGCTGTACCTGGAAGACATCCGTCTTCATCGATACGTTCGCTTAGTCTCGCAGGCCGTTTACTGCTATCCGCCACACGATGAGCGCCATTTGCAGTCCTCTCATAAACAACGAGACGGACAGAGTTGGAGCCTATGTCAATAATTCCGATGCGTTGTCCTGTCATGTAGCGCCTCCAATACGGCAAATTTTGCTCCGTAAGTTCTCTTTTTGACATTTTACCACTTTATCCGATTCTGTAAAAATAGTTTATGCAGCGGCTAAAAATGGTGCGAATAGGGAAAAATGCAGTTTGAGCATACGACGTGAAGCGGTGAAATAATAAGCGAAAAAAATATTAATGATGCTGATAAAGCATTTTTATGTCCGTATTTGTTCACATAGTTGCCAAAATCATTTATGATTAAAGGCGATGGTACAAAAAACGAACCCCTTTTATTGTTTACGATAACCACGTTAAAGGAGAGAGAACGATGACAGCAACTAAAGGTCTGGAAGGAATTGTCGCAGCGGCGTCCTCCATCAGCTCAATTATTGATGGCGTATTGACATACCGCGGTATAGATATTGACGATCTTGCGGAAAACGCTACTTTTGAAGAGGTTGCCTACCTGCTATGGTACGGTAAACTACCTAATCGTTCTGAGCTTGATGGACTGCAAAAGCAATTGGATCAATTTGCAGCGCTTCCAGAAGGCGTGCTTAATCAAATCAAGCTATATCCAAAAAACACAAACTCGATGGCTGCGCTTCGTACGGCAGTATCTAGCCTAGCATTGTACGATGACTCTGCAAACGATATGTCACCTGAAGCGAATCAATTGAAAGCAATTAAATTGCAGGCGCAACTGCCAACTATTATTGCTGCATTTGCACGTATCCGCCTGGGACAAGAGCCTGTAGCTCCAAAGCAAGGTGTATCTATTGCTTATAATTTCTTATATATGCTTACTGGAAACGAGCCGGCTGAAGTTGCTGTTAAGGCACTTGATCAAGCGCTCGTTCTTCATGCTGACCACGAATTGAATGCGTCGACATTTGCTGCTCGTGTAACGGTAGCAACTTTGTCTGACATTTATTCGGGCGTAACGTCCGCGATTGGCGCTTTGAAAGGTCCTCTTCATGGCGGCGCGAACGAGGCAGTTATGGTTATGCTTGAAGAAATCGGTTCAACTGCTAACGTTGAAAGCTTTATTAACAACGCGCTTGCGAACAAACACAAAATTATGGGCTTTGGTCACCGCGTATACAAAAACGGCGATCCACGTGCGAAACATTTGCAAAAAATGTCCCGCGAGCTTGGCAAGCTGACAGGCAATATGGAGCTTTACGAAATGTCTGTTAAAATTGAAGAGTTGGTAACTGGACAAAAGGGCTTGAAGCCAAACGTTGACTTCTACTCCGCATCTGTCTACACAACGCTTGAAATTCCACGTGACTTGTTTACACCAATTTTTGCGATCAGCCGGGTATCCGGATGGAGTGCACATATCCTTGAGCAGTATCAAGATAACCGCTTGATTCGTCCACGTGCTGACTATGTGGGTCCGGTTAATGCGAAGTACATTCCGATTGAAAAGCGTTAATTCGTGAAATAAGTTACAATGGAAAGAGAGCGAACAAGCTCGTCGCTCTCTGTTCTCTAAATATAATCAGTTGGAAGTCTACTTTTACAACCAAGATTATATTTCAAAACGACATCATATCAACTCATACTTGCTATTAAGCAAGTACAATTCTAAGGAGGATTTTATTCATGGCTAAGTTCGAAAAATTCGCGCTTCCAACAGAAGGCGAACAAATCACAATTGACAACGGTGTTCTTCAAGTTCCTAACAACCCAATTATTCCTTTCATCGAAGGCGACGGTACTGGCCGCGACATTTGGAAAGCTTCAAAACGCGCACTTGATGCAGCGGTAGAAAAAGCTTATAACGGCGAGAAAAAAATCGCTTGGTACGAAGTATTTGCTGGCGAAAAAGCATTCAATGCATACGGTGAGTGGTTGCCTGCTGATACATTGACAGCAATCCGCGAATATATCGTTGCAATTAAAGGACCATTGACTACGCCTATCGGCGGCGGCATTCGTTCATTGAACGTTGCACTACGTCAAGAACTTGACCTTTATACTTGCTTGCGTCCTGTTCGTTACTTCACTGGCGTACCTTCACCAGTAAAACGTCCTGAGCTTGTTGATATGGTTATTTTCCGTGAAAATACAGAAGATATCTATGCAGGCATCGAGTACCAAGAAGGTTCTGCAGAAGTGAAGAAAGTAATCGAATTCCTGCAAAACGAAATGGGAGCTAACAAAATCCGCTTCCCAGAAACTTCCGGTATCGGCATTAAGCCAGTATCGAAAGAAGGTTCTAAACGTCTTGTTCGCGCAGCTATCGAGTATGCGATCAAACATAGCAAAAAATCAGTTACTCTTGTACACAAAGGCAACATCATGAAATACACAGAAGGCGCGTTCAAAAACTGGGGCTACGAAGTGGCTGAAGAAGAATTCGCTAACGAGACTTTCACATGGGGTCAATATGACCGCATTAAAGAAGCAGAAGGCACTGACGCTGCAAACAAAGCACAAAAAGATGCAGAAGCAGCTGGCAAGCTAATCGTTAAAGACGCAATTGCGGATATCGCTTTGCAACAAGTACTTACTCGTCCGACTGACTTTGATGTTATCGCTACATTGAACTTGAACGGCGACTACTTGTCCGATGCTCTTGCAGCACAAGTTGGCGGTATCGGTATTGCTCCGGGCGCGAACATCAACTACTTGACTGGACACGCAATTTTCGAAGCAACTCACGGTACAGCTCCGAAATACGCTGACCTTGACGTAGTAAACCCAGGTTCCGTGATCCTTTCCGGCGTAATGCTTCTTGAGCACCTAGGCTGGCAAGAAGCGGCTGACCTTATCTATAAAGGTATGGAAGCATCGATCAACAACAAAACAGTAACTTATGACTTCGCTCGCTTGATGGAAGGCGCAACAGAAGTAAAATGTTCCGCTTTCGCAGACGAAATCATCAAAAACATGTAGTCTTTTTCCCAAACATAAGGGGGGCATTTGCCCCCCTCATCTTATATTCATTTGTTCTTCGCACCGTGAATGGCGTCCTGCAGGGACACATTCCCCATGCGAGCAACTGTTGAGCGTGTCCCGCAGGGACGAAAGCGAGCCACGCTCAACAGTTGCTAAGGTGCGTCCTCTGCCCCTCCTACGTTAGTCTAATTCGCAGGTGTCCAGAGGGCGCAGCGCCTTGGGGTCCTCCCTTGGAAGGGAGGATTTAGGTGGGTTCGAAAACGCACTTGAGAGGCTGTAAAGTGAAAATGGGGGTCAAAGGGGTCTCCCCTTCAGGGTCTCTCCTTCAAAATAAGTTTTACGGGAGGTTTTACAAATGGCGATTAAGCGTAAAAAAATTACCGTAGTAGGAGCGGGCTTCACAGGCGCTACTACTGCACTTATGCTAGCTCAAAAAGAACTAGGCGATGTTGTTCTTGTTGATATCGAACCGCTTGAAAACCCGACTAAAGGTAAAGCACTTGATATGCTTGAAGCAACTCCTGTACTTGGAGTAGATGCAAACATTATCGGTACTGCCAACTATGAAGATACAAAAGATTCAGATGTTGTAATCATCACGGCTGGTATCGCTCGTAAACCAGGCATGAGCCGTGACGACCTTGTTAGCACGAACGCTGGCATCGTAAGATCTGTTTGTGAAAACATCAAAAAAACAAGCCAAAATGCTTATGTAATTATTTTAAGCAACCCGGTGGATGCAATGACTTATGCTGCATTCCAAACGCTTGGTTTCCCTAAGAACCGTGTAATCGGTCAATCAGGTGTTCTTGATACCGCTCGTTATTGCACATTTATTGCGCAAGAGCTTAACGTATCCGTTGAAGATGTTCGCGGCTTCGTGCTTGGCGGACACGGTGACGATATGGTTCCACTCGTTCGTTACTCGAACGTTGGAGGCATTCCAATCGAGAAGCTTATTTCTGCAGAACGTATTGAAGCAATCGTACAACGCGCTCGCTTTGGCGGCGGCGAAATCGTGAACCTGCTAGGCAACGGCAGCGCGTATTATGCGCCAGCAGCTTCGCTAGTTCAAATGACAGAAGCCATCCTAAAGGACAAAAAACGGATTATTCCGGTTATCGCTTTGCTTGAAGGCGAATATGGTTATGAAAACTTGTTTATGGGTGTGCCAACAATCATTGGCGGCGACGGCATAGAGAAAGTGCTTGAACTTGATTTGACTGCTGATGAGAAGGCTGCTCTTGATAAATCCGCTCAGTCCGTACGCAACGTTATCCAAGTAGTAACAGGCGAGTAAGCAAGCTAAATTGCTGCTTTTATAAATGAATGCGTTTGGGAGGACCCTGACAGAATGCTGCCAGGGTCCTCCTGTTTATGTTTAAGGCAAAAAATACTTTGGGAGGGGTACAGGTTGATCGAACAAGCGAGACAAACCTTGAAACAGGTATATGGCTATGACTCTTTCCGCAAAGGACAAGAAGACATTATATCGGGAATTATGAATGGACAAGATACACTTGCTATTTTGCCAACCGGCGGCGGAAAGTCGATATGTTATCAAATTCCATCCATGCTCCTGCCGGGAACGTCTCTAGTTATTTCGCCGCTCATCTCGCTCATGAAGGATCAGGTTGATGCGCTTAGGCGGGTTGGGGTATCAGCAGCGTTTCTTAACAGCTCGTTAGGAGCAGCTGAATATCGAGATGTGATGCGAAACGCGATGATGGGAGAGTATAAGCTGCTGTATGTTGCGCCTGAACGCCTTGATGCGCCTATGTTCCAATCCTTATCTGAGGCACTCTCTATCCCGCTCATTGCGATAGACGAAGCTCACTGCGTATCGCAGTGGGGGCATGATTTCCGTCCAAGCTATCGTCAGCTTGCAGGATGGATTGCTCGAATGAAGGATCGGCCGCTCGTTGCGGCGTTTACGGCTACGGCTACAACAGAGGTAGCGCTTGATATTTCAGAAATGCTCAAGCTGCGTGACCCAAGTATCTTTGTTACCGGCTTTGCCAGACCGAATCTGTCTCTCTCCGTCGTTACAGGTGTGGATAAGAAAAAGTTTCTTGAGAGCTTTATTGCGGGGCGCAAGGAGCAATCAGGCATTATATATGCAGCAACTAGAAAAGAAGTCGAGAATGTATATGAGCAGCTAACGCGCAGAGGCATTCAAGCAGGCAAGTACCACGGAGGATTGTCGGATGTTGAGCGTGCCGACACACAGGAGAAGTTTCGATTCGATGAGATTCGTGTGATGGTCGCAACGAACGCTTTTGGAATGGGCATCGATAAACCAAACGTTCGTTATGTGCTGCATTGGCAAATGACAAGCGATATTGAATCCTACTACCAAGAAGCGGGACGTGCTGGCCGTGACGGTGAGGAGAGCGAATGCATCCTTTTGTTCGAGCCTGCTGATATGCAGGTACAACGCTTCCTGATTGAACAAGGCACTGGGGACTCAGAGCGTAAGTCGATTCAGCTCTCTAAGCTTCATACCATGATGAACTACAGTCGGACGCAGCGTTGCTTACAACAGTTTATCGTCGATTATTTCGGTGAGACGGACGTTGTAGCATGCGGAAAATGCAGCAGCTGTCTCGATAAGAGTGAGCCAGTTAATCGGACGGAGGAAGCGAAGATGGCGCTCTCCTGCGTTGGTCGAATGAAAGGTCGATTTGGCGTAACGATGGCTGCCAAAGTATTGAAGGGATCACGTGATAAACGTTTGCTCGAATTTGGGCTCGATCGTTTATCTACCTACGGTTTAATGCGTCATTTGCCCGAGAAAGAAATTGCAGATTGGCTATATTGGCTCGTTGCTGAAGGATTCTTAAAACTCAGCGAAGGGCAATATCCAGTTGTCTCCCTAACTGCGAACGCGCTGCCGGTACTGGAAGGCCGTGAATTAATCATGCAGAGAGTTAGGGCAATCGTTCGTCAGGCAGCCTCCAATGATACGGCAGCTTCTTCACCTTTATTCGATGCGCTCAAGCAATGGCGTAAAGAGAAAGCAGCAACAGAAGGTGTTCCTCCATTTATGTTGTTCTTTGATGCAACACTGCGGGAAATCGCAATGGCTCGTCCGCAAAACGAAGATCAACTGCTTAGCGTGAAAGGGATTGGTTCAGCGAAGGCGGAGAAATACGGAGAAGATTTGCTCTCCATTATTCATTCGTTCGCAGGCGAGAGTCAAACCGAAGGAATGGTTACAACTGCGGCTAGAGGTCCTTTAGCTGCCAAGAAGATTGAATCTAGTGATGAGCAGCCGAGTCACTTCGCTACGCTCAAATTGTTTCAAACGGGGTTGGAGCCGGGTGAAATAGCGAAGGAACGCGGATTAAGCAAAGTAACGGTTGAAGGACATATCATTCGCTGCGCGGATGAAGGCGAAGAAATAGATTGGAGCAGAATCATCCCGGCAGAATATGAACAATTGATCGTCCAAGCGATTGGCGAGCAAGGGATTGATAAGCTGCGTCCCATAAAGGATGCTTTGCCTGAGGAAGTTACTTATTTTGCAATTCATGGGGTTATGAGTAAATATGGCTTCAAATCTTAAATCCGAGAGACATTCGATAGGAGTTGGCTTTCTTATTAATGTGTGAAAATTTCGGGAACGATTAAGAACTAATTCAACAAAAAAGTGTATAAAGCTTCGGTTCAGGAGCATAGTCATTTGAAAAAAATCTCGTTTCTGATAAACTATTCATAGAATCAATTTTGGCAATTGCGAATCGTTGATTACGCTTTACCAAAACAGGAGGAGTTAAAATGTTTAAAGTAATGTTATTTTTGCACGTGATTGGTGCAGTAGGGATGGGTTTTTATATCGTTCTTCCAATCATGCTGGGAAGAGCTACTAAGCTTGCTGGAGTCGGACAAGGCGGACTAGCTGACGGCTTGCGTTCGGCGAATCGAATTGCACAGTATTTTCTAGTTTTGCAGTTGCTAACAGGCGGATATTTGATGTCTCAAGCTGATTACACCGTAACATGGATGGTTCTTATTGTTTTGCTATTCTTAGGCATAGCTGCATTAGGCGGAATTATTTCCAAGCCGCTTAAGCTTGTTGTTGCTTCCATTCAAGAAGGCAAAAGTGCAACCGCGCATATTAACAAAGCTCGCGTGATGAGCATCATCGTATTGGTGCTTTATATCGCTATTATTTACTTCATGAAGTTTCCGATGATTGAAGGCTAATATTGATAACGCCGAATATATAACGCTATAGGGGGATTTTTACGTGTTAGAATCATCGCCGCAAATTGTAACGTTTGGCGAATCAATGGCTTTGTTTATGCCGCAGGAGCATAAGTCAATCGAACGCGCCGCTACGCTGGAACAAAGCTTTGGCGGAGCGGAAAGCAATGTCGCAATTGGACTTGCACGTCTAGGCTCCTCTGTTGGCTGGTTCGGTGCTCTCGGCGACGACCCGTTTGGCAAAATTATTTTGAAAACGCTGCGTGGAGAGGGTGTAGACGTATCTCGCGCTCAGCTTAGCTCGGAAGCTCCTACTGGCATGATGTTTCGTGAGCATGTAGCTGGTAGAACGGCAGTACATTATTTCAGAAAGCATTCGGCTGCTAGTCGGATGCTGCCTGAGCAGCTTGATGAGAATTACATTCGCGGTGCTAAACTGCTTCATGTAACCGGTATCACAGCAGCGCTCAGCGAAGATTGCCGCAAAACGATTCGCCGCGCTATAGATATTGCGAAGGAAGCTGGTGTGCTTGTCAGCTTTGATCCGAACTTGCGGCTTAAGCTGTGGTCAATTGAAGAAGCACGCGCAACACTGCTGCCGCTTGCGGCAGATGCGGATTACTTTTTGCCAGGATGGGACGAGCTTAAATTATTGTACGATACAGATGATTACGAGCATATTAAAGGTCAGCTGAATGAGCTAAAAGCGGTGTCAATCATTAAAGGCAGAGGCGATACGACGATCGTTCTGAACAAAGGGCAGGAAGAAAGCTTGCCTTTCTATCCAGCCGAGCAGGTAGTGGATACAGTAGGTGCGGGAGACGGTTTTTGCGCCGGGTTCTTGGCAGGAATTATGAAGGGCTTATCCCCTGTAGAAGCGGTACGCCTTGCGAGCATTAACGGATCATTAGTCGTGCAAATGCGTGGCGACTGGGAAGCATTGCCGGAATGGAGTGTCGTCCAGCAGCGGATGTCCGCCAAGGCTTGGGTGGAGCGCTGACAATGGCAGAATTGATCGGAAACAAGGGGCAGCGTCGCCGTGAAGCGCTACTGCAGCTATTGAAGCAGCAGGGACGGGTGACGATCTTGGAAATGGTTGAGCGCTTCGGCTGCTCAGAAGCGACGGCACGTCGTGATCTTGAGCAAATGGAAGCCGATTATCCGGTCATTCGGACGATTGGCGGGGCGATGTACGATGGAATGAACTCGGTAAGGGATTTACCTTTCTCGGAGAAGGAAGGGCTGTCGATCCTGGAGAAAGAACATATCGCGGAATTAGCAGCCTCATTAATTTTGGAAGGCGATGTGATCGGTCTCTCCGGCGGTACGACCAACTTCCTTATTGCCAAGATGTTAAAGTCCAGACGAGGCATCACGGTAGTGACCAATGCGGTTAATATCGCGATGGAGCTGGCGGGCAGCGATATTCAGGTTGTCGTTACCGGCGGCATCATGAGGCATAACAGCTTTGAGCTGTGTGGTCCTTTAGGCGAGGGTATGGTAGCACATTTGCATATCGGAAAGATGTTCATCGGTGTCGATGGTATCTCTGCCGCTGGCGGTATTACGACCTACTCCGAGCAAGAAGCGCAAATCGCTAAAGCACTCATTAAGCGTTCACAAGCGGCATATGCCGTATTCGATCATACGAAGACAGATCGTACCTCGTTATTTTCCATTGCTTCCTTATCCGAGCTGCGGGGTGTCATTACAGATGTCCCGCTCACCGAAGAGCTTGCGGCTGAAATGAAGCAGCTTGGCATTTCTGTGCATGTAACGGATTAACATGATATTCAAAAGAGGTTCCGCTTCAAAAGGTTATATACCTTTTGAGACGGAACCTCTATTTTGGTTGTATTTATTTTATGAGCGCTGAGCTTCATATACAGAACGGCCTTGTACCCATGTCTGCTGTACTTGCATTTGCGAGTCAACCCATACAAGATCTGCTTGCTTGCCGCTTGCTATTGTACCGGTACGGTCGATAATGCCAAGCTGTTTCGCTGCATTGCCGCTTGCCAAACGACTAATCTCTGGTAGTGATAACTTAGTTTGTTCAAGCATAAAGCGTACTGCACCAATCATCGTTAAACAACTGCCTGCAAGGGCATTGCCTTCGCGCAATCTTGCTTCGCCGTCCTTAACGATAACGGCTAAGCCGCCAAGACTATACTCGCCTTCCGGCATGCCGGCTGCGGCCATCGCATCCGTGATCAGTATCACTTTGTCTGAAGGCTTAGCAGCGAGCACCAGTCGGATAGCTGCGGGATGCACATGTATGCCGTCCGCTATAAGCTCGGCCACAATACGGTCATCGGTCAGTACAGCACCAAGTGTACCTGGCTCGCGGTGATGGAGACCACGCATAGCATTGTACGTATGGACAGCTTGCGAGAGGCCGGCATCTGCCGCAGCGATCACCTCATCATAGACTGCATCCGTATGCCCGCAAGCTGTGTTGATCCCTTGCTCAGCTAGCCATGAAATGGTCTCGATTGCACCGCTTTTCTCAGGAGCTAGTGTAAGCTGCCGAAGAAGATCGGGCCATTTGGCATGCCAATGCTGCATCCACTCTAGCTGCGGGGTCTTGATATAGGCAGGGTTCTGAGCGCCAGGCCATACCTCACTTATGAAAGGCCCCTCCAAATGCACACCATATAAAGCTGCGTAAGGCATTTCGCTGATGCGATAATCAGCTACGGCATGCAATACGTCTTCGATCGCTTCCTTGGAAGCCGTCATCGTTGTAGCCAGCATGCCTGTTGTGCCTTGCGAGGCGTGGAATTTGGTTATCTTGTCGAAACTCTCACGGTTGGCATCCATAAAATCAGCTCCGAAACCGCCGTGAACATGCACATCAATAAAGCCAGGAAGAAGCCAACCTCCTTGTCCGTCTATCGCGGATTGTGCATCCGAAGCCTCTGCTGCTTCATTGTCACCTTGAGTGATAATCTTTGTAATCTTTCCATCTTGTACGAAAACACTGCCGTTAACTACCCCGTCTTCAAGCACGATATTTACGTTGTGGATGAACCAGTTTGCAGAGTTTGTGGTCATTTAACTCAACATCCTTCCTGCCTCGCGATCTAGTAGAACAATGACGCGCGGATGTGTTTGCAGCAATGAAGCCGGCACATTAGTCGTAATCGGACCAGTCAATGCTTCTTTTACAATTTCCGCTTTATCAGCACCACGAACAGCAAGCACAATCGTATTAGCTTTCAAAATGGAGCCAACACCCATCGTAATCGCATACTCAGGTACTTCATCCATAGAATCGAAGAAACGAGCGTTTGCTTCACGCGTTTCCTCTTTTAGCTTAACAACGTGAGTTCCGCCCGAAAGGTTAACATCAGGTTCATTGAATCCAATATGACCGTTGTGGCCCAGACCAAGCAACTGAACATCTACCGGACTAGCTTCTAGCATTGCATCATAAGAATTGGATTCTCGCTCGACATCCGAAGCCATGCCATTTGGCAAATGGATCTGGTTTGCGGGAATATCGATGTGCGAAAATAGATGCTGGTTCATGTAGTAGGCGTAGCTTTGGTCGTTATCAGGTTTTACTCCGACATATTCATCCAAATTGAACGTTGTCACATCTTTGAAGCTAACCTTTTTTTGATTGTATAGCTCTACTATTTTGTCATAAATTCCAATGGGTGTCGATCCTGTAGCAAGGCCTAGTACGGCGTCTGGTTTCTCGTTAACGATACCTACAAATAGCTCTGCTGCATAAGCATCTAATTCCTGTTGTGTATCAAATATAATCATTTCCATGTTTATTCCCCCTATAAGGCTTTTGTTAGTTATATTTTATATGAGTTTCGACGGTTTAACAAGATAAAATGATTGTAAAATTCAATTAAATGATTGTAAAAATCATTTGTCTAATATGAGATCAGTGACTTCTAACTAACAAGTTAGGCTCATATTTGTTTGAAGGGGGACACTTTTCTTTATCATGCCACATTTATTAGAAGAACTATTCTAGGCGGAAAGCACAGAGATCCGATTCGTACCATTTGAAACCTAGCTGATTTACCGGCTCAATTTTAAAAGTTTAATGTTGCATTTATCCAATATTAGGGGCAACCCGCTTATTTTTTGTCGATGGGTTTTTCTTATGTGTCAATGTCGTGGAGTTGAGAGCGTGAATCAAAAAATTATGCTAAACTAGTACGTAGTCACTTAGCTGAAATGGTTATGGTTCGTATTGTACAAGCAGACATAATCCTTACATATATGTTCAGCATATTGCTGAGGAATTTAGCAAGTCGTAAACGAATGAAGAAGATAGAGAAGCGAAACGTGAGCTGCGTTGCTATAGAAGGCGTTAGCCGTTTAAGCTTGGGAGGAACAAGCATGTCAGTAGATCAGCAAGCAGCAACTGCAAAGCGCAAAGGAGAGCATATACGTATTTGCTTGCAGGAGCAAGTAAACAGCGTTGGCATTGAAACGGGCTTGGAGCGATACCGCTTTAAGCATAATGCGCTGCCTGAACTTTCCTTCGCTGAAGTAAGTTTGAATACGGAATGGTTCGGCAAAAAACTAGGCGCACCACTTCTCGTTAGCTCCATGACGGGTGGAACGGATGAAGCAGGGGCCATTAATCGTCGATTGGCGGTTGTTGCAGAGACGAGAGGCTGGGCGATTGGTCTAGGCTCCATGCGTGCAGCAATAGAAAACGAACAACTTGCAGCTTCTTTTTCCATTCGAAAAGATGCACCTACCGTACCAGTCATTGCTAACATTGGTGCGGTTCAGCTGAACTATGGTTTTGGAGTGGAATCCTGCCGCAGAGCGGTACATATTGCTGAAGCGGATGCGCTAGTCCTTCATCTCAACAGCATGCAAGAGGTGTTCCAACCTGAGGGAGATACAGATTTTCGCAATTTATTGTCTGCGATTGAGCAGGTTTGTAAGTCGCTTGATGTCCCAGTAGGCGTAAAGGAAGTTGGCTGGGGCATTGATGCAGAGACAGCAGCAGCGCTTGCAGGGGTAGGCGTTTCGTTTATTGATGCTGCTGGTGCGGGTGGTACGTCATGGAGTCAGGTCGAGAAGTTTCGTTCCACGGATGATCTGAGAAGGCAAGCTGCCGAGTCATTCGCCGATTGGGGAATACCTACCGCTGATAGTGTTACGGAAATCCGTGCAATGCTTCCCCACGCTAATATTATTGCAAGCGGTGGATTACGAACAGGCATTGATGCGGCGAAAGCAATCGCACTTGGCGCGAATCTTGCAGGCTTTGGACGTGTATTGCTGCCACAAGCGGCTAACAGCAGCAACCAAATTTCACAGGAACAATTGCTGCAGCAATTCGAGCGTATTGAATTTGAACTGCGTACCGCGATGTTTGGAATTGGTGTTGGAACCATCAATGAGCTGAGTCAAACGAATCGATTAATCCTTAAATAAAATAGTAATTTAAAAAAGAGGTGACCCGAAGCGATATTTTTGCTTCTAGGTCACCTCTTTTTTGCTGCGCAGTGAGACCTTTATTTGATAATACCTGTACCTTCTATTTGGATATTAGGATTGACCACAAATTTAATAGTGGGATAGATGGACTGCCACTGCTTCCAAGCATCGTTTCCGGGATGGGTGGCACGATAACGCAACCCGAAACCCATAGGATCAACGTTAGCCTTTTGGATTTTTTTGAGAAGGGCAAGGCAGGTTTTAGCATATTCCTTATTTAATTCCTGCTCGATAGGCAACCACTGGTCTTCATAAATGCCTTTAGGCGCCTCCTCAAATACGACTTTAATCATGATATCCAGTATAATCGTATCTTGACCGTTCTCCTTGCCAAGATGAAATTTGGAGTGCATCTCAGTAATGGCAACGACTAAATCCAAACCTTGAAACATACCATGCATGGAAGATTTCGTGAAATCTTCAGCGATTTGATTATAAAGCTGTGATTCAGCCGGTGATAAAATAAGCTTTACCCTTTTTTTATCAAGCAGAGCTGTTCGGTTGATAATGAAGCTCTCCTTGCTATCTTTAATGATTACAGGCATCAACGGATCAAGACCTTTCTCCGAGGCACGCCTAGCAAAGTCCGACAAAGATTCTACGTATGTATAGGATGACTCGGTTCCATCTGCTCCGAAACTCAAAAAAAGTGTGTTGCCAGGATAACGCTCTGATACAGGCTTTACATTGAGGATTGTTTCAGCGTCTGGTTTACCAATTGCAATGTCGGCCACGCTCTGAATATCTCTTCTCCTAGACATCCATTGCAAAATGTCCTTATAATTTTGGCGGGCAATTTTCTCGCCAATCAGAAACACTTTGCAATGTCCGAAATCAAGCTCCTTATCGACGTAGGCTTTCAACATGCGAACCCCTTCTGCGATCGATTCAGTATCAATGCTTTCGATTTGCGTTTTTGAAGCACCAGGCTCGATCTTTGGAGAAGGAACAGCAAGCAGTAGTGTGAGACGATAAGGTTTTTTCTCATTTTCCGATGCATCTATGCCTAAGGCGACCACGAAGAATCGTTTGTCAATATCCTTGAACCCGCAGCCGCCGAGTAAACCAAGAGTAAGGATTAACAAAAAGACTCGAAGGGTTATGCTCATACGGCCTTGGACCTCCTTTTGCTAAGCACGAATACCCAAACGACGATTAAAATCTCAACGAACAATCGGATAATGAGCCAATAGGTAGTGATGTACATGTTCATCTTTTCATTCGTCACCAAGAGATACAAGATGGTGAGCAATGCAAAAATACCGACGATGACGTAGTTGGATATCGGCGTTTTGAGACTGTCGAACTCCGGCTTATAGTTCGGGAAGCAAGCTTTCAAAAACTCCATCGCTTGATGCCATCCGGACATCGTGTACACAAGAGTCAGATTCAAGAAAACAATTAAAAATAGAAACAACACACGCTCAATAAAACCGTATTGCATAAGCAGGGAGTCTGCGGTTTGGCTCCAAATATAGACGTATTGGTTCACTCCTTCCGTTCCATGAAAGCCAATCGGCACAAAAAACGTAATCAATAATATGACGGCTCCGAATATCGGATATACGAAGCGGAATTTAAAGCGGAAATTTGGCGGGAAGAGCCGATTGAACAACGAGAGATTGATGTAACCGGTAAAAATAAGGGTAGAGGCTGCTACGCAGGCCAAGGTAGGCATTTCCGTTACGTAATTGGCTATGACATGAATCGCATCCCAATTAAGCTGTGTGCTTCGCACCGCCTTAAACAATATAAAGATGATGATTGGAGCATTTACGATAAAGCCGATTTCAATGATGAACATTACCGAGAGCGTGGAGCGTGTGGCGGCATAACCGCAGGCAATTACGAGCATTGTCAAAATAACTATCGCATTTGCATCCGGATTGAAAAAACGATTGATAAGTATGGCGTAAGCAACAACAACAATCGTAGTTGCAAACCACCACAAAATTGTAAAAAACAGCATGGAGATCGTTACGAGCCATTGCGGGCAATACAGCTTTAATATTTCTGGCAAGCCCTTACCGGGAAAACGGGCCATTGCGCTTGTGTACATATAGACGAGTATCGTACCGATAACAATGCCTACCAGCATGGACGATACCGCACCCGTATAGCGAAACTGTATGAGTATATGCGGGACATACAGCATCAAATTAATGAAGCTGGCAAGTGTAAAGTTGTAAAAAAAATAACGGTTCACTCAATCTTCACCTGCCCAACATCGCCTTCTAACGGTCTTAATTTTCCGAAAATACGCATGTACGGCTTTCCGAAGCTCCTTAGGCTGCATAAATACGTGACATACATAAACATACCAACGGCAACGCCGGTGACGCCAAAGAAAATAGAGATTCCAATTAGTGGATACTTTAAGAAGCGGACTGCAAATGACAACGAATTGACAGGAATAACAAAATTTGAAATGGCTACTACGGACGTAACGATAATCATAATGCTGCTTACGAGACCGGCCTGTTGCGCGGCTTGTCCGAGAATAAGCCCTCCGACAGTCGTAGCTGTAGAACCGATGTAACGAGGTAAGCGTATGCTTGCCTCAATTAGTGTTTCGATCATAAAGAGCATAATAAATACCTCGATGAACGATGGGTAAGGGACAGCAGAACGGCTGCCTGCAATCGAGAAAGCAAGCTGTACGCGAAACAGCTCTGGATTGTAGGAGACGACGGAAATATAGAGAGCAGGCAAGGTGATCGTCAGCAAAGTTGACATATACCGAAGGAAGATAAGAAAACGAGTCATCCAATAGGAGTCGTAATCATCCTCTACCGCATGCATGAAGTCAAAAAAGGTTGACGGCAAAATAATAGCGAACATGTTTCCCTTTAGGAGAATGATTATTTTCCCTTTGGAGATCGCACTAGTAATGCGGTCAGGACGTTCTGTGATAAGGACAGTAGGGAACAAATGCTTGCGATTGCCGACCAAGAGCTTCTCAAGCTCACCTGAGGAATGAAGCATTTCCACGTTAATTGTTGCTAACTTTGTACGTACGTTGTCGAGTACTGAGGGATCTACACGCCGCTGGTCGAATAAGGCGAAAACAGGTGTTTTGGACAATGAGCCAATCGTATGCTCTTCCACAGAGAGATCTGGAGACGGATACATGCTGCGGATAAGGTTGAGCGATATATATATATTTTCGCTTAACGCGATTTGTGGGCCTTGAATAGCGCTTTCCACTTGTGTTTGTGAATTTTCAATACATATAATGCGTTCAGCTTTGAATGAATATATGATGCCATTTGCCTCAATCAGCACATGGCCACGCAGCAGAAGATCCTGCCATTTAGCGACATCTTCAAGTATTTCGTAATCGGGATTTGTATCCAACTGGGATTGAAAAGAATATTCCTCTTTTGTAAAAGGGACGATAATGAAATCACTTATTTTCACTTCTTCGCATAAAGGAACGATATAGGCAATTTCTATTGTCATTTCGCTATTTTTCAAAATTTCTAATTTAATATCGATTGCTTCTGCAAATAATAAGCGGATACGGTCATTCATACGTCTTCCCCCTTTCTTAAGCTGCTCATAAGTAAATAAAAAATCTGGATAAGCTTCCATAGTTTGCACGTATAAATGAAAATTATGCTTATTGGAATCGGTTTTTGCCAGTATGTTGGAATTAAAGTACAATGAAGTGATCATATTTAGCAGGCAATTCGCATGACCTTTATGAAGGAGAGCATTAAAATGAAACCATGGTACGAACAGAGCTTTGGCTCCGATTATATGCTTGTCTACAAACATCGCGATTGGGAAAATGCAAATAAAGAAGCTTCCAAAATGATCGCTTGGCTGGAGCTGACGGAAGGTTCTCATGTACTAGATATAGGATGTGGAATGGGAAGGCATTCACTTGCCTTAGCAAACTTAGGGTATTCCGTAACCGGTATGGATTTATCTGATATATTGCTTCATGAGGCTCATCGTCATGATGAAGACGGGCTTGTTGAATGGGTTAAAGGGGATATGCGCGAGCTGCCGTTTGAAGCGGAGTGTTTTGATGCAACGGTCAATTTATTTACCTCATTTGGCTATTTCACAGTGGAGGAAGATAATGTGAATGTGCTTCGGCATATTCGGAGGGTGCTGCGTCCAGACGGTTCTTTTCTTATAGATTTCCTTAATCCTATATATGTGGCTCAAACCTTAGTGCCCCGATCGGAGCGTTTAGATGAGGAGACAGGCTTGCTTATACAAGAGGCACGTTCCATTACAAATGGATGGGTACAGAAGGGGATTTCCATTTTCAATCCGCGAAGAGAGGAGAAGCCAAGACAATACTTAGAGCAAGTTAGATTGTACAAGCTGGATTGGTTTGAACATAATCTTGGAGCTTGCAGTCTTAGATTAGAAAAGTTGTATGGGAATTATGATGGCTCAAAATATGATCCAGAAGCTTCTCCTCGTATGATTATGACAGGGAGGGCGAAATGACAATGTTTGATAACAAGGATGAGTTAAGCAGCTTGCCGCATACAAAAGAAGAAGCGTCTATACATACGGTTTCATTGCAGGAAGAATGGCTGCAGGTAAAGGTGCCTGTTCCCTTTTCGCTGAAGTGGGTAAACAGCTATCTTATACCTGAAGAACATGGATATACACTCATTGATCCGGGACTACGAACGGACGAGGCTATTCAGGTGTGGGATAAGGTCTTACATTATCATGGCCTTGAGTGGCATAATATTTCACGAATCATCCTGACGCATCAGCATCCCGATCATTATGGGCTGGCTGGTTATGTGCAGGAGAAAAGCGGCGCGCCAGTGTTTATGTCACGCAGGGCACATGACTACGCGATTAGGCTCTGGGGAAAGGAAAGCCAATTCGCCGAGCAACTGCAAGCTCTTTATGCGATGCATGGCATGCCAACCCAGCATAGAGAGGCAATTGCGCTAAATCTTGAAACATTTGTGGATATGGTGTCTCCGCAGCCAGAGGTAACCTATTTCGAAGCGGGAGATCAAATTATGATCGGCGGTATGAGCTGGCTCTTATTAGACGCGCCTGGTCATGCAAACGGACAACTTTGCTTTTATCAGAAGGAACGGAAATGGATGGTGTGCGGTGATCAGGTCATGCCTCATATTACCCCGAATGTAAGTATCGTGCCTGGTGAGGACGGTGATCCGTTGGATGCTTTTCTGGGCAGCTTGCAGGAGCTCGCAAATTATGAGGTTCAATTAGCTTTTCCTGGACATCGTGATCCTTTTAGTGATTTCCAAGGCAGGATCTTGGAGCTTCAGCAGCATCATATTCGCAGATTGGACAAGATGGTTAGGATGCTCGAAGAAGAGCCCCTCACCGCCTTTGGCATGTGCGAGGCTCTATTCGGCAATCGACTGAATGGGAATGCACATCAATTGAGATTCGCGATGTCGGAGACGCTAGCGCATTTGGTATATTTAGAACGTCAAGCTCGAATCTCATCAGATGAAAGAGAAGGCATTTATTATTATTCTGCAATCATCGCTTAACGATCGCGAAATTCCTGCGGGGTAATGCCATAACTATCCTTGAACACTTTGATGAAATAACTGAAGCTAGGTATGTACGTATATGGGTGACAGATAAAGGCTTGCCGCCATATGGTCCTTCGCTTTTTGAAATCGAGCTTTATGAATAACTGCTTTCATTTGTTGCTATTCTTTTAGATTGATCAATAGAGCGTACTTTTACAGGTAACACCTGTGAAGGTATGCTCTTTTGTTGTCTTAACGAAAAATAGTTGATATCAAAATAATGTTTCAATTATTAATGATGATTTAATGAAGGGATATAAATATATATTGCGACATATATAAATATATGATACATATTAAATAACGGAAATGACCTCAACATGTGTTCTAATTATTTATTCCGTCATATGAAAGCAAAGGGAGACTGGATTATGGAGAGAGAATTAGCATTAGAGCTTGTACGTGTAACGGAGTTGGCTGCGCTCGCATCCGCGCCTTGGATGGGGAGAGGCGATAAGAACAGTGCTGATGGAGCGGCAACCTCTGCGATGCGCTCAATGTTTGATTCGGTGTCCATTCGCGGTACTGTCGTCATAGGCGAAGGGGAAATGGATGAAGCGCCGATGTTATACATTGGTGAGGAAGTAGGCAGCTTGAATGGTCCTGAGGTTGACGTAGCTGTTGATCCGCTGGAAGGTACGGAAATTGTAGCCAAAGGACTTAACAATGCGATGTCCGTGCTTGCAGTAGCAGGGAAAGGCCAGCTACTGCATGCTCCTGATATGTACATGGAGAAGCTTGCTTTTGGTCCAGCGCTTGTTGGCAAGCTGTCGATAACTGACCCGATGGATGTAACGCTACGCAAAGCGGCAGACGCTTTAAACAAGAAGGTTTCTGATTTAACCGTTATGATTTTGGATAGGACGCGTCATGAAGCAATCGTCAAGGTGCTGCGCAGGGTGGGTGTGCGCATAAAGTTTTTGTCAGATGGTGACGTTGCAGGCGCGATGGCACCTGCTTTTCCTGAGGCAGGCATTGATTTATATGTGGGTTCTGGAGGCGCACCGGAGGGCGTATTAGCCGCGGCAGCGTTGAAATGTTTAGGTGGCGAGCTGCAAGCAAGGTTGATGCCGGCGGATAGCAATGAATACAATCGCTGTGTTCAAATGGGCATTGCAGATCCATATCGGGTGCTTACGATGGAGGATATGATTGGAACGGGTGATGTCTATTTTGCAGCAACAGGCGTAACGCCAGGTGAGTTTTTGGGCGGAGTTCAGTATTTTCCTGACGAGAGGGCAGAGACACATTCCATCGTGATGCGTGCTAAGACCAAAACGATCCGTTTCGTGCGCGCTATGCACTATTTACCAAATAAAACATTTTTAAATAATCATAAATAAACAATTGCCTCCATTGCAATAGTTTACACGTAACGGACACCAGAGCCCTTATTCACTACAATAAGCCTCTTTTGAAGATCTAACGGACATAGAGGCCCTTATATGTCTTCAAGTGTTCAAATTGGTCGCCATTTTACCTCAATAGCGTATTTGGTGTCCGTTAGAAACCAGTTTGAGCTTGAATCATCGTAATAGCGGCTTCTATGTCCGTAAGGGCTACAAGCCTAAAGCCTAAACCCGTTAAGCGCTAATTTTGCAATAGTTTACACGTAACGGACACCAGAGCCCTTATTCACTACAATAAGCCTCTTTTGAAGATCTAATGGACATAGAGGCTCTTATGTAGCTTCAAGTGTTCAAATTGGTCGCCATTTTACCTCAATAGCGTATTTGGTGTCCGTTAGAATCCAGTTTGAGCTTGAATCATCGTAATAGCGGCTTCTAAGTCCGTTAGGGCTTCAAGCCTAAAGCCGTTAAGCGCTAATTTTGCATTAGTTTACACGTAACGGACATCAGAGCCCGTATTCACCACAATTAGCCTCATTTGAAGATCTAACGGACATAGAGGCCTTTATATGGCTTCAAGTGTTCAAATTGGTCGCCATTTTACCTCAATAGCGTATTTGGTGTCCGTTAGAATCTAGTTTGAGCTTTAATCATCATAATAGCGGCTTCTATGTCCGTTAGGTTCAATCCTATACCCGTCAAACGCAGAATTTGTTAGTGAACAGGAAAAACTCCTGCTATTTTTAATAAACTGGGAGTGATAGGGGCATATAACTGGAAAAACTCCCGTTAATTTGAGCATATCTACTCCATTAGAGTAAATGATGACGAATTAGCGGGAGTTTTTTCATGTAAACCGGTGTAAAGTCCAACACTCATGAGATGAGATGGAGTTTTTTTGATAAATTTTCCTGAGTGGTAGCAGCTTTTGCTGAATACTTCATCTGATTGTAAATGTTCACACATTAGAAGGAGTTGCTTCGTTAAAATGATTTCCATAGCTGAGTAAAAGTGCGAATGTCGTTACTCTGGTAGTTAGTTGCCGCCTGGAATAAACTTTTTCAACCAAGCTCCAAAGCTTGCTGGATTGCGGGTTTGGATAAGAACAACACCTTCACCGCGGAAGCGGCATACGAGACCCTCGCCGCTCGTAATGCTGGATAACCAGCCCTTTGATGCTTTTTCAATTGTATAATTCATATAACCAGGCCAAGCAACTAAATGACCGTTATCTATGATGACTTCTTCGCCATGGCTCAGGTTCAGCGCATGGATCGCACCATAGGAGGAGAGAAACACGGTGCCTCTGCCGCTGATTTCTACAATAAAGAAACCTTCGCCGGACAACAGTCCTTTGCCTAGGTTTTGCATTTTTGTATTGACCTCTATGCCGCTGGTTCCAGCTAAGAAACCATCCTTTTGCACATACAGCTTATAAGAACCGTCGAGTTCAATCGCTTCAATATCGCCAAGAGAAGGAGGGGCAAGGTGGACTTCACCTTGACCTCGATTCGCGGTCATCTCTTGGAAAAAGAACGTCTCTCCGCTTAACATTCTTCCGAGTCCTCGCATAAACCCGCCGTCGGTTGTCCCTTTAAGATCAATGCTCGGGGACATGGACACCATAGCGCCCATTTCGGCTTTTACGCTCTCACCCGGATTGAGCTTTACCTTCAGCATAGCAAATGCGCCTTTATAAAAAATATCATAGTTCATGAATTAACCTCCCTAAAGATTTTGCGAAAGCAAAATCTACTTCGTAAGCAATGACTTAGATTGTACGAGCGCAAAACTTACTTCGTAAGCAATGACTTAGATTGTACGAGCGCAAAACTTACTTCGTAAGCATTGACTTAGGTTTTGCGAGCGCAAAACATACTTCGTAAGCATGGACTTAGATTTTGCGAAAGCAAAATCAACTTAGCAAGCATAGACCTAGGTTTTGCGAAAGTAAAATATACTTCGTAAGCACAGACTTAGGTTTTGCGAGCGCAAAATCTACTTCGTAAGCACAGACTTAGGTTTTGCGAGCGCAAAATCCTGCTTCGTAAGCAAGAAAGGTTTTGCAAATGCAAAACCTCGCTTCGTAATCTCTGTTTAGTCGAGTGGAGGCTGTGTGACACCTTCACGCTCTGCTTGTCTGCGGTGGGCCATCCGACTTGCTGCTGATGCTGCGATAGCCCCGACGATATCATCTAAGAACGTATGGATTTCTCCGTCGCTTTTGTCGTTGAGCTTGACCAGAATACCGGGCTTCAGCTTATCGACATAACCGAAATTCGTAAAGCCGATGCTCCCATATACGTTGACAATTGACAGTGCCAAAATTTCATCGCATCCATAAAGACTCTCGTCATGCTTGATCATATCCTGCAGCGGGGGCATCAACTTGCCTTCCTCAGCGAGAATATCGAGCTGTATCCCGGTCAGAACAGCATTTTGTACTTCGCGCTTCGATAGGACGGCATCAATATGGACAATGCAATCCTCAGGCGTTAAGCCTGGGAAATAGTCTTTTTGCAAAAAATGCACAAGCTCGGCAATCGCCATCTTTGTTACTCCGCGTTTGAGGAGCCATTCGTCTGTAGCTTCAGCCACTTTGCGGCTATTGAGGCTATAAATTTCGGGATTGGACATGTTTTTGTTCCCCCTTATGATTTTATGGACAAAACTGGTCTAAAAAAGGGAAGGGCTCGTATACATAGTACTACAAATAAGGAGTTGTACAAAGCCGCTAGGCAAAACTTGATTAGGGAGGAAAGGTCAATATGATTCAAAAAAGATGGATTAGGGGTGCTGTACTTTCGGGGGTTCTCGTGTTGCCCATTCTTACTTCGGGTTGTGGTCTGTTTTCCCAGCAGACAAGCAAGCCAATCGATCCGCCACAGGTGGAAGTTAAGGACGGGGTAGAAGGTGCAGAAACTGGACAGGCAGTCGGAGAAGGTGACGGCACACAAATGACGGTATATCTCGAAGATCGTAACGGTTATTTGGCTCCAATCTCACTTCAAACTACCCTTGGCAAAAATGAAGCAGCCGCACAAAAGGCACTCGAGATGATGGTTGAGAATGGCACGTATGCGAATCAACTGCCAGAGGACTTCCGCGCTGTTATCCCGCAAGGCACTCAAATTAAATCGTATAAATATGATAAAGAGCAAAAGCTTGCAACGGTAGAGTTTTCTGAACCGTTCAGTGATTACAACCCGCAGGACGAGCGCACGATTGTTGAAGCCATCACTTGGACTTTGACAGCTATGCCTGGAATTGAAGGGGTTGAAATCTGGTACGAAGGCGCCAAACTGCCGGAAATGCCTCAAGACGGCTTCCCGCTTGACAACAAGCTGACAAGGTCGGTCGGCATTAATATTGAGGCGGCTGATGGTGTGAATTATGCGCAATCGACACCTGTAACGCTCTACTTCTCCGCTCAAACGTTAAACGACGAACAATATTACGTTCCAGTTACAAGACTAGTCGCTCGTTCGGAGTCTCCAGCTCAAGCGGCACTTGAACAGCTCATTTCGGGTCCGCTTAACAAAAAAGAATTGACGAGTGTAATCCTTCCAGATGTACAAGTGAAAAACGTTGTGCAGGAAGGTGATGTAGTTACTGTCGATTTGCAGGATGAAGCTTATCAAAAGGGTCAAAAGCTTCCGTCTGAAATGCTCCAAGCACTCGTACTTTCTGTCACGGAAAATACGGACGCAGCAACCGTTCAAATCAAGTTGAACGGAGAAACTAATGTTGTGGACGATGCCAACAACTCATACAGCGAGCCTGTGGGCAGACCGCATCACGTCAATGCAATGAAGTCATAATAAATAACTATGGTGTGTACGAAGAGGCTGCTCAAAAGCGAATGCTTTTTGAAAGGCCTCTTTTGTGCATTTATAATGTCTGAACCGATCAAGTTATAAAGAAGCCGGCATACTAAATTGTTCCTAATCTTGAGCGAAGGAGTACATGTACAATCGCTACAGTTTTCTTTTTCACGAGCGGCGGATGCAATTCACAGGTTACTTTGTTAAAATAGGAAAGATTGCAGGATAGGATACATTTGTTTTCTAATCGTAAAACGCAACACTCAGGAGGAAATTAGCATGAGAAACGATGGTCGGCAACCGAACCAGCTTCGGCCGGTAACCATAACGACAGGTGTCAATAAATACGCAGAAGGATCGGTTCTCATCGAGGTCGGAGAGACGAAGGTCATTTGTACGGCGAGTGTAGAGGACAGAGTACCTCCATTCATGAAGGGACAAGGCAAAGGCTGGATTACAGCTGAATATGCCATGCTGCCGCGCGCAACACATACACGCAATATTCGTGAAGCCGCTAAAGGGAAGCTGACAGGCCGGACGATGGAGATACAGCGCCTTATTGGCCGTGCATTACGATCAGTCATTGATTTGCAAGCATTAGGTGAGCGGACGATAACGCTTGATTGCGATGTCATTCAAGCTGATGGCGGTACGCGCACGACATCAATTACAGGTGCGTTTATTGCGCTTTCAATTGCAATCAATAAAATTTCGGAGAAGGTGCAGTTTGCCAAATACCCGATTACAGATTTCTTGGCTTCGGTAAGTGTAGGCGTCATTCAAGAGAGAGCGCTGCTTGATCTGAATTACGAGGAAGATTCCAAGGCAAAGGTTGATATGAACGTTGTTATGACAGGCAGCGGCAAGTTTGTTGAAGTGCAGGGAACAGGCGAGGAAGCTCCGTTTTCACGTGAAGAACTTAATCAATTGCTGGCACTCGGAGAAGAGGGTATTCTCGAGTTGATCAGCAAGCAAAAGGATGTTCTCGGTCCTTTGGCGGCGCGTATCGGAGGTTAATAATTCGGATGAGACATTCCATTTTAAATCATGACGTTATTGTTATAGCTACCAAAAATGCCGGCAAGGTGAAGGAATTCGCACATGCGCTCCAGAAGCTTGATAAATCGGTTGAAAGCCTGCTGGATTATCCGCAAATTCCAGATATCGTGGAAGATGGCGATACTTTCGCCGCTAATGCACGAATCAAAGCAAAGACGACGGGAGACGCGCTAGGCGTTCCTGTACTGGCTGATGATTCGGGCTTGCGCGTTACAGCGTTGAATGGCGATCCAGGTGTCTATTCGGCACGTTATGCAGGTGAGGATGCGACTGACGGTGAAAACAATGCCAAGCTCATTCAGGAGCTTCAGCGACTTGGGGATAATGTTGAACGAGAAGATTTAGGGCATTTGACTGATGGCTCACAAATCATGAGCAAGGCGCAGTTCGTATGCGCGTTAGCGCTGTATGATCCAGCAACCGGCTTGTTTTTGGAAGCGGAAGGCACTGTAGATGGTTTCATTACAGATACGCCTCACGGAATTGGCGGTTTTGGTTATGATCCGTTGTTTTGGCTTCCAAGCTTGAATCGCGGAATGGCTGAGTTGTCACAGGAAGAGAAGCAGCAAATCAGTCATCGCGGTGACGCATTAAGAAAGCTGCTTCCGCTGCTTGAGCAAGGGCAATAATTTTAAAAAAGCACCCCCATCCGCAAGCAGCCGATTGCATTGGCTTCAAGCAGTTAGGGGTGCTTTTTTTTTTGTGATGAGGAGAAGTACATAAGTTTGGTCAGCTTATAACAACTTTATATTGCTTTAACCATAAATTTACCTGATATAAATAAGCGAACAGCTGCGGACCAGACATCAGCTGACCAAACCAAGGCGTATTCGAGCTCGCGGATTCCGACTCGGTTAGCGCTCTGATCTTTTCCACATTGATTAACGGAAGGAGCGGAGAGCTGGAATCATTCAGTACATCGAGCAACAGTCCTTTGACGGCGGCCAAATAGTTTGGATTATGCGTTTTAGGATACGGGCTTTTTTTGCGAGTCAATACGTCTTCAGGTAATATACCGCGCAGCGACTTGCGCAATATTCCTTTTTCCCGATCACCGGATGTCTTGATCTCCCACGGAATGTTCCACACATACTCGACTAGCCGATGATCGCAGAAAGGGACACGAACCTCTAAGCCTGCTGCCATACTCATTCGATCCTTGCGGTCTAGAAGCGTTGGCATGAAGCGGGTAATATTCAAATAAGACATTTGCCGCATCTTGCGCAGCTGCTCAGATTCCCCATCCAGATGAGGCACCTCCGCTATCGCTTGTGAATAACGGTCCCCGATGTAATCGAGCGGTTTAATCCATGCGGCAACGTCAGGTGCGAGCAAATCGGCACGCATAGTGGAAGCAAGCGACCATGGAAAGGTATTTGCATTCAAAGCTTCTTCGCGATGAAACCAAGGATAGCCGCCAAAAATTTCATCGGCAGCTTCGCCAGATATCGCTACGGTTGCATCTTTTTTAATTTCATGGCAAAACAGCAGAAGTGAAGCATCAACATCGGCCATGCCCGGTAGATCGCGAGCGAAGGTAGCCGCTTTTAAAGCGCCGACTAAATCTGGCGTATCGAACTGTATGGGATGATGGATTGTACCCAGATGCGACGTCATTCTCTCGATCCATGGAGCATCACTATTAGGCTGGAAGGCATGCGCCTTAAAATGTTTATCGTTATCTGCGTAATCCACAGAGTACGTATGGACATTCCCTTGCCCGTTTTCGTTGTAATAATTGACGGCAAGTGTAGTTAGCGCACTGGAATCGAGGCCGCCAGATAACAAGGTGCATACAGGAACGTCGGAAACGAGCTGACGCTCAACCGTATCCTTTAGCAGCCCTCCCACATGTTCTGCGGTTTCATCTACATTTTGCCCATGAGGACTGCTCTCTAGCTGCCAGTACGTAATTGTCTTTACGCCTGCATGGTTGACCGTCATACACCGACCAGGTCTAAGCTCGCTGATTTGTTTATATACACCATGGCCTGGAGTGCGTGCTGGTCCTAAAATGAAAATTTCAGCAAGACCTTCCGCGCCAACTTCTGGCAGTACAGCAGGGTGTGCCAATATACATTTTTGTTCGGAGCCAAAAATAAATAAACCGTCCTGTGTGCTATAGAACAGCGGTTTAACGCCAAGCCGATCACGAGCTAAGAAGAGCTCTTGCTCTGCCACATTCCATATTGCAAATGCAAATATTCCATTAAAACGCTCTACACAAGCCTTGCCCCATTCCATAAAAGCGACCAGAAGCACTTCAGTGTCACAATTTGTTGTAAAGTTTCTGCCCCTGCTTTCCAATTCCTTGCGAAGTTCTGGTGCATTATACAATTCCCCGTTATAGACAACCACATATTTGTCATCGCCGGTATGGCGAATCATTGGCTGTGCCCCGTTCTCCGGATCAATGACGGATAAACGTCGATGGCCTAAAGCGCAATGCGCTGATATCCACGTACCGGAAGCGTCGGGACCGCGCGGTGCAAGGGTGTCTGTCATCTTCTCTAAGCTTTCACTTTGCTTAGTCAGATCACGGTTCCAGTCGATCCAGCCGGTAATTCCACACATCGATCTCATTCCTCTCTTTTGCTGTTCTCAATGTAGCGATAATATCAGTTATATGCAGAATAAGGGATAAAATGTCTGTCCGACGGGGGATGCTAGAGGTGGCTGTGAAAAGTTTTAAACGCAGGAAGGAGTGTGCGATTGATGGTTGAACAGAAAGCCGGAAATGAAGAACGCAAACATTATTACGTTTCGGTTCAGGCGGGACAAATATTAGAGGATCCGCAAGCAGCTGCGTATGAGCTTGAGATAATAGTGAATGAGCATGAGCATACGAAGCTTAGAGAGCTGTTTGATGAGCTATCAAGCATGGATGAAGCGGAAATGCTTCATTTCTCGCACAGTCCGTTTGGTTCAGCAAGCGACAGCGAAATCAATGCTGGTTATGATGAGTTGATTGAGCGAATCTACAGGCAATTGTATGAGTTCGGAACGGACACGACTAAGCAGCATATCGAATCAATGCAGTTTTTTTAATGAGCGGGATGAGTATTGCTAGGCACAGTAAACAGGATGTTGCAGAAGCGTAATAGCTGCTGCAACATCCTGTTTTATTTTATAAAAGATCGATAATTGTACAGAAAATAACATAGATGATACTGAAAAAATGAAATAAGAATGTTTTTTCCTATTATATCGCTGTTTTTGAGCAATCAATTCTATTATGTTGGTACAAAAAATGATATACTTCTACAAAAAATAGTGGAGGGTTTTCGTTTTGCAAAAGTTAGTTTTTTTTGTCGGAGTAGCAGGGA
The DNA here is from genome assembly GCF_001280845.1 of Bacillus sp. FJAT-28004. Lineage (GTDB taxonomy): Bacteria > Bacillota > Bacilli > Paenibacillales > Paenibacillaceae > Pristimantibacillus. Next base: position 459,137 of record NZ_LGHP01000003.1, read on the forward strand.
CGGGTAAAACAACGGTAGCTAGAAAGCTAGCTGCTCGCATTCCAGCTGCTTTTCTTGACCGTGATACAATTGGCGGTCGATTTGTTGAGGCTATTTTGGAGATAAACGGGTTGGATAAAAGAGATCGAGATTCTGATTACTACAAAAAGCATTTGCGTGATCTGGAATATGATACTGCAAAGGACGTATGTATCGAAAATTTGGCAGCAGGACAAAACGTATTTATGATTTCACCGTTTACAGCAGAGCTGAAAAACAAACAGTGGATTGAAGAGGTTGTTGAAGCAGCTGGATTAACGATGAGTGAAGTAGACATTAAAGTTGTTGTCGTAACACTGCTGGATATGGAGTTGCAAAAAAATCGTATCGTTGGTCGTCAAACGGAACGCGACCAGTGGAAACTGAACAACTGGGGCGATTTTGAGAAGCGTATTGAATTTGTACCGCAAATCAATTGGGACATTCCAAGCTCCTCGATTCTTGTGTTTGATAATAGTGGAGAGCTTACAGACGAGAAATCAGAGCAATTATTCCAATTCGTTAATGAAAAGCAGGCATCCTTTTCGGTCTAATACGGTCGGGTTTGAAAACATTTAAATAAGCAAAGGCGGCTTCAAACGGTAAATAACCGTTGATGCCGCCTTTTTATTTGTAAGGATTTAATTATACCTTTGCATAGAAGGACTTCAAATGCTGGATAAAAGCTTGTGCCGCTGCCTTAGGCTCACGTGATTTATGTGTAATAATGCCATGTGTCATTGTTAACTCTTGCTTCAAGGGCAGTGACAGCAATGTGCCCGCAGCTACCTCTTGCGTTACATTCGATTCCGGTACGAAGGCGATGCCCATGCCGCACGCGACCGTCTGCTTTATAAGCTCGATGCTGGAAAATGACAGCTGATCGGCAAGCTCAACATCGAATTCTCTCAGTACATCGCGTCCGTACGTGTGATAGATGCATTGGTCTCCGAAGCTGATGAAGGCGCACTCGTGTAAGGATTGCCATCCTAATCGCTCAAATCGCTCTTGCAAAGCAGGAGCACAGATCAGCACGAGACTCTCTTCTATTAGAGGCGTGAATAGAAGGTCATCGCGTTCTGGTGCCTGAGGCACGATGCCTAAGTCAGCGCGATGATTCACGATTTGCGCAGTAATATCATGTTGCAGGCCGGGATTTAAATGCAGCTTAATCTTAGTAAATTGTTTTAGGAAGCCGGTTAAAAAATGCGGTAAATGAGAGATGGCAAACGACTCCAAAGCTCCAATTCGAACGATACCGGACGGCATGTCGGATGTCGAAAGCGCATCCTGGAGAGATTGCCCGAGCTGGATAAATTGATATGCATAGGGAGCTAACTGCAAGCCTGCTTCCGTTGGTTCTACGCCACGCGGCAAACGGTGAAACAGCTTCTTGCCGCTCGTTGTTTCCAAATGTCGAATATGAGAGGTTACCGTCGATTGCACGTAGCCGAGTCGATCCGCGGCGCCGCTGAAGCTTTTCTCCTCCAGCACGGCAGCAAATGTAATGAAAAAACGTCCTTCCCAAGCCTCCAGCATGGTAGTCCTCCTTTGATATCACCATTTGAAATGGATTACATCGTAAACATTCAATTCTCGAATGGCTTCTCTTATGATAGCATAATGTCATTCATAGAAAAACGGGGGATGAGAGATGCTGAAAAATGTAAGCTGGAAGCCGCTGGCAGCAGCGGCAGGAGGAACAATCGTTATAGCACTGCTGCTAATGATGGGGGATAAAATGTCGATTACGCTGATGATGGCTCCGTTTGGGGCGAGCTGCGTTATCGTATTCGTCTTGCCGGATAGTCCGCTTGCTAAAGCAAGGAATGTTGTTGGAGGCCACCTTATTAGTACGGGAGTTGGTTTAGTGATGCTGCACATATTCGGTGATTCTACTTGGTCAATCGCACTCTCTGTTGGATTATCCATCCTACTAATGCAGCTTACGCGGACGGTGTATCCTCCTGCAGGTGCTGATCCGCTCGTTGTAATGCTCAGCGGCGCTGGCTGGTCCTATTTGTTTACCCCGGTACTGCTTGGAGCGGTGCTGATTGCGATTTCCGCATATGGTTATCGGAAGCTATTAGCGACCAAAACAGCAATTTTAAAGTCAGAGAAATAAAAACAAGGCTGATCCAAATGGTAATTACCGGGATCGGCCTTGTTTGAATTTATGAGTATAAAATAAAAAACCACCTGATTAGGCGGCGTTAATGGATAATCATATGGCGTCCCGGAAGGACTCGTTCTGCTCCGTTTAGTGTTTCGCATTTTACATGCGTAGATTGGATAACATGGTCAACTAATCTCGTTTAAGACGTCGTCTTGCCTTAGACCACATTTTGATCCACACTTGATCTTCGTCATCACGGTAAAAACGGATCCCGATCAATTTCAAGGGAGACCATATTTCTTTGAAATAGTAGTTGGGCATCTTTGTCTCTCCTAATGAAATAATATATAGGGAGTATTATATGCTCATTGGGTGAAAATATTTGTCGCATCTTGTGTGAATAAATTAGCAAATATTGTCGAATTAGGATTATGCTGTGCTAAACATTACTTGTAAATTTGTCTGAACATATAAAAAGACCCACAGTGTGTAATGAATGTGGGTCAGCAGCTGTAACATGATGAAAGGGTCTATTAATTAAGCTTAGTTTCGGTCAATAACTGAACCGCTAAAATGAACTTCGGTAACTGTTGGGTTGATGAAGGTTGTTATAGGGGTTGGTCCATCGTCTCCATCGCCTGCCGCTACAAAAAAACCATTAGCCACTCCTGCTGCACCAGTTAAAAAATATCGGTGTGTTTTACCAAAAATTTTTGTATCCGTACATGCAAAAGATGTTGTCACTGTATTAGTCATTAGAGTACCAGCAGGTGCAGTCTCTGACAACTCTGTTATATGACCGGAATCAACGACTGTACAAAGGCGAGTTCCGGTTAACGGGGCATCACGCCAAATACTAAATTGCATTTTTTGCGAAAAAATCGTGATTTCAGGTCCTGGATTAATGGTTGTAACGCCAAAATTCCAAACGATTGTCGCTTTTAACTCTTCGCGGTCATTTCTATCAATACGACTTAAGGTGATGAATAATCCATCTATAGGAAGTTCTGAACCGAAACTGTCAGGCGGGGTTGGAAGCGGAAATGTTGTAATAGCCGGGCCTCCAGGAATCATAGGGTTAGGAACTTCTATAAAATCGTACCATTTAAGCAATCGTCTCGGTCTACATCTAACTTTCTTTTTCATTTTTCTATTGACGATAATAATGCTAGTTTGGTTAGAGTTAAATATTTTTGTTTCGTTTTTACAAACGTCTGTTTCTTTTTTAGAAACTTTTGTTTTTCGATGGGGTTTAGGACAATTCAAAAGTAAAGCACCTCCAAATAAATTTTTGTATACTATGTCTTTTATCTATTAGAGGTAAGTGCATCTGTCCCAGGGACTATAAAAAAATAGGTATATTAGTAGTTTTTAATAATAACACTCAACAATGAAGTTTAATGCATCCAGACTTGATAGTAACTGTGTGGAATTAGGGTCAAACAGTACAAGGAGGAATAACGAAGATGGACTTGCGAACAAAGTCGGTTCATGTAGTAAATTATGGGAATATGATCAAAATTCCGTTTATGGATATTAACTGTCGTATTCTCGCGATCAGCAAAACAAAAAAAACCCGCTAAATCCTTGTTAACCAAGGTTTTAGCGGGTTTATGTAAATCATTAAAATGATCTAGGTAATTCTTAATGGCGTCCCGGAAGGACGTAGGTTTCAAGGAGAAATCCTTTATACATCAACGATTTTAATTAGAATTGTGTAAAACGAGTGTAAAATGACTTAGATTTTTATCTGCAGCAGTTCCGCGAAGCCAAATTTTCCAACATCATGTCTCGCGCGCTCCTCTCATTGATCTTTTCCCCTTTCCCGTTCAGTCAAATCCTGTTTGCCAAAACGGATGATCAGCCGGTCCTCCGAGTACCTCGCGCCTTCAACCTGCCAGCCCATCAACGATCTTGGCAAAATAACCTTCCATTTTTTGGCGCTAGCATCTACTGTCAATTCGTTGTCTTTCTGCCGTTAAGTCCAGAGTTTTATAGCGGCACTACACTTGCTTGCAATTATAGGATTGCTTCAAAGGATTAGCTTTTCATCAAGCCTTTTGAACAGTATATAAATTCCATATGCCGCTAATAATAATTACATCAATTATAAGGGGCAAATTCATATGGATAATTTAGTCCAGGAAATGAAAACCACGTTCGCTGATCATGATGATTTTTTCATTCATGAAGAGCAATTTGATCAAACAGCCATTTATCTTATAGGATTTGACACGCTTATTGATTTTACAAAGACAAATTTATATGTTCGACAAATGGCTCAAGTATCTGCTTCAGTTAATGAACTATTAATAAACCTTAGCGACCAGCTTGACGTTAATGCTGAACAGATCAAAAAAGCCATTTTAGAAGGCAAATTAGTGGTTGTCTCAGAAAGCAAACGTAACGCTATTGTGGAACCCGTCCACAGCAACCTGAGGCGAAGCATTGGTGAGCCCCAAAATGAAAGTCCCATTCATGGTCCTTTGGACGCCTTTGGAGAGGATATAGATATTAACATAGGGCTCATCCGAAAGAGACTGGACACTGAACGACTGTGCCATTGTTCATACCAAGTTGGGGAGTTAACAAGCCGAAAGATCTCAATGCTTTATATTAAAGGAAAAGCTTCAAGTGTTCTTATTGAAAAAGTTGACCGGCAATTAAAACAAATTGAATCGGACATCGATACGATTGATGACCTGAATAAGCATTTTGGTCATCGTAAATTCAATCCTGTCAGTCATCTATTCTCAACTGAGATTCCGATTCAAGCTGTCGATTCGTTAAAAAAGAACAGAATCGTTCTTTTTTTGGACAATTATCCCTTCGCGTTTGTTTTTCCTCACCTTTTTGGGGATATGTTGAGTACTGCAAACGATCGAAATTTCCCTATTGGGTTGTCACTCATGATTCGAACCCTAAGGGGATTAGGAGCTTTGGTCACACTTATCCTTCCCGCTTTATATGTTGCCTTAACGTCAGTTAACCCTGAAATATTAAAAACAGATCTCGCCTTGTTTATCGCAGAAAGCAGAGAAGGCGTTCCATTAACATCCATACTTGAAACGATTGTAATGGTCGGATTGGTTGATTTAATAACTGAAGCGATCGTGAGACTCCCTAAAAGCGTAGGCCCTACCGTTACAATGGTTGGCGGAGTCATACTTGGCCAAGCGATGGTTGAAGCGAAATTAGTCAGTAATTTATTAGTCATCGTGACAACAATAATGTTGATTGGAAGTTCTGTCGTAATAGGAGTGCAAAATTCCATGTACCTTCGTGTCCTAAAATACCCTGTTTTAATTTTGGCATCTGTTTACGGTATTGTGGGTTTATTTACCGGATTAATATTAATATGCATATATTTGGCGAGTTTAACGACATGCGATATTCCTTATATGACATTTCGCATGAAAGGAAAGGGAGACACAAAGTGACTCAAAGGCTACAGATTTGGTTAGTTTTTATCATCATGAATATGGGCTTCGGTTTTTTGATGTATCCTCATCTCATATATACGTTATCGAATTCCGGTCATTGGGCAGTGGTTCTTTCTTACGGATTGCTGCAACTGATTCTAATGATGATCTTCAAGAAAGGATTAGATTATTTTCCAAAAAAAGATGTTATCGATATTTGTTTGCAAATGGGAAGATGGGCAGCATTCATTTTTTTTATCCCCTATGTTATCAATCTGACTGTGTTTGTTGCGATCACTCTTCGCGCCCATTCTGAAGACGTTGTTTCAGTTTTTTTGATTCGGACGCCTTATTGGGCGGTATTGGTCCTTCTCTTCTTCATTTCAACTTATACAGCTATTAAAGGTTTAGGCACGATTTTACGTTCCTCGGCATTTATTTTCTTCATCATTAATTTTTTGGTGGTGTTAGTCATTGCTTCCTCGACTATAAATTTTGATTTTCAGAACGCTGCGCCGGCTTGGCCTTCCTCTTTTAATTTCTTATTGAAAGACAATTTTTTCTATCTTATGGGATATTCGGCGATTATCTTTTTAGGATTCGTACCTGCCGAAACCAATTTAAAGTTCGGTCGACTATTTGCGGCATGGGTTTATGTGATATTCTCCTTTCTAACTTCCGTGTATGTGCCGCTTTTAATATTTGGACAAGAAACAGTCGTTACGATTCATTTTCCTGCAAGAGAAGCAGCGGATACAGTCGACATGAGGTGGTTTGTGTTCAGCCGGCAAACGATGTTCTTCGGGCTGTCGTTGATCGGGTTTACGATCATATTAAATGCCGTTTTGCTATGGATGATCGGACAAATCATGCAGAAAACGCTCAAATGGCAGAGAAGCAAAGCCTCTTATTGGATCAGTGCTTTCTCTCTTATCGCATTTATATTCGCAGTAACTGTCCCGAACCGTTCCTGGATTGTAAAACTCCTCGAGTGGAGTAACGGTGCTAACGTTTATTTTATCATTATCCTTCCATCTGCCATTTTTATCTATGGTGTTTTAATTAGAAGGAGGATGGCGGGTTATGAAAAAAATTAATCTTATAAAAATTATTGTTGTACTTATGTTTTTAACCTTTCTCTGCGGGTGTTGGAATGTTAATGAAATCAATCAGCGTGCCCTTCCTTTGGCCATCGGGATTTCCAAGGAAAACGAGGAAGAATTCAAAGTGACACTGTATATTCCAGTAACATCGGTAGAAGGCAAAACAAGAATTGTAACGGAAAAAGGTGAATCCGTTTCAAGCGTTCTGGGACGAATGCGGACAAACTCTGAAGGTGCCTTGGACTACTCAAAAATACAATTTATTGTCATCCAAAACCATTTGGCAAATAACAATCAAGAATGGAGTAAATTGATTAAGTATTTAATGAAATCAAGGGAAATACCGTCAATCGCGTTGCTAGCCATTACAGAAGACGATATTGAGAAAATGTTTGCGATTATTAACGAAAAAAAGGGTTTCCGTGCAACCTCTATATATGACTATTTTTATAAAGGGGCCGGTTGGGCACCGGAGTTCTCGATTACCCGCGTATGGGAAGTTTATCGGAGTTTGTTTTCCTATACGAAAGATATAGCCGTTCCGGTCGTTAAATCCGGAAAGGATACCGTTTTTATCTTCGAGGATTTGGCAGTTTTGAAAAATGGAAAAATAACGGGAAGAATCAGCCCAAGCGAAAATCTATTAGTTAATTTGTTTCAAAATCGTAATGCACGAGGACAGAATGAGAGTCTGGGCTTTGCCAGCATCAGGGTAATAAACAGCTCTTTGCAAATTAGACCGTCAATGAAAAATAATGAACCGCTGGTTTCAAGCGATTTAAATGTAAAAATAGACATTTTAGAGAGAGAAGAGGGCGTGACGAATAGCCGGATATTAAAGGAACTCGAGAAGCTAATGGAAAAGCGGTTTAACGATATGTTCGAACAAGCCCAAAGAAACAAAACGGATATTTTCGGCTTTGGCCAACATTTCCGTCATCAGATTCCATATCATGAACTAAAAGACTGGAGAGAAGAATATTATCCTAAGTTAAAAGTGAATTTTCAGGTCCATGTAAGTATGGAATAACTATTGCGGGTGTTGTCAACTTCGCTGGTACTACCATTTAACACGGTTTATCCTGACCTACTCGGGATTAAGCTATACTGGTATTAAGATATAAACACTCGGCAGGTTAACGGTAACGTCACCGACCACGGAAGCTGACGATCCAACGCTTCCGAATTTTTCGGATCATCGAGCTGCGGTAGTTGCTCAAACAAAAGCAATTATAGGATTTAACAACGATATTGTTGTTAAGAACAAAATTAGGACTAGTTTTTTCAGAACCACCATTAGCACCCCGCATGCGTTTATTCGTGTAGGATTTCTCAAGAATGGTGTCTTTATCAATGGACAGATTTGTTTAGAAATACTGCCCGTTAGTTTAATGATCCTGAGTACAACTGAAGTCATACGACCATATTCTCAAATGTCTTAATTGTGCTTTGTACATCGCGCTCACGAAGTTCTTTGACGATATGTGCATAATATTGCATAGTTGTCTCTATGTCGCCGTGACCTAGCCTCTCGCTGACGTAATAAATTGAAACCCCTTTGTACAACAATATACTAGCATGCGTATGTCTCAAGCCGTGAACAGTTATTGGATCAATTTTGAGCTTTTCAAGCAACAAACCTAATGCTTTGTTAGCTCCGTTGTTACTAATTACTTTATATTTTGATTGAGGGCTGTGAAATACCAGTCCATGAATATTTTCCGGTGTACGCTCGAAGAGCTCCATAAACAAGTCCATGGTTTTTTTGTCCATTGTAATCGTTCGATTAGACTGTTCATTTTTTGTAGGTCCGAATCCCTCATGCATCTTATTGGTGTAACCCCAAGTCTTATTAATAATAATTTCATTCGTTTTAAAAGAGAAGGATGACCTTGTCAGACCGACTAGTTCACCGAATCTCATCCCAGATGTAAGACCTAATAAGATCAAATAATTAGTAAGTGTATTAAGATTATCAGTTAACTCCTTTAGCAGACGTTTGCTGTCGAAATAGTTCAAATGTTTTTCTTCGGGACGTTTTGACGGAACAGATCCTGAAAAAGTCACTCTACGAGTAAAATCCGAATGAATAATGCCTTCGTCTATTGCTTCTTTAACACAAGCTCGTATATGAGTGTTGATCTTCCTTGTGGTGTCCTTAGCCCTACTAGCCCCGTACTCGTTCAAAAATGCCTGATAGGAGCGTTTGGTTATATTTTGAATAGGTATACCGCCAAACTGTTCTTGAATTGTTTTGAGCGTATTTAAATAACGCTCCCTCGTGTTATTAGCAATGTTAGGTTTATATACTTTTAGCCACTCTTCAAAATATTGGTCAAAGGGCTCTAAACGTAGATGAGGAGTAATTCCTTTCCTGAGCTTGTTTTCGATCTCGGCAGCTGCTACCTGTGCTTCTTTTTTAGTATTGAAACCACCCTTGCGTATTGGTTTAGAATCGCCTTTAATCATCCGACTGATAGTGTATTGCCAGGTCTTTCCGCGCTTCACGAAACTAGCCATAAGAATCCTCCTCGCTATTTAATAAGTCAGAAATCCACGAAGACTATATTGTAATGTATCCTCAATATCGCAAATACGTAGAACAATGCGTTGGATGCTTGAGAGGTCTAGAGAGGTTGGTTTTGGTTGGATAGAATTCATAACAGCTTCTCGAACAATTGAGAGTGAGATCCCGAGCAAATGCTCATTGTCTATATGTCGAGTATAAGCAATATCCGGGACAGTAACTGCTTCACGCTCAGAATACATCTCATCAAAAGTTAACCGTTCGAACGGAGCTTGAATATCAATAAATAAGATTTTTTCCCAATCATAGAATGAGCTGTCAACGATCATCCAAATAGGTGTCATTCGTCTGTCCTCTCCTGATTCTTCATACACGACCTTGACGTTCAACATGTTACTATACCTTCCTTTCAGCAACTTGACGATTTAATTGATCCAGAATTTTCATCGTGGAGTCAGAATAGCTGTATATTGTTGGTCTAGGTGTCGTTCTAGCGCGCAGATTGCGGTCATAACGTTCTTGTTTAATCCGCCCGTATATTTGGTCAATTCTGCGATTAACGAGTTCCTGGGTCAATCTGAAGGCCTCTGACAGCACTTTAAGATAGTTTGATTGATATTGATTAACATTAAATTCTTCCAACATGTAAGCAGGCATTGCCGAGTACATTTGAAAAAGTGTCGCCTGAGCCTCCTGCAGGTCCACAAATGAAGGTGGCAGCTTACGTTGATTACCTACATGTCTTGTTAGGTGACCAAGTTCATGGAAAAAATCTTCGCGTTGTTCAGGCTCGTTATCATGGATATTGAGGAACATGAGACAGTCGCCATCATCATCGAAAATTACTTTTGTGTTCCCGTCAGCATAGACAATATAGGCATCGAATAACGAAGCGATTACATCCAGGTCCAAATCAGAAGCGGATAGTATTCCATTTTCTCTATAAATATTTGAAATCCGTATTTCCAAATCTGTAGGCTTGTATAGTGTCAGGTTAAAAAGATGCAATGTACCACTCCTAAAATGAGAATGTATGTTCGTATTATAGGGTAAAAAATATAGCCCGAGAAGAGGCTATTATTTTTTATTATCTTTTTCTTGTTCACGTTCTTTCTTACGTTTCTCTTTATGTAGTCGGAACATTTCAAGTTGTTGCTTCAGATGTTCGGCTTCTTCTTCGTTGATTTCTTCAGGTGGGCCGCCTAAATAAGCAATATAAATTTCACTGTCTGGAACATGATGATTTCGTACAGAAGGCTCAGGTTCATCTGTTCGACCTGTTAAATAATCGATACTCACATTAAAAAAATCCGCGATTCTATCTAACCGTTCTCTTCTAGGAAGCGAATCTACTGTTTCTAATCTTCGAATAGTAGTTGCAGGAATATCAAGGGCACTTGCTAATTGATCCTGCGTAAGACCCTTTTGTAACCTTAGTTTCTTCAATCTTTCTTGAAAATTCACGGTATCACCACCTACATTAATGATAATAGAAAATGTTCGTAAAATAAACGTTCAATAAACGAACATTTTGTATTGACACGCTCATAATATGAACATATAATGTGGATATAACGTTCGTAAAACGAGCATTGGAGGTGGTGCAAGATATGAAAATCAAACGAATAGAACTCATAAAAGCTAGAAAAAACAAGGGATACACCCAAAGCGATCTTTCAGAAATGGTAGGTATTTCACGAGCATATCTTGCTAATATCGAGCGGGGTGAACACGATCCTTCGCTAAAAGTAGCGCAATCTATATCAAAACATCTTGGTATAGGTACGGATTCGATTTTTTTTGAAAAAGATGTTCGAAATATGAACATAGTGATCACAGACAAGGGTGCTTGAAAATTTTGTGATAGTAAGTATCCGTATTTAGCTGGAAGGAGAGATGAAAATGGAACAACGACTTAATGTTCAGATCACAATACCTATTCCGTCCGACTCCGTCTTGATTAGTAAAGTTGAGTTGGACGAACTCAAGAAAACGGAACTATCTGGTGTGTATTGGACAATGAAAGATATTGAAGCTCGCATAAATCGCAAAAGCGAATGGATTAAAGAAAATATTCTTTTCCCTTCAAAGTTTAGAAAGTTTTTAGACGTAGATCAGGGCGGTTTTGTATTTTATCCAAAGGTTAAAGGTCAAACATGGAGCTTCCAGGCTTCGAAAATGGCTGAGTTCCTTGATAAAAGATTTAATCAAATTTTTAAAAATGTTGCCAGTTAAAAAATTTCCCGACATCGGGTGCGCTGATGTCGGGCTAGTTGAGGGGAACGTTGGCAAGGCAAACAGTAACGGTATATCTGTATTGTAATGCCACGTCATCATTCTGAGATTCTAATATGGAATATATTCTAAATCGGAATAGATGGGGGTGAATATTAAATGACAGCCGGAACATTTATGAAAATTTGCCGTGAGCAAGCAGGGATTAGCCAAGTAAAGCTTGCTAGACTCCTAAACCGTACACAGTCATGCATAAGCAAACTTGAAAAAGATCAGAAGACATGGGACATACATACGTTTAGGGATTGGACCAAAATTACAAACCAAGCAGAGGCGGGGATAGCATTCCTGTATGGAGTCGATCCAGCATCCATTTTACAAACAGTTCTACAAATTTCGGGAGCAGCTTAATCGGAGAGGTGAGTTGTTATGACGCTTGAGGCAATGGCGAGGATATGGTTTGACAGAAGTCCGCTGCAGCATGAGGTTATTGTCAGAAATCTAATCAAGGTATCAAGAAATGAAAAATGCCCGTCGGCTAGGACGGACATAGTTACGGACCCGACTAAGGAATCTCGTTTTGTCTATTATAGCACATCCACAAGAGACAGTCTGAGAGATTGTAAGAGTTAGACGATTTAGGCGATTGCCTTTATCGTCGGGTGTCCTGAGCGTTAGCTGGGGGCTTCCGACGATGCAGAGCAAGTAGGTATCAACACAGGGGGAAGGTGCACGGATGATTGTGTTAAAGGATGATTCGGTTCGTTTATCTTCGGGTGAAACAGGAATCGTCATCGAGTTATGGGGACGAGCTAGACCGTTTATGACCTTTAAACGCGATTCTGACGGTGCATCCATTCCTCTGCAAGCCTCGGAGGTTAATGAGGTATTAAAACGAAATCGAGCCAGCAAGGAAAGGAGTGGGAGTTTTTGGCATGGATAGAGAGTCATCAAGAACTAGCAAGGCATCCGAAAACAAAGCGTTTGTCACGAAAGCTAGGCGTTAGCGTCCCGGCAGCTATCGGTCATTTACATATGTTGTGGTGGTGGGCTGTTGATTATGCCCAAGACGGCAATATATCCGACTATGATCCAGAGGACATTGCGGAAGCAATAGAGTGGCCCATAGAAAACGCAGACAAACTCTTGCAAGCCCTTGAGGATGCTGAGTTTATCGATAGAGTGGAACGGTGTGTCACTATTCACGATTGGTTCGATTATGCGGGACGTCTGGTGGACAATCGAGAAAAGAACAAGGAAAGGAAACGGAAGTCACGCGAGAATGCTAAGAAAGGTAAAGAGAGTCACACTGATGTCACGCGTGACACAACCGTGACTCT
>NZ_LGHP01000021.1 GCF_001280845.1 Bacillus sp. FJAT-28004
AAAAAAGAAAAATGTGCTTTTTTGCCTTTATTTTTGATTGGATTTTTTTGAGGAAATTCTTTTTTCGATCTGTGCCGAAACTTTAGACGAAACGGAAATAGTATCTTTATTTGCATACCATCTGTTTCCCAGTTTTTTGGGAATTCCCCTTGGAGTACTGCAAGTCCATCATAAGTGCAGTTAACATGCACTTCTCTCTTCCAATCCGCTAAATCCTCAGACAATTCGGGAAATTCAAATAATAGCATACGAATGATATTTTTAGTTATTATTAATGAAGGTACTAGAATATTTAGTCTAAAAAACGACTGGGTTAGTAAAAAAACAGTTCTTATTACGGGACCGAAAAGAATGCTATCCCAGGCCTCTGCTATCACTAGTTGATGTATTTCGTTTTTAAACTTTTCTTTTCTTTTGTTCTCTTCTTCAACTTGTTTCTCACTTTCTTCTTTCTCTGTAGAATTTGAAATTTTGAATTCCGTGTTTTTACCCACCGCCCTTTTTTTACCCACCGCCCTTTTTTTACCCACCTCCTCTTTTTTACCCACCTCCTCTTTTTTACCCACCGCCCTTAGAAATACTTTTTTCATAAGTTTGAGGATATTCAAAAAAAAAGCAATAGATTTGACTATTCTGAACCTACTAAAAAGAGGAGCCCGGGGCCCTGGTTGATAGATTTTAAAAACAGGAGTTTTCCGTCTCTGGGCTCGTATAGAGCCCTTTATTTGTTCTCGAACCCAATCTGGGACGGGTGCATAACGTACCAAAGCCAATTGGCCTACTTCAATACCCGCTCCAAATATATTGGTTGGCTCTTCGTTCTTCTCTTTAATTGTTTTGATCTTCTTTTTTGTCTTATCCGTATCTTCTTCATCTTCTTTTTTTGGAGTGTCATCAAAAAGTATTATACGTTTGTATTTTCGTAAACAAATTTCAAAATCATCTTTCTTGTCGTCACTCACGTCCTCTTCGTGTTCCAAAGCGTCCGCTAATTTGTATGGCCACCGCGGAACTTGTTTACTTATTTCCTTTAATCCGGCAGAGTTTTTTATACTTTCCGGGGGATCTTGTAGAATCCGATCGAAT
>NZ_LGHP01000004.1 GCF_001280845.1 Bacillus sp. FJAT-28004
TCGATTCTTGTGGTTCAGCAAAAACAGTGGGCATGTTAGCCAAAAAACAGATAATAAAAATTAAGTACAACGTTTTCTTCATTTTTCACCTCATTGTTTTTTGGGATAGTTTTCCCTAAATGAGGAAAATCATTATGCTAACCTGCCCTTTAGTTGAATCATATGCTGCTAGCACACTAAAAAAATCGGCGATAAAGTTCTCTTCTACGCTCTCCGCGGAGCTGAGCATAAATTTGTGTGGTCGATGATTTTTCATGTCCCAGCATGCCTTGAATAAAATCTAACGGTGCCCCGTTATCCAGCAGCTGGCATGCATAAGTATGACGAAAACGATGAGGATAGACGTTTGCCTCGATCGCTCCGCGAGCTGCAAGCCGCTTTATTGTCCACCTGAGCGTTGGAATTACCATGCGTTTAACAGGATTAGTATCCGTTACAAATAAGGCTTTACACGAATCCTCACGATTTTCCAAATACTTCTTCAGCCATACTTTACACTCAGTGGTAAAGTAAACTTCTCTCTGTTTTGATCCCTTCCCATTTACTATAGCAGAGCAGTTCTCCCAGTTTAGATCCTCAACGTTTATCTTCTCGACCTCTCCAATACGACAACCTGTGCTATAGAGAAACTCGAGTAGCGCCTTTTCCCTTGATGTCTGACAGGATATCTTCAAATGGATCACATCTTCCTCCATCAAAAACTTAGGAATTCGCTTTTCCATCTTGGGCTCACGTAGTTTGAGTGAAGGGTTGGTAGGTAGATATGTTTCTTCATATGCAAAACGAAAGAGGGAACGAACAAAACGAATGCGGTGTCCTAGACTGCTTGGCTTCAATCTATCGGACTGCTTAGCTAGGTATTCCTTAAGCAGAATCAAAGTTATTTCAGAGATATCTAAATCCCCGAGTTCCGTAACCAGCATCTTGAGCTGCAGGGCATAGGCTTTCAATGTATTTGGACTAAACCCTTGGATTCGCTTATCCGTTTCATATTGACGCCATAGTTCGCTTAATATCATAATAAAACCTCCTATTAGAGCAATTAATACTAGTTTGCTTCTAATAGAAGGTTTTAGACTTATTTATTCAATTAGCGTTACCCGATTGTTGAACATCACATTAGTCTTTTGAATAGTATTATTGTACTGCGCAGCTGGAAAGTGTTCTTCTTAAAGATAAGTGCCCCTACAGATCAAAAAGAGATAGTGAGCTAATCATTTTCATCTTCCTTGCATATTTCACTAACTAGCTGCCATAACGCGTTGTTTTCTTTATTTTTCGGTCCAAGCCTATTACAATTTTCATAATTAAGGATTTGAATTCCTTTATTTTTTACATTATTCCTTAATAAATTTTTCAAAGGTAACTAATTATTTTGTCGTTTGTTAACTTCAATCGTAATGAACTCCGGTAAATAGCTGGGAGTACATCCTTTTGCTACTATTTCCTCTTTGTAAAGACCCGCTTTCTCACCAAGTTTAATACAACGTGCACGATTCTTTTCATCATAAACGCCTATCCAACCTGCGGTGAAATTCATAGCCCATTGAACTTCCGGTTCTTCCTGCGTAATATTAGCTTCTAATGTAGATAGTAAGTCTGCGGTGTTATCAGGCGGTGTTTGTCCAGTCCATCTCAATCGCGCTTGATAATACCAGAAAGCTCGCCTTTGAAGAGCAGAAGGGCTAGTTCCCCATGACTCCATCAATGCAATTGTCTTCTTGTCTTTGGTGAGCTGATTAGCCATTAACCAATCCATTAAGTTATTTCGCTCATCAAAAGTGTGAGTCTGCATATCCTTATCAAGCTTATTTAGCACTTCTTGTGAAAGAAGTTTTTTATCCATAATTAAGATTGCTAATAGTCTGGGCAAAAACTCTTCGGTTGACCAAAGTTCCATAGCTAGTTCGTGATCTTTTTTAATGTCCTTTGCTATTTTTCGTAAGTCGCCTAGCTTAGTTTTACTATTGATCTGAGGTAGAATGTTTTCTGTTTTTGAAGAACGTTTTATTTCTGTACCTATATTTTCATTCATTTTATACAACTCCTTTATTAAAGCACTGTTTCATAATATGTCCTTGATGGGATATATCAAGAACTTAATTTCGTTATAAGTCTTATTATAGTGGTGTGCCTCCAAAGTTTACCATTTTAATATTCTAACATTATTAAAGCTTTCTCCAACTGCCGCCAGTCTAATACTATTTTTTCTCTGGATAGCGACAGCCAAGGACGAGAAAATAGAATCCTAGACTGTCGCTGTTCCATTGAACTAACGTTACCCGTTAGTGTAACGTATGGATAACGTACTCCATAAATGTCCCTCGTACTATCCCTTTTGATCGTTACCAATTTACCATCTGAAATTAAATCGTAGATCGAGTATCCCCCATCAAGGAAAGGTGGAATTGCTAGAACGTAATCTGATTTTTTATTATTGAATCTATCTACAAATTCCTTCATCCGAATTAAGTCTTCATCACCGAACGTTTTTAAGATATCGCTACCTGTATGGATTGGTTGCTTATGATTATTGCTTGAGTTTGAGCATGCTGATATTCCAAAGCAAACAAGTATCAGCAAAACGAGTTTGAAATTTTTCATGATGATCTTTCCCCTTTTTAACATAGACGAAAAAAATGGACAAATGTTACGGAGTGAGGATTCAGTAAACTGCCCGTTAGCTTAATAATAAGGCTATGTTTAATTCTAATGTTGATATTTAACCATAAGAAACCACCTTGCTGAAAAGGCGGTTCATTGAGCTATCGTACCCTTTAGTTTAAAAGTCGCAATCTTAAAATCATTAAGTCTTCATCGAAATACTGTTCATCAAACTTTAATGCATGTGGTTCTATACCGTAAACTTCAAACCCCAGCGAGACATATAAGYGTTTTGCTGATTTGTTATTAGACACAACCGTCAAATGAATCTGTTCCAACCCTTCACATTCTTTTGTTGCTCTTTCAATCAAGGCTAATAGAAGGGCTTTACCTACCCCCCGTCCTCGAAATTGAGGCTCTACGTACATACCGTAAATGTTTCCTTTATGTGCCGTCTTAAGCCTGTTTTCACGTGAAAAATTGACAATGCCAACTAATGTGTTACTGTCGTCAAAACATCCCAATGTAAATTGATCTTTTGTATGGTGTATCCTTTCTATAATGTGCCCCAGTGGTTTAGTTTCTTCTTGCTCATACGTTGATCCAAATGCATCGGGGTCATTTTTCAATGCACGCAACCTTACTTCTCTATACAYTTGGGCATCAGAGTCATTCAACAGACGAATGTTCATTAGTCACTTCCGATCATTTATCAAATTGTTCTAAATAAAACTTGCGGATTGAAGTAAACTGCCCGTTAGCTTAATGACGCATCGTCAGTCTAATACTTTATTTTCTATAACACGACTTACTCATGAATATTACGGCAGCACGTTTGTTTTTTAGAATGAACGACATGGTGAATCATTTCCCCGTCGGGAATGGGACTATGTTCTTGTCACTAGTCGGGAATGGGATCAAGTTCTTGTCATCAACAAATGACAAGAACTTGATCCCATTAATAAAAAAAACCGCAATTTGCGCGGCTTTCGAAGGGCTGCCACGCGGCAGCCCTTTTGGTTTTCAACTATCGTCTCCCGTTAGTTGAATGATTTATAATTTATGTAATCTAATAAAACTCTTTATCATGGGAAGGTGAATTGTAGTTCAATCTCTCGGCAGCCTTTTTTGTACAGGCTAAATCTCAGCATAATGTGCCAAGTTCTCCTGACTGTCGCTGGCCCACAGAACGACCCAGCATTCCGTGAAATTCAGACGCCGCATAGCTTCGTGACGATGATTGCCATCACGAATCGACAGCTGTCCGCCCACGAGCTGAACGATCAACGGCGGGTATGACCAGTCTTTGCGATAAAGCTCCATCAGCTCTGCTACGTGCAGGCCCCAGTTGTCCTGCGAAACGCAATATTCCATCTCCGCTTCCGGTCCGCAGCAGCGGATAAGTTCCTGAAGCGGTAAACGCACAGGCCCCGCCCAAAATCTCGGCTGTAGCTTAAGCCCTTCAGAAAACGGCTCGTTGCCCCCCGCTGTCTTCAGAAAAAGGTGTACCCACTCTTCGATGCAGCCGTGCTTGGCAAATTCGATCGCCTCTTCGGTTGTAAATGATAAAGGCAGCATGCTGCAATCCCCCTCTGTCTTAATTTCGCTATCGTGTCCCGTTAGTGTAACAACAGATAACTCAACCAATATGAAATATCCTACCTATAATTCCAATAACCATCATAAGTAGAGGACCTACAATTATAAACCCTACTATTACTGCAATAAATTTAAGAGGAGTTGATATTCCTCTTCGTTCACCAATTGTATCTGATTTTTGATTTATTTTCTTAAGTTCACCATCAAGTATTTCCAGATTCAACTCTTCCGACATTCCCCATACCCTTCCCTTTAAAACCCTGAACACATCCACCATTTTACTTCACTTTTGTTTTCATTCCCGTTAGTTCAATAGAAAATAGGAGCTACCACATAGGAGGCTCCTCCGCTATCGTGTCCCGTTAGCGGAATCACTCGGAAGCTTGCCACCCTCCTCAGCCTTCGGCTGTTGCTGACGGAGTTTGACCAGCTGCTCGTACCGCGCGCGTATCTTCGGTATTGCCTCCTCGAGTAACTTTTCGTGCCTCTCAGCTGACAGACGATCGAGTTCCTCTTTTCTATTATTACGTCTGTCTGTCCTCCACGCAATTCTAAAACTATGTCAACGTTCCCTACAGAACGGCTGCTAAGTTACGATAGCTTCCTGTTTTTCGTTAAACTGCACGTTAGCTGAATAAGTTTTCCGTTTATTCTTTAGGCATGAAATTAGTTATCCACGCACAGTTTTGATCTATATTTAATCTCACGATATGTTCCTGTAAAAATTAGGGCAATACATTTTGTTTTTTTATACTTTCCGTGGTTAAGTCAATCCAATAAAACTCAAGGTGATCTTCCTTTGAAATGGGTGTACAGTCAGATTTCAAATCTTCAGAGTTAACTTCAAAGAGATAGCTGATTTCATGTTGGAGGGCACCTTTTTCATCGACCCTGTGTGCTTCTACTACCCCTATGAATCTCTTTACTGTACATTTAGCACCCAATTCTTCATAAAGATCTCTTTTTAATGCATTTTGAGCCCCTTCTCCTAAATCAATACTTCCACCTGGTAAAAAAGAATGGGCACCTTTCAAACGAGCAATTAAAATTTTGTTTTCATGAACAATTATCGCTCGCGCAATATGGCGAAATTTAACCTCCATATTTCTCATCTCTTCCATATTTAGGTATTTATACTTCGGTGTCGGATAGGTTGGTTCCTTCTTTTTTGACGTTCTTGCCAACATAACTGACCGTTAGTTGAGCGAAGGGCTGCCAAGTGGCAGCCCTCTCGATGTTTAACTATCGTGTCCCGTTTGCTTAGCGACCAACAGACTACAAAGTCATTCGGTATACCCCAGCCTCACCGAGAAAATCCTTTCTGGTCAATCCTTTTTCTCCAAGCAATATCCGATAATTCGTTATCGTACCATCATGTGAAATAATAAATATTTTTTGATAGTTTTCCCCGATCCAATCTAATAACTGCTTAGCATATCCTTCAAAAACATTTTGTTCGATCCTGTTAATTCCTTCTTTCCAGCAATCAAAATTAAAATCAAGAATATCAGTATGTCCATAAAGATTTGTGATTTCAGCTATAGAAAGGATATGATCACAAGCTAAAAAAGGGAGTTCAGGGTTTTGAGGAAACATTCTCGGACCAACAAATGGAGAAATAATGAAGTCCATACCGTTTTTCATAATAGTTGCCGTCTCAATTGTACGTTTAGTTGGACTTACAAGAACTAAATCATCAGGATTAATCTTAATTTCATCTCGTATTTGCATTACTTGAAATTTGCCGTACTCTGTAAGACTAGGATGCAGAGTGTTCAACCGATTTGGATAATCGTTGAGATGTTCTCCATGACCGTGCCGAATAAAGATGAATTCCATTTTCCTCCCCCTGACATCAAATTCCATATTGACTATTCGATGATATGATTGAACAATCCTGCCCGTTAGCTTAATGAAGCACCGTCAATCTAATACTTATTTTTTCTAGTCTAAGACTTTATTTTCGGCTGACACTTTGCTGCTCTCTTTTTCTCAGCGTCATTTTCTATGTCTATCTGTAAGAATAAGAATGTAACGAATGACGCTTCATGATGAAAATCACTGTTTTTTAAACAAAAAATATTGATTATTTGGGTGTTGATGACAGAATGTTACAACTATAATGAGTCGTAGAAAGGGGGCAACATCTAGTAGACATGCAAGTCGGCAAGGATCTATCAACTAATTAATGGATGGTGATGGAATAATGGGATTTAAGAGAGCCTCATTTGGCAGGAAAATACTTACAGGTGTTGTGATTATTCCGCTTCTGCTTACGAGTATAGCAACGGCATCTGCATCTGGTACGGATATGAAAGACAAGAAAGGGAACGCACACGGCATTCAGCTGGAATATTTGGACCGTGGCTTAACTGCGGCCTCTACATCGGAAGGTGTATTTCTTAGCTGGCGACTGCTCTCGAACGAAGTGACGGGATATTCGGAGACTGGTTTGACAGGCGCGAATTTCAACGTGTACCGCGACGGCGTTAAAATTGCGGAGATCGATAACAGCACCAATTACCTCGACAAAGACGGCTCCGCTGCTTCGCAATATTATGTAAGCGCTGTTTTAAACAGCCGGGAGGTAGATCAAAGCGCCCAGGTTAAGCCTTGGGGAAATGCCTATTATGATCTGCCGCTACATAAACCGGCAGACGGAATCACACCGGCAGGAGAAGCGTACACCTACTCCGCGAATGATTTGAGTGTAGGCGATGTCAACGGTGACGGACAATATGAGTTATACGTCAAATGGGAGCCGTCCAATTCGAAGGATGTGTCACAAGTCGGATATACTGGTGTGACCTATATCGATTGCTACGAAATAGACGGAACACTGTTGTACCGCATTGATCTGGGCGTGAATATTCGTTCCGGTGCTCATTACACGCAGTTCATGGTTTACGATTTTGATGGAGATGGTAAGGCGGAAGCGATGCTGAAGACCGCTCCAGGAACTAAAATCATCTCGTATGACAGACAAGGCCAAGTCTCCTCCGAGAAATATATTACGATGCCGATTGAGGATGTAAATACCGGCTACAGCAATAAGGATGATTACCGGATGAGCAGTGCTGATTATTATGAGCATCTGGTCGGCGTGTTTATGAACTGGTCAGAGCATGAGGAAGTGAAAAACGGCAGTTGGCCAGCTACGCTCGAAGAGAGCTTCGGTATCGAAAAGAAATACGACTATCCGTTATCCAAAGTGGATGCGGAGAGTATGGTCGATTACTTTATGGACGTATATGCGCCGAGCAGAAGCGCACGTAACAATCTCCGGGCGTTCGAAGGCTTTATTGTGAAAGGGCCTGAGTATTTGACCGTCTTTAACGGTGCAACCGGCTCTGAGCTGGAGACGGTACCCTATAAGCCCGGACGCGAGGACGACGGTCTTCTGTGGGGAGACTATGCGATGGCAAGAATCGAGCCGGGCAACCGAGTAGACCGTTTTCTGGCCGGGGTAGCCTACCTTGATGGCGAGAAGCCGTCAGTGGTGTTTGCAAGAGGCTATTATACGAGATCGACTCTAATTGCTTACGACTGGGACGGCAAGCATCTTAAGGAGCAGTGGTTCGTTGACAGCGGATGGACGCCGATGACAAATCCTTTCAACGACGGACCGCACGGCCGAGATGGAATGGACCCCGAGTTCGGCACCTTAACGACGCAAGGAGCCCATTCCTTAAGCGCCGCAGATGTTGACGGTGACGGCAAACATGAAATCGTATATGGATCGGCTACGATTGATCATGACGGCACTTTGTTGTATAGCTCGATGGATGTGATGCCGCCGCAGAGCGCTGCTCCAGGAACGACTGCCAGACTAGGCCACGGCGACGCGCTTCATGTAACGGATATCGATCCGAACAGGCCCGGGAAGGAAATCTTCATGGTTCATGAAGGTGGCGTCTGGGCGCCTTACGGCTATTCCTTGCGTGATGCAGAAACAGGCGAAGTGCTGAACGGCGGATATACCGGCAAAGATACGGGACGCGGGATAATCGGAGATGTTGAACCTGGTCATAGCGGTCTTGAAACATGGGCGGTCGGTCTGTGGACGGCGGACGGTACTCCAGTCAGCGCATCCGCGCCGGGCACCAATATGAATATAAAATGGTCAGCCGATATGACGACGCAAATTGTAAACGGAGCCATTGATGCCACTCCGACCATTGATGATTGGAAGAAAGGCAGACTGCTGACAGCCGAAGGGACAAGAACAAACAATTATACAAAAGGAAATCCGGGTCTGGTTGCGGATATACTCGGTGACTGGAGAGAAGAAATGCTCGTCCGGACTGCAGAAAGTTCGGCGATCCGGATATACCTCAGCACCGAGGTAACAGACCGTAAGCTGTATACGCTCATGCATGACGCTCAGTACAGAGCAGAGGTGGCGAGACAGAATACGGCGTATAACCAGCCTGCGTATACGAGCTTTTATTTTGCCTCCGATACTGATTGGTCTGCCATTCCGGTTCCAGCTGTTCAGACTCCAGGGGTGTTGACAGCTCTGTCGAAGCTTTTGGATGATTATGCAGAATCCGGCGATTTGAATGGGCCGATTGTGCCGCAGCTGAACAATACGTTAAAACAGGCGCTACATCATCAAGAGAAGGGTTCAATGAACAATGCAGTGAAGTCTTTGGAGAAATTCATTGCCCAGCTGGACAAAGAAACGAAGAAAGACGCAGTCTCCGAACGGGCGCTAAAGAACCTTTCCTATCATGCGTGGAATTTCATAAAGATGTGGAAATAAGCAGGAAATGTAAGGAGCATTCATGTAAGGCACGCAGTTCGTAAATAAGTTTTAGACTGACAATAATAGAAACAGCGGCAGCCAGTGACGAGAAAATAAAGTCTGATATGCTCCCCTTACAATTGCAGGTTTTATTATTTCACCTGTCTACCGTAAGGGGAGCATATCAGATTCGGCTGCTACACTGCTTATACAACTATCGTTATCCGTTAGCTTAATCACCGATTTCTTCACATAAAGATATCTCGATACCACAACCCCCCAAAGAAGATAACTCCAAACAAACATACAAGAGCAAACATTAATAATATAACTCCCCCAAGAGTCCATGCTGCCTTTCTAACCAATCTTGTAATCTGTGCTTTCGTTCTCTCCTCCTGCAAAGCATTGTCCTCCTCTGAACCGCCGCCTGTTATAGTTGGACTATAGTCCCCCGTTAGCGTAATGAAGATCGTGTCAAAAATCTTCGAAATGCCTCGGGTGGACCGAGTGTCGATTGGCCCGAAGCGTGAATACGGTGTTATCGGAAGTTCATGTCCTCTTGTACTACTTACATTATCTCTATATCTAGCCTTGTATGTCTTTCTTCAATCTCTTTATCTTCACTAATCCATTCTGAATCCACCCAAAGATGTATTTGTATCATTCTTGATAGTTCATCAATGGCTTGTTCAGGATTGCTAATTTCTAATAATTTTATTAAGTCTTCATGAGCTAACTCAAGAACTTTCTCTAAATATTCATGATCAATTACTTCTGACTCTAAGCCATATTCTTCTTTTGCCCATTCTTCACAAAAGTACTTCTTTGTTCTAATGTCTCCTTCTTGAAATAAAGTAAATTCAAATATATCTTCATCAAAGAATCCAATTGTCATAACAGGTTCTGACACAAAATTAGAAAGTATTTCACCAATTTCCTCGACTTTTCCCCATGAAAATTGATCATTCAGGACACTACTCCAATTCATTCCTTGGTTAATATAGAAAGATACCGATGATGTAGTTCTTCTAATCTGTTTGTTCGATTGATATACATATTGGTCTATGAT
This sequence comes from Bacillus sp. FJAT-28004, assembly GCF_001280845.1. Lineage (GTDB taxonomy): Bacteria > Bacillota > Bacilli > Paenibacillales > Paenibacillaceae > Pristimantibacillus. The sequence continues at coordinate 10,020 of NZ_LGHP01000004.1, forward strand.
ATCTACACCAGTATTATTTGCTGTTGTAAGTATTGATCCAGCTTTGTTACTCAGTCTTTGTAACGCATCAACGAGTACCTCTTGATTATTAGTTTTGATATGAAGATTGGCAAACTTTGTGCCCATTCCATCTCCTCCAAGTTTTACATGAATTTCTAATAACGTTCTTTTTTTCGCGATGTCCATACCCCTTAGATAGCTACTATCTTAGGGGAATGGGTATGTCCGGGTGCTCCTGCTTATTTTAGCCCCTCAATAATACCACATATTGGAACTAACCTGCCCGTTAGCGTAACGAAGGGCCGCCCGCTGGCAGCCCTCATGTTATTGAACTATAATGTCCCGTTAGCTTAATGACTTATGCCGTGTCCCGGTCCGAAACCTTGATTTCCTCCCTTGGTCCGCCCGAGGAACTTCGGGATTCAACTAACGGGGAACGATAGTTGAATAAAACATATCGATGAGCAGGTGCTACCGCAACTGCTCATCGACGACAGTCAGCCTGCCGCGTGAATATAATGCTAGGTGAAGTCAGTCACTTCGACGAATTTAATTCAAAATTGTTGTTTACTCTCTTTAAAATAATGTCTACAATTTCAGTTGTCTTTAATTTATCCGTAATTAAATGCTCTTGATAAATATCCTTCCTAAAAGCGTCGATACATTTAGCTGTCCGTTGGAATGACCATCCTCCTACTGTGTCACCACGCTTGACTAATCTATTGTAAATGGTGTCCTCTGAAGCTATTAAACAAAAATGAAAGAGTTCCTCATCTAATTCTTTAAATCCATTGTAAATGTAATTGAAATTTTCCTCTTTATATAAGGTCATGGGCACAATTAAGTGTTTTTGATACTTCTTCTTTACCTCTCCTGCCACCCTTACGGTCAAGATTTTCCAAAGTTCCATGTCCTGGAAATCATCAGTTTGTTCATGGATGTGCATCACTTCCTCAGGTATTATCTTTCTAATCATAAGTCCAATTTCTTCAGGATCAAATATCATGCTATTCGCAACTAATGGTTGTAGCATTTTGGCTGTGGAGGTCTTACCAGAACCAAAAGCCCCATTTATCATGATAATCACGTGATCACTCCTCTGGTAATATTATGTCTTTAATAAGCTTTGACTGATTTCACCTAAAATTATATTCACGAATTTTTAATAGCCTTCCTAGAACATTGTATTTCATTTGTTCTTATCCAAAATAGTGCAATTTTTATGTGTCATCTTTTCATGTTTTGATTTGGTCATTTCCACGCTAAACTGCCCGTTAGCGTAATGAAGGGCTACCATATGGCAGCCCTTTCGGTGTTCAACTATCGTTTCCCGTTAGCGTAACGATGTGTTGTTGACTTAAAAAACTTTAATCATTAAAACTATTTTCATAAATATCAAGGAACTTAGATACCATTACACCTTGTTGTTTAACCATTCATCTTTGGTCTCAAGTTACCCAGCATATTTCTTATAGTCTCTATAATTCTCATTACTAATAGGCATTAAATCATACTCGACCACAGTTGCATCAAAACCTTTTTTATAATCGATTTGAGCTTGTTGCAATGCCTTCTTATGATCTTTAAAAATTGGCATTCCTTCGGCATTAGCTCCTATTTCATACGCTTCGTTAACACCGAAATCGACACTTAACTGGCTTGTATCATAGTCGTCAACAACTTTTGAAGGTGAATTGCAGGCAGTTAGAAATGTAAGTAAAGCAATACTAATCACCATCATTATATGTTTCATTTTTCTCCTCCGAAATTGATAGTTATTAAAATATTTTTCTTCTTCTTGACTGAATATCCTTCTAAATCACAAAAGGCGACTGATCCATTACAACGAACGCTTTCACTTTATTGAACTCTTGTTCCCCGTTAGCGTAACAAATAAATATACCTGTCTTAAATCTTTTTGTCTTCTTGAGTCCTTATGTTTTGTCTGTATCGCATAATAGCAATAGGTAAATTCCCAACTCCAAGAAGAAAACAAGATATAATCGGTATCAATTGAGGTATAGTGGGGTAATTTGGTTTTCCATCTCCCACTGGTCCTGTTTTAGGTTGATGAATATCCCACAAACCATATATAAGGCCGACTACTGGTATTATAATACAAATGACACTTACAACTATATAGAATATATACTTGTTCAAGCCCCCACCTCCTCAATGAAAATCGTCTAATATCTGGCTCACCTGCACCTTAACGTGGAAAAGTAGCCCATTGATCCAACTGACTGCCTTCTTGTCATTGTTCAGCTATCGTGTCCCGTTAGTTGAATAATTAACTTAAATCTTTTGAATTGCCATTTCAATTTGTTTACCAAATTTAGTGTTTTTAGCTTTATCTAAGTTCTCATAACGATGCCAATAGAGTATTAGAACATTTTTGAGTTCGTAAATTGTTGGTATCTGCATATCTTTTGCTTCTTTTTGGATGTTGAAATCTTTAAGACCATCTTTACGAGCTTGTTCCGACTCAAATACGTAAATTGAAATGAACTCTGGGTAAACAGCTTTTTCAGTTGGGTGGTTTACAGAAAACCTATTGGGTTTAACCTTATTCAGAACCCAATCGTACTGCACTTCCTTTACAAACATTTCAATGCCCTCTGCTTCAATTGCAATTTTAACTTTATCCAAAGTAAGCTTGCTTTTCTTGTTTTCGTTTACAGTCACAGGTTTCTCTTTATCTTTCACAATCACTGGCTCTTTTTCCGTTTGATTAGCAAAGCATCCTGTTACAATGAAACACATTGCTATCAGTGTAATCATGATTCTTTTCATTATTATAATCCCCTTTTCAACAGTTATTGACGTTTGGAGATGGAGGTATGTTGCAAAAGAAGGGATAGTAATATTAAGCTACACTGCCAGTTAGCGCAACGAAAAATGGAGCAGCTGCCGTAGGCAAGCTGCTCCATTTTTCCTTCAACTATCAGTTAGTTTAAGAAGTTTGATTAGGTCGATATTACATTAACAGAACCTTTCTAATAAAAAATTAAAGGAAAAGTAAATGTAACGAATGCTGCCCAAAGTCCATAGACCGGCAAATACTTCGTAACGGCATTTTGGATAGTAGAAGGCCCGGTTTTGTTTTGTAGAAAATGCATATAGCAGATCATAATCCAAATTAGATTGGCCCAGATAAGTATGTTTACGCCTAAAACTGCAAGTCTGTTGGGCGTAATCCCATAAGAAGAAAGCCTGAACACTATGGCTGATAAAGCCACACTGTCAATAATAAGAGCAAGAACGATTAGGGCAAAATTTATATAATCAGAAATGTTCTTTTTCTCGTCTTTGCGGCTTTCGGTAATGGAAAATATGGTGACAGCCAATACACTAAGGAGTATTCCGTTGAAGGATAGAAGGAAATCGCGGTCCAAGAATGGATTTTTTCCGACCCAAATAACCGTTATTAGGTAGACCACCAATGTGACAAGTACAAGCGGACTAAAGATTTTGGCTATATAGGGTGCAATATTTTTAGAAAGTTTAAGGTTCCTCGATACCAGGTATGTGGACACAATAGCGAGAGCCGCAGCACCAAATAATACGACATTTTTAAAATAAAATTGAGATATATCCATGCCGACAAATCTAAATAACTGCATGGTTAATGCTGTTAGCAGCATTCCGCTGATTGCCATAGTGGCGTAGAGTATGCAAAATTCCCCATTAAATTTAAGATAAGCTAATCTCGTGCTGCCTATTCTATATTCATTACCTGTAAATGCAAGCCCTAATACTACCCATAAGAAAATGGGAAGGTGAAGATAAGCCAAGATAATACTATCTTTATGCTCTAGTGGCAGCATATTAAGATAAAATCCGGAGATTAGAAATAACGATGCAAGGATATAAATAATATTTTTTTTGGGGGTACTACTATATACAAAATAAGCTGTAATAAAGGGAAGTATACCAAAAACAAGGTTAATCGGAGCTATTGCTTGCTGTTCGGTAAAATGAAAAATTATTCTGGTGCTTATCCCGGCAAGAATCGCTAAAATGCCCATGAATAAGAAATTCTTTTGAAGCAAGGGAGCTTTTTCTGAATTTGCCGTCTCATTGAAATGCAATCTTTCATACCAAATGGCAAGAATCTGCGAATCAGGATGATGTTCCCAGGCGTATGAGAATGCTTTTTTAAAAGCTTCGGGTTCTTTTCTATACATTCTCTCCAGCTCATGGGGGTTAGCAATATTTTCAATAATCAGATTGTTAATGTCCATGTTATACCTCCTCTTTGTCACTTTTATATTCTAAAATGTCTCCAGGTTGGCATTCTAATGTTTTGCAAATGGCCTCTAAAGTTGAAAGCCTAATTGCTTTTGCCTTTCCATTTTTCAATATTGAAATGTTAGCCATTGTTATTCCAACCCTCTCCGAAAGTTCTGTTACGCTCATTTTTCTTTTAGCCAACATCACATCAATATTGATTATAATCGCCATGTTATTCACCTCAGACCGTCAAATCATTTTCTGATTTTATATCAATAGCCTCTTTTAAAAGCTTTTGGAGAACAGCAGCAAAAACGGCAATCACTATGGAGGCAAAAATCAAGACCAATCCGATGACTATGATACCTGGGGCATCGTCTTTCTCCGCAATGAGATAGAAGAGTGGCATGCCTACCACAAACAAGCTGCTGATTGTGATTGCACAGTATTTTATATTCTTTAAAGCTCGTACAGATAATTCCGAGAATGCTTTGATCTTGTCAATATAGCTTAAAAGTTTAAATGCTTGATACAGAGCAAAGTAAAAAGGTATTACCGCTGCATACAAATCGATAAACACGAGATATTTCAAATAAGTCATTTCTGGATACAATTCTACCGCAAAATTGGCGATCTCTGGCACCAAAAATATGCACAAAGCAAGAACTGGGATTCCAATAAGAATAACAGCTGCCTTTAAAAAGAGTGTTGTTCCTCGTTCCATAAAAAGCCCCTCACTAATCATTAAATTTAATTCGATTTTAACATAATATTTATCGTTTTGCAATAAATAAATACCGATATTGATTACATTGTTGTTGTTACAGGGGAGTTCTTTTTACAACCAAAAAAAGCATTCCTCATTACAAAGAAATGCTCAATAACATTAAATAAACAACCTTAGTCCGGTTGAATACCGTACCAAGGTTGCTTAAGGCTGCTTCTTTAATATTGTTTGATTGACGGGGGGAAGTTCAGTTCAGTTATCAGAAGTCTGTTTATGTAACCTTCAACATCTATCCTAGTTTAGGCAATTTACTATTGTTTTTGTATCCTGAATCGTATGCGCTCTTGATAGCGTCAGCCAATTCGGGCGTATATTTCCGGATTGTCAGTCTTCCTCGCTCTAGGACCGCTTTAGCGTATTCATCAGAGTAATACAGAGCATCATCCGTTACATGTACTAAATAGTATTGTCGTTCCGGACCAACTTTACGGCTTTTTACTTTAGTATTCAAGATCCTTTTAGCCCTACCTAATTTGGTACCTTCATGGATGTCAATGCCCCAGATCTCCTGACTGCTATTATCTAAAACCTCGTAGCCGACAACTACTCTGCGTTCTAAATTTTCGGATAAAGTAAGTAATTTAAGTAATGTACAATCCGTTTTCGGTTTGAATTTTTCCTTTGTAGTTTTGGAAGACGACTTTCCTGTAGTCACGCCTTTGGAGACTTTTCGCACATTCGTTTTCTTAACATCGGAAGAAACTTCTTTATCACTATTCGTTGTAGTCTTAGCTTTCTTGCTTATCAATTTTCCCAAGAGTTCTTGTTCCATTTCCTGCTTAATCTTTTGCATACCCTGCTTCATTTTCCGGGTTAAATCCTGCTCTAATTTCTTCTGCATTTCTAGGTTGCTTTCGGCCTTGGTTTTAGTCGTGGTCTTTGTAGAAGTGGTTTTCCGGCTCTTGGTTTTCTTGGGGAGGCGTTTTGGCTTCGTGAGAGAATGAAGGGTTTTCTTTAACTCCTGCATTAAGGACCTTTTTACCTTTCGTTGCCTCGTCATATTCGTCCTCCTTCTGGCGGATCCGAGGGAGTCACGCAGATGTGTGTGCCGGAACAATAATCTCTCGAATCATATATGCCGCAGATTGTGTTGAAGTCTCGTTAAATTATTCAGGTAACGGGGACCGATAGAGCTCAATATCCGATGCTTGCTATTTCCATCATTATTCTTTCCTATCTTCATTCTATCATTCCCATCATTTGGTTTGAAGAAAAACGAAGATCTGTGGTCTAAATGGGTTAGCTGGGGATCGGGGTGATATTTCTTGTTTGTCTGCGTAATATGTAAATCTTTAGAGTGGTACTACCGGGCATAGCTTTTATTTCGGATTTGCTTTATTCCGTTTCTGATCCGTATCTTAAATTGTTTGGAATCATGATTTCAGTTTTCCATTGTTCAATGGTATCATAAATGGTTGTTACTGGCCAAAACGGATCTGGTTCAATGGCTCCACGCCATGTTAAATGAACCTGAGCATATTTCTCTTCATCAATGTATTTAAAGAGATATTCATCCCTGTCTCTTCTTCTTGCAACTATCTCTAGATTTGCTCCAAATAATAAATGACTTTCACACATTTCTTTCTGTAGTTCTTGAATAAATTTTTCTAAGTTTGAAGATTGCCAGGGATTAAGAAAAGTTTCAGATTGCATATCAACACCTCTTTTTTTGGTCCTTGCAGCTTTTATTTGCAAACTTCGTTATTTGAATTATTCGCGAATCATATAAACTATCCTGCCCGTTAGTTTAATAAAACGAGCAGGCTACCGCACACGGTTATAAACTATGTCATTAACAGAGTCTGCCCGATAGTTGATCAGGCTGCCCAATAAGCCGGAAGCCTTGTGTCTTTTTAATATCTTTTACTGTAAGTTTATCGTTAAGCGACTGGATAAAGTAAAGTCATATAGGTTGACAACTCATATTCGAATGATTGATATAATAGGATTTTTTAGTGTTTCATTGAAATTTAGATTCCTTTGTATTTTGTATAGATGTCTATAAATCGAGTTAAGTCATTGTTACTACTTAATTTTCTTTTTGCACATTGCCAAGAATATGTACCGATAAAACAAAAAAACCGCGATTTGCGCGGTAATTAATCGCTCATATTCTTGTCATCCGACATATGGATTCCTTATGTAATGAATAAGCTAATAGCTCATCCATTTAATTTTGAAAACTTTAGAATTTTCCTATACATCGTTTTGTTACTCAAGGTATTAAAAATGCTCATATCTGGTTTAGTATTAACTTCCAAAACCCATAGTTTCAGTTCAGAGTCAATTGCAATATCAACGCCGAAAGCTTTATTTTTAGGATAACCTTTTGCGAGTACTACGCTCGCGTCTTTTCCCAAAAGTTCAATTTTTTTAATATATTTCAACCTTTTTATTCCATTTAGATGTGACTTGAGCAATATCTCTACTGGTAACGGTGTACCTCCACTGTGGTAATTAGTTACGATTTTTCTAGGTTTAGCCATTCTTCCAATAATACCTGTTACCTCAAGTTGTTTACTTCTGTTCTTTTGCACCATAACCCTGATGTCAAATGGTCGGTTACTATGCCTCAATAAGCCAATTCCTCTTTGAGCAACATACTTGTTTTTAAGTTGTAATTTGTGAAGAGACCTAAATAAGGTGTCTAATGAATCAAACTGTTTTGATATTGATCCGCTCCTCAAAGTATATCTTTTTGCATTTTTAGTTAACTTATATATTCCATGACCTCCAGTCCCCGTGTCAGGCTTCAAGTATACTGAATCATATAATCTTAACATGGTATTTATATTAGATTTAGTTGCTGCACGTGTATCAGGTAAAGATGCTGAAATGCGGCCATATCCATTCATAAAGCGATATTTCCCTAATTTCCCAAATTTATATTTCACCATTCTCACAATCTCGCTCCTTTCATCTCATCACTAGTAATATACGAATAGTTCATTGAAAATGGAACGGACAATAGAGGACTTTTCGGTGAAATATGTGTTTTTAATATATTGATAAAATGTATATTTTATTTTTAATGAAACATTTTTCTAAGTCCTTTATATAGAGCATACTCTGGATAGAACTCTAGCTCTGCTCTTTCTAGCAAATTAATCAGCTCATCAATGTCATTTCTACTAATAGTAATGGAATTTCGAAAAGCAATCGCTTTAACTATAATCAATGAGTCTCCAACTATTTCAATTTAGCTCAAGCAAAGTTGATTCCTCAATCTCAAGATCACAAAATCGCCAAACAGCATTATTAATTGCAATGAGTAGGCTTTTAAAGTGTACGGACTGAATCCCTGAATCCGTTTATCAACTTCATACAGCTTCCATAATTCGCTCAGGTACATAGAGAAATCCTCCCATAATATAAAGCTATTAAATCTAGGTTCTCTTGAAAAGGAAGGGTTTAATCACTTTATTGTATTAACGTTTCCCGTTAGAGCTGAATGCCCAGCATAACAAAGGTCGAGTCTTGATTTTATTTTGAAATAAGCCAAACACTTTATAAATAGCATATCAGCAATCGGTATACATTCTTGGCCTTTTTCGGCATTCGGTACATATTCTTGTCATCCGACATTAGTGTCATACACCATATAGCTCGATTTTCGTTCTGTCTTTTTATTAGTTCCCTTTCTTGCAGTAAAAAAGCAATTCGGATTAAATCCGAATTGCTTTTTCTTTGAATACTGTGCTCCGGTACCGCCAACGTAAAGGCCAAGCGATGTCAAACCAACCCTCTTCGATTGCCGGATTTATCATTCATGTTTGTGTACGTTTTGTCGGTCTGATTGTTCGTTGTAAGGTATCAGGCCTCGTCCCGATCTTGTACCCTTTTCCAATTCGATTACAGCCGCGAGCATGTTAGTAAAATACGATGCTCCCAGGTTAATGAATACTATTATAAATGCTTTTAAATTCTTGAACAAAATCAATCGGCAGCATAGGGTCATCAGAAGCGGCTACTCGTTGAAGCTCTTTTAACCAGTTCATTGATTCTTCATCCAAATTTGACACATCGTTTGCTTGATGAAAATAAATATACAGCAATGCATGACGAAGTTTAATAGAATCTTGTAAATATACTATTTCTTCTTCTTGGATTGTATTTTCCTTCAGATATCCTTTCATAAAATGGCGGAAAAACAATTTATAATATTCCGTTTTATTTTCAAATTCCTTAAACGGATAAGAAAGTGCATAATACAATGTAATCCCAATATCGTTTACGAAATACGTATAACCGCAATCATCAAAATCGAACAAATAAATGTCTCCGTTATGCAGATAAAAATTACTTTGATGAAAATCAGTATGAGTCAAACCGTATGTATCTTTGGACTTGGGCAGAGAAGTAAGTTTTGTTAATCTTTCTTTTAGAATTGAAATCATTACATCATCAGGTCGCAGGTATTTCTCCGCCTTTAATTGAACTTCTTGGTCCCAGGCTTGTCGTTTAAACGCCGGATTACTCCATTCATAACCCTTTGTGGCATGATGGATTTTCCCTAGAAATTCGCCCCATTTTTCGTAAAGCGATTCATTCCAATCTTCATCCGACACTTCTTTTCCAAGAGACATTTCGTATGAAATGGCTAGGAACAAACCATTTTCTGCAGCAATTTCTTCAACCATATTACCCCTGGTCGATGGAACAGCATTTGAAACTGCCAGTCCTTTATTCGACAAAAAATTTAAAAATTCAATTTCACCCCGTATATTATTTCTTGATCTTCTAATTGTATGTGAGATTTTTAATATGAAAAATGCATTGTTTTTCTGGTATTCATAAACAAAGCTTTCATAACCGCCCAATAAACGAACGGTGTCATTATTAATGTCATATCGCTTTATTGCTTCGGTAAGGATCTCTTCAGTGAATTGCTCTTTAATTTCACGTATCATCTTCTATACCTTCTTTCATTCATAATTTAAGTAGTTGCATAATTTTTTCAATCGAAAATTTCGGCGACCACCTGACGGAAGGCCTCCTGCTGACCGCTTTCCAGGTAATTGTCCAGCAGCGCCCTCTCTCAGAAGCACATCCTCATCCGATCCGTCCGGCTCGAACAAGGGGCTCTCCTCCGTAATGAGCGTTTCCGAGAAAATACCCGCCCAGCTTGTTCAGCTGCTTTACAATCATGCTCTCGAAGCGCCTCGGCACCTCCAGCCACGATACCGGCTCGGAAGAAAGCACGAACGAGACGGGAATCCGCGTCACCTACGGGTTCTCCCGATCATCTAATCGCTCCATTCGTGAATGCTTAAAACCTATACCTACCATATAAAATTCCACTTATTTCCGCGATATCCTGCGCTTTCGCTTAATGAAAACGGCAGCTGATTTTCTGGTCAGCTGCCGTTTGTCGCATTCTCCAATTGGAGCGTGAATTGGCTGATCCGAAAGTGAACCAGAGCTACTTCAATATGCAGTATGATGACCTGAGTTTCCCGAACGGGAATAACGCTGTCAATGACGTTTATCGGGAATGAGATCAAGTTCTTGTCATTGAAATTTGACAAGAACTTTATCCCATAACGCAAAAAGCCGCGATCTACGCGGCCATTACTGAGATAATGTTCTTGTCACCCGACAGTATTTGGTGTCATACACTGTATAGCTCCATTTTCGAGGATAAAATAATAAGTCATTCCCTTCCCGTGCTGAATTGAAAAAAGAAGCCATGACATTAGCGTCTACACTTAATTTGGGCCATTTCGTTCTTACTGTGCCAAAGTACTTTTGCCATAACTATGAAAACAGCGCTAGTCGTGGACGAGAAAATAAATTCCTAGACTACCACTGTTTTATTGAGCTAACGTTTCCCGTTTGTTGAATGGCATTACTGAGCCTACGATGATAAATAATGATGCTCACTCAACACGGTAAAGTATAAGAGCCAGCGAGATTGGTTTTTCAGTTACAAAAATAAGTTTATCTTGCCTCAGTCTAAACATTTTACTAACTATATCCACGTTTGAAACGATTTATTGACCATCTTTACATTATTCATTTTTGCCCAACTCTTTAAATCCGAGATACCTCTATCTTCATCCTTTGAATACCTAAATGCCATATCCGCTGGGACGATTTTCCTCCTGTAAGGTAATATCCCGATAACAGGTTTAAAGTACCCTCTGGTCATAATCACTTTAATATCCCTCGAATTAATTATATTTCCATTTAATATGATTTGCTCACTGGATAGGCATAACTCCGTTTGTTTCTTGAAAAATGATCTGTACAATGCGAGTAACAGTACAACTAAACATAGAACAACCGCTGTTAACGAAGCGTAGAATACACCTCTCTGATCCCATGATCTCAATACAAGAATAGATTGACTCAATATAATAGCAATCATGCCTATAATGGTACTAATCCTTGATGGACTCTTAACGGGATGCTTTATTTCCCTCAACATTGTCCCCCCTTATTCAAATCCCTTACCTTAACATACCATATATTGGAACTATCCTGCCCGTTAGCTTAACGAAGATAGGAGCAACTGCCGCAGCAAACTGTTCCTTATTTGTTGAACTATCGTTAACTTGATTGATTTTGTTGGTCTAAGAAGGCATTTAGTTATTCCAGAAGCAAATACGTATTTTCTAATTCCATCACTTCCTTTAGAGACTTACCTAAAGCATAATGATTTGGACTGTCCTTTTTCATAACACAAATGAAATTTCCAGCTTTTCCTTGCGAGAGATTAGTTAATTGGAAATAGTCTTTGTTTTCATAGATATTCGACACCAGATAGTCGTAATAATCAAGAGACTTATCCTTCACGTTAAATCCCACATTATATAACCTTACTTTTGTCCCTACCCAAATCTTCCCGTCGTCTTCAAAATTTATTAATGGAATCCAGCAATCAGTTTCCAAATAAGCTCTCCTCACTTCGCATTACATTTGTTTGAAAATGGAGTATTCATGGTTAATCCTCAACTATCCTGCCCGTTAGATTAATAAAACCAAGGAGCAGCTGCCGTGGCTGAACTGCAACCCGATAGATAGACACTTTAGAAAAAGTGATCATCTTTCGGGTTTTGTCTAGTCAGGGTAATGATCAAAACCTCAATTTATGATTCTGTTCACCGCATAGAGCTATCGACACCAGTGCACCTATACCCTCCTGTTCAAATTCGAGAGATACCTCATTATGTTGTAAATAATCCTTAGTTGTATTATCACGCATATTTTTAAGTATTTGTTTAAAAAATGCTTTGAAAAACGTTCATACTCGACCTAAGCAGGGGGGAAATCCTGATCAAAGGTCTATTTTATGACAAAGCAACTTCCAGTATAGTTCGTATGTACGATAATACTAGGAGGTTTTAGCATGACAGAAGCCGTTTTGCAGCTTCGCAACGTGACCAAATCGATTGGCGGACGTAAGATCGTCGACAATCTTAGTTTCGATATACCCGCAGGCGAAGTATTCGGATTTCTCGGACCGAACGGTGCCGGCAAGACGACAACAATACGAATGATTGTTGGCTTGATATCGATGTCGAAGGGCGAGGCCCTAATTAAAGGCGTATCCGTCCGCGAGCACTTCGAGCTTGCCATGACGCATGTAGGAGCGATCGTTGAAAATCCGGAAATGTATAAATTTTTGACCGGTTATCAAAACCTTGTTCATTTTGCCCGTCGGCATAAAGGCATTACGAAGGAACGGATCAATGAGGTCGTTAAGCTTCTCGGACTTCAGAACCGTATTCACGAGAAGGTTAAGCGTTACTCTCTCGGCATGAGGCAGCGGCTTGGCGTGGCCCAAGCGATTCTGCATCGTCCATCGTTGCTCATCCTTGATGAGCCGACAAACGGGCTCGACCCTGCGGGCATTCGAGAACTGCGCGATTATTTGCGCAAGCTGACGAGAGAAGAAGGCATCTCCGTCATCGTCTCTTCCCATCTTCTATCCGAAATGGAGCTTATGTGCGACCGGGTTGCGATAATACAAGCCGGCAAGCTCATCGATATTCGCTCGCTGCAGGAAACTCGCGATTCGATACAGTCAAAGATCGTTATCGAAGTCGGCGATTTACTTGCCGCTCAGCAGCTGCTATCCGCTATCTTCGATGCAACCCGCATTACGGTGAAAGGCAATCAGCTCGAAATTGCGGCTGACAAAGCTGCCATCCCCGATATTACAAGGCTGCTTGTAAGCTCGGAGATTGACGTGCTCGGCATTCAAGCGGCGCAGAAGTCGCTTGAAGAACAGTTCTTGGAAATTACTGGAGGTGAGATGGTTGTCTAGTCTGTCTAATCTAATTCGAAACGAAAATATGAAAATATATCGTCGTCCTCGTACATGGCTTATGATCGCCTTCCTCGTTTTAACAATCGCATTGATGAGCGGCATCATGAAGTGGGAATCAAGCCAAAATAATACGATCGACTGGCAAAACAACCTGACCGAACGGAATAGCAACATGCAGCAGGAACTTCAAGAAAACAAAGAACTCTCGGAAGAGGACAAAACATACTTCGCTAACGAAATCAAGCTCAATGAATATTATTTGGAACAAAATATAAATCCTAACGAATTGTCATTGTGGAATTATGTAGATACATCATCATACTTAATTATTTTAGCGACGATTCTAACCGTCATTATCGCTGCCGATATGATTGCGGCCGAATTCACATGGGGCACGATCAAGCTGCTGCTTGTCGGTCCGGCTTCGCGCACGAAGATTATGATCAGCAAATACATCGCCACGCTTGGGTTCGCGCTTCTGCTGCTCATATTGACTTTTGCGTCTGCTTACGCGGCCGGAGGTATTCTCGAAGGCTTCGAAGGAACAAGCCAAGCGAAAATATCGATTACCGATGGCGGCGTTATCCAAGAAAGTTCCTATTTCTTGAATTCGTTGGAGAAATACGGTTTCTCGATCGTATCAATGCTCATGTACGTAACGATGGCTTTCATGATTTCGTCCGCGTTTCGCAGCTCTTCGATGGCCATAGCCTTCTCGCTTCTGTTCATGCTGGTCGGCAATACGTTATCGGCGCTTCTCAGCGGCTATAGCTGGGTCAAGTATTTGCTCTTCTCCAACATCGACCTGACGCAATACATGCAAGGCGCGTCGCCGCTAAGACCGGAAATGACGTTGACGTTCTCGATTATGATACTTGTCGCCTACTACATCGTATTCCAATTCTTAGCTTGGCTACTGTTTACGAGACGCGACGTCGCCGCTTAAGGGCAATTCCAATACTAAGAACCTCGGGCACTGCTTGCAAGAAGCTGTGTCGAGGTTCTTCTGTTTTAATTCAACTAACGTTACCCGTTAGCTTAACGCCAGGATTTGTAAGTCCTCTTTTCCCATTAACCTATTTGATTGTAACTTTCGCCTAGATTTTTAGCAAAATTATGCAATGTAATACCACCGATAATTGCCGCGAAAACAATAATACCAACAAAAAGTAAAATTCGTTTTTTCATTCTATTATTAGCTCACCTCGTTTATGAATCCTGAATATGTAATAATTTAGACGCTATCTGCGATAAAAGGTTACGCTAACCTGCCCGTTAGCATAATGAAGTTCTGTAACCGGCAATCGGTATGCATTCTTGATCCCATTAGTGACAAGAACTTGATCCCATTCCCTACACTGTATCAAATTCCTGTATACAGTGATATAATTTACCATGTTAAGATTGTTAGTCTCTCGTACTGCCGTTAAACCAATTCACGAAATTAAAATCGCTGACCCCGGACTTAATTGCTTGTGACCCGTCTCGCAACTCGTGTGGCCAGTTGCAAAATATATTCTCGTATGTATTAGGTTTGGTGGAATTATTACTATAAACATTTCAGGAAAGGCCGTGAATGAAGTGGCCATACATACGTTTCAACCGCAGCTGTATTACAACAATTTTGGATCTTATGAACCGGCACTAGTTATAAACGACGGCGACACGATTATAACCTCTACCATCGATGCAGGAGGATGGAATCACATAGGAGAAAGAGTTGCCCCCGGAGGAAATCCGATGACGGGTCCCTTCTACGTGGAAGGCTCGCAACCCGGTGATGTGTTGGAGGTAAAGCTGGAATCAATGACTCCAAACCGGAACTGGGGATGGACATACAATGTGCTTGCGCCTAACGTAGTCAATCCGCTGACGGCTAGAACATTGCCTGCTCCGGAATTAACCCGCTGGCAGGTGGACGCAGCGCAGGGTATAGCGCGGTTAGAGAAGCCGACACCCGGTTTAGAATACCTGAACCTGCCGGTCCGTCCGTTTCTCGGCTGTTTTGGCGTAGCCCCTTCCCAAGGTCAGGCCATATCAACGGCGACAAGCGGCAATTACGGCGGTAATATGGACTACAAAGCGTTAGTTGCCGGTGTCTCTACCTATTTTCCAGTGTTTACGGAAGGCGCGCTTTTTTATCTTGGCGATGGACATGCGACACAGGGATGCGGCGAAATCGTCGGCACTGGCATAGAAATATCGTTAGACGTCCGTTTTTCCGTCCGGGTGCATAAGGGCAAGACGATAAAATGGCCGAGGGTGGAGTCCGACACTCACTTGACTTGCATCGGCAACGTCAGACCGCTCGAACAAGCACTTCAGTACGCAACCACAGAAATGCTCTCCTTGCTAGTCGAAGACTATGGGCTCTCGGTAAATGAAGCAAGCCTGCTTCTCGGCCAAGTCGTTGAATATGAGGTGGCCAACGTGTTCAATCCCGCTTACAGTATCGCCTGTAAAATTTCAAAAGCATATTTACCTGTTCGCAAATCCTAGCTCGCTCAATCGATTAAGAGGTGGCGGAAAGCCCCCTTCTTCTCATACCACCATATATGCGGGTCCACTTACGACGGTTCCAGATTGTCACCCCACTCGGTCGGGAATGGGACAATGTTCTTGACTCGCGACAGACGTCCTTGTCTTTCAGAATTGCTATCCCGCAAATTGAGAAAACGGCAACCTTTAAGAAGGCCGCCGTTTCATCGTGTTTATGAACTATCGTTCCCCGTTAGTTGAGCGAAGGGCTACCAAGTGGCAGCCCTCTCGATGTTGAACTATCGTTCTCCGTTAGCGTAATAACTATATCAGAAATTAACTTGTCGTTTTGTTACCTTTTAACTTTATAAAGGATTTCCAAAAAAAAATAGTAATGGCTATTAACATAGAAATCATACTCGTAACAAAGAAGCCGTCTGCATATGTTGGAATCCTATCTGCTGGAACTCGAGAATTTATTTCTAAGCCTAGAAAATAAATTCCTATTCCATCACCATCAACTTTTGTTCCCAGAGACCGTAAATCTAATCCTTTATTGAACATTAAAACAGTAATGAAAGCTAGACAAATAAAAACAATCCAACGACTGATTGCATTCATTTTAATCCCTCCCTCATTTAATTTTATAACTATGTCTTTCTCAAATTCCTTTTTATTCTAATAAAACTAAACTGCATGTTATCTCAACGCCCAGCGGTTGCCTAAAGTGGGAACATAATATAACGGTCACAAACCCATTCTGAAACTAAATATGCCGTTAGTATAGAAGCCAAAATAACTAATATATCTGTATGATTAAGTTTCTTGGATATAAAAGCAGTTAAAAAAGTAATTACAACTATACATACCAGAGTTTTAATGAGCGAGAAGTGTCTCATGTACATAAATATCATAAATAAGCATGCTAAGACGAATACAAGAAAAAATAATATAGTTTTTCTCATACGTAACACCATATCACAGAATTAATCCCCCGCCTCTTTTACATTTATAAATACTCCATAAAAATGCTTTAACAATCATCATTGAATCAAATACATTTTTTGCTGCCCAATTAACATTATTGTAAAAGCAGTGTTTCTAAATATTTACATACATAATTAAGACGCATATCAGTGGGAGTAAGTTTCAAAACATCTTAAACTATCCTGCTCGTTAGCTTAATAAAGAAAAAGAGCAGCTGCCGTAGCAAACTGCTTCTTGATTGTTCAACAATAGTGTCCCGTTAGCATAGCGGTTATTTATGATACGGTTCACCGCGTTATCTGTAACGGCAAGTTTTAGGGCTACCCTTTAGGGATGGCCAGTCTTATCATTCAGTCTTTTTTCTTAACAGGTATCCACATCTCGCTTTTATAGGCATGCGATGTTACATCCTTACTCTCATTTCGTAAGATTTCGGATCCTTGGTATTCCGCCGGATTCATACCGCTTGGACAACAACGATCCCGCCAAAAAAAAGCCGCTGGCAGCGGCTATCCCTTCTTATGATACTTCTTGCCCCACTCGCCCATACTCTCCAGTATGGGAATAAAGCTATGTCCAGCACTCGTCAGGGAATATTCCACTTTCGGCGGAACCTCCTGATAAACTTTTCGATGCACCATTTGGTCCCTTTCCAGCTCCCTCAGTTGACTGGTCAGGATGCCTTTTGAAATTCCCGGCACTAGCCGCTGCAGCTCACCGAATCGCCTGGTCTCTCTTAAATGCCACAGAATAATGATCTTCCATTTACCGGCGATGATGTTTTGCGTATCCGTTACTGGGCAAACCTCAATTTGTTCGACGGGAATTTCACCCTGAAATGACGATCTTGCCACATCTAGCCCTCTCCCTTCCTGATGGTCATATTTATAAGACTATATCACAAAATAATGACTACTACCAAAAGTAGAACCCATACTTTAGTATAGTATATGACTTTAATCAATATCAATCACTACAATGGAGGAATAGACAATGAACATCGGAATTATTGGCGCAAACGGGAAAACCGGAAATCTTATAATGGAGGAAGCTTTGAACAGAGGACATACCGTCACCGCATTAGTGAGAAATGCCTCAAAAATTACTAAACCCAACGTCCGGGTGATTGAAAAGGATGTTTTTACTCTTACGGCATCCGATCTTAAAGACCTTGACGTTGTGGTAAGCACCTATGCAGCACCGTTTGGGGAAGAACATCTGTACATTGAATCGGGGAAAGTCTTGATTCAGGCACTTGCAGAAGCCCCCAATACAAAGTTGATCGTTGTGGGAGGCGCCGGTAGCCTCTTTGTTGATGAAGAAAGTACAACAAAACTGATGGACACGCCTGATTTCCCAGCTGCCATTATTCCAACGGCCGTCAATGCGGCTAAGCAGCTTGAGGAATTGCAAAATACCCACACAATCACATGGACTTATCTCAGTCCGGCTGCTTATTTTGACCCGAAAGGAAAAAGAACGGGTTCTTACAAAACGGGAAAAGATCATCTTGTCTCAAACAGCAGCGGTCAAAGCTACATCAGCTACGCAGACCTTGCCATTGCGGTGATAGATGAAATCGAACAGCCGCGGCATATCAATGAACGCTTTACCCTTGCCGGGGAAGCCGAGTAAAGGAAGCCAGGCTGGCATTGCATGGAAATGTCAGCCTAACAACAAGTGCTAAGATAGGGGTAGTCCATGTATTTTTTTAAAAATATGAATTAGGTTGGAAGAGGAGAATCCTTATTCAAACAGTCATTATTACGGGAGTAAATTCAGGGTTGGGCTTTGAATGCGCAAAGAACATTCTGCATAAACGTAATTTCAGAGCGTTTTAATTTATCGGTCTATGATCGATTCTTAACTTGCCGCCCGTCTCAAAATTCAACAACCACGTCGCTATTGCTCCGGACAGACGATCAGATGGAAGGCTTTGCAGCCCAAAAAACTTGTCCCTACTTATGGTACGGTTCACCGCGTTTGATCTTAAACTATTCTGCCCGTTAGTTGAACAAAGGGCTACCTCTCAGCAGCCCTTTTATTATTGAACTATCGTGTCCCGTTAGCTTAATACCTGTTCCTTCTGACGGACCCAGTTAGGAATATGATGTCCAAAATATTTCGTTACTTTTTCAGCTTCTGTGAGAACTGTTTTTATTCCAACTTCATCAAGAAACCAGTTTTCTCTGTTATAACGTAAATCGTCTTGCTTAATTTGGAAGGTTACGTTCGGAGGGAATACGGTTTGATAAGTCATCAGTGCCCTCCTTGAGAAAAAGGACTTACAAACTAATATGGCACGTCTTACTTCAATTTGCTGCTCCATGATAACATTCCAGGAATTTTTTGCATTATCGAATGTGTTTTTCGCTTGATCTTCTTTAAGTATTCTATCTTCCGGGACGCCTAAAGATATGCCAATCTCCTTTTGAAACTCCCATTCTGTTTTTTCGATTTTCACATTATAGCCACCTGAAGGTAATATGTAACTTGCCATCCCTGAATGGAATAACTCCGATGCAATTTTCATTGGTTTAGTATGACTCCCACCAGGAACCAGGATAATATCCGCTGGTATAATCTCTTCTTCAGTGACAAATATCAAATCTGTAAGACAATCAAACGGATATTTCAACGATGCTGCAGTTCCAACATGATTGTTAAACAAAAAAACGTCCCTCCCTCTCTATTTTCCTATTAAATCCCAATTTTATTTTATATCATCTGTTTGAGTTATTAACGATAATTCCAGCTACTTGAGAAAACGGCAGCCTATCATCATTTGATAGGCTGCCGTCGTGTCTTTATACAACTATCGTTTCCCTTCGTCAGCACCACTTATAATAAGCCTACCACCTTGAGGCAGAAAAGGTACTCCCTTATATGTGTCTAAGAGATCAGAAACCTTCTCTAGGTCTTCATCCTTTATAGGTTTTTTTTCACTATTTATCCAATGCTCCACCTTAGTAATATGAAGATCATAACTCATATAACCATTACATCAGAATTTGATGTATTTGTAACATTATGGTTGTGAATAAATAATCCCTTCAAGACACTCGATTTTTTACTAGCTTTATTAAACTAATCTACCCATTAACTCAACGAGGCTGCCGTTATATATCGTCAGCCTCGTCTTGGTGATTATTAAACTATAGTTCCCCGTCATTTACTCAGTCTTTCTATCTTTTCTCCGTTAGTGTCCTTTCGCCGTCATCTCCTTGAACAGCTGAGCATGTCCAGGAAAATATAAAGGAGACGCCACTCAGGCGCCTCCTTCAAGAGGTTCGATTGCCACCCGTCTCTGTTCGCGCGCGGATGCAAGGCATGCCTCGATTACTTTTATGGTTCGTACGCCGTCCCATGGGCTGAACGGCTCCGACTTTCCGTGAAGCACCGCCCCCGCGAATCGGTTCAGCAGCAATAACTGCTGGTTGCCGCGATCGAACGGCTCCGTCCGCATCTCGCCGCTCACAGTGACCTCAATGTCGGGGCTCAGGTCGCCACGCAGCGTGAATGCCGACGGCAGCCGGATCGTGCCGTGCGTGCCCCGGATTTCCAGCGTATTGGCGAAGTCCGCCCATAAGCTACACTGGAACGTCATTGCCACGTTACCCGGAAATTCGACGAGGCCGGCGGCCATCATATCAACGCTATCATGCTCCGGTGAAAAAAACGCCTGCACTGTCGTGGCCACCGGCTCCGCCTGCAGTACATAGCGGGCGGCGCTGAGCAAGTAACAGCCGATGTCGTACAGACTGCCGCCACCCATCTCCTGACGGAACCGGATATCGCGCTCCATGGCGGTACGGTCTGACGTAAAGACGCCGTGAACGGCCCTAACCATACCAATCTCGCCAGAACAGATAATTTCCTTGACCCGGTCATAGCGCGGATGGCAGCGGTACATAATGTTCTCCTGAAAGTGAACGCCGAACTGTTCGCATGCCTCGACCATCTTTACCGCATCGCGCTCCGACAGCGACATCGGCTTCTCGACCAGCACGTGTTTGCCTGCCCGAGCGGCGTGGATCGTCCATTCATGGTGCATATGATTTGGCAGAGGCATATAGACCGCATCGACGTTCGGATCGGCAAGCAGCTCCATATAGCTGCCGTAGGCATTCGGTATGCCGTGAGCGTCCGCAAACGCCCGAGCTCTTGTTTCATCACGGCTTGCAACAGCGGCGATCTCATGAATGTCCGAGGCCTGGACAGACGGAATAAACGCCTTTGCGGCAATTTGGGCGCACCCCATAATACCCCAACGTAGCTTCTTCATCCGCTCTCCTCCATTTTGATGATCACCTGGAATATCCAAATACATCAGCTAACTCACCTAACCATTCGACAGCTTTAACCGCTATCCTGCCTGTTAGTTAAACGAAAAAAGCAACCGCTCCTTTGACCAGTTGCTATCGTTTTGAATTCAACTATCGTGTCCCGTTAGTTTAATGAAATGTGATCATTTAGAAGCTTATTGGTGCGTAATATGCTAGTAATCGTGTTGTCTTTTCTCCGACTTCGGTTGAAACAAATAACCCAGTTGGACGATAAAATCGATCTGTTCTCCATTCATACGATTTATAAATTGCTGCAACCTTTGTTCGCCGTCATGCATAATATCCTGATGCAAATCGGCAAAAATGCCGAATTGGATCATTGCTGGCGCGGATTGCGACACTCCCTTATCCTGCATGGCCCTCGTCCTCCTTAGCCAAACATTACGCTTTGCGGCCTTCCGGCAAATGCTCCGGTTGCTCCAAGACCACATTGCCCTCAAAATCGCGAATCCAAGTATCGAACTTCCGCTCGCCCGCCTTCAGTTGAATAACGCGAGCACCAACGGGCATACGGTCGTTTCTTACCCCATCAATAAAGCTCACATACCGGGTCGATCGTCCGTAACAAAGCTTGATTCCGTGCAGCTCTCCGACGAAGTCATTGGCATGGTCGTGGCCGACGAATGTCCCCATCACATCACCCATTTCCACCATCGCCGTGAAAAAGCCCGAATTAATCTGCGGACTCGCACAATAACCGTCATACCGGTAGCCGCGGCAAACGTGGAAATCCCACACCTCGTTATACTCCGGCAGCGGAATATGGAAGAAAGCAAGCGCTGGCAAAGGTTTGCCGCCATTGTGCAGCGTCAGCTCGCGCGACTGTTTTGTATACCAATCGATCTGGTCGCGCCTAATCCACGCGTAACCTCCGACTCTGCTGCCATGGGCAGGATAATCTCCGCTATCGAGAAAATAATGCGCTGCAGCTGGTTTTCCGCTTTCATCCGTGACCGTCAAGACGTAATTGCCTGCTCCACTTACGTCTTCCGGATCTGCAAGTGCAACGTTGTAAGGATGCTTCAACTGCTCTTCATGCATCGCTTTACGCGGCACGACCCCTTCGGAATCGTGATTACCGAACACAGCCGCCCAACTGACGCCAAGTCGTTCTACAACGGATACAGCATCGCGCATCGACTTGATCGGATCCTTCGCCCGATTGCTCGCGATCACATCCCCCGCAAATACCACCAAATCCGGTTGCTCGGTGAGAATGATCGTTTCCATCGTACTCAGTGTTGCGGCGTCGTATTCCGGCGTTTCCGGATCATAATCGAATTCATCTAACAGTTCCGTATCGGAAAATTGTACGATTTTGAACGTGCCGTCCTCGCGAAAGGTTAATTTACGCTTCATTGTTGAAATCTCCCGTTTTTTATAATAAAGCTTTTCGACCCACAGGTTCGCGAATCGGACATTCTCGTTATTTTATATGGATTCAGCTTCGATTTCCGCTACCCGCACGACCAGATTAATCCCGTACGGATACCCCGTTGCGTTGAAGGTAAATGATCCAGCAGTTTCATCCTGCTTGAATGGCAGCTTTTCTCCATTGTCGAGCCAACGAATCGAACTGATTTTGCGCGAGAGTCCCGTGAAGGTTTTATCCCCAGCTCCGCCGCCGCCAACGGTTACATTTTCGTGGCCGCTAATTTTCAAATTGTAGATGAATGCATACAGCTTGCCGTCCAACGTTTCCAGAACGAAGTTGCTCCCTTCGCCCTTCACGTCGCTTGGTTTGCCTTCGTAGATCGGCTTGCTGTGGAGTGCAATCCACTCGCCGATCGTCTCCATCATATGCCGCTGAATCGGCATAATCCGGCCTGTTGCTGTCGGCCCCACGTTCAACAAATAATTCGCCCCCACTTTGCGGCAGGCGCACAAACTCTCGATCAAATACGGCACTGATTTGTACGCAAAATCGATGTTGCCGATGCCCCAATGATCGTTGATCGTTTCACACATTTCGGCCGCAACGTATTTCGCCATGCCTTCCCGGTTCATCGGCTCAGGATGCCCTTGTTCATAAGTCACGCTATCGATTTCCGGGTGCCCCGTCGCTCCGCGTTGATCCAACCCCGTGTTGTTGATAATGAGCGCGTCTGGCTGAAGTCGGCGAATCATGCTGTACAGCTCGTCAAGCTTCCAGTCTGCGTCCGGTTTGCTCCAGTTGCCGTCAAACCATAATCCACCGATTTTCCCGTAATGGGTACATAAGATTTCAACGGACTTGTATAAGTATTCGAGATAGGTTTCGAAATCGTTCTCGAAGCTTTCCTCATGCCAATCCAGTGTCGTGTGGTACAGCATCGGCAGCAAATCTTCCTCACGGCAGGCCGTAACGAATTCGGCGATCAGGTCGCGACCAGCTGGGCTGTGCGGTGCGTCGTATTCGTTCAGCCCCCGTGTGTCGTACAAGGAGAAGCCGTCGTGATGGCGGGTTGTAATCGTAATGTATTTCATGCCGGATCTTTTGGCGATGCGTGCGATTTCTTTGGCATCAAAGTCAGCAGCGGCGAACGTTTCCTGCAGCTTCACATATTCCAGCATCGGGATGTTGCCCAGATGTTGAATCCATTCGCCTTGTCCTAGCTGTGAATATAAGCCCCAATGAATAAACATTCCGAAGCCCAACTGCTCAAAATGTGCGATTCGGGGCTCCGGTATCGGTATATTGTTATGTGTCATCATCATATTCCTCTCATTTTGGATTAGATATGACTCTATTGTAACCTTCACCCTGAACGAAAAACGATGCATAAAACTAACGTTCATTTATACAAAACTAAGTTGTAACCACGCATTTGTGCGGATTGCAAATCACGTTTGCCGTTGCGGGCCATTCGCATAGCCGACCCGGGCATGAATATGAATCGTCCGATCGAATGTTCATTCCACTATCGTTTCCCGTTAGCTTAATCATATAAGATTAACTGATGTATCCCGATGCCCTGGAATCCGAACCACTTACATTTCGGAACTAATCTTTTCAGTATAATAATTCATCGCAATTTCATGATTCCAAATCTGTGCTTCGATGTATGGTATTGTACCTTCCGGGTGCATTGATTCTATACCATCCATTATCTCATTTGTAATTAGTGACCTTATTTCTGTCAATGTGAAGACTTGCCCATGATAACTGGGGTGGTAAAATGCTTCTGGTTTATCTCTTGCTATCCAGTATGAAACCATACTGTCCGGAAATGTGAAACTTATATCATTCTCATTAAATAATGAAAGAGGGATTTGGAGCATATCGACAGCTATACCAGTAGATAATGAATAATTTTCTATCCAAGTTGCTGAACCAAGGACCGAATACAAAGGATATTCATCTTTAAGCTTACCACCTTTCTGGATGAATCCAGCTCTCAACCAGGCTTCTGTTTCTAACCGGCTTTCCCAATATTGCAGTGGTTCCTTAAATCTTTCAAAAAATGCATTGTCGTCACACAAATCCTCCATTACTTTTAGAGCTTCAGGCTTTGATAGTGCAGATAAACTTCTAAAGGGCACAGTATTATAGCAGTGGGTTATGTATTCAATCATCATCGTTATTGTCCTCCAATAAAGGTTTACAGTTTTAAATTAAGCAATCCTGAATGTGCAACTGAGCCCGTCTCCACACATTTTCCAAGCAAACTGGGACTCCTTTATGTCGTGACTATTCACACTTTGACTGCATAATGTTGGAAATATTTATGTGATAATCTTACCATAGTTTGAATTAACCTGTAAGTGACTTTTCTACGTTAAACTGCCCGTTAGTTGAATCAAAATTGTGTTATATTCGTTTCTGCAAGATGGTTTCTACGGCCCTAACTCTCGGTTCAATACTATCCCATCGGTTCATGCAATGATATAAAATCATTTCCAAATCATTCTTATCCTGGGCCTCTTCTGTGTTTCTATATAGAATATTAATTAACCAGTGGGTTAAATTTCTTAGATGGTGGCGATATGAGTAGAATCGTAATAAGTCCAGATTTACAGTTATAGATTTGCCTAGATGCCTTTCGTAAGCAGAGAAGAAAACATTGAACTCCTCACCTATATAGCCAATCATTTCGAATTCTGGTGGTGCAATTATTGCAGTTTCCCAGTCAATAAAATACAACTCATTTTCATGGTGAATTAAATTTCCTCCCCAGATATCTCCGTGACACAACACTTTTTCTTTAGTATCGGCCAATGCTACGTCGCGAAGTTTACGTACACGATTCAACAGGAGAATGATCTGCTCTTTCATTGCCAATACATGCTCTCGTAAAGACTGTTTAATTGGGTTATTAAATGTTATTTTACTTTCTAACGTGGCTATACATTTCTCAAGGTCTGACTCAAAGGAAATATCAAATGTTTCTGTCACAAGCATCGCTTTGTCAATTAAAGGTGTAATCAACTGAATTGAAGCCACGGACTTAGCAATGTTTTCAAGAATTTCCTTTGAGAACGGGTATGCGTCAGCCAAAGACTCCCCTTCTATATAATTAAATAATACGACCGTAATATCATTGAATGATGTTTTAAAGATTCCTTTCTGATTCTTTATCGGATGTGTGACATTCCGAAAGAGTCCTTGATGATACATTTTCCAAGTTAAATGTAAGTAATATTGAAGACGCTCAATACCGTTTCTTTGACTTTCATTTTGATTGTCAAATAATTTAAGATAATATCTTTCTTCATTAACACAATTCACCCAATAAGAGTAAGCTGAATTCCCCAAAGGAATGAAGTGTATACTTTCAACTTGTATCCCATATTCTTTATCAAGGTTCGTTGCAAGTACACTATCTTTGATACGATATTTAACTTCCAAACATTTCACTCCCAAAGTGATTATTTCTATATACTACTTCTTGAATTTATAGCTTTCACCTTCCTTAGTATCAATTAAAAGGATTAAACTGCCCGTTAGCTTAATAAAATGAGCAGGCCACCGCAGCGCCTGCTCATCCATGTATGATATTCAACTATCGTTTCCCGTTAGCGGAATGCCCACATTTTTACCTATGATGCGGATCATGTGCGGAATATAGCCTCACTCGCTGCCCTAGCATCTTTTATCATCGCGCTTCGTAAGTGGTGAATCTTATCCCAGGATTATAAATTAGGATTGCTCCAAAATTGTAAACTGATTTTCAATGCTCCTTCTCAATCAAAAATAGGGTAATGATTTAACTGACGTATATACATAACTTCCCCACCATCAACCATACCTTAAAGGTATGCCAATGTAATAAAATGGATATTTTCGCGATATTCGATGATATGGTAGAATTCAAATATTAAATGTATTAATTCCATACTTCATCAAAAATCAAAGGTGGCAGCTAACACATTGTACGACTAAAACCATTCAACGTACAAAATGTAGGGTTTCATAAAGCGGCTAAGTGAAGGAGAGATTATCAGGATGAAACAGTATTTGGATATACAAATGGAACGGAGATCAGCCAGTCAAACAAAACCGGAACAGGATCAACTTGGATTTGGGATTCATTTTACGGATCATATGTTTATGATGGATTACACGACAAAGAATGGCTGGCATATGCGCGGATAGTTCCTTATCAACCGCTTGTTATGGATCCCGCTGCCAAAGTATTTCATTATGGGCAAACTGTTTTTGAAGGATTGAAAGCCTACAAAACCGAAGATAGTCGAATTCTTCTATTTAGTCCACAAAAAAATATGCAGCGATTAAACCGTTCTAACGAGCGAATCAGCATTCCTCCGATCAACGAGAGATTCGCGCTCGATGCACTGAAACAACTGATCTCCATTGATCAGGACTGGATTCCGAGTGGGTCCGGAACCTCCCTGTACATTCGCCCTTTTGTGATCGCGACTCAGCCTACGTTGATCGCATCGCCATCCTCACATTTTCAGTTTATCATCATGTCACCTGTTGGCCCCTATTACGCAGAGGGATTGAATCCTGTGAAAATCTTTGTGGAATCAACGTTTGTTCGAGCTGTCATCGGGGGTGTGGGCGAAGCCAAGACAGCAGCCAATTTTGCAGCAAGCCTCAAAGCACAGGGAGATGCCAAGCAAAGTGGTTATGCTCAAGATTTATGGTTGGATGGCGTGCATCACAAATATACCGAAGAAGTGGGCAGCTTGAATGTGATTTTCAAAATCAAGGGGGGTCGTCAATACGCTAGCGCTAACATCCCGGTAGTCGCGAGGGTTATCTCAATTGAGGAAGTGTTTGAGGCCGGCCTGGAAGGAACATTGGAAGAAGCATTCGGAACGGGTACGGCGGCAGTCATTTCTCCGATTGGCGAACTGAATTTGGATGGACAAAAACTGGTTATCCAGAATGGTCAGACAGGCGAACTGTCAAACAAACTTTATCAGACTTTAACAGGTATACAAAAAGGCGCACTTCCAGACCTGTTTCATTGGACGATTGAAGTAAATATGCGGTAACGTCATCAATATTAATTACTCCACATATGCAGATGCGACCCTTCCACTTCTAGGTCATAGCCTTTGTGAGAGAATGTATACAAAAAAGGTAAATTATTATTTTATAAGAGAGCATAAAATAATTCTGATTATAGGAGTCTGCTTAATATGAGTGATTTAGTAAAATTGCCGAAGGCTGCTGTCTTTGGATCTGCAAATGGCGTAATGTTCATGACTTTTTTTGGAGCGCTTTGGGCTAGTATTGGTATTGTAGGTTCACATGAACTTGGATCTCCATGGTTACTTGTTCTTTCGGGTATTGTGACATTAATCTTACTGATCGGAGCCATTTCGCTTTTTGGTAAAGCTCGTAACATGAACAATACTGTTACACCGAAAGAGAGGGACCATTGGAAAAAAATAAATCGAAAATTTGGTTTGATCTTTGGTCTAGAAGGTCTTGCGATCTTTATTGCAAGTATGATTTGTAACATAATCAATCATTTTGAACTCTTTTTCCCTATCATGGCTATCATTGTTGGTATTCATTTTTTTCCTTTAGCTCAATTGTTTCGAGAACATTTTTATTATGGTACAGGTGTAGTGCTCTGTATTTTAGGCATTATCACTTTCTTTTTGCCAATGAACGCCACTCTTGGCAATGTATCTCTGATTGCGACGTCTACTTTTATCGGTTTTGGGTCTGCTTTGACGCTATGGGTGACAGGTTTGAGAATCTGGATAACCATACTCAAACAATTGAAACAAATATAAAAAAGAGCAATGGGTGAACTGTACCTCCAATTGTTAGATACACATAACAATTGGAGGTGCAGTTTTTTTATTATGACCAAGTATTCTTAAAAATACCAAATTAAAAGCTATTGAGTACGAGGCTACTAGTTTATATTCAATGAGTCCATTGTGTGGTGCAATCGGCATGCCACGCCGGATTTATTCCTGTTCCCGATATGTAAATTTTTGCTTTAACCTGACTATTATATTGGGCGGTATATGCTAGCCCCTATGATGCTCCCCAAGAATGTCCGCACATAATCCATCTGTCTATTCCTAAATGAATCCTTAAATGTTCTAAGTCTTTAATAAAGGTCTCTACATCATAGGGTTCTTTTTTCTCAGACCGCCAGCTCCCTCTCTGCTCATATCGTATATTTAACCCCTCCCCAAACACAACATATTCCATATTGAGACTAAGCTATCCTGCCCATTAGTTGAGAAAACGGCAGCCATTATGTCGGCCGCCGTTTCTTATGTTCATTGAGAAATCGGTACCCGTTAGAGCTTAATGTCCAGCAGAACAAAGGCCGAGTCTTGATTTTATTGTGAAATAAGCCAAACACTTGATAAATAGCTCATCGGCATTCGGTATACATTCTTGGCCTATTTCGGCATTCGGTACATATTCTTGACATTGCACATTGCCAAGAATATGTACCGATAAAACAAAAAAACCGCGATTTACGCGGTAATTAATCGGAACATATTCTTGTCATCCGACATGAAATAAATGAAAATTTCGAATTGGCGAACCCATTTCACGCTGGGTTGCATTTTGTGGGAAGCCATTCTTGTGCACTATCCGCTTGATTTGAACAAAGTGATTGCATTTATCCTGGACAGTATATAACACGACCATAATAAAAAGCCTGGGTCAAAATCAAACCACAGGCTAAAAACAACTTGCTTTCTTGAGATTATCCTACCTTCTAATCTGGCGGCACATCAGACGATGAACGTACGGATATGCGCGAGTATGACGTCCATTACCGCTTCGAGCGGGCTCGTCTCCTTTCGAACCTGAGTAAGAAGAAGGCCTCCCTGAAGCGCAGTCAGTAGCGCCAGCGCGAGATTGTCCGGATCCGCATCGGGTCTCAGCTCTCCCCGGTCATACATAGCGCGAAGTCCTCTACGAATAGCGATCTCCCACTGCATAAATCCGGCTGCGAGCTCGCTACGAGCTGCCGGATCTGTATCCGCCAGTGCACTGGCAAGCGAGCCAATCGAACAGCCTCCTTGGTATTGCCGTTCAATCTGAAGCTTCACAATCGCATCGCGCCACATTCGAAGCGCCTCCATGCTGTCCAAATGACTCAACAGAGGCTCCTGGGCATCCAGCACCTGTTCGGTCTGATACACAATGACCGCCAATACGAGTTCGCGCTTCTCCTTGAAATAGTGGTACAGCTGGGAGGCGCTGACCTTGGCCTCCCGCTGCACATCTTCCACGCTTGTACCGGCAACTCCGCGATCAAACATTAATTTGGCCGCGGCGGCGACGATACGAGCGCGTGTCTCTTTTCCCTTTTTCGTCAGCCGCTGCTCTTGTGTTTTGACATCCATTATATTTTCCATGCATGTAGTATAACAAAAATGGAATTTACAATCCATAAAAAAACTTTTGATGTGCCGTGCGCGAAGGTGGTTTCTCTTCCGAACGGGATAGAACCTGTTGATCGCTTGGTAGAACGTTACCGCGATTCAGCGGTGCTAGGCGGATTGAACTATGTCGAACTCTCATGGAAGTCGAGTTGAATGGATTTATATCCTCCTTTGTCCTGCAGATCCCTCGTATTTAATTGAAGCGTAATGCCTTCGTTAGGACTAATTTCAAAAACCAGTAGATTAGGCGCTTATCCATCGGTAGTTCCCTGTGAAGCATCTAATCGCTCCTTGAATTCAATTACGATCCGCTTTGATTTCTCGTTCATTCTTTTCACAAGCAAAATCTCTTGGTTGATTCTACTCGTTTTCGGTACGACCGTTAACCGAATCTGATTTTCCGTGTTTGCTTTCTTATGTCCTAAAAAAAGGGTGTGTCTTCAGATCGTCATGAGATCTAAAGACACGCCCCTTTTCTGAACTTGGATGAGAGATCTTACATGATGTCGTTTCCTGGTTCGGTTTAACTTTGAAAAAAACTGAGAGACTGTCAATAATTAAACAGCGGTTTGTCCACCGTCGACGGCAAGGTTTGCGCCATGAATGAAGCTGGCACGATCCGTCGCGAGGAAGACGACGGCCTCGGCAATCTCATCCGCTGAAGCAGGACGGCCTGCCGGTGCTTGGGCAGCAAGTTGATCAAGACCTTCGCCCATTGCATCAGTTCCTTCCGTGCGCGTAGGTCCTGGGCTGACGGTATTGACACGGACACCGCTTGGGCCGTATTCGGCCGCCCACGCTTTGGTAAGCAGGTTGATAGCTGCTTTGCTCGAACCGTAAAGACTCATACCAGACATTCCGTAATCGGCGAGCATCGTCGATATATTGACGATTGCCCCCTTGCCACTTTCCGCCATCAGCGGAGCCAGTTCGGCGACTAGAAAATATGGTGCTTTGACGTTCAGTGCGTACGTGCGTTCAAAATCATCCTCCGTTGTTTCATGCGTCGGTCCCAACGGGAAGATTCCTGCATTGTTTACAAGAATGTCGACTCGGCCGTTACCCAGTTCGACTGCGCGCTTCGCGAGGCTTCTTGCGCTCGACGCGTCGCGAAGATCCGTCTTCACGAAATCCGCCTTTCCTCCTGCTGCGCGAATGGCCGCAACCGTCTGCTCGCCACGGTCCGCATTGCGCCCCGCAACCACGACGTGGATGCCTTGCGCGGCAAGCTGATTCGCAACTGCCCGGCCGATACCGCTTGTTCCACCTGTAATAAGTGCTGTTGATTGATTCGAATTCATGTTATCCTGTCTCCCATCATTTTATCGAGTGTTTAAACCATTCTCCGAAGCTCATACTAATAAACTGTTTTTAGATTGTTAACTCCATTTTTTATTTTCATTTATTCGACGCTATCATACTTCCGTTATTCAAGTACTGCTGTCAAATGCGCTTTCGTAACTGACCAGTGGGAAGTAGCCCAATATTTAGATTTATTTTGAATATAAATCATTTGCGGGGATTCGTGCTTCACATTTATATCCTCAGCAATTTGGTTGGATACAGGGCGTGATTCGATAACTTTCACAAGATTGTAATCAACATTTTGATTCGGATTACTCTTTAAATAATCTTCATATTCACGAAGCGCATTGGCGCTAACTGGGCAACTCGTACTATGTTTCAAAATCATCTGTCCGCGTTCTGACGACTTATCCAATACCCCGTTCCACTCTTCAATTGTCGTTATCTCTTTCCAGTTCATTTCAATAAGCCCCTTTCCCATATGCTCCGCATGCCCAACGCCCGTGTGGGCACATTACACCTGATTTATCTTAACGCAGTGATTTAAACGCTGTGCGAAGTTCTGCAGTAAGATACTCTGGCTGCTTCCATGCTTCGAAGGGTACGCCCTTGTCAGTTTCGTGGAAGCAAAATTAATTGTGATACCTAATCTTATTTGGATAACATTCTTTTATACAAGGATAGAGTCGAGAAATGCATTCCTTCATGATACAGGTTATAAACAAGTGCTTGCTCCGGAGTAACCAGGTCATTTCCACCTGATGTTGTAATAGTAGATACAGTTTCGTTCAAACGATCAACCGGTAAAATTTGGCGAATTCTTTCGATTTGTCCAGCCAACAACTCCTTCAATTCTGGCAATGTTGGCAATGGGAATAAGTGAGCGTCTTCGTCCAACGGCGATTTTCCGGTACCAAAAAGATCAGGAAATTTTTCCGGCAGATTCATCGGAAGTTTCAATTGTGACAACGCTAAGAAATCTGTAACCAAATAGATATGACCAAGATGCCAACGGATGTTGTTGCGGAAACCGTCCGGAATTCGATCCGCCATCTCCTCTGTTAGGCCCTCCATCGCTTTTAGTGTTTGAGTTCTGATAAAAGCCAATTCGTTAAAAAGAATTGTTTTCAATTAAAATCTCTCCTTTTCTTATTAATGACAACTTGTATTATCTTGCTCGGTTTCCCGATTGTTAGTCTGGAGCTGATCTCTCAGGCCTTTGCCGGACACCCCGGAGGTCTTACGCGAGACGATGTCCTCGACAACATCACGCTTTACTGGCTGACGAACACGGCGATTTCTTAGGCTCGTCTCTACTGGGAAAACAAGTACCCTTTTTCAACGTCAAGGGCGTCTCCATCCCGGTTCCCGTGAGCGTCTTTCCTGACGAGCTCTATCAAGCACCGAAGAGTTAGGTAGAGCGGGCGTATCCCAACTCATGTATTACAACAAGCTCGACAAGGGCGGACACTTCCCGGTATGGGAGCAGCCAGAGCTTTTCACTGAAGAACTCCGCGCCGCATTCAAGTCGCTACGTTAAAGTCAAGGTCTATCATGTCGTAAATACTAACGGGGAACGATAGTTCAAAAGCGAATGGCTACCAAGAGGTAGCTATTCTTTACGCTAACGGGCAGGATAGTTGATCAACAATGTTCCTCCTGTAATAAGTGCTGTAGATTGATTCGAAATCATGTATCCTGTCCACCTTCATTTTATGGAGTGTTTAATCCATTCTCAGAAGCTCATACTAACAAACCGTTTTTGGATTGTCAACTCCAAAAAAAATATCTTCATTTATTCGACGCTATCATACTTCCGTTATTCAAGTACTGCTGTCATATGCGCTTTCGATTTATTTTGAATATAAATCATTTGCGGGGATTCGTGCTTCACATGTATATCCTCAGCAATTTGGTTGGATACAGGGCGTGATTCGATAACTTTCACGAGAATAATCAAATATTGATTCGTATTACTCTTTAAATAATCTTCATAGTCCGCGTACTGACGACTTAGCCAATACCCCGTTCCACTCTTCAATTGTCGTTATCTCTTTTAAGTTCATTTCAATATTATGATTTTTCCTAGCCACTTTTATCAGGGTTGCGAGGAAGATAGAAATCCAAGCGTCTCGGCGGGACATTAGCACAAATTGTGCTCTATAGGATCGGACGCTACGGAGGCAGACCCTTCTTGGAGAAGTACAGCAAATATTTATTTATCAGCAAGCATCATTGATGTAGCAGAGCAAACGATTGATGAAAAAGCAGGTCCATACATTAAACCATTAATTATCGCAGCTATTATTTTGACGCTTGCGTATGTGGGTTATCAATAATATTTGAAAAGGAAAGGGAAAGCTTAAGTCCCATAATTTGGAGCTTACGTTTCAATTTACTACAATAAAAAGGAAGAATCACGAAAAATGAGAGACTTTGATCTACGTT
Organism: Bacillus sp. FJAT-28004; assembly: GCF_001280845.1. Lineage (GTDB taxonomy): Bacteria > Bacillota > Bacilli > Paenibacillales > Paenibacillaceae > Pristimantibacillus. Next base: position 43,702 of record NZ_LGHP01000004.1, read on the forward strand.
CAAAGATCCCTATATTAGGAGGATGAGTAGCGATGAGTGAGAATCTTGCAAGCATACTGCGGCAGCATGGAGAAAAATAAAGAGCAATTTTTAGCTTATTACAATGGATTTGATTGAGAAAATGAAGAGGATAAGGAGCTAATCATGGGAAGGTAGAATATTGTCCGATTGCCGATAAAGCCACATTATAAATATTTACCGTAGGGCTTTCCGTTACCGGGCAGGATAATTCGGACCCTTACGGAATATATCACAGATTCTTGTCATTTATCGGTAGATGTTACTGACGTTCAACAACAAGAATCCTCATCTTTGGGGTTTATTACGTAAAATAATAATTTGACGAATTTAATTTTCAGGCATCGCGCCTACGCCTCACTCAGTCATTTCTCTCATCCCGAAGAAATAAAGTGGATTTAAGGCAGGACCCGCTCGATGATGAAGGCGATCGCATCATTCAAATCTAGCGGATGACGCAGAAAGATACTGAGCCACAAAACGGCTCCGATAGTTGCGATTGATAGGAAAACTGTAGTCTCTTTGCCGTTGTAAGTGCCGAATTTTCGCATCGCATAACCGATTCCGATGGTTAGGGCATAGATGGCGGCCAGAATCGTCATGCAGAGCCGACCTTCTTCATTCGCCGACCGTTATCTCTCCATTTGGCCGCAACGATGAAGAGAATGGGAAAAGCCACGGCGAATAAGGAGTAGTATTCGAACAAATATTTTTTCATCCAATCGAGATTTTCGATGATATTCATAAACAGCAGCGAATACGCAGAAATGATCCACACCATCGGATAAATGACGATGTTTCGCCTCTCAATTTTGAACAGCTGGCAGACGCCTAATACGGCGCAATAGAATAGTATACACAGCTTAATACATACTACCAGCACGATATTCACTGCCAGAATCGCTTCCAAATGCTCGATGAAGCCGGTAAATCTCATTTCGCGGAACATCGAAAATATTGGATAAACCAATTGCTGGCCGCGAAATACGCCTAGAACCCCAATCGAAATAAAAACGCAAGCGGTCAACATTGCACCTGCGACAGCGATTCCCGTAATAAACGCGATTTTCACTTTCGACTGCACGAACGGAATAATCATCAAGAATGCCACCGTCTCCATAAAGGGGAACGCCAACACGTATCGGGTTTGAATAACTACGTCGCTCAGTTGGAATGGGTAGGCGACGTGAAAATGATGCCAATTCCACTCCCGCAGCATGATGACTATCGGAACCCAGAACGCTAAATAGAGGTAAGGCACCAGAAGTTCGTTCACCATGGCGATTGATTCGATCCCCTTCGACACTGTGTACGCACTGACGAGCAATATCATGATATGGAATACAGAAATAGGTGTGCGTGGCATGAGGTTAATATGCATGAAATCGCCAAGGTTGCCGGTTACCCACGATGCCATTTGGATGAAAAAGACGATATACAGTAACGAGACGAGGCCGCCGGCCCACTTGCCGAATGCCTGCAAAGCGATCTCGACAAGTGTCTTTCCTGGATACAACTTGGCAAGGTACGAGTAACCGAAAGCAAGCACTAGCCCATACAAGGTCGCCCAAATGACAACTACCCAACCATATTGTTTTGCGCTCGCCATGATTGGGCCGGGGAGCAAAATAAACGCAGTGCCGATGACATAGACTTGCGTCAACAAGTGAAACTGCCACGCGCTGAGCCGGACGGATTCCATATGCTCTTCATCCTTCCTTGCCTTCCTTGGTATAGGGATCACTCTTGTTGCCGGTCGTCGTAACGTCAGAAGTGACCGAGAAACTCACCGATGTCCGCCGCCATGAATCCGAAGTAGCCCCTTCATCCTGCAAGCCCAACAGATCCCAGTTATTTAGCCTTCCCAACACAACCATCTTCTCCGCTTTGTCCGCTACGACGCGATTAAACGCCTTTTCGATCTTGTGAACGTTTTGCAACGATAATTTGGTGTTCTGTTGGTTGTTCAATATGCGGAGATCAGCATGAATGAGGATGTTGAGACGGTTGGCGGATCGGTCCCATTTCCGTTTCACTTTGACATTATTCGTCTCGACGTCGACGTAACTTCCGCCTACTTTAACCGTTTCTGTGAATTTCCGATATTTCGTGTTCAGGATGTGAAAATAGTATTTATTCTGACTGTCCAAGCGTCCCTCCATGCGTCCTTTGAAAAACACAGCGCTGTCCGCAAACAAGGACTGCGCTTGTTCGCTTACGTCAATCTGCTCCATTCTCTTTGTAGTTGCCGCCGGTTTGCCGCGGTAGTGGATCATCGGTATGAGTGTCGGCAATTGGAATTCCATCCCTGTCGCGATGTCTTTGACACGGATCGGCTCTACGCCTCCCGCAAAGGACCCCCGCGAAAGAACGCGAACAAGCGAGGTGGCATGGCGCCCGGGCACCTTTTCGAGTGTCGTAAAGCTGTTCATTACGGCCTCTAGAGGGGAGTCTGTCACAAACAGATAAGCGTTCATGCGCAGTTCAGGACTCGTTTCCAAGTAGTTGAGAATATCAATGATTCCATGACGGGCCACCTCTTCGGATAATATATAGCACTGCAAATGTGAGGTGAAAAGCAAACGCGGCATCAACGTGCCCGTTTTCTGCTCGAACCGGCCTAAGCTATATTCCTTGAAACGATATGTATAAACCGATGCCACGGATCCGCCACCTTGCCTGGAGGAGAGAGCCGGTGGGTTGATTACTTGGTAATAAGCAATATACATGCCAGTCGATGGTTCCCGGTCGATGCCGACTGTGGTGACGATTGCCAGTTCGTTGATTTCCTTCTTGTCCCAGCAACCTGAACAGAGAAGTAAGGCGACTAGTAAGATCAAGAGCCATAATTTTCGCAATGTTCGCCCCCCTATTTTTTCCTAGAGAACATCTGAGGTTTTCGTTTCATCCAGAACCGAGGAACGCGCAGGATAGTGTCTTTGAAGTCTGACAGTATCAAAGGCGCAATGGGAGACATGTACTTCACACCGAAGGAACGCAATGAGACAAGATGGACCAAAACAAAAAATGTTCCGCACAGAATACCGTATAACCCCATAAAGCCGGCCAGGAACATGAACACGAACTGGAGGATCCGCTGCGCATTGCCAAAGCCGTAAATTGGCGACACGAAATTGGAAATGGCCGTGATCGAAACGACGATGACCATGGCCGCGGAGACGAGTCCCGCTTCGACTGTGGTCATGCCAAGTACGAGCGCGCCGACGATGGAGATCGATTGACCGGCAATCCGAGGCATCCGCAAACCGGCTTCACGCAAAATCTCGAACGTGACCATCATGATCATTGCTTCCAGGAACGCCGGGAAAGGCACAGCTTCCCGCTGCGCGGCCAGGTTGATCAAGAGCGGAGTCGGTAGTAGTTCCTGGTGGAATGTGACCACCGCAATGTATAAAGCAGGAATGAAGATCGAGAGCATGAAAGCGAACATTCGCAACCATCGCGACAGTGTGGCGATATCCGGCCTCTGGTAGTAATCTTCTGGTGAAGAGAAGAGTTGGAAAAATGTCACTGGACCGATCAATGCAATCGGAGTGCCGTCGGTGAGAAGCGCTACTTGCCCGTCCAACAGTTTGCCCGTCACCGCGTCCGGCCGTTCTGTCGTGATAAGTTGCGGGAACGGTGACAAGGTCTTGTCTTGGATCCAATCTTCCATATAAGAGCTTTCCAGAATGCTATCAGCTTGGATGGCCTGCAACCGACGACGGAATTCTTCTACGACGCCAGTGGGGGCTACGTCGGGCAAATAGGTTAAATACACTTTGGTCTTTGTCTTAGTTCCGATGGTCATCTGTTCAAAAACTAAATGTTCACTTTTGAGCCGTTTACGGATGAGAGCCACGTTCCGACCGATGTCTTCGACGAAACCTTCCCTTGGTCCGCGTACTGTGGCTTCCGACTGTGGCTCGGTTACACTGCGATAGTCACTGCGTTTGACGTCAAAGCTTAGGAAACGGTTAACGAGCGTTGGAATCAGCAGGCACTGGCCCTCCAGCAGCAGGCGGATGCCCTCATCGGCATCTGTCCATTCCTTGTTTTGGACGAAGGGAATGTGGCGATGAAACCAGCCCAGATCGTATTCCTCTTCTTCTTCGATTGGAACGGCGGCAAGCATGGGTTTGACGACAAACTCATCTACGAGAGCCGATTCCACAATCGAGGATAGATAGAGGCAGGTGAAAGCCGAAGATCCACGGAGAGGGAACGGTCGAATGACGAAGTCAGGGGCCCCCTTCACACGATTTCGGATTTGCTCCTGCATCGGCTCGGTAAAGGAAAGTTTAGGCACGGTTGAACCCTCCATCATAAGTTATTGTGTACAACCATTTGAAGAATATACTACTGAAGTCAGCCCAGATCTGCTTCTTCTTCCTCTTCTCTTCGATTGGAACGGCGGCAAGCTTGGGTTTGATGACAAACTCATCTACGAGAGCCGATTCCACAATCGAGGATAGATAGAGGCAGGTGAAAGCTGAAGATCCACGGAGAGGGAACGGCTGAATGACGAAGTCATGGGCCCCTTCATACGATTTCGGATTTGCTCCTGCATCAGTTCGGTAACAGAAAGTTTAGGCACGGTTGAATCCTCCATCATAAGTTATTGTGTACAACCATTAGAAAAATATAGGTTCTGGTGCAAGGATTTAAAAAAGTTCGCAGTTACACGACAAACTATACTTTGTCTATGCAACTAAACCAAATATCTTATTTATCCATTCAACAGCAGTGAGGACAGTCGAATTATCATCGGCCTGCCCTTTCCATATCATATGTAAAGCCTCAATTCCCTTTAACGACTGATCTGCTGTAAAAAACGATTTGAAACCAAGCATTGGTTTTGTGATTTTCTTTAAAAAACCTATGAATGGGGAAATACCCAAAAAGGGTATTGGCGAACTGCAGGCAGTCCGATTCTACAACGAGCATTAGACAACCAGTACTGGAAATCCAATGGTTTGAAGAGTTTAGCGTACAGATACAACTCACTACGGAATATTTCATGAACCGCCTTTTATCGAGCGGTACGTACGGTGGTGTGAGAGGACGGCGGTTAATCACCGCCTCCTACTCGATTTAGCGCAGTAACCTGAATGCATTACGCAGCTCATTTACAAAGAGCACTGGCTGCTCCCACGCCGCGAAGTGTCCACCTTTGTCGAGCTTGTTGAAATAGATAAGATTCGGATACGCCTTTTGTGTCCAGCTCTTCGGCGCTTCATAGAGCTCGTCGGGAAAGACGCTCACGGCAACGGGAAGTTTAACACCTTTGATGCCAAAGAACGGGTATTTATTCTCCCAGTAGAGGCGAGCCGAAGAAATCGGCGTATTCGTCAACCAGTAGAGCGTGATGTTGTCGAGAACATCGTCTTGTGAGAGGCCCCCTGGTTGTCCGTTGAAAGCCTTAGTAATCAGCTCCAGGCTCTTCGCGTCATGGTCCAGCATAAAGGCGGCCAAACCTACAGGCGAATCCGCGAGTCCCGTAAGAGTCTGCGGGCGCGTTCCCATCATCAAGGCGTATGCAGCATGCTTGTAAAAGAAGTCCAGCTGCTCGCATGCGCGTTTTTCTTCGCTTGTCAGACCAGGCGGGCAGCCCTTGCCGGCCTGAAGCGCCATATCGAGATCAGATGGAACTACAAAGGGCAAGTTGGTGTGAATGCCGATTAGTCCACTAGGCTGTTGGACACCCATTACGTCTGCTATAATGGCGCCCCAGTCGCCGCCTTGCGCCACATACTTCTTGTAACCAAGACGATTCATCAGCTCTCCATAAGCACGAGCAATGCGGTCAGGGCCCCAACCGGTCGTGGTCGGTTTGCCCGAAAACCCATAGCCAGGCATCGACGGAATGACGACATCGAACGCGTCCGATGCCTTCCCGCCATAGGCCGTGGGATTGGTCAGTGGGTCGATTACCTTCAGCTTCTCGACAATCGAGCCTGGCCATCCGTGCATAAGGATGATTGGCATCGCGTCTTCATGTTTCGATCGGACGTGAATGAAGTGAATTTCCTCCCCATCGATATTGGTGACGAACATCGGCAGAGCGTTCAATTTGGCCTCAAATTTGCGCCAGTCATAATCGTTCGCCCAATAATGGGCAAGGTTCTTCATCGTTGCAAGCTGCGTGCCTTGCGTTTGATCCGACACCGTTTCTTTGTCCGGCCATCTTGTCGCAAGTATACGCCTATGCAAATCGGTAAGCTCCAACTCCGGAATATGAACCTGAAACGGTCGAATCGCTGTTGAATCTGCTTCGGATTCTTGTGGGATTCCATATGAATTCGAATTCGCATTAACCGTTTTGGTCATCGCGCCGAACGTCGTCAATTCCAGGGATAACGCCACAAGCATAGCAATACGAAACCAGAACTTGCTGCTGTTCAAATCCAACTGTTGTAACGCTCCTTTCAGAAAGGTTTAGGGTCAACCTTATCATTAGATTCCCTCGAAACCGAAATAGTTATCCTACTTTTTCCAAATAAACAGAACAAGCCGATACGATGTGTCGACTTATTCTCAGTCTGTCGAGAAAGCTTATTTGATCAAGTTCAAGTTTCAGGATAGCTTCCTCTGTAAACATATCAAATTACACTTTTTTACGACATCAAAGCGGACGGAACTACCCCACTTGGTTCCGAGTTAGATAAAAAAATAATAAGTACCACCTGGCATGGTAATTATTGCCGGACGTTTAGGAATTTGAAAACCACTGAGAGAGTATTCAGGTCTATCCCAAATTAAAAACATGAATACACAAAAGTCGCGATTTACGCGACCTTTGTTGTATTTATGTCCGATGTTTTTATCGGTTTCTCGAATCTTACAGCATTGAATTGAATCTATAGTTTATCAAACCAATCATCCTCTACTGGCGTTAACCCAGGATATGGGTATTACTAATTTTAAATTGGCGTATCATGAATTAGGAAGAAATGAAAGTATTGTATATTTAGGTATGGAGCAATCACGGGTTTTTAGAGGGCTATTCGGGTTATTACCTTCATCATATATGGCTGCTGTATTGTGAAGAGGCGGAAGAATTGTTAAACGAGGAACCTCATCGACCAGCAGACTCGATTATTCAACAGGCAACAAGGCATATTCATGCCCAAGCATTTGAGCGATTCAGCCTGAATGCAAATGCCACCACTCTGGGGATTAGTCGTATGCAGCTGTGTAAAAAGTTTCACGCGGAATTAGGAACGACGCCTATCAAGTATCTTACCTCCCTTCGTCTTGAAAAAGCCAAGACTCTACTGACGGAAACAAATTTGACACTGGATCAAATCTCGGAATGCTGCGGTTATCAGAACGGGTTTTACTTAAGCCGTGTATTCAAAAACAATTGCCTCGTAACCCCAATGCAATATCGAAAAGCCCACCGCCTTTAAGGGAGGCCACTGAAGAACATGTAGTTTTTTGGAGCATATAAGAGAAAAGAATAAAAAGACAACCCTCGCCCCCATTTTTTTGGGAGTGAGAGTCGTCGTTTCACAATCTATCTTGAATTCTCAGCATTGTTATTTTGTCACTTCAAAAGCTGAATCCATACCCTACCTGGATTCAGCTTTTTTAAAACTTATTATATTTAATGGAATCAGTTATTTATTTGTACTTCAATGGTTGTTTTCCCATGCGTCAATTATTTCTAATATTACTGATTATTGAACTAGCGGGGAACGTTTGTTCAATGCATTTGCGAATTCAACTAATCTGGAGGTTACGATGAAAATTAATAAAGCGATGTCAGCATTATTACATAAGACCAAACCTTCAGGGACTTCTTATAATGATGAGTACACCCACTTTATTGAATGGGACGGCTGTTTTTTGATCAGCAGTTTTGCAAGTGATCTTCCGAGCTGTTTCGATAAAACAACTTTCTCCGATCTTACTGATTGCGAAGCGTCAGTAAACCATGTTCACTTAGAAAAACTATCTATAGCACAATAGTGACACATGTTATAAGACAATCCATCATGGGTATTATCATTGAACATTTATAGAGTTGAACACCATTGATTTCAATATCCTCAATAGTTATCTTATGAAAAAAGTAATTCATTTCATCTGGTTTTCGAGGAATGTTCCCCTTCATACCTTCCAGCCATGTGTTAATACTTACCGTAAAACAATCCCTAAATATAATTACCTTGTCATTTTCAATGTTATTTGAATCTCCATATCTTATTTGAATAAAATGTGTTTCATGGTCGTATGTAAATCCTTTTAATCTTGCATCAATATAATCTGTTCCTAATTGTTCAATGAGTGCTTGACTGCTTGGTCTCATGGGGATAAATCCTACCGGCTACCGTTTCTTATGTTCATTGAGCAATCGTGTCCCGTTAGTTTAATAACAGGTCTTAATTTTCTATTGACTTGAGGAAACTAACTACAGCTGTTGCTTCGCCTGTTTCGGCATGATTAATTAACGGGATTTGATGTGGTCCTAAACTATCTTTTAAGGTAGAGTTATCAGAGATTATTGCTTTTACAATTTCGACCTTATCTAACATTGCAGCTGCAAATAAATCAATCCGCGCTCCCTTATCAAGTAAATAATTTGCAATATCTTTTCTTCCCATATGTGCAGCAGCACCAAGTGCAGTTTCCCAATCACCGTTGCCCCAATCCCATGAAGCATTTAAAAGACCTGGCTCTTGTTCTAATAATTCTTGGACCTTTTGAAAATCTCCATGGGCTTGACCCACAAAAAGCTGAACTAACTCGGGACTAATATTTTTATTTCCCAACACAATCATCCCCTATAAATAGTAATTTGTATAATTCTTCCACACAATGTATTCGCTTAGTAATGGAATTGTCCTGCCCGTTAGCTTAATATTTAATTATAATCCTGGACTTGGGCTTGAAGAGGTTGTCACCTGTTTCTACTTCTCCGATATACTTTTTGGCGACCAAGTGACGCCCCGCAGCGTGAATATGGGTGTTATATGACGTTTTAGCCTTCTCTGATTAGCTGCGTTCTATTTCTTCTAATAGTTCTTTCATTTCTTTGATTACATTTTCAACTGGTTAAACATCATTCGTGAGATCTTTTCAGCATTATTATTCGAAGAGTCCTCAACCAAGGATTTATAAAGCATTTGAACAATGACTTTTGTTGGTTCATGCTTTGAATAAACTCCTTTAACCTCTTCGAATTTCGAAATAATAAAATTGATCCCATTACTTTCTCCGAATAATGAGATATCTACTAAAGCATTATCAGGTATATCTACTTCTTCAATAAGTTTATCTACCCAAGCTACTATATCTTTTGGTTTGAATAAACCAATATAAAGTCCTAATCTTCTGACTTCAGTTTGTTCTTTTATTGGTTTCATTTTGAACTCCTTAGTTTTGCTAACATGTCAACTAACGTATATTCTACGAACTATTTAAAAATTCCATCCTAAGAGTATTCGTCGAAATCATTGTACTAACCTGCCCGTTAGCGTAGCGAAGGGCTACCATGTGGCACCCCTTCAGGTATGGAACTATCGTTTCCCGTTAGTTGAAAGCTGTAACTCTTCTTTATTACCATTCCACCCAACTGTTACATTAATTATCGAATCTTTCGGTGGGAGGGCACCATTACCCCCAGTTTTTGAAACAATCGAACGGCTTCCCGATAATTCTTGTTCCCCACTCCCCCCGATATTGGTTCCATCATATTTATATTTGATATCACTTACTTCTTTTGGTTTTTTCCCTTTGTAAATGATCTTCAATGTTTCGTTATGATACTCCCCCTGTGGATTCTCAATTGTATAACTTGCTGACCAGTTCTTACTCTCACCTGTATAAACTATGGGGGAACTGTTTAAACAACCACATAAGGGTATAAACATGAACAAGAAAATAAGAATTTTTTTCATTGAACCTACCTCCGTTCACTTTGAAGTTCACAATCTATATAGGGGTCACCTCACGAAACGGAATTAATCGTACGCTAAGCAATTATCCGCATGAACCGGGGGCTTTGGTTTTCTAATTGAAACTAGAGGAAAATTGTTCAACTATAGTACCTCGTTAGTTGAGTAATTACTTTTTTTCAAATTGTGTTAAGTGTATAGTTTCACTTTTGTTATTCCATTTAATAATGCTCATAATTTTCTCATCTTGATTACCTACAATATCGTGTATTAGATCACTATCAAATTCAATCGAAAAGTGAGCATTATCTATTTTATCGTAGTGAAGTGTTTCCGAAATATTCCCATTTCTTGTGCCATATGAAAATACAATTTCTTTGGTTGCTAATAATTCAGAAATACTGCCTTTGTAGAAAAAGTTTAATTCCACTTTTTCTTTTGCTGATTGAGAAGAATTTGTTTTGTATTGAGCGTTCCAATTTTCGCCTTCCGCATAATAAATAATTTCTGCATTTTTCGGTTCGTTACCAGAACATCCAGAAATAAAGGTAATTAAAGTAGCTAATAACAAAAGACCTAAACCTAATCTTCCTAGGATCACAATCCCCCCCCTTTCGGTACCTAGTTATATACGCCCTGAGACAGCATTTGTTACGCTAAACTGCCCGTTAGCTTAACGAAGAAAGGAGCAGCTGCCGCAGCAAACTGCTCCTTGATTGTTGAACTATCGTTCTCCGTTAGTTGAATAAAACAGTACGCTTAGTTTGTCATTTGTCGTTTAATTTGCTTTTCAGCATGTATTCATCATAAGCATCATGGACTTTTTCTTTGCACACCTTTTTCCAAGTATCTTTAAGCATGGTAACCGCATTTTCATTATATGGTTCAGGCTCCATATCCCCACCAAAACCAATCCATGCATCGTGACCTACTTCCCCATCCTCGTGAGAGTAAGCAATTTCATGTGGTGCAGGTGCGTGTCCTGCGAATTGACAATCATTTGCTAAACAATGATAGCCAGGCTTATGAACACCATATTTGCAAAAAGTCGGAACATTATCTTTCTCTTCTGTTTCACCAAGTCCATGTAAGCAATGTAGTTCCACTATGAGATGAGTAAAGGCGATGAAACTCTCCTTCTTTCAAAAAGCAATTCTATTAATCATCTATTCGACGCTTCAATTCGAGAAAGGTTGCTCAACAATTAACTCCTAATTGTGGAAAAACATTTCGTTAACCTGCCCGTTCGTAAAGCATAATGACATAGTTTTATTTGTGATAAGATTCTCCGCGCTGACTGTAACCGCAAGTTTTATTAAAAAACGGGGCGCCAAATCCGGCGCTCCCGTTAATTTATATTGATATTCGACTCAAGATTCCATGCTCCGGAGTCTACTGAATGTTAAAGCTGGCAATAATTTTGTCGTATTCCTTCAAATCTTTATCCTGATACCGAGTCTTATCGACAAAGAACATCAGGGTTGCGAAATTGGAATCCTTTTGGATGAAGACCAACTTGCCGACCGTGTCACTTGTCTCGTAATCGATCACCTGGGCTTCTGCTCCGGCGACCTTTGTGTTCGTTTGCTTGTTCGCTTTGACGTACTTGAACGCATTCTTTAATGCCTGCTTGACATACTCGTCCAAGCTCAAGCCTTCCTCTGACTCCAATGTGAAGTCCACTCCCATATAATAGTTGCTGTACAACTTCCGATTATCAGTCATTACAGAGGGTCTCCAATTGCCGTTAATGACAATCTGGAAGAAGTTCGCGGTGTCCCGATCATACAAATCCACGTACATGGGACCGCCGATGATTAATTTATTTGTCTTGTTGTCGAAAACGAGCTTCGAATTTAGACCGAAATAATCAGAAACGCTCTTGGCTGGCAAATATAAACTTCCATTGTACTGTAATGCCTTGACTCCATCGATTTCCTGTCCGTTCAATTCCACTTTGAGCGAAGGATTAAAGAGCGCCTTTACTTCCTTCCAAGCAGATCCTGCCCAGGCTCCGGTTGCATTGCCAAGCAAGAACACTGCCACAATAAACCCCACCCAATATTTCTTGTTCATTTACCTTCCCCCTATTATTCAACAATACCCCAATTCTACCATATCTTTTTATAAATGGGGCGTTTTAAGAGGGCGTCACACATGTCAAAATGGATCAAAAGACTGCAAATCTCAACCCATTTGGTGCAACAGAGAAAAAACGGTCAATTAGCTACTAATCAAAGTTTTCTCTCCGTCAGCTTACAAACCTGCCCCTACTCTGAGGATCGTCTTTTCTCTGGCTCAAGACCTTGTTCCAAATCATGAAATAAATAATTCTGGGTGACAGCATTGTGCTCGTCTTCATCTAGCAGACCGAAATCGTCATTGCGCCGTAAGCAACTGTCTAAATTACTTGCCGTTATTTATGGTATGGTTCCCCGCGTTTGATCTTCAACTATCCTGCACGTTAGTTTAATAACAAGTCGATCATTTATTTTTGAGATAAGAAAAAACAGAAATCCAAAAGATGCATCCGAGCAAAATATGAATTCCACTTTCTTCAATATGTCTCCCAGTCCCACTCAGTAATAAACCTGAAAAAAAGCCTAGGACAATACAAATTAATACTTCAAGTACCTTGGTTTTCATAAACATTCCCCTAACTACCTTCTATAGTTTGATTATTCTAAAGGAGCTGCAGCGAGCAAGCTCCTCCAATATCGATACCCATTAGCGTAACGAAGGGCTACCGCGTTGTCGCCCTTTCGGTGTTCAAATTTCTTATCGTTAGTGGGGCAATTGTAAAACTCTTAACTGTTACGATTTAGCATCGTGGACCATTATCGATGTTTTTGAACTAGGACGTTCATTTATTAGCTTTGATTGATAATCTTCAGTAGTTTCGATATCTTCTGGAGGCAACGAAACCTTCACATCGTAAGTGCCAGGGATTGCAGGCTCAAGATTAGACTTGCCGTAATACTTCGGAACGAAAATCAACTTTTGTTCAACCGTTTGAGCTGGTGCTAATTGTGATTTGGCAAGGTCAGATGTGCAACTTTGGTCGACTGGCTTATTCGCTAAATATCTATTCGAATCTTGATTAACGATCTGTATCCATACGTTGTTAGGACAACTGGAACTGCCCTTAACATATGTTAACATCTCTTTCCCTAGATTAGTCACCTTCGCGTTAACCTCAATTTCATCATTCATTTCATATTGATTTTTACTCAGTTGAATTTCATAAGCTAAGTCTCCAATGGTTTCCTCAAACTGAATCGGAATGACTTTACTGGCAGATGAACATCCTGTCGCTACAACCAGAACAAAAACCAGTACAAGAAACACTTTCTTCAATGCAATCTTCCTCCCTCCTTTTGCATTATAGACGAGTTTAGAGATGAAAAGTTATAACTAGAATTGAATATAGATTAATGGAACACTACTGCCAGTTAGCTTAACAAATAAAGGGAGCAACTGCCACGTAGCAATCTGCTCCTTATATGTTCGTTCAACTATTGTTCCTCGTTAGAGTAATGAACCTATATTGGGTATCGCTTTTCATTTTTCGGCATTATTTTTTATATATTCGTTTCGTCGCAAGAGTAAACGCTCCATATACGATCGTAAAAACATCACGTCTGCTAACATACCAAGTGGCCCAAAGGGTGAGGTATAGTCGAATCTATCTGTCATCAACGTCCCACCATCTTGTATTTCAAATGTATGTTCATGCCTAAACCTTTTAAAAGCACCACTAACCATCTCGTCCACGAATTTATTAGGTGGATCAAGCTCAGTAATGATTGATGTTAGTTGCTGGCGAATTCCGAAATGTGTAGCTTCCCAGGTTACGGTTTCTCCTAGTCCAATCAACCCGCTAGTACGACCTTTTACCGCTCTTTCATTTGTATGTGAGGTCGATTCCATGTGAATTTCAATGCTGCGTGACAAATCAAAACACACCTGAATAGGTGCTTTAATAAACAGGGATATTTTTATAATTGGCAAGAGTCACCCCTCCTCTACATAGCCATTTACATTTGATAACAATAAGTTCGATATCGTCTCATTATACCCTGCTTTATTGAGTTAAACTGCCCGATAGTTCAACGAGGCTGCCGTTGCATGCCGGCAGCCTCGAATTGGTGATTGTTAAGCTATAGTGTCCCATTACTTCAATAACTTTTCAGCGTCAGTTCTTTACTTTCGCAATTAACTTCAATATCAGGCTACCATCTCGTCGTATTTATTGAGCTATAGTTATCCGTTAGTTGAACAGATTTCTGTATTAAATTAATTTAAATATTGAATATGGTTTTATACTATGGGCTATGTAATATTCAAATAAAAAATCTCTAAGTGTTTGAGGGAACTTCAGAACATTCTTTTCTTTGTTTTGCTGTAAAGCCTCAATTATCATTGAAATATCTATCCATTCAAATCCAATTTGTGCAACATCATTCTGTAAATGACTAAGCTTTTCTTCGGTACCAAATGAACAAAGAAAGATGAATTCAATCGCATGCACTTGTTTAACTAAAAAAGAATACTCGTGATTGTTAGAAATATATTCTCTAACACAAATAAATTTTTTAATAGTCGTATTAATATTCAATTCTTCAGTACATTCGCGTAGAATAGTATCTTCCATTGTCTCGCCTGATTCTTGCCCCCCACCTGGTAATGTGTAATAAATACCTATATTATCAATCTTTTTCTTAATAAAGAGTACCTTATTATCATATTCAATAATTGCTTTAGCCGTATTCCTAACCAAAATATCCCCTCCTAAACTAACTTATTAGACGTTTTTTCAGCAATTTGTCTCTTCGTTAAACTGCCCGTTAGCGTAATGTACTCGTTGACTTCGCCAGCTTAATTATGTCATTTTTGATGAAATAGAAACCACTCATTAAAGAATAGCCTTCTGTTCTAGATTATGTATGATACGGGGCGCTGCTTCATAAAAGAAATGAACCAATTTTTTCATTTGTTCCACAAAATCTTCACTATCGGGAGCACCTATATTCACTGCTGTTTTTTGACCGTTATATACTTCATTGAATAATGGGATTTCACGATTGAACTTCTCTTTAATATAATCTCTATGAAGTTCACTCATTGCAATAATTATATCGTACTCATTAAAGTGATTTTCATCAAAAAGCGTTCTTTTGAAGTCAATGGTGTCTATATTCAATTCATTCATTATATTAAAGTGAATATTGGAATACATGCTAATATCACTATTTGCTCTTATCCCAGCGGAAGCAACCTTAATTGAAGTCTTATTAATACTACGGAGAAAATCCTTCATACAAAATTCAGCTATTACGCTTCGAGTAAAATTATCGGTACATACAAACATAATATTCATTAAAACCAACTCCATTCTAATGACCATTTTATGGAATTATAGCAAATGAAACAGGAAAATTACCATTAATATTTTTCGATTGATTATTCAACTATCCTGCCCGTTAGAGCTTAATGCCCAGCAGAACTAAGGTCGAGTCTTAATTTTATTGTGAAAAATATCCTTGATCTGAAAAGTCTTCATCTCATCTAACGTATAGATATAGTCATCCCGTTCCTGAGATGCATGACAAGAAATGCAACTTGCTACATCCCTTTTGGTATTTAATGATCGATCTACATTGTAAGCTTGAAAACGCCAATCGCCATTTTGCTTCTCTGTTGGTTGGTCGCCCCAGTCAGAGCGCTTTTCCATTACAAATATATCGGAAAATACTTCATCTCTATAAATTTCAAGAGTTAATACAGTGCCATCGGGCATCGGCACGCCGTTCTGTACCGCTTCAATTGTTTCTGGACTTGCATTAAGTTTCTCATGAGCATTTCCACGGTCTATAGTCGTGTAGATTAAATCATCAGTATAATTCTCCGGAAGTACATTGAGGAGACATCTAACTAAAGAAAGCAAAAAGGCAGCCGATTCGGCTGCCTTTTTTGCGTAATGATTGTTAAATTTTACAACTGATTATATTCCTCATCTGAAACGGGTTCTAACCATTCTGGCTTACCAGCAGTGATTGCAATGTGTTCAAACCAGCTGTCTTTTTTAGCACCATGCCAGTGTTTTACACCATCATGGATAACGATAACATCACCTGCTCTTAAGAATTGAGCAGCTTTTCCTTCTTCTTGGAACCAACCTTCGCCACCTGTTACTAATAAAAGCTGAAATCCCTCACGATGAATATGCCAATTATTTCTACATCCTGGTTCAAAGGTTACATTCCCAACACTAACATTCACTTTGGGATCAGCAACCAATGTTTTAAGGTAACTTTGTCCCACAAAAAATTGTGCGTTTGCTTCATTTTTTTCGCCCATGGGGAAAATAACTCCATTTTTTACTTCTTCATGTTTTGCCATTTTTAATTCCTCCAATTTTCCAACTTGGGTAGTTGGTCAAATATTATTTCAATAATAGGTACATAGGATATTTGCTCAATGGAAAAGGCGATGACAATATCGCGATGATTGCAGCTAACATTGCCGAAGTCGCGCTGATCCATGTTACCGCCGTAATTGAAAAGTTTCCAACAGTAATTCCCCCAAAGTCTGCACCGGAAGCAAACCCGAGTTGCACGAAAGTGCTGTTCAGACTAAGCACAATCCAGGAGGATTGCGGTGCAAGTGACACGAGGTTTGTGCAGGACCGAATGTCCAGCATGCGATCTCCCTTAGCATAAGCAACGCAATGATTGGCGCTATCCAGTTTGATACTACTGGCACCACAACAATAGCTAGGGCTTGAGTGGCCATGGAGATTAAGAGAGTGCGCATTATGCCAATCCGATCTGCCAAGAAGCCACCAAGTCTGGAACCAATTTAGCTCCTTATCCTCAGTATCAAGAGAACGAAACTTATACTTGTCTCCATTGTTGGCATAACGGCTGTCAAGTACGGAGCAATATAAGTATCGACCAGTGAAAAGCCAATAAACATGAAGAATGTAACGCTAAGAGTAATTGCAATCCTTGGCTGCTTTAAAAAGGAAAATCTCTAGCTCAACGGAACAGCGCCCCCCCTTCGTAGGCCGGAATTGCCCTGGTAACAATGAATGATCAATCAATCGTCTTAAATATTGAGTGTATCAGAATACAATATTCCCCCTTTCAAATTTAATAATATGACTCAACAACAAAACCACCATACTATTTTGTAAGGTGGGTCTTCAGCCTCCATAGTTCGATCATTTTTGGACTTTTGAATTTGGTCAGTTTCTGAGTGATGTGTGATTTCTGACCAATCACTTTCAAGTGTCAGCTTCAATACTTCTTTGAGGTCTAATACGCCATAAAATAAAGAAAGAGATGCATGCAATTACAATACATACCCAATAAACGTCACGTAACCCTGCAAACTGAGCAATAATACCGCCACCTAAGTTTCCTAATAACCTACCAATTATGGACCCATTGTAATAGATCGTCGAGGACATCCCTGGTGAGTTTGGAAGCAGCTCCGTGAAATAGCTTAGTCCGTTGCCCATAACTATTGCAACGACCACGGCCTGCAGAAGCTGTGCTGCGATAAGTTGCCAGGTATCCGTAGAAACACTGAGTATAATATTGTAGAGGATCGCAATTAAGCAGGCGCTAATCATTAAGAAGTGATTGGATAACCTTCTTCCCATAGCGCCTAGCGCAAACATAATGGGAATCTCCAATCCAGCACAAATACTCACAACCAATCCTATATCTGTATGTGTGCCATGAAGCTCTTTTACAATAAACAGTGGCGTGATAATCCCGTTTATGGCATTAACCGCAAACAGAAAGATGAAGGCTATCAACGGATACCAAATTTGTTTACGGCTTATTGAAGACTTATTTGCGGTACCAGATCTCTTTTTTTGAACTGTACTTCTACTAGGCAGATATAGGAGTACAAGAGATGAAATGGCTAGAAAAATGGTAGATGTCCCTAGAAAGAGTCCCCTATAGCCAACAACCCCTAAAATAATGGTACCCATTAAAGGGCCAATCAGGAACCCGAGCGAAACAAGTGTTCGCAATGTAGACATCGCAAACGTCTTGTCATCGGAGTTGCTTTCATTAGCTGATTCCTGAGCATAGGCGTAAATTTGAGGCATGGCGGCAGCCCCCAAACCACTAAAAAAACTAACGATAATAAGCAAAGCGAAATAGTTATCAAATACGACATAGGATGAATAAGCTAACGCTGATGAAATCGTGGCTACAATAATAATTAGTTTACGGTCCCATTTACGATCCGAATGTTTACCAATATACGTGTTCGCCATCACGCCACATAATGAACTTACGGCTGTGAACAAGCCAAAGGCTCCTGCACTCATTCCCAATTCCTCTATACAATAAAGAGCTAGATAAGGCAAAGTAATTGAAATTCCTATGCCGACCATTAACACACAGATGATAAATAGACGATATCCCTCAATTGCTAATAATTTTTTTAGACGTATGTACATTTTAGTCTCCTTAAGTGCAGTAGTGTATCCTCATTATGCATGAGACGATTGGCAGACCGTTATCTCGATTGTCTCAAATGATTGCCTAATTCTCTCTAATGGTTTACTCAATAGACAATTCAAAAGTGATGTACAACAAAAAAGGCAGCTGGATTGAGACCAGCTGCCTTTCCATATTTTTTATAGTTGTTTTAAAACGAATGCTATTAATTCAAATTGGATACCCCAACCAGGTTTTGATCAGCATTTTCCGCTTTTTGCTCATAGGTTTCCTTGAGTCGCTTTATGTCCGTCTTAGGAGGAAAACCAAACATTCGAGAATATTCGCGACTAAACTGGGATGCACTTTCATAGCCAACCCGATACGCAACCTCGGTAGCATCCGCCGACTCCCTTAATAATAGGCTCCTGGCTTCTTGCAGCCGCAACTGTTTTTGAAATTGAAGCGGGCTCATAGCCGTGATTTCTTTAAAATGTCGATGGAACGAAGAGACGCTCATACTCGCGACATCAGCAAGTTCTTCAATTTTCAAAGGCTGATCATACTGTTGGATAATTTGATCGATTGCTTCCCTGATGCGATAGGTGTTGCTTCCTTCGATTGCAATTTGTGCCAGAGTCGAACCATATTGCCCTAGCAGAAGTCTGTAAATGATCTCTTTCTTATGAATTGGAACAAGATACGGAATATCTAGAGGAGAGTCGAGCAATTGAACCAAACGAAGGACAGCATCCAAAATCGTTAATTCGATTTGCCCAACAACCATGGCACGTGAACCATTGTCTCTTGGATGGGGGTTTAATTGAGCCTCTTTCATTACCTCTAATATTTCATTCTGAGTTAATTCAAGTTTCAAGCTCAAATATGGAACATCAGGTGAAGCCTTAATAACTTGCCCGATAACCGGAAGGTTCATGGAGGTGATTAAGTAATTTGAGGGGCCATATTCTAAACGCTCATCAGCTAGTAATAGCTCTTTCAACCCTTGGGTAACAAAACAAAAAGAGGGACTGAATACTCGATATGCTCTTTCATCCGCCTTATCCGAACGAATTAAGAACAAAGATGGGATCTCTGTCTGCATTACTCCTGCCTGTTTACAATGACTGCTAATCAGACTTGTAAGCTTATCCTGACGTGATTTAGTTTCTTCGAACATAAGCCCTCCTTAATGCTTTATTTTGTTTTATTATACGCCATTAGTATGCAAATAAGAAATGGAATTGAGAGGATTAGGCAATCATTTGAGACGAATTGAATATCCGTTTTTTGCCCACGCACGCATAATAGTATCACGAGCTAATTCGTAACGTTAAATCCAGGCGTTTTTGAGTTATACAAATTTGCTTTTCAAGGAGGAAGAAATCACTTTGAATAATTCTCATTAAAATGAAAAAAAATAAATAATTGGATTTGAGCTGTATTAAGATGACCATGTTAAAATTCTACTGGAGGATTGAAAATGCAAAAAGTAAAGTTGAACAATGGCGTTGAAATGCCAATTATCGGTTTTGGTGTTTTTCAAATGGCTGATCTAAATGAATGTGAGCAAAGCGTTTACGACGCCATTTCGGCAGGCTATAGGCTTATTGATACAGCTGCTTCCTATATGAATGAAGAAGCAGTGGGTAGAGCGATCAAGCGTAGTAACGTGGCAAGAGAAGAATTATTTATTACGACAAAGCTTTGGGTTCAGGATACCGGTTATGAGCGCACCAAAAAAGCATTTGAAAAATCTTTGAAAAGATTGCAATTGGATTATTTGGATTTGTACTTAATTCATCAGCCATATGGCGATGTGTACGGTTCCTGGCGCGCTATGGAAGAATTGTATCGTGAAGGAAAGATCCGTGCAATCGGCGTTAGTAACTTCCATGAGGATCGTCTGATTGATTTAATTGTTCATAATGATGTCGTTCCTGCTGTAAACCAGGTTGAAACGCACCCGTTCAACCAGCAAATTGAAAATTCCAAATTCTTGAAAGAGAACAATGTACAGATCGAATCCTGGGCACCTTTTGCTGAAGGGAAAAATAACTTGTTCCAAAATGAGCTATTGGTATCCATAGCTGAAAAATATAACAAATCCGTTGCTCAGGTGGTTCTACGTTGGTTAACACAAAGAGAAATCGTTGCGATTCCAAAATCGGTTCGTAAAGATAGAATTACTGAAAACTTCAACATCTTTGATTTTGAATTAAGCCAGCAGGACATAGAGTCAATTGCCACATTAGATATGAAACAAAGTCTCTTCTTTTCTCATCGCGATCCAGAAATGGTGAAATGGCTTGGTACACGAAAACTCGAAATCTAATTCATCGGAAATACAATTACAATAAAACAGTTCCCGGTGCGAGTTTCGGCGTCGCTTGAAAGCCATGAACTACATTTGACTCCTTGGGCGGATGCATTGACATCTGCCCTTTTTCTCTTAGCATGCGTTATACGAAGAAATTCTAGAGATCGCCACAAGCAAAAAGGAGTGAAACAATATGGAACAAGTAATTATTGACCTTTCAAAGAGTAAATGGGAATGGATGATGGAGAAACAACTAGATAATTTAAGTAATCTTTTTCACGAAAAAGCCGTATTCGTCCACATGGGGGCAACATTTTCTAAAAACGAAGAAATTGATGTAATTAATAACGGTTCTATTATTTATAAGAATGTAGAAATTCAAGAAACATCTGTTCGGCTAATTGGCACAACTGCTATTCTTCTAAATAAGGTACGCCTGATAGCTGTTGTTGGGGGAAATGAAGTGACGAATCCATTTGTGGTTACAGAGATATATGTGCTTCAGGAGGAACAATGGAAACTAGCATCATTGTCTTTCACAAAGCTGTTAACACAATAATGGTATATTGTTTTGCGCAGGGAATACGCGAAAGCCTTCTTTGTTAAAATAAGCTTCCACAATTTTGAGCATGTCGGGATCGTCATCTGCAATAAGTATGTTCATGCTGTGCTCCTTAATTTATGACTATGGAACATTATTATAGCATGAATGAGCTCAACCGCTTCCATCGCCGTCTTTCGCGATTAACTCTCCGATACGTCCATTAGCCCTTTACCGATAAGATTAGCGGAAACGGGTTTTTTCCCTGCTTCTCGCGCCCAGACCGACAATTGACCGATATGGTGGATCTCGTGGGCGATCACATGGCGAATGACCTCGCCCCACGTGTCGACCGCCACTCTTCCGTCTTGTTGCGGGTCGTAGAACGGACGGTTCTCCATACTGCCGTCCCAAGCATTCACAAATTGCTCGACTTCCGCTTTGAATGCTTCGTCCAGTTTGCGCACTTTCTCAAGCGTTGCGTAATTCTCAAAGCTTTCCTGGAAATCCGGTTTCCCTTGAAGCGCGCGTATCCAGCTCCATTCCACGTCGGCAATATGGAAGAGCGTGTGCAAAATCCCGCCGACGCCGCCTGTTCGGATGCGAAGCAATTCTTCCTCCGGTATGTCCTCGCACCACCGGTACCATTGTTCCCTGACCAGCCAATTGTAACGAAACATAATATGCAACATGTATTCCTCCTTTTTTTATGACCAGCCCAGACCTCTAAAACGCCATCTAATAACTAATAGCTTACTACATCGGGAAACAAGGATCTACGTAGAAAACACGTATAACGAACCTTTAACATTACGGAATGATTTTTTGCGCATCAAAAAAATCCCCTTAGGCCGACAGTGCGCGGTTCATCCGATCATAAACGCTTCTTTCACTGTTTCATTGAGGGGATATTTAGAGAGATTACCCTTCCTGTTTTATAACACTGGCCTCTCGCCTGCGTTCAGCTTGAAATACCTCCATATTCCGAGAGCTGGACCGGCTCGCTGTTGTAAGAGTAGCCCGGCACGATAATTTTCCTTCCTTGCGGATCGCTCTTGACCGACTGCTCCTTCGTCATATCTGCTCTTCAATATTTCTTCCCTGCATTCGTAATCATGTACCATGTAGATGTCTGATTTCACGTGCTCCCAGCCGGCATTCGAAATAACCAGCCGCGTGTCATCCAGCGATTTTGAGGAAGTTAAAGATGTTGCGATCAAAAATAAGCCCTTCTTATCAAGGACTTTAATGCTGTAGAAAGAAAATAAAGTATTAGACTGGCCCCAACAATAAAAACAGCGGCAGCCTTGGAAGAGAAAATAAAGTCCTTGAATTTCGTTGTTTTATTGAGCTAACGTTCCTCGTTAGCTTAACAGGACCGAGAGCCGAATGGCCCGAAGCGTGAATATGGTGTTAGCTGATGGATACGCCTTCTTGAACTACTTACTTACACTTTTCCCCTTAATCAACTTCTTAAAAGCAGTGTATTCTTTATTAGATCTTATAAAATTTAATATCTCATTGGCACACTCACTCGATCTCATTATTTCAGTATTGAATTCAAGATCATATTCATTAAAGCAATACACGTTATCGTATTGTGAACTTGCTAAACCAACCTTCCTGTCTCCTCTAAGTTGTTCTCTTCTAGCAAGTTCTTTCTTTGAACATTTAACTACTACGAATATGACAGGGTGATCCGATAATAATTCAATACAAGTATCGAACCATTTGTCATTACCTATAACAGAATCTACAACTACGTTGTTTCCCATCGCTGAAAATAGTTATATTGTCGAGTAGTATAATGAAATCAACGGATTTGTAAGAATTTGATTTACTAATTGTCCATCCTCTGCACCATATGTTTCAATACTCGGATAGGTACTGTTAATGTAATCTTTATAACTATGAAATAGCCCATTAATAAAATTATCAAATGATAAATGTTGAAATGGGATATCAATTTGAGTTAATAATTCATTAGATATGCTTGTCTTTCCAGAACTTGAAGTTCCATTAAGAAGAACTATAATCCCTGGCTTCAATAGAATCCGCCTTTCATAATTTTATTATTGCGTATCTTTCAGCTAACAGTGTATTTACGAACTTCACGAAAATTATCAATTTTGAAGTATTCGCGAAGTTATTGAACAATCCTGCCCGTTAGCGTAACCAAACTTCGTTATTTAGCGGAGTCAAATCAAAACAGGTGCCGAAGCTGCCGCTCTTTGTTGTTTATTTGTTATGGAGTAAATCAGCAATTAAGATACCATTTATTTTTAATCCTGAAATGTCACATGCATTTATTTCAACATTTGTTAAATCACAATTATTAAACTGTCCGTTTGACAGGTTACAATTATGAAAACTTACTGGTTTATATTGTCCCTCGGGATTGTAGTTTCCGTCTCCTTCTTGAGGAAGAATTACATTATGAAATTCTGTTCCAAAAAGATGGACATGGTCAATAACAGCGTGGCTAAAGTTAGCATGCTGAATACCTAAACCCGATAAGTTTGCGTTCGAGATTTTAATTCCACCCATATTAACATCATTCAAAGACATATCACTCATGTTTACGTTATTAATTTTTGTCTTTGCCAAGCTGACATTATCGATATCAAGCTCCTCAGCTCTGACCTCCTGCCACTTAGACCCTGAAATATCTGCCCTTTGCAAATCCAACGGTTCCACCTTTAAGCTCATCTGGTTATCCCCCTTATTAAAATGAATTGCTCTCTATACTTCAACGTGCACCATAATATTTCCTTCATTATCCATTAAACTAACCTGCCCGTTAGCTTAAAACAAACTGCTCCTTGTTTGTTCAACTATCGTGTCCTGTTAGCTTAACAGCTTAACTGTTTAATCAAGAACAAAGAAGTCGTCAAAAGATTGACCTTCTAATGTATACAGCATTTTATAAATACCTAGTTTTTTATTCTTATATACAATCGGTATATAGGATACGATATAATCGAAATCATATGAGTAGCCTTCGTACACTTTCGTTTCATCCCACGTGTCTATGAATAATGCTACGCTTTTCATATCTATTGTTAGTAGCTTAGCATCAAAATCATCACCAAATACTTGTCTAAACTCCCCTGGGTCTTCTTGTATGTAATTATTAAAGCAAAACCAAAAACCAGCAATGGTTGTTTTTTCAATATCATTTTTAACAGCCCATTGTCGTAATTCTTTATCCATCATTCGATCACCTCTATGTTATTATACTGGCCGTTAGCTAATGAGGCTGCCGTTCCATGTTGGTAGTCTCCTTCTGTTAATTGTTACGCTATAGTGCCTCGTCAGTTTAATGACGTTGATGCCATCATTTTATCATACGTTCCTTTCCAGCTAGTAAAGTAATGGGGCCGGTACGGTAATTGCGGCTATCGATACATGTTCTTGTTCTCCTTCATCAGGGGCAGTCATTATCATAATTCATTGAGCAGGCACTACAAGGCGAAGACTTAATGAAGAATAATAATTGCGAGAACGCGTTGAACAAATGGGCAACTTTACACGCTGACTGCATGTTATTGGGGAATGCTCTTTGCTAGTTTAAGTACGCCATCAGGAAACAGGATGTATTTCAAAATAAAATTGAAATAAAATCTGTCGAATATGCATCGATTAATCACTTTTTTATTAAAAAATAACCTCGACCAACAGATCAGCCATTTATTTTATTTTTAATTTGAGCTATGATGCAAAAATAGATGGAAAATTGCTTTTTACACTATTGAAACAGGTGATATATATTAAAAATTTTTTCTCTTCATTAAATAAGTCCAGACTAATTTTATCTTTTCTGAATATTACCTCTGATGGTGTTGTTATTGTTGATAGAGATGGAAGGATACTAGGTATTAACAAGAAATTCGAGGAACTTCATGGGTGGTCTGAAAACGAAATAATTGGTGAAATTTTGCCGATGACGCCGGAGAATTGTAAGGCACAGGTATTTGAATTATATGAGCGAATTATCCAAGGGGAAGAATACAATGGACATGAAGTTATAAAGCTTAGAAAAGATGGAAGTTCTTTTTATGCAAATGTAACCATTTCTGCAATGAGGGATGATTCCGGAGAGGTTGTTGCATTCGTCGGCGTCGAGAGGGATATTACCGAAAAGAAAATGGCAGAAGCGCAGTTAAAAGAAAGCGAGGAACGTTATCGTTTATTAGTCGAAAACTCTCCAGAGCCGATTATGATTTTTCAGGACAATATCATTACTTTTGTAAATCCTGCAGCCGTGATCCTTATAGGTGCTTCAAAACCGGAAGAACTGATTGGTGAAAACGCAATTCGCTTCTTTCATCCAGATGATTTAGACATATTGCTTTGCGAGATAAACCAGTTACTCACTTCAAATCAGCCCTCTTCGATTCTGGATAAAAGGCTCATAAAGATGGATGGTGAAATAGTCCATATAGAAGTTAAGGCCGTACCGTTTCCTTTTCTTGGAAATAGATCGGTACAGCTATTATTTCGGGACATTACAGAAAGAAAAAAAGCAGTATTTGAGCTTGCTCAAAGAGAGCTCGAATATAGTCGTGTGCTGAAGCTATCTCCTGAGCCTATTGTGCTGCACAGGAACGCCATCGTTACTTTCGTCAATGATGCCGCGTTAAAATTATTTAACGTCAAAACAACAGATGAACTAATTGGCCGATCAATCTTCGAATTTTCAAGTCCCAGTTACCATGAAACGCTTAAGCAAAGATTAAATCGAGTTATTGAAACTGATGGCTTTATGGAGTTTACAAGTCTTGAATTGCAGCGATTAGATGGGACAGTTCTTGACGTCGAGGTATCTTCTATCTATATAGATAAACATGTAGGTGCTCCTGTCATTCAAACCGTAATTAGAGATATGTCAGAACGCAAAAAATCTGAAGATCTTATTCGAAGAGCGGAAAAGCTTTCAATTGTGGGAGAATTAGCTGCTGGAATAGCCCATGAGATACGCAACCCATTAACAACTTTAAAAGGGTTTTTACAGCTTTTAAAATCGAAAGGAACAGCTTACGTCGATATTATGCTAGTGGAAATTGATCGAATTAATCAGATCGTAAATGAATTTATGAGTATGGCCAAGCCCCATGCGGATAAGTTTGTGGAAACGGATCTAAAAGAACTGATTGAAAATATCATATTTATGATGCAACCTCAGGCTAATTTATATAATGTTCAAGTAGTTTTCTGCCTGAATACGTTGGACTCTCGGGTCTTTTGTGAGCCCAATCATCTAAAGCAGGTTTTTATAAATCTGATCAAAAACTCAATCGAAGCAATGCCGTCTGGGGGAACAATTAGTTTGAAAGTCATAGCCAAGGATACATCATTTTTGCAAATTGTGTTGAGTGATGAAGGCTCAGGCATCCATAACGAACACATTGCTAATCTTGGAAAACCATTTTTCACGACAAAAGAAAAAGGTACTGGTCTAGGCTTGATGGTTTGTTTCAAGATCATTGAAGCTCATCGTGGACACTTGGACATTCAAAGCGAACTCGGGAAAGGAACCACGATAAAAATCACATTACCGTTCCTAACAAACAGGTTTTAATGACCATACGAAAAGACTATGCCTCCCCCACGGGGTATTTTTCGGTCGTATGATCTCTTAAACTTCTTAAATGGAAAACCTACAATGGAACTGCCTATCTTTTCGTTTGGATTGGGTTATTAAGCTATAGTTACCCGTTAGTTCAACAACTAAACGGATTATTATTTACTCTTGAATAATAGAAGATAAGATACTGTCTGAGTACTCCAACCAATTAATCACTTCAAGACTAAAGTTACTCCAGATAATATTTTCCCCTTCACGCCTTATGGAAACTGTAATCGCTCCACAACCCAAGTCAGCACACATAGGGCATACAAAAACAAAATATCTCCCACTGTCCACTTTAATCTATGCGGTACTCGCGATGCTTGGACAGAATGTACTAGCCATTCCATTAGCGGTGTTTCTCAATAAAAAATTAAAAACAAAAAATCTGCTGCGAGCTGTGTTCTTCCTTCCTGCGGTGTTCAGCGTATTGGTTATCGGTTTTCTCTGGAATTTTATGTACTCACCCTCCGACTTTGGCTTGATTAATCAGCTTGTAGTCGCTCTTGGCTTTGAACGCTTCAATTTTCTCGGAGATCCTCATCTCGCACTTTATTCGGTCATCATTGTCTCCGTATGGCTGTGGGGTTGGAGAACATTCTGGCAGATTGTGTTCGCGTTGCTTACGCCGGTAATGGCCACTGTAGCTATTTTGAATACACTTGCTGTGTGGAATGATTTCATGACGCCATTGTTGTTCTTGCAATCTCGTTCGAAGGGTGTATTGCTCTTAGAAGTATTCCGCAACATTGGGCAATTCTCGACCGACTGGACGAATTTCTTCCCGATGATGCTCCTGGCGGTTGCACCACTCATTCTGTTCTACATTTTCATGCAAAAATATATCATTAACGGCATCACGTCCGGCTCGCTAAATTGATAGGAGCTTAAAGCTTTGCAAGAGAAAGTTTTGAAGCTGAATACTTCTATTCCTAGATTGTGCGCTTGAGACGAATACATGAAAAACCTTGAACCAAATGGAGCAAGGTCTCATATATTCGTCTTTTTCGCGTGCGATCGACCGGCCTTTGCCGTCGATGGCATCTCTTTTTCTTGTCTCACCTGCAGCAGGACGGGTAATCGGCAATTTAGGCAGAAATCTTGAGATGTTTAAGAATGTAGAATAACGTTTTCTTCTTCCAGTTCCAAAAAGTTCTGCGTCAGATACTGAATGGCCCAAAACCGCTGAATACCTCAAAATGAATATAAATATATTTTTTTCCTGTATGCTTGAATTAAAGTGTGACAATAATCGGACCATTTTTAGTAAGGATAATCGTATGTTCCAATTGAGCTACATAGCTTTTTTCTGTAGCATAGGTCCAACCGTCTTCTTTTTGGAATACTTCTTCTTCAAAGGTTGAGATAAATGGTTCGAATGCGATAACCATTCCTTCCTTTAATAATTCATCATCCCATGTATCATTATAATTATAAATATGGTTAGGTGCTTCGTGTATGCTACGTCCAACACCATGTCCTGTAAGGTTTTTGATAACAGTGAATCCATGCTGTCTCGCTGTTTCGAATACTGCTCTTCCGATTCCACTTTTTTTGGAACCGGGTTTTGCTCTCTTAAGACCTGCTTCAAATGCCTTTTTGGCAACGTCGCATAATTTCGTTAATTCTTCTTCTCCTTCTCTTACTACAAATGAGATTCCTGTATCTGCGAAATAACCGTTCTTTGAAGCAGATACATCAATATTTACTAGATCCCCTTCATGAATAACCCGATGACCCGGAACACCATGTGCCACTTCTTCATTAAGACTAATGCAAGTATAGCCAGGAAAATCATATTCACCTTTTGGAGCTGAAACTGCACCTGCTTTTTCTAAAAGTTCTCCGGCTATATCATCGAGTTCTTTGGTCGTTATGCCAGGAATTGTTTTTTGTACCAATTCATCTCTAATGAAGGCAACAATTTTGCCAATTTCCTTCAAACCATTAAAATCTTCTTCTGTTTTTGCAATCATTTTTTTCTATCTCCATAACTATACATTATTTTTAATAGCAGAAAAGGGACACGACTTCGCCAATGTCGACTTCCACTTTATCCATCTCACTTTTTAACCGCGTGCATCACATCGCCGATCCGGTTTCCGACGACAGCTTTTTCGATACCGAGATGCTTGATGAAAAGCAGCGACAATTCAGCCGGTTTTTCTCATTTCTTCAATTTCTGCTCTCGATTTCAGGATAACCATTCCATTCATCTCTCCTTTGACTGTATGCCTGAAAAAATCATATCGATGATCCCTTCCACATCCATCTCGTTCTGCATATTGTGGTGGATGTTCAATGCTGTGCAGCCAACAAGCGAGCCAAATATCTGATTAGCTGTTTTCTCCGGTGATTTGGAACCGATTCCTTCACGAATCATTTCCACAAACGGCAAATAGATCCGTTCCTGAAAATCGGCAAACAGCTTGATGAACCGGTTTCCCGGGAAGTGATGAAAATTATCCGCAACCGTTTTAAGCAAAATAAATACGCAAGGATCCTGGATGCACTTCCGCAGGAGCAGCCTGGAGAACGACTCAGCTTTAATCAAACCGCCGCCGTCCCCCGTCAAAGCGGGCAGTACTGCCGACTCCGTTCGATTCAGGGCATCCCACAGTAAATCTTCCATAAGCATGTGCTTATTTTTGTAGTAATGATACACGGTTCCGTAGCCGAGCTCTGCCTTGACCGCAACATCGCGTATTTCCAATTGAATGCCCTTCTCCAAATATACTTCCGCAGCCGCTTGCATAATTTGGTTCATCCGCATCTCCCGGATCGCATCATTCTGTTCTTTGGTACGTGGTGACATGGCTCCTCCTTTTTTAGACCTGCTGTAATGTCAATGTAAAATTAATATACATCATTTAGAATTATGGATCAAGTACTTCGATTCGCCTGTTTTTTCGGATAAAGCTTTATCCAGCAAAGAAAAAGAGTCGGGAAAAATGGCGAGTCATGCTTTCATTTGATAGGTATTGACAGTGTGTGAACGGTTTCTTCTCGATAAGTAGTTAACAAAAAAATCAGTGTTGTCATAAGCGGATGACCCTGTGTATTCCAAACGAATACCTCCTGACTTTTACATACCGTTAATCAGATTAGCTTTTTCCAATATTCACGGCTTCGGACATCCATCTGCTCCGGATCGGACAGCTCGAAGCGGCGTCCTTCATTGTCCGTTACCATCCAGCGGCTTTCCGTTACGGGTTGGATATTTTCATGGAGGTTATCCATCACCAATTCTGCCGGGCCATAATTCGTATCGACCTGCAAATGCCACTCGCTGCCTCTTTTTCTAACGGTCAGGATTTGTGTAATGACAGGAATCATATAATTTCGGTCAAGCTCTTCTCGTACCGCCTGAAAGCTATCTTCCGCGAGAAGCTTCACATCCTGTATTATTGCAATTTCACGCCCTTCCGCCGTGCGAACCGAGATGAACCTGTCGGGCATTGTATACGGAAAACTGCGAATTAGTGTTACACGGGCAAAACCCTTACCTTCCTGCTCCAAATGCAAAATACCGTCAGAAGATAAAGACATGAGAAATAAACTATGGCCAATATCGGTATACAATTCTAGTCTTAATTTACATTATAAATTTGGATTAAGAGAAGTTAGTAGGAGGGGAAATTAGGATAGATGAACGACAAATGTAGACCTTGATCCACTACAAGTCTACTCCGGCAGCAGAACATTGCTCTGCCTCATTGCGTAGATCGACAACCATTTAAAACATTAAGCTGCTTTCCGTTTGTATGCACGCACCGCAAATAGATATGCGACAATCAGTATCCCTAAGCACCACGCAAGAGCGACCCATATATCATTGCCCACCGGCTGGTTTTCAGCAAAGACGCGAATGACAGTCGGCATCGAATCGGTCGGCACTAACGCCGAGCTGATATACGGCAGGAAGATAAGTGGATAGGAAAACGCGCTTGCGCCTTCCACCGATTTTGCGGACAGTCCAGCAATAGCCGCGACCCAAGATAAAGTCAGCGTAAACAGCACGAGTATACCGGCTTCGGCAAGTCAAGGCAGCCCCCTGACGACGAGCGAAAGCCCATAATGAGCGCTACGAGAATGATGACGATAACAGAAATGACGTTAGATACTACCGAGGTCAGCACATGCCCCCATAGCACGGCGGAATGCGAAATCGGCATGGAGTGGAACCGCTCAATTATGCCCGGTTGCTTATCCAAAAATAGGCGTAAGGAAAACGATCTGCGGTTTTCCCACGAGACTCAAAGAGATGTCGAGCCTGCGGCGCATACCACCTGAATAAGTAGACGCCTTGCGGACGGCAGCCTCTGTCAGACCAAAGCGCTTAAGCATGTCGTCTGCAACCAGACGCGGATTTTTAAGGTATCTCAGCTTTGCAATCATGATCAGATTTTCCCGTCCGGTCAAAACTTCATCCACGGCGGTGAATTGCCCGGTCAGACTGATCGCCTGCCGCACATGGTCGGGGTTGGAAGTAAAGTCGAATCCATTTACTGTAACGGATCCGCTGTCTGGTTTGAGCAGCGTAGTGAGGATTTTGACCGCGGTTGTCTTGCCCACGCCATTGGAACCGAGCAGGGCGAGTATCTCACCTCGCTTCACTTCAAATTCGACGCCTTTAGGACTTCTGTGTCCTTGAAAGACTTTCGCAGACCTTTCTCTTCTATTGCTTTTTCCACCCCGATATCCCCCTTTTACTTCGTTTTATCCGTAACCTTTTCATGGCCTTGTTACCTTTTTTGGTCAACAGATTCTTGATAGATGTCAGCGTAAGTTTTTGAATCTTTGATTAAATCGTCGCAGAAAGCCGCTACGTCACTGCCCGTCACTTCGAGCACGCCTTTCCCCAAGGCCGCGCCTTCTTCAAAAAGATCGATAATCCCCGATAGCAAACCCGTCCCGTCGGTTAGCTCAACAGGGCCGACTTTAAATAGATATTTTTGAATCTCTTTATAAACAAATTGATAATCTTGCGGAAGCGCTTTGACACGCGCCATGTGCGCTCGCCACTCTTTTTTGCCTTCGATGATATCTTGTATTCTCATTTTATCCTCCTATTTACCTAATTTTTTCGCGATATTATTGTTGAGTTGCTCGCGCCACTTGTCGCGAAAAGACTTTGCCCCTTCTTCGCCGGCCAGCGCTGAACAGAAGCCTTTGATATCGTCACCAAAAACCTCTTGGACACTCTGACCGTCCGACGCCGTTTCTTCGAGTAGGCCAAGCACACCGTCAAGAATTGGCATGAGGTTGCGACCGGTGAAATCTGAGTGCGGCCAAAGATTGGCATTAATTTTTTCCCATGCCGCTTGATAATCAGCCGGCAGTTTTTTGGCTCGCGATTCAAAAGTTTTCAATTCTTTAGTCATGTCGCTGCCGGTGATTTTTTCCCAAAAGTTCATTATTTTCCCTCCTTTAACTCGTTAATTTTTGATGATACGAACTCCCATTTTTCCCAAAACTTCCGTAGTTCCTTGCGTCCCGCGTCGTTGAGCACGAAAAACTTGCGCGGCGGTCCCATCTCGGAGGGCTTCTTGGTGATCTCCACCAACTTGTTTTTTTCAAGCCGGATCAGGATAGTGTACACCGTTCCCTCCACAACATCTGTGAAGCCGAGGGCGTTCAGCCGCCGCGTGATTTCGTAGCCGTAGGTTTCTTTGCGGCTTATAATTTCAAGGACACAGCCCTCAAGCACCCCTTTGAGCATTTCCGTTAGGTTTTCCAGCACAATCACCCCTTGCTATTTTGTATCTCCGGTACTTAGTTATACTCACTACAGCTATAAAGTAACACGTAGTAGTTGATTTGTCAATATCGTTTGCTCTGACTCGGATTTTACGTTTTCAACTCTCCTGCCCGTTCGTATTATGAGGTCACGGGCTTTATCCATTAAGTTTTAAATATTGACAATCTATTAGCTAGAATAGCGTAGCGAAGGGCTGCCATATGGCAGCCCTTCGGGGTTGAACTTTCGTTGCGAGTTAGCGCAACATGATGTGTCTTCATTTTTATTGTTTCTTTCGAACGGGAAAAATAATATCCGTAATCGATTCCTCTGACTCAGGACCATAATTTCGTTCATCGTAAATTTCAATATTATAGAGACCAGAAAGTTCATATCCACTTTGTTTTAACCACGTGGAATATAAGTAAGCGTGCACAGCACCTGCATTTTCAAACGGACCTTTGAATGTAAATAAGACATACGTATTTGCTGGAATCTCTCTAAACATCATTTCTTCTGGAATGTCCTCATCTGAGGAAACTTCAATTCCAACGAAAAATTCGAATGGGACAGTTTCAGGATTATAATCCTCAGGATCCGTTGAAAGCCCAAATACTTCTCTTTCGTTTATACAATTCTTAATTTCCGATCTTCTCTGTAAAAAGTTTGCCGCTAACTTAAGTGTCGTCCTGTTTTGTTGCACATCATAAAGGGTAACATTTGTGGATAAGCCAATTAATTTTATTGACGGCTTCTCTAAAACTTTTGCTTCCATATGTCGAACCTCCTGTTTCTTCACACAACCAGTTTTAGCAATAATAGCATGTATATTATGACGTACATTTGTTCGCTATGCAAAGCGAAGGGGCGCCGCGCGGCAACCCTTCGAAGTTGAACTATCGTGTCCCGTTAGCTTAATGACCTTACATCAAACTGTGGTAAGCTTAGCTCTTATTCAACATGTAACCAATGAGCAGGCTTCCGCAGTGCCTACTCATCGTTGTTTGCTATTCAACTATCGTTACCCGTTAGTATACGATGAACTTATTGTGGATGAATTATCATGCATGATATAATTATAAAAAATGGAAAGAAGGGATAAACGATGAACGCAAAAACAAACCTTCGCCACCAACGTTTCAACACATTTCATAATAAACATAATCAACGAGTAGCAGAGTTTCATAAACGTCATGCTACTCAAATCACGAACGGGGATAATGGAAATAGTTTATTAGCGAGATGGGAAAGATTTGTTTATAACAAAGCACTGGATATTTTGAAGATATTTAAAAAATAATTTATTTGAGGCTGTTCCTAAGCGGAGCAGCCTCTTTCGTTTTCTTTTCAAGTTAACCTGCCCGTTAGCTTAAACAAAGAAAGGGAGCATCTGCCGCGTAGCAAACTGCTCCTTGTTTGTTCAACTATAGTTACCCGTTAACGTAACTTTTTAATATTAGATGCAGTAGAGGAAAAAGTCGTCCAGATCTGTCTAGTTCCGATCGTCCTGTCTGTACAAAACCAAACCGTTTATAGAATGTGTATGCTCCTTCATTTTGCTCATTCACATCAACTTGGAGATTGCTGCCTTTAACTTTTTCGGCATGGTTTATCAGTCGACTGCCTATACCTCTTCCATGATATTTAGGGTTTTCAAGGGTTTCAAACTCCCTTATTCTTTCTTCTCTAGTTCTACCAGCATGATCCTTAAACAAATCTTCTCTATCGTAATGAGGAAAAATGAGTTTATCAGTAATGTCTAATGCAGTAAAATCGTTCATATTCAAAGTCTATGAGGAATTCCGGAGCTCATAGTCAACCGTGACACGGTAACCAAACGATTTAACAGCGCAGCTAATCAAATTCATTGATGGGTAGATCTTTTCTTTCCAGAACTACGGCACGTTTTTAAAATCATCACCAGCACCAGAGCCTCTCCCCGTTAAGGCTGCTTCCTCTTATACGACTTCTGATCGGCATTGAACATGTAAAAAGCGCCTGTTAAAGTAAGGTTATTTCACCAGAACCAGCGGCAAACGTTTGACCCCGAACATCATCCAGCTGTCCATCCGCTCCAGTGTGTGCGAACGATCTCTTGCATAGTCAGGAAACCTGCTAAGAAGTGTTTGAATGGCGATCTTGCTCTCCAAGCGGGCAAGCTGAGCGCCCAAGCAGAAGTGGATGCCGTGTCCCAATGCCAGATGCGGATTCGGATTGCGACGGATATCGAATCTTTCCGGTGTATCAAAATGGTCTCCGTCATGGTTGGCCGACCCGATCCAGATGTTGACCATTTGTCCGGGCGATAGCGTTTGGCCGCGCAGAACAGTCGTCTTCTTAACCGTTCGAATCATCGTTTGAACGGGAGAGCAATAGCGAAGCACCTCTTCGATGGCTTGCGGAATCATGGAAGGTTCTTCGATGAGCCTCTCCCTTGCGTCTCTGTCGCTATCCAGGCACAGTAAGGCTGACGTTATGAGATTGGTCGTCGTTTCGTTCCCCGCAACCAGCAGCAGAATGCAAAATCCGATGATCTCCAAATCACTTAATTGCTCGCCTTCCACCTTCGCATGAACGAGATTGCTGATGAGATCGTCCTGCGGTTCGTGCCGTCTACGATTCATGATTTCGGAAAAATAGTCGCTCATTTCTTTCTGGCATTGGAGATATCGTTCGCCGTCATTCCCAACCAGCGAATCCGACCATTCCTTGAACCGGTCGAGATCCACTGACGGAATGCCCAGCATTTCGACAATGACGATGATCGGCAGCGGGCTAGCATAATCGAGAAGGGCATCCATCCTTCCCTTCTCTTCCGCTTGATCACACAATCGCTGCGTGATCGATTCAATCTTCGGCACCAGCGCTTCGATAGCCCGAGGCGTGAAAGCTTGCGAAACGAGCATGCGCAGCTGTCGGTGTTTGGGTGGATCTTGCCTTAGAATGCTCGAGTTGATAGGCTCCTGGGCGCTTTCCATCCCTTTCGAAGAATAATGCTCATGATCGGCAAATATCTTCTTTACATCGTCGTACTTGTACACGTTCCAAGTATTATGCTCCGAATTGAACGCCACAGGGGAAGAGTTTCGCATTTCTTTAAACCAAGTCAAAGGTATCAGTTCGCTGTCAGTTTTCCAATTCATACGCCGCATCGCCGCTTTCCGCTTAGAATGAAATCAGTTCAACATACCATCCGACTTGCCGCCGGGGGTCAAGAACAACCCGGTCGTAATAATCTTGTAGAGAAAATGTTCAAGATCGTCGCGGTTCATACTACTGCCATAGGTTAGAAAGTAATCGCAGGAACCGTTGAGCAAACCGACCATCCCCGCAGCGGCCAAGCTGCAATTGACATTGCGCATTACCCCCTCTTCTCGGCTTCCTTCCAGCACGCCTGCTATAAAATGAATATAGCCGAGCTTCAGTTCATTCAATTCCTCCAGTACTTCCTGATCGATTCCGTTGGACAATTCGTTGAACACGATATGTGCGAATCCGCTGGACTCCAGAAACAAGTCGAGATTGTGCCGGATGATTCGCCTAATTTGCTCTTCCAACGAAAGACCAGTTAGCAGCTCGTTCCGTATTCGATCGGTAATAACCTGCAGCCCATCCATCACGATCGTCTTAAACAACTGCGCTTTTCCTGGAAAATGATAATACAGCGTCCCTTTGGCGACCTTTGCTCTAAGCGCGATATCGTCCATACTTGCTCGGTGGTATCCATTCTCCGAGAAAACGTCTATCGCTGCTGACATGATTTTCGTTTTGCTCAATGCGAAATGTCTCTCCTCATCATAATAAACTGACTAGTCAGTACAACTAATACGTTTATGGTAACACTTGGTAAAATAATTGTCAATCTTAATGGATGCAGGTCTCCACATTGATTTTTATCTGGTCGGGATATACTTGCTACCGTAACAATTGATTCAGAACTCGTGGTGAAAATACGCTGACGCCTATGTTTTTGAATAGTGATGAAAATATATGATAATCTTTCTCCGGGCTGCCGATGCAGAGCCGTCATACGCCAGACGCGACCTCCTCCCACCCCATCGCTGCGTCAGGGGTTTGGTATACGTCGGGACCATTATCGTTCGGCATGGCGCATACCCTCCTTTGCCCGAAGCTCTATTGTCGTCCTCGTTCCGCTCTTGGCAGCCATATTCGTATAGTGGACAAGCGCTTGCGTTTGCAAGTAGTCGCTGGCGCTTGTCTCCGCTTCCCTACCCTCTGCGAGAGAGGCAAGAAATTCGTCCAAGGAGTCGCTCTGCGGCATATCGCTATATTCCGTGACCGTCCTGTACCCATCGTCCAAATGTACGGCAATGCTGCCATTATCGAGCAATATGGCTCCCTTCGTTCCTTCAATACGCCAAACTCCGCACCACGGGGTCATCGGTCCTCTGGACGCGATTGTCGCGGAATAATGGACCGGTATGCCCCCCTCCAGCTCGATAATCGCCATAGTCTGAAGCACGGCGCCCTCCTCCCGCCATCCGCCGGATGGATTGAACATGCCCGCCTGGACAGCGACGCCTTCGCGTCCCGTCAAATAACGCAGCAAATCCAAATGGTGGACGCCAATATCGTCAAGCACCGATACCGCGTAATCGCGCTTCACCCGATGATATCGCCGAAATGCAATATCGACCGACGAAATTCCCCCGATCACGTCCTCTTCCAGCAATGCCTTCAGCTTGCGGATGTATGGGAAATGCCGATAGTTCTCTGCAATCATAAACGGAATTCCCTCGCGTTCCGCCCTTGCCACGATTTCCAGCGATTCCGCATAGTTGAACCAAATCGGCTTCTCGCAAAGCACCGGCAGCCCCCAGTCGAATGCCGCGTTGTTCACCGCCGTGTGCGCGGCAGGGGGAGTGACATTGACAACAAAATCCGGCCGCTCTCCACTCAGCGCCTCCTCCAGCGACGTATAGAAAGGTACGGGATCGTCTCCGAGCTTCTCTTTTCGTGCCGGGTCCCTTTCGACTACGGCCAGCAGAAGCCCCTTACTGCGTAATCGCTTATACCAGCCAAATCCCGCTTCCCCTAGCCCTACCAAAATAGCTTTCATGTTTGTCCATCCTCCTTTTCAGCGCTCTGCCGCTCTACCCGCCCGCACGCATGCAGCCCCCGCCTCCCTACTACAAGGGAACACAGGGGCTGCAATTGCGGCAGGTTTCAAGTCGTGTTCCGATTCGAGCCTTGCTCGGTCAAACCAACGGTTATCGAGTGTCCTTCCGCTTGGACATCTCGTGCTGGTTGGGGTTGCGTTCGGAACCGGCATGGCACCACAACGTCACAATGGGCTCCGTCTCGCTCGAGCAGAGGTGGTGATCCTCGCCAGGTTCATTGATGATGATGTCTCCCATCCGGACCTCATGCTTCTCCCCATCGACTTCCATCACGCCGCGCCCCTGCAAAATGACAAACGCCTCCCTGTCGGCATGTACATGGCAATCCTTGCCGCCGGGACCATCGTTCGTATGGCTCCGTTCACCTGACGCGGCGAAGGCGAGCCCTCCCGAATAAAGATAATTCCCCGGCAGCAAGCCATTCAGAAAATGTCCGTTTTCCTCTGTCCGCAATTCATTCAACGAAAGCCTAATCATTCGCCGCATTCTCCTTCCATTGCTGCCTTCCCGCTGATATCCTGGGCCGCCTCCCAAATCCGCTCGATTGCCCTGAGCTCCTCGTCCGTGAAATAGGCATGGCTCAGAAACTTCGCAATATCGCCAATCTGCTCCGCCTTGCTCGCGCCGATCAGCGCGGAGTCGACGCGCCCTGCCGCAGCACCCAGGCCACCTCCATTTGCGCCAGACGTTGTCCTCGCTGCAGGGCAAGCTCCTGCAGCTTGAGCGACCCTCGCTCGCCGTAAGGCCCCGGCCACATCCGATAGCCGGCTTTGGTAGCAACGATCGTCTCGTCCCGGTAAGTGGCAAAATCCTGATCTCGTGTATTATTTCTTTAAAGGTATAACCATGTTCCATGTATCGGAAGCGTCCATAAAACCGTCGCTGCCGTCCGAGACAGCCGCGAACAAATGAGTCGGCTTGCCGTTCTGGAACAGAAGGAACGGCCGTTCCAGATTGCCCAGCGTCTGCACCGTGCCGTCATCATAGCGTACCGTCCGGGAATAGCTTTGCGGCTGCCCATGCAAGCTCCATTTCAGTCCGTCCGGCGATCCGGCGTAGATGCCGCCGTATTTTTCTCCGCATAAATGCCCTTCCATATCTTTGGCGATCAAATTGTATCCTTCGGCTGTTTGCCAGATGAACGGGTCTTCGATATGGAAGGACTCCGGAGGAAATACCGGCTCGTTGCTTAGCACCCGGTACGGTCCCTCGTAGTGATCCGCATACGCGACGCCAATAGACATGCCGCCATGCAGGTTGCCTTCGTAGCGACGTGCCTTGTAGATCAGCAGCACGGAACCGTCCTCCCGGACACACGGAGCCGGATTGGAGGTCAGAAAGCTGTCGAATCGGCCGGGACGTGTTGGCAATATCGGTTCGTCCGCTCTGCGCCACGGGCCCAATACGCTGTCCGCGATAGCCAGGCCTACCCGTTTGTTCGCCCGCGCCACGATGCATTGCGAATCGGTTAACCCGAAATCCCCGGGCGGCTCAGGATCACCCAGCGGATGGGTCGAGCCCGTATAATAAAGCAAATATTTGTTGTTGTGCTTGACGATATGGGGGTTGTGCGTGCTGCGTCCGTCCCAATATTCCGCTCCCCTCGCCGGAAGCGCCACCTCGCGGAACCGGTACGGTCCCTCGGGCGTATCCGAGTCCGCCCTGACAATCTCCGAAGCCGTCATCCAGCCGGGGTGCATCGGCAGTGTCTTCGGCCAGCGCGAGGCAAACATATGGAATTTGCCGTCCTCGCCCTGCACGACGGAACCGCACCATACCCAATAACCTTCCATACGGAAGCCGCCGCTACGCGGAGCCGGCAGCATTGTGCTAGTATGCATGTACCGTCACCTCGCTTTTTCCCGCTGCTCCATCATTACTGCGAACCATGGTCTCCCATCCTTCCAAATGAAGTGAATAACCGGTCTGCTCCATACAGCTATGCATCGACGTAGCCATGCCGGCGGACTGACCGCCGGCATGCTTGCGCATATATCGCCCCTAAGGCGTATTCAGCCCCACATCTCCGGCCGCTAGCGGGCGATTCAGCAGAGGCGCGCCGGAATATTCGTCCGCCCCCACATCCGTTGTCGCTCGCATTTGGCCGTCCATATCCGCCTGCACGAACGCGTATGTTCCTACAGCGGCGTCAATCGCCGGGCTGCTCGCGGACAGCTTCTGGATGCCGCTCACCGTAGTCAGCAGCGGATTAATATTTCGGATCTGCCCCGAGCTGCGCGATATGTTGCTAATGGTGCTGCCATACCCGATGTTGCCTTGGAACAGCGTATTCGTTGTCGCCGCCTCGTAATAAAGCGTGCCGGTGCTGTTGCGCACGATATTGTTCGCCACGACGGAATCCTGCGGAGCATACGCTTTGCCCGATCCGATGACGATGCCGGTTGTACTGTTTACAATCGTATTGCTCACGATAAGCGCCCGGTAAACTTTCCATTGTTTGCGCAATTGTTCGACCGTCGGGCTTGGAGGGGATCCTTCAGTACCGCCGTCGAAGTCGCCGTTAGGCAAGTAGATTGCTTCGCCTGTCAAATTCTCAAAGTAGTTGTTATAAATCTTATGATCATTGCCGAACATCCGGATGCCTTCCTGATCCGACTCCACGCCGTCCCCGAGGAAGAAGTTGCCGTATACGCTGTTGTTATGGCCGTGCCGCAGCGTTAGGCTGCCCTTGGACGTGAGGAATGTATTGAAGCGCACCGTATTGCTGCTGCTCTTGACCGATACGATTTCCGGCTCGCCATCGCAATTCTGAAAAACATTGTATTGTATCGTATTATAGCCGTGGGAGAGCGTTAGACCTGACAAGCCGAGACGGATCGTCTCTTTGCCGTTAGCTACCCATGGGCCCACATCATGGAAATAGTTGTATTCGATAATATCGTATTGCGAAATTTGCCCTGAGCCGTCCTGTCCTTCGTAAGCGATCAGCGGTTCGGTGTCGCTCTTCAGTCCGAAGTCGTTCCGGTCGATGCGGTTATGATGGCTGTTCGTACCCCGCACTTGCAGCCACATCAGGCCGCCGCCCGAGCTTGGCAGCGCAAATGTATTACGGGTCAACCGCACATGGCGCGAGCCTTCGAGCACCACTGCACCATTGCTTGTGTTCGTAAACTTTAATCCGTCCAGCACCACATGCGAGGAGTTCTCGACGCGGAAGC
Organism: Bacillus sp. FJAT-28004; assembly: GCF_001280845.1. GTDB lineage: Bacteria > Bacillota > Bacilli > Paenibacillales > Paenibacillaceae > Pristimantibacillus. Next base: position 84,637 of record NZ_LGHP01000004.1, read on the forward strand.
CCGACGCTCCCGAGATGATAGCCTGGCCGCGGTTTTTCGCTTTAATGACGATTGGCGCGTTGGCGGTGCCGTTTTTGTTCTGAACAGCAAACGGGCTTGTACGAGAATATGTGCCGTTTGCCAGCACAATCGTTTTACCCGCCGTAGCGGTTGCAAGCTCGGCAGCCAACTGCGTGGAAGTGCTAACTTCGACGACCGTCCCTTCGCTACCGCTGCCGCTTGAATCGCTGCCGTAAATTTCGACCTCTGCAAAGCTGTTCCAGGCGTTCACCGAGTTGCCGTGGCCAACAATACGAACGTAGCGGACGGGGGCAACATCGGCAAAATCAAACGTCTGCAAGCTGTTGCTCAGACTGCTGACCGCTCCCGAAAGCGCCGTGCTGAAGTTGTAGCCATCATAGGAAGTCTGAATATCAAAGCTGGAAGTTCGCTCCGCCCCGTTGGTGAAGGCGATCTTCACGTATTCCACCCGATTGCTCGATCCAAGGCCGTATTGGACCCACTCCCCGTCGCCATTCACCGACCAGCGCGTGCCGAGATCGCCGTCGATTGTATGCGCGACGATATTGCCGTCATCTCCGCTGGCCATAAGCTGCGGCACGGTAACCGCCAGCTTGCTTGCGTCCGGCGAAGGGCCGCTCGCGGTGCCATACAGTTCAACTTCGGTATAGCTGTTCCACAGGTTGGAGGAATTGCCGTGCCCAACTACCCGCACATAGCGGGCAGGATCGACATCCGGAAAATCGAAATTTTGCAGGCCTTCCACAAGGCTGCTCACAACTCCGCTGCTGACGGTCGTGAAGGCGGAACCGTCCGTAGACGTCAAAATATCAAAAGTAGAAGTGCGGCTTGCCCCATTCAGAAAAGCAATTTTGATGGAAGACACTTTGCGGTTTACGCCCAAATCGTACTGAATCCATTGCCCATCACCATTTGCCGACCAACGTGTGGCGAAATCGCCGTCCACCGTGTTAGCCGGTACATTGCCGTCATGTCCACTCGCCGTCACGTCGGAGCTGCCAATTGTGAACTTCGCATCGGCCGCCCTCACCGCACCTGGCATTAACGCAACTAGCATACAGAGCAAAATAATGCACGTCATACTTTTGGTTCCCATAATTCATTCTTCATCCTTTCCGTTATGAATTGATGGTTATTGAATCATTCCCTTCGTTCCGCCCGCACCTCCTCTCAAGAATACGGAAGCCGGGAGGTGCTTCCTGTCCTCCCGGCTTCGTGATTACGGCCTTTGATCCCGCTCAAAAAATGTGCTGGCTCCAGCCTTTGCTCTTCGCCAAAGCTTCAATATAATAGTAATCGCCGTAAATCAGCGATACGTTGATGTTGGTATTGACTGGCTTATGCCCGGTTGCGCCGAGCAGGATGCCTTCATACTCCGGCTGGTCGAGCGTACTGTAGTTGTTCGACAACGAGCGCAGAATGCGCGTGGCCGCGCGCAGGTATAAAGCGGCTTCCTCAGGAGCCACCTGCGACGCGATATCGATCAGCCCGGATGCCGCGCAGCTCGCCGCCGAGGTGTCTCGCGGCTCGTCCGTCAAGTCGGCCGCCGCACGGAAATCCCAATGCGGCACATCGTCTTCCGCCAACGCGCTGATGAAATAATGCGCCACCCGCTTCGCCGCATTCAAGTAACGCGCTTCGCCCGTATAGCGGTATGCGCAGCTCATTCCATAGAGCGCCCAAGCTTGGCCCCTAGACCAAGACGATTGCGGCGCGAAACCCTGTCCTCCGTCATAACGCTCCACTTCGCCCGTCTCTGGATCGAAGATAACGATATGATGCACCGAGCCGTCGTCGCGGATAAACGAGCGAAGCACCATATCTGCATGGGCGACCGCAATATGCTTGAAGCGCGGATCATCGCTTTCTTCGCTCGCCCAGAACAGAAGCGGCAAATTCATCATCGAATCGATGATCGACCAACCCGTCTGGTTGCGTGGCCAGGCCCTGATGAACTGTCCGACCGGGTTGTACCGCCCTGCCAGATAGTTGGCGGCGAACAGCCCGCGCCGCCGTGCGTCCTGGTCGCCGGTCAGCTTGTAGCGGATAACTGATGTCGGCAGGAACTGAAAGCCAACATCGTGGTGGAAATGGTTGTCCCGCAAGTAACATTGCTCCATGCGTTCGTCCCAAGGCTCTGCCTCCTCCCGATAACGACGCTCGCCGGTCATATCGTACAGAATCCATAGAATGCCCGGCCAGAAGCCCGAAATCCACTGATCCACTTTGATCTGGTCATATTTGCCCGCTGCCGAAACATGCGGCGCTTCTGCCCAGCCCGCTTCGATCATATGATCAACTTTAATCTTCACTTTATCCCACCAAGCCGACAGCTCGGATGGTTTCAGCTTCACATTTTCATTGCTCATCTCAAAAATCCACTCCTTATCCTAACCTTTGATGGCACCGATCAAGGCGCCTTTCACGAAATATTTTTGCAATAACGGGTAGACCAGAAAAATCGGAAGGGTCGCTACCATAATCGTGGCGTATTTCAATGTCTCGCCCAATATGATGATCTCATCCTGGGATGCTCCCTCCGCCATGGAGTTCGCCTCGCCGATTATCAATATTTCTCGCAGGATCAACTGCAACGGATACAGCGATCGATCCTGAAGGAAGATCATGGCGTTAAACCACGAGTTCCAGTGGCTTACTCCGTAATACAGGCCTACCACGGCAAGCACGGGCTTGCATAGCGGCAGGAAGATGCGGAACAGAATGACAAAGTCGTTGGCGCCATCGATCTTGGCCGACTCTTCCAGCGCATCCGGCACCGCCTCGAACGATGTCCGCATAATAATGAGGTTAAAAGCGCTTATTGCGGTAGGCAGGATCAGCGCCCACAGCGTGTCCGTAATGCCCAGCCCTCTGACCAGCAAGTAGAACGGAATTAATCCACCGCTGAAAAACATGGTAAACACGATAAACAACGTAAGCTGCTTACGATATTGCAACGTTTTTCTGGACAAGGCGTATGCGGCAAAGGAAGTGAGCAGCAAATTGAGAGCCACGCCTACAATGACAATAAATAACGTGTTGCGGTAGCCGAGCAGGATCATCGGGTTGCTGAATACCGCCCCGTATGTTTCAAGCGAGAAGCCCAGCGGCTTCCATAGAATGCCCTTATGCGCCATCATCAGCGCCGGTTCGCTGAATGAAGCAAATGCCACGTATAAAATTGGGTACATTGTTGCAATCATGAGCGCGGACAAAAACAGCGTATTGCAAACCCGGAATAGATGTTCACCCAAGCTTACTCGCATGCGAACCCTCCTCTACCACAAACCCGTATTGTTCAACTTCCGGCTTATCCAGTTGGAGCCGATAACAAGCGCGAAGTTAATCACGGAGTTGAACAATCCGACAGCGGAGCTGAAACTGAATTGAAAATCTTGAAGCCCGACCCGGTACACATACGAGGAAATGACATCCGCCATCACATAAGTGGTCGGGTTGTACAGCAGAATAACTTTCTCGAAGCCGACGCTCATTATTCGGCCAATGTCCAGGATGAGCAATATAACGAAGACGGGCAGCAGCCCGGGTAGTGTAACATGAAGCATCTGCTTCCAACGTCCACCTCCGTCGATCTTGCAAGCTTCATATTGCTCGGGATCGATCGCAGACAGCGCGGCCAAATAAATAATTGTACCCCAGCCTACATGCTGCCATATATTCGATGAAACGAAGATCGTCCGAAAATAAGACGGTTCCAGCAGCATCGTAATCCGCTCGCCGCCGAAAAATGCGATAATATCGTTGATGACGCCCTCACTGCTCGTAAAATCCTTAATCATGCCGCAAATAATGACAAGCGAAATAAAATGCGGCAAATAAGTGATCGTCTGAACCGAACGCTTGAACAGCGCATTTTTCACCTCATTTAGCAACAAGGCGAGAATAAGTGGAGCGGGAAAACCGAAAACGAGATCGTACAAACTAATCATCAGAGTGTTTTTAAACACCCGCCAAAAATACATTCCGCCAAAAAAGTCTTTGAAATGCTCCAGTCCTGCCCACTCGCTGCCCCCAATTCCAAGCCGGGGGTTAAAATCCTTGAACGCAATAATCGCACCGTACATCGGGAAATATTGAAAAATAATGAAATATGCCAAAACAGGAGTAAGCATGATGTACAAATACTTGTTTTTAACTATGTCTTTCGCGATATTAAGCGGAAGACGCCCGGCATGCGCGACTTTGCTGCGTTCCAGCTTCAACTGAGCCATCTCCTACTCCTCCTATCCACATGCAGCATCATCAGCAGGGGATGGTTGCACCACTCCCCTGCCCCCACGGCGACCTGCAGCCTGCCGCAAGACGATACATGGAGTTATCTTTTGTTGTAGCGATCCAAGGCGCCTTGATAGATGTCGATTACATCGCGAATTCCCATATCTTCCAGCTGCTTCACGAAGCTGTCGAATTTATCGATCGGCTCATTGCCCATTAAAAATTTGATGAACATTTCTTCTAAATACGTGTTGATTGCGGTCATTGTCTGCGCTACCTTCTTGCTCTCATCTACAGTAGGCGTAATGAACGCGGGCAAAATATGTTTCTCCGCATCGGTATCCGACCAAATCTGAACCGCCTCGTCCTGTTGCGGGAACGTATTGGTCGTTTTTTGCTCATGCATCGGAAACGGACCGTTCGGAACCGTATATTGCGCCAGCATCTGCTGTGAAGTGTACTTATCGTTTTTTACGATCATATCGGTAAATTTCGGAACACCGTTGTCCATCGTGTAGCTTTCGCCTTCAACGCCGAAGTTGTAAATCAAGGTTCCTTGCTCGCTATATGCGAAGTCCAGCCATTTTACGATCGTCTCCAGGTCTTTCGCCGACGTCGTCACGGCCGCGCTTGCTTTCGGGTTATATTTGAAATCGCGCTGTCCGGTAAACGGTTTTTCGCCTGCTTTCAATACCGGATAAGGAGCCGCTGCGAGATCAAAAGCCGGATTTTGGGCTTTTCCGGATTCCAGCCATTTGCCCATACCGCCGCCCAGCAAGAAAACAGTCGCACCGGACTCGCCGTTCAGAAACCGCTTATCCAGCGTGTTGCGCTCTACGATCGGGAAGTCTTTATCAATCAGCCCTTCGGAATACCACTGGCGAAACAACGTCAAAACATCTTTGTATTGCGGATCTATCGGACCGTATTTCACTTTGCCCTGGTCGTCAATATAGAAGCCGTGCGACGTTTTGTATGCGCCGAAAAACGCGTCCTGTAAATTCATTTTGTTCGCGTATAATGCCGTCAGCGGTGCTACGGCGCCTTTTTTCTCTTTGAATGCCGTAAGGACCTTATGCCAATCATCTACCGTTACAGGCAATTGCAGTCCCAGCTCATCCAGCCAGTCTTTGCGCAGCATTGGTCCGCGGAAGACTACGCCTTCCGAATTGCGCACCATAGGGAAGGCGTAATATTGGCCGCTGTCGGTTTTCACCATTTTATCCAGATCCGGATTAGATTCCAGCAGCTTCTTCAGGTTAGGCGCATATTGGTCGATCAAATCGTTGAGCGGTACGATAACCCCGTCTGCAATCGCCTTCTCCGGTCCACCTGGATAGATGCTCCAGTCGTACTCCAGCACATCCGGCAGCTTGCTGGAAGCCAGCAACAAATTAAACTGCTCTTCTGCTTGACCGTCGGTCGGGTGGATGTAGGTTACTTTCACGCCGGTAGCTTCTGCAATCGCCTTCCCGATTGGCGCTTCCGCCAGATTCGTTGTAAATGTAATCAGGTTTCCGTTGATTGGAGCCCAGTACGAGAACGTATCTTTGGTATCCAGTGGATAAACCGGCTTATTCGCTCCCTCGTTGCCTTTGTTTTCGTCATTGCCGCCCGTATTGCTGACGGGGCTTTGAGTCGGCTCTGTCTTGACCTTGTTACCGGAGCCCCCATTACTGGTGCATGCGGTTAAAGACAATGAAAGTACCATTGCAATCCCCAGTGTGAGCTGCAGCCATTTGCGCTTCTTGCCGTTGCGATTTTTTACCATTTTGCCCCTCCGTTCTTTTCGTCTCGAATACGTTGATTTGAATACGCTTTCATCGTAACGCTAATCCAGTGCCACAAGCCATTGTCAAAACCTAAAATATACCGCAATTTCTCAAAAATGAGGGTAGCAAAACCGCAAGTTAACCGCTTTTTCTTGAAAAAAAGCCCAAGAGCTACTGGACTTCCCTGTAGCGCCCGGGCGTTATTCCTTCAAATTTTTTGAATATGCGGTGGAAGGTATTCACATCGTTGTAACCGACCATCAGCGATATTTCGCTGACCGTATATTTCCCTCCGGTAAGCAGCAATTTGGCCTGTACCAGCCGCGTCTTGTTAATATAGTCGAGCAGAGATTCGCCGGCAAGATCCTTGAACAGTTTGGAAACATACGACGGCGTCATGGAGAAGGCTTCCCCGATCATTGAAATGTTTAGGTTCTCGTCCTGGTAATACTCGTTGACATATTTCATGACCTTATCGATTAGCGGATTGCTGCAGTATTCGCGGTTATTATTAACGTAACCGCACAGAAGCTCCATCATATCGTAAAGCTGGCTGCGCATCTCCCCTACCGTCTGGCATTGCATCAGGCGTTCGATGGCGCGCACTCCGTCAGGCATATCCGGCTTACCCGCGATGCGGATTTCTCCGATTACTTTTTGCAGCGTAGCCATCAGATCGAACATGAGACATTTTGCTGTATGAAAAGGATACGGCTCCGTCGTAACATTTTTCTGAATAATCTCCCCGACGAACGTTTTCGCCTTATCGAGCTGGCCTTCGCGTACCATAACGATCAATTGCTGCTCGGCCTTGAGCGGATAAAAATAACCACCAGGAGCAGCCCCCTGGTTGTCGTTGCCGCTCAGGTCCGCATAATGAATAATGCCCCCGCTGCCTGCAATGATACGGTATTCCATCGCCTCGACCGCTTCCTGAAACGCCTGGAAGATTCCATACTCGCCCTCCTGCTGCGCGCTGATGGCAGCGGTCAACTGGACATCGGCATGACTTGCGATGAACGACATCGTTTCTTCCGCGATGCGCTCCAGCTCCCCCCGCTGCTCCGCCGGCGATGCAAGCTGATGGTTGACGATGCAGGCGAGTAACTCCTGGTCCAGCTCTACCGCATAGGCGTTGACGGACTTTCGCGCGACCTCCTCAACCACGTTGGCGATCAGGAAGTGCAGCAACCGCTTGTTATGAACCTGATCCTCATCCTTCCGATGGAACTTGCCGAAATGCTCGATGCGCAGCAAGATAACAGAAAATCCGCCCAGCGGGAAGCGTAGGTCATAGGCTGAGAACGATTCGTGCAACGGGATATGGCTGTCGAGTTGCCCCTTCAGCAACCGCTGCAGGAAATGCGATCTGAGAGTATTATTATGCTGATTCAGCTTGTTATGAAGCTCCTCCTTCTCATGGAAGGTGCTGCTCAGCGCCTGCTCCAGAAAGGAATATTCATTAGAGCCGCGATCGAATGTAACACCAGCCTTGAACGACAAGCTCTGAATCAGCGCATGGATCGGCAGATAGTTCCGCTTGAGCAGCCAATACGTCACGCCACCGCCAACAATGAGGCAAAGCAAGATGCTGGCGATCGTCAATTGCTCTACCACGTTCATCTTCTGGTGATATACGTCCGCCGGCAGCGTCATCACATATTTCCATCCCGTAATGGATGAGGTTGTGTAGGATGCAACAAGCCGGCGACCGGCAGTCTCGATCTCCAGTTGCCCCGATTCTTCCGGCATATCGCCGTATTGTACAGCAGATTCCGCCAGCGACTCGCCCATAGACGCAATGAACCGGTTGTCTTCATCCAGAATAAGGATTGTGCCTTCCTCAGGCGCCGACGCTTGCTCCAGCAACTTGCTGCGGTCAATCATAAACAGCAAGACAGCTCCCGGCTGATTCATGATCGGTGACGTCACATTTTGGGCATACATGACCGTAGGACTCCACTCATTCTCTTCAGACACCACAACCGAGTGGTAGCCTTTAATGTACCATTGGTCAAAATATTCTCGAAACGACTGGAACGGCATATGCTCTTCAAGGCGGATATGGTCGTATAACGCTTCGGTGTTCATACGGTTGTTGCGGGCGATAACCGTATCGCTATTTTTGTAGTAAATATAAATGCCTTCAAGAAAATCGTTAGCGATTTCGTATACGCGCAAATCATTGGCGATTTGGTATATTTCGTAGTGATCTGAATCAGACAGAATGGCATCGGCCGAAATAAATGATGCGATTCGTCTGTTGAGGCTCACCTCTAGGCTTAGGCTCTCGATTCCTTTGAACTGGCTATCTATGGCTTGCTCCATCTGAACAAGAATGGATTGGTTGGCGCGGTTAATTTCGTCTTTTACAACGTTCAGCGTCGCGCCGTATATAACGCCGCTGATCAGAATGGGCACGAGCAGCACCGAGACGTAGGAAAGCATCCAGGTCAGGAATACGCTGCGATTTTTGTGCCGGAGCTGCTTCAGATAGATTGTCCACCGGTTTCGAGTTTGGGCCATAGGTTCTCCTCCATGTTAGCTTTAGTCGGATTCGGGACCGACGTCGGTTCTTGTCAGAATGACCGGACAACGAATATCCGCGACATCCGCTTTCTGATTGTTGATACAAACCGCCGGAGACGGCCGGTATTCATAGATGGCCGGCTGTTCCTTGCCGCATACAAGGTTGTAAGCGATTACACATTGCTCCGGCGCATAAGGAATCCGCTTGCCGAGCGTAATGCCGTGACGACAATTGACAATCGTATTATTCACTACATTGGCGCGATAGACGCGCCAATGTTTCCTCAGTTCCTCCTGCGTCGGCGCCTCGGGATAGCCGTCCGGCCCTCCATCGTAGTTGCCGCCGTCAATGAGCAGCGCATCCAACGTCAAGTTTTCCATATAATTATCAAAAATGTGGTGGTCGTTGCCGTAAATGCGAAACCCGCCCATCTCTTCCTTCACGCCATCGCCGATAAACACATTATGATGAAATCGGTTTCCATGTCCGTGCCGCGCAGTCACTTGGCCGGCGGAGTTTAGGAATGTGTTGTACCGAATTGTATTATAACAGCTTTTTACCGAAATAATCTCGGGCTCTCCGTCGCAAAATTCAAACAGATTGTGTTGAATCGTAATATAGCCGTTCGAGAGAGAGATGCCGGACAAGCCAAGCCGGATCGCTTCAAGCCCATTGACGACTCGTGGGCCTATATGATGAAAATAATTATATTCGATAACATCATGCTGCGAAATTTGTTCTCCGTCGCCATCAAAAATGACGAGCGGACCAAGGTCGGCCTTTGGCCCGAACTCGTTGCGTTCGATCCGGTTCCAGCCGCTGCCGCTTCCCACCACAGACAGCAGGCTATACGCCGTCCCAACCTGTCGCGGCTCAAATCTATTCCGCGCAATCCTCACATGCCGCGAACCGTCCAGAATGATAGATTCGCGCTGCTCGACCTGGAAATGCAGCCCCCATACCTCTACATAAGCTGAGTTCAAGATTCGTATACTTGATTCGCCGGATATCGTCGCTTTTCCTTTATTTAGAGCGCGAATGCTTAATATGGCGGTGTCCGATCCCACTTTGCCTTCAATGATATAGTCTTCATTCCGATCGTAAACGCCGTCAGCCAACAAGATCGTGGAACCAGGCTCTGCCCGGCCAATGGCTGCCGCCAACTCGTCGCTACTTGATACCAGATAATTAGTAGTCATCTTCCCACCTGCTTCCTATAGAATAGGCGGATATGATTCTGCAACTTCTGCACGATCATATCCGCAACTTCACAACCTTTATTATGAAAGATACGTTTCCCATGCCATAGTGTAAAAAAATGAAGCAATCATAAAAATGTAAACTGAGGTGCAAAATGAGCGGGAATTATCGCCTTGCAGCCTGTAAATCGTAACCTGCCGGTTGACAAAACATGAGAAAGGACGTATCCCGTCAACAGATCGTGGATACGTCCCCATTGCTTTGCCTGCTCTCCTACCCGCTTATCCGAAAAAGAAGTACGCAACCTTCATCTCTTCTTCCTTCAACAGCAACTTTTGTGCCGCTTCGAGCAGGGGCGTGCGGTCATAGACAAGGCTTTTCATCGCTATTTTGCCATCGGTAATCGTGAAGTAATGCGCTTCTTTCGACGGATCGTCGCGACGTCGGTAGGACACGCTTCCCGGATTCAGCCACAAACTGGCATCACTCAAATAATGAATGCTTCTGCGATGTGTATGTCCGAAAATAATGCGGCGATCTCCTCCGGCCCCGGTTGTCCTGCCGTTACGTTCCGCCCAGAAGGCGTCGTACTTGGGCAAGCTGTCAATCGTCAAATAGTTGTCGTACAGATGCTGCATCGTATAGCTATAGCCGTCCATCTCGAATGTGCGGTAGACCGGTATGCTTTCGAGGAAGGAAATTTCCGCTTCGCCGAGCATCCTTGCATTGTAATGCGCCCACTTGATCGCATCCTCCGCCACATCATGACCACCATTGCCGTTTCGGTACAGGTCGATAATAATGTCGTCGTGGTTGCCGCGAACGCAAATCGCATCGTTCTTATACACCCATTCGATAACTTCCCGCGGGAAAGGCCCATAGTCTACGAGATCTCCCGCGCAATAAATCAGGTCACAGTCGGGTTCTGCCTTGCGGATCGATTCCAGCGTATTGACGTTGCTGTGAATATCCGAAATAATTAAAGCTTTCATGATCGGTTCAACTCCCAACATTTCAACATTCTCAGCAGTAGCGTCACCGCTTCCGCCCGCGTAGCTGTATCACCTGGCATGAAACGGTCGAGCCCTAGCATAATTGCAAATTGCATGCGGGTTAATGGCATATCGGGACGGAAGCTGTCATCCGGATAGCCGCTCACGATGCCCGTTCGACCGCTTGGGCAATGACTTCCCGGCCCCAGTGATTCCCGGTGTCCGGGAAATCCGAAAGATGAGGCGGCTCCGTCGTCTGACTTGGCTTTGGCGACTCGCTCGGAGCCGGCGCCGCTGTCAGCGATGGAGCCGGGATTGGCGTCGGAAGCGGATCCAGCCTCCTCCTATGCTTACAACGGGACGCTTCATAGCGATGGTGTACGGGATGTGCGGCTTCGGCCTGCTGCTTTCGTTCCGAACAACTCAGTTAAAGTCAACTTTACTCCCCTCGTCTCCCGCCGCGAACCCACTCCGGCATTTCGGATTTAAGTGTTCTCTCATTATGTCGAGCGCACTCTTCCTCCTTTATATAAAATGATAGAACTTTGATAAATCGTCAAAAGCTAAAACTGCCCTCAAATATTCCGACTTCCTATCTGCAATTTCTGGAATGGACATCAAATCTTAAAAAAGTCACTCATGGGATCGGTATGTATGGATTATATCAGGGTCTTTATCGGCTAATAAAATAGGAGTGTTTTCAATATTATTAGGCGACTGGGCTCAACCGTTTCCTGTTTGATTCTCTCATGTGGCAAGTAAGGAACATGCAAAAGAAAGAATTGATAAGAAAATGCCGGATGTCGTTCTGTTTACTTCACCTAATGAAAAAGATCATGTTGTTGATGCTTTTGTTTTGAGAGCATTGAGTGCTGTATCTACGACATGATCGCAATCGGCTCCGCAGTCACCGTTGCCTACCATAGGGATATTTTTCCCATCACTAAAAAATAAGTTCGTTCACCCTATGCTGTCCACACAAAAAACGCGAGACAATTTATGTCTCACGTTTTCCGTTTAAAAATGAAACTTGATTTGAATTCGGCTTCTGATATTATTCCTTTAGCGAATTACTACACACTTCTTCTAATTTCAGACCACGTGATCCCTTAATAAATATGACATCATCTTTTTTTTATATGCGGCGACATTCAGAAATAAGTTCTTCTTTTCATTTTCTTGATACCCCAATTCCAACATATCTCCTAAATCCAATATTTTTTTGTTAAAACCATCTAGATTTGAAACGGTTTCTATCGACGCTTGTATCGAAACAGGACTTGCATTCCAGACATCATTTATAATTAAATATCCTTTTTGGGTCGGAATGCGTTACATCCTCATTCCGATGATCTCAAGATTCGTGAGTCCATTGCAGTAGAATCATAGGTTCGTCAACGAAACTTAACCATTAATATTTCAGTGTATGTTGTACATATGTCTTTAATCAGAGAAAAAACCTTGACGACATTTACGGGAATGCAAGACGACGGTGTCCTTCAAGGCTCCGCCGTCTTATATGCCGTTTTTCCGTTATCCCCAAGCAGCCAGCTCCATCTCGAAATCGGTCGTGAAATCTGGGCTGATCGGCGTGACCCGCACGTTCACGTTAGCCTTCCAGATGTTGATTGGGATGTCGGGTGAAGAACCCTCGTAGACGTACAGTCCCTTGCCCTGCTGCTGTACCGGCTCTAGCTTCACCTTCCAGATGCCATGACGGCCGTCGGAGCCGACCGCCTCCACGCGGACGTCCTTGTGCCAGATGGCGCCAAGTTGAATTTCGGCACGGAAAGCCGTCTTGTTCAGCCCGATCCTGCTGCTGTGGTCGGCCAGAATGTCCGCTTTCCTGACGCTCACGACGGACCAGTTGTCACGGATGAATTGCTTGTAGATGGCAACCCTTGATGCGATCTCGAAGTTGTCAGCGGCGAATCGCTTCCCCCTTACGGTCGTGGGGACATACAACTTGTGCCAATAATCGCTTACCATTCTGTGGGTGTTGAAGACGGGCGCGATTGAGCAGATCGACTCTTTCATCAGGTTGACCCATTCCGTCGGGACCGCGCGATCACTCCGCTTGTAGAACAGCGGAATAATCTCTTCCTCGAGCAGCCGGTAAAGCGCTTCGCTGTCCTGCTGCGCCTGGTACTCGAAGTCGCCGTCCGTCTCCCCTTCGATGGCCCAGCCGTTCCGCCCGTTGTAGCCTTCCGCCCACCAGCCGTCCATTACGCTGCAGTTGAGTACGCCGTTCATAGCCGCCTTTTGCCCACTCGTACCGCTCGCTTCCATCGGCTTCACGGGCGTGTTGAGCCAAACGTCGACACCTTGGACCAGCTTCTTCGCCTTATCCATCGCATAGTTCTCCACAATGTAAACCGAGCCCTTGAACCTTTCCTCCCGGGAGAGCTCCACTATTCTGCGGATAAGGTCCTGTCCCGGTCCGTCCGCGGGATGCGCTTTTCCGGCAAAAACTAGGCAAACGGGGCGCTGCGGATCGCCTAAAATGTGCGCGAGCCTCTCTAGGTCGCGGAAGATGAGCAGTGCCCGCTTATACGTCGCAAACCGCCTGGCGAAGCCGATGATCAACGGTCCTTCACCGGATGAGGCAAGCGGCAGGCCCAACTCCCGGACCATCTCAGCTTTCGCCCGCTGATGCTCCTCCCACAGCTCTATGTGTGGGATATCCCGAACAGCAGCCCATACGTCCGGTTCCGCAGTGCGGACGGCCCAGTCGGGCGGGAGGTGCCGGTCGAACAGCTCCTTCATGCCGGTGGCTAGCCACGTCCCGATATGGATGCCGTTCGTGACTGAATCGACTGGAATGTCCTGTCTCGGAATATGCGGCATCCACCGGTGGAACATGTCCTGGGTCACCTCGCCGTGCAGCTTGCTCACCCCGTTCACCTTCGACGATGTGCTGACGGCAAGCCGTGTCATGTTGAACGTATCGCCCATTCGGCCGAGCGACAGCACCCGCTCCCTGTCCGTCCCGAGCTGCCAGTAATACTCGCCGAAATAACGGTCCATTATGTCGATGGAGAAGACGTCATGCCCGGCCGGAACCGGTGTGTGCGTCGTGAATACGGTGCTCGCCTTGACCGCTTCGAGTGCCGTCTCGAACAGCACTCCTTCGGCGGATAACATGCGGATGCGTTCGAGCGTCAGGAACGCTGGGTGCCCTTCGTTCATATGCCAGACGTCCGGCTGGATGCCCAGCGTTGCAAGCAGTCTCGCTCCGCCGATGCCGAGGATCATCTCCTGGCTTATGCGAACGCCTTGTTCGCTTGGATAGAGTGTGTCGGTCAAGCGGCGGTCCGCATCGCTATTGGATTCAACGTCGGTATTGAGCAGGTACAGCGTGACCGAGCCCAACTGAACGGACCACGCTTTCACATACACCTGCCTGCCGCCCACCATCACGTCGACGACGAGAGGCCGCCCTTCGGCATCCCGCACGAGACGAACTGGGTAGCAGCTCGCCTCTGGATCGATTTTTTGATACAGATGCTGCTGCGAGCCGCCCTCATCAATGTGCTGCTGGAAGTAACCCTTACCGTAAAATATGCCAACGCCCGTAAGCTGAACATTCATGTCTGAGGCCGCCTTGATATGATCGCCTGCCAATATGCCAAGGCCACCCGAGTAAATCGGTAAAGATTCGTCAAGTCCAAATTCCGCCGAGAAATACGCTACACCACCGTTTGACATCATCCCACCTCATTTTCGCTAAAAATTGCGCTTCATCTTGTAAGCGCCTGACTTGATGCCTCTATACTATATGCCGGTTTGCAGTACACGTGCCTATAGCAAGTGGGAGCCGCGAAGTGATAAACCCCGGCAAGCCGGGTATATAAGAAACCCATATTTCATACAGATCACTGACTGAGTTTGACAATTGTTGAGCTATTGGGACAGCATAGTATGCTATAACCTCAACATATCTTTGATGGAGAAGTATCTTTACAATATCGATTGGGATCCTTTCGTTCTGAACAGCATGGGTAGCGATAAGCATGAATGTGTAAATGTACTTTAACGATAACTTGGTTCACTTCTACAGTTTGTATAGCAATACCATGCAATAAGAACCTCAGATTGACGTTTATCGTAAAGTCGTTAAAATGTCGGATTTTTATCTGATTGATACGATTCCTTGAGCGACTTGATGATCTCGGTCATAAACTTAAATACTTCTTCTGGCATGTAGCAATTTTCTGGTTCTTCTCTTCCCTTTGGCGTTAACCGAAATATATAGTTCTTATGCATAAGTAAGCCAAAACTGAGCTCTCTCCCATTCGATGAATGATATCGTGTTAAAACTTAGTTAGAGGTATAATGGGTTCTTTGTTTGCATTAAAGACGATAAGAAGATATTTGCTGTTTACTCCTTACGGACATAATTCATGAATATAAGCTGCCTTACTCCCACCATTATTTTTCTATTTCAAACACAAAAAAATGGACTTCCCATACTCTAAGAAATGGGTGTCCATTTATGGTGTGTAACACTAAGCCATGATACCACTGGTTCTCTAATGTCGATTGACAAGAACTTGAAGTCATAAATGATAATAACTTTATCCATTCCTTTCTTTACTGTTAAACCTAAAAAACCATCGCCAAACAATGGCGACGGTTTCATAAACTCACATACGCTATATGTTATTGTCCCCCGACAGGACAAATCTTTTCTTAGCAATTTCCATATCGTTGTTCGAAAACGCGATAAAAAACAAGCATCGGCTAACGCAAACGATGGTTTTTTGCGATTCGGTTCCCTCAATCCTCGAGGAAAGCGATGCGGATCAGCTCTTTTGCCTTTCGAAGCTTATTTGGGTCCAATCGCCGCAGCATGGCCAGAATCTCACTTACTTCTCCGGCATCGCGGAAGTTCCGCGATGCCTCCGTCTCCGAATTATCTTCCTGCAAGTCTTCGGCCTCATCAAACCGAACCCATGACGTAACTACTGTATCCTTCATGCATTGTACGAGAAATTGCATTTGTTCGATATCGTAACGGCTTAGAAATTCGCGAACGTTGCCTTCGATATGGACGTGCAGCTCGTTGTGCAGATCGAAGACCTTTTGACCGACAGAGGTTAACCGGAACAAGACTTCCTTCTTATTGTCGGGGAGCGATTCTCCTTGAACGATTCCTTGCTCCAACAACCGCCGCGTAATCTTGGATACGCTGCCCCTCGGGATGCCGAAACGCTTGGAGATCGTAATGCCGTTCACCAGCTCCGACTCCCCGATCGCGTGCACGATGTGCAGCATAAGGACGGTCGCTTCTTTCAGAAAATCGATGACGCGGTCGTCCGAGGTACGCGCCGTCATCCAACACCTCTCCTCGTCCTCTCCTTCTGTCTGGAATCGATTCTGCAAAGCGCCGATTTGATTCATCATCTCCGTGATCAAGAGTGCTTGTTCGACATTCGAGTTCGTCCTTTTAATGGACATCGTTCGTTCCCCTTTCTGTTCTTCCTGACGTTTTGTTTGTTACAGTATAGCAAGCAATCGGCTTGAATTAAATATTCTAAAGAAACATTATTGACAACTAATAAACAAAAACATACTATTGTTTCATAGGATTCATTATTGATTCCGGTTAACAAAATAATGACTACGAAAAAGGGGTGCTCCACCATGAATTTCGTAATTGTGTTCGACCATCCATACGGTGCCACGGCTTCCGAGAACGTCCCACATCGAAGAAGCTACTCCGCCGCGTTATTAGCCGCCGTGACCAAAGGTCTACTCTCGAACCATCACAGCGTCGATCTAATCGATCTGCACGCGGACGGCTTCAATCCCGTCATGTCCGCCTCGGATCTGGCCGATTGGCGACAGAAGCGCACTCGCGACCCGCTCGTGGCCGACTATCAGCAGCGGCTCATGGCCGCGGATCATATCGTATTTATTTTCCCCGTCTGGTGGGAAGGAATGCCGGCGCTCATGAAGGGTTTTCTCGACAAAGTGTTCGTGAAGGGCGTCGTATATGCCGAAACGAAGCCGGGACGGCCCTTCAAGTGCTTGTTGCCTCGCTTGAATGGTGTAACCTTGCTGACGGTCATGGCCACGCCGACCTTCGTCTACCGCTGGATCCTCGGGAACCCGATCGTCAAGATGGTATTCCGTGGCACCTTCAGGAAGATGGGCATCCATAAGCTGAAGTGGCATAACTACTCCGGCATGGAAAATCGAACACTCGAGCAACGCCACAACACTCTGGACAAAACAGAGCGGATTTTCAAAAACTATTGACGGTTGTTTTGATGAAATAGAATTCTACACCAAAATGAAAAAAGGCCGCTATATAAGCGACTTTTCATGAGATAATGTTCTTTTCACCCGACATTACTTTCTATGGCTTGTGTCACAATCATTAGATTTAATATGATCGATTATTTTTTCATTTCCCTTCAACTGCTGTCGGAGGACAAGAACATGCATCCTATCCTTCTTCATAGGTTGATAATGAAAAATGACACCACCCCACGTGGATTGTTACGTAGCCTTCACTTGAATCGACTTGTTTTGTATATTTTCCCTTCCTTATATAACCGTAACTTTTGACAAATCGGCATCCATGCCTTTAAGGGCGGCATAGGTCAACTTATCCATCATCGCGTCGTCAAAGCAGATGGTTTTGATAGCACGGTAATATTTCTTGGACAAAGTAAAGCCAGAAATGAACGAAACATTTTTGAGTATCGCGCCTTTAAACGAAACTTCGTTCAGCGCCGACTTGTCAAACTTGACGCCTATGAAGGTCTGCCCGTCAAATCGTTGCCCACGCAGATCCGAATATATGAAGTCCACTCCGTTAAAGATACATCTTTCAAAGATTGTTTTTCTAAGGTCTGTCGTGTTCAGCTTCACATCCGTCAATTTTACGTCTAGAAATTTTGCTCCGTCCAGACCCGACTTGCTGATGTTGGTACGTACAAGGATGGACTTATGGAAGCTTGAATCCGTAAGGTCAATGGCAGATAGGTTGCAGTCAGTCAGATTTGCTTTGTCAAAAATGGCTTCACGCACATCGCTGCTCGCAAAGGTGCTGCCCGTCAAGTCAGCACCCGTAAAGTCGGAGCCCCGTAACGCACTCGCTGCAAATTTTCCTTTATGCGCAATAACACCAGCAAAGTCACTACTAGGTAGATTGCTTGCGCTAAAGTTTGTTACCACCTGCCGCTCCAGCGAGCGGGAGAGGTTAGCAACCTCTTGTACCGTTTGCTCGATGTCACCAATGCTATCGATGGTCATCTCGAAAGCTGTTTTATCGTCCTTGCCCTCTTCTTTGAGTTCACGGTACCGCTCCTGCAGATCGGAGTGCAGATCCGTTTTCAATTCCTCGACGCTTTTTACCCCATCGTATGGTGCAAAAACTCCGTTCAGATAGTTGGTCAATTTCTGATTCAAAACAACCACTCTCCTTATAATAAATTTTCAAGGACGCGCTTTGCGTACTCCCAGTTGTTTTTGTTGCGGGAGTAAGACTCCCTGCCCTTCTCGGTTATTCTAAAATACTTGCGCCGGCCGCCTTGCGATTCGTCACCCCAATACCACTCGATATCACCTTCCACCTCAAGTCGCCGAACACTGGAGTACATGGTTGCTTCCTTTAGTTCATATTCACCGCCCGAGCGCTCCGCAATTAACTTGACAATTTCGTACCCATAGCGATCTTCTTCGGATAAGAGTCGCAATATCATCGTATCGGTATGTCCGCGCAGCAGGTCGGATGTAATTTTGTTCTCGCTCATTTAATCACCCCGCAACTGTATAATACGACATACTACTGTGACTGTCAAGGTACTCATTTAATCAAATCACTAATTTTTATTATTTTCGAATTCGGGAGCATCCTTGATCGCTTAATTCTATAGAGCAGAATCGAGGGAACCATTGGAATGGCGCGTCATTCAGGGGTGAATCCCCTGATTGTCTCAATCAGCGTAAGGTTACTTCTCCATTTCAATAAAGAAGTTGCTCTCTCCCACCATCTAGAAAGAAGGTTTGGGTGTGATTCGCCATTTCGAATAGATAATCTCGTACTCTTCGCTCGGCGTATTCGTAGTGCCGCTTTTACCTGATATGGGGACAAAAAAAATACGCCCTTTGGCATCATGATGGATACCATGGGGCGGGAGTATTGGAAACTCTTAATAACGAATTACTATTCGTCTGAAACCTTCTTCAGCGGGAGGAATATGGACATATCCAGCACTGCCGCTTTCCATCCGCTCTAATGAGTATCCAAGTCCCTTAGGCTCCAACTCGATCGCTTCAGGGGTAAGACCGCTCATATCCGGCAAATAAATCGTGGTAGGCCGAGTCGCGCCGGATGCTTCCTCCCATTCCATCATGAACGTACTGGTCTCATGATCATCCCTATAGGAGCGGATTATCCCAGCCGTCGCTTGCGGATATCCGCGGCATACGCCGCGGAACGACGAGTAGCTCCCGGTCTCTGCACCGAAGTAAGACCAATAGGCGTCGCTGCAGAGCAGTTTCTCGAACTTGCTTTTAATAAACAGGGAAGGTTTCTCCGAGTCAAGCGAGGCGTAATAAGCTCCCCATTCACCGATCAGCATGGGCATATTCAGGCGTTTGCGCGTCGTTTCATGGCTATCGAATATAAAGCCGACCCGTTCTTCGCTGGCCATATGGGTATGTGGCGTGTCAGTGACCAAGTCATATCCATGAGGGGCGTAAACCTGGTGAGGATCTCTTCTCCCGCTTTCTTCCCGGATTGGTTCAATGCCACTCGGCACGCCTTGGTTGGAGAAGTAGTTGGTCTCCAGAAATAGCATGCCGTCGGGATCAACCTCGCGTAACGACTTCGCTACCCGGTTGAACATGTGCATCAACTCATTCTTTTCAAACCGATGCTGAGCGGGAGCAATGGCCAGCATCATGGATTCGAGAACTTGCGGCTGCTCCAGCAGCTTCAGCACCTCGAACTTTCGACTCGGATCCGTCCAGATTTCTGCAAGGTCCGAAATGTCGGGTGCGGACTCACCGTTCAGATCAGCCAATGCCTCGCCATAAGCATGGAGCATGCTATCGATGATGGCACTTACGTCCGATCCGATGAACGGCTCATTCATGATATCGTAGCCAATCACATTAGGCTCATTCCCTAGACGCCGGGCGACATGTCTCCACGCCTGGGCATATCGGTCCTGGATGCCGACGCCGCCCGGTCCGGTCGTGTTGTTCCAGAAATGGTCAAAGGCCGTCTGCACGGCGCGATCAAACAGATAAGCATCGCTCCAGGGTTCCGTCGAAACGTAAGCCTCTCCTTCGGATATCGTAGCCCAGGACGGGGCCCCATCGCCGTATGCCGCGCTATACAGGTCCTGATGCATGTCAAGAAGCACGTACAGACCGTTATTCCGAGCCATCCGGATCTGCTCTCGGAGCTTATCCAAATAGGAATCATCATACACACCCGGTTCCGGCTCCACTCCATCCCATATGACGCCGAATCGGATGAGATTAAAGCCCCACTGCTTCAATCTTAGAAAGTCGTTCTCAACATATTCCCCGATATAATTCAATTTCTTCTCTTTGCAGACCATGTTAATGCCGTGAAGAATGATATGCCTGTGATGCTCATCGGTGAATCGGTCACCTAATACGAAGATTTTTCCCATTATTGGACCCTCCTGCATGGATTGAGGCCGAATTTGGAACATTCGGCCTCAATCGTGCTATATTCTTTTAATTATTCGTCCAAACGTTTAGTTCGTTGAGTGCAATATTATCAATGGACGGTAACCGCCTCCTTATTTTTAGAATATGAGAAGAGACGATTGGTCCCACCTAAGAAAAGTATGGGTCAATCGCCTCGCCTCTTGGATTATTCGGACTTCTCCGTAAGGGTCAGCAGGTTATGAAGCAGCTTGGCACTCTGCGCTCGCGTGCCATGATCATCCGGCTTAAAGAGGTTGGCGGGGTAACCCTGCATCAAACCTAAGCTGTGAGCTGCGGCAATCGCCTCTCGCGCCCAATCTGGTGCGGAAGCCGTATCGTTGAACGGCGCAGGGCCCAAGTCCGCGACTTCCGTGCCGGCAGCATACGCATAACCGCGAACGATCATCGCGGCCATCTCTTGGCGCGTAACGGCGGCATTCGGCTCAAACTTGCCGTCTCCCTTACCGGTTATTAATCCGGCTTTCGCCGCCAGCGCTACTTCAGTTGCGTACCAAGCGTTGGCCTTCACATCCGAAAATTCGGATTCTGCTTTCCCATCCAAACGTAACGCCCGTACCAGCATGGCTGCGAATTCGGCGCGGGTTATATCCCTCTCCGGCGCATATCTCGTTGCCGACACACCTTCTGCCACATGCCTCGCCGACAGCACCGTTATAGCGTCGTTAGCCCAGTGGCCGGCCGCAACGTCCTGGTAAGTTTTGCGATATTCCAGTACGGCGTATTTGCTGAAATGAGAGATTTTCGCTGTCAGCCAGCCGTCCTTCCACTCACCGCCGATATATTCCAATGAACCGCTATCGGACACGAAATAAATGCCTGCGAGTCGCCGATCGGTTTGCGGGTTCGCCTTAAGCGTGACGACAAGCGGTTGATCGAAGCGGCTGATCGTCGTCTTCCGTCCGTCTGGATCCGTCACAATGAGGCTGAACTCCAGCATCTCGCTTGCCAAACCTAGATCTGCGTCTGCTTGACGGCCGACGGCCATCAGCAGCGCGTTAGCTTTGCTTTGTTCCATTCGTTCGGCAAAAAGGGAGATCGTGCTCTTTTTGAGCTGGGCTTGGTCATCCGGCAAGACGGTTGCCACCTCTTGCAGCCACTCATGAGGAAGGGTCATGCTCATATTGCTCGCTTGTATAACCAAGTCGGAGCTTCCGACCAGCTTTGACGCATGGCCCGGCAGCACCAGCTCCTTAAGCGCCTTATCCGTTCGAATCACGATGTCTTCAGATCCATTCCCTTTCAGCTGCTCCGAATCTACTACCACTTTACCCGTATCTCCTGTCGGAGCTGGTATCGTTGTTGGTACTGGCGTTTGCGGTGGCATCGGGGTTGGTGTCGGAGTTGGTGTCGGAGTTGGTGTCGGAGTCGGTTCCGGTTCGACGACCACATTATTCTCCAGAATCAGTTCATTAAGCGCAATATTCCCCCACTCTCGGTTCGCTTCATTGATCTTCAGTCGGATTTTGCTTGCTGTAATGGTTGGAAGCTCAATGGACTGATGTTCTTTGGTACTATCGTTTAGCTTCCAAACAATCGACGCATTGGATAATGCTGTTACCCATCCGGTGCCATCGAAATATTGCACATCGACATTGGTGATGCCTTGGCCGATACCGAAATGCGTAACTAAAGTGATCTTGTTGACCTTAACCGGGTTGTTCCCGTAGTCTAAGGTGATATAGCCCGGGAGAGTAATGTCGGCAGAGCTGCCCCACGTTGACGAGACGTTATTATCGATAATGTTGGCAATCTCCCCTCCCCCCGTAGGAAACGTTGTGCTTGCGATATCCGTTGCTTCGAAGTACAACTCCAGCTCGTTCAGCGCAATATTACCTCGTTGCAGGTTTCCGCCGTTTACCTTCAACCTGATTTTATTGAACATTGCAGTAGGGAATTTCACCGATTGGATCTCATCTGCGCTGGTATTGGAATTCCATGCAACCTGGATACCCGATTGAATGGGAGCCCATGCCGATCCATTGAAATATTCGAGATCAAAATCCGTAATGCCCTGACTTTGTCCGAATGATGCGTTAAGTTTCAAAATGTTGGCCGTCACCTGGGTAGAGCCAAAATCGAGCGTTATATAGTTGGGAAAAGCGGGTGACATCTCGCTCAACCACGAGGTTTCGTAATACTTATCGTTAATATTTTGAATAGCCGAGTCCGTCATGAACGTCGAACTCACGGTCGCAAGCGGAGCCAAATTGTCGGTTGGCGTGCTTGGCATGTGCACCGGCGTTATGACGATAGGATCCGGCATATTGCCTGCCGGAGGTACGTCGCCTGCATATTCGTGGGCGCCGATGTCGGGAGCTCCGTTATATAACGGATTGCCGTAATAATCCCGTTCTCCGTTATCGGTGATGCGAATGCCCGCTCCGATTAACGGGGAGTCCGGTTGCAATTGGTATCCTCCAACTGTATTCATGCCGTTGCCGCCGCTTCCGAGACTTGCGAATTTCGGATCTCCGGTTACCTTATGGGCGTCATCCCGCACCAGCGTGTTTCCGCCGAAATAGGCGTTGTAATCGAATGCTTGTCCCGTCAGATCCCATCCTTGATCTCCTACGCTATAATAAGCGTTGTTATAGTTCTTAATGTTGATCGGGGCACCCGAAGCTTTCGTGAAATAATCGCTCATGACCGGATTACCGGATGCGGTCCCGACATAAATCGTGTTGTTGTGATTCGTCACGTTATTAATCGATCCGCTGTATCGGAAGATGCTTTTCCGATCGTTTTGACTAATGTTATACCTGACTATCGTATTGGTCGTGTAGTAAGTGTCATTCACGAATAGCATGAAGCCGCCTGCATTATCATGACTGTAGTTATACTGGACGATCGAACCGAGGTTTCCTGCATCCACGTCGAACCCATGGCCGTCTTCCGCTCCGTTAACACTCTCGAAAGATTCGTTGAATTGAACGAGGTTATTGTCTGCATAAGCCCACCATATCGAAGCGTTGGTGGCCAGATAGGTAGCTTGTTGAACCGTGTTATGTTCAACAATGGCGCCATCGGTTACGTTCCACGCAATCCCGCCTGTTGCTGCTCTGACGACTGAGTTATTGGAAATGATTACATTGGTAGAAGGTGTCCACGGTCCGTATGGCTTCTGTACCCAGGGCCATAAATCGTTCATTCCAAATCGAAGAATACAATTGGAACCGATGTAAATACCGTAAGCATCCACATCCGTCAGCGTATTGCCATCAATGAGAATGCCTTCGAACGCGCTGGGAGTGACCGACCCGACGGAATCGAAAATAATTCCTCCGGAGCGTGTCGTGTAAGAGCCGTCGACATCATGGATCGTTAAATTTTTCACTTGGATGTGGCGTAAAATACCAGCTTCTTCGTTCAAAATGTAAACACCTCGACGTTGACCGCGAGGATTCTCCCAATCACGGTCGAAAGGCAACGATGATCGGTTCGTGACTTCCAAATTGTTGATTTCCCAGTACTCTTGATTTTTCAAGAATACCGCTTCCAATTCGGAAGTAATGCCGGCGATCAGAGGTTTGCTGCCTGTGCCGTACTGGTCAATGATGATAGGGCTTCCACTTGCCCCCGAACCTTTGGGCCAAAGTCTGCCGTTCCAGATTCCTCCCGCTTTGAATAAAATGTTGTCGCCGGGCGTAAATGTCGTGGCATTGACTTTGTCGAGCGATTTCCAGGCGCTGCCGGGACTTGTCCCGTTATTACCGTCATCCCCTTCGATATTATCGATGTAGTAGGTCGTTGCAGCTGCATTGGCGACAGGCGGCGATGCGATGACTATGCCGCTAAGCAAGGCCATGATACACATGATTGCTATGATCCTCCTTGATATCTGCTTGATCAAATTCATTATTTTCATCCTTTCCTTCGATTTATGTCAGGCTTCAATAGGGCCCTATTGAAGTGTTAACATCAATATGGATAGAACTTCCTTTTACATATTTCGATAGGCGCGATACGCTGTCTCGTTCAACACGATTTGCGCTTCCGAAACTCGCTTCATGACATATTTCTCATATTGATAGTCGGCGTAATCTTTCCGAACTTGTTCTTGGATACTGTCGAAATCCTGGAAACCTGATCCCTCTATTTGGTTTTCCATGCATTTCATCATATAATAACGTCCGTTCTCTTCTATGATGCCGCTAGTTTCATCGATCGAAAGCTTTTCAGCTGCCTGTGCGACAGGACTTCTGGAATTGCTCCTGACGTTGCTCGAGTTAAAGTCCTTGTCCATCATATTGACGCTGAATGCCTTCGCGATTTTCTCGAAATCGGTCCCGGAAGCCGCCATGGCCATCGCCTGTTCCATCTTGTTCTTGGCTTCCTCTTTGAGTGCTAAGTCAACGGCTTGATTGGAATCTAGAAACGATAACGAGATTAGCTTTACTTTTACCGATCCTTGCGACAGGTACAATTGTTGTTTTTGCATGTCGTAAAAGCGTTTTAATGTTTGGTCATCCGGCTTCCATTCATCCTGCATGAACTGACTTTTGACTGATCGGGTCGTTTGACTAAGCACATATTCGAAATATGCTTCCTCGCCATATTGGATAGGACCGTATATGATCTCATTGTTATCGACTGCACTTTGCCTTCTCTTGTTTTCCTCGTCTAATTGCCGTAAAAATACATCATAGCTGATGTCCGGCAACACGCCCTGTTCTTGAGCAATCAGTTGCCGAATTTTTATCCGAACACTGTCATCCAGCGCCTTTTTATTGATAGATTCCGCTGGGATTTCACCCTCGAATGAAGTCATCCAGAATTCAGGCGTCTGTTCGGCGGCGTATTTATTGTAGAAATAATCGATGATTTGGGCTTTGTTGGCTTTGATGGCGTTATCAAATTCTTTTGCGCTTATTGAAAATCCGTTTACTAGAGCGATATAATTGTCGGCATTATCATGTTTGGTAATGATCCGGCTCATGATCATGGCAGCCGGAACGAAAATCAGAATCAAAATGACTGCTATAATCCGCCTTCTCCTATTTCCAAAATTATTTGTCGCCGCGTTCATCCTCAATCCTCATCACATCCTTCTTGATTTGCGAAGTAACAGGCTAATGAAACCCCAAACCGGGGTTTCCCATACAAATATTGTAATCCCAAAAAGAAAGCGCTTGCAATTTCAATCTTTTTACTTTGCTTTCATTATATTTACTTCATTTAAACTGTTCGCCGCACCCAAGCAGAAACGCCTTTCGGCGTCCTTAGCTAAGGACGCCACTGTTTCGCATGAAATATAAGCTCTGTATAGTGAAAACATATGCTTTCTTATATTTTCAAAAAGCCCCCATCTTGTTCACTCAAGACGGGGGCTGTTTACATTTAACTTTTTTCTTATTCTTATGTTGGAGGAGCATGGCGTCTGAAAGTCTAACACCAGCTCGTTCGCATGCTTTTCCAAATGTTGAATACATATTTAAGTATTAGATAAACAGGAGGAAACAAGCTATGGTGCAACACGGGCAATCGTTCATGAGAGGAACACTAGTCTTGTCTGTCGCTGCTTTCATCAACCGCATTCTCGGCTTTATCAGCGGCATGTATATTGCGCGTGTACTGGGCGCGGAGGGAATCGGCCTATTGATGATGGCGCATCCGCTCGTCCCTCTCGTCATTACGATTACGGAGCTTGGATTGCCAGTGGCAATTTCAAAGCTGGTCGCGGAAGCCCACGCCCGAGGCGAACGATTGAAAGTGAGGCGTATCCTGCACGTGTCGCTAGCCGTCACCAGCATCTTGAGCATAGCGCTTACGTTCATTTCACTACTAGCTTCCGAATGGATCGCATCCATCCTGCTGAGCGATCAACGCGCCTATTATGCGATGCTCGCGATTACACCGATCGCGCCGATTGTCGCTGTTTCCGCAGTGTTAAAAGGATACTTCCGCGGAATGCAGCAGATGAAAACCATCGCCACCTCCGATGTGCTCGAGCATACGGTGCAAATCGCCTGTGTCCTTGCATTGGTACACCTATTGCTGCCTTTTGGCATCGCGTATGCGGCTGCGGGCGCAATGGCTGCATCAGTCGTCAGCGAAGCGATCAGCCTCTTATTTCTGGTGGCAAGCTACAAAATGTACGGCGAATCGAAGATGCTGGGCGAGACATGGGTGAGCCACATAAAGCAAGGAAGAAGCACACTCGGAGAGCTGCTACAGATCGGTCTGCCGACGACCGGGCACGGCGTTATTCATTCGTTATACAGCACCTTCCAACCACTTCTCATTACATCCAGCCTGGCGCTAGCCGGCATCGGCACAGTGTTAGCCACGAAGCAATTCGGCCTGCTGGCCGGCTATGTGTTTCCACTGCTGTTCATGCCAAGCTTTATTACGCAGTCCTTGTCCACCGCTCTCATTCCTGCGATTGGCGAGGCAGCGGCTAACAAGAACAGTCTGCTTATGCATGAGAGGATGAATCAGGCGTTAAACTTGGGACTTCTGATCGGCGCGCCGGCGACCGTCATCCTATTCGAGTGGGCAACTCCAATTACAACGCTTGTATACAACGCACCAGAAGCAGGATTGCTACTCAAAATATTGGCACCGTTGTTTTTTTTGCATTATTTCGACGCACCGTTTCACGCGATCCTGCTCGGTCTCGGCCGAGCGAAAGCAACACTGTGGAACTACGTGGCAGCAACGATTTTCAAAGTTGTCTCGATCTTCGTGTTCGGCAGCCAATTCGGCATTATCGGCATCGCGTACGGCATCGGCATCGGAATTGTCATGCAAACCCTGTTAAACTTCTTTTCGATCTCAGGCTCGATCGGATTTTACTGGAGTATTCGTCCTTATATCAAGGTTGGAATCTGTATGATGCTGATGGCGATATGCGGGCACTGGACCTATGACTATCTTACCGTCCAAGGCCTACCGCTGTTATGGAGCGTAATCGTTTCAATTGTCTCGTCCTTACTCATCTATTTCATTACACTCGTATTGACGGGTACGTTGAATTGGAAAAGTAAGCTCCAGAGGTTTTCGATTCCATGGTAAATAATTTTTGTTTTCTTGCTTCACTAACGATTAACACAACACGTTTTGAAATCAATTTGCCGTTTCAAAAAATCACCGATACCATCCCTAATGCAATTTGACAAGAACTTGATAACATAAAAAAATGCCGCATTAAATGCGGCATCCAATGATATTATGTTCTTGTCACCCGACAATAATCTATTCCATTCTTTCAATTGTTATTGTGAAATCATCACTCATATTTACAAGCTTTCCCGCGAGCTCTTCCTTGCCGGAATCAATTTTTCTTAATAGAGTCAATCCAGGTGAATAACTCCAATCATTATAATATATATTTACATCTTTCCAAGGGGCATAATAAGCGAAATCCCCAACTGTAGGATCGCTGCCAGAAGGCGCATCTTCCCTAGATAATCCTTCTTCTAAAACACTCAATTTTTCGAAACCACCATATTCTTTAAATGATAGTGTCACTGGGAGTCTGCCCATAAAATCCCTGCTTGTTGGATTGTCATACATATTCACAATGATTTCCTCATTGTCCAAAATCAATTTTATCCTGGCACCTTCTACACTATCATTCTCAACTGCGGAATTTTGATTGTTCTGAACTATAGAATATGGATTGCTCTCCTGGTATTGTCTATCAGGTACGCCTGAATGTTCATTACTTAAGTTGTTAGCAATCGGTTCACTTTCAGCGGTTGTAGAACTATCATGCATAAACTAATTAAATTTCTTCTATAGAAAGTTGTTTCCTAGGACTAAATATGTTGTTTCTTAGCAAAATACACACCGCACTCAGCATCAACGATAGTAATCCCCCTACTACGATGTATTGAGTACCGAATGCTGATATAAATAGTCCACCTAAAGCTGTACCAACTGTTGTTCCTATATTAGCGGATGATAAAAATAATCCATTAGCGAAATCAGGAGCTATGGGAGCTGCGGACGTGATCCAAAATTGAGCGATATTACCTCCAATACCAGCTAATATTCCCCAAACCAAAGTAATGATAGCCATAGGTGCTGTAAGTTGTCCAAATGAGAATAATACGATGTAAACTGCTCCTAATGCGAAAGTAAAAATCGCTACAATATTATTGGCATTTTTAGTAAGTAACTTCCCTGCTAAAATGTTTCCAATAACATTTGCCCCACCATATACGATTAACATTAAACTAATCGTTTTCCCAGAAATATTAGTAATGATTTCAAGATACTCAGCAAGGTAACTATAAACCCCAAATATTGATGAATTTATAAAAATAACAGCGGCAATGGAAAGCCAAGTAATTGAATTTTTTAATACGCTTAATTGTGATCCGTAAGAAAGTCTTTCCTTAACAGGCATAGAAGGTACTAATAGTAATGTAGCAACGAGTGTTATAGCATTAATGAAAGCAAAGAATAACATGGCCATATCAAACGAAGATTCACTAGCAATAAAACTAGTGATTGGCACACCAAGTACCATACCTGCAGATACCCCCAGCATTATTTTAGAAACAGCTTTTGGTGCTTCTTCATTGCTAACTGAGTTAGCTGCTACTGTAAATGCCATTGAACAATAAATGGGATGAAAAAAAGCTGGAATCACACGAGCAATTAATGCAATGGTAAAGTTAGTTGCAAATATCGAGACAATGTTTCCCAGAACGAATACACCGAGTACAATTAACATTACTTTTTTGCGATTTATACCAGAAAACAATAGCGGCATACTTGGAGCAGATATTGCAACCACAAGTGCAAAAAGACTCACGAATAATCCAGCTTTTGATACACTGACTTCATAGTAATCAGCAATCAAAGGCAATATACCAATAACACCCATTTCAGTATTCAAAATACCGAAAACCCCTACCGCCAATATAAATATAAGCAAATTAATTTGTTTATCCATAAAAATCCGTCTCCGACCTTCCTTACTTCTTCATTATTTTCTAATGCAAAGCAACAATAACCCTTAAAGTCAACTTTAAGTCAAGAGATATTCCTAAATTCCCAAAATGTAGATGAAAACGAGTTGTTGCCTTAAAGTAGACTTTAAGGTCTATAATAAAACCTAAGGGATTGATCTCAGTAATAAGAGCAAAATAATGATAAAGATTTATGGAGGATACAATGGAAATTCATATAAAAGAAGCAGCAGATAAGATAGGTTTGCCTGCACATACACTCCGATATTATGAACAAGAAGGTCTTTTACCTTTTATAAAACGAGATGAAAATGGAAATCGAATTTTTAACGAAGCAGATTTATTATGGTTAGAGCTTATTGTATGTTTACGGAAAACTGACATACCTCTTTCAGAGTTACGTGCAATAGTGGAATTAACAAAAGTAGGAGACAGCACAGCCTCGCAACGCAAACAGATATTTGAAAAACATAAAGAGAAAATGATGGAAAAACAAAGAGATTTGGATAACGCTTTTAAAAAAATTGATTTGAAAATACAATACTACGATGAATTAGAAAATAAGTACCTCAAAGAAAATCTAAAATAAGAACTTGTTAATAATTTTCAAAAAGCCCTTGCCTTAAAGTCAACATTAAGGATTAACCTATTCTTGTAGACTTTAAATCCATTAAGAAATAAGTTGATGTGAGTTACATCTTCAACTTATTATTTTACAAAAGAAAGGGTTGTATTATTTATTATGTGCAATAATCATAACAACATTTCTACGACACGTGTTCTAAGTGTCCCAAGTGCAAAAGCACCATTTGAAAAGATCACTATTCAGCGGAGAGAATTACGGCCACACGATATCTTAATAGATATTAAGTTCAGTGGCATTTGCCATTCTGATATTCACAGTGCATTCGGTGAATGGGGCGGTGGAATCTTCCCAATGGTTCCGGGTCATGAAATAGCCGGTGTCGTAGAAGCAGTAGGAACAGAAGTGACCAAATTTGTCGTTGGTGACCGTGTTGGCGTTGGCTGCTTTGTTGATTCCTGCGGAGAATGCGAATACTGCCTCAGTGGTGAGGAGCAATATTGTACGAAAGGTGTTGTCAACACATATAACGGTCTAGACTACGATGGTAATCCAACATACGGAGGATACAGCCAAAAAATCGTTGTAACGGAAGGGTTCGTTGTCCGTATCCCAGACGGTCTGAATATGGATGTGGCAAGCCCACTATTATGTGCAGGCATTACCACATTCTCTCCTTTAAAACACTGGAACACTGGCCTAGGCAAGAAGGTTGCCGTTGTGGGAATGGGAGGTCTTGGCCACGTAGCGATCCAATTTGCTCATGCGATGGGTGCTGAAGTAACAGTATTGAGTCGCTCTAATCATAAGAAAGAGGAAGCATTGAAATTTGGCGCAGATCATTACTTCGCGACAAGTGATTCCGCTACATTTACAGAATTAGCTGGTCGTTTTGATCTGATCTTAAACACCGTGTCTGCAAATCTGGATGTTGATGCGTATTTATCACTACTTCGCATTGATGGGACACTTGTAAATGTTGGCGCACCAGCTGAACCAGACAAGTATCATGTATTTTCATTAATTATGGGTCGTCGCAGCATTGCAGGTTCACTCGTTGGTGGAATTCGTGAAACCCAGGAAATGCTCGATTTCGCAGCTGAACACGGCATTTCCCCTATGATTGAAGTGATAAGCGCAGACCAAGTCGAAGAATCGTATGAGCGTGTCCTCAAAAGCGACGTGCGGTATCGGTTTGTTATTGACATCTCTACTTTATAACTCGCAGAGATACTTTCTACCATCTTGAACTGGATCTCCCCATCACTAGCTTTTGACAAGAACATATATCTATAAAATGAAAAAAATCCGCAATTAGCGGCTTTTTAAATGCATATGTTCTTGTCACAAGATGTAGGTTCCTCAATTGTATGACAAGCTTGTCTGAAAAAATCATTTTGAAACATGTTCGTCAGAGCGGCCGTTATTGATACTTTTGCTCCTTCTTACAAGAAATGAACTGCAGTTCCTTGCAGATCCCAGCTGTAGATCCAATAACCAGGGAAGGATTCTCTCCCATTAATCCTTTGCTTTTGTCCTCATTGGGATGAAAGTGCTCTGATTAATGGGAGATTTTCCAGTTATAAGGACATATTCTGCTGGTTTACTATTGCAAATTATTTTTTATCCAGCTAAGCAGCGACTCTTCCTTCGGAGCCCAACCGAGTAAATTTCTTGCATGAGCGGCACGCACACGGCTGTTCGAGGCGATGGCAAAACGCGCCCAATCTCCAAGCTCTGCAATCGCTTCGTCTGCAGGCCAGCTTATGGTCTTGCCTCCAAAGCCTAACGCCTCACTGACCGACTTGGCGATGTCCCCGTAAGATTCCTCCCCATTTTCGGCAAAGAAATACGATGCGGACGGTGCTTTTTCAAGTGCCAATACATACAACTGGACCAAATCCTTAATGTGAACATTGGACCAGCGATTTACGCCTTTACCTACGTGAACGCCTGCCTGTAACTCTCGCGACTTGCGAATAATTTGCGGCAATTGATCGCTTTCCACTGGTAACGCTAGTGCATCACCATAAATCATCGACGGGACAATCACGATGCCTCTCACCCAATCCTCAATCCCAGCATTGCGCACGAGGTTGTTGATCGCAACGCGGTTTTCCCTAATATCCATAGGTACAAATGGCGTTTCCTCGTCAAAAATATGTTCGCTCGCCGTATCGCCGCGGGCATCATCCCCAACCACACTTGAACCCGATGTATGCAAAAATGGTTTCCCACTTCCACGCAAAGCAGCTATAAAAGTCTCGACTGCCAACAAATGATCCGAATCGGCCGTGTGAATGACCGCGTCGCTGAGCTTGGCATACTTCGTTAGAGTGTCCGTATCTTCCAACGTGCCGAGTATAGGCTCTAAACCCATTTCTCTTAATGCTTCCATCTTATCGGGATTGCGAACCAGACCGTAGACTGTATGCCCTGCATCAAGCAAAGCTTTAGCCACCGATCCGCCAATATAGCCTGAAGCTCCTGTAACAAACACTTTCATAAATTTTCCCTCCTCAGCAATGTTGTATGACTTTAATTAGGATAGCTTTTCAATAACGGCTTTAGTTACAGCAAGCGTAGACTGCGGATTCTGGCCGGTAATCAAGTTGCCGTCCACCTCGTAATGAGTAGACCAGTCCGGCGCTGACACAAATATCGCCCCAAGATCGCGAAGCTTGCTCTCGAGCAAGAAAGGCAGATGCGTGTCCAGCGTCGTTTGTGCTTCCTCCCGATCTGTAAACGCGTTGACTCTTTTTCCCGATACAAGCGGTTGTCCATTCGACAATGTTACACCAACCAATCCGGCAGGACCGTGGCAAACAGCGGCTACGATTTTATTTTGTTCAAAAAAATCACGTACCAGCCTCTTCAGGTTTTCGTCATGCGGTAGATCGTACATCGTTCCATGACCGCCAGGCAAGAAAATAGCATCGAACCCTTCAGGGGAAACTTCATCCAGCTTTATGGTGTTTTCCAAATATTTCTTTGCATCCAAAATCTCTTGCTGTGTGTCAGCATCAACACTGCCAGGATCAATCGGGCCATTTCCTCCAAGCGGACTTGCGACCGTTACCTTATATCCTTGAGCCGTAAACTCCATATATGCTTCGGCGAACTCTGAAAGCCATACGCCGGTCTGTTTGCCTTCATGAATTTCTGAATGGTTCGTGACGACGATCAACACTTTTTTTGACATGGTACCAGCCTCCGTTATTTTTTATTTTGCTGCTTCTTTATTGTACGCATTAGAACATACATAAAACAAATTAAGAAATAACGGATAATTAATAAAAATATTTATAAATCACTCGAGCTGATCCTTCTTATTTTCCTTTATGACAGACATGATCTCATTAATCAGAGGCAAATGCTTATTCTTTAACTGATACGCGATATATAACTCGTTTTTTACTTTTAAATGCTTAAAAACAACTTTTGTTTTGCCTTCTCTTAACGAATTTTGCAAGAGGTATGTAGGTATGACACTTAAGCCTGCACCTATCTCAACTGCCTTCAGGATCATATGTAAATTAGGAATGACATGAATAGGTCTAATCTGAGGACGCTTCTTAAAATGCTCTCTCCAAATTCTTCTTATTATCGGCAATTCCAAGCCATAGCTGATCCATTTCTGTTCTGAGAGCCATTGCTCTTCAAGCTTCAGGTTATCTAATTCAAGGATTTCATATTCGCTTGGAGCTACGATAACAAACTCCTCATCCATCAATTTCAAATACTCGACACCGGGAGTTTGGAATCTTTTGGACATAATAATGAGGTCAAGCTTGTCTTCCTTCAGCAGTTCCAGCAATTGCTCGGCGGTTCCGAAATGCGAAACGGTGCAAGTATTGTATTTAGGAAGTTGTGGCAGTATTATTTCGCTAAAAAACTCATGCGCCGCTCCAAGCTTGATTACGCTCAACGTAGGCAAAGAAGCCGATTTAAAGTTCATTGTTGTATTCTCTAACGATTCAATAAGCGGAGCGAGCTGAGAATATAACTCCTTTCCCCGCTCTGTCGGGGCGATTTTCCTAGTCGATCGAACAAATAAAGTTTCACCCACCTCCGCCTCCAAGGCGGCTAAGTGCTGACTCATGGCCGGCTGCGTCATCATGCGGGTTTTTGCGGCTTCGGAAACTGATTGATGCTTATATATCGTGCAAAAGCTTCTATACCATTCAAAATCAACCATACTGTATGTTCCACCTTTATCATGTAAAATGTCTACACCGAAAATTTATCACTGGTCTAAAACCATGGTCGTTAGAATCACGCCTATCCGGTGGATAGAACAAACGTTGAGATCCTCTGCTTGTATAAGCTGGACTAGACCAAGACCCACCTCTCAATATTCTGCAAGGTGCGTAACCAGGTCGACTTCCATGCTTTTCTGTCCCTCGCGGCTTCTTTCGTTGGCTTTGATTATAATAATCCGGATCATACCAATCCATACACCATTCTCGTACTTGTCTCGCCATTCCTCTTACTTCCCATCATGAATGTTCCGGATGGTACCCAAATAAGGGTTGCTCCGTCTTTTGGATTAATATGAGTATTCAAACTTTTAAACCTCCAATTAAGTCAGTTTTTATAAGCACTCATTTAGTCGCAAAAAGCGAGGCAGCTGTTCATATTATTTCTTGTTCTTCAGCTTTCTTTTAATGTGAACGCCGATAATACCGATAATTATTAAGCTTCCACCCGTAAATATCATGACGAGAAAATTAGTCAAAATTAAATCATGATTGGGACCATTTCCTACTGGTCCTATTTTAGGTTTATTAGCATCAAAATAAAAAATAACAGCCATTATTGTCATTATGATACCTATAAAAATATAAAATACTGATATCCATGGTTTAAATTTATCTGGTTGTGTAATTAGAATATATATACTTTGAATGATTATAAAAGCCAAGACTATCCCTTTGTAGATTAGATCACCTTTTGTATCACCTTTCTTCAAAATGTAATCGTACTTCAAAAACGTTCCATAGGCCTTATGAATACTTTATGATGCTAAAATCAAAAGCTGACGACTTTCCACGCAAATCTGCCCGTTAGCAAATTACGGCATAAATCCCAGGAACTTTATCCTCTATTCCTACTGGCATATCATTAAATATCCATATTTAAATATTCCCTGACTCTTCATGTAGAGCTTTAACTGTTAAGCCAGCAGAAACTAAAGATGTGATGACTTCTCCTCATGTCCAACGTCTCAGCTTCATCTCATCCCCCGTAACTGACTGATCAAAATAATTCCCACTTGCGACTATAATAATACCATTAATTACATTTTTTTAAATGTATTTCCCGTTACTTCAACAAAGAAAAGAGGAGCTGTACAGATGCAGCTCCTCCACTATAGTTACATTGATAATTATTGATTTGAACTGATGATCCTAGATAACTATCCGTTAGTCCAACGTCTTGTTAAAAAAATTGTATAGTCCGTTTCAGTTTTACTTCAAAATTAGGTTAGCGAGTACGTATGGCGGGAGCTGTGACCATATCGAGCACTGTATCCTTTCCAAACCAGCGACTTTCAGATGTTTCCTCAGAGGTACACCATTCTCCACCCACAACTTTGCACATAAAGTCTAACATTACTTTGGTTGGAACATCAGTTACACCGTCATGCCATTTATGAATTCCTGTATTTGAATACACTCCAATCAAGTAAGAAACAACCACATCTATGCCGCTTTCCTCTTTTATTTCTCTATTTTAGATATTAATCCCAAGAAATATTGTATTACAATATTTCGATATACCCATCTGTTCCATGCACGCGAATTCGCTGCCCATCTTTTATCAGCTTGGTAGCATTCTCCACTCCGACAACTGCTGGCAAGCCATATTCACGTGCGATAACGGCTCCATGGGTCATCAGTCCGCCAACTTCGGTGACCAGGCCTTTAATGGATACAAACAATGATGTCCAGCCAGGGTCAGTAAAGGCGGTGACTAATATATCTCCATCTTCCAGATCAGCATCTTCCATGTTTAAGATGACACGTGCTCGTCCCTCTATAACTCCGGTAGAAACAGGTAGACCTACAATAGCTTTGTCTGGAAGATTTTCTCGTTTGTACTCACCCGTAATGATTTCACCATCAGACGTTATTACACGTGGGGGAGTTAGTTTTTCAAAAAATTTGTAATCGTCTTTTCGTTTACTGATGATCTGATAATCCAGTTTATTTGAGCGTACGACTTCGTGAAGTTCTTCAAAAGTGAGATAGTATATATCTTCTTTTTCATGAATAACGCTAGCTTGTATGAGTTGTTCGGCTTCTTTCAATAAAGCCTGCTTATAAACGAAGTAGCGATTAATCATGCCGTATTTTGGATATTCACGATAACCGATGAAATTCCGGATTAAACTGATCACTCGTTTTGTCTCTTCAGCTTTTTGTACACCATCCGGTAATTGCTTCAATCGATCTAATAACTCTTGTTCTTTTTCTAAAGCTTCCTGTCGCCCTTGCTCAAATTTCCGATTGCCAGCATGGGGCTCAAAGTTTTTAATATTACTGAGAATTATGGGGACAAGTGTAATTGGTTTTTCACTCCAACGAGTTCTCGAGATATCGATTTCACCGGCACATCGCATTCCGTATTTGTTGAGATAAGCATAGATAACGTCTTGAGTTTCCTGTCCACCATCGAACTTAACCAGTTCATCCAAAAAATTATCATCTTTTACAAGTTGTAAATAATCAATTATTTCCGGATAAGGACGAATCACATCTGCGACATCCAATAGCGCCAGACCCATTTCCGAAGTAATGTTGTTTGGTACAGATTGAGAAAGCGTATCTGCTGCGTTTTTTTCACCTAACCACTCGTACATTTTTTCATTGATCCATGACGAAGCATTCATAGCAGTCATAAAAACCTTTGAGCTTTGTGGGTCAAATAAGATCTTCTTTAGTTCCTGGAGATCTTCCAGAATAAAATCTAATAAATCTGCTCCTGATTTCGTTTGGATGTTTTGTTTTAATTCTTCTATCGATGTTTGACTGTTCTTAATCAAATCAGAAACGATTGCCGGATCGTTTTCGATTTGTGCTTGAAAACCTGCAGACGACCTACCTTTACTGCTATTACCGGGACTCAATTCTTTTCTATCATCTGGTAACGATTTTATAAAATTCCGCTCTATTAGGGTCATAATTGCGTCTGTTGTGAGCGGATCGGATTTTCCCAGGGTATTTAAGAAAGTTTCTCTGCTGACAGGTGAAGCCAGCATATTTGTAACATCAACAAACAACCTTCCACCGGCTTTACGCATGGGTGCAGGAGTTATTAACAGGTAAAAAGACAATCCCAATGGTTTTATCGGGTCAGTCATCATTTGTTGATGACCAACAGATACATAGACGTGATTTTCTTGATCATTCGCTTCAGGGATCGGGTATAAAGTCGTAATTGGCCGACTCTGGACAATATAAAATGTATCATCAACCAGACACCATTCGATATCTTGCGGATAACCAAAATAAGCTTCGATCTGTCTTCCGATGCGTGCCAGTTGTAGAATTTGTTGTTCAGTAAGTGTTTGAGTCTTTTGCTGATCAGGATCGATCTGCTTTGTCTCTGTTCCGCCTTCTTTTCGTCCGTAGATAGCTATTTTTTTGGTTGCTATCCTCTTATCGACAATTTCCCCATCCTGTACTCTATAACAATCGGCAGATACCAAGCCAGAGACCAACGCTTCTCCAAGTCCAAAACTGGCATCAATTGATAGCAGCTTTCGGTTGGATGTAACTGGATCAGCGGTAAATAAAATCCCTGAAGCCTGTGGGAAAACCATCCTTTGCACGATTACGGATAAATAAACTTGACTGTGGTCAAATCCATTTTGTATACGGTAGATGACCGCGCGTTCCGTAAATAAAGAAGCCCAACATTTGCTGATATGCTGAAAGATTGCTTCTTTACCGATGATATTTAAATAGGTGTCTTGTTGACCAGCAAAAGAGGCATGCGGTAAATCTTCAGCAGTCGCGCTAGAACGCACGGCATAAGCATGTTCCTCGCCAAACTGGGAGAGATAGTGAGTAACTGCATTCACAACATCGGAAGGTATTTCTACTTCCATAATGATTTGTCGAATCTTCCTGCTGATTTCACCAATTTGATCTCGATCTACCACTTTTAGCATGGTTAATCGATCCAACAACGCATGATACTTTTCGTTTTGTTCGATGACTTTGTGATATCCCACGGTTGTAACACAAAATCCTTCTGGTACTTGTATTCCTTCAATTTTTGATAATTCCCCTAAATTTAACCCTTTTCCGCCAACGAGCAAAAGCTGCGTTTTTTCCATTTCCTGAAAACCGAGAACCAAAGAACTCATTCAACATCTCTCCTAAC
This sequence comes from Bacillus sp. FJAT-28004, assembly GCF_001280845.1. Taxonomy (GTDB): domain Bacteria; phylum Bacillota; class Bacilli; order Paenibacillales; family Paenibacillaceae; genus Pristimantibacillus. Next base: position 123,009 of record NZ_LGHP01000004.1, read on the forward strand.
CATTAAATTGAGAAAAACATTTGACAAGAGCTTACCGGCATGATACAATTAGGTTGTAAGATGAAATAATTATGTCCATTAAACGCGTAAAAGTCGTAACCCGATTATATCATCGTGTCTGTTTATATGCAATATTAAAGAACCTGATACATCTAATCAGGTTCTTTTTTGATTTTCCGCTATCATTAATCACATCAAAAACCATGATTCGAGCCGAACTCCGTCACTGCATAGTTCCCTATCGGTCCTATTCAGCCTTATGGAAATCCTGAAGTTGCGTCGGGTTCTTATTAAGCTAACCAGCCCGTTAGCTCAACCAAGCTGCCTATTATGCCAGCAGCCTCGTCCTGGTTTTATGGTTATGCTATAGTTCCCCGTTAGTAAAATGACTATTTTTTCATACTCAGTGGGATGCTTTTTTCTATAAGGCTGGATTTTAGAATCACGTTGAAAATATATGATTATCTTTATAGTTTTTTCTTACATTTTACAATTAGAAAATTTATTGGAGGTTTGTTTTTCATGTTCTTATTTGGCTCGTCAATTTCTGAAAACTCTACCAGTCCATATTGTTCAAATTCTTGTTTTATGGAGTCAGAATCATAAAAAAACATCTTCACGCCTTCCATGATCTCGTAATAGTCTTTATCCAATTGTTTGCCCTTTCCAAACATTGGAGCCTTTTTTGAAACCGTTGTAAAAATCATATATCCATTTGGCTTTAACTGATTATAGCAATCTTTAATAAACTTATTTCTCTCATGATCATTCAATAAGTGTATAAGTGCATAGCAAAATATACCGTCATAGAGTTTGTTATCAAAAGGCATGTCAGTTACTGAACCATGAAAAATACTAATATCAATCCCGTTTTGCCTCGCCAAATCAATCGCTGTTTTTGAAACTTCAATACCTGTTACATTAATTCCATTGTCAATAAAAACCTTTGCATTTCTGCCATATCCGATACCTGGTACCAGTATGTCCTTAACATTCCTTTCAAGGAAAAAGTCCTTTGTCACGATTGCGGAGTCTGTAGGTTCAAATCCCCACATCGTTTGTTTTTCTATAAAACTTGATTCCCAGAATTCCGTCATATCTCTGTCTCCTTTATGTCTTATATTAATTGGGACGCTAATGTTAAATTCAAGTAATGTTTAAAAGCTTAAACTCCAATAAATTAGGATTCTCCGGCAAGGGAAGAATATTACAAGAAAGAAGACTGCCGGTAAATTTCGCCGACAGTCCTTTTCTTACAAGTAGTATACTCCTAATCCAATTCGCTGGATAGTTCCTTGAGCGATTTGACTTTACCATGGGGATGCTGTTCTTGCTTTCGTGACTTCCAGGCAGCTTCTTTCCTTCTCTTCTGGTGAGCCATATCAGATATCCTCCTTAGGAAATTGAGATATATACCACTTCCTTATACTGTCATTCCTCGTCTCTGTTTATTCATGAAATTATTTCGTTTTGGTTGCTGGTAAAGTTGAAGGAAATCACTGTCCCTCCTTTACAGTCCAAAAGACGTTGGAGCTGCCGACTTGCTTTGGACACTCGAACCTGATCTCACAGCGATTTTAAAGTCTTAGATTTCCATATGCGATACAGTCCAACAACCAGAATGATAAAAGCAATAACTTCTATAGTCCTAGGGATGAAATTAAGTAATGTGATCATCTCTCCAAATGTCATTCCTAGCGGTAATGTAGTACGGTTCACATCATAAGAATCAATGAGTCGCGTGGTTATAAAAGGTGCAATAAAATCATAGATCTTCAGTATTAAGATAATAAGAAAGAAATAAAAGCCTGCAATAAAATGATTTTTCCTGCATTGTCTAAGTCCAAAAATTAATACAAATAAGAAGACAATCGAAAATAAAATTGCATAAAATCCTAATAAAACTTCCAAATTACCACCCCTTTAATTTCCCATATTATTGATCAATACCCATTCGACAAATATCAATATTCATATCTTACGTTTACCCTTTTGAATAATTCCACTTTACTGCCAGTTAGCTCAACGAGACTTCCGTTCAATGTCTGCAGCCTCGTTCTGGTGAATGTTACGCTATAGTGTCCCGTTAGCGTATTAGCAAGATCACTCATTTTTTTCTTTATAGATAAAACCAAAGACCGAAATAATAAATCCAGCGATGAGTAGTAAAAACTCCGCACCACCAAGACTACCCATTCGATAGGTTGGATACGTTCCTACAAACGATTTAGACGATCATCACGAGCAGTTGTTGCATTAATCTCTCCGTTAGCTCAATAAAATGAGCAGGCCACCGCAGCGCCTGCTCATCCATATGTTATTTAACTAAAGTTCCCCGTTAGCGTAATGAAGAACGAATCAGAACGATGGCAGATGTGTCCGCTCGGATAGGCGATGTCGGTCACTTCTCTGATCTACCTGCAATAATCTCTTGTCTTAGTAGGATATTGAGTCTTTCCGGAGGATTGCAATGAGGATGATTCATAAAAATTTCTTGAGGATTCCCTTTCATTAGGTATCCATCTTTACGCAGATCTTCAACTAGTATCTGTTTTGAGGCTTCAACATTAGAATAGTTCCCTTTATGTAATAGTTGAGCGCATAATCGATTAGGGAGAGTATTCAATGATAGATTTACTTCATTAAGGTCATGTCTGTTCTTTAAGTCAGCCATAGTTATGGTAAATAGATCTTCATCAATATAGTCTGGTACCCACATCATTACTTTAAATTCCGTTCCAGTTTCCGTCTTTCTCCCCCATTCAATCTCAATAGGCATTCTACTAAAATTTTTATTGATTTCTCTTTTTGTGTAATATTTAAACCGATTTATAAAACGTCCAATTGTCCAAATTTCCTTATAATCATACATTCGATAAATATCACGATCATTTACTCCCGAAGCAACCAAATACTTCATGTGGGGTATCTTATAAAAGTTGATATCCTTGTCTTTCAAGGAATAGAATTCTTTATTCAGTCTCCGTACGTCTTCCCTCACTACTCCAATGTTAATGCTCATGAGAATCCCTCCTTGAATTAGAAGTTCTTGACCGATTTCACCTAACATCGTATTTACGAACTTCGCAAACACCACAATATTTTACATATTCGTGAATTAATTAAACTATCCTGCCCGTTATCCAAATAAAATAAGCAGGCCACAGCAGTGCCTGCTCATCATTATGTTATTCAACTATCGTTCCGTTAGCGTTGTCTATATTCGCATATCAATATATTCTGGCTGCAAGTAATACAACTGTTGAGAGAGCTAGGAGCGCAGCCACTGTTATAAAGATGAAATATCCAGGCTTAGTTTTCGTAGTTGTGTGATCATCATAAATCTTACTCTTTATGCCCAACCCGAGCCATAGATCACCAATAAGACTAACTACTACGATAGCAAAATTTTTGATAAGTTTCACTTTGACTACCTCCCCCGGATTCTTTATTTTAATTGTATCTCATTAACCAGATAATTGGAAAATAATTAAATAAATCTGCCCGTTAGTTCAAACATATCGCCGAACCCACTCATTTATATGTGATGCAACAATACTTACATCCGTTTCCGTTGTATCAATAGTAGGCATTGGTGGATTATACTCTTTATCTGCAATTTCAAGCAGTTTCTCTGCAAAGTCTTTGTGGTCTTGAATCATTTCATCTGACCAATTTCTTTCACGTAAACGTTTCTCACGAGTTTCTTCATTACAATGTAGGTTCAGGTAATAAACATGTTTAAAATAAGGATAGTCTACACATTTTTCAATATCCCAAGGCATCATAGTGCCGCATATGATAGTCATGCGTCCACTTTGAGCGACATTTCGTGCAACACGAAGCCAAATATTTCGATTTTTCTCCCAATCATGTCCAATAAATTCAACAAGGTTATCAGGGTCGAAAACATCAAAATCTGGCATTATTCCTCGTAGTTCTTTAATGACATATGTTTTCCCTGACCCGCTTGCACCTGTTACAATAAACAATGGCAACTTATTCCCCATATTTTCACACCCCAAAATCTACTTATATTTTACAATTATATCATTTCTCGAATGATATAGAAGGTAGTAAACAATTATAACTAGCCTGCCCTTTAGTTGAGTAACCGCTGCTTAATGTATACCCGCATCGTTTTCGCCACACCTATCTTTGTCAACTGCTGGATAACGGAGCGCCTTTGGATTTCATCCAAGGCATGCTGGGTCATGAAAAAGCATCAACCACTCAAATATATGCTCAGCTACGTGGAGAGCGGAGACGCGAGCTATATCGGCGTTTCTTTTAGCAGCTTGCTGACCGATTATGTATCGATGGCGATTCTTCTACGGCTTTTTGGAAAAGCCTTAAGGCTTCATCATATTCATTTCATTCGAGACACTCGATAGCACTTTGATTAATGTTCAACTAACGTATCCCCTTTTATCTGGTCGATAAGTAATCACCATCACGATTCATGCTTCGTTTCTATAAAAAAGCTATTCTTTGTGCTCATAGTTAACAAGTAAAAAGATGATTATAATTAAACTAACCTGCCCGTTAGCTCAACAAAAAGACAGCCGATCGTTTTGGCCGGCTGCTGATGTGTTGATTTTCAACTATCGTTTCCCGTTAGTACAATGAATTTAGTTGAACTTTATCTATAATCTTTTAAAAACATTTCCTTTTTCCTCAATGAGGTCAGTGTTTGGTATCCCTTTATTATATGATTGTCCTGAATGAACCTTACGTTGAATTTTGTCTCTCACTATTGTTGAATCAGTCAAGGACTTTATTTTCCTTGAACAATAATTGCAGTAATGACGTTCAAAATCGCTGCCTGTAAAAAAGACTTAAATTTGCAAATACATTCTAAGGATATATGTACATGTGAGTTCGTAGCCAGCCAGAGATGAATAATCTTGGGAGGGGAAAGCATGAATATCATGGGAAATATTCGATATACATGGCATGATTGTTGGGTTAATTATTATCTAAATATGTTCAACTCCTGTTTGTGTGAAAGGCATAAGTCCTATTTGTTGAGAAAATCAGAATATCATCTTTCTAGGAGGAGGCGTTCCGTTTAAGGACGTCTTTTTTATACGAGCAACAACTCTTGTTGTAGAAATGGCGGATTTTGGAAATTAAGTATTAGACTGACCTGTTAAAAAAACAAACGGCAGCCTTGGACGTGAAAATAAAGTCCTACCTCTGCATTATTATTGAACTAACGTTATCCGTTAGTTCAACGAGGCTACCGTTGTTTGCAGCTTACTAGCCTCCCTCCAAAACCAAATGGTAAACCATAACAATTATGTCGTGTATCTGAGGGTATAACTCGTACTAAAAGAGCCGCATGCCGCGCATCGCTTGATCTATCAAAATATTGGGAATTACACCTTGCACCTTGATATAACCGTTCTCCAACATAAATTCTTTCTGCTCATAGCTTAGCATTTCAATAATCACACCTCTATCAAGACAGACTACCATATTTCAACCATCGGTCAACGAACGAATAAGTTTCTTTGCCATCCCACCGATGACCACCATCAAAAACAAAATGCTGCAGTCGATCCTCTTGTCCCCACACCGAATATGCTTCGCGGGTAATGTCGAGCTGTTCGGTTACGTTCCGCATCCCGCGATCGCCGTTAAGCTCATCCTTGTTACCGCTTTCTATTAACATTGGCCTTGGGGCGATCAACGCTCCCAAGTCTCCCATGTCCACATGGGTCCATAATGACGGCACGTAGTTGCAGCCGCAGTGGTAGGAATATTGGAGAAGCGAATCCTTGTAGCCGTAAAAGTAACCGCTGACCACCGCGCACTGTACCCGCTCATCCATCACGGCCAGCCACAAGGTCTGCAGCCCGCCTCCTGACAAGCCCGCGCAGCCGATCTTTCCGGGCGTACAATCGGTCCGGGTCACGATATAATCAATAAGACGGATGAGATCCCACGTCCACATACCGGTCAACGAGCGCCCGAGACTGATGGCGATATTGTTCAATGCAACGCACGTGCTGTTCAGGAAAGCTTTCTCCTCTTCGCCCTGGAGCATCCATTCTCTGCGTTCGCCAAAACCTCTGGCGTCCGGGCAGAAGACGATATAGCCCTCCTCTACGAATCGCACTCCGTAGCCGTAATTGTAGATATCCACGGCTTCCGCGACTGCGGGAATATCGGTTCGGGAAGCCGGCGAATATTTGCCTGCACTGCCATGACCGTGTGGAGCAATCATGACAGGCCTCGATTCACCAGCGGAGATCCCGTCCGGAATGAGAATATAGAAGGGCATCCACACGTCAGGTTCGGTCTGAATGAGCCATTTCTCCCTGCGGTAGCCGTTCATCTGTTCGGTCTCGAGCATCCTCGGCTCCAAGCTACTGCTCTCCATCTGATCCAAGCCGATGATTTCCTTCAATTTGACAGCCGTCTCTTGCTTCCAAGCTTGAAATTCCTCGATGCTCTTTCCCTGAAACCTCAGCTTCCGGGCCTTCTTGTCGAACATACGCGATAAGTACTCCGTAGACGTGTAGAAGGTTTCCGTGGGAATTGTACGGCTATTAGTCCGCATGCTACATCCGCTCCTTATCATTCAACGATCAAATTAGCATTCTGCTGAGGTCATCTCGTTGGTGAACATGCGTTTATATTCCCCGGCTGACATCTTGGAGGCCGGCTTCGGAGCATAATGAAATTGCAGTGCCCGGCGGCGTTTCGAAGACAGATTGTTCGGCGTGCCATGAAAGATTAAACCGTGGAAGAACAAGGCTCCCCCTGGCTGAAGCGGAATAGCCGTGTCTTTGTCGACAGGGACATTAGCATCACAGATCTGCCAATCGCGGATCGCATAATGTGGAATTCCGCCATCCATATGGGAGCGGGGAATGACATGCATGCAGCCATTGTCCAAACCTGCTTCGTCTAAAGCGATCCATACACCCACTACTGGCTGATCAAGCGTTAAGGCGTGGTAGGCCATATCCTGATGCCACGGTTTCTCAGCGCCTCCAAAGGGCGGTTTCAGCAGTGCCTGATTCTGCACAAGCTTCGCTTCCCCGCCCAGTAACCTTTCAACAATCGACAGAATCACCGGATGGTATGCTATTGCGTGGAGCGTCGCGTTGACTTCCGTGAAGTTGTACAGTTTGCGTACAGCCAGCTCCCGTTCCTCGGGTGTACGCAGCTCGCTCTGCGGTTTGACGAACTGGATTTTCGCTTCCGTATTGTGATCATTAATAATTTCAATCACCGAATCAATACACTTCGCGACGTCTTCGGCCGTCAGGATTTGCTCGACCGCAAAGAATCCCTGCTCCCGGTATTGCCGGATGGTGTCATCCGCAAAATCAGACTTGGATGATAATGGCCGATGGACATTATCATAGCGGTACATCCTTTTGTTGATTTCGTCATTCTCTTGTATGTTTATACTCATATTCACCTTCCCCTTTCTTAACCGTATTCTTAATTTATATTGTTATAATAACCGTTTTTCCCGTTTCTTCAAATGGAAGGACCCGCTAATTTTTTGTAAGAATATACTCACGCCCCTCATGAGATATCTTGAAATCCGCAAGCCCTTATGCTTTAATTTCTACTATACCAGTCTAAAGGAGCGGTTATGGTTGATCACATTTGTGTACAGCGGCAATGTTGGAAAAGCGCGATGCGAGCCGGGGTGGAACTGGTCACCTATGGGCCCCCTGCCCGATTACGATTTATGGTACGCCATGGAAGGCAAGGGTAAAATGACCATTAACAGCGAGACATTCCCAATTAGCAAAGGCTCCTGTTTCCTGATCCGGCCGGGAGACGCGGTGAGTGCCGTTCAGGATCCGGATCACCGTTTAACCGTTATTTTCGTTCACTTCACCGTAAAGAACGGACAGGATTTCACACCTCCTAGCCGGCACGTTCAGTTCGAGGATACTGTCATGCCAGGGACCTGTCTACAGCGCATCGTCGATCTACAGCTCAGGGAAGAAGAACGACGATCAGAAGAATTTGATCTGTTGATCAAGCTTGTCGTGCTCCATATGCACCGACAAGAAGCCAGCATGGCTCAGTCTTCGGTCTCTTACATGCATAAGCAGCTGATCCATAAAGTCATCGATGAGCTTCGCGATCACTACGGGAAGGAGGTAACCGTAGCCCGACTGGCCAACGAAGTGAATGTCTCGCCCCGCTATTTAAGCCAGCTGTTCCTGAAATACACGGGTTATCCCCTTCGGGAATACATTATGCGTGTCCGCATGGAGCGGGCCCGGTTCCTGCTGGCCGAGACTGCCATGAATATTACGGAGGTTTCCTATGCCCTCGGGTTTACGGATATATACCATTTCAGCAAGATGTTCAAGACCCACAACGGCGTTCCGCCTTCTCAGTTCCGCTACAAGGGTCGTCCCGCGCAAAGCCACTTCGGCACGTCCTTCTTACCGCCTGAATAGAATCCCCATTGCCTCAAGAAGACTCATTGCTCCGTGTCGATCCAGGCGTGCGACCCGTTACCTTTTTGAATACCCTGGAGAAGTGATGCACGTTGGCAAAACCGCAATAATCGGCAATCTCGGTCATCGACAAGCCGGTTCTGCTCAGCAGATGAACAGCATGACCGATCCGGAACTGCAGCAAATACTGATGTGGAGAGGTGTGGAAATGCTCCCGGAACAGCGCGGAAAACCGTGAAGGCGACAATTGAGCGCGTGCGGCCATTTTCTCCACGGTTAAGGGTTCCGATATATGGAGCGACAAATAAGAGGTCATCCAGCTAAACACATTTGGTGCGGCATGCGGCTTCCGGTACGTAGGATAAAAATCCTGGAGCAGCATCATAACCAGCTCTGTGCCCAAGTGCTGCACCTCCAAGCTGTTATAGGCACTCGGGTTCTGCCATATTCCGATCATGTTAAACAGTATGTCGCGAAAACGAATCGGCTCGGTAGGTTTGAACTTCACTGGGATATAAATATCATTGAAGTCGTTCAGGCAAGGCTGGATCAAATCCTTGTAGGCGTCAAGATCAATCAGCCCCACTGGACTTGGGAAGCTGTCCTCTCTGCGCGGCGAGAAGAAGAAGTCCATGTGAGCGTATGGCGTGACCGTGTCCGTAATCCCCCGGAGCGTATGATAGCAGTTTGGCTGGATGAGGCAGAAATCGCCTCTATGTAGCTCCACGTTTATCCCCTCCACTTCAAATAGACATTCCCCTTCCTGTATATAAACAAGCAAATAGTCAAGCAATCGCCTTTCCGGGATAAACCATGGTTTGCGCACGGCGTGATCTGCTTCCCGAACATAGGGTACGATCGGCGTTTTCAATATAGCGCTCTGGAAATTCATGAAGATCCACTCCCCTTGTTGCTTCCTGCTCTAAGGCTATCATAAGATGAATCATTCAGCCTTACAATAATCGGTTTGGATAAAAAATCGATATGTTTAAGCAAAGACAATTCCTTCCTATCGCTATATGATCTAGATGAAATTAATAGATTGTATATTGGAGGCTACCCAACCATGAGAATCGTAATAGACAATTTGGGGATTCCGCCCCTTGCCGGCATTTGCAACTATGAGGACGCATGTAAGCCGGGGTATTCTGTAGATTTCAATGTGAATCTGCTGAAACGATACTACTTCGTGAAGAGCAGAATGAACAAGATTTATGCGGCCCATCTGGCCCGGACGCCCGAATGGGAAGTCAAATGCGCGTTCAGTCTGCACTTGTACCTGGAAGCAGAGCATGCCGCATCGCTGCGCAAGAGAGTGTCTGAGATGAGAGAGCCGCCTCTGAACATGGATAAAGTAACGGATCCCGCATTGGAACAACTGATGGACGAACTGATTCGTGCTGCGGATACAAGAGAACTGTTAAGCGGCATTCACGCCGTCATTAAACCTGAGATGATCCGATCGCTTGAGAAGCATCTGGCGGAGACGAATCCATTGATTGATTACCCTACATGCCGCATATTGCTTGCCATCCTTCATGAAGAGAAACAAATGCAAGCATGGGGAGAAAAAGCCCTTGCCGCATTGACACAGGACGGGAACGATGCGGATATGTTGGCCGAATGGAGGGGCCGGCTAGAATGGCTTCAGACACAAGCCGGCGGTATATTTGGCGACATGCCAACATCAGAGGCTGCATGTCCATTCGACCGGAGGTCCGACGGGACGCCATATGCTATTGATCCGATGCCGCAGCGGGATACCCGCTTTATCGATCCGTACAACAAATCGGCCGAAATCGACAGTTATTATAGAGACGAGAGCCTTAGTATTGATGAGCGTACGTATGCCTTGCTCTACAAGAGGCTTCGCGAGATGGATGTCCCCGAGTGGATGGGACCCATACTATACACCGCTAAGGGAAAACCGTGTGAATATTATGTCGACATGTCCAGACAGCTGTGGGATGAAGCACGGCATGCGATGATGGGCGAGGTCGGCCTGAATGCACATGGCGTCCACTTCTATAAATATCCGATCGATATGAATTCGTCAGTATCGCTGAATATGGAACTGGAGCCGATCGAAGCCCATCTGATCTTATGGGCTATCGAACAGGGGCTCATGAACAAGAATACCGGAAAAGGCTGGGAGTTCGAGATTGCACAGCGATCGGATCATGAGCTTGCAGCTCTGTTTCAGGATTATGATTGGGCCGATGAAGTACTGCACACGCAAATTGGCCGAAAGTGGCTGGTTCCGGAAATCGGCAGTATGGAAGTGTTAAAGACCCAAGTGGATCCTTTATGGAAAAAATGGGCGGACGCAACCAGCAAACGCGCTTCGTTGTCCGGCCATGAACAATGGTGGGACAGGTTCATAGCGGACATTCGCAAGCAGCAGAAAATTAACAAAACGGAGGGAACGAATCATGCGCGGGCCACTTAGCGGTATATATGAGATCAAGGATGGCATCAAATCGAAGCGTGTTTCCAGCTATGACAGAAACGGAGGAAACGGCGATTGGATCGTCATTCAACCAGGAGAAACTGCTCAGTTGGCCCTAATTCCGGGAGCGGGGATTATCAAGCACATTTGGATCACGCTTATGGCAGCAGATCCGTTCATTCGGCGTAATGCGGTCATACGGATGTACTGGGACCAGGAGGAACACCCAAGTGTCGAAGCCCCCCTTGGTGATTTTTTCGGGCAAGGGTGGGGAGAGGAATATAACTTTACGTCATTGCCGCTCGCGGCGGCTCCAGCACAGGGAAAAGCATTAAACTGCTATTTTCCGATGCCATTCGGCAATGGCGCATCCATCACGCTGGAAAATCAATCGGAGCAGTTGATCGAACGATTCTATTATTATGTCGATTATGAAGAACATGCTGCCGTGCCGGATACGATGGGCCGGTTCCACGCATTCTGGAATAAGGAGTTGACGGAATCGCATCCGGAGGAAGGGGAGACGGAATGGGGCATCGTCGGTCCGCAGGGCTCCAATCGTACGGATGAACGCAATTACCTGTTTGCGGACATTGCCGGGAAGGGTCACTTCGTCGGGGTTAACTACTATGTCGATAACCCTGGACCCATGTGGTACGGGGAAGGAGATGACATGTGGCTCATTGATGACGAGGCATGGCCCGGTTCGCTGCATGGGACCGGAACGGAGGACTTCTTCAACACCTCGTGGTGTCCGAATGAGCTTTATTCCCATCCCTACTTTGGCATTGCCAAAATACCTGCCAGCAAGCTTGGCTGGATGGGCAGAACTCACTGCTACCGCTTCTTTCTGGAGGATCCGATCTATTTTGAGAGATCGCTCCGCGCAAGCATCGAGCACGGCCACGATAACGCATTGACGCTGGATATTTGTTCCGTGGCTTATTGGTATCAGATGGATCCTCACAAAGTATTCCCAATCATGCGGAGCAAGGCGCTGCGCGGCAATATGCCGGAAATCGGGCCGGTTGACGTGCACAGGTGGCGTCATGAATGGAGAAACGCGCGAGGAGCCGGCAAGACGTTGTGGGGGAATGAAACTTAGAAACTTGGTAGGCAATTGCAAGGAAGCCGCCGGCCTACTCTTGGCCGGCGGCTTCCTGCATTTTATTTATAGTTGTTCCGGTTGGAGAGCACCGGGGCCAAATACAACCGAAAATGTCTTCCCATCAGAAGCAGTAGTATTTGCATCCATGTAACATACGCTGAAGGCTCGTCGTGGCTTGTCACTCGTATTCCCATCAGAACCATGGACGGTCCAGTTATGAAGAAGAACGGATTCTCCTGCCTCCACTTCAACATATACAGGCTTCATCTGCTCGAGCAGCTGCACCGTTTGTTCCGGGTTAAGGAAGCCCGAACCATCTTCTGGGTTAATTAAGTGTTTGTGTGTTCTCGGAAAGATTTTAAGGCATCCATTCTCCATTGTTGATTGATCGAGCGCCGTCCATATGGTTACCAAAGGGTCAACAGTCAGGTGACTCCACCTATCTTGGTGGTAGGCCAACAAGGCTCCATGATGGGCAGGCTTATTCATGAACATGGCACGAAAACAGGAAATGGAGTCCTTGCCGTATATGCTATTGCATATATTTTGAAATTGCGGTTTCTGTATAAACGATAAAAACAATGAATCGTACTCTAAGTTTTCAATTTTCCGATAGTTTAATGTTGGTCCTTTAAAGCCAAGTGTCTGGTCTGACCGATCATGCCCTTCCCCTGCTTCACGCTGCATCATAATGCGCTCATAATCTATTTCAGCTTTGCCTGTCATAATATCATCAATCCTCTTTGAAAGCCCGGACAATTCTTGATCCGTCAACACTTTCCCCAGTTTCAGATATCCTTCTTCTTCAAAGCTCTTCCATTGCTCTTTTGTTATAAATCCGTGCATCTATGAGTCCTCCTTCATATTAACCTTTAAGGGAACCAATCATGACACCTTTAACAAAATGCTTCTGCAAGAATGGATATACAACCAATATGGGTGTCGTAGCTACAATGATGGTGGCCATTCTAACGGTAAATTCAGAAACGTTTGCCTGAAACCCGATTTGTAATCCCGTATTCTTCATCGCCATAGACGTATTAGTGATCAAGTCTCGCAATACCATTTGCAGTTGCCACATATTCTTATCATAAATATATAAAACCGTGGAAAAATAATCGTTCCAATACATGACGGCAATAAATAATCCGATCGTTGCCAGAACTGCTTTTGATAAAGGAAGTATGATTCTGAAGAAAACGGTCAAATCGTTCGCACCGTCTATTTTGGCCGCTTCTTCCATTTCCTCCGACATTCCTCTAAAAAAGCTTACCATGACAAAGATATTCCAAGCATTAATCAGATTAGGAAGAATTAACGCCCCATAGGTGTCGATCATCCCCATTTGCTTAATCAGCATATAGGCCGGAACCATACCGCCATTGAATAACATGGTGAACAAAATCAAAAACGAGAAAAGCATTCGTCCACGCAGCCTTTTCTTTGAAATCGCATAGGCTGTGGTAGCTGTGAAGAATGTACCCAGGATAACACCTGCCAATGTAGTAATGATCGTGACTTTAAATCCGGAAAGAATGGAGACGTTTTGGAGCACCGCTTTGTAAGCATCTAACGAAAATCCTGCCGGCAGTAAAAAGAATCCGCCTCCTGCAGCCAGTTTATAATCACTCAATGAGCTCATAAAAATATACCAAAACGGGTAGATCATAAGAATGATAAGTACGATCATGAAGCCGACATTGAAGAATTGAAAAAGTCTCTCTCCTTTCGACATCCCAATCATATTCGAAGCCTCCTACCAGAGTCCGTCTTGACCGAATTTTTTAACAATTCTATTCGCCGATACTATAAACAACATGGCAACCGCAGATTTAAAAACGCCTGCAGCAGCACCCAAACTATAGTTGGCCTCTTGGATGCCTACCCGGTAAACGTAAGTATCAATAATATCTGCTACGCTGTAAACAAGAGGATTATATAACAGATAAACTTGTTGGAAATCGGCTTCCAAAATGTTAGCTAGGCTTAAGACCATCATAATGATGATCACCGGACGAATTGAAGGAAGAGTAACATGCCACGCTTGCTTCAATTTACCTGCCCCATCCACACGAGAAGCCTCGTACAGATCAGCGTTAACACCGGAAATCGCGGCTAAATAAATGATGGTTCCCCAGCCAGCTTCTTTGAAGACGCTGGAAGAGACAAGTATGGAACGAAAATAATTCGTATCGATTAGAAAATCGATCGGCTGTCCACCGAATTGTTTAATGGCGAAATTCACTGTCCCATCAACAGGATTCAGGAAGGCCATAACAATCCCAGAGAGAATGACCCAAGAAACGAAGTGCGGCAAGTAAATAATCGATTGCGTAAATCGTTTAAATAAACCATTTTTCAATTCATTCAACAAAAGAGAAAGAATAATGGGCACAGAAAACCCGAAAAATAACTTATAAAGGCTGATTAGAATCGTATTTCTTAAGATCTCCACGAAATCCGGCGAACGAAACAGCCGTGTAAACTGTTCGAACCCTACCCATGGACTCGCATCCATACCAAGCAGAATATTATAATCCTTAAAAGCAATGATAATGCCGTACATGGGCAAATAACGAAAAATAAGCAGATATATCAAGCCGGGTGCGAGCAGCAGATAAAGATATTTATCGCGAATGAGATTCTTCGCTAATCTTATGCCTTGATGATGTCTCGACATTTGCTTGCTAGCAAATGTAGTCTCAACTTTCATGTGTTCACATCCATTCATAGTTACTGTCTCCTAACAGAAAACAACACATGAAGAGAAATAAAGCAAACGTTTCCTGTACATACATTTCAACCGATAGGAGCTGCCTCAGCATGCTTCCTTTAATAATTAGCTTTTAAATGGTTCGATATTCTCATCGTACCATGCTTCGAATTTAGTATATTCATCAGCTTGAGATTTATAGAGAGTGACCGCTTCCTCGTCTATTTTATCACCGCCTAGTTTAGCGTAATTGTTGACAAAGTCATCAAATGCGCTGATATCTTTCTTGCCGGTTATAATCCCCCAGAATGTTTCGTCCCGAAGTTTATTAATATCTGCAGCATATTGGGTCCAAGCTGGCCGGCTCAACGATTTGAAGAACACAATTTTGTCCTTCATCGGCTTTGCTGTTTCCTCTTTTGCCTTAAATAAGGCTGTTACCTCAGGTTCGTTTACGATATTGGCAGAATCTTTACGCGAGATGTACCATTGGTAATTATTAAGTCCCATTTGATTGCCTTCTTCCGGTGTGATCAAGGATTTGAATTGATCGTTCTCAACCGTGTAGTGTTCTCCTTCTTTTCCGAAGGAAATCAATTTAAACGTCTCCTCGGAAGCCATTTGATTCAACACTTGTACTGCAGCATCCGGGTCTTCCTGATGTGTGGTGACCGCCAGGAAACTCCAACCAATACCTGAATCAGGTATGTCTGAGCTAAACCCGTCTGGGCCTTTAACAGGATCTATGGACATAAGCTCCCCGTCCGGGTTGAGTGTTTTGAATGGCAGCTGGCCATTCGAATTGAAATAGGCAACCCACCGATAGAAGGAACCAACCTTCCCGGAATTAAAGATCTCATCTGTTTTGGCATCGGTAATTTGACCAGCTATCCGGGGATCAATAATTCCTTCTTTATACAAATCCCTAAGGATCTGAAGTACTTGTTTGACTTCCGGCATCGTTGCACCGTATTTGATTGTTCCATCAGGCTGCTTAATGAATTGGTCGACATCTACACCATGTGAATAGAAAAAGGGTGCAAGAGATCGGTAATGGTGGTCACCAGAAAGGCCATAAGTATCATCTTTATTATTTCCATCCGGATCCTCTTTCGTAAAGGCACGCAATACCTCGATGTACTCATCCAATGTTGCAGGTGTATCTAAATTCAGCTTTTCCATCCAATCCTTTCGGAGAATAGTAGTCATAGATGCCGCTTCAGAAACATCGCCTGGAATCCGGTATAATTTCCCACTCTCGTCCCAATGATAAAACAAGGTATCTTTTGAATAATAATTAATAATGTTTTGTCCGTGCTTTTGCAAGGAGGGGGTCAGATCCCAAATCACTCCAGCTTGAATCCAGTTTTTGTACTCCTTTGTCATCTCCGTATGCCATAAAATATCAGGCATCGTTTTTTTATCGCTCATTAGCAAATTAACCTTCGTGTTTATTTCCGACCAATCCGGAAGGAATATGTTTTTGATATCTACAGGCCTGCCTAAACTTTGGCTCAAATTTTCTTCAAGCGCTTTTTCTGTCCAAGAATCCGGTGTTTTCGCTCCACCCATTAAATCCATGCTAATCGTTATTGGAGTGGATGTGTCCTTCTCATCCTCAACAGCTGGCTTATTGGCTGTATTATTGTCCGTACTTGAACAAGCCGACACAAAGATTACAATAAAAGTAAACAATAGGATTATCGTTTTCCTTTTTAACATGCTAATTCCCCCCTCATGGTTATCTTCAATAAACGCAATTGGATACATCCGTACTCCTTCCTCGACATAATGAAAACGCTTGCGTTTATGTGATTTTCATTCTAGTTTAAAACAGCCCTTTTGTTAATACATTCCAAACAAATTTTTGTCACATTTGTTTATATAAACCAAAAGCTATTGTCTTTGTTGAAATAATTTGTTTATGGAATGATTAATGATTGTAAGTACAATATTGATATATTAATGATATATTAATACGTAGTCCCTTTAAAATTGTTTACTTTACTTATATCATGCTTTTTTCATTTTCTTCTGTAAAATGTAATTGTAATCAGAAAATCCGCGGGGGGGAAATGTATGAAGAAAAATTATACAACTACTGATATTGCCAACATGCTTGGTTTATCGCGTAACACTGTATCCAAAGCATTAAACAACCATCCGAGCATTTCGGAAGAAACAATAAAGATCATCGTGGATAAAGCTAGAAGCCTAGGTTATAAAAAATACAAATTAAATCCCCCTGACACAAAACCCGAACCAAAAAACATGAAAAATATCGCATTTCTATCGTATATCGATGTTTTCCATGAGGGCTACTGGGGTGACGTAATGAAAGGTGCAGAAGAGAGCCTCCGACAATCCGAATATAATATGGTTTTTAATTTTGTCCAATTAGATGATTTGCCTCAACTAACGCTGCCGCAAACGCTTCTAAACGGAAATATTGACGGGATTATCCTCACCGGTTTTCCAAATAAAGCCTATTCACTGGCCCTCGCCGATTTGAAGATCCCGTTGGTTCTAATTGATAGTCATTCTGAAATACAGACCCATGAGCTGATGTACGATATAGTACTGATGGAAAGTGATCAAAGTGTTTGTGAGTTGACACATCACTTAATTAAGCTTGGCCACCGCGAAATTGGTTTTATAGGGAACATCCACAGATGCAAATCCTTTATGGACAGATGGCTCGGATTCAAAAGGTCAATGGATCATGCTTCTTTGCCTGTTAATTTTGAGTATTGTATTATCGATTCTGATCCAACTAATCACACGAACAACGAACTGTTAATCTCAGCCTTGAAAGATTTCAAGCAATACCCGACAGCTTTTATATGTATGAACGATATCGTTGCTTGGCATGTCATCAATTACTTGCAAAGTATCGGGCTGCAGGTTCCCGGCGATGTATCCGTTACTGGTTTTGACCATTCTAAATTTTTCTCGAATACTGCGCCTATATTTAGAAACCTTACCACAGTAGAGGTTCAAGGAAGAATGATTGGCGCACGTGCAATCGACCAATTATTATGGAGAATGCAGCATCGAGACCGTCCTCATGAAATCATTCACATTTCCACGAAACCTATATACGGTGAAACTACAGCCGCCCCGAAGCAGCCCTGAGTGCAGATCGATGGGGCTGTAACGAGCAAAATAGCTGGACTACACCCGTACTGAGGAAATCTGCAAAAAACTGGATATTCATTATAAATTACGCCATCCGCCCGAGGTTATAATGTCTTCGGCTTCGATTGCCGCATATCCCTCGCAGATAAAACCAGGATCAACGGAGCCATCTTCGAGCTCGACTTTTCCGATGCCGAGCGGTGATGGAATTAAGGCTGCGAATGAGCCGATAGAAGCAAGCGTCATCTCCCATATCTCCAGCGCGATTGAGCTTGCGCAAAGTAAAAACCGATGCCATTGACGCCTATGCCTTATGCGAATTCTTTTATAAGGAGGATTTCGAACATCATAGGACTAGAGGGGTGCAATTATTAAACCTCCGCAATCTGACAAGACAGCATGAATCAGTAACGGATCAGTTTGTTCAGATCAAACTTCAATTCCAAGTAGTATTAGATCAGGTGCTCCCGGAGTTTATTGGCGTATTTGGGGCTTTGTAAGCTGCAGTGTCTCTGCTGTTGGAATTCCCCACATCTGAGGCTGTTTGAGTGCTGGTGAAGCCAGATTAACGGAGAGGATTGCGGTGTTATGTGCACGTCGTTCTGAAAGATGGGCTAAGGAGAAGGCCCACAACCTTATGGCAGCGGCACTTCGAAATTCGTTTCGCAAAGCACCCTTTCAGAGTTATTTGTTTAGTATGAATATGTACATTAGTATGCTGCTCCATTATAAAGAGCATCTATTAACCCTCGAAAAATAAAATAGATGCTCTCGCTAATGAAGTTGAGGAATATAAGGTTATCCACTCCATCCCCGGCATCGGAGAAAAAATCGCAGCAACGATTATCTCTGAAGCTGCTATAGTTACCCGTTAGATTAGTAAACGTTATTTTTTAAACCGTAATTTAGCTCTCCATAATATTATTGAGATTACTACTGCGAATGCAAATGCAAAGAGTAATATCAATATATATTTATCTTTCCATTCGGGTTCATATAATCGGTCTAGGGCTTGAATATCTTTGCTCGCCTCATTAATCAGTTTATTGCCGCTACATAGACTGGCCATTTCTTTGCCTTTAACATTGTTTGTATAAACTAAATATGTATTTCCTACTTCAAATTCAGTCCCACACATACCATTGAAACCACTATATACATAACCATCCGTGAGATTGCCTTTCCAGGCCTTCTCTACATTAAAAATATTCCCGCCTTCTTTATCTTTGCTAACCAACGTACCTGTGAATATGACGCCAGATCCCTCGAATTTTTGTTCAATGCTTGAATGACCACAACTACATGCGAAAACCTTATTAGGGCTTTGTACACTAAAACTAATTATCAAATATGTTATTAATACAATATTTAAGAGTCTTTTCATTCAAACTAACACCTCCCTCACATTGGTTTATGCAATCGTAATTATAAACAGGAAATGGTATTTATTGTTGCGCTAAACTGCCTGTTATCTTAATGAAAAACTAGGACTAAATCCGCTCCGCTAGATTTTTTTTGTACGATCTTCAAGTAGTTTTATCTCTTCATTTGCATCTTTTACAATGTATTTCAAAGTAATTCCTAAAGCTAATGACAATATTGAAATTATAAAACTAATTAATGTAAAAATTGTTCCTCTTAAATCATTCGTAAAATTATGCTGTAATATTTCATAGAAATTACTGTTTGAAAATGAAACAATCATCAAAATAAAAAATAACACAAAAATTACAATGCATACATTTGATAACTTCCTAACCCTTTCAAAAAAAAACATATAGTTATACCTCCTCTAAAAACATTCAACTTATAAATATTAAAGAATAATTTTACGAACTTTGTACTTGAAGTATTCACGAAGTGATTGAAGTCCTGCCCGTTAGCTTAATAAAATGAGCAGGCCACTGCAGCGCCTGCTCATCGTTGTATGCTTATTGTGCTAACGTTCCCTGTTAGTTCAACGCGTATCTAAACATATAAGACATTAATTTAAATCTTAAGTTATAAATCATGAAGTGCAGTTTTAAATTACATTATCAAACTTCGGATGTTTTGTTGTATTGCTGAAATAAATTACCAACACGCTTTCTTCTGACAGAAAATATGAAAATACCACTGTGTCACCCTTATTCACTCAGGTCTCTCCGAATCATATAGCATAGAAATATTTTCTGCTACTTCGAATCATCCACTTATATTGTGTTAAGCGGTTTCTTAATGTTCGTTTAATAGAGAGTAGTCAACAATGATGTGAGGACGGAGGGATTGCAATGATCGGAGAACGTATTAAGATGCAACGCAAGAGAAATGGCTTATCACTGACCGAGCTCTCTAAAAGAGCCGGTGTCGCGAAATCTTATTTAAGCTCCATTGAACGAGGGCTTCAACAAAATCCTTCGATTCAGTTTCTCGAAAAGGTAAGCGATGTATTGAAGGTTACAGTTGAAGAATTTTTAAAAATCGACCAGTCTGAGCAAAATGTTGATGTTGATCATCTTGAACATGAATGGTCCGAATTGGTAAGAGAGGCTGTGGCTTCTGGTGTCAGCAAGGATCAGTTTAAAGAATTTTTGGAATTTAACAAGTGGAAGATCAAGCGTGAATAACGTTTTATTTATTATTAAACAGACGTTTCTTGAGTGTCATCCTTATCACTTTCCTGAAGGCACAGAAAAACTTTACGCACGTCTTCTTTCGTAAATCCCATTGATCGCGCACTTTTTATTAGGGCTACCCATTCCAAATCCAAGTCCTGAGTATTCTCTGATTTTATAAGTCCCATAATCCTATGTCCCCCATTCATTCTGGGACGGTTGCACCAATGACTCCTTGCGTTTAAGGTGCCCAGATACTAAACGCATTTCAACGTCTCCCTTTTGCTGCTTCATTTGATTTCTCTATCTATTATAAATCAGCTCTTTTACGCATGTTATCGCTTTGTGTCTCACAAAAATGATAGATTATTACATTTTTTGTCGAATTGATTGTAAAGGACACATAATGCTTTTTTACTTGTCTTACTAATTCGCTTGACTTGGGATAGTTCTTTTAACTTTCCTGCCCGTTGAACAAACATGAGGACTTCAATTATGGATATTTTCGACTGATTTCTTTATTTTACTCAAATTAAAAAAGGGCGATGCAGGAACATCGCCTTTAAGCTACGGCAGAGAATGATGTGAGATGCTCTTAACATCTTGTCCACCATCCCCTCATTTATAGCGTATGTGGTTATACTCAAAATTCTTGGACTTATAACAGCTGTATCTAATACTTTGAAAAATAGATATTACCCTTCTTCAATTATCCTACCAGTTGAGAAAACGACAACCACTTCACCGGCTGCCGTTTCTTCGTACTTATTGAGCTATCGTCTCCCGTTAGTTCAATGAATCAATATTTTTGTACAGCCCAGGTTATAACATCACTCTTTAATAACACTTGCTTACCATCTCTAATTATTTCAATTTCGTAAGGTATAACAGTTTTTTTCAATACTCGCCAATCCTTATACAAAATCGAGAGATTCTTGAATAACAATTCTGTATCGAATAATAATTCGAACATAGAATCTATTTGTGAACCAGTTTCAACAACTGTCTCTCTAATGTTCGAATTAATAATTAAACAATGAACTCCTTGTTCCCTTGTTCCTTCAATCATTCTTGTTAACACCTGGTCAAAAGTAACCTTGGAATCTAGGTGCTCTAATGTTGAAACAGAGAACAAATAATCATAGTAATTAGGTAATATGTTGAAATTACTTATGTCTGATATAACCGTTTCAAAACTATTAATGACGTCGTACTGTTGGCCATATTTCTCAAGATTCCGGATAGCAGACTCGAGCAAATCTACACAAACAACTTTTCCTGTTGTTTTCTTTAGTCTCTGGGCTAATGGAATACTGTTTCTTCCGACACCGCACCCTAGATCCAATATCCGTAAATCTGTTCTGTGATTAAAAATCTCGAACAAGTCTAATATCGTTTTTACAGGTCTTTGTAACCATGAACCTTCCTGAAAAAGTATTAGGTTTTCATAACAATCATCATGATATTGCTTTTCTTTCATTCTGATATTGTCGAGTCGATTAATTGACAAAACTATACCCCCGGTCTTTTATTTACTTAGCCTTGTCAATTCAACACTACCATAAATAGGTATTTAATATACCATTGGGGTTTGCCCTCTACGCAAAGTCGGTATTCACTCACCCTCCATCTCGAACCACAAATACTTACTTCCCGTTACGGGGGGACTTGCACCTTTACGTCTGCCTGATGTAATGTTCAGCACGCTCGCCGCATGATAGAGGCAAATGAAAAAGCCTCGAAGTAATTCCCCCGAGGCTTCCGTCTTACCGATTTGTATCTGCTTACTGTTGACTAGCCAGGTAATTGGCAAGTTGCTCGAACGTGCCTTCGAACCCTTGTGCAACCATCGGTGCCATCGCGTCGAATGCTTCCTGTTCCTCAGTAGAGGCATTGAGCGGTCCGCCCTGCAGCGTTAAAACCGTCGTTCCCTCGTTTTCTTCAAGCGTTAGAATATTCAGAATCTCAAGCGGCCAGTTCGGATTGAACGGGGCGCGAACGGTGTTCCCTTCTTCATCGGAAAACGATTGAACCCATACCAGTTTCTCCGGCGCCTGCACTTCCTGGTAAACGAACTTGCCCCACATGGCGTGCTGCCCATCTGGAGACTTCTGGCAGCCAAGGAATATACCACCTGGACGGACGTCCATCTTTCCAACTTCAAGAGAGAAACCCTTGGGTCCCCACCAATTGCCAAAATGCGTCGGATCGGTCCACACCTTAAATACCAGTTCACGAGGGGCGTTAAACTCACGTTTCAATAAAAGTCCTTGTGGGTTGTTCATTAGATTTCCTCCTTGAAATTTAGGGATGAACCTGTTCTTTCAATTCAAATGAATGAAATAATCGGAAAGACGATCAAAACGTTCTTCCCACATGCCGCGAAACGATCCGAGCCAATAGTTGTCGTATTCATTAGCCCCTCCCGATGATTTCTGTTACAGTGTGCTGGAGGCTTGCTTCAGAAGGCCAGACAGCAGGGCAAGATCCGGAGTGTCCCCTTCCCGCAATTTGATCCACTTCCGTTCGGCAGGCCCTTCGAATCCCTTCGGAAAGTCAATGCCGTTTGCATTCATAATCATGAACGCAATGGCGTCCTTTGAAGGCGAAATAACCGCTGCATAAGTTCCATTTTTCAGAAAATGCGGTTTCTTGTACTGAATGCGTTCTTCGGCTTCTGGAATCGTCCCATGAATCATGTCCCGTAGGGTCGAACTGATTCCACCCTGCCATTTTGGCAGATTTTCAATGTAGGCCGTAACTTCCTGATTCACTTTGTTTTTGCCTCCTATTTGAATAGTTCATTGCTTATGGAGAAAATATACCACTTCCGGAATATTCCTGTCAAGGAATATATAAATTTTTCCATGCTAAGTTGCCCGTTAGCTTAATGATGTGATCTCGCGAAAACCCTTTGTACTTTTCCTCTACGCTTTACTCATTCGGGAATTGGACAATGTTTTTGACTTCCGACAATTGCTATCTGCAAAATAAAAACTCCGCGATTAGCGCGGAGTTTAATCCATGTATGTTCTAGTCCTTCGACATAGATAAATATACTAATCATCTATTCCCTTTTCATTGAGGATATGCGCGATATATTTTTCAACCCTTGACTCTCGAGTTTTGGATTGCTTGGGTGAAGAAAAATGCAGAATGTATGCTCTTTGCCGTCCAGGCGTCAATGCTTCAAAAGCCGTTTTTAAGTCGGGGATTTCAACGAATTTATTTTCTAATTCTTCAGGTATGATATATTCCGTATTCTTTTTATAGTTCACCTGCAAACCGGCTTTCTCAACTTCAATGGCTTCATCAATATATGATTTCAAGATAAGTTGCATTTCATCTATATCTTGAACATTGGTGAACCGAATCTGACGCGCTGCCTGAACATTCTCCGTTTGTTGGATTAGGATCCCATGGGGATCTTTTAATAACGCACCTTTGTGAAACAGAAGCGCGCAGTAATCCTTAAAACCATGAATCAAAACGATGTTTTTATTTTCAAACGTATAACAAGGATGCATCCACTTAAAATCCTCGGTCATCCCGCAGTCAAGAACGATATCTCTCAACAGCTCGAATTCTTCCTTCCACTTCTTTAGCTTGTTAAAATAGGGATCAATCTTAGGATTCCTTTCACCTTTTGTCATCATGGTAGCCCCTTTTTCTTTTTGTATTATCTTGCTCGATTGTGGTCCGATAAATCAAAAGCCCGCGGTTTTCACGGGCTTCATACGGCCCTTGTTCTTGTTTAACCGATACTACTATGATCTATAATGGATGCGGCACTCCGAATGCATTCACGAGTACCAGAGCGGACGCAATCAAAGTAATGATTAAGGACGGCATCGCTTGAACGGGAGGATGCTTAATTCTCAAATGCAAGAGGCATGCCACCAGCATCGTGATGCCAATCCAAATGCCTGCCCATGAGACTGCTGCTAGATGCCAGTATCCGATGACAAGTCCGACTGCCCCGGCTAGTTGAACGAGCCCCGTAACAACCCGGAACCATTGCGGCAGCTTAAGCGAATCGAACATTTCAACAAAACTTTTCGCGCCTCCCAGCTTGTTTCCGCCGGCAAAAGTCATTGTGACGAGTAGAAAACTTTGTAAAATAATAGAAAGGATAAGCATAAGGTTCTCCTCCTTTTGCAATTAGGCAAATACCTTTTCAAGCTCTCCGCACCATTTGCTCCAACCATACTTAACTCCACCCAGTAATTGAGAATTTGAAATTCCAGATTGTTCGAGATGAAGGTTAACCTTTCCGTTCCTTAAATCCTGTAGCGTCCAGGTAACCGTGTGCATCTCACCGCTCGACCAAGTATAGGACAAGCGGTGTGGTTCCTCCACGATCAGTACTTCGCCTTCAATAATTCCATTCCAATATTCGGTTGGTTGAGTGCGAAACTGAAAATGGTGTCCCACAACGGGTACAAAATCATTATCCATCGCCTGACCGGTGTGGATGTTAGCCACCCACTTGGCAAGCTTGCTTGAATCGGTTAAGGCGGACCAAAGCTTCTCGATCGATGTCGTGTATTGAAAATCCAAGGATAATGTTAAACTCATTCTTCTTCCTCCTCTAATAGTTGCTTCAAGCGCAACATATTCGTACTCCAGAACTTGCTGTAGAAAGCCACCCAATCTTGAATTTCTCTGAGTGGAGAAGTGTTTAGCTTAAATCGCGTTTCTCTGCCGACTTTTCGGTCAAGGACCAGTCCGGCCTCTTTGAGGATTGTCAAATGCTTGGATACCGCTGAACGGCCCATTTGAAACTGTGTGGTTAATTCATGAAGCGGTATCTCCTCCGCCTCTGCTAAGAGACGAATTAGTCGGCGCCTAGTTGGATCTGCAATCGCGTCAAACACATCCCGCTTCTCGTTGTTCTCGCTCACTGCAATCCCTCCAATTTTCTATAGTAGAAATCCATGGTGATACGAAGGAATGGCCGTTAGTTTCACCGCTTCCCTAGTTTGCGGCTCTTCGGACGTAACGCCCACGAAACGATATTTAGTGCTGCATATGAAAGCGGAAGGATAATATTAAACCCGTAATCACCATAATCGTTAGCAAATGCATGAGATGAAGCCGCACCAGTCATTAAAAAGAAGATACCAGCGTGAACCCATTCTTTAAGCCGAGGAAAACCTGGCACGACGAGAGCGATGGCTCCAATCACTTTCCAAATTCCGAGAATGGTTAAGACGTATAATGGGTAACCAAGATTCGTCACTAACTCGAGGTTTCCCCCAAATTGCATCAGTTGCCCGATACCACTTAACATAACAGCTGCTGCGAGTAGTAATGTGACTGACCAATAAGCAATCATTTTTCCCCGGGGCTGGGTTACTACTTTCGCGGTTATTTCCGCACCGATAATCTTACTCATTTGTTCCTCCTCATAATTGTTTGAAGTGAAACTTATTCAGATTCTAAACTTTCCAAATGACTAACTGCTAATTGGACACCATTTGGTGACACTTTTATTATAGGACACCATTCGGTGTCGTGTCAAGGGCATTTAAACTCAACATTGCAGCTGATCATTTTGACCAGCTGCTGTAGTGTCTTGTTCAACTAACCTTATCGAAAGATTAATATCAGTTGACTAGACTTATTTTTTTACCCAAGAGGAATTATTGAAACTGCCCATCGATGAACTTTATTCGTATTACAGTTTTTGCATTGCTAATTGAATCTTCTCTACCAAACTTCATAAAATAGGCCGATTTTGAGAGCAATACAGAAAAAACTTGTGCATGTGGCAATAAGTAGAATTTCAGAAATATCGATTTGCATGGGGATTCTTCGAAATAAGAGTCTGAGTGAGGAAACTGAAACATTTCAAGCGAGTTCAATAACCAGTTATCTGAAAAATTAAAAGGTTGCAATGTCTAATGCTGCAGCAACTGCAAAACGATCAAAAAACTCCGCCCACTACTGGACGGAGTTCTAAGTATAATCTTACTCTATTATCTATCGACTACAAAACTCTACGCGCACTGACGTAATGGCTTGACCACCAGCCGGAGCTTAAGTTGTTAATGGCAATACCATCTACAGACGGTGTATTATGAATAAACTTCCCAGCGCCCATATAAATGCCAACATGGTTAATAGCGCGGTTATTGCTGCCAATCGTATCAAAGAAGACCAGATCGCCTTTGCGAAGATTGCTCTTGCTTACTGCAGACCCTTGGCTTTTCTGAACTTTCGTTCCCCACTTTAAATCTACCCCAACCTTGTCGAAGATGAATTGCGTAAAGGAAGAGCAGTCAAAAATAAGACGGCTTGGATTTCTAGTACCGAAGTCGTAGCTCACACGGCCTTTGTAGCTCTGGGCTAGACTGATGACCTTATCGGCCTTCGAGCTCGAAGGTGTTTGACTACTGCCGCTGCCACTGCTGCTACTACCGCTACCGCTATTATAATTCGTATATTTCGAATTAGCCGATATGAACCCGGTTTTATTATCTTTAGTGCTTACCTTCAACCAATAGCTGTTGACCTTGGAGATGACGTTAATACTCTCACCTTTGGAGATCATACGAATCTGCTTTCCGCTGGTGCTCGGCTGGGATCTAAGATTTACCCCGCTTATGACTTTAGTCTCATAGGTCACGGCTGCTTCAACTTTAGATGTAAAAGGTGTTGGCGCTATCCCTAAGGCACTAAACCCGATTACCGCACTCATCCCGACAATAACAAACTTCTTTTTCAGTAATTCTAGCTGCATTTATTTGTTGCCTCCCATTCGTTTGGTTAGTAACAAATATAGCAGGAATTAAGTTACCTAAATAATTCCTATGAGAACAAAAACCTAGCATTAATAGGAGAATGAACCTTATTATTAAAAAATAATTAGAGTTGCTTAATCTTTAAGAACCATAAGACTTCCCTATAAGCATAAGAGGCAGCTCTAGTATGAGCTGCCTCTTCTATTGGTAATTTCGCTCTAGCTAAAATCTGCGTTAACTTTTCATTCACTTCGAATAACATGGTTATTTTTTTGTTGCGTCCCTCCTGATACACACAGTAAAGAATGTATGATCGTCATACACAATTCACTGGACCCTACTAAAGGGAAACTAAAATGTAGTGTCTGTTCCTGGAGCGGAAAGTGGTCTGACATGAAAGTATGGGAGATGTCGAGACTGAAAGAGGTTTGCAGTTAAAGGAGAACAAAAGCGTGGTAGTCCGCAGTATTCTCCATTTACAATGCAAAACACCGGATAAAACCAGCTTTGCTGCGTCTCATCCGGTGTATACTAACTAGACTATAATGTTCCGATTAGTTTCAACATTATATCATAGCCATAAGAAATTTTTGTTTCTTCATGGGAATCGATCACCTCATTTTTTTTTTTGAAAAAATGAACCCTTAGAAAACGGCGTCGCATAAATGTCCGCAGCATTTCGCGACACATTCCTTTTCATTCCGGCTCGCCTTTGATTGATTGGGTTATCGCTTTCCTTACGTTTTCCTTACAAAGAACCGGATCATATCGTTGCGCATGTAATCATAAGAGAGAAAAATCGGAACCGTTTTGGCATCATAATGGACTTGAATGAACTTCAGCAGCGGAGCGTTGCTTTGCTTGAGCCGATAAGGCAGCATATCTTCATCGGTAACGGCGCGAATCTCCATTAACGCTTCGGCGACTACGATCCCGTATTTGTGCTTCAAGCAATCCGTCAACGAACCAGGATCGAATTTATCCGGGAAATCTGGTCCCACTACACTTTCGGGCATAATGTTTTGGGAATAAACGACCGGTTCTCCGTTAGCCGCACGGATCCGATCGACGACAAACACACTGTCATGCTTGTCCAAATCAAGCAATTGAAGCTCATTCTCGTTCGGCTTTCGTTTAAAGATTTGTACTTCCAGATCGCTTTCGACCAGATTGGCGTTGCGGATCAGTTCCGTAATACTTGTGAAACGATTGATGGTGCTTTCCATATGCCCTTTGCTTCTGATGAAATAACCGGAGCCTTGGATGCTGAAAATGTGCCCAGATTCTATAAGACACTTGAGTGCTTTGCGTATAGTTTCCCGGCTCGCTTGAAACCGCCGGGAAAGTTCCGACTCGGTCGGAAGCTGTTCCCCTTTAGAGAACGACATTTGTTCGATTTCTTTGGCGAGTGTTTCGCTGATTGCCGTATATCGGTTCAACATTTAACTATCTAATCACTCCTTTTCAGCTGACGCCTCACAAGATCATCTTGATTCCATACTAAATCGGATATGTCATTTCCAAATTAGCCGAATGTTAAACATTATCAATCAGGTGTGGACTTCCTGTAAATTTGTCTAGATCAATATTTCGGTAAGCAGGATGCGGAACAGTCCAGATTTGATCTTTTTCCCGTAAACGCCCACTTATTTTCATGAAGAGGAAATCAAATTGTCTAGGAGACAAATAAAATATGTCTAGATCAATATGCAAAAAAGGCGAGATCCCTTCCTTAGGGATTTCGCCTTTAACGTTTCATATTTTGGGTCTCGGCATGAATGGTCATCTTACTAACGCCTCTTGGAACTATCCACTACCCTGATTCTTTGGGTAAATCCGCATACATTCCACTACCGTATCCCCGTTAGCGTAATGTTAGTTCGGAAGATTGATAACCTCGTTTTAATAATAACGAGATTCTCAACGCTACTTCCTCTTTATCAAAAGTTACGTTCCCAGAAGCCCACTGAAATGCACCTTCGTGGATGACTTGTGCAAAAATTGGTACATATATATTCTTCTCGATATCTGTATAGATGTTATCCAAGCTTTTTGACAAATATGCTATCAACTCATTTATGATCTTTTCTTTCAATTGTGGTACAACTAAGCCTATATAGCTACTGCGGCATTGTATATTCGGTTGTTGATAAAAATCGCATACCGCTAAAACGAGTTGATGTATGCTGTCTTGATCGAATATCTCTATGCCATTAGTACGTTTTGCGATGGCTGCTGATGCGGAATCTCCCATAATATAGTCCAATAATTCGTACTTGTCATTGAAGTGCGCATAGAATGTAGCCCGATTTACATGTGCTCCTTTTGTTATATCCGCAACTGTTATTTTTTCAAAATCCTTTTTCGATACTAAATGAAAAAAGGCGTTAATCAATGACTGCTTCGTTTGTGTTATTCTGACATTCATAACTTTTGACGCCATTTCCCCCCACCTCTTAACTCGACAGTTTATCAGTTTTGTCGCTATAGCAACATTCGTACATCGATTGTTGGTTGTAGCACTAAATCATTAGGTGTATATTTTTCATTAAAGCAACGCATGTTTCTTTAATATATCACAAATAAGGAGTTCACGAAAAATGAAAACTGTTGCAATCATTGGTGCAGGTCCTGGCTTAGGTTTGTCGCTAGCAAAAAAATTCGGAAGTAATGGCTTTAGGGTGGCGGCTATTTCGCGAAATTCCGAGAAATTATCCATTATAATGAATGAACTTAAAAAGCTAAATATTGAAGCACAATCTTATGTAGCGGATTTCACGGACTTGGCCGCTTTAAAACATGCCATTCAAGCTGCAAAAAAAGATCTTGGTACTATCGATGTACTAGAATTCAGTCCTTATGCAGGGTGGGATACATTCACAAATGTGTTGGAAACAACACCTGATAGTGTATTAGAACAAATAAACAGCTATTTGCTGCCTGCCGTTCTATCGGTCAATGAGGTATTGCCGGATATGATAAAGATGGGTTCAGGTGCAATTCTGTTTACAACAGGTATATCTGCTATGTTCCCTTTACCTTTTGTAGGGAATGGCGGAATCGTTATGTCGGGCATTCGTAATTATGCAACAAACCTACACAATGAGTTGAAAGAAAAAGGTGTATTTGTCGGACATCTATCAATTGGGACCATGATAAAAGCTGGAACAGCAGGGGATCCAGATGTCATAGCTGATACTTGGTATAACCTATACGAGAAAAAAGAGCGATTTGAAGAAATATTCCCTCAAGGGTTTGATCCGAGTAAAATTCCAAATTAATGTAATAGCGATAAGACAACGTTAGAAATAATGTTTGTCTTATCGTTTTTCCCAGTTAGCTTGAAAATGGTCATTTCATTTATCATTGTTTTTTCTTCCAATATACATGAAATGTTCAGCTAAACTCATTAGGTCCTCACGTTCACATACTTGCTCTGCCAAGTCCAACCAAGCTGTTATTACTTCTGGTGATTGCTTAAGAAGTTCCAGCTCACGCAAATATAAAAAGCTTTCACAGTTAACCAAATGTAATTTTTCAAGTTCAAATTTTTCGAAAAATGGAAGTACATCCTTTGGACGGATAAAAAAATTATCCGTAAATCCATGCCCAGAGAAACTCACATCATCAAGAATAATTTTGAGTTCTGATTTTCTTTCATCCGTGAGAATCATACCTGGATTGCTGATGAGATAATCCCAAACGAATGAAAAAGACGAGACGAATGCCACGAAAAGAGTTCCATTGGGTTTTAGTTTTTTCAAACATTCGTTTATCGTCTTTACCCTGTCGTTCTCTTCTTTTAGATGATACATCGGACCCATGCATAACACGTGGTCAAAATATCCATCTTCAAAAGCTGATAAATCACGGCTATCTATGCAAATGGAATTAAGAGGAAGTTCAAGTTCTTGTGCCTTATTCATCGCAAAATCTACGTTGTTTTGTGAAAGGTCGGCAAGTGTTACATCACAGCCAAGCTCAGAGAGGTAGAGTGAATATTTCCCTGGACCGCCTCCAAGGTCTAATACGCTGTCGTTCGGCTTAATGTAACGGTTCATGTAGCGTTTGCTAAGTTCATACTCCACTTTATGGCGGTCCAACCGATCCCATTCGTAATGTACGGTTTCATCATAAAATCTTTTTACGATTTCAACGCTATCAGCCATGGAAACACTCTCCTAAACCATTTGAATTTAAATAACAGAGTACAGTGTTTTAAAATCAGTATCCCATCTCTTTAGTAAATCATTGTTGCCAGCTGTTAAAGTTGCATGTAATCTATCTAGCTCCGCTTTTGCTAATCTATAATCGTCCTCAGATATAATTTCGTTATTCAATGCATTTAATAATTCATCTTCATCTAATATAAATATTTCTTTGTTTGGCAACACTACCACATCCAGGAATAGGTCATCAAAATAAGGCACTCCTTCTTTAGTCAGAGCATTAGCCAAAGTAATGTCAAAGTACCATTGAACGATCTCTCTTTTTTCATTAATAACTGCCGTCATTGTATGATGGGCATTGCTTGGAAAATACTGCAACCACATAAATCCATTTGCAACAATATTAAAATCGTCATGATCAGCCAGCTTAAAAGAAATGGGTTCCTTCACTTTATTAAAAATAACAAGTGTTACATGCCCAGTGAAATCCACTTCTTCGATATACATTTGTTTGTAAGTTTTTTGTAGTATTCCTCTCCAATGAGATAGATCACCATATTTTCTCTTCACTATTAACTCCCTCTTTCGTTCATCATGCTTTAATTTCTCGTCGCTACAAGGCTCTTGTAAACACTCGCCTTCTGTAATAACTGGATGTGACTGCCGCTTTCTATTAATTTGCCATTACCCAGCACATAAATAATGTCCGCATTTTCCACGGTTGATAATCTATGCGCGATAATTATAGTAGTCTTACCAGCTCGTAATGCATCGAGGTTTCGTTGAACCCGACGCTCCGTACCTAAATCCAGGGCCGAAGTTGCTTCATCCAAAATAAGCACTTCCGGTTCGCTCAGCAAGGAGCGTGCTATAGCAAGCCGCTGTCGTTGGCCTCCGGATAACGTGATTCCACGTTCACCGATCAAGGTCTGATAACCATCAGGAAGACTATCGATAAATTCATGTATTTCCACTGCATTGCAGTACCGTATTACTTCTTCTTCCGATACACCTGCTCTGCCCAAAACAAGATTGTTGTAAATGGTGTCTGGAAAAAGGTACGGTTCCTGAGAGACCAGACTTACCCGATCTCTCCATCGACTTATGGACAGGTCTTTAAGGGGCCTATTATTAATCAAGATCTGCCCTTCAACCGGTTCGTAAAATCGCTCGAGCAGTTGAGCGATTGTGGATTTCCCTCCACCGCTTGCCCCTACAAAAGCAATCTTTTTACCTGCCGGAATGTCAATGCTCAATTGATCCAGTATGGTTATTCCCTCATCTGTGTACCGGAAAACCACATCGCAAAATCGGATCTCCGATATGGCCTCATTAAGAACACTTCCAGTCTGAGGTTCGTGATCTGTCATATATTCTTCCAAACGCTCAATGGAACCGCTTTTGGATGCGAAATTCATGGTAAAGCCAAATGCTTGGTTTAATGCTTCCATCAATTGCGTTGAAAATTGATATACGATAACAAATGTGCCTATGGATATCTCTCCTGAAATCGCCAGATACGCCCCATAACCGATTACAAGCAGATTTGTGCCCCAACGGCATGTCTCACTCCAGGCCAACTGCTTGTTTTGAAGCTTTCCCTCCTGCATCATTTTTGCGAAATAGCGGTCAAAACTTCGTAAATACTTGGCAATCTCCCATTTGTGCCGGTTAAACGCAATAACCTCTCTTGTAGACGCGATCCCCTCTTCGATTTGAACCAAAACTTCCGCTTTTTCTTGTTGGATCTCTTTACTGACAGATTTAAGCGAAGGTCCGGTACGCTTACCCAAGAAAACAAGAAAAACACTAACCGCAGTCACACCTATAAGCAAAGACGGATTAGCCCAACCGATCAAGATCGAAAGAATTAAAACCTGAATAATATTCATAATTCCACCAGGGATAAAATGGCCAACAGTCCATGCTGTTTCATTAATGTCTCCGGAAATCCGCTGCGCAATGCTCCCTATACGATCGTTATTGTACTTGGACGCCTTCATTTTGTATAGAAATGCCATCAAATCCACTGTAAGCTTTTTCTGTAAAGTATACTCGTTGGATCGATTCAACATAAAAGAAAACAGGTGAACGGCATTATAGCCAATAATCAGCGCAGCAAAAATGCAAAGGTAGGGTACCAACATCTCATACTGCTTACCGATCAGAACATCATCAATCAACCATTTTTGAATGCCGGTGATGCCTAGCAAGGAGATCATATCCAGCAAACAAAGAATAACCGCAAGCAGGAGACTCCACTTCATAGAACGCAGATAAGGTGATAACCACCTCCAATTAGCCAAGCCGTTCTCCTCCTTGCGCCAGTTGATAAAATAATCCCTTCCGGGCGTATAAATCATCGTAACTTCCCAACTCTGCAACCATACCTTCGTTCACAACAGCAATCAAATCATAATGACGAATGGTCGTTAAACGATGTGCGATTGCAACGGTGGTTCTGCCTTCCATCAGCCGATCAAGCGCAAGCTGTACTTCTTTTTCGCTAATGTTGTCCAAGGCAGACGTAGCTTCATCCAACAGAATTACTGGTGGATTCTTCAAGAGCATACGTGCGATCGCAATCCGTTGCTTCTGTCCACCAGATAGCTTCATGCCCCGCTCCCCCACTGAGGTTTCATACCCGTCAGGCATTTGAACGATAAATTCATGTGCATTCGCTGCCTTTGCCGCGGCGATTAACTCTTCATCTGATGCCTCAGGATTGCCAAACAGAATGTTCTCTTTAATACTTGAACCGAATAAATAGGTCTCCTGAAAAACAAATCCCATCGTATTTCTCAATTGGTCGATTTGCAACGCCCTAATCGGATGACCGTCCAACTGGATAACACCGGATTTAGGATCATAGAAACGGCCAAGAAGTTTCAATATTGTCGATTTCCCGCCGCCGCTGCTGCCAACAAAAGCTACACGCTGACCAGGCAGAATCTCGAGTGTCAAACCGCGAAGTATGTCCCGATCCGGCATTTGGTTATACGCAAAATGTACATCTTTAATCGAAATATGCCCTTTAACATGCTCTAAACGAATGGCCTGTTCGTCCTCATCCACGAGCGGTCGTTGATGAACAAGATCATAAAGCTTCTCTCCTTGCATCAATAACATGCTCTGCTCTGTGATCATCGTGATAACCCGGGTCAAATCGCCCATGACGTGAAAATAATAAAGTAAGAATGCGACAAACTCCCCCACATTTAATGTGCCGTTTCTTACCGCAAAGGCGCCAAACAAAAAGAGTGCCAGCGCTCCCAGATTAATCGTCATTCTTCTTGCAGTTCCCCGCAGCAAAGCATAGAGAAGTTCATTCATCCAAAGCTTACGATTCGTGTTGTATTTCTCCAGTAAACGATTCAAATCCCATTTCTCTGCCCTATGAATGCGGAGCTCCATTAAACCTGACAAACTGTCATAAATCTTTTTATTATATTCTGTTCGGCTTTGGCTGCCGTCTTTTAAGAATTGCGATTGTTTTTTTTCAAAATACGGCCCCACTAAATAATAAGAGAGGAAGAATGGGATAACGAGCAGCGTCAATGATGCATGAATGGATAGCATTAAGAATAGGGAGAGAATGAGAAGCGCCATTTTCTCGATCAATACAGGCAGATATCTCCGATATATATTCTGAATTGCTGGAATCTCCGCTTGAAACATAGAGAGTGTCTCTCCGATAGGATGCTCCTCATAATACGAGAATCCAAGTTTACGAAGATGTGTAAAGATTAACATTTGTAAATCGCTGGCGGATTTTTCTTGCACAATCCTTTGCACCAGATTACGTACAGCCATTGAGACCAGCATGAGGGCTATAAATGGGGTAAGTATCGCCATGAGAACCATCAGCCGTCGGTAGTCCGCAGCAGGAATAATGGAATCAATAACATATTGAAGAAACTTCG
The DNA here is from genome assembly GCF_001280845.1 of Bacillus sp. FJAT-28004. Classification (GTDB taxonomy): domain Bacteria; phylum Bacillota; class Bacilli; order Paenibacillales; family Paenibacillaceae; genus Pristimantibacillus. Next base: position 158,293 of record NZ_LGHP01000004.1, read on the forward strand.
GAATTGCCAACAATACGCCTGAAGTAATGAATCCAGTTAGGATAAGTATTATAAAAGGCGCCCGATATTTACCTACAAACGAGATAATCCAAAAATATAACTTCACTTTTTTAGTAAAACTATGATGTAGACTTTGTATTTTCACATGCGTTACAGCCATTTACTCACCTCTAATAAATTTTGTATAGCTTCTTGAAGTAAATCGCTCTTGTCGGACTGTCTAATCCCTATGTGCTTGGCAAAAACATACCCCGTTGGTTTATTCATATCATACAAAATAATCCAAAATTACGATACCATTAACTGTTCCGCGACGACGGCTCGTTAACTTAATTTATCTTTGTGCTTGGATGATGCAGGATGAATTTTATAATAATTTCAACCTGTTTGCTGCGCTATCCTGCCCGTTAATTCAACGAGGCTGCCGTTTTATACCGGCAGCCTTGTCCTGATGATGGTTAAGTTATAGTTACCCGTTAACGGTGGACTGTATTTAGAGCGCTCCTGTGCCAGCCATACTTCCTTCGCCCCTTGAACCACCATACATAATGAAGGTTTGTAAACACCGTGACTTGGTCCGGTCGCATTCGTCTGACGCATGAAAAATAAGAATGGAATAGCCGTTGAGTGAACGCCGTCCTTTTCTGAATAACGTTCAATGATTTTGGCGAGCTCATTCTGCTGTTTAGTAATTATTCCAGACATTTGATCCTCCTCGTTCCGTCATTATTAAAAGTTTGATTATAATCCGTATTCGACTGTTACATAAGTTGTAGTGAGAGGATTAGGCAAACATTTGGCGATGTGTATGGCTCTTGGCACGCTATGGAGGAATTGTATCGTGAAGGAAAGGTCCGTGCAAGTTGTTGTGATTCCAAAGTCTGTTCGTAAAGAAAGAATTATCGAAAACTTTAATATCTTTGATTTTCAATTAAGCCAAGAGGATATGGAGTCGATTACTACGTTAGATACGAAACAGAGTCTGTTCTTTTCACATAACGATCATGAAATGGTGAAATGGATCGGTATGCGTAAACTTGATATCTAATCATCATTATCTAATAATTACGTAGGCAATCTGCTCCTATTTTATTTGCTGAATCCAGGTATTTTTCAAGCAAATTTACCCGTTAGTTGAGAAAACGGCAGCCATGGATCTGGCTGCCGTTTCTTCGCGTTTACTCAGCTATCGTTACCGGTTAGCTTAATAAGACGATCATTTCTTTAAATGGTACGGTACAGTAGTGATTATCACATTTCTCCGATAAAGCAAGTGTGCACGAATCAGTAAACTAGATTGGTTGTGCAGGATGTTATGCCAACCTTTCTTTGGAATGAACTGTGGGATAACAACCGTGACTTGGTAATTTGATTCACTCGCCTTGCGTTGAACGGTATCAATAAATTTAGTCAACGGCTGAATGATGCTTCTATATGGAGAATGTAGTGTTACTAACCTCACGTCAGGCTGCCACTTCTTCCATTTTTCTTCAAACACTCCTTCATCTTCTCTCTCAAAAGGAACATGAACTGCAATGATCTGGTATGCTGAGAGCGATTTGGCATAGTTCAACGAATTCTCCACCACATGCGTCATACCAGCCACAGGAAGAATGATGATATTCCCCGCAATCGGAATAGCTGGCTCACAAGTTGTAGTTCTCAATTGGTCGGCTACCGCTTCATAATGCTTTCTAATTCGATGAAAGGCATAAATGATAATGGGTAAAAATACTAAGACGGACCAAACTTGTGTGAATTTCGTTAAGAAAAACATCATCGTTACAATAAAGCTAATAAGAGCTCCAGTTGCATTAATAATTAGTTTTGAAATCCATCCTTTTGGTTTCTGACGAATCCATTTTAGTATCATTCCTGTCTGGGACAGGGTGAAAGGAATAAATACACCGACAGCATACAGCGGGATTAAATGTTCCGTTTGGCCTTTAAACACAATAATTAAGATGATGGATAAAATGCCAAGCATGATAATTCCGTTGGAATAGCCTAGCCGATCTCCTCTAACCGTAAACATTCTTGGTATGAATTTATCATTGGCAAGATTTACAGCAAGCAAAGGGAAAGCTGAATATCCAGTGTTAGCAGCTAGGATAAGGATCAATGCAGTTGTTCCTTGAATGAAAAAGTACATAAAATTACGCCCAAAGGTATGTTCAGCGATTTGTGAAACTACGGTTACCTCGAGGTTGGGAATAATTCCGTAATAATAGGCTAAATATACGATTCCCGAAAATAACAATGCAAGTAAGATTCCCATCGCCGTTAATGTTTTAGCAGCGTTATTAGGAGCTGGACTTTTAAAGTTAGGGATTGCATTCGAAATGGCCTCGACTCCTGTTAATGCAGAGCTACCCGAAGCAAATGCTTTTAAAAGCAAAAATAAGCTTATACCTGCTACTGGTGTACCGATTGAAGTGTGTAACTCGGGAGAAACATGACCGGTTATTATGTTGTATATGCCTGCTCCTATTAGAATGAATAATGCCAAAACAAACAAATATACAGGATAAGCCAAAACAGAAGCGGATTCGGTTACCCCCCGCAAGTTCAGGATTGTTATGAAAATGACAAATATTACAGCGATGATAACCGTATGTTCATGCAATCTAGGAAAAGCGGAAGTTATGGCGTCAGTACCAGCAGATACACTTACTGCCACGGTTAAAATGTAATCAACCAACAAGGAACCTCCAGCTATTAATCCGGGGTACTTGCCTAGGTTTTCTTTGGACACCACATATGCGCCTCCGCCATGCGGATATGCAAAGATAATTTGCCTATAAGATAAAATAAGTGCTAATAATAAAATTAATACTCCAATTGCGATCGGTATCGTATACCAAAAAGCCGCGGCACTAACTGTAATTAAAACGATCAATATTTGCTCAGGACCATATGCAACGGAAGATAGGGCATCTGAGGAAAGTATGGCAAGAGCTTTCGTTTTATTAAGTTTCTGCTCTCCTAATTCATTTGATTTTAAAGGTCGACCGATTAAAAATCTTTTCAAAGAAAGCATTAGTTTCACTCCGCATTTTTTGTTTTTAATTGCCTGTAGTTTTAATTATCCTGAAAATGAAATGAAAAAAACGATCTCTAATGCTTGCTTTTTTTGGAAACAAAAAACACAGGTAAGAACCTGTGTTTCGAACACATGTTACAACCCTCCCTTAATCAACGCTTACGAGGTTAGCTGTCGGATTCGGACGGTTAAGTCGCCCTACCTGATTGTAAACGTGTACAGTCTACAATAGGATTCACCCCATAAGATGGATACCTTACGCTCAGGTATCTATCATAATTGGTTCCCCCGTTTTCCTTGATGGAAATTAAGCAAATAAGAATTGAAGACAATATTTATTTAGAATGCAAATTGTATATTACGCCTGCTAATTTGTTTTGTAAAACGAACAATCGTCCTGGTTTCCGTCATTTATTATAAAAAATATTATGAAAAGCGCTTACATACCCTATATGCTTGCCGAAGCTCATTTTCTTACCATTTTTCTTTCAAATTCATTATTTTGAACAAACTATATGTCGCCTGGTCCAATATATCCGTTGTGATTAACGGATAGTGGGACACCAAACTCTTCTACCGTCTGACTGAAACCTGGAACATATTAAATCTATTGCCTTTTGTTTTGTTTACGATATCTCTCTGGTTTTTACATGTATATATCATGGACATCTCTGGCGTCATATTTGCAATGAGTTTATGAACTTGTCCAAGATTCAATCCAGAATTCATTTCAGAAAAACAAAAAGACCCGCAATTTACGCGGGTTTGGTTCAATATGTTCTTACCGTCCGACATCGAAAATACTTAAAAATCCCACTTCAGCCAAACGGCCAAAGCGGGATATATTCTTATTCTATATTACCGGAGCCGGTGCACCATACTCGGCCCACTGCTCTTTCGTCGGGCCGTAAAGATCTGGAACACGAAGGCCAGCCTGACGCATCAGGACCGTCATTTGACCGCGATGATGAATTTCATGCTTTACGAGGATATCCAGCGTCAAGCCGTTCGGCCATTGATCGCCGTACATGTCGCTCATGATGAGCAGATTCTCATCCTTCCAACTGGTCTGTACAGCATCAAGGAGCGCTTGCGAGGTCCGCTTATAGACCGCCGCAATTTCCGCTGCCGAAGCTGGCACCGACATATCTTCGCCCGGTCCTTCGAAAGACAATCCAGTCCGTGATGGCATTTCGTGCAATGTCTGTACAAGATGCCATGCAAGTCGTCCAAGCGTTCGATGGTCGCTCGTTATCTGTTGGCCAAGAGAATCGTCCGTGAGCATCTCCAGCGTCCGCATTGTTGCTGCCGTTTCATACCGCCAAGTTGTAGAAAAATCCTCGATGTGTTTATACATATCTAACATCTCCCTTTTGTAATGGAATAACAACATTATATCATTGTTTAATTTCAATATTTGTAAATGTGTAATTAACGTACCCGCTAACCCATTCTCCACGATGCATTCATTCAAGTTATGGCAACCGATATAATTTCTGATCATATTTCGGCTACATACTAGTGTTTGATTCTTCCTGGTACATGAAAAGTCCATATTCCGTCATAACAGAGGAGTGGCCCAGTTGACGAAGCATTGCAGACAGATTACCTCGGTGGTACGTACCATGATTCACAACTTGTATAATGAATTCTGAATATCTGGTGTTTAAAATTCCAACATAAGGATTATCCAAGACAACCTCTTTCTCTAGATCCGCATGCCCGTTAATATATGCTTTGAATCGCACGGACAAATCGTCATACATCGCTTCCAGTTCCTCAAGGCTTCTAGCTTCTGCATCCGCCTCAATTTGAACAGAAGCTTCCATAGCTTCATTCATACTTTTACCCATCAGGATGTCCAGCCAACCGCAATCAACCTTGTATATATGTGCCATGACCTTCGACACTGAAGAAAACACGCTTTGAATTTCCTGATTGTATAGGTGATGCGGAAGCTCCTTTAATCGATTAAAGATTATTTTATTTGCCCATACATGATAGTCGTAAAATCTCAAACTATGATTTGTCATTTCAATTACCTCCGGTTTTTGTAGTTTACTTATGTATTCATTATAAAATGGAAACCCTGACAACTGTATGTCAGTGTTATATTAATGTGTTGCTTCTCCACAGAAGCTGCTTTGTAATTTATCACGTTTTTCGGCATTCTGATTCTTGTATCACTATAGTGTTCCGATGTTCAAGGAAAATAAAGTATTAGACTGGAGGTGTTGAATCTACGCGGTTTTTCGAATTACAAAACCATCAGAATTGACTGCCACTGTTTTAATGAACTATCGTCTGGTATCGGAGGAGATATTATGTAGTTGTAAGATGCATGCCCCGAACTGCGCCCACCATTCGTCATTCGACAATCATATTGCTAACCAACATGCTTTTAAAAATGGCTGTGTTTGTGAGAATTTGAGGGTTATTCAATTGTCATGTCCCAATCGATACAGAAAGTTACTACACTAGCATTAAACACAAATCTGCTCATCAATTTTAATTATTCGTTCATCATAATGCTTGGTTGGACGTTCAAATGGTATCCGTTTCAACCTTAACCTCACTTTCTCCACCTCATTGGAGTTTTTTACTTAATTTACCTACCAAGATTTTAACATAACGCTAGTCCTTACAGAAGTAACTTCCAGACTAACCTTCCCGTTAGAATTCCTGTAGATTTATTAATTTGGACTTTGAATAAAAAAAGCGTTTTTCGATTTAAAATCAAACTGCGTTAACTTGCCTGCGTGGATGATTAAGAACCGCAAGCCGCGCGTCGTACCGTTATCGCTGCCTGAAGGAATACTCAGAGAAGGCCTGCGTCGATTCGAAGCTCGCCTATCCGCAGCGCTTTTTGTACAACGTATAGTCGCGCACGCTAACATTGAGACTACGCGAGGTTCCGCAAGGGTAAGCGATGAGCAAGCACTTAGCAGCTTACGCAGTTTTCACCGTTGGCATGCCTCGGATTATCGCGAGTCAATAAGCGTAAATATACGTTATCGAGCGCCGTATCTTTCGTGGGTGCGGTGTTTTTACTTTTAGAAATTGAAAATAGGTATCTAAAGCAAAAAGAGCCTCATAAAGAGGCCCTTTTTAAGTATTAAATAGTAATTAAAGCCCACGGAGTCATTCCGAAGGCTTTGCGTTTTGTTACGTAGTATGATCCGGATGATCCTTTATTCACATAGATAAAACATTAAATATTATTACTTATAGGTTTCATTTTCTAAAATTATAACTGTTTCTTCATTTGAGGACTTCCCTAGTAGTTTCGTATTTTCAACCAACCGAAAAATATTATCACAACATTGTTTTGCACCTATAGCTAATAACGGTACACCTATAAAATCAATTTTTAATCCTCTTGAAAAGAACCCCCCAATTGACATGACGAACGGCACTGTTGGTGAAGTATTAGAGAATATTATTTTTTCATTAAAATGATGTTTGCTTTGTAGTAATAAGCTTAAGTTTTTTAATGCTGGAACAACAAGTTTGGAGGATTTCCGTCCTATTGTATATACCGAATCTCCATTTTCATCTATCCCGTGAAAAATGATTTTTCCCGAATCATCTTTAGTTAATTTATTGAAATAGTTAACATTTAATATTTCTTCTTTAGTTAGTTTTCGTTCTGATTGGGTAATTTCTTTTAAATGATAGGCGGCTGCCAGAGCTGTTGTATGAGTCCCTCCATAATCATTATAGATATAAATCATGATATCATCCCTTATATTTTTATCTATAGCTATTATGGTCATTCATTCCAGTTTCTATTCGGTTGATTAATGGTCCAATTGCGCAGCAGTCTCGTTGACTGAGCAGACTAAACCGCCCTTCTCCGTAGACTGCAATCCCGCCAGCGCACCGATCGCAACGTCAATCGCACAGTTATTATCGTTTATCTCTTTGCGACTAACGCAGTCCATTCCCGCTCACTCGTTTAATCGTAAATACTCCGTTTTATTCGTCGACAATTACGTAACCCCTGTGTTTTTAATTCCGCTCGTTGCATGTAGAAGTAAACGCGGTCTGGATTGTACTTCTCGCGAAATAAAGTACGTCACATATTGTATGATTAATATTATTTTTTAAATGATAAACCTTCTTCTTCTAATAAAGTTCTCATAATAGGTAAGGAAGCTGGTCCAATACCATGAATTTTCAAAATATCTTTTTCTGTGTATTTTGATAGTCCTTTCAAAGTGTCAATCCCTTCGTGAACCAATGCATTTCTTGCAGGTGAACTGAGCTTCGAGAGGAAGCCACGTTTAGGCTTATTCTCTTTATCACAGGTAGGACAACTTAGACACTCACTGCTTTTGTAATACTTATGTCCCTTTCCACAAACCCTTAAACTTTTTTCTACTGTCAAAATAATACCTCCAAACAAATTCTGTATCCAATTTCAACTTATTATATTGTATATTAGTTATATAATCTCGACAAAGTCTATGTATATCCCTATTTCAACAATGGGTGAAATCCTGCGAATTCATGAGTCTGAGTGAGGAAACTGAATCATTTCGAGGGAGTTTAATTCTAGATCAGTATTAATTGGTGTCAGATTCATTGTTTTACTAAATAAATGAAATAGTCCTTTCAATACTCTGCCCACTTCATCATGAAAAAACTCTAGTTCCCCTGCTGCTCCAACGGTTCTGAAGAGACTGGTACCACGACTTTGAGGTGCTTTTATAGGTCGAGGTTCATATTTGTACCATGGTTCATAAGTTATATGTAATTTTGAATTTTCAACTGTTATTTTTGCGATTACCTGATTGCTCTACGAGAATCGTTCCACAAAAACCATCTACACTTACTTGTCCTTCGATGTAGGCTTCTAATTTATCAACTACCTGTTTCTCCATTTTTGTTATGTTCCCTTTCATTAACTGAAGTCAGATTTTACTAGTCCTCCTTAGAATACTTCATCATCAAATGTTTTATTAATGGATTCCCTATCATAATTTAAAATCCAATCGTTGTATCTAAGAAAAATATCTTTAATTCCTGAAATTGAATTTGATATCACATCGCATGCACGATCATCATAAATATGATAAATTGTTCCTCTACTAATATTGAGAAAGAAAACATCGTGATGAATTGAAGGCTTGATGCCTACATCTTGGTTGCAAATAGCTTTAATTAAATTGAGATAATCTAGCTCATTAACTTTACAATTGATCATATATCTAAAAGTATTGTCTAATTCGTCAGGTATTTCATCTTCATCAGCAAAGACATCCGGAATAACATTAAGCTTTAGATTTCTTAATATGTGTTTACTCTTAATGTATTTTCGATATAAGTTTACCCTTTTAACTTTGTTTTTTAGGTTATAAGCAAAAATAGCATTTGTAACAATAATAATTTCATCATTTATCTCATGGATAGCTTTGAATAACTCAATAGCTCGTTTATATACTCGTTCCATATAGAAATTCTTATCTAAATCATACGCATTTGAATCTCCAAGTTCATATCGAATTCCTACATTCCAGTTGTAGAATAAAGGTGGCCTGAGAATCAAATTTGGAAAATGGTTACTCATAAATTGATCAAACGTCGTCATTTTGGTTTCACCCACTTCAATAATACTTTCCACATCTTGTATATAAGGATTTTCAACTTCGCAATTCTCTATACCTTAGCTTAATACAATGAGCAAGCCACCGCAGCGCCTGCTCATCGATGTCTGCTATTCAACTATATGTTTCATTATTTAAACATTAAAGTCTTCGTTGTAAAAGTTTATTAATCGCTTTAATTCTTCCGTTCTTATAGAAGGATGTACTGTCAACTGAGTGATGCCAGGCTTTAAATTTTTTATCAAGGACATAAGCTGCGCCTTCATAGCCTCATATCCCCACAGAGCTTACAGCTCTGTGGGGTGATTTACGGGTCATGCCCAAAGAAGATTAGATGATAGGCTTCTTCAGCCTTATTCCGCGAATGATGCCGTCGTGTCCTGCAGCAATCAGCATTTGGTCTGATAACGCCGGAGAAGAAAACACGTAATGGTGTGAGAACTGTAGCTCATCAACCACATTTCCAGTTGCTGCGTCGAGTCCTGTCAACAGACCATTGACAGAAGTCAAATAAACGATCCCGTTGTACGAGATAGGCGCCGCGTGGAAAATTCGTTGTTTGGTCTTCGCAGTCCACCGTATGCTGCCGTCAATTGGGTTGACGGCAGTCGCAGTACCCCATTCGTCCGGCAGCACAAGCGTCGGTTCGGGACCCGGTATGAGGACGGAATAACCCGCGTACATATAGCCGCCTTTGAGCGTCCAAGCGTTAGCCCCGGTCGCACCATTCAAAGCGTACGCGTTCGATACCGTCGAGAACAGCACCGTTTGCTTGTCCGGCAAAGCAGTCGGATTGCAATACCACGGGCTGTATAATAAAGTACGATAAGGACTTGAATGGCTGAACAGCGTTTTTTGCCATAACAGCACTCCCGTATGGATATCCAGCGCGGACACTTTGCCGTCTCCCGCACCTACAAATACCGTTTGATCCAGAATTTCCGGACGACCGGCGAAAAATCCATGAATGTCCGTCATCCAAAGGACGGTTCCAGTTGCCGCGTCCAGTTTCAATAACGTTCGCCCGATAACAACGAGCACGCTTGCTTTGCCGTCATGGGAGGAGTCGACCCATAATGGACTACCCAGAACAGGCTGTGAGCCGCCATAGGACCATAACAGCCTGCCTTTTGTTGTATCAAGCGCATAGATCCGATGATCCGCCGATCCGATAAACACGCGGCTGCCGTCCGCACTCAGCGCCGGCGTACCGATGATTGCGCCTTGGGTTCGATACGTCCACTGACGATGCGCCTTTTTGTCCGATACTTCGAGCGCCGTTACGGTACCGTCCAATTGCCCCACGATTGCAAGTGGCGACGCCGTATTCGCATATGCAATTACGATCCCAGCCTGAACGGAAGCGTCAAGCTTGTATTCCCACGCGATGCGGGAACCGGATGAAGCGGCTTCTTGCGCAGGGATGTCCATATGGACAACCTCATCCCAGAACTCGCCGACATTATTCGTAACCCGGACCTGGATCCGGTAACTGCCGGGCGCGATACCCGCCGTATCGACAACCGTCTCCCAAAGCCCACTTTTGCTTCCGAGATCCGCCAGAATCAGTTCCTTCCAGTTTCCATCATTCGAACCGGCATAGGTAACATCCGGCCAAAACTGATAACGGACGCTTGCCACGCTTGCTTGCTGACTCATCTCCACTCGAAGAACGGAAGTGTTGGAATCCGATCGTTTTACACGAACCTCTCTCGGTTTCTCATGTTCAGCTGGCTTTTCGCCCGATAACGGAATTTCCACCAGCAGTTTTTTGTTAGATAGCGCTCCGCTCGTAAATTCCGCGTTGTAAACGGCGAGTACGGACGGCTCCAGAGGGAAAGATTTCTTCTCCACCCAATGGTAGACCGGCGAGACTTTGATACCCGGCAAAGAAATAAGGGTAATCCCGTTCTGCTTCCATACCTCTTCGCGATGAATGTGCCCGGTAAAGACCGCCCTGACGTTGTACGGCTCCACTATTTTGAAAAATTCCTCTTGGTTGCTGATGAAGTAAAAGTTTTTGCCGATCGGGTAATGTAGGTACACGATGATTGGCGTTTTCTTGCCCGTTTTTTGGAGATCCTTACGTAACCATTCCAGTTGGGACGGATTGAAATACCCCCCCTCCTGCAGCATCGAAGTCGGATCAAGGGCAATGACATGAACGCCACCTTGGTCAAACGAATAATTGGCTTCGCCGAATAATTGCGTATAAAACTCTTTGCCCCATTCGTCCCAACGGGCTTCATGGTTTCCTGGGACGGCATGGATCATGTCTTTCAATGACGAAGGAATGAGTCGTGTATACTCCTGATATTCTTCCGAAAAACCGGACTCGACCACGTCACCGACATGCAAGATAAAATCAGGCTTCTGTCCGGTAGAAAGTTCGGTGAGGATCCGGGACAAATTCTCACTATGTTTCGGGCTATTCGGATCAATATGGGAGTCGGCGAGAACTGCGAAGGCGAAATCTGATTCCTCCGCAGAAGCGAACGTCATCCCGCCGGTGAATTGGGATAAAACGGATAACCCGACAACCCCGCCTGCAGCCTTCAAAAATCCGCCCCTGTCAATTGGACGATTGAGCAATCGTTCCAAATCCTCCGAAATGTGTTTCATAATTAGCCTCCTAGAACTTCTATGGATTTGTGATAGGATCGCGAACATACAAAAGTATAGTTGAAAAGTATTAATTCTTGTTCATGACCAGGTTTTTTATTTGTAAACATAACCCATTTAAAAGAGCGAGGCTCTATGGTCGTTTCACTACCTTTACATTATTTTATAAAGATTCATACCTTGCGATAACAAAAAGGGTCTATCATCTCTAGTTGAACCTACAGAATGTCAGGAGGATACCAGAAATGTTCAAGAAACCGCTTAATTTTGTTCTTGCTTTGTCGTTGCTATTGATTCCCTTACTGCTATCTAGCGGTAAGGCGGAGGCTGCTGAAGCACAAGTAATCGAAAAAGGAAAAAAAGTAAACGTTCAAGTCATGTCGTACAACATCCATCATGGAGAAGGAGAAGATGGCGTTCTCGATTTGCAAAGAGTTGCCGAGGTCATTAAACGATCTGGTGCCGATATTATCGGCTTACAGGAAGTGGATAATCATTTCTCAGATCGAAGCGATTTCGAAGACCAGGCAAAATGGTTAGCGGACTACCTCGGCATGCACTATTCGTATGCCGCCAATCTGGACTATGAACCGTTGAATGAAGGACAATACCGCCGTCAATACGGAACGGCCGTGTTAAGCAAATATCCTATCCTTTCCTCCGAAAATCATTTGTTGACGAATATTCCGTATCCGGTCAATCCGACCGAACAACGCGGTCTATCGGAAACCCTGATTAACGTCAAAGGGAATCACGTTCGTTTCTTCAATACCCATCTTGATAATAAGAGAGCCGAACAAAGGGACCTTCAAATCATGGAAACCCTCGAAATTGCAAAACAAAAAGAAGGAACGAGCATCTTTACGGGAGACTTTAACGCCACGCCAGACAGCGGGGAAATGATGAAGATGACCGCGCAATACAACGATGTATTTGCCGAACTCAGTCAAAACGAGGATTTTACGTATCCGTCCGTTCCGCAACCGGACCGTCGCATCGACTACTTATTCGCTTCCGACGAGGTTAAGATTCAATCTGCTGAAGTCATTAATACCGATGCATCCGATCACTTGCCGATTATGGCCGATCTTGTACTGACAAAAAAAGCTCCTTTCCAAAACGGAGAAGGCAAGAAATAGAATACCGGCTAATTCAAAGGACGTTCGACCGTGCAGCGGCACGGTGTGAATGTCCTTTGTGACAAGTCGGCCATCATCGATTCAATCGCAAATGATTGATAATTAAATTCTGAACTTGAGTTGTATGTTTAAACATAGATAAGGGCGTAAACACACTTGTGCTTACGCCCTTACTCACTTTAGATACATCGATTTTAGTTCAATATATACTGGATTTTTCAAAAGTAAATAGTTTCCATCACGAACAAGCCGCCACGCTAACCTGGCCGTTAGCGTAATGAAGGACTACCACATGGCAGCCCTTTTGTCAGCAGAAAATAAAGTATTAGACTGTCGCTGTTTTATTGAACTAAAGTGTCCCGTTAGCTTAAAGAAAGAAAGTCTTCCAAGTTTTCTCTTACGTATTTGGCCCTTTACTTCAACAAAAACAGCAGCCGATTTAATGTGTACTGCATTCCATTTGTTAAACACGAATAACAAACGGGATGCAATTCATTACTGGCTGCTATTTCTGTTTTTTAGTGTTCTTCTAACATACTCATTTTTCGTACTCGTCGATTGCATTCTCGCTCATGATCGAGGCCATAAAAACAAGTTTTCCTTTACCTTCTCGTTCAATAATTTCTTTAGCACATGCGTCAATGGCAGACTTACTCATAAATGAGGAGATCGCCAACAAATCGGCTACACCACCATTTCCCGCACTAAAAAGTTTTTGTGAGCAAACGTCTATTACATCCTGACTCAGGTATGGGGCGATAGCTGCCAGTTGAGCAACTCCGTTACCTCCCAATTGAAATAGTTTCGTTGCACATTCATCTAACATATCCTGGCTTATATAAGGAGCAATTGCCAACATTTCCGCTGCTCCAATGCTTTCTATTACAACAACCTGTTTTACGAGCTGATTCATGAATTCCTCGCTGACATAAGGAGCTACAAACATTAGATTGCCTATGTTCATATTGGCCTCTGCGTGTTCTATTATCTCTTGAACTTGTTCTGCACTGAGCAGAGGTGCGATTTCAGAAATGTCTTTGAGCGATACCTCTTGATTCTGTAAATAATTCTGGGTTGTATGATTCAGCAGGTTTTTCAGCAGTTGTGTTCCCTTACTTTCATCAAGTATCTCATCGATACTAACGTCAAAAATATGCGCTAGTTGAGGAAGTTTAGAAATATCAGGCATCGTTTCGCCTCTTTCCCAATTACTCACTGCTTGGTAACTGATGCTAAGTCGGTCAGCCAGACTCATTTGAGACATCCCAGATCGTTTCCTAAAATCAGCAATATTCCGACCTACTTTTGACATATCAAACACAATTATCACCTCTTTATCAGAATACTATTAGTGTATCTATTACTTACCTGATTGACTATCAAGTGATACTTGAGTTGCCAAAACGCGACACCGAATTCCAGTACTAGTTAAGCTGTGTATGGAAATACCATAGTTTCATTCAGGCATCTTTAAAAAAAAGTTTTTCTTACTATTGATTCTACCGTGTAATTTGAACTATCCTATCCTTTCATAATGAGGCCGCCGAATTTATCGGCAGCCTCATCTGATTGTCTTATGAAATTAACATCACCCGTTAACGTAACAGTCTGCGAAGACGTTTATTCCCCGAAAGACTAGTAAAATTTTTTCCAGCGTTCTAAACATTTATATGGATTTTTTTTACCGATAACAGCTATTTCAAACCCAGCTTCAACGAAGATCTGCATGGGTGTTCTGCCACTCTTGTAAGCTTCTACGGCATGTAATTTAAACTCGGATTTATTTTTTATTAAAACACAAAAACCCGAAAGACGGGCACTTTTTTTAAAGTGTCTATCTTTCGGGTTACAGTTCAAGCAAACTGCTCCTTGTTTGTTCAACAACTAATCGGATTTTTATTTACACTTGATTAATAGAAGATAAGATACAGTCTGATTACTCCAACCAATTAAACATAAAAGTATCTACGTTCAATGGTTTTGTTGTTTCACCATCTTCAAGACTAATGTCACTCCAGATAATATTTTCCCCTTCACGCCTTATGGAAACTGTAATCGCTCCACAACCCAAGTCAGCACACATAGGGCATACAAAAAGAAAATATCTCCTACTGTCCAATTCAGAAGAGTCTTTAGCAACAACTTTTCCCTTTCCTCTTGTTGAGCTTCCTCTTATTTCACATTCTATTTTGTTCATTATTGCAACCCCATTAATAAATGGCTCTTGGTTAATTAAATACACAGTATCCATATTAAACTGTCATTAGCTTAATGAAATGAGCAGACAACCGTAGCGTCTGCTCATCAATGGAATTATTTAACTATCGTTCTCCGTTACTTCAACAAACGCTGCTTATTTCTTTATAATGGGTATCCATATTTCGCTTTTAAATTGTGGCGATGCTACATCTTTGTGCTCATTCCAGAGCATTTCCGGCCCTTCGCTTAGCTCATATTCCGCGGACGGAAACCATTCGGAATAAATGCGTCCCCAGATCTCTTGAAGAGTACTCGGAAAAGGGCCGACGGCTGTGAATACAGCCCATGTAGAGGCTTGCACCTCCAGCTGGGCGAAGCCATCTATATCTTTCGTTGTGGCTGCCCCGATGTAATGATCGAGCTCTCCTTTCTCCTCAATCCGCCCTTCACTGAAATTCGTGGAAGCACTGATTAGTCCTGAAGGTTGAACATTCGAAAAGCCCTTAATCTTATCAATCATTTCTGGGGTGAGTCCTTGAAACATCGACGCAATCTCCGGATTCACCCCTTGAAATACGATTGGCACTCTTTTTTTGATCCCCACGATGCGAAAAGCCTCTTTGTCTTCAATTCGGTAGTTCATTTCACTTCCTCCTTTAATTGTCAGTTGAAACGTCATCCGCGGGAAGGCTTTGAGGGACTGTCCATGGATCCGGGCTTCCGAGGGAGTAATCCCATGCATGTTTTGGAAAGCCCTTGTAAAGGAATCCGGCGAGGTATAGCCGTATTTCATCGCAGCATCAATGATCTTGATGTCACTGTGACTTAGCTCGAGTGCTGCCAAAGTTAAACGTCTCCGGCGGATGTATTCTGACAGAGTAATTCCTGCAAGGAATGAGAACATCCGTGTAAAATGATATTCTGAACAGCAGGCAATTTTCGCTGCCTCCTGATAGTCCACACGATCAGTAAGATTCTCCTCAATATAGCTTAAAGCTTTGTTCAGTTGCGCCAACATATCCATGATATCGCCTCCCCTCGTTACTCAAAGCATAGCAGAGAAGGTAATTCCCTTCCCGACATTTAATGCACAATACTGTAGGGTCTTTCTCAGCTCAGTGAACAGAAGACAAGTCTGGTAGGAATGCCGTTTGCTCCTTTGTTTTCTCTTAAAAGTTGGCTGGCAAATCCGTAGGATTGGGTCTCCCTAAATCCCAATGGTATTCAAGCTGCCGTCACTACGCTCCCATGACCTGCTCGAGGCTTTTCGAAGAGGGCGGAATTAGTCAGACTACCCTTGAGCCGACTAAACGCTTCGCAACCGGGACAACGTCCCTTAAGTGATGAGGCTTCGTGAATACAAGAAACGTGAAGATTTTCAATGGACCTTCATTAGAATTCTTTCATCAAGAGTATTCAATATTCCAAAAATTTGTAAAATGACTTAAAATATCCTCAGTGGGGGGGAGGTGAAACAATGAACAAGTTTAAAAAATTTATTTTGCCAGTGACATGCGCCTTTGCTATGTCTGCTGCCGTTCCATCTGCATCGGCCGGAGCTGGAACATGGGATTATATTGGCGAAGAAACTGTTTACCAGAATGGAAGTAGCTGGGATTCTGGGGGAGGTAGTTGGAAGGTAACAAGTGACTCATACAATACAGTCTGCGTAAACTATGAGCTTTGGGAATATGATCCTTATGATCCAGATGACTATATAGGAAAGCGCACTGTCTGCCCTGGTAAGAGTAATGTATTTGATGTTAGCGGATTTACTGACGGTGGCGGTCAAGCCGAACTTTACGTGAAAAAAACGAATTACAAAAGTACTCCTACAAGAATGATTTATCACGACTGATCAAAGACAAGCCCGTGCTTGAAATCAGTGCGGCAGTCCTAAAACTTTAATTTTCCGTCCAGGGCTGCCGCTTTGTTTCCCGTTACTCATTAGCAAATGAATTACAACTCGTTATTTCTCCCAAAGCTCGACCAGTCGTCCTTCAGGATCTTCAATCCAAATAAACTTTCCAAATTCACTAATCTCTTTTTTCTTTGCAAGAGGTACACCAATATGTTCAAGATGCTTAATAGTCTCGTCTAGATTATGTACTTGGAAATTTAACATGACTTGTTGTTCTGTTGGAAAATAACTGTCATTCTCGGTAAAGAAAGAAAAGATAGTCTCATTTCCTAATTGGGGTTTTATCACAGTCCCATTCCAATTATCTATTTCAATCTTCAACACTTCACTGTACCATTTTTTTATAACTTCAAGATTCTTAGTTCTCCAAAATATTCCTCCGAAACCTTTTATCATCGTATCTAACTCCTGTCTATCATCAAATTTTTAGCTACCCGATTACATTAGATATTCGAGATTTAAATTTAAGTTCCTTTTTCAACTATACTGCCAGTTATCGTAATAGGACGTTACTAGTCAGGTCACCGCAGCGCCTGCTCATTCATGTGAGTTATTCAACTATCATGTCCCATTTGTCCAGTGGATTTCACTTCCCGATTTCAGATCTAGAGCGCCTGTGAAAATGGATAAGGTCTCTTGTCTTTCCTTAAATCAAACTCTCATCGCAGCGTAATAGGACCAACTATCGGATGAGGAACATACGTCTCTTCCAGCGACGCAATTTCTTCTTCTGTTAATGTTATTGAAAGTGTTGCTACCGCATCTTCGAGATGGGACATTTTAGTAGCGCCGAAAATCGGAGCTGTTACTGGTTCTTTCTGCAACAACCAGGCAAGTGCAATTTGAGCGCGGGGAACGCCACGTTTTTCTGCGATTGCTGCAACCCGCTCTACAATTAATCGATCAGTATTTGCAGTCGCATCGTATTTAGATTTTTGAGCTTGGTCGGTTTCGGAACGATGCGTTGTTTCCGACCAATCACGCGCCAATCTTCCTGATGCGAGCGGGCTATAAGGAATCACGCCGATTTTTTCTTCCTTACAGAGTGGTAGCATCTCTCTCTCTTCTTCACGGTACATGAGGTTTAAATGATTCTGCATGGATACAAATCGGGTCCACCCATTTTTTTCTGCTACATGTAATCCCTTTAGGAACTGCCATGCGTACATGGCTGAAGCACCAATGTATCTTGCCTTCCCAGCCTTCACAACATCATGCAATGCTTCCATCGTTTCTTCAATAGGAGTATTGTAATCCCAGCGATGGATTTGATAAAGGTCTACATAATCAGTTCCCAGTCTCTTAAGGCTCTTATCAATTTCACTCATGATTGCCTTTCGGGAAAGTCCAGCACCATTTGGACCTTGATGCATACGGAAATGAACTTTTGTCGCGAGGACAATTTCATCTCGATTGGCGTACTCCTTTAAAGCTCGACCAACAATTTCTTCGCTTGTTCCGTCTGAATATATATTCGCCGTATCAAAAAAATTGATACCTAGCTCCAGAGCTTTTTTTATAATTGGACGGCTGCTCTCTTCATCAAGTACCCAAGGATGAGTCCAACGCTCTGATACACCAAAGCTCATACAGCCAAGACAAAGCCGAGATACATCCAAGCCTGTATTTCCGAGTTTCACATATTCCATTTAATTGTTCCTCACTTTCAAATAGATATTGTTTCCTTCAGATATAGTTTACTTCTTAGAGTTAACTCCAAGTCAAGCGATTGTACTACATATTTCGTGGTTAGAGCTATACTGCCCGAACGTATTATGAGGTCACCAGAAATTACTGGTCGACCTCATTTTGCATGGTATCAGATTGCGGTAGCTGAGGATCGAACGTTTCTGCCCGTGAGTCTTGGATCTCGAGTGGGTTGACCGCTTTATACATGCGAAGCGTTCTACGATAATTGCGTTTCATCCGGTCCATCTGCCCGGCGAAATAGCTCTCAGGTTTTTGAAGTGCTTCATGAATTGGCAGAACCCGACAGCTTCTTTGCTTGCCATCCTTCGAGATACATACCCAAGTCGGTATATATTCAATACCTGCGAGACGGACGTGGCCGTCGGATGTTTTCTGAATTCGGATACGAACAATAATACCGGTTAAAGCGTCATCCTTGCCGTGTAGCCGCGTGGAAATAAAGTTACCCAGTGAGTAGATCGCGAACCGTTTTCTCGTCCGTCCGTCTATATCTTTCACAGTGCGGTACACCGCTGGCTGAAGAACATGCGGATGTGCACCAAGAACCACATCAGCTCCCTGACGAAACAAGAATCGGACCAGCTTCTTTTGGTGGGCAGCTGGACTTCGGTGATATTCAAATCCGTTATGCATGCAGACTATTATGAAATCCGATATCTTCCGCAACCGTTTCAAATCCTGTTTCATGCTCTTGCGTACAATCTTCTTAACACCGGCGGGCTGCCCCTTTGGAACGGTATTGCCGTTCGTGTCCCTCGTATACGAGAGTATGCCGATACGAATCCCTCCGACAACATGAATATAGAGCTTTCGAGACTCATTCCTGTTCCGGTACGTTCCGACATGGGCAATCCCGTTCTTATCAAGTACTTCAAGCGTCCGTTTGAGCCCGCGAACGCCATAATCCATGCAATGGTTATTTGCCGTAGCGAGCACATTGAAACCAAGGGTCTTCAAAGCCGAGGCGAAGTTATCCGGACATTTGAAGACCGGATTTCCATTCTTCGGATTCCGAATCGTCTTCGTGTATCCGTCTTCCGATCCACCGGCAAAGGTTGTCTCGAGATTGCCTATCGTCAGATGCGCATCCTGCAGATATTGGGAAACGGGTTCAAACACCTGCTCGAAATCATAAGGCCCGTTGTCACCTAGTTTGTCGTTGGTACGCATTGAGCGAATAAGCAGCGGCTTCATCAAGAGATCTCCAACCGCGGCAATGATAATATCATCAGACATGCAATCTCCCTTTCTATTGTCTAATTTTTTCTAGATATTATATGCGGGTCCATTCGACTTCGGCATCTATTAGGAAACCAGTCGATTACCCGGGTAACCGAGCCTCTTAGTGCTTCCATTTATTTTGATTAGTCGGTTTAAACGGCTATTTGGAGCATTTAGTTGCAGCTGGCTACTACTTACAAGAATTTTATCCCATTCCTGACTCGTACACTCACTTGCGCATCCGTAAATATTGCAAATAAAAAGCGCCCACTAAGGATTTCCTAAACAATCTTGTGAATATAAGAAAAGCACCATCGAAAGATGATGCTTACTAGATGTAGCTTATTTAGCTATTTTTCCCCGTTAACGTAATGCGAACTTCATATGCTCAGATAGAAAGCGTTTATAATTAGTTACTAACAGGTATTTCAAGAATCGTTTTATCAGGATTAAGTACATATTCCCATACTTTTTCGTCTTCACCTTTATAAAAATATGAATACATATAAGCTTTCTCCTGAATGATGTTAATAAATAACTGGTATTTAACATCTCCGTTTTTTATTTCTTCGTGTGCTACTGCGTCCAATCTGGGCTTATACTCGAATCCTTCATTTACAGTGTCATACATCCATATTTCCCCTCCATCTGCTGCTCCAGATGCATATTGGTCACCAAACATTTTTTTAATTTCGGATATGGAAAGACCTATTTGAGCCTTTTTTTCAACGTACTCTTTATCGATCATAGGGGTTGAACTTTTAACCGAATCACTATTAGCACAACCAAATAATGAAATGATCATAGTTAACCCTATGAACATTGATAATACTTTTTTCATCAGTACCTCCTATTTACCCTCCTTAGTCATTATCGTGTTGCTAGGGTGAAGCTTGGAAAAATATATCAAAGACAACAAGCGATCCCCGCTGCTCGTGACCACACAAATAAGCGCTTTTGCATCGCAAAAGCGCTTATCCACATTACAATAGAAATCCGTACTCCAAAATCATTATATTCTCTGGCTTATTATCGGGACCAGCCGGATCGCTTTATAAGGTTAGTTACAAGTTCATCGTCGAAGACGATGCCGAAACCCGGCGTGGTCGGTATATAAATCTCTCCGCTTTCGATTCGATACCCAGATACATCCATTCCTTCAATTGTAATGTCGTCGTATTCCACAAATTCGAAGTTACGTACCGCTGCTGACAAATGTCCCGACGCGTAAATACCATAAGCATTGCCATAACAATGAGGCGCAGACCGCAAACCATGCGCATCCAACTTCTCGCCTAATTCCAGCCAATGCGTGAAGCCGGGCCAGATGATATCGTACTGCAGCACATCGACACGACCGCGAGTCGCCCACTCAATAAGATGCGGTGAGGCAAGCCCTTCCCCATCCGCGATAAGCACGTTCTGCCCACGTTGCCGGAGCCATTCCTTCAGGTCCTCGTACAAGGCTTCATCCTCATGGAACGCTTCTTCCAGCCAATACAGATTAACATCCGCCAAAGCCGCCAAGACTTCTTTGGTTAAGTTCAAATTATATGCATTATTCGCATCAATCATGATCTTGCCTGTGGGACCAGCCACTTCCGAGATCCCATGTACGATCGCGATATCTCGTTTCGTTCCTTCCCAGAGTGGCATATGGCGTCCGCCTCGGCCAACTTTAATCTTAAAATGACGATGGCCATTCGCATATCCTTGCATCGCTTCTTCTTGCATTAACGCGACCGCGGTTCTCTCATCAGCCAGATGCAAATCGTCAAAGTATAGTGAAGTATCATAGCAGGGGACAACCAATGGGACTCCCTTTTCCAAGTGGGCACCCGACACCAAGTCATAAACTGGTTTTCCTTGTCTCTTGCCTAACCAATCGAACATTGGATATTCCAATTGCAATCGATACGCTTCGCGCAGTCTGCCCCGGTCGTCGAATAAGTCAACCAATCGGCGACCTATTATGTCTTCGGCCCATTCCGGCGTCATATGAATCGAGCTACCGTAACCCGTTTGCCCATCGATCGTAATTCTGGCGATATCCACTGTACAGCTTTTGCCATGAATGCCGATTCTGCCATTGGCCCCCGCACTTCTGGCTCGTTCCCCCGTTAATTTGGCGAATTCGATTTTTTCCACTTTCCAATCAGATTGTATACCCGTAATGTTCATATGATCCTCCTTAACCGACTCGACGGCTTCTTGTCTCGATTTGATTCGTAAGTAGAATACCATATTATAGAATTATAATGTTAGTAGATAAGAAGATTCTTCAAAAATTGGAAGTCTGTAATCTTGAATATTGAATTGATCAAACAATCCTGCACCTTTCCATGAAGCGCTAAAACTGCCCGTTAGCTTAAGAACTGGCTACAATACTAACCTTAAAACGAGGGTCATTGATGATTTCTTCTACAATTTCGGCTGGTTGTTTAAACGTAGTGTCGTAAATATAAGAGTTATTTGATGAGGACATTTCCATTTTGTTCAGTAAAAACAGAGAGCGTTCTAAGGAATTGATATCTCCCCTTAACGTTAGACGTTCGACTAATTTTTCCTTATCTGCTCGTAGTACGACATATTTTACTCTTACATTTAAATCCGATATCTGATTACAAATCCAATCAAGTTCATCCTCTACTACAAAATCTATAATTACATTTAAATTATGTTGAATAAAATTCCTCGTTAAAGCAAGAATATTCTTCCATGTTAAACTTAGACGTTCCTCCCATGTAGGTTGCGAATCTCCCTTAAACATATGAAGTATATTGTCACCCTCAATTAGAACGCATTGTTCAACAGTTCGAGCAAGTTCTCTCGAAGCTGTTGATTTCCCAACTCCAAGCGGACCAGATAGGAGATAAATCACGTTATTCCGGCTTATCTCTTGCATTCAAAAACCTCCCAGACCAAATAATTAACCGGCTTATTTATATCCTTCAGTTATTTTTTTGAAACTTGAAATCGAGCTATCACATTAATTAAGGATTCTATAATTATTTAAACTATCCTGCCCGTTAGCTTAATAAAATGAGCAGGCCACATCAGTGCCTGCTCATCCATATGCATTATTCAACTATCGTTCCCCGTTAGGGTAATGAGCCTGGTGAAAACCTAGTCATGATTAAGCTATCGAATTCTATAGTTTTCTTGCTTTGACTACAAAAGTTACAGGAAGCATCTTGGCTTTTTTTGCAAAATCGCTGTTATTATCCCACGATTGTATAATTTCATCATCAGATTGCTCAATCATTTGCTCAATTACAAATCCCGCTTTTGCCAACGCATTCACATAGGTTGATAGTTTACGGTCCGATAATGTTAGCGCACCTTCATCAAGAGATACTGAATACCAAGATTCATCGAAATAACATTTTTTAAAAGCAAGCATATTATTTTCTGCAACCACACATTTGTGAATAGGGTGAGACCAACTGAAAATAAATACACCGTCTTTTTTCAGGTAAGAAGCGATCCGGCAAAAAGTACCCTCAAGGTCGGTGGTCCAGCCTATGGCATAAATTGAATAAACAAAGTCAAAATAATCCACTGGTATGCCACATTCTTCTTCCATGGGAGAACAGATCAATTTTGCTGAATGACCACTTGCCTTCAAATGTTGTGTTGCCTTTTCGATTTGTTTTTTTGATATATCCACAGCCCATAGTTCAGATGCTTTGCGTTCCCCCTGATATTGCAAGGATTGACCGTTTCCACAGCCTATCTCCAGCATCTTTTTCCCTGAGACATCGCCAAAAAGCTGGCATTTTTCTTCTGAGATAAATGCTCCATAAAAAGGAAGCACGATTGCTCCTAAGAAGTCATTTCCATTTGTATCCCAATAGAAGCAGTTTGTTCTATAAACAGAATTCTTGTCCATGTCGACGTCCTCCCCCAAATAGAGTTAATCGTTCGATGACTTGACTATTTATGACCATATTTTAACATAAGCAGTTGAAGATAACTGCCCTTTACTTCAATAAAAACGGCAGCTGATCATCCTCTGACCGGCTGCCGTAGTATTGTTCTGAGCTATCGTTTCCCGTTAGCTTAATGACCATGAAGCATATTGCTCCAAATACTATTTAAAGTCTTTCATAAGTAATCCATATGTGACAGTGTCAAAAAATTGTTTTCTGCAATAATAATGTTCCTTCATTATCCCTTATAGTCACTGTACTTATTAAGTACCATATATGGTTGACCTTTTTTATATAGACTTTGCGATAACTTCACATTTTTTAATAGCCCAAATGTAATGATTCGAAGTGTTTGCTGCAAAATAGCTGTATAAATTACTTGTTTTTGTCCAGTTATAGTATTTCTTTGTCATAATTTCTTCATTGGTATGTAATTTAATTAGTTCTATTACTCTATCATGGCTTAACTTCAATTTTTTTATAGCTTGATTTAACGTTACATCTTGGTATTTTTCCCAAACTTGCATATTAAGTAGTTTGATTGTACTCCATTTATAACCAGGTGCTGGCATAAATGGAATATCGCCATCCATACCTTCTCTATACCATCTCTCAAGCATTGCATGCCATTCATACAGATGCATTACTACATCACGAAAATTCTTATCTCTTTCCGGAGTTTCAATAGAAATACCCCTTTTTCTGCTGGGTACAGATTCAATTATTTCAAGTAATGATTTAAAATTTATGTCGTTATTCAATAATAAAATTTCTTTTTCATTTTGTGCTAACATGATAACCCCCTCCTTTTTTACTATATATTAACATGAGAATGTTTGTTCTGATAAGTATCCTTTTTTCTCTATATATTTATAAATTGTAATTACGCTACCTGCTCGGCAGTCATTTCATTATCGAACTATCGTTCCCCGTTAGTTCAATAAATCGGTTTGTATATCCTATCCGTATCGGTATCAATTACGAAATCAGCTTCTACATCATTATCAAGAGGTATTTGCTCGAAACAATGGAGTCTGCGAAATACATTAGGTAAATCTCTAATATCAGTGGTCAGCCTCTTTGCTTGTAGATACTTTTGCTTTAAATCCTTCTTATTACACTTGGCACCAGAAAGGAGAACTCGATGAAAATAGCCGTCAATTATTACTAACATTATCATCCCGACTGGTTGCTAACCAATCCATATAGCTAAGAATACTTACATAATAACTCATGACGAGTCTAAAGGTTAAACTTTAATTACTCAACAATACTGCCCGTTACTTCAATGAAAAAAGCAGACTCCCGCTGCTATCTGCTTCATTCCACTATCGTATCCCGTTAGCGTAACAATTTACGTCAAGTAGCCTTCTAAATTAGCAGATCACCGATCACTCATTAACTCTTTGATTTTTCTATCGCTTTTTTCACAGAATTCTCCAGATCATCAAGTTTAACTTTGTTGCCTAATGTCAGTAGAAAATAAAGTATTAGACTGGATGTCCATAATCCATGAGGCTCTTTGTATTGTTAAACCGTCAGATTCCAAAAAATAAGTTTTAGACTGATCGTAGAAACTAAAACAGCGACAGCCAAAGACGTGAAATAAAGTCCTAGACTGTCGCTGTTTCATTGAACTATTGTTCTCCGTTAGTTGAACGAATGATTGTCAAGACTTGGGTGACAACTTCTTCGTACTTACTCAATACTTCCGAAATCAGTTCTCGGGATCATGTACTTTAGTCCACCCATCCGTGTTTTCAATGGTTCTAAAACTTCCGTTTATGATACGGAAGACCCTCGCCATCTTCGCAATACTGTTTAAGACTGTACAAAAAAATAGCCCAGTTATAATTACATACGCGATAAAATGCGGTCACTTCCTCCCAATTCATCTGACGAAAAATGATTGAAGTCCTCCCGGTTTTTTCCTCCATATCAAAAGAAATTGTCGTACCTATCCATTCTGGATCTGAATCAACACACTGCCACAAAATCTTTTTATCGGTAACAAGTTCATCAACTCGCATCTTTGTTAAGCCTTTGCCGCCGAATCGGAACTCATTTATACAACCGATCTGATCATTGACTATTAGTTCATTTGTCCATATTTCTGAAAGTCCTTTTGTAGTGGTTAATGCTTCATATACCGTTGAAGCTGGAACATTCACGGTCTGTAATTGCTCGATATTTGCCATATTGCTCATTCCCCTTCTTTAAAAGGATTTAATTTATGTAATTATTTGTATACGAATATTATACCATGGTACGGTTGATGTGATTTCTTTTCGATTGCTCATTTTTGAAATAATGCATTAGTGAAGGTTGTTTAACTATCCTGCCCGTTAGCTCAATAAAATGAACAGGCGACCTCAGGCGCCTGCACATCCATGTGAATTATTCAACTATCGTCTCCCGTTAGTTCAACGACAGCTCCATTTCTTATGGTAAGGTTCTCCGCGCTATCTATAACGGCAAGTTTTAAGAACTTTCTATCTGCTCATTTCAGCATCGCACTGGCAATTGTGAAAAAGTCCTCCCGACCGATCTCAAAATGACCGTAGCGGAAGGAATACCCCCAATTTCGGTTCCCGCGAGTGAAGCTAAGCTTTTCTAATAGATCTCTAATCTGTACCTCCCGGCATGAAATATAGCGGATATTTCTGCGGAATGGCACAAACGATTCGGACATCTGATATTCGTAGACTTTATCATCATCCACTTCCCCGATAGCGGTGAACGCTTGGAGTGGTGCCCCTTTCGTCATTTCTGTACGCGGGGAATAGTAGATCAACCAATCGCCTGCTCGCATCTTACGTAATGGTGCTGACTTGCCGTGACAGAGCTGAGCGAATCCCTTCAACTCACCACACTTCACATGGGATGCGGACACGACACCAATCCAGAAGCGGCTTTGCTCGCTTATTTCATCCATTTGCATACCTCGAAATCCCTTCCTTTTTTAATAAATGTTTATGTCGCTTCCCGTACCAATCCTTGTTTTAAGCGGTCCAGCTGCAGAAGATGATGACGGTAGTGCATTTCAACAAGCAGAAACCATTCCTCCGCACACAGTCCACCGAATCTCGGATGGGACACTGTATTTTGTTTGGATACTTTTTCAAGGGTAGGTTCAATCTCCTTCATTCTCTGGATGACAGTTTGTAAGCCTTGAATTAGCTGCTCTTTGCTTTCCGGCTGCTCCGGAGTATATTGTGAGGAAGGCGGAACATGAATACGAATGGGCGGGAAGCTTCCTTGAGAAAATATAGCCACACCAACCTCGGTTTTTTCCGTTCGAGGTACCATGGGATCTTGGCTTGGCATCAGGCATTGATCAATATTACGAAGCTGCATATAAAGTGCCGAGCTAATGAGATGTTGAAGCATCTGTCCGATTGACCACTCGTTATCAATTTGCTTTTGCCTCAGCTGCTCCAGACTGAATTGATCCAGTTCATGAATATAATGTGTCGCAGTTACCTCAAATCGTTGTAATGCTAACTTTGTTGTAATCATCATATATCATCGCCTCTAATCATCTTTTTTTCTAAGTATACAAAAACGCTACTGACACCATTATGTCAGTAGCGTTTTAACGTTTTTTTCAGTTCGTTTCTAACCCGATGTCGGAAGGATTCCGGCTCCAGCACAACCACTCCGCCTCCCCAGCCGAGTACCCAATGCAGCAATTCTTCAGGCTGCCGAACACGTAAGGTCACCAGCAACCCTTCCGTATGATCCTCTATGGTTTCTATATAGAAGTTGTTCGATTCCCTTACCTTATCGCCAATGTCAGGTTGGACCCAGATACGCACACGAACGTCGCGATCGTCTGGAGGCTGGTATACATCTAAAAGGAAATCTGCTGGCAACATAAATCTATCTTCCAGCTCGATAAGCTCCGACATCCGGGACAACCGAAAATGACGGATGTTTTGACGCAATTCACACCGTGCAACGAGTACCCATGTCCCTTGATGAAGCACAAGTCCATAAGGAGCAACCGTACGAACACTTTGGCGGTTCCCATCAGCCTCGGCAATTCTTTTGGAATAGCGGAATCTTATTTTTCTTTCCTCCAGTATCGCTCGACGAATCGCTTCCAAGTATGCCTTCTCTTGTATTCGTGCTATATCTTCAACGGAAGCAAGCAAACGAAAGCTCTTGCGAATCCGGGATGCCTCACTGCGAATCGGTTCCGGTAGGATGGCTTCTATCTTCCCTCTTGAAGTTCGAGACTTACTGCCATAGTGAACATCAAACCAATGCTCGATAAAATCTGTCCCGATGAGTAACGTCACTGCTTCTTCCACCGTGAAACTGACTGGCGGCAGGAAATACCCCTCCATTAAGGAGTATCCCTGCCCTGGCGCTCCTATCACGGATACGCCAGCTTCACTCAAAGCCTGAATATCCCTGTAGATGGTTCTCACGCTTGTTTCAAATGTAGCGGCTAAATCCTCGGCTCGTAACACTTCGTTACGCTGTAGCTCAAGCACTATGGCTAACAAACGATCCGTTTTGTTCATGCACTGCACCCTTTTCCAAGAGATTGTTTATACCAGAGTTGTTATTATGAGGCTTTTTCACAAGAGAAAAGAGAGGTCATCATATAACAATACAAGCACCTCCACTGAAAGTATATCACTAGGGTATCCTTCCCGTTAGCTTAACGAGGCTGCCGTTTCAACCGGCAACCTCGTCCTGATGTTTAGTGAGCTATAGTACCCGTTAGTTGAATGCGAACGGCATGTCTAATCCCAATGGTTATAGATTACCTCACCGACTGTTTTAGGCATCCAATAAAATAATTGTTTTAGTTCTTTTTCATTCAATGTGTTCTCATTTCTCAGCTTATTCTTGCGCTCATCTAGCTGTATTTGTTCACTAAGTTCTCTTAACTGTAAAACTCGATATTCTGTGCAATAAGCTTTAATTCCATTGGAGAGTGTTTGGTCATCTATAAATAAAACATTCATGTATTCAACTCTTGAAGCGATAGCAATAAATGGGTAAATACCATTTAATAAGATGTGAATCTCTTTCCCGTTAATTTGTAAATCAGCACAGTAAAAATTGGTTTCCTGCGGTTCAGAAACATTGAGCAGTTTTCCACCAACCTGATTTGCTAAAGCATAGGATAGCTTTTTAAAATGGCTAGTATCTACCAATGATTCATCGATTTCCGTGTTAAAAAATCCAGAAATTCCATCGCGAAGCAACAAAATAAAACACCTCATTTTGATTTCAAACCTAAATAATGTTCCCCTGTTAATTATACCACTCTTCTATAAATAACTGCGCTAACCTGCCCGTTAGCTCAACGAGGCTGCCGATTCATGTCGGCAGCCTCGTCATAGTGATTGTTAAGCTATCGTTCCCCGTTAGCGTAATCACTGGTAGTAAATTTGTTTAATAAAATACGTCTCAAATCGACTTGTCGCGCAGAGCGCGCCGGCGGTCATGCAGCACTAGCAGGGTGATCATCCCCATCATCACACCCAAGACGATACCGGCCTCTGTGGTCAAGATTCGTGCCAGCGGGTACTCCGGGGAGTACTGTGAATCGGGGCGAATGGCAGAAAAGAGGTTATAAGAGAACAGCATTCCCGACGAGATCCATACCGCCGCCATGGGGGGCAGGAATCTCCGCGTCCCACGGCGGGAGGTCATCACCATCAGGCCCCACGCCCCCGCGATGGCCCACACGCCAGTACTCAAAGTCAGGAGGTGCCACCACACATCGCGGTGATTTAGCATTGCTGGGTCGATGCCGAGGGTGCCGCCCGCCGCCCAGAACACCTTGATGATGCCGAGCAGGATACAGCCGGCAGCGACGAGCCTAGCCGAGGAAACTTGCAGCTGTCGGGTGTGTCCCGGCAGCTCCGCGTAATCGGTCGGACCGCTCAGCGCCTCGGGCCACCGCGCCTTGGCGTATCCTGCCAAGGCAAGTGGCAGGCAAATGCCGACCCCAGCCAGCGAGATCATGACGAAGATCTGCTCGTATGCCCAGAAGTCGGCGGCGCCAGCCTCCTTATCCCGGGTCATGGCGGCCGGGCCGAGCACCGGTGCCAACAACAGCATGGGGACGAGCAGACCGGTGCCCATCCATACGGGCAGAGCAACCAGCCTCGCTGGCAGCCGTTCACCCCACGGCCTGCTGAACGCCATCGCCAGCAGAATACCCACCGCAGCGATCACCGCGGTTGCTGCGTTGATCGCTCGCCAACTGGAGTCGCCCATTTGCTCGGTCGGAAGAAAGAGACCAAAAGTCCAGACAATTTTTATTAGCAGATATGGCGTCACCGCTATGGCAGCGCCATATCCGCAGATTCTACGCATCTTCCCTATTCGTGAGGCCGGCGGCTCTGTCATTACTTTCATGTCGTCATCACCTGCTTTCTTGTAACTTCGTCGATTGTAAAACCAGCATGAAAATACATGTATGCGGATCGAGTTGCTAATCAATAACGAAACCTTAATTGCTTCTTCTCATCTTTTTCTGCATCCTGAAGTGCATCATTTTGTTTTCTAGTTTCATAATATCTTATGCGCTCATAAGAGAGAACTGATATTGGATGGGGAAGACTCTAGACTTTAGTCCGGTTTATAACAATTTATCCATGCGTATTTCACGTGTACGTAAGTTATTAGATAAAGTTTTATTATACATAAACTGTGTTCCGCTATTTGGATAATGTTACCGATAATTATGATTATACTAAACTGCCTGTTAGTTTAATAAAATGAGCAGGCCACATCAGTGCCTGCTCATCCATATGCATTATTCAACTATCGTGTCCCGTTTGTTGAATCATTAGCGCCTTAAGCATCTTGTAAACTTTTACGTCGCTACTCATTTCTGTTAATGTATCCCCAACTCAAAAGTATTTTATGGTCGCAATCAGATCATCGAGACCACTCCCACAAATCTGTTCTGATTATTAGACGTTTTTTATAAAAAGGGTTGCGAACATGCAGACAGCAAATTCACCCCCTCCACTGCGTGGGCGTTTGGCCTATCGCTCTTCCGAAAGCGGTGGCAAAATGCTGTGATGAGCTGTAGCCAAGCCGCAATGCGATCTCTGTGACAGACATCTCCGTATCCTTCAACAGTTTCGCCGCTTCCGATATTTTAATGTATTCCATGTAGCCTTTAGGCGTAAGTCCCGTGTGTTCTTGAAATATATGATGAAAATATGATGGACTTACATTAGCAATCGATGCCAATTCATGCAGCCGTGGGTTCCATTCTGGCCTTATCGTCATTTCGCGCAGGATGAGATCCATGCTTTGAATCAATTCTGGGGAAAGCTCTTTGCGCTCGCGTAAATCGGTGAGGCTTAACAGAAACTCCAGTAGCGCCAACCGAATGTTTAAAGCAGGAAGATTGCTGCCTTGTTCCATCGTCTGCTTCATTCGGCGCAAGCTTCGGACAACTTGTGTCCCCGGCTGTGTAACACGCCGAACCTTCTGCAACAGATGAAGCAAGCTCAATTCCTCCGACCTGTTTAAACCCAGCCATCTTCCGTCTTCATCGCGTTGTTGCATATTGAGAATAATCCACCACAATCGGCATGGCTCAATCACATTGAATGATCCGCGATGCTTCTCATTCGGAAGGGTATAGAACACTTCCCCTGTCCTCGTCTCATATATATCTTCGCCTACGACCCAGCTGGCCCTTCCTTTCTCAATGATTACGAATTCATAACAGTTTTCATGATAATGCTCCGTAAGTGTTGACGCTTTCTTAAAATGGTCGAATCCTATCGACTCCAATTCCGGCACTCCAAAATCTGCGCCGTTTCTTCCCCATCGCATGGAATGGTTTTGTTCATTATTTAATTTCATGTATAAAATATTACTCTTCAATTTTTCGAACGTCAACGCGCTTTCAACCGATTATGATTGGGGTAATTCAAGATGAATTCCATGAATTCCAAACTAATCGAGGAGGCAACAGACGATGGATCACATTAAAGTTACGCAGGAAGACAAAGATGTATTTAACCGAGACGGGTATTGGATCAGCCCGAAGCTGCTTACAGACGAAGAGATCTCCCGGCTCCGCGCGGCGCATGAGCGCCTATGGGCAGGTGATTGGGATCAGGAAGGAATGCCTTTATATCACAATTATATTCCTTACTCCCAAGACTCGCCCAAGCTGCGCAAGCTTGATAACGGCTGGTGGATTAACGATACCGTTCACGAGATTGTGACCAACCCATTATTAGGTGAAATCACGGCAGATTTATTGGGAGAAGATTCGATCCGTCTGTGGCATGACCAAGTATTATATAAGCCCGGTCTTAATGGACAAGTGTCGAATGTCGGAAATGTTGGATGGCATCAGGATTACGGCTACTGGGGAAGCTCCAACACGACAAATATGATGACAGTGTGGATCGCGCTCCAGGATACGGATTTGACAAATGGCGGAATGATGACGATCCTCGGTTCGCACAAGTGGGGATTAATCAAAGACAGCAATACGTTCTTCGAGCAAAATCTGGATATACTGCGCGATAAATTCGCAACGGAGAATAGGAAGTGGATCGAGGAGCCCTGCATCATGAAAGCCGGACAAGCAAGCTTCCATCACGCGCTTACGTTTCACGGCAGCGGACCGAATCATACGGCTGATCCGCGGCTCTCGATCGTAGCCCATCTGATGCCAGGTAATACGGCTTACCAGGAAGGCGAACACCGACATCCCAACGTCAAGTTACTTGGGCCCCGTCCGTATATCGGACAGAAATTCGACAACGAGTTTTTCCCGCTCTTATTCTCAAGAGAGTAACTGAAATCAAGTAAGATGGGGCAACTAGCCCCCAACTAATTGCATTTATGAGGATCAAAAGTAGAGTCTTCCCAGAAATCCAGATTCAGTTTATTCAGGATAACTGCCCGTTAGCGGAACGAGGCTGCCATTAGATCCTATGGCAGCCTCGTTGTGTAGTTTATTTATGCTCTCGTTCTCCATTAGAACGACGATACGCGTTTTCATGGAATTGAGTAATGCTGCGAAACAGCAACTTCCCATCGTCCGGCAACCGATTACTCTCTTCGAAGTTCAAATACATTGCCTGATAAGGCTCCGGAACCCAAATGTACTGCTGAACATAAGCAGTGAGATGGAAACCGTTTGTTTCCCAGAAATGGATTCGCCGGCTGTTTTCCTCGGTTGGTTCAGATTCCACTTCGACGATGATCCCTTTACAGTTCGCAACTGTTCGCGTCCATTTCTTGATATGGTCAAGCAATAGTCGGCCGTATCCTCTGCCGCGAAGTTCCTTACGAACCGCTATATAATCAATTATCAAAGCTCCAGCATTCTGATCGATTCCGGTCAACGCCATCCCAACAATTTCTGAATCATGGGCAATTGTATGTAGTTGGCACATACGTTTTTCAAACATGCGACGAACGATATCGCGGCTTTTCTTGCCGTCAAGGGGAAACGCTTGCTCGTAGATTCGCTCTACTGTGCTCCACCGAGCTTCATTCCATTCGTCGGTGATGTGGTATTTCAAAACCTCCAATGGTGTTCACCACTTTCGACATCCTAATCCAAAAATATCCTTCACAAGATAACCCATTCTCTACTTTATCTGTGTTGATCTAAAAGAATGGGATTACCATCAGGATCTTCTATTGTAAAACTTGCAGGACCTTCGCTTGTTTCATCTGCTTCTGATATTATTTTAATTCCTTTTGCTTTAAGCTGTGTTTGAAGATCTCGAATGTCCGTAAATGAATTAAGATTTTCGCCATTTTCATTCCATCCTGGATTAAAGGTCAGAATATTCTTTTCAAACATTCCTTGGAATAGACCAATTATACAACTTTCATTTTTCATAATAAGCCAGTTTTGAGTAATATCGCCTCCTAAGATTTGAAATCCTAGATTTTCGTAAAATAATTTTGATTTGTGAATGTCCTTTACACTTAAACTTACAGAGAATGCGCCTAGTTTCATATTTCCTCCAATAAAAAATATTTTTTAAATGGTTTATTGCATAAAGTATACAACATTACTTTGATTAACACATATTTCTCCCAGTATAGTAACCACGGAAGCAATTTTTATTTCACAAACAATGACCCTCAAAAGTTATTGCACTATTGTTATCGGTTAGCGTAACTCCTTTTGTGAATGGAATGATGGGGTCCTAATTCTTATGCTTAATAACGGTCCCTGCAATAAAGTCATAAACAGTTTGTTTATTCTTGTTCATTAAGGGACTTATCAAGTAAAGAAACACCAGTCCATACACCGTGGCAAATAATGAATAAATTAAATAGTCTGGATAATCAATAGGGATGACGATATGCCAAATGGTAAAATGAGCCAGTTCCCATGGAATGAATTTTATAGCAGATCGAAAAAGAGAGTTTCCAATTCCGATTGGTTGACCAATCAAGTCCGTAACCACAATCCCCATTTTTTGTTTTCCCCATGTCGCTTGTGATTTCGACCCCTCACTTAATGCAAAATAAAGATATACAGGCAGCGTAATCAACAGAAACCCTGTAATTTCCCCCGACAACGGGCTTGCCATAAACAGTGGAATCAGTAACGGTTTTACTAGAAACGATACTCCAAACAGCAGGAAGAGATAACCCAAAATGATAACATAATCCCACAAGAAGGCGATTAAGCGGGTGCTAACAGATACAGTTTTTTGATTTTCATACCTTTGTACCACTATAGCCCTCCTGACCTGAATGAGGAGCATATCGCTATTCTTCGTCCTTAATAAGCATAGAAGGTTTCTCCTAGTTTTTCTATTTCCGCCAAAAAGTCGAACAGTCTTCCTTATCCAAAATGTTAAACTCGATCATTTTCTCAAGTAATGAGAAATCAACCGGACTATCCCACTGAATACGTACCAACTCCTTGGTGTGATCATAACCTGCCTGCACAATGTCATCAGTAAAATGATTAATCCCTACCCTTTCAGGGGCAACAGCCAAATGATGTTTGGCTACGCTAAAGCCAATAATAAATGTGTCGTGATCGGTAAACATGGGCTGATTCCACGCAATTTTTGGCATTAAATTTGGAAATTTCTTAGTTACCCAAGTCAAAACTTCTTCCGTTCGGTCCCGATGGTGCGGGTTATCAATATGTGCTAAATATTCTGCAAAAACTTCCATGTTGTTCCCTCCTAAAATAATTATTATGTCGTTCAGAGAAGTCCCTCAAACCCATTTGTCGTTGAAACTCCTTAACTCAAAGTCGCAGCTAACATGAAAAAACTCATGTGCTAAACTCATTCAAATCTTCTGGGATTCCACGTGTTAATTTACTCGTCTTCTGATATTAATATTAACACATGTTGGAACTATCCTGCCCGTTAGCCTAATAAAATGAAGCAGCAGCTGCCAGGGCAAATCTGCTCCTTGTCTCGTTCAACTATCGACTCCCGTTAGCTTAATCAATTATGATTCAATCTTAATTCATTAATAAGAAAATCACCTTGCTCAATTTTCATTACTCTCTTTTCTTCTGTATAATCCCAACCATTTTTTATTGCATATAAAATTAAGCGAGCACAAACACTTGGTTCTAATCTTGCCGGCACTAGATTCTTATCCTACTACAATATATACTGCTACTACGCTATTTTCTGGGATTTCATCTTCTAGGTGGTTCATGTTAATGAACAAATACTAAATTTCCAATAATTAATGTATAAAAAGAAAAAACAATCCACAAAATAACTTCACATCCAGTTAAGGAGTGAAAACACATGAGCAGAAAAAGTTTAGTCGTTCCACAAGCACAAGCAGCACTTGACCAAATGAAATATGAGGTAGCACAACAGTTTGGAATTCAATGGTCTTCAGATGGTTACAATGGGAATATGACTACTCGTGATGCAGGTACTATTGGTGGAAACATCACAAGAGCGTTAATTCAAATTGCAGAACAATCCCTTAGCTCAGGGGCAAAAAGATTCTAATTTAAAATTAACAAATAGCCCTCCTCAATCTCGTAAAGAGATGAGGAGGGCTTATTTAATTTTCTTTTAATGTTTTCAGGTTCATCAAAATCGCTGACCGCTAAACGTGTTAAAGCTGCCGATCTTGCAATCGGAAAGCATCATATTGTTGTTCAACTAAAGTTCCCCGTTAGTGTAACAACCCAAACAATTACCTTAAATAAGATAAAACCGAGGCTAAGTCGTTACTTGGACTTTCCAGTTCGATGCGATGAGATAACATTCAAGCCTTCGTTATGCAATGGTTATGGCTGTCCAGTCACACCGATGATAATTAAAGAAAAAAGTGCCAAAAAAAGACTTCAATGGCACCTGAAAATAAAATAATCATCAGCCTGACGAGAATTTGAGTCCGGTTATGCGCCGGCATTGGAGCAGCCAAAGCTCACCGTCTGCGAAGGCCCATTCAATATCGATATCCGGACCAAAAGTATGCTCGCACTTTGCAGCCAGATGGTTCAACTCCTTGCATTGCTCAGCTGTCAGACATAGCGAGTGCGCAGCATTGTCGGTCAGCTTAAGTTGAATCGTACCTTCGCACTGGCCGACTTGAACCGCAACCTCCTTCATGCTAACCTCCGCTTCCGTAATTTCCCCATTCCGGTTCATTCTGAAGTAATCCGGAGTTACATATCCAGAAGCAACCGCTTCGCAAAATCCCCAGGTTGCCTCTATTACTCTTTCATCCGCATTCGTAACAGGATTGCGTGTAAACATTATTCCCGACACGTCGGAAGCGATCATTCGTTGTACGATGAGCGCTACTTGTATAGCAGCCCCAGTTCCAGCCTCGTCTTCATCTACCGTAGTCGTTCCCTCTGCTCGCCTCATATAGCTACGCAAACGATTCGATTGCGCAGACTCCCAAATGTATCGAATCGCTCGCTCAATTCCTTCGGCGGTCGTCACGTTTAAGCAGGAATGAAACAGTCCAGCATAACTGGACTGTTCACCATCTTCTTGACAAGCGGACGACCTAACAGAAACAGAGCATAAGGAGTCTAACATAGTCCGGATTTCGCTCTCCAAATTCAGTTCTCCCGTCGCAAATTGTTGAACGGCTGAAGCCGAAAGCACATACCCTGCTGGGACCGGCAAACGTTGTTGAAGCGCCTTACTCAAATTCACCGCTTTACGTCCGTATAGATCAACCTCAGTCGCCTCAAATAAATGTATCGGTTTCATTCATTTTCACATCCCATAATGATGCCAGAGATCGCATCTATACGAATTTTTTGACCGCTTATAACCGCTTCCGTAGCATTTCCGCAGCCGACAATACATGGGATGTTAAACTCCCTCGCCAAAATAGCAGCATGGCAAACGATGCCGCCCCGATCCGTGACAAGTCCACCTATAAGCGAAGCAACCTCGATGAAATCAGGAGTGGTCATCGTCGTTACTAAAATGTCACCCTGCTTTACATTCCCGAACTCATGCTTGCTCAAAATGACTGCTGCTGTCCCTTCGGCATGACCGGAACAAGCAACTTTTCCGCTCGCAAGAAATAATTCTTCTACAGAAGCACAGTTATCTGCCGGTTCAATCTCCTGCCGCTCATTCAAAAGCGCGCGAAGATCCTTGCTCCAAGGCGCTTCATTGGCGTATTTTCCGATTTCTTTGCCTAATGTTGCATACAAATGCAGTTCGTACATCGCCCTGTCAAAGCACATAATCAAATCGGATGAAGTGAGTTGCTCCTGCCTGGTAAGAACTTTAATATAGCTTCTTTTATACGAAGGAAGATGAACGATAAAAACTTCCAATACCGACGTCGTCTGAGCGATTGCTTCGCGCATCTGCAACTCAAACAGCGACGTCCGTTCAACTTGATACCTATAAATTTTTTTGTATACATCACGCACTAAAGGCTTAAGCTGTTCAATCTCTTTCTGATACCAAATTCTGATTCTGTTGAAGATAACCATCTCCTTCTATGTCATTACGATTCCAAAAAAGTCAAAACAAAAAGCCACTGCAAAGTAACCAGTGGCTTTAGCGCATTGCATCACTCTAAACTCCAGAGTAGACCCACACACATATAAAGCCCTGAGACAGAAATATCCTCAGGGCTTAATTCGATATAAGCGAATTAGTTAAAAATAACACCGCGAGGACCTAATATGATGTTGTTGGCGCTTCGTTTAAAGTTTTTCATTGCCCATCACTCCTTCGCGATTACACTATTTATAATACATGCAAAGTATACATTGCCAAATATTACCTTGTCAATACTGCCCTTGTTCTTTAATTATCTCTATTTCTTTAGCGCTAGCCTGTTCAGGAAAAGATTCGGCAACCCCGCCCTCGACCCAATAACGTACTTTTTGTCCAACTTTATATTTCGAAGAGGATGTTTTTAACCAAATAGCGTTACCTGTATAATCTTCAAAAATATCGTTCCAACCTTTACCAAAATCACTCTTTTTAACATTATCCAAAATCAATACTCTGTCTTCACTAACTTCAAATATATATCCTTGACCAGAGGGTTCGGAAGCTAGTTTCTCTTCACATCCCAATAAAGCAATTGTCATTACTACTATCATCAATATCTTTAAATACCTCATTTTCAAATCTCCTCCATAAACTAAACGAATTTGGTTCCATTTTTGTTACGAACGGTTAAACTATCCTTCATGTAATTTAACGGGACTGCCGTTTCATGCTGGCCTTATTTGGGCTGCCTGTTCAAATACTTTGAAACAAAAAGATTAAGAGATCGACAGAAAGCAAAACGCCGCCCAGAGAACTGGACGGCGTTTGTTTTTTATGCATAAACTGTTTTGGACGAAAAATACTGTAATCCCTTAGCTCCTCAACTTCGGGCAGGTGGAGCAGTATTCTTCAACACTGGAGACCTCATAGTAGAAGCAGCAGGTTTTGCGAACCCGCGTAGGCGTATTAGAAACAGATGAGAATGTCGGTTTGCCATAAAAGCGGCTTATCGGGTTTTGTTTTTCCCCGAACAAAGCTCCAGGAGCCTGATGAATCAGATACTGAAAGTCTGCTCGGCCTCGGAATTGCTCTTGCTGTTCACCCGTTACCCCGATTCTTTTTTCGTATAGTGATAACACACGAACCGCAACATTTTCCCATAATATCGGTTTTGGTACGTTGGCCACTTTAGACATGACCGCTATTAATTTCCCTAAATTCCCGGCAAAATGATCTAGAATAACCGTATTGCGCCAAACATTCCTTTCGCTTGCTTCGGGCATTTCGACTTCAATATTGGCTAGACTGACATGCTCCAACCAGGAGTGACCCGGTGAAGATTCAAGAAAGCAATTTTCAACAGATAAATCTAGTCCCTTGTTGTACACTGTCATAGCGTACAACAGCGGAACAGTGGTTACGAAGGCGTACCTTTTAAAAAACTGCGAAGCTGTGATCATCTTCGATGGGGATTGTAGTAGCGCTGTCAGCCTGTCCAAATAATTAGAGCAATTCTCCTCATCAAGCAAGTCCGAAGCTCTCACCGAATTAACAGAACGGGTTGCGCCATATTCATACAAGCCAAATTGTGAGTTCAAGTAATCCCATTCCACCTGCGTGATCAGTGACTGCTTGTTCATAGACATAACCCCCTAGGACTCTCTGCTCAAAAGGATTTAATTGAGCGCATCAGCGATCTGATCGACAACCAAATTGATCGCAATAGGTCCATAATAACCGATCCACTGCGCCGTGTTTTCGGCATATATCTTGCTTTCCTTAACCGCATTCAGACTTTTCCAAATCGCAGTATTCTGAAATTCAGTTGTTAGCTCCAAATTCGTATCGTCCTGGAGTAGAAACATATGATCGGCAGCCAGTTCTGGGAGAACTTCAAGAGAAATCATCATACTTGAATCCTTACTGTTAACTGCCATTTTCGGTGGAGTCAGGCCTAGATCGTCGTATAGAATCTGTGAAGTTCGATGTGACGTCGTTTGGAGACGAATCATTTCATCTCTAGGCCGGATCAAGGCAACCGTTTGGCCCTTCATTTTGTCTGTTAATGCCGTTTTTAGTTCGCTTATTTTTTGTTTGTAACCATCAACCAGCGCTTGCGCCTCTTGTGGCTTATTCAAAATTTTCCCAAACTTCAACAGTACTGTCTGCCAATCCTCATTGCGCTCTAGTGTAATCGTCGGTGCGATTTTGAGTAAATCTTCGTAGATATCATCATGGAATTCCGTAGCGATGATGAGATCCGGTTCTATGGCAATGATTCCTTCCAGATTCGGTTCCACATACGTTCCGAGTAACGGGATATTGCCCATCTTATCACCCAAATATGGAGGAAGCCCATTGTCAGTTTCAGCTACTACACTGCCTGCCGGCTGAAAGCCCAGCGCCAGCATTTGATCCGCGTACTGGACGTCCAACACAACAATTTTCTCTGGTACCTTCTCGAGCGTCATTTCACCCTTCAGATGCTTGATGGTGACCGGTGTTATGAGGACGGGCTTATTTGCGGACTCATCATTTGTTGCTTGGGGTGGATTCGTCGTTCCTCCACCGGCGTTGTTGCTCCCTTGATTGGAGCTGTCTGAGCAAGCACCCAATATCATTACTAAACTTACTAACAAGCTAAAGGTCCATGCTAATTTGATTTTCGGATACATATGTATAATTCCTCCATTCCTTTATTGAGAATGACACTCATCGTCACTTACAACACTATAACGACTCGCTCTGTTATCTTCAATGGATATTTGCGCCAAGAGCAATAGATTATGGCGACAAAAAAACACCGTTGCTCGAATCGATGGATCCGGATACAACAGTGTTTGTATAAGAAATGGATTATCAAAGCGCTAGTTATTCCTTGCAATTTACGATAAAACAAGTTATTTCGCATCCAAGAAAACTTCCGCCACTTGATCGACCACTTGATTCATCGCGATAGGGCCGTAATAAGCAATCCAAATGCTCGCTTTGGCGTGGTAAACATGATGCTGCTGCACGGCGCGCAGACTTTTCCATGTAGTCGTGGTCTGAATCTCATCCGACCAAGCTTTACATTTATTGTCGGTCAATATGAAATAATGGTCTGCATCCAGCTCCGGCAAACCCTCCAAAGATATTATGGAGCTGGTTCTTTTACGGTCAACCGCTAACTTCGGAGGAAACAGCCCCAGATCTCTGTATAAAATCGCCGCCGTACGATGAGCGCATGTATGCAGCCTAATGATATTATCCTGCGGCCGGATCATCGTTACTGACTGTCCATTTAGCTTGGCAGCCAGTGCCGATTTCAGACCACTGATTTTGTTTTTATACAGCTGTAAGACCTGTTCCGCCTCAAGTTTCTTGCCCATAATCCGCCCGATGATTCGTAATGTTTCTCTCCAATCACGGTTTCGCTCGAGCATGATGGTCGGCGCTATATGCGTGAGGCTTTCATAAATGTTCTTCTGGAACTCGGTGCAAATGATCAGATCGGGCGCCAAAGCACGCAGTGCTTCGAGATCGGGTTCATCCAACGTTCCCAAGGGCTGGACCGCGTTCAACTTGCCGATCAGAAAGTCAGGAAAACTACTAAGATCTCCGGTTACCTTGACACTGCCCGCCGGCTGCTCACCTAGAGCCAGCATATGGTCCATAAACTGGGGATCCAGAACAGCAATTTTCTCAGGCTGCCGCTGGAGCAGCAGCTCGCCCTTAAGATGAATGATCGTCCGCAGTGAGCGACGGATAACAGCATCCAGTGGATCTGACGGCACCTTCTTTGCGCTGCTGCCTGTTTCCAGATTAGGTGCGATTACAGCAATATTCTCCGGTTCATCACCTCTGGCTTGATGCATCGATTCTCGATACGTGCTTGGAGAAACGCCCGTGTAACGCTTAAATAATCGGCTGAAATAGTAGCTGTCCACATAACCGACTGCTTCGGCGATATCCTTGAGCCCTGCATTCGTACGACATAGTAATTCCTTGGCCTTGTCTATACGGATCTGCATTAGGTAGTCAATTGGCCCAAGAGCCAGCCGCTTGTTGAACATCCGCTGCATTGTCCGCGAGCTGCAATTCAATAGCGTGGCAAGTGTATCTGCTGTGATCGGTTCGGTATAGTGTTCATCCATATATCTGGCAGCCTGCAGCACGATATCCGGTGAAGCCTGCTCCAATCGCTGGTTCTGCAGTTGTCCCATCAGCTCGCATATGAGCTGATAAAATAACGATTTCACCTGTAGCTTCGCCAAGGCTTCCGGCTGGTCCCATTCCTGCTCCATACGAGACAAGGATATGAGTAGCTGAGCCGCATGACTGACCACAAAACCATATTGGATCTCAAACGGTTCCGTGCTAGTCAGCAATTGAAGTAGATCTTGGCTGCACGGAAGCGGTAGATAGGCCTTATAATGTATCACATAATATTCTAAAGGGTCGGTGATGTCCATGATCGTAACAACTGTATCTTTACCGGCGTGACATACATATCCACTCTTCACAAGGTGCTCTTCCCCGTCCAGTAGGAACCGAGCACAACCGCGTATCGTGTAAAATAGAGCGCTCGACGGGAGCTCGGTTATGTGCAAATGCTCGCCAATCGACAGCTTGATTCGCTGCACATCAATTATTTTCAGCGATGCATGGTTCCAAAGTATAAGGTGATTCTCCACAATCATAATATGATGTCAACTCCTATAGAGGATCTGTAGTTGGCTCTATCTAGTTAAGTCTATCTTTTTCCCTTAGAGATATCTCCATCTTAACACGATTAATCACAGAATTTGCAGCTTGATAAATGCATATCTAAATAAGTCTTGGATCTGATGGACACCTATTAATTTTAAAACCGTGTTAAGGTCGTGGACTTCCCAAGGAAATGAATTCCTTATAGGTTCACTTACATAAGATCGTCAAGAGCGAGTTAGAAGTGCTTTTGGCAACTAAAACATTCATTTTGGCTAAATCTTTTTGTCAATAGATCCTGTATTGTGGAGGTATTCCAACTAACAAGGAGGCAATCTTTATGAGTTTGTCAAATCTACATTTTCCAGAAGTTGATGCCGGTATACAAGAGGTGATTACGGATGAACAAGCTCAGTTTTTTATCGACAATGGTTTTCTTATCATCCGGAATGTCATTCAAGGAGATGAGCTTCAATTGCTGCAGGATCAAAATTTCCAACTTGTGGAGAAAGGGATTGCAGGAGAGGCCAATGACCCTGATTTCTTATACAGGATCCGCAATGATGGAGAACGGGTTTATTGGCGCACGGAGTTTGTGATCGATAAACAGGATGTCAACAAGGTGCTTTTGGGCCATCCATTTATCTTAAGGACTGTGGAGAAACTTCAAGGGAATAATTTTATTGCGACCTGGGACTCGCTTGTCGTCAAGGTCCCTAACAACGCTGCAAGCGTTCCTTGGCATCGCGACGCATCCGTACCGTTAGGCTGCACGGATCCCAGGCCTATATTCAATGTTGATTTCTATTTGGATTCCGCAGACGAAAAATCTTGCCTATGGGTCATCCCAGGC
Organism: Bacillus sp. FJAT-28004; assembly: GCF_001280845.1. GTDB lineage: Bacteria > Bacillota > Bacilli > Paenibacillales > Paenibacillaceae > Pristimantibacillus. The sequence continues at coordinate 201,183 of NZ_LGHP01000004.1, forward strand.
AGCAACCATTGGGATGCCGAAGCATCGCAATTGCGTTGTTCGCAGCAGGGTTTCAACTTCGAAGGGGCAGTACCCGTGCCAATGAACCCAGGCGATGTCATCTTACACAACATCCAACTGCTCCATGGTTCGCCGGAAGGCGACGGCAATGCGCTGCGCCGCACGATCTATTACGAGTTTAGGCCCGGGGAAGTCGAAGTCGAATTCGGGCCGCATACGCTCGAATATTTGACGCTCAAACAACAAGTGCTCCTTGCATGCATCGAACGCCGGAAGCAGGCGCCATACGCTCAAGGAGAGAAGCCGTACGAATACCGTCCCTCCGGCGCGCTGGCTGTTTCCGAACCTAAGCGCCCAGAAACGTATCGCGTGCCGCACGAGAAATACTGGCGAGCTGAATAAGAATTAGATCCGTCGATTAGCAAATTAAATTAGAACAAAACTGGGATAAACTCTGCCCGGTTTTTTTCTTGAACATCCGTCCGAAGGTATGTACGTCAGAATAGCCGACGGTTTCTGCAATTTGGCTAATGGACAAGTTGCTGTGAATGGCGAGCTCCTTGGCTTTGTTGATCCGGATCCAAGCGAGATATTGAATAGGAGATGTGCCTAAATGCTTTCGGAATAGGAACAAGATATAGTTCTTGCTTAAGCCGGACACCTGTTCAAGATCCTTGATTTGAATGTCGCGGTTAAAATGGTCGTGTAAATAATTTTTCATTAATACGAGTTTTGGCATGTGCAGGGCATCGCTTTTCGTTTGATTCGCATGTGTCTCTACCCATTGCGCAGCTTCAGCAAAAATTTGGAGCAACAGGCTTTGGCACCTGATTTGATGATTGAGACCCGGCTGGCGATAATGCGTGACGATCTGAGAAAGCAATGTTTCTACCGGTTGATCCGCATAATTGCCCAGCAGATGATTATCGCGGAACAAGTCGTCAAAGGGGAAGGATTGCGTGCCGAAGTGAAATACAATCGAAATACAGACATAGGGATCGGAATCGACGGTTAGGATGGAGTGGCGTTCGTGCGGTCGGTGAAACAGAAGGTCTCCCCGCTTTGTCTCGTATTGGCACCCTTCGATCGGATAATAAGCGAAGCCGTCGACGACATATTGCAGAACAAACTGCGACATTTCCCGATTTCTAATTTCCCAGCCTTTGGGTGCGTGAAACATGTGAGCGAGCGTGATATATGGCGGAAAGTAATAATGATTTAGCAGTCCAAGCGTTTCAACCGGACTTATATCCGAAAGATGATAATGATCCACGGCAAAGGTCCTTTCATACTGTCGTTTTCATTAGAGATGTGGGAGAAATACTCATTGCTAAATGATCCCTTCTTGATAGAACTTGGTGGCTAATATGCGCGCCAGCTAATCGGCGTTCATCTTACGCATGCCGATTAGTGGGATTTGACTCCGATTATCGGTCCAGAGACGAGGCTGCCGTTTTATGTCGGCAGCCTCCCTTCAGCCTCTCAACTATCGCCACAACAACTCCGTTTTATTTAGCTATCGTACCCGTTAGCGTGATGAATAGCTCTCTATGTTACTTTCGCATCACTGTTAAATCTTTTTATTCGTGATGAACCTATGCTATACCTTTTAGCGATGCTCCTTTAGCGCTCAATTAAATATAGTGCATTAATTTCTCAACGCTGCAGCAGGCTCAATACGGATTAACTTGTGGCTAGCTATTACGCTAATTACAATAACAACAACGCCTGTGGAAAGTATTGATACTATGATTTGTAATGGGGTAATAATAATTGCTAATTTGAAGACCATACCAATTATATAAACACAGCCAACGAGGACAGCATTAAAGATAGCCGACATTGTCGATAAAAGCAGATTTTCGCTTACAATCATTTTTTGTATTGTTCCTTTATTAAATCCCAAAGCCGACAGCAGCCCTAATTCCTTGTACCTCGAATTTTGCAGTTTGATAAGTAGTACTGTGCTGATAAACAAACCAATTGCTAAAATTAGAATAGAAACGATCAAGAACAAACGGTTTAGACTGTTGAATGTGCTTTGCAATGCTCCTACTTCTGTGGCTGCAACTTTACTATCGATTTTTTTGTCAGCAAGCATTTGACTGACTGATACAATATCTTCAAAGTCTGTTACATCGTAACTAATTGAATAGGATTTATCACCATCCATATTTTCATAGAAATCTTGTTCAATATCGGAGCTTACAAAGAAATCATCGTAACCTGCATTAAAAATGCCACTTATCGTAAGCGTGTATTCTTTTTCACCATATTTTAAGATAAGATCTTTTCCAATTAAGTTACTGATATTATTTTCAAACTTTTTAGCAAGGCTCGGACTAAGTGTGATTTCCTTTTCACCTGCTTTTGGCATAACACCGTATGACATATTTTCAGTAGCCTTTGGCATAGGGTATTTTTCTGCCATAACTTCGGTTTTATCACCTAACCTTAATGTAACATCCGTTATTTTGTATTGATAATAAACATTTTCGATACGTTCATCGGAATTCAGCATCTCATATACAGTTCCATCATCTTCGCCTTTGATATATCCGTTGCTAAAGGCTGTATTTTTATCCTTAAAATCTGAAATAGATTTTTCCATAATATTATCCGAAGATAAAGATAACATAAATGCAAGGATGCCTATGGAAATTGCAAGACTGACAGCAATATAGCGTGAAATATGGACATTGAAGTTCTTAAGCCCTCGCTTGAACGCAGATCCTTTGTTAGCCATAGTTAAGCTAAGTTTATTATTAGTAGTAATATCTGTTTGAGAATCGAGATTTTTTGCAATAATTTTTCCATTCTCGATATTAATAACGTCATCTGCATAGCTACAAACCTGTTGATCGTGAGTAATCACAATAACCAACCGATCCTTCGAAATCTCTTTTAAAAGCTCCATGATTTCATTGGAGTTGCTGCGGTCTAATGCTCCTGTCGGCTCATCAGCCAACACAATACGAGGATTACTAATTATCGCTCTTGCAATCGCAGTTCTTTGCTTTTGACCGCCCGAAAGATTTTCTATTTTTTCATCAGTCTTATCAGTTAATCCCAGTTTATTTATGAGTTCTTTGGCATTTCTTCTGTTTTCTTCTTCACTTGAAGTATTTAGCTCACAAGCAAGCAAAATGTTTTCAAGTACGGTATATCCGCTTAAGAGATGGTAATTTTGAAAGATAAATCCGATATTTTCTCTGCGATATGCACATAATTCATCTGCGTTCAGTCTGCTGATTGAAGTACCCCACACTGTAATATCACCGCTGTAAAGGCTGTCAAAGCCTGCAATCATATTAAGTAGAGTGCTTTTACCTGAGCCCGATGCACCTAGAATGCAAATAAGTCCTTTGCTTGGAAAAGTAAAGCTTGTATCATCTAGAATTAGCGAATGATCATATCTTTTTATAAGGTTTTTTATCTGAATCATTATCGGTCACCTGTCTTCAATGCTGTGGTTGTATTGGTTTTTATGAATGTAATAGCAGTTGAAAAGTAAGCCACAACAGCGACTAAAGCAATCATTAGCACACCCGTAAACAACATCTTTGAATTAAGAATATTTGTATTGAATAAATCTTTGGTAGCCAAATTGATAAGAGGTGATGTAACAAGCATTAACAGAATGGCTGTAATGGTTCCTGAGATCATTTCCGTCAAGTTAAGCAGACTCAAATGAGCATTATTAAAGCCGCTGACTTTATAAATGGCAAATTCTCTTTTTCTCATAAAACCTGTGATAAGGAAGATGGCAATCACCATAACGACAGACAACATTCCTATGAGCACACTTGCAGACCCTGACTGTTCGGTTGTTTGCTCATTTAATCTAACAATATCCTCAACAAGTTCAAATCTGCCAAGAGGTACAATACCTATTTCGTTTAGCTCGTCTTTAATGGAAATCATATCAGCAGGAGTCTTTGCTCGAATAAGAAAATTCATTGTGTCTTTTTTAATTCCTGCTTGTCTTGTCATATCATCAAGTGCGATTTTGCTGAAGAAGAAAGAGTCATCAACGGAGTACTCTGACATTTTTCCTTCATATTCATAATAGACAGTAGTATCTGCAACGCCTACAATCGTTGCGGTTATGGCTACGTTTTTTGAAATAGGATTACCAGTGTCCCAATTGTATATAGAGCCGCTAAAATCAATTTCTTTGCCTATAGCTTGCTCGTTTGATATTCCCAATGTTTCAACAAAACGAACGGGGACAACAATCTCGTTTTCTTTGCCTGTCGGCATTTTTCCTGCTACCAGCTTATTGATTGACGGAGTACTGCCTGTGCCTTGTATTTTATATTCTTTGCCGCTAAGCGTAACTTTAATATCTTCAAACGCTCGTAAAAAAGCACTAAAGTCAATACGCTCATCGCCTACATATCTATCATATAAGCCACCAATATCTTGCGTTACATTAGCGTTCGGCTTTTCTTCCTTATTACCGCCTGTTCCTCCCGCATCCATAAAACTTCCAACTAAACTAATATCTTTAAGACCTTCGCCATACGTTTCAATGAGCTTGTCAAACTCACCTTGACTGCTGCCCCCGATTGCCCCGCTTACAGTTGTAAGACATAATATTCCTGAAATCATTAGAGCAAGGGTTGATACTAAAAATCGTCCAAATTTACTTTTTACATTCGATTTGGTAAGTGAAAAGGCATTTTTGATAGATAAGCGGTGATTTTGATTGTATTTAATGTTTTCTGTTTTAGTTACAAATTCTTGTGGTGCTGCAATCAATTCTCCCTTATCCAAGTGTATAATGTTAGATTTATTATCAATCAAATTGGTATCGTGGGTTACAACTATAACTGTTCTGTATTTAGAAATAGCTTTCAGAATATCCATTGTTGTTTTTGCTGTTTTTTCATCCAAGGCACTTGTTGGCTCGTCAGCAATAATAACCTTTGGATTTTTCATAAGCTCTCTTGCGATGGCAACACGCTGCTTTTGACCACCTGAAAGATATTTCACTTTTTGATGTGCAAGCTCAATGATATTGAGGTCTTTTAAAAGCGTTTCAGCGTTCTTTTGATTTTGATTATTTTTTAAATATATTGGCAACATGATATTCTCTAAAACCGTTAATTCTTCGAGTAAATTAAAATCCTGCCACACAAATCCGAAAATATTGTTGTAGTAATAACTTTTTTCATTGGAGGTTAATTCTTTAATGCTCTTACCGCAATAGTAAGCCTCACCATCAAAATCCTGTTCCATACCGCTGAGGATTTTTAAAAGAGTAGTTTTACCGCTACCCGAAGCGCCGACTATAAAATTCAATCCTTTTCCCATGGTGAAGGAAATATTTATCAAAGCGAATTCGCCATTATATTGTTTTGACATATTTTTAATTTCAAACATTTGATTACTTCCTCTCTTCTATGTTGTTTATTTTCATTTTATAGGGTTTTTGAATATCCATTTTTGTTCCTCCTAACCTTGATGTAACCATCTTAAAACAAACGATGTTAAATCCCTGTTAAGTGATTTTTTGTTTTAAATGAAGTGCTTAACATAGATTTAACACATACTTACGGTACAATATAAAAAAAGAGGTGATTTGCATATGAGGATACTTATTGTAGAAGACGAGCTTGATTTGCAAGATGCGATTGCAGATGGGCTAAGAATAGATGGTTATGCCGTTGATACCTGTGACAATGGTGAAACTGCGTACGAGCTTTTATATGAAGTAAATTACGACTTAGTTGTACTTGATTTAAACCTCCCGAAAATGGACGGACTTGAGGTTTTAGCAAAAATACGAGATGAAAAGCCTGAATTAAAGGTACTTATTCTCAGTGCTAGGGGTAGTGTTAGTGACAAAGTCCAGGGCTTAGACATAGGGGCAAACGATTATTTGGCAAAGCCATTTGATTTTACCGAGTTGGAAGCAAGAATACGAAATTTGTTAAGGCGAAGGTTTGTGCAAGAAAGCAGTATGCATTCCTGCGGAGCCATTCAAGTGGATTTGTCAAAGCGTATTGCAGTTGTTAATGGAAATGAAATATCACTTACAAAAAAAGAATTTTCATTGCTTGAATATTTTTTGCTGAACAAAGATAGAGTGGTTAGCCAAGAAGAACTGATTGAACATGTTTGGGATCAGAGTGCGGATAGCTTTAGCGGCGCTATTCGGGTTCATATTGCAACTCTCCGAAAGAAGCTGAAAGCTATTTTAAATCACGATCCCATTGGAACGAAAATCGGCGAAGGATACTTTTTATCAGAAAAGGGCAGTGATCTTAATGCTTAAAAAAATGTCGATTCGATTGCGACTTACTGTTATGACTGTTGCACTTTTAGCTATTTGTTGTGTAGGTCTTACCTTAATACTTAATTATTCTGCTGATAGAATGGCTACAAGGATTGATGCAACTTTATTATTACCGGCACAAGAGGTCGGCGAAGATGGACGGGTTGATGAAAGCTCTCAATTACCGTCAAGCAGCTTAACCCCTGCCGTTTCAACTGATGATTCCCAAAAAGCAAGAACGGATTATAGAATTGAAAGCATGATTTATATGCTTTTAGTTATTGTTGGCGGGGGTTTCTTAACCTATTATATTTCGGGAAAGGCATTAAAGCCTCTTGATACGTTAAATGGTCAAGTGAAAAACATAAACGTGCGTAATCTATCTGAAACATTATCTGTGCCGCCTACAAAGGATGAGATTGCAGAGCTTACTGTAACTTTTAATGAAATGACGGATAAGCTGGATAATGCTTTTATGATGCAAGGAAGATTCTCCGCAAGTGCCGCTCACGAGCTTAGGACACCTCTTGCTGTATTACAAACAAAGGTTGATGTATTTAAGAAGAGAAAGGATCATACAAACGAGGAATATGATGCTCTTATTTCCGTTATTGAAAAGCAAACAAATCGCTTGAGAGGACTCGTCGATAACCTTTTAGATATGATGAATTTGGACGATAACGGTGAGCAAAGCAGCATTTGCGTAAAAGATATTTTTGAGGATATTATTTCAGAGCTTTCTCACATAGCTAAAGACAAAAATGTTACGCTGGCCTTAGATTGTGATAATAGCATTGTTTTTGGAAATACCGACTTGTTGTATCGTGCATTTTACAACCTTGTGGAAAACGGAATTAAGTACAATATTGACGGAGGTAGGGTCGAGGTTAATGTACACAAATTAAGTAAAGAACAGGTTTCAATCATAGTTAAAGATACAGGAATCGGTATTGCCGAAAAAAATAAAAAGAATATATTTGAGCCTTTTTATCGTGTTGACAAATCGCGCTCCCGTCAAATGGGTGGTGCAGGCTTAGGACTTTCGATTGTTGACAGCATTATAAAAAAGCATAATGGTACGCTTACTGTTACCGATAATGAAAAAGAGGGTTCTTGCTTCAATGTAATCTTAAAAATATAGCAACTCGTTTAATCGTTGTGACACAGTCATACATTTCATTTTAACTAATAAAATAATATCACTAAAAGAATACTGTCCGTTAGATGACAAAAGGCAGTCCGCTAGAACGTTCTGGCTGACTGCCTTTGTTCTGTCAATTTCGTTTAAGTTACCCGTTAGCGCAACATTTATTGCTCATGCTTCGGGTAATAATCAAAAAATAAATACTTCCATTCTATCATGAAGTCACTTTGAAAAATTCTATTGTAGTAGCTAATATGATCATTCCAGAAATCTATAGAGTTACAATTGCACTTACCTAAAATGAATGATGGGTAGTTATGGACTGAACTTGCCATAATTCTTATTTTTTCTGAATCCTTTTGATCGATCACATTTATTAAGCTTTCTAATATGTACTTAATCGGACCAATGCTCTGATAAACCCGATCTATGTTTTGAACTCTATCGTACAACCTTATTCTTTTAAGTTTTGAGATAATATTCATTTTGTATTGATGGTCTTCAACTAAATTCAATTCATTTAATAACTTCTTAATTGAACGATCATTAATTTTTGTTTCCTCATGTAACCAGCTTTGATACTTAAGTAAAAGTTGAAAAAGTAAAGGGTTTATCGGATCAGCCCTAATAAATATGAAAAGATCAAATAATGAATCCATTAAGTTTGTAGCAGACATCTTCTCAAGAATTAAGTTCACCTACTTTTTTAGAGTTCAATAATTTCGAGTCCCTAATATAAGGCTATTCGCGTAAGTGATTGAACTATCCTGTTCGTTAGCATAATAAAAAAATGGAGCAGCTGCCGTAGCAAATTGCTCCTTGTTTGTTTAACGTTACCCGTTAGCGCAACAAGCCCAGAAGAGTAAATTGGAAACCTCATGACCTGTTATCCGTAGTAAAAACTAAAGCCAAAGGAGGAATGAAGAAATGCTCAAGCGTTTTCTCCAAAAAATATTAGGGTCCGTCCAACATTCCAAGCAAGGACGTCATCGCTACAGCTCCAGCGGTCGGAAGCAACATTACGGTCACAAGAATTCGTCCGACCAAGGTTACGGACACAAAAACCAAGGCCACGGCTACTACAAAAATAAATATAAAAGCTCTAGCTAATCAAAAAAGCCGCGTATAGCGGCTTTTTTTTATACTCATCGATTCAACCAATGGTCCAAATCCCGCACAAACTGTTTTGTATCCATATAAGGAGGATCGATCTGGAGAAGCTTGCGAAGCATATGCTTGGTCATCGGTGATACAGTCAGTTCGTCCTGCCATCCTGAATTTAATTCAACTTCAAAAGTACACGAATCATAACCGGAATACAGCATAAAAAGAATAAAATGGCCAACAGCATATAGATCGTTTGGAGCCCCCGCGGTTCTACTTAGCGTTGTCTCGTCATCCGATCCGAGTTTCGTGCGAATCGGCTCCCCAAAGCGACAGGCCAAGCCGAAATCAATGAGGTGGATCTGATCTCCATTCAATATGACGTTCGGTATCCGGATATCGAGATGAACGAATCCTTGTTCATGGACATAGCTTAAAATCTCCATCAATCTGCGAACGAAACAAAGAGCTTCTTTTTCAGAAAACACCACACCTCGCTCGAAAATCAAATCCTCCACCGTCTGCCCTTTCACGTGCTCGGTTACCATATATAACTGGTCTTTATATTCGAACGACGCCAAGCATCTCTGAATCGAAGGATGTCGCAGCTGCCCCAGAACATCAATCTCCCGGTACAACAAATCTCGACCGACCTTCCCCTTGCTTGGCTTGGCTTGCTTCAGAACTACCTCTTGGCCGGAATCCACATCTAGACATATATAGGTTAACCCGTAGCTGCCAATGCCAAGGAATCGTTGTATTCGGTATTTGTTAGTGATGTTGGTGCCCTCTCCTTTGGGAAAGTCGATCCAAGCTTCGTATACCCCTTTCAAATACTCGAACAGTTCCATGCAGCCTCCTTAGAGTGATTACCTTTATAATTATTGTCCACTCTTGGTCAGGATGTACAATTATTTTTTTGAAATTGTATCATTTAATTAAGCTATTCTGCCTGTTAGTTCAATATTAATCATCTTTACTATCTGATAAGTATGTATCAATATATCTTTGATAGTTTACCCGCCTAGTTCTCTTGTCTACATCTCCTTCGAAATAATGAGTAATAACTTTCCTTTCGAACGAGAAAGCAGCATCAGGCGCAATGGAACCAATTAAAAAATCTCTTTTGTTTTTTATAACATCGAGGCTAGAAGCGACTATCTCACCAACTATTAAATGCATCAACCGTGAACCCATAAAATTCGTCCTCGAACCATATTTTACCACATGATTCAAGTTATAACTATCCTTCCCATTCGTTAAGAAAAGGCTGCCGTGCGGCAGCCTTAAAGTATTTGAACTATGGTGTTCCATTTGTTCAATTCAGATTGCATAGATGTAAAAATCGCACGGTAAGTTGCGTTATCCTGCCCGTTAGCGAACGATATTGAGAGCTCCATCATGATGAGTCAGGTGGAGAGAATCAGAGACTACTCCTGCTGTTCTTTCTTTTCAAAGTAATGAATCGGTCGGATCTCTAGGCGCCAGCCAAACTGCTGACCCGCCCCCACTTGCGTAGTCGGATGAAGAGAAGCTACCCTTATGGCATCTTCCATGTCCTGTGCTTCTATGAGGAATACGCTGCCTATCATCTCCTTAGTCTCAGTAAAGGGACCGTCCGTAATCGTCACCTTCCCATTCTCATGGCGCAAGCATTTTGATTCTAAGGCCAGGCCAGCATCCATAATTACTTGGCCGCTTTTATAGAATTCTTCTAGGTGAGGCTGACATAAACTCATCACTGCATTGATCTCCTTCTCCGGACGGGCATCCATTTTCTCATGATCTAAGTATCCCAAACACAGAAACTTCATTTTTCATCCTCCTTAAGATGTGATGAATTGTGCCTCTATTCATACGACGAACGGTAGTTAACAAAATCGACACGGCTATAACTTATTTTTCCCAGAAACTGAAAGCAACTGAAGAATAACTTCAGAAATATCAAGATCACAAATTCCGAAACTAGCATCTTTAGCTGTAATGCGTATGCTTTTAGTGTGTTTGGACTAAACCCCTGAATCTGCTTATCGGCTGTTTTCAGTCTCCACTATTCATCTATATTCAAAATAAAACCTCCTATTAGTCCTAATAAATCTAGGTTTGCTTCTAATGAGAGGTTTTTAATCTGTTTGTATTAAACTATCGTTACCCGTTGTCATAATCAATCAACTTTATTGACTCGTTCTATTCACCTTACACTATAGTGGACAAAACTAAATGAGCAGCTTATTAGACAATCTGTTCCGTGACTAAGCAAATTTATCTGGAAGCGCCTTAATGATTTCTTCATATTGTAGAGCAACGGATACCTCTAAAATATGTATGGGGTTTTGATGAGCGTAAGCTACAAGCAATTCTTTAGTAAATTCATCATCATTTAATTTTAGACTTCTTTTTACTAATTCCATCATAGCTCTTTGATTACGAAAATTAAGCTGCTCTATTTTTTCCATTGCTAATTCAATATCACCCTGCATTGTACACTCCTACTATCCGTGATCTGCGATTTTAAATTATTTTTTAGTAGTTACATATCGTTAATATAATAATAATTCGATGCATTTCCATTCTTTCAGGGGGGACGTATATGAGAAAATCTTAACAAGATTATCCTATTCAAGCTGTGCTAGAATAAACGCTCTAAGCCATTCGATAATTTACCAATTATTCGCACACGGAGGGATTTAATCATCATGAAGAAATTTCTAGCTCTATTCGCTGTACTCGTACTCGCTACCGCAACTGCAGCAAATCACAAAGTAGATGCTTCTCCTGTCTTGAAATTCGGCAGCGAGGGACAGAACATTCCGGATCTGCAGTTTCGGCTTCAGACGACCGGTTATTACAATTTGCCCATAGATAAAAATTTTGGTAAGGGCACCCGCAACGCGGTTCAACGTTTTCAAAAAAATAATGGGCTCCAGAGTGACGGCGTTGTAGGTCCGAAAACATGGGCGAAACTCAAAAAATTGTCGGTCAACAAAAAAGAGCTTTCCATGCTAGCACGTGTCATCTATGCCGAGGCCAGAGGGGAAGATTATAAAGGTCAGGTGGCGGTCGGTGCGGTCGTAATGAATCGCCTCCAGTCTTCAAAGTTTCCGAAAACAGTGAAAGAAGTCATTATGGAGCCAAATGCTTTCTCAGCCGTAAAAGACGGACAGTACTGGCTTATCCCCAATCAAACGGCATTCAAGGCGGCTAAAGCTGCTGTAAAAGGGATGGATCCCACCGGCAATGCATTGTTCTACTTTAATCCGGTAATCTCTAAATCGACTTGGTTCAAGACGCGTACAGCTACCAAGAAAATCGGCAATCATCAATTTACGCTATAGGTATAGCCAAGTGAGAAGGACATTTATCTAGAACAGGAGAATAAATGAATGAGCATTGACACTAAGGACCGACATCAGGCTAGAGTTGAATTGGTCATTGATATTATCAAAGGAATTTTTGAAAAAGAGGCTATTCCAAAGGATTTCAAAGAAAAATTAAATACAATGAGTTATGATGATTTAGGATTTTTTGTTATTAATATCATAAAAAACCGATCCATTGATGAAATTCTTTAATTGAATATCGGACTATTTCATTAAAAAGAGCAAACGCTGACGCAGCGCTTGCTCTTTTTATCTTTATAACGCTCTTTCCCGGTAGCGTAACAACGCAGGTACTATTTCGAATCATTAACCATGTGATGCTTCTTTCAGCTTGACCGCGGACCAATCTGTCCGGTAAAACCGGAGCATGATCGACACCCCCATGACCATAAGGAACGTATATAATGCCAGCCATGCGCCCACACTTCCCCACTCCAACACATTGATGAAGATATAGGCAAGCGGCACGAACAGCAGCCAGCTGGCGGCCAGCGATATTTTGAGCAAAAATGTCGTATCCCCGAGCCCCCGTAATCCGCCCGCGTAAAAATTCAGCAGTCCGTCGAAAATTTGTAGATACGCCGAGATCATAATCAGAAACGCCGCCACTTCATAGACGGCTGGATCGGAGGAATATAACCGCGCAATCGGTCCGGCCAGGAATGTCTCTACCGTACCGAGTATGATCAGAAAAATTGATCCCAGGATCGCCGTATCCGTCCCGGCTCTCCTTCCGAGGTGAGCCTTGCCCTGACCGACATATTGGCCGACCAGAATCGTAGCGGTTGCACCGAAGGCGAATGCCGGCATGAAGCCGAACGCCATGACGCTGAGTGCTACCTCGTTCGCTGCCAGCGCCGTATCGCCCAGCCGGGCTACAAAGGCGGTGAAGATGAACATCGATAGGCTGAGCGAGAACTCCTGCGCACCCAGCTTGCCGCTTTCCTGCAGCAGCAGCTTCATTTCCGGCCAGTTAAACTTCACAAGTTGCCTTGTGTTGAACGGCTTATGCAGTACGAAATAAAAGACGATCACACACACCAGCAGTTGAACCGCTTCACCGACCAGCACCGCTGCTCCTGCTCCGGTCAGACCGAGTTCAGGAAAACCCCAATTCCCGAATGTAAGCGTGTATGTAAGAAAGATTATGATTAGATTGCTGATCAGCGCGATGACCATAGACAGCCGGGTCGCCCCGATCCCGCGCAGAAATCCGTGGAACACAAAGTTGATGATCCCGAAGGACATCGCAAAGAAACGGAGTTCAAGATAATCAGTGCCTTCTCTGACGAGATCCGCTGAGCCTCCCGTCAACCGCAGGATATCATCGGAGAGCAACAAGCCCACGACGGCGGTCAGCACCGCAAAGATCAGACATAAATAAAATGCGAGATACGTCCGTTGGATCCCTTTCTGCATATCGTTCGAACCATAATTTTGGGCAACCAGATAGTTCACCGTATGTCCGATTCCGGAGAAAATTGCAAAAGCGTTATACATAATAATGTTGGAGACGCCGACGATGGCGATAATCAGGAATCCGAGATCACCTACCAGAATCAGATTGATCGTTCCCGTCACGGTAGCGGTGGCGAAGGACACTAGTGACGGAATGGCTAGAAGTAATATTTTTTTCCAATTTTGCAGCATACGTGTTGTTAGCCTCTTTTCAGCAGAATGTATACCCTTTCATTCGACATTGAAGGAGCACTTCCTTTTTTAATATTCAACAGGGACATCCATGTTCGAGTGTCGACTCTTCTTCATCCTATCAAGTATCCCTCGTAGATATATTAAACAATAGGATGCTCCAATACTATAGTATTGGAGCATCCTATTGTTATACATTTGTAAAACCTATATACAATATTCGAAATTGAAAAAATGTTAAAAAATAGTCGGTATCATTCCCCCATCCATACGGATTGGAGAACCTTTAAATGCGGATGCATAAGGACTACATACAAATGTAGTTAGTCTACCTATTTCAATAGGCTTGATAAATCGCTGTATTTCAGATTGTGGTAGGTTTGTAGTCATAAATTCTTTCTCTTTTTCCGAAAAAGTCATATCTTCATTAGGGTACATACCTTCAATTATTTGATGCACATTTTCAGAGAGTGTTGGTCCTGGCATGATCGAATTGACTGTAACTTCTGTTCCTATTGTTAATTTAGATAAGCTTTTTGACAATGATAATAACATTGATTTTGTCATACAATACTGAGGCATTTGTCCTGAAGGCATAATTGCTTCTTCACTCGCAATAAAGATAATACGGCCATAATCATTTTTCAACATTTTAGGTAAATAAAATTTAGATAATCCATTTGCAGCAAGAACATTAGTACGGAAGTATTTTTCCCATACTTCATCGTCAACGTCCTCATAATGCATCATTTCATAAATACCCATATTGTTAACTAAAATATCAATATTGGGGTATTTTTCAAATAAAGCTTCTCTTTGCCCAATATCCACAATATCGGCTGTAGCATTTTGAGGAGAGGTAGCCGGGAAATCTGACTTAATTTCCTTTACATTTCGTTCTACCTCTTCATCATTTCGTCCATTAATTAGTACATTAACACCTTCTTTGGCAAGTTCAATGGCAATTGCTTTACCAATACCTTTCGTTGAACCTGTTACTAAAGCTGTTTTATTATTCAATCCCATATCCATAATACATTTCTCCTCTTCAAAGCGATGTCATGATCAGCTGGCCTTTAAAATCGCTCCTGTCTTTCGGATAGTGATTATATTACCTTGTTTGGATTGTTCAGTAACTAGCCTATTACGCCAAAGTTCTTGTTTAACACGCCAAATGATAAAACCCAGTAAATACTAGCTCTCTTTAGAATGGGTTAGGCTCATAATTCTACTAATGAATAGTCGGCATGCCTAACTGTCCTTCTGATATCGAGTTTGTACTTAAATGTTCAGAACGCCAATTTGAAGGTGTATTACCTTCCCAAAGGCGGAAGGCGCGGTAAAAAGAGTTCTGGTCTTCATATCCAATCAAGAAAGCCACTTCTTTAATATCGAGCGAGGGGTCTGCCAAGTACTCTCGTGCTTGTTCATGTCTAGCTTGTGTCAATAGATGCTTGAAGCTCGTGTTTTCGTCAGCAAGCCGGCGCTGCAATGTACGATCACTCATACTGAGCTCCTTCGCAATAGCCTGAACGTCGGGGCGCCCTCCTGTGAGGCTACGTTTCATAATCCATTTGACCTTCTCGGTAATTGATCGGCTGCGCTGCTCTTCATCCAACGATCGGTCCAAAGCAGGAGTCAGGATCTCCAGCAACTCTTCGTTGTACGAGACAAAGGGGCGGTCCAGATCATTTCGATGAAGCGTTAACCGGTTGTATTTTGCACCAATCCGGATACGGCAGCCGAAGTAAGCTTCAAGGGCCAGTACATCGCCCATTGAGTGCGAAAATTCGACCAACTGCGCCGTCAAAGGTTTACCTGTGCCCCGGCGCCCAAGCTCTAGAAGACATGCCAACGTGATACCAACCAGCATAGGCGGACCGGGTTGCTCGGTATCCAGCCATTCCAGTTCGATTGTACAGTGCTCGCCCTCCTCGGTGATACGTAAGCTTTCGGGGGGACAAAGTTGTTTGTACCGAGCCATTCGGTTAAGGGCGTCGCGGTAGTCACGAGCGTGGTAAGTCGCCAAGACGGTCGGTGGGTACTTCGCTGTTTCAAAGACGGTCGCAAGATTGATGATTCCTTTGGCAGTGTCACCAATGAGATCGGAGTAGGCCTGCCAGATCGCGAAATATTGGGCGGTGGTGACTACTGGTTCAGTAATAATGGTGAGTGGCAGTCGTGCTTTGCGAGCTACGTCGTGGGCGGCAATCCCTAATTGACGTAATCCTGCCCAAAATCCTTGTGGGATTTTAATACGGTCAGAAGTATGAGACTTCATACTTATGGGCCTCCTTTAGCTACTTACATATTCATTAGTTTTGGTTGTGATTGTGTGTCCTGCCTCGTTGATGAGACTGCAATTATAGTACCTCTCCCATTTCGCTCTGTAACTAGCAGAAAGTGACATTTCACTTGCCAATCACGCCGAATCTTACATACACATAAGAATACTCATAAGTCCATTTAACCAAATCTGCCCATTAGTTTTTTGACAAAAAAAACAGCCACAATAGTCGGCTGCCTGTATGTCAATATTAAGTTATTGTTTCATACCCTTATTTGTCATGAAAACCTGTAGAAGGGTTTGTTATGAAAAAACCTTCTTCAGGCACATAAAAAAATTGAATCCAAACCCCATCTAAAAGGGCTTCACGTTTATCTAATACGATTTCAATGTCTTTGTCTGTTTTTACGATTTCATCATGTTCAGTAGGTGTATCCAGCATTATATCATAATGAGCATGCTCTCCATGATTCTGCGTAATAAAAACACGAATCATCTTCCCATCCGATTCTTTACTACTCAACATATTTTTTAAGACATTTGCTGCATTTCGATTGATTTTACATTTCATGTTTTGTCCTCGATTCATTCTTATTTACTGTAATGATATTAGTTACAGTAAGATTTGTCAAGATATTCGAATTATCGACAATTATTCTGGACCATACTAATTTACGCGTAAATATAAAAAAAGCTGTCCTTCAAGGTCGATAACCTTGTGAGACAGCTCATTCATTCTAAAGCTATAGTGTATTTACCGAATCAGAACCGGTATCCATTCCGAAAGCTTTAGTCCCGCGCGGCTGATCGCCATTCTCATCAGGCTCTAGAGTGATACCGATGCTATCATAGATTAATTGATCAGACTCTATTCCCATCGCGAGCAGCCCTACTCCCTTCTCGTCGACGCGGAACGTGCCCGCGCTCGTTCGAATGCCTTCTCGGACAAGCCAAACCTGATATGCTTCCTCGTTTTTCGTTTCTTCGGCTCCGAAGACATAGACTACAAACTGCTTGCTCTTTCCATTGTCGACAATGCATGCGACGCCATACGCATGCTTCTTCTCAGTGGATTCCGCCTTTAGCATCGTAATTTGTACAATCTCGGATGCTGGAGCAAATAAAGCATTTTCAATTAACTCTAATCGTGTTTCCTCATTTTTAATGAAAGGATTATCCCATAACGAGCCGCTGACAAAAATAAGCGCTGCTGCTGCTACGGCAATTGCTGGCTTCCATAGCTTTCTTTCACTCCGTGCTTTATGGTGTTTAGGCGCTGCTTTGGCAGCAGACATAATTTGCTCCTTTAAATCCTTTGGAGGTTCAATTCGTTCCATATCTAAGGGAAGCTCCTCCCATACGATTTGTAATTCGGCCAGCTCTTGCTTGCAAGAATCACAATAAGTCAAATGACGTTCGAATGCTTCCTTCTGCTCTTCGGTGCAAGCATCAGAAAGATAATCGAGTATGAAATCGCAATCGCTGCTGTATGCTTCGTCATTCATTTAAAGATCCCCCTTTGCTGCAAGATGCCTTCGCAATATTTTCAAAGTCTGATGAAGTCTGTTTTTGACCGTTCCGAGTGGCTGATCATACAGCTGTGCCAGCTCTCTTAAGCTAAAGCCTTGCCAATAAAAATGCTCGATCAGCGTTTTCTGTGATGTAGATAAATGTTTGCATGCCTGCTGAATTTGTTCCCTTAAGGAATGCCTAACAACATGCTCCTCGGGTGAAAGGCTCAATTGATCAGGCAATTCATTAAATCGTTCCTCTGTTAGTTGTACCAGACCGGAAGCGTCCCTTCTTTGTTTTCGAATATGATCCATCGTTATATTGCGGGTAATGGTAAGGAGCCAGCTTGTAAAACGCCCCTTATCCGGGTCATATTCCGATTCTGTAGTCCATAGACGCATAAATACCGCCTGTGAAATATCTCTTGCGGTTGGCTCATCCCGAACCGCCTTGATGGCGAAGGAATACACCAAAGCGCCATACCGGTCATAAAGAACGGACAGCGCTTTATTTTTACCGTTTCTAATTAGCTGCATGAGTTCTTGATCGGTAAGATTAAGCATCACATTGCGCCTCCACAACAGGCTTGTTTTTTTTTATGTTATCAGAAACAGGAGCAGCCTTAAACAGCTGCTCCTAATCTTTTTATAAAAGATAATTATTTTTCCTTCACTACGATTGACGCTCTCATACCAGGATGAGGTATACAATAGTAGCCGAACTCGCCTGCATCTGAGAAGGTAACCTTCTTGCTTTCATCCTGGGCAAGCAGCTCCGTATCGAATTGCCCATTATCAGCAGTTGCAGAATGTTTTACCTCATCCTTATTGATAAAGGTAACGATATCACCCTGCGAGATTTCGAGCTTATCCGGTGAGAAGGCGAAGTTCGTAATCTCAACCGTATGAACGGTCACCGCGTCAGAAGGCTGTTCTTTGTCTTTTATCGGCTCCACCGTTTTGACCGGTGTTTTAGGCGTAGACTTAGGCTGAGCCGCAGTAGCCTTTGGCGTCGCTTCTGTCGCTTTCTCCGTTGCAGCCGGCTTCTGCGTTGCTTCAAGCTTTTCCGTCTCCTTCGGCTTTTCCGTTTCAACCGGCTCCTGCGCTGGGGAGACAGCATCCGTTGGACTAGGAGATGAAGTCGTATTTCCCGCCCCATCACCCTCATCTTCTGCATGCTCATCAGAAGTTTCAGTACTTTTTGGAGCAGCTGTCATATCCATTGTATTATGGGCAGCATTCTTGTTTGCCACCTGAGCCCCGCAGCCCGATAAGAAGAGGAGAAGCGGGATTAGCATCAAACATCCAAAAGTTATATTTCGCATGTCTTCACGCTCACTTTACGATGATTTGACCAGTCATGAAAGACTTGTGCGGCTCGCAGAAATAATTATAAGTACCTGGTTTGTCAAAAGTTACCGTATAGGTATCGCCTTTAGCGAGCAAAGGAGTGGCGAAGGATCCATCCAAAGCAACCGCATTATGCTTCATCTCGTCGTAGTTAGTGAAGATGACCTTGGAGCCTGCTTCCACGGTAAGAGCTTCCTTGCCAAAGGAGTACTCTTTAATATCAATGTTGTAGGTCTTAACAGTCGGTGCGGTTGGCGTTGTCGATGCAGTCGTTCCATTAAAACTGGCAGGATTAACAATATACCAGACTTTATTGACGCCCTGACCATTCAATTCTCCATGTGCCTTGTCTTTTATAAAATAATAGAGCGGGAACCCTTTGAATGAAGCTTGCTTGCTTCCATCCGAGCGGGTAATCGTTCCGATATCGCTTCCTTTAATCGTAGATGGTACGCTAACGCTTGAAGATGAATATGCAGGCCAATTGACGAGGCAATCGCCTTCGCAAACGCTTTTTCCAGATGTATCCTTGTCAAAATAATAAAGTGCTCTGCCATAATCGTCAGTCAAATAGTTGCCTGCTTCCTTCGAGGTGCCAAGCATAATCGCGTAATCCGACTTCGCCGCAAACCATACTCCCCCTACGCCCTCACCGGTTACATCGCCAGGCTTGCTATCCTTTACAAAATAATAGAGCGGCCAGTTTTTGTAAGTTAACTGCTTCGTGCCGTCAGTGCGAGTAATAACGGCAAAGTCAGCTTTATTCAGCCAAGCCGGTATTTGAAGATTGGCATCGTAATAGATCGGCCAATTCTTCAAGCAATCTCCTTGACAGGAATTAACGTTCTCCGCGTCCTTCGTGAAGAAATAAAGCGCACGCCCGTTTTTATCCGTAAAATACTTGCCGAGCTTGTCGTTTTGCCCAAGTCCAATTCGCTCACCTTGCGGCAATGTTGACTCAGGAGCAATGACTCCGCTCGTTTGCAGCGTATCAAAGAACGGCATGCCGTCCTTCGTATTGGCAGACAGCGCTTCGACAAGAGATGTTGCTAGATGTGCATTCAGCAGCGACGACTTGCCAGCAATCTCTTTCAAGCCATGCGAAGCTGCAAATGTTTCCGATTGTTGGTATGTAAAGTCTGATCCGGATTTATAACCGAGGTTCTCTAATATTACCTTGTAAAATTGCTGGGAGCTGATCGCTGCGTTTGGTTCAAAACGATTGTTACCTGCTCCTTGCCAGCCTATCTCCGGTTTGCTTTTCAAGTAGGCCAGAACGGATTGATTGGCTGTGCCAACCTGTGCAGCGTCGGAAAAATTAGATTTGCCTGTAAATGCTAGCGCTTCCTTCAGTTCTCCGTTAAGGCGGAGCGAGATGATAGCAGCTTGCAAGCGCGTTGACGCTTTACTCAAATAGGCAGTATCCACGCCCGTGCCGTCTCCAATTAGCAGCCCAAGTTCAAATGCCGTATCAGCATCGGACTTGATCGCGGACGACATTTCTTCTGCAGACGCGGAACCAAGTGGAGCGGCAATGATTGTCGTACTCATTGCAGTAATCAAAAACAGTTTCTTTAATCGTGTAAGCATTAATAATTCCTCCTTTATGATCTTTACATGTAGAGATAACGCTGCGGAGGAATGATAGGTTTGATTTAAAATAAATATTTTTTTGCAGGCGAGCAAAACACTTTTGTTACCAACAGGTCAGCTAATGGCTTTTCGAATGTTATAATCGGTTAGATCGATATCTAATTCCATTCCTAGTGCTAACTTAGCCAATTGGACTCCGATATAAGGACCCATCGTCAATCCAGAGGCCCCAAGACCGTTTACCGCAAGAAGTCCTTCCCAATCTGGAAGTGCGCCTATGACCGGAAGAAAATCGGCTGTATAGGGACGAAAGCCCACCCTTACTTCCTGGAACGTGCTATCAGCCAGATCAGGTGCCAATGTAAGACATTTGCTTAAAATTTCGTGCATTCCGCCTGGCGTGATCCTTGTATCGTAGCCTTCAATATTATTTTCATGAGTCGCCCCTATCACGATTTTCTGCTTTTCAAATGCAAGCAGATATTGATCGGTAGGCGGCATAACGACCGGCCAGTTTCCTGTATTTTGTTTAGCGTCTGGAACCTGCAAGTGCATGATTTGCGCTTTCTGATAACTTATCTTAAAATCAATGCCCAAAGGTTGTAGCAACGATCCCGCCCAAGCTCCCGCACAAACGATAACCATATTAGCTGGATAGCGATTTGCCCCAACCGTTACGCCCGTTACACGGTTGGATTGAAATTCAAGCTTAGCATCTCCGTATATAAGCTCAGCACCGTTCCGTTGTGCAGCTCGAAGCAAAGCATCACGCAGCGCCCGACCATCGACACGAGCGGCTCCGCTAATATGAATGGAAGAATATCCTTCCATGAGCAGCGGAAAGAGCTCACGGGTCCTATGTTCATCAAGCCGGGTAATCTCACCGATTTCTGTCGCATCTTCCATACGTTTGTAAGCTCGCTCTTCCATTTTGTCAATCTTCTCCTGATCCATATGTATGCTAAGGGCCCCGACCCTGGCATAGCCGGTTTCGGTTTCCCCTTCGCTTTCAAGCTCTTCAATTAGCACAGGGTAGTAACGCGCCCCCGCTTTCGCAAGCCGATACCATGCCTTATTGCGCCTCTGCGACAGCCAAGGACAAATAATGCCGGCAGCTGCATCCGTAGCCTGTCCTTCATCTTTCCGATCGATGATGAGGACATCTGCTCCCTGCTTAGCCAATTGGTATGCGGTTGATGCTCCAGCAATTCCCGCCCCAATAACAATTATTTTCATGATGATTTCATTCCTTTCTGTAATCCCTCTTCCCATTATAACGAGATCCCTATCAATAGAAAATGCCGCGTATGACGCGGCATTTGAAGTGTTCCATCAATAATCGGATCGATCTCCAATGAATATATCCTATTAGATAAATTAAATGTCAGATTCTAAATACTTTGCAAGGTAAATAGTATTTGCAGGATTCAGTTGTAAGGAACGGATTTTTCTTATGATACGGTTTTTAATGTTCAACATAGCAGCTCTAACTTCGAATTTTTTAAAAAAAGAACCTTTAATCTATAGATAGATTAAAGATTCTGTGTTTTATTTTTAATGATATTGTATTTTTTAAAACCTTTGTTTCTAAATGCAAAGAATTAACTAGTGACTAGCTCTTTTTCGCTTAGACCAAGCGCCTCTGCTGTTGAAGTATGAATTTCGTGCAGAAGCTCTGGATTTTCCATTAGTGACACGCCATATGAAGGAATCATTTCTTTAATTTTCGGTTCCCACTCTTTCATATGTTGCGGGAAGCATTTTTTAAATACCTCAAGCATTACGTGAACAGCAGTTGAAGCACCTGGAGAAGCACCTAGTAATGCTGCAATCGAGCCATCAGCGGCACTAATAACTTCCGTACCAAATTGAAGTGTACCTTTGCCGCCAGCTACAGTATCTTTGATAACTTGCACACGCTGGCCCGCTACTTCTAAATCCCAGTCCTCAATTCTGGCGTTAGGGATAAATTCTCGCAACTCTTCCATGCGCTTTTCTTTCGATAACATAACTTGTTCGATCAGGTATTTTGTCAATGACATGTTTTTTGCACCTGCCGACAACATCGTTACGAGATTATCCGGTTTTACGGAAGTTACTAAATCAAACATTGAACCGGTTTTTAAAAACTTTGGTGAGAAGCCGGCAAACGGACCAAATAGCAACGATTTTTTATTGTCGATAAATCTTGTGTCAAGATGCGGAACAGACATTGGAGGAGCTCCAACCTTAGCTTTGCCGTATACTTTTGCATGATGCTGCGCTATCACATCAGGATTATTACACACCATAAATATCCCGCTTACCGGGAATCCACCAATATGTTTTCCTTCAGGAATACCGGATTTTTGCAGTAAATGCAGGCTTCCGCCTCCGCCTCCGATAAAGACGAATTTTGCAGTATGGCGTTCGACATTACCGCTGGCGTTTCGTACTTTCAATTCCCACGAGCCGTCACTCGTACGTTTAATATTATTAACGCTATGTTTGTATTTGATATCTACGTTTTTACTCTTTAAGTGGTCAAACAAATTGCGCGTTAAAGCACCAAAATTGACATCAGTTCCAGAGTCGATTTTGGTTGCCGCTATAGGTTCATTCGATTGACGATCTTGTATAATAAGCGGAATCCATTCCTTCAGTTTTCCAGGGTCATCAGAAAAATCCATCCCTTGAAATAGAGGATTATTTGACATCGCTTCAAAACGTTTCTTTAAAAACGATACATTTTGTTCCCCTTGTACCATACTCATATGAGGCAATGGCATGATAAAGTCCTGCGGATTACGTATCAACTTGCTGTTTACAAGATAAGACCAAAACTGCATTGAAAGCTGAAACTGTTCATTAATTTCGACAGCTTTGCTAATATCGATAGATCCGTTTGGTTTTTCGACAGTGTAGTTAAGCTCGCACAATGCCGCATGTCCTGTTCCTGCATTATTCCATTCGTTAGAGCTTTCCTCACCTGCATTTTCGAGCTTTTCAAACACTGTAATTTTCCATTCTGGTACTAACTCTTTCAGTAGTGTCCCTAAAGTGGCACTCATGATTCCGGCCCCAATTAGGATGACGTCTGTTTTAGTTTCTCCGCTGCTCATTATTACCATCCTTATACCCTAAAATTTACAGAAATGAAGTTGACGCTCTTGCTAAGGCGTCACACTAAGCCAACGTGCGACCTAGTCACACACCTTTTCTGTTTCAAATAAAACCATATCAAAGTGTATTAAAATTATTTGTAGATTAAGTTATCTACTATGATCTGATAATTATAAGCTATTTAAAAGCTAAATCCAAGGTCTTAACCCCGCTTTTTGCAAGGATTAAGGTTTTGGTTTGCCGCTACCTTTCCTCATAACAGCGGTTTTACATTTTGGATACATTATTCTAACTCCTCTGAAGATGAGCGTTAGTACCTCTTTATCGTATCATGAAAAAATAAAATTCAGAAATTATTTGTTCAGATAAAGTAATTTTAAAATCCAAATCGATTACTGGCCTTGCGTAGGCAGATTTCTTTAATCGGATTCAAATATTTTATCCAACTATAAGCGTAAATCCCACCATTAGAAACGTTTCGTGTACAAAAAAAGAAAAGCACTTTGCACAAAAACAGCTGCAGTTCACATGCTTCGTATTTTTCAAGCAGGTCCAGCATTGTGATACGTTGTCTCAGAACACTCTGTATATAGGTACCCTCTTCAAGCATTGACTCCAATTCCCGCATATGGGGAGGGCAAACCGTATAAGTGGCGAGTACACGCTGCTGAGCACGTGTGGCACTAAAAAACAAAAAGAAGCCTGATATTTCAGGCTTCTGAGAACCGAAAGTTCCTATTTGATTTTTTGCTCCAATTAACTACTACTCAGGGAATGACTCCTTATCCTGCATTCTTAAGAAATAGGTGAGCTGTTCGTTCATATATTCCGGGCTGTGAGCAAATCCGTCTTCGCTCCATTGAATGAGCAAGCCCATAATGGCATTAGACTGATAAGCGACTAGTAAAGAAAGATCTCTATTGCCCAAATAGTAAACCGAAGAGCTATTCTGCATTAAGCTTTTTATTTTATCTAACAACGAATAATAGTAGGACAATGACGATTTCTTATCAAACACAATCTCATAGAACAATTGGTATTTCTTCACATGATGGAAGATACGAATGGTCGTAGGATCGAGATGGCTCGGGATTAATTGTGAAACATGCCGGTATGGCTCGTAATACGAATCTTCCAAATCTTTCAGCAAATAATGCAGATGCTCATCAAACAATGCCCTGATGTCTACATAATGCAAATAAAAGGTGCCTCTACTCACGGCAGCCTCGCGGCATAGGATGGACACGGAGATGGATTCAAGTGTTCTTGTTTTTAATAGAGCTAAGAGCGATTGATGTAATGCTTTTTTTGTCTTAATGACCCTTAAATCATTTTCATTCATATCTTCTTTTCACCTCAATGTTAAACAATTGCTATGAGTCGCTTAATGAACGATTTGATCCTCGTTTGTTCAATAACTTCAATCTGAAGTGTATTATATAATGTTATCTGCGAATTGTATACTTTATGGCAATTGTGTCATTAGCAATGGAAAAAAGACTGCAAGCAGCCGAGCTGCCTGTAGCCTTTTGAGTCAAATCAAGAATGGGTTAAGTGCTTTCGATCAGCTTATGGAAATAAATGCACTCCATCCTCTATCGAGCTGATCGTCAATTTAGAAACCTGCCGTCCAACCAGCGTCCGCGGCTATAACCGCGCCGTTCACAAAGCTCGATTCATCGGATGCTAGGAATAGTGCCACTTGTGCAATTTCTTCAGCTTGTCCGACGCGCGGAATAACGCCTTGGGTCACCTTCGTTCGTGAAGCGCCAAACTCATTCACGTTATTAATCGTCGAAACGATGTTTGTAATCGTTGCGCCAGGTGCAATCGCATTGCAGCGAATGCCTTTCTGTGCGTACATGAAGCCCGTATTTTTGGTGATGCCGATTACCGCATGTTTGGAAGCTGTATAAGCAACGCCCGCATGCGCGCCGCTGAAACCGCCTGTCGAGGCTGTATTGATAATAACTCCTTTTCCTTTCTCCAGGAAGATCGGAATCGCTTTGCGTGTCGCACGCATAACGCCTTTTGTATTGATATCGAAAATAAGATTCCATTTTTCATCATCCACATCGCCTGCAGGCGCCATGTTATCCATAATACCGGCATTGTTAACCAAAATATCGAGCGTTCCATATTCGTTTACAGCCGTATCGATCATCGCATTAATATCATTGAGGTCAGCAACGTTTGTTTTTACTGCTATTGCTTTGCCGCCATTTGTTTGAATTCCGGCTGCAACGGCTTTCGCGCCTTCGATGTTCAAATCCGAGACGACAACACTAGCCCCTTCTCTCGCGTATAACTCTGCAATCGCTTTACCCATGCCCGATGCCGCACCCGTAACGACGGCTACTCTACCTTTCAAACGCATAACATATCCCTCCAAATATTTATTGAACAGTTGTTCAATTAAATTATAGGGATACTTTCGAGACTTTGTCAATGAATAAGGAGCGGGTCGGGGGTACCACTCCTTATGATGTTCCAAACTACTTTCTATATAAAAAACACTGATTATCAGGCATCGTCATTTGCTCTTGGTATTGTTGAACAGCAGCTTTCATCTTTTTTCGTTGGCGAATTATTAATACTACATACACCTGTTTCTGGTAAATCCAGCTCAACTTTCAAAGCAGCATCATAATCACCCGAAAGATAAGCTGCAACAGACCTTACTTGTTCATAACCAGTAGCCATAAGGAATGTTGGAGCACGACCATAACTCTTCATCCCAACAATGTAAAAGTCCTTTTCTGAATGTCGCAGTTCTCTTTCTCCGTGAGGACGAACTGTACCACAGCTATGGATATTAGGGTCGATAAGCGGAGCAAGAGTATCTATACTTTCTGTATCTTGATCAATGTTAAGTCGTAGTTCTCGCAAGAAAGAAAAATCTGGCCGACTACCAGTATTTACAATAATTTCATCAATTCCGTGCAAATCCATGCTCTCCTCTTTGTGTTTACCGCTAATCGTCATTTTCCCATTTGAACGGCTTAACTTTTGGATTTTAAATGGAGTAACCACCTGCAATTGATTGGTATTGACCAATTGGTGAATGCGGCTTCCTAATTCTCCCCTTGCTTCAAGTTGATCATTGGCTTCTCCACCATATGCGTCCTCTACTTTGTGCTTCCTCATGATCCAAATAATCTTCATAGTCGGATCAGTCTCTTTTAGCTGAGCAAGATCTAATAATGTATTTATAGCGGAGTGACCACCGCCGACCACTGCGATGCTTTTCCCTATATATCTTTCCTTGTCTCTCCCGTGAATATTGGGGATCCCATAATAAATATTATTGTTTAGTGATCGTTCTTCATTGGTCCAGACACCATTTGCATAAAGGGGATTCGAGTTTCCCCATGTCCCAGAAGCATCAATTACTGCTTTGGCTTCATATCGTTGCGTCGTGCCATCTACTTCTGCATAGATCACGAACGGGTGGATCTCCCTAAGTTCTGACTTCATTTTATCTGTATCTTTTCTGCCTATGCCTATTACTTTGGTATTTAGGTTGAGTTGCGAACTAATCTCAGGAAGATCAGATAATGGTAGCAAGTAATTCTCTAACAATTCTTGACCCGTAGGCAGTTCTTCGGGAGAAGGAGCGCTCCATCCACTTTTGGTTAACAATTTTGCAGCTGCTTTATCTACATTGTATTGCCATGGTGAAAACAAGCGGACATGTCCCCAATCCGAAATATTGTTTCCAACTTGTGAGCCGGATTCAAATAGGATGAAATTCTCGCCGTGCTCCACTAAATTCGCTGCTGCGGCTAAGCCTATCGGGCCTGCCCCAATGATTGCTACAGGTAGTTTATTCAATTTTATATTTGGTTGTTGCATTGTAACCTCTTGATTACTGGAAGATGAGGCACAACAAGATACGGATTGTTTGAGTTCAATGTTTTTCATAGCTATTTTTTCCTCCAATGATATTCCGCAGTAAGATCTGCTTGGTCTGCTCTCTTAACAATTGCTTCGTATTTCTCACATATAATATCTTCTCAATCAACAAACATTAGTTGCATTTTGCAAGTATTAGTCGAAAAGATATGGAGTAATCTCATTACCCCATAGGTGTGCAGCACATTTTTGATTTTTGCATGCTTGTGTTCAGTAAATGTAGAGAACGGATGACAGTTTCTTTCTCAAACTCATTCATAAATGAAAAGACTTCATCTAAATAATCGTTCATCATAGTTTCAATTGAGCCCGCCACAAAATTCCCTTCTGTTGTCAGTGATAGTAGAAACACTCTCCCATCTTCCGGAGAAGCTGTTTTCTTCACTAACTTCATCTTTATTAAGGATTGAACCTGTCGGCTAAAGGTCGTAATATCCACACCGAGTGTCTCTGCTACCTTTTGCATGGAAGACATGTTCTGGCGATCAACTTCATAAAGGATATGACTATGAATGAGTGATATATCCAGTCCACTGATCTGGCAGCAGTTTTTGTTCAACAGTCCAAACTGCCTTGCTAGCATTTGTAGTAGTTCACGTGGGTTGTTCATTATTCATTCCCCCTGTTCCATTTATATATCATTTACTTGTAATTTGCAAGTTATTTATTAGTTTGTCTTTATATTCGCAAACACTTATATAATTGTTTACTTATACAATCAGCTGTGTATAATAAATATTGAAAGATTTGAACGATCTATTATTACAAGACGATGCCTAAAGGAGTGATTAAATGATGCAACCGTTAGACAATCTTGCCGAGACATTGAAGCTATTGTCAGACAAGACTCGTCTTACTATCCTCGCTCTTCTTAAGGAGCAAGAAATGTGTGTTTGTGATATCGTTGCGATACTTGAAACAACTCAACCTAATGTAAGCCAGCACTTGAGAAAATTAAAAGTTGGCGGTTTAGTTAATGAGACAAGGCGTGCACAATGGATATATTATTCTTTAAATATCGAAGATAAACCATATTTACATGACATCTTAGACGAGCTCCCATCCATGAGAGAAGATTTAAAAAAGCTGAGCCCGAACTGCTGCAATTAAGGGCCATGCTTCCAGAGTAGTTGTCATGAACAAAGGTTTCAGGAGGAATCATGTTAGTTATCGCATCCCTTATTTTTCTTATTACTTTGATTTTCGTTATTTGGCAGCCTAAAGGTTTAAATATCGGCTATTCGGCTGCTGGTGGAGCAATACTTGCCCTGCTCTTTGGTATTGTGGATTTTAATGACGTATGGGATGTAACCGGCATGGTCTGGAACGCAACAATCGCGTTTGTGGCTGTCATCCTGATCTCGCTCATCTTAGATGAGATTGGATTCTTCGAATGGTCAGCACTCCATATGGCACGTTTTGCAAAAGGCAATGGTTACCTCATGTTTACTTTTGTTGTATTGCTCGGTGCTGCTGTCGCTGCATTTTTCGCAAATGATGGTGCTGCACTCATTCTTACGCCGATTGTTCTTGCTATAGTTAGAGCTTTAAAATTCGATGATCGTATGATCCTGCCATTTATTATGGCAAGTGGATTTATTTCCGATACGGCTTCTCTACCGCTTGTGGTCAGTAACTTGGTTAATATTGTTTCTTCTGACTTCTTTGGAATTGGTTTTGCTGAGTATACCAGTCGGATGATTATTCCGAATTTTTTCTCAGTAGGAGCAAGTTTGCTCGTTCTATATTTGCTTTTCAGGAGAAGCATTCCAAAAAACTATGATCTTAACCAGCTAAAACAGCCTCGTGATGCGATAAAAGATATGCGCATGTTTAAGCTATCTTGGATTGTTTTAGCCGTATTATTTATTGCCTACTTAGTTAGTGAGTTTGTCCATGTTCCTGTATCGATTGTTGCTGGTCTAGCAGCTTTCGTCTTTATTTTGGCTGCTCGCAAAAGTCCTGCTATCCATACTAGTGCTGTCATTAAAGGAGCGCCTTGGTCGGTTGTCGTCTTTTCCATCGGCATGTATGTCGTTGTTTACGGACTTCGAAATGTTGGTCTCACGGACCAGCTCGGCAAAGTGTTTCAATGGACAGCTGAACAAGGATTATTTGTTGCTACAATCGGTACAGGATTCATTGCTGCCATCCTCTCTTCCATTATGAACAATATGCCTACGGTTATGATTGATGCTCTGGCTATCGAGGGAACAAACACAAATGGTGTATTACGAGAGGCGCTTATTTATGCAAATGTGATTGGTTCTGATCTAGGTCCAAAAATTACGCCAATTGGATCATTAGCTACCTTATTATGGCTGCATGTTCTGTCTAAGAAAGGCGTGAATATTACATGGGGGTATTATTTTAAAATTGGAATTATACTCACGCTTCCAGTGCTGTTTATAACTTTAGTTGGCCTTTACTTATGGCTTAACATCATCCACTAAACGGATTTCAAAGGAGATATGCAATATGGAAAAGAAATTGGTTTATTTTTTGTGCACGGGTAACTCATGTCGGAGTCAAATGGCGGACGGTTTCCTTCATTCCCTCGGTAGTGAACAATATGTTGTAAAAAGTGCTGGCCTCGAAGCCCACGGTTTGAACCCAAGAGCGGTTCAAGTGATGCAAGAAGCTGGAATTGATATTAGCGAGAATACTTCTAATGTTATCGATCAAGAAATATTGAATCAAGCTCATTATGTTATTACGCTTTGTGGACATGCTGATGAGCACTGCCCTATTATCTCAAATCTGAATGTAGTCAAATGGCATTGGGGCTTCGAAGATCCTGCAAAGGCAACAGGCACGGAAAAAGAAATCATGGATCAATTCCGAAACGTTCGTGATGCAATCAAGGCTCGAATCGAGAAGTTTGTGAATGAAGGACAATAAGATATCTGAACTGCACCCCGTCAAGTAGACAGTATACGATGCACAATATTCAACTTTAGACATGAAAATGCTCCCCTCACAGCAGCAGGTTTGTTATTATTTCACCTGTCTACTATTCGGGGAGCATATCACATTCGGGATAGCCTCTTTTTAATGATTAGGCAGTAAAAAATGAAGTGAAACGAACCTATAAAGCATGATAGAATTAATGTAAAATTAAAGGAGAGTGTTTGATGATGGGGATTATTATGAATAAAGTGGGAGCGATCTTTGTTGCCGTAAGCGATATCGAAAAAGCTCGCGCATGGTATTGCTCCATTCTCGAATTGGAGCCTACCTATGATATTATTTCAGGTCATTTATGCTGTATCCCTCTGGATAACAACGGTCAAAACATTGTTTTAGACAGTAAAATCTATACGAAAGACTCTCATGCAAGGACACCAATGTTTCATTTTAATACCGATGACATCCAAGCAGCTTTTCAGTTTATGCAAGATAAGGATGTAGAGATTATATCAGAAATTGAACATGGTCACTTTTTCAGTATTAAAGATCCCGACGGAAACATGCTGATGGTTTGTAAATGCTAAGAAATAGTTAGTCATGATTTCTTTCATTGCTTATTCATAGTTCAATCCAAAATCTTCTAATCGTATTGCCATTTTCCTCTATGTATTCCGATTCAAGAATGCCACCATTTTTTACAATTGTTTTTTCTGAGCCGATATTCCCTTTATCACAAACCACTAGAACTTTTTGCAGACCCCATTCTTTTGTAATTTCCAGAGCAGCTGATAATATATTATTCGCATACCCTTTTCTTCTCTCAGATGGGCGAATGCCATAACCGATATGACCGCCTTGATTGAGAAGTTTTTCATTTAATCGATGCCGGATATTAACCGCACCCACAATTATGTTGTCCTCATTTCGGAGCCAATAGGTGGAGTGTGGAACATGATCCCTATTCGTTATTTTGGATTCGCTATCTTCAGAATATAAAAAATCAATAAAGGCATTAAAATCTGCCGGTTCTCTTTCAATTACCCATGGCACCATGTCTTCTCCGCTTTTTAACCAATCCTCATAAAAGGATACATACGCATCGCGGTATTCGATAGATGGTTTTATTAATATCGCTGATTTCTCCATAAGCACGCTCCGCTCTAATGATTTTTACCAAATTAACACATTAACAGAGTCGGGTCAATCTCATTTATTAAACCATGAATTTACGCTCTCCATAAAAAAGAAGACTAGGGCATAACGCCCTAGTCTTCTTTTGCTTAATGATTAGCAAAATCAGTTATGAAATTCCATACCATCATGAACGGCTTTAACATAACCTGCACGGATAACAAAATCTCCGAAATGTTCACCCGTTTCCCGTTCCTTCGCATACTGGTTAATGATCGGTTTTAAAGTATCGAGAATTTCGGTTTCATCGATGTTCTCACGGTAAAGCTTATTTAGTCTATCACCTGCGTAGCCCGCGCCCATATACATATTGTATTTGCCGAGTGCCTTGCCAATAAACGAGATTTCACCGAGCGCTGGTCTTGCGCAGCCGTTCGGGCAGCCCGTCATCCTAATGTTAATCTCCTGGTCACGCAAACCTGCTTCATTAATAATCGGCTCAAGCTTATCAATAAGGGTAGGAAGGTAACGTTCTGCTTCCGCCATAGCAAGACCGCAAGTCGGCAATGAAACACAAGATAATGAGCTTCTGCGCAGAGCAGAATGCTGTGAACCATCGGTAAGTCCGTATTGCTCAGCCAACTCTGTAATTTTTCTTTTTTTCTGACTGCTTACATTACCGATAATAAGATTCTGATTCGGAGTAATACGGAAGTCGCCTGTATGAACTTTGGCGATTTCACGCAAACCCGTCATCTGCGGGTTGCCTTCTTGATCCTCAATACGTCCACTTTGGATTAACAAAGTCAAATTCCATTTGCCATTGCTTCCCTTCAACCACCCATAACGGTCTCCGTTATTTTGGAATTGATAAGGACGGACGCCTTCAAGCTGCCAACCAAGTCGATTTTGAAGCTCGGTTTTGAACCAATCGATACCATGACGGTCAATTGTATACTTAAACCGAGCGTTTTTGCGAACCGAGCGGTTACCATAATCACGTTGAATCATAACAGTCTTCTCAGCCAACTCGACAATTCGCTCAGGCGGACAGAAGCCTATAACTTTACCAAGTTGCGGATAAGTCGTTGTATCTCCGTGTGACATTCCCATACCGCCGCCAACGGAAATGTTAAAGCCTTTCAGCTTGCCATCTTCCACAATCGCAATGTAGCCGATATCTTGAGAGAATACATCTACATCATTAAATGGCGGAATTGCAAATCCAATTTTGAACTTACGCGGCAAATAAACGGGTCCATAGATAGGCTCTACCTCTGCACCATCTTGTTGACCATCTATTACTTTCTCCCCGTCCAACCAAATTTCATGATAAGCGCGTGTACGCGGTGCCAAATGGTCATTGACTCGACGTGCCCAGTAGCTTACTTCCTCATGATGGTTGGATTGAAAAGGATTTGGACTACACATAACGTTCCGATTAACATCACCGCATGCTGCTAGTGTCGTCATCAGCTCGCTATTGATTTTTTGAAGCGTTGGCTTCAAATTCCATTTCAAAATGCCATGCATTTGAAAGGTTTGGCGAGTCGTGAGCCGCAATGTTCCGTTACCATGCTTGTGCGCTAGTCCATCCATTGCAAGCCATTGTTCAGATGTCGCTACACCACTAGGCAGAACTACCCGGATCATGAATTGAAATGCGGGCTCCAGCTTCTGCTTTTCACGTTCGTTACGCAAATCCCTGTCGTCCTGCATATAGCTCCCATGAAACTTCAACAACCGATTGTCGTCCTCAGGCAAACCGCCTGTAATCGGATTGCTCATCGTTTCTACCAATGCGCCGCGCAAATAGTTGCTTTCGCTTTTTATATGCTCAACCTCGCTTGGCGGTCCACCGATAGGTTTAACCAACTGTTCTTTCGCCATTGTTGCTGTCTCCTCTCGCAATCATTCAAGTACTCTTGTTGTTTTTTAACTATTTATTAGTACACGTCACGTTGGTAACGTTGTTGATCCTGCATATCATTCAAATAAGCTACCGCTTGATCAGCGCTTAATCCGCCCTCTTGCTCAATGACGGTTAACAAGGCCGTATGCACATCATGTGCCATATGCTTCTCATCACCGCAAATATAAACATAAGCGCCGGCTTGAAGCCATTCGAATAATTCACGGCTCTTCTGCTCCAAACGATGCTGAACATATACCTTCTCATCCGTATCACGGGAGAAAGCAACATCAAGCTTCGTCAGGACGCCGTCCTTAAGCATTCTCTGCCAATCGGTCTGATATAAGAAATCAGTAACAAAATGGCGATCTCCATAAAACAACCACGATTTCCCTTCTGCGCCAAGCTCCTCGCGCTCTTCAAGGAATGCACGGAACGGAGCAACGCCTGTTCCTGGTCCAATCATAATTACCGGAATATCCGAATCAACAGGCAGCTTAAAATTCGGATTTTGTTGGATATAGATCGGAAGGCTATCGCCTGGTTGTACGCGCTCTGCACAATGTACGGAACATACCCCATAACGATCCCGACCATAAGCTTCATAACGAACAGCTCTTACTGTAAGATGAACCTCATCCTCATTCGCTTTGAAACTGCTGGCAATGGAATAAAGTCTTGCTGGCAACTTACGCAAAATAGCAACAAATTGTTTCGCCGTTCCTTGCCAAGGCTCGAAATCCTGCAATAAATCAAGCAGATCCCGTCCGTTGATGTAGCTTCTAAGCGCTTGCTCCTGTCCCGCAGCTAGCAGCTCACGCAAAGCTGTGTTCGAAGTCAGCTCTGCAGCTTGCGTTAACAAAGGTTTCGTTAATGCCGTAATCTCATAATGCTTAAGTAGTGCTTCACGCAATGAGCCCTGCTCACCGCTCTTGTTGATAGGCACGATTTCTTCCGAATTCCAGTTCATTTGCTTAATGATCGCATCTACTAGATCTGGATGGTTTTCCGGATATATACCAAGGCTATCCCCTGGTTCATATTGTAAATTAGAGCCTTCAAGAGACAGCTCTAAATGACGTGTTTCCCGATCAGAGCCGCGGCCATTCAAATTAATATTCGCTAGAACTTCAGCCTTAAAAGGATTCGTACGCGAATACGCGGATTGTTCTGATGTTATTTCACTGCTAGCTTGCGAGGCAACTGCGGTCACACCCGATGCAGCATTCAAACGATCATTTAATGAGCTGATAACCTGCGCTGACCAGCCAGCAACAGCCTCATCGTAATCGAGATCACAATCCACACGCGGAGTAAGACGCTTTGCGCCAAGCTCTTCAAGGCGTTGATCAAAGTCTTTACCCGTTTGACAGAAAAACTCATACGAGGTATCGCCAAGCGACAAGACAGAAAAGCTTACGTTTTCTAGTTGCGGAGCTCGCTTGCTGTAAAGGAATTCATGGAAGCTCTTTGCATTATCCGGCGGCTCACCTTCACCATGTGTGCTGACAACCAAAAACAGGTTTTCGACTTTTTTCAAATTGTTCGTCTTAAACTTGTTCATTGGAGCAAGTGTTACTTGCAGACCCTGTTCTTCGAGCTTACGTGATAAGCTGGTTGCAACCCGCTGGCAATTGCCAGTTTGGGAGCCAAACAGTACAGTAACTTCATGGGAAACGGCTGGCTGACTGATAGTGGAAATGATCTCTGCTACAGCTGTTCCTTCGGAAACAGCTTGCACATCTGCACTAATAGTTAATGGACCTGCAGATGCTTGACGAGCAAACAAAAAGCCTGTAAGCCAAATTTGCTGAGACTCCGTTAGTGATGGCAAAAGGCGATTCAGAAGGTCAACTTGCTCTTGATTAAAAGGACTGTTCGTTACCTGAAGTTGCAACAATATCCACCTCTCATAAACATAAAATCATCATTAGTTTTATTAGTCTGATAAAAATTAGTGCTTCAGAAGTACTCAATAATAATTAACCTAACATAATAAGACAAATCCATCAACGATGATTTCCCACCCATAAAATGCTATTTTTTAGCAAAAGACCATTATTCACCCACAAAACAAAGAAATCAGGGCAATTTGCCCTGATTTTCTCGAATTTATTAGAAAAAATGATCGTTTGGATATAAATTAATGATAGATCATCCAACCCTATTTTCTCTTCATTATATGTAGTTGAAAATCATTCTCGACAATATTGTCGAAAATCAGTGCTGCCTAGATTTATAAAATGATAAAATAAAAAAGTGCTGCGAGCGCGAAGCGATAATAAGCAAACCATGAAAGCCTAATTTTTTTCATCATGTTAATGAACGTAACGACGGCAATCATGCCCACGACAAATGCAGCTATAAGACCGATTAAAAATAGGGGCAAGTCCGACATGGTGAGAAACTCCCGACTTTTAATAAGGTCAATGCCACTCGCGCCAGCCATAATCGGTACCGATACTAGAAATGTAAACTCTGCTGCTGCTTTCTGACTTACGCCAAACAACATACCGCCAGATATCGTCGAGCCTGAACGAGAGAAGCCCGGCCACAAGGCAAGCACCTGAAAGCATCCAACGGCAAAGGCCTGTTTATAGGTGATGTCATCCAGTTCCTCTGCACTCGGCTTCTTTCGTACACGATCGGCGATGATCATCAGTATTCCTCCAGCGACAAGACCAATCAGCACCTTTTCTGCAACGAATAACTCGCCCTTAATGAAAGAATGCAGCAGTACAGCACAAGCTCCTGCCGGTGTCATAGCAATAATAATATGAAGAGCATTCAACCCCGAATTTTTGCCTATCTTGAAATTAAGCAAACTTGCAAATCGATTTCGGTACAGCACAAGTACAGCCAGCACTGCGCCAAACTGAATGACCACCTCAAAGGTTTTCGCTCGGTCACCCGTGAAATTTAGCAGCTCAGCTGTTAAAATCAAGTGGCCTGTCGATGAAACAGGTAAAAACTCGGTAAGGCCTTCTACGATACCCATAATGATCGCATTAATTAGATCGCCCAACGCCCAATCTCCCCCTAAAAATAGACTGAATATTACTTGTTCTATACAAGCCTATGCATGTCCGTAGGTTCCCATTTCATTTTCGATCAAATCCGTATGAATTTCGATTTTTCGGATTCGATTGTCGTCACGTTCGCGAATAATGAAGGTCATATTTCCATATGTCCACGGCTCTCCAATGGGAAGTTCGGGCTTCTGATTAAAGAGCCATCCTCCAACGGAATCCACCTCTTCACTTTCGAGATCAGTCCCCGCAATCTCGTTCCAATCGCTGATTAACGCTTTACCATTAACCAAATAACGCTGCTGCTCTATGAATTCAATTTCCTTTACTTCATCCTCATCGAACTCATCACGGATCTCCCCGACGATTTCTTCTATGATGTCTTCAATGGTGATAAGCCCCGCCGTTCCTCCATACTCGTCCAATAGAATAGCAATTTGAACGCGTTCCTGCTGCATTTTGCGAAGCAGCTTATTGATCGGCATGACCTCAGGAACCGACATAACTGGCTGGAGAAGCGATGTTATATCGATATCTCGGTTAGCTTCATAGCGCAGAAAAAATTGCTTTGTATTTAAAATCCCAATAATGTTGTCTTTGCTTCCTTTGGCAACTGGGAATCGTGTATATTGCTCCTTAATAATAATTTCTAGATTCTCAGCCCGAGTATGATCCACATACAAACAGGCCATGTCCGTCCGAGGCACCATAATTTCTCTAGCAAGCCGCTCATCAAAGGCAAATATCCGGTTCACATAGCCATACTCGCTCTTATTAATCTTCCCGCTCTCATAGCTTTCCGACAAAATGATGCGGATTTCTTCCTCGGAATGAGCTTCATGCTCACTTGCTGGCTTCAAACCGAGTAATCTCACCAAAGAGTTCGCAGATCCGTTAAGAAGCCAAATAAACGGGTACATCACCTTATAAAAAACAATGATGATTGGGGCTGTCCACTGACTTACTTCTTCCGATTTAATGATGGCTAACGTTTTGGGAGCAAGCTCTCCTAACACCACATGCATATACGTCACAATCAAAAAGGAAATGACAAACGAAAGCACAGAGCTCAGTTCACCCTCGATATGAATCCGATCGAATAAAGGGTGTAAAATAAGTTCAATGGTGGGCTCGCCTAACCAACCAAGTCCTAGCGCTGTAATCGTAATGCCGAGCTGGCAAGCAGACAAATAACCGTCGAGCTTGCTCGTTACCTGCTCAACAGCTCTAGCATTTTTCAGGCCCTCTGCTACCATCTGATTGACTCGGCTAGATCGCATTCGGATAATAGCAAATTCAGTTGCGACAAAAAAAGCAGTACATACAAGCAATAATACGAATAGAGTAAGCTTTAAAACCATCGTCTTCTCCCTTTTGCAATGGAGATGCTACTAGTAGCCGACCTCAACCGATGCATTAACGATGTATATTAAATCGTTTTTATCATCTTTGTCCGGTAACACTACACCGCTAGTCGTCAGCATGCCGCCGTCCATCACTTCTACAGTCACTTGACCGTATGGCAGCACTGCTTTCACCTGCTCAACATCAAGAAGCTCATGATCACAAGGAAGCGCAAGCCGTACCCGCACTTTCATGTTATCGAGCGTTCCTCCTGGCAGCACAGATCGCAGTCCCGGCATCGAGTTATGGTGTATCGCGTTTTGTACTGCGCGCACCGATGCCTTTGTAATATTTTGACCGTGTAGATCGCATCCCATGCCTATTTCTATAAAAAATAAGTTGTCCACTTAAATATCCTCTCCTTCAAAGTGAAATTTCATACCTGTTTCATTCTTACCATGGTACATCATCATTATTACCTGTACCTTCACCTGCAGGGGTGTAGCTGTATCCTGAATCGGCATCCTCAGAAGGCTGCTTGCTTCCGATACGAGGCATTACATCAACCAAATCAAGAGGCTGGACAAGCTCTACCGGCGACATGCCTTTATCGAATTGGAAGGAATCCCCTTCAATAACGACAACGTAACGACCGTTATGCTTCGCAAAATGTATGCTGTCGCCAAAGTCGGCGAGCAACCCTTTCACCGTAACGCCGCCTAGCTTAAACGTAAAAGGCAAATCAGGCTTCTGCTCGACTAATGCTGCTGCTGCAACCTCTACCTGCTCCGGCGTCCACCATTCCTGAAGATCGCGCTTCTCGCTTGCCGCCCAAACCTCAACCGCATTCTCTTCCTCGCGGCGTTCAGAGCTTTCATCCTCCTGCCATTTATCAGCTATATATTGATGCACCATTTCTACAACTTGCTCACCCATAACCTCAGGCAAAGGTTTTTCATAGGAAACATATTTTAAGAAATCTTCAAAATAACGAGCATGAGATGCTTGATGAATTTTCAGCTCCCAATGCTCAAGCATGCCTTCCTCCGGCATATGCGGATACTGAATCGATTTGATGCTCCGAGCAGAAATCGCCATCTCAACCTGTGAAATTAGACTTTTTTCATCAGATATACGAGCAATTTTGGGCTCAAAATCACATTTTAGCAAAAATAAAAACGGCTCATCGAAATACGTATTAAGCTTGGATAGCGCAATGATAAAAGCACCGCCCCTTACCGCACTCGTATCCATGTAAATCCGAACGAGCTCATCAGCTATGCCGATAAACCGTTCCTTGGAATCCGCGTCACGCAACCGCTGAAACAGATTGTAGTTCTGATTGCTGCCAAGTTCATATCCAGGCTCAACCATAAACCGCCCAATCTTCGTTGGTGCGCCTGCTGAATTGGGATTGCGCTCTACTTTTCTTTTGACGATTCGTTTAAACTCATCATCCAAAAACCTTTGAATTTCACTATCTTCATACGTGTCCTCTTCTAATGTCTGATAATGCTTAAACCGTTTGCCTGATGACGTGGCACTCTCTTCTCCATCGGTATGAATAACGAAAAATGATAAATATTGCATATTAAAATCCACTTTAATAATTCCTCCAAGCAAGCTGATGTCATCTACTTAGAATAGCATATCTCGCACATTCGCGACATCAGATGAGAGAACCTACCTTGATTGACAGAGTTATAGTTATGGTAAGGTACTAGGGATGGAGAATCATCAGCTTGTGATACACAAATTACCCATTAGTTGAATTATCGTAATGACTTTTTTGTATTGTCTCTATAATTTCACTAACACAATGTTCTATATCCTTATTTGAGCAATCAAGAGTTTTATCACTATACTTAATGTATAGAGGAACTCTTTCCTCGTATACGTCCTTAAGACTATTGCCTTTCTTTATTACAATGCCTCTGGTTGTTATGTTTATTAGTCTCTTTTTAATTTCTTCATATGGGACATGTAAATAAATAATCTGTCCACCCTGTTTTAGAACATTCATAGCTTTTTCTGAATATATAACACTTCCACCTGTAGATATAATACAATTTTCCAGTTGTAATTCAGACACTATTTTTTCTTCGACTTCCATAAATTTTTCAATACCCTCATGATCAATGATATCTTGTAACAACCTACCTTCATGTTTTTGTATAACAATATCTGTATCCACAAAATCCATTCCTAAAGCTTTGGCAAGCAATACACCTAAAGTACTTTTACCAGCTCCAGACATACCTATAAGAACGATATTCATATTTTTACTCACTTTGTATTGCCTCCATTTTTGCCATTAATTTATTCGAGATAACCTGCCTGTTAACACAACGAGGCTGCCGTTTCATGCCAGCAGCCCTGTTTTGCTGTATTTTCGAACTACAGTTGATCGATGTAAACGAAGATCAAAATTTCATAGGTGGTTAGTTTTATTTATAGGGTCTTTTCCATGTGTATACCAGCAATATATTCACCTGATGACTTAACTTTCGTAGAGATATCGAATGGTTGAAAGCCATGCTTTTCCCTCGATAATCGGAGGACACAATAACATTGCCTAGCCAGCAAGACTCACCATCATGATCGTGTAAGATACGTAGGCAGCCTTCTGTGTTGTTATTAAGCTCTCGATTCTCGTTAGTTAAGCCGTCTGTTAGTTCAGATGCATTTCTTATTTACACACTTGAGATCAAAAATGCTTTTCCATAGCTTCCTCGCATCGAAAAAAGCCATTTCTTGAGTAAAACTTCACACTATCGCTGCTCGGCCAAACAATAAGAAACTCGACTTTGTTTTCTTTTGACCAATGCTCCATGGCCATATGAATTTCACTACCGATCCCCTGATTTCTAAAAGCAGGTCGAGTATATACATTGGTCACATATCCGTAATAGGGGTCTGGGGATTTACCAGGTCTCGGTATTTTATGAATTAATTGAAGATACATATGTGACACTATAATTCCCGAATCTTCTGCAACCCAGATATACCAGTTTCCGCTTTTAATTGCCTTAACTAAGAATTCACTACAAGTTTGATGAAACTCCTCGTAGTTAAGTGTTATATCGCTATTCTCCTCTTCCGAAAACTCCCAACGCATTCGAACAAGTTCATTGATGTCATCTAATATAGCCAAGCGTACAATTGACATAATTGCCTCCCTTTTTTTCATGTATATATCTTCCATCAGGGGTTTTATTAATCCTGCTATATTGAAAAATTATTGCATTAAACTGCCCGTTATCAAGCTATAGTGTCCCGTTAGTAACGGCATGTTCAATGTGTTTTTCCCATTGCTCTTTTGTTCCAACAAAGAAAGTAAGTCTTTCAGGTATCTTCACTGCTGTTTCACTTGATTCCCCAAAAGCTCCAGATGAAGTTCCTAATCCATGTATCATTGGTACATTTGTGGGCATTTTTGATAGTTGTCCATTAGTTTCAGAATAGTAAAAAACCATAGGGCCTGAAACGTTTTTGCTAGATGTTTTTATTTTTCCGGAAGCATGAACCTCATATACAATATAATTTCCCTCTTGCTTTAATGCGGGGGCATTTGGTTGTTCAAATATGACTTCTACCAAACCCGAATAATTGCTAGGAAAAATAAATTTATGGGTTGGTTTATCCGTTATATAAAAAAATTTAACGCCTGCCCCAATAACAAGACAAACAGCTATTGTCGCAGTTAATATGCCAAGAGATCTTTTCATATAATCACTCCCTAATAAAAAAAATATCACTGTTATTAATTGCTTCAAAGATAACAGAAATCCCATCAGCTAAGCAGTTCTAACTTTTGTAGAACTTGCCGCCTGCTAGGACTTCTACTTATAGATATTATGTAAACGGATAAGTAGGTTAAGTTATTGATTCTTGTGCGTGTGTTGTTTTAAGCTTAAAGACAGAAATAAAAAGAGAAGGCTACCGTAGTGCCTTCTCAACAATGTTTGCTATTCATCTACGTTCCCAATACGTTATTGAGAAGCCTTCTGTATTGAATTATGTTCTATTCAAAATGGATTCTGTGAAAGCAACATTTTTGATAAGACTTGAATATTCCTCACGGGTTGAACCGTCTTCTACGTTCCAGCATGCTCCCATTGCAGTTTCTACATAAATTAACACTTGCAGATCCTTCGGCTCTACCTCCGCTTCTATGAAATAAAAAATAGAGGAGATTAGCTCATTTAATAAACTAACTATCCTCTATATATTTTACTAAAATTAACATGTTATTTGTTTAGTATGGTACAGCTTGCGCCCGATAAGCGGGCGTACGTTCCGAATCGTCAAAGCTACGATGCCATATGCCTGTTGTAGCGGGAGACATGGGTGGAATTAGCCAAGACCACCGTCCGGTTACTGCTCTCCC
This sequence comes from Bacillus sp. FJAT-28004, assembly GCF_001280845.1. Classification (GTDB taxonomy): domain Bacteria; phylum Bacillota; class Bacilli; order Paenibacillales; family Paenibacillaceae; genus Pristimantibacillus. Next base: position 243,218 of record NZ_LGHP01000004.1, read on the forward strand.
CTGCTCCTGCTCTTGCTTCTCAAAACGTAGAAACTGCTCCGAAGCCGTATGATGGTCAACGATGCTGACGCCCTGCTTCTTGAATGAATGGAGCACGGCTATATTTAGCTCCGTTAAAGCACGATCCTTCCATAATGAAGTATTCGTCGACATGTCAAATTGAAAAAGCTTCGCTACATTCGGCAGCTGATTATAGCGGCTGGTGTCCGATAGGTTTCTCGCTCCGATTTCTGTTCCCATATACCAGCCGTTAAATGGCGCAGCCTTATAAGTGATTCCACCGATTTCGAGCTCCATATCAGATATAAACGGAACCGCGTACCACTGCAGTTCGAGTTGCCCGAACTCCTGATTTTCAGGATGCGTTAAAGGCACCTCAAGTACGTTCTCCTTTGGGAGCGCAAACCACTTAGGCGATTGCCCTACCTGCGCGATAACTAGCGGAAGCACATCAAACCTTGTTCCTTCGCCCTTCCATCCTAGCTTCTCACATGCGTCCGTAAAGGAGACCGAAGCAGGGTCACCAGTAATAGCTTCACCATCGCGATACCCTGCATAACGAACGAGCTGATGATTCCATATTCTTAAGCTGTTTGGCGCATGACTGGCAGGGAAAATTGTAATTGCGGGCTTAATCCGGCCGTCATTTGTTGCATAGCTCATATGCTGGAATATCCGGTTGGCGGCGTCATGCTCATCCTCTACATCGCGTGCGTCGAATACTTCAAGCGTCTGCCAAAACAAACGACCGATACAGCGGTTATTATTCCGCCACGCCATCTTTGCTCCATGCTTAAGCTCTTCATACGTATGGGTATAAAAACCAGTCTCGTCAATTTGCCTTTGTACTTCATCTATTCGTTGTTTCGCTTCTTCTTCGCTCTTTCCAAGCTCATAATAGGCTTCACCTAGGAAAACAATCGCTTGATCGGCTATGTTATTTCTCATGGTGTTAGTCGTCATTATACTTTCGCCTCATTTTCCCTCAGCTTTATCATTACTCTGCGTTTTCTATATAGCATCGTTGCTGCCTCCGCAACATCATTCAGCATACCCCGATTTATAAAAGCTCCGAATAACATACCCGCCACCGGTATCATTTGAAATAGCTTTTTCCAGCCAAAATTGTCCCGATAAACAGCTACCACTTCACGCCAGCCCTGCAGCTGCGACAACATTTGATTGCTCCGGTTCGCCTGCTCATAGGCGCTAAGCTCCTCAAGAATCGCCTTTTTTCCTACGATATCCGAAGAAGCAAATTGCATCACTTTAACGGCAAATACACGTTCTTCCTTGTTCTTCGGATCAAATCCGTAGCTAATCGCAATTTCTTGAATGATCTTCAGCGATAGACCAAGCACAGCTGGAATATCGATCGCTAATGTAAAAATGCCGCCGATTCCCGTCGTTGCCCCTTGCAGCGTCGCCATTTTCGAGCGGCTGGAAGCCAGTTGCTCAGCCGTTATGTTCATGATGGATAATGGAATATCGGCCACATCATTAATGGTCGTCTCTTCCTGATCCGCTGCCAGAAGCACCTCGCCTCGGGCAGCATTTTGATGCAAGCGCTCAATGACTGAACGCTCCGAAATCAAATATTTTCCGCCATTTTGAATATAGCTACCGATCTCATCAACCGCAAGTCCAAGTTTTTCTTGAATAAACTTCGGAGTTATTTTGTCAAGCAGCATAAAGGGCAGACGCCCAAGCTTCTCCCAGAACCATAAATCCTTCTGCTCTCGTTCCCATTTCTCTATTTCAAGTAAAGCGGATTTTAAATTTTGTTGCGTATCCATGACGGTTGTCATCTTCATGCACACTCCTTCTCCGCATGTAATACGCAGGCAAGCTGGATTCGGATTCGTCTTTCACATTATTGTTCTAATTTACGTCCCGTAAACAGCAGCATGATGAAGGAGAACGCAACAATGGCGATCGTCCAAGCCCACGCCATTCCCATTTCACCTGTCTCAACGGCGATATAAATAGCAGTAGGAACCGTCTGTGTGCGACCTGGAATATTACCTGCAATCATCAAGGTTGCGCCAAACTCGCCAATGCTTCTAGCAAAACCTAACAGGTATGCCGTTGTCAGTGATCGCTTAGCCAGCGGCAAAGTGATATAACGAAGCACCTGCAGTTCACTTCCTCCTGCTGAGCGTGCAGCATCCTCAAGATGACGATCAACGGAAAGAAAACCAACCTTCATCGTCTGGTATACGAGCGGAAACGCAACAATGACCGTCGCGATAATCGCGGCGATCCATGAGAAAACGATAGGTTGGGCAAATAACCACTCGTATGCTTTGCCGATCCAGCTCTCTCGTCCCAGCATAATTAGGAGAATGAATCCAACAACGGTTGGGGGGAGAACCAACGGCAGCATGAAGAAAGTTTCAATAACACTTTTGCCTTTAAAAGAATGCCGTGACATGAACCGTGCAACGAGCATTCCAATAATGGCAACGATAATGCTTGCTATAATCGATACTTTTAAAGAGAGCCATACTGGCGGCAGCCATTCGTCCCAGTTCATATAAGAAGCCTCCGGATAGACGTTATGTTGCTGCCTATTATATCGAAATTAGGCTTCGTCGCCCAGCAGCAAAGTAAGCTTCCCGCGATAAAACAGCTTAAGCTTATGCAGTGCACGTGTACATCCGACGTACAAAAGCTTAGCATCAAGCTCAGAATAAGCTTCCTCGCTCGCATCTGCCACTAGAACTGCATCGAACTCCAAACCTTTAGACAAATAGACAGGTACTACAGACAGCCCGCCGCCATATGCAGGCTGCTTGCTTTGCACTAACGATGCGTCCAAACCTTGCTTAATCAAATAACGATAAATGTCTTCGCATTCAATCGCAGTGCGGCCAATGACGGAAATCGTTTCGTATTCAGCCTTTGCTTGCCATTCACGAATTGTAGCTTCAATAGAAGCTAGCCAATTATCGCTTTCAACAGGCACTGCAAGAACGGCATCTCCGCTACGGAAAACTGGCACCGCAGGCTTGACTTCACCGATCATGCTTCCTAATATTTTGTTGGCAAATTCAATAATTTCCATCGTAGAACGATAGCTTCGATTGAGCTCGTAAAAGTCAATCTGCTCTTCATTAAACAGAGTTGTAAGCTCTGTCCAGCTTTGTACGCCTGCGTAGGCATGAATTCCTTGTTGTAAATCGCCTAGCACTGTCATCGATGCCGTTCTTTGGCATAGCCGCAGCACTTCCAGCTGGAAGGGAGAATAATCCTGCGCTTCGTCAATGACGATATGATCGAAAAACTGCTTTGGCAATCCAAATAACTGAAGCTGGATATAGCTAAGCGGCGCCAAATCTTCTGCAGCTGCCATTTCTTTTTTCAACCGTTCCGCGGTTGCAGCAGCGATAACCTTAGGAATACGGCTTTCAAGCTGTTTCCCGCTAAATAACGAAGCATATAGCTGTAATGAGGTGTAGGATGGAATTTTTTTGGTATAACTATTAAACTTCGTGAGCGCCTTCGCTCTTATTTTCTTATCCACGACCCGCTTCATTTTCAGCTCGGACTCCATCCAGCGACGAATGCGGCTAACCAATCGATCCCGCTTCTTCATAAGCGTTTCTTCGCCGTAGTCTGTATCATACCATTCGCGGATTTGTTCCGGGGATAGCTCAAGCCCATCCACTGGCACAAACGGTGTCAATGGTACAATTCGCTGCTCAAAGTTAGCTATCCGCTCGTCAATAATTGCTTTAAAAGCAAGATTGCCTTTGAATCGGCCTGAAGCATTCTCCACTTCCGAAGCCGTTCGACGTTCTTCAAACCAATAAGCCATCGTATCAGAAGGATCGCTTACGGTTACTGTTTTCTCTAATAGCTCTAAAGACCAATCGCTGAACGTCGTTTGCTGAATATCACCCACGCCAAGCTCTGGCAATACACCGGATATGTAATCAAGGAACATTCGGTTGGGGGCAAAAATAATCATGCGCTCCGCTCGCATCCGATCTGCGTATTGATAAAGCAAGAAAGCAAGTCGGTGCAGCGCTACGGTTGTTTTACCGCTTCCCGCGACGCCTTGAATGAACAACGCTTTGTTGCGATCAGCACGAATAATACGGTCTTGCTCGCCTTGAATCGTAGAGACGATATCGCGCAGCTTATTATCCTTGTTCTCACCTAAGCGATACAAAAGAAATTCATCCGTTACCGAGCCCTCTTCTTGGCCTCGCACATAACTATCAACCAGTCGGATCAGCTCTCCCTGGCGGATCATGAAGTTCCTCTTTAAATGCACATTACCTTCAATTTCTCCATCGGGCGAATCATAGGAAGCTGGTGCTTCTCCACCTGTGAAGGAATAAAATACGCTTGCTGCTGGCGCACGCCAATCGATAACAAGCAGCTCGTTACTGCCTTGCTTCGCCACACCGGCTTTGCCAATATATAGCGGCTTCGTCTCTCCCGCTGGCAACTCTTGAAAATCAATGCGGCCGAAATACGGCTCACGCTTCGAGATTTCAAGTCTAAGTCTGCGTTCCTCTTGCTGTAAATCGAGCATTTGCTCTGTGAAATCATCGCCTTTGTAGCGTGGACCGATTGCTTGAAGCTGAGTCACAATATCGTTCAGCGACTCCGTTAATCGATCCTGCTCATCTTGATAGGCACTTTGAACGGTCATGTCAGTTACCTCCTAAGTTTGTGTTGTGCTAGAAAAAAAGAGAAGCCCCAATATACCATAGGAAGGCTTCTCAAAGCAATCAAGAGTTTATGGCCATTCCAATAAGCTTGGCAGCTCCAAGAATGAGCAATATGTTTAGTCCAAATAGAAAAGGAATACCTACAGTAAATGAGCGATGCTTCGTCTTATGACGCCATTTTTTCATAGCGAGCCATGTCCCGCCCGCACCACCAATAGCACTAAGTAAAAACAAACGTTTCTCTGGAATACGACGGCGCTGCTTTTTGGCGCTTTTCTTATCAAAGCCCATAAGCGCAAACGTGTAAATATTAATGAACAGTAAATAAATAATGAATAAATAAATGGTCATTTCTTTGGCACACATCCTCTCAGAATAGGGAGATTATCCGTGGTAAAGCAGGAGTAGCCGAGACCATTATGTGTTTCTCGGCTTTGCTCGATTCGTCGGCATAGCCGTGTAAGGATCGTCCGGCCAATAATGTTTCGGATAACGACCCTTCAAATCCTTCTTCACTTCGAAATAAGCATTTTCCCAAAAACTTCGCAAATCACGCGTGACTTGAACGGGTCGCTGCGAAGGGGATAAAAGATGAAGTGTCACAAGCAATCTGCCCCTTGCTAAACGTGGTGTGTCCTGTAAGCCGAATAGCTCCTGTAAACGGACAGGGAGCACGGGCGACTCCGGATCGCTGTAGTCTATCGGGATGCGTGAACCGCTTGGCACAACGATATGGGTTGGTACCTGCTCATCAAGCTCCTGCTTTTGCTTCCAGCTAAGCTTGCCCTCTAGCAGCTGCAGCATGGAGAGCTTCTGTAAATCAGCACGGCTCTTCATCCCGAATATATGCGGCTTCAACCACTCTTCAAGTGTGCCAAGCAGAGCTTCATCGGAAGCATCAGGCCAATCATCACCTGCAAGCGCCATAAGCTTCATCCTTGCTTTCAGCTGCTGCGCTTGCTTGCTCATTGGCAGCATGGCAAAACCTGCTTCTTGAATGGCAGAAATCAAAGTATCAGCTACTAATTGTTCATCCGGTTTCTGAAGAATGGTTTCCTTCATCACAATGCTGCCAAGTCGCATACGTTTCCTTGCACGAACAGCTTGAGCAGAAACATCCCATTCTACAACTTCTTCAGATGTTATATAGTCACTTAGATAGTGTTCAATGTCGTACGGCTGCAGTTCAGCGGCTAGTCGTATCCGGCTTTCGGAGCCCGTATCATCTAGCTCGCAAGCAGCAAGAAACGGTGAACGTGATAGCGGCTGCAGCTCAGGCAGCACTGCCCCTCTTCCGTTAGCTAACAAGTAACGACCATCGCTGCGCCTTTGAGCGATACGATCCGGATAAGCAAATGCAAGCAAGACGCCAATCGGAATGGACATATTATGCTGAAGTGCTGCTTTAGCAGCTGCCCTCACTGGCAATTGCCGCTCCCATTGGTCCGCTTGTGCAATAATTCGGCGTGCTGCACCACTGCTTGGATGTTCAGAGCTGGTGCCAAGTGGCGTTTGGCGGTCTCTTCCTGACAGCTGATTAAGTAGATCCAATCGGAGCTGCAAATCTACATTACGCTCCTGCGGAAGCAAATCACGTTCGCTTAACAAAGCTGCTGCATCACAAGCAAGTCGAGTAGAGCCTTGCACCGAAGCTTGCAAAACCATGGCTCCTAGCCGCGGATGCAAACCAAACTGTGCCATTTTCACTCCCGCGGCTGTAGGTGTCCCATCCCCATCTATTGCGTTAAGCTGTCTCAGCAAAGCTAGAGCTTGCTCATATGCAGCTGTCGGCGGCGGCGTCAACCAATCAAGCTCAAGCGGATCCCTTATTCCCCAGATTGCCAGCTCAAGGGCAAGGGCAGCAAGATCTGCCTCAAGCAGCTCGGGTGCACTCTGTTGCGGCAAATATGCATGCTCCTGCTCTGTCCACAACCGGTAACAAACACCTGGAGCCAAACGTCCTGCTCTTCCTCGGCGTTGATCCGCAGAAGCGGTTGACACAGGCAATGTTTCTAACCTAGTCATGCCCGTTCTCGGAGAAAACCGAGGGACTCGCATCAGGCCACTGTCTACCACAACCTTTATGCCTTCAACTGTCAGGCTCGATTCCGCGATTGAAGTCGCAAGTACAACCTTGCGTTCGCCATCAGCACATGGAGCAACAGCTGAGTCTTGTTTCTCGAGCGGCAAGCTGCCATGCAATTCCTCTACTCGAGCAAACGAAGATACGCCGCTCTCCATTAACCACCTGGCTGTGCGGCGTATCTCTGCAACACCTGGCAAAAACGCTAATACATCTCCATCATGCGAACGGAGCGCTTCTATGATCATCCGCGCCATGTGAGGCTCTATCGGTCCCGTAAGTTTTGCTTGCATATAATGTGTCACAACAGGGAATACACGTCCTTTACTGCTAATGATTGGGGCATCATCAAGCAGCTCAGCAATCGGTTCTGCATCAAGCGTTGCTGACATAATAACGAGACGTAAATCTTCGCGCAGCAATAGCTGCGACTGCAAGCAAAGCGTTAAGCCAAGATCACCATGCAAATGACGTTCATGGAACTCATCGAACAATACTGCCCCGACCTGCTCTAGCGCTGGGTCCTCCTGCAGCATGCGCGTTAATACGCCCTCCGTCACCACTTCAATACGCGTTCGTGTACTGACGCGAGAATCTAATCTGACCCGATAACCAACCGTTTCACCGGCTTGCTCGCCAAGTGATTTCGCCATAAACTGTGCTGCTGAGCGAGCGGCCAGCCTACGCGGCTCCAGCATTATTATTTTTTTGTCTCCCAGCCACGGCTGATCAAGCAGCGCAAGCGGAACACGTGTCGTTTTCCCTGCTCCCGGCTCCGCGATCAGTACCGCATTCATACCGATGTTCAAGCACCTTAGCAGCTCTGGCAATACCTGATCAATCGGCAATTGCTGTTGATTCATGCTGATTGCTCCTTATCTAATCTCTACTCATTTTACGATCCGAAGCATTTGTACAACAGGTCTGTTGTCTCCCGGCAAGATAGCCTTGCTGCTAAACAGCTGGGAAGAACCGTCACCATCTAGAAATATACCGTCAACCAGCTTCCCAATGCCAATGCTTGAAATAATTGCTTCTCTAAATACGGCAAGCGAGTTCTTCGTTTCACTGACGATTAAATATAACGATCCTGCTTGATCATACACCGCTGCCGAACGCAAACGATTGTCATCTGGGAACGGCGCATTCTCCTTAACCGATTGCTCGATCCAATGCGCATCATCGGTTAAACTCATGCTAATTCCGCCTTGCGCCCAGAAACGGGTATGATCCTTAACTTTAATCTCAGACGCTTTGCTTGCAACTTGAACGCTTAATGAATCAGAAGCGCCATCCCAAACAAGCGTACCTCGCGCATATTTTACATTCTCGCTTCCAGTTCCGAAATTGCCAATTTCCTTGTTGACTGGAATACTATTCACGACTCCGATGCTTAACAGCTGATTGCCATAAAAGAATCCACCGTTAATACCGACCTTCCCTGTTAGCGCAACATTCGTATTGATCGTTTCCAACGTGACATAAGCAGGCTTGGTCTGGAGTATGTGAAGCTTCACCCCGCTCGTTGATGTTTGTGAATAATAAGAATAATGCAGCGCTTGCTCCGACTTCGAGATATTAACTGCATTACGATTTCCGAGTGCAATAATCATCAAATAAAGCATAATGATTAATACAAGCATGATTCCAGCCATAATGCCGACTATTGTGAACATCCGCTTTTTGCTCATCCGAGCAGGTTCTTTCATTTCCATTGCTGTCCAAGCTCCTTAATTTCATTCATTTAAACCAACCCTTGCTCCGGAACCAAGCAAACATTCCAAGTCCTATGACGAGCATAATCGTTATGACAGCAAAATAGCCCCAAGTCCACGTAAGCTCAGGCATATTCTCAAAGTTCATTCCATAAATTCCTGCTAAAAACGTGAGCGGCATGAAGATCGTCGTAATGACAGTAAGAGTCTTCATAATCGAATTCATGCGATTGGAATTGAACGAAATGAAGCTGTCACGAAGATCAGCCGTCATCTCTCTACTTGAATCCATCATTTCAGTCAGTTTGAGCAAATGATCGTATATGTCATGATAAAAGGCCAAATAAGGCTTTAGCCCATCGATACGGTCCGAATTCGTTAGACGATACAATAAATCACGCATTGGCACAATCGTTTTACGCAATCGCAGCAAGCGAGACCGAATGTTGAAAATATCACTCATAGCTGTCTGGCTTTGCTCGTCACCACTTCCGATTTCCATATCCAGCAGCTGGTCCTCCAGCTCATGAACGGCAGGGAAATATTGATCGACCAGCTTGTCCATTACAAGATATGCCGCATATAGCTGGCCTTCCTCACCGATCTTCGTACTCGATAAAAGCTTTGCCCGCGCTTCTTCAATCTCAGGTGAACGCTCATAGTGAAACGTAACAATAAACTTAGGACCGATGAACATATTGATTTCATTTACGGTCAACGTCTTCCGCTCGATTTCATGCAGCACAAAAAAATGAATATCGTCGTAATGATCAATTTTGGGCCGCTGCAATAAATGGTAGCAATCCTCGATAGCGAGTGGATGAAAATGAAAAAAGGTATCGAGCAGTCTGCACTCGTCTTCCTTCGGATTATTAAAATCAACCCAATACCAATCAAGCTCTGGCGAGTTAAGATCTTCTATCGTTAAATCGGTTAACCACTGTTTTTGTTTCGTATAACCAATAATCTTGATCAAAGGATGTTCCTCCATTCTAAGCGGCACGTGATCGGACTCTCGACCGATTGTTCAACTTCATCATTTTACACGATTTCGCAACGGCTGTAATGGAAACTCCGCTATTTTATTCCGCTTCTTCTATTATATTTACTGATGAGCAGCTCCTCAAAATGGCGTTTCGTATTCCCTTGCCCATTTTCGCAGCTGCCGCTCGTACTTTTTCTGTTTGACCTTCTCCCATTTCCCGTTTCCATCAGCGATAAATAAATCTGCAATAAACTCAAAGACAATCTCAATCAACATTCCCATTGTTATCTTGTCTCCTAGGCCTAGCGTAGTCGGCATAAGTCAAAGCAGTTCGCTGCTTCATTTTTTTAGCTGCATGTTCGTATAATAGGGCTCGAAACCACACTTCGTCCAAAATTGCTGCCCGCGCGGATTGGAGGCTAACACTTTGTTCATTTGAGAAAGAAGCTTAAGATCATCAATCGTCGCTTTCCTTATCAAAAGTTCCAATTTGCCGCACCTCCTAATAGAAGTATTAGCGAAGCAAAAAATGATTAGTCCTCATGCTGTGTTCGTGTTGCTTCTAGCACGGTCTCGTAGACCGCTTCGCCAATGGCGCACCCTATTGTCGTTGCTGCACCAGCATACGCGTGTACAGCATTCCAGCTCGCTGCTTGACTAACCGCAATGACAATCGCATCTGTTGTCGTTCCAGTAGCTGGGTGACCTGTCTCCATCTCTACAATACCTAACTGCTGCAATGCGGCTGTTTTGGCTTCCGTTGCCGTAATGACCGCGTTAACCATTGCTGATTCCATCATTTGTCCATCTATTAAAATAACAATATTGATCGTTCCAGGGGAATAAGCAGAAAAGGTGCTGCGCGGCATACCTGCTCTCGCCGCATTTCGTGTTCCGACAGTCGTACAGCAGAGCAGCTTAAATCGATCACCTTCAAACTCGGTTATTGATGCATGCGTCAGCTTCGCTGCCGTTAATAAACCTACAGTAGCTTCTGGTTCGCAGCCCCATACCTTGCATTGATTAATGATGTCAAGAACAGGATCTTCACATTGATATGTGAGCGGTACTTTCCAATTAACAATACAGTTCGTATAAGAAAAGCCGCCCGGATGAACAGCGCTGCTAAGTGCAAATAAGAGATCTTGACTGCTTGCTTCAATGCGATCCTCAAGCAGCTGCAAGCTTACTCCGCTCCATAACTGTGATTGATAATGCTGACCTTTGCGAAAGGGCTGTGTCATCGCGCTCCCTCCTTTGGCTCACTCGGCAGCTCATAAACGAGCTGGAATTGTAAATTATAGGTTGCTTGCATTACGCTTAATTTCATCATTCACCTTGGTTCCTGTTCCATTTCAAGCAGTGCTTAAAAGCTGCGATCAGCTGTTCATTTTGCTGCCGAAGTTTAATGGCAACCCGAATATAAGTATGATCAAGCCCCGAAAATCGCGATGCATCACGAATAAGCACACCTTGCTTGCCCATCTCAAGCTGTAGCATGCTGGCACTCATTCCCGCATCTTTCGGAATGCGAATGAGCAAATAATTGGCTGCGCTCGGGTTAACCTCGAATCCGATCGCCTCAAGTTCAGCAATTAACCAAGGTCTTTCCTGCTCCAGCCAAGCAAGCGTACGCTCTGCATAATCCGTCTCATCCAGCACCGCCTCCCCAATCAACTGCGCTAAAGAATTCACGCTCCACGGTATTTGCAAACGTCTTAAGCCGCTTATCGTTCTAGGCATGCCAACGATATATCCAAGCCGAATGCCCGGTATCGCATAAAATTTCGTCATTGAGCGGATGACGAACAACCGTTCATGCCTTGTCGCTTCTTGAATGAGGCTGTACCTTGATTCCTCCGGAACAAAATCCATAAACGCCTCATCAACAACGACATAAGCTCCTTTACTCAAGAGCGTACGAATAAGCTCAGGATCTACAAGCTGACCGGTTGGATTGTTCGGTGAACCGAGCATGAATAATGAGCCTGTGGAAGCCGCTTCGCATAAATGCTCCGAATCTAAACCTAATTTGAATTGATTATGTACGGGGAGCTTGATTTCATAAATAGCCCCACCCATTTTTCGAATGGCATCACCATATTCATCAAAGCATGGAATAGCAAGCGTCGTTAACTTTGGTTGGAGCGTACGGACAATGAGATCAATCAATTCTGCCGCTCCATTTCCTACGACAATGGATTGGGCATCAATATTATGAAGATCTGCAAGCTTTTTTCTCAGACCGCGAACTGCTGGATCAGGGTATTGTTCTATAATATCCGCATACGCATGAAGCACTTGCTTGACGCTTAAAGGTGCTCCTAGCGGATTCATATTCGAGCTGAAATCAACAAATTGATGCGCAGGTATATCGAACGCTTCTTCCGCGGTCCGCAAATCACCGCCATGACCATATCTTTCCAACATCTAAAAAAACAACTCCTTTTCTATTGCACGTGTAACCAAATGACCGCTGCAAACAGCAGTGCTGCTTCAATCGCTTCGTTCATCGCCCCATATGTATCCCCTGTTAATCCGCCAAGCTTCCGATTTAACCATGCTGCGAGTAAACCGCCGCAACAAATCGTTAACATGACTATAGCAAGCAGCATTATTAATGCTACGTTTGAATCGATGCCAGCGATCCAAAAAATAATGACTGAAATGATTGCCGCAATCAAAATAGAACCCGTCGCCTGCGGCCATTTGACCTCATTAAATAATACAGCAATCCCTTCGCCCTGACGGGCATTCGGCCAGCCTGCAATAGCTGCGCTCATCCAAGCTCGGCTCCAAATCGGCGCGATGACCAGTAGTGGTCCATAAAGCTCCAAATGACCCCCGTTTAACAGCTCAGCTAATAACGATGCTTTGAGAAGCAGGAGCAATACTGCGGCAAGCACACCCATCGCACCTACCCGGCTATCCTTCATAATCTCGAGCATACGCTCGCGAGAGCGGTGGCTCAGCACGCCGTCTGCTGTATCCATCCATCCGTCCAGATGCAGCCCCCCGCTTAATGCAGTCCATATTGCAAGGATCAGAACAGCACTCGGCCAAGCAGGGACAAACAAGGCTAGCAGCCAAGTACATGCAAAGAGACAGACACCTATAAGGGCTCCAGCTACAGGGAAATAGACGACACTTCGCGAGAGAACAGCCCCTTGGAACGGAACGGTGATGGGAACCGGAAAACGAGTCAGAAATTGAAAAGCAGCAATGAGTGCTTGGAAGTGCAGCTTTAATTCACGACGAACCATACGGCAATCACCCCCGCAAATAATATAAAACTAACACTATACAGTAATCGCACGCTTAGTACGATATCATTTGGTTCTAGCGGGCGAGTAGGCCATCCCATTCTAGCGCGTTCACTCGTAACGCCAAAGTACGAATTCATACCGCCAAGTTCGATGCCTAATGCGCCTGCAACTGCTGATTCGGGTATGCCGCTGTTTGGACTTGGATGAAGATGTGCGAACGTACGAATGGCAAGCCACGCCTGCTTCGCCTTCATTCTCCGATCAAAAAGCGTTGATAACGTAAGCATTACGCCTGTTAATCTTGCAGGAATATAATTCAATACATCATCAGTCCGAGCCGAGCACCAACCAAAATATTTATATTTTTCATTGCGATAACCGACCATGGAATCTAGCGTATTCGCTGCGCGATACAGCATAGCAAGCGGTGCGCCTCCAATTAATGCGAACAACAGCGGAGACACAAGCGCGTCTACCGTATTTTCAGCAACAGTCTCAATAGCAGCACGTGAAGCCTCCCGCTCATCCAGCTCCGCTGTATCTCGGCCAACAATATAACCAACATATTTACGCGCTTCTTCCAGATTGCCAGACACTAATGGCTGGTAAACGAGCAGAGCTGCTTCCTTCAGCCCCTTTACCGCTAACGTTGTAGAAATAAACCATGCGCTTACCGCATAGCCTAACCAAGTATGTATGGCATCTGCCGCCCAAACAAGCAGCCACATTGTGCCGCAGCTCGCAACGAGCGTGACTAAGGTCAGCACAACGCCCAAACCTCTTACAGCAGCCGGCCGTTCCTTGAATCGCTCTGGGGCAAGCTTACGTTCCAGCAATCGAATGAGCCGTCCTATCCATATGACGGGATGGGTTGGCCATTTCGGATCACCAACGATCCAATCCATCGCAATCGCTGCAGCTGAAAGGAGCAGAAGCTCCTTCATCGAATAAATCATCATAATTGATCCCAGCTAAAAGCTTGCGACTTCAACTCAACAGGAATGCCTGCCGTCACGAGAAAAACCCGCTCGCATATTGCAGCAACCTGCTGATTGAACCTCCCCGCCTCGTCACGAAAAAGCCTACCCAAAGGATACGCCGGAACAATACCGCCGCCTACCTCATTGGTTACGATGATTAACGGATATGGATAGCTTTTTATAGCTTCAAGTAGTTTTTGTTGCTCTATTTTCAGCCTCGTATCTTCATACGACTCTTGTTCCATTCGCATTAGCCAATTCGTAAGCCATAAAGTTAAACAGTCGAGCAATACGACAGCTGGCTGTTGTCCGTTTTGGATTTCTCTATCCATTTGCTCTTTCAATCTGTTCAGCTCACTTGCTGCTTTAAATGGGTCTTCGATAGTCTCCCAACGAAAGCCTGAATCTTCACGATCCTTGCGATGTTTGCCGATACGCTCGCTCATCTCTGCATCATACGGTTGACAGGTCGCAATATAAAATCCACGGGCTGCAACCCTCATCGCATACTGCTCCGCGAATCCGCTCTTCCCGCTTCTTGCTCCACCCGTTACCAGAATAGCCATGTTCGCTCACCTAACCTTTGGATACGCCTGCACTCTCAAACGTTGCCATCTCTTTCATGAGATGGAGCGCAGCGTCAATAAAATGGAAACATAATACAGCACCAGTACCTTCGCCCAACCGCATCTCCAGCTGCATTATTGGAAGCAAGCCAATAGATTCAAGCAGCTTCAAATGGCCTTGCTCTTGTGAGAGGTGGGAAGCAATCATAAAGGGAAGCGTCTGCTCTGCTATTCGCGATGCGACAAGCGCAGCGGCAGATGAAATATAACCGTCGATGATGACTGGACAGCCGTTCGCCGCAGCACCAATAATGACGCCGACAAGACCTGCAATTTCTGCACCGCCAACCCTTGCAAGCACATCGATTGGATCAGCATCCGCCTGGTCCAATTCGTTGACAGCAATCGCGCGTTTGACAACCTCTACTTTGTTTAACCAGCTTTCATCATTAATGCCAGTTCCCCGGCCTACTGATTCTTCTGGGGATAGACCTGTCAATACAGTCGTTAATGCCGCACTAGCCGTCGTATTGCCAATGCCCATCTCGCCTGTTGCAAATAAGCGGCAGCCGTGCTGCACCTGCTCATTGACGACCTCAATGCCAACTAAAATAGCTTGAACAGCCTCTTCACGAGTCATAGCTGGCTGCTTGGCCATATTAGCCGTTCCCCGCACCACTTTACGGCTTACTAGTCGCTCATGCTCCAAATCCGCATTCACGCCAATATCCACACAAACAACATCTGCACCGGCTTGCCTAGCGAGCACATTGACAGCTGCTCCTCCGCTTAGGAAATTTAGCACCATCTGAGGCGTTACGGCTTGAGGAAACGCGCTAACTCCTTCATCGCACACACCATGATCTCCAGCCATGACAATGACAGCTTTATGCGACAAATCTGGCCATAACTCACCTGAAATACCAGCAAGCTGCCTTGCAATAGCTTCAAGCTTGCCGAGGCTTCCTGGCGGTTTGGTCAATGAATCGGTATGCTGCATAGCTAATGCCGCGACCTCTTCATTAAATGGTTTAATTCGATTAATCGACTCTGCAAGCTGAATGTCTAATGCATTTTTCAATTTCAAAACTCCTTCAAGCTTATTTTTAAATATAAGAGTTTATAAGTTTAATTGTTTATTAAGGGCTTATATTTCTCAGTCAAAACTACTTCAGCGTTCACAGGACGCCGAAGGCGTTTTTGCTTGAGCGTTTATCATTTCAAATTCGGCTGGAGCAAAATTTGTGGAGCTCCCGTAACGGGATGAGCGATCACAGTCGTCACCGCCTGATACACCTGCTTGATGATAGAGGGAGTCATTACAGTCTGTGGGGTGCCAGCAGCTGCAACTTTACCTTCATGAAGAACAACAAGCTCATCACAATAAAGCGAAGCCAAATTAAGATCGTGCAGCACAGCAATAACAGTCAATTCACGCTCCCGTTGCCAAGCACGCACCGTATCCAACAGCTGAATCTGAAAGCCAATGTCCAAATAAGTCGTCGGCTCATCCAGCAAAATAATGGAAGGCTCCTGCGCCATAACCTTTGCCAGTGCAACACGTTGACGTTCTCCGCCACTAAGTTGATCCATTTTGCGATGCGATAGCTCTTCAAGTCCCATGGCGTTAATCGCTTTATCAATAATTTCCTCTGAATCATGTCTATCACTGCCAAGCCAATTTTGGAAAGGGAATCTTCCCATACTGACCACCTCTCGCACCGAAAACCCTACTTGGGGCAAGCCGCTTTGCTGTAAAACCGCCATCTTTTGAGCGATTTGCTTTCTTGGGTAAGAGGCAATATTGTGTCCCTCAAATATAACTTCACCTTGCACTGGCTGTTCAACACCAGACAATACGTGCAGCAGCGTTGATTTTCCGACACCATTTGGTCCAAGAATACCGTACATCCGCCCCTTTTGAAACGAGCAGGACAGCTTACTCAGCACTGTCCTTCCTTGCACCGTCTGAACGATGCTGCGCACCTCAATCATAACGCTCCTCCTTGCTTCAGCTTCCGCCTATGCAGCAAGTATGCAAAAAAAGGCGCTCCAAGCAGAGCAGTAACAACACCAAGCGGTATTTCCTTGGGCGTCAGCGCCATACGTGCAAGCGTATCAGCCCATAAGATGAATATACCTCCACCGATAGCTGATAAAGGGGTAATTAAGCGATAGTCCGGACCAACTAGCAACCGAATGAGATGGGGCACCACGAGTCCAACGAAACCGATCACACCTGAAACAGAGACAGCTGCTGCTGTTAGTAGTGTCGAGCTGATTAAGACGATTAGCTTCGTTTTCTCGACATGTATGCCTAGATGCGCTGCATGCCGTTCCCCCAGCACAAATAAATTGAGCGATTGCCCGTATGCGAGCAGAAGAGGGAATCCTATCGCAAGAAAAGGAATAAGCATATACACATGATCCCAGCTGCGCATCGCAAGCGAGCCCATTAACCAGAACAATATTTGATTCACGACCCCCTCCGACATGGATACCATGAATGATACGAAAGCGCCAAGAAAAGACTGGATGATAACTCCTGATAGAATCAGCGTTTCAATATGTATAATGCCCTTGTTGCGAGAGAGCCAAAAAACACCAAGCAGCGTAATTGTCCCTGTAACGAAGGCAACTAACGGTATCGTCCACATGCCAAGCGCCGACTGTAATCCGAATAAGATAATAAATGATGCACCTACTGAGCTCCCCGAAGAGACTCCTAAAGTATAAGGATCAGCAAGCGGATTTCGAAGCACCCCTTGAAAGCCGGTACCTGCAAGCGCAAGGCATGCTCCAACGAGGACGGCAAGCAAAATACGCGACAGACGTACTTGCGTGACTATTGCTATTTCAGTAGGCGTATAAGGAACTGCGTTATTAGCAAGCCACGGCAACTGATGAAGCAAAATACCCCATACGTCTCGAATGGAAATACCAGCCGAGCCAATGGATAAACTTACAACGATAGAAACAGCAAGAAGGAGCATAGCTGCTCCTCCATACCAAACTAATTTATAGGTCATAATTATTTTACGAGATCCGGGTGAATGACTTTCGCAAGCTCCAGCAAACCATCAGCAAGTCTCGGCCCGACACGAACAAGAGGGTCCTCTGTAACGGCATGCATTTGCTTATTTTTCACCGCGTCAATGACATTCCAGCCTGGACGACTTTCAATGCCAGCAACAATCGGATTCGGGTCCTCCTTCAAAGCAGGGTAGATAATAAACTCGGGATTCTGAGTGACAATAGCTTCTGCACTTACCTCATACCAGCCTGGGTTAGCTCCTGCAACATTCATGCCACCTGCAAGTGCCAGCAGTTCATCAAGGAATGTACCAGATCCAACCGTCCAGCCCGGAGAAAACTCTAAATATACTTTCTTCTTTTCTGCATCCTTAACTGCATCCGATACTTGTTGCTTCACCGAAAGCATGTGGTCTGCAACCTTTGCCGCTTCGGATTGTTTATTCATAATATGACCTAAATTTTCGATTTTGGCAATAACTGCATCATACGTGAGTGGGTCTGTTGCGTATACCGGAATTTTCAACTCTCGAAGCTTGGTGATTGCATCACCATTCATAGACGTAGACGCGAGCACGAGATCGGGATTAAGAGCCGCAACAGCTTCAATATTGGTTGTCATATCTCCAACCTTAGTCTTGGCAGCAGCCTCCTCTGGGAAGTTACTCGACTCGTCAACACCAACAACTAGGTCACCAGAGCCGATTGCATAAATGGCTTCCGTTTCACTAGGAGCAAGCGAAACAATTTTAGTTGGTTCTTGCTCGAACGTAATTTCCGTACCCGTGTCATCCTTTAAGGTTAACGGATAAACCGTCGATTTATTAGCTGTAGATGGCTCATTAGTAGCAGTCTGACCAGCATTATTCGTTGTTTCGTTAGGCTCATTAACAGTGTCCTTATTCGCTCCGCATGCTCCAGTGAACACGAGCATCGCTACTAATAACACGCCTATCAGCATTTTCATTTTGCTCTTAATCAATCCATTCATTTTCCCTTACTCCTCCTGTTCGTTTATCGTATAAAAAAATAGCATCCCTGACCTTATGCCAGAAATGCTAGTATACGCTTCTTCTAATTAGGCTAAGCGAATAGCTTCTCCAACAATCATCCTATCATGCAAGCAAAGATATCCTGCAACTATGCTCATTCATCATCTATGAAATGATCCGTTGTTACTATACAACGTCTTGATAAATTTGTCTAATGACATCCATACCATTATCCTGCCGATGATGAACGTTCTGCTACACTCATTTGCCGCATAGGTAACGTAATGGGTCTATTTTCATGACGTTCTTCATCCTAATTTATGCTTAGCACGCTTAAGCTTGACCCTAACGGACCTAGATGACACTATTTACGATAATAAATGTCAAATTGGATTCTAACGGACAACAGATTCGTTATTAAATGAAATCACAATTCGCAAGGAGGTACTTTCCTAAATATGAAAACAGAACAAAAACCGAATTTTAATCTGATAAAATTCTCCCTCCTTTTATTGGTTTTGGCCGTTGTCGTTGGCGTAGTTTTCACTTGGCTCCGCAAAGGCGATGAATTATCGCCACCTATAACGGAGCATCGTTTCGACAATGGTGAAGCTACGTGGTCCATCGACGCTTATCCAGCCAAGGTGCTTCACAACAATCTCTTTAAAATCGAGCTAACTGATCTCTCCGGTGCCCCATTGCTAGGTGCTGAGATGTCAGTCAAGCTTGAAATGCTGGATATGGTATGCGGCGATTATGAATTTAAAATGACGGAAGCTGCTCCAGGGACCTATACAGGCGAAGGCGTGCCGCTGATGGCTGGTACATGGAAAGCGACTTTAACACTTAAGACGGGTGATCATACGTATACCATCAATAGAATGCTGCGAGCGGTTCATTAGCAAACTACCAAAGCCATGGATTAATCGACGGGATTACGCCATTCACCGCAAGCCCTCGCAAAATCGAAATGACACCAACGGCAACTGCCGTCACTACGCTTGCTTTGCGCATAAATCGCCGCCATTTTTTATTGGCGAAGGCAGCAATTGAGGCGGCGGCTGCTAAAGCTGGGAAGGTCGATAAACCAAACAAAGCCATGACAGCAGCTCCTTCAATTCCTGAGCCGGTGGAAGCTGCCGTCATCTGCATCGCATAGGTTAAGCCGCAAGGCAAAAATCCGAACGCTATTCCCGTGGCGAGCAAATGGATCGTTTCCTGCTTCGAAGAACGATGGGCTCCGCCTACCAATCTTTTGTGGAGGAAGCTAGACAATCTTTGCATTAGCGGCAGCTGAAATCTTCGCCAAAGCCACAGTAGTAAGAAACAGCCGCCGATAATGGAAGCCAATCCTTGAACACCTGCAAATTTACCTGCCACATCGACAAAAGAACCCACCGTTCCCATCACAGCCCCTAGCAAGGAATAGGAGAAGACGCGTCCTGTATTATATAGAAGCATTGATTTCTTAACTGTCGCTGAGGAATTTAATGAAACGGTTGACACGATCCCTCCGCACATACCAATACAATGAGGTGCGCTGAACAAGCCGGTTAATATAATGAAGCCAATCAGCTGCCAAGTCAACGTCATCTGTTTGCACCAACTCGGCTGTGGCTATGCAGCTGGCCGGATAGCCGAAGCGCGTTACCTACGACCGATACTGAGCTTAGCGCCATAGCCGTTCCAGCCATCCAAGGTTCAAGCAGTCCAAAAGCAGCGAAAGGAATGACAATGACATTGTATAGGAAAGCAAACGTTAGATTTTGACGCACATTCCGAATCGTTAATCGGCTAATTCGAATAGCTTCGGGAATGGCATGCAACCGTGAGAAAAGCAAAGTCATATGACCTGCGCTAAGCGCTGCGTCCGTGCCTTCCCCCATCGCTAAACCAACATCCGCAGCGGCTAGTGCCGGTGCGTCATTCCAGCCATCCCCTGCCATAGCCACTCGTTTGCCTCGCCGCTTTAACTGCTCCACCAATGCCAGCTTGCCCTCTGGCATCATGGAAGCATGTATATTCGAAATGCCAACCGCTTTGGCTGCAGCAAGTGCCGGTGCCTTGTGATCGCCTGTTGCTAAAACAGCAGAAACACCTAAATTTTTAAGCTCTTTTATCGTTTCTCTGGCGTTATCCTTAATCTTATCGCTAAAGGCAATTGCACCCGCAACTTGATCCTCAATTGCTAAATACAGAACCGTTTCACCTAAATCCTCACGCTGCTTTGCAAATGCAGTGACATCGCCGCTCAGCGTCCATTGACGTTCTGCTGCAAATCGAGCGTTCCCGATAGCGAAGCGTTGCTCCTCAATGATAGCTTCAACGCCTCCGCCTGGCGTAAATACATGATGACTGGAAGCTGGAATAATAAGCCCTAGCCTGCTAGCTTCCTTCTCGATAGCTCTTGAAAGTGGATGAGTGGCTTCCGCTTCTGCGGCAGCTGCCAGTCTCAACAATGCATTCCGGCTTCCTTTTATTGTAAGTGAAGCGCTAATATGCGGCTTGCCTTCCGTTAAAGTACCTGTTTTATCAAAAATGATCGTTTGAATACTTGCTAAACGTTCAAGCGCACCCGCTTCCTTCGTAATAATGCCTTGCTTAGCGAGTCTGCTCGCAGCGATGACAAGCGAGATCGGTGCAGCTAGACCAAGTGCACATGGGCAGGCCGCTAATAAAACAGCAATGCCACAGATGAATGCTCGGCTCCAATTCCCCGGTTCAAGAAATAATCCCCACATGACAACCGTTGCTATTGCGAAGAGAAGCATAACCGGAACAAACCAGCTTGCAGCCGCATCTACATTTCGCTGAATGGCTGATTTCGACCGCTGTGCTTGACGGACAAGCTCTTGTATCCGATTCAGCATCGTATCATGTCCTGCTGCCTTCGTTCGAATGCGAAGCTGCGAGCTTTCATTCCAAGTCCCAGCCCACACTTGATCGCCTTCTCGCTTCACAATCGGCAGACTCTCACCTGTGAGCAACGATTCATTCGTCGCTGAGTGTCCGCCGCAAACAATGCCATCAACAGGAATCGTTTCTCCTGCCTGTACGATAACAATATCGCCGGCTCTTACGAATTCCGTCTGAATACGGATCACTTCACCTGCTCGTTCAACAGCAGCCGTCTGACTTTGCAGCTTGCCAAAGCCGTCCGAACCGCGCTGCGCCCGCAGCGAAGCGGATACCTCTATGTACTTGCCTAACAGCACAGCAGTAATCACGACAGCAGAAGTTTCAAAATACAAGGGCGGTGCATGAGCAGCCGCCTCGGTGAGAGGACGAAATAAACCGTTCTGAAAAACGACATAATGACTGTATAAATAGGCGGCTGTTGTTCCTATGACAACTAACACATCCATATTGGCGCTTCGCTCGCGAACAGCATGATACGCACCAAAATAAAAAGGCAAGCCTACTGCAAATTGAATAATCGTAGCAAGAATGAGCTGCAGCCATGGGAGAGTCAGCCAAGCTGGCAAATAATCCAGCATCGGCCTTAATAACGGCAGATGCTGCATCATGCCCGTTAATAACGGCAACGTAAGCGATGCTGATGCTATTAGCCGGAGCTTCAATACTCGATGCTCCTTAAACAATCCTTCCTTAGCGGTCTCATTAAGCAGCGCCTCAAAGCCTAATTGCTTAACGCGCTCAGCAATTTGCTTAGCTCCAAGCCGCTCAGGCTTAAACTGGACCCAAGCGGTCCGAAGCGGAAAGCTGACTGCCGCCATCTGAACGCCATCCATTTTGCTGACAGCTTTCTCAATTCTAGCCGCGCAAGCTGAGCAGCTCATACCTTGAACCGCAAAATCTATCGTAAGGTCGCTATCTACTCCCTGATTATCATTTGCCTGCTCCAATTGATGCACCCGCCCTTCATTCATCGCCATTTAATGCCTGTACCTCTGCGTTAAACTATATGACGGGCAAGCCAATTGCATGATTGGAACATCTGGTTACATTCTATTCGGCGCAGGAATTCCCAAAATATGAAGCGCATCCTGCATCGTTTGCTTATAACGCTCGGTGAGCCATATACGCAAGCTTCTCGCTGAGCCCTCAGCCTTTAGAATCGGACAGGTTGCGTAGAAATGATTGAACAACGCGGAAAGCTCATATACATACGTGCAAAGCTGGTTAGGTGACAGCTCCTTAACAGCCGTTTGCAGCGTCTCAGGCCAATAAGCTAATTGTCTCAGCAATGAATGCTCTTGGATCTCAAGCTCGCTACTCTCAGCTAGAGCTTGCGGGTTGAATTCAGATACGCCTGCCCTCTTCAAAATACTGCTGGAGCGCGCATACGTATACATCAGATAAACGCCAGTATTGCCGGAAATCTCTGTTGCTTGATCAAGATCAAATACAACCTCTGTCTGCAAATGAAAACGAAGCAAGTAATAACGAATCGATGCTGCTGCAATTGTACGACTTGCCAAGCCGCCTTTACGGGATCGTTTCACATCAATGATTTGTTCCATTCTCACCAAGAAATCCGCTATTTTTATGCCGATTCCTTGTCTCCCTGACATTGCGTAAGCATGCTTGCCATCTGTCGTATCGATACCCAGACCTTTTGCCGTATTCGGACTTAGAGCAACAACTCCGTAGCTGACATGCTTAAGCTGCTCTGCTTGTTCTTGAAAGCCTAAAGCAAGCAAAGCTTGTTTAACCATTGCCTGTGGATACTCTTGTCTCTGATCAATAACATTAATGACCATATCAGCATGACCGATTTTTTTCCTTACACCGCTCGTATGTGTTGACCATAGACGATCTGAAAATTTTTGGTAACGGAAATCGTTTTCGAGCAATCCAAACTTCCAGAGGTGGTAAGCAATGTCTTTGGCTGTATATGTCAAAATACCATTCGAACGAACGAGCACCTTATCCGCATGGAACTCGGATTGCTCCTCTGCTTTCCCTTTATCATCAGGATGCTTCAGTACATAACAGCCCTTCAGCTTTCCTTCGGTCTCCTTGCGGAAAATTCCTGTCGACTGCAGCAGCTCAAACGCGCGAGCCCAAAAGCCTTCACGCACAATATTGCTCTCCCACACCAGAACATCATACGTAATTCCAAATTGCTTCATTTCCTCTACGTGCTCGCGTACAATTCGTTCTGCAACCAGTAAGCCCATCCATGCCACGTTCGAATGGCCTTCCTCCAGCTCGGTAAGAACCTTCGTACGTTGTTCAAGCAATTCAGGCTGCTCTTTATAAGCTCTATTAATGCTTGAATACGTATCCCAGCAAAAATCTCCAAAACGCTCATAAGGCAGCACCGACTTCGTCTGTAAAATGCCTACTACCGTATCGGCTAATTGGTTGCCGAGATCATCAATGTAGTTATGCACCTCTACCTGATGCCCCGTTCTTCTGAGCATTCGCGCAATCGTATCGCCAACGCAGGAATTACGTAAATGACCAATATGCGCTGATTTATTTGGATTGATGGATGTATGCTCAACAAGTACTTTTTTGTTAACAGTCATTTTCTGCGAAGCAAGCTGATCCGTATTCGCTGCCCACCATGACCAATTCATATGAAAGTTAAGAAAACCGGGAGAAGCAATTTCAATTGTTTTAATGGATGAGGAAAGACTCGGATGCACCAATAGTTTTTGTTTGAAGTCGCCTGCAATCAAAGAAGGTGCACGTTTTAAAAGTTTTGCAAGCTGCATGGCAATATTGCTGCTATAATCGCCATGCGCTAAGTTAACGGGATGCTCGACCGCAATTTTAAGATTTTCAGGTCGCTCTGTATGTCCCTCTTCCAGCATGTCTTTCGTAATTTCTTCAATTGCCCCAATAATTAGCTCATGAATCATTGTAACTCCTCCTTTGATTAAAAATAAAAAAGGCCCCCGTCTCTAAAATAAGAGACGAGAGCCATAAAGATCCCGTGGTACCACTCTAAGTGCCAAGCCTGATTACAGCTTGACCCCTCGTTTTCGTAACGGTCTATGACCGGATTTGCCTACTACTGTACGTTCGGTTCGGCAAACCATTTCATGGGCCCGCTTCATCTAAGACATCCGTACCGGCTTCCACTGACCCGGCTCGCTGCAACTATCGGTCTTAGACTACTGTCCCAATCGCTAATGTTGTTATTTCCAAATAATATGCTTAGAAGTATTTATACAGGATGTGAATAGCGGTGTCAAGTTGCTTTTCAATTTGGAATATAGTAGAATCCGAATTAGAACACATGTTCCTATTTTTATTAGAAGGAGTTGCACCTTATGTTTAAGAAATTAGAGTGCGTTTGTATTCATACCGTCGATATTGAGAAGTCTCTTTCCTTTTACACTTCAATGGGTTTAACAGAAAATTGGAAAATAGTACGCATTCTAGAGGATGGCTTCGCTTGGAAAATCATTGGTCTAAAATTCCCGATGAAAGACAGCTCTGAGCTTGTACTGAGTAATCACCCCGAAAATAAATTTACTGAAGTTGAAATCCTCGTTGAAGATGTCCGTGAAGCACATTCCGAATTAAGCAAAAACGAAGAAATCCAATGGATTAGAACACCCTTTGCAACTGAATCTGGTCATGTTGCTGTATTCGAAGCCCCTGATAGCAATGTATTTGTATTAGTCGGAAAATAAACCAAGAGCCGTTAAGAAGAGTTGCCTATGAGCCAGCCCGGAGGGGTTTAGTGCTCATATTCCAACATACATCTTATCGGCTCTTTTATTAAATAGTTGTTACAAATAAATAGAAATTAGTTCATAGACTTTTGTAACAGTTCATATAAAATGACTGCTGCTTGTGCACGGCTTGCTGTATCAAGCGGTAAGAAGCTGCCGTTACCCATGCCATTAATTGTACCTGCTGTTTGCAGCATGGCTACAGCTTCTTTCGCATATGCCGCAATTGCTGCTGCATCGTTGAAATCAACTTTATCGTTCACTTGCTCTAACGTTATGTCAGTCTTCTGCAATGCTCTATAAGCCATTGCTGCCATATCCTGACGGCTAATCTTATCATTAATGCTGAATGTGCCATCCGTCAAGCCAGTAACAATCCCTAATTGCTGAGCTGAAGCAACTGAATTGTAATACCAAGTGCCTTTCTTCACATCGCGGAATGAGCTGCTCGCGCCTGCTTGCTCCAGGTTTAACGTTTGAATCAGCATATGGATAAACTCAGCTCTCGTCACCGAACGATTTGGTTCAAAGGCTTGAGCAGTTACACCGCTAACGATACCACGAGCTGCAAGCCCGACAATACTGTCCTTCGCCCATGTGATGGAGGCTATATCTTTAAAGCTCACATCCACTGAAACAGCAGCATATTTACTAAAATGAGTCGTATTGAACTGGGCCATTCCTGTAACAGCATCGTATTTGCTGCTCTTGATTACTTCAAGCTTCCCGTTCTCATGAATATAGAAGATGACGATTTGATTTATATTCTCGCCAGACTTCAACGCATAAGGCACAGATACATCTACGGATTGACCATTACCAAACTGGCTCATGATTTTACCGCCAATGCTTAAACTGAAATCATAAACCGCATTCGATCCAATCTGCTCACGAACCCCGTTAGACAATGTCTCTGCAGCGATTTTACTGACAATGAATTCAATATTTACTGTAGGATCAGCTGCTTCGAACAACGAAATCGGCAATTGAATCGCAGCAAGTCCAGCATTGAATTCGATGGTTTTGATACCTGCCTCTTTCGCAGCTTGAACTTGCTGAGCAGGAATTGTAATAGCGACCTGCTTCGCCATATCCACACCTTTTACTTGGAATTTCAACAACCCTGCTTTCGCTTCCGCAATTGCATTTTTCAAATCGGAGGCACTGATCGAAGCTTTCGCATTTCCGTTTGTATCTACAGTTGCATTAATCTCACTAGGCTTGGTTGCAGGAATGTTTCCTGTGTTGCCGCTGCCTCCAGTACCCGTGTCTCCGCCGCTCTCAGGCTTGCCATTTAATGCAATCACACCAAATCGGGATGTGTTCTCATATGACTTGCCTGTTGGATCGTTCCACATCCATACGCTATCTCTTTTACCTGTACCGTTATCATCATTATTGACTTGAAGATCAAAGCCAATTGTCGTCCCGTTGCTAGGCGTAATCTTATCTAAGTTGATTGCTGCTTCTACAATGTAACCGGTAGCTAGATCACCCGTCCCATACACCGTCTTCGTTACCGAAGTGTAGTTGTCGTGAGATGCATGACCCCCAACGGTATGAACGTTTTTGTAATTAATCCGGTACTGTCCGTCATCTCCCTCATAAGAACTTGTTTTTCCATTGTTTTGATCTACGAAAATTTCAATGGAATCGTGTTCCCATGGATTTACGCTTGCATCAGACAATTTCTTGTCGGTTACCACTGCATAAACATAAAGATGCTCATCATCCCACATCGAATAAAATTCAGCCTTAGAGCCTTCGCCGCCTTCTACCTTCACAGCCGTAGTAAGCTTGCTGGCACTCGCCCACTTTTCATCCATTTCACCGTCGAGAATAGGTGTACCGTAATTCGCAGTCGATATCTTTGTTGCCGCTATTAGCGTCAAATCGCCGAATCCGCTGCTATTCTCATCTTGATTGTTGCCTAAATCACTCCATGAAATGATACTGCCATTTTTCCCATGCTCTGTACCGTCGTCTGCTCCAGAATCAGTGACACGAATATCGAAAGGCACATTGCTGCCCATTGTGCTGCCGCTTAACGGAATAACAGCAGTAATGGAATATCCTTTATTTGTTTCTACAGCATCAGCCGTTCCTCTTTCAACCTGTACTTTATTCATTTGAGTGCCACTCTTAACGAACAATTCGACTTTATCGCCAGCTAGTTTCGATGGGTCAGTCACCATCGCTTTGACATACAAATTGTTTTCGTCCCACAAAATTTTCATAGCGGCTTCCAACACACCGCTTTTCTCTAGTGGAATGGCTGGAACTGTATTCCAAATGAGATCATTAATGTTGCCTTGATTTGGACTTCCATTGGCAGCATTTGCAGCTTTCTTGACTGCAGTCAGCTTAGAAGGATCAACCATACCCCAAAAAGCTGGCTTCGCTTGGAAGTTTTTATCGAAGGCAAATGGCGCGTCTTGACGAGTAACAGGACGATTATGAAGCCATGTGTGGTCATCCGCGATTCCCCAGAATGTGACATTGCTTATCCATCCTTCTGGGTTTGCAACTGTTCTGCCCATATTGTCCAACTTCTTCAATTCATCAAATAATTCTTTGAAACGATATCCTTGTTTAACGATCAGATCCTGAGGTACAACTTGATACGCATCCGTGTTGTTCGTGTAAACCGAGACATCAAATTCTGTTAATTGGTTATCGAATCCGGCCTCTCCGAACATCTTAATTGAATTAGAAATTTGTTGAATAGACGGTCCGCTAATGTTGATATGTGTCTGGTGGCCAACAGCATCAATCGGCACACCTTCTGCTTTTAATCTCGTTAGAAGGCTCAACAAGAAATTTGCTTTTTGCGGATTATTTGTTCCGTAATCATTGATAACGAGCTTCGAGCTCTTAGCAATTGCGTATTTCACTGGATCCTGCGCATACATTTCATCGAGCAGTCTACGCGTTTCAGTAAATGCAACCTTAATGAAATCCTCGCCTGTTAATTGATACCATAAACTGTTACGCATACCATTTGGTCTGCCTTCATCAATGACTTCATTCACAACATCCCAATCCGTGGCAACGTCAGCATATCTTGGTACCACAACGCTTAAATAATCTTTAAGCCGATTGAGAACAAGTACTTTGTTTTCTGGAGTCGGACTCAAAATAGTCCCATTATCATCATTGAACATCCAGTCGGCTGTTTGCTGATGCCATACTAGGGTATGGAAGCGCATATTCACTTTGTTATCTCTTGCGAACTTAGCAAGTCTGTCTGCACTTTCGAAATTGTACGTTCCCTTTGTCGAATTGATTGAACCTGGCTTCATCGCATTTTCTGCTACGACTGAGCTGAAATGCATATCTAGAAGCTCTCTGCTTTTTCCTTCGAGCTGGTTAGGCTCCAATGCTGCACCCATCTTGAAATAATCTTTATAAACATCCTTCAGTTTAGCAAGGTCTGTTTGAACGGGAGGGGATGTCTTCGGAGGTTCCGTCATTAAGATATTAATATCGTCAATATAAAAGGAATCATTTACATCCGAACTTTCAATATAGAAGCTAATATCTGTTAAATTCGAATGATAACTGAAAGTCCCTTTCAGCTGTACCCAATCTGACGTTGCTACAGCTGCTGAAGCAATGCTTACCCAACTCTTTGATCCACTAGCGTCCTGTTCAGCGGATAACTTTATCGTTCGAGAAGCTGAAGGTGTTTCAGTCATCTTGATTGAAGCCGTAACCTCATATTTTGCATCTTTCGTCATTTTGTCGAACACACTAACGGTTGGCCCGTGCCAATCCTTGGAACGGCCTGTCGTTTTCAAGCTGTACTGACCTGACTTTTGCTGTTCTTGTGATAAAGCTACAGCAACGCCATCTCCCCGTGGCCCCCAGCCTTCCGCTGTACCTCCATCAAAGTTATAGCCGAATTCCAAAGGTCCAATCGGGGATGTCCCTGATCCTCCTGAGCTGCCCTGTGGCGTATTATCCACGATCAGGACATCGTCAATAAACACATCAGCAGCCGACGAAGCTGTCTCAAGATACATCGTCATCGAGGTTGTACCAGAAGGTCTCGTATACGATTTTTTCGAGAAGGTTGTCCAGCTTTGATCGTCAATGTTTTGATTCCCGATAATCCAATCGAAGTTATTGGTTTGATTGGTCATTCTCATCGTCACATGTGCTTGATCAGAACCTGATCCGAGTTTTGCTTTAAACGAAATATCATAGATATGCCCTTCTTGAAGCACAGCATTGAGCTCTATGCTTGGACTACAGCTCACACTGCCTCGTCCAGATAATTTCAACGCATTTGATCCCGCTGCTGCTTGCTCAGTAGAAACGACCGTCTGCGCAGTGCCCCCGCTGCAATTAAACGGTTTCCAGCTTCCAATTGAGCCATCTTCAAATCCGTTTTGAAGCACTGTTGATGCAGCAGCTTGCGCTGTAGACCCGAACCTTCCTATCGGCATTAGCAAGCCGAATAGTAATATAAATGCTAATAACAGGCTTAACTTACTTCGCATATCCATCCCCCTTAACTAATTTAAGCGTGATAGCGCTTACACTAAAATTTTATCAAAGCGGAAAGGAATAAAATACCTTAAGAAATATAGATTGTACTCTAAAAATAATAGTTATATTTAATACTTTTACAAAAAAAATCTTGTTAATACGAGACAATAACCCTTTATTCAGCTGAGCATTTTGGCACACAAAAAGACCCACTTCTCAAAATTAAGAGAAGAGGGTCTTAACAATACCGAGCAGTGCTTCAGGTTTTACAAGCACTTTTGTTCATTCTCAGCTACCCCATCATTATCAATGGTTAACCTCGTGCTGCCAGAGAGTGATTCTGTATAGCCGCATGCAACGGTTTCCTTCGTCATTCCTCTAGAATCCGTATATTTCAAATATACGGCACCTTCACCTGCTAAATTTAATTGCGGTTTTATTCGAACCGTATCGCCAGCTTTAATTTCTTTTGAATAGCTATGCACTTCTAAGCTTGAAATGATTCCTGTTTCAACCGAAACGATATCATAGTCCGATTGATTATGAATAGTCACAGAAAAGCTCTGAAGCATCCCGAAATTGTCTGTATTTGTTCTAAGCCAGTTGAATAAAAAAATGACAAGCATCAAAGCGAATACACCCAATAACATATATCCCTTATTCTTGCTCAAAATGGCTCCTACTTTCTTCAAGGGATCGTGTAAAAAAACCGATTGAATCGCTACGTTTATCCGAAAAATGACTCCGGATAAATCAGTTCACCTTGCACTTTTTTTCGGTTTCCTTGCGCTAATTCATATACCATAAAGACTTCGTCAGGCACATCAAATTGTTTTAGCTCGAATCCTAATGATCTTGCTGGTTTAAATCCGAATTTAGGGTAATACGTTGGATGCCCGATTAAAAAAACATAATCATAACCCAGCTCCGCGCTTCTTTTTAATCCCTCTTGGATCAATAGACCGCCTAATCCTTTCTTCTGTTGACTTGGCAGCACTGCAATTGGAGCAAGAACGATAACATCATGTTTGTTTTCTCCATCCACAACCTGAGCTTTACTAAATAAAGCATGTCCAATAACTTGATCATTTTCTTTAGCTACAATAGACAACTCGGGTACAAACGATTCCGAAACTCTAATTTTCTCAACCAATTTCGATTCATTTTCTCTGTTGTCAAAAGCCAAATAATTTAGTTGAAAAACATCTGCGAAATCATTCACTTCTTCTGTTCTAATTTCCACTTGTTGCTCACTCCTGCCTATATGTAATAAGACGATCTTTTTTTCAAAAAAGTAACTTATCGTTGCAAAATTGTTTATAAAAATGACTGCCGTCATTGACGGCAGTCTGTTCGTTGAAGAAACCTATTGCTCAGTTAAAATAATCGGTCCTTCATCTGTAATCGCGAGCGTATGCTCGTATTGTGCAGACAAACCTCCATCAACCGTACGAGCCGTCCATCCGTCTTCATCTATTTTACTGTGGTACTTCCCTGTATTGAGCATCGGCTCTATAGTTAAGACCATCCCAGCCTTTAATCGCGTACCTCTATTCGCAGGTCCATAATGAGGCACCTGAGGCTCCTCATGCATTTTCTGCCCTATTCCATGACCAATAAAATCTCTTACAACGGAGAAGCCTTGTGCTTCTGCGAAAGATTGAATCGCATGAGAAATATCTCCGATTCTGTTTCCGACTACAGCCTGCTCAATTCCTTTATAAAGTGATTCCTTTGTAACATCAAGCAGCTTTTGCGAAGTTTCAGATACATTTCCTACTGCGTAAGACCAGGCAGAATCCGCTAACCATCCATCTAAGTTGACCACCATATCAATCGTTACGATGTCTCCATCGACTAAGGCCCTCTCACTTGGAAAACCATGACATATCACATCATTAATCGAGGCGCAAGTCGCAAAAGGGTAGCCGTGATAACCTTTTTGTTCGGGAGTAGCTCCATTATTTTGCAAAAAGGTTTCGACAAATTTATCAATCTCTAACGTCGTTATGCCTGCACGAATAAACGTTCGAAGCTCTCGATGACAAGCAGCTAAAACGTCCCCTGCTTTTTTCATCTTTGCTATTTCTTCACTCGTCTTGATTACAATCATTTCAATCACCCAATCCTTTACTTCATTGACGATGATGCCTGAAGTATTTTTCTAAAAAACAATGTGATTCTAAGGATACCTCAAATGGTCAAAAAAATATATCCAAACCGCACAAAAACCGTCAGTATTTTATAAGATGCGTCACTGCATTATATGTGCAAATGACCCTGTGTGTGTAGAAAGGCGTTTTAATGATTTACCATTTTGGGAGAGAAAGCAATTTATCGCGGAGCTCAATGTAGGCATGATCCCAGCCCATTTTCGCAAAAAAACGAAGACCGTCTAAACCTTTAAAATATCGAGCTCCTGTAAGCCTCTCCTTAAAGTTTTCTATCGGTTTGCCTATTTGCTCATAATGAACACGGAATGCTTCTTTCAAGTCTATACCAGGGATTGCATGTTCAATCGTCGCTATATCGATCATGAAGTCACCATACAAAAACCCGGCATCAATAATTCCAGTAATGCTATGACCATCAGAAATAATATTCCACTCATGACAATCATTGTGAACAAAATGTCTATGTGGTGCGTTATACTGGCAAAACGCGATAAGCCTTGCATAAATCTCTTCAAAGACATCTCGTTCCAAACATGTCATGTGATATAGCTCATGCCAGTTTTCCCAAAAGGTTCCCTCCTGATTCTCTGCATAAAATGCTGCTACAAATTGCTCCCACGCAGCATATTGTCCATTTCTGCCTTCAACGACCGGCCCAGATCCCGTTGTCTGTCCTAATTGAACCTGATTCATCTTGGAAATGACATGAACCAGATCCGGCACAACAGCAATCTTCTGCTCATCATCCAGGTCCGCCAGTACAATTCCTAGCTTTCGCTCTGAAATACAATAACTGAAATGCCCCTCATCACCCATTCCACAAATTTTTGGATAAGGCACCTCTTGCGAAGAAAGCAGCTTTGAAATCATCTGCTCTTGCTGAAAAGATTCCTTAGACGCATTGAAGCGTACAACATACGGTTCATTGTCCAATTCAAAGAAAAAGACACTGCTGAAATTACCACCTTCACCTGCTGTGACATCGCTTACATTTCTTCCGAAATGACGCTGCAATACAGTATAAACTTCATTAACTGATAAGCTCGGTTTAACATGTGACATAGTAACGCCCCCCATTATTTTGATTAAATATAGCTGGATTACAATGAAGGCTGCAAGAGAAACAATTGTTATACTCATTTGTTACTCTTACCTCGGAGGTTCTGATATTGCATTCCGATGTACAAATAAAAAAAGCCCTCAATGGGCTTTTTTTAGGCAAACGATGTTGATAATCGTTACTAATTTATTATTCGCCGATGGCTACTTCGCCTTGCCATTGAAGCATGCCGCCAGCAACGTTTACAACTTTATAACCTTGGGATTCCAGGAAATCGCAGGCTTTACCACTACGACCGCCGCTGCGGCAAATGAGAATGATCTCTTGTTCCCCTTGCTGAAATTCATCAATCCGCTCTTGAAGCGTCGATAGCGGAATGCTGCGTGCTTCTTTAATATGGCCTTCTTGCCATTCTTCAGGTTCACGCACATCAACTAGATTTAAGGTTTTGCCTTCTTTCAACTGGCTCTCTAACTCGGCTGTCGTAATCTCTGAGTACATGTTACCCATCCCTTCAAGCATTGCATTAAATTTTCATTTAAAAGCATTGTAACGCTAAGGTCAGCCCATGTCTATCTTGTCAGGCCCTCCCTAATTATTAATATCATTAAGTAATTGGAATATATTCGCCGTTCCATTCATATTGGTAGCCATCATTTATCCGAATATAACCTAGAATAAAGCGATGTCTCTCCCTGTAGAAAACATCGGAGTAATTCTGATTGTCTCGATTACCCTCTGCTACTAATACCTGTGTATCCTCACAGCTTAAAATAATTCCAATATGATCATGTGGATCATCAGAGAGCAGCTTATCGTAAATGACAATATCACCTCGCTGAGGTGTAAATCCATCATGTCCGTCCTTATGTAAAAATCCGGTTTCAGGCAGCTGTGCCCATTCTAGCCAAGCAGCTACACCAGCGAAACGGCAAACACCGTTTGGGTAACGAATAGGAAGATGAAGGCCAGCTAATCTGCAGCAATGATAAACAAATGCAGCACACCAGCTATTTTTCAGCACTTTATAAATAGCTGAGTCTGGCCAATAACGGCAAATTTCCCTATACCGTTCATCGCCAGGCACACCAATGATATCTTCACGTGCAAGCGTCTCCGCGATTTCGGCAAGAAGCTCCCGTGTATCTAAACGATCATGCATCCATTCTCTGTTCTTGCTTTTTTCCTCTCTTATACTTTTGGAGGTAATCATTAACTCCTTTAACACATATTCAAGTCTGCTCTTCCCATCCTGATCGAAATAAATGTCTGGTTTGTGAAGATACAATTGCAATACGTAGGCATCCTTTAAAATCTCTTCAAAAGGTCCTTGGATGCTGCTCCTGTCTTCGTGATAAAAGATCGCTCTAAGAATCGTATTCTGCTCTTCATTCGTAAACAGATCCAAATCCCTAATAAAAGGTCGGACTGATTCTGCGCTGTTAAGTCCTGAAAATTCGCAAATTCCGGTTTTGTATTCATAAAAACGGTGAAGCAATCCTGCGATTGATGCGAGTTCAGAATCCTGTCCTCTTCTCATCGCTAGCAAGGAAGCCAAGCTAGAAACGCCGAACAAATGAATGGATGCTTCCTGTTTCTCTACCTCATTATTCATCGATGAAATCAATTCTTGAACAAAAAAACGAATGCTTTCCATTCGATTCTCTTTTTTAACAGTGTTCAACTGGGCTCCTCCTTCACTTGAATAACATGCTACCGCTTATTTCTATTTTTCGCTGCAAGCAGTCGATTGATCGTAGCTCCGCTCTCCGCTTCAGCCTGCTGATTCACATTATTCCTCTTCAAATCGCTTGAACCGTTAAGATCGTCATTTCTAACCTGTTCAAACTCTCTTGTTGGCGCTTGAGTACTAGAATCACCTGCAATAGAGTTGCTCATATTCAGCTCAGAGCCTCGTTTGCCTGCCTTGCGATAAATCCGTATAGTTCCGATTGACATTCGCTCGGAATATAAACGCTTGATCATCCTCCAAGGACATATTTGTTACAGTCCGTTCAACTGCAGCATTTAACCCAGAGGAGTTTTGCGAAGCAAAACTTACTTCGTAAGCATGACTTAGCAAAGTAATACTCTACTTCAATATCTTCATTTATACATTCATACTCCACTCCGCAATCATTATTTCCTTTTTATACGAGGACGTAGTCGACGGATACCTAGCCATAAAGCAAGGATTGAGAGAAGCGAATACACAATGACGAACTCCTGCCATAAAGCAAGTGGTGCATTGTTCATTGACTGTCTGCTCGTATTTACGGAAAAAGCTTGATCTGAGATAGATGGATCTAGAATGCTGTATAAGGCAGCTGCTGGATTCCAAGCAATGACATGACCGATCCAGCCGTACGAATTTGTAGTTGATACCGGCAATTGTTCCACCACGCCAATGAGCACTATATAAAATAGAGCCGTTCCGCCAAACAAAAACAAGGTTAGACCGTACGTCACAATCACAGATATCATCGTTCGCTTGAACAGCGTCGAGAACGATATACCGAATGCACCAAGTACAAACATAATGAACAAATAAAATAAAAAGACAAGAAAAAGCTGTTTTGGTGAGATGCCGCCATATAAAAAAATCATGCTGTATACAGGAATCGTACTGATAACGATGAGCACCATGAAACTCAGAGAAGACACTAGCTTGCTTAGAATGATCGTTGCCGAGCTTTGCTGTGTCGTAAGCAGCAAATTAAGCGTCTGCTTCTCTCGCTCTCCACTGATGACACCGGAAGTAAGACCTGGGGCCATGAAAGCGATCAAACCAAGCTGCGCCATACTCATAAAATAAAACAAAATCTTGCTTTGCTCTGGATTAAACGACTGTCCGCGTCCAGAAGTCACTTCTGATAAATAAATCGCGCTTAATGCCAGTAAGCCAATTGCAAATAAATAAGAGAACAACGTCCACATCGCACGCGGAGTCCTCATTCTTAGTTTGAACTCTTTGTTCAATACAGGGTTAATAAGCTGATTACGCCAGCTTATTCGGTCTGACCTTGCCGC
Organism: Bacillus sp. FJAT-28004; assembly: GCF_001280845.1. Taxonomy (GTDB): domain Bacteria; phylum Bacillota; class Bacilli; order Paenibacillales; family Paenibacillaceae; genus Pristimantibacillus. The sequence continues at coordinate 278,937 of NZ_LGHP01000004.1, forward strand.
TGATTGCTCCTTCATTCGAGTCCGTCGCCTCCCTTCGTAATTTCCAAAAACACGTCCTCGAGATTCGTTTGAGCTTCGCTGAAGGAAATAAGTTGAAATCCAGCTTCTACAAGCTCATGAAGCAGCCGTGATTGCTCCGCATCCTGACCGCCAAAATGAATCTGAATCCCTCGTTCATCTCTTAAAATCCGGTTGACATAAGGACGTTCACGTAAGAAGTGTTCCGCTTCTGATTCTCGACCTTGCAATCTCACATGCAGTAATCGTTTTACCCGTAATCTATTTTGAATATCTGTGACATTTCCAATCGCAATCATTTCACCATGCTCAATGACGCCGATTTCATCTACCATTTCCGCGAGCTCAGGCAAAATATGCGACGAAATAATAATCGTTTTGCCCATGGACTTAAGCTCTCGCAAAATTTCGCGCATCTCAATCCGTGCACGCGGATCAAGGCCTGAAGCAGGCTCGTCTAGAATAAGCAGCTCTGGATCATGAACGAGGCAGCGCGCGAGGCAAAGCCGCTGCTTCATCCCCCGAGAGAGCGAATCTACATAAGCATCTTTTTTATCACTTAAATTAACAAGCTCCAGCAATTGCGGAATCAGCTGTTCCCGCTCCGCCTTCGGTATTCCATAGCTAGCTCCGTAGAAATGCAAATATTCTATCGTTTTGAATTGGTCGTACACACCAAAAAAATCTGGCATATATCCAATTCGCTTTCGCACTTCATGAGGATGTATCGTTACGTCAAATCCGTCTACTTTGGCGATTCCAGAAGTGGGTATCATTAACGTGGCTAGAATAGACATCGTTGTTGATTTCCCCGCTCCATTTGGTCCAACAAATCCAAAAACTGTTCCTTTTTGAATCGTTAAATCGATCGACTTAAGAGCTTGAAATGTTCCGAATGTTTTGGAAAGCTGCTTGATTTCAATCATTGGCACTTCAAACTGCTCATTTGATGGTTGAACTAATGGAGCCGAATTAGCCAATTCAACATTAATGATTTCTATATCGTTATTTTTGTTCATTTTGTCCGTATCTCTCCTTCTAAAGCAATCTGCGGCAAGCTCGTTTCCACAGAACCAATGACCGAAAACTTCATCCGAACCATTTGATTATTAATTAAATACTCATTTGGCGCTGCTGCGGCACTGTTCGTATCTGTCCAACTGCCTGTTTTTTCGTTCCAGACCGTCAGTGCAAGATTTGTAGTTTTTGTACCACTGTTGAAAAGAATTTCTAGATGGTCGTATACGGCCGCATGATCATTTGGGAGTAAATACTCAAAGGTAAGCTCACCCTCGCCTATTGAATAATTTCCATTACCGTAGTTTTCCAAATGACTTGTAGCATTTTCTGTAATAATCGGATTAATTAATCCTGCTGGTACGATGACACGATTTCCATCAATAAACGCAGTGTCAACTTTCTGAACCCAAAGCTTCAAATTATCCGTCCGAATGGTTTCACCGTTCACCTTGTACTTCTGCTCATGATCCGTGCTAAAGCCAATCAATAAAGGGTCTGGTGGAATAATGCCCCCATTGCCCCGGTTGACATATCTGTCGACAAGCTGACGCTCGCGATTATAATCATCTTTACCTCGGTTTGATGGATACGGAAACATCATCTGTCCATAAGGATAATAACCAGACTGATTGTTCGTCTTTTTTGTTATCGTCGTTTGCCCGCTCTCGCCTCGCTTCAAGTCACCAATGAGCTGAGCTTGACCATTGATGAGCAAGGATACATTCGTAAGATCAGTCGTCGTATTATTGGTAGCACTAACCTCAATCGAATGGCGGCTCTGTTTGTACGCAAGCGTTAACTGCCCCGTATCGCTATTCATTGTCTGCTTTTCCATCCATACCTTACGTGTTGACCAATAAGGAACGGATCGCCACACCGCTGTAGTCGTGTTATTTTCTGAAATCAATTGTGTTTTACCATCGGTAGCTGGGTTTCCGTTCTGGTTATAATTGGAATAAAAAATTAAATTTTCTTTTTTATCAAATTCAGCGGTCACCGTACCTCCACTTGGTATAAACACCGCCGTTGCACCTGATCGAACAGCGTCACCTTGCCCTGTGAGTTCAATGATCTCAATCGTATGAGCTGATAAGTTTCGCTTATCATCAGCGCCAAAGAAAAAGATTGCAACTCCGGTAACGACAGAAAAAGCTGGAATAAGCCACCATGACCATTCTCTACGATCTGTTTTGGCTAATATGATATACAGCACTGGTGCAACTATGATCATGTAGCCGACAAACATCCACAAAAGGAGCATGAAGTTGGGTGGTTTAATCGAAGGGAATTCATCAACAATACTTTCAATATTCCATAACATGCTATTCGAGCTGTTCATCATGCCTGGCTGCAGCGGCGTCAAATTGTTTTTCAGCAGCTTCGCCCAAAGCATCGCACTTCCTGCCCAAGTAGACATGGGCTCAAGTGAAGGATCAAAGGCGATATAAATAACGCTGCCAAATCCATAATTACGAGACACGACTAGCGGCAAATTATTCTCAGCCACGTCTGTTTTGCCATCGATTATGCGCCCTGTCGAGATGACCAAAGGTTTTTCTAATGTAAGTGGCGTACCTCCGAAGCTGGCAATTGAAGCCGCGCTAGATATCGTCGACGTGCCAGACGCTTCGAGCGGTGAAATTTCATGAAAGGCTTCTGCGGTTTTGCTATAGCCCGCTCCTCCAGATAACACGAGTGTTCCGCCTTGCTGTACCCAATTCGTGATGGCTTCAATTTGAGGCTCCGTCCAGCCTGCTGTAGCCATATCATTAATAACAATAGTATTTAGTGTTTTGAGCAAAACAGGATCATTCGGTAATTCCTTTTCATCAATCGGTATAACCGTTATCTCATAGCCACGTTGATTTAATGATGGCATAAAGTTCAAAGTATCCGGATCGCGAGAAATAACACCAATGGTATAACTGCTTGCCGTCCTTACGTCTATGTAATCGTTGCCGATAATTGGAATAATTTTTCCTGATTTGTATGAGTCCTTATAAAATTGAATTTTACTATTGTTCTTATTCAGAACCTCACCTGGGATTGAAGCTGTTAGTTGTATGGCTGTACCTTGTGGCAGCTCGACAGGAATGACCAAGTCATTTGCTCCAGTTATGGTAACTACAACATCCCCCTTCAAATCCTCAGAGGTACGGTTGGTCAGTGTAAGCCTTGCCGGATACCACTCATTTTGCTTCATATAGCCTTGAAAGCCGACACTCGTTTCCAAAGCAATTCCATTCTCCAATGATGCTGCCTGCACGCTGCCAGATATGCCTAAAAAAGCTGCTATCATACTGATAATAACCGCATACGCGATTGTTCGATTTCTAAAGTTAATAAAACGGTTCACCATTTGATCCCTCTCTTTACTTGATATTCCAATTATATACATCCTTATTTTAACGGATTTTACAAATGGATTGTTGCATTATTTTCCAAACAAACATAAAAAACACAAAAAAACGACAAAACTCGATCCTATAAGCTGCGCTTACGGTGTTCAAAGTTTCATCGTTTTCCAGTTCTATGGTAAATTTACTTATAGACGCACTGCCGTTCCACTAACAGCTACCATCAGCATTCCTTCGCGCACTACCTCATAATCGATGTCAATTGCAACGATAGCATTTGCTCCAAGTGAAGAAGCTTGATTTTTCATCTCTCCAATGGCTACGTCGCGAGCTTCCTTCAGCTTGCTCTCATATGCACCAGAGCGACCTCCAACGATGTCAGTAATCGATGCAAAGAAGTCACGAACAACGTTTGCGCCCATAATTGCTTCTCCCGTAACGACTCCTAGATAATCTTGAATGGGGCGTCCTTCTATTGTTGGTGTTGTTGAAATTAGCATTGTTATGCTCCTCCTGCTTCTTTAAGAAGCTATTAATTAAAACATTTGCTTATAATACGAGCAACTCTACTTCATGTTTCAATTAAATGCCATCATTCAGTTCCTTCAAATTTACGTTAATGAGTTTATCCGTATCCGTACTCACTTTAATGGTAACACGAATAGCAATTTGTTTGGCATCTTTATTTAACAGCAGAACGAAGGACTCCTCTGACTCTCCATTCGGAAGCTTTTTTCTTCCTTCATATTTGTAGTTGACGATAGAAGCATCACTGTAAGCTTTTGACGTTTCCTGCATGGCCAACTTTCCCCACTTTGCGTAGGATGGCTCCGCGTGCAAGGCAGCAGTTTCCAACACAATGACGTCCGAATGTGTGAAGCTGAGCAGAGCAAATACAGCCTTAATTACAATATTAATTATCATTTACACGAACCACCTATTTCATTGATTGTAATGGTACTAGCGTCACCCTCTTCGCTGTGTACTATTCTTAAATGGTGAAGGTTTTAGCCCATTTTATAGGGATAAGTGCCCTTTATTCGTTCAAAGCATATTGTAGAGTATGATAAAAAGGAGGCACACCATGATACGCAATCAATCTTATATGCCACAATCGGCTGTTATGCCCGAGTATTTCCAACAAATGCAAACTAGCCCGAATCAGGCAAATTTGGGGCCGCAAACTGCAAATGCAGAGACTGCTCCCCCCCAATATCATTGCTGTGTTGATTTAAGCCAAATGCATCACTATCCTCACATGCACGACTTCCACCACATGCATCACCCCCATCACATGATGGATGACTTTCATCCGATGATGGAGGATTTCCACCACATGCATCACTTTCACCCCATGATGGATGATTTCCATCACATGCATCACGATCATCATATGATGGATGAAATGTGGGATGAGCATATGCACTACGATCACCATCATTATCATGATGGGTGGGAGCATATGACATTAGACTATCATCATGCTTGGTTCCATCCTATGATGCATCATCACCCGCATCATGTCTGCTTTCCGGTTACATGCCAGCCAGCTGGTGAGCAGCTGCAGAAGGCTGCAGTAGAAAAGCCTTACGGTTAAAAAAGAAAAACACAAAAGGGCAGATTGAATGGTAATACCATTCAATCTGCCCTTTATCTTACATTCAATTATTGCGATAAACTGCCTTCGAGCCGTGAACGTGCCCGACATGGGCCGATTGGAATTTGAATCAGACTCGTTTGTCCGATTGGAGTTAATCCATAAAGCTCATTCATGGAACTAACGTCGAACCCAAGCAGCGGTCGTCCTTCCATTCCTATTGCGCAAGCTGCGAGCAGCAAACGCTGAACCAGCATTCCCGCTTCCATTTGTTGAATACGATAGCCACGATAACCAAGCTCGGTGTGAAGATGTTCCAGATCGGCGGCCACATGAAAGCTAAGCGGTACCTGGAATAAATTCACGTTATCCAAAGACATGCCATACTGAAGCCATGGCCTTTGATCGCCTTCACGGACAAGCTGCAATACATGAGCCTTTGCATCATAGTGATATGCTCCATCTCGTATCCCATGAACACCATAAAAGCAGCCATATAACTTTACGCGAGATATTGGACTCTGCATCGAACCATCCAAATCATTTCTATACTTATATGAAATCATGATCTCTTGCAATAGTGCCGCCAAATCCATTTGACTCACCGCTTGCAATATAAATTCATTCTCTGGTGAATAACGTTGCCTGCATACCGATGCTAAATCATATGTCAGCCTATTTACTTGAGGTAAAACATGACCATCGCTTTGATTAACCGTCTTTTCTTCCCTTCCCAGCTGTTTAAATGCTAATGCGGAATCCATGATGGATGCTTCATTGAGCTTAATCAGCATCGGATAGTTCAATACGTTTTTTGAACGCATATAGTGTTCGTGCTCTATGATAGGTAGATCACTGCATAATTCTGCTAATGACATCAGGTTTTTGGTGCTAGTATCATTATGGAACCATTCCATATTGGAATCTATCGTAAGGGGAATCACAGCATATACACTTTCCTCTGAGTCTGGCAGCCCAAGCAAATGGTTGATGGCACGGTCAAGAAACTGAAAGTAAACACCCGCTTCAAAGTCAAAACGCTTCGCTACCTCAAGCAGTTGACCAATTAACAAACCTGCATCTAATCCCTGCAAACGATATGAAAAATTATTGTATTTATAAAAATTTTTCCAAAAAAAAGTAGATACAAAAACAGCTCCGAAGCAGCTTGATAAATCGCAACGGTTACCGAGAGCATTGCCTAAGTAACGATCGAATTGACCCTCCCGCAGCAAAATCAATCGATGATGAGCCGCATCATAATGATAAATCCCGTTAGGTAAATCATCCAACTTCAGATAAAGATACATTTCGCTAGGATACAGCCCACCACCTGAAGGAACAAACCTTCTGCAAAGCTGCAATAAGCTTTCCCATTCCTCCCCTGTATTTTGTTCGATAACAGCATGACTAAGCTGTGCCAGCCCGAATGTGTACCACAGAAAATGGCCTATATCCCGAAGCGTTGGCATCGCTTGATCTCTTTTGCCCGTTAGCGTAAGCGGAACATCCGAAGCGAGTGGAAATACAGGAAGATGACGATATAGTTTATACGGTAGAGGAGCGTTATCCCAATCAATTTCGACATCTTTCGGCTTGGTTTTGTCTGGGTCGTATTGCAATTGGTGCAAAAATGCCTTCAGACTCATTTCTCTTCCTCCTAAGTCCCAGCACAAGAAAACTATCTTAAAATAGCAGAAAGTGATTATGGAAACGGATGCGGATAAGGATTAAGCTGTTCATGCTTAAGATGCTCCTTTGTGTAGCCCAATTGTGCTGGTATTCTCAGCACCCTCTCTAGGCCATTCAAGCGGACAAGGTGTTGGCCGAATGTCATGGGAAGCATGCCGGGTATGAGCACCTTTACACAATGAAGTCCGTTTCTCAGCGTTTCTGGCGTCGTTTGATCAACAACGATCACCTCTAAATTAAGCTCACGGAAAATTTGGAGAAATACGTTTAATTCATCCGTTAAATCTGCATGCCGCGCCTTTGGTTTGAACGACTCTTTAAAGGTGAGGATCGGACGGCCATTTTGGAGCAGAAAATTCATTCGTTCTTCTGCTTCCTTCAAGCTGTACAGCATGGAGTGATCTTCCATTTGTCGTACTAAAAAAGGATCGTGCAGCATTTGTTCATACTGCTCGCGGTTCTCCTCTAATTTTTCGTTAAAAGCTAACAGCATGCCCGCAATCTCATGAATTGCACCTTTTGCCGCCCTCACAGGATCAGGATGTGCCCCCGCGGCGCAAATCATATTTACGCCATGATCCTTTCTGTTTTTGGCAAGTACCCACACACTTGGAATGCCGTGCTCCATAGTCGAATCGAACAAATACACATCGTAATGGGTAACATCGCGTAATCGCTCAACCATTAAGTTCATTTCAAGATCGCCGGAGGAATAAGGATCTATTGGAACAAGCGGCAGCTGCGCATACCAGGTCATAAGAAATGAATCCCGTTCCACAACCTCCAATATGCCGTAAAAGATAGCTTCCTCCAAGCTTCCTCCCAAAGCGCAGCCATTCGAGGTTTCGTATACAAAGCCGTGGCCGCAGCCGGAGCTGTAGTAAGCGAGCAGCTCTGGAACGAGAATAGGCCTCTCCTGCAAGAATGAATAACCCCATACCCAATCTATTTTCCTGCTCGGATCGAATGGCTGAAACGGAAAATCAGGTCGCTCATACTGCGTTTTAGCGTGTACACCTACCCGAATGGGATCAAGCGCTATCTCTGTTAAATGATCATAACTATCGTGAACCGCTGTTTTCTTTCCCCTAGGCGATATGCCGCAATAACGTTCCAACCCTTCCAAAATGGCAGTCATTTCACTGTCTTCAAAAGAGTGTGTACGCCCTGCGCAGCCTTCATCTCCCGAGAACATCGGTAAATTGATGCTTGAGTCAGCAAATGGCGACATGAGGTCGATCATTTTTCCATTCAAAAAACCGGTACGATTGTCTAGATAATCATTGGAAAGTACAGCTTTTAGCTCTCCCATCGAACGAGTGCGGTAGCTGGTTTCACTGATTTTCGGGCTTGGCTGCAGCTTAATTCGTGAAGCTATGGCAGTATCAGCAGGCATTTCTCCACATACCGTACAAAGAGGATCTGGCAAATAAAAATGATTTGAGCTGTTCAGCGTTTGCAAATGAATCAACTTGATACGATTTTCAAGATGGACTGTATTGCTTATTAGGAAGTTCTGGACTTCATCTGCAATCAGATAAGCCAAATGCAGAAGTCCGCTCTGAGAAGACCAAATATCCGGAAAAACTTCGCCATGCATGAACAAATGCTGCAGCTCCCACATTTCCTTTCGATCATTACCAGCCATTAAGCGCCGTAAATCAGCGCATTGCGAACAGCCCGCTTTCCCAGGAACGACAAGCGGACCAATCACACCCTCACCAAATGATACGAACCCGCGCAGCCACGGTTTACCCAATTGCTTGAATATTTCCTCCGCCATTAGATGAGAGGAGGAATCATAGCCATCACTAAGCACGAGAGCAAGCTCAGCCGTTTCCGGAACCTCGGACGTCATATCGTTCACCCTAATAAGTTGACAACTAACAGACAATATATCGCTTACGTAGTCCACGAGCTGCCCTTCTCCAACAACCGCTACAATAGCGTTCACTCTTCATCCTCCTCTCTAAGCGAGATGCCGAATACTCCCGCTAACTCCTCTTTCAAAAAAGGTTCTGAAGTTATGTTAAATACGAGTAGACGCTTGTGGATGCTATTCAAATGCTGCAAAGCAGACTGCAAAACCTCGTGGTGTTCGAATGGATTACAAGCTGGTATCGAAATAGGGTCTATTTCGGTTTCTTTTAGATTTATAGAAGACACTTGAGGCAAATCCACCGCAAAATGAGCATCTTTGTTTTGAATATCAAGCAAAGCAGTCAATAGTACTCTCCGAAGTGACCTTGTTATATTGAGATCAACGGCATCATACCAGCGATTGTTTGCTTTTAACCACACAACGGGAAAGCCTAATACCTCCTCACCGAGTCCAAATGTTGGTGCTCCTTGCATCGTTGTTAAGGCGCTTATATAGTAACGGCATCGTTCATCCTCTACATGACTAAGCTTCACCATTGTGATGGATGGGGTGTAAGCTTCGTATAACCTCATTCGTGCATCCACTAAATACTTTTGCAGAGCGCGGCAAACGCCCTCCTCGATTGTCTCACCAGCTCCTACACTTATCATCTCGTGGGATGTTGAAGATTCAGATACGCCGCTTTGTTCGTATGACTGGTTTATATGCAAATTCGCCATACGCGACATATAAGCTTCGATGCCAGCTAGACCTGCTTCCCTACGTGCCTCTTCATGCTTGAGACCATTACATACCATTTCAGGAAGCAGAAGAGCATGGCCATCTGAAAGCGGATCGACTGACTGAACACGGCATTGCGAAAGTGGAAGCTGCCGCAACTCCCCTTCATCCCAAATATGGAAGATACCTGTTTCCGTTGATGTTAACTGGCTGAAGAAAGGAAGCAATCCGCTTGAATCTCGTTTCCCTAAGTCCTCTCCTGCCTGAATTTTAAAATCTTCTACGATCTCAATAATACGTTTACCACTAACTAATGGATGGGGGAGGAACGAATGCCACTTCCCTTCCAGCGTCTCTAAATTTAGCAGAAACAGTTTATTATTTTTCTCGAGTTTTGTTACGCCCGCTGCAGTTTTTAACCATTCAAAGACGATTACGTTAGCGAGCAGCGATTCCGCAATGGATGAAGCGCCATGATCATTTGTGTCTTTATAAATGGCGGAATGATGGACTCTGCGCCATGCTGATTCCCAATCACCCTCCGAATTCAAATACGAGAGAGGAACTGCTAGACCTGCCTGCCCTAAGGTTATAGCCGCCATCAGCACTTTGTTTTTTTGTCGACACATTTCATTAAGCGATTTCAGCTCATGCTCGCCATCCTGATCCGATACAAATAGTACCGCATCATATGGCTGCACAATCGAAGACCAGTCTATTCCTCCATGTTTCGGCAAGTTGATCTCGTCCACCTTGACCTCTGAATCGAACTGTCGGTAATGCTGTTCTAGCTCCAAAATCCGTTTTTCATTTGTTGTTTCCGAGTTTAAACTTAGCAAGTGGAATTGTGGCAATCCAGACTCAAATAATGATTTAACAAGTGATACCAAAAAAGTGCCAGAGCCAACAACAAGCACGCTGGATTGACGATACAACTGAAAACGGTACGCCCCTGACCCGTCAAAGCTGTCCAAAAATTCAATTTGAGCATCAAATTTCTTAACAATACTCTCTTGCAGTTGATGCGGTCGATCCTGACTCACATCTTGAACATATCCGTTCGCATACAGTACTTTTGCAATCTCATAAACATGATCGCGGTATTGATCTGGCAATCCATCCGTTAAATCATGCATCGTATGCTCACCATTAAATACCGGAATTAATTTCTCAATCCATTGATCAATCGTACTACCTTCCATTCGAAATGAACCGATATTGTTTCGGAAATAGACACTTCCGTCCGAGCTGGGGAGAAAAAAAGTATCTCCCCTCACTTTAAGGCGCATAGAAGGATCCAAATTTCATTCCTCCTTATAATGAATTCTGACTTTTTGTAACATGAGATCCTCTATAATGGTATGTAAGGCTATTTGTCCGTCATACCAGCACAAGCATAGAAAGACACCTCTGCATCGCCAATAGCGTTTACAGAGGTGTCTTAAGCCTTCTATTTACATGTACATTTTAACGGCAACGGGCACAGCCAGCACATCTTGCACAGCCTCCGCAGCGTGCACAACCTCCACATCTAGCACAACCGCCGCATCCACCACAACCTCCGCATGAACAAAATCCGATACAAAAGCCGATGCAAAAGCCGATGCATAGACGAGCATTGTTAGGATCCACTTGACCTTGCCCCGCATTCGGCGTCATGCCGCTCGATTTAAATGCATCCATGTTCAGATTTTGAAGATCGTTCTTAAATTCATTCATCTCAGTAGCCTCCGTTATATGTTCATGTGATTATTATCGGCACTCACAAAATAGGAAATGAAAATGAGAACAACCCAAACTGGTCATATGCCGATAATCATTCATGACATATACGTATGAAAAAAGCTCCGCTAGTGTTACTAATCCATTCCCCTAGAAGCTCGAAATGTAAAATGAAAAACCAAAAAAAAGAGGCTGCTACAAGGTCAATGACCTTGCCCACAGCCTCTTTATTATTTCTGCAAAGCAACTTCAAGTTATACTTCTTCAGCAATGCGTGGTTTGCGCTTACGGTTCAAGAACTCGTATACGATTGGTACTATAATAAGCGTGAGCAGTGTTGAGCTCGTTAAACCGCCAATTACAGTAACAGCCATCCCTTTGGAAATCAAACCGCCAGATTCGAATCCAAATGCAAGCGGGAGCAATGCACCAACCGTTGCAATAGCCGTCATCAGAATCGGACGAAGACGTGTACCCGCTGCTTCAATTAATGATTCGCGGATGGAAAGTCCTTCTTTCTCCTTCTGAATAACACGGTCTACAAGAACGATCGCATTCGTAACGACAATACCAATGAGCATGAGCGCTCCGATCATTGCGGTTACGCTAAGCGTTTCTCCTGCAATTAACAAAGCCACTAGTGCTCCAATAATCGTGAACGGCAGTGAGAACAAGATCGCGAAAGGTGTTAATGCACCGCCAAATGTGATGACAAGCACAAGATAAACAACTGCGATCGCTGCTAGCATCGCTAGGCCGAGCTGCATAAACGATTCATTAATCTGCTCTGTTACGCCGCCCATATCAATATCAACACCAGCTGGAAGATCAGTCTCATCAATCATCTTCTGAAGTTCAGCCGAAACCTTACCGATGTCAGATGCGGTTACATCTGCTGAAACCTCAGCATACATACGACCATCGCGCCTAGTTATCGTATTAGGCGACTGGCCCTCTTCGATTGTCACTACATCTTTCAGAGCAACTTCTGTACCTAGCTGAGAAGTCAATTTCACGTTTTCGAGATCTGATTTATTCGCATAGGTTTTTGTATCAACCTTCACATATACGTTAAATTGCTCGCCATCCACTTCGACTGTTGTTAGAACTGGACGCTCACGTACCGGACTAAGAGCCATCGCAATTTGCCCTGCTGTCAATCCGTTTTGACTAAGCTTCTCTTGATTAGCTACAAGACGGTATTGCTCATATGTTTCCGATAAGCTGGAATCAATATTTTTCAAATCCTTATGGTCTGCAAGCTTCTTCATAAGATCATCCACAATAGGTTGAACCGCACTCATATCCGGACCATAAACGAGCATGGATACGCCCGATCCGCCAAGTCCACCGCCTGTGAAATCTTGCTGCTTCCACTCACCTTTGCCGCCTAATTCCTGCAGCAGAGGCACAACTTTTTCTTTCTCAGCTGTAAAATCAGCATAATCCTCATCATAGCTGAGGTTAAACAATGCTTGCTTTGATGCTCCAGGACTAAATGGATTTTGACCGCCAACCGCATATTGCACGACTGTAATGCCTTCACGATCCAGCAATTTCTTCTCTGCTTCAAGAGCCATTTTCTCAACCTGTTCACGTGTTTCACCAGGCGCAGGGTTATAGGAAACAATCATCATTTTCTGCTCGTCGCCAGCAATAAAGCTGGTTCCAATTACAGGGAGCAAGAACAAACTTCCGATGAGAAGAAGTGTAGCTAAACCAAATGTAACTAATTTATGGTCAAGTGACCAGCGAAGGACTCCCTTGTACCATTCAGCTAAGCGGCCCGGCTTATCGTGATGCACCTTACCAGCTTTCATACCTTTGCGGAACATCATATGTGCCAGCATTGGTACGACCGTAATGGCAACTAATAGAGATGCTAAAAGCGCAAATACAATCGTTAAAGCAAACGGAAGAAAAATTTCACCAATCATGCCAGAAACAAGTCCTAGCGGTAGGAATACGGCAATCGTTACGATTGTGGATGCCAAAATCGGTACGAACATTTCCTTCGTTGCATCAAGAATTAACTCCTTGCCCTTCATCTTCTCTGTAGGAAGTGCCATTCGTCGATATACGTTCTCGATAACGACAATGGAGTCATCGATTACCCGTCCAATCGCGACGGTCATCGCACCAAGCGTCATAATGTTCAATGTAATATCCATTTGGCTCAAAATAAGGAGAGCAATCAAGATGGACAACGGAATCGAAACGACAGCAATAATCGTGGAACGAATATCACGCAAGAAAATCATAATGATAATGACAGCGAACAATGCGCCGATTACCGCCTTGCTTAACATCGTGTGAACGGAATCTTCGATCGGCTTGCCTTGATCAAGTGTCGTTACAATAGATAAACCATCATTTTTACCTTCAAGTTCTTTTATTTCTGCTTTAACATTGTTAACGACGTCAACCGTATTGGAATCAGCCGCCTTTACTACGTTAAAGCCAATAGCATCTTTACCGTTCGTGCGAGAAATCGACTCCGCTTTGCCAATTATGCTAAGATCGGCAACATCGCTAAGCTTTACGCCTGGCACGATGATTAAGTTTTTCAAATCATTCTCTGTCGTTATGTTTCCATCAACGACTAGTGCCTTCTCTGACTCGCCAAATTCATAAATACCTAGCGGTACCGATATAGCCGAGGCTTGGATGATGCCTTTCACCATCTCTTCGGTTAAGCCGATTTGCTTTAGCTTATCCGTTTTGAAGGATAGTTCGCCTTCCTTAACGTTTTGTCCTGAGACTTGAATGCTCGCTACACCTTCAATACCCTGAAAGCGCGGCAAAACATTATCTTCAACTTCCTTCGTAAGTTGCTCTAAATTCATCTTATCGTTAGAGATACTCATCGAGAGTACAGGGAATGCATTCAAGCTGATACGGGATACCGCAGGATCTTGTGCTCCAGATGGAAGCTTTAGCTCAGAAAGAATATTTTTAACTTCTGCTTCCGCTTTATCCATATCCGTCTCATACGAATACTCAATTACGACAGATGAAGCATTCTCATAGGATGTTGAGCTGATGACTTTAACACCTTTAAGATTGCGAGTCCGCTGCTCAATCGGTTCCGTAATTTTTTCCATAACCTCTTCAGGTGCAGCACCTGGTAAAACGGTTGTGACGCTTACGATGGGTACTGTAATGTCGGGCAATGTTTCCATTTTCATATTCATTCCTGAATAAAGCCCCGCAAACAACACAAGTAACGTCAAAATCCACAAAGCAAATTTGTTATTAAGTGAAAACCGGATGATGCTCTTCAATCTCTTCCACTCCTCATCTTCTATCTATACTTTAAAGCGGTAGCCCACACCCCAAATCGTCTCTATATATTGAGGTTTGGATGGATCATGCTCAATTTTCTCGCGCAGCCTCCGAATATGAACCGTGACCGTAGCTGCGTCCCCGTTGGAATCAAGCCCCCAAATACGTTCAAACAACTCTTCTTTCTCAAAAACGCGATTGGGGTGTGAAGCTAGAAGCAGCAGCAGCTCGTATTCCTTTGAAGTCAACATCGCTTCCTGCTCATGGATCATCACTCTGCGCGAAGGCTTATCGATAAACAAACCACGAATGCGAATATGCTCGCCTCGTTCCCCTTTGTCTCCTGTCAATCGCTCATAACGAGCCAAATGCGCCTTCACTCTTGCTACTAGCTCACTCGGACTAAAGGGCTTGGTCATATAATCGTCAGCACCAAGGCCTAGTCCTCGTATTTTATCAATATCTTCTTTTTTCGCAGTTACCATCAGCACTGGAATGTTGATCGTTTGTCTAATCTGTCGACAAATTTCGAAGCCGTCAATTTTGGGCAGCATCACATCCAATATAATAAGGTCAAACTTTCCTTCCAATGCCTTCTCTAGCCCGATATCACCTCTCCCTTCAATGTGAACGTTAAAACCGTAACTTTCCAAATAATCACGTTCCAGCTCGGCAATGGCTTTCTCATCTTCAATAATTAGTATGCTCTTCATGACCACCCACCGTTTTGACGGATACAGACTTAGGCAACTTCAGACAGAACAGGGCACCGCCATGCTCTGCATTTTCCGCCCACACCGTACCGCCATGCCCTTCAATAATTTGTTTGACGATTGCAAGACCGAGTCCGCTGCCACCTGTCTCTAAGTTGCGTGATTGCTCTGCTCGATAGAAACGATCGAAGATAAAAGGCAAGTCATCCTTCTCAATACCAGGACCTGAATCTTCAATTTCAATCAGAGCGTGCTCCTCCAATTCAGTTACTCGAACAACAATGTTATGTTTTTCGAGTCCAGAAGACTGTCCCATATACTTGACGCAATTGTTCAGTATATTAGTTAAAACTCGGCTTAGCTTGTCAGGATCAGCTGCGATCAGGATCGGCTCTGAAACTTGCTCAATGTACTGCAATCCTACACCTGATTTCTCTAGATCAAACCGCTGCTCATCCAAAAAATACTCCAAGTAACGTTTAATATCCATCACTTTAAAATCAAATGCTACTGTTTGAAGATCAAGCTTCGAGAATAGAAACAGCTCGTCAATTAATTGATCCATGTCTGTAGCTTTACGATAGATTGTCTCCATGTAACGCTTCCGCTTTTCATCCGTGTTGGCAATTCCATCCATGATGCCTTCAACGTAACCTTTTATCGCAGATATCGGTGTTTTCAAATCATGCGAGATGTGGGAGAGCAGCATTTTACGATTTTCTTCATACTGAAGGCTTTGATCGATCGACTGCTTCAATCTTACCCTCATATCCTCAAATGCGATGCTAAGCTGACCGATCTCACCTTTCGTCGTAGCCTCAACCTTGTGTGACAGATCACCGTCCTTAATTTGAAGTGCTGCCGCTTCCAGTTTCTTAATGGGACGAATGATGCTTCTAGATACAAAGTAAGTAAGCAGCAAGCTTGTTAAGCCAATAAAAGCTAAGCTGAACACTGTGCCGACAGGTCTCCAATAAATAGGCACCGTATCATTTCGCCGGAAAAGTACTGCGCGTCCCTCTCCTCCATCAGGATAAGTAAAATCGACTGTACTCGTTTCGAATCGGAAAGAATTAAACGCAACTTTCGGAGGCGGCTGATCCAATAATTGCTGCCAATTTGCATGGACAGCTGTCTGCTCCAAGAACGGCGCGACGGAAGTGATTTTTCCATCCCTTGAAATCAGAAGTCCCGCCCATAACTTGCCCAGTCGCTCCTGAATCTCGGCTACGTATTCCTTCTTCTCAAGTTCGCCGGAATCATTGCGAAGTACATAAGATAATTCGCCATATACTAATGCTTGGAGATAAGGCTCTCTGTTTTCATTTTCATAATATTGACGAACATCCTCGACTCCACGAGCATAAAAAATAAATATCATAAAAGCACTCATTAATATGATCGGTACAAAAATCATCGCCAAGTAGGACATATACAGCTTCACTCGAATGGACACTTCTGTTCACGCCTCGCTGATGCTTTTTTGTTGTCTTTGACTCTATGGTTAATCATAACGGCTATTTCTAAACGAATTTGTAACCATTTCTTACAAAAGTATTACGTTTGATTGTTTTTCGGACATTTAATTAACGTCGTTTTTATTTAATGTCATAAATAATTTATTCGCTTAATGTTCCAAACTTCGGCAGTGGCCATATCCGAAATACAGCTTTGCCTTCGATGCTTGATCTAGCAATCGGACCAAGTTCTCGGCTATCCATACTATGCTCGCGATTATCCCCCATTACAAACAGCTGCCCTTCTTTAACCTTAAAAGGTAAGGAAACACTGCCTGCGACTGTCTGTCCTTTAACGTATTGCTCTTCGATTTTTTCACCGTTTAAATATACTTCCCCGTTTTTTATGTCGATTACGTCGCCAGGCAAGCCTACGACACGCTTAATTAAACGCAATTCACTTTCAGGTCCGCTAATAATAACAATATCACCGTGACGCGGTTCATGAAGCCGGTATGACCATTTATCTTCGATTAATCGTTGTCCCGCAACTAGCGTATTTTGCATAGATACATTATGTACTTCCGATTGCGCATAAACATAGTTCTGAAATAATAGCGCCACAACAACGGCAATGCCAAGGGAGACGACCCATTCCCTTACTTCTTTCATCCATCTTTTTGCTTGACGTTTTTCTGTTTGCATGAACATTCACCTCATCAATTATTGGTTGTTTCTGGTAAAAGTAATAATAATTCTCTGCTTAATACGTTTTTAAATGTAGAAAGTTTTCATTTAAGCGCTGAAAATAGGAAGTGACAACCGAACCAGACATACGATAAAGTGATAGCGAGGGGGGCTTCCACTACAATGAATCAAATCTCTGGAGCACAAAGATTGCTTTTTACTACTATAACCATTTTATATTGGACATCAATGTATGTATACGTCCCTACGCTCTCACCTTACCTTAGTGATCGCGGACTATCCTTACCTTTTATCGGTATCGTGCTTGGAAGCTATGGCTTCGTACAAATGTTCGTGAGATTCCCGCTCGGCATTCTATCAGATCGTTTCGGCAAGCGCAAGCCGTTCATCCTTCTAGGCATGCTGACAGCTGGCATTAGCTGCTTGCTATTCCTCATTCCCGATTCATGGGTTTGGCCGCTTGCTGGCAGACTTATGGCAGGTGTTTGCGCATCTACTTGGGTGGCATTCACCGTACTTTACGCCAGCTATTTTGGAGCTGGGCAGACAGGTCGTGCGATGGGCAATATTAGCGTGATGACGGTATCCGGACAAATGATTGGTATGCTGTTTAGCGGATGGCTTACTGATGGCTTTAGCGCAAATGCTCCCTTTATAGTAGGCGCTGTCATCGCTGTCCTTGGTCTATTGCTTGCTTTTATGATTAAAGAACCTCGTTCGGAGCAGAAAGAACAGCCGGGAATGTCGTTTGCCATGATTAAAAATGTTGTCCGAACAAAAACATTACTGCAGGTTTCTTTGCTTTCGATCCTTGCTCATGGGATTCTTTTTATTACGATGTTCGGTTTTACACCGCTTAAAGCACAAGAAATGGGTGCAGACGGTTTGAAACTCACCTTGCTCGTATTTGCTTTCATGCTCCCTCATGCCTTTGCCTCACTCGTTACTGCGAGGTGGTTTACTCCAAAATTTGGTTACTGGGGTACGATTGGCGCTGGCTTTATTCTGAGTATGATCTGCACAGGCGCAATGGTGTTTGCTGATTCTTTTGGCGTACTTGTCGCAACGCAAGCCATCAATGGTTTTGCACAAGGCTTACATATGCCGCTTTTGCTTGGACTTGCTATTCGTGATGTAGAGCTTCCTGGCCGCGCCACAGCAATGGGATTGTATCAAGCCTTATATGCCATTGGAATGTTCTCAGGTCCTTTCCTAGCTGGATGGTTAAATGAGAGCTGGGGCTTAAACGGCGGATTCCTATTTGGCTCACTGCTTGGTGCTTTGGCATTTGCACTTGTAGTCGTGTGGGCGAAGTCAGATCGGAAAGCTAAGGTAACAACTCGCATGGAACGTGCAGAGGAGGTGAGCGGATGATAAAGCCACAGCTCGTACTTGATATCGGTGGCGTGCTCGCGACGAACCTGTCCCCGCTCTTATGGCAGCTGCTAGCCGCTGAAGCGATCCTTTCTGAAGAAGCACTGTACTCAGAATATAAGCAGCAAATAAGCGAACGTTTATGGACAGGGCAAATGACGGAAGAGCAGTTTTGGAATTGGGTTGTTGCGTACACGCCATCCCTAGATATTACGCAAGCCAGAAGCTACATCGATAGATGCCTGCAGCCGCTGCCTGCCCTTGATGAAATGAGTAGATGGAGTGCTGTCGCGGATATTCATGTGTTGAGCAATCATTTACCTGCATGGGTTGAGCCTATTATTACGCCCATCAAACCTTATTTGAAAAGTATTACGATCTCCAGCGAGTCAGCTTTACAAAAACCTCATCCGGCTATTTTTGATAAAGTAACTGAACATTTACCGTCTGAATGCTATGTTTTATTTGTTGATGATCATCATAAAAATACGAAACAAGCAGCTTTGCACGGATGGCAAACGCTGCTTGCTGATGATGAAGGACTTTGGATTTCGCAGGTTCTCCCGCTCTTAGAACAACATAGCCGCTAAATAAAGTAGTATGCCAGTTGCTGCTGCAATGCTCATTAGACGTGCATCTGCTCGTCCGAAGCGAAGCCGAAAGCTGTAGGTTGGCTTTCGCTTCGAATAACCAAAGCCACGTGCTTCAAGTGCATCCGCCATTTGCTCCGCTAGACGAAGAATCGAACGTACATAGGGAATAAGAATCGGAAGCAGCCTTTTGATCGGTACCGTTTTTAGAGGCGTGACCGCCTTCCCTCTCGCATGAGCCAGCTTCGCAAACCTCTCCCACTCTCCTGTTAGCAATGGAATAAACCGAAAAATAAGTGTAATGATGATTGCAAATGAATGGATCGGCACCTTAAGCCTCTCTAGAGAGCCAAGCGTTTGCTCGATCGACCGCTGCAGTCTTAACGGCGTCATCAGCTTAAGCATTGGCAAACCTAAAATCATAATCAGTAAAAGCTTGCCCAGTCTAATCGCTATCGGCCAAACCTTGTTCAAATCAAAGGAAAGCGGTGAAACGCCGATACCAGCTATTACACAAAAAATGATAATCATGATGACATACGCGCGAATGACTCTTCGCCATGGCCAAATGAGTGTACGAAAAGGGATTAACAGCAGAACCGTTAACAATGTAGCGAACGTTAGCTCTAGTGCTGTTTTTTGTGCAAAGATGCTTGCAGAAAGAAATAAATATACGAGAACAATCGCTCGAGGGTCAAAAGAATCTGAGCGCAGCAGCACAGATTCTTTGGCGGCTCCTTTCTGAGATGCCTCTGTCCTCACTTCCGCTGTTTGTTCTTGTTCTACTGCTCGCTGTATGCTTGGCTTGCTATGAATCGTACCTGAGCTGATTTCAGCTAAGCTATTCTCGTCAGCCAGTGGAGCAGTTTTCTCGTTTGCTCGACTCGCTAACTCCAATACAAGCGCCGAAGCAAGCTCTTTCGGCGTTGGCCACGGCGCCTCATCCATGTGCTGGATGAGCTGTTCCAGCGGCATAGCCGCCTCCTCGCGCAGCGCATCCAGCGCGCGCAGCGCCTGCGGCGCAGAGGCGGCATGCGCAATCGCCGCCTCCTTTGCCGCTGCGCGGACCGTGCCGCCGCTTACCACGGCGACCGCGTCCGCCAGCGGCAGCAGCGCGTCGAGGTCGTGCGTTGCCACGACAGCTCCGCGCCCCGCCGCCCTGTGCGCTTCAAGCACCGCGCACAAGCGGCGGATACCGCCGGCGTCGAGCCCCGCCGTCGGCTCATCCAGCAGCAGCCAATCCGGCTCACACGCCAGCAAGCAGGCGAGTGACAGCCGTCGCTGCTGACCACCGCTGAGCGTCCATGGATCACGCTCCAGCAGCTCCGCTGGCAGTCCTACCTTTGCAAGCGCATCTGCAATTCTCTCCTCTGTACTTACAGAATCCAGTCCATATGGCTTAAGAGAATAAAACATTTCCTCCCGAACGGAAGATGCAAACCACTGTGATTCAGCGCTTTGCATGGAAATGCCTAGCCTATTCACAACTTCTGGATTTAGCCGGCTGCGGCGCCGTGTTTTCTCTATCCATAGGTGGTCTTCCCCTAGCGCAATCACTCCGCTTTGAATCGTTCGTATGCCAGCCATCGTCTCGAGCAGCGTTGACTTCCCAGCACCATTTCGTCCGATTAAGAGTGTAATTTCCCCTGCTTTGAAGGTCATATGTACATCTTTCAGCAGTTGTTTATCATTGGCGTTCTCCGCAGTAACACATACACCATTTAACTTCCAATCAGCGTGCATATCGCTTCACCGCCTCTGCCAACATTTTTGCAGTAAACGGAAAAGGCAGAAGCTTCACACCTTGCTCCTCCAGCTCCCAAGCGACCTGTGCACAATAAGGCGCCTCCAAACCAAGCTGCTCACAAAAACTATCCTTTGCTCCTGCAGCAGTTCTTGCAAACCATGCTTCTACTCCGCCATCATATACGATAGAGCCGGCATCCATTGCAATGATTCGATCACCCTCTTGCAACTCCTCCAGCTTCTGCGTAATCCACATGACCGTAATGCCTGATTGATGTAGACTTCTTGCTTGTGCTAGAACAGTGCTTGCTGCTTCAGGGTCCAGCATCGCGGTTACCTCATCAAGCACAAGCATCGGAGCTTTCAATGCCAAGCAACCAGCTATCGCAACGAGCTGCTTCTGTCCGCCAGATAAGGTTAAAATCGGTTGATGCACCCTCTCACCCATGCCTACTCTTTGCAGCGCGTACTCCGCTTCAAATCGAATATTGGCAGCCTCTTGCTCATTTTGCTCAAGCATAACAACAATATCCTCTAACGGCGTTGCTCCAATCATCGCTGCCTCTGGCTGCTGCATGACAATCGGGATTGGTTTCCCCTTTGCAGCGGTCTTACTATTTCTTAGCACCTGTCCGCTAATACCCGCTACGCGAAAACCAGCTGCCACTTTTGCAACTGTACTTTTCCCGCTTCCATTGCAGCCAAGCAGTGAAATCCATTCCCCTTCATGTATAACAAGAGATACATCTTTTATTATAGCTTCCCGTTTTTGAACTTCACCAAGCGTAGGTGGCGTAACGGTAATATGCTTCAATTCCACTTGATTGCTCTGTTTCAAAAAATTTCACCCAACCTCTTCCCGAAAACGATAAGCTATGCTACAATTCGATTTGTTAACCTATATTAAATATAAATGGTTAACAATATAATCGCAAGTACATAAAGGAGACCATCAACATTATGCAAACCAGTAATATTCGCTCACTCGTCTTTATTGCTTTATTCGCAGCTTTATTTATCGTCATGAGCTCTTTGACGATTAAGTTCGGAGGCTCATTCGTCCCAATTACCCTTCAAACCTTAGCTGTTGGATTAGCGGGTCTCTTTCTGACACCGCGCAACGCCTTCCTCAGCATATTCATCGTCATTTTGCTTGCCGCTATCGGCTTACCTTTATTCAGCGGTCAAGGCGGAATCCCACATCTTACAGGACCTACTGGCGGCTTTATATTTGCCTTCCCGTTCTGTGCGCTATTAGTTAGCCTAGCGGTTGGCGGATTTCTTCGCAGCGATAGCTCCAAAGGAAATAAAGCATTTGCTTTTATCGTTTTTTTCATCATTTTCGAGCTATTTAGCTCCATCACCACATACATTCCAGGCATACCTTGGCTCATGAACTCTCTGGATTTTACCTTTCAGAAAGCAATGACAATCGGCTTCTATCCGTTCATCATCGGTGATGCGTTAAAATCATTGGCAGGCGCCATTCTAGCCACCTCTTTAACACCTTACATTGTCCACATACGCTCGTCAACCGCAAGAAGCAGCGAAGAGAAAACGACATTTAACGTGTAAACCTCATTTCTGTGCAAACAAAAAACCGCTATATCCGACTATGCATCTTGAATCGGAATGTAGCGGTTTTTGATTTTAATCCCAAAAGATTTGAAATGCCTCGTTTATTGCCCCTCCGTCCAATTCCACAAACGCACCTCGCCCAGCTTAACATGTTTGACGAATGGAGCTTCGCGTAATTTAAGTAGTTCCTTTGTTGGTCCCGTAATTACAACGCCATAAATACGAATGCCTTCTTCTTGGACATACGCTAATGCTTCGCTTATCTTTTTTGTGGATACGATAGATCGTGTGATTGATTTATATTTAAGTAAAAGCTCAAACGTATCGATAATACCATCAGTAGTTAATTGATTGTTCTCATGATGATACAAGGGAGATTCTGGATAACCAATCGGTTCCATGACAATAGGCGTATCGATTCCAAATTCAAGATGACCAGTATCTACTGCATTCCAGAGCAACTTCATCTGAATTCCGCCTAACAGACTCTCTATTTGATCCGGCTTATAGTACTGATCCAGCGACACATACATCTCAGCAACCGTCCCCTCGGGGAGCTTCTCTAACCTTGACCATTCTGAGCTGCTGGTATCTGGATCAGTTGCTTCCGGCAAATAGAAAAATACGTTCAATTGATTTTGCTTCACTCTATACGTATCGATTACAGAGCCTATCCTCTGATTAAACCGTAACGTTTGCGAATAGGTCCCTATAATTTCATTTTGGCTGCCAATCTGTTTGTGTGTATCGCCATAAAATTTGTAACCTAAAATATTTTCTGGTTTACTCGTTAACGACACCTCGATATTTGGTCTGGTTACTGCAACCGCTGACCTTATGACATCACTATAAATGTCATGACGCATCGGTTCGCCTGTTTGATAAAATAACGAGGTGAAC
Organism: Bacillus sp. FJAT-28004; assembly: GCF_001280845.1. GTDB lineage: Bacteria > Bacillota > Bacilli > Paenibacillales > Paenibacillaceae > Pristimantibacillus. The sequence continues at coordinate 302,296 of NZ_LGHP01000004.1, forward strand.
ACGGAATTTAACATCGACAAAAGCAAGAGCAGCCCAAATACCGTTCCCACGCTCCAGTAACCCACTCGCCGCTTACCCTTCTTCATTAGCTGCTTTACTCTTTTGGGATTAAGCTGCATTCTTTGCCCTGCTTCTGGCTTTGGCTGAGGACTGCCGTCCTGCAACGCCTCATCCAAATACTCCTGATATGCCTCTAGTTTTGCTATTTCTTGCTCTAACGCTGCCCGCTCCTCCGCAGATAACTTGCCATCCTCATAATCCTGTAATTGCTGTTTAAAGTGATCCTTCATGCTCGACCTCCTCTGCTAGCTGCTGACGAAGCGTTTGCCTCGCCCGAAACAACAGTACCTTGTAATACGACAACCCGATTCCCATGATATCCGCTGCTTCTTGATAGGATAGCTCATGGTAGTCATGCAGCAACCACGCTTGCTTATGCTTGTCAGGCAACATCGCAACCGCTTGCCCAACCTCACTTAGCTGCTCTGCCCTAATCATTAGTATTTCTGGTGTCACGTGATCAGCAATTGCTCCAAAAAAAGCTGAGTCTCGCGGCTTAGCTCGATTTTCCTTACGTTTATAATCGATAAGAGCATGATGAGCAACTCGGAATAGCCAAGGTTTTACCTTTTCGCCCTTATAGCTGTCCAAATATAAATACGCACGATAGAACGTTTCTTGGACGATATCTTCAGCTGTATAGCTGTCTTGGCAGAGGAACATTAAATAACGATATACATCCTTCATATAAAGCATATACAGCTCATCTATATTATTCGGCTCTGCCACCTCCCACCTTCGCCGAACTGTATTCCAGCAGCTTGTTGCCCTATACACGTATGAGATTGGAAAAAGTTACATTTCATATGTATAAAATAATAAAGCCGTATGCGCTGCGCTCCAAAAAGAGCTGCATAACATACGGCTTATAACGCTTGTCTTTATTTAGTCACTGCACTCTTCAGGTGCTGGCTCCGACGCATTCTCAACGTTGATTTTCTCGGATACCGTATCACGAATGATAGAAATAACGAGCTGAAGTAAATAATTGATGTCGCTTTGACTTTGTTGAAACTCGGATACGATTGGAATGCCATCAAGCTCGTCCTGCAGCTCTTCCATTTCGCCTTCGATTTTTTTAACCATGTCTGCGTTTTTGAAAGTTGTTTCGAATGCAACAACTTCCTTTTGTTTTTTCTTAATTTTCGTAATAAGCTGCTGTATGCGCTCATTGCCGTTTATTTGCAGTTCTGCGCGGCGGTAGTGCTGTACTTCCTCTGAAGTAAAGATTAGATTCGCTAATTCTTTTGCTTTTTGCGAAATATCTTCGCGAACGATGAGATCACGCGTATGGAAACTCGGTATTCCACAGCCTTCTCCATGCTCATGATCATGGTCACATTGCGCTGCTTGATTATCTGCTGTATGCTGCTCTGCCATTTGTCATCTCTCCTGTTTTACCGTTAGCTAACGGCTTCTTGTGCATCCTGTTCTATACTTTCGGCTTTGATATACCAAGTTTGAGCTTCGGTTACCTTCGCCATAATAAACTGGCCAACCCATTCCTTAGGGCCTACCAAATGAACTAATTTATTCGTGCGCGTCCGACCCGAAAGGACATTAGCATTATTTTTGCTTTCACCTTCAATGAGCACCTCGACAATTTGACCTCGAAGCTGTTCATTCTTTTCTCTCGCATTTACAGCAAGCTGTGCATTTAGACGCTGTAGACGAGCCTTCTTCACCTCTAGCGGAACATTATCTTCCATACTAGCTGCAGGCGTACCCTCACGTGGTGAATAAAGGAAAGTATAAGCTGAATCAAAGCCGACTTCTTTCACAAGCGTCATCGTATCTTCGAACTGCTCGTCTGTCTCGCCAGGGAAACCAACGATAATATCCGAAGTCAGCATCGCGTTTGGAATCGCTTTTTTAATTTTCGCAACCAGCTCCAGATACATCTCGCGCGTATACTTACGGCTCATTCGTTTCAATATTTCGGTACTGCCGGACTGTACTGGCAAATGAATATGCTCGACTAGATTGCCGCCTGTTCCGAGCACCTCAATCAAATGATCGTCAAAATCACGCGGATGGCTCGTCATAAACCGGATACGTGGAATATCAATTTTGGACATATCATGCATCAGATCGCCAAAACGATAGCTGATGTCCTCAAAGTCCTTGCCATAAGCGTTAACATTCTGTCCAAGCAATGTTATTTCCTTAAAGCCTCGTCTAGCCAATTCGCGTACTTCAGCAATTACATCCTCAGGACGTCTGCTGCGCTCCTTGCCGCGCGTATATGGTACGATGCAATACGTACAAAACTTATCGCAGCCGTACATAATATTAACCCAAGCACGCATTCCTTCGCGTTTCTTAGGCATATTTTCGATAATATCGCCTTCCTTGGACCATACCTCAACGACCAGCTCTTTACTGAAATAAGCATTTTGCAGCAAATAGGGAAGTCTATGAATGTTATGCGTACCAAAGATCATATCTACAAAAGAATGCTTTTGCAAAATACGTCCGACAACCGACTCCTCCTGCGACATGCAGCCGCAAACACCTAGCAGCAAATCCGGCTTTTCCGTCTTCAGTGCTTTCAGATGCCCAAGCTCGCCAAATACTTTATCTTCGGCATTCTCACGAATGGCACATGTATTAAGCAAGATGACATCAGCAAGATTTCGATCCTCTGTAGCCGTATAACCCATTTCTTCGAACATGCCCTTCATTACTTCTGTGTCATGCTCGTTCATTTGGCAGCCATACGTTTGGATTAAATAAAACTTGCCTATGCCCATCGATCGAAGCTCAGCAGGAATCGCAAAGTCATAATGCACTTCGATATCCTCTTTGCCCCGCTTCTTCTCATCCTTGTGATTGGGAGCAGAGTTGATTTGTATATTCCGACCTTTAATGCGAACCGTAGTCATGCCATCTTCTTCACGTAAAATCTTCGCATCCGAAAAATCGAAATACTTGGAGTAGTCCTTAACACCCGTGCCAGATTTTAAGTCTGGTGTGCTTTTGGTCTCCTTCGTCATAGGGATTCACTTCCTTTATCTGCAATTTCCATAAATAATTATTTTTATTCATTTGAACATATCAATTAGAAATTATATCATAACGGCCTCGCCTAATCCATCACAAGCAAATCAAAAAAGCTCGCCGTACAAATTATGAGTACTCCAATCGCTATAGATAATACCGTAATGTGAATAGTAGATTAGAAGCTTTTCCCCCTGCGTTGCAGAAACTACAATAGAAACCTGACATGACACTCGAAAAGCAGGGCTGTATTGCAGAAATACACTAGAATTCCTCAATAGTAAGACAATCCAGTCGAAAAGAGAGCTTTCTGCTGTATTAACTACAACGTAGCTTTGTGTTCCAACTTCAAAGAAGGATTCTATTGTACAAAGTGCAATGTAGAGGTCATGCGCATCAGCCATAGTTTCATACATAAGCTAAAAAAAGAGGACAGCGAATTCGCTGTCCTCCTTTTTATAGGCTAATCAACTATCGAAATAATGGGTCAATAAAGGTCTTACAAAAACGGTCCTGAATTTCCTCACAAGAGTAGCCCATCACATACCGCAATTGTCTAAACGTGTGTGGGGATTGTATCGATATAAACGAATGAGCAGCATAACACGGGTCAAGGGGCTCAATCTGCTCTTTCTCCATTGCTTCTTTTAATAAGCTGCGCAGCACATTATGCAAATAAAGATAAGGCGGAGATTGAAAAAAATCACCCTTATGATGTTCATGTTCGATTTTGTTAAAGGATTGCATCACGCCAAGCCATTTCGATTCCTTATCGATAAACTCAATAATTTTGCGCATTACTTCGCTCAATCGCTCATGTACGGACAGCATAGCCGCTTCTGCCAAATACCCGTCGATCTCATTGATGAAAATTTCAAAGTTCTCTTTCATCATATCCATGCACAAATCGCCTTTATTTGAATACCTCCGGTATAGGGTGCCTTGTCCAATACCGACCGATTTGGCGATTTGGTGCATACTGACCGATTCTACCCCATGCTCCGTAAACAAGTGATTAGCCGTATGCAAAATCGCTTTGCTGAGCGCTTGTTTCGTTCTGCCATTTTCAGGTGCAGTCATCGTGCCTATCTCCTTTTTCCGCGTTTACAAATGAAACGATTGACATTTGCCCCATTCGTCTTTATTATTCAGTAGTGCGGACAATTGTCCGCTCATAGATGCGGTCATCTTTCATTGTAGCCTGCTGCCACACACAGGTCAACAATAGATAGAATAGACCCACATATACGGATAGGAGGAAATAAAATGGCTTCAGCTTCAAAAAAAGCAGCACCTGTCGGTGATCCGATGTCAATGCGTAATATTATCGCACCGCTAATCGCCATCATTGTCGGTATGTTTATGGTTATTTTGGACGGTACAGCAATGAATGTCGCCATGCCGGGATTAATGGCAGACTTCAAAAGCTCGATGTCTCTTGTTCAGTGGACCATTACCGGATACGCACTTGCACAGGCTGCTGTTATACCGCTTGCTGGATGGATGTCCGATCGTTTCGGCGCCAAACAGGTCTTCTTGTTTTCAATCATTATGTTTACGATTGGTTCCGGTCTTTGTGCACTAGCTACTACAGCTGAACAGCTAATCGTATTCCGTATCATTCAAGGTCTCGGCGGCGGTATGGTTGCTCCAATCGCAATGGCCTTTACCTTTAGGCTTAGCCCTCCTGGCAAACAAGGAGCAGTTATGGGTATGATCGGTATTCCAATGCTGCTAGCTCCAGCTCTTGGCCCTGTAGTGGCAGGCTGGCTCGTTGATTATGTATCGTGGCACTGGATATTTATTATCAATCTTCCGATTGGTGTCGTTGCAGTTATCGTTGGACTTCGCACTTTACCTAAGATTGAGCGCAAACACGTTCCTTCCCTAGACTTTTTAGGTATGATTTTCGCCCCTCTTGCGTTTGCCAGTCTAGCTTACGGCGTAAGCTCAGCTGGAGGCGGAGAAGGCGGCGCAGGCAGCGGCTGGACCTCTCCTGAAGCTTTGATCGGTATGATTGTAGGCGGTATTTCGCTTATTATTTTCATCATCATTGAACTGAAGCGCAAAGAACCATTGCTTGAGCTTCGCGTCTTTAAATCAAGCAATTTCACACGCGGCATCATCTTGCAGTGGATTGTTCAAATCGCATTATTCGGAACTTTATTCTTGATTCCGATTTTCTTGCAAATCGCAAAAGGTTACTCCGCTTTTGACACAGGACTTATTTTGCTACCGCAAGCTCTAGCAGCAGGTATTTTCATGCCTATTGGCGGCAAGCTGTTTGACCGTTTCGGAGCTCGTCCTATTGTTATTGCCGGTTTATCTATCGTGACGATTGCAGGCTTCATTCTAAGCCAACTTTCTGCGGACACGACTCTTCTCACACTTATGATTCCGATTGCTATGCTCGGCGCAGGTATGGGTTTGTCGATGATGCCGCTTAACACACATATTATGCAGTCCGCTCCTAAGGAGCTCGTAAGCCGTGTAACCTCGCTAACCGCAGCTGCACAGCAGGTCATGACCTCCTTCGCAATCGCTGGTTTGTCGACGATTCTCGCTAGTAGAGTGGAGCATTACAGTGTAACTGCCCCAGGACCAAATGTAGTGTACTCCTCCTATGGAGATACGTTCTTCATCCTGGCTTCGATTTCAATCGTAGGCGCCCTCACTGCATTCCTGCTTCGCAGACCGAAGCAAGAGCATGGCACAAGTCCAGAGGATAAGCCTGAAGTATCCATGATGATGGGACATTAATTAAAGTTCTTCCAAGCAAAAAAAACAGCTTCCAGGTCGTCTGAGACGATCAGGAAGCTGTTTTTATATTGTCTAATCTATGATTTCAGCCATATCTCCATTTTTTACGCCTGCTGCATTTGCTTCATCTGTATCGATATGCATATCGAGTGCAAATTGCTCTGACACACGCGCGACAACATTTTCAAATACGACACCGCGCTCGCCAGCGAAACGAACCCGCAGCGACTGCTTGTCCGAGATGCCATATCGCTCAGCATCGCTTGTATGGAAATGGATATGACGAGCCGCTACAATTACGCCCTCTTCGATTGTAACCTCTCCAGCAGGTCCTTGAAGCTTAATGCCCGCAGAACCTTTTGTATCTCCTGATTCCCGAACTGGCGGATTAACACCTAACGCAAATGCGTCTGTACGCGACACTTCGAGCTGAGTCTCTTTCCGAGTAGGTCCAAGAATTCTTACTTTAGCAAATGTTCCTTTGGGCCCAACAACCGCTACCGTTTCATTCGCTGCGTATTGTCCTGGCTGAGACAATGGCTTCATTTCAGTTAAAGCGTAGCCCGTCCCAAATAATATCTCAACATGCTCCTGTGATAAATGAATATGTCTTGCAGATACGCCGATAAGTACTCCTCTATGTATCATGTTGTCACACTCCTGATCTAAATTTGTTGTTCTCCACAGAGTAGAAAGAAAAAGCATACGGCCATAAAGGCGCATGCTTATCATACCACTTATTTAAATTCGGCAACAAGCTTATCGAATTCTTCTGGGGTGATTTTGATATTTTGCTTAGCTAAAGCCTCAGGCTTGAAGCCTGTAATCAAATCTTCATAGGCTTTTCGCGTTTTATTTTGATAGATAAGTCCTGTGAGCATTCCGTTTGTTTCCATGATTTTGTTCATTGCCTGTACACGGTTAGTTGGATCGTAGTCCGGGAATTGTTCTAGATTCACGATATTTTCCTTAAACCAGTCGTACGTATTAATTTTGTTAAATGTAACACATGGGCTGAATACGTTAATCAAGGAGAAACCTTCGTGGTTAATTCCCTCTTCAATTAATTTCGTCAACTGCTTCAAGTCACTGGAAAATGATTGAGCAATAAATGTTGCACCAGAAGACAGTGCGATTTCAAGCGGAGAAAGCGTTGACTCAATCGAGCCTTCTGGCGTCGATTTCGTTTTGAAGCCCTCTGCGCTGCGCGGTGAAGTTTGGCCTTTGGTTAAGCCGTAAATTTGGTTATCCATTACGATGTAAGTCACGTTCAGGTTACGACGAATGGCATGGACAGTGTGACCCATACCGATTGCGAAGCCGTCTCCATCTCCGCCTGAAGCGATAACGGTAAGTTCACGATTAGCAAGCTTTACACCTTGTGCGATAGGCAGCACGCGACCATGAATACCATGGAAGCCGTAAGCGTTAATATAACCAGAGATCCGACCTGAACATCCAATACCAGATATAACAGCTAAGTTTTCAGGCTCTAGCCCCACGTTAGCTGCAGCGCGCTGAATCGCTGCTTGAATAGAAAAGTCTCCACAGCCTGGGCACCAGTTAGGTTTTACATTATTTCTAAACTCTTTGAACGTTGCCATCTAAACTCAACTCCTTACATGCTTTGTGAACGTCGGAAGGTAAAAATGGGTTACCGTCGTATTTAAGCAAGCTATCGATTTTTTCTGCAAAACCAGCATGCATTTTAATTTGTCCTGCTAGCTGTCCGGTTGCATTATTTTCGATGACAATTACTTTTTTCGCATTTTGCAAGTAAGGAAGCAGAGGTTTAGTTGGGAACGGATGAATTTGGCGAACTGTTATATGGTTTGTTTTCACACCATCTAGAGAGAGCAATCTTCTTGCCTCATCAATCGTGCCGCCAGTTGAACCCATCCCGATAATAAGCAAATCAGGCGTATCATGTGGCGCGTCTACACGGATAGCTTCACGAATATACATATCATTCAGCTTATTCAAACGTTTATCCATCATGTTCTGACGGTTCAATGCATTCTCAGATGGACGGCCCGTCTCATCATGCTCTACACCTGTCACATGATGCAGGCCGCCCTTCTCGCCTGGCAATACACGAGGGGAGACGCCATCTTCCGTGAGCTCATAACGTTTAAACAAATCATGGCCTTCAAGTGCAGGCACGTTTTCGACCAACTTGCCGCGTTTGATTTCTATTTTGTTGTAATCAAGCTGATCACAAGATTGTTTGCCGAGCGACAACTGCAAATCTGTCATTAAAATGACCGGTACTTGATATTCCTCAGCCAAATTAAATGATTCGATCGTATCGTAGAAGCAGTCTTCAATCGATGCTGGTGCAATTACGATTTTTGGAATTTCTCCGTGCGTACCGTAAACCATTGCGTTCAAGTCCGATTGTTCTTGCTTCGTAGGTAGACCAGTCGACGGACCGCCACGCTGTGTATTCACGATTACGAGCGGCGTTTCTGTCATGCCTGCAAGACCAATGGCTTCCATCATTAGGGAGAGTCCAGGGCCCGCAGAAGCTGTCATTGTGCGAACGCCGGCATAGTTAGCGCCAATAGCCATCGTTACTGCAGCAATTTCATCTTCCGTTTGCACTACTGTACCTCCAAATTTCGGAAGTTTCTTAATCAAATATTCCATAATCTCGGAAGCTGGCGTGATCGGGTAAGCCGCCATCAAGCGGCAACCAGCTGCCAGAGAGCCAAGACCAATCGCCTCATTGCCGATCATGAACAGCTTTTGCTGCCCGTCTGCCTCATCAAGCTTAAATTCATCAAGCGGTCCGCCCGCCTGCTCTAGCACAAATTCTGCGCCGCTTTTCACCGCTTCAATATTTTTCTCAACAACAGCTGCGCCTTTGCGTCCAAACTCTTCTTCTACCGCTTTATTAAATACTTCAAGCGGAAGTCCTAGAAGTGCCCAAGACGCTCCTGAGGCAACCATATTTTTCATCAAAGATGTGCCGAGCTCCTCAGCCATCTTCGTAATAGGAACAGCAAAAAGTCTTGCATCAATACCTTCAGGTATAGTTGGGTTAAACTTTGCATCTGCAACGATAACTCCGCCAAGGCGTAGTTCCTTAGCATTCAAATCAATGCTTTCTTGGTCGAACGCAACCAAAATATCCAAATCATCCGAAATAGCGCGAATCGGTTTCGTGCTTATACGAATTTTGTTATTCGTATGCCCACCTTTGATTCGCGAGGAGAAATGACGATATCCATATAAATAATAGCCTAACCGGTTAAGCGCCGTGGAAAAGATCCTGTCCGTACTCTCGACGCCTTCTCCTTGTTGTCCCCCGATCTTCCAAGACAATTGACTAATCAAAATGCCCAACTCCTCTTTGTCTACATCGTGCAAATATTCTATTTCATCAAGTAATTATATAGTATAAATCATAACAGTCACAACAAGTTTAAAGCGCGTATACATAAAAATCAAGATGTAAACGCTTAAAAGAAGCATAGTTTGTTTCGATCAATCCCATACCGCAAATAGATCGAATTCATTTTAAGCAAATGGGAGATTTTTTCGAAGAAAACGAAGCGCGTTGCCAGACATAAACTGTTCCGTTTGGTGCTCCGAATATCTTTTGAGAAGTGCCTCTTGAAGATTTATTAGCTCGCCAGGATGCGTTAATTGTTTCATATAACTGTCAATTCCGTCAAAATCAGAGCCGAGCATAATATGCGTTTCCCCGCCCAGCTCACAAATATGCTCAATATGACGCAATAAATCATCAATGACTACTATTTCAGCGTTCGATACAAACCAAGGCACGAAAGTAACGCCAATTACACCTTGCATCGCAATGATTTTTTCAATTTGGTCATCCCTCAAATTACGTGGGTGTTCACAGATCGCTCTTGCATTAGAGTGAGATGCTAGGATAGGTCTCTGAGAAAGCTCAGCAACATCCCAGAACGCCCGCTCCGACAAATGCGATACATCTATTAGTATATCCAATTTATTGCATTCTTCTACTAGCAATCTTCCTTTTGTGGTCAAGCCTCCGCCGCGCAGCTCCATTGCGCCGTCTGCAGCCCAATTGGCATGATTCCATGTCATTCCGGCAGCACGTATGCCTAATTGATGCATGATCCGGAGCAAAGACATTTGCCCTTGAAGACCATCAACGCCTTCAAGCGACAATAACGCCCCGATTTTCCCATCCGAGATGCAAGAATCCAGATCCTGAGCTGTCCTCACCCAAACCATGTCCTCGCAGCTTAATACCATTTGGTGAAATCGATCTACGCTCTCCAAAATAGGTTCTAATCGTCCATTCATTGATTGTGGAATATAGATCGCAAAAGTTTGCAAAACCGTTCCTGCAGCCTTAAGACGTTCGTATGTAACATCTAATATGCCAGGCTTACTGCCTTGAAAATATAAATTTTCATCAATCAACAGTTTGCAGAGCACATCACAATGAAAATCGACCACTTTCATAGACGCACCTCACCATTTGTCAGATTCGCAGCAAAAAAACCTGTCTACGACGTAAACAGGCGAGCAATTGTTTTTTATCCAATTGGCTTATGAGTTAACGCCGCTTGGACTTGCTACCGAGGTTCAACAATCAATTTGATTGCTGTTCGATCCTCCCCATCGATAACAATGTCGGTAAAAGCTGGTATACAAATTAAATCCACCCCGCTGGGAGCGACAAATCCACGCGCAATCGCTACTGCTTTGATCGCTTGATTTAACGCACCAGCACCAATGGCTTGCAGCTCCGCACCACCACGTTCACGAAGAACGCCAGCTAGCGCACCTGCAACGGAATTTGGATTGGACTTTGCTGAAACTTTTAATACATCCATAAAAAGAACCTCCCCTTGGACTGTTGGATGGATTCCACTTTTAAATAGTATTCGAGGGAGTTTAAAAAATTCCTGCTTTTATTTCCTATATTCTCGAACTGTTCTGAATTATCAGAACTTTCGATAGATTAATAAATTACATTAGAAGCCATTCATCTTCCGTAAGACGGATCTTCTCAATTTTCCGGGCTTGTCCAGTCGCATCGTCAATCTGCACGGAGATAGCATGCAAATGCCACTTTCCTTCATCCACTACAAAACGGACGGGAAGCTGCGTAATAAATTTATGCAAAACTGCGGTTCTTTCCATTCCGAGTACACCTTCTTTAGGACCAACCATGCCTACATCGGTTATGTAAGCAGTGCCCCCTGGCAGGATCGTATCATCATTTGTTTGTACATGTGTATGCGTGCCAAGCACGATTGAAGCTCTGCCATCTAAATGCCATCCCATCGCGATCTTCTCTGAGGTCGCTTCCGCATGAAAGTCAACGAGGATATTATTTGTTTGCTCCTTCGCCTCTTCGATCAGTTCATCAGCCTTGCGGAATGGACAATCGATCGGCGGTAAAAATGTACGACCTTGCAAATTAATAATTGCAAGTTGCTTTCCGCCAGCTTTGATAAACGCCATGCCTTGGCCAGGCGCGCCTTCCGCATAATTCGCTGGGCGAACTAGGCGAGGCTCGTCATCAATCCATTCAAAAATATCTTTATTATCCCACGTATGGTTGCCCATCGTTATGCCATGGATTCCCCATTCGAAAAATTCCTTAGCAATTGTTGCTGTAATCCCTCGACCAGCAGCCGCATTTTCGCCATTCGCAATAATAATATGAGGGTTATATTTACTTTTAAGAGCTGGCAGAACCCGCTTTAAAGCGCTTCTCCCTACATTGCCTACGATATCGCCGATAAATAATACATTCATTGATTACACTTCCTTTTTTGTACGCCTGCAAACAGAAAAGTGGCTAACTAGCAGCCACTTTTCTGAAAAGCTCATATTTTTTTGTTGACTTACTTCGCATATTCAACCGCGCGTGTTTCTCGGATAACCGTAACTTTAATATGTCCCGGATAATCAAGTTCGCTCTCGATTTTTTTCGTAATATCACGAGCAAGTCGGAATGCTTCCGTATCATCGATTTTCTCTGGCTGTACCATGACGCGCACTTCGCGGCCAGCTTGGATCGCGTACGATTTTTCAACGCCTTCAAACGATTCGGAAATGTCTTCAAGCTTCTCCAGTCGTTTGATATACGTTTCAAGCGTTTCACGACGAGCTCCAGGGCGTGCAGCGGACAATGCATCTGCTGCGCCTACGAGCATTGCGATAACGGAAGTTGCTTCCGTATCACCGTGGTGGGAGGCAATACTGTTAATAACGACAGGATGCTCCTTGTATTTCTTAGCGAGTTCAACACCGATCTCAACGTGTGAGCCTTCAACTTCGTGGTCTAGCGCTTTACCGATATCATGCAGCAAGCCTGCACGCCTTGCGAGCGTAACATCTTGGCCAAGCTCTGCTGCCATCAAACCAGTTAAGTAAGCTACCTCCATCGAGTGCTTCAACACGTTTTGACCATAACTTGTCCGATACTTCAATCGACCTAAAATCTTGATTAAATCCGGATGCAAGCTATGAACGCCAACCTCGAAAGTAGCTTGCTCACCGTATTCACGGATTCGCTCATCCACTTCTTTACGAGATTTTTCAACCATTTCTTCAATGCGGGCAGGATGGATACGACCGTCAGCTACAAGCTTCTCCAAAGAAGTGCGGGCAATTTCGCGTCTTATCGGGTCGAAACCAGATAAAATGACCGCTTCCGGTGTATCGTCGATAATAAGATCGATACCAGTCAATGTTTCCAAAGCACGGATATTACGGCCTTCACGCCCAATAATGCGGCCTTTCATCTCTTCATTAGGCAACGTTACGACGGAAACCGTCGTCTCAGCCACATGATCTGCCGCACAGCGCTGAATAGCAAGTGATATAATATCACGGGCTTTCTTATCGGCCTCTTCTTTCGCTTGCTGCTCGATCTCTTTAATCATCTGTGCTGTCTCATGTCGTACTTCCTGTTCAACATTGGATAAAATGATCGATTTCGCATCTTCCGTTGTCAGACTCGATATACGTTCCAATTCACTAAGCTGTTGCTTGTAAATGGAGTCGATCTGCTCTTGTGTTTCTTCGATCCGTTTTTCTTTGTTGGCTACAGTTTCTTCTTTGCGTTCTAGCGCTTCTAACTTTTTATCCAGCGACTCCTCTTTTTGGAGCAAACGTCTTTCCTGACGTTGAGCCTCGTTGCGACGTTCACGAATGTCTCTCTCGGCTTCGGAACGAAGTTTGTGGACTTCATCTTTTGCCTCTAGCACGGTTTCTTTCTTCTGGGCTTCCGCTTCTTTTTTCGCATTTTCTACGATTACAATAGCAGCTTGCTCAGCACTTGAAATTTTGGCCTCGGCAATCGACTTTCGAATAAAATAACCAATCCCAAAGAAAATTGCGCCAACAAAGAGACAGATCAAGATCCAAATGACCTCATTTAGCATCTTGTTCACCTCCTTGCTGCATACACCAAGGCACTGCTTGGGATGATATTAGGTTTTCAACCGGCTTCAAACCGTTTAAACATTTACTAATTTGACGAAAATAATCGTATTGAATCAACTTTTGGAAGGAAAATTGATTCAATAATGAAGGAATACAACCTCATTTTATCTTTTCGTAAAATCAATTGTCAAGCAAAAGCCCATCATCTTCCTCGAATGATTCATCTTCCCCATCCAGATCGATCGACTTTATCACTTCTTTCACGATATCTCCAGGAAACCCTCTACGCATTAAATAGCCCATAAGCTTACGTTTTCGCTCAAATGTTTCGCCTTTTAAGGATCGCCATTTCTTCTCCGCAGCCTTCTTTGCAGACGCTAATTCTACTTTCTGGTCTAATGAGCCAATTGCTTCTTCTGCGGCTATTTTCGACACGCCTCGCTGCTGAAGCTCCTGCTTGATAAAGCGTCGACCCTTTAAGCTGTTTTTGAGTCGGCTAACCGCAAATTGGCGCGCGTATTGTTCATCATCCACAATATGCTCCCTTTCTAAACGGTCAAGGGCATATTGAATATTGTCTGATTCAAAAAACTTACGATTTAAATATTGCTCAATCTGCTTTCTCGTTCGCGGTCTTGCTCCCAAATAAGCGATAGCCATTACATACGCACGGTAACGTTCATCTTCCATTCGTATTTCATCGGTCTGAGTTTCTGTTACAAGTTGTCCCTTTGTCAGTCGATAACGGATCAATATATCTTCATGTACGGACAGGATCGGTTTATCTGACTCAGCAAAGAGATGGTATAACTTCCGTTCCTTTTTATCTTGTTTAACGGATAGTATCATCCATTCTTCTTCTGTTCTTGAATGGCTTTGGGTCATACCGTACATCCTCTCTAAACACAGCTTCGCCGTCCCTAACGGGACGGCGAAGCATCAACACGTATAATTACCGGTCAATTTATTCTAGATCTTCGAACTCTTCATCGTCTTCATCAGGTTTGAAATTAGCCTGAGTTGCTGCTGCTGACAAGTTGCTCGCATCGCGAATCTGCTTTTCAATGACTTCAGCAACATCCTTGTGATCTTTCAAATATTGCTTCGCATTCTCACGGCCTTGACCCAGACGCTCGCCATTGTAAGAGAACCATGCACCGCTCTTCTGAACGATATCCATCTCAACACCGATATCGACAAGCGTACCTTCTCTGGAAATACCTTCGCCGTACATGATGTCCACCTCTGCTTGTTTGAACGGTGGAGCAACCTTGTTCTTAACAACCTTAATACGAGTACGGTTACCAATCATGTCATTGCCTTGTTTCAGTGTCTCAATACGACGTACGTCAAGACGCACGCTCGAGTAGAATTTCAAAGCGCGTCCGCCTGGCGTTGTCTCAGGGTTACCGAACATGACGCCTACTTTCTCACGCAATTGGTTGATAAAGATTGCAATTGTTTTGGATTTACTGATTGCTCCCGATAGCTTTCTCAAAGCCTGAGACATCAAACGAGCTTGAAGACCTACGTGAGAATCACCCATGTCGCCTTCAATTTCAGCTTTCGGTACTAGTGCTGCAACGGAGTCAATAACGATAATATCAACGGCGCCGCTTCTTACAAGTGCTTCGGCGATTTCCAAAGCTTGCTCACCCGTGTCAGGCTGCGAAAGCAATAGCTCATCAATATTTACGCCAAGCTTGCTTGCATAAAGCGGATCAAGCGCATGCTCCGCATCGATAAACGCAGCTTGTCCACCAATTTTCTGAACCTCAGCAATCGCGTGCAGCGCTACTGTCGTTTTACCGGAAGATTCCGGTCCATATATTTCGATAACACGTCCGCGCGGCAAGCCGCCTATTCCTAATGCAATATCTAGAGCAAGTGAACCGCTAGGTACGGTCTCAACCTGCATGTGTGTGGATTCTCCCAATTTCATGATGGAGCCTTTACCAAATTGTTTCTCAATTTGACGCAAAGCCATTTCTAGTGCAGCGCGACGATCCGACAAGAAACTCACATCCTTCGTTTATTTATAATTTTATGATACCTTTTTTCTAGCAGGTTGACAAGCATTTTTTCGAACATACATTCGCCTTTTAGCTTCGCCCCCTTAAATGGACATAAAAAAACCGCAGCAAAGTATTCTTCGCCACGGTTCTTCCGATAACTATCCTCCATTATAACGGTCTGATAGACAATTGACAAACATTATTTATATCAATCAGCCATATTCCAAGCTGGCATTCGCTACTCCTTGCCAGCTGAATTATTGTGCTTGCAGCGCCAGCCACAGGCGATAAAAAGCAGACTTCACTGCTCGCAGCCTTATCATGCCTCTACCGCCGCTCAAATTAAGTGTATGAACGACAGTTGGTTTACCTCGTTCAGCAATCCCTACGTATACAAGCCCTACTGGCTTGCCTTCGGATTCTGCTGGTCCGGCAACACCTGTCAGAGAGACGCCAAAATCTGCATCCGCGAGCTCTCGAACGCGCTCTGCCATTAAAGCGGCAGTCGAATCACTAATAGCTCCTGGTGCCCCTTCTCCTTCAAGCTGAGTCATCGGAATGCTGAGCAAATGATGCTTCATTATATTGGTGTAGGTGACAACCCCTCCTACAAACTCTCCACTGCTCCCAGGAACGTTTGTAATAAGCTCGGCAAACAAACCCCCACTGCAGCTTTCCGCGCTCGCCAGCTTTCGTCTTGAGGCTCTTAGCAGGTGCACAACTTCCTCCTCAAG
Source organism: Bacillus sp. FJAT-28004 (assembly GCF_001280845.1). Lineage (GTDB taxonomy): Bacteria > Bacillota > Bacilli > Paenibacillales > Paenibacillaceae > Pristimantibacillus. Next base: position 318,269 of record NZ_LGHP01000004.1, read on the forward strand.
GGGAATATCCTGCTCTGCATACAAATATTCGCCGACTCGCTCCTTGATCTTCTGGACGCTTTTATCGATTTTTTGATCCGCTTCAATTAAAGAGCTCGCTTTGGTGGATACGCGTATCGATACCTCGCCTTCCTTCGCATACGGGGCGATGGTTGGGTCAAGCTGCCCGTCAATAAGGTCCAGCAGCTTAGCTTCAAGGTTGGATTCCCCAATTCCAGCAAACTTTAATATTCGGGAATAAAGCGGCTTGGCCTCCCCTAGCATAGAACGCAGCCACTGCTGGCCGGCATTGTCCATCATCGGCTTCATTTCGCGCGGCGGTCCCGGCAGCAGCAAATAAAGTGTACCGTCTACGGACAAGCCATTGCCAACAGCTAAGCCCGTTGTATTTTCAAGAGGTACTCCACCTTCGATCATCAATGCCTGACGACGATTGCTCTCCACCATATGAATGCCTCGCGAGCTGAACATTTGCTCAATTGCCGCCATTGATGGCTCATGAATAGTCAAATCGCGTTTCAAATAATCAGCTAATACATCTTTTGTAAGATCATCTTGTGTCGGACCAAGTCCACCAGTAAAAACAAGCAAATCCGCACGGCTTCTTCCAATCTCGATTGCTTGCTTAAGGCGAGCGGAGTTGTCCCCTACGACAGTCTGAAAGTAGACGTCTACACCTAATTCTGCAAGCTTCTGCGACAAATATTGTGCATTCGTATTTACAATTTGTCCGAGCAGCAGCTCTGTGCCGACCGCAATGATTTCTGCTTTCATTATTCAAGTTCTCCTTCATATTCAGATGTATGAGTGATTATAAGCATATAAGCAAAAGCATCTCCCCTTTTGACGGAAAGATGCTTTAACATTATTCTACCGGAATCAGATGTTTGTTCTTCAAAAAATAATCAATGCCTGAATATACCGTAATAGCAGCAGCTACCCAGCTTGCGATCACATCGAATGGAAAATCAATGAAATTGAATGGGAAGTTATTAATGAGAAGAGCGATAATCATCGTAATTTGGATCGCTGTCTTCCATTTCCCCCAAGTACTCGCAGCCATAACGGAGCCTTCTAACAGTGCGATTTGACGAAGACCAGTAACAGCAAACTCTCTGCTAATGATAACGATCGCAATCAGCGCGTTCAGTTTGTCCATTTCAACAAGTGAAATTAGAACTGCTGCAACGAGAAGCTTGTCCGCCAAAGGGTCGAGCAGCTTGCCAAGGTTTGTTACAATTTTGTTTTTCCGAGCAATATAACCGTCTAGACCGTCTGTGCTTGCCGCCACAATAAAAATGAGTGCCGCTGTAATTTGATTGTATGTGATGGAGAAGTCTGAAATGCTGAACGACCCCAAATCCACTTTAATAAGCAGAAAAAACATAATTACCGGCACCAAAAATATTCTGGCTAGTGTAATGCGGTTCGCCAGATTCACGCAATTCCCTCCTCAGATCGATCTAACTCATAGGTGTGCGTTACGCGAACCCTTTGTTTGTAAGAAAAATCAGATTTTTGTCCCAGCTGCGAAACATTTGTTAAGCAACTTTGAGTGACCGCATGTGTATTCTCTCTCATCTATGTATCCCCCAGATCTATCTGTAAAGCTGTATAAACAAGTATAATACATGCCATTACACGTGTCAAAAGCGGCTAAAGCCTCATTTTGCATCTATGGCTTTACCAAAACGAAAAGCCCCGTTTCTCGAATTTCGATGAAACGAAGCCTTTTTATTACGAACGATAATTGGTAAATTGAAGCTCAACAGGCAAATCCGCTTCCCTAAGCAGCTTCATCACTGCTTGCAAATCATCTAGGCTTTTCCCGGAAACACGTAGTTGATCGCCTTGTATCAAGCTCTTTACCTTCAGCTTTGAATCACGTATTAGAATATTAATTTTTTTGGAAACATCCTGCTCAATGCCCTGTCTTAGCTTAATCCGTTGGCGGACAGTATTGCCGGACGCGCCCTCGATCTTACCGTAATCCATATTTTTAATGGGAACCCCGCGCTTTACCATTTTGGACAAAAGAATGTCTAGCACGTTTTTCAGCTTATACTCATCCTCAGACGCGACAACAAGATCTTCCTTATCAAGCGCGATAGAGCTCTTGCTGCCTTTAAAATCAAAGCGTGTTTCAATTTCCCGCTCCGCTTGCTTAATTGCATTCGCTAATTCCTGCATATCCACCTTGGATACAATATCAAAAGCATTTTCTGAAGCCAATTAAATCTCTCCTTTGTTACGGTAATCATTATTCCGTTTTCGTTTGATCTGTTTCATTTCCTGTACTTGTGTTAGTACCTGTACCTGTGTTAGTACCAGATTCAGAACCAGTACCAGTGCTTCCATCCGTTGTAGAATTTTCATCAACTACAGGATGAAGCAGCAGTTTCTTGGAACCTGCTCTGTCGCCGTCTGGAACGATAACGCCATCGACTGTAATCTCCGTTAAATCAGATCTGCCTACATTAATATAAAGCGGACCCGTGAGATCAAATGTTTCGACACTTCCATCCTCAGCATTCGCTGAGTACAGCTTCTCGCCCTTATTGCTGTCTGAACGTACCTCTAACCAACTTCTGCCGCCGCTTATTTTAACTTCCACCTTGTGAGCAACGCCTTTAGGTCCAATTTCATATTGATCCGCTTTACCTACTTTACTGCCGAAAGTAACAGTAGTAGGTGCTTGTGTTGGCGTAGGGGAAACAGGAACGTCGGTTGGCGTATTTTCATTTCCAACTGCGGTTCCATCATTGTTTGTAGCTGGAGGCTGGGAAACATCCGTGATATCCGTATTATTGTCGGCATGTTTAGCCCCATCAGGGTCTTTATTAATTACATATACCCAAATGACAACAACAATCAAAATAAGAAACGACCACATCATCACATTAAAGCCGATTTTCCCAAGTCTTTCTGACGACTGTGATTGAACACGCCGTGGCGATCTTACGACGATCGGATCAGCTATTTGCTCTACCGGCGCTGCAGGCACCTCATGCTGATACAAACGAAGCACTTCGTCCGGATCAAGTCCAACAGCTTCTGAGTAATTTTTCACAAATGCTCGTACATAAAAAGGACCGGGTAAAACCGTGTGGTCTCCACTCTCAATCGCTTCCAAATACCGTTTTCTAATTTTTGTCGTTTCTTGAATATCGTCAAGCGTTAATCCTCGTTGGTCTCTCGCCTTGCGAAGCAATTCTCCTAAGTCAGACATGAGACGGCCTCCTTCCGATTAGAAATCGTCAGTATAGTTAGTTGTGAAAGTCTCGTATGAAATTTCTTCATCTGGGTTATTGCGTAATTCAACAATGATATCAAAATGGCTATAATCGTAATTGGATTCCTTAATAAAGATGTCCGGATGCTCAATCACTTTAGTCGATGGCATAGCCATAATTTCTTGCAATAAACTGTAGTGCCTTTCATTTGAACGAATTGTGCTGACGATACCATCGATAATAAAAATAGTATTTGGCTGCATTTCGTCTTCGGACATTTGACTTCTAACCGTTTGGCGCAATAGGGTGGAGGATACAAAGGACCATCGCTTGTTCGAGCATACGCTGCCCGCAATGATGGATTCCGTCTTCCCAACTCGCGGCATCCCTCTTACTCCTATAACCTGATTACCGTCACGCTTAAACACTTCACCCAAAAAATCGACCAAAATGCCAAGCTCATCACGTGTAAAACGGAACGTCTTGCGATCATCAGAATCACGCTCGATGTAGCGTCCATGACGAACCGCTAAAATATCTACAATTGTAGGCGTTCTCAGTTTGTTTACAGTAATATTATCTACTTTTTGAAGCATTTTGCCAAGCAATTCAATCTTCTCATCGTCGTCGGTTTGAAGTAGCATGCCCCTTGTTCTATCTTCCACACCATTGATTGTCATAATATTAACCTCTAGCATACCAAGCAAAGAGGCGATATCTCCGAGTAGTCCTGGTCGGTTTTTATGTATTTTGTATTCCATGTACCATTGTTTCGATTCCAATGTTGTCACCGTCCTAAACCTGTTCTTGTAGAAGTATGTAAGTGAAGAAAATATACATCATGAAACATAATTCTACAAGTTTCGTCACAATCCTGCAACCCAAAAAGAAACATTGCAGAAAAGCCTCCTGTAGGAGGCTTTTCTGCTTCTGCTTCTGTTAAGGAAGATGACGACTGCGTACGATTGCTGCTACGATTGTTGGACGAGCTTGACCATCAAGCAAGCAAGTGTTTTGCGTTCTGCTTCATCGCCTGCGTCCCATAGCTCCTTCAATACACGTTGTTCCTCATTTTTCGGATCGACCTTCTCCTCGAGAAAGGTGCCGATTTCGTAAGCTAAGCTTGAAATCGTTTCTTCCGTCATGCCAATCTTTTTGGCTTGCGATACACGGTCTGCCAAAAAATGCTTCCATGTTGCAAAATTAGAAAGTACGGTTGACATGTTTCTTCGCCTCCTAAAGGTATAGAAAAGAATCACCAACAGTCATATCATGCGTAAACACCGCTCTAATTATGCAACAAGCTTGTCCAGAGAATCAGCAGTCTTCAATTACGTATGCCATCCGCCATTTGGACTAATAACTTGACCCGTAATATACGATGATTCCGGTAATGCAAGAAAATATACCAGCGATGCGATTTCATCAGTGGAGCCGAAACGTCCAACTGGAATTTCCTGTTGGATAGCGGCCTTCTCCTCCGCATCAAACCCATCCATCATTTCGGTCTCAACTGCACCTGGTGCAACCGCGTTGACAGTAACGCCTGTCGGCGCCAGCTCCTTAGCCAGCGCCTTAGTAAAGGCGTTCATGCCACCCTTGGTGGTCGAATACAAAACTTCGCATGAAGCACCCGACATCCCCCAAATAGATGAAACATTAATGATTCGACCGTAGCGCTGCGCAATCATATTCGGCATAAATAGCTGTGAGCATAGGAACATTCCCTTTAGGTTGACTGCCATCACATCATCCCATTCTTCCTCCGTCACATCCATTAGCATACCGTAATGAGATATACCGCCATTGTTAACCAAAATATCCGGAAGCATGTTATGGCTCTCCAGCTTCTCCCGCATACGCTCCAACTGCTCCTTTGAACGCAGATCAGCAGATATCGTTAGTACATTCGCGCCAAGAGCCATACACGTCCGAGCTGTTTCATTTGCCGTTTCATGAGACTGTAAATAATGAATGACGATATTAACGCCTTCCGCAGCAAATCGTTTAGCTATAGCTGCCCCGATACCGCGGCTTCCCCCCGTAATAAGAACCGTCATTTGTTGGAGCGTCTTCATTTCGAAGGTTGTTCTACAATCGATATTGCAAGCTGATCGAAATCAAAATGCTCACGAAGCCGTTCATTTACTTGTTCAAGCGTACACTTCTCATAAAAATCAAGGACGTCGAACATATCGCTGTCACGGAACCGATATCTGGTAAATTCACCGGCAATGGCTTCTGGGGAGTTGAGCATGCGTAAATATCCACCGATTTTTTTGCGTTTGGATCTCTCAAAAGCTGTAGGTTCTATGCCGCTTTCTAAAATGCCTTCCACAGCTGTGCGTATTTGCTTAATAAGCTCATCCGGATTTGGCGTATCGCCGCCGATAACTGAGAAAGCATAACCAGTACTCGAATTATACTCGCTTCCAAAGGAATCAGAGATCAGATCATTCTCATATAGCTGCTGATAAAGCTTGGAGCTTGGTCCAATCAAAGCGTCCAGCATCAACTTTGTCGTTACTTCTTGACGAAGGAGCGCTTCACCTGTGAGACCGGTCTTCTTTTCTTTGAATCCCAGCATGCATTTAGGCAATGATACGGGCAGCTCCGTTACTTTTCGCGTAATTTTCACGCTTTCCGGCTCAGTCTCGAAATAACGCTCAATCGCTCCTTGAGGTTTAAACGATTTGCTATTTTGATTGTCGCGAACAAGCTGGAATACTTCCTCTGCCTTTACACCGCCAACAACGAACAACAACATATTCGATGGGTGATAGAACGTTTCATAGCAGCGATAAAGGGTTTCCTTATCGATTTGTCTAATGGATTCGACTGTGCCAGCGATATCAATATGAACAGGATGCTCATGATAAAGCGCATCAATCAAGCCAAAATAAACTCTCCAGTCCGGATTGTCGCGATACATATTGATTTCTTGCTCAATGATCCCTTTTTCCTTCTCAACATTTGTATCCGTAAAATAAGGGTTTTGAACAAAATTGATTAGCGTCTCTAAGTTTGCGTTAATTTGCTCCGTTGCCGAAAACAAGTATACCGTTCTGTCAAAGCTCGTAAACGCGTTAGCGGATGCTCCTTGAGAGGCAAATACTGCAAAAATGTCGCCTGTTGGCTCTTCAAACATTTTATGCTCCAAGAAATGTGCAATACCGTCCGGCACCTTTACTGGTGGTTGATTTCCAACTGAAAAACGGTTATCAACTGAGCCGTATTTCGTAGAAAACGTCGCGTAGGTTTTATGAAAGCCTTCCTTCGGAAGCACGATAACTTCAAGCCCATTATCAAGCACTTCACGATACAAGGTTTCCTGTACGTTTGGATAGTTAAGGGTCTGCACCTTTTATGCCTCCTTTCGATCGCGCAAAAAGTAAATCGTATCTAGCTGTACTTGCTCTGCAACCTTAACGATATCCTCAGCAGTTACCGCTTGAACCTGCTCAAGCAGCTGTTCTGCACTTCGATCCTTACCAGTGAGAACGCCGTTAAAATCATAAGCGATCATCTCATACGCAGAATCTTGAAGCTCACGAAGATGATTGGAAATCATCGCTTTGGTTTGATTCAGCTCGAGCTCCGAGAGATTTCCTTGACGCATACTTTCAAGCTGTTCCTTAATGATGACAACCGCTCGTTCGTAGTTAGCAAACTCAATTCCCGATTGAATCGTGCATAACCCTTTATGTCCATCAAGACGTGACGCAGCATAATAAGCCAAACTTTCTTTCTCACGTACGTTCAAGAAAAGCTTCGAATGAGGATATCCTCCCAAAATACCGTTGTACATTAATGCGGCAGGATAAGCGTCATCGACATACCCAACTCCAGTACGAAGTCCTAAATTAAGCTTGCCTTGACTAACTTCCATCCGCTCCGTTACCTGTTTCACTTCCTTAACAGGGTGATGAACGTTTGGTGTAGAATATGCCGACGGCGAACCATCCTTCTGCTTAAAGGCGTTTGCAACGAGCTTCGTCACTTCCTCAAGCGTCGTATCTCCAACGACATACAAATCGAGCGCAGCGTTATCCAGCCATTGCAGATAGGACTCATACAATGAAGTAGAAGTAATGGCATCGATTTCGGCAAGCTTGCCTAATGGATGCAGACGATAAGGCTCATCCGCGCACATTTCTTCTAAGCAGCGTTCAGCAGCATATCGTATTTTATCATTTACGATTGCCTCTAATCGTTTTTTGAGCGTTGTTTTTTCTGCATCGACGTACTTTTGATGGAAACCGTTCTGATCTATGAGCGGATCCGTTATGACATCACCCAGAAATTGCAGCGATTCTGCGAGAAGTGAAGTATTGGATGAAACAAATTCATCATTAATAACATCCATTCGAAATTGAACGATCTGCGAATCGCCTCTTTTATATACATCGAACCCAAAGCCTGCTCCATATAAATCGTCAAGCTTCTCACGGAAAGTAATAGTCTCTGGTAAATTCGCCGTACCTCTTCTCAGTACAAACGGAATAAGAGCAACCGGTGTTACTGTTGCTTCTTCAAGTGAAAGTCCCGCAAATAAAGAAATGGCAAACGTTTTGAATCGTTTTGTGGGCATCACATGCAGACGTATGCGCTGCAGCTGCCCTCTTTCAAATATGGACACTCGGTTTGCTCCTTTCACCTTAGCGTTATAGAGTAAATCTATTCCATTAAACAAATCACTATACCATTCTAACCTATAGGAAATGGAAGAAGCAACCACTGCTGCACAAGGCAGTAACGGCTGCTTCCTTTCGAGAATGTCTTATAGTTACATACAGAATATATGCTTGCCGATCGTTTTAATTTGCGTTCTTGTCCAAATCCATTTTGACGTCGCTGTTTCTGGATTGAAATAGTAGAGACAACCGCCAGAAGGATCTTGACCATTAATCGCATCCATAACCGCCTCGCGTGCTTTGGCGTTGGGAGTTAACCATATTTGACCGTCAGCAACAGCGGTGAAGGCTCCAGGTTGAAAGATAACACCATAAATCGTGTTCGGAAAGCTTTGAGATTTCATACGGTTAATGATAACCGCTGCAACCGCAATTTGGCCTTCGTACGGCTCACCGCGCGCTTCACCATATACAGCATTAGCCATGATCTGTATGTCATTTTCTGACAAGCCTAATCGATTGGAACCTCCAATGGTTGTCTTGTCGCCTGAAGAAGTTGCATTTTCTTTACCGCCTGATGGAGCTGCTGCTGTCGGCGTCCACTTTTTTGTAGCTTCCCAAAGCTTGAGTTTTGTTTTGGAACCAACAACACCGTCGGATTTAAGTCCAAACTTCCATTGAAACCAAGTAACCGCATTTTTTGTCGCCGTTCCGAATTTCCCGTCTATGTCACCTTTGAAATAACCAAGATGCTTTAGCCGTCCTTGCAGTTCTTTTACGTCCTGTCCAGTTGAACCTACCGTTAAGGTGGCGTTGCTGAACGTTTCCTTTACTCCGTCATGCTTTCCGCTCAGTAACGAAAAGGAACCGAACAACAACAGCACGATAATCGAGGTCACCAAAATCAAACGATTTCTCATGATGGGATCTGCCTTTCTCTTGCAAGTTAGTTCGCTTAAGGTAGCGTTACCTAACTTTAGTATGAGAAGTTGATCCCACTTCTATGCACTTCATTCCGTTTTCTGCAAACATCGGAAATTACGAACTAGCTCTGCCAGCTTGAAATTGATCCATTGTAATAAGTACTTCCCGCGGCTTGCTTCCTTCATAAGGACCAACAATAGAGCGTGCCTCCATTTGGTCGATTAGTCTTGCCGCTCTAGTATAGCCGATTCTCATTCGACGCTGCAGCAAGGAAACCGATGCCTGCTTCGCTTCCAAAATAACTTGAACGGCTTGATCATAAAGCTCGTCCAGCATTTCATTGCCGTCGGTTGATTCCTCTTCAACTTCCGGTACAAGATCCTCTTTATACTGCGCTTCAGCTTGACCGCGTGCGTAGTTAACTAACGATTCGACTTCCTGATCCGATAAAAAAGCCCCTTGAACCCTTATCGGCTTCGACATCCCTACAGGCAAGAAAAGCATATCACCGCGACCAAGAAGCTTTTCTGCTCCAACCATATCAAGAATAGTCCGCGAGTCGACCTGAGATGATACACCAAAAGCAATACGAGACGGAATGTTCGCTTTAATAACGCCCGTAATAACATCGACTGATGGACGCTGCGTCGCAATGATTAGATGGATACCTGCGGCACGTGCCATTTGAGCAAGCCTTGCGATTGAATCCTCTACATCATTTGCAGCAACCATCATTAAATCGGCAAGCTCATCCACAATAACAACGATGTATGGGAGAACTGCTGCTGGATTATCGGCCATTAAATTGTTATAGCCTTCAATGTTGCGAGTTGCAGATTTAGAGAAAAGCTCGTAACGGCTTTCCATTTCAACAACAATTTTCTTTAAAGCAAGCGATGCGCGCTTTGGATTCGTAACCACGGGTGCCAGCAAATGTGGAATACCATTGTATACGTTCAATTCAACCATTTTCGGGTCAATCATAAGAAATTTAACTTCATCTGGTGAAGCCTTATACAAAATACTCGTAATAATGCCATTAATACAGACAGATTTCCCTGAACCGGTTGCTCCTGCTACGAGCAAATGGGGCATTTTTGCTAAGTTGCCAACGATCGTCTGACCAGAAATGTCGCGGCCAAAAGCAATAGACAACTTAGATGCGGCATTTTGAAACGCAGTGGTCTCCATAACCTCACGCATCGTTACGACGGAAACCTCCATGTTCGGCACTTCTATCCCGATTGCCGATTTACCTGGAATCGGAGCCTCCATCCGGATATCCTTAGCTGCTAGCGCAAGAGCGATATCATCTGTAAGTCCTACAATACGACTGACCTTAACGCCCGTAGCCGGCTGAACTTCATAACGTGTTACAGCAGGACCTCGAACAACATCCAGCACTTTTGCACGCACGCCAAAGCTTTCAAGTGTTGCCTCCAGCTTTCTTCTGGAGTCGTACATGTCGGATGCATCTGCATTCTTACTCATTAAATTTGGTTTTGTAAGCAATGAAAAAGGCGGAAGCAAGTACGGTTTTGTTACGTTTTCTTCTGCAATTGGACGTTTTGGAACAGGATGTTCCGTATTCCCCTCGTAAACAAGCGCTTCTGATGAATGAATGTCGTCAGCTGTCGTTATTTCAGGTTCCAAAAATTCTACATTCTCATCGTCATCCTCGTCCAGAGAATCAGCAAGCTGCTCAGAGCCTGCCAGTTCCTGAACAGGATAGGTTTGGTTCCATTCTTCAACATCAGTTGGTTCAATTGGCTCATGATCGATAACTACACCAGAACCAGCATTCTCCCATGGAAGTGTGCTGTCCTGCTCCTGTATATCTTGACTTATTTCTGTATGTAAATCTGCGCCAGATTTCTCCCAAGGAGGTTCGATATCATTTTGCCAGGCGGGTTTAGCGCTTGCAAGCGTATCCGTTCCGCTAGGTTCGAATACCCATTCGTCCTGCGCCTGGTCGGAATGACTGGTATCGTCTTCTTCATGATCCTGTCTCCAAGAGAAAAACAAGGATCTTCTCTTCTTTTTAGGCGGAGAAACGACATAGCTTTCATGATCATCGTCAATGGTTTCATCATCATCATCCAAATCAGCTTGCCCAACACTTGCACTGGCATGAGCAGCCGCAGCTGCACGCTGAGATGATCTCTTCTCCCATTTGGCTGCGAGCAATTTGAACATACGATTGCCACGGGTCGTTACCAATCTGCCTAATTCCACATATGACTTGCCCGTCATAAGCATGATTGAAATCGCGAACATGACAAACATAATGAGCTTCGCGCCGTAATAACCAAATAAAGAGAAAAATAATGAATATTGAATAGCGCCAACAAATCCACCGCTTATTTCTTTGTCCCTAATCGGCAAATCATTTTCGGCAGGCACGCTTATTAGAGATAATTGCAAATCACTGCTTAACTGCTTAAAAATCATCGTACCGGTTAAGTCAACCGTTGGATTCAGCTTTTGATCAATTTCAGAAATGGAACTCATTAACGTAAATGCAAGCACCATAATAAACAAACCGGTGCGTTTATTGGTCCATCCTTTGGGCCAAGCGCGCTTAATCATTACAGCTAGTCCAATAACAATACCTATTAGAGCTAACACAAAATAAAACTTGCCGAGCACAAGCCCAAATAGCTTGGATAACGAGCGCCCGACAGCCGCCTCTCCAGAGAGAGCAATAATGGAAATCGTTATGAGCAAAATGCCATATACTTCGTATTTTAAGTTTGTGCCAATTGATTTTTTTCGTCTCTTTTTCTTTGCCAAATCCGTCACCTCTGGTAAAAGATTATACCATAGGTGGGCAAATGTTCCTATGAGACATTTGCACGAACATTTGTTTGTTCATTATTTATAATTCACAATCGTACCCGGCATTAAATTTGGATTCAAATAGTCGTCGAGACTGCAATCTAATAATCGAATAATTTTACCCATGCCCGGTGCAATTGGCGTGACTTGCATCTTTACGCCATTTGACCATACCTCATGCGATTGTTCCATATCGTCATTAAAGCCCTCCAACACAACTTCAAGAGGCATATTCGTATAAAGCGTCATTAGCTGTTCACCTCAACTTTTCCGATCTTGGATGCCTCTATTCTTCGATTTAATTCCTTTAACGCCTCTCCCAAGCCGCCAACGGCATCGATAAGACCATGCTTAACTGCATCAGAGCCAATAACGGTAGTACCAATATCACGAGTAAGCTCACCTGTCTTGAACATGAGCTCTTTAAATGTCTCTTCTGTCACGTTCGAGTGTGATGTTACAAAACGAACGACGCGCTCCTGCATTTTATCCAAGTATTCAAAGGTTTGAGGTACGCCGATTACTAATCCGTTTAACCTAATTGGATGAATCGTCATCGTTGCTGTTGCCGCGATAAATGACATGTCTCCAGCTACGGCAATCGGCACACCTATGGAATGTCCTCCGCCAAGCACGAGCGTTACGGTTGGCTTGCTGAGTGATGAAATCATTTCAGCTATTGCGAGTCCCGCTTCTACATCGCCGCCTACTGTATTCAGAACGATAAACACACCTTCAATTTTATGATTTTGTTCAGCTGCTATTAGTTGTGGAATAAGATGCTCATACTTGGTCGTTTTATTTTGCGGAGGCAGGACGAGATGTCCTTCTACTTGCCCAATGATGGTCATACAAAAAATATTTGATTCTGTTAATGCTGGCGTTGCTGTTTGGCCAAGCTGCTGGATCGTTTCGACAACAGCATTCATCTTTTTATTATCCGAATTTGGTTCAGGCTGCTCCGAAGTGAATTGCATTTTTGTCTGCTCAGTCATATAAAATCCCCCTCTTATGATAATGCTCGTCATAGTATGAGGTCTGACGAGGAATTTATACAAAATTCAGTCATGATCTGACAAACCAAGCAAAAACGCCTTCGACGTCCTTTAGACGCTAAAGCAGCTTAGATAGTGAAATATAAGATAAGTATGAAAAAATGATAAACTTTCTTATATTTCTAAAAAAAGAATCGCTTGTGTCCGCCGCGGCAATTGCGGAATGGACAAGCGATTCTCTTCATTGAAAATTTGAGTTGTTAAACTTCCATAATGATTGGCAAAATCATTGGGCGACGACGAGTTTGCTCGTACAAGAAACGTCCTAGAGCGTCCTTCACATTCGTTTTAAGTGATGCCCATTCATTTACTTTATCATTCATCAAACGTGTAAGTGTTGAAGTCACGATGCGATTTGCTTCATCAAGAAGGCCTTCGGATTCACGTACATAAACAAAACCGCGAGAAATAATATCCGGACCGGACAAAATCGCTCCATCTTGCTTGCTTAAGGTAACAACGACGACCAAAATGCCATCTTGCGATAAAAGCTTGCGGTCACGCAATACGATGTTACCAACATCACCTACGCCCAAACCATCAATCAACACATTACCAGCTTGTACTTTCGAGCCTTTGCGACCATTGCCGTTTTGGAACTCGACCGTATCTCCATTATCAATAACGAAGATGTTCTCACGTTCAATTCCGATTGCTTCACCTAACTTCGCATGCTGACGAAGCATCCGGTATTCACCGTGGATAGGAATGAAGTATTTTGGCTTAATCAAGTTAAGCATAAGTTTTAATTCTTCTTGGCTGCCGTGACCAGATACGTGAACGCCTGAAACGGAACCATTACCGTAAATAACATTTGCACCAAGGCGGAATAATTCATCAACGGTACGACCAACATATCTCTCATTGCCTGGGATTGGAGTTGCCGCAATAATAACGGTATCTCCCGGTAAAATATCAACTTTGCGATGTGTCGAACGTGCCATGCGAGTAAGAGCCGACATTGGCTCGCCTTGACTGCCTGTACACAAAATAACAACACGATCAGCAGCTAATTTATTTACTTCCTCTGGCTCAATAATCATGCCTTCTGGAATATTCAAGTAACCCAGATCAGAAGCGATGCCAACAACGTTAACCATACTGCGGCCAACTACCGCAATTTTGCGTTTAGTTGCGATAGCAGCATTAATGATTTGTTGAATCCGATGAACATTCGAAGCAAAAGTTGCAACAACAACGCGTTGCAGTGATTTGCGGAAAATATCCTCAAGATTGTCGCCAACTTGTGCTTCTGAAGGTGTGTATCCTGGACGTTCCGCGTTCGTGCTGTCTGACAATAGTGCCAAAACGCCACGTTTACCAATTTCAGCGATACGCTGCAAGTCAGCAAATTGCTCATTTACTGGTGTATGATCGAATTTGAAGTCACCTGTATGAACTACAGTACCCTCTGGTGTATCCAAGCTGACACCGACGGAATCTGGAATACTGTGGTTCGTTCTGAAGAAGGATGCACGAATTGTGCCTAATTGAATTTCGCTATCTGCATTGATAAGAATACGTTTCGTTTCTCCAAGCAAGCCAGCTTCCTTCAATTTACCTTCGATTAGTCCGAGTGTTAGTTTTGTTGCATATAATGGCACATTTAGGCTTTTCAGTACATACGGCAATCCGCCAATATGATCCTCATGACCATGCGTAATAATAATTCCGCGAACTTTGTCGCGATTTTCTGTTAAGTAAGAGATGTCTGGGATTACAATGTCGATTCCGAGCATATCTTCTTCTGGAAACTTAAGTCCTGAGTCAACTACAACGATGTCATTGTTATATTGGATGACGTACATATTTTTCCCGATCTCGCCAACTCCGCCTAGTGCAAAAATGAGCAGTTTATCCTGGTTGTTCTTCTTAGACAAGTGTTTTCCTCCTTAAAATTTTGCGAAGCAAAAATCGCTTCGTAATCATCTGTTAAATTTTGCGAAGCGAAATTCGCTTCGTAATCATTTGGTTAAATTTACGAAGCAAAATAGCTTTGTAAGCATTTTCTTAAATATTTCGAAGCAACCTGCTCCGTAAGCATCTAATTATTATTGCGAAGCTAGAATGGCCTCGTAAGTATTGTCGTAATATGGAAAAGCAATATTTATTTTGTACGGATCCATAGGTGTTTAATGCCGAACATCCTATACCTATTCGTTGTTATCGTCAGATGCCGCTCTGACGTTAATTTCATTTCCAAATATTTGCCGCACCCAGTCACTTGAAATCATTATACATGAAGAAAAAGCTGGAATACAAGTGAAACACGATATTGCTATTATGCAATATGCTTCCCAAAAAAATAAAACCGATGCTGGATGCACCGGCTGCAATCAACGATAACGTGTATTTACACCAGTAAATTGCGTAAGAATGCGGCTTCCGCCTCGGTTACAGTAACAAGTGGAAGTCTTACCCCGCCTACAGGAAAACCTTTTAAGCCTAATGCGAATTTTACCGCAACAGGATTAGGTACAGGATGAGGACAATAGAATAACCCTCTGAAAATTGGATGCAACTGACCATTAATTCGAGCAGCTTCTTGAACGTTTCCATTCACATAAGCTTCGATTAATTGTTTCATTTGCGCACCAACGACATGGGCTGCAACACTAATTATTCCATAAGCCCCAATAGCTAAAGCCGGAAGTGTAGCACTGTCGTCTCCACTATATACTTTAAATCCTTCGGGAGCACCGCTAATAATTTGGGTTAATTGATCTGTGGATGCACAATCCTTAGTTGCCACAACATTGTCGATTTGTGCCAACCGAAGTGTCGTTTCGACAGAGATATTAACACCCGTCCGACCTTCCACGTTATACAAAATAATAGGCAAATTCGTAGCTTCCGCTATTGCCTTAAAATGCTGGTATAGACCTTCTTGACTAGGACGGTTGTAATATGGAGCGACAAGTAAGATGCCATCAACGCCAGCCGCTTCCGCGTCTTTTGTCAGATGGATGGAATGAGCTGTGTTGTTACTGCCCGTACCAGCAATAATTTTGCAACGACCATTCGCATGCTTGACTGCAAATCGGAATAGTTCAAGCTTCTCTTCATCGGACAGCGTCGGCGATTCGCCAGTAGTGCCAGAAACGACAAGACTATCGCTTTGCTGCTCCTCAATTAAATAATCAATCAATCGACCTGTCGTCTGCCAATCAATATGACCGTCTGCATCAAAAGGGGTTACCATTGCGGTAATTAGTCTTCCAAATTCCATCTGAATTCCTCCCAAAAGTGTTGCTCTCTATCGATGAAGCTCGAACTTTGCGTGAAGAGAACGAAGCGCCTCTACCATATCCGCTTCTCGAACGAGCACCCAAATCGTTGTATTAGAATCTGCCGATTGCATGATGGAAATTCCTTGTTCCGTCAGCGCTTCCACGATACGCGCCATTACGCCCGGAACTCCATTCATACCACCGCCAATGACGGATACTTTAGCACAGCCATTTATAGCTGAAGGTGAGAAACCGCCTTCCTTCAGTACATCAACTGCACGTTTAGCATCATGATCAAATACTGTATAAACTGCGCCGCTAGGCGTTACATTAATAAAATCAACACTAATATGATGTTTGGCCATCGATTGGAACACCTGCAGCTGCACATCATTACGGCCTTCAATAGCTTTCACTGATATTTGAGTAATACCAGCTGCATGGGCAATTCCTGTAACGTGACGATCCTTAACCGCCAGTTCTGCCTTTAATTCGGCAGAATCGGTAACTAATGTACCCGTTTCACTTGAGAAGGTAGAACGGACCCTGAGAGGTATACGAGCCTGCTGAGCAATCTCAACAGCGCGAGGATGAATCACCTTTGCTCCTTGCCTTGCCATGTTGCAAATCTCAGCATAGCTTACGACAAGTAAAGGTTTAGCCTCCTCGACTAATCTAGGATCAGCCGTTAAAATTCCGTTTACATCCGTATAAATATCAACCATTTCAGCACGGAGCGCAGCACCTAGTGCTGTAGCTGAAGTATCGCTTCCTCCGCGGCCGAGTGTAGTTGTATCTCCTGATGCTGAACTGCCTTGAAAACCTGTTACGATAACAACTGTTCCTGCACGTAAATGATGAAGCACCTTATCAGGCCGAATCTCTTTGATTCGGGCTTGCCCATACTGCTCGTCAGTAATCATGCCCGCCTGTCCTCCGGTTAGAACAACGGAAGAAATGCCGCTCGCAATGAGTAAGCTGCATAAAGCGGCTGCGGAAATAATTTCTCCGCAGCCTAGCAGCATATCTCGCTCACGCGCTGGCAGCCTGTCACCGTTATCACGTATAACCTGAAGCAAGGTATCCGTGGCGTAAGGATCACCCTTCCGGCCCATGGCAGATACGACTACGACTACAGCAAAGCCATTACTGCGTTCTCTGGTAATATGACTAATTACGTGTTCTCTGGCATGATCGGTAGAAAGAGAGGTGCCCCCGAATTTTTGAATCAGGATGCGCATATTATGATCCTCCATGATCGATCCAGGGAAGAAGCAAGCTGTTACCCTCTACTTAATATATTAACCTCTTGCGATATGTTCTGCGATTTGAACAGCATTCCATGCTGCTCCTTTGAGCAAGTTATCGGAGACGATCCACATATTAAGTCCGCGGTCAGACCCAAGATCGCGTCTCAAGCGCCCAACAAATACATCCGGCTTACCGGCAGCATCTGTCGCAAGCGGGTATTGCTGATTAGCAGGATCATCAACGAGCGTTACGCCCGGTGCATCTGCCAGCAGCTGCTTAACCTCTTCCAAATCGTAGTCGTTTTTGAGCTCAACATATAGGGATTCCGAGTGACCGTAAACGACAGGAATACGTACACATGTAGCTGTAACCTGAATAGACTCGTCACCCATAATTTTTTTCGTTTCGCGAACCATTTTCATTTCCTCGAGCGTATAACCATTGTCTTGGAATTTATCAATTTGCGGGATTGCATTAAAAGCTATCTGATGTTTCACCGGCAATGAGCCTACAGGAAGTATAGCTGGGTTTACATCTTCCCCATTAAGTGAAGCCTTAGTTTGGCGAAGCATCTCGTCAATAGCAAGATTTCCAGCTCCAGAAACAGCTTGGTATGTGGAGACGATAATACGTGAAATGCCAAAACGGTCTTGTAGCGGTTTAAGAGCTACTACCATTTGAATGGTCGAGCAATTCGGATTAGCGATTATGCCCTTATGCTCGCTAACCTTCTCGATATTAACTTCAGGAACGACAAGCGGTGTGTTTTCGTCCATGCGGTATGCATTTGTATTATCAATACATACTGCACCGTGTTCAACTGCATGCGGAGCCAATGCTTTCGTTACATCGCCGCCTGCACTGAACAAAGCGATGTCGATCCCTTTAAAACTTTCCGGCTTTGCTTCTTCAACCGTAAATTCCTGATCTTTGAATGTAATTTTTGTTCCTGCTGAACGAGCAGACGATAATAGCTTAAGCTCTTGAATCGGGAAGTTTCTGGATGCAAGTAATTTTAGTATTTGTTCTCCTACTGCGCCTGTTGCTCCTACTACAGCAACGTTAAACAATTTCTGATTCGACATCTGTTGTCGTCTCCCCTCTTACCGTGTGTCTTAATGCCGTTCGACAAGCAGAGGCTGCAGCTGTTTGCCTGAGAGGGCAGCTTCGCATGCTTCCAAGACTAAATCCATTCTGGCAACAAGCGAATTAGGCTTCTGCACGGGGTTATCTTGGCCGAACGGTACAAAATAAATATGTTTAGCCACTAATAGCTTCGCTATGTTAGCAGCATTCAAACCGAGTCCATCATTTGTTGAGATAGCAAGAACTAGCGGACGACCATTGCGCATTTGCGCCTTAGCAGCCATAAGTACTGCACTGTCCGTTATCGCATTTGCTAGCCGGCTAGTCGTATTTCCTGTGCAAGGCGCTATGACGAGAACGTCCAGCAGCTTAGAAGGCCCGAGTGGCTCTGCCTGCACAATGGTAGAAATAAGTTCATTTCCAGTAATCGCTTTTAACTGTGATTGCCAATCCTCGGACTTTCCGAATCTAGTGTCCGTAGTCATAATTGTATTCGAAACGATCGGCACCACATTGGCACCCGCATCGACGAACCGCTTAATTTCTGGCATAACTTCAGCAAACGTACAGTGTGAGCCTGACAACGCATAACCCACAGTAATTCCAGACCAATTCATATCCCATTCCCCCGCTTAATCGTATCTTCCAAAATCAACTGAGATAAGCAATCCGCTATGATACGTCCAGCTGTTTTCGGTGCGACGATTCCGGGTAGTCCGGGTGCGAGCAACGCTTTAATACCGCGCTTCTCCGCGAAGCGGAAATCTGTGCCGCCAGGCTTCGATGCGAGGTCAATAATTACGGCTCGCGAAGGTAAATTAGCGATAATTTGTGCTGTGACTATCATAGTCGGAATTGTATTAAAAAGCAAGTCAATATTGCTTACATGCTGCAATAAACCACTGATGTAGAAAGGCTCAAAGCCCATCTCTGCCGCTCTTGCAAAATGCTCTGAACGACGTACACCAACCTTCACTTTAGACCCCAAACCTTGAAGAGTACGCGCCATAGTAAAACCTGTTCTACCGAATCCAAGCACCATTGAGGAAGACCCATGAATGGTAATATCCGTATTTTGAATCGCCATCATTAATGCGCCTTCTGCTGTCGGAATTGAATTGTATATCGCAACATCATCACGGTCAAAAAGCTCAATGAGCGATAGTGAATGCTGCTCGCATAGCTGACGCAAATAAGGTTTTGCCATTCCCGTATATACCGTGCAATGTTTTGGCAGCTTTGCAAAATGGCTGTCAGACAGCTGCATTTGTCGATCACTGAAAACACTCTGGATAATACCTTGATCATCAGTGCCTACTGCAGGCAATAACAACGCATCGACGGATTCAAAAAGCTGTTCCTCAAACTCCGCCTGCACTGCTCCATCAAGTGACGAATGCAAGCCGTCAAAACCCGAGACTGTGACAGATGCATCAAGCTCAGTCAGCTTGCGGATAACCTCTAGCTGCCTAGCATCACCACCAAGCAGCAGCACTTGAACGCCTGTTAGCATTAAGCTTCACTCCTTTCTTGCTAATAGCTCTAGATCATCTTATGCTTGCGCCCAGAGCGGGGTGAAAAAGAAAAAAAAAGATCGGGCATATGCCCGATCTTCTTGATTATCATTTATGGATTCATGTCACTTATACGCCTGTATGTCCAAACCCGCCGGCACCACGTACAGTGTCAGACAATTCCTCAGCTTCTATAATCGTCACCGCCGGTACCAGTTGGAAAACCATTTGAGCGATTCTCTCCCCGCGCGTAATCGTAAACGGCTGATCTCCCAAATTAACTAGGAGCACCTTCACCTCACCTCTGTAGTCCGCATCGATAGTACCTGGTGAGTTCAAACAAGTGATGCCATGTTTGTATGCAAGACCGCTGCGCGGTCTAATTTGCGCCTCCAGCTCCCCAGGCATTGCCATTGCAAACCCGGTAGGAATAAGCTTGCGTTCTCCCGGCTGCAATACTACTGGCTCTCCTACAGAAGCTTGCAGATCAAAACCTGCTGCCCATTCGGACATTTTTTTTGGAATTGCAATATCTTCATTTCCTTCTAAACGTTTAAACTGAACTTGATACAAATTGATCCCTCCTGAGCTCTGCTGCTGCCTTATCATTTGTTCCGACCATAGCAACGGAGAAAGGAACAGATAACATACGTTTTGTAACATCAATTACATCTGACATCTGCACCGAATCGATACGCTTCAATAGCTCATCAAGCGTATAATGTTGGCCAAGCATCAGCTCATTTTTGCCTAATCGATTCATTCTGCTGCTCGTACTCTCTAAGCTCAAAATCAAGCTTCCTTTCAACTGCTCCTTGCCACGGTGCAGCTCATCCTCGCCTAGACCTTTCACGGAAAGCTCGTTCATTTGCTCCATCGTCAAATCGAGCACTTCCTTCGTTTGTTTAGGCGCAGTTCCTGCATATAAAGTAAACAAGCCTGTGTCCGCATAGGAAGTGTGATACGAATAGACGGAATATGCAAGTCCGCGCTTCTCTCTTATTTCTTGGAACAGCCTGGAGCTCATACCGCCCCCTATTGCATTGTTAAGAAGAATCATGGCGTACAAATTCGGATCAGTTATCGAGCAACCTGGGAAAGTGATACACAAATGGTTTTGCTCAGTTTTTTTCTTGTAAAACAAATAATCGCCATGAAATGACGGCGGATTAAGGATGGACTTCGCTGGTTTACTATTCGTAAAGTTCCCAAAATATTTTTCCAACAAAGCGAGCAAGCTTTTCTCTTCCACATTGCCCGCAACGCTGATCACAACATTCTCAAGTGTATAATTATCATTCATATACCCGCGAAGTGTATCAGAAGTCATTGCAGTCAAACGATCCTCAAGCCCCAGAATGGAGTAGGCCAATGGGTGCTCACCAAAAGCTGCGCGAGAAGCTTCGTCATGCACCTTATCGTCCGGAGTATCTTCATACATGGAAATTTCCTCGAGAATAACATTTTTCTCCTTCGCTAGTTCAACCGGATCCATCTGAGAATTAAAAAACATATCAGAAAGAGCGTCTACGGCAAGCGGCAAATGCTCATCAAGCACTTTGGCAAAATAACACGTATATTCCTTTGAGGTAAACGCATTGACATTTCCGCCAATACCGTCAAATAAATCCGCGATATCCTTTGACGTACGGCTCTCTGTGCCTTTGAACAACATGTGTTCAATGAAATGCGAAATCCCATTGTTTTCAGGCGTCTCGTTGCGTGAACCCGTTTTGACCCAAATCCCAAACGATACAGATCTTACGGTCGGTATGTATTCAACGACAACACGTAAACCATTGCTAAGTGTGTATTTGTTCATCAGTAGCCCTCCTCATGTTTTGATCGGCAAAATATCATCGTTAACAATCGTTTCTTCATTTGCCTTACAAAACTGACATCATATATATACGTGACTCTAAACATGAATGTTTTTACTATAGCAGAATCAGTCCGCGCCCTCAACATCTAAGGGCAACCGCTTGGTAGAAAGCGTTTCACTGACCGTTCCAATAGCGTAACCCTTTGATTTTGCTGTAGCGATTATGCTGGGCAGCGCATCCCTCGTTGATACCGTTGGATGCATCAGTATTAATGCTCCTGGCTCTATTTTCGCTGAAATTTTGCGCACAATGGTTTCAGCTGGCGGCTTTTGCCAATCAATCGTATCAATGGTCCAGAGCACCGTTTTCAAACCCTGTTCCTCTGCAATTTGCACTGTAGCTTGATTAAAAGAACCAGATGGTGGTGCAAACCATTTGTTGTTTACGTTCAAACTCGATTTTAATAACGATTCGGTTTTGGATATTTGGTTATACTGCTCTTCCCTGCTTAACGCACTCATATCAGGATGAGTATACGCATGATTAGACATTTCATGTCCTTCAGCTTGTATTTGCTTTGCTATGTCAGCGTTTTTGCTCAGCCAACTGCCATCAAGGAAAAAGGTAGCTTTCACTTTTTCTTGTTTAAGTGTTTTTAAAATGGAATCTATGTACTCATTGCCCCAAGCCACATTAATCATGAGGGATATCATCTTCTTATTGGGATTGCCGCGAAAGATAGGATGTGGACCAAGATCAGTAAGCATGATTTTTGGTTCTACTTCTTTATATACATAAGGAATGGTTTGGGAAGGCGGTGCTAGTAAAGCAGCATCGAGCGTTTTATCTATATCGACTTCCAAGCCGTTATAACCAGGAATAGCTCTCCAAACGCGGTCAATTCGAGCGTCTACAGGTGCTATGTTACGTTTCTCAGCTTCGGCTGAGATCATCGACAACAATCTCTGCCGCTCGGATTGCGAATAAGAATATTCCGCATAAACCGTTTTATTGTTGTCATATTTTAAAGAGGAGAGAAATTGCGATATGTCGTCATTGATACTGACGAAAGCAAGCACCACAAGCATGCTTGCCGCAATTACAGCTGCTTTTCTAACCATCATCATTCCCACTCCCATATAAGTCCTCGCACGCCTCCTAAGCTTGACCTTTTTTCAGCATGTTAATTCATATGTATGAAAAGTAGGACGAGAATATGCAAATGCTAGGCCTGAAGGTAATGAGTTGGTCCCTTTAAAAAAACAAAAAGAGCCAGATCAAATCTGTCTCTTTTCTTCTCTATTCATATGACCGCCAATGTATTAAAAGCCTACTGTGGCGATACTTCTGGTGTCATCAAAATTTTTGCAGACAAGTTAATACGGCCTTGCCCATCAATCTCGGTTACTTTAACTTTGATTTGGTCGCCAATATTAACGACATCCTCCGTTTTTGCAACACGTTCATTCGACAATTGAGAAATATGGACAAGCCCATCTTTATTCGGCAATATCTCAACAAACGCACCGAACTTCTCAACACGTTTAACTGTACCCATATAAATTTCACCAACAACCACTTCTTTAACGATGCCTTCGATAATCGATTTAGCTTTTTGGTTCATTTCTTCGTTAGAAGAAGCGATAAATACCATTCCGTCTTGCTCGATATCGATTTTCACGCCAGTTTCTTCAATGATTTTGTTGATGATTTTTCCGCCTGCGCCAATAACATCACGGATTTTGTCCGGGTTAATGCGAAGCGTCAAAATTTTCGGTGCATACTTCGATAAGTTTGGACGAGTTGTCGGCAAACTTTCTAGCATTTTACCTAGTATGAAAATACGGCCTTGACGAGCTTGTTCAAGTGATTGCTCCAAAATAGCACGGTTGATGCCGGCAATTTTGATATCCATTTGAATAGCTGTAACGCCTTCAGCAGTACCTGCAACCTTGAAGTCCATATCGCCGAGATGATCTTCCATCCCTTGAATATCCGAAAGGATAGCAAAGTGGTCGCCATCTTTAATGAGACCCATTGCAATACCAGCTACTGGTGCTTTGATTGGTACCCCTGCATCCATCATAGCAAGTGTGCTTGCGCAAATACTTGCTTGTGAAGAAGAACCGTTTGATTCCAATACTTCCGAAACAAGGCGTATCGTGTATGGGAAATCGGCTTCAGAAGGAATGACTTTGGAAAGCGCACGCTCACCTAGAGCACCATGCCCAATTTCACGACGACCTGGCGGACGTAGTGGACGAGCTTCACCAACGCTGAACGGTGGGAAGTTGTAATGATGCATAAAACGTTTTGTTTCTTCAGGGGAAATACCGTCCAAAATTTGAACGTCGCCCATTGCGCCAAGCGTACAAATGCTTAGTGCTTGTGTTTGTCCACGTGTAAACAGCCCAGTTCCGTGTGTACGAGGCAAAATAGCCACGTCACAATCAATTGGACGAATTTCATCAAGCGAACGGCCATCAGGACGAACTTTATCATGAGAAATTAGACGACGTACTTCTTCCTTCACGATGTCGTACAGCACTTCCTTAACATCGGAGAGAAGTTCTGGTGTATCGATATATTGCTCCTCAAAGTGAGCTACAGCTGCGCTGTTAACTTCATCAATTGCATCTTGACGAGCATGCTTTTCTTCAACCTTAATCGCTTTAACCAATCCAGCAGAGGCATAAGCGCGAACATCAGCATTAACTTGTTCATTTACAGTATGTAGCTTTACTTCCATTTTCGGTTTGCCGGCTACAGCTTGCAACTCTTCTATTTTGGCAACGATTTTTTTAATTTCATCGTGACCAAACATAATCGCTTCGAGCATTACTGCTTCAGAAACTTCGTTTGCTTCTGCTTCAACCATCATAATCGCATCTTTAGTACCAGCTACAACTACAAAAATATCCGTTTCCAGACTTTGTTCCACTGTCGGATTAATAATGAATTGACCGTTAACACGACCAACGTTTACTCCGCCAATTGGACCATCAAATGGAACGTCAGATATCGAAAGTGCAGCAGAAGTACCGATCATAGCCGCGATTTCTGGCGAACAATCTTGATCAACGCTCATTACAATGTTCATCACTTGAACGTCATTCCGGAAACCTTCCGGGAATAACGGACGAATAGGCCTGTCCGTAAGTCGGCTGGACAAAATCGCCTTCTCGCTTGGACGGCCTTCACGTTTAATGAATCCACCAGGAATTTTACCAACAGCATACAAACGTTCTTCATAGTTTACTGTCAGTGGGAAGAAATCAAGATCCTTTGGACCTGCTGATGCTGTAACCGTACATAATACGACAGTATCACCATACTGTACAGTGACTGCTGCATTCGCTTGTTTCGCAAGGCGGCCGGTTTCAATGGATAGCGGTCTTCCGCCTACTAACATCTCAATTCGTTGTACCATTTTATCCCTCCTAATAATTATTCGATTTGTCTATTTCACTGCTTATTGGCAGTTTATTCCGAGTGTTTCCCTATTACAAAAAGCAACCCGAATCCGCTCATCCGTTATTCCCGGACGGCTGGACAACCAGGTTGCTTTTCTTTACGCATGTTTTAGCGGCGTAGGCCGAGTTTTTCGATCAATGCGCTGTAACGTCTAACATCATTGTTTTTAAGGTATGCAAGCAGCTTACGGCGCTGACCTACCATCTTGAGCAAACCACGACGGGAATGATGATCTTTCTTGTGCTCCCGCAAATGTTGAGTCAAGTTAACGATGTTTTCAGTCAGGATAGCCACTTGAACCTCCGGAGAACCGGTATCAGTTGCATGTGTCTTATGCGTCTCAATCAGTTCGTTTTTACGTACTTGTGTAATTGCCATCCCAATTCACCTCCTTCTTGATAATCGCCATTAGCCTCGAAGCCGTCGGTGAGATCGGACATCCAAGCTAAGGTTAAGTTTGTGAGTACATCACACAAAATGTATGACTACTTACAACGTTGTATAGTATAACACACAAGATGAGTGAATGTCGAGAAGCATATCCAAAGAAAGCTCAACATCGTTTCCCACACCATATATGCAACTAGTTAATTGTAACCATGAATGGCCTTTGCTTGCTCAGAGTCAGATCCAATCTGCTCAACAAGTTCAGCTATCGAATTGAATTTTTTCTCTGAACGTATAAACGATAGTAATTGCAAACGCATCTGTTCACCGTATATATCGTTGTTGAAGTCAAACAAATGAGCCTCCATCACCGGCTTAAGCTCTTCTTTGTTAAAGGTTGGTTTTAAACCATAATTCAACACACCTGGGTATGCGGTATCACCAATCCATGCCATTACCGCATAAACGCCAAGCTTTGGCGCGATATATGGTGCATTAAATTGCAAGTTGGCTGTCGGGAAGCCGATTGTCCGACCTCTTTTGTCCCCGTGAACGACTATGCCTTCAACTTCGTATGGCCTGCCGAGCAAACGTTCTGCCAGTTCAAGATCACCTTGCTCCAGCGCTTCGCGGATATAAGTACTGCTTACTTTTACCCCGTTCTCGATCAAAGGCTCAATGATATGAACAGATATGTCGGGCTCTGCCAGCTGCTTCAAAGATTCAGCATTTCCTGAACCTTTGTGGCCAAAGTTGAAATCGAAGCCTACAACTACCTGCTTGGCACGGAGTGTGCGCAGAACCTCATTCACGAAGCGCTCAGGAGATACTGAAGCAAACTCAAGATCAAACTTCATAATGAATACAAGATCTACACCAAGCTCCGCAAATAACGCTGTCTTAGCATCAAAAGGCGTAAGGCAACGATAATATTGCTCACCTTGACCGAGAACTTCCTTCGGATGAGGATCAAATGTCAAAACCGCTGATAGCATATCGGATTCCTTCGCTGCATTTACAGCTTGACGAATCACATTTTGGTGTCCACGATGAACCCCGTCAAAATGACCGATTGCTATGGAAAGCGGCTTGTCCAGCGACAACGTGGACAAACCGTTTAAAGGAAAACTTAATGGAATAATTTCCAACGCTGAAGCACCTGCATTTCCTATTAACTTTCTACAACGATAAGCTAAGCTGAAAATACTTTAATCGGCTTGAAAACATTTGAATTCAAGTCAATCTGAAAAATACCTAGAAACGAGCTTTGATCATTATAAAGCCGTATAAGTTGTCCATCTAAAATCAATGCTGTATGATCGACTGCATGGCTAAGACTAACTTTCTGTCCCAGCAGTGCGAGCCTTCCAAACGATTCTGGGATGGTTACACGATCCAAATGTGTAATAGCTTCATCTGCAGCTATTAAATGTCCGCTTAACTCACCGGCTTGCTGCAATTGCTCAATTTGCTCTAACGTTAAGCAACTTTCCTTAGTAATGCCGCCTGACATCGTTCTTGTCAAGTGAGCCATTGTGGCAGGAACGCCCAGCGCTTTACCAATGTCCACACATAATGTGCGGATATATGTACCTTTTGAACAAACGACAGAAAACGAAATACGAGGCTGTTCCAGATCAAGTTGTGCGTCAATGAGATCAATTTGATGAATGGTTACTTTTCTTGATTTCCGCTCAACAGTCTTTCCTTCTCTTGCTAACTCGTACAATCGTTTGCCGTCAACTTTGACAGCGGAATACATCGGTGGAACTTGATCGATCTCGCCCAAAAACTGCGACAGCGCACGGCGAACTTCATCTTCTGTAACAGATATTGACGATTGACGCTCGGTAACAGTGCCGGTTAAGTCCTCCGTATCTGTTGCAATTCCAAGCTGCAATACAGCTTCATATGACTTCGGCCGCTCTTGCACATATTCGACTACTCTTGTTGCACGCCCAAGACATAGCGGCAATACACCCGTCACCATAGGATCAAGCGTTCCTGTATGTCCAATCCGCTTCATCTTTAGCACTCGGCGTACTTTTGCAACCACATCATGAGAAGTCCAGCCTTCAGGCTTCCAAACTGCCAAAATGCCGTCCATCGTTTAAATCAACGCCTTTCTGACTGCTTCCACTAACTCTTCAATCGAGGTCGTTAAAGAACCTTCAATACGGCAACCTGCTGCACGCACATGACCACCACCGCCAAATGCTTGCGCAATTGCGGCTACATTGGCTTTGCCTGCTGAACGCATGCTTGCTTTGACAGCACCGTCTTCTGTTTCTTTAAATAGAATGCCGACTTCAACCCCATCCACATTAAGCGCATAATTTACGATTCCTTCTAGATCTTCAGGAACAGCGCCTGTATTGTGCAAATCATCTTTGCCAATATAGACCCAGCCGATCTCCAAGTTATCTGTAAATGTGAGGCGATTAAGTGCAAGTTGGAGAAGCTTGAGCTTAGCCATGGTCATCTTCTCAAGAAGATGATCAGCCAGTTCATTGCCGGACACGCCTATAGCGAGCAAATGCGAGGCAATCTCCATGACACGTGGACTCGTGTTTGAATAACGAAACCCGCCTGTGTCGGTTAACAAACCGGTGTAGATAGCTGTTGCGCAATTTAAATCAAATTCGATTTTTGCTCTCTCGATTAAATCATACAATATTTCAACTGTAGCCGCAGCTTCCGCTCGAATAACATTAACAGCGCCAAATCCATTGTTTGTCGGATGATGATCGATATTAAGCAGCTTTGCATCTGGTGCAAAGCTGCTCGCTACCTCTCCAATTCGTTTGAAATCAGCACAATCGACCGAAATAATGGCATCGAATTTTTGCTGCGTTATATCGCGTTTATAATTGATAATTGAATCAAATTGATGTAAGAAACTAAGTCTAGACGGCAGATCGCTTTCATTAATCATCACTGCCGACTTCCCTAGCTTCTCGAGCATCCAGCCTACGACAACAGTAGAACTAATAGCGTCACCGTCAGGCTGTACATGTGATACGACTAGAAAATCATCGTAATTTTTCATGAACGCCAGCGCTTCATCCAACTGCCTCGAATAGCTGCTTTGCTCCATCATCGAGCTGAATTCCCGTTATTGATGTTTTCAAGCAATGCCTCGATGCGGCTGCCATATTCAATACTGCTGTCAAACTTGAACAGCAATACTGGTGTATGACGCAAACGCATGCGCTTGCCAAGCTCTGTGCGAATAAATCCGGTTCCGCTCGCTAGTGCCTTAAGCGTCGCTTCCTTCTGTTCTTCGCTGCCAAGTACGCTTAAATACACTTTTGCTTGTGAAAGATCGCTCGATGTTTCAACACCAGTTACAGTAATGAAACCAATTCTTGGATCTTTCAGCTCTGTCTGTATAATTTGGCTCAGCTCTTTTTTAATCTGTTCGCCGACCCGTCCTACCCGGATTTTTGCCATGCTTTACTCACCTCTCTACTGATTCCATGACAAATGCTTCGATCGTATCGCCTTCACGAACATCGTTGAAACGATCAAGCGTAATACCGCACTCATAACCTGCTGCAACTTCTTTAGCGTCGTCTTTGAAACGTTTCAAGGACTCGATCTTGCCAGTGAAGACAACGATACCGCCACGAACCAGACGCGCTTCAGCGTTACGAGAAATTTTACCGTCAGTAATCATACAACCTGCTATTGCGCCAACTTTAGTAACTTTAAATACGTTACGAACTTCAGCGTGACCAATAACAACCTCTTTGAAGATTGGGTCAAGCATACCCTTCATTGCTTGCTCAATCTCATCGATTACGTTGTAGATAACGCGGTGCATGCGCACATCAACTTTTTCTTGTGCAATCGTTGCTTCTGCTTGTGGATCAGGACGAACGTTAAATCCGATTACGATAGCATTGGAAGCTGACGCCAAAATGATATCCGATTCTGTAATCGCGCCAACACCGCTATGGATGATTTTTACGCGAACGCCTTCGATTTCAATTTTTGCGAGCGAGCCTTTTAATGCTTCGGAAGAACCTTGAACGTCGGATTTGATGATAACGTTCAGATCTTTAATTTCACCATCTTTGATATGGTTATACAGATCATCAAGCGTTACGCGTGTATTCGCACCCATATCCGATTGACGTTGTTTAATGGAACGACGGTCAGCAATATCACGGGCTTTACGCTCATCTTCAAATACCATGAACGGATCACCAGCTAGTGGAACTTCTGTTAGACCAGTAATTTCCACTGGAGTAGAAGGACCTGCTTCTTTTAAGCGACGGCCTTTATCGTTAACCATTGCTCTAATACGACCGAAGCAGTTACCTGCAACGAAAGCATCTCCGATTTTCAAAGTACCGTGTTGAACGAGAATACGTGCAACAGGACCTTTACCTTTATCAAGCTCTGCTTCAATAACAGTAGCGCGAGCGCGTTTGTTCGGGTTAGCTTTATAATCATTCATCTCAGCAACGAGCAAAATCATTTCAAGAAGGCCTTCAAGACCAATTCTTTGTTTAGCGGAAACTTCGACGAAAATAGTGTCGCCGCCCCACTCTTCCGGAACTAGTTCATATTCTGTCATTTCTTGTTTAATTTTCTCGGTATTCGCTTCTGGCTTATCGATTTTGTTAACCGCTACGATAATAGGAACGCCAGCTGCTTTGGCATGGTTGATGGCTTCAACTGTTTGCGGCATGATGCCGTCATCAGCTGCTACAACGATAATTGTAATGTCCGTAACCTGCGCACCGCGAGCACGCATTAGCGTAAACGCTTCGTGACCAGGTGTATCGAGGAACGTAATTTTTTTATGGTTAATTTCGACTTGGTAAGCACCGATGTGCTGCGTGATTCCGCCGGCTTCTCCGCCTGTTACATTCGTTTTGCGAATGGCATCAAGCAATGTTGTTTTACCGTGGTCAACGTGACCCATAATGGTAACAACCGGTGGACGTGACACCAAATCTTCATCTTCGTCTGACTCTTCCACGGTTTCAAAGGAATCTTCCTCAACAGGAATTTTCACTTCAACCTCTACGCCGTAGTCTGTTGCGATCAAATGAATCGCATCCATATCGATTTCTTGGTTGATGGTAGCCATTACGCCTAGGAAAATCAGTTTTTTAATAACTTCTGATGCATCCTTATGCAGCAATTTTGCCAATTCGCCAACGGTCATTGTACCGCGTACAATAATTTTCTTTGGTGTATTGTCAATTTTCTCGCGTGGCGGTTGTTGTTGGAACTTGCCGCCGCGACCTTTTTGACCACCACGGCCATTGTTGCCTCTGAAGCCGCCTGGTTTACCGTCTTCAAATCTCTTTTGGCCTGGTCTTGCGTTTCTGTTGTCATTTCCGCGAGCTTGCCCTTGTGCTGGCTTAGAGTCGAAACGACTTTGGCCGGATGAAGCTGGACGGCTGCTTGCGTCTGAACGCGGAGCGCTTGGACGGCTGCCTGTGTTGCTTTGTCCACCTTGCGATGGGCGACTTGGTCCAGATGATGCTGGACGACTGCTTTGACCGCCTTGACCTTGTCCAGGACGGCTTGAACCCGCGTTTGAACCCGCTGGGCGATTACCTTGTCCGCCTTGTCCTTGGCTTGGACGACTGGAACTTGCGCTGCCTTGTGATGGACGGTTGTTGCTTGATTGTGATGCTGGACGATTTGTTTGTTGTCCTGCTGGTCTTTGTTCCGACTGCTGTTGGGTTGTTTGTGGTTTCGTATTAATAGAATTCATAGGCCCCTGTCTGTCTTGATTCGTATTTTTATTTTCTTGTACTGGCTGCGGCTTCCGTTCCTGCTGCTGTGGCTGCTGCGATTGCGGCTTGTTAGCAGTAGGTTGTGCAGAAGAAACCGTTACATTCGTTGTTTCCTGTGCACGCTTAGCGGCGGCATTTTGTTTAATATTGCGAAAAAAACCTTCGACCTTGTTTACCATCTCATTTTCCATCACACTCATATGGTTGTTGACAGGCAAATCCAGTCGTTTTAGAATCGTTATGATTTCTTTGCTGCTCATATTAAGTGACTTGGCATACTCGTAAACGCGCAGCTTATCTTTATTGTCCTTGCTGTCTTGTTTATTGTCCAATATGATCCACCTCCGTATTATGGCTCAGATGACTCGCAATCATTTTTCCGAATTGTGCATCGGTTACCGCTATTACAACCCGTTCTGGCTTACCAATCGCCTTTCCTAGTTGCTCACGGTCGAATGCTTCGGCGAGTTGTATTCCGTAGGTGTTGCATTTGTCACGAAATTTTTTTTTCGTATTGTCTGAAGCATCTCCTGCAAGAATAACGAGATGCACTTGTTTATTTCTTACAGCTTTAAGGACAATTTCATCGCCTGTAATCAGCTTTCCGGCACGCATTGCCATGCCAAGCTGTGATAAGCTCTTATTCTGCTTCATCGCTTATCAGCTCCTTACTTGCAATAAACTGTTCCTCTACCGCTACAAAATCCTGTTCAAGCTGATCGTAAATGTGTTCACCAACATGCTGCTTCAGTGCTCGATCAAGCGCCTTGGATTTCTTCGCTAATTTAAAGCAACTGACTTTACCGCACAAATATGCACCGCGGCCAGCTTGTTTGCCTTTCAGGTCAATCTGCACCTCTTCGGCCGGTGTCCGCACAATCCGAATGAGTTCCTTCTTCGGCATCATCTCCTGACAAGCGACGCATTTGCGAAGCGGTACTTTTCTCGGTCTCATTGTACACCCCTCCTCTGCCAGCTGAATTGACGCTTACCTGTTATAAAAGCAGATTAGTCAATGGATACCGAATCCTGATGCATGACAGTTGTCATCGATTTCGGACGTCCATACTCCTGCTCCGCTTGCGTCTCGCTCTTAATATCGATTT
Organism: Bacillus sp. FJAT-28004; assembly: GCF_001280845.1. Lineage (GTDB taxonomy): Bacteria > Bacillota > Bacilli > Paenibacillales > Paenibacillaceae > Pristimantibacillus. The sequence continues at coordinate 350,586 of NZ_LGHP01000004.1, forward strand.
TCCAGCCAGTCAGCTTAGCAGCAAGCCTTGCATTCTGTCCTTTAATACCGATCGCGAGCGATAGTTGATAATCAGGCACGATAACTCTGGCCATTTTTTCTTGTTCGAATACGATAACCTCAAGCACCTTTGAAGGGCTTAATGCATTCGCAACATATTCATCCACGCTTTCAGACCAACGAACGATATCGATTTTCTCACCTTTAAGCTCGTTTACGATCGTCTGAACGCGCAGTCCTTTTTGACCAACACATGAACCGACTGGATCAACCTCGGAGTTACGGGAATGAACCGCAATTTTGGAACGGAAGCCTGCTTCGCGAGCTACCGACCGAATTTCTACTACTCCGTCATAGATCTCAGGCACTTCAAGCTCGAACAACCGTTTTAAAAGGCCAGGATGCGTACGAGATAAAATGATTTGAGGACCTTTAGTCGTATTTTCAACTTTCGTGATATAAGACTTCACGCGGTCACCATGCTTAAACTTATCAGTAGGCATAAGCTCTGTCAAAGGCAATACCGCCTCAACCTTGCCCAGATCCACAAATAAATTACGAACATCTTGACGTTGAACGATACCGTTAACGATATCTTCCTCTTTATCGATAAAAGCGTTATATATCAGTCCACGCTCTGCTTCACGAATACGTTGCGTAACAACCTGCTTCGCTGTTTGAGCAGCGATACGTCCAAAATCACGCGGCGTAACTTCAATATCCGCAATATCGTCAAGCTGATAGTGAGGATTGATTTCTCGTGATGCCTCCACTGTAATTTCCAGACGTGGATCTAGCACTTCATCGACAACGGTCTTCCGGGCGTATACTTTAATAACGCCAGTATGACGATTAATATCGACGCGCACATTTTGAGCGGTATTAAAATTTCTTTTGTAGCTGGAGATAAGTGCTGCCTCAATGGCTTCAAGGAGCACATCCTTGGTAATCCCCTTGTCTCGTTCTATTTCTTGTAGTGCTTCAATAAAATCCATACTCATTGGACTGGATTTCCCCCTTTCAATATATAAACGAATATTTAGAACACGATAGCGAGCCTTGCGCCAGCCACCTTAGCATAAGGAATGGTATACTCCTTTTTGGCTGTACGAACGACCGCATTTTCTCCATCAAATGAAAGTAGCAGCCCCTCAAATTCTTTAGCGCCGCTAATCGGTTCATATGTCGTTATGTAAACGTGCTTACCGATTGCTTTACGTACTTCCTCTTCATTCCTAAGCGGTCTTTCTGCTCCTGGGGAAGATACCTCTAAAAAATAAACGTCTGTAACTGGATCATTTTTGTCCAATTGCTCACTTATGAATTCGCTGATACGACCACAGTCATCGATGTCGATGCCGCCTTCTTTATCTACGAAAATACGAAGGAAATAATTGCTTCCTTCTTTTACATACTCAATATCAACCAGTTCAAATCCATTGCTGCTGAGGTATGGTAAAACCATTTCCTGGACAGCGGCTTTGATTTTGGATGTACTCAAATTCAGTTGACCTCCTGTTTATACGCACTATGCCATTTTGCCGTTTACAAAACGTAAAGAGTGGGTTTCCCCACTCTTCTGCATCAAAGTCTTTATAATCATCATTGCCAGAAAAATTATAACATAACCGCACTATAGTGACAAGAAATCTTTTCTATCCAAGCCGCTTCTAGAACAGTGAAAGCTGATTGGATTCAGGCAATCCACGGAAGCAGCCCATGTTGCCAAGAACCTCAATAATCGTTTTTGTCGCCTTCGATTTCATTTGGAAATCCTCGATCGACAAGTACTCGCCATCGTCTCTTGAAGCTGCTATGTTGCGTGCCGCGTTATCGCCTATCCCCGCAATTGCAGCAAATGGCGGAATAAGCGAATCCCCGTCTACAAGAAATTTCGTCGCATCGGAACGATACAGATCAATCGGCTTAAAAGAGAAGCCGCGAGCTGTCATTTCCAGTGACATTTCAAGCTGTGACACCATGTTTTTCTCTTTAGGGAGTGCATTAAACCCTTTAGCCTCGATCTCGATCAACTTACGTAAAATCGCATCATACCCTTGGCATAGCAGCTCCAAATCAAAATCGTCTGCCCTTACCGTAAAGTAAGTAGCATAATACTCTATTGGATAATAAAGCTTGAAATATGCAGTGCGAACTGCCGAGATTACATAGGCTGCAGCATGAGCTTTCGGGAACATGTACTCGATGCGGAGGCAAGAATCAATGTACCACTGCGGCACCTTGCATCGCTTCATCTCTTCGATCCACTCTGGCGTCAGACCTTTACCTTTACGCACGCTTTCTGTAATCTTGAATGCAAGTCCTGCATCCATTCCAGCTTTATATATCAAGAACAACATGATGTCATCCCGACAGCCGATTACCGTTTTGATATTGCAAGTGCCGTTCTTAATCAACTCTTGTGCATTTCCCAGCCAAACTCCCGTTCCATGAGACAGTCCGGAAATTTGCAGCAAATCCGCAAACGAAGAAGGCTGTGTCTCTTGAAGCATTTGACGAACGAATTTCGTTCCCATTTCCGGCACCCCATAAGTGGCTACCGAAGATCGAATCTGCTCGCCTGGAACGTCAAGTGCTTTTGTCGAGTTGAACATGCTCATTACTTTAGGATCGTTCATTGGAATTGACGTTGGATCAACACCAGTCAAATCCTGTAGCATCCGCATCATAGTCGGATCATCGTGTCCCAGAATATCGAGCTTAAGCAAGTTTTCATCAAACGCGTGATAGTCAAAATGGGTCGTCTTCCATTCTGCATTCACATCGTCTGCTGGAAATTGGACAGGCGTTATATCTTCAACATCGATATAATCGGGAACAACGACGATACCCCCTGGATGCTGTCCCGTGCTTCGTTTTACGCCGGTACAGCCGCTCGCTAGTCTCGCCAGTTCAGCACCGCGCCATTTCTTACCATGCTCTTCCTCATACTTCTTAGTGAAACCATAGGCCGTTTTCTCTGCAACCGTACCAATCGTTCCAGCACGGAACACACACTTCTCGCTAAACAATATTTTCGTATAGTTATGTGCAATCGGTTGATAGTCCCCTGAGAAGTTCAAATCGATATCGGGAACTTTATCGCCTTTGAATCCAAGGAAGGTTTCGAACGGAATATCCTGTCCTTCACCTTTCATCGGCTTCTCGCAATTCGGACATAATTTATCCGGTAAGTCGAAGCCGCTCGGAATGCTGCCGTCCAAAAACCATTCGCTGTGCCTACAATCCGAATTTTTGCACAAATAATGAGCAGGCAGCGGATTAACCTCAGAAATACCTAGAAATGTTGCTACGACTGAGGAACCAACCGATCCCCTTGAGCCGACCAAATATCCATCCGCGTTGGATTTCTTTACAAGCTTCTCCGAAATCAAGTAGTTGGCGGAAAACTTAAATTTGATAATAGGAATAAGTTCTTTTTCTAGCCTGTCGATAACGACCTGAGGAAGATCTTCCCCATACATAGACTTCGCCGTATCATAACAAGTGTTGCGAATCTCCTCGTCGGCTCCTTCAATAATGGGAGCGAACAGTCCCGTCGGGAACATGTCATACGGCTCAAATCGATCAGCAAGCTCCACAGTATTCGTAATCACGACCTCGCGAGCTCTTGCTTCCCCTAAGAACGCAAACTCCTCCAACATTTCTTCCGTCGTACGGAAATGAGCATCGGGTTTGCGAATGCTCTTAAGCGGACTAAAGCCGGTGATTCCGTGAATCGTAATGTCACGATACATTTTGTCGCGCGGATTCAGATAATGAACGTTGCCAGTAGCAATAACCGGCTTGCCCAGCTCATCCCCAATTTGACAGATCCGGCGATGCGCCTGCTCAATCTCCGCTCGGCTGCCGACTAACCCCTTATCTACTAAGTGCATGTAGAAATCAATCGGCTGAATTTCAAGGACATCGTAAAAACGTGCAACCTCCAGCGCTTCTTCATACGACTTGTTCAGAACGGTTTCGAAGAATTCCCCTTTTTCACAGCCGGATATAACGAGCAAACCTTCACGGTGCGCAACAAGCTTCGTTTTTGGAATCGTTGCTACCCGTTTGAAATGCTCTGTATGTGAGATGGAAATAAGCTTAAACAAGTTTTTCTTCCCCACTGCGTTAAGTGCATAAACATTGCTGTGGAATGGCCGCGAATTGGATAAATCAATACCTACATAATCATTTAGCTGATGTAGATTCGTAATATTTCGCTCAGCCGCATCTGCAATCAAGCCATACAACACGCCGCCAAGAGCAAGGGAGTCATCTACAGCACGGTGATGATTGTCGAGACTAACCTTATATTTATCTGCTAACGTATTCAAACGATGGTTTTTGAGAGTTGGAAAAATAAATCGAGCTAGTTCCAGCGTATCGAGCACTGGATTTTTCACTTCCGGCATACCGAAAGCTTTACAGTTTGCCTGGATGAAGCCAATATCGAACCTTGCATTGTGGGCTACGAGAACATCATCACCGATAAATTCAATGAATTCCCTAAGTTTAGGCTCAATATCTGGCTGCCCTTTTACCATATCGTCATTGATGTTAGTCAACTGCGTAATGTGGTAAGGGATTTTCTCATGCGGATCAATAAGGGTAGAGAAACGATCAATTTCTTTGCCATCTTGCATTTTAACGCCAGCAAGCTCAATAATTTTGTTATTGATTACAGATAACCCTGTCGTCTCTATATCAAATACAATATAAGTTGCTGTAGCAAGAGGCTCCGGTCTCGATTCCAGTACCATTGGCACTGCATCGTTCACAATATTAGCTTCAACACCAAAAAGCACTTTAATACCATGTTTTTTGGCCGACTTATTCGCATCCGGGTAACATTGAACATTACTATGATCGGTTACTGCTATCGCCTTATGTCCCCATTTGGCAGCTGTTTTAATATAGACATCTACCGGCGTTACCGCATCCATAGCGCTCATCGTTGTATGGAGATGAAATTCCACTCGTTTTTCTTCCGCTTTATCCATGCGATCGGCAGGTGTTCTGACCTCATGCAAATCATTCGGCATCATCACCAGCTCTGGTTCCTGCATAAAGCGGTCATATTCGATTCGGCCGCGCGCTTTAACCCATTTACCATTGGCAAGCTGGTTTAAAATTTTCACATCGTCCTTCGTCTTCGCGAACATCTTCATCGCAATTGAATCGGAGAAGTCGGTCACGTTGAACGTAAACAATGTGCTTCCGTTACGAAGCTCTTTCACTTCAAGACCAAATACAGCGCCTTGTACTGTGATTTTTTTCTCTTCTTCGATGATGTTCATCAAAGGAACAGGTTCTTCCCGAATATCATAACCAACAGCAAGCCTGATTTCACTCTCATCTACGAGCTCAGACTCGGATTGCGCACTCGCCATCAGCTCCTGCACATATTCACGCTCTTCCTGTACCATTCGAAGCGAGAATTCATCCAAAATCTCTTGTCTTGATTCGCTGACAATCATTTTCACTTTGCAAGCACGCTGAAAATTCTCATTAAAGAAACGAACAATTTCATCATCTAGACGTTTCTTGCGAGCAAGCTCTAAACCTGTATTGTCAAGCAGAGAAAGGGTCAGCACATCCCCTTCTACGCTGATCGATGATTTCTGCAGCCATCCATTTACGGAAGCGATCTCGCGCTGAGCCCACTCCATGAACAAACCCCAGTATTGCAGCACGATGGATTCCGTTTCTACTACTGGATCATAGATCAATAAAAAGCTGACCGCTGCGATTGACTCAAACTTCATCCGAGCCGCCTGACAAAGCCCATTATAGGCCTGTAAAGGCACCATGGACGTTTTGCAGATGCAAAACGTCCATTCTTGATTGCTGTTGCTTACAATGACTTGATCTATATATCCATCTTGAAAATAGGTTTGTATAAGTTCTTGCGGCAGCTGAATATGCTGTAAAAGCATTTCGAAACTCTGCCGTTTTTTTGCGGTTTGGCTCATAAAACTCCACTCCTTAAGATCCGAACCGAACTAGCTTCAGTCCTTAATAAGCTCTTGCAAATACGACTGTATGTTGTGATGGATCGCCACAAACGAGACATGTTTCTTTATGTGATGTCGGATTAAAAGGGATATTACGGCTTGTTGCTCCAGTTTCTTCCTTAACCTGCTTCTCGCAAGCAGCAGAGCCGCACCAGCCTGCTTCTACGAAGCCGCGCTGTTCTTCCAGAAAGCTTTTCATTTCATCAAGCGTTTCAACTGAACGTGAGTTGTCGATACGGAACTGCTTCGCGCGATTGAACATCTCATGATGCGTTTCTTCCAGCATTGCTTCTATTTCAGCTATGAGATTAGTTTGCTGCACGATACGCTTCTCTCCTGTAACTCTGGAAACAAGCACAACTTGTCCATTTTCCATATCACGTGGTCCAAGCTCAAGACGAAGTGGAACACCGCGCATCTCATATTCGTTAAATTTCCAGCCTGGGCTGACGTCAGCACGATCGTCCACGCGCACGCGAACACCGGCTTTCTTAAGCTCTGCATAAAGCTCATCAACACGGCCAACAACCTGCTCACGCATTTTTGCAGGGCCGATTGGAATCATAACAACTTGCGTTGGTGCAACTTTAGGTGGCAGCACCAGACCACGATCATCACCATGAACCATAATAAGTGCACCGATTAGTCTTGTACTAACGCCCCAAGAAGTCGTATGCGCGAATTGTAATGTGTTTTCACGATCAAGGAATTTAATATCAAATGCTACCGCAAACTTCGTACCTAGATAATGGGATGTTCCGGCTTGAACAGCCTTCCCGTCTTTCATCATCGCTTCGATCGAATACGTATCAACCGCTCCCGCAAACCGCTCAGAAGGCGTTTTTTCGCCTTTGATTACAGGAATTGCAAGGAACTCTTCAACGAACTGCGTGTAAACATCAAGCATCTGCATCGTCTCTTGACGCGCTTCCTCTTCTGTTTCATGCGCAGTATGACCTTCTTGCCACAAAAACTCACTCGTACGCAAGAAGGGCATTGTGCGTTTCTCCCAGCGGACAACATTCGCCCATTGGTTAATAAGCAAAGGCAAATCGCGATACGATTGAATCCATTTCGAATACATGTGACCAAACATCGTTTCCGATGTTGGACGAATAGCAAGGCGCTCTTCCAGCTTCTCACCGGCTGCTTCGGTTACCCAAGGCAGCTCTGGATTGAAACCTTCAACATGCTCCTTTTCTTTTTGAAAAAAGCTCTCTGGGATAAAGAGCGGAAAATACGCGTTACGATGTCCCGTTTCTTTGAAGCGGCGATCAAGATCACGTTGAATATTTTCCCAAAGCTCATAACCTTCGGGGCGAAACACGATACAGCCCCTTACTGGTGAATAATCCATAAGCTCTGCTTTTTTAATAACATCAATATACCATCTGGAGAAATCTTCACTTTGAGGCGTGATTTCTGTAACGAACTGTTTATCTTTAGACATGAGCGACTATTTACTCCCCTTTTACCAATCGTAAAATATCATTATAAGTTACTACGAGCATTAATAACATGATGAGCGCGAAACCGACAAAATGTACCATGCTCTCACGGTTTGGATCAATTGGCCGACGTCTAATCGCTTCAATTCCGAGGAAAATGAGGCGACTGCCATCAAGTGCTGGAATCGGCAGTAAATTAAATATTCCTAAATACAAGCTGAGTAGTGCCGTCCACGATGTAAGCTGGGCTATGCCTTGCTGAGCAATCTGGCTCGTTACTTCTGCTGTTCGTACAGGTCCGCCAAGATCATCAAGCTTAAACTCACCGAAAATAAGCTTCTTGAATCCTTCAAAAATGCTTACCGTCATGTTTTTCATAAGCTTGCCTGCACCTGTAAACGTTTCAGAGAAAGTAGCCGGACGCGTTGGCAATGCAGCGCTGATCCCAACCTTACCCACGCCTTCTTTGTTTGGTTCAGGCGTGATAACGACTTGCTGTGCCTTGCCGTCACGGATGATATCCATTTTAACAGGAACATTCGGAGATTTACCAATAATCGCGATCATTTTATCAAAATCAGCTCCGATTTTGACTCCATTAACTGCGTCGATGACATCTCCTTTTTTCAAATCCACTTTATCAGCAGGCATGCCTTCTGATATTTCATTGACGAGCAGCTTATCAGGCGACTCAACAGGAACACCTGCAAGTTGAATGTAGGTGGCAAACAATACAAAAGCGAGCACGAAGTTCATCATTGGACCCGCAAAAATAGCAAGCGCACGCTGCGCTACTGTTTTACTGCCAAACTGTCTGTCAAGCGGTGCGATTTGTGTCTCCTTGCCTTTTGATATCATTAAAGCTGCAGGGTGCACCGAGAAGTTCTCGTTTTCCCCTTCGACGTCTAATGTAACAGAAAGCTTGCGTTCAAGATCGATCGCAACGATCTCACCGCGAATAACACCGCTCCGGTCATCAAGACGATCCAAATAAAGTCTAGTCACTTTATTGTCTTTCAGACGGACCGCGATCGTTTGGCCGGGTTGAACATCAACGATTTCTGGATCTTCTCCCGCCATTCGAACGAAACCGCCGGCAGGTATTAATCTTAGCGTATATCTCGTCTCGCCACGTTTTACCGAAAAAAGCTTCGGCCCGAAGCCAATTGCAAATTCTCGAACCAGTATGCCTGCGCGTTTTGCGAAATAGTAATGACCCCATTCATGGATCGTTACGATAACGAAAAAAACGAGTATGGTCAAGAAAACAACCTGAATCATGTGCATTAAGCTGAAGCCTCCTGTTCGTTACGGCCTGTACATAGATTATCATTATTCTCCCGTCCGATACAAGAGAACCGGAATTTAACCGTTATTATACGGATTGTGCCAGCCGCCTTGCCCAAGCGTCAACTTCTGCGATCATCTGCAAATCATTGATATCAGATGCTTCGTGCCTGCCAACGACCGTTTCCAATATCCGTTCAATATCAAGAAACGTAATTTCACCTTTCAAAAAGCGAGCCACAGCAACCTCGTTTGCAGCATTGAACACTGCAGGCGCCGATTGACCAAGCTTGCCGCATTCGAATGCTAACCTCAGACATGGATATCTTTCAAAATCCATCTCGCGAAAATGCAGCTTCCCGATTTGTGCTAGGTTCAGTCTGTTTGTTGGCGTTACATTCCGCTCAGGATATGACAACGCATATTGAATCGGTACTCGCATATCCGGCATTCCAAGCTGCGCGATTATGCTGTGATCGGTAAACTCCACATAAGAATGAATGATGCTTTCCGGATGAATAATGACATCTATTTGATCGTATGTAACATCGAACAGCCATCTTGCCTCAATAACTTCGAGCCCTTTGTTAACCATTGTTGCTGAATCAATCGTAATTTTGGCACCCATCGACCAATTGGGATGATTAAGCGCCTCAGCAACCGTTACACCCTCAAGCTGCTCTCTTGTCCGATCACGAAAGGAGCCACCCGAGGCCGTTAAAGTAATTTGATTGATAGACTTGCGATCTTCTCCGTTTAAGCATTGAAATATCGCGGAATGCTCACTGTCTATAGGCAGGATTGATACACCGCGTTGTCTCGCGCGTTCCATCACGATATGACCTGCAGTAACGAGCGTTTCTTTGTTGGCCAAGCCAATCATTTTGCCTTCATCAATCGCCGCCAAAGTTGCTGGCAGCCCTCTGCTACCCATGATCGCCGTCACAACGACATCAGCGTCCGTTCCAGCGGCTACTTCAACAAGCCCCTCTTCACCATAGACTACCTTTGTTCCAAGCGGCATATGGGGACGAGCGGCTTCAGCATCCGCCTTTGAAGCCAAGCTAACGATGGCTGGCTTGAATTGTTTCGCTTGCTCTATAATCAAATCGACATTCGCACCTGCGGATAAACCGACAACCTGATAACGATCAGGATCATGGGCAATAACGTCCAACGTCTGTGTACCGACTGAACCTGTCGAACCTAATATACTTATTTTTTTCACACAAAATCCTCCTGACTTATACGGGCAGCAGCCCGGTAAGCACCAGCAGCGGGAATACGATAAGCCAGCTATCGCATCGATCAAGCACACCGCCATGACCTGGCAAAAGATTACCGGTATCCTTTATATCTCTCACACGCTTATACGCAGATTGAATCAAATCTCCGAATTGACCAGCTACTGCGGCAATTAAACCGATTAGCAATGCCTTTGGCAACTCAATAAAATCCGGTATCGTCAATGCGAAAACTGCTGATACGATTAAGGACAACAAAACGCCGCCCAAGGCGCCTTCAATGGTTTTGTTCGGGCTGATTGAAGGCCAAAGCTTTGTTTTTCCGATGGCTTTTCCTGTAAAATAAGCACCGATATCCGACGCCCAAATGCACCCAAAGGACAAAAACGTCCACAATAGACCATGCTCCTCAATTTGACGAACTTCGCCCATTGCTGAAAAGCCGTAACCTACATATAAAGCGCCTAGCAACATAAGTGCGGCGCCATCAATTGTCGTTTTGTTTTTTGTTATCACGGTTAGGGCAAGCAGCAAGAAAGCCAGCATCCAAACAATAGTCAGTACGGATGGAATAACTATTCCCCATGCAGACCATGGAAGCACAAACAGTAGCACACCCGCATATCCGAGCAAAGTTGACGGATGCGACCATGCTACACCATTCATGCGCGCATATTCAGTAAAACCGATAATGGCTAGCAATACGAGGAGAGTCGTATATAACCATCCACCTGCTATTGTTAAACCGATGAAGCCTGCACCTGCTACAATTCCAGTAATCATTCGTTGTCTCAATGAAAAGTCACACTCCGTCACTTGAAGCTACAATCCACCATATCGACGCGCACGGCGCTGATACTCCATAATCGCTTCTTGAAAATGCGCTTCCGTAAATTCAGGCCAATACACATCCGTAAACCATAATTCACTATAAGCAAGCTGCCACATCATAAAATTACTTAAACGCAATTCTCCGCTTGTACGAATGAGTAAATCTGGATCGGGCAATCCACTCGTAAGCAAACGATCAGCCATAACTTTATCATCGATATCATCAATTGCAAGATCTCCTTGCTGAACCTCTGATGCGATGCTTTTCACAGCTTCAAGCATTTCCTTACGGCTTCCATAGTTTAAGGCAAAGTTTAGAACAAGCCCTGTATTGTTAGCGGTCTTTATAATGGCTTCTTCAACTGCACTGATCGTAAATGAAGGCAAATCCTCTTTATGTCCCATCATGCGAACCTGTACGTTGTTGGCTATCAATTCTTCTAATTCAATTTCAAGAAATTGCTGTGGAAGCTTCATCAGAAAATCCACTTCAGCTTTAGGTCGCTTCCAGTTTTCCGTAGAAAACGCATATAACGTCAAATATTTGACGCCTAACCGATCCGCTGCCATTGTAATACGTTTGACCGCTTTCATGCCGGAATGATGACCCGCCATTCGTGGCAATCCACGATCTTTAGCCCAGCGGCCATTCCCATCCATAATAATTGCAACATGCTCAGGCACATTTTCTGAGGCCACAGAATCAGTCGGCTGTAAGGACGATTTGCCTAATTTGGCCCAAAGTCGCTCGATCATCTTACTTCCTCCCAACCGAAATCAAAACCAAACCCCACCTATCGGAGGGGCCCAGAGATTATTATACTTCCATAATTTCTTTTTCTTTGGCAACAAGCACTTTATCTACTTCAGCAATAAATTTATCTGTTGCTTTCTGAATATCCTCTTGGTGACCACGTGACTCATCTTCAGAAATCGTTGATTTCTCAAGTTTTTTTACACTGTCATTAGCATCACGACGAATATTGCGAATAGCTACCTTAGCTTCTTCACCAAGCTTTTTCGAAGTCTTGACTAGCTCTGCACGACGCTCTTCTGTAAGCGGCGGGATAGAAAGGCGGATCGATGCTCCGTCATTGGAAGGCGTCAGTCCAAGATCTGATTTCATAATCGCTTTCTCGATTGCTGACATCGACGATTTGTCCCATGGTTGAATGAACAATGTACGGGAATCAGGCGTACTGATGTTAGCTAGTTGATTGACAGGCGTCATTGAGCCGTAATATTCAACTTGAATACGATCCAGCAAAGATGAATTTGCTTTGCCAGCGCGCAAAGAAGACAAATCACGTTTTAGCGCCGAAATCGCTTTATCCATACGTTCTTCTGCGTTTTTTTTCAGCTCTTGTGGCATTATTTCGCACTTCCTCTCACTATCGTTCCGATTTTTTCACCCAGCACGACGCGTTTAATATTCCCTTTCTCTGTAATCGCAAATACGATAAGAGGAATATTATTGTCCATGCAAAGTGATGCTGCGGTTGAATCCATTACGCCTAGATTACGGTTAAGCATGTCGAGGTATGTAAGCTCCTCAAATTTCTCAGCTGTGCTATCTTTAAATGGATCAGCAGAATATACGCCATCCACTTTGTTTTTCGCCATTAAAATTACTTCTGCTTCGATCTCAGCCGCACGAAGTGCTGCTGTCGTATCTGTTGAGAAAAACGGATTACCAGTGCCTGCAGCAAAGATTACGACGCGCCCCTTTTCCAAATGACGGATAGCACGACGTCTGATGTACGGTTCAGCGATTTGTTGCATCGCGATCGATGTTTGTACGCGAGTAGGTACATCGATTTGTTCCAGTGCATCTTGAAGTGCAAGTGAATTCATAAGAGTAGCCAGCATTCCCATGTAATCAGCTGTTGCACGGTCTATGCCTTTTGCAGAACCTGCAATTCCACGCCAAATGTTACCGCCACCGACAACAATAGCTACTTCTATGCCAAGTGCTACGACTTCCTTTACCTGATCAGCAATCGAAGAAATGACCGTTGCTTCAATGCCATAACCTTCCTGACCAGACAATGATTCACCGCTAACTTTCAAAACGATACGTTTATACACAGGATGCTCCAACGTTAATACCTCCATCATGCACCTCAGTAAATGAGGTCCTTCAAATATGTTCTAATTATACAAGCAGGCGGGGCGGACGCCCCGCCCCGCCTGTGCGTTCGGATTAATGTTTTACTTGAGCCATAACTTCTTCAACGAAATTGTCAACTTTTTTCTCTAGACCTTCACCAAGCTCGTAACGAACAAAGCGACGGATGGAAATGTTTTCACCAATTTTGCTGATTTTTTCATTTAGCAATGTAGAAATCGTTTTGTCTGGATCCTTGATGAACGATTGCTCAAGAAGACAGAACTCTTCGTAGTATTTCGAGATACGGCCTTCAACCATTTTTTCAACGATTTTTTCAGGTTTGCCTTCGTTAAGCGCTTGAGCTTTCAAAATTTCACGCTCTTTTTCAAGCTCTTCGGAAGAAACCTCTTCGCGGCTAACAAATTTAGGGTTAGCTGCTGCGATTTGCATAGCAACGTCTCTTGCAAACTCACGGAATTGATCCGTTTTTGCAACGAAATCTGTTTCGCAGTTTACTTCAACGATAACGCCAATACGGCCGCCTGCGTGAATATATGATTCAACTACACCTTCAGTTGCAATACGACCAGCTTTATTAGCTGCAGCCGCCAAACCTTTTTCACGAAGTACTGCGATTGCTTTTTCAACGTCATTGTTTGTTTCGTCCAAAGCTTTCTTGCAATCAAGCATTCCTGCTCCAGTTCTTTCCCGTAGCTCTTTTACCGCGCTAGCACTAACTGCCATTGTAAGCCCTCCTATAGGTTTCACGAAGTCTATGTAGCTTCGTAAATAATTAATATTGGTTTTGGTGATTTACATTCAAAAAAAGGGCAGTGAGAGGTTTATCACCATCTGACCACCCTTTGTTGACTAATTAAAGCCTTTAAATTAAGCCGTTGTTTGTTCGCCTTGGTTAGCTTCAACGATTGCGTCAGCCATTTTCGAAGTCAACAACTTAACGGCACGAATTGCATCATCGTTACCTGGGATTACGTAGTCAATTTCGTCTGGATCACAGTTCGTATCAACGATACCAACGATTGGGATACCAAGTTTACGAGCTTCTGCAACAGCAATACGCTCTTTGCGTGGATCGATAATGAACAACGCGCTTGGCAAACCTTTCATTCCTTTAATACCGCCAAGGAATTTTTCCAAACGGTCTTTTTCTTTGTTAAGAATGATAACTTCTTTCTTAGGTAGAACCTCGAAAGTGCCATCCTCAGCCCATTTTTCAAGTTGTTTCAAACGATCAATACGTTTTTGAATCGTTTGGAAGTTAGTCAAAGTTCCGCCCAACCAACGTTGGTTGATGTAGAAGTTGCCGCAACGTTCTGCTTCTTCTTTTACGGAATCTTGAGCTTGTTTTTTCGTACCTACGAACAGCATAGTGCCGCCGTCTGCAGCGATCGATTTAACAAAGTTGTACGCTTCGTCAACTTTCTTAACCGTTTTTTGCAAATCAATAATGTAAATCCCGTTTCTTTCTGTGAAGATATAACGATCCATCTTCGGGTTCCAACGACGAGTCTGATGACCGAAGTGTACCCCAGCTTCTAGTAGCTGTTTCATGGAAATAACCGCCATTTCTCCAACACCTCCTATAATGGTTTTTTTAGTGCTCCTCCGCTAGTCGCATCTTTCGCCAAAACTTCCGCCGGGCGGAAGCACCGTTTGACAAAATTGACCTGCGTGCGTTTTTAACACCGTGAATTAATATACCATAAATACACATCGCATGCAACAATCGTTTAAGAAAAGATAGATTAGCTCACTTTTTTGCTAGCCGTTAAAAGATTTACTTCCTCTTTTGTTAACGGCTGGCTTGTTACGACCAGAATCGCTTCATCAACCGTTATTTCCTCTTGAAACAAAAAATAACCGGCGCGAACCAGCTTCTTTGACTTCTTCATTTTAGATATAAAGGCTGTTTTATCTTGAATGATATGATTTGAAGCCAGCAGTTCAGCTGTTTTGGTGAGCCCAGAGCCTGCTTCAATCCTGATTACATGTTTTGCCGCAGGCTGCTCCTTAGCAGGTACAGCAGTAGGCGCAGCCTTATCAACCAACGCTTCGCTCGTCTGTTCCTTAACTGGATCAGCTTTAGCTGCGGGCTTAGGATCCTGTGATTCTTTATCCGTTTTGGTCTCCTGATTAAGCTGCAACGAGTCTTGATTGGCCTTTAACAAAGCATCAACTTCCAATTGCGTGTAAAGTTTCTGTTCTGATTCTTTTCCTAGGTCATTAAGTCTTTGCCTGCTTTCCTCGCCAGACAACATCAGCTGAAATAACAAAGCGCCAATAATAATACCAGCACCTAACCCCATGAGAAAAACTCGTTTTTTAAGCATGGACAGAATCCTCCTGCTTAGCGAGCTGAATAATAAGCTGTACCTCACCTTTATTCATACCTAGTTTTTTGGATATTGCTTCAATCGATTTTCCTTGCTCATACAGCATAAACAGCTCTTTATATCTGTCCTGAATCGTGTTCTTCCGAACAGTTTCTTCTATTATAGGTGCGACAATTGCAGCATCCGTTGTAAGCTGCATGTTCATATCTAATGAGGCAGCAGGTAATGACGTTTCAATTGGACGCACCAAGGTGGCAGATTGGGAAAGCGTTTTTTGCAACTGCTCAGTAAGTTGTTCGCATTTACGCTCGAGCTCCACAATTCGTTGCTCCTTACGCTCCGCATCTGATTTGGATTCTTGCTGAGCATTTCGAACAAGGAGCACAAGATCTTCATTGTCCTTCTCCATGTTTTCCATAAACTGCTCCAGTGCGGTTTCCATGTTTTGCATCGTTTGTGGCGGTAGAGCTGTATCCTGCTTCTTACGAGGCATTACAAAGGCACCGACAATAACAACCGCTCCTAGTAATACGATATATTGCAAGTATGGCTGCATCGTTCATAGCCTGCCTTTCTTATGATGCCTTCACTTTATAACTTAATATCCAGTCTATGGCCTTTATACGGATGTGTAGGAGTCGCTTCCTGTTTATCAACTTCTGAAGATGACTCCGTACGCTTTCGTTTCGCATTCTGATAGGCATTTCCTTGTTGACCTTCTTGGTCACTGCGGATATGAAGCCCGTTTGATTGCTCAATAGCTGTATTTTTCCCTCTCAAAAGCTCTGTTTGCTTTGTAGACTGATTAGCTAATGTGTTTTGATCCGCTACAGGTTTATGCATAGCTTGTCCATGCATGCCGCTGAATTCTTGCGTTCGTGGTACAGACATCTGCAAATCAATGGATTTGAACGTCATATCTGTTCACCCCTTTGCGCCAATCGTCATTTTCGAGCGTTATTTCGTATATGGGACTAAGACGATATCCCCCTCAGAATAACGGAAGGTCACACGCTGTGATGAATCCTTCACAAACCTGGTGTACCTGCCAATTACAATTTTTGTTCCACCAAATACAATATTACTAACATCGATCTTGGAACGATCTGTATTTTCCAGCGTTTTTTCGATCTCAAGAATACGGTTTTTCGTCTCTTCGTTCTCGAGTATGGTTTGACGTTTTGATCCAGTTAGCTTCACGCGCAATGCCAGCTTATCTGGTGTCAACTTCCCAGTCACAGCTAATTGATTCAAAATAACAAGCGCTTTATCCGTTTTATCTAAATTATCCATGTTTTGCTTTAGTCTCGTTCTTAGCTCTTGCAGCTCTGATCGATATTCAGGATTTACGCCTACTTCAATAGTAGTCGCTGTTGACATCGAGTTTCCAATCGTTCGAGCACTAACAAGATCCCCCGCTTGTACGAGGCCCCCTACAATTAAACCCTTTGCTCCTGAGCAGATCACATTTTTCCCTGCTTTTACATGTGAATGCATGATGCTCTGTGACACTAGCACCTCTTCACCAGCAATAACATTGGCTTCTTGTATAAACGAGCTTCGAACGTTACGCCCTGCTTTTACGAAACCTTTGTTGCTCCCTAAAATCCCGCCTGTAATTTCAACGGATCCTTCTGATTCGATTTCAGCTCCTTCGACACCGCCAATGACACGTATATCACCCGAAGCCTTGACTCTGAAACCGCTTAGAACATTCCCTCTTATGACTACTGTACCGACAAAATCAATATTTCCGACACTGTAATCAACATCGCCATTTACCTCGTAAACTGGAAATACATTAATTTTTTCTTTTTCAGTAAGCGAAATCAAACCGTCCATGGCCGAATACATAGCTGTCTGTTCGTTGTTCAAAACGACATTTTTGCCTACTTTAAATCTGACATGCTTGCCAAGCTTAGGCAGGATTTCTTCTCCTGTCACCGTCCTGCCGGAAGGCCCTGGCGTAGGATCAAAACGCTCCGCAATCAATTGTCCGCGCTTGACGTTTTTTAACTGTACGACTTCTTTAAAATCGACCTTACCATCTTCGAGCTCAGCAGGCGCATTGCTGTTTTTATTCATATCATAAACAAGCTTGACATATCCGTCTTTTCCAGGACTTGGAGGTTCCCCTTGAGCAACAAGTGTTTGTTCTTTAAAATAGGCGAGAGGATTAGTGCCAATCTGACTCAGAACTTCTTTACGAAGGCCAAAAACGATTCCCTTACTATGCAAGAATCGCTCTAGCTCATCGCCGTTACATTCGAATTCGTCCGAGATCCTGCTAAATGTTAAGAATGCAGACAAATTATCAGCAGATGTCTGGATGCGTAGGTATGATTCTAATTGAAGATTTTCCACGTAACTCCCCCCTTTTTAATGTTGCATGAGTTGATCTTTATGCTTAGCCAATGCTCCTCGCAGCCTCAAAATCGCTTTTGAATGGAGCTGGGATATTCTCGACGGTGATAGTGACATTACTTCAGCAATTTCACTTAATGATAGTTCCTCGTAATAGAAGAGCGAAACGACTGTTCGTTCCTTTTCCGTAAGTCTTTCAATCCCTTTAACCAACGATTCTTTCAAATAAAACTCATGAACCTTATGATCCGGATTTTTTGCCTTATCGTCCACTAGCAAAGACATTCTTGTCTCCGATTCCTCTTCTCGAATCGGATCTTCCAATGAACAGACCGTTGTTACCGCAATATCTTGAAGCATATTAATAAATTCTTTTTCCGTTACATCGAGATAGCGGCTAATTTCGGCATCCGTTACAGAACGTAAATATTGCTGTTCCAAATGCTGATATGCCTCTTCCACTCTTTTAGCTTTCTCTCGCACAGAACGAGGGACCCAGTCCCCCTGTCTCAAACCATCAATAATAGCACCACGAATTCGCCATGATGCATAGGTCTCAAATTGCAAGCCGCGGCCGTAATCAAATTTCTCGATGGCATCAATAAGACCCATTACGCCATTGCTTGCGAGGTCATCTCTAATGACGTTTTTCGGGAGTCCAATTGCCATTCGATTCGTCACATAATCAACCAGTGGTAAATATTGCTCAATCAACGTCTTTTTTGCTTCCAAATCGCCTTGTTCTCTCCAGGCTTGCCACATCTGCAAGTTTGTCAAATGAGGGGTCTTCTGCTCAATCATCGACTCACTCTCCTGTCAGGTGACGAACGGCTTTAACCAATTCTTCAGGCTGTGTATTTTTTGTAGTTAACAATTGAGGAGGATTTAACGGACGAAAACCGCTAACATCATTTTTCTGAGTTTCAATTGACGGTTTGCTAGCACCTTCTTGAATCTGCGATTTCAACAATTGATTTATATCTTCTGATTCGTCAGGTGTCTTTAAATCTAGCTGACTACCTTTTCCTTCTTCATCTTCAAATTCCGCGTTTATAAGGGCAGGTGGTTGAAGGATGTATGCCAATATTGCCCGTACTCCATACGCAAGAACAAAAAAAGCGATGAAAGCATACATACTTCTAAGCAGCATAACAGAAATCGGATTATTACCGATCGAGAAAGCTACCGTAAGCACGGTGCCGAATACTCCAAATACGACATTCCATCGCCATGTTCCGAACATTTTAAATCTCCTTTGTTCCAAATTGCACACTTCTTATGGATAGCATCCCACTAGCGCTATCAAACTCGATCGTTCTACCAAAGCTTCCGCCTGTATCTTGCGATATTATTGGTATCTTTAATCTCCTAAGCATTTCAGTACAAGACTCGACATTGCGTGGACCAATTCTCAAGGAATCGCTATGTCCTGACATAGCAAACATTTGAGCTCCGCCAGCCATCTTAGCTTTCATTCGCTCAATGTATGCGCCGGCTGCTATCATCCGATCAAGCAGCTCGGGTATGGCGGTATCTGCATATTTAGCTAGGTTCATTTTGGTCTCTCGAGCAATGTCTGAAGATGGCAGCATGACATGTGCCATACCAGCTATTTTTCGTATTGGATCATACAAGGTAAGTCCAACACAAGAACCTAAGCCGGTCGTTTTGAGTATCGCTCCATCCATTGCAATATTTAAATCTGCCATGCCGACTTTGACCAAATTTTGTTGTATCATTCGCTAACGACTCCCAAAGCCCTAAAAATTTTCTCAAACGACTCTGGGTCTGGAATGAGGAAAAAATGTCCTTCAAGTGACTGACAATCCTCTAAAAAGGTCGTTTCAATAAGTAGGGCCGAGTCTCCCATCTCTCCATACTGCATCAAACCATAACTAAGCACGGCTCCTGCCATATCTACTGCTATTGCGGGAACGGATGGGGCCATTGCCAGTTGAGTGAAATCAGCTAATGAAGATAAATAAGAGCCTGCCAAAATGTTGCCAATCTCACAAAGTGCAGACAGCTCCATTTCAGAATAACCTTCCTGCTCTTCGATATTTAAAGACAGCAGTTGACGCAACAATCGCCTTGCCGAGTCTTCCTCAATGATGAAAAACATATTGCCGGGTGCTTCTCCTTCCACTCGAAGAAAAACAGCAATAACGATTTTTTCGGAACCGCCTACACGTTCTGCAACTTCTTCAAATGGAAGCAAGCTTACCTTTGGTACCGCCATATCAACTGGTTTATCTAACAAACGCGATAATGCAGTAGCAGCGTTGCCTGCTCCAATATTGCCGACTTCTTTCAATACATCTAGTTCAAATGCTTCAAAGCGGCTAAAAATGTTCACAAGTTATACCTCAAGCTGTTCAAGTTGAATAATTTCGCTCTTGTTAAGCACTTCGGACAAATTCAGCATGATGAGAAGTCGACCTTCACCAAGCTTTGCAATGCCTCTTAAGTATTTCGCTTTAATGCCTCCCACAATTTCAGGCGGCAAATCAATCGTATCCGTATCAATATCAATGACATCATTTGCCGAGTCAACGATAAATCCAACCTCAATGTCAGCTACCGATACAACAATAATTCTCGAGTTCTCTGTAGTTGCCGTTTCAGTAAGGTTGAATCTTCCTCTTAGGTCTATGACAGGAACAACGATGCCGCGAAGATTAATGACCCCTTTGATAAAAGTTGCTGTTTTTGGGACGCGTGTAATTGGAGACAATCTTTCAATCGTGCGGACCTTATCTACTTCAATTCCATACTCTTCGTTGCCAAGCGCAAACACGATAACCTTTAATTCTTCTCCCATCGTAAAAACCTCCTTATTTGATAAGTGCATTCGGATCGATAATCAATGCGACGTAACCATCGCCAAGAATCGTTGCGCCTGAAATCGCCTTAATGTTGGTTAAATATTTGCCCAGCGTTTTTAGAACGATTTCACTTTGACCAATAAATTCATCGACCATAACAGCAGCCCACTTCTCACCTTTGCGAACGACTACAATTTCGGTTTCGAGCTCGTCATTCTCATTAAAATCAGGTGAATCAAGTACTTTGCTAAGCGATACTAGAGGAATGATGGTATTTCTAAATTCAATCATTTTGTTGCCATGAACCTGAAGAATTTGTTCCTTGCGGATGATGCCTGTTTCAACGATTGAAGATAAGGGGATTGCATATTTCTCTGAACCTAGTTTTATAAGCATTGCGGAAATAATCGAGAGAGTAAGCGGCAATTGAACGGAAAACTTTGTTCCTCTACCAAATGCAGAATCTATCGTTACATTTCCACCTAAAGAAGTTATTTTGGATCGAACAACGTCAAGACCAACACCACGTCCGGATATGTCCGAAATTTTATCTGCGGTACTGAAGCCAGCCGCAAAAATTAGCATGTTGATTTCTTCTGGCGTCAGCAGCTTCGCTTCCTCAGCAGTAACAACGCCATTTTTAATTGCTGTTTTTAGTACTCGCTCATGGTGAATACCACGGCCGTCCTCTTCCACTTCAATAAAGACATGATTTCCGCTATGGTATGCGCGCAAGAAGATCGTACCGGTTTCTGGCTTGCCAGCGGCAATTCTTTCTTCTACCGTTTCGATTCCATGATCGACGGAGTTGCGCAATAAATGTACAAGCGGATCTCCGATTTCGTCAATAACAGTACGGTCAAGCTCCGTATCTGCACCTGTAATGACGAGATCAATTTTTTTGTCTAGCGATTTAGCCAAATCTCTAATCATACGAGGGAAACGATTGAATACAGAATCAACAGGTACCATGCGCAGTTTAAGTACAATGCTTTGCAGATCCGAGCTAACACGCGTCATATGCTCGACTGTTTCAGTCAAATCACTGCGTTTAATTTCGCTAGAGAGCTGTTCAAGCCTAACGCGGTCAATCAGCAATTCGCTAAACAAGTTCATAAGTGTATCAAGTCTCTCGATATCAACACGAATGGTCCGCGATACGTTGGCAGGTGTGTTCGTTGCTGCTGGTGCTGATGGTGCTTGTCCTTTGACCGCTTCAACAGGCGTATCTGTCTTAACTACTTGCGGTGCAGCATTCTCAGCAACCTCGACAACCTCTACTGCGGCAGCAGCATTCGAATGGCTAAGTACAGAAAGAGATTCTGCGTCCAAGGTAGTTACAACCGCGGATTCAATTTCTGAAATATTAAGAAGCTGTGCTTGCATGTCTTCCTGCTGCAAACGTGAAATTGTAAAAACGGTAAACGTGAAATTGAATTTCTCTTGTTCAATGTCCTGAACCGATGGGTCCGATTTAATAACTTCACCATTACGCTCAAGCAAATCAAACACCATATAAGCGCGAACTGCTTTAAGCAAGCAATTTTCACGAATAGCTATTTGAATGTGAAATACGTTGTGCCCTGTTTCAATCGATTGAAGCAATATGGAGGATTGAAACTCGTCAAGCAACATCTCCCCTGATGTGCTTGATGCAGAAGCACCTGAAGCATTTGCAGCTACAGTAGGAACCTCCATCGCTTTGCTCGCACTATAATCGCTTTTCAAAATGACTTGCAGCGATACTACGATCGAAGTAACATCAGCTTTCCCTGTACCGCCGCCCACAATATCTTGAACCATTGCTTCAAGAGCATCTAACCCTTTAAACAACGTATCAAAAATAAAGCTGTCCATTTTCAGCTTGCTGTTGCGAACAAGGTCGAGCACATTTTCCATTTCATGCGTCAGAGCCGCCAAATCTTCAAAACCCATGGTAGCTGACATTCCTTTGAGCGTATGCGCTGAACGGAAAATATTTTGTACGATACTAAGTTCCTCAGGCTCGCTTTCCAGACGAAGCAAATTCTCATTCAAGGATTGCAGGTGATCATTAGATTCATCGATAAACATCGATAAATAGGCATTCATATCCATTTCCTAGCACCTCCTGTTAGTATAGTGAAGACATTTTATCCTATCTATTTGAGCACTGCTTGCATCAGATGTGATGCAATATGCTGCAGTGGCAATACTTTGCTTACACATCCAGCTTCAACTGCCGACCTCGGCATTCCATAAACGACACAGGTTTCTTCTGCTTCTGCAATGGTTGATTCGATCCCGCATTCGGACAGGAGCTTCATCCCCTTTGCTCCATCGCTGCCCATTCCTGTCATAATAACAGCATGACGTCTCAGTTCGCGATATTCAGCCAAGGATTCAAACAACACATCGACTGAAGGTCGATGTCCATTGCGCTGTGGCTGCTCAGTAAGTGCAATCGAATAATTCGAAGCATCTTTGACAAGCTCCATATGATAGCCGCCCGGTGCAATATAGGCAACGCCAGCAACAACTTTCTCCCCCTGCTCTGCCTCAACGACATGAATATCACTAAAGCTGTCAAGACGTTGAGCTAACGACTTCGTAAATTTTGGAGGCATATGCTGTACGATAAGCACCGGAGCAGGAAAATCCGCCGGCAAAGATGTTATTACCTCATGCAATGCTCTCGGACCGCCAGTTGAAGTACCAATGGCTACAATATGTTTGAAAGCTGCGCTGGCTGGTCTTACTTTTTTTGTTGATGGTGGTTCATTGAAATGGGATTTTAATTCAGCCTGCGGTGCTCTATCGACAGATTTGCGAGGTGCAATCGTAGATTTCGCATCGTTAGGCATTGCTTCATCTTGCATATTGCTTTTACGTTTTTTATGTAAAGGGGGTGCTGCTGGTTGTTGCCCTAGTCTATCTTCCACACTCCTGAAGGTAACTTTATTCAGATCTTGGATTGGAGTAGGCAGTGGTTCAAATGGCAGCTCTTCATGTTGTAAGATATGGTTCGGAACCATTTCTTTACTTATTTTCGTCAAGCTTCTATCGTCTGGTATTGTTTCCGGCTTCTCGCTAATCGTAATAACGGGCTGATAACGCTTCGTCAATACAGCAATACGAAGTTTTTCTAACAGAATCTCTCCAACTTGTCGAATATCATTAGAGACAGTACCTGATGGCTTTCTAATAAAGTCGAATGCACCGAATTGTAGTGCTTTAATCGTTTCTCTAGTATTGTCTTCGCTTATACCCGAGAGCATAATTACAGGAGTTGGATGATCCTTCATTATGATTTGCAATGCATCTATTCCGTTCATTATCGGCATTTCCAGATCTAAAGTAACCACATCCGGTTTCCATTCACGTACCGCTTCAATCGCTTCTTGACCGTTTTTAGCAGTAGCTACAATCGTAAACTGCGAATCTTGAACGATTAAATCACTTATGATTTTTCTCATAAATCCGGAATCATCAACAACTAGCACGCGATAAGGAACCATACCTTTTCCTCCTCACTTCCAAAGGATTATCTTGAGAGTCTGAACATTTTATGCAGAAATCCTTTGACACCGCCGTTAATTGCAGTATTTTGTGGTATTTCAAGAAATTGCTTTGCGATCCGATCAATCGCAATGGATGCTTCGCTTCCAGGATAAGCTACAGTAAATGGCACTTGACGCTTCACCGCTTTTGACACATTTGGGTCATCAGGCAAAATACCCAGATGAGGCAAATCAGATTGAAGAAACCTCTGTGCGACCATACTGATTTTTTCAGCAGTTTGCTTACCTTCGCGGAAATCGGCTGCTCGATTGACGATTAGTTTGAAGTGAACGTCCACCTCCATTGATTTAACCATCTTAATTAATGCATAAGCATCTGTAATTGAAGTTGGTTCAGGTGTCGTCACAACAATCGTCTCTTGAGCCGCAGTTATAAATTTTATGGTTTCCTTCGAAAGGCCAGCCCCAGTATCAAACAAGATAACATCATATCTGCCGTGCAGCTTACTGATCTCATCAGCAAAACGGTCGAGCTGCTCTGTAGACAAATCCATCAAATCTCTAAAACCGGAACCACCAGCAATAAAGTTAAGTCCCTCCGGTCCTTCCTGCACGATTTCCCAAATCGTTTTTTCCTGCTTTAGCAGATGATACAAATTATAGGTTGATGAAACACCCATTAGCACGTCAATGTTAGCCATACCGATATCTGCATCAAATACGAGCACTTTTTTACCCAATCGTTGAAGCGCCAGTGCAAAATTCAAGCTGAAATTTGATTTACCAACTCCACCCTTGCCACTGGTAACTGTAACCACGCGAGTCGTTCGACCATCAACTTGAAGCTCCTGCTGCTTGACTAGATTACGTAATGCTTCAGCTTGGTCCATCATAAGCTGTTACTCCCGAGCAGCTGCCGAACATATGAGTCCACTTGAAACTTCTCTATATCGTCAGGAACCGTTTGTCCACTCGCCATATAGGTAGGAAGCAATTCGAAATTCATAATGAGGTTAAAAATAGCTCCGTAAACCGATGTTTCATCTAGTTTTGTAAACAATACTTTTCGAACGCCATATTTGCAAAAATGATTCGCTACCGCAGACATATCCTTCGTCTTGCCAGTCATGCTGAGCACTAATACCGTTTCATTAGGCTCGGTAGTCTGAAGCAAACTGTTAACCTCTGATACATGAAGCTCGCTTCGGAAGTTTCGTCCAGCGGTATCCATATAAATGAGCTCCCGCTCTTCAAGCTGCTTGAAGGCACGCGGCAAATCCATTTGCGAAAATACGACCTCAAGCGGCACGTTCAAAATGTTAGCATAGGTTCTTAGCTGATCCACCGCTGCTATCCGGTAAGTATCTGAAGTAATAAATCCAACTTTTCTTCCATGTTTAATCGTTTGTTCAGCTGCCAGCTTCGCAATGGTCGTCGTCTTGCCAACTCCGGTCGGACCAACAAAATGAACAACTCTCACTTGGCTGCTAATACTGCTTCCGCTATACGGCTGCAGCCATTCTTCTAGCAGCTCAGCCGCATGCTCCCATACTTGCTCTTTTGAGTAATCAATCTTCTCTTCTGCTTGCTTATCTGAAATCGTTTGGATTAAACGCTCAATCCACTGCGGTTCCATTTCTTGTTCTATGAGATGTTCTCTCAATACAACCAAGTGCTCGGACATAGCCGATAGACTACTTTGTTGTTTTGATAGCTTGAGCATATACTCTCTTAAATCTCGAATCTCATCGATAATATACTGTTCTCGTTCTAATTTTTCCTTCTGAGGTTCTGCTGCAAGCACCACAGGCGGCTCCATTACAGCAGTTACTGTTCGCTGAGCCGTTTGCAAAATTTGCTCAACGACCGCATCTACTTGAGGATTCGGATTTCGCTGAGGTTTGGCTGGAGGGCTCGCTTGATTCGATTCGATAGCGGCAATAACCTCCATCTTTTTTTTACGAAACATCCCCATAAAGCCGCCTACCTTGATTTCCTTCGTATTCAATATGACGGCATCTTTCCCGAGCTCGCTTCGAATAAGAGAAACTGCTTCTGGCAATGCACTGACAACATATCGTTTTACTCTCATAGATTCACCACCCCGACGCTCTGAACTTCAATATTTGGTTCAAGCTCACTGTAAGACAGAACTGGCACATCCTGCATCGTTCTCTCGACAATTTGCCTCAAATACATCCGAATGGTAGGCGATGCGAGTACAACAGGCTGTTGGCCTGCTTGTATTTGGCGATTTACATGTTCGTTAAGCTTCTGGTAAATCTGCTGAGTGGAAACAGGATCCAGTGCAATATAGCTGCCTTGATCCGACTGTTGTACTGATTCCGCAATTTTTTTCTCAAGCTGTGGTCCTACTGTAATCACTCGCAACGTATCACTACCTGATGAGAATTGCTGTGTAATTTGCCTTGATAGCGACTGCCGCACATACTCAGTCAATATATCAGGATCTTTTGTATAGTTTCCGTGATCCGCTAGTGCTTCAAATATGGTGACAAGGTCTCGTATAGATACTTTTTCTCTCAGCAGCTTCGCCAAAACTTTTTGTACGTCACCAATGGTAAGAATGGACGGTATGAGCTCATCGATAAGTGCAGGATATGATTCTTTTACATTTTCTACGAGCTGTTTCGTTTCTTGGCGTCCAATTAGCTCATGCGCATGACGTTTAATAATTTCTGTTAAGTGAGTGGCAACAACAGATGGTGGATCAACAACCGTATAGCCGGAAAGTTCCGCACGTTCCTTCATCTGCTCGTCAATCCAAATAGCAGGCAATCCGAAGGCTGGCTCTGTCGTTTCAATACCGACGACCGAATCGTCCTCAAATCCTGGACTCATCGCTAAATAATGATTAAGCAGCAAATCGCCGCGAGCGACTGTGTTTCCTTTAATTTTAATGACATACTCGTTTGGTTTAAGCTGAATGTTATCCCGAATCCGGATGACCGGTACAACGAGCCCAAGTTCCAGAGCGCATTGCCTACGTATCATAATGATTCGATCAAGCAAATCTCCACCCTGCTGCGTATCCGCAAGCGGGATAAGGCCATAACCAAACTCAAATTCAATTGGATCGACCTGTAAGAGGCTAATTACACTCTCTGGACTACGAACCTCTTCAATTTGCTGCTCTTCAACAAGCATGTCCTCTTGCTCTTGTTGCTTATGTATGGCTTTCTGCATATACCAGCCGCCGAAGGCCAGCATAATGGCGAATGGCCATGTCCTTAATGGACCGATTGGTGTAAGGCCTAGCAAAGCGATTGTTCCAGCGGCTATAAATAGTAGCTTCGGATATTTGAATAGCTGGGCTGTTACATCCTCTGCCAAATTCCCATCTGATGCTGCTCTTGTTACGATAAGGCCTGCAGCCGTGGAAATAAGTAGCGCAGGTATTTGACTGACGAGACCGTCACCAATCGTAAGGATTGAGAAAGTCGAAAGTGACTCACCAAAGCTCAAATCGTGAATGGCCATACCAATAATGAAACCGCCTACCAAGTTGATGACTAGAATGATAATCGAAGCAATCGCATCACCTTTTACAAACTTGCTGGCACCGTCCATTGCCCCGTAGAAGTCCGCTTCACGTT
Organism: Bacillus sp. FJAT-28004; assembly: GCF_001280845.1. Taxonomy (GTDB): domain Bacteria; phylum Bacillota; class Bacilli; order Paenibacillales; family Paenibacillaceae; genus Pristimantibacillus. The sequence continues at coordinate 378,185 of NZ_LGHP01000004.1, forward strand.
CGATTTTTGAACGACGAGCTTTCGCTTGATGTTCATTAATCAAACCAGCATTCAAGTCTGCATCAATACTCATTTGTTTACCTGGCATCGCGTCGAGCGTAAATCTAGCTGCGACCTCTGCAACCCGTTCCGAACCTTTCGTAATGACGATGAACTGCACGACTACGAGTATGAGGAAGACGATAAACCCAATTGCAATTTGTCCTCCGCCAACCCAGCTGCCAAATGTAGCAACAACTTCTCCTGCTTCCGCATGCGACAAAATATTTCTAGTTGTAGAAACGTTTAACGCTAGACGGAATAAGGTAGTAATCAATAGGATTGCCGGAAATATTGAGAAATCAAGCGCTTCCCTCGTATTCATTGCAATAAGTAAAATCATCAATGCTATCGAAATGTTTAAAATAATGAGTATATCTAATAGTAGGACTGGGATCGGGATTATCATCATGAGTACAATTCCAATTACGCCAAATAGTATTACAAAGTCCTTTGCTTTCATGACGCCTCCACCTCCCGTAGTGTTATGATTTTACTCGGCCTTTCATCTTATATACATATGCGAGCACCTCTGCCACAGCTTGGAACAAGTCTGGCGGAATAACATCTCCAATCTCTGCTCGTTCATAAAGCGCTCTGGCCAGCGGCTTATTTTCCATTGTCACAACACCGTTTTCTTTAGCTATCTCTCTAATACGAAGCGCTACATGATCCATTCCTTTGGCAATGATCCTTGGCGCTTCCATTTTGGTTGCATCATATTTCAATGCGATCGCAAAGTGTGTAGGGTTGGTAATGATGACATCCGCTTTAGGAACTTCTTGCATCATGCGCTGCATGGCCATTTTGCGCTGACGCTCACGAATGCGACTCTTAATAATCGGGTCACCCTCAGATTTTTTGTATTCATCCTTAATGTCCTGCTTAGACATTTTCAAGCTTTTGTTATGCTCATAGCGTTGATAGAAAAAATCAGCTAGTGCGAGTACAGTGAGAACCACGCCAATTTCAATGCCTAGTTTTATCGTTAAACCAGCGGTGAAACTAAATATTTGTTGGATCGGCAAGCTAGCAAGAACTAATATGCGATTCCATTCTTTTGAAATGGTCATATAAACGAGCACTGCTACAATAAGTAGTTTTAAAACACTTTTCAAAAATTCTACTACTGTTTTAGCGGAAAAAATTTGTTTAAAGCCGTTAATCGGGTTCAATTTGCTTAATTTCATTTTTAGAGGATCACCGGTTAACAAAAAACCGTACTGTACAACGTTGCCGAGGACACCAACCAAAACGGTTACAGCAAAGATAGGCAGTAAGATTAGCATCATCTCTATCGTCACATCATTGAAAAGCGACAACACGTTTCCGGTCGTTAGATCCATCAACAGCCAGTCTTCAAATAAATTTCCGAAAAGCATCATGATATGTTTCTTGAAATAATCGCCCATCATAATGAAGCACATAAAAACAAAAATTAATATTAATGAACCCGGTAAGTCAGCCGATCTCGCAATTTGACCCTTTTTTCTTGCTTCGTCCTTTTTCTTCGGAGTCGCTTCCTCAGTCTTCTCTTGACTGAAGAGCTGTAAATCAAGCTCTAGACGGTAATTTCGCATGGGAAGCATCCTCCTATTTCACTTCAGGCGGCGGTCCTTGCACGATACCGAATAACTGCTCCAAAGCGTCAAACATGATGGAAAACAATCTTTCGAATATGCCAGCAAGACTTGGCATTAACAAGACTAGCAAAATCATGCCTATAATTAGCTTTAATGGAATTCCGATTACAAAAACATTGAACTGCGGAGCGGTTTTGGTCAAGAAACCTAAACCAACATCCGTCAGGAACATGGCTACTACGAGCGGCGCTGATACTTGAATAGCCAGCAAAAACGTATTTGCAAATGTCCTCGTTAAAAAATCAGTGATGCTGCCACTCATTATTCGGCTAAACAACTCATTGGACAAAGGCATCCATTCGTAACTGTCCATAAGGCCTGTTAACAAAAAATGATGACCATTCATCATTAGAAAAACAACTAAGATCATCATGTATTTAAAATTGCCAAGCAACGGGGCTGACGTACCTGTATGGGGATCTACGATATTTGCCATTGCAAAACCGACCTGCAAGTCCATTAAGGCTCCAGCGGTTTGAACGACCGTAAAAAATAAATAGACTACATATCCCATAAGTACGCCGACCAATATCTCTCGAACCAGCACTAGAATATATTCTGCATCCGGTACAATCGTCTGCTTCATGCCGTACGTTAAGAAAACGATGAACGAGATAAAAAATCCGAGCCCAATTTTAAAAACATTTGGTACACCTCGTGAGGAAAAAACAGGCGCTACGACGAAAAACGCAGTTATTCGACAAAAGATTAACAAAAAAATAGGGAAACCCTGTACGATCGCGTTCATAGACTCACAACCTAACCGATGTAATTATGAAGATTGTTCAGCAGATTGTAAGTGAAGTCGATAACCGTATTTAGAATCCATGGGCCAAAAATGATGATGGACACGAAAACCGCTACAATTTTCGGAACAAAAGCTAGCGTCTGCTCCTGAATCTGTGTTGTTGCTTGAAATATGCTGACTAGTAACCCTACGACCAAAGCAAGAACGAGCATTGGTGCACTGGCTTTCAAAACAACGAATACGGCCTGACTGGCCAACCCGATTATGAAATCAGTACTCATCAAACGTCCCTCCCTGCTAGTATCACGTGTTGAAGCTTAACAACAAAGATTTTACGATCAAATACCATCCATCTACTAATACAAATAGCAGTATCTTAAACGGCAAGGAAATCATAACAGGAGGAAGCATCATCATCCCCATTGCCATCAATGTGCTTGCGACAATCATATCGATGACGAGAAACGGAATGAAAATCATAAATCCCATTATAAAGGCTGTTTTCAGCTCGCTTATTGCGTATGCTGGTATCAATACGGTGATCGGAATCTCTTCAAATGAAGCTGGCTTCTCTGTTTTTGTATAATTCATAAAGAGCATTAAGTCCTTTTCTCTCGTATGAGAGAACATAAACTTCTTCATCGGCACAGAAGCTTCCTGAAAGGCTTCTGTTTGAGAGATTTGACCTTTTAAATAGGGTTGCAGTGCCACATCATTTACTTGCGAGAACGTAGGAGCCATGATAAAAAAGGTTAAGAACATAGCCAGTCCAATCAAGACTTGATTGGGCGGCATTTGCTGCGTTCCAAGCGATGTTCTTACAAAGCCTAGAACGATAACGATCCGAGTAAAGCTTGTCATCAGAACCATTATGGCTGGTGCGACACTCAAAACTGTAATTAATAGAAGAATGGATAATGCGCTAGTATCGGGCGTGTCACCGCTTCCGTCGCCAATATTGATGGATACGTCGGGTAACGGCTCGGCAAATGCTTGATTATGTAACAACATCGCAAGCAGTTGAACAGCAACGATTGATATCCACCATTTATTTTTCATCATCCATCAACCGTTCATTTGTTTTAGATTCATGCAATAACGATTCCAATTGCTGCTTGCGGTCAGCTTGCTGACTAAGCTTATTTTGTAACAAATCTTGAAAGGAAGAAGTCTTGTTCCATTGCTCATTCGTTGGATCAGACTCATTGTGATTGTTGCGATCTTTGAACTTCTTAAGTATTTGAGAGATTAGATCCTTTGACCATGCTGATTCCTGCACGCGTTCCAATGCTGAAATGACAGCACTCGCTTGTTCAGGATCATCAAGCTTATCAATTAGGGTTATGTTCTCACCGACGCCAACGATATAGATCCGACCTGCAATCTCGACGACTTGTAGCGAGTTATTTTGTCCTAGCGCAATACCGCCGAGTGAACGAAGCGATCGGTTCGTTCCCCACATACGATTGCGCTGAGACAGCCATTTAATGACTAAAATAATTAATACGATAACGATGGCAAGCGATACGATAACCCAAATCATGTTGCCCGCTAGATCATTTGTTCCGGTAAACATCATTTGTCCTTCATCGTTTGCGCTGCTGCCGTCCTGTGCAGCAGCAGCCGCAAATCGTGGCCAAATCGCCATCCCAAGAGCAGACACCATTGAAATGCGCGAAGCTATGTTAAACATAATGTCTAACCGTTATCCGAGAGTTTTCTTGATCGCTTCAATTACACGATCAGCTTGGAACGGTTTGACGATGAAGTCCTTTGCGCCTGCTTGAATCGCATCAATAACCATTGCTTGCTGACCCATTGCCGAACACATAATTACTTTAGCATTGCCATCAATTTTTTTAATTTCTTTCAATGCGGAAATTCCGTCCATCTCAGGCATCGTAATATCCATCGTTGTCAAATCAGGTTTCAATTCCTTGTACTTCTCAACTGCTTGAGCGCCGTCTTGAGCTTCACCGACGACTTCGTAGCCGTTCTTTGATAAAATATCACGAATCATCATGCGCATGAAAGCTGCGTCGTCTACGATAAGAATGCGGTTTGCCATCTTTTTTTATCCTCCTAGGATGCTATTGTAATTTTTGAATGCGGTCCCATTGGCTTACGATATCCGTTACACGAACACCAAAGTTTTCATCTATGACAACAACCTCGCCTTTTGCGATCAACTTGTTATTCACTAGGATGTCGACAGGTTCGCCAGCTAGCTTGTCCAGCTCAATAATAGAACCTTGCGACAGCTCCAAAATATCCTTTATCTGCTTCTGGGTCCTTCCTAATTCTACCGTGACTTTAAGCGGTATGTCGAGCAGTAAATTGAGGTTTGTTTCATCTGGTTGAATAAGTGGCGCATTGCCAAAATTAGCAAATTGCACAGGCTGTACATTAACATTTCGGTTAGCAGCATGACCATATGTATGAGGCCCCGGCGGCTGCATCGACATGTCGTAGCCAGCTGCAGGTGTTTGATACTGCATAGAAGGCATCTGCTGCGCCTGTGAAGCCATATTCATTTGCGGCGGCACAGCGTTCATATGAGCTGTTGCGGCCGTTTCTTGCATTGCCATTGCTTGTTGAGCTACAGGCGCTGCTGTAGCCGTTTGCGGTGCTGTAACAGCAGGCTGAGATGGTTGATCGTCCACAACGCCCATCAATATATCAACCATTTGTTTCGCAAACGGAATTGGTAGAAGCTGCATGATCGTGGAATCGATGAGATCACCAATCGTCAACCGGAATGATATTTTTATGAACATATCAACTGGAGGCAAATGCTCCATTCCATCACCGTTATTAACGTCTAAGATATCAATGCCAGGTGGCGAAATATTGACAAAGCGATTAAAGATCGTCGACATCGATGTAGCTGATGAACCCATCATTTGATTCATCGCTTCTTGAACAGCGCTAATATGAATTTCATTAAGCTCTTCTACAGCGATGTTGGTTCCTTCGCCGCCAAGCATTAAATCAGCAATGATTTGGGCATCTTTTGTTTTTATGACCAGTGAATTAATACCTTGAAATCCGTCAACGTATTGAACGCTAACTGCAACATGCGGTTTAGGGAAAATGTCTGCAAGCTCATCTTTTCTTACAATAGTGACCTGTGGTGTAGTAATGTCTACTTTCTTGCCAAGCAATGTAGACAACGCTGTTGCTGCACTGCCAAATGTTATATTACCAATCTCACCCAGGGCAGACTGTTCCATATCGGATAAAAAGTCTGAAAGTTGTGTTCCGACCTCAGAGAGCTGCTCCGGTTCCTGCTCACTGGAGGATTGACGTAGCAATGCATCAATTTCCTCTTGTGACAAATAGTCCTTACTCGTCATAATCTTCTTCCACTCCTTCAGTGACAATCTCATCTACTTGAACAGCTAACCGGTCCTTAACGGAGCCTGCACTGCCAATGAATTTAAGCTTGTCTCCAACTTTAATGTTGAGACCATCATTGACTGACTTATTCAATGAAATAACATCGCCTATATTCAGTCCTAAAAACTCTTGGATTGTAAGTGATGATTCACCAAGCTCAGCAACAATAGGAAGCTTTGCTTTATTTACTCGTTGCTCCAGGATTTCAACCTCTTCTGGTGCGCGAGCTTTCTTCTGCGAGACAAACCAATGATGTACGGATAACCTGGACATGATCGGTTCAATTACGACATGTGGAATACAAAGGTTAATCATACCTGTCGTATCACCAATTTTGGTACTGAATGAAATGAGCGCTATCGTCTCATTTGGCGATACAATCTGCATGAACTGCGGATTCGTTTCCAATGCTTCCAGCCTAGGAGAAATATCGATTACTGTTTTCCAAGCTTCCTGTAAGCCTTCAAACGTTCGACTGAAAATTTTCTCCATGATGATTGTTTCAATTTCAGTTAAGTTGTTGATTTTGGATGGCGCTATGCCTTGTCCGCCTAACATTCGATCAAGCATGGCGTACGCTACGTTCGGATGAACCTCCAGCACCATTCGACCTTCCAGTGGCTCCGCTTCAAAAATGTTCAATATCGTCATCTTCGGTATCGAACGAATAAATTCATCGTAAGGCAATTGCTCGACCTGCACGACATTAATTTGAACAAATGTGCGAAGTTGCGCTGAGAAATAGGTTGTCAAATACCGTGCGAAGTTTTCATGAATCCGAGTCAAACTTCTAATATGATCCTTCGAAAAACGTACGGCGCGTTTGAAATTATACACACTGACTTTTCGCGTCGTTTCTTCCTTTTTTAAATCCTCTGCATCCATTTCACCGGAATCCAAGGCAGCTAGTAGCGCATCAATTTCATTTTGCGATAAAACATCAACCAAATATCTCACCTCCTTCGAGGAATGTCTGCGTAGTCAGTTAAACTTCAGCAAGCGTAAAGCTTGTGATTTCTACCTTAATCAATTTCCCTTTTGGAATAATGGGAGTAATTAAGTTGAGCAGCTTCGACTCAAGCGCATCTTCACCTTGAGAACCCTGCAGCTCTTCTGCTGTCATATCAGCAACAACACGGTTAATAATAGGTCGAACTTCAATCTCAAGCAGTTTATCAAAATCTTCTTTTGTTTTCTTCTTATCAAGCTGGAAAGCAAAGCTCAAAATGACAACATATTCAGGATCTTTCAAGTTTCTTCTAAAGTCCTTTAATTCAGAAGTTACTTCTACACGCTCATCAGCCGATAAGGCTTTAACCTCAATGGTTTTTGTCTCCGTCGCCTGCTCCTTAGGGTCAGTGAAAAACGATTTGAACAAGATGATTGAAACGATTGCGATTAATGTTATAGATAGCAAAATAGTTATTAACCAAGGTATCATTTTCTTCATGACGAGGGACCCTCCGTTTGCTCACTCTTTTGGGCCGCCGCAATAAGGCCAATTGTACGAAGATACTGCCCATTTAGCTGCAACAGTTCCGTTGTTTTTTCTTTTACAACCAGCTTCTTGCCAGTCGTAAGCGTAATAACCGTATCCGCTGATTCTTCAATCATTTCAATTAATAGTGCATTTATTGTGACCTTTGTTCCGTTCAACCGCGTTACGGTAATCATCAGTTACCCCCTCACACCTTGGGAGGCGTTAAGCCTCCCGCTCGTTATGACTTACCTATCTTTTTAGATTAACTACCTCTTGCAAAATTTCATCAGAAGTCGTAATGATACGTGAATTTGCTTGGAAACCACGTTGTGCAACGATCATTTCTGTAAATTCAGCAGTTAAGTCCACGTTAGACATTTCTAGCTGACCAGAAATAATTGCGCCAGTTCCGAATTCTGGATCAGTCGCGAACGTCATGAAATCCTCAATAGAAGCATCCGGATTAGCATTAGCTGTTACACGGTACATATTGCCGCCTAGCTTCTCAAGACCACTAGGATTTACAACTTTGGCAACACCGAGCTGTGCAACTGCTTCCGTACCATCCGCCGTTACACCCATGATCGTTCCATCTTGACCGATAGAAAACGCCGTAATCGCTTCATCAAGCACGATTGGCTCTTGATCGACGCTTAGTACAAAGTAGCCGTCTCCGGTTACAAGTTGTCTATTCGAATCAAGCGTAAAGTTACCCGCACGCGTTAGAAGCATTTCGGAGTCTTCATTCGCTCTTACTACAAAGAAACCGTCTCCGTCAATACGAAGGTCTGTAGGTTGGTTCGTTGTCATTGCACTTCCTGCGGTATGTACCGTATCGATAGAACCGATAGATACGCCGAGTCCGATTTGCTTTGCGTTAACACCGCCACGCACGCCATCCTCAGGTGCGGTAACGCCCGCAACCGTCTGGCTTAAAATATCTTTGAACATCACACGGCCTGCTTTAAAACCAACGGTGTTCACGTTCGCAATATTGTTACCAATAACGTCAAGCTTTGTTTGAAAGCCGCGCATACCGGACACGCCCGAATACATCGATCTTAGCATTTTTGTAATTCCTCCTAGGGAATGGTTTAAAATCTTATGGGCTTTAAATGTATGTTAGCACTATCATAAGCTGCTTCAATCGATCCACAACTTGAGGCTCCCTGATAGGTCCAGCCTTACGATAATATAATAGCGCTATCTATTTGCGTAAATACGTTGTTTCGCATTTGTCCGCCATCCATTGCGGTAACCACTGTACGGCTTGGGACATTCACAATCATTGCAATATCTCGAAAAACAATTAATGAATCCTGAGCGCCTTTGGATGCAGCCTCTTCAACCGCGTTCATTATTTTGGTTAATGACTCTGGTTGTAAGTTTATGCCTCGCTGCTGCATTCTCACCTCAGCATGATGACTAAACTTTAGAACCTTGCCATTAAGAATCTCTTGAAATTCCGAAGGCTGAGCTGAACGGTTCGCAACTGTCTTATTAGGCTGCAAAGGTGTCGACTTAACCGGAAAAATATGACCGATTTTCATGCCTTCATTCATTATTTATCAGCCCCTTCCTCAGCACCAGCTGAATCAGGAGGATTCTTGTCTTCGTCTTCACCCGTAGGATCCTCTGGAGACGTTGTCTCACCATTTGATTCTGAGATAGATGTGACGTAATCAAGAGCCACCTCAGCTCCGCCTACTCTTGCATAGAGGAGGCCTTCCTTCGAAATAATGGAATCAACTACGCCTTTAACGGTTTTGATTTCACCAGCATCATCATATTCATTCCATTCAATCGTTTTACCGATCAAGCTAGATGCTGAACCAATGTTCTGGCGCATTAAAGATAGTTCGGTGGACATATTCATAAGCTGCTCTACAGAAGTGAATTGTGCCATCTGAGCGATAAACTCTTTATCTTGAAGCGGCTGCATGGGATCCTGGTTACGAAGCTGCGTGACTAGAATACTTAGAAATTGATCTTTTCCAAGCGTATCCGTTTTTTTGTTAGCTGCGGCTTGTACATTTTCTTTGCTGTAATTCGGCCAAACTACGCGAGTAGAAATGCTATCTGCCATTTCCGATCACCTCCGATCTCTCTAACCCTCTGCTTGCTCCACTACGCTTTAACGTTTATGCCTCTGCCAAATCCAAGACCCTGGATAGATGCTTGTTCAATCATTTCGGTTTCAAATTGAGCCTCGCTTACGCTATCTTCACCATTATTCATATGCCGGTTAGATGCTTGCTGCTGATTGCTTCCTTGTCCGTGCTGCTGCTGAAATAGCTGCGCAGCTGATTGACCTTGCGAAACCTCAAGCTTGTCTACCATAAGACCTTGTGCTTGAAGAGCGGATCTTAGTTGAGCCATTTGGTTATCTAACATATCCTTAGCCATTGCAGTATCCGTTTGGAAGATAGCGGTCAGAAGTCCATTCTGCATCGTTATTCTTACGTCAACTTGACCTAAATGCTCAGGGAAAAGCATCAGTTTAGCTTCTGAAACACCATTCATTGTCGTTAGATCAAATTTCTGTACAATCATGCCCGTCATCGATTTGGCAAATTCATCAGCAACAACGAATGAGGTTGCCGCTCCTGCATTAGCAACGAGAGACGTGAATGTCCGCATAACATCCGAATTGTTTGTTCCAAGCTGCATTTGCGGAATCAATTCGATAGTAGAGTCCGATGCTTCAGTTGCAATTGCTTGCTCCATACCCTGAACTGCCGTTGCTAATAGTGCAGGATGAGCCGTTTGCTGGGATAGTCTTTGCAAAAATGTACTAACGTCAGCCTGTTGTGCATTTTGAGCTGTAAACAGTTGTTGAGTAAAAGCGGTCGATTTCGTATGAGTCTTAGTCGTATCCACCGGCTCGCCTTCCAAAATCGCTGTTAACGCTTGAAGCTGCTGTGCTACCAAAACGGTTGGCTCTTGTTGCCCAATCAGCTTTGTTGTTCCCTGCTGAAGCATCACTTGTAATTGCAGCAACGTATCTTGCAGGTTTGACTTCATGTTTACTGCATTTTGCACCTCTAGCGGAGTAGAAGGACTTCCCTCTTCGCCTGTAAGCTGGCTAATCGATTGTTGAATGACGGGCACTGGAATTCCAAGAAGAGCAAGTAAAGCATTCATTTGATCCAATACGGCTTCTAACTGCTGAAGCTGTTCATTGTCTTCAAGCGGTGTTTTCCCTTCTTCTCCATTCGTTGTATCCAGCTGCTCGATCAAACCATCAATGATTGACATGAGTTCCGATAACGTTGGTGCAACTGCAGCTCCATCCACCCCATTCGGAGCTTCCTTAGAAACGTTTGCAACCAATGGTGTGCCTGGTGCCTGACTGCTGTTGTTAGCAGCTTCGCCATTCATTTGCTGCACTAATGTTTTCTGAAAAGCGGCTCCATTTGTGCTGTTGCTTGCTTGTCCAGCTTGTGCTGCTTGTGCTTGCGGCTGAGCTACAGCAACTTGTGAAATATTCATCTCCATTTTTCTCACCTCCTTTCTAATTAGAGGGAAAACAAAAGGTCAGTCATTAACTTCCTGACATTAATTTGGATACGATTTGTGCTGTCGTTGTTTCATTTATTCCAGACATTTCAGCTATAATAGACGATCTTGTTTGATTGTCCACTGCATTTAAAATACGAAGAACTTTGCTTGGACTTACATCTACCATTTTGATCAGTAGTTCCGCAGCGCTCTTTGCATTCATAGCTGTAAACGTTGCACTTAATTGCTCCTGATCAAGAACGGATGATGCAGGTTTTGTTGTTGGCGACTTCTGCGAGTCGAGTCTGGCTTGAAGCGCGGCAATTTGCAAATCCTTTGCTTGCACGTTATCCTTCAACTTCATAGCTGCGTCAGCAGCCGTCTGTGGATTCATTTTCTCCATAATGCGTACTCGATCGTCTGGCCGCATGTTTGCAAATACGAGTACCATCTCTTCTAAACTCATACTTTGCAAGATTGGAGCAGCTTTACTTGGCGTTATTTTTGAAAACATACTTGCGAGTTCTTGAATTTTCGCTTGATACTGCTCATCCTCGAGTAATTGTTCGTCGTTAACGCCTTTTAGCTGAGTATTATCACTTTCTAAGTCCTTAACCTCTTGCTCAAGCGTTGCCTTTGTTTGATTCGCAGCTGCCAATTCACTTTCAATTGCAGTAAGCTGTGTTTGCAAATCTGCAATTTTGGCTGACATGTTCGCTGTCTTCAAAGCTTCATCATTTCCAGGACCGCCTGTAACCTTTGGCTCGGGAAGCACGTCTTTTAAGAATGGAACTGAGTTGCCGGCTTCCAGCATTTTATTGCGAAAATCAATATTGAACAAGGTATACAAGACGCCGAGCAATACGATTGCAAATAAGATCGGTGTCATCAAAAACATAATTCTCTCTAGGGTGCTATAGCCTTGCTTTTCATTATCCGTACCCGCCAATTCCACTCACTCCCTCTAGCCGGTGTCACTCATCACTTTATGGGGTTGGTATCATGAAACGGACGCTTGCCATCTCATCTAGTTCGTTCTGCTCTTTTATTTGCATCGCATACTGGAACCGATCACGCGCATGATCTTTTGCTTTAAGCCACACTTTCTCATCTTTCATTTTGTCTGAAAGTTTAAGTCTGCTTTGCTCAACCGCCTTCTGTGCTTGCAACACATCTTTCAATTTGCTTGTTATACAAGTTACTAAATAGTCCAAATATTGCTGAATGACTTGAAGCTCCGATAAGGGAACAGCAGTCCGAGAAGATTCATGCAGCTTATATTCCCATTCTTGTTGCTTCGCACGCAGCTGCTCTAACGACAGTTCCTCCGCCGCTAGAGCACCGATAGCCGATGAAAGAATCCATTCCGCCTGTGTTTTTTCACTAGACTTTAAATCAATAACCTTTTGAAAAGTATAACGAAACGATGCCATCTCGTGATTCAACTCCTGTAGAAGTCAGTAATTAAACGACTTTGAGCTTCCTCTAAGCTCACCTTTTCATTGGTTTTTTGCTTTGTGTAGCTTTGAATCGGTTCAATAAATTCAAGTGCCATATCAATTTCTACATTTGTTCCTCGTTGGTACGCCCCTATATTGATAAGGTCTTCCGAATCTTTATATGTAGCTAACATTTTTTTAAGTTCATTCGCCGCATCCTGTTGCTCTTCCGTTACAATTTCCTTCATGACACGGCTGACAGAAGCTAAAACATCGATGGCAGGAAAATGACCTTTGTGAGCTAAATGACGACTTAACACGATATGTCCGTCCAATATTCCGCGGACAGCATCCGCGATGGGTTCATTCATATCGTCACCATCAACTAGAACGGTGTAAAAAGCGGTGATCGAGCCTGTCGGTCCTGTCCCTGCACGTTCCAAAAGCTTTGGCAATGCTGCGAAAACGGAAGGCGTATAACCTCTCGTAGCCGGCGGTTCTCCAATAGCTAGGCCTACTTCACGTAGAGCCATCGCATACCTTGTAACGGAATCCATCATCAACATCACGTCTAGACCGCGATCGCGAAAATATTCAGCGATGGAAGTCGCAATTAATGCGCCTTTCATACGAATGAGTGCAGGCTGATCCGAAGTTGCCACAATAACTACCGAACGCGATAAGCCTTCTGGGCCAAGATCCTTTTCGATAAATTCGAGCACCTCACGTCCACGCTCGCCGATCAAGGCGATTACGTTGACATCTGCTGATGTATTGCGCGCAATCATCCCTAGCAGTGTGCTCTTGCCAACACCAGAGCCAGCAAATATGCCTACCCGCTGACCACGACCGACAGTAAGAAGTCCGTCGATCGCTCTTACACCAATACCGAGCGGTTCAACGACACGCGGACGTTTAAGCGGATTACTAGGTTCATTATAAGTAGAATAATGTGGCATGCGTCTAGGCAAAAATGACCCATCTAGTGGATTTCCGAGCCCATCAAGCACTTTGCCAAGCAGCTCTGATCCGACTTGAACCGTCAAAGGTTTACCCGTACCTACGACATCACAGCCTGGACTAATAGACTGAAGGTCGCCAAGTGGCATCAAGATGACTTTATTATCACGAAATCCAACAACTTCGGCTTTTATAGGCTTAGCACCTTTGGATGGATAAATAAAGCAAACGTCACCTATACTTGCATCCGGTCCTTCTGATTCTACCGTTAGGCCGATGACCTGAGTGACTTTGCCATTAACCCGTACGGGATCAAGCGGCTGCAAATGCTCAATATACTTAAGTACATCCAGATTATTCACTATCATAGGCATGACCCCGTTCTTCGCCGCTGTGATGAGCAAGATGTATTAATTCTTTTTTGATCTCAGCAAGCTGTGTGTCAATTCGAGCGTCTATGCTGCCAAACGATGAGCGAATGACACAACCATTGTCCTTCACTGTGGAATCAGGCAAAATTTGCAATTCTGCTTGCGAATCGATAGCAAAGTGAAGTTCTTCCCTTGCGGCTTGTACAAATGCAAGCTGACTAGGTGCGACACATAGTGTAATAACACCTTGTTCTCTGCGTCTTGACAATGATTTGCGAATCAGCTCGATCGCCATTTCAGGAGCTAGCGTTAGCTGCTGCCCAATAATTTTTTCGGCAATCTCACAGCTTAGTTCAACAAGAAACGGTTCTGCTTCCTGAATGATTTGTTCTCTCATTTGAAATGCAGTTTTTAGCACATCCGAAGCTTCAGCCAGCTTTTGCTCCCAGATCTCACGCATTTCCTTTTCGGAATGCGCAGCTCCTTCGGCATAACCAAGATCATAACCTGATTGCCTGGATGCTTCTGATTCTGCTTCATCTTCTGTACGTTTTTCGAGCCACCATACATCGATTTGCTGCTGTGTTTCAGCAAGAAGCTTTTCACTTTCTTCTGCTGCATCGCGCAGTCTCTCTTCTGCATAAAGCTGAGCATCATTCAATATTTGGTCTCGCAAAGTTATCGTTTCTTCATCCGGAACAGGTTCAGTATCCTCTTCCTGACCAATCGCTTCATTGATTTCAAGATTCCGTTGATGCAGCCATTCCAGCTGCTTCAATTGATCAAGAGTAATCACACTCGAGGATTTGATCAAATTAGACAATGATATCGTCTCCTCCACCGCGGGCGATGATGATTTCACCTGACTCTTCTAATCTGCGAATGGTAGCAACAATACGAGTCTGCGCTTCTTCAACATCACGAAGCCGCACTGGTCCCATAAATTCCATTTCTTCTTTGAATGTTTCAGCCATACGCTTCGACATATTGCGGAAGATAGCTTCTCTAACCTCTTCACTTGCAACTTTAAGCGCAAGTTGAAGATCCGAATTCTCGATATCGCGTATGATCCGTTGAATCGAGCGATTGTCGATATTGACAATATCCTCGAATACGAACATCCGTTTTTTGATTTCTTCTGCAAGCTCTGGATCTTGAATTTCAAGCGCATCGAGAATGGTACGCTCTGTTCCGCGATCGACACCATTCAATATTTGAACGATCGAATCGATACCGCCGGCATTCGTGTAATCCTGCGTAACAGTTGCGGATAGCTTTTGCTCTAGCACTCTTTCTACTTGCGAAATAACTTCTGGCGATGTGCTATCCATCAAAGCAATCCGCCTTGCAACTTCCGCTTGTTTCTCTTGCGGCAGCGAAGAAAGGATATGGGATGATTGCTCAGATTGCAAATAAGATAATACTAAAGCAATTGTCTGAGCGTTCTCATTTTGAATAAAATTCAAAATTTGAGTAGGCTCGGCTTTTCTAGCAAAGTCAAATGGTCTTACTTGCAGTGTTGCCGTCAATCGGTTAATAACCTCAAGAGCCTTCTGTTCACCAAGTGCTTTCTCCAAAATGTCTTTTGCGTAAGAAATGCCGCCTTGCGTGATGTACTCTTGAGCCATACAGATTTGATGGAATTCGCTTAAAATCGTTTCACGATCAAGACTGTCAACTTTACGAACATTTGCGATTTCAAGTGTTAGCTGTTCAATTTCTTCATCCCGTAAATGCTTGAATATTTGTGATGATACATCAGGTCCAAGCGTTATGAGTAAAATGGCAGCTTTCTGTCGACCTGATAATCCTTGCATTGATTTTGCCACATGAACCACCTCTATTCATCCACGAGCCATGTGCGAAGAAGGTTAACAAACTCATCCGGTTTTCGTTTGGCAAGTGTTTCAAGATTTTTCCTAGCCTGACTGTCGTTGTTGACACTTTCCAAATCAAGAGTTGGATATTCCACATTAGCTGGAGCTGCCAATTCGATTTCTTCTTCGGCAACCTTCTTGCGTCTGCGAGCTAGCATAAAGATTAGTCCGCCAATAATGGCAAGTGCAGCAACACCAATTCCGATAATCCAAGGCGTTGATAGGAGGTTTGCTTCTTTAGCAGAACTGCTTCCGGAGAATGTTCTAGCAATAAGTGCAACTTTTTTCTCGATTAATTCGTCATTACTTACATCTTGACCAGAATCTGCTAGCTGTGCGCGCACTAACGCAGTCAAATATGTCATAATGGCAGTTCTACTTGCTTCATCATTCATTTGCGACTGTTCGATGCCTATACTAATAGAAAGATCTTTTAATACAAACGGCCCAGATTCGATATTGCTATTGATTCGAGTAACATCATAATTCCGAATGGACGAGTTTGTTTCTGAAGAATTGCTGCCTGTCGAAGCTGCTTCATAACCTGGCACATCAGTTTCTCCAGTTCCTGCTACTCCGCCCGCTTCTCCAGAGTTACCAGTCGAAGTACTGTTTTTAATCTCTTCACTAATGATAATGCCATTATTATTGTTATTTTCTAATGGCTTCACAACAGATTCTTGCGATGTCTTCTTATCGAAGTTCATGCTGCTTGAAACCTGAATGACTAAATTATCAGCACCTACGATAGGTCCTAGAAACTGCTGAATATTTTTCTTAAGCTCTGTCTCATATTTCCGTTGGATAATGAATTGCGACTCCACTGCATCTGAATTGTTAGCTATTCCGCCAGCAGCTTCAGAATAGGTTAATTCGCCTTGTGGACTTGAGATTGTAATATCCTTGATTGCCAAATCCGGAACCGCTGTTTTCACCAAGTTGTAATAGCCGTCGATTTCCTTCTGACTTGGACGATATCCTGACATGAACTTCATCATAATCGATGCCGATGCTTGCTCCGCGTCTTCTGCTGAAAGAAATACACTTTCTTTTGGCAAGTTCACCAAAACCTTCGAGCTATCTACACCTTGCATGGCATTCAGCAATTGTTGAACTTCACCATTCAAAGCGTTTAAATATTTTACATTGAATTCATTTTCGGTTGTTCCAAACTGGCTTGAGCTTGCATTAAATGCTTCAAAGCCGATCGAACCGTTTTGAACTAATCCTTGAGAACCTACATCAACTTTTATTCGTGCTGCATCTGTGCTCGGTACTGAAATGCTTTTCCCATTATTGCTGAGTTGGTAGGGAATTCCGCTTCCGTCTAAGTATGTCATAATAGCAGCGGCGTCAGTTGTATCCAAACCTTGAAAAGCAATTTCGTATTCCGTTCTGGTAAATACAATCGTTAACAAAATAATTGCTAACAATAGTCCACTAATAGATGCCCCCAACCAAATTTTTTGTTTTCTGCCCGTCTGGCTCCATAATTGTGCAAGCCTACCTCGAAACTGGGCGATTCTCTCGTTCACACTTTCACCTCACCCAAATACTATGCTAGTTCATTATGATGGTTAAATTTGCATCCGCATCATTTCTTGATATGCCTCGACCATTTTGTTGCGGACTTGTGAGGTAAGCTGCAAACTCAGTTGCGCCTGCTCAGAAGCAATTAAAACCTTTGAAACATCAACCTGACCTACTAAGTATTTGTCGTTAAGCTTATGAACGTTCTTTTCCTGATCGCTTACATTATCAATTGCCGTTTGTAGAAATTGACCAAATGATTGTGTCAATTGCGCCGGAGTCGCTTCTTGAAACGATTTAGTTTCAATGAGTTTGGTTGGCTGAACCGGACTAAGCGACATCGCTTGTATCATCATTACTCCCCCAATGCTTCACTTGTTTTTCCAATCATTTACTTTCCTATTTCTAGTGCCTTAACAAACATTGATTTAGTAGCATTTAGCGCTGTTACGTTCGCTTCATATGAACGTGTCGCTGCAATCATATCCACCATTTCCTTCGTAACATCCACATTTGGCATATTTACATAGCCGTTTGCATCAGCATCAGGATGCGTTGGATTATAAATGAGCTTGTTCGGTGAGTGATCCTCTTTGATTTTCGTAACTTTAACTCCTTGAACTGCGGGGTTGTCATTCATTTGCTGAGAGAGTACATTCGAAAAGGACTGCTGCAGTGGTTCTATAACAACCATCTTTCGTTTGTATGGCTGGAATTGTCCATTCACAAAACTGCCTCGCGTCGTTTCTGCATTCGCTATATTAGAAGAAATGACATCCATCCGCAGTCTTTGTGCTGATAGAGCCGAAGCACTGATATCAAACCCTGTGGACAATTTCATCGTTAAGCTCTCCCTTCAATCGCTGTGCGCATCATTCTTACTTCATGATTGATTTGTTGAACATAAAAGTTATAGCTTAGTTGGTTTTTGGCTAGCAAAGACATTTCACGATCAACATCAACATTATTTTCATTGTTGTTCATCGAAGTTGTTTCATCGGTAATAAGTTTGGGTATAGGTACATTAGAAGAAGCTGCTCCAATAGCAATATGCTTTTGATCCGTTCGTTTGCCGATCAATTGCCCTTGCTTATTTCCCATTGATTGCTCTAATAATTCCTCAAACAAAACCTCTGATCGTTTGAAATGCGGCGTATCGCTGTTTGCCACATTGTTAGAAATGACGCGTTGCCGCATTTCAGCTGCTTGAAGCGCACCTTCCATTCTTCCAAATGCTGCGCCATTCAACAAATTCACGTAGTTTCACCACTTTCACATAGGGGATCTTCTTAACGTATTCAACAGATTACCGCTCATTCCTTCTTTGTTCGACAGCAAATATTAAAAAAATGAGATTCATGTGTCGATTTTTGCCGACAAGATAATATTCAACAATTTCCTAATTTATTACAATAAGAAAAAAGCCCTATCTTTAAAATCAGATAGGGCAAAAATGGTCTAAACGTCCTATAATCATCTCTTTATTTTGTCTAATTCTTGCAATAATTGGTGATTTAATATTTTAATGTATGTGCCTTTCATACCTAAGGACCTTGTTTCAATGACGCCAGCACTCTCCAACTTCCTTAGTGCATTTACAATAACTGAACGTGTAATACCCACTCGGTCAGCGATTTTTGATGCGACAAGCAAACCTTCCTTGCCATCCAGTTCCTCGAAAATATGCTCAACTGCCTCTAATTCGCTAAACGACAATGAGCCGACCGCAACTGCAACGACTGCACGGCTGCGAACCTCCTGCTCGATTTCATCAGTGCGCTCGCGTAAAATTTCCATGCCTACAATCGTTGATCCATATTCTGCTAAAATAAGATCATCATCATCGAAAGTACCCGACAAACGGGTCAGTACCAACGTTCCTAGACGATCTCCTCCGCCAATAATAGGTACAACGGTCATAATTTCTTGATCACCTAAACGCGGAAATGTTTCATAAATTCCCGAATCAGGCTTCACATTCGTCATAGATTCCTGCATATCGAGAAAACGAACGTTACTCTCTTGTGGGAAACGAAGCTCATCAGCAGATAACGTTCGCATAAAATCATGATCAAACGCGTCTACAGCGGAGCAGCCAAGTATTTTCCCTCTCCGGCTGACGACGAACACATTGGTTTGAATTGTTGTGCATAGTACTTCTGCCATTTCCCTGAAACTCAGCGCCTTACCAGCCGCACGTTGTAACAACCGGTTCAGCGTTCTAGTCTTTGTTAGTAAAGTCATTCTAATGCCTCCCAAAACTCATAACAACTACAATATATATTGACTCAAATCACGATTTTGCGCAATGCTTCCGAGTTTTTCTCGAACGTATTCCGGCGTAATCGTCATTTTTTCGAGCGACAGCTCAGGCGCTTCAAAAGATAGATCCTCCAGCAGCTTCTCCAAAATCGTATGCAAGCGCCGTGCACCAATATTTTCGGTATTGCGGTTAACGTCTGCTGCTATGGATGCCAACTCACGAATCGCTTCATCCGTAAATTCGATCTGAATGCCTTCAGTCTCAAGCAGAGCGGAATACTGCTTTGTTAAAGCATTTTTTGGTTCTTTCAAAATACTTACAAAATCGTCCAAGCTAAGACTGGTTAGCTCTACCCGGATTGGGAAACGACCTTGAAGCTCAGGTATCAAATCAGAAGGTTTGGCAACATGAAATGCGCCAGCAGCAATAAACAACACATAATCCGTTTTAACTGGGCCATACTTTGTCATTACAGTAGAGCCTTCAACGATTGGCAAAATATCACGTTGAACGCCTTCCCTGGAAACATCTGGTCCTGATCCACGTGACGGGCTCGCAATTTTGTCAATTTCATCTATGAAAATAATGCCGGATTGCTCAGCCCTTGTAATCGATTCGGTAATGACATCATCCATGTCGATTATTTTATTAGCTTCCTCCTGTGTCAAAACCTTGCGTGCTTCCTTGACAGGCAGCTTTCGCTTCTTAGGCTTCTTAGGCATTAATTGACCAAACAGCTCTTGCATATTCATGCCCATACCTTCTGGTCCTTGGCCCGACAGCATATCCATCATGTTAGGTGAGGAGTCCTCTACCTCAATTTCAATGATTTCATTTTCCAGTTTTCCAGAGGCGAGCTGCTCTTTAATTTGCGAGCGTTTTTGAAAGAGCGCATTTTCTACTTCCGGCTCTTCCTTTTGTTCCTCTGACTGCTGTTGATTGCCAAACAGCATCTCAAAAGGATTTTTTTGCGATTTAGCTTTTGTTGTCGACGGCGCGAGCAAAGAAACAATCCGATCGTTAGCAAGCTTTTCTGCTCTGTCTTTCACTTTTTCCGTTTTTTCTGTTTTCACCATGCGAATAGCCGTTTCCACTAGATCTCGGACCATGGATTCAACATCTCGGCCAACATAGCCGACCTCAGTAAATTTCGTCGCTTCTAGTTTAACAAAAGGTGCTTTTACCAACTTTGCCAAGCGGCGTGCGATTTCCGTTTTACCTACTCCGGTAGGTCCGATCATCAAAATATTTTTCGGAACGATTTCATCGCGCAGCGTTTCATCGAGCAAACTTCTCCGGTAACGATTGCGAAGCGCAATTGCTACTGAACGTTTCGCCGGTTTTTGTCCAACGATATACTTATCTAGCTCCGCTACGATCTGACGTGGCGTCAGTGCATCATTTCCCATTATAAAATCCCTCCGATTTCTATTCTTCGCTATGACTTTCCGAAGTTTGGCCGTCTATCCAAAATAGTGTTACTCGATTTATTCGATCTCTTCAACAATAATATTATGATTCGTGAACACACAAATTTCTGCTGCTATTTCTAGCGATGAACGCGCGATATCTTTTGCTTCCATTTGAGGTGCATGACGTTGTAGCGCTCTAGCAGCCGATAAAGCGAAGCTGCCGCCTGAGCCAATTGCCAAAATACCGTCATCCGGTTCTATGATCTCACCATTGCCTGATATAAGCAGCAAGCCTGATTTGTCCATAACGAGCATCATTGCTTCCAATCTGCGCAAGACGCGGTCGGAGCGCCATTCCTTAGCAAGCTCAACAGCAGAGCGTTGTAAGTTGCCGTGATGCTCCTCCAGCTTAGCCTCAAACTTTTCGAACAAAGTAATGGCATCTGCAACTGATCCTGCAAAACCTGCGACGACTTGACCGCGGTAGAGCCTTCTTACTTTTTTCGCAGAGTTTTTCATGACCATGCTATTCCCAAAAGTGACCTGACCATCCCCGGCAATTGCACCTTTACCCTCATGACGAACTGCGCAAATCGTAGTTGCGTGAAATTGCATTTCCATTGCTTTGCCTCCTCAAGGTTCCAAAATAAATTAAATTGCCATGCCTTCATTACGAAACATTATTGCAAATGTTCCTTTTTAAATTGCTCAATACCTTCCAGAGCGCGATTCGCGATCATCTCGTTCTTTTCTTTTTTGCTGCGGATCTTCTTCTCAAGCGGTGGAAATAAACCGAAATTAGCATTCATCGGTTGAAAATGCTTGAAATCAGCTGTTGTAATATAATGAGCCATACTGCCAAGCGTTGTTTGCTCAGGCAAAACGAGCGGCTCAAGATCTCGAGCTAGTCTTGCAGCGTTGATGCCGGCAATCAAACCAGAAGCAGCAGATTCCACATAACCTTCAACACCGGTCATTTGGCCTGCAAAAAATAACGTCTCACGGTTGTTAAGCTGATAGGTTGGCTTAAGCAATCGTGGTGAATTGATAAACGTGTTGCGATGCATAACACCGAAACGCACAAACTCTGCATTTTCTAGGCCTGGTATTAATGAGAAGACGCGTTTTTGCTCTCCCCATTTCAGATGTGTCTGAAAACCAACCAAATTATATAGCGTTCCTGCCGCGTTATCCTGACGAAGTTGGATTACAGCATGTGGCAGCTCGCCCGTATGTGGATTAATAAGTCCAACCGGCTTCATTGGTCCAAACAAGACCGTTTGTTTACCTCTGCTCGCCATAATCTCAATCGGCATACAGCCTTCAAAGTAAACTTCCTTTTCAAAATCCTTTACTTCTGCTTTCTCGGCCGTTGTCAGTGCTTCGTGGAAAATTTCAAACTCTTCTTCTGTCATCGGGCAGTTCAAATAAGCAGCTTCACCTTTATCATAACGAGATGCTAGATAAACCTTGCTCATATCAATGGAATCTTTTTCGACGATTGGTGCCGCAGCATCATAGAAATAAAAATACTCCTCGCCAAGCAGCTCTTGAATCTGTGAAGATAAGCCTGGTGCCGTTAGCGGACCTGTAGCAATAACAACAATTCCGTCTTTAGGAATCTCTGTTACTTCTTCATTCCGCACTTCCACTAGCGGATGCTCATGAAGTCTACGAGTAACTTCACCAGAAAAACCATCGCGGTCAACCGCCAGCGCTCCTCCTGCCGGTACAGCGTGCTGATCGGCACAGCTCAAAATAAGCGAGTCTAGTCGGCGCATTTCTTCCTTTAATACGCCAACAGCATTTGCCAGACCGTTGGAACGCAAGCTATTGCTGCAAACAAGTTCTGCGAATTGATTTGTATGATGAGCAGGTGTTTTTGTGACTGGACGCATTTCATATAAAACGACAGGTACTCCTTGTGATGCGATTTGCCATGCTGCCTCGCTGCCTGCTAGACCTGCTCCAATGACGGTTACTTTTTGTGGTTGTGACAAAATATATTCAATCCTTTCAAGATATAATTCAGTTTATTCGTATTTATAAGTTATTAACTCCCAATGAGTAGTTACAGCTAGTCATTTGAACAACTCGAACGTTAAAAAATGCTATAGCAGCTTTAATGTTATGAGGGTCGCAACAAGCTTCGTTAACGTGCGGACTCTATTGAATAGTTAAGTTCTTTGAATATTGGCTTAATTGAAAGCAGATTATTCCTACAGCATTTCTAGCTCCATAAATATATTAAAAAACTTGCTCGTTTTGCGGTGTCATATCGACCCTGCTCCAGATTCCTCATTTAAAGCCGTATAAACTGCATTTCCGCAATGCAATCCATCAACTCCGAACAATTGTCCGTTTCATCTTGCAATTTGTGCAGGGTGCCTTTACGAAGCTTAAAATGTTTTTTTTCACAAACCAAGTTTGTTTAACAAGGATATTCGTCACAGTTGTCGCGTTAAATACATGATACTTCGACGTTTCAAATCAACGATCGTTAAACCCTCCCGAGGTTTAGGAGGGTTATTGTGAACGAACTGTCCGATTACAACGGTGTCCTCCCTGTTTCGAGGGAGGACGGGGACAGCGTTGTCATACATTTGCAGTTAGCCTTGTTTTATATAGCGCCATTCATCATAAGCCAAATGTGATGTTTCTTTATTCCATATCCGTACCCTGCTCGTCTTCATCCAAAACCTCTTCTGAATAGTCGCATGTTGGGCAGAGCAGCTTTGCTCCACTACGATTGCGCTTCTCAACTAGCTTAGACTCCCCACATTGCGGGCAAGGCTTATTCGTCGGTTTGTCCCACGACACATAATCACAGCCAGGATATTGATCACAGCCATAGAATATACGTCCTTTTTTACTCCGACGCTCGATGATTTTGCCTTCAGCGCATTTCGGACATGTCACGCCGATATCTTTGACGATCGGTTTCGTATTGCGGCAATCCGGAAAGCCCGAGCACGCAAGAAACTTGCCGAATCGACCCATCTTGTAGACTAAGTGGCGTCCGCACTTCTCACAAATCTCATCAGACACTTCATCTTGAATTTCTATTTCCTTCATTTCATCTTCGGCAACTTCTAGTCTTTTCTCAAAGGATTCGTAAAAATTAGCTAGCACTTTTACCCAATCCTCAGTGCCTTCTTCCACATGGTCGAGGTTTCCTTCCATGTTTGCTGTAAATTCAGCATCCAGAATTTCCGGAAAAAACTCCTCCATGAGCTGAATGACCAGGTCGCCAAGCTCAGTCGGCATAAATTTTTTCTCTTCCATAGCAATGTATCCACGCTTCTGAATCGTTTCCAGTGTAGGCGCATACGTACTTGGACGTCCTATTCCGAGCTCTTCAAGCGTCTTTACCAGCCGTGCTTCAGTAAACCTTGGCGGCGGCTGAGTGAAATGCTGTTTTGGATCAATTGATTCTGATTGAATGACATCACCAGCAGCTAGCGGCGGTAAAAACTTATGCTCTTCAACCGTGCCATCATCATTGCCTTCCACATATACCTTCATAAAACCGGCAAATTTCACTTTTGAGCCCGTAGCTCTAAAAATCGTATCGCCTGCCTGCAAGTCAACTGTCATCGTGTCGAGCACAGCTGATTGCATTTGACTTGAAACGAAACGTTCCCATACGAGCTTATACAGCCTCAGCTGATCACGACTCAAGAACGGTTTCATTGATTCGGGGTCTCTCAAAATGGACGTTGGACGAATCGCTTCATGCGCGTCTTGAGCATTGCTGTTTTTCTTTGTATAAATACGTGGTTGTTCAGGCACAAAAGCCTCGCCATACTTTTCAGTAATGAATTCCTTCGCTTCTTCCTGTGCGATAGGCGATATACGCGTGGAATCGGTTCTCATATAGGTAATTAAACCGACTGTGCCTTCTTTTCCAAGCTCAACACCTTCATACAGCTGCTGTGCAACAGACATCGTCTTAGACGCGCGGAAACCTAGCTTCCTTGCCGCTTCCTGCTGAAGTGAGCTTGTAATAAATGGTGGCGCAGGATTGCGCAAACGTTCCTTCTCTCTCACGTCAGAGACGGTGAGCTTGCTGCCCTTCATCGCTTGAAGAACTTCCTGAACGTCCGCTTCCTTGCCTAACTCGCGTTTTTCTCCATTTATGGAATGATATTTCGCATCAAATGGAATTCCAGCATGAGCCAGTTTCGCGGTAATGGACCAGTATTCCTCAGGAATGAATGCATCGATTTCATTTTCACGATCGATAATGAGCTTAACCGCAACCGATTGAACCCTGCCCGCTGACAAGCCCTTTTTCACTTTCTTCCACAGAAGCGGACTGATCTTGTAACCAACTAATCGATCCAAAATCCGTCTTGCCTGCTGAGCGTTAACTAAATCCATATTAATTTTGCGCGGCGTCTTAAAAGCATCCTTCACGGCCTGCTTCGTAATTTCATTAAATACAACGCGGCAAGTATCGGTCTCATCAAGCTCCAAATAATGCGCCAAATGCCAAGCAATCGCTTCACCTTCGCGATCCGGATCGGCTGCTAGAAAGACATGTTTTACTTTTTTGCTGGCATCCTTCAATTCCTTGAGAATGCTGCCTTTGCCACGGATTGTTATGTATTTAGGATTAAAATCATTTTCAACCTCGACGCCGATCTGGCTTTTGGGCAAATCGCGAATATGTCCCATAGAAGCTTTAACGATATATTTACTGCCAAGATATTTTCCTATCGTTTTGGCTTTTGCGGGTGATTCGACGATAACTAAAGAATCTGCCATGTAAGGCGCCTCCTCTCTCCATTGCAAGCTATAAAGCAATATATATTGACCCGTGCTGCAATTCAATTTTGCGTTTTATACATAAATTTAGCAGAAGTGCGTTCAAATGTCCAAACGGGAAGGCTGAGAGCTCGTGCAACTCATTGATAGATAATGGCTGATCTCGCAAAAAACCGATTAATTTATTCTCTTCTGGCGTTAGCTCAGCACCATTTGATTCCTGTTTGGACTTGCTCGTATTATCTGCTTCCTTGTAAGCTTTAAGTGCTTCCGGCAGCCAATTCAATTCATCAATAATATCGTCAACGCTGCTGATAAGCTTTGCTTCTCCGCGCTTGATGAGTCCATTTGGCCCGTCGCTTTTTGGCGATGAGTTTGGACCGGGTATAGCAAACAACTCCCGAGACATGTCCATTGCATGCTGTGCTGTAATCAGAGAACCGCTTTTTGTTGCCCCCTCCACAATGACCGTTCCTACCGACAATGCCGCAATAATGCGGTTGCGCTGAGGAAATTGTCCCGGGTGCAGCGGAGTACCGATCGGGGTTTCTGATACGAGCAAGCCATGTTCGGAAATTTTATGAAATAATGATTGATTCTCAGACGGATAACACTTATCAATAGGTGTAGGCAGAACAGCAATCGTTCCTCCCGCTCCATACAGTGCTGCTTCATGGGCTTTGCTATCGACGCCTTTTGCTAAGCCACTTACCACCGTTAAACCCGCAGAGGATAGCTCCTGTGCAAGTGTAGTTGCAGATTGTCTGCCGTATGCGCTCGGCACTCTCGTACCCACCACCGCTATTGCGGGGCGCTGCAGCAGCTCCAGTCGACCTCTAGCATATAAGACCCAAGGCGGCTGTGCAATTTCTCTTAAAATTTTCGGATATGCGGAATCATATGGTGTCAATGCGATTGCATTGACTGCGGCAATTGCTTCCGACGGATCTTCTGTCAAAATCCATGGCTGCTCAGCATAACGCTCTGCCGCTGCTTTTGCTTGGCCTCGATGAAGGCCTATAGCAAGTAAATCCTCTATGCTCCATGTTCGTTTATTCCAAAATTGATGTTGAACGGCTTTTTGAATAGCATGCCATCCAATACCAGGAATTTCGTGAAAGGCAATAACCATTTGTCTACGAATATCTAGATTTTTAGTCATCT
Source organism: Bacillus sp. FJAT-28004 (assembly GCF_001280845.1). Classification (GTDB taxonomy): domain Bacteria; phylum Bacillota; class Bacilli; order Paenibacillales; family Paenibacillaceae; genus Pristimantibacillus. The sequence goes on from NZ_LGHP01000004.1 coordinate 404,781, forward strand.
AAACCAAGCCCCTTCTCAACTCGGGCTGGCCTGCATACTTATCTATTGTGCGGTACATAGCATAAGAATGCAAGTCAGCCGATAAAATAATGGCAATCCGCAATAAAAAAAGCAACCTTCCAACTCCCGTTTTCGGGTCGTTGAAAGGTTGCTTACCTTAGATCAAACTATACAATTATTTGCGTGTAATACATTTTTCAAGAAGGCCTTGCTCTTCAAGAACACTTACGAGCGTTGAACCCATTTCGGATGGTGTTGGAGCTACTTTAATGCCGCAAGCTTCAAGCGTTGCTATTTTTTCAGCAGCTGTTCCTTTACCGCCAGAAATGATTGCGCCAGCATGTCCCATCCGTTTGCCTGGAGGCGCTGTTGCGCCGCCGATGAAGCCGACAACTGGTTTTTTCATGTTGGCTTTAATCCACTCAGCAGCTTCTTCCTCTGCCGTACCGCCGATTTCACCAATCATGATTACTGCGTAGGTATCTGGATCTTCATTGAAAAGATTCAAGATATCGATAAACTCAGAGCCTTTAACCGGGTCGCCGCCGATTCCTACTGCAGAAGATTGACCAATTCCACGAGTCGTCAATTGATGAACCGCTTCATAAGTCAAAGTTCCGGAGCGAGAAATTACGCCAACATGTCCAGCGGTATGAATGTAACCAGGCATAATACCAATTTTACATTCATCCGGCGTAATAACGCCTGGGCAGTTTGGTCCGATAAGAACGGTTTTGCTGCCGTCCATGTAACGCTTAACTTTTACCATATCAAGCACGGGAATGCCTTCTGTAATACAGATAACAAGATCAAGCTCAGCGTCAACAGCTTCCATGATTGCATCTGCAGCAAATGCAGGTGGTACATAGATAACTGAAGCATTAGCGCCAGTAGCAGCTTTAGCTTGAGCAACCGTGTTGAAAACAGGCAATGATACGAGCGTGCCGTTATCAAGTGTAATATCAACGTTCGTGCCACCTTTGCCAGGTGTTACGCCGCCGACCATTTGCGTACCGTATTCCAATCCGCCTTTGGTATGGAACAAGCCAGTTGCTCCTGTAATACCTTGGGTAATGACTTTTGTATCTTTATTAACCAAAATGCTCACTCTTAACTCACATCCCCTGAATGAATTCGTATGCGGCTATAGCCACACAGCAAGTTATCTTATTTCACGAGAGCGACAATCTTCTGCGCGCCGTCCGCCATGGAATCCGCAGCCACGATGTTCAATCCCGATTCTTTCAAAATGTTTTTGCCGAGGTCTACGTTAGTACCTTCTAGACGAACAACGAGCGGACGGTCAAGACCGACTTGCTTCGCAGCTTCGACAACACCATTAGCAATAACGTCACAACGCATAATGCCACCGAAAATGTTAACGAAAATACCTTTAACTTTCTCATCAGACAAAATGATTTTGAACGCTTCAGTTACTTTCTCAGCTGTAGCACCGCCCCCTACGTCAAGGAAGTTAGCAGGGTCGCCGCCGTAATATTTGATAATATCCATTGTCGCCATCGCAAGGCCTGCACCGTTGACCAAGCAACCGATGTTGCCGTCAAGAGCGATGTAGCTAAGGTCGTATTTGGACGCTTCAATTTCTTTCGCGTCTTCTTCTTCCAAATCGCGAAGCTCAACGATATCTTTGTGACGATAAAGAGCGTTAGAGTCGAAGTTCAGTTTCGCATCAAGAGCAATAACTTGTCCGTCGCCAGTTACAACAAGCGGATTGATTTCTGCAATGGATGCATCTTTCTCTACAAAAGCTGTGTATAGAGAAATCATGAACTTAACTGCTTTGTTAACAAGCTCATTAGGAATGTTGATTGCATAAGCTAGTTTGCGCGCTTGGAACGCTTGCAAGCCAACAGCTGGATCAACGATCTCCTTAATAATTTTCTCCGGGGAGTGCTCAGCAACTTCTTCAATCTCAGTGCCGCCCTCTTCCGAAGCCATCATAACGACACGACCCGTACCGCGGTCTAATACTACGCCGATATAATATTCTTTCTTAATGTCACAGCCTTCTTCGATCAGAAGACGTTTGACTTCTTTGCCTTCTGGACCTGTTTGATGTGTAACGAGCACTTTGCCTAGAATCTCACTAGCATAAGCGCGCACCTCATCAAGATTTTTTGCTACTTTAACTCCGCCCGCTTTACCACGGCCGCCAGCGTGAATTTGCGCTTTCACGACAACAACCTTTGTTCCGAGCGATTTAGCCGCTTCAACAGCTTCGTCTACAGTGAAGGCTACTCTACCTTCAGGTACGACGACACCATACTGTTTAAGGACCGCTTTCCCTTGATATTCATGGATATTCATTGTTGAAATCCTCCATTTCACAGACTGAAATCAGTCATATGTACACAAACCTCTATTATTGTAGCACCTTTCCCCGACAGTTACCTTACTTTCACACATAATTAATACGGCTTTTTTGATATGGGTTTCATCTCAAATTGAGATTAAAGCAATAAAACCAGCTGGAATGCTCGTTTCATAAGGGAAAATACCACGCCATTTAGTATGACCCAATCCTAAAATTCATACCCGAAACTTTTTATTTATTGACAATAAGAAGACAACTAAACTATGATATTGGCAAATTCATAACGATGGAACGGAATCGTAAGGAAGCACCTTCATTCACACATATGGGGGTGCTTTTTGTCGTGTTTAGTTTAATTCAGAGCGCAAGTGTATATGGGGTTGATGGAAAAAGCATTTCGGTAGAGGTTGATATTTCCAGTGGTTTGCCGCAAATCAACGTTGTCGGACTCCCTGATCCTGCAGTCCGTGAATCGGTTGAACGAGTAAGAGCGGCTCTTAAAAACAGTGGTTTTACTTTTCCTATGGATAGAATTACAGTTAATCTAGCTCCTGCCGACTTGCGCAAAGAAGGCACATCCTTTGATTTGGCCATTGCGGCGGGAATCTTAACTGCAAGCGGTCAAATTAGCGCTGTCCCCTTTGAGAGCACGCTGCTTCTAGGTGAGCTCTCACTAAATGGCAATGTCCGTCCGGTTGCCGGTGTACTGGCCATGATTGAGCAAGCCAAACGACTTGGCTTTAAGCGTGTCTTGCTGCCGGTCGCCAATGTTAAGGAGGCAGTCTGGATTTCTGATATGGAATTGTTTGCATTAAGCCACTTGAACGAGCTGGATTTACTCAAAAAGAAACAAACAGACTGGAATGATATCCGTGTCGATCAAAGGAAAGATACCACTTTCAGTCAAAGCCAAAACAAAGCGTATATGGATAAACAAGATGAAATCGGTGATTATGGAGATGTTATTGGCCAACATCAAGCCAAGCGAGCAATGCTCATAGCTGCAGCCGGAAAACACAATATTTTACTCAGTGGGCCTCCAGGTACAGGTAAAACTATGATGATTCGGCGTCTACCGGGGATATTGCCTTTATTGAACGAACAAGAAGCACTTGAGGTTACGAAAATTTACAGTGTGGCTGGCAAACTGCTGGATAGCTCCCACGGCCTCATTACACATCCACCCTTCCGTGCTCCGCACCATACGATATCAGCCGGCGGGCTGATCGGAGGCGGCTCGATCCCGAAGCCTGGAGAGGTAACACTCGCTCATCGCGGTATCCTCTTTCTTGATGAACTGCCTGAGTTTCCAAGGCAAGTGCTGGAAGTTATGCGACAGCCGCTTGAGGATCGAATCGTCACGATATCCCGCTCCAAAGCGGTGTTTCAGTTTCCTGCAAGCATTATGCTCGCTGCATCCTTCAATCCATGTCCATGCGGTTACTATGGGCATGAACAAGGGGATAAGCGCTGCACTTGCAGTGCAACTCTCATTAGCCGTTATCGATCCAAGATATCAGGCCCTTTGCTTGACCGAATAGATTTGCAGCTTGAAGTGCCACGGCCCATTTCTTTAGACCAGGCTTTAACTGGTCCATCACTTAATACCGCTCAAATGAGGCAGTTGGTGCTGGGTTCATATGCCTTTCAACAAGATCGCACTGCAAATATCGGTCTTAAAAACATAGGAGCACAAACAGGTGCTGCCCTTCGGAGATCTGTAAATATAAAGCCTGAAGCCGTCAGTCTGCTGGAAAACGCTTTTGAAGCACTTGGTATCAGCATGCGGGCATATGACCGCATGCTGAAGCTTGCTCGCACTATAGCCGATCTTGAAGCGAGCGATACGGTTGATACAGCGCATATCGCAGAAGCCATTCAATATCGCGGGCTGGACAAACCGCTTCCATAATAAAAAATAGGCTTTCTCTGCTGGTTACAACCTGCCAGAGAAAGCCCATTTCATTTTTTTGCTAGAATGCTCCCTCATAATGCTTGAAGGAAGTGATGGTTTCATCCATTCGGCTTATCAATATCGCAATAACATCGAATCGAACGGATGCACCTGAACGCCCAACACTGCGCAAATATACTTGAGCTGCGTCCCTTACCTTTTGCTGCTTACGATGATCCACCGACTCTGCGGCTGTGCCGAATCTACCGCCATCTTTTCTCGTACGCACTTCAATAAATACGAGTCTATCAGACTGTTCGGCAATAATATCAATTTCTCCAGTGCGGCAGCGCCAATTCCTGCTCAGAATACAATATTTCGCTTCTATTAGATACAAACAGGCAGCTTCCTCGCCCTGCTCACCTGTAGCCTTCCTTGTATCGCGTTTACGTATCCGCTCCGCTCTGCCATCAGCCTCAACCATCAATCATATCCCTCGCTTTACGATCAGAACGATAGACGAAACTCAAAATCTCCGCGACTAGTGTATACAGCTCATTCGGAATTTCCTGATCGACATCAAGCTTGGAGAGCACTTCTACTAACGAGGAGTCTTCTTGAACAGGAATGCCATTTTCCTTCGCTTTCTCAAGGATGAGATCCGCCAAATGACCTTTCCCTTTAGCAACCATTACCGGAGCCGTTCGCTCACCTGGCTCGTATTTTAAAGCGACAGCTTTCCTGACTTTTGCTCGTGGCGGATTAGTTCCCTGATCGCTGCTCATATGCGATAATCGACTCCTTTGTAGCGATTTGAAGCAAAAGAGCTTATATCGGTCATTTGTTGGCTCTTAACTGCTGCTGCTGCTGACGCTTCTACCAGCTTTGATTCTCCTGCTTTAGGCAGCGGCGTCGTACGTAGTGAAAGCAGCTGATAACCTGCTTGCTGCAGGCTGGTCGCAATTTCATTACGAGAACCTTCAGCAAGCGTTGAAATGGCGGGATGATCATTCCACAAATTCAAACTAACAATTTTGTCCATGACATTTACATCAACCATCGTATCACCCAGCGTATTCATCGATAGATTAAACAGCAGTCTGCAATTGGAAGAGTCCAGCTCGCCTTTTCGCCCTCTTCTTGTCTGAATATGAACAGAGGCGGTTTGTTTTCCGTCTGCGTTATTGATTGGAATAAACATTGTCACATGCGTCAGCACCGAGCTGTTGCGTTCAGGAGTGAGCAAAAGCTGCTGTCCCGTTATTTGTTGAACGAGCTGCTGCGCTGTCTCCTTGATAGCTGGAGGGGTATGATCTGATGAAACAAGAGCTAGCAATGCGCTTTTCAATGATTCCTGCTGAGCAGGCGGAGAAGAATCCGTCATTGGCATGTTATCTGCAACAGTAGAAAGAACAGCTAATGCCGCACGTTCAACAATATTCTTATGGTCCGGAAGCCTTACTTGCTGGGGTTCAGCAGCTTCAACCTCAGCAGCTTTTGCGGGTATAATCGTCTGAGCTGCGTCCTTGGTGCTTGCATCAACGAGTGGACTTTGCTGCATTTGGCTTGAAGGTTGGGGCACTGCTGCCGCTGGCTTTGCAGCATTTGCATGATCTGCTGCTGCAGACTGTGAAGACGGCGCTGATTGTCCCGTCCCAGTATCCGCCGTAAATACTTTGGCTAGCTGAAGCTCATGATCGACGCCCATCCATTTCATCATCTGTCCAAGCCAATTGGGCTGACTTGGCGGACTGGCTGCCGCTCTTATCGCTTGAGGGTTAGCTTGTTGTTCAGGACCATCGTCCTCTGGCATAGAGATGTTTACTGCATTCGCCTGCGGCAAATCCGTTTTGGCTATTTGTGCGTTCAATGGCTTAGCAGTCGTCATTTCCTTTAAAGCAGCTTCTCCTGATCGTGAGGTTTCAAGCTCAGCAGTCGCTCCACGAAGCAGCTCCAAACCTTCCGTCAATAGCGCTTGCACACGCATAGCTGCTTGAGTTGCAGCCTTTGTTTCAACCGTTCCTTCATCCGAAACGTTTGTGAACGAAGTAATTTGCTGTTGCAAGGTTTCTAACAGCTCGTGCGCACTGCGTCCGAACATCACTTGCTGCATCGCACCTACTGTAGCACCTGTCATAGGCAAACCTCGCTTAAACGTTGCAGCGGCGGACTGCATCCACTGCTCCGCATCTGCACCTGCTGGCATGGCAGCGGCAGCTTGCTGGAATGCCTGAGCAACCTCGCGGTTCAGAATAACGCCTTCTTTCCGCAAATCCTTTACGAGCTGAGCAGCCCATTTCTGCTCAGGCAATGCTAGCTGCTTAGCCCATTCCTTGAATGTATCATCCGGCAATCCCACTTGCCCTGGCTCTACTTGCTTTAGCGTAACAAGAGCTCCGCTGGATTGTGGCTGTACCTGCAGCATTGCGGATTGACCCACTTGAAGCGGCAGCTCCAGCTTTGCTCGGACCTGAACACCATTAATTTGAACAAGTGCCTCGTTATTTTCCATGACCTGCAGGATCACACCTCGTACCACTTGTCCAACTTTGAGTTCTACAGCTCTTGTATCCGCACTAGAAGCCTCTCCCAAGAAGCTTCGCATCATTTGACTTATATTCATTTGTTAAATCGCCTCCGTTGCTCCAGCGCCATTCTATGCGTTTGCTCTATGCGCGTAAGCGAGCTCCATACATAAGCATATACGACTTCATTGAACCTATAAGCCTTATATCGGTCATAATGAGCAAAGCTTGTAGCCATTCATTCCAAAAAATAGCCATAAAACAAAATAACGCCCGATAATTACACTAGGCATCCTTTGCCTCGCACAATCAATCGAGCGTCATATAGCTTCTTTTGTAAGGAATAACTAGAAGAGTTGCAGCTGCTCCTCAGTAAACAAATTGCCCAGAAAAGACCTGCGATGCAATGGGCTTGGCCCATTCGCAAGCAATCGCTCCCGATGCAGCTTAGTCGCATATCCTTTGTGTATAGCAATTCCATAAGCAGGGTATTCCTGTTCCCATTCTGTCATGCATAGCCTATCGCGCGTCACCTTTGCTACGATAGACGCAGCGGCAATAGATTGGCTTGTAGCATCGCCTTTAATGATCGAGAGCTGTGGCAGACTGACATCGACCTTCTCCGCATCAATAAGTAAGTAGTCGGAAGGAATCTGCAAGGATTCCACTGCAATTTTCATTGCAAGCCTAGCTGCCTGCTTAATATTGATTCGATCAACGGTTTCAGCATCAACACGAGCAGCCGACCAAGCGACACATTCCTGCAAAATAATATCATATAGCTGGTCACGCTTTTTCTCGGAAAGCTTCTTTGAGTCGTTTACTCCCTCGATTACTAGTCCTGGCGGTAAAATAACTGCAGCTGCAACGACGTCTCCGAACAAGCATCCGCGGCCTACCTCATCCACACCAGCAATCGCTTTATATCCTTCTTGCCATAACGACTGTTCATATTGCAGCACGTTACGTTCCCCCGTTTCACATCAATAAGGTGGCGCTTCGAGCGTAATTCTTCCTAGCTTGCCTGAGCGCAAATCACGCAAAATGATTCCGGATGTCTTCTCCAGATCGACGTGTCCACCACTCACTAGACAACCTCTTCGACGTCCGATATCTTCCATCACACGCACGATCTCATCTGAATCAGAAACATCCTTAGGAGGCGTATCCAACTCATAACGTTCTTTCATGTTAGGCCAGTAACGATCTACTAGCTCACGCATCGCAAAAAATGCGATATCGTCAACGTTCAAAATTTGCTCTCTAATTGCACCTGTCATTGCAAGCCTGTATCCGACGAGCTCATCCTCAAACTTTGGCCACAATATGCCCGGCGTATCGAGCAATTCCATTTCAGTTCCAATCTTAATCCATTGTTGCCCCTTTGTAACGCCTGGGCGATCACCGGTTAAAGCAATAGCGCGTCCAGCGAGCTTGTTGATCAACGTGGATTTCCCGACATTCGGTATACCTACAATAAGCCCGCGAATCGCACGCGGATTTATTCCTTTTGCAATTTGACGTGCAATTTTCTCATGCAAAATTTGCTTTGCTTTGAGTGGAACCTCATTTACCTTCGTGCCTGTAGAGGAATCAATTGCGATCGATTCATGGCCTTCATTACGGAAATAAGCCATCCATTGCTCTGTTGTTTTTGGATCGGCCAAGTCAGATTTGTTCAATACAATCAATCTTGGCTTTCCGTTCAAAATTTCCTCAATCATCGGATTACGGCTAGAAAGCGGAACCCGTGCATCCAATAGTTCGATGGCAAGATCGATTAGTTTGAGCTTGTCTTGTATTTGCCGTTTCGCCCGCGTCATATGACCCGGAAACCATTGAATGGTCATTTACTCACCTCATTTAGTCCAGTGCTTTATAAACTCTAGTTTGTTCAGCGGCCAAAAAATAATATCAGCGCGTCCAACAACCTCTTTATCCGATACAAATCCGATAACCCTGCTATCTGTGCTGTCGCTGCGATTGTCGCCAAGTGCAAAGATTGTGTCCTCTGGTACTGTAATTTCAGACACATCGGAATTAATTCCTTTTTCATTGTATAGCTTGCCTTCGGCATGTGCTGCCTCAATAGCTTCTTTTAAATAAGGCTCGTCTATTTTTTTATCATTAATATAGAGGTCGTCGCCTTCGAGTCGAATTTTATCACCCGGTACGCCAATCACTCGTTTTATAAATTTACGGCCTTGCTCTGGGACATCGAACACAACGACCTCTCCAAATTTCGGCTCGCGTATCGTATACAAAATCTTATTTACTATTAATCGTTCGCCGGTCTCGAAATTAGGCTTCATGGAAGGTCCGTCGACGATGAATGGTGAAAACAAAAATTGACGAATAAGAAATACGAGAACGACCGCAATGACTAGAGCCTTGATCCATTCTACGACTTCTTTATAAGCTCCACCCTGTTTTCCTGAGCCGGATGCATGGGCTGCTGCACGGTTTGGTAAATTCTGCTCAATGTCCGCATGTTCCTGTGTATTTTTCAATTCATGATCATTGCCATTATCCAGCCCGTCATTTCGCTGCTGTGAGTCCACTCAGTCCGCCTTCTTCCCATATGCTGTAATATGTAAATGACCTTAGAGAAAAAACGAAAAGGAGCTTGTTTGCGCAAGCCCCTCTTGTCGTTTGTTCTTAACGAATTTCTTTAATACGAGCAGCTTTTCCGCGAAGACTACGTAGGTAGTACAATTTCGCGCGACGTACTTTACCACGGCGAGCCACTTCGATTTTTTCGATTTTAGGCGAGTTAAGCGGGAAAGTTCTTTCCACACCAACACCGTAGGAAATTTTACGCACTGTAAAAGTTTCGCTGATTCCACCGCCGCGACGTTTGATTACAACGCCTTCGAACAATTGGATACGCTCACGAGTTCCCTCGATAACTTTTACATGAACTTTTAGCGTGTCACCTGGACGAAAGTTCGGTAGACCTTGGCGCAGATTTTCTTGCGCAATTGTTTGCAAAAGATTCATTTGATTCACTCCTTCCACCATAGACGTTCTTATAAGCTCACCGGATTCCTCTGAATCGGTTCATCGCTGATAGCGGACCGTCCGACTTTACGAACAACATTAGAAATTTTACCATAGCCAGCCCAATAATACAACACGATTTTTTTATTCCTAAATCATGTATACTAAATGATGACAAACACCGACATGAAGAGGTGATAAATTTGTACCATAATAAACCATCTTTTTTAAGTAAAACCAAAGGGGGAATCACTGCTGTACTATTATTATTAGCCATCTCAGCACCATTACAAACCTCTGCCGAACCTTTGACTTTTAAAGATACCAATGGGCACTGGGCTAGCTCCTATATCTCATGGGCAATCGATCAGAAATTAGCTCAAGGTTATGGGGATAACTCCTTCAAACCTAACAAGGTCGTTAATGAAGCTGAATTTCTCGCTATGCTCCTGAGAGCCTATGGATTAGTTACTGAATCATCATCCAGCACCAATAATTGGTCCAAGCCTTATTACGATTATGCGAATAATCTCGGTTGGCCAATCAACAGCTCATCGCAAAATGTCGAATTCCGGCGTGGACAAGCTGCTCTACTGCTTGCTTCTGCTGCCAATGGCAAAGCATTTACAGAGCAAAGCGCTATCCAATGGCTGCTTGATGAAAAAATATCGAACGGCCGAACCTCTGCCACCGTTAGCGGCTTCATCCCAGATGGTAAGCTTACTCGCGCGGAGGCGCTGACGTTTTTCTATAACCTGAAACTTCATTCCAATGCTTTATCCAAAGTGAAAATTCCAAAAACAAGTGATCGACTTCATGAAATAACACTAAACGATACCCTCCAAACACTTCAACAAACGCTCGGAAAACCGTCAAGGATCGATCCAAGCGAGTATGGCTTCTCTTGGCACATCTATAATAGCAGCTATACCAATTACATGATGTTCGGCATCCAAAACGACCTTGTAATCGCCCTTTTCTCCAATGCAAAAGATAGCTGGGCAATGAAATCAGGCATCCAAGTCGGTCAAACGATTGAAAATGCTAAAAAGATGATTGACAGTGTGAGCAAAGCTGAGGCAAAAGACGACTTCTACGCTTACACCACAAAAAACGTACATACCGTTCTCTTTATTGACAGATTAGGCGGAAACAAAATTGCTGGCATGATGCAAATGGATCAAGCCATTTCCAAGTCCACGGCGTTAAAGTCAGTTAATACATCCAAACTTGCAGCTGCATATGAACAGCAGCTCTTCGATCTAACGAACGCGGAACGCGCTGTTCGGAGGATTCCTCTGCTCCAATGGGACAAGCTCGCTGCTGCCTCAGCACACAGCCATAGCAACGATATGAGTACACGCCAATTTTTTGACCATAACAATCCAGACGGCTCGTCTCCCTTTGACCGCATGAAGGCAAAAGGCGTTAAATACCATTCCGCTGCTGAAAACATAGCAGCCGGATATACAAACAGCATCTTTGCTCACTATGGCTGGGTCAATTCCAAAGAAGGGCACCGGGAAGTACTGCTAAACAGCAAGCTTGAGCGCCTAGGTACTGGTGTTGCCTTAGGAGGAACCTATAAAGTATATTATACCCAAAATTTTTATACGCCATAATCGATCTCTTCTAATAAACAAAGCCGCAACGAATGTCGTTGCGGCTTTGTTTATTAGCTAGGGTCGTTCTATCTGCTTGTCTTATGCGGCTCCTGCTTCAATTGAGCAGCTACCCACTTACGCTCCTTGTCTGTGAGAGGAGCGCTCCTCAGAAGGTCAGGACGGCGCTGCAGCGTCCGCAGCAGCGACTGCTCGCGACGCCATACCTCAATATTTGCATGATGTCCGGATATAAGGACTTCCGGAACATCCCAGCCACGGAACGAAGCCGGGCGTGTGTAATGCGGATGCTCGAGCAAACCTGTGCTATAAGAATCGGTGACCGCAGAAGTTTCATTGCCAAGTACGCCTGGCAGCAATCTAACAACGCTATCTATGAGTACCATCGCTGGTATTTCTCCACCCGTTAGTACGTAATCACCAATCGAAAGCTCGTCCGTCACGAGATGCTCGCGTATACGCTCGTCATAGCCTTCATAATGTCCGCAAATAAGAACCAAATGCTGTTCCTTTGCAAGCTCTTCAGCCTTCTTCTGTGTAAACTGTGCTCCTTGCGGGCAAAGAAGGATAACACGCGGCTTTATATTGTCATCCACCTTTAAATCCTCAACAGCAGCAAATACCGGATCAGGCTTCAATACCATACCGCCGCCGCCGCCGTATGGATAATCGTCAACCGTGTTATGCTTATTCCCTGAATAGGCACGGAAGTTGATTGCTTGAGGGGATACGATCCCCTTCTCTTTCGCTTTTCCTAGAATGCTCGAATTGAACACGCCATCGAACATTTCAGGAAACAGCGTCAGCACATCTATTTTCATCGGTTAAATCAATCCTTCCATCAAATGGACCGTTACGATTTTCTCTTTTGTATCGACGTTGACTAATACATCATCGATTACAGGCAATAACAGCTGTTTTCCAGAGCCCTTTGGACGATCCACAACCCATACATCATTCGCGCCTGGACTTAATATTTCCGATATCGTGCCCAGCTCCTCGCCTTCCTCTGTCACAACGCGGCAGCCTATAATTTCGTGATAATAGTATTCTCCTTCTTCCAGCTCGAGCTGCTGGTCAGAAGAGATTTTTAGTACCCAGCCTTTATATTTCTCAACTACATTAATGTCAGTGAAGCCTTCCAGCTTCAATATGTATACGTTTTTGTTCGCGCGCGAGCTGATCACTTTTACTTCAAGCGATGCTCCGCTTTCCTCATTTACCATAAGAAGCTTGTTCCCAGCTGCGAATCGAACATCTGCAAAATCCGTTTGTGAAAGTATTTTCAATTCTCCCCGGATACCGTGCGTATTAACTACTTTACCAACTGTAAACCATTTTTCGTTCATTACAACCAGCCCTTCATATGTGTATAACCTTATTATACATGCAAAAACGGCTACGTTCCATGTTGAAGAACGGTAATGCTAGCTGCTCCATTGCATGTCGGGGCAAAATGCCTTAGTGGTGATCCCAAAACATGAATCTTCAAATTAAAAAATCAAAAAAGAGGCCTTCCATGAGTTCAATGAACTCATGAAAAGCCTCCGCGTGATCATGACATAATGTCGACGATAACACGCTTTTGCGATTTCACGGAAGCAGAAGTCACTACCGTGCGAATCGCTTTCGCTATGCGTCCCTGTTTACCGATGATTTTACCGATATCCTCGGGGTGAACCGAAAGCTCGTATATCGTGCCACGGTCATCATCCTTCACATTGATTAGCACCTGATCAGGATGATCAACCAATGCCTTCGCTATGACAAGAATCAATTCTTTCATCTCAAGGCCCTCCGCTGTTCAACAGTTATTTCTGTTGCTTAAGCTCATGGAACTTTTTAAGAACACCAGCTTTGGAAAGCAAGTCACGAACTGTATCAGAAGCTTGCGCTCCAGTTTGCAACCATTTTAGCGCTTTCTCTTCATCAATCTTAACTTGAGCCGGTTGTGCAACCGGGTTATAAGTACCGATTTCTTCGATAAAACGACCATCACGCGGCGAACGGGAATCCGATACTACTACGCGGTAGAAAGGAGCTTTGTGAGCACCAATTCTTTTCAAACGAATACGTACTGCCATAAAAATTCACCTCCTTCAAAGAGTAAACAGCTATTAAAACGGGAACTTCATATTTTTGCCGAGCATACCTTTCAGGCCTTTTTTGCCGCCTTTTGGTCCTTTCGGCCCCATCATCGATGAGAATTGCTTCATCATTTTTTTCATATCGTCAAACTGCTTGATGAGGCGGTTAACCTCCACGATCGTCGTGCCGCTGCCAGCAGCTACACGCTTGCGGCGACTGTGATTAAGCAGTTCTGGCTTTTGCTTCTCCTCTTTCGTCATGGAGCGGACAATAGCTTCGACGCGGCCGATTTGTTTCTCATCGACCTTCATATCCTTCATGCCCTTCATCTTGTTCATGCCGGGCAGCATATCCATAATTTGATCAAGCGGTCCGAGATTGCGAACCTGCTCCATCTGCTCAAGGAAATCGTCGAACGTAAACTCTGCAGTGCGCATTTTACGTTCCATTTCCTTCGCTTTATCCGCATCGATGTTCGACTGTGCTTTCTCGATCAGAGATAACATGTCGCCCATGCCGAGAATCCGTGAAGCCATACGCTCAGGATGGAACGGCTCCAAGGAGTCGATCTTCTCACCCATTGCTGCGAATTTAATCGGACAACCTGTAACTGCTTTAACCGAAAGCGCCGCGCCACCGCGAGTATCGCCATCCAGCTTAGTCAGTACAACACCCGTTAAAGCGAGCTGTTCATGGAAGCTCTGCGCAACGTTTACAGCATCTTGTCCTGTCATTGCATCTACAACGAGGAGAACTTCATCCGGCTTCGTAACCTGATGAATTTGCTTAAGCTCTTCCATCAGTTCTTCGTCGATATGTAAACGACCGGCGGTGTCAATGATGATATAGTCATTGCCGTTCTCTTTGGCATGCTGTAGTCCAGCACGCGCAATCTCTACAGGCGATGTCTGATCACCCAAGGAGAAGACCGGCGCATTGATTTGTTCACCAAGCACTTGGAGCTGCTTAATCGCAGCTGGACGATAAATATCACAAGCGATAAGAAGCGGCTTATTGTTGCTCTTCTGAAGCAATTTTGCCAGCTTGCCTGAAGTTGTCGTCTTACCAGCACCTTGCAAGCCCGCCATCATAATGACTGTCGGAGGCTTATTAGCCTTTACCAGCTTGCTCTGCGTGCCGCCCATCAGCTCGGTCAGCTCTTTATTTACGATATCGATGACGACCATGCCGGGCGTGAAACTCTTGGATACATCCAAGCCGATAGCCCGTTCCTTCACCTTCGCAATAAAGTCCTTCACAACTTTAAAGTTAACATCTGCCTCTAGAAGCGCCAAGCGTACTTCGCGCATTGCTTCGCTAACATCATCCTCGGAAACCTTGCCTTTGCCCCTCAGCTTGCTGAACACATTTTGAAGCCGACTCGATAAGCTCTCAAATGCTGCCATGTACCGTCACCTCCATTCTTCATGTTTTATTCGGCTAATTTAAATTGTGCAATGACACTCATGAGCGCCTGCCTATCCTGCTCTGCAATGGAAAGCCCGTTAACGCTGTTTACAAGCTGCACAGTTAATTGTTGAAGAGATTCATGTCTTACAAGCAAGCCTAACTTGCCCTCATAGCTCTCAAGCACTTGTTCTGCGCGCTTGATGTGTTCGTATACCGCTTGTCTGCTAATACCGAACTCGCCGGCAATTTCCCCAAGGGAGAAGTCGTCGTGGAAATAATATTTGAGAAACGTCCGCTGCTTCTCTGTCAAGAGCGGCTCGTAAAAGTCGAACAACAAGTTTATTCGGGTTGTTTTGGACAAGGCATCTGGTTCATTTGCTTTCATCCCCTCAGCCCCTCCTGTTATTATGCTTGTGTTGCCGACAAGGTAAATACCTTTACACCTGCAACGTCTTTTATAATACATGACACTATAGGCTACTGTCAAGTATTTTCCCTTGTCACCTTTACGAGCTTTTTTCAATGCTCTTAACCATCGTTTTTTGCAGTCTATTCCGCCGTTTTTTCTCCGCCCTGATCATCCTCGCGTTGGATTAATCCCGCAAACAAAGCATGAATAAATTGCTCTGAATCAAACTGCTGCAAATCGCCCATTTTCTCACCTAGACCTACGAGTTTAACAGGCAAGCTTAGTTCATTGCGTATGGCGATAACGATTCCACCTTTAGCCGTGCCATCAAGCTTTGTCAACACTAGACCGGTAACGCCGCTTTTCTCGCCAAACAACTTCGCTTGACTTAGCGCATTTTGGCCTGTCGTTGCATCAAGCACAAGCAGAACCTCATGAGGCGCATCTGGAAGCTCGCGTTGAATAACGCGAAAAATCTTGTTGAGCTCTTCCATCAAATTCGTTTTGTTTTGCAGCCTGCCAGCCGTATCGCATAAAAGAACGTCTACGCCACGTTGCTTTGCAGCTTGCACCGCATCGAACATGACAGCAGCTGGGTCTGCCCCAGATTGCTGCTTGATTACATCGACGCCAACACGCTGTCCCCACACCTCAAGCTGCTCGATAGCGCCTGCGCGGAAAGTATCGCCGGCTGCCATAAGCACACTTTTGCCTTCACTCTTAAATTTATGAGCAAGCTTGCCAATTGTCGTCGTCTTGCCTACTCCATTAACGCCAACAAACAATATAACAGTTATGCCGCTTGGCGCCATGCGCAAGCCAGAATGATCGTCACCCTTCATAAGCTGAATCAGCTTCTCAGATAGGATAGGCTGCAAATCAGTTGCATCCTCAATCTTCCGTTTTTTCACTTCGACGCGCAGATCATCAATAAGCTGCATAACGGTATTCACGCCGACATCGGCGCCAATTAAAATCTCCTCTAGCTCTTCATAAAACTGCTCATCGATTTTTTTGCGGCGCGTAATAAGTTCCTCGACCTTCTCAACAAAAGCCGTACGCGTCTTCGATAAGCCTTCTTTGAAAATATTCGTCACCGCTTCTGTTTTTGTCGCGATGCTTTCCTTCAGCTTCTTAAAAAAACTCATCGTTTCAACTCCCTATCCTCACATTGCCGGTTTTTCTATAATTTATGCGGATACCGGCTCTTCATCCTCTAAGCGCACAGAAACGAGCTTCGATACGCCGCCTTCCTCCATCGTAACACCATATAGCACATCCGCTTCCTCCATCGTACCTTTGCGATGAGTAACGACGATAAACTGGGTAAGCTCAGAAAACTCACGTAAATATTGAGCAAAGCGCGATACGTTTGCCTCATCGAGCGCAGCCTCAACCTCATCAAGCACACAGAACGGAACAGGCTTCACCTGCAAAATCGCAAATAACAAAGCGATTGCCGTCAAAGCTCTTTCTCCACCAGACAGCAGCTGTAGATTTTGCAGTTTCTTGCCTGGTGGCTGCGCAACGATATCAATACCTGTATCGAGCACGCGATCCGGCTCAACGAGCACTAGATCAGCCCGGCCTCCGCCAAACAGCTTCGCGAATACGATCACAAAATGGCTGCGTATCGCTTCAAACGTTGCTTTGAATCGTTTTGACATCTCATCGTCCATTTCACGAATGACCTGGTACAACGTCGTTTTTGCGTCGATCAAATCATCCTTCTGCTCTGACAAAAACTCAAAACGTTCGCTAACTCGCTCATACTCCTCGATTGCACCTAAGTTCACTTCGCCGAGCGCGGTTATTTGACGTTTAACATCTCTAACCTCATTTTGCGTACCGATAACGTCCTCAGGCACTGGATACTGCTCCTTAGCAAGCTCATAGCTAAGCTCATATTCCTCACTAAGCTTACGAAGCAGATTATCAAGCTCAACATCAAGACGGTTAGCCGCAATTTCGGTCTGCCTCATCTGCTCTTCAACCTGTCTGAGTTGACCGCGCTGCTCCTTCGTTTCACTCTCGCCCAAATCGAGCTCGGCAATACGCTTAGCACGCGCCGATCGCTTCAAATCGGTTTGCTCTGAGCACTCTTGTTTCTTCAAGCGGAGGTGATTAAGCTGCTCAATTTGCTGAACCGTTTCATCTGCATGTCTTACCATTTCTTCCTCTTGCTGAACGAACAAGGAACGCAGACTACCAAGCTCCTGCTTGGCTCGACCAATATCCGCACGCACACGTGCCGATTGATCCTCGAAGGAAAGCTTCTCCTGATCTGTCTTCGCTGCAGCGATCTTAATATCGGTAAGCTGACCCTGCAGTTCTTCCTTCGCAAATTCGCTTGCTTTACGCCGCTCTTCCGCCATACGAATCGCTTCCTGCAGCCTCGCTTCATCCACAACCAGCTGCTCTAACCGAAGCTCTGCAGCTTTGGCTGTTGCCTGAACATCCTTCTGCTCGGATAAATGTGTATTCCGATCGGCTGAATACAGCTGACGCTGCTCGTCCAAATGCTTCGCCTCGTTGTGAAGCTGCTGCAGCTCAGCTCTAATCTGCTGCTCTTCAATGCGGCTTTTCTCGCCTTCTGCACGCAGTTCCTCAATATTATGAGTGCGAATAGAATGTTCTTTGCGCAAATCGCTAAGCTTATTGCGAAGCTGTTCCACCATCTTGCGAGCATCTGCAATTTCTTGATCGAGCCCGTCAATTTGACGTTGACGACCAAGCAGGCTAGCGCCCTTCTTCTGCAAGCTGCCCCCCGTCATTGATCCGCCAGCATTGACAATATCACCCTCAAGCGTAACGACGCGATAACGATATTGACATTTTGAAGCAATTCGGTTGGCTTGTTCAAGCGTTTCGGCAAGCAAAACATTGCCAAGCAAACTGTTCACAATCGCCGAGTAACGTTCATCCGAGCTTACCAAATCAGCAGCAACGCCTACAAATCCCTCGATGGATTCTGCTATACGCTTGTCATGCTCTGGAACTTGTCTGCCGCGTATGACGTCGAGCGGAAGGAAGGTAGCCCGTCCAAGCTGACGCTGCTTCAAGAACGCGATTGCTGCGCGAGCCGTTTTCTCATCCTCCATGACAACATGCTGCAAGGCGCCGCCTAGCGCTGTCTCGACGGCAGTCTCAATACGTTCAGGAACACGAACAAGCTCCGCTACGGCGCCATGAACACCGCTGATACCGCTATTGCCGCGTCTCGAAGCTTTGAGAACTTCCTTAACGCCCTGCATAAAGCCATCTAACGCATCCTGCATTTCTTTCATTGTGTCACGTCTGGAAACATGGCTGTCGAGCTTCTGCTCCCACTTTCGAATGGCTAAAGTGACCTCTTCCAAACTTTGAGAGATTTTTTTTGTTTGTTCAGATTCGGTATGCGTTTTGTTTCTTGCCTGCTCTAGCCGTGCAAGTGTAGATTCAAGCGCAGTTGCAAGTGCAGAGCGTCTCTCGTCCAATCTCGCTTGCTGCTCCTGCCATTTGGTCTCATCCTCGCTAATTCGCTCCATACGCCGCTGCAATGTTTCTTGCTGCTGCGAGGCATAACGAATTTCATTGCGATGCTGCGCCATTGAGCTCAGTACCTCTAACAGCTCGCTTTTGAGTGATTCTTCCGCATCAACAACTGCACCGCCTGCAACGCCAACAAGACGCGCTTCTTCATCGGATATTTTCGCACGCAAATCAGCTAGCTGCAGCTGCAACGCTGCTGCGCGGCTCCGAAATTCCGCTTCTTCCTGCGTCATTGTGACAATGCGAGCGTCCTGTGCAGCTATTGACTCTTCAAGCTGACGCTTATTTTGCTCCAGATTGCGCTTGCGTTCCTTCAGAACCTCGCCGTATCCTTCACATTTCTCAAAATCCTCGCTAATTTGCAGCATCGATTCATGAAGCTGATCAAGCTCAAGCTCAAGCTCCCTCAGCTGCTGACGATCCTTCTCCAAATGTGCATCATGCTTGCTGACAACCGTTGAAAGCTGAAGCTGCTCCTGCTGCAAACGTTCAAGCTTGCCGTTTGCTTCCGTCCATGAACCGTGAATCTGTTCAATGTTATGTACGTACATTGAGATTTCCTTCGTTTTCAGCTGTTCCTTGAGCGCTTTGAAGTGAATCGCTTTCTCCGACTGCTTGCGAAGTGGTCCAACCTGATCCTCAAGCTCCGTCACAAGATCATGAATGCGAAGCAGATTCTGTTCGGTCTCATCAAGCTTCCTCTGCGCCTCGCGCTTACGAGACTTGTATTTGACGATGCCGGAGGCTTCTTCAAATATTCCGCGACGATCCTCAGAGCGCGTGCTTAAAATTTCTTCAATTCGGCCTTGTCCAATAATGGAATATGCTTCTTTACCGATACCGGTATCCATGAATAGCTCGGTAATATCTTTTAGCCTGCATGGCTGCTTGTTTATTAAATATTCGCTATCGCCGCTGCGATGTACACGCCGTGTCACAGTTACCTCGTTATACTCGAGTGGCAATGCCCCATCGGAGTTATCAAGAGTAAGCGATACCTCGCTGTAGTTGACAGCTTTCCGAGCATCGCTTCCAGCAAAAATAATATCTTCCATCTTGCCGCCGCGGAGGCTCTTCGCGCTTTGCTCGCCGAGCACCCAGCGTATGCCGTCCGAGATGTTGCTTTTACCGCTGCCGTTCGGTCCTACAACCGCAGTAATCCCGGTCACAAACTCCATTTCGGTCCGATCAGCGAAAGACTTAAAGCCTGATAATTCTATCCGTTTCAGAAACATGTCTTGGTTTTCACCTCACCCCTCATTGTACCACAACTTATGGGCCTTGATAACCATTTGCGCTACTAAAAGCAACCAAATGCTGCGTTTATCACCTTATTTCAGCTGCTTAAGCCGCTCTCCCATTTCATCAGGATCAGATAATAAACGTTCATAAAAAAAGAGAGCGTCCAGCAGGTCTCATGACCTTCCGGAAACTCTCTACGCTGATTAGACTTGTTCCTGCGATAGCGTACGCCATGCTTCAGCTGCAGCACGTTGCTCCGCTTCCTTCTTCGTCCTCCCGCTGCCAACGCCAAAGCGCTCTTCACCGAGATATACTTCAACGACAAATTCACGGTCATGCGCAGGTCCACGTTCCTCAATGATACGGTATTCAACCGCACCAAGTCCGTGATGCTGCGATCGTTCCTGAAGCTTCGACTTGGAATCTTTAACGAGCAGACCATAGTCGTTTGACTCAACAAAAGGAAACATATGCTCATTGAGAAAAGCTCTTGTTTCCTCAATTCCTGCGTCAAGGAAAATGGCACCGACAAACGACTCGAACAAATCAGCTAGAAGAGCTTGCCTTTGCCGACCGCCTAGCTGCTCTTCACCTCGTCCGAGAAGCACATGCGAACCGAGCTCTAAGCGTTCAGCAAATTGGGCTAAGGATGGCTCGCAGACGATTGATGCACGCATTCTCGTGAGCTCGCCCTCAGGACGCTGCGGATACGTTGCAAACAAATACTCGGAAACAAGTAATTGAAGCACCGCATCTCCCAAAAATTCCAACCGCTCATTATCCTGAGCTGACCCGCGCTTGTGTTCATTTACATAAGAAGTATGAGTGAAAGCTTGTCTCAGCAGCTTTGTCCGCTTAAAACTGAGCTGCAGCCGCTGCTGCAGCTCATAGAAGGAATCACGCTTCATAAACTTTCATCACGATCGATGCATTATGACCACCGAAGCCGAATGAGTTGGACAATGCAATCCTTACATTCGCTTCACGCGGTTTATTTGGCACATAATCAAGATCGCATTCAGGATCTTGATTATCTAAATTAATAGTTGGAGCGATGATTCCGCTTTTGATCGTCAAGCCGAGAATAACGGCTTCTACGCCGCCAGCCGCACCAAGCAAATGACCCGTCATTGATTTCGTCGAGCTGACAGCAACTTTATAGGCATGGTCGCCGAGCGCTTTTTTGATCGCTTTCGTCTCCGAGCGATCACCGACAGGTGTTGATGTGCCGTGCGCATTGATGTAGTCGATCTCAGACGGATCAATTCCAGCATCCTTGAATGCTTTCACCATGCAGCGAGCTGCACCATCTGGATCTGGCTCAGTCATGTGGTGAGCGTCACCGCTCATTCCGTAACCAATAACCTCTGCATAAATTTTTGCCCCGCGTGCTTGCGCATGCTCAAGCGATTCCAGTACGAGCACGCCAGCACCTTCGCCCATTACGAAACCATCACGGTCTACATCGAACGGACGACTTGCTTTTTCAGGCTCTTCATTGCGTACGGACATCGCACGCATCGAGCAGAAACCTGCCATGCCAGTCGGTCTAATTGTCGCTTCCGCACCGCCAGCAATCATAACGTCAGCGTCACCGCGTTGAATCAATTTGAATGAATCGCCTATGGAATGAGTGCCCGTGGCACATGCGGTAACTGCCGTACTGTTAGGACCTTTCGCACCTGTAAGCATGGAAACCTGTCCAGAAGCCATGTTTGCGATCATCATTGGAATAAAGAATGGGCTGACGCGCTTAGGGCCTTTCTCCAGCAAAATATTGTGCTGATCTTCCCAAGTGCCAAGTCCACCGATACCAGAACCGACCATAACGCCTACACGTTCAGGGTCTGCATTTGTACCGATTTGCAAATCTGCATCTTTAACCGCCAATTGACTAGCTACTGCAGCAAATTGTACGAAACGATCCATTCTGCGTGCTTCTTTTTTATCTAAACCGTAATCTTCGGGATTGAAATTTTTAACTTCTGCGGCAATGCGCGTCGGATATTCAGAGAAATCGAAAGCTTCAACAACCGATACACCTGATTTTCCATCCAGCAAGTTACCCCAGAATTCTTCCAAATCGGAACCGAGTGAGGTAATAACCCCCATACCCGTAACAACAACTCTTTGTTTCATTCGATTCACCTCTATGTCCAGCAAATTTGATGCGCAAGCTGCGTCATCTTGATAATCGGTCAACGTTGCTATATTGCGTATACCCTGCTTATATTTCTCCGTAAATACAAGCTTAGCCGTTCATAAACGGTGATAGCCTTTACGCTTGAAATATAAGGAGGTATAAATGAGATGCACATAAAGCCATTCACGCTTGTCTATATAAAAGCTATCCTGCTTTCATAATTGTAATTCTTGAAACTGCCTAGATGGAGAGAAGTCCCGTTTATTAAAAACGGGACTTGTCCATCTTACGTATGAGATTGTATGTATTTAACTACTTCTCCCACAGTGGTGATTGTCTCAGCATCTTCATCAGAAATTTCCATATCAAACTCGTCTTCTAGCTCCATGACCAATTCAACGACATCAAGAGAGTCAGCGCCGAGGTCATCTTTAAATGAAGCTTCAAGTGTAACTTCCGCTTCGTCTACGCCTAGTCGGTCGATGACGATACGTTTTACGCGATCTACTACTTCGGACATCCGGTTCACCTCCTCCATGGTATTATACGAGAATTAAAGATAAAATGCCATACGTAACCGTTTTAATTCATTATTGCTGAATTATTTGGTGTTACATATACATGCCGCCGTCCACATGAATCGTCTGTCCAGTCATATAGGCTGAGGCATCCGAAGCAAGAAAACGGACTGCGTTTGCGATGTCGCTCGGATCACCGAGACGGGCAAGCGGAATCTGGCCAGCCAATGATTGACGCATTTCTTCCGGAAGCTTGTCCGTCATTTCGGTTTGAATAAACCCTGGGGCAACACAGTTAACTGTAATGCCGCGGGACGCAAGCTCGCGGGCACTAGCCTTAGTAAGGCCAATAACACCAGCTTTGGCTGCAACATAGTTAGCCTGCCCAGGGTTTCCGAGCACACCAACAACAGAAGAAATATTGATGATTCGGCCGGAGCGTTGTTTCATCATAGAACGAGTGACCGCTTTAATGCCATTGAAAACGCCTTTTAAGTTGGTTTCAATGACTTGGTCAAACTCGTCTTCCTTCATACGCATGATTAAATTATCTCTTGTAATTCCCGCATTATTCACTAATATGTCAACCGCTCCGAATTGCTCGATGACTTCCTTGACCATCGCGTCAAATTCATCTACCTTGCCAACATTAGCTTTGATTACAATAGCGCGTCTACCGAGCGCTTCTACAGCTTGCGCCGTTTCAGCTGCCGCCGCTTCGCTGCCTGAGTAGTTAATGGCAACATCCGCGCCTGCCTCGGCGAGGGCAATAGCAATCGATCTGCCAATGCCCCGCGATGCACCTGTTACGAGTGCTTTCTTCCCTTCCAAGCTAGCAAACATCGAATCCCCTCCATCCTATTGTTCATTCACCTGCAGCGCTTCAAGCGCTGAGATGCTGTTTATCGAAATGACGCGTATATTTTTGTCGATTTTTTTGATCAGGCCGGCAAGCACCGTTCCCGACCCGATTTCCACAAACGTATCAACGCCCTGCTCGATTAGATAGCGTACGCTATCTTCCCAAAGAACAGGTGAATACACCTGCTCTACGAGCAGACCGCGTATCTCATCTGCCGATGTTACCGCATTTGCAGTGACATTCGCCACAACAGGAACATTCGCATCCTTCATCGCAATGTTAGCTAACGATGCTTGAAGATTTACAGCTGCAGGCTTCATTAAGGATGAATGGAATGGACCACTTACTTCAAGAGGAATAACGCGCTTGGCGCCAGCCTCTTCCTTGCCGCGCTGGACAACAGCATGAACACCTTCTGCCGTTCCTGACACAACAATTTGACCTGGACAATTCACATTTGCAAGCTCGACAGCCGAGCCTTCAGCTGTAATTGCTGCACAAAGCGCTGCGAGTGTATCGCGTTCAGCGCCAAGCACTGCTGCCATTGCACCTTGACCGCTTGGAACGGCTTGCTCCATAAACTGGCCGCGAGCACGAACTGTACGAACAGCATCCTCAAAGGAAAGGACTCCAGCAGCGACAAGCGCGCTGTATTCCCCAAGACTGTGTCCAGCAACATAATCCGGCTTCAAGCCGCAGCCTTCTAGCGCTTCCAGCAGCGCTACGCTAACGGTAAGCAGTGCTGGCTGTGTATTCGCCGTTTGCTTAAGCGTCTCTTCAGGTCCCTCAAATATAATCTGGCTTAAAGAGAAGCCCAGAGCCTCATCCGCTTTTTCAAAAATCGCGCGGGAACGATCAAACGCATCAAATGCGTCCTTTCCCATTCCGACAGCCTGCGCGCCTTGTCCTGGAAAAACAAATGCTGTTTTACTCATAACGTTTCCCCCTTACACGCGTATACGGCTCGAACTGCATCAGGCAGCAAAGCTCGTTTCGCGGTGATATGTAAGCTCGTCATAAGAGGAAAACTTATAACGTCTTATTATTTCAAAAATCTGTTATGCTCATACTACCACACAAGAACCGAAGCACCCCATGTCAAACCGCCGCCGAAACCTACAAGCACAAGGCGGTCACCTTCACTCACTCGGCCCTGCTCAACTGCTTCAGCTAGTGCAACTGGAATCGATGCCGATGACATATTACCGTATTTATCCAAATTAATCATCGCCTTATCATCGGGCAGGCTAAGTCTGTTTAAAGCGGACTGGATAATACGAATATTCGCTTGATGCGGAATAAGGAGATCAACATCTTCCTTGACTAGGCCAGCCTTCTGCAAGGCCTCTTCAGCCACGCTGCCCATAATCCTAACTGCAAACTTGAATACATCATTGCCAGCCATATGAATGAAATGCTGCTTGGATTGGATACTTTCTTCCGATGCTGGTACGCGTGATCCGCCTCCATTAACTTTCAGCAAGTCTCCACCGCTTCCGTCTGCGCCAAGCACAAACGATTGGAAGCCACGGCCTTCTTCGACTGGTCCAAGCACAACTGCCCCTGCACCGTCTCCGAACAAAATGCATGTATTGCGGTCCGTGTAATCAGTAATGCGGGAAAGCGTCTCAGCGCCTACGACAAGTACATGCTTGTACAATCCGCTTGCGATCATACTTGATCCTGTAGCCAGTCCATATATAAATCCGGAGCAAGCAGCAGACAAATCGAACGCAGCTGCTTTCTTCGCTCCCAGCTTATCCTGAAGCAAGCACGCAGTCGAAGGGAAAAACATATCAGGCGTTATAGTAGCAACGATAATGAGATCGATATCTTCTGCCGTAAGACCAGCAGCGGCAATGGCATCGCGTGATGCATGCAGCGCAAGATCGGATGTTGCTTCTTCGGCTGATGCAAGGCGGCGTTCCTTAATGCCTGTCCGAGTAACAATCCATTCATCATTCGTTTCTACCATCGCTTCTAGTTCTTTGTTTGTTAAAATACGTTCTGGCACGTATTTACCCGTACCAATAATCCCTACAGGATGTAAACCCATTTCGCACACTCACTTCCCGTTTATTTCTGTTGCAATGGTTTCAATCAATTGTCCTTGAATAGCGCTTCGAGCCTGCCTAACCGCATTTTTCACGGCGAGAGCATCCGAGGAGCCATGACATTTCACAACGAGGCCATTTAAACCAAGCAAAGGTGCGCCGCCATGTTCCTTATAGTCCATTCTTTTCTTGAGCGTGCGCAGCTTAGGAAGCATAATAGCAGCGGCAAGCTTCGTCAATAATGATTGTCCAAAAGCGTCTTTAAGCGAAGTGAATATCGTACCCGCCGCGCCCTCCATCGCTTTCAACATAATATTGCCGGCAAAACCATCGCAAACGAGCACATCGCAATTTCGATTTAGAACGTCTCTTGCTTCAACGTTGCCGATAAAATTGACAGGAGCTTGCTCAAGCAATGTGTAAGCCGCTTTAGCCATCTCATTTCCTTTCATCGCCTCGGTTCCGACGTTCAGAAGGCCAACTCTTGGCTTCTCCAGTCCGTGCACCTTAGCTCTGTAAATGCTGCCCATAATTGCATATTGAAGCAAATGCTCCGGCTTCGCATCCATATTTGCTCCCAAATCAAGCGTAAGAATGCCGATGTCATCCATCGTAGGCATCATAGGAGCGAGCGCGGGTCGTTCAATTCCATCCATTCGACCGACTACAAGAAGTCCGGTCGCCATCAAAGCGCCAGTATTTCCGGCAGACAGCATAGCGTCTGCTTGCTTCTCGCGAACAAGCTGTCCGGCAACGACCATGGACGCTCCTTTTTTGCGGCGCACCGCTTTAACAGGCTCATCATCTGGACCGATTACCTCGTCCGCATGGCAAATAGTTATATTAGCGGGCTTTTGCCCTTTCATGAGCGGTTCTATAACAGACGTTTCACCAACGAGCAGCAGCTCTGTATCAGGCCACTGCGCCGCAGCATCAAGCGCTCCTTGCACAATCAAGCCAGGGGCGTTGTCTCCCCCCATAGCATCAATAGCGATCCGCACGTACGTCTCCTCCTTCAGCATCTGTGTCTCCTGCGGACCGATAAATAACAAAGTTACCCTGGAATACCATTTCATCTCCGACATAAGTAAACAGCTCAACCTTCGCCTTGCTTCGCTCGCCCGAGATGGAACGAACATAAGCCTTAGCAATACATTTCTCCCCAAGCTTAACTGGTCGAATGAATCTGATGTCTGCTGTTACAGTAAGCGCAATTTCATCATCTATAATAGCAACGGCAAGTGAATTTGCTTGTGCAAATACGTGATGACCGCGTGCAATGCCCGTTCTGGAGAATACATGTTCTTCACGAATCTCGAATACGGAGATACCGCTCTTGTCCAATTCCAAATCGACAATATCACCAATCACCTCATGCAATGCGAGCGATCGAACGGAGTCGTAGGAACGTTCTGCCATCAGCTTCAAGCGTTCTCTAAGCTCTGGTATACCAAGCTCCATCCGGTCAAGGCGTATCGTTTGGATGCTTACTTTGAGCAACCTTGTCAGTTCCCGATCCGTTATAAAAGGATTTTCATCAATGTGTCGGGCAAGCTGCTGATGCCGCTGCCGTTTGGGCATTCGTTCGATGTTCGGCACCACCTTTTACCAAATAGTGAATGATAGACATTCTTTTATACGTTCCGCTGCCTTATGGCATCAGTTCGATTAGTATATGTATGTTGCTTGATATTATCACCTGGTACTAATAAAGTATATAAAAAAATACGCTCGAGCGCAATGCGACATAAAAATATAACTGCTTTTCCATTCATTCCTGATGTTCATACGATTCACAATGAGCAAAAAAAATAGCACCTCATCACTTGGATGAAGTGCTATCCCAGACATCATTTCTTATTGGGAAATGATCTCTTTTGTTTTGTAATATCCACAAACTTTGCATACGTGGTGAGCCAATTTCAGCTCGCCGCATTGCTCACATTTCACCATGCCCGGTACTGCAAGTTTGAAATGCGTACGACGTTTATCACGGCGAGTCTTGGATGTTCTACGCTGAGGTACTGCCATATTTAACACCTCCTTCAAAATTTCAATCAGCACTACTCTTATTCCTTAAATAGATCCTTTAGCGCTGCAAAACGGATATCAACCTTCTCCGTGGAGCAGCTGCATTTGTGCTCATTTAAGTTCTGTCCGCAAGTCTGACAGAGACCTTTACAATCATTGCTGCAAAGCGGCGCAAAAGGCATGAACAGTTGAAGTGCTTCTTCCACATAAGGCTTCAAGTCCAGTCTGTCCGCATTTACTTCAATGAAATCACTCTCTTCCTCTTCCATATCCTCATCACGGTCTTCGTCAGACGTAGCCCGCTTGAATACTTCAGAGAATCGAATAACCGTATGATCCTTTACCGGTTCAAGGCAGCGTGAGCAGGCAAGCTCGAGATCGATGGCAAGCTTGCCATCCACTTCGATAAACTCTTCGTGCCCAGTTACCTGAAGCGATACATGGAGAGGTCCCGTACGATAAACATCTTGGCGTCCTTTAAAAAGGTCACTAACATCGAGCTGTTCGTCGATTGTTGTTTTCAACCCTTTGGACATTGTTTCTTGAATATGAAACTGCATCAGATCACCCCAAACAAACAAAGATTATTATATCTATCAGACTACTGTTTTGTCAACATTTTCACACGGTTTTTCAATAAGACTTGATGCAGACCGTGATTGTGCTCCCTCTCTATGCTATAGTGAAACGACCAACATTTAACAGAGAGAGGATCAAGCGAATGCGCACAGTCGGGCTCATTGTCGAGTACAATCCGTTTCACAACGGACATTTGTATCATTTGCAACAATCGCGTAAAATAACGCAAGCTGACGCCGTCGTTGCCGTCATGAGCGGCCATTTCCTACAACGCGGAGAACCAGCCCTGCTGGATAAATGGGCTAGAACGCGTATGGCGCTCGAAGGCGGCTGCGATCTTGTGATTGAGCTGCCAGTCGCTTACGCGACGCAGGCCGCAGAGTGGTTCGCCTATGGCGCGGTGTCCCTGTTAGAGGCGACAGGAGTCGTTGACAGCTTCTGCTTCGGAACTGAAAACGGAGAGCTTGAGCCGCTGCTCCAAGCAGCAGAGGTCGTCACAGACGAGCCGCTAGCCTTTAAAACCTTACTGAAGCAGCTGCTTCAAACGGGAATTAGTTATCCTAACGCATACAGCAGCGCTATTACCACATACTTAACGGATCAGGGATATTCCTCTGCCGCTAATTTTCCATTCGCGCTCCCTAATCATACATTAGCACTCCATTACCTGCTTGCTCTGAAACGGATAAATGGCAAAATGGAGCCTCACACTATCACGCGTGAGAAGGCGCAATATAATCAGGAAACCGCAACCGACAGCCAAATCGCAAGCGCGACCGCAATCCGTAAGCTGCTGCTCGAACAACGTTCTCTTGAAGAAGCGCGGGCTTATGTACCAGAATCCACAACGCGAATCTTGCAGCAAGAATGGACAGACGGTCGTTGCCCGATAAGCTGGGCGCCTTTTACGAATGCTTTGCTTCACGCGATTGTAACCCACTCGCCGAACGAACTATCGAACTTCCACGAGATTACAGAGGGGTTGGAGCATCGAATTCTGAATGCCCTTCCCAAGCTGCCGTCACGCCAATTCGACGACCTTCTAGAAGCTTTAAAAACGAAGCGCTATACGAGAACGAAGCTGCAGCGTTCACTTCTTGCTATTCTGCTTGGACATCAAAAATCTGATTTCACACCGGACAAGCTTTCTTCAGGTGTTGAATATATAAGAGTGCTTGGTTTTACGGAAAAAGGCAAGCTTTTATTACGGCGCATGCGAAATTGTGCCAAACTGCCTGTGCTGCTAAGTGCGGCAAGATCGCCGAAGCCCTTCCGCTATTTGGAGCTTGACACTCAAGCGAGCAGTGTCTATTCACTAGGTGTGCCGGGCACAAATGCCGTTCAATCGTTATTTCGTGATTTCACCGAAAAACCCGTAACGATTGATACCTTTTCCAAATAATCCTACAATTGTTACCTTTCATTCCCAGCGAGATAAACTTTTATTTCATCTACAGCTTCCTGCAGCGTACTTACGCTGACTATCTTCATTGAGGCGTTAAGCTCTTTTGCTTTCGCCTCAGCTTCCTCAAAATTGTCCGAAGGGACTAGAAAAAGCTCCGCGTCTTCCTCGCTTGCGATGACTACTTTTTGTTTTATGCCGCCAATTGCTCCAACCTGTCCGCCAACTGTAATCGTGCCTGTCGCTGCAATGCGATGACCTCCCGATAAATCACCATTCGTTAGCAGATCCAAAGATTGCAGCGCAAAAACAAGACCGGCCGATGGACCCCCAATATCGCCAGCTTTTATGTTGATGCGGTTATTGTGATCCGCTGGGTCCAAGCTGCGTTGTTCGCTTAAGCTTACTATGCCTAGTGCACTCAAAAGCTGCTCGTTTGTCGTGATAGACTTAAATGTATCTGATGAGTAAGCCACCTGCATTTTTTTTCCTTTGCGCTCAACATCAAATAAAACGTTTTGCTGCTTATTATACCCAATCAGTGCCTCAAGCAAATCTGACATGCTGCTGGGCAGCTTTTCGCCATGAATACCATGAAGCTTGTCTCCTGCTTGGAATGAACTGGAAACAGCATGATCACTGGGATTAACTTTAGAAATGACAAAGCCATTTAGTTTGTTCGTATAGGGCAATCCAGCGTAATGATAAGCTGCTTCAATCGCATTATTTTGCGAGCCCTGCATAATGATACTAAGTCTTTCGGCATACTGCTCTTTCGTAAATCCTTGCAGCACATCTCGTTTGAGATGAACATCCATGTTTGAATTCCACATCGTCAGGATGGTTTGCAAAAAATTAGGCTCCGTCATTTTCACAGCTGTCAGCAAAAAGTCGCCTTTACCTAAAGAGTCTCCATTTTCAATCGTTACCATTGGCTTAACAGGTACAGCAATTCCCGGCTCATATACAACATAAGGCGTTGGAGCATATAACAACACCCACATTAAAGCTGCTGTTGACACAGCGATCATTGCAATTCTACGAAAATCTGATCGTTGATTTTGCAAGCGCACACCCCGTTCAAACTTCCTTTTTACCCCTCAATTAAAGCATGAACCCATCTACGACTGACAAGCGGCTGCAACTGGTCTATCCAAGGCTTTATACGCGTACTATTTAACGTATAAGATTGTCCACCTCAAGATGTCATAATCCTGCGTTCATGCGTGACGCATCATTCATATTTTCCCAGCCGAATAAAGGAGTGGAGAAGCATTGGCTAAAACAGTTTTGTTAGCGTTCCTGTCCGTTTTGCTTGTCGTTGCCATCATTCTTCAGCCGGATGCTGCCTTTCAATCCTCGCTTCAAGGACTCACCGTATGGTGGAATATTGTATTTCCCGGCTTACTGCCGTTTCTCGTATTGTTTGAGCTTATTGCGGCCTTCGGCCTCGCACATGCCATAGGATCGCTGCTCCAGCCTCTGATGAGCCGATTGTTCAAACTGCCAGGTGAAGCAGCGCTCGCTATTGTACTCGGATGGATGGGAGGTTATCCTGCAGGCGCAGAGGCAGCAGCTTCTTTACGCAAAAGAAACCTCGTTTCAAAAAAACAAGGCCAGCGGCTGCTAGCTCTCGCTCATATGCCGAACCCATTATTTATGTTCGTTGTTATCGGTGCAGGCTTTCTGCATAAGCCCATTGTAGGTGCAATAATTGCAACAGTTGTATGGATGTCAGCGCTGTGGGTCATGTTTATCATGACGCTGTTCAGTCGTAAAGAGCAGTCCGATCAGAACCATTCAGCTCCAGCTAATGACTCAGAGCGTGGGAGCAGCATCGTTCAACGTGCTGCAGATGCATTTCAACTAGGAAGAGAGCAAGATGGCCGCAGCTTCGGCAAAGCGCTTGGCGATTCCGTTTCTGCCAGCGTTCAGAAACTAATGATGATCGGCGGCTTCATGATATTTGCAGCCGTTCTCGCTAAATTATCAGAACCGCTGCTCTCTCCTTTGCTTGCTAAAGCTGGGTTAAACTTTATCAGTCAAGCCTTTTTTGAAGGTCACTTAGGCGCTTATGCAGCAGCCGTCTGGGACGCTCCTGGAGCCGGTATGCTCGGAAATGCCGCCGCTATTGCAACAGTGCTTGCATGGAGCGGATTCAGCGGCATTTTACAAGCTGGATACTACATTACGGGGACAGACCTTAAGCTGCTCCCATTCGCAATATGGAGAATCGCTCATGCGCTGCATGCCTGCCTATTCATGATGCTCCTCTGGAAGCCGCTCACCTCAATACTGCGTGCTGTCCTCGCCCATGGGGCAACGCCAACTTTAGCGCCTGCCGAACCATTCTCTCCGGAGTATGCTTTCGCGGCTGTCATAAAAGCCAATGATTTCCCATTCTTATGGCAGTTTTCCCTATCAGCTTGCATCCTGCTTGCAGTTCTCGGTCTGCTTGTGTCCATCATTCTTCTGCCCTTCCGGAGAACAGGTAAATCAATATAATTCAAAATAAGATAAACGATGGCTTTTTCAATCATTCATTTAACTTTTCGACTTATATTTCTCTCTTAGTTGTTTCTCTACAACAGGCGGTACCAGTTCATGCACTGCGCCATGGAATTGTGCGATCTCTTTTACGATGCTTGAGCTTAAGTACGAATACTTCGGATTCGTCATCATAAACATCGTATCAATTTCATCATCTAGCAAATGATTGGTTGAAGCGAGCTGCAGCTCATATTCAAAATCAGTTACCGAACGAATACCTCGGATAATGACATTAGCTTGCCTTGTTTTCATAAAACGGACGAGCAAGTCTCGGAAGCTATCGATTTCCACATTTGGAATATCGCGTGTAACTTCTGTAAGCAGCGCCTTGCGCTCCTCTACACTGAACAATGGATTTTTGCTCGAATTGTTCAACACGGCTACAATTAGCCGATCAAATTGCTTTGCAGATCTGCGAATAATATCCAAATGCCCATAAGTGACAGGGTCAAAAGTGCCCGGATATACAGCTACGCGCTCTTGTTTATTCGTTAACATCGGATTCACTCCCGTCTTGATGACTGTCTTCGCTGTAATATTGATATATGGAAACGGCAATATCACCGTATTTCGCATGCTTCAGTTGGTCAAAATATTCCAGCTTCTCTGGGTAAAGGTGGGCTGCATCGTGCTCGACTACGATAATCGCATCCGGTTCAAGCATCTGATTTTGGGCAAGCTGCGTCATTAGACTATCCATCGTAATCATTTTGTAAGGCGGATCAAGAAAAACAAGCCGGAACTTTTGCTCCCGCTTCGCTAGCGCTTTCAATGCGCGCTCCGCATCATTTTTATAAACTTCAGCAGCGCTTCCCATCTTGGCCGTTTCAACATTTTGACGGATCGTATCAATGCTTATTCTTTCCCGATCAACAAATACAGTACGTTCTATCCCTCTGCTCCAAGCCTCGATACCCAATCCACCTGTACCTGCGAACAGGTCCAGCGCTATTCCTCCGTCAAAGTAAGGTCCGATCATGCTAAAAATAGCTTCCTTTACCTTATCCGTCGTCGGTCTCGTATTCATACCAGGCACAGCCTTAAGTGTGCGGCCCTTGGCCTCGCCCGCAATGACTCTCACTTGCAATTGCCCCCTTCTATCTCATTCCCGCCTATCGTACCATAGAATCCCGTTCATAATAAAGCAGTTGCATGTCGAAAAATGAGGTGTTCGCGGGCGCTTATATGCCGTACGATAATTTTTCCCTCCTTAACATGTATATTTACCCGTAATCAGGACAAAATACATTTATCGGCGTCGCAAGATGTCGTAGACAACCGCGGAGAAGACTTACGTTTCCCCATAAGCTCTTCGTCCGGTTTCTCCTCTCCCATGAAAAGGGCGCCCCGAAAGGGGCGCCCGATTTTTTGTGTAAATCCTTATGTAGCAAGGGTTTTCAATCAATTAATTTTGCTCATTTTAATAGTTGTCGCCCATTTGTCGCCCAAATTAAAAAAAACAAAAAAATTAGAATTTTGCTCAATCTATTCAATTATCCTATTCTAACAGTTAGATTCTCTTCCGGGACGCCATTAAGAATTACCTAGATCATTTTAATGATTTACATAAACCCGCTAAAGCCTTGGTCAACAAGGATTTAGCGGGTTTTCTTTTGTTTTGCAGATCGTGAGAATACGATAGAACACGATAGGTTTTGATTTTTTTTTGCACTTATTTTACACATTAGGTTTATGTAAGTGACAATAAGAAAAGCCCTTATTTTTTATAAGGGCTCAAAAGTTTTTTCTATTAACTATCTGCTGACTGTACCTTCATTATATCCATAAACGGAACTTTAATCATATTCCCATGATTTTCTACATGAACCGACTTTGTTCGCGAGTCCATCTTTGTTATTTTTCCAATCACAGGTTGATCCCAATTCCAAACAACAAGATTTATTTGCAATTCCCCTTGTTGAGCTTCGACCAGACGCTCACCCAGTTCCTCCATCTCAAATTCATCCTTAGTTGGTCTTTTCGGTCCTTTTGCTTTTGCCATGTCCAAATCTTCCAATTCATTTCGTTGCTTAATTATCGCTACAACATGCTCAGGCAACATCATACGGCTACTTGACCACATTTTATTGCTCTCTGGATCTAGACGATTTACCTTCTTCATAAATTCCATCTGCCCCATACAACCGGTTTAGCTTCTTCTCGACTGTACAGCACTTTAAACGTATTTTCTTTACGATCCCAAAACACAAAACCCTCTTTGACTAGCTCATTTATTGCATCCTTCACCTGATCCTCTGTACGCAGCGAACGCTGACTGATATATAAGATATCGATATTAGACGGATTGTAGCGATAAACGTTAAAGAGCACCGTTAATACCTTACGAGCGGTATCATCAAGCATGTAGCTTTATCAACTCCATCAATAATGTTTTCTATGGTAAATATGCGAGGGGCATTGGCTGTAAAACAATAAGCCTTAACACGACCATCTCGCACTGATCTGACCAGGATTTCACGAATGGAAATATTGCGATTTCGATCATTATAGATAATCTGTACTGTATGGCCAATAAAGTTTTCAATCATGCCCCTCACCCCGATACGAATGTCTGTTCTTATTTTAATACAAACATACGTTCTCTTACAACAAAAAAGTAAAACTCCATTATCTCTTCCATGATTAGGCATTAACCATTAATATAGGAGTAACAATGTGAGGGGCTGATACCTTGAAATTCGGAATGCGGATGCCAAGTCTTAAAAAGAGGATAGCTGCTAGGACTAGTGTCAAATAGCAGGTCGTGCACCGTCTAGGTGTGAAGATGCCGCGAGGATGGGGTTGGGTGCGAAATCCGAAGAAAGCTGTATATAACAAAGTGTACAATCAAACTACCTTTGATATTTTTAAATTAATCAAAAAGCTCTTTAAATAATCAAAATCCCATCGCTTGGGAAAATAGAAGTTGGATTGGACTTCATTAAGCTAACGGGCAGGATAGTTGAACGAAATGTGGAATTAAAAGGAACTATAATAATCTTGGATATTGTACAAGCTGTGGTTTCAAATGTAGTTGTAGCGGTAGGTTTCGTATGTCCTGAAAGGGAAAACGGCAGAGCAAGGAGCAATCCTTGACCTGCCGTTTGTATTAGTAGCTAGGGAGTTTTACGAAAATACTTAAGTGATTGATACGCCAGCATTAACAAAACCTGTTGCGGAAACTATTGCTCCGAAGCCGGTCGATGTCACGGAGAATACCATCAACAGACGATCTTCTTCAAATACATTTATTGCTAAAGGAGAGGAAATTCCGCTTACTACTGCACCAACGGCAAGTAATCCGCTTATACTCGGTAATGTTACAATCGCGCCTGGGATAGGAGAAAAGGTGTTGTTAGCCGTAGATGCTCTATACAATTGAGCTGAAACCGTTGCAGAACCAGTTAAAATATTAGTAGTCAATAAATTGCTAAAAACTGCAGAAAAAGAAGTGATGGTACCGTCTCGTGGCACTGAGAATGCAAAGCCAGAAGCAGCTAATACAGTAATATTAAGGCCAACAAGACCAATGCTGGCTGTATTACTGCCAAAACCAACAAGACTAACTGTATCGATTAGGCCAGTTGCTAGCGATGCTAAAGCGACCGGAGTTATTCCTGATGAGTAAGCTAATATTGAGGCGCCTGCCGCTTCACCAGGCAGGCCTGTTAGTCCCCTCAAACCTCTCAAGCCTCTCAGACCTCTCAGACCTGTCAGACCTCTCAGACCTCTCAGACCTGTCAGACCTCTAGGTCCCATCGGACCGGCTGGTCCAACAGGACCACGGCTACCGTTTCCTCCTGTTCTTCCATTGAAGATTTGATTATTGACGATAACAGCGCTGCAAGAATTGAGTGGTTTTTTAACAATACGCTTTTTACAAGATGAATTCCCCAAAAAAATACACCTCCATAATATTTGTAATATATATTATGAAGCCACTCTAGTAATTGATTGGATGATTAGTAGATGGTTCCATAGATTATGAACCATTTTTACTAGAATTCAGTATCTTCTTGGATCAATCTATTATTTGTGATGTCAAAATAGGTTCTATCAAGTTCAAATCCGATAACATTACGATTCAATTTCTTAGCAGCCAGAGGAACTGGTCCTGAACCCACAAAAAAATCTGCAATTGTTTCTCCTTCAAAACTGCTATTTAGAATAATATCCTTCATCAGCAAAGCTGGTTTTTCAGTTGGATGAACAGTTTTATTTCCAGGAATTCTTGGAATACTCCAAATGTCCGTTGTTGAACGTGTAGGAATCCTTCTTGCCTTACCTTCTCCCTTTACAGCAAATATAATAAACTCGTGACGGAAACGATATTGATGGCCCATGCCCATACGCATTTTATCCCAAACAATACAATTTTTAATAACGAACCCACAACGCCTCATCCACAATACCATTCTAGGGTACATCCGCCAATCAATAAAAACGTAAATATGATGCCCTGGTTTTAAGATTCGATTAGCCTCACGTAGCCATTGAAAAGTAAACCTTTGATAGTTGCGATCTGACAATTTATCATTTGCGATGATTGAAAATCTAGGCTTTTTCGATTTGGTCATAGACGTTCCTCCGAAACCCAAATTATATGGCGGGTCAGTTATGATCAAATCGATGCTCTCATCCTTTATATGTTTCTTCGAACCTTCCACACAATCCATATTATAAATCATATCTCTTCTCCTATCGAACGTATGTTCTTTTTATGGGTAAAAAAAATCACCAGCCAAACGGCTGATGACTAGTCATTTAAAATTCCCTATCGCTTGGCATTATGAAGTTTTCTTTTGAGCTCTGAATGCAACGGCCAGGGTGCGCCAGTCC
Source organism: Bacillus sp. FJAT-28004 (assembly GCF_001280845.1). Lineage (GTDB taxonomy): Bacteria > Bacillota > Bacilli > Paenibacillales > Paenibacillaceae > Pristimantibacillus. Next base: position 441,815 of record NZ_LGHP01000004.1, read on the forward strand.
TCCTCCGAAAAGTTTGGATTATGGATAAGGCTCCCTAGATCCATGTCTTTGAACTCTTTACCAAACCAAGCTGGAGCCGGTACACGCTTCTGTAACTCTGTAATTTTCTCGCCCTGTTCTTTGACCGTCTTCTGCAAATCCTCAAAAGCTTTTTTTTCTGATGCTGTCATTGGTTGATCCTCCTCATTTTTAGGTTGCAGCTTAGCGGTAACCATGTTTTTAAATGCAATCCATCCGCTCCAGCTACCATTGTTGTGCATCAAACGCGGGCACACCTTACCGCTCCAATCATAGTGACGGCGCAGCTTATCCACACCCCAG
>NZ_LGHP01000005.1 GCF_001280845.1 Bacillus sp. FJAT-28004
GGCACATCGACAGCAGCTTTACAAATGGCTAGGTTGCTTAGTGATTTGGGTTTTAAGGTTGTATGCATTGAGATCAATGATCCTGAAGCAAGCCCTAGTATATTTCGATTTATGGATTTTAACGAATCGAAACATTATCCCGGCGGATATCACATTGATGGCATTGATTTGTTTTCTAATGATAAAGACATTGCTGTGGATCGGATTATTTCAGAGTATGAATATGCTGTATTGGACTTAGGTCATCTCATTAACAAACCGCAATTACACCCGAACATTGAATTTTTTTCTAGAGCACAAGTTCAAATGATTACATCGGGTTCAAGCGATTGGGACTTTGATCGGTTAACTTCAGCTATAAGTGCGTTTCAAATCCATAACATAACAAAAAAGTTAAATGTCTTATTCAATTTCATAAGCGATCAACGGTTTTCTGAACTAAAAAAAACTTTTACAAAAGAGGAAAAGGAAAGCTTTAATCTGAATTTTTTTCACTTTCCTTATAAACCGAATCAAATAGAAATTGATGCTGAAATGAAAGACGTGCTATCAACGGTCATCGCTGAATATATACCATCGAAAAAAAATAAATCCAAATGGAAAACTTGGTTAAAGGGGAAATGATTTTGAAAAAGATACTTCGTATTTGGTTGTTTGCCGTTGTCATACTGGCAGGGCCGCTATTGTTAATTGTATGGACGAAGTGGGTAGAGCCCACATGGGGAACAATCGATGTTATTCAAGCTTCCAAAGAGATTAAACGGGGCCAGATCATTCAAAAAACGGATTTGAAAGTTGAGAAGATCAAAGCCGAACAAATTGTCTCCGAACGAATTGTTGATCCAACAATCATTATTGGAGAAGAAGCTTTAAGAACCATTTTCACAAATGAGCAAATTGTAAAAGATATGTTGGGGTTAGATGAGTTGATACCTGGCAGCGGTGAAGCGAATATGCCAGTACCTAATGAATGGGTACTCTCCGTACCCGGAAGTTTGCTCAGAGGAGATCACATCTCATTAACACCAGTTTTAGACAAAACAAAAATTAGTACAGGCACTTCTCGAAATGCATTGGATGATGATGAGGAAAAAGAAAAAGAACCAGTGCTAGTATCCGAAGGGGATTTAAATGAACTGATCGACATCCCAGTTAGTTATTCGAAGTCAGGGAATAACCAAGAAGTCACTACGGAAGATGACGGCCGTCAAAAACCTTCAGGAGCCGTAAAAAGTTTGGAAATCGTAGTCACAGAGAATCAAAGAAAACTCATTATCAAATATGGCAGTGAAGGTTATAAGTTTCTTATAACGTATCGCTAATAGGGGGTCTAACAATGAAGGCATATATACTAAGTGATTTGCCAGGCATAATGGATGCCTTCTCTGATCTAAATGAAGTAGAAAGCACAGAACGCTTCATCTTAGGAGAACATCAAATATTTAAAGATAACAGCATCATTGTCGTTTCCGAGCAGTACGCAGATGTAAAAATGATTATTCAACTTCGGGAAGAAAATCCAAATGCAAAAATCTTTTATCACGTCACGATGTATGCCGATGCAAGCGAAGCAAAAGCCATTCAAAGCACTTTAATAGCCTATGATACACGCGTCATTCCGCCATATTCAACTGGAAAGCAAATCGCTGATTTCGTAGCTGCAGAGTTATTTTCAAAAACTAAAGGAATCAGCCGGGTTGTGACTGCGCTTGGCTCTTTATATGGTGTAGGTGTCACTAGCTCACTAATATTGTTAGGCAAGCAGATTGTAGATATGAGCAACATTCGTGTCGCCATTATAGGATTGAACGGCTTTAATCCAGGCACAAACTGTATTGAATATAACGGAAAATATTTAGATGAAATATGGGGCTTGCTCGATGGGAAGCAAATGCAGCCAGCTGATCTTGAGGAAAAAATGGTTGAGCTGCATGATGGTCTGTTTTATCTAGCTGGGAATCGCGATGTACTTAAGGTCTACACGTATACCCCAGAAGGTATTGCACATCTCATTGATTTGGCTAAGCAGCGGTTTGATTTAGTCATACTCGATGCAGGACATCATATGGATACTCCACTAGCCGTACAAGCTATTTTATCTAGCGATTTAAAACTTGTATACACCAACCAGCGGACTGCTGCTAGAGAGGCCTGGTCGCGTTACAAGGATCAAGTCCTTGAAAGGGAGTTGGGGCTTGACGTTGAACATGCTAAAAACATTTGGCTGGTATGTAATATGATGTACCCGACGTCGGATCTGGAGACAACCAAACATTTGTCAGAAGTTTATAAGCTTCCTTCCATGGCAAATATTCCGTACTATAATACGTTTTACCGATTTGAATTCAGAAAAGATTTACTATCCTTTAATGAAAAAAAATATGTAGCTGAAATTAATCGAATTGTAAATGGCCTTGTTGATTTCTATCAGCTACCACTTAAAGACAACGGTAGAAAAACAAAAGGCTGGTTTGCTCAGAGAGGGAGTTAATCGTGAAAGCAGTTCGTTTTAATCTTCAGAAATATAGCAAAGAACAAGGACTTCATAAGCGAGGCGATGTAAAAACCCATTTGGACGCTATTCGTAAGGAAGAACCTAGTTCATCTAACCTTACAGCCTTCCAAAAATTAAGCGTGAAGTTTGCAGAAGAACTCAATACGGAGTTTGTTGCCATAGCGGAATCCAAAGAAGGCGACGATATGGTTAAACTTGAGTCACATGCGATGCTTGGAAAGAGCGATTCCGTTACCCCAATGCTGGATAAAATTGAAACGTTCATTCTAAATAACAAAATTAGAGACGTACAATTACCGGTTTATTACAAGGACATTCATTTGTTTGCGGAAGGAGAACAGCGGAAATACAGTAATCTAGCACATGCTGTTTTTCATGAAAATTATGGACTAAAGGCTTTAGCTTACTGGTCTATGTTGCCCGATAGTTATGCTATGCAAATTGTAGGTCGATACATTTGGATACATAATGCTAAAAAAGGTCGATTCGAACTCATGAAATTCCGATTATCATCGTCCGATGTAAACAAAATTATTCGAACATTGGAGAGCCACAAGCCAGGAGCTAAAGTAAACGAACAGAGCCCTGAAATAGAACTGGATCTTTATACTGGTGAACGGGTATCCATCTTAATTGAACCACGGGTTAGAAACATAGTTATTACTTTTAGACGTGTACTCAGGAAAAAGGTAAGTTTAAGAAATTTATCAGTAGAAGATAACCTTTTTCCAGAAGAATCATTACCTCTATATCATGGCATGTCACTAGCAATGCCTAATACGGTTATAACGGGCCCAATGGGAACAGGAAAAACAACCTTAGTACGAGCGATGATTCATGAACGACCGGATCATCTTACTGGAATCAGTTTCGAAAACGATTATGAAATTCAGGTCAGCATTGATAATCCACAAAAGAAATTTATTGAAATGATTCTCAATGGATCAAACTTTGATAGTGCCATTAAAAGTGGACTGCGAACAGACGCGGATTACGGGGTTGTTCAAGAGGTGCGTGTTGATGAAGCGGAAGGGACAATGATATTAGGTGAAAGGTTGCAAAAAGGCCTTTTAGCTACCACTCATATTTGGAAGACATACACGATTCCTGAACAATGGGCACGGCTAATCTGCCGTTATAACGGAGGAACGGATCTCAAAGCTGAAACGCAGCGTGTTGCAGAGTATGTGGATCTTATTATTTTGCTTCAAATGGATGAAACGAAAACCATTAAATGGGTAGAGAGCGTAGAAGAGCTCCGCTTCAATCGAGAAAATGGAGAAATCAGTACCCATCAAATTCAGCGTCGTAATCCATTAACGAAGCAATATGAATATCGAGCAGACATCACAAAGCAATTGCAATTAGAGATGCGTTTGAAAAATCAACAGTGGTACGAAATTTTCATGACAACGCTAAAAAATCTAGAACAAGCATCACCCATTCCAGTAGGAGAAGGCGTTACAATATTCAACCCTGCGATTGCTGATCCGCAATATCGACTAGCTCTAGCGACTGAGGAATTATCAAAGAATCAATCAAGAACAGCAGATGCAATGGAACGGATGGCAGCTCTAATGGAAACGTACATGCTGAGAAAAGGAGAGGACAGATGATCTTTACGATTGTAAAGTATTTGGTTTATCTCGGTTCAGCTTCCATCACTTCTTATGCTGTTTATCTCATTTTTAAAAATACGTTGAAATCACTGAGTGAGAAGATTGCAGTTGAAAAACGAATAAAAAAGGGAGCAATTGAGCGGAAAAATGTGCATCTTGGGGTTGAAACAAAAGGAGAATTTTTAGAAAAAGCTTACCGAGATCTAGATAATATGCTGAAAGTCACAAGCAAGAATTACCAGCCAACCCTATCCGTTCAGAATTTCATCATTTTTCATCTCGTCTCGTTCGGTATTCTTTCTTTCTTTATTGGGACCATATCAAAATCGTATTTCTTTGGCGTTATGCTAGGATTTGTCTTTTTATATGGAAACTTCATGAGGCACCGGTTAAAACTACGAATCATTAGGATCGATCGTGGATATCAGCTTGCTGAATTAACCGGATCTTTTGCCTCAACGTATAGCGGTTACGTGCAACCACTAATGAAGACCGTTTTAAAGGATGTTACTACTCAAAATGAAGGATCCCCCTTTAAGAGCCATCTACAAGAAATCATTAGAGTTAACCAAAACTATGAGAACCCTGATGACTTGATGAATGCAATTGACAGCTTTGTCTATAGCATTAATACATCCTTTGCAAGAGAACTCGGTTTTACTATCTATAAAAGTCTTACGACTCAGGAATTTGTAGGGGATACACTGGCTCGAATTGATGCAAAAATTCAGCAAAATATCTTAGATATCAAAAATGAAACAGAAGCGAAATCAGATATTAGGAACTTAAGCATGTTTCATCTTATTGCCTTCCCTGGTACGTTTCTCGTTCTATCGTTATTTCTTGATATCACGGGTGAAAGTATTTTTCACTTTCAATTCCAAACGGCAGAAGGTCGTGCGGGATTTATCTTATCGGTATTATCGATAGGAATGTCTAGAGTTATTGCATCATGGTTTTTACGTCAACCCAATGATTACTAGGAGGGACATCGCTTGAGTTTTACCATTGCAACATATCTGTTTTATACGATGATTATCATCCTATATCTCTACTCAGCCAAAATCCTTGCCAACATATTAAATGCAAAGCTTCCGGAAAAAGAAAGTGTTTTACAACGCATTAAATATCAGAACTTAAAAATGAAGGACATTTTGGTTCCACCAGAACTGGAAAAAGAGTTTACCAGTGCTGGTAACCCGTTCAAGCTTAACGCAAAACGTTTCCAAATATGGCGCTATCTTATTGCTTTAGGGATGTTTTCATATGGTGTATATTCCTTTTTCTATAGAAAAGACCTTTCAACCGTCTTTCATGTTTTGTTCTTAACCAGTCCAGTTTTGTTCTTATCTCTTATTACCAATCCAAAGCGTAAAACTATGAAATCAGTTTTTAAAATGTATCAGAACCAAAATGATTTTTTGAAAAATCAAGAGCTATTCATGATCTATTCTATGATCATGGATGAGCTGAAAGACTCTGGTAATCGGGTCATTAATATCTTGGATCTGATTCGTAAATTGAGATTGTACACACCACGCATCCGGGGCGCCATTAATAAAGGTCTGCGTAATGCAAGCTCCGGAATTGACGTGGTGATGAACATAATAGGTGACGATATCGGCACTGACGAAGCCAAAGAGGTCTGTAAAATAATTGCTGGTATACAGAGCTCTGGACAGCAAAACGTTAAGGAACTCATTGCAAGTCGTGAAGAAAGTTATGTCGCCACCCTAAGATCAAATAGACAGAAAAGGAGGATTTCTTTAACCAATATCGTTAACCCGATCGTTTGGTTACCATTATTCATTTATATTATGGATATTCTTTTTGTCGTCATGCAAATGGTAGGGTCTATGAGTAGAAATTTAACCAACTTAAGCTAATTAAAACTAAAGGAGTGTTTATTGAATGTTTAACAAATCGCTAGGTGAAATTTTTGAAATTATCGGTATCGTTATTTCGGTAGGTCTAATTGTATTTATCCTTATCTGGGGTCTTATTTCGGGCTTTAGCGGTGAACTCTCGGATACCTTTACTAACATTCAATTACCATCATAAATTTTTTATGATGTTACCCTCTTTCAGGGGAGATGTTTCGTCTCCCCCCAAGGAAAGGAGAAGTACCAACCTTGTTTAACAAAGCAATGGGAGAGATATTGACGGTATATTTCCTTATCCTGTATCTCTTTCAACCAGTATTAGGCGAAGTGTTCAATGTACGAAGTAACGCAGTGGAAATCGTTCTGAATCAAGGTATCGCAAAAGCCTCCTCCCTAGATAATGGGTATTTTACACCTGAAATCGTTCAAGAAATGAAAGACCAGCTGCGTGATAAATTTTTCATACCTAACAGTGCGGTAACCTTTGTCGGAACAACGGTCCCTATGCCAAGAGGCGAGTACATTGAAGGAACCTTAACGATTAAAGCCTCTCCTCTCTGGCTATTTCAAAATTTACTAGGTTCCAGTAATGCACCTAAATTCATCTCACGTCATCAAACCATGATGAGTGAATACTCGGAGAGGTAGCAGATATGGGACGAGCGTTATTAATCATTGCACTTAGTACTATTTTTTTATTAATGCAACTCACGAATGTAGACCGAAACCGAAATACATCCCTTATTAATAGCCTAACCTTCAGCTTACAATATGCTGCACATGATGCAGCTCTACAAGTAGATCCGCTTCAACAAGCTGAGGGCTACATTGTTTTTAACCGAGAAGAAGCAAGAAACGTTTTTGAAGAAACCCTGCGAAGAAATCTTAGACTAAAAATGGACTTAACGCCTTTGCCTAATACCTTACTGGATGATCCGGTAGAAATCCTTTTTGAGGATTTTGTAGATGATTCAAGCGGTGTAACCTTTCCCTATAACTATGTCAATGACCAGTACCACATTTATAAAACGCTTCTTGGACCAGCTGTCATATATGAGGTCAGAGTAAAGAGTACTCGATCAAGTAAGTATTCCTTTGATGGTTACATTTATAAAAATATTATTGAACTTTATCCTTTTCCGAATTAAGGAGTGAACGTTAGTGAGAAAAAGTAAATTCATATTAGCACTATTTTTGGCTCTATCATTGATTATTCCGCAGATGGCGCATGCAGCGCAGTCCACACCGCCATATGTGTCCACCATTAAGGTCATCAATAATCAAACTGGAACACCAGATACAGTAACGGTATCCGATCTGTATGAAGGCGACATAGTGAAGGTTTATGCAAATCCTTCTACAACAGTAACGATAGGAACTGGGACAGTCGCTGTAGGATCAACATCTATTGTCATTAGTATTCCTCAGATTGGTACAGCAGCTGGAACTTTGTACGTATCCGTTACATCCGGTAGCGATAGTCAGAGCAATCGTACTCCGAAAAGCTTTGCGGCAGAGCCGACATCAGCTTTTCTCGATGCAGCGCAGATTGGTATCACAAATAATCCTACTGGAACGTCTGATATCGTAGAAGTCGTTAACCTGGTAGCTAGTGATGTGATTCGGGTCTATAATTCTCCAATAGATCCTACCGTAATTGGAACAGCTACCGTACCAGCAGGACAAACCAGTGTATCTATTTCGATAGCTCAAATTGGATCAAAAAATGGAATTCTATATCTTACTCGTTCAACGGGATCCGCTCAAGAGAGTGCCCGAATAGGTAAATCATTTAAGGCAGAAGTAGCAAGCCCAATGATTTCTACAGCGGACATTACGGTTACAAATTTTACTACAGGTACAGCAGACACGATTGTTATTCGAAATGTCAGAGCAGCAGACATCATAAAGGTCTATGCGACCGACCGTGACAACACACCAATAGCAACGAAAACGGCAACATCAACGACCGAAACCTTAACCGTTGCTCAGCTCGGAAAAACTGCAGGACAGATTTATGTAACGCTAACGAGAGGAACAATGGCAGAAAGTAATCGTGTGTCAAAAGCCTATAGCGCCGAGGCTGCAAGTACTCTTCCAGTTACAAACATTAAAATCGTTAACAATACAGGTACAGTAGATACCATCACAGTCGCAAATCTCAACCCAACGGATATCATACGGATTTATGCCAATAAGACAACGACAACTCCACTAGCCATTGGTACGGCAAACAAAAATTTACTACCGCCAGCGTATACCTGGAATCTACATGCGAATGCAACAGCGACAAGCAATTATGGACTTCGCCTTGTAGCTACTGCAGCAGGACAACTAACGTATTATGACGTTCCAGTTCTGGCTTCGCAAAGTTATGCGTATCAGGTCACAAATACAAATAGCGGTACTGTTAATGTAAAGACTCTCGATGCAAGTAAAGTGGTCATTGCGACTAAAGCGACCTCTACAGCTGCAAGTCCATCAGCAGCCTTTGTAACCGAAAGCAATGCTGCTTACATTCGTTTTGAATTTACTTCGACGGCAGCCGGTACGTTTAATTGGTCAAATGCTCAAATTGAGCTAGGCACAGCTGTGACAGCATTCGAAGAACAAGAATCTTGGCCAACTAAAAACGTATTACCACCGTTCACAAAATGGAATTCATTACACGTTAACACTGATATCTTGAGCGATTACAAGCTTAAACTTACAGCAACAGCAGCGAATGAAAGAAGTTATGTTCGGGTGAAAGCTCAGCCCTCAACCGTATATGCTTTCAGCATGCAGCATACAGGTCAAGTTACAATCAGTTCCATTTCAGCTGCAGGGGCAACACTGGCTACACATTACAACGGTTCAACAGCACAAAGTGGATCATTCACTACAAGCGCATCAACTGCATACATCGAATTTGCAGTAGCAAATAGTGCTTCAGGATCCTTTACGTATACAAACCCTATGCTTCAGATAGGTGGAACGGCAAGTAAATTTGAACCGATGGCTACAGCAAAAGTAAATGCATTTTTAACCGTTCCTCAGTTGGGAACAACTGCAGGATCCGTGTACATGACGATTACAACGCCTGGAAACTTAGAAAGTGCACGCTTGGTAAAGAGCTATATTGCTGAAGCACCGACGGCGGCATTAAATATTAAGGCCATTACAGTGAAAAACAATAAAGTAGGAACCAACGACACGATCACAGTAACCGGTCTAGCGCCTGGTGATGTCGTAAAGCTATATCAAACGAAATTGACGGCAACGGTGTTTGCTTCATCAACCGTAGGAGCAAGTGCCAATATGACAACCATTTCCGTACCTCAGTTAGGGGTAGCTAAAGGAACGATATTTGTAACAGTTACCAATACCGGTAAAACGCAAAGTGTTCGTGTAGCGAAAACATATCTAGCAGAATAGGGCTGAACGACAATGGCCTGTATGGAGTGTGAATATGAAAAATCCAGTAAATCAGGCCATTGATCTTATTACTCATCACTATCATCATTACATATCTGCAGGAAAGAAAAATGTACTACATGTTTTCGCCTCACAATGTTTATATGAGACGCTTCGCCTACGAGACGTGAGAATATCAAATCATTCACTAAAGGTGGGAATTTACGCTTATCTATTGGCCACAAAAATGGATAGCAATCATGCCATCGAGTACTTCCTTGGCGGATTGGTTCATGATATTGGAAAAATAGCATTTCCGGATGCAATCTTAAATGGTGAAAAGCTGGAGGGGAAAAAAAGAGAGAAAATCAAAGAACATGTAGTGAACGCCGAGAGTATTTTAAGCGATTTGCAAATGTCTAAGATCATCATTAACATAGCCAAATATCATCATGAACGTCAAAATGGAACCGGCTACCCTAAAGGTGTTCAAGGAGATTTCATTCCAATTGAGGGGAAGATCGCAGCTGTAGCAGATGTGTACACTGCAATAACAGAACAAGACAGAGGGTATCAAGCTGGTCGTTCTCACCATGAGGCCTTTCAAATACTCATGGATTCAAAAGAACAATTTGATCCGCTTGTCCTACAGCAGTTCTTCAATATGTTCCATGATGTTAATTCCATAAAATACGTAAACGAAATGAGTAAGCGTATGCTCGAGACGATTTTTTCTTTTGAGAAGTATCTAGACCCCCTTGCATTACATTCTCGCGTCAGTTCGAGATGAGAGAGAGTGTATCGTATATCCGCGAGGGCGGCCGTCTTGATGGCTTTTCCGCCTGTCACAAGCGTACCATGGGGCGCCCTCCACCTAAAAGTTTTCCCGGCATATCCTCGCTTTCAGCTCCGGTATTCCAGTTTCCTTTCAGTCGGAGCCTCTGCTAAACCCATGGTAACGCATCGCCAGGGCGGAATCCTATCAGGCCGCTACTACAATAAACTAATCAGGAGTGATTATTCATGAAGAAGAATTTTCGTAAGTTGATCGCATTAACTATTGCAGTTACAGTATTAGCATCAGCACAAGTAGCAGCTGCAGCAGCAGCATTTACGGATACTAAAACACCAGATGTGGATATTACATTTAAGGATATTATGAGTGTGCCTTGGGCTATGCAATCGATTAAAAAAGTAGCTTTAGAGGGTATTATGAATGGTTATATAGATGGAACATTTAAACCGAAGAACCAAATGACGAAAGCGGAGCTAGTAAAAACAATAGCTATAGCTTTCGAAATTTCCCCTAAACCGAAAGAAGGAGATAAACCAGCTTCACCTTGGTATGCTCCGTATAAGAATGATATGGTAAACGCGGGAGTTTTTGTAGCTGGAGACTTAAACAGCGATTTAAACAAACCAGCTACTCGTACTGACCTTTCAGTTTTAATTGTGAGAGCTTTAGATAGTACTTATAGAGGTAAAAAAGTAAGTAAAAATGAGTTGGTATTTCGAGCTGTAAATCTAGGTATTCTTAGTAGAACAGGTAGTACTGCTGAAAGCTATCAACCTGAGGGAACTACTACTAGAGCACAGGTAGCTGTTGTACTAGATAGAGTATTAGGTTTAAAAGAAGGTAAGAAGCTAACAGTAGATAAAGGAGCTTCTTCTGCGGCTGAAATTGCTTGGCATAAACATAACTTCATAACGAGGTTTAACCAAAACGATCTAGTAACTTTTCCTCACCGAATTAATATTAGGTCTAACTATGACGTTATAATTGATCAACTCATCGTATTAGATCCTTCCGATGCTAACGAGTATATGTCTGAGTATCTTAAGGGTATGCAGTATAACTTGGGAGGAAGAGAATCTAATAACAAAGAAGGATACCTATTCGCCTACAAGTTAATAGGTAAAAATTTAACTGCTGATGCTAACTATTATCAAACGGTACGTAAGTCTTTCTACATGTTTATAGAAGCAGACAGAGGAGAAGCCTATCTAGCTGATAAATTCAACTATCTCGATGGAAAGACTATAGAAAGAAAAGGTTTATTTAGAAATAGAGAAAATATGTCATTCGCTAAAAAAGGAAATTCAGGTCACGATTATCTATTAATGTATGTAGACAAAAAGTATGTAGATAACGTAGTAAAAAGTAAGGGAGCATTACCTATTCATTTAGAAAAATTCGGACCAATGTCAAAAAGTTCACAATTTTATCTGACAGGAGCTAAGGACTTATATGCACTATAAAATTAGACGTTTTATAGCTTGCTTACTTCTTTTAATAATCGCTTTTGGGTCGGTTCCTATAAGTCCTGCAATTGCGGCTGATAACTTAACCAAAACGATAAACTTATTTAACTCTAGTGATAGATTCAGTTCAGTAGCTTCTAAAAGTAACTTTACAGTAGATATCGCTTCGTCTATTCCAGCAGGGTATAAATTAAAGACTTTCGAAGTACTTAAAGATGTCGCTGACGGTAGTGGTAATGTTTCTAGAAAAAGCCAAGGTAAATATGGAGCAGGGAATCCTGTTAATAATAAAATAACATTCCCTAGTTTTAACGGAGCTTTGGTTAACGTAACTAATGCAGGATACACCTCTAATATGTATGCTGAATTATCCCCTTCAGGAGGAGGAAAAGCGTGGAGATTTACCGTTAAAGGTGGGGTATATACCGTATCCCCATCTTCTTCTTCCGATTGTTGGGTTGGAGGTTCCGCCAAATGTACTGGTATACTAGGAAGTACTGATGAATATGGAAAAACAATTCCTATAGACAAGGCTAGAGATGCTAACGGCTGGTTTTTAGCTATCAGTGATGGATTTGCAGGACCGACAACATACAATTATGGTGGTGAGTCTGTCGGTAAATCAGATTTAGTTCCTAACACTGTTAGAATAACAGAAGCATTGCCTGAAGGCGATCAGAAGTATATAAGGGTTCACGATTATGGCAATATCTTAGGTGGAAATAACGATGCTCACTTGACTATAGCAATTAAAATGACTATTGGTAACTCTTCAATGGGTATGAATGGAAGTAGACTAAGATATGATTACAGTACAATGACTAAATGGAAAGCTAAAACGTATCTTTACGGTGGTGAGGTTAAGCTAACTTTAGAAAAGCTACCTGAACCTACTACTCCTGTAGTTACTTGTGATTGTACTGTTAATCCAAAAGATGTTACCTTTGCGAATAAAGATGTACTAGTAGAAAGTAAACTAACGGTTAACTTAGCTCAAAATGGAGGTAAAACAGTTAAAAACTGGACTCTGTATGGTAAAGCTAAAGACGGAAGTCAGTTAGTAACTTTAACATCGCAATACGTAGGAAAATCAACTTTCACTCATACTTTCGATTTTAAAATACCAGCTAGTAAGTTAACTTCTGTAGGATCGTATACGGAAACTTGGGTAATGAGGGCAAGGGTTTATTTTACAGATGGAACCTCTGCCGAAGAATTTGTAGAGTGTACGACTACTGTAACTAAGGCAGGAGCTACACCAGCTCCAACTCCTTCAGGAAGTCCTAGTCCCTCTGCAACTCCAGAACCTACTCCTGAACCGACTATGGCTCCTATATTAGCAAAAGCTGTATTTAATCCTCCTCAGATCATAGTAGGAGATAAATCGGATTTGATGAACTACTCGAACGGGTTTGATTCTTTCTATTGGGAGTTCAATGAGATACTAGCAGAGAAACTACCTAACACATCAGATTTCGAGTATTATAATCAAACTTACGATAAGCCAGGCTTATATAAAGCAACAATAGTTGTTTCTAATGGTACTGAAACAAAAAGACATTCAGCTACTTTAGAAGTTCTAGCGCCTAACCCTGTAGCTGTTGTATCGGGGATTACTAAAATCGTAGAAGGAAGACCTTTCCCATATCCTTATCATTTGAATAACTCCTATACTCCTCTTGAATCTAAAGGAGTAACTATAGACAAAACAAAGTCAGAAATGAGATATAAAAAAGTAGGAGATGCTTCCTACATTACTGGATTCCCTACTACTAATAATTTAAGCGTAGGTGATTACGTACTAGAAGGTAAAGTATACGATTCACTAGGTAACGTAAGTGAGTGGGGAACCTTGAATGTCGAAGTTATTCCAGATCAACCTCCTACTGTTAGTCTAGTCTCTCCTGAAGAGTCTTATCGTAATAATGCCGTGACTATTTTCGTAGATGCGGAAAGTCCAGAAGGTGACAAGTTAAGCTTTCTATACTTAGAAGAAAGATACGATCAAGACAATGACGGAAACTTTGAAGAGGAAGCGTGGAAAGTACTATATGACGGAGCGTATAAAAACACTCATTCCGTTACCTATACTACTGTAGGGAAAAGACAATATCGCGCTAAAGTTACGGAAGAGTTTGGAATGTTCGGAGTATCTAATATAAGTACAACCGATATACTGAATTATGCTCCCAGTGTAGACTTTAAAGCTATAGGTCAAACAAATCAACCTGAAGAAGGTGGATCTCCTCCATTAATTCGATATTCAGGAGATTCTATTTTCAGATCTTGGGTAGTTAAGAAACCATACGTAGGAGGTAATGGTGGTAAAATAGGATGGAAATCTGATCCTACAAATATATTTACGAAAAACGCCATCTTTGCTAACTTTCACGTAGGATATCCTGACTCAGGTAATGGTGCTAACTCTCGAACAAAATACCAATTAGCTCCTGATATTGTGGGAAAACGTTCTTGGACAGCGCCAAATGGATATAATCTTATAGAACAAATTTTTGCAGGAAATAGAATATATCTATCAAAACAAAATTATGATACTCCAATTAATACATTCGATATTAGTGAAAGAGATTCGGTGACTGGAGTAGAAAAAAGAACCTTCAGAATAAACCCAAATATTCCATATGTAGGGCTAATGGCTGTCGGTCCAGATGAGGTATTTTATTTTTCTGATGGTGGTCATACAGCTGCAAATAGCTATAGTAGTCGTATACTAAAGTACGATAACAACGGGAATTATCTTGGAGATATCATTATTAATTCTAGAAAAACCTCCCCTAAAGGGGATGGGATGGGCGTAGGTATAAAATATATCGAAATATCTCCAGACGGTCAATTTATGTATGTAGCGCAATTTTTTGCTTACTACGTACCTGATGACGTTTGGAATGGTTATTATAATACTGAGCTGAGACTTTTTAAGTACAATCTAAAAAGTAATACATTAATATGGGAATCGGAAGGAGATAGTAGAGAAAGAGGTTTACTAAGTAGTTTTAACATAACAGCAGCTCCTAGTGGTGAAACTTATTTTACGTATACCTACGAAAATAGGTATGGTAATGGAATGTCAGCATACCAAGGTATGATGTATAGAATAACTTCAGACGGTACTACTACGATAGTTCCTGTAGGCGGTGCGGGTATTTCTAGTGTATCCTTGTCGGATGATAATACGGTAGCATATGCAGTATCTACTTATTTCAGTGATGGTAGTAAATACGCAAACGTAATGTTTCAATCCTATAGGATGTGGGGAGATGATTTTAAGTCGTATAATGCCGCAAGCTTGGTAACTTCTCAAGACGATTGGGGACATTCATATGCAGAATCAGCCCCTAATGCTAATCCAATTGTCTATTCTGACGGTACTGTATACGCCCAAGGTAGAGTACATTCAAGCTATAATATGTACTTTGATAAGTGGGGAAATACAGGAGGACAGAAAATAGATGCAGGTAGTTATTCCGCTAACTTAGGGAAGATGTTCATAGCTAATGGCGGTGAGATCATCTATCCTGTAATTCATTCGGAAGCTAGAACATCTCACAATTGGGAAGACCCAGGGGAATTTACAGCACAAATTTACAGTGCTAGTAGGAAAGCTACAATTGTAGAAACTCCTACGTCTGGACTTCCTATTTTAACAACTAGAGAGACTTCGGGAAGATCTACTCCCATATTACCTGATGGATCTTTATACGTTTTTACGAATAATACTGTTATCCCTTTTGTTCCTAATTCTGCTAGCGGATCAATAAAAGAAGTAGATGCAAATACTGTTGAAGTAACCAACGATGATTGGGGAGGTTTAATCTACGATGCAGCAACCTCTTTAAAAAATTATGCCTTCGAGTTCGGGGTTAGTGTTAATGACCCTAAAAACGGCAAGGTGGTTGGTGCTGGTTTCCAAATACAAGATGAGAGAAACATGTATGCAGTAGAATGGAGTAATACTACTCTTTCTCTCTATCGGGTAGTTAATGGTGTAAAAACCTTACTTCAATCAATTCCTATGGCTAGATCGCCCTTTACTACTTATCCAATTAAGGTAGAATCGGTAAATGGTATTCAAAGGGTATATGTAAACTATGCTAAAGTAATAGAAGTCGCAGATGGAACTTTCAAAAAAGGGTACTCTGGACTTATGTCTTTAGGACAACCTAATGCCGTGTTTTCTAATGTTAGTAAAACGAACTATGGTGACTACTACGTAGAAGAAACAATAGACACCGTATTGGTTAATGAACCTATTCGTTACGATAAGGTATTTAAAGATATTGAGAATGATCCTTCAAGAGAAGAATCGTGGACTTATAAACACGATCCTAATTTTTTCTTAAATCCTCAAGGTACTAGTGCTTATAATGGGAATACTTATCCTACTCCTGTTCTTAATCTAGACAAGTCTGGAGTATATGAGATTACATTTAAAAGCTCAGATAATCCAACGTTCGCTAGTTACTCTAAATGGTCTGAGCCTACTACAAAACTTGTGTATGCTCATAGAAGACCTGTAGCTGTACCTAGTGTTAGATTTACGGGAAGTGTATCGTCTGAAGGAGAAGGGTTAGACTATGATACGTTTGATGGATCTTATGATTTAGATGTAGCAGATGGTATTGTAGAGAGAGTATTTAGAACTAGGTGGGCTGATGAGACTACTTGGACGAGTGGTAAACGTATTCTGTATAATAGACCGAATGTAGAGCTATTTATTCAGGAACAAGTTAAAGACGTACATGGTGCTTGGTCTTTCTGGGAACAAACTTCCGTTTACAAGGAATCCCTACCTCCTGTAAATCAGACTAAACCTGTTATGACGATAACTACTCCTAATGGAACTCTGAATAGTCCTGTAACTTATTTAACAGAACCTTTAATCAGATGGAATTATTACGATGCCCAAAACGATCCTCAAGAAAAATATAGGTTAGTACTTACTTACGTAGATACTAATGCAACAATTATTAGCATTGAGTATGATGGTAATAATTTGAATTATCAAGTAGATGAAGGTATCTTAGTTAAAGGCAAAAAAGTTAAAGTACAAGGTAAGGTTTATTCAAAAGGTCTCTGGTCAGATGATAGTAATATAGTCTATTTTGTACTAAATACGCCTCCTATTACTACTCTCATTAGTCCGAAGGGAACTATTAATAATCCTTATATAACTAATAATAACAAACCTACTTTAAGCGTGTCTGTAACGGATGCACAAAACAATCCTATATCCGCTGTAGACTATGAAGTATTTTATGCTTCAACAGACGCTTTAGTAGTGGACACTAATGCTTCAATTTCATCTTTTAGCAGAACTTTAGCAAATCCTTTAATGGAAGGTTTACATTATTGGAAAGCTAGAGCTTTTGACGGGTATGAATGGGGGAATTATTCTAATGTTGATTATTTCTTTATAGATACGGTTAAGCCTGCAGACGTTGATGAACAATTAGCCATCGAACCTACTGCAGTAACCGTGAGCTTTAATGCCTTTAATGATGCTGCTCCATCATCTGGACATGCAACACGCACATTCTATCTACAAAAAGTCAATGGAGATGGTAGCGTAACTAACATTGATTTGAATGGAGACGGTACGACAGAATACAGCATACCGCTGGCGCTAAGTAAACAATCTCATCGCGTAACCGGCTTAATCAGTGGCCAACAATATCGAGTCACCGTATTGGATTATGATATTGCTGGAAACGAAGGACATTATGCATATATCTATTTCAACACGAACCGTCCACCTGTTGCTAAATTTGATTATTTGCCTAAACCACCATATGAAGGTGATGTAATCACACTTACGAATTTATCAACAGATCCAGATGGTGATGCAATGGTCTATAAATGGACTATTACTGGCCCTAATGGATACTATAACAAAGTATTTACAAGCAAAAACGTCGTGATTCCGCATGAGGTAACAGATAACCATCCAGGTGATTATCAAGTTGTCTTGAGTGTAGAAGATATCCATGGATTAAAAGCAGAGGAAGATGCAACTGCTACGATAACTGTGCTTGATTTAAAGATTAATGGCTATGTAAAACATACAGATCGATATGAAGAGTTAAGAATTGCGTATAATAAAAGTGTAAGCGGAAGTCCAAACTCGCCTCGGACAGCCAATATGTTTGTTGCTGGAGAAGCATTCGTGTTAGAATCGAACACCACTAATACGGGAACCTCTGCTACAAAGGCTACAGAAATACTTGTTGTCAGAGAACCATTCGATTTCGGCGTTCTTCTTACCTCTAAAACAAAAATAAATTGGACAGGAAAGATGATAGATAAGACATACAACGCAAAATTGAAAGATGGAAAGTACACCTTCACTTTTAATGGAACGTGGTCTAATGGACACAAAGAATCAACTGATGTGATCATTGAAATCAAGGGTGATACTCAAATTTACCTTAATATCCACAGACAAGAAACAAACACATGACAGAAAAGAGAGTGGGAGCAACCCACTCTCTTTTTTGTGTACGCGTAGCATGGGCATCATTAAGTACAGATACGGAGTTTCTGCAGGAGATGGCCGCGCTTCACCGGCTGCATCGATCATAAACACAGGCGCATCCCGATGCATCAGGATTTCCAAGATCATTTAAACAAGTCCAAGTCTTTTTTATCTTCATAATACGTTTGTTAAATATAGTGAAAAAGTTAAGTAATAAGCGCGATTCAAAGATTAGTTGCGTTGACTGTTAAGGCAACTTTTGGTATAATTAGGTTATGGAATATTTAGTAGGAGGTAGTCATGAAAGCTCATCAAAATTTCGGGGAATATATCCGATCATTACGATTGAAGAGAGATATGAAGCAAGTCGATGTGTGTGAAAAAGCTAATATTAAAACTGCATATTTGAGCAAAATTGAAAATAACAAGTCGGATCCGCCTTCTGAAGAAGTTCTTATTCGAATTGCCACTGCATTAGGTGAAAACCCATATCGTATGTTGATTCTTGCTGGTAAGGTGCCAATGGACTTTCAGCATGTCATCGTATCGGATGAAGAAGTATTTCAATACTTGGAGAAAAAAGTAAGGGCTAGAGCAAAAGCAAATTAAACACGCGGGAGGTATAGCCATGTTTTTTCCACCTAAATATATTGAAGATCTATTAAAGAAAATCGATTTACTAGATTTGATGACGAGCCATAACATCAGAACGAAAACAGGCGTAGGGAAAAATGATTATTACGAAGCAAGCTTTTGCTGCGGAAAAACTGATTTGCAGAATGGACGGATTCGTAAAGGAGATACCATTTATCGCTGTCGTGCATGCGGGGATTTTGGTAATGCCATTAATTTTCTTGAACGTGTGGCCGGTATGGATTTTCAAGATGCCGTTCATTCACTCGTTGAGATGGCAAATATCGATCTTCCTGTTGTAGATCCGGTTCTGGTCGAAGCTGAAAAACGTAAAAATAAGGCTATGCTGCTTGCTGCGGAATTCTACCATAGCCAGAAAAATTGTGAGTACCTTTTAAGCAGAGGAATCAATGAAGCAGTACTTAATCGTCATAAGGTTGGATATGCACCAGGAGGACGAGCTCTACGAGGTTACTTAGAAGAGCAAGGATATACCAAAGAAGAATTACAGAGTTACCGTTTGATCAATGCAAAAGGGCTTGATGCCCTATTTTATAGAGCGGTTGTGCCTGTATATATGTATGGCAAAGTAACCGATCTCTACGGAAGAGCAGTAGACGATAGCAAAGCCGGAATTAAACATTTTTATGTTAATGGCGATGATATTTTAGGTGGCTTTGATTTACTGGATACCAAGCGCGTTGTTTATTTATATGAATCAGCTATTGATCGATTAGTAGCGGAGAGTTACGACATAAGCAACGGGATTGACTCGGGCGGCGCTCATAAGTTTAAGGCTGCACATGCACGGATGTTGAAGAAGAAGAAGGTCAAAAGGGTCATGGTCATTTATGACGGTGACAAAGCTGGCAGGCAAGGTGCAATGGCGTCAGGGCAATTGTTAGTGGATGAAGGCATAGAGGTATGGATTGGTGAGCTTCCAGATGGAATGGATCCAGCTCAAATGATACAAGAAAAAGGAAAAGATGCTTTTGTAGCTGCTCTATATAAGCCCAAAACATTCCAACAATATAAGATGTACGATGAACTTTCTAAATATCGTCTTGAAGACATTGAAAAATATATTGCAGATAAAAAAACATTAACACTTGTGGCTCAGTAGTCATTTAGGAGTGTAGTCAATGCAAATCGTAGTCATAAGAGTAAACAGCCAGATTGAGATATTAAAGGAAGTCCTACGTGAAGTCTCAGCATACCCGTTATGGAAAACTCTTTATGGTGATGAATGGTTAACGAGAATAAATGAACTTAGAACAAGCATTGAAAACATCAATTCTAAAAATGAAAAAGATATGGAATTAGGTATTCATTTTTCTTTTTCTGCAGCTCAACTGCTTAAGCGAATGCTAGTCTATTATCTAAAGCATAATCGCCAGGATAGCGATACTAACAAATTAGATATGATAGCAGATTTTATTCTCACCATTGAGGACCGGATCGAAAGCTCGTTAGCTCAGTTGTTTGTCGCCTTTGATTCACAGGTATCTGCTCATAAACGAAATATAGAGAAAGAAGTGATTTTATAATGACGAAGGAAAATAATGTATCGCGTGAGGCATTTGAAAAACAATTTAAGCAGGTTAATGCTTCATGGGGATATGAAGATGCTGGAATTGATGACAAGGGCAAGGAGCTCATATATAAGCGTCTAAATGGAGAAATCACAGAAGAAGAATTTAATTTGGCAGTTAAAAAGCTAGCCGAATAAAAAGAGATATTTTCATTACAAATAGTAAGTTAATCGACAACACGTTTGGTAAATAGAAGTGACAAGATGTAATGAGGTGAACATAAGGATGATGAAAGATTTAACGTATTATTTATTGGGCCTAATAGTTGTTTTTACTATTGCTAAATTAGTTATTAAAGTTATGCGTGATAGACTCAAAGATGATGATCAGTAGGGGGAATACGGCTGAAGATATCCAGAGATAAATATGACCGAGAGATCGAGCGTGTTAGTGCATCATGGGAGTACGAAAATAGTTTCTTGTCTGCAGGTGAAAAAGAAGAGATCTATCAACGACTTGTTGATGTAAAGAGCATGAGTATGAAGAGAGCTGGAGGCAAACCAATGACCAGTGAATATTTATATCCGGGAACAAACGTCTTGAAAAATCATTTTGGCATTCAAGATCAAGTGAAGTTAGATAATATAGAACGGTATCATACAGCTTATCGAGCGATGGAACTCCGTTTTAATTCAGCACCAAAAGCTTTTGATCTTAACTATCTCAAAGACATACATAGTCACCTGTTCCAGGATGTTTATCCCTTCGCGGGTCAGCTAAGAACAACCAATATCGGTAAAAACAATTTTTGGTTCTGTGATACAAGTAGGATTTCTCGATTAGGAGACCAAGTGTTTTCTGAATTAAAAGGAGACAAGTTTTTAAAGGGTTTGGCTCAAGATGAGTTCGCAAATAAAGCAGCCTATTATTACACGGAAATTAACTATATGCACCCCTTTAGGGAGGGTAATGGCCGCGCAATTCGTGAATTTTTTGAACAGTTATCGAAGAACGCAGGCTATGAGTTGAATTGGCAAAATGTACCGACAAATGAATATTTTCAAGCCGTAAAAATGACGGATGACCCCAAGCAGTTAGGTGAGCTGGTCAATGTATTGAATAAATGTTTGAGTCCAATAAATGATGTAGTAAAAGAACAGGCCCAGTGGATCGAACCGCCAGGGGGAATCCAATTAAAAGAGCTATTGAAAAATACAAATGGATTACCTGCAGCGAAAGCAAACATAGACGCAGCTGCACTAAACAAAACGGTCGATCGTTTTCAAATAAATGAGAAGGGCTCTTTTGTAAGAGTCCAATTTAATGGGGAATCAATCTTAAAAACGATTCCATTAGAAAAGCATCCACATCTATCTGCAGTAAAGAAAAACCTCATGTTAGATCAAGCTGCAGCCGGTACTAAAATGGTTAGCCAAATAAGTAAGTACCTTGAGCCATAATACATTTATAAGGGGCCGTATCATGAATCGATTGAAATTATACTTGTTACTAATCGTAATCGCATTGGTGCTAGGTACACTATCTTATGCCTTAGATCTTTTCAATATTTACCTGGCTTTGCTAATAATTTGTTTCTTGATTTATGCAGCAACAGACTTATTTAAAACCGGTATTAAGAAATCAAAATCTATCGTTCGATTCTTTACTCAATCCAGGAGATGATCGATATGGATGTCGATTTTTGTACCATTGAAGGTTGCTCTAAAGCGGTTAAAGCAAAAGGCTGGTGTGCGATGCATCATCAGCGTTATTTGCGGTATGGCAATCCTTATTATGTGCGACCGAATAAGAACGTGTATCATCGTCGTCCGATTAAACCGATGCGATCCACAAGGCTATGCGAATTAAACGGATGTGATCGAGTACATGCAGCAAAAGGGATGTGTCGTGTGCATTACAACGCCAATAAAAAGGAGAGTTAACAAAGTTAAGCTGATAGCGAACGGAACGGTTGAAGGGGCGCCGGAAGAAATATTAGAGTAGGGTGACATTAAGAATTACGACAAATACGATGCTTTTTGGAACTGGCCAGTCCATGTCCTTGTAGACAGCGGCTCTAATCATATTGAGAGCATTAATCCAAGCCTAATCAATCCAGAACAAGGGGTTATGTCTTTGCAATTACTAGCCATGCTTACTATGTTAATTGATCATCTAGGAAAAGAATTTTTTGAAAATCAAATGGGTTGGAGAATCATCGGGCGTATTGCTTTTCCGATCTATGCTTACTTAATCGTTAGAGGGTATCAGATCACAAAGAATAAAAAAAAATACCTATTACGGTTACTGATCATCGCCTTGTTGTCTCAGTATCCATACATGTATGGACTTGAGATAAGCGGAATCAATGTCGTAGGTGCGTTTGTAATTTGTATATTGGCCATGATGATTATCGATCAAGTAAACCGGATTTATATTTCAGTCATCGTTGTTTTGATAAGCAGCTGCATTCTGGAGTTTTTCAAGTTTGATTATGGGGTTTATGCCTTATTGCTAATTCTTATTTATCGGTATTCCAAGCAAAATCTTATGATTGGTTTACATATAGCATTAAATATCGTTTTTATCTTTTACAAAAACTGGGCCATTCAATTCTTTAGCATTGCTCCTACAATAGCGATTGTGTACATGCCTCATCTATTGAAATGGATCGAAGAGATACGCATCCCCCGCTGGCTATGGCGATCATTTTACCCCGTTCATTTAAGCATCATTGCAATACTACTTTTTATACTTAAATAGCAATCAAGGAGCCGTGGCCATTGACGGCTTTTTATTTTGCCCTCAAATAAAAAATGCTGGTACTCCGCTTCGACGCAAACCGCATCCGGTGTTATCATCGGGCTGCTCTTAATCAATGGCTTCATATATCCCAAAATTGATCAGCTCGAATTAAAGGATCTATTTCTCGTAGGGCTTTTATTATTTTTTTCATTGTTGATCCGCTTGGAATATATTGATCATCCCCGCAAGCATTCGAAACTGTAGTTCTTCCCACACCTCCTTTTTCTGCTACCCACTCCTGTTTTATCCCTTTACGATCTAACCACCGGCCTAGTTTGCTACGTTTCTTTCCAAGTCCAAACATTGTTCTTTCTCCTCCTTTTCTTTTGTCTTCTATTAACAGCATGAACAAATTTCCCGATTACTAAACGTTATTTTCCGATTTCGGGAATAGTGGACAAGCGATATCACGTAGTTATGTAACTAGGTACACACAACGGCAAGCGCAGACATAAACGTGCGCACCTGGGTACACACCAAAGGAGGCGAAGAAGATGTATGCAGCCATCGACGCTGGAAATCGAAACACGAAATTTTATGACGGAAAGCAGCTCATTAAATTTCCTTCGGCAATAGGTATCAATGAGCTCAAACGGAACCTAAAAGGGCAGTGCAAGACGTTTGATTTCGAGTGGGAGTACGAAGGAAGGTGCGGATTCGCAGGCACGCTGGCCGAAGATGAAAGCGAGTACGCTGAGAGTAGAAAAGACGACTCCAAGGCTCACTTTGATGCATTGCTCCGGATATTGATTGCATTGCATCAATTCGGAGTAGGGATAGAGTTCAATATCGTTGTCGGCCAGCCTATTGCAACTCATACAGAAGAGGAGAAGATAGCAATAAAAAACATGCTACAGCGTCGGCACGATCTGATTATTAACGGGATTCGCAAAACCATCGTAATTCGTCAGTGTGAAATATCACCCGAAGGTGCGGCAGCGGGTCTCCTAGTTCCGGGGACGGGAATAGTGCGCGTGATCGATATCGGTAGCGGCAGCGTTAATTATGCGACTCTCAAAGACCGGCAATACATAAATAAAAGCAGCTTCACATTCACCGAAGGAATGGAGAGTAAGAGCAACCTGCAGGTTGCAGCATTTGCAAGGCAAATTGGCACGAAGTCTATTAATCGGAAGTGGGGGAAGGGAGATGCAGTCTATCTATGTGGGGGTGGGGCGCCAGTGATCCTACCTTACCTGCGGGAAGAATTCTTCCCGGCTTGCCAATTACTTGAGCCAGATCCATTCTTCTCGAACGTTAAAGCCTTTTACATGATCGCGAGAAAGATCTATGGGTGAGCTTATTAAAAAGCGAGTTCAGGTCGTTTTTAACATCGCTGATCCGGATCAAAAGGAGCTGTATCAGCGTGTGATCGAAAGGAAGAATCAATCGGCTTATATGAAGAGACTCATTCAACGAGATATCGACCAGGCTTTCCATGCAAACGCACCAAGCACGCTGTCGAATTCCTCTTCGCGAGCAATTCAAACTAGCGATGACATGGAGTTCAGCGTAGGGGACTTTGTATAGTAGGACAGGGAAGGGAGGAGGCTGGGGTACCTCCCTCAAGAAGACTCCCTCCGACCACCCTAAACCCGATGTCATGACGTCATGACTGCCAAGATAATTAAATAAATGGAGGCTGATAGTAATGAAGGAGAGGGTAGAAAGAGTTGATAAAAAGCATCGTGTGACGTTGAGGATCGATGTGGTGACGCACAATGAGATAGATGCGTTAAGCTTCCGACATAATATCTCGCTGAATTTGTTTTACACCGAAGCCATTGAATATGCTCTGGATAGCGAAGAATTCATTAATCGGGTTAATAATAAATACAAAAGAGATATGCGCCGTGGACATTTTACCTATCAGCAGGACATGAATACGTTAAGACGTGGGAGGCTGGTTTAGATGTCATGGCTTGGAGATGTTTTATTTGGTAAGCGTGAAAAGCAAGCAATACTTGTCCATCTCTCACCGAAAGTGGTCGCCGGAATGGAGACACTGGTGTACCTCCATAACGCTCGGACAGCAGAAGTTGATCATATAACCCTAGACGATGTTTTGGAATACGCAGCCGGGGCCGTTGTAAGAAAAACGCTAAAGATTGCTAATCGCGAAGAATCAAAGAAGCCGCCTTCCGATTCGTCAGAAGTTGTAGACTATGTTACGCATCGGATTGGAAGTGGGAGGAAGCAATTGAGATAGCAGATGACTCTGGACTTTTTATTATGATATAAAATTATGTATATAGCGGCAAAATAGCGGCAATTATGTTATAATGAATGTATGGAGGCGATGTTATGTTTCAACCGAGATTTTCAAATACCATGAAGATGGTTAATAAGCTGCTTGAGATTCAGCGGTCGAGTGTCATTATCGATCAATTACCGTTGCCCGTGGATATGCTGGAGCAATTGCAGAAGGAAGCCAAAGAGACAACGGTATTACTTTCCACCAGAATGGAAGGCAATGACCTAGATGATGAACAAAAACGTAAAGCTCTTTATCAAAGTAGTGACGTTGATGCAGAGCAGGAAGTATATAACCTAATGAAAGCTATTGAGTTCCTAGAAGATTCAGAGCGTAGAAGCCTGCCAATTACTGAAGAATGGATTAAAAAGCTTCATGCGATCATCCGTATTTCCCATGGAAGGCGGCCAAGGCTGAGCGAATACCGCACAGAGCAAAACAGGGTAGGGAACCGAAATCAATCAGGGTTTTACATGCCGCCAGAGTATACGGATGTTCCTGTCTTGATGGAGGACTTTGTCGCATGGCTCAATTCTCCCGAAACGCATGAACTGCCAGCACCTATTCGGGCCGGTATCGCCATGTGGCAGTTATTAACCATCCATCCTTATATGGACGGTAATGGACGGACGGCGAGGATGATTGCGACCTACATTTTGCGGCGGGGGAGTTTTGGATTAAAGGGTTTATTCGTGCTCGAAAACTTCTATGATCGGAATCTAAACGATTATTATAAGGCGCTGCAAATGGGATTGTCACATAACTACTACTTTGGCCGTCATGATGCGGATTTAACGGTTTGGTTGGAATACTTCTTGAATGGTCTGGCAGAGGTTTACACGCAGGCAGCGCAAATTGTTCAAGTGAAGAATTCAGAGCTGCTACGGGTAGAACCGGAACTAATCAGGCAATTGGATCTTCAGCAGCGGCAGTTATTCAGGCAATTGGTATTTAGACAGGAAGAAATTACGCCAACGGAAATCATGATGCTACTTAGTATGGGAGATCGGACAGCCAGGGAGAAAATAAAACAATGGATCGAGAGCGGCTTTTTACAGCCGAAAGACCCGAACGCTCAGCGCATACGAACCGTTATTTTATCGGAATGGTATGAGGAGTTAGCTGATCAAATTAGAGAAAATCCCGAGCAGTATCGTTACTTGCTATCGAAGGAAGATATATAGTTAACTAATGAGGAGCTGCTAAAAGGGCGGCTCTTTTTTGTACCCTGCTATTAGAGAAGAGGAATAAACGTGAAAAATGAGCGGACTTTTCTCTCAACATCAAACGAAAAAAATACGGGGCACCTTCTGCAAGAGAAATTTATATAAAATATTAGCTAAACCAAAAGTTTTCATAAATAATAATACTTATAGCAAAGCATTGATGTTTACTGGAAGGCATGGTGATGGCTGAATGCCGCGCAAACGGACTCCCGAAGAATTTAAAGCAGATGTAAAACGTCTTGTCGGTGATGATTACGAAGTAATGAGCGAATATGAATACGCGCTGTCCAAGATTCAAATGAAGCACAACAATTGCCAACGGGTATACGAGGTTACGCCGGCACATTTCTTGACGGGAACCCGTTGTCCTTTTTGTGCGGGGAAGATGCAAACCCCTGAAGATTTTCGAAGAAGGGTTCACGAGCTGATAGGAGAAGATTACAGCGTACTAACGGATTATGTAAAGGCAAATAGCAAAGTTCAAATGATTCATCATATATGTGGCCATGTTTATAATGTCACGCCTAATTCCTTTTTGAGGGGGGCGCGTTGTCCCAGTTGTAGATTTCTCCCGAAGAAAAATACAGAAGAATTTAAAGCTGAAATTACTGAATTAGTCGGGGATGAATATGAATTAATTGGTGAGTTTTTAGGAGTTAAACACCCTGTTCGTTTTCTTCATCGTATCTGTGGAAGCGAATATGAAACGAATGCTACTGGTTTCAGGACCGGATGGAGGTGTCCTTATTGTGCGCGTACAAAAAGAAGCCGGACCTTTAGAGATTTAGCTACTGAAATCGAGGCGTGTACGCAAGGAGAATATACTTTAAGTTATAACAATGCAGATGACTATGTTTATGCTAAACATAAAGTTAGGATCAAGCATAACGTTTGTGAGTATATTTACGATTCATACTACCATCAATTTCTTAACGGAGCCAACCGTTGCTCGGCGTGCAAGTCCCAATTAATTAAAGGGAGGACCTTTGAAGATCATGTACAAGAATTAGGTCATGATGAGTACGAAGTTTTGGGGGAGTATATTGATTCGAAGACCCGCGTTCAAATCCATCATAAACGGTGCGGTCACATCTATGAGGTTATGCCATATGATTTTCTCCAGGGAAGTCGGTGCCTTCCTTGTGGCATACAAAAAAGAGCTAAAAAAGCAACCCGGACTCATGAGGAATTCGTACAGTTAGTTTATGAGTTGGTTCAAGACGAATACTCGGTAACAGGAAGATATATAAAGGCTCAGCATAAGATACAAATGCAACACAACATTTGTATGCATAAATACGAAGTAACCCCGGCCCATTTTATAAATGGAACCCGTTGTCCTTCTTGTTTCGGGAATAATAAACGGAGCACACAAGAGTTTAATGATGAGGTGTTTTTAAGGATCGGCGAAGAATATAAGGTGCTTGGTGAATATGTATCAGCGAGAAAAAAGATAGAGTTGTTGCATGTGGTGTGCGGAAATAATTATGCGGTAACTCCGGATTCATTTTTACGTGGGAGTCGTTGTCCCTATTGTGCTGGAAGGGTGGCGAAAACGCATAAAGAGTTTCTAAAAGAGGTTAATGAACTTGTAGGGGATGAATATACCGTCTTGGGTCGGTATACTAATACCAACAATCCGATTGAGATGCGCCATAATGTTTGTGGGCACTTGTATAAATCGCGACCAGGAAATTTTATTAAAGGTTACCGATGTGCTCTATGTGCTGGAAACTTAAAGAAAACTACCGAACGCTTTCAGGAAGAAGTTCAGGAACGATATGGGAATATTTATACTGTTATCGGTGAATATATTGAATCCAGAACTCCAATTCAGGTTCGTCATGAGGTATGTGGCTTTGTATACGACATAACCCCAGATAATTTGCTTCGTGGCAAAGGATGTTTTTTCTGCAATCGCATGTCAAAACCAGAGAGGGAGTTATATGCGTTTTTACGTAATCGTTCCATATCATTTGATATTCAGAAAAGCTTCGAGGAACTCCAATATGAAGAGGCACTACGATTTGATTTCTGTATATATTTGAACAAAGAACAGACGAAATTTGCCCTTGTAGAATATGACGGAATGCAGCATTTCAAGCCGGTCTTTGGAAGTGACAACTTAAAAGTAACCCAGGCTCGAGACCAATTAAAAGATGAGTTTTGTTTAAAAAATAATATCCAGTTTAAACGTATTCCCTATTATAAAAACCATATTCGCTCAATTGAAAAGTTTCTGGATCATTTAGGTTTATAAAATTACTCCTATTAGAACAGGAAGCATACGCGTCAATGATCAGATAACGAGCTATTGTTAGATTTTCTTTCGCTCTGCCTAGACTAAAAGTGAGCTACCTAAAAAGCAAGTGTTTAGGTGGTATCCCATCTAGTATAGGAGAATGATTCATGAACGAAATATTACTACGTTTAAGAGAACTTCATGAACAAGAAATGTCCAAGTCTCTCGAAGAAAGGTATGGAATAACAGCTCTTCCCTTTAATGAGATGATTGAAGAATATGCAGCGAAAGTCCCTAAGTACGAGTTATTTTGGGACCTGCCTGTCATGCCATCCTATAATGAGTATCTAAGTCGTATTCGAAAACAAACGGAAGGTTAATGATTATATTCGACCTTCTGATGAATGAAACAGGAACAGTCATCATGACTATTCCTGTTTGCTAGTAGTAGAAACCATAAAAATTGAATGAATTATCAATCTTTATTTCAAATTATCAAACTTTGATTTAATGCCACAAGTGACACAAGTTTGCTTATTAATAAACAAGCGATACAACTTTGCTTGAATAAAACATGTTTGGCAAAGTAGGGTGTTAAGACTAGCAGTTTTCTTGTATTTTTATGATCGAGTCAGGCTTTTTAATTATAAAAATCAATGATACATTAGGTAGATACAATATTTAACAACATAAGGAGGCTTTATGTTAACTAAAAATGATAAATTCGATTTACCAGAGGAATTCTATGATTTTGCATTTATGCCCAAATTTAGTGATAACATAAAACAGTTAGCTGGTCTGGCTGAATCAGAAGACTGGGGTTACCAAAGCACAGAATCGGATTCTGATTTTCCCATTTTAGAGAATTATATAAAGCATACATATAAAAGGATTGCAGAAGAAAAGAAAGTGTCATTTTCAGATGATGGTAAGTATGCTTGTTTTAATACTGGACTTCTAACACCTAATCAAGAAGCTATTTTTATTCTTTTTAATGAAAACAAAATGGTTATGCAAAGTTACTGGCATTTTTGGAAGTTTGCTCGAAAGGGTGAACATGATATGCGATATTTCTCTATTTTGCCTGACATGGCATATTATTTTGATACACCAATAAAGCTAGTGTTTGATCCTAAAAAAAATTTGGTTGTGAACTATGAACATATTATCGAAGATAATAAAGAAAGATTCCAAGCACCATATAACACCATGACAAATTATACATTAATTAATAACATAAAAGGTGTTATTGATAGTGCGTTAGAAAGACTAAAAAGAAACTATAAAATTGCAGTTCCTCAGTATTACAAAAACAATATCCAGTTATTATTGCCTCTTTGCTTATCCAATCCGCAAGTAGCGGACCTTGCGTTAGTTGTAGAGGATTATGGGACAATGTACCGTTCTGCTACATGCTTAACCCTCGATATGGCAATTAATAATGCAAGACTGCTCGCAAAACCAGACAGGGACTGGCTGCAACCATAATTCACTAAAGAAGTACTATTGAAATAACCCAAACATAAAACTTAATCAAGCGGTTTGTGACGCGTTTTTTATTTAAGCAAAGTTGGTGTCGTGTATTAAAGTAGTTTGTGTCGGTGCACAATGATGGACCACTCCTTTTGGAATGGTCTTTTTCGCTCTTTTAACATTCGTAACAGAATATACATTCTGTTACGAAAAATCATTACTTTTGGCCTTTTTTCCCACCCATTATGATATAATTAGCTTATATTATTCGTAACAGAAGTTTTTCAGGAAGAGGATGGGATAAACATGCCATTTGAAAAGTTGTCTACCTGGAAGGATCAAAATCCGGAAACGTATTAAACGGTTCGTTACCTATGCAGGTAAACCAGGAGAAGATGAGATACCTGAAGTTTTAAAGCGACAAATGGAGGATATGGTTAATGATTCAGATGTGGTGTAACTCATCATATGAGATACATAGGTATCAACAATCAGGATGTTATTAACATATTGGAGTGAGATATTTGGAATGGTACTTTTTTGGAACCTGGGATGAGTGTACCCCGTTTACCCTAATCGATAATGAAGAAACGCTATTTTTCTTGGTTGATAAACAAGACATAGATTATTGTAATGAAGGCAATTGGATTTCCGGGAAAATTGTTGATGGATTTTTGTTAAGCTATGATTTTGTATCGAGCGATGGCAGTATGAAGTTCCGAGTGGATAAGACGCACATATTTAGAGTAAAGCATTCAGATGAAGTTTTGGAACAATTCGGAAATCAACTAGGGGTGAAAATGAGGATGGATAAAATACAACTTACATCACCTATAGTAGCTGCAATAAAGAATGGCTTACAAAAAGAAATCAAGCATTGTCAGGAAATTGCTGATTATTACCAAGCTAATCCTGATTTTGAAGAGACTCCTGGTCAGTCTCAAAAGCATTTAGAAGAAGCAAAGCTTGCTCGTGAATGGATTAATCAACAGTGGTTGCTGTAGAATCAGATTGGGAAAGTTTTAAGGAGAGAGCAGCATGAGTGGGACTCGAAATTCCAAACAACTATTGGCTTGATGGTTATGTTCAGAAAATAAATTCTAGAACAATGCTAAAGAGAAGCTATAAATTCACTTAAATTACAGGAGGAAATCAATTGAAAAAGCCTCTAACACGGAAAGAGCAAGTTCAATGGCTTATTAGCAAATTAGGCCGTGATTATGGGTGGTCGTTGGCTATGAAAACAGATTCTGAAGTAGTGAGCGAATTCGAATCAATCTACCAGGCTTATCAAGAACGGCATGAAGACACAGGCAATGAGCAGAATGCTTTACTATGCCTGATTTGTGAATATGAAGTCGAATGGAGCTGCAGCTGCGGATGCGAAGATAAACAGCCCGTTCTTAGTGTTAATGATCCAAGTTATGAAAGCCGGTTAAAAGCGTATGAGGATGAAGATGAGAAATTGCATAGCGAATTCTTTAATAAGTTAAGTGAAATGAATTTTTTAGATACAGGAAATGGTCATTTGCTAAATCCTTCATTTATTCAAGATTTCGATCTGCAGACCGGCGTTGTTACTTTTTCAGATCAGCAGATTGTGGTTAGTCCACAGTACAGAGCAAGTTTCATTCCCTTTTCTAAATGAAGCATTAAATATCCGCTTTTGAAGAGAGGTAATTTAGCAAGAAGTATTAATTTGTATCGAAGGTGACAAGATTAATTTGTCGTTGCACCAAATATCTTTGAAGGAGTTGGAATTGTGGGAGAAAGGCGATATTTATCGGATGAAGAACTGGACAAACGGCAAAAATGGGGTTTCATAGGATTCGGAATCTTTTTATTGGTACTGATAGGTGGGTTAGTATATTTTTTGGGGTGAGCATGGGCGAATTTGAGTAAATACGGCGGTTGATTTTTGAAGGAGAATTTTAGTGAAAGGGATGATATCAAATGCACGAAGTCTCTAAATTCAGTAGTTACCCGTTATGGAGGTATCAAATTGCTAATGTGGACGTTGAAACGAAAAGCCAAGATCTCTGAAGATGAAACAAACTTGCGTATTGATTTTTTAGGTTTACTGGAAACGTTGTGGTTATCTTCAGGTGATTATCGTTTTGGCCAATTAATAGTAAATATTATAGATAAACAACATCCGAGGATTCTTAGCAATGATCAAGTAAAAAGAATTTCAACTGCGGATTGGATCAATTATGTCAATCAAATCAAAGATTTAACTAGTGAAGAATATAACGGTTTTGATCCACGAAGAAATCCAAAACGAATACCAGAGGTTATAAAATTAGTGAACGCTGAGTGGTTGGAGAACAGCAAAACGTTTGGTCAATACTTGTTAGATCGCCAAGAAAAAGAAAGACCGGGCGGAGGTCTATATGGTTATGAGATTCATACGAACTTCAATGAATAAAAGTAATGTTGTTGCAATTCATTCTTATTGGGTAGACCACAAGACTATTGTTTAGGGTGAGGACATGAGCGACCAGCATCGACTTAATTTTTTAGAGGAACAAAATGATCATCTTAAAACACTTATGTTTGAACATCTAACCGAAATAGCGGATATCAGAAGAGAAGTTAAAAATTTAAAACAAACTATTTCAGATAGACAAATTGGCAACCAAGAGAAACGACTTATCTTAATGGCAAAAAGTATTATTCAAAACCTTGATCCAGATGGCAACGTATAAGAATTTAACCATCATTCGAAAAAGGAGTGTTTCTTTAAATGGAATTTTTAAAAGGAATTTTAACAGAATTAAAAACAATCGAGGTCATTTGCCTCGATAATCTTAATATTGAAGATCAATTAACTATCCGATCAACTTATCTAGCTGTTTCTGTACCTCCAGAGAATAACACTCATTTCTATAGAGTTACTAATGACAAGGGCAGTGTCGGTGTTTATGAGCAACAAAGATTTAGAAAAGTATAATAGTATACCAATCTCATATGACTGCTGTAGAAAATTATTCTTTCTCGATTATCAGATTAAACCAGGTAGGCAGTTATAGCTTTTCAAATACTCGAAATGGTGTGATCCCTTGGAAGATTATGAATTGGTTATTTTTATTATTCTTCTGTTTTGCGTAGCAATCGTTGTTAAATTACAGAATAACGTTAGAGAACACAACATAAAACGAATTGAAATGATTCAGAAAACATTAAAAGCCTTCGGAGCGATTGAACATAAAGTATGGATTGCTCTAAGAGAACCATCGTTAGAAAATAGATTGGCAGTTAGTTCGGATCTTGAATCCGTCTTCTACCTGGACCCAAGCGATTATCATTTTGTCATGAGTATTGAAGATAGGGATGTAAACGAGATAAAAGTATTTAGAGATGGATTAAATGAAAAGATTCTTAATTATGTGAAGCTGCGTGAAAAACTAGAAAAAAGAATATTCGGAAGAAATATATAAATTTAAGTTCTTTTAGGGGGAATCAAAATGAAAAAACGCCAACGCAAGAAGAATGAAAAACTGCATGTAAGACTTTATCCAGATGAGGCGAATTTATTATTTATGACTTCAGAAGAAAGAGAATTGGCAGTCAACGATTTCATGCAATTTCGTCAAAAGCTAGCAAGAAGAAGGTACCGGGAGCTTAAAAATCTTAGAATGATGTACGTTTATCCAAATGGCACATCTGGAAAACAATTTATCAATAGTATGGCTAGTCAAGGAAATGTAAATTTAAATTTGATTCAAGCAGCTGCGACAACCATTATTATAATTTGAGTAAGAAAGGAGAGTAGATCTGATGCAAGATGATATCATTAATTTGAAGCTTCAGTTTTATGGAGGTATTATTGCGATCGCTATATTGGTCCTTTTACTTCTCACCCAACAAGATGCTCAGTTTATGGAGTTTATTATCGAGAGTAAACCACTGATGGTTGTAGGTATTTTAGTGATATTGCTATTTAGCATTACCATTGTTGCGAGTTATTTGAAACTAAAACCGACATGGAAAGAGTCCAAACAAATAAAATTCGTATTGGCAGATTTGAAACGTAAAAATATTGAAATCATGATGATGAACATTAATATTACGAATGAGAATAAGCGTCACTTTATAGCAAAAGATGTGTTGGGGAACACCCATGAATATAAATTCAATAAATAATTGAACATAAGGAGTTAGGAATAAACAGCTACATTTAAGGAGCTACATCATGAATAAAACCTTTAATACTGAAGCCTTAGATAATCAATTCTGGATTGATGGATATACTCAATCTTTGCAACATTTATCTGTGGGTACTGTCGATGCTTATGTTCGTGTGATTCGGCAATTCATGGGGTGGTTGGAGCAGATGCCGGGCGGATCTGAAGGTTTTCATCCAGAACAATTAACAAAGACAGCCGTATCCACGTACATTAAGCAATTAGAGAATGATCATTTGAGTTTAAGCCATCTAGTTCGTGTAAAGAGTGCGATTAGCGCATTTTCAAAGTGGCTAATGGAAGAGCATCGATTATTACAGATAAACCCAACAAGAGGGATTGATATACCTGAGCAAGCCTTACTAGCCCCGCGAATTTTAAGTCCGGATCAGCGTTACATTCTGAAAAATCTAGTGGAAAGAGATGGAACTAAACGCAGCGCAGCATTATTCGCTTTGGGATACTGGGCAGGCTGCAGGGTAAGTGATTCGTCCTTTTTACTTTTGCATAATACGCATTTAGGACCAAAGATCGGATCTCTTTATGTGGGGCATAAAGGCAATAAAATGCGTAACATACCTATTATGAACGAGGTGCGAAAACCTCTATACGAATATATAGAATCGGAACGATCGTTAAGTAAGTTCAGCTCCAGTAAATACGTTTTCTTAAGTAAACGCGGAGAGCAGCTGTCTGATAAAGGAATACATCATTGGCTCAGAACATTGAAAAGCAATGCAAGAAAAGATGAATGGCTACTGATCGAAGACATTACGTATCATGATTTAAGACATGATTTTGCTCATCGAGCACGCGAGGCCGGTTGGCCACTTGAATATGTATCAGTATATTTAGGGCATATAACAAAGCGTGGACTGCCGGCTATTGAAACAACAGTTAGGTATACGCAGCCTAGTCAAGAAGGAATTAGAGAGAAATTAAAAGATATGCGTGGTTGATATTTATCCCGTTCACCTATGGTGGAGGGGATTTTTGCTATTTAAGAAGATTCTTAAAGATAGGTGATAGTGATAATTTTTCTTAGAGTGCTTTTTTTTGTTTTTTTGGGATCAAATGACTTCACCGATGGAGTGTAAATGAAATTCGAGGGACCTGAACTGAGTTTTAGGTCTTTGCTATTTTGAAGATTGATCAAGAAATAGGTTGAGCAATCCTAAGATAAAGAAGGTTGCTCATATGAACAAAACAATCAAAAAAGCAAAGGAAGCATCAGGAAGTAATTTTTTATTCTAAGAGAATTAAAGACAGCAAATTTTTCAAAAGAGTAGTGATTGCATTAAAAATTTTCACTTTTATAGGTAGACTGTGGAAAATCATCTCTTACTTCTTATAACATTTCTACGTATAGTGCTACGAAAAAAAGGCTCCGATAGTAGTCAATCGGAGCCTTATCTTTAGCAATAAATGAGCAGTACAATGTACCCGTAATCTATGTTATATGACCTAAATTATTGTAAAAAAAGGTCGAACTATATGGAAATATTGTACTTTTCATAACATTACTATGGTATAATAGTACTATAGTTTTCATAACATTACTATGTTTTTTTGCAGCAAGAGGAGGTGTAATAACGGATCTCTACCAATAGATTATTTAATAAATTCAAATTAGAAGAAAAGGAGAACAACGAGCGATGAAAGGCAAACAATCCGCCTACATTTATTCTTTTATCGTAACCATGGCTATTTTTGGAGCAACAAATATTATCGATCAATTATTAGGGCAGTCACAGAACACCAAAAGCTATCCTTTCTTTATTTTCTTAGTTTGGACAGCAGCGGTCGCTACATTTTTATATTTCGGATGGATACAAATCTTTATCGTGAATGCGGGATTGCTTTACTTAGTCCAAATATACTCGCTCATCTACCATAAACCGTCTGATAACCCGACACAGTTAGAATGGCTCATTGGCACATTACCATTCCCTAATTCCTACATGATCTTTATTCCAGTAGTGCTCCTCTGCAGCTTAATTTATCAATTTATTATTTACCGTATTGAGCTGAAACGTAGTGAGTTTGTTTATGTAGTAGATGACGAAGATGATGATTACGAAGAAGAACCTTTGCAGCAATAAAATATGAAACCTACATAATGGAGGTGTGCTTAGGATCATGGAACGTCCTATTCTAACTTTCGCAAAACAATACAACCTCACAAGGCGCGAAACCGAAGTACTATCAGCCATCGCTATTCATGGATTCTCAAATGAAGACACTGCTAAAAGTGTTTGGATTAAAAGAAGCACTTTAACACTTCATATGACAAAAATCCTGCAAAAAACAAATACCGAATCTACTCGAGCTCTTCTATCAAAAATTATAAATTTTCTTCTTGAAGAGGCCCAGCCTCAAAACCTTGAAAGGGGTGATAACCAAGAAAATGAAACAGGTAGATAGAAGGAAAAGGCTCCTTTCATATTTACTAATAGCACTAGGAATTTGGAGTTTAATTAGTGTGTTAATGGGATCGGGGCTTGTTTCAAACGATGAAAAAGCAAAACTGTCCGCGTATGCAATCGTATTGATTTTTACAGGAGTTTGGAGCTTTAATCAACAAAATTCAAAGGAGTAATGCTATGAACTGCCCACAATGTCACCATGGGATGCTAGAGAATATCGGGTATGTAGAACTCAAGGGAGGACCTTTAGAACTTAAAACAGTACAATACGTTCCTGATAATGTTTCAGCAATTATGGTATATCTCTGCAGTAGGGAACCCTGCGACTATGTAAATTTAAGGGCAGCCCCCGAATCCCTCTCTTTGGCCAAGAGTAATGTAAGGGATCTCGTGCATGCGCACCGGAAACTGCCGTAAATCAAGATTACCATATTCACAGAATGATGCATATGGTACTTAACGGTAGGGGATATAAATGGAAACTTATAAAAGCTGGCTTAATAAACAAGGAAAAAGCGAGCACACAATTGATAGTTATCTAAATATCGTTCAAAATTTTCAATCCTGGTTTCTATCACATTCTCAGGATGACGAATTCAAACCAACATATGTAACATCCGGAGATGTAGAGAAATGGAAACTTTATTTATTAAATGAAGCAACTTACGTAT
Source organism: Bacillus sp. FJAT-28004 (assembly GCF_001280845.1). Taxonomy (GTDB): domain Bacteria; phylum Bacillota; class Bacilli; order Paenibacillales; family Paenibacillaceae; genus Pristimantibacillus. Next base: position 37,618 of record NZ_LGHP01000005.1, read on the forward strand.
CAGATAAAGCGAAAAATATCACGAAAAAATATTCTGTTTCAACTGTACGAACCTATTTGAAAGGTTTGAAAAGTTATTTCCACTTCTTAGAACTCACACATGTAATTCCTCAAAATCCTGCTGCCAATGCACATGCTGTACAAGTTAGTCATGAGCAGCAGGATGAAGGGGAAATACGGTGGTTTGCTGAAGGGGAACGTTCGAGATTACTTCATTTCTTAAATGATCCAACTTATAAGAACAAGAATAATTGGAAGGCTTCACGTAATAAGGCAATTATCTATGCTGGACTCTTTGCGGGTTTACGGCGAAGTGAAATCGTACATTTGGAATTAGATGACATATCTTTCGAGAAATCAAGCTTACATGTAT
>NZ_LGHP01000006.1 GCF_001280845.1 Bacillus sp. FJAT-28004
GTCCGCCGATCTACACCACCAACGGCTATAACAGGCGTCCCTATCATGCGATCTTTATAAATCACCACTTCTTTTACAATTGCTTTCGGCGGTTCCGGCAGTTCTATGTTTTCAATGTATTCAATGATGCTGGGATCAACTTTGCTTTGATCAACCGTATCCTTTGGCACTCTTTCCTTTTTCTCTTTACTCGGATTCGTTTGGGGTTTGGCTTGTTCTTCTTTACCTACATCCCAGCGAGCAGCATTTCCATAGCTCAGTTCAGAAACGATTTGCTGCTGAATCAGTATGCTCAGAAAAGATAAAGCATTAGGATCCTCTTCGATATATACCTCTTCATCATCATCTTCCGCCGATAGTTCGTCTTCGTCTTCAACTTCTTCTTCAATGGTTGGTGCGATAATATCCCATATTTGCATAGGGAGCATGGCTGTTATGGTAGGATCGCCAGGTTGTCGCCCAGGAGCTACTAAAATAATGCGCGCCGTTGTCCTTGATGCTCGGAAGATTCTCAAGCCTTTTAGCAAGCTAGTTGCATCCGTACAATCCGCATCCACAATTAAATACTGCAGTTCAACGTTAGCAGCTGCCTGACAGTGTTGGATAAAGGATTCATTATTAAAGCTCCCTACCTTGCTAAACCAGATATCTTTTTCTTTAAGCGCATCATTAAAATCTTTACTTCGTTCCCGACTTACTAAATACCCGAACAAGTGTCATCCCTCCGAAGCATATAAATACAATTTTCGCCAAAAGGCTCCAACAATTCTGAAATAACCTAGATCTTCACAATTTATAAACCTTTTCTCATAGTTCTTAAGTTTTAGGAGAAATAGCCTATACATATGTGGTATAGTAGTCATTGGGATATATTACTAACTCTAGTTTATATCATTTAGAGATAAATATCAATTAATATTTGTGAAAAGATGGTGATTATTTAGAACTATTTTCCTCCTTTGTGCCTATTTATTAGAATCAATTAATTATGAGGTAAGTCTTTTTTACCTGTGGTAAGATAGATTACATTACTGATAAATTGGGGTTGGATACATGTCATTAGGAACAAAAATTCATGCGCTTCGTAAGGAGAAAGGTTGGAGTGCTGAGTATTTAGGTGAATTATCTGGCTGTACGCAATCTACTATTTCTGAAATTGAAAGAGATAAACGTAGTCCACACGTAGATACTTTAATAAAAATCGCTTCAGCTTTTGATCTAACCCTCATAGACATACTTCCATTTGAAATGAAACCTTCCAAATTAAAATTAAATTCACAAGAGAATGAGCTCATATCTTTATTTCACAAGCTTTCTTCTGAACAGCGCGACATATTTATTGAACTCATGAAGTCCATGATTGATAAAAAGTAGCAACCCTTTGAGGCTGCTACTTTTTTAATGAGCCGTACTCTATGATTAATAGAATCGAAGAGGATTGATAGGCACACCATTAAAATCAATTTGTAAATGAAGATGGGGCCCTGTCGATCCCCCCGTATTTCCCGAATAGGCAATTAAGTCACCTTTTTTTACCTTCGCTCCTGATTGCACCGCATAACGGCTTAAATGCAGATATTTGGATACGACCTTATTCTCTTGCTGAATATGAACTGTTTCACCGCCTGTTCCCAGATAACCGGTATGAATGACCGTACCATCTGCGATGGCATAGACTTCTGTTCCTATATTTGCAGCTAGATCGACTCCTTTATGACCTGTTTTCACTCCGGTTATAGGATGAATCCTCATACCGAATGAAGAAGTAACTTTTGTATTCGCTGCAGGAAGTGCCCAGCCATAGATGCCGATCTTCACGACAAGATCCCCACCAATATTAATGCCGCTTCCTCCCGTATGATCCTCATCATCAAAGTCACTCATCGAAATCATAAATTTGTTGTAATCTTTAATATCTTCCACCTGATTGGCGCTTATCGTACGATTACTAATCAATATTTGAAGGGTTTCTTCATATGATCTCGGATAATACACTGTTTTTGTACATTGCTGAGGTGTTGGTGTTGCAACTGGTTTTCCTGGTTTTCCTGGCTTCGGTGTCGGAGTTGGCGAAGGAGGACAAGTAACAGTTATCGTTTCTTCCCTTACAAAAGCCCATTTATAACCATAAGCACGTTGTTGACTGGTACTGGTGAAATCTTGTTGCAAAAGCACAGCATCTATAGCGATAATTTTCTGCCATTCAACATCTACACCAGTCTCATTTTTCATTTGTGCAGCCGCATTAACATAAAACTGATATTGAGCCTCTTCAGCTAAAGGTACATGCTTATAAATACCTGCTGGTGCAGCTACCAAAAGTCCAAAAAGTAAGACAATTGCTAAAGGTACGAAAATTAGGAATTGGAGTAGTTTATCCTTCGGTAATAAAGACAGCGCAATGCGTCCAGCTGCGACCCACATTAACGGCCGCCACCTTTACCGAATAAAGCCAGCTCTTCATTAGAAACTTCAATGCTCGCATGAACCCTTTTACTACCGGCGAAAAACAACGCTTCTCCTCGATTACCTGCCATCAAGGTTTCAATTTCTTTTTCTGACAAATGCATCAGTTCAGTAAGTGATTTAATTTCTTGTTCGCCCTGGCCCATAATGATTTTATAGGTTGGATTACTTAGAAGTGATTGCCCGTAACGTCTTACTGCTGGATCCATAAAGTCATTCATGTCATGAGTGATTACCCAAAGTCCACCTTCATACTTCCTAATCCTTTTGGATGCATTACGTGTAAACTTCAAGGTTTCTGGGTTATCCGGATCAACATTCAGATAGAACTCATCGCCTGCTAAAATTGTTTTGCGGGTCCGATCACTCGCAATTTTATTCCAGCTCCATCCCAAAATGTTGAAATACTGTGCTTGCTGAATTTCCTTAGCAGCATCAAGTAAATTATGTGTATCCAAACAAATGAAATCGGAATCACCCGTTAATGTTGTTGGTCCATTCCAAAGTCCGCTATCTGCGCCTACTGCAGCTGGTCGAATGAGCATCATGAGCTCTTCCCAAACCGCTTTAGTGGATTCTTTTTTGCTCATTTCCTCTAACCAATAAAAAATATCCTCCATGAAAGGATAATCTGCATTCTTCAATTGGTTTGGATCAGTTTGCCAAATGATATCTTTCTTTTTAAATACATCTTCAAGAGCTAATTCCAAATAAGATAGTTTGAGTTTTGTTAAATCCTTGCCACAGTAAAGACGAAAGAATGTCCGTAAGATTTGGAAATGGAGTGCAAGTGGTCCTTGTGATTTCATTTCTTTCGTAAACAGTGCTTCTTCTGTATCTTCTTCATCGTCTAATGGCACGTTTCTGATCTGCAGAGGATTAATTCTCCCTTTATCCCCACCAGCTCCACAGTTGATCCAATCTCCTTGTAATCGATGAGTTAGATCCTTATACTCGCGTTCAGGATCAATGATAATAACATCGGTATCGTTAGCATGCTCAAAGGACAAACATTTTTTTATGACTGTGGATTTACCAACACCAGGCTTACCAAGGACTGTCACATTTGAATTGGTACGACTTCCATCACGTTGCCAAAAATCCACAAGCAAAATACCGCCATCTTTATCAGATCCAAGCAGAATTCCATCTCCGTCATTAATGCCAGAATATACAAAGGGGTAACTGGCTGCGATCGTCTCTACTGGCATATTGCGAGCTCCAATTTCTGCTATCTCCGGAGCTAAAATACGATAAGGACCAACTGACTTTAGACCTTCTTCTTGACGGAACATTGGTGTCCGACCACGCATGCCAGCACCAGATAATTTTGCTTCTAGTTTTTTGCATCGCTCTTGGAGCATATCCATATCAGTCGCTGTGACTAAAAATACAACTGTCACAAAAAATACAGCTTGTGACTCATTATCTATTTTATTTATAAGATAGATGGCGTCTTTGTACTGTTGAGCAACGCGACTCATATTTACTCCATTACCGCCCTGATTTAACTTACCTTCCATTTCGCCTACTGAAATCCGGATTTGGTTAGCTAGTTCTACCGGATCTGTTGGAGTTGCGTGAATACTTGCGACTACTCCAGGTAACGTTGCGACTTGGCTAATCCACCCCGGACCAACACGGTTTGGAAAATTAATAATGGTCACGACGCGTTGATACATTTCACCGTTGGTTATCGTTTTCGGTTTAAAGTCCAATGCGGATGGGCTTAAAATATCTAACAGGCCAGTGCTAACAGGAGTAGAAGCTGTCTTTTTTCTTACCTTTTTCTTTTTCACTTCACTCATGCTTGTTCCCCCTCTGGATAATAAAGGATTGATGGTAACGCAGAAATATCATCCGGTGATCTTTCAAAAGCTGCTTGAGCTGGATTAGTAAAAATGAAATTTAGAGAACGAAGTTCACTATCCGTACAAACAGAACTGATAAGTTCTGCACCGGTTAAGTTACTTGATAATTGTATAGCTCTTTGTAACAGTACCTGCTCCGCAATTTGAGGTTTATTTCCAAGTGGTGAGTCTATCAAAAGGTAAAAATGTTTCTCTAGAGCTTCACCACTTGTCGCTTTAGCTGCCGCTTGTTTCGAATAGATATTAAGGAGATTTTTCTTGATAATACTAGTGGTTTCTCCCCGTCTAGTTTCAAGCTTTTGTATGTAAGGATCTAGGTCAACGGGTTTACCTAAAACGATAATTTGATATAAATAATCAATTCCATTGAGTACTTCTTCCAGTCGTTTTACCCGTCTCAATTTCTCATTGTTACTAAGTAAGTTGATATTCACAGGCTGAACACGAATACCTGCCACTATCGCATTATCCGTTCTATAAACTAAGCTGTTTTTAATGTCTAAGATAGGCAACCAGCTTTGTGTAGAAGGAGCTTTTTTTTCCACTGGTGCTGCACCTGTAGAAGCTGATTTATTCGCTGCAGCCGGTGTTTCTTTCTTCTTTTTGCCAAACATCCTATCACCTCTATTCATTTATAGAAAAAAGGGGGCTATTCGCCCCTTCCATCTCCAAATCTATAATAATATCGCGTTGGTTTCCCCTTAAAACGCCTGACATCATTTATTAAATCAAATGTATTTCTACCCGTTCTGGGATCTGGCTTACCTATGAAGAAACCAAGAGCTCCTCCAGGAACAGTCAAACCTAGCCATAAAGGAGAACCTACAATAAACATGATGATAAGTCCAAGACATGCACCTATTAGTCCTCCAATAAGTACCATCGCCAACTCTTTCATTCCAAATCCATTAAAAATTTCGAATCTGGATTTCACATTTTTAGGGACCACGTATGGCTTGAATTCAATATTTTCTTCCATCATGAATCACCTTCCATTAGGCTTTGCCACCTGTCATGAGTTTCCGCATCATGACCATGGAGCCCGCTTGTTGTGCTACCTGCCCTGCTCCCTTACCAACACCCGTTGAGTAGATGTATTGTTTTAAGATTGTCGGTGATTTATATGTGACCCAGATGAATCCTGCAAAAATCATGACATTTAAAAGCGGATACTCAGGTTTAGGATTAATTGCAATTGCAAAGAAGGAACACTTAACCAGAAATAGTTGAATTGCTTGAGCCAATGAAATGTTTAGCAGCTCTCTCCACCAGCCTTGAAAAGCTTGGCTATTGGGATTCGTTAAACCTAGCGCCATAAATGATCCTACTGTAGCTACAACTGCGAGCTCAGCAGCACGTATGAAGCTCTGTACGAGAATTAATAAATATACAATTATTGCGAATAGAGCGACTACAGCTGTGATGATTAAGAGCGGCCCCATGCTCGCCGCTAGGGCCCCTATTAACATGGTTTTTAACTCGTCTCCGCCAGCACTTATATTTTTCCCCTCTAGCTTACCAATATCTGTTGCAATAGCGGTTCCCCATTTATATACTTCTGTCGTTATCCAAGGGACTGTGATAATCATAGCCGCAGCTTGTACAAGGCGTACCATTACGCCTTGTACATCTGCATCTGAGTCTCCGTTAGCTCTTAAAATATGGTTATACCAAAGTTCATAAGTGAATTTCATGATTAAAATACTGCCTGCTAGAGCTTGAGCATATAAAATTGAATTACTCACTACAGCCATATTCAAAACGGCCGTAGTCATATCGCTCATACCACTTAATAAATCGGTCAGCATTTTAATAGCAGATTCTGCTATACCTGAAAAAAAGGCTTCCATTGCTCCACTAATCATATTTTCAAACATATAGGAATCCTCTCCGATCTCTATGTTACAGGTTGATTAGCGAGGTAGAAGAAAATTAGTTTGATAATGGCTGAACCACTCATTGCGACAGATCCCCAAATAATAACTCGTTTCATTTTTTTATTACGATCAGCTACTTCGCCGCCTTCTTCAGCTACACTCTTCGCCCAAGCATGGAAACCGAATATTGCCGCGCTACTTACCGGAATAATAAGTAATAACCATCCACTAGCAGCATTGATGAGTAAAATTCCACCTGAGACAATTGTTGGTTTAGCCGGTGTTGCATAGACGCTTGAAGCACCTACGATCGATAAAAAAGTAACCAATGCTAGCATTTGAAACGTTTTATACTCTCTCAAAAATAGCGAACCTTTTTCTAATAATTTAAACATACAATTTCCTCCTCGATTGTTTTTGATCTTAAATGACATGAAATGCCTGCATGCTTGTTATTACGACAGCATAAATCGACATTTTGAAAACAAAAAAAATGGGCTGTTCTTAATCGACATCATCCATGAATGAGACGTTATTGGGTACAGCTTCATTTGTATAAGATGGCTCCTCAGTACTAGCAGATCCAATCTTATTGACATCAGGAACAAAGAAACTTACTGGACCAATGTATCGTTCAATCTCGATCCCATCATCTGGTGTAAAATCTTCATCCGCCGGCCATTCACTTAAATCTGGTAATTCAAAAATGGATGGATGTTGTCTAGCCCTTATAACCAACGATTTTCCTACAGGCCAACGTAAAATCTCTTCAGCCGTGAGCAGATCTCGCCCAGCCAATCCAAAATTCCCACCATGGCTTACATTGTTTTTGCCTACGTTAAAAGAGCTTCCTTCAGTAGAAACGGTGTAAGGGCCCATTTTTTTACTAATCTTAACAGCTGTTTCATCATCAGTTGTAAGCAGATAAATTAGATTTTGACAGTTACCTCGAATGACTCTAGCAACCTTTTCACCATAAGCAATATCCAATTGATTGAAATCTTGTAAGATGATATTCCAACGAATACCCCGGCCCAAGGAAACTGTAAGCTTTGTATCGAAATCTTTGATGGGTGGCATGTTACCAAATTCATCTAACAATTGATTTACCCGAATTGGAATTCGTTTTTTGGGTGAACGATTTGCAAGCTCTACTAAAGCTTTGTACGTTTGGTCAATGTATAGTGCAGCCAGTGGATGTCTTGTTTTATCTTCATCCGGAATAATGAGGAAGACAGCTGTGCTTGTCTCGCCAATTGAATGCAATACATGATCTTGTTTTGAGGTTAGAAAACGTATGGATGGATCCGCGAATAAACGTAAGAGAGAGGCTACATTGGAGAAAAAGCTTCCTCTTGTCTTTTCAGGCGCTAGAGATGCAGTAGCATAAGCATCCCGAGCAGGATGATCCATCTTCAAGCTTTCCATGTAATCGTTCAAAGCGACATACTCCGTCTCTTGTCCGGCTATCATTATCTTTCGCGATTTCCCAAGTTCGGCCAGCGTTTTATAGACGGAATACATATGTTTCTGATTTTTATCAGGCGCTTCCATTGCAACGGCTAATATTAATGCTGCAATTACTGATTCAGCACCATCCTTCCAAATGGATTCTCCACCACTTTGACTGGATCCAGGTTTCTGATAAACAAACATGTTAGCAATACTCCATGCGTGCTGTGATGCTTCAGCTTCATCATCGCGATCTAAAGCGTCAAGTACTGGTTGCAGTGGATTCCAATGATTCCCCCAACCTGGCTTACGGAAATCCAATACCTTGACGCTATAGCCTTGATCTCGAAGAAACGATGCACTCCGCTCATACAACTCGCCTTTGGGATCCGTTAATAGTATGGATTCACCAGCATAAGAAAGCTGCCATATTGTTGGAAATACTATTCTCCTTGTTTTTCCTGAACGAGTTGTACCGATAATGCATGAATTAGAATCATCTGTATCGATCCATGCCAAGCTATCCCCCTTTTTCGGGATGAGTGCTCCAAAAACGATACCACCGGCAATGACGGCTTCCGCAAATTTCCACCGCACTGTTTTCTGATTTATTTCCTTTTCCGTTTGAAAACGACTAGATCCGTACTGTCCATTGCCAGCTGCGGGTGGTCCACCGAATACTTCTTTTGATTTTTTCAATCCCGTTTTCGACCATAGAATAAGAATGATAGAAACGGTTATCAAAAGCTGTAATATCCCCCAGATCTGCAACAGGATCTTTTCCTCGAACAATTTACCTATTGCTGAAAATAGATTAAAGGAATCGAGCCATAGTGATGGTCCGTCTGCTCCACTTTCAACGAGATATTTCGGTAAGAGAAGGATTGACGGCAACAAGAAAATATCTAGCAATAGAATAACTGCGATCGTGATTCTCTTAGCTTTGCGAACAAAACTTATGTTCACGAACTATCAACCTCCTTCAATACTCTCGTTCTATTAAATTAAAAATATGATCTATAGAATCTCCCCTCTCAATGTACTTCCGATTTTCATTTCCAATAATTGAAAGATTCATTGGAAAATCTTTACCTTATAACTTAGCATCTTTTTAGAGATAATTTAATTAGACAAATACCCTATGTTTCGGAAGCTAAAGAAAAATATATGAGAGATCGACTAGTCATCTCCCTGCTCCCTCGCAGCTGCCCTTTGCATCTTCCGTTGATTTTGCCTTTTAAGCATTTCACCTTGTGCCTGGTTCTTCATACGTTCTTGATCGATGGCTTGCCATGCACTTTTCCATAACTGTTTTGCTAAATTCATGGAAGGCGTATATTGATTTTGATTTTGTCCTTTATCTCCTCCCCACAAATAAGGGGCATCTACACCAAGGGTTTTAGATAATGCGTCAAACTCTTGTTTTTTCAGATATGGTGGTCTTCCCCAATCCATGCCATCTCGACTGGTTTTTTCTGTGCCCGATATAATCTTATCTAGTCGAGTTTCATCAATATTGGCACCCGATCTTTGATTCCAATCTTTAATCAATTTATTGATAAGTTCCGAATTTAGCCCTGCAGCGACATATACTTTAGTCAGCTGGCTTACCGTTTCAACAATAGAATCAACGATTCCGAAATGTTTCCCCATTACCTGAATATCTTCCGTTCGTTTATTCCAGATGTTTAGGGCATTGACCTCATCATGCGTCAAGTTCTTTGTTCGATCTGCCCAATTCATAAGTTCGTTCTTTACATCAAAGGCTTCATGCTCGGATTTTAAAAATGGAATAAGTCGTTCTGCCGTCCACTTTACCTCATCTGCATTTTCGATTTTCACAGCAGATTGTTTAAAGTCTTGTAAGGCTTCCCCAAATTTATTCTCAATTAACTCGACTGTTCGAGTCGTTTGCCAAGGGTATTTCAATTCGGTATTTAGGTTCTTCGCTAACCGGCTCCAAGTTTCAGTTTTCAGATAACTTGTTTCTACCTTTTGGATACTATCAAGGATTCGTTGCATATCACTCACAGGGTTATTTTTGGTAAACTCCATCATGATATTTTTACGATCCTCGTAGTTAAAGTTCATTTGCTTTAACGCCACTGTCATGCAGTATGCGGTATATCCTCTTTCAACATCGGGTATATCAGGACGAAAGGATCCTTTGGAGAATTGCTCCAGCACTTCTTTTTGGTTCTCCGGTATGACGACAGTATGCTCTACTTCCTCCCATGGATAGGGAGTAGTAATTCCAATATTTTTGGCGAGCCGGTTCCAATCGTTTTCTTTCATAAAGAAAGAGGAAGATTCTTTCTCCGTTTGCTTAGCGCCTACCATTGTTTTTTCTATCGTTTCTTGTTTAATACCGGCATTATGCAATTCACGAATAATGGTTTTATCATCACGACCAGCGAGCTTCAAAATACTCGCTACTGCTTCAGCATCCTTTTCAGGCAATGTTTGAAGGATCAAGTCTGGACTAATTTTCTTGTAGAGATCATCAATGATTCGTTCTACTTCGCTTAGTTTAATTTTGAGATCCGCTTTTTTAAACCATTCTTGAAAGAGCTGCTTCTGCTCATTTGCATCCATTCCTAAACGTTCAAGAACAGCTACAGACTCTTGTAAAACTTGAGTAGCTTGATTATCTAACGGACGTCCCATTGCAGTAGAGAACAGTTCGACGGCTTTAACTGCCCTTTCAGGATTTACTTTTACAAATGATTTTTTCCGCGTCTCTGCAGCTGCTCGAAGGACCACTTGCGATACCCTTTTTTCTAGATCAGCTCTCGCGTTATCAAGTGCTTTAGTAATATCCTTTTCTTGGAACGAGTATTGCCGTGTCATTGCCTCAACAGCCCCATAATATTGATGCACGTTTTGGTAATATGCTGGCTGCTGTAATAACCATTTGGTAGTGGCACTTACTGATTCTTTTACTTGCTCCGGCATAAATTGCAAAGCCATTCTACCTTTCGTTGGCATTTGAGATGCTATATCCGCTAAATGCCTAGATAAGGTTTCGGATTCAGTATCATAGATTTTCGGAGCTATTCCTGCTTTACCTAGTCCACCAGATTCTCGCTCTATCTGTATGGATTTCTCGTAGGCATGAATCTCTCGAACAATTGACACTGCGTCCACTAGTTCCTTTTTACTTAAGTCTCGAATCAAATCTCTTGTCATCGTTTTTTGCTGAAAGAGTGCTGAGCGCTCCTCCGCATAGACCACATTTTGAAATGTCTTTTTGAATGCTCTATTTTCTGCAGGACTCAAAACAGCCCTTCTTCGCTTCGGTGTTTTTTCCCACATAACAAGATGAACATGAGGATGTCCGCCTTCTTCATGAAAGGCTGCTTCCCAGCGTAAGTTCGTTTCGCCAATACCTAGTTGTGCAGCTGCTTCTGGAACAGTTGCTTGTAACGCCGTTTTCCAACGATCACTGGACATATAATCTAGGCGTTTAGCATCCTCCTCCGTCAAACTAAGAACAACCCTCCATACCACACCTTTATGATTTCTCATTTCATCTTTGAGTGCGTCAATATTAGGAGACTGCTCATCAGAGGAAACTAGCCCATGCGATCCAGCACGTTCATGTATGTAATTGATATGATTGACGTTCTTTGCGACTACTCCTTTGTTGACTGAAGCAAATCTTGATGGGGTAGTAAATTCAATATTACAGATAAAGGGAGCTTGGAATTGTGCATGTTCATTCATCAACGTTTCCCAATGTTCACTCATTGATGTCATCCTTATCTACTTTTCCATCTGTTAAATCATCTGATGACTTTAGATTAGCTACTGCCTTCTTCCTCGCATTAGCATGAACATCCCTAATATCTGACCGTCCGAGCTGACCCAAAACTTCCAAATTCGTATACATGGCTATTCCTGAATTAATGGTTCCTTTAGCCGCGATTTTGGCTAGACGTTCTTCAAAAGGTTTATTCGTTTCAGCCACTGCTTTCCGAATCAAGTATAGTAATTGATCCCGACTGCTGGTCTCTGAAAGAATCTCGGCTCTGGCACCTTCTCGTATGAATCGACGCATGACATCCGCTTTTTTTTCATTCCTGAGTTTAGCTATCGCCTCAACTAAGGCTTCGGTTTCTTGATCAATTCGTATATGAATCGGATTTGTCAAAATATCTCTGTTTTCTGGCAAAATTACACCTCCAATCCATAATGTAGCTAAATTAATAGGGACATAGTACTAGTTTACCACATTTTGTAGCTTTTGAAAGGACTATTTTTCCAAATCGTATCCCACAATGTAGCAACCCTTATAATATACCCTCGCTGGCTTTGCCAGCGATATGTAGCTTTGCGCGGCTACGCGCCTTATCCTGCATAATTAGAAAAACCCCCATACCACTTCGGCTTTCGCCTCTTTGTCATGGGGGGATTTTCTGATTATGCCTCTCCTCTTTGCCCTTCAGGCTCTTCGGTTCTGGCCGTTGACCTTACGCTCTTCTATCTTTTGACCCGTTCCGTTCTGGCCCTCGATCTCAGGATCCTAGATCTTAGAACCTGCCTTTCCAGTCCTTTTTTCCTAAAAGCTTTCAGTTGGTTGCAGCCTTTATTTTCTCCAAATTCTTCGAATGATTAGATTACAAGTTCTACAATATTCTTTGAATCTAAGATTTAAACTCTTCTGAGATTTATTACTAAATGAACAATTTACCATAATATAGTTTCCATTTTTTTCGATCGCCACACTGCCCTGGATTCCATTTCTGCTGAATCTTGTTTATTGAGATTTTATTGTTTGAAAATCAAAAAAAGACTCATAATGACCCTTTAAGAGTCTTTATGAGCCTTTTTGAGTCATTAAGAGTCGTACACCGTGATTTTTAGTTTCATTCTCTAGCGCATTTGATCGAATACTAGATTTACAGATTTCGGAATGGGTTAGTTGCCTTGATTGGTTTCGGACTTTCTTCAACTTTATTTTGCGGTTGTGAAGCAGTTTGTGCAAAAGGATTCGATCCTACTTTTCTGGTTGGAGCTTGGCTGCTTATCGTCAACTTTTCGCCCATTTGAAATCCTGAAGCTTGCTGTTCCTTTAGCATTTTAATTTTAAGAAGTTCTTCGGCTTCTTGTCTCAAATTTTTAGCACGCTCAGGTAATCCTCCCATACTTGCAATTGTATATATAATTGCATGACGCTTGCTTGATGTCGTTATGAAACCTGGATAGAAACCTACGTTTGGCAATTCCTCACTCATTTGTGAACGGATCTGCTCTAATGTATCTTGGTTTAGAAGATCCATTCGCTCCTTTGGCATTACAACGATCAGTGCCATGCTTTTCATATCATTCTGATAGTCAAAACCATTGGCTAATACGTTTTTCCCTTTATACGTTGAAATTATCTCGTTGATTAGATCGTCTTTATTATTTTTGTAATTGTCGATATTGATTTTCTTCTTAGCGAAGGTAAGAATCCCGCCAGTTTTTAAAACATGAGCTGATAAGTCCGCAGCATCAAGAGTTATCTCGCTCTCCAGGCTTGTAGCTACGTTTATTTCGTGCATGACACTGGCTATTTTATAGTTGCTGTAATAATCCCATGTTATTCCTTGAACTTCCGGATCAGCGATGTGATCCTGAACAATTTTTTCATTATCTAAAATAATGACATTTTCAAGGCCGCGATATACCCGTTGATCTTCCGATTCACGAATATCTGTCAGTTTTGGTACTAATTCAGCCAGTGCGTTATATGCATTCAAGCTCTCAACATCATTTGGTCGTGGAATTGAAGCTATAGCTGCCACTGGTTTTCCAAGATAATCAGCAATTGCGTCTACCAAAACATTGATAGAGCCTGTCCCAGTTCCGCCACCAAACGCTGCAGCTACATAAATGAAGTCACAACCAGCCATTTCACGGCTTATTACGTCAAATATGTCTGATGCGTTATTCAGAAAAGCTTCTTTACCGGTTTCCGGGTTCTTTCCTACACCTTTTTCAAATCCTTTAAGACTTAGCTTCAGGCGCTGTGGAATGTTTTTCAAACTCTTCATGTCACCTAAATTGGAGTTAACAATAAGGCATTTGTAGACGGACTCACCATTCTTCGATCTTATGCCTGCAAAAGCATCAACGATCTTCGATCCACCTTGCCCTAAACCAATAAACCCATATTTAATACTTGCTTCAGCGTTACTTTGCGTAATAAATCCTTCAAGTTCCCATTCACCATCAATTTTGATTTGTGCATCAGACATTGTTAATATCCCCCTCAATTACTTTTTTCACTACTATACTTCCTAGTAACATTGTTTCATCGATTTCTTCCATCAGATTCGTCACAATTGCTTTGGCGATTTTCCCATATGGAGTTAAGTAATATCGTAATGCTGTTCCATCTTGCCAACTATCTATGAAGAGAACAGATTCCAAACAAGCTATTCCTATTTCGATATGTGAGCGGTATTTTGTGGCTTTCGCATTAGGCTCCGGATCATATTGAGCAAATTTTTGTTTTATATCAGCCTGCGATAAATTAGAATCTTTGATAATGAGATAAAAAATATCTAACACGGATTTTTTAAGTATCTTATGGCAGATCTCCTCGATCGGAATAACCGCCTTTGTGTACTCCATTCTCCTCTTCCCTCCTCTTAAATAATTGTCTTGAGTCATATTGAGTCAAAATGATTCATCGTGAGTCATAATGAGGCATAAGATAATATTACCACATATACCCTTTTATATCAATATAGTTTCAGTAAAAAATGAACTTATCAACATACTCACCAGCCGGTTCAATCCCCTAATATTCTAATTAGTCGGCAAGGATCTCTATCAAATACACGCATTCCATTGCACTCCAAGGCAATTCAACCTATTCTCCCACTCATAGCTACTATTTATAGTCATTTGACTACTCTAGCCCTCACTAGCCCTCTAACGCCTAGCAGAATGGCTAGCTGGTGCATGCTAAACGTTACAGTGTGGCCTATTAAACCGCTTATGGCTACCCTTCTGCATCCATTTGACTACTCTAGTACTCTAGAGAGAGCCAAGGATCCCCTAGTATCAGTACGCCGGCAGGTTCGCTTCGGTCCGCATTGACACTAAAGGGTAAAGCTACAGCCTTTCATTTCATTAACCCATTGACGGCTGCCAGAAGCACTAACTGGTGCATACGACAGTTCAGCCTATTTAGCCGATACTGCCTCTTATTGACTACTCTAGCCCTTTGATATCTATCAGAATCGTTAGCAGGTTCATGCCGAACCTGACAATTCGGCCTATTAAACCGCTTGTGGCTACCCTTCCACAACCATTTGACTACTCTAGTACTCTAGTGATAGCCTAGGATCCCCTAACATCCGTACGCCGGAAGGTTCGCTTTGGACCAGGAGTGCTATCCTAGTGCATAGTGAACGCGCCAGTTTTTCCAATTTGCCACCCACTTCAGCCCTTTGACTACTCTAGCCCTCTTATACAGGATCCTGTCTTCCATAAAGAGAAAATGAAAAACATTGAGTCAAACTGGATAAATGAGTCATTATGATTATATATGTCTCTTTATGATTCATAATGACTCATTATGCTATTGTTTCGATAAATAACGGTGAACTAGCATATTAGTGCTTGAATAGTGATATTTAAGCATTTGGGCGGTTTCACATGCTTTCTGATCACATTTTCAGTCATAATTTATCAAATATACCGCCATTGAATTCTATTATACATTAGTTATCCTAGAGTAGTCATTGAATAGTTAGTAGTCATTGAGTGGGATTGTTTATATAATTGATTTATTGTCTACACTTATGCTGTCACTTAAGTTATATTTAAGATAGATACGCTTTATGAATGCTCTATTAGTTCTCGAGTAGGTAGAAGTTATCGACTAGTGACTTTGCAATAGTCATTGAATAGTGATTAGTTCATGGAGAGGAATGAGTAATATCGTGAAAGAAGAACCGCAATTTTGGCAATTAAATAAATTCTCAGAGGTCGTTTCAGAGTTAGTAGGTGAAAAAATACATTACACAACACTCAATGATTGGTTCAATTTGTTAGAATCTAAAAAGATACACTGGGTCACTCGAGTTGCAGACAATAAAAGAGTCTATGATGCTCTTGATGTAAAGGTTGCTCGTTACATTAGAGACAAGCGGTCACAAAGCTGGGGTCTTGCAGCCATTTGTGAAGTAATTCCAGACGAAATCAAAGATTTGCGGCCTTTCCCTGAGAACTTTGTTGAAAAGAGTGATGCTGTTGTATCGATTGATCAAATGCGTGTTCAGTTCGGTCAAGACATGCAAAATCTTGTAGGCGATTTGCTAAAACAAGAGTTTGACTCTATTTCAAAGCTTATGGAGAGCCATAAGCAAGCTTTGGTCGCTCAACTACAGGAAACAAACAACCCAGAAGAAGAACGTATTAAGAGACAAGCAGAAAGAATTGCCGATAACAGAGTAAGAAGCAGCTTAAGAATCGAAGCTCTGGATCAATGGATGAAACTATCAGATTCTGAAAGGCTTAAAAAGACAGGGTTATTTCGTAAAGAAGAGGACTTGAACAAACGCGATCGATTTATTGAGGAATATATACGGGACAATTTTGAAAAGAAATTTAGAGAGTCCGAATGAATTTAAGGGAAGGAAGGCCCAGCTGCCTTCCTTTTTTTGTTCTCATTAAGTCCTTCAAATAGATGTATATTTTGATAGTGAAATGGTGATACTAGAAGTAGATTAGAAGATTTAGAGGATACTGTTTAGCTCAGCTTACCTTTGTACCTGTAGTGCGCACCATTCCGAAACTGGGATGCGGGGAGAAAGGAAACGTTAAAACATCTGTGATTCTTAAGATGCTTCGAACGAGCGCTCGTACGTGTTAACGATCCGCGTTACCACTATATAGATGATCCGCATCTAATGAAGGCGATCCGCGCCATCTTTCAGTGAAGATTCGAAATCACATAATGCTCCAGGTGTCACAAGCACTTGGGGCTATTGGAATGCAATCATATTGGCTGCTGGATTGTTATCTGTGGTTAGCTGCCACACATTTCAGATAAACTTGGCCGAGAAACGATTGGGGTGTGCGTCTATAGCCAGCTGCTGCAGCTTCCTGTGCATGCTTGAAATCAATTTCTTCATCGAATCCTTCTTTTTTCGCTTTAATCTTAGATTATAAAGACAAATATTCTTTTTGCTCTTGGGTGTCAGGTTATCTATTCGAGTTACCAACCGCCAGGGGGAGCCCTCTAAAGAATCATCATCCCTGTGTATAGATTTGTATTTTCTGATAAAGTATCCACAGGCTCTATAACAAAGGGTAGAAACGCAAGCGTTTCACATGATTGAAAACATTCTCCCCACGCCCGCCCCTGCATTAAAGATGAATTGGAGTTCGAATATGGATTTGCGATTATCTTTTAGTAATAGGTTTTGATGTGGACACAATTCACCTTATCCCGGCCAGTTTATCAAGCTGGACTACAGCAGCATCGGTGGCTGCTTTTGGGATAAGGTTGGCGTAACAAAAACGACCAGTACTAACGTCGGCTGGCTGCCGGATTTGTTTCTACCCATCGCTCTTTTCAAAGCGCCAACTATTTATAGAGCTTATTGCTCTGGATCGTTTACGGTTCCTATATATCGATCCGCCACCACGGCTTTATTAGTTGCCTGCGTGATTCTGTCTCCCTTATCAGTTTCCAGTAAGGTTCAAGCGACATCCTAACCACGTACTACCCTGCGCTCGCAAGCGCAATCGGAACGGTCGCAATCCACTATGGAGTCACATAGTATTGGTTTGCATTTCGTATTTATCCGGTTTGTCTGTCCCCGGTAAGAGACAGACTTCGAGAGTGAAGCTTCACTTCGCACCTGGTTAAGTGCAAGTGGCCACGGCCGAAACGTGGCAACCATCGTTACATCGAACTACTAGCCACCGGTACGCCGCATAGAACGAGCAGGTCTTTTATAATCTTTCTTCAGGAAAAAGATTGTCTTCTCTTTAAAGACGATCTCTTTCCTCAAGAAACATTCCCCTATTATGGGCCGTGGTATCCTGTTCCACCAAGATCTGCGGATCTCACCCGGCTCAATTACCCTATTACTAAAATTGACAATAGGAAACCAAGCCCTCGGTATGCCTTCTTTTTTTAAGAAAGACACTCCGGAGCGCAAATTATATGTAGTTTGTAAGTACTAAAAGTAGTTGAATCTCATTATCTTGAATTTAGGCAATAGGAAATTAGACCCTATTAGCTCAATTTTTCAAAAAAATGAAATTTGAGTAGAGTTAACTTGTTTTTTTTTATGAAACTTAGCTAGATCGGCGGCTATGGCGCACTGTACGAGCTACGCTGGCCATCCGGCTTGCGATCCTAGACAACTAAAAAAGCCCTACTTCCGACCGATTTAACACGGTAGGAAGCAGGGCTCTACGATAGTCAGTATTTAGACCTATGTAACTTCTCCCATTTTGCTAAGAACGCTTGAAAACAGTGCGTTCGTTATGCTAAAATGATGTCAGAAAGTTGTTCTTAACAACCAATTGACTTGTCAATTTAGAAGAAGTCATCGTTAGCGCCTGTTTCGCCGTGTTTGAGACGGTCGGAGCAGCTAAAGGTTTGGCGACCTGTAGCGCTTGAAACGGTGGCTTTTTTCTATTTTCAAGGATCGATCCATCCGCTAAAAGATGGCCTCTTTTACGGTCTACTATATCATATTACTAGATTTTGATAAAGTCGAAATTTGCAAATTCATGGGAACCTTATGCTAAAATCTCCTTTTGCCCATATACAGCGCTATTTGGTAGGCTTTTATAATCCTCCGTTTACGGCTGCAGCAGGCCGCCTTTGAAGCAAATGATGCGTATTCGAGGTGAAAAGCTGCAGCGCAGAATCAAAGAATGATAGAGTCGCTTTCTAAGAGCCAGCCTCTTAAGGGAATGGCTCTTTTTTAGTTACATTTATTGAATGTGTACATTCAATAAATGATTGAAAGTACACATTCAATAAATATATACTTAAAGAAAGCACTGGAGAGGAGCCTGGATTTGAATAACATCGAGGTATTAACCGAAGAATTACATAATGTCTACCGCCGCTTGAATCTAGCCTTCTTTGATGGTGAGCTTCCAGATATAGCAATCACGATACAATCAGGTGGGAAGCGTTCAACAATGGGCTGGTGCTCGCGGCAACCCATTTGGTTTGATACTGAAGGATCCATTAAACTTTATGAAATTAACATCGCTGCAGAGTACTTAAATATTGCATTCTTAGAAACGATGAATACCATGCTGCATGAAATGGTTCATTTATATAACAAGGTCCACAAAGTAAAAGACGTTTCCCGTTCCGGCCAGTACCACAACAAGCTGTTTCGTGATGAATGTTTACGCCGGGGTTTTTATTACGAGTCAGATAAGCCGGATAAAAAACTTGGTTGGGCTTTTGCAAAGCTTACAGTCGAAACCATCAATAAAGTTGAAACCCTTCCTATCAACCAGTCCGTCTTTACGATCGCTCGCAATACGTTCGGTACCGTTGCTCCTGAAAATGAAGAGGATGAAGAGCAAACGGATGAGGAAGAGCCACGCCGTAAATCGCATATTAGAAAGATTGTATGTCCCAGCTGCGGAAACTCAGTTCGTGCATCAAAGGAGGTAAATATTCGTTGTGATGATTGCGATGAAAAGATGCTTGAAGAATTACCGGACTAACAAAATGACTGCAAATTTACCAAATCCATAAAAAATATGACTAGAGGCCCTAGGATGGGTCTCTTTCTGTTTTTAGACGGTTGTACCAGCTAATACACCTTAAAAGGCTATAGGCTTCCATATCGACTGTCAGAGCCTCATAATACGTTCATTTACCTTCCTTGGAACAAATCCCCAACTAGAAAAGAACGTTTGTTCGGTTTATAATGATAAGAATATATATGCTGAAGGTGGGGCTTCATCAAATGCCAGCAAAACAATATAACAATGATGATACGAAGATTGTTAAGGATGCCATTTTGTTTCCTTACATCCTGGATGTTCTTGAAAGAGATATACAAGTGATTATGGCCTCTAATGCAAAAATGAATTCAGTCTACGCACGGCTGCTAAGGAAAGCACAAAATGATGCCACTACTTCCTTTTATGAAGTTAAAAACCGTATGAGAAATGCCGGTATTAAAATATTTGAAGAAATTAGAGAAAAAGATGCTTTCACAACGAAGTTTGTCGTACGCGGATATCAGCATGAATTTAAGATGTTCTGGAGTCATCTGAAAATTGAAATTCAAACGAGGCTGGCTGCTTACCTAGAGGTAGATCTAACAGATAAGAAAACAGATCCATAAAACACAAATGGACGGGTGAGCCATATCGGCACATCTCCCGTCCATCTAGAGCTGACTTATACCCCTATTCATCTTGAGCAGGAGCTTTCTTTTCAGCATTTTTCTTCCTTGCTTCTTCTAGCTCTGCAGCTTCTCTGGCCAACAATTCTTTATAATATTCTTCTTTGTTGTCCTCAACGTACTTCATAAGTTTGGTTATATCCACGATTATCACCTCTTTATTATATTATAACGCTTTTCATCTAAATCTCTAAACCCATATTCCGTGTTTTTGATATCAGATTCCCCTTACTAACTTGATCCAGGATCTGATTTTTCTTCTCTTGCGATAAAAAGGGCATTTTCTCGAGCGAAAGTCTTCTTTCCATCCTGCAGCCTAAAGTTCATAACCTCTCTACCGTTTACCACATCTACTTTATAATTCTGTACAGGAGACTTGAGAAGCTCGGCCGTTACCTGCGCGCCGGTTGGCATGCCCTTCGCTTGCTTGATGAGCTCTTTTAATTCTATTGGTTTTTCCAGCTTGATCCACTGGTCAGCTTCCAGATCACCTTTAGCATAGAAACTGGCTAGCCTCTCCTCATCCAATACTCGTATTTGGTTATTGTCCTTTACGTAAAACTGCGCTGGATGGCGCTCAGACATATCATATAGAAAGAATGAGTCTAGTTTATCCTTAATGTGATGAAAAGTCACAGGCACCATTGCATGACTTTCCTTCACAATCTCTGCTGGAACCCTCCTTTGTTCCTTTAAAAAGCGTATATTTTCACGGCGATAGGCTTCTTCTAATGGAACATCCGCCAGTACACCAGATACTTTATAACCGTTTGATTTAGCAATATCTATATAACGTTCATATTTTTCTCTATTCTTCATTGTGCCATCAAAAATGATATTCAGTTTATTCTCTGTTGCTTTCATGTACAGCTTTTCACTGATATCACTGCTTTCATCATGCAGAATCGAAGCTGTTTTCTCCGGATCCCGTTGCTGCAGCTGCGTGTACTCCGGGAGCATCGATTTAATTCTATCTGAATCTATTACCAGTACACTTTCCCTTTCTGACTTAAAACCATTAATCATAAGTCCTGAAAGCGCAGATTTTCCTGATGCTGTTCCGCCGCCCATTAAATGAACTACAGGTTGATTCGTAGCTGCTGAGAGGCCTTCGATGAGCTCATTAATAATAGTACGGTGAACCTCAAGCCGCTGCTGCGTATATTGTCCATTATCCGTATACAAATCTTTTGTACTACGATCGTCCATTCTTAATCCTCCAAGTGATGTTATATATCCACTTTAAGGTAGAAGCTGACATGTTCGCAATCTAAATTCATTTATTTCTGAAGGATTAGATTTTTCTAGACTGGGTTCGTTTATTTAACCCAAGCGCGCCATTTCGGATTGATGCTCCGCAATAATTCTAATAAACCCTTTCGTTCCAGCTGGCTGACCCGGCTTCCTGAGATTCCCAACGATTCGCCAATTACCTTGCGCGTTTCCTTTTCAAAACCATTTATTCCAAGGTGCCGGCTCACTATTAACCGCCTGCGTTCGTCTTTAATCCCTGAAATATGTGCCTCCAAAACACCCTGGAAAACCTGCTGCTCATATTTCGTTAACGCTTCGGTTTTATATCCCTTTTTCCGCGTTCCGCCATAAAGCAGATCCATACAGCCTTTTTTGATAATCATATCTTTGTTATCTTCCATCATAAAAACCCCCATGTTTGTCTATTAGCTTGCATCAAACGCATCTACAAAGCAGCCGCAGCCGCCAAAATCAAATAGATCAATTTGCTGGTCTTTCCTGAGCTCATCCTCCATCGTATGAATAGGATAGGGAACATTCGGATACTCCAGCATCGTATGCTGCTTACCTGCCTCATCCGTAAATGTTTTCTTAACCGGTTGTTTTGCTTGTTTCTTCATAAATGCGTACTGTTTAATGTGCATGTGTTCGCAAGTTGCTCCAGCTGCAGGATGAATGTAGAGCTTTGGTTTTGGAGCTCGATCATAGAAATAATCTCTATAGGCGTCATCGATCTCTTGATAGAGCATTTCTCGGACCTCTTCTGTAAATCCATCCCTACCGTCTGAAACGGTATCCTTGATATACCGGTACGCGGATACGCACATTTTCAAATGGTATTCTTGCTCCATAATCTTTTGATAGACATCCGGCATCTTGGCTTTAAGCAGTTTATAGTGAGCTTGGCCAGCTTTAACGCACCTGGCGTTACAGTTGTTGTGCGCGAATCCATAATCATAGAGAATCGGCTGCTTAATCTCGTATTTCTTCAGCACGTCCTCTTTCCAAATGTTGTTGTGAATCAGCGGCATCTCTACTTTGAACGGCTTCCAGTTCTCAATAATGGCGTCTTGCCTGTGCATTTCATCAAACCCGATTCCAAAATACAAAACGGCATCCGTAATGAAATCTTCATTCTTCAGATAATGCCGGTTACGCCAATACTCAACTGCAGGCCTTTTCCCTTTTTTCAAAAAATCACTGGCTACGCGCTGCTTCAAAATTTTTGAGCAATCACCAATCCGGTTGTTGTAGACCATTTTTTTCTCAAACATGAGCTGGATGGGATTCATTCCCGTACTATGGGTCAATAAAGGGAGCTTCATTTTATCCGAGGCTTCATTTATGAAACGGTACGAGTCCTCGTTCTCCCATAATGTATCTGTGAAATACAGCACGATATTATCTTCTGGGTGAAGCGTTTGAATAAAATCAGCTGCAGCTAAGCTTGCTTTCCCTGCACTGCAAAACACGATATGGTTTCTCATATCCTTATCCCCTCCCGCATCTCATAACCGCCGTCCGTCCGCCGCAGGTCCTGTTTACGCCTCACGATTCACCTGAAATGGCACCATAACCGGATCCTGCGACCGTACCGCTCTGTAAATAAAAACAATGACCAGGATCATGAACAAAACACCTAAAACAATCATGGATCCGACTACGATTTTCATAATTAGCATTTGATAAGTTATAAGCTCATCGATCGGGAGCTTTTGATCAACAGCAAACTCAATCATTTTTCGGAATAGAAAAACCGTGATTCCTTGTGAACAGAAGAAGAAAATACCGACTGTTATGACCAAACGAAGTAATTTCATTTCATCACCTTCCTAATAATCACGACATGATCTTTATTTTGGCTTTTCACTGCAGCATCCTGTTCTTGTTGTTCCCGGTCAATTTCGAGCACGTTCCGGATTGAAACCACCATAATTCCGATAAATAGCATGGCACCGAGTACATTCCACCAAACTGTATTAGCAATATAATCAAGCTGCTTCAGTGCCCAGCTCACTAAGCTGATATCAAACCAACCTTTCATCAATTGATTAGCTAAGACCAGGATAAGCACCGCACGCAACGCATGGATTTTTTCCGATTTAGAAGTAAGCAGCAATTTAATCATTTTTTTCATCATTGTTTATTCATCCTCCGTTTTGTTAGAATAGAGGAGCGAGGGCACCGACCAAGTTTCTTCGCTCCGAGTCGTTTGCTACATAGCAGACGGCTTATTTTTTTTAAAAGTCATCGTAAGGCGTGCATGCCGAGCAATCAGGTTATCCAGTTTCTCAGAAAGCCTCAGCAAATCCTCATTTACGGATCTATAGTTGCTGCTAAATCGATTCAGCTCCTGCCGATCCGCCTCAATTTCAGCAGCCAATTGATCAAGATGTTCTCGGGTAATTTTTTTGGGTACGCTCATTGTTTTACGCCTCCTGGTTTTTATTACTTCTTTCCATAAAACTCATTTGCAGCTAGCGCAAACGCGTCATCTATCGTCACATCTTCACGCAATAAGAGATCCGCAGCTTCTAACCGGAAAAAGCTGATTAACGCTTGCAACTTCAAACGCTGCTCCGGAGTAAGTGAGTCTAACCATTGTTGTTCATCCGTCTTTTTTGGGAACAACTGCACGACATTATCAGGAAGCTTTACCGGTTCTACTCTCGCTGGTCTCCTCTCGTCCCTAGTTGGGCTCTCATCTAACATTAGATCAGGTCGATCAGCTGGTGTTTTTCCCTCCAGAATTCCGGATGCTATCAAATGCCGTTCGGCATCCACCCGTTCAAATTTCAATGCATTTGCGTAAGAGCTCCCATCAATGCTGTCCATATACTCGATTATTGCACCTTTACGCTGCTCAGATAACGACCTCACTGTGCTTAAATAGCGAGCTCCTACGTACAACTCACCTTTCCACTCGTAACCAGTAGAATCGGTATAGTCCGTGTGAGCGAGCACGCGGGTATAGCTGGTGAATCGATTTAGCACCTTATCAACATCTGGAACGAGTGGACCATCCACCCAGTACAAAGTAACGGAATTGAAATCAGAGCGGTAACTGAACTTCACACCCGGAAAAACTAGCTTCAGGGCCTCCGCGATGTGCTTCTTTGTTTCTTTGCCTGCAATAGAAATTGATTGTTTTGTCATTTTATCCAGCTCCCTTTTCTAAGTGGTTAACCTAATTTTGAAACCTCTTCATTCTCCAGCTGCTTAAGGACTTTTTCAAAAGCAGTCACCGCTCGTTCTATCGTAGCGACCACCTTTTCACGAAAACGCTCGCTGAAATCACAGCTGTTAACCATAGCGGCTAACTGCTCATCATGGCGGTAAAGCTCTTCATCAATCACAAAACCGATGACTTTAACCAGTGAGAATGATGGATCCTTAACATTACCTGCAAATGCTGGCCAACTTTGAGCCTTTTGCTCAAGCGTGCGAACCACTAAACCTTTATCAACCGTTTCGTTCATATCATCAACCTCCTAATTTATGGAAAAACGACCCTTCCCTACCCTTCATCCGATTTCGAGGAAGGCTAGCCGCGCGGCAATGAGCGCATTCTTGAAGGTTTGGAACAGAAATAAGTTAGCGAATGTACAGCTTGCGTATGTAGTTTTCAAAAAGCAATTCATCCTTGTGTCGTATCGGCATAGCCCGTTTTGCTATACCGGTTCTTGTCGTGCAAGGGTATGCCCGAAGGGATGGCGTTCGTAGAAAAGCCACCCTTGCACGGCAAGGTTCGGTATGGCAGGCTAAAATGACGAGATCGACACAGTTCTGGATGAATGCGGTTGAAAACGAAATATGCAAGTGCCACGCAACACCTTTTCGGTTCGCAAACCGTCTTCTCTTTTCTTTGCTTCTTTGAATTATTCCCACATGCTTTTTCACTTTTTTATCTTTTAAATTTCTTAATCCGTAAGAGGTCTATGCCTTTACGTGCCAC
This sequence comes from Bacillus sp. FJAT-28004, assembly GCF_001280845.1. Taxonomy (GTDB): domain Bacteria; phylum Bacillota; class Bacilli; order Paenibacillales; family Paenibacillaceae; genus Pristimantibacillus. Next base: position 25,277 of record NZ_LGHP01000006.1, read on the forward strand.
CGGGTACCCCTTTTTGTAGAGCTGCAGGCGACGCAAAAAAAATTCGGAATGGAACAGGTGATATCCCTGGTCGCTTCCGAATTTGCGGGGTGGTGGGGTTTCACGCCCAAAAAAATAGGTTGGCTTTCATCATGGTCTTTCTATTAAGAATGATAAGAATCTTAGCGGTGACTTTATTCGTATACCAAGAGGAACCTTACAAGAATCGCAGCTTCTAGTGGATATTTTAGTGAGTTCCGCGTACTTTATCGATACCGTTAATCGCTAATCCCCCTGCTCACACCAGGAGGATCCTTTCTCTTTCTGAAAATATTTTTACCAAGATCTGAAATCGTTGTATTAATTTTCCGACATATAAAAGATACCCCTAAATTAAGGAGATGGCCCATGAGAACCTATGAAGATTATTACAAAGAAGAAGCACAAGGTTTAGCGGTGGGCTCTAGCAAGGGCTTACTTGATCAGCATGCTGATAAGTTAACGCTATTGGTTAAGCTGCCAAAAGCACATGTCATTGAACTGAGAGATGATATCCGCGCTAGCGCAGCTGCATCCTCTGTTATGCAAATTGAGCAACGTGGTGATTTAATTGCCTTTACGGTATCTGGCGCTGATAAAACGCTTGAAAAAGAAGCGGTATTCATCATCCCATTCAGAGATGAAACGATTAAGAATCTACAAAGAGTAGCATCTGGTGGCGGTGGTATTGAAGCCGTTATGGTGAGCGAAGATTATTCAGAGGTTTATGGTTTAGAGATTTTCAAAGAATCTCTTGCAAAGGTTACACTTCAAAAAAAAATTGATTACATCTTGAGTCTACAAAACGCATAGATCTTACTCGCTGCTAGCAACGTTCTTTCGTTGCAGCAGTTTTTTTTGTGAAGGTTAGAGATCAAATAAAAATCACTCTTAATCCTTGATTTTACTGCATATAAAAAGCTATCGTTTTGAATAAAGATTGATCAAAACGGTAGCTTTCTTTTATTTTTAAGAACTGTTTTTATAAAAAAGATTGAGTATTTTAAATTGCCTTATTCCCATAAATCTTCTCTTTATCAGCGTATTTCTTTGTTGCAGAAGAACAAATTCCGCAAGCCAGAAAAACCAACACAAAGGTGATGAGGACAAAAATAAACAACCTGCAAAGTAGCGTGTTTATTGGCCAATCAAGTTCTAGGGTTGCTATGATATACCCAATTATTATGTATCCTGCAGACCAAGCACCATACCAAGCTGCTTCATACTTAGTAAGTTGTTCTCTATACATTCTGAATATTTCCATTTTTGTTTCTGGTTCCAAAGATGTTACTGCAGTAAAAGCGGCAATTCGGGTCATAAACGCTACATATTTCTTTGATTTTAAAAATTTATCAAGATTAAAAAGCAGCACAAATGGTAATAAACATCCGGCAAGTTGAATTGCATTACCTAGCACCAAGATCCCTCCTATCTTTATTTATCTAATTGATATTGTGCCTCTAGGCAATTATGTATTTTAGCATATCTGCCCCGTTAGCAAGCATTTTCACTTAACTCCCCTAGTGACAAGAAGTGACTACACTTGTTTTGACTCAACCTTCAAATTTTACCACACAAACAAACTTTCTATTGAACAAAACTGCCCCGTTAGTTTTAGTACATTTCTTCACAATCTTTATAACAAAAAATCATTTCGCCTCTAGAAATCTATAGAGGTGAAATGATTTTAATCAAACTTTATTAAAAATTATCAATCTTTTTTATAAAGCTACATTCATTTCCGATCACGACGATTTTTTTTAAGCTTCTCATCTCGAAATACAGATATATTGGTATAATTTATTTATATTTTCTGATTACTTTCTCGGGGGTGTCCTTAGAATGGAAAGTTCATGGTTGCTTACAGATGAGATAAGCATCGAATTTGAACGCATTCAGCTAGCTCAAACCGGTATGAAATGGGATGCGATTAAAAACTCTTTAAATGATAAATATCGTGAAAGTTCAAGAAAAGGATTATTTAGATGTAAGTGCTGCAATGCAACAACCAGGATGGCTTTATTTGAAGATAAGGCCTGTCATTTCAAACATGAAAATGCAGTAGAATGTGCTGGTTCACGGAATTATACCAGGTACACAACAGCAACGAATACGCAAGAGTCTCACAAGCATAGAGTGGGTAAAGCTATTATTAAAAATCAGCTGCAAGCTGGCTTATCAAGAACCGATGCAACCGTTATTGATGGTTATTTACATAATGATGACTTGAGTTATGTACCTGATTTAATTGTACAATGGCCAACCGGCGAAGTTTGGAGTTTTGATTATGTTACTGGAACAAAGAGCGCGCAATACCAGCGCTATCTACTTAAGAAACAAGATCTTTATCATTCCAAGCAGTTTAAAAGCTATTTTTTATTCGACCACAGCCAGATTGCTTACAAAGAGGAGCAAAACGCACTGGCCTTAAGTTCATCCGAAAAGGGATCCTTGTCCTTTTTACAGGGGGTCCCTCATTGGGAAGGCCTACTTCAAGATTTAGCTGAAGAATATGGCGATATCTCTCTCGTTCCTGACAGAAGGCTCCAGTTAAAAAATAAAAATGTTGATCATTTACTTTATGTTAATGATGAAATAGACGGTTTTTTATATAAAATATCGCAGATGGAACTACGAGTAAGCACGGCACAGCTTAAGGAGATTCCAGACCAATGGTATATGATAATCGGCAATATTAAAGAAATCTCAAATAACGATATATTTCTTTTTGATCCACACAATAAAGCGTTCGCTTGGGAGAATGAAGAAGAAATAAACACGGACGAATTAAACACACTAGTCATGGCAATTGAAGCTCGACATGCAGCTATTTTGAAAGAGCAAAATGAAAAAGAAGAAGAAATACGAAAGAAATCGCTTAGACAAAAAGCTTATTTTGACCAGCAATCAAGTGTCTCTGAAGTAGCGTCATCCTATGAAACCACTACTCCCGAATATAGTCCAACTACCGGCCTAACTAGTGATGAGTCAATCATTCATTACACAGCAGTCCTAAATGCAATGCGAAATTCATCGTTAGTTGTTTCTTCTCCTGGATTTTTGGACCGCATCAAAGAGTGTGAAGATGATATCCAACTATATAACGAGACAGGCGACATATCCGATCGTTTACAAACCTATATTCGAATGATGAAAAATGCTTTACAAATACAATGACTCAGCAGTGACAGACGCAAACCCGATACAACAACGAAGGCAGCCGATCTGGCTGCCCCCCTACTTATCTATTTCATTAAAGAATCGTTGAAAAAATTCAAGCTATATAGAGCGTTAAATAGTCTTAATGCGTCAACAGGCTCCCACTCGTTAATATCATCTCTACCATGCAGTACCCAGTTACGATTAATAAACGAATGTTTATACGACTCAGCTTCAAAATCTCCATATTTAAAAGCTTTATCAATAAATCTCTGTACTGAGGTAAACAAAGGTTTATTTATGCTATTATCTTTGATTTTCTTTTTTCTTTCTTTTAAAGCTGCTTTCCAGTCCTGGTCTTTAACCGTATCAAATATTACTCCCTCAAGAATTAAAAATAAGCTCGGTATGACAATTGAATGTCGATCCTCTTCATAATTAATAAAGCAATCCTCAAGAAGACTCTTCCACTTACCTCCAAAACATCTGCCTGATAACAACACCGTTTTCATACTATTGTAGTTACCAATTTCCTTATAATGTAATTGAAAATCATGGTCAATATCTTCCTTACTCTTTCCCTCAATCAATTCTTGGCATTCCCTAAAAGTTGTGTGAGGTGGTATAGTCCACCCCGAATCAGCAGCATAAATAGCTATATTTTCAAGTAATTCGAATTGTGATTCCCAGTCTAATTCACGTATTTTTTTCATAGCTTTGTTGAGATCATCATTTGTCTTTTTCAACATGTCAAGAAATGCGGGATTCATACTGTTATTCACCCTTCCATGGCAATAAGATGAAAGTATAATACCCCAGATTCTAAAGTGTTGAGGTCTAGGGGTAATGTTTTCTTTTTCTAATATAGATCATCATCTAGCAGGTGAACAGGGTGTAAGTAATACGGTTTAGATAACTTGCTAAATGATTGCATTCAAATCGTGTAATGACCTTCTTATTTTATAAATAGTTCTCATACAAATCAGCTAATCGCGACAGCGTTTAGCTTCCGCTCGCGGCCGGAACGGACGCGCCCGGCCTACGTTGTGCTGGGAACCAGCAGAATGTAGACCGGCCGCGATTTTGGCCAAAAAAAA
>NZ_LGHP01000007.1 GCF_001280845.1 Bacillus sp. FJAT-28004
TTTAGCGGGTTTATGTAAATCATTAAAATGATCTAGGTAATTCTTAATGGCGTCCCGGAAGGACGTAGGTTTCAAGGAGAAATCCTTTATACATCAACGATTTTAATTAGAATTGTGTAAAACGAGTGTAAAATGACTTAGATTTTTATCTGCAGCAGTTCCGCGAAGCCAAATTTTCCAACATCATGTCTCGCGCGCTCCTCTCATTGATCTTTTCCCCTTTCCCGTTCAGTCAAATCCTGTTTGCCAAAACGGATGATCAGCCGGTCCTCCGAGTACCTCGCGCCTTCAACCTGCCAGCCCATCAACGATCTTGGCAAAATAACCTTCCATTTTTTGGCGCTAGCATCTACTGTCAATTCGTTGTCTTTCTGCCGTTAAGTCCAGAGTTTTATAGCGGCACTACACTTGCTTGCAATTATAGGATTGCTTCAAAGGATTAGCTTTTCATCAAGCCTTTTGAACAGTATATAAATTCCATATGCCGCTAATAATAATTACATCAATTATAAGGGGCAAATTCATATGGATAATTTAGTCCAGGAAATGAAAACCACGTTCGCTGATCATGATGATTTTTTCATTCATGAAGAGCAATTTGATCAAACAGCCATTTATCTTATAGGATTTGACACGCTTATTGATTTTACAAAGACAAATTTATATGTTCGACAAATGGCTCAAGTATCTGCTTCAGTTAATGAACTATTAATAAACCTTAGCGACCAGCTTGACGTTAATGCTGAACAGATCAAAAAAGCCATTTTAGAAGGCAAATTAGTGGTTGTCTCAGAAAGCAAACGTAACGCTATTGTGGAACCCGTCCACAGCAACCTGAGGCGAAGCATTGGTGAGCCCCAAAATGAAAGTCCCATTCATGGTCCTTTGGACGCCTTTGGAGAGGATATAGATATTAACATAGGGCTCATCCGAAAGAGACTGGACACTGAACGACTGTGCCATTGTTCATACCAAGTTGGGGAGTTAACAAGCCGAAAGATCTCAATGCTTTATATTAAAGGAAAAGCTTCAAGTGTTCTTATTGAAAAAGTTGACCGGCAATTAAAACAAATTGAATCGGACATCGATACGATTGATGACCTGAATAAGCATTTTGGTCATCGTAAATTCAATCCTGTCAGTCATCTATTCTCAACTGAGATTCCGATTCAAGCTGTCGATTCGTTAAAAAAGAACAGAATCGTTCTTTTTTTGGACAATTATCCCTTCGCGTTTGTTTTTCCTCACCTTTTTGGGGATATGTTGAGTACTGCAAACGATCGAAATTTCCCTATTGGGTTGTCACTCATGATTCGAACCCTAAGGGGATTAGGAGCTTTGGTCACACTTATCCTTCCCGCTTTATATGTTGCCTTAACGTCAGTTAACCCTGAAATATTAAAAACAGATCTCGCCTTGTTTATCGCAGAAAGCAGAGAAGGCGTTCCATTAACATCCATACTTGAAACGATTGTAATGGTCGGATTGGTTGATTTAATAACTGAAGCGATCGTGAGACTCCCTAAAAGCGTAGGCCCTACCGTTACAATGGTTGGCGGAGTCATACTTGGCCAAGCGATGGTTGAAGCGAAATTAGTCAGTAATTTATTAGTCATCGTGACAACAATAATGTTGATTGGAAGTTCTGTCGTAATAGGAGTGCAAAATTCCATGTACCTTCGTGTCCTAAAATACCCTGTTTTAATTTTGGCATCTGTTTACGGTATTGTGGGTTTATTTACCGGATTAATATTAATATGCATATATTTGGCGAGTTTAACGACATGCGATATTCCTTATATGACATTTCGCATGAAAGGAAAGGGAGACACAAAGTGACTCAAAGGCTACAGATTTGGTTAGTTTTTATCATCATGAATATGGGCTTCGGTTTTTTGATGTATCCTCATCTCATATATACGTTATCGAATTCCGGTCATTGGGCAGTGGTTCTTTCTTACGGATTGCTGCAACTGATTCTAATGATGATCTTCAAGAAAGGATTAGATTATTTTCCAAAAAAAGATGTTATCGATATTTGTTTGCAAATGGGAAGATGGGCAGCATTCATTTTTTTTATCCCCTATGTTATCAATCTGACTGTGTTTGTTGCGATCACTCTTCGCGCCCATTCTGAAGACGTTGTTTCAGTTTTTTTGATTCGGACGCCTTATTGGGCGGTATTGGTCCTTCTCTTCTTCATTTCAACTTATACAGCTATTAAAGGTTTAGGCACGATTTTACGTTCCTCGGCATTTATTTTCTTCATCATTAATTTTTTGGTGGTGTTAGTCATTGCTTCCTCGACTATAAATTTTGATTTTCAGAACGCTGCGCCGGCTTGGCCTTCCTCTTTTAATTTCTTATTGAAAGACAATTTTTTCTATCTTATGGGATATTCGGCGATTATCTTTTTAGGATTCGTACCTGCCGAAACCAATTTAAAGTTCGGTCGACTATTTGCGGCATGGGTTTATGTGATATTCTCCTTTCTAACTTCCGTGTATGTGCCGCTTTTAATATTTGGACAAGAAACAGTCGTTACGATTCATTTTCCTGCAAGAGAAGCAGCGGATACAGTCGACATGAGGTGGTTTGTGTTCAGCCGGCAAACGATGTTCTTCGGGCTGTCGTTGATCGGGTTTACGATCATATTAAATGCCGTTTTGCTATGGATGATCGGACAAATCATGCAGAAAACGCTCAAATGGCAGAGAAGCAAAGCCTCTTATTGGATCAGTGCTTTCTCTCTTATCGCATTTATATTCGCAGTAACTGTCCCGAACCGTTCCTGGATTGTAAAACTCCTCGAGTGGAGTAACGGTGCTAACGTTTATTTTATCATTATCCTTCCATCTGCCATTTTTATCTATGGTGTTTTAATTAGAAGGAGGATGGCGGGTTATGAAAAAAATTAATCTTATAAAAATTATTGTTGTACTTATGTTTTTAACCTTTCTCTGCGGGTGTTGGAATGTTAATGAAATCAATCAGCGTGCCCTTCCTTTGGCCATCGGGATTTCCAAGGAAAACGAGGAAGAATTCAAAGTGACACTGTATATTCCAGTAACATCGGTAGAAGGCAAAACAAGAATTGTAACGGAAAAAGGTGAATCCGTTTCAAGCGTTCTGGGACGAATGCGGACAAACTCTGAAGGTGCCTTGGACTACTCAAAAATACAATTTATTGTCATCCAAAACCATTTGGCAAATAACAATCAAGAATGGAGTAAATTGATTAAGTATTTAATGAAATCAAGGGAAATACCGTCAATCGCGTTGCTAGCCATTACAGAAGACGATATTGAGAAAATGTTTGCGATTATTAACGAAAAAAAGGGTTTCCGTGCAACCTCTATATATGACTATTTTTATAAAGGGGCCGGTTGGGCACCGGAGTTCTCGATTACCCGCGTATGGGAAGTTTATCGGAGTTTGTTTTCCTATACGAAAGATATAGCCGTTCCGGTCGTTAAATCCGGAAAGGATACCGTTTTTATCTTCGAGGATTTGGCAGTTTTGAAAAATGGAAAAATAACGGGAAGAATCAGCCCAAGCGAAAATCTATTAGTTAATTTGTTTCAAAATCGTAATGCACGAGGACAGAATGAGAGTCTGGGCTTTGCCAGCATCAGGGTAATAAACAGCTCTTTGCAAATTAGACCGTCAATGAAAAATAATGAACCGCTGGTTTCAAGCGATTTAAATGTAAAAATAGACATTTTAGAGAGAGAAGAGGGCGTGACGAATAGCCGGATATTAAAGGAACTCGAGAAGCTAATGGAAAAGCGGTTTAACGATATGTTCGAACAAGCCCAAAGAAACAAAACGGATATTTTCGGCTTTGGCCAACATTTCCGTCATCAGATTCCATATCATGAACTAAAAGACTGGAGAGAAGAATATTATCCTAAGTTAAAAGTGAATTTTCAGGTCCATGTAAGTATGGAATAACTATTGCGGGTGTTGTCAACTTCGCTGGTACTACCATTTAACACGGTTTATCCTGACCTACTCGGGATTAAGCTATACTGGTATTAAGATATAAACACTCGGCAGGTTAACGGTAACGTCACCGACCACGGAAGCTGACGATCCAACGCTTCCGAATTTTTCGGATCATCGAGCTGCGGTAGTTGCTCAAACAAAAGCAATTATAGGATTTAACAACGATATTGTTGTTAAGAACAAAATTAGGACTAGTTTTTTCAGAACCACCATTAGCACCCCGCATGCGTTTATTCGTGTAGGATTTCTCAAGAATGGTGTCTTTATCAATGGACAGATTTGTTTAGAAATACTGCCCGTTAGTTTAATGATCCTGAGTACAACTGAAGTCATACGACCATATTCTCAAATGTCTTAATTGTGCTTTGTACATCGCGCTCACGAAGTTCTTTGACGATATGTGCATAATATTGCATAGTTGTCTCTATGTCGCCGTGACCTAGCCTCTCGCTGACGTAATAAATTGAAACCCCTTTGTACAACAATATACTAGCATGCGTATGTCTCAAGCCGTGAACAGTTATTGGATCAATTTTGAGCTTTTCAAGCAACAAACCTAATGCTTTGTTAGCTCCGTTGTTACTAATTACTTTATATTTTGATTGAGGGCTGTGAAATACCAGTCCATGAATATTTTCCGGTGTACGCTCGAAGAGCTCCATAAACAAGTCCATGGTTTTTTTGTCCATTGTAATCGTTCGATTAGACTGTTCATTTTTTGTAGGTCCGAATCCCTCATGCATCTTATTGGTGTAACCCCAAGTCTTATTAATAATAATTTCATTCGTTTTAAAAGAGAAGGATGACCTTGTCAGACCGACTAGTTCACCGAATCTCATCCCAGATGTAAGACCTAATAAGATCAAATAATTAGTAAGTGTATTAAGATTATCAGTTAACTCCTTTAGCAGACGTTTGCTGTCGAAATAGTTCAAATGTTTTTCTTCGGGACGTTTTGACGGAACAGATCCTGAAAAAGTCACTCTACGAGTAAAATCCGAATGAATAATGCCTTCGTCTATTGCTTCTTTAACACAAGCTCGTATATGAGTGTTGATCTTCCTTGTGGTGTCCTTAGCCCTACTAGCCCCGTACTCGTTCAAAAATGCCTGATAGGAGCGTTTGGTTATATTTTGAATAGGTATACCGCCAAACTGTTCTTGAATTGTTTTGAGCGTATTTAAATAACGCTCCCTCGTGTTATTAGCAATGTTAGGTTTATATACTTTTAGCCACTCTTCAAAATATTGGTCAAAGGGCTCTAAACGTAGATGAGGAGTAATTCCTTTCCTGAGCTTGTTTTCGATCTCGGCAGCTGCTACCTGTGCTTCTTTTTTAGTATTGAAACCACCCTTGCGTATTGGTTTAGAATCGCCTTTAATCATCCGACTGATAGTGTATTGCCAGGTCTTTCCGCGCTTCACGAAACTAGCCATAAGAATCCTCCTCGCTATTTAATAAGTCAGAAATCCACGAAGACTATATTGTAATGTATCCTCAATATCGCAAATACGTAGAACAATGCGTTGGATGCTTGAGAGGTCTAGAGAGGTTGGTTTTGGTTGGATAGAATTCATAACAGCTTCTCGAACAATTGAGAGTGAGATCCCGAGCAAATGCTCATTGTCTATATGTCGAGTATAAGCAATATCCGGGACAGTAACTGCTTCACGCTCAGAATACATCTCATCAAAAGTTAACCGTTCGAACGGAGCTTGAATATCAATAAATAAGATTTTTTCCCAATCATAGAATGAGCTGTCAACGATCATCCAAATAGGTGTCATTCGTCTGTCCTCTCCTGATTCTTCATACACGACCTTGACGTTCAACATGTTACTATACCTTCCTTTCAGCAACTTGACGATTTAATTGATCCAGAATTTTCATCGTGGAGTCAGAATAGCTGTATATTGTTGGTCTAGGTGTCGTTCTAGCGCGCAGATTGCGGTCATAACGTTCTTGTTTAATCCGCCCGTATATTTGGTCAATTCTGCGATTAACGAGTTCCTGGGTCAATCTGAAGGCCTCTGACAGCACTTTAAGATAGTTTGATTGATATTGATTAACATTAAATTCTTCCAACATGTAAGCAGGCATTGCCGAGTACATTTGAAAAAGTGTCGCCTGAGCCTCCTGCAGGTCCACAAATGAAGGTGGCAGCTTACGTTGATTACCTACATGTCTTGTTAGGTGACCAAGTTCATGGAAAAAATCTTCGCGTTGTTCAGGCTCGTTATCATGGATATTGAGGAACATGAGACAGTCGCCATCATCATCGAAAATTACTTTTGTGTTCCCGTCAGCATAGACAATATAGGCATCGAATAACGAAGCGATTACATCCAGGTCCAAATCAGAAGCGGATAGTATTCCATTTTCTCTATAAATATTTGAAATCCGTATTTCCAAATCTGTAGGCTTGTATAGTGTCAGGTTAAAAAGATGCAATGTACCACTCCTAAAATGAGAATGTATGTTCGTATTATAGGGTAAAAAATATAGCCCGAGAAGAGGCTATTATTTTTTATTATCTTTTTCTTGTTCACGTTCTTTCTTACGTTTCTCTTTATGTAGTCGGAACATTTCAAGTTGTTGCTTCAGATGTTCGGCTTCTTCTTCGTTGATTTCTTCAGGTGGGCCGCCTAAATAAGCAATATAAATTTCACTGTCTGGAACATGATGATTTCGTACAGAAGGCTCAGGTTCATCTGTTCGACCTGTTAAATAATCGATACTCACATTAAAAAAATCCGCGATTCTATCTAACCGTTCTCTTCTAGGAAGCGAATCTACTGTTTCTAATCTTCGAATAGTAGTTGCAGGAATATCAAGGGCACTTGCTAATTGATCCTGCGTAAGACCCTTTTGTAACCTTAGTTTCTTCAATCTTTCTTGAAAATTCACGGTATCACCACCTACATTAATGATAATAGAAAATGTTCGTAAAATAAACGTTCAATAAACGAACATTTTGTATTGACACGCTCATAATATGAACATATAATGTGGATATAACGTTCGTAAAACGAGCATTGGAGGTGGTGCAAGATATGAAAATCAAACGAATAGAACTCATAAAAGCTAGAAAAAACAAGGGATACACCCAAAGCGATCTTTCAGAAATGGTAGGTATTTCACGAGCATATCTTGCTAATATCGAGCGGGGTGAACACGATCCTTCGCTAAAAGTAGCGCAATCTATATCAAAACATCTTGGTATAGGTACGGATTCGATTTTTTTTGAAAAAGATGTTCGAAATATGAACATAGTGATCACAGACAAGGGTGCTTGAAAATTTTGTGATAGTAAGTATCCGTATTTAGCTGGAAGGAGAGATGAAAATGGAACAACGACTTAATGTTCAGATCACAATACCTATTCCGTCCGACTCCGTCTTGATTAGTAAAGTTGAGTTGGACGAACTCAAGAAAACGGAACTATCTGGTGTGTATTGGACAATGAAAGATATTGAAGCTCGCATAAATCGCAAAAGCGAATGGATTAAAGAAAATATTCTTTTCCCTTCAAAGTTTAGAAAGTTTTTAGACGTAGATCAGGGCGGTTTTGTATTTTATCCAAAGGTTAAAGGTCAAACATGGAGCTTCCAGGCTTCGAAAATGGCTGAGTTCCTTGATAAAAGATTTAATCAAATTTTTAAAAATGTTGCCAGTTAAAAAATTTCCCGACATCGGGTGCGCTGATGTCGGGCTAGTTGAGGGGAACGTTGGCAAGGCAAACAGTAACGGTATATCTGTATTGTAATGCCACGTCATCATTCTGAGATTCTAATATGGAATATATTCTAAATCGGAATAGATGGGGGTGAATATTAAATGACAGCCGGAACATTTATGAAAATTTGCCGTGAGCAAGCAGGGATTAGCCAAGTAAAGCTTGCTAGACTCCTAAACCGTACACAGTCATGCATAAGCAAACTTGAAAAAGATCAGAAGACATGGGACATACATACGTTTAGGGATTGGACCAAAATTACAAACCAAGCAGAGGCGGGGATAGCATTCCTGTATGGAGTCGATCCAGCATCCATTTTACAAACAGTTCTACAAATTTCGGGAGCAGCTTAATCGGAGAGGTGAGTTGTTATGACGCTTGAGGCAATGGCGAGGATATGGTTTGACAGAAGTCCGCTGCAGCATGAGGTTATTGTCAGAAATCTAATCAAGGTATCAAGAAATGAAAAATGCCCGTCGGCTAGGACGGACATAGTTACGGACCCGACTAAGGAATCTCGTTTTGTCTATTATAGCACATCCACAAGAGACAGTCTGAGAGATTGTAAGAGTTAGACGATTTAGGCGATTGCCTTTATCGTCGGGTGTCCTGAGCGTTAGCTGGGGGCTTCCGACGATGCAGAGCAAGTAGGTATCAACACAGGGGGAAGGTGCACGGATGATTGTGTTAAAGGATGATTCGGTTCGTTTATCTTCGGGTGAAACAGGAATCGTCATCGAGTTATGGGGACGAGCTAGACCGTTTATGACCTTTAAACGCGATTCTGACGGTGCATCCATTCCTCTGCAAGCCTCGGAGGTTAATGAGGTATTAAAACGAAATCGAGCCAGCAAGGAAAGGAGTGGGAGTTTTTGGCATGGATAGAGAGTCATCAAGAACTAGCAAGGCATCCGAAAACAAAGCGTTTGTCACGAAAGCTAGGCGTTAGCGTCCCGGCAGCTATCGGTCATTTACATATGTTGTGGTGGTGGGCTGTTGATTATGCCCAAGACGGCAATATATCCGACTATGATCCAGAGGACATTGCGGAAGCAATAGAGTGGCCCATAGAAAACGCAGACAAACTCTTGCAAGCCCTTGAGGATGCTGAGTTTATCGATAGAGTGGAACGGTGTGTCACTATTCACGATTGGTTCGATTATGCGGGACGTCTGGTGGACAATCGAGAAAAGAACAAGGAAAGGAAACGGAAGTCACGCGAGAATGCTAAGAAAGGTAAAGAGAGTCACACTGATGTCACGCGTGACACAACCGTGACTCTTGGTGACGGCAAAAGCGGTCACGGGGCTACAGTACCTGACCTTACCTTACCTAACCAGACCTTACCTAACCAGACCTTACCTAACCAGACCTTACCTAACCAGACCTTACCTAACCAGACCTTACCTAACCAAACCCTACAGAACCATACCAGTACAAAAAAAGAGCAGGGAGAAAAATCGCTTGCTGGTGGTGGCAATGATCCTGTTAATAATCCATTTCGTCTTTTTGAAGCTGAGGGCTTCGGAACAATCAGTATGGTCATTGCTGATAAATTGAACTTTTTTATTGATGACTACGGGGAACGGTGGACATGTGAGGCAATGAAAGCAGCTGTTGTAGCAGGCAAACGAAACTTAACTTATGTCAAAGGTATTCTTGAGCGTTACAGAGCTGACGGAGTGGACGAGCCTTGGAACGTTGTTAAGAAGCCAACAAAAACGCAAAGCCGATCTGGTAAACCACAGATTGAGATCGTCGCAGAAGACCGTACGAAGACAGCTATAACCGATGAGAGTCTTCGAGAATTATGCGATTTAGCAAGAAGAGCCGATGGCCTTCCGAAAGCTACTGAGGGAGATTACCTTGAATTTATCCGAATAGCAAGAAAGGAGTGAGTCAATGTCTGTTGCAACAAGAAAGAACAAAACAGTTGTCTGTGAGGAGCTTAAATATGAGTGGCATCCTGAGGAGTTAATCGAGATAGGCCGCTTATGGCAGGAGCAATTCACAATTAACCATATCGCTCGATATTTTAGACGGGATCGAAGGGAAGTCGTTATTGCGCTTCTTGAGATCCTAAATGATACGCAACTCCAGCTATTGTTTGGCGACAAATGGGGCGTAAGGACATACCGAAAGCCGATTAAAGCCGTTTGTATCGACTAGTGTGGAAGAGAGCTTTTAACTGAAACTTGAAACAACATAATGAATATAGAAATTGCGTAGTAGACCCATATTGTGAAGGAAGAAGTGGTGGTTATTTTTTGGTCAACTTGTGATTGACATGGACAAGCATGATGCAATGGCGTATAAGGGTTATGGTTACACCGGTCTGCCTGAACGATTTGAACTAGATGTACTTTGTCTGGCTCCAGTGATAGGAACAGTAGAGATGTCCGAGGTACAGCATCAATTAATCGTTGCAGCCTATGAAAAGGGCGGCGAATGCGCTTGGTGTGGAACTGTTGCTCCTGAATTGAGGCAATGCCATATATTCGACAGTGATCCGAACGGCGATAAGATGTGCAAAGAATGCTGGGACCACGATAGAGCGGTGTACAAAGGCAGTTATGGAGAGGATATTGGGCCGTATAGGCGTAAGCGCCAAATCTCGCACACCTGTTCATAAGAGCCCTAATCCGTCACAAATGAATCCATCATGCATACGAAAGGATGGATTCAGATTGGGTACGTAATACAAGTGCTTTGTGCCAAGCGAACTAAAGCTTTTGGCCTGCGGCTCCACGGATATGAGCAAAAATCATAAAAAATTTCAGTTTGATCACTTGCCTGATGTTGGTGTGCTAAGCACGACTTGACCGTGCATCAATAAAAATATCGGTTGTACAAGTGACTTGGATATCTTTACAGAAAGTTTTTTAATTGTTGAATGTTATTTTCCTCAAATCTCAACAGCTTTTCCATGAGACCTACAATCTCATGTTCTGCCTGTTGGTATCGTTTGATGTTCTTCACCGCATCAATTACACCCATATTACTTCCTATAATTAGCATTTCAGAAATATGGGAAGATGATTTGTTGGTCAGCGTTTGCATGTTGATCATCAGATAGGTTTTGAATTTGTCGAATGTGCTAATCCCTTTTTCATCATAACCGTTTTTGTTTAGTAGTGACTTGGCAACAGTGTTAATTTCTTGGTACTCATTCAACTGGGACTGTAAATGGTTCTTGAAATTTTCATCTTCGACAATGCCTATCAACTGATGTATTGTATCTACTCCCATTTGAGAGTTCTGATATATAAAATTCAAAAGCTCTGCATTTCCACTCATGGTGATTTCACGCTCCTTTAACGTTTAGTATGAGCGCCAGTCAACTTAAGTATACATGAAAAATTACTGCACCAACCGGAATGCAAAGTCTCTTTCTGTGTTACTACTTAATATAGGTATTATTAAGGCTAAAATTGTACGTTTCTTGTATGTATAAGTTTCGTAGTGCGACGATAAGGCGAGTTAAGTAATTCAATGAATACGGAAATATATGAGGGAGGCAAGAAAGAACCTCCCTGCTAATCTCGCCAAACCTATCGGTGTTCTACCAAGTCGATTGCACCAAGAATAAGATGGGCAAGTCCAAAACCTAGAACACCAGTACCAACAAGTTTGTACTTGCTTTTAAGCAGTGTAGCACCAGAAG
>NZ_LGHP01000008.1 GCF_001280845.1 Bacillus sp. FJAT-28004
AGCGGCGGCCAACTGCTTGTTTCACCGGCAAGACCTTAAGGATTTCCGCTCATCGCCGCTTGGGCTAGACCGGCAAACGATACCGGATATTAGGGGGGAATTCGTGATATTACAACAATTATCTAGGAGGTAGATATGATGCAAATGGCAATGGACTTTTTTGCAGGTGAGATGACGATAGCATCCATTGACACGCGAGGTTTGCGACCGGAAGAAATGACACTTTCACAGTTTTTATCTGATCCAGCGTGGATCGCTCAGCTGGATCCTCATGCAAAAGGTGAGTCAAAAGGGATGTTCGAGCTAATAGAGCCTGATGGAAAAAAATATCGGGGTGGATGGATAGGTAAGTTTCGCAGTCCAGAACTGGCCAAACGAGATTTTCATAAGGATGCTGTTTATTATTCCATTCACAGAGGTTCCATTTTATCTGAACGTATCTTGGCTGATTACCCTAAAGTATTGACTGCTCAGCGCGGGATTCTCGCTAAGCTAAATGATATTCATTTGACGCTAGGAACGCATCTCCGGATTATGATCGGGAATGTAGAGCGATATGTGCACTACATGGACATCCCCCTCTATTGTCGAGTAAGCATGAGGGAATTTGTTTGGAATCATCAGCTGGTTGAAGAAGGCGAATCGCGGTATGGGAATGTGCTTATAAGCGGTATCGAGCAGATGGCAATCGCACTAGAAGTAAAGCTGAAAAATAGCGTTGTCCCTAATGATAACCGGCCGCATTTCTTCTTTGGGAAATATGAAGGGGCTTTAAAATATGGATCGGATGACACTCGGATTAGGTTTATGTTACCGCAAGAAATTAATCAAGATGGTTTTGTCATTAGGGAATCCATTCATGAGGGAGTGGTGCAGTATAACGCTGGATCAACCATGCCAGCTGTCCGCTATGCAGTTGAAGGTGCGGAGAAGACCCATACGCTTTATCCTTCGCAGTTTATAGCTATTAAACAGGGCAGTGCAGATTGGGACACGGTTCAGCAATCACTATAAACATGGAAATGACTCGGGAAAGGAAGTGGAGATAACATGCAAATTAAAACGGAATTTACTGCGGTCTTTCCATTTGGTGGGCTTGGAGGTGGCGCATTAGGCTTCCAGGATGCAATGGCTGAATGGGGCGGCTCAGTTGGTAGATGTAGAACGCTCTATTGCGCGGACTCTGACGCGGAAGCTTGCGAAGACTTTCGGAATATAACCGGATCACGCGCTGTGAAACTGGATTTCTTTTCAAGGAGTATGTACCGAGATTTTCATGGATGTGAGACGCCAGAAGATTGGAGGGAGCTAACAGCTGCAGATATCTATGACCTAAGCAATGGAGAAACACCGGATGTTAAATTCTCGTCAGCACCATGCAAGGGATTTAGCTTTTTACTTTCAGATAAAAATTCCAAGTCACTAAAATATCAGGCGTTGAATCAGCTTGCATTAAGAGAAACAGAGCTCTACTTAGAAGCATTTGAAGATGATCCTATTCCATTCATGATTATGGAGAATGTACCTGGTATTCGGACGAGAGGCAAAGCCATCTTGAGCAAAATAAAAAACAAGCTTAAGAATGCCGGCTATGCGCTGCGTGAAGAGATTTTTGACTGTGGAGTAGTCGGTGGACTCGGGGAGAAAAGAAAGAGATACATCTTAGTTGCTCGCTACATACCGAAAATGTCAGCTGAAGTATATCTGCCAGAATCAAAAAAGCTGAAGAGCATTGGAGATGTGATTGGTCCTTTGCCACTACCTAATGATCCATCCTGCGGACCGTTACATGTGTATCCCAAGCTCGCGTTTATCAGCTCGGTACGACTTGCTCTGATTGATGCTGGAAAGGATTGGCGTTGTCTCAATGAGAAAGACCATAATGACTATGCTCTACAGTATACACCGCGTGGATCCGGTGCTTATGGCGTTCAAGACTGGGATAAGCCAGGTCATACCGTCATTGGAAATGCAAAAATTACGGGAAGTAATGGAGCTGCAGCTGTAGCGGATCCGCGTCTAAAACTAAACCAGAACTGCAAAGCAAACTTGTACCGGATGCACCGGTTCGATGAAACGGCTCCAACCATTACTGGAGCAGCTGGCCCAAGTAACGGCGCATTATGCATTGCAGATCCCAGAGTAATGGATTATCTGCAGCAATTTGATGGCGTTTATCAAATCGTAAAACGGACGAACGAGCTTTTTCCACTCCTGGATCAAAAGTTAACTCCGGCGAACCAAAAACGTGGACAGTATGTGGTTTTATCAGAGGATGGAACTTGGCACCGCGCCGTAACAACTTACGAGATGGCCATGATCCAAGGTTTTAATCCTACGTTACCAGACGGTAGACCTTTTCAGTTAGTGGGCAATGATAAACGAGCGCAGCGTGAGCGCATTGGGAATGCAGTGCCGCCATTATCAGCAAAAGCGTGGGCAGAGGTTATCATGGTCGCATTAATGGCCAGTAGTGTAAACGCTTGGACGATGGGCACCACCGGATTATGGGTGAATCCATTTTCTAAGAATGAAGAGCTGCAGCTGGTGCATTAAGAAATAAATCGATTCTATCTTCTAAAAACAAAATCAAGGGGGATCCTTCATGATGTATGAAATTGATGCAAGATCTACTTTACGTTCTTTCATTCGGAAAATAGAGAAAAAGAAGCAGTTTGTTACCGCAAACGGAAAGGCAAACTTGTATGTAGGTAAGACCCAGTTATCTATTTACCTGCGAACCATGACCAGTAAGAGATCGATGTCTCTAAAGCTGAGCGTCATAAGAGCGGCCATTCAGCTGACTTACTACACAAGAACTGTAACACGGTTTGATCTGGAGCAATTCACGAAGGGAGCCAATAGCGCACTGCTTGGAATCATCATTGAAATTTTCGGTGACAAAGGAAAGCTTTCAAAAACGGCAAAAGGCATGTTGCGTCTTACGCTTCGTGGGACTAGATACTTCTTTGCTGGAACAGATCGGATAAAACGAGATTTAGAGATAGCTGCAGCTAATGGAGCGAGGTTCGTTTTAATGAGTTATATCCATATTCGCAATCGAAAGGCATGGAAAAAGCATGTGGAAAGGTTAGGTCTTAAAGTGCTTCTCGATAGTGGTTAGTGGCGCATTTACGGAATGGCAAGCCAATAAGAAAGGGAAAAAAATAGAACCAATAGAGCTGCAGGCGTATATGAAATTTCTGATCGATCACCAGGACGTCATTCACCGGTATATGAATTTAGATGTGGTAAATGATGCTGCAGCAAGTAAGAGAAACGCAAACATCATGAAGGAGTCCGGATTGAACCCCATAGAAATTTGGCATATTGGCAGCAGCCTTCGAGAATTGGATAGTCTGATTAAAGAAGACCATTCACTCATTGCGATCGGAGGAAGCGTAGGGGTTTCGGAAAAGAAGAGGAAGCGCGTATTTCGAAGAATATTCAAGTTGTATTATGAGCAGAATTTTCATTTTCTTGGAGGCAGTAGCAGGCTATTAAACTGTTTCCCCTGGTTCTCCGCTGACTCAACAGGCTGGAGTGTCGGGAGAATGTACGGATCCATCATTGATGAAAAGGGGCAGCGCAAGGCTCCAGCGGGGATGGAGGGGTTAGATGCATTGGCCTATAATTGCCGATATTTCACAAGCCTTGAATTAGTAGCTTCATAATCATGGGAATAGACAGCCCCTTTGTGAATCTTTATTTCAAAAATAGAGTAAGTAAAAAGGCAAGTAAGGTCAGATAATCCGTTAAAACGGTTGTGTATCACAACCGTTTTTGGTATAATTGAGTAGAAGGAGGTTGAAAATGACATCGTTTTGCGAGGTGTCTTTAAAGCGAAAAGCGAGGGTGAAATCCTCAAGTATTGGGACTAGTTAATCAAAGTAACTGTTATATGGAGATGACTACATTTTGAAGAAAACACATACAGACATACGTCATTTCGAAACGTTCACTAAATTGAAGTGTAATATAAATGACTTCTTACAAAAGCTAACCGCAAATGCAGAAGATCTGCAGGGAAGTGATGAGAAAGCAATTATTAAATCGCTCCTGGAGCTGATTGAATTAATTGAGGAAACGGATCTTGTTGAATACGTAGGTGCAGCATCATTTGCACAGATGTTAAACGTATCCCAACAGAACGTGACCAAATCAGGGAATAGAGCTCTGAATTTAGATTATAGAGGGAACTTTCTCCGACCTGATGCAATTGTTGATGGAAGACCGCTATGGCTTAAATCCAGAGCTGAACAATTTGTTATGGACAATGAAAAGGAAAAAATGGAGGATGATTAAATGAATCTGAAAAATACCGAGAAGAGTGCTAAGGAAGTGTCGGGTAAAATGACAAGATCTGGTATGACACTGGGGAACATTTGGTTTGTGACCGACGAACATTGTAATAACTTCATCCAGTTACTGAAAAAATTCAATGCTGCGGAAAAACCTGAATACGCAGCTGCTTGTTATGTTGTTGCACATCCAGAAATTTATTACCGGATAAATTGGACGGAAACAAAAAATCCGATCGGTTGGTACTGGGGCGAATGGAATAGAGAAGACGAGAATGATGATGAAGGTTATCATGCTGAGTCCGAAATCGTAGGTCAACTTTCCAGCGCATATCGTGGCCTGGTACAAGCAGTCGTGGAAATGTATACCGGAAGAAAGCAAAATTTTGATTTGATGGGGTGGCTTGGGAATGCTGGCGATGAAGTGTACAAGCTCTTTATTCAAGCTATGGAGATTCGCCGGGATCGCTTTGTAATTGAAATAGCGGAATAAGCTCAAGAAATATTTTAAATGTATCAGCAGCTTGCTTGATAAAACTCCATAGTTGCCAAGCAAGCTATGCTGCATACTGGAAAGGAGTGTAGGTAAACATGAATTGGGTTGAGGTTTTGTTCTATTTTCCCCAAATACCACCTCAAAGTCCAAGAGACTACTTTGCAATGTTCTGGTGGGGCGTTGGATTAATCATTCTCTTTTATAATATTTATCCCATGTTCTCGTATTACATTAACCCACATAAAGAGCAAAGGGCTAAGAAGATAAGCAAGAAGAAAATGGATAAATGGTTGAGATACAAGTGATGAGTAAGTTTCGCAGTACGACGAAACTCTCATACAACATATTGAATAGCTTTGTACATGGGAGGTTGTGTCTATGAGTTCAACTGTAAAGGGAGAATTGTCGGTTTGCTGTAAAAAGCCAGTTACACGTGGAGATAAAATTGCCCAAGCTTACCACAAAAGATACTGCACTAAATGCAATAAAGAGTGTCAAGTAATTCAGTGATATGGGGTGTACATGTGATTCCAGTTATAAGTGTATCGCTGTGGTGTCCACAGTGTCAGGTATGGACAAAAAATTATACTTGGCCAGGCATTCATGATTGTGGAACAACGGTTTTATCAACTGGCGATGGTGAGCAGCCTGATCTCGGATATGAGGGCGATGCAATTCAATGAATATCAAATGTACTAGAGAGGGAGTGAGCATGGTGGGATTTAATATCTTGGACATTTGTAAGGGATGTTTAGAAGCTGCTCTCGTCAACAAAGAAAAACATTGTCAGGGCTGTGCTAAGTAATTCGATGAATACGGAAATACATAGGAGGTGAAATTGTGTCGAAGTATTTTAAATTGTTAGATGGCTACTGTGAAAAATGTAATCAATTTGGATATAGGGTTCCAGAAAATCAATTTACTTTGCATTACGTAAAAACTTTTCAAACTTATGATTTATACAGGAAGGAACAATTGCAAAATGGGGTTAACGTGATTCATGACTATTTCGGTTGTACTTTATGCAATTCCGAAATGAAACATCCTAATTTTTTTAAAAGGCTTATAGGTTTTTGATAGTTGATAATTTAGTAAAAGATACTTTAAGTCAACTTAGTGGTGATTTGCATCCTAAAATTGATAAAAGTGTAGCAAGAGTAAAATTGGGGCAAATATCGGCACTATGTATTGGATTATCTGAAAAAGTAGAGGATTCAGAATTAAAAGAGCAAATCTGGGCATTGAAAAAAGAATCCGATGAATACTTAGAGAAATTATTTGATATGGTGCAAACAATTGAAATGCATGAAGTATCTGAATGAAGAGGAGCGTGCATGAAGAATGGATAATTTTTATCGTGGATTATCTGATTCAAAGCTGCGAGCAGCTTACGAAACTATTAAAGAGAATATTAAGAGTGGTATTTTAGCCGATGGGATGGAGAAAGAAAAAGAACTCATTCTCAATGTGGCAAATGAACGGAATATTGACTTGGAAGAAACAACGATTACATCAAAGCTTGAGACGGTAAAGGGGTATGTTGAGTGGGCTTCTGATACAACAAAATTAAAAGGGTGAGAACATGGAAATTTGGAAGTTGTTTATAGCAGTTCCGCTTGCTTTGTGTTCATTCGCAGTTACGTTTTATTTTTTTTGTTTGGGTATGCAATTTTTAACTGATCGAATAGCGTACATCATAAGGAGGTGAAATATGAAATTCAGTAGTGATAATCACATCAGAAGATTCCAAGAAGGGCTTATTAAAATGTTGTGTTGGTTTGTTTTTTTAGGGGCTCTGACATTATTACTTTGGTTACTTGTAGAAAACACTACTAAATAATAAGTAATCTGAAAGCTATAAATGATAAAACATATAAAATGAGATAACAAGGGGGATAAACATGCAGCCTTTAAAAATAAGAAAGATGGTTGGCTTTGCTTTACTAGCTATGTTCACCACAGTTATCCTTACGTCTTGTACCTTGGTAGAAGAGGTAATTCCCATAGACGAGTCACTTCCACGGATGGAAGAACTAGAAGGTAGTAAAATATCCTTCGAACATACCAAAGATGGAAATACTTTTGTAACCTCATATGATTTAGGCGATTATAAATTAGAGGACTGGAAGATCACAGACTCTAAATCTATTCATTTTAATATCGGAGTAAAAGAGCAAGCTGAGTCAACAGAATTACTGGTGCACCACGTTCATGCAGATATATCCATAAAGTCAACTGATCCGCAGCTTAATGGCATTACTCAAGATAGCATGGATAACTCGTACTATGGGACAACACAAGACGGTTTTTTTATTAGTCCAGAATATATGTACTCAAATATTTTCGCTATAGAAGGCTTCTCGGAAGATATCATTGCCGGATGGAGTTTCTATGCAGGTGGCTACGGGAACGGAGAAATTTCATCAAAGCGGCTCACGGAAGGGAGCTTGTTAAAAGCGGGGAGTTATGGCAGCCAACTATCCGTTGTATACAATATTCTTGTAAAAGGGAAGGACCAGAGCAAATATCATGTTATAACGCTTGAGGATCGCATTATCATTCCAACATTAGCAGCTATAAAGGCAAATGAGGAACAAGAGCAGGCCAAAGCAGCTGAGAGCTCTTCAATACCTGAATAGTTACAATGCGCCAAGGGACAGTAAGCGTTATATGCATATGGTACCGGTTAGAACATCAAATAATAAATATGGTCTGGAGTGATTCGTATGAATTTAATAGATTCCTATTGTGAGGTATGTAACCAGAAGGGTTATGTTGTACCCGAAGGAGCGTTCATAAAACACTTTGTAAAAACCTCTCAAACCTTTGATCTATATTGCCTTGAACAAATCGAGAAGGGTACGAACATCATTCATAACTCTAATGGTTGTACGATTTGTAATCCTAAAATGAAAGAACCAGGATTCTTCGACAAGCTTCTACGCAGGTCATAACATATTTAAGCGTTTGTGCATATTGCCATAGATAGAGACGTAAGAGGACGCACATATGCGTCTTTTTTTTGTTGCTATCAAGCTAAAAGGCAGTGATGCTGCAGGAGCTGGACATAATGAACCGATTGCTGCGGATCCTTCGCTCTATTACGTCAGTAAAGGATTTTTAATAGCCTGCAACTGCCAAAACAAGATGTATGCCCCGATGAAGGGATCTTTCTTAGTCTAACCGGTAGGTAAACCTATGGATAAGCCCCTGGGAAAAGGTAACGAGATTTATTCAAATCTCCTTTTGAACGATATGGTTTTAGACCTCACGCTCCGACCTTACCACTCCGCGCCTATGGCAATGCAAGGCCGAGCCCCTAGCGGGGTGGACGAAGACCATTCCACGGCGGGAGCAGAGAGCGGACTATGCAGCCCCTCTCACATCCCTTGTTCCATTCGTCCAGCCTTGCATTGCCGGCGCTTCATGGTGCGGACTGCGCGTGAGGTAGAGAAAACAAGGAGATGATTCAAATGAAGCAAGGGCAAATCGTATATTCATTCTTCATTGTAGATCAAGGTCTACTTTATTTGGAGAGCTTATTCATGACGGAGGATCAAAGCGAGGCAGAACGTTACGCTAGATCGTTCACAGCCGAATATTTGGTCGCACATGGTTATGACGGTGGGGGGCTTGAAAAGGAAACAGATGATGGTTACGCCATGATTGTTAAGTCTCGCTATGGTGTTGCTGCATGCGTCTATCAAGAACTCATTTGGAACTATCGTATGGATGGAAAAGAAACTATAAATTGGGAGGAAGATAGATATGCGAATTAAATCAAAAGATACTCATGATGGTGGCGGTAATTGTAGGCTAGTTGAGCTATTAATAGAAGATGGAGGAGAGCTTTTGTCCATTACGATTACTGAAGAGTGGATTGTGGGTCGAAAAATCCCATTCATAGTGGAAGATTGCGAAAAAGATTATGACTATCACGAAGTCGTATTATGGGCAGCTAATGATGCTGAATCGCTGAAGTACATTCCAGAAGAAATAAAGTTAAGCGTATTGGAAGCCTATCATGAGTACTGTAAGAATTTTAATCGCGATTTGGACATTACAAAGGTTTAACCATGATACTAAGTTGCTTTAATGTGAGGCTCTATAACATATGTGAAGCAAATTATTCAAAAATTGAAGGAGTAGTGCTGTATATGGAAAGAAAAGTGATTTTTCGTGGTCAAGTCGTTCGAATTGTAGAGAGGCGAGTGCCGCTAGAGAGTCGTAATCCTAATTGCCATTATTACAACTTAATTCACACAGATCGAGATTACCACTTCCCTTTTTTCATTTCAGAAATAGAAGGACTAATAAATTGGTTCGGCTATATCGTGTCGGATACGCCGTTAAGTACGTCAAAATCCAACTGGATAAAGCTAAAACCTCATGAGCGTATCGCGTTAGCAAGTGGCAGCTTAGAAGAACAGATAAAGGACTTATTAATAAGTATGGAAGGACAGAATTTCAAAAAAATGCATGAGGTCGTTGAAGATAGAGTACAGGATTTTTCTGACATCGATGACTGCTATGTAATCGGACCAGAAGCATACTATCGCAAAGGCTTCGAGAATGATCTCTCCGCTGCAGCAACACATTTAAACAAAATGATTGAAATGAAGAGAACACTTTTTTAAGAGCTGGTTAAGGAAAAACAAATTCAAAATATGAGGAGCAATGAAAATGAAGATAAATAACATCACCTCTTTTCCCTTATTAGAGCAGCTGGTCAACCACTTAGATAACCTTGATCCAGACATGGATCTTCTATATTTCGAATCATTCAATACGCAAGTAGAAGGGAAGCAATTCACTTATGATAATGAGCAGTATCAGGTTATAGATGTCGATTTGGGCAATAATGAAATTCCTCTTTTGGGTATTCTTCGGAGCGATGTAGCTACGCTTTCTCTCGAGTCCCTAGAATGGGATGATGAACTGATTAAGCCATCCGAGGATAAACAAGGGTATTACACCTTGGATGAACGTCCTTACATGGATCTTCAGTCTCCCTTCTTAGACCATATTGGTTGGTGTTTCGCACCAGGAGGTCGTTATTCGTGGAATTTACCTGGTATCGAAAATGGCACATTGATTGGCTTTTACTGGCTTCCGATTACTTCAATCATGAGGGAGCTTAAATAATGATATAAACATAACAGCCGGCAGAGCAGATCTGTGGGCTATTTTTTATAGCAATGGAAGTCACGTCCGCGTGGACGTGACCCTTATTATATTTTGGCCAGAGCCTCCCGCTGGCTGAAAAATCACCAGCCAACTGCTCGTCACTGACCGGACGATGTATATCCTCGATGCAAACAGCTTCAAAAAAAGGCATGTAGCTTAGCTGTAGCCTTTATTTCCGCTTTGCTCCAATAAAGACCTGCGAAGTAGTGCAAGCAGGATCCCTTTCGCTATGCTCTGGCACCCTGCCCAAAGATTAAAGCACCGGTGAACTTCGCAATAAACGGACGCCGCAGGCTGCTGTGCTCCTGGATGTTTTCAACCGCTGTATCCTTGCCCCTAACGCAATCCGTCATCTTAGCCTGCCATTCAGAACCTTGTCGTGCTAGGGTGCCTTTTCTACGAACGCCATCCCTTCGGGCATACCCTTGCACGACAAGAACCTGCATAGCAAATCGGGCTATGACGGCTACGTTAGAAGGATATTCA
>NZ_LGHP01000009.1 GCF_001280845.1 Bacillus sp. FJAT-28004
TTTTTTTTTGTGCCGACAAGCAAGGTAACGAGCTGCAAGGCAGCTCCTTTTGATTGAATTGTATTGTAAACCCCACGCTTTCGCGCCATCGGAAGCTAACTGCTACGCATTTAGCTGATTCATTAGGAATGGAAGGAATAGAAAAAAAGCCTGCCGACCTTTTGTCTGCAGACTTTCATTTACTTAAAGATATTTATCTTGGTTGTCCTTGATATATGCCCGCGCTTTATCAAGTATATCGGCTATTTGACCTGATTCATATTCAAGCCATTCTGAAGCCATATTGGGATCCATATTGCCATGAGTAACATTTCCGATTACACGATCCAATTCGTTTGTTGCAGCATCAAGCTCTTTTACTAGTATTTCTTGTTCCGTTTCTTTAATTTGTAATGGCGATGTACCACATGTGACACAGGAATAATCTAAAAGGTTTTCTATCGGGATCTCATTTTCATTATTACAACCTCTGCATGTGACCATTAACGTTTCTTGATTCAGCATGCTTTAAACTCCTTCCAAATCATCGATCTCATACTCCACGATGTGCTTAAAAGTTCCATTGCTCATGATCTTTTCAAAAATCCATTCGACTTCGACATTTCTATCTTTAATACTGCGGACTTTACCAACCTTTTTTGCCCCTCGTACTCGTACATAGTCGCCTTCTCTCATCCATTGCCACTCCCGAAACCTAAAAGCTTTGCCTGCCGTAATATGCCGCCGTCACTAAATTCCAGCGCTGTGACCCTACATGGAAAAGGGACGCTGAGCCATCGAACGTCTGACTTCTTCATGCTGGCGGAAAGGGTAGGGAATGGACATTCTCCGGGATGCTGCTCCATGAATTGCTTCAGGACTTTTTTAGATGCAGCATCTATCCCTCCTACATGTCCTACGTAACGACCTTCATAACGTAGAACCAATCTGGAAACATAACCTGCTTTGAGCTTTATTCCAACGACATCCGCCACGATCCGGACTTCTTTTCTTTTCTTGAACATATACCGATGCTTTTTAGCTTCGACATACGGACTGTCCAATTTTCGGGAGATAATGCCTTCCCATTCTCGATCGTTAACCCACTCCCAAAGAGCTGGGCCATCGTATACCAAATCAGTGACAAACACGCGCGGCTGCTTTTCGGGAAATTTGGCAGCAAGTCTCTCGTAACGTTCCTTGAAGGGGAAAGAACGAATATCTTGTCCTTCATCGTAGAGCATATCAAACGCGACGAATATAAGATTTTCATCATATTTCTTGCGATTTACACCGACAAGGACGCGCTGAAAGTTTGGCCTTGTGCCGTCAAAGTACGCAATCTCGCCATCAAGTATACAAGCCCCGATCCGCAGCGGTCTCAAAAGTTCAATGATCTCAGGAAATCGATCGTTACGAGGTTCTACGCGCTTTGAAAATATTTCTACCCCACCGTTGCCGTCGAGCCTGACCAAAGTTCGCACACCATCCCATTTGATTTGATAACCCCAGTTAGGTCCTGTAGGTATATTTGGTGATGTGATAGGTGCCATCGGCACAACAGGCAGTTTCATTACAATGGTCATGATACGTTATCCTTTGATTTTGCTGTGCTTTTTCGTTTCCTCTTAGGAGGGGATGTATCGGGTTTCGTATTTGTTGCGTCTAAGCTTGCCTGCAGAGCGGACAGAAGATCAATGACATTCGATTTTCCTTGTGCAGTAGGAGCAGTGACGACATCCATGCTTTTACCGGCTACCTTTTGGTCAAACAGTTCAAGCAGGGCTGTACGATAATCGTCCGTATATTTATGAGGTTCAAATTTTTCACTAAGCTGCTCTACAAGCGCCATTGCCATTCCAAGTTCCTTTTCATTAACAACGGTTTGTGAGGGTAGATTGGGAACTTGAGAGAGAGAGCGTATCTCATCCGGATAATACATGGTTTCCATGCAAATGCAGTTATCAACGACACGGATTGCTGCAAGGCTGCTTTTGCTGCGTATGGATATTTTAGCTATGCCAATCTTACCTGTCTGCTTAATCGCCTCCAGCAGCAAGCTATAAGCTCCAGCTCCTGCCATATCGGGGGTGAGGTAATAGGCTTTTTGAAAATAGAGGGGATCGATATCCTTAAGATCAACAAAATCCAATATCTTGATTGTTTTCTCGGCTGCGACCTTGATGCTTTCGAGCTCTTCTTCTGTACTAATTACAAATTTGTCTTTCTCATACTCATAACCTTTAACGATTTCTTCTGTACCAATTTCTTTGTCGCAATGCTTACATGTTTTCGCATATGAAATCGGCATGCCACAATCTTTATGTAGGCTCCGGAAGTGAATGTCTTTGTCTTCTGTTGCGGTATACATTTTAACCGGTACGTGTACCAGACCGAAACTAATAGCGCCTTTCCAAACTGTATGCACAAATATCACATCCATTTTTTTATTATTAGGTTACCCTGGAATCGGAAAAACATACCAATTTACAGGTTGATCAAGGGTAGCAGCCATTTCTAACCTTTTCTTTTCCTAGCCTTGATTTTATTCCCCCAGTAGACCACCCACTAAACGCTAAAGCGAACCAGGAGAGCACTGGTTCCATTTAGCGTTTTTGCTTTGCTTTGCTCCGCAATTGTGGGTACCCGGTAGCAGAGAAGCGATGACAAATGCAAAAGACAGAAGAACAGGGAGCTCCTTTCGTTACTCTGCAGGAGCATCCCCAAAGAAAAAAGATAGCCGGTGAACTTCGCAATGAACGGACGCCGCAGGCTGCTGTGCTTCTGGATGTTTTCAATTGCTGTATCCTTGCCCCTAACGCAATCCGTCATCCTAGCCTGCCATTCAGAACCTTGTCGAGCTAGGGTGGCTTTTCTATGAACGCCATCCCTTCGGGCATACCCTTGCACGACAAGAACCTGCATAGCAAATTGGGCTATGACGGCTACGTTAGAAGGATATTCAGCTCTTTGAAAACCCCATACGCTTTGCAGATCGCCAGCGGCGGCTAACTGCTTGTTTCACCGGCAAGACCTTAAGGATTTCCGCTCATCGCCGCTTGGGCTAGACAGGCAAACGATACCGGATATTAGGGGTGGGTCTACATTATTTCATCTTATTGAAGATTGGATTTATCCGTTTACGAATTCAAAGGGCATTATCGGGCTGGATGAAAAACAAATTGGAATTGAGGCTGAAGAGCGATGATTAAAATGCAAAAAGAATCAGACGGACGCTGGATAGTTTGGGATACAAAGACACTGCGAGAAGCTACAATCGTGCGGATTGATGATTATTTTATGGGGAGGAAAATGAAAAGCCGCTACCGTGTTGATTACAAAGGGGTAACGGTTCAAACGATGATTGATCGCTTCCATACAGCAAAGACCGCAGCTAGTAAGCAGGTCAGATAGTCGAAACCCTGTGAGGGGTCGCTACCGGGTTAATCGCCGGAGCCTGATGATGATAGATTAAAGGAGAAATGCACTATGACTGTTCAAGAAAGATTTAAAGGACTCTATATTATTGCTGTTTGGGATGGTGAAGAGACTGAAGCTCTGGCAGTAACTGCCTATGACATGAAGGAAGCAAAAGCAACTGCGATTCAGCAAATAAAAGACAATCGTTGTGATGTGGAAAATGATGAGGAACCAAGGATCGATGAACGGTTCACTTTTGAAGTTACTTGCGCTGGCGATAAGAACGGTAATGTGTATGATGTGGATCTAAGATTACAAAGATAAGTTGTTATTTCATTTCTATGTTTTTATATTCGAGCTTGCTGAAGACCTAATGACGAAAAGGAGAGATTAATATGTTAATGACTAATGGGAAAATGAAGGTAACAAAATGGAACGAGGATTACGTAGAGGGGATCGATCATGAAGGTACTGCATTTATTCGGCCAACTTTTCGAGATGAGAGAGAGGATGCCTATTTCCAGCTTGATCAAACCGTTTGGTATGCGAAGGACTTTTTGACGGAAAGAGAACATCCCGTTCAAAGCATGTTGGATATCTCGACTGGGCACGTTTGCGAGGAGACCATTCATTTTTTACAGGCACAGGCCTATTTGCTAAATCCGGATTTCATCGTTTATGAAAAAGGGGAATCTGGGTTTTTCTTTCCAGTGACTCCGGAAGATCGGACTGATCTCCCAGAAGACTTGCAGCGCCTGCTGAGCTATGCGAATAATCGAAATTGCACATGGTGTATGTTGGAGTCAGATGGTCAAATCGTAAGCGATTTGCCGTTTGAGGAATGGGGGTAGGTCAGATGAAATCTGTACTTGTAATGAAAGGAGGGTTGGATGAATGAAAAAGCCATGCCCGTATTGCTCGCAAATGATGGTTGGCGTTAATTTGAAAAGACACATACCTGTATGCAATTACAGGCCAAAGCAAGCAAATCGGGATGACCACATGATGCGATAGATCGAAACAGCCAAATGGCTGTTTTTTGCGTCTGGAAAAGGTAACACCGCGATTTCATCCCAGTGTTTTTATTTGAGAAATAAGCTATGTTGCATTTGTTGCTTTTGTTGCATTTGTGGTATAATTGGAATAAATAATGAAAGGTGGTAAGTGAATATGCCATTAGTGGTAGACAAAGGATGGAAGACCGTTAGCCTCTTAGTCCAAGAAAATCATATTTCGGAATCTGAAGCGGTGTTCAAAGCTATGCTAGATCGCACCTTATTGAGATTACAGTTGCCAGCTTCTATCATTGAAGATCATGAATTCTCCGTTCCGGATAACCCTACTCTAGAGCAAATAGGGGAATGGGATTTACAAACGCAGTATCTTTTGAAATCAGGAAAGTATGAGGAAGCAATGGTATCGTTTACGAAAATGCTGCCGCTCATATCCGGACTTGCAAAGGTGGAGCCATCTGATCTTATTGCGCAGATATTAACTGCCATCTTAGAAGCTTCGAATCAAACAAATAAATATTTCGCACCTGCCGCAATTATGGTAAGAGAAATCGCGACAGATACAGAAAATAAGTACTGTACTACTAGCCAAGCTGCCGAGCGTTTAGGTATACATGTACAATCGGTTCGCCGCTTATGTGAGGCTGGTCGCTTCCGGGGGGCTTATCAAACCGATGGCGGTCACTGGCGTATCCCAAATACTGCATTCCGAACAACTGAAGAACAAGATAAACAAGCGAAAGAAACCCTTGAGCGATTAGATCGGATCACAGCGGAAAGGGGAGGAACTTTGAATGTTTCTAATGAACACACTGATGGCCGCTTTGATGAATCAGAGTACGAATTCTAATCCACCCCTACCTCGGGTATTTATCGACACAACGATTATGTGCGCAGCTCTACGGACCAACGGTCATGCTCGTCGATTGCTAAACGCAGCCCGATTCTTATATGTTCCGATCATCACAAACGTTTGCTTGTTTGAGTTTTACCGGAACGCATTGAACGGTCTTCAAGGGGTCAGATATACGTTTCATGATGTGTCTTCCTTCCTCGATGACTTTATTTACCCTCTAATGGAGGAAGGCGCAGTAAACAGTCTCTATAACCGGAATCACCTGGAATTCATGATTAATAACAATCGCCCGATCGGTGAGGTACTGGTTGAACTCACGGCTTGTACTCAAGAGCAAGCCGTGCAGATCATTAATCAAAAAGAGATGAACTTACCGCTTTCCCAATTCGACGAAAACGATTTTCATGTCTGGTCAAGCGCCATTCAACAAAATGCGGACTACATCCTTACTAGTAATACAAGAAAGTTTCCCTCCCAGATTGGAAAGATCCAACGCGTCTCGCCTTCGGAATTCTTGCAAAAGGTATTCAACCTACCCGATGATGCATTGTCCTAATACATACCAAATAGAGTAGGGGCTTTTCCTAAAGGAAGGCCCCTATCACTGTACCTCATTGATGATATTGCTTTGCACCCAATTCCCTCGCTCATTAGCTTTCTAGAAACTTACTCAAAAATGCTTTGATACGTTCCCAGAACGTGGACCGTACGCAGATTGACTACAGATTACTAAAATCATGGTTTGGATCCCCCAGTAGACCACCCACTATATTGAACTAAATGAAAAGATATTTAAGATTTATATTTCTTCCTCGTTTCTATGGCACCTTTAATTTCTCTTTCCTCATCAGATAGCATCTCAGCATATAGGGTAGCACCATTTTTTTTAATGTATTCCCGGACATTTACTCTTTCCCTTTTGATCTCCAGAAACAACTCAGCACCAGGAGGATATATTTCTAAGAAAAAAATTCTTAGTTGGTCAAATTCTGCAAACGATTTGATATCATTTTCAATACGCTTTGACAAATTATTTTCTCTTCTTAGCTTTTTAATTCTTTCATAACATGCTGCAACTGTTCGGACACGACGAAGGAATGCGTGTGCTTCTTCGGCTAATTTTGGATCATTTTCTTCCCCTTTTTCTACTATTTTTAGTAAGAGAACTAGCTCTTCTTGATAAGTCCATTCGAAATTAGAACGTGTATTCGATTTAATAAGTTCTATGGTGCATTGATCTTCGTCAACCAGTATCCCCAAAAGCTTTATCTCTTGTAGTACCCAATCTGCCGCTTCGTTTCTGTTATAAATCCCAAAATTCTTACTGGTAGTAGAAACCGAATATGAAAGTTGCATTGGATGGTATATATCGATCTTTTCATTAGACTTATTAATAAGTATTACTATTTCTTTTTCTCCTTTTTTTATTTTCATAGAAGAGCCACTGAACGAACCTTTAATAAACTCTCTAACTTCTTTCGATTTATCCATATTTATCATCCTTTTCAACTTTTTTAGACACAAAAAAACAGTTCTTTAGAGGGTATGTTTAAATTACGAACCCTTTTTATAGGGATCGCAACTTAGCCAATTAATAATTCCTCCAAAAAACTGTTGTTTTTTTCTATACTTTTATATTACTAGACCATCAGATAGTTGTAAATATATTCAAAAAGGTCCCGAAATACTTAATGAACAAGTCATGAGGAAACCAGGATTCTTGGTGTTTTTTTTTATTTCGGGCTGAAGAAAAGACGAAGTGGATCCATTTGATTGGTAAACGGCTATGCGGCGGAAAATCTCTGCCGCACTTCAGTTCAAATGGAAGCCCCGCTGAAGAACGCGGTGACACTGATTGGAATGGGTCCGCTAGCCAGCGGCATGCATTTCCGCTTTGCGTCAATAAAAACTAGAAGATAAGGGCAGGTCAACCAGCTTACGTTCCTCCAGCCGGTTTCCCCAAAGCCTACCGGATAACGGCGCATGTATCGGAGTCCGCGTTCCGTTCCGCTACTGGAGTTTTCAACCGCTGCATCCCTACCTATAACGCATTGGTCATCCTAGCCTGCCATACTGAACCTTGACGTGCAAGGGTGGCTTTTCTACGAACGCCATCCCTTCGGGCATACCCTTGCACGCCAAGAACCTGTATAGCAAATCGGGCTATGACCACTACGTTATAAGGATGTTCAGCTCTTTGAAAACTCCATACGCTTCACAGATCGTCAGCGACAGCGAACTGCTTGTTCTACCGGTAAGACCTTAAGGATTTCCGCTCATCGCCGCTCGGGCTAGAGCCACAAACGAAATCGGATGTCCGGGGTGGACCGAAAAATCAACAAGAATTGAAGGAGGATTTTCATATGAACAAAGTAATCGCTAAAAAGGTATTTGAGGCCATGATTTTCGTTTGGGATCTTGCTGATCGTGAACCAACTAATCGTCAATGTTGGGAGCAATTCTATGATATGAAGTTTTCTGTGATGGATGAAAAATTGAATGATGATGAGTTTTCTTCAGTAGTAGTTGAGCTGGTTGCCGCAGCGTTCATTGTCGAGGTTGAACGTCCATTCGTGACATTGTACGCCCCGACGAAAAAAGGTATTGCTCGGCTAGAGGCGGTAACCCAAGCAGCTTAAGATCGATTAGTAGATTGCTAGATTCACTAAATAGATAACTGGAGGGAAAGTAAATGACGAAAAAGATAATTGTAAAACACGGTGATAAAGACATTTTAAACACAAAAGGCGAAGAGATGGATGTTAAGAACTGGATTGGTTTTTTTAAAACAATCTCCGTTACTCGCTTTGACGGAGAGGTGCTAATCAGGGTAACGGACAACGATGAAGAGTATGATCGCAGTAAAATTTTAATCCCGACTCAGATGACCGCATGAGGCAGCCAGGGCAAAAAGACGGAAATGAACTTTTCTATAAAGATGATTGATAGCCGGCAGAGCGGATCTGAAGGCTATTTTTTATTGAAATGGAAGCCCCGCATAAAAACGTCACGGGGGCACTGATTGAATTTTGGCCTCTGGCCACTCCTGAAGGAAAAATCGGAAAAGCAGGTCAGCATGCCTGCATTCCATTCCGGCATCCAGACCCTAAAGAGTCCGGTGAACTTCGCAATGAAATGACGCCGCAGGCTGCTGTGCTTCTGGATGTTTTCAACCGCTGTACCCTTGCCCCTAACGCAATCCGTCAACCTAGCCTGCCATTCAGAACCTTGTCGTGCTAGGGTGGCTTTTCTACGAACGCCATCCCTTCAGGCATACCCTTGCACGACAAGAACCTGCATAGCAAATCGGGCTATGACGGCTACGTTAGAAGGATATTCAGCTCTTTGAAAACCCCATACGCTTT
>NZ_LGHP01000010.1 GCF_001280845.1 Bacillus sp. FJAT-28004
TTTTTTTTTGCCGAAACCTTAACAAAAGTCGCGATAAAAATGAACCGCTTTCCTTCCAGGGCCGCTAATTTTGTTCGCATGGATTGCACTCCTCAAAGATCTATTTCCATAAATACAGCATTGTGATCGAATCCGAGTGATATGGTGTTTAAAATTTTGTATTGCATAATTTTGTTAGGCAACCCAAGCGGATTATTTATTTCGGGCAAGATATAGTCCAGTCTGAATTTGTTCTGCTTATGACTGACGTAGGTATAGGATAAGTTCGGTTTATGGGTATAAAAGGGGTCGTGGAATACAGGCAAGTTGGTTGAGTTCACGACAACAGGATCAAACGTAAAAGGCAAAGCCAAGTTATAATCCCGCGACCAATAATTTCGTCCTTGCCATGTTTTTTTAAAATTCGGGTGTATTTGATCATAGGTAATATTGAAATCTCCAGCAAGGACAATCGTTTTGCCTTTCGACTTTTCCTCTGCCGCCCAAGCTGCGACTTCCTTCAGTTCCAAACACTTCTTGTCTATGTATGCCTCTGAATCCAAATGGACATTGGCGATCAGTAACGGTGAAATGCATTCTGACTGTAGTTCAAGATAACAAATTCCCTTAAAATGATATTTCGACGGAACGATTCCGCCCATTGAGGGCATGTTCGAGAATACGGCCAATGATCGGGAGTGCTTGTGCTCAATGCAGGAAACCATCCGAATGACATCTTCTACATACATCATCATAGAGTCATTGCATTCTTGCAATAAAACAACATCCATATGCCGGATCAAATTAAAGAACAGAGGATCGATCTTCTCTGGCCTCCTCGTTCCACAATTTAGGGTAAGAATCTTTAAACCCTGGGAGGATTCCAAATTCTTTTCTTGTTCCTCAAAATGATGTTGCTTTTCCGACTTCCAAGCATCCTGTTCTTCCGGTGAAAGCTTCAAGTAAGCCTCTGTTTGTTCTAATTCACGTACAAGTTCATTAGCGAAGGGTACGTAACGGTTCTCAAGCTGCAATATTTTTTGACAGTAATTGATGCCTGTCTGTTTTAAAGTGACCGAATTCTGATCGATAGCCAAAAAACCACTTCTTTCGAATTTAGCCAACCGTTCCCCATAAAGCTGATAGTGCGTCTCTAACTGAACCTTGTTCAAGACCCCTGTGCGCCATAAATTTTTCAATGCCCTTTGTTCGGTGGATTTTACCACTTTAACATATTGACTTTTCCTACCTCTTTTTCCCAAAACCATAATCA
This sequence comes from Bacillus sp. FJAT-28004, assembly GCF_001280845.1. GTDB lineage: Bacteria > Bacillota > Bacilli > Paenibacillales > Paenibacillaceae > Pristimantibacillus. The sequence goes on from NZ_LGHP01000010.1 coordinate 1,253, forward strand.
AATTATCCCCTTTTATCGTTAAATCAAAATTAGTTGTGTTGCATAAAAATTTCAGTAATTCCATTAAATTGTTTTGCAATATTAGGTTTTTTAAAGTGTACTGCGGGAGGGTGAATATGTGGCTACTATTTCAAGAAAATGAATTGATATCTCATTAAAACAGCGATAACCTTGGACTATATTTTCTTGTCCTAGGTTGTCGCTGTTTATATTTGGTGCTGCATGATACCTACTTCATCAATTAATGAAGGGCTACATACTTTGAGTTAGTCCCTTTTGTTGAACAAATTTGATGTTATCAGCTGCCATGTCCATTAGATGTGTTTTTTTATCATGGCTTAGATACGGAGTTTTTTGTAAGGATATCGTATCGTTGTTGCCATTACCTCTTAAGTTAATTTCAATATCCCCGTTTTTCCCCATCCGGTACCGATCCACCATCTGATGAAGCTTTTCACCTAATTTTTCTGTCGGCATGCCAGGAGCTTTAATTACTACATTTTTCAGTGTTTCATCTACAAGTGGGTGCATCCACTGTTCAGAATCTTTGGCTAATACAAGGGCTGTCTTCGGATCCTCTTGCAGTGCACTAATGACTTGATCTGCTGTGCCGATAATTCGAATTTTTGGGACTACTGCCTTGTCGCGAGCTATAAAGAGATCTCCAGTACGAGAGATGTCTATAGCTGATAAATCTTCAGTAAACACGCGTATTTTGTTCATTCGGTCTAAGGACTGTAGTAGATTTACTGCTCGCTGTGAATGAGTATTATCAATCACTCTGATAGCTGATTTGTTACCATATTTAACAGCAACGAGTTGTAAATCCTTTGCTTCATCTACAATTGTTTGAGCCATTAAGGAGGCTGACGGTTCAGTAAACTGAGCCACGATCGTTGATCCTACTGTCTGCACAGCTTGAAAATCGTTTGCACCGTTAATTGTTAATTGCATTTGGGTTTGTCCGTTCGAGAAAGTTGTTTCAGCTCCTGCAGGTAGATGATTCAAAATTTCTTTGATCTCTGCTGCAGTCAGCGGTGTAGACTGTGTAAGGTCAATGTTTGGGTATTCCCCAGTATGTGATTGAAAATGATCAATACGGAAGTTTGACTCGGTTTGTGTGAAAAGGTCTTCAGCAACATCCTTTGCACTAATTGCGGACATACCCTCAGCATCTCTTATGAAATGGCGGTATTTATCGGGAACAGTAACTTCATATATCCCTGCTTGCTTATCCTTTATGAGATCAAGAAAAGGCTGACTCCAAGATTCTTCAAGCGCTTCTTTGTGAGTTTGGAATTTAATTTCGAATGATACGTTATCCAGGGTGATATGAGCTGAGCTTACTTGAGTATGCAGCTTCTCAAGAATTTGAGTAAATTCCTTTCGATTAACCAATTGGGCCTCGCCAGTAAAACCTTTTTGATTATTTCTTTTGAAAATTTCATCGACTGTATCTTTCAAATCACCTACAAAGTGAATAGGCTCATTTATTGAACCTTCTTGAATGCTGAAACCTTGATCATGTTTTTTTACATATAAAATATCTTCATTCTTGCCCACTTGAAATTCTTTTGTTCCAAGGTCGCTCATAGAAGATAGAGATTCAACATATTTCTCTTTTTCCACAAATGACATCATATTAGCTGGAGAATTTTCTGTGTATTCAATTGATTTTAAGCCTACAGTCTCCTTACTATCCAATACATATTTTGCGATTTCAGAAGCAGAAGTATCTTCCCATGTCGGTGTTTCCCCTTCTTTCGGAGTCAGAGGGTAGGCCTCATAGAGTGGTGATTCATCAAGTGAAGATTTACTTATGACCCAATCATTCTGCCCAACCTGGACGTTGAGAATCATATCATCCTTCATGTGCTGGATCGTATTCCTCATGTCGTTAAGTTCCATTTTAATTGGTTCTTCAAAAGTATAAGCGTTATTCAAATTAATCAGCTCCTTCTATAACTATTCCTGTGTTTTTGGGTGCTCGACGCGATATGCAGCCGAACTAAGGACGGTCATTTTTCATTTCACAAATGTATAGCGGTTGGCTGCTGTATCGTACCCGAGTGCCGAGTCAAAAGGACCTTTAGATCCTACAAGGCCAACAATCTTGTCGGTTTTCCCAACCTTTAATAATTTCTTGATTTGCGAAACGGTTATCTTTTGGCCCAGAAAATCTTTGCTTAGTTTAAATTTACAGCCTTCTTTCCATGCGCTGCAGCCATAGGACTTTTCATTTTCTACTACTGGCTTTTTACATAGTAAGCACGACCCGATACTTTTATCTTCGGCGGTCGGTTTCCGCGAATCGATTTTGTCATCCTTTAGTTGAACATAAAGCTCATATGTTCCTTTTTCACTCGGCAAATCTTGCAGCAAAACTTCTTTCCCGTTGAGTAATGATTTCACTATTTTTGCGGTTAGTTCTGTACTTCTGAAGGACTTCCAAATAGCGAACTTGCATCCTTCTCGCCATCCACTACAGCCGAATGATTTAGTTCCCTCAACAACCGGCTTATTACATTTAGGGCAGTTGCCGAGACTACTATCTTCAACTTGTGGGAACCGAGTATTGATCTTCCCTTCCTGGATTTTAATATAGAGATCATATGGCTTCTTGTCTTCTTTTCCAGGTATGCTTTTGATGAGAATTTCTTTCCCAGCTAACAGATCCTTGGCTTGTTTTACCTTGATCGTAGTACTCCGGAAGTCTTTCCAAATGGTAAAATCACAGCCCTCTTTTTTTCCGCTGCAGCCGAATAGTTTCGGAGATTCCGTTACGACTTTTCCGCATTTCGGACATGCTCCTATTTCTTCAACATTCTCAAATGTATGGGATGATTGTGGTAACTGCTCAATTCTTAGTGAAAGAGCGTCTTTAGTCTGCAGAATATTATGCGTGTACGTCTTAAATTCTTGAAGCAGCTCCGCTACTGGCCGTTCTCCTCGCTCAACCTCACCGAGCTTTTGTTCAAACTCACCTGTGAGCTCAATGCTAGCAATGGGATGTTCATAAACCATCTCCATGAAAGAGCGGCCCTTATTGGTCAAATAGACCAGGTTCTTTGTGATTTCGATATACTCCCGATCGACAAGCGATTGTACAATATTGGTCCGGGTTGCTGGTGTACCAATCCCTTTTTCTTTAATTTTCTCAAGTATGCCTTCATCGACGTTCTCATCAACAAAACGACCGGCATTCTCCATTAGCTTCTCAAGCTCATCATCATTGAGTCTTCTAGGTTTTGAGGTTTGACCTTTTACAAAATCAATACTGTTTGTCTTGGTACCCATACCATTCTCTAATGCCGGTATTTTTCCCGATATGGTTTGGGATTCTTTGTTCTCTGGCTCATCATCATCTGGTTTTAAAATAGCTCGCCATCCTGGCGTGATTATCTCGATCGTTCTGGAGTAAAATGTTTCGTCGGCAACACTGGTGATAACCTCAATTTCTTTATCTTTACCGCTGGCATGATGTGCGGCCAACGTATGTTTAAGAATCAATTCATAGAGTTTTAATTCGTCTGCAGATAGTTTATCGCTCTGGCTGGAAGGATCTTGTGCAGTGGGTACGATCGCATGGTGTGTGGCTGCTTTTTTATCATCAACAAAACGACTTTTTCCTTTAAGGCTTTGTATAGCTGAAGGGAAATATTGAGGATATGCAGTTTTTTCTCGTAAGATGTTTAAATGACTGGCTAGTTCATCCGCCTTATTTTCTGAAAGATGACGACTATCTACACGTGGGTATGAAACGTACTCTTTGTCATATAGTGCCTGTAATGCTGCGGTTGTTCGGACTGTGCTAAACCCTAACTCTTTGCGAGAAGCTGTTTTTAAAGCGGATGAATTAAAGAGCTGCGGTGCACTACGATTCACTTCTTTTTCGGTATAACTCAATACCGATCCGCTTTGACCGATCAATTTTTTCTTCATGGTTTCCGCTTTGTGTTGATCTGTAAAGCGATATATGTTCGTATCGTCCTCGACTTTAAACCATTGCCCCTTATAACTCCCTTTAGAAGTCTGAAAATCAGCTGTGAGGAGATAGAATGGTTCTGCAGTAAAGTTCTCCATTGATTTTTCCCGATCAAAAACAAGGCGCAGCGTTGGGGTTTGAACACGTCCAGCTGATAAATTAGCTCGTCCACCGGTTACTTCAGCAGCAAGTAACGAAAAGAATCTTGATGCGGTAAAACCTAACCAGTAATCGGCATACGAACGTGCCAGCGCGGCATCACCGAGGAATGTAAAATCATCTGAGCTCTTCAAATTTTGCATGCCATTCAATATGGTTGCTTCTGTAAGATCATCGATCCAAAGGCGCATCCATTTTTTTTGGTAGCCGGCTTCCTTCAGGATTAATCGTCCTATGTGCTCGCCTTCTCGCTCCGGATCTGTTGCCATGATACACTCTTTACTATTTTGCAGCAGCTGTTTAACCACATTGAATTGATCGATCTTTGTTGGATAGACTTCAGTATCCATATGCTTTGGAATGACAGGTAGGGCTTCCCATGTCCATGCTTTATATTCCATATACGCATCGGGAGCTTTCAATCGAATGAGATGACCGATTGCCCATGTCACAACGTCACCATTCCTCAGTTCAATGTATCCGCGTTTTTTTGCGGAAATCCCTAATGCTTTCGCTATTTTTTCACCCATATCGGGTTTCTCTGCTAGAATCACTCTGTTATACAAAGCAATACCCCTTTCAGAAGAGTTCGATTAATCATTACTCTCCAATTCCTTTTGGTATAAAACGACTCTGTTTTTACCTTCACTTTTGGCAACATACATGGCTTCATCAGCCTGCTTAATAAATTCTGCAGCCGTTAATCCAAACTCTGAAATACTGCATCCCACACTTACTGTTACTGGGAAGATATTAGGTGTGAGCTCTTCTACTCGAGACCGAAAGAGTTCTGCAAGCTCTTCTGGATCGGCATGATCGTTTGTAATAACCGCAACCATTTCTTCTCCGCCATATCGGCCAATTAATGCAGTCTCTTTAAACGTCTCTTGCATAATCTTAGCGACTAACTTCAGAATGGCGTCACCCATTGGGTGTCCCTGGGTGTCATTTAAACGCTTGAAATTATCAATATCGATGAAGATTAAAGCCCTCGCGGTATTATTACTTAAATAATCATTCACTTTCCGTATAAAATAGGTCTTATTATACAAACCAGTAAGGCCATCAGTGACCGCCGAGTTAGAGACAGCTAAGACCATATCAACGATACGATCATAGAAAATAAGAAGCATGACCCCGAATGAGGCTGTGGCTAATACTGTGGTGAAAAACAGTGCTCCTGGGATATGAAAAATGATCATTGCGGTTTGTATGACAAATCCGACTGAAAAGAAGATGTGTGACAATAAGAACATTTTTTTCTTCGGTAGCTGTGACAGTATCTTAAAAATGAAAAAGTTAATGAAGGCGATATTCATCACTGTTAATGCTGCAGCTCCTAGCTCTTGATTGAAAAATCCGAGGGCTAGAGAAAGTATTGCCGCACCAGCTGCGCCGGCGAAAAATGCTAATTCCTTTTTTCTTTTGGGTAGAAAAAAATGAAAGAATGAAGCATGTATACCAATGAAAAGTATTAAAGAGGTACCACTGATTAGGATTACAAGATGGTCAGACGCTATATTGGTTTGAGCTGCTGCAAACAAAAGAAGATGGATAACAGCTGTGGATCCCGATGACAACGATAAGAGTAAATAATTCCGCGTCCTCCATCTGAGATAAAGTAAAAACGTAATTCCAAATAAGGATGCCATTAGTCCAAAAGTTAAAAATGTAGGTAAATAGGTCAATGTTTCTTTCACGATATTCTCCCTTTTCATGTATGAATAGTTTTTCTGAAAGACCCATTCCTTTATTTGTAACAGCTACATTTTTTCTTTCCATTGCTGATAGCTTCTTCATAATTGGAATAGGTGATTACGTTTTGTACTTTTGCTATATTCCGACCATGCTCACAACTCAAATCATGGAATACAGAGGATGAGTTTAAAGCGAAATACACTGAATGGGATCCGCTTTGAGCTTTTCTTTCATTGTAGGCATACATCTTACTGGTCAACTTCTCCCGATCCCACAATTGTATCTGGAGCTGCTGAGCGGATTCACGCACCTGTTTCGTGAAATTCCGATTTGTGATTATCCAAGCCTCCTCGCAATTCCACAATGTTTTAGCAGTAAACACTTGTTGCACTGCATCAAAGGTTACATTCTTATTCCAACACTTGGCTTGTACACAGATACGTTTATTACTTACTGGTTCGATTAAAATCTTATCTGCTCCTCGATCTCCCCTTCCGCCCGTATCCTCTACGCGGTAACCCAAGTCTTCAAAATACACCGTTAAATAATCTTCAAACTGTTGACCGGTCATATGATCAATCTTTTGAATACCCGACACTCGAAGCTTATGTTTTTCTTTTAGTCGTTTTTGACGATTGAAGTAAGAATAAATGAGGATAACAATACCCTGTAGTCCAAACCAAGATAGAAGTACAAAGCCATATGAGATAGGCAAAGGATCCGCTGGAAGATCAGAAGTACTGAGTTGATTATTGGACATTTTAAATCCCATGAATACGAATAGTGATAAAGCAATAAAGAAACTATTTAATGCTATTATCTTATTGACTAAATTCTGCTTCTTCTTTTTTTTCCATCTCCGCTGATTTTTGCTCATTTAGGCTCTCCAGGTTTGTACTTTGATTTTTGGAATGAATTCTTCTTCATCTGCATCTTATATAACCGGGTATAATTTGTGTTTTTGTGACCAAGCAAGGTCGCCAGTGGTTTTAGATTCATTCCTTGCAATAAAAGTTCATGTGCAAACGAATGACGTAATACGTGTGGTGTCAAAGCATCGATGTTAAGCTTTTTCCCTATTGTTTCACAGAGATAATGAATTCCCATTTCTGCGAGCTTCCCTCCACGTATGGATAGAAATACATAAGAATGATCTTGTTCACCGCGCTGCTCTAACCACTCAATTAATGATTTTTTCAGTTCAGTGCATAATGGTAGATGTCTGGACTTACCATTGTCATCC